>JADJEF010000001.1 GCA_016702335.1 Rhodocyclaceae bacterium
AAGCAGGTAATTTTCTAATAATCGGGCTCATCCTTTTAATTGCATATTTTTATGCAGGGCATGGCTTTACGGAGTTCTATTTCGGGGGAAAGACCGAGATACTTGAGGTTGCAAGTCGCGTCAATAAGATTTGCAACGATAGTGGGTCATGTCCCACCACACTCGAAGGCTGGCGAGCGCGCGGAAGCAAGGCCTCGCCGCTGTTTAATGGGAACATGCGCTATTCAGTTATTGCCGACGACGATAAAGTGAACGGCGGCAATGGCAAAAATTCAGTGGGTTCAGGTTGATCTACAGCTTCTTTATGTCAGATCACTGGTTTGAAGTTGAAGGGGGGAGTTGGCAAGCCGATAAGCGCCGGATGGAAGAGTCGTTAATGACCCCGGCGAGCCGAAACGGCGCGCCGGGATGCCCGTCCGCATTCCGTCGGACAATGATTATTGAATTGAACGATTGGAAGGGATCTTCGTGAATCAGCATCGAACTTGGAAGCAAGGCGTTTGTCGTTCGCGTCGCGCACTTTGGCTTCAGTCGGGCGTGATCTTGATTTCATCGGCATCGGCATTCTCGCAGGGGCGTGATATGGGCTGCAGTCCGACCGTCGCAAATCCCTGCACAGGCGGGGGCACTCCGCCGAGTTCAGGCCATGACCAATACGTTCCGCCCCGGTCGATACCGGGCAAGGGCGCCACGAAAGATCGGGGCCGAGGTGCGACGTGTATTGGCCGAGGCGAAGACCCATGCTTCGCCGCAGGCACGCCTGGAGGCCTACACCCACGCGCGGGATCTTTACCGTCAGCAGCAGGCGATCAAGATAGCCACGCCCTGCGCGAGGCTATCGCCCAGGCGGAAGGCCATGATCACCTGGTACGGTGGCGTCCAGGAAGTCGGGAATAAAAAACTATTTAAGGGCCAGGGACAAGTTGATGGCAGCGTACAAAGCCCGGCCTGAACTGGTTTACGGATGCGGATTTCAAGTACATCGCTGAAATCAACCAACGGCTGCTGGCGACCAAGACAAATATGTCCCGGGCTATCGTGCTGCAAGCTCCGGAGGCTGCAGAAATGTCAGTGGAAAGAACCTACGTGCCTTCCGGCAATGGCCTGATTGGCGGCACCACGTGGATCGCGGGATACAACGTGCCGGCGGGATCGGCCCGAGCTGCGTGCGCACGCCAAAAAGTTTTCGCGAGCAGGCCGTTTTGGCGGGTATTCCCTATCAACGAGGCGGTTGATTTCGACCGATTCAGTTTTGTGCTGGGAATCGCCAGCTCGACGGCGGCCTTCACCGATCTGCGCAAGCGCGTCTTGTTCGACAATTTGTCCGCGGGCAAAGCCACACCGCAAATGCAGAGCGCCTATAACTCCCTGAAGGGGCGAAGTTTCGATGAACTGGATTGCCACAGCAACGGCGCGATGATCTGCTTGGCAGCGCTGGAAAATAAAGAACATCGTTGCCGATCGTGTGGTGCTTTACGGCCCGCAGATCACGCCCGGAGTTTGGCTCTTTGGCAACAACTCATTAAGTCCAGGCGTGTGCGCTCGGTTCAGATCTACCTCAACCAAAACGATCCGGTGCCTGCGGTCGCCATGGCGTTCAGTGCCAAGGCCGCACTGAACGTCGGGCTGCTTGATGTAAAGGCCATGGACCGGTTCATCAAAGACTCGGCACCCTCCATAGGGGTCAAGGTTTTTCTTGCGGCGGTTTGGTGCCCCACGCTGGAATGTCACGACCTGCGCGCCTACAAAACCAATCGCGGCTGCAACAAGACATCCTCCGGGGAAGTCGTACCGGGGACAGCCTTGCCTGGCGGTCGTGGGTTGCTTGAACCGCCCCCGCCGTGTTGAGAGCGGTGGCAACGCAAATGAACAGGGCGCAAGCCAGGCAGCAACCTGAACCGATTTTTCCAGCACAAGGAGATGACAAATGATGAAGCCTGAATCGGCGCGGACGCTGATGTGGAGCGGCGCGATCCTGGTTATTGTCGGAGCGCTCCGCTGGCGGGCTTTTCTGTATGGGCCTAGCGGCGCTTTGTTCGCTGGCTCCCATCATCGTCGGCCCACCAGCCCCGCGCCTTGGCGGGGCCGTCGTTCTTGTGATCGCGCTTGCCATCGCCGGGCAACTTTATCCGCTCTACCAAAAAGACCAGGAACGTTTGCGTGAGCGCGCGACGAAGCCACACCCGCCTCAGCAGCAGGCTCCACAACCCGCCCCCCTGATCTTCGTTATGGCTCTTTGCCATCCCGGCTGTTCAGGGCAGCAACCACTACCCCTTCCAAAATGCTGTCCATCATGAAGCCGAGCCTGATCACGCGACTACTCAAAAGCCTGCTCAGAATCATTGGCATACTGCTGCTGATCGCTGTTGTGCTCGTTGGCGTCATCGACTGGCAAGGTCGCGGTCAACTTGACGAATTCTGCAGCAATGCGCGCCCTGGAACCTCGCTCAGCGAGTTGAGTGAACAGGCTCGCCGCGGGGAATTCGCCTGCGTCTGCCGGGTTTGGAAATCAGTGAAAAACGCTGGCGAACATTTGCCGTGCTCTCGGCCTTGCGCGATGAACTTTGCGAAATCGAGCACGATGGTGGAACGCGTATTGGCAGTGAAGCGCAACTCGCTTGATTGACTCGATACCCCGGCTCACAACGGTTGGCAACGTTTCTGCGAACGAGCAACGAATTCGCAGACGACTGGGCAGCAGGCTCCACTACCCTCTTGGCCCGGATAAACCAACTCAAGCTGCCCGCCCAGAGTGCCCAATGCGCCGTCCTGCCAGCGCCGAGTTTCTCAAAGTCGGCGCTGGCAGGACGGCGCTTTCGGAGCCGATGATGACCGAGAATGCGGTTTGAATCTCCTGCGTTCCAACGATGCCAGCGCTGTGGGGAGAGTTATCGATCACATCGGTGAGTCGCGCCAGCCTTTGAAAAACCACGGTTGGGATCGCGGCGCCACTCGAACGGGCGAAGACCGGCGATGAAGATCGTGCCGCACCTGCGGATTCGGCTGACGCTGCTCGCCGTAATCGCGCTATGCATCGCGGGGCCGACACGGGCTCAGGAGGCCGAGTGGCAAAGGCTCTACAAGGAAGCCGTATCGCTTTATACGCAAGGCAACCATGCTCAGGCGATGGACGCGGCACGTGAGTCGCTTACCGTCGCGGAAAAAACCTTCGGCCCGGATCATCTATTGGTCGCTGGAAGTTTGCACGCCATGGCGATGATGCATAAGTCCGGGGGTCAATACAACGCGGCCGAGCCATTGTTTGAGCGCGCCTTGGCGATCGGCGAGAAGTCGCCAACGCCCGATCGTGCCAACCTGGCAAGCATCCTCAATGCGCTTGCCGAACTTTATGACATCCGAGGCGCCCATGCACTTAGCGAACAAGCCTACCTCCGCGCGCTGGCGATCCGGGAAGAAGCGCTGGGGCCGGACCATCTTGATCTGGCAACAACGCTGAACGATCTTGCGCTTTTCTACAAGCTCAGGGATCAGTACGACAAAGCCGAGCCGCTCTACAAACGCGCGCTCGCGATGCGGCGCAAGCTTCTCGGCGATGAGCATCTGCTCATTGCCGACAGCCTGAGCCACCTGGCCATCCAATACAAGGCCCAGAAGCGCTACGCGCAGGCCGAGCCTCTCGCGCGTGCGCTGGCCATACGCGAGAAGATTCTTGGTCGGGATCACATCGATGTCGCCACGAACTTGAACAGTCTTGCCGGCAATTACTATTATCTGGCGCAGTACGCGCTGGCCGAGCCGCTCTTCGCGCGCGTTGGCCATTCGGGAGAAACAACTCGGTCCGAATCATTACGACGTAGCAGTAACCCTCAATGATCTTGCCGCCCTGTATAAGGCCCAGATCCGGTTCGATGCGGCCGAGCCGCTGTACCAACGTGCGCTGGCGGTCTGGGAAAAGCGCTCGGCTCCGATCATCCGCGGGTCGCCGCGAGCCTTGTCAGTCTCGCGAGTTTGCAAAGCGAACAAGGCAGGTATGCGCGGGCCGAGCCGCTACTCAAGCGCGCCCTGGCGATTCGGGAAAGGACCCTGGGCAGCGAGCATCAGGACGTCGCGAAGAGTCTCAACAGTCTTGCGGAGTTGTACCGCGAGCAGGGTTACTACGCATTGGCCGAGCCGCTGTACAAACGTGCGTTGGCGATTCGCGAGAAGGCCACTGGCTCGAACTATTCCGACGTGGCCGAGAGCTTGAACAATCTGGCGATTTTGCACCACACGCGGGGTCAGTACGCCGAGGCCGCGTCGATGTTCAAGCGCGCCCTGTCAATCCATGAAAAATTCCTCGGTTCCGATCACCCCGATGTGGCCACCAACCTGAGCAACCTCGCCCAGGTCTATTACAACCAGGCTCAGTACCCTGAGGCCGAGGCGTTGTTGCGGCGCGCACTGGCGATTCGCGAGAAAGCGCTCGGTCCGGATCATCCCGATGTGGCGACAGCCCTGAATGGCATGGCCGTGCTGTACAGCGATCTGAAGAAGTACGAACAGCAGGAGCCGCTGCTCCTGCGCGCGCGGGCGATTTGGGAAAAGGCCTACGGCCCGCACCATCCCAATGTGGCGCAAGCGTTGGGCAATCTGGCTGCGCTTTACCGCATCCAGGGCCGGTATGACGCAGCCGAGCCCTTGGAACTGCGTGCGTTGGCGATCCGCGAGGCGGCACTCGGCCCCGACCATCCCGATGTAGCCCGCAGCTTGGTGGGTATTGCGTCGCTGTACCGCGAACAGCGTCAATATGCACAGGCCGAACAGTTCGAATTGCGGGCACTGGAGGTACGGCAAAAATCCCTCGGCATGGAGCATCTGCGTGTCGCCCAGAGCTTGAACAGACTTGCCGAATTGCATCACCTGCAGACGCAATACGCCCAGGCTCTGCCTTTGGCCCGCCGTGCCAGTGCGATCTACCGGAAGCGGATTGCCGCGGGTGGTGCCGACGATGCAGCGGTTCGCGAGGCATCGATGAATCGACGCGGCTTTCTGCGTCACCTGTCTCTACTGTCAGATATCTCGGCAGCCGCGACCACGGAGGCCGTGGATACGCTGGCCGATGAGGCTTTCCAGATTGCCCAACCGGGCAGACCTCCGGAACCGCATCGGCGATCGCCAAGATGGCTGCCCGCTTCGCCAGCGGCGACGATGCACTGGCTAATCTGGTCAAGGCGAAACAGGACGCCGCCGAACACATTGCCCGAGCCGAAGGCCTACTGCTCAATGCCGCGAGCAAGTCACCCGAGCTACGAAAACCGTCCGCCGAACAAGGATTGCGCGACGACATCATTCGCCTGGGCCAGACCATGGCCGGCATTGACGACGAGTTGACACAACGCTTTCCGGAGTATCAGCAACTGATCCGCCCCGATCCGCTTGACCTGAGCCGGACCCAGGCTTTGCTCAGACCCGGCGAAGCCATGCTGGTCTATGTGCTTGACCATGAACAGCGTGCGTTTATGTGGGTAATCCGGCCGGACATCGGGAAGTTCCTGGCCCGGCCCCTCGACGGAAAGGCGCTGGCGGCCAAGGTAGCGGCTGTCCGGTCAGCAATGGAATTTGACTCTGCCGGCCATCCTGCGCCTGTTGATCTGAGCATTTTGCACGGGCTCTACCGGAGCCTGTTCGAGCCGGTTTTACCGCATCTCGCCGGCGTTGATCATGTCATGGTCATTGCCGCCGGCGCATTGCAGAGTCTGCCGCTGGGCATGCTGGTAGCGTCGCCGCCACCGCAGATCACGAGTGACGCTGACTATCGCCAGGTGGACTGGCTGGCTAGCCATTACGCGTTTTCGGTCCTGCCGTCGGTGAGTTCGATTCAGGCGCTGCGCCAGTTTGCCAGGAAGCCTGGTGAGCAAAAACCTTTTGCCGGAATTGGCGATCCATTGATAGGAAATGCGCGGGAAGGCGCAGAGGGTTCCAGCGACAAGATTGCGCGCGGCAAGCACCCGCGTTGATGTCGCGGCCGTGTTTCGAAATCTGGTTCTCAGTACCAAAATCAACCCCAATGCTGCGGTGATCGTGCCCGCTGGCGAGAATGTCGAAATTGCCGACGTGGAAGCAATTCGCGGTGCGCCGCGGCTGGCGGAAACCGCCGACGAACTACGCGCCATGGCCAAGGCGCTGAAGTCCGATGCCAATTCGCTCTGGCTACAGCAAAGTGCCACCGAGTCCACCATCAAACGGCTTGATCTGGCCAGGTATCGCACGCTCGCCTTTGCCACGCATGGCGTTATGGCCGGTGAAATCAAAGGTATCGGCGAACCTGGACTGATCCTGACTCCCCCGCAACAGGGATCACCGGAGGACGACGGCTATCTTTCGAGCAGTGAAATCGCACGCCTGAAGCTCAATGCCGACTGGGTGGTGCTCTCGGCCTGTAACACCGCTGCCGCAGATGGCACACCCGGCGCAGAAGGGCTCTCGGGACTCGCCAAGGCCTTTTTCTACGCCGGTGCCCGCTCTCTGCTGGTCTCGCATTGGCCGGTGGCATCAGAAGCCACCGTGCTGCTCACCACCGTCATGATGAAGGAGTACGAAGCCAACCCCTGGCAATGGCAAAGCCGAGGCCCAGCGCAAGGCCATGCTGGCGCTGATTGCCACGCCGGATCATCCGGAATACGCCCACCCGATGTTCTGGGCACCCTTTGTGGTGGTAGGCGAAGGCGGAACGGAGAATTGGCGACCCTGACCCCATCCGGCGTGCTTATGCCTGTCTCCAGTAGTAGTCTCCCGGCAACCCCAGTGCCTGTCGAATTCGCACCGCGACGCACCGTATCTTTACACCTTTCCCATACGACCGGCTCGCCGGAAGTACGACCAAGAATGTCTTCCGCCCATCAGGACCAAATGCCAACAAACCCTTGCATCGAGCATCAGGTTGACCAAAACAGGCCCTCAGCAGTGCCCGATGCAGGTTGAGTTTCTCGATTCTGCTGAGGCGCTTTCAGTGTCCGAATGGCAAACTCTGGCCACCGGCGGAGACCCGTTTGCCAGTCGTAGCTTCCTCGGCAGCTTCGACCACGTCAGCTGTGGTCAGATGGCATGCCCCGCAGAGGGTACGGCGATTGGCGGCCAGGCCGATCATCCGGCCCTGGTCTGGCACCCGCAGCATCTGCTGCTGCGCGACGAGCAAGCTATGGCGGCGGCCCTGCTTCCGATGTATTTGCGCCGGCACTCTTTCGGTGACTTTTCGCGTGACTGGGGCTGGGCAGACGCCTGGCATCAAGCCGGGCGGCCTTACTATCCCAAGCTGGTGAGTGGCATTCCCTACACGCCCTCGCCCGGGCCAAGGCTGCTGGTGCGCCGGGATCTGAGCCATCGCGACTGGGCCGAAAAGCTCAGCAGTGCTGCCATCGCCGCGACGCAGGGAATGGGCGCGTCCTCATGGCAGTGCCTGTTTGTGGACGATGCCGATCGCGACGTGCTGGGCGCGCAAGGCTGCCTGCTGCGCCGGGGCGTGCAGTTTCACTGGAGTAACGCCGGCTACCGCGATTTCAACGATTTTCTCGATGGCTTCACCTCCGAGAAACGCAAGAAGCTCAAGCGCGAACGGCGGGGTGTCGCCGAGAGCGGCCTGCGCCTCGAAACACGGCACGGCAATGAGCTCGATGCCGCGCTCTGGCAACGCATTCATCAGCAATATCAGGAAACCTTTGCCAGATACGGCAATCACCCCGCCCTGCCGCTCGAATTTTTCGCAACCGTCGGCGCACGACTCGGACAACAACTCGTGGTTTTTCTTGCCTGGCGAGGCGAGAATGCCGGTGAGGATGAGCTGGTCGCCAGCGCGATCTGCTACCGGGACGACAGCACGCTCTACGGCCGCCACTGGGGCTGCGCGCGACAGGTACCGGGGCTGCACTTCGAGCTCTGCTATTACCAGGGCATCGACTACTGCCTGGCTAACGGGCTGGAACGGTTTGAACCCGGCGCGCAAGGCGAACACAAGCTCGCGCGCGGCTTCGAGCCGACCGATACCTGGAGCGCCTTCTGGATTGCCGACCCGGAGCTGCGCCGGGCCGTGGCCAATTATCTCGAGCGCGAAGACGCAGCGATGCAGGACTATGCCGCCGAGTCGGCGACGCACCTGCCGTTCAAAGCGGCGTAGCTCAAAGTTTTACGATTATCCGGTCTTTGTGATTGATGCAGGGAGATACCGCGCTATCGTCAACGCGTAATGTATTGTCGCAACATTGGGTCGCATCGGTCTCTTCTCGGCCAGAAGCTACTTCAGGGCGCATCGCATGAGATATCGCCGTGTAGCCAGCGCCGACTTGCGGACTGCTGGCGGTCACGAACTATCTTTCTCGACGCACTCGAAATTCTTATCTCGGCACAAATACGGCCGGATTGATGGCGAAGAACTTAGCCAGCTTGCCGGCGAGGGTAGCGCTGATCTTTCGCTTGCCGGCGAGGATGGATGACAGATTGCTCTGGGGAATGATTTCGGCCAAGTCACTCTGCTTCAGTCCGCGCGTTTCCATCAGGTAGCGCAGAACTTCTTTGGGCTCCGAGGCCTCTACCGAAAAATGCCCGGCGTCGTAATCCTCCACCAACTCGCTGACCAATTCGAGCAGGCCAGACATGGGATGGTGATCATCGTCACCAACGACGTCAAGCAGATGATTCATGAGAGAGACCGTACGATCGTATTCCTGGTCATTACGGATGGGACGAAGATGCGCCACCCGATCAAAGGCAGCCCAGGTTTTCTGCAACGCCTTAACGTCAAAATTTTCAGCGACAGTGCCCATGATTACACCTTTCCTTTGCGGTACAGCTTGCACCAGTTGTCATATTCCCTATGCGTCATTACCCAACGCACGAATATCTTGCCGTCACGGTAGCGAACCACCACCACGACTCGAAAATTGTTGCCGCCCACATCGCAGATCGTATAGGGCGAAACATAATCCGCTGCACCGAAGCTTCGTTTTAGATCATTTAAATCGGTAAAACGCGAATTCTCGGCGACGGTATGCCAGTTCCGCAAAGATTGCTCCGCCTCCGGATGCTTCCGCCAGAATTCACGCAGCGTTTTGAGCGAGATGATGTGCATGGCTAAACTATATCAATATGATATAACTATTGCAATCAGCGACGTTTACAGGAGATATCGCGCTATCGCAAACGCAGAATGTAGTGTCGAAACATTGGGTCGCATCGGTCTCTTCTCGACTAGAAGCTGCAGCAGAGCAAATCACTTGAGAAATCGCCGTGTCGCCAGCGCCGACTTGCGGACTGCTGGCGGCCAACTCCAGCCGTTCGAGACGAGAAAGCTTAACTGATCTTAGTGTCGGCATTACGCCGTATTACCCTCATGTGCCAGCTGATTGGAATGTTTCAACCTGCATCGCTTAACGTAATATTCCAACTCTGGGAGAATGGCAATGAAGTCTGGAAACTTTGGGTATAAAAAATAATGGAGAGTCACATGAACATTTCCTACCGTTTTTTTTGCAACACAGTTTGCGCGCTAGTCGCCTCGGTACTATCGGTATGTTGTTCAGTTGCGCTCGCCGCTGACAAGCCCGTCACCGTCGTGGGAATCACGCTTTTTGACGACCTTTTCTTTCGGGATGTAACGGAAGGAATGAGGGCCTCAGCCAAGAAGAACGGGGTCAACCTGCTTCTGGCCAAATCCAACTCGAATCTGCAAACCGAGGAAAAAATCATCGACAGCTACATTAAGCTGGGAGTTGACGCGATCATGCTCTCTCCGGTGGATGCGAAAAAATCGGTCGCCGCCTTGCAACGAGCGCATGACAAGGGCATCAAAATTATTGCCTACAACGACACAGTGAATGCCGAATTTTTGGTGTCAACCATTGCCAGCAACCAGCGGCAATTGGGAATGTCGACTGGAGAAATGGCGCACAAATACATAAGTGAAAAGATGGGTGGGCGGGCCAAGGTAGCTGTTTTGTGCTTTGACTCGATCCTGCCAACGCAAAGCGATGCACGTGTCCAGGGCTTCCTGGCAACGGTGACCCACGGTCTGCCGGGTGTTCAGTTAAAGGTGCGCAAGGACGGCTGGGTTGCCGACAAGGCCATCGCCGTGGCAGCTGAGATACTCAAGACGAATCCCGACGTAGACCTTATTTTTGCTGCGAATGAAGGGGGGACGGTGGGTGCCCAACTGGCAGTCAAGAATTCCGGTCTGGCCGACAAAGTAAAGGTCTTCGGCACGGACGCCAGCAAACAGCAAGTCAGCATGCTCCTGGCTGATGATGATGTTTTGCAAGCAGTCACCGGCCAGCAGCCGTTTGGTATGGGGCAAGAGGCTGTGGAAGTCGCCCTAAAGGCTATTAAGGGTAGCTTAGTGGAGAAGGTCATCACGGTGCCTGGTATCCAACTGACCCGCGACAAGCCCGACGACATCAAGCGTCACAAGGCAAAACTCGAAGCAAAGTGACGTTGCAACAGACAAATGATGGGTCTCGTGTTGGCGACGGCAGGTCTGTTCGGTAACCATGTTCAAGTCCATTCAGAGTCGCTTGGTTGCCGCTGTCGTTGCACTTGTCATTTTGCTGCAGTTGATCTCTTCACTGCTGCACTTCATTCAGATTCGCACCATTGTGGTGGATCGAATTCAAAGCGAAGCGCAAAGCATTACAGCACCTGTTTTGGCCACGTTAGCGGGCAATCTCGACAATATTGTTGATCCCGAAGAGTACCCAAAGATGCTGGCCAGTTACAGCGAACTCTTGGCCTATAACGAGTTTCTCGAGCTGCGAAAAACATATGCGTTGATAAAGGCGGTTGAGTTTGTCGATAGTCGCGGTACCGTTATCGGCAATTCGGCAAGCAATGCGTTTGGCAAGGCATTGGCTCCGGATGTGCGTTCCCTCGTGCAGGGCAGTGGTGTTCAATCCGTGAATGTTGGCGCCGAAATTTTGGTCTTTGTACCGTTCAACTACAAGGACACATTCTTGGGTGGCGTCCTTCTGGCCTACTCTAACGCGTCGGTAATCAAGGAGCGTGACAGCTTGCTGGTGACCGCATTGGGGTTGTCCATCCTTTACGCTATCGTGGGGGGGATTGCGGCGTGGATGATCGCTCGCGCTGTGGTCGCCCCGGTTAGAGAGTTGACGCGCACATTTCAGGCCATCTCGCAGGGCGATGAAGAAAATGTGGGCGATATCAATACGATGTCTTCCAAATATTCGGCGACCGAGCTCAAGGTGTTGGACCAAGCATTCCGCAATATGCTGTCGCGGCTGCAGAGTTCGCAGCACGACTTGCGCAGCCTGAACCTTTTGCTTGAGCGCCGGATCGAGGAGCGCACCCTGGCATTGAATTCGGCCAAGGAGACTGCCGAACATGCCAATGCCGCCAAGAGCAGCTTTCTCGCCACCATGAGCCACGAAATCCGCACCCCGATGAACGGCATTCTGGGCATGCTGCAACTAATGGCCCGCACGGAGCTGAACGAGCGGCAGCGCGACTATACGATCAAGGCCGAAACCGCCACCAAGGCCCTGCTGGGCATCATCAACGACATTCTGGATTTTTCCAAGGTTGAAGCGGGCAAGCTGGAACTCGATTACAGCGAGTTTGATCTGCCCGAACTGCTGCGCCAACTCTCGGTCATTGTCTCTGCAAATCGGCGTGACAAACCGGTCGAGATTCTCTTTGATCTCGACCCCTGCGTCCCCCCCGTGCTGGTAGGCGATGCACTGCGTTTACGCCAGGTGCTGCTCAATTTGACGGGCAACGCCGTCAAATTCACCGGGCAAGGTGACGTAGTGTTGTCTATCCGGGCTGTTGCGCATGCGACAGAGAATCAACATCGAGCGACGCTAGAATTCTCGGTCAGGGACAGCGGCATCGGCATTGCGGCGGACAAACTGAACCACATCTTCGAAGGCTTCAGCCAGGCCGAAAGTTCCACCACGCGACGCTTCGGCGGTACCGGGCTCGGCCTGTCGATCAGCAAACGCCTGGTGGCCCTTATGGGCGGCGAACTGCAGGTCGAGAGCGAACCGGGCAAGGGCAGCCGGTTTTACTTCACGGCGTCTTTTGACCTTGGTCGCGCCGAACCGGTCGCGTTGCCGCCGCTCACCGTTGAAGGGCGCAATCTGCGCGCCCTGATTGTGGACGACAACCCCATGGCCCGCCAGGTGACGCAGAGCATCGTCACCTCCCTGGGCTGGGCCAGCGAGTGCATGGTTGATGGCGACGCCGCAATGGCATGCATTCTCAAGGCCGAGGCTGGCGGCGAGGCCTTCGACATCGTGCTGGTCGATTGGCACATGCCCGGTATCGACGGCTGGGAAATGACCCGCCGGTTACGCCAGCGCTTGGGTGAAAAGACCGCGCGCCCTGGCGGACGGGAGACGCCCATCGTCATCATGGTGAGCTGTAGCGGCCATGAACACTTTGCCCAGCGCTCACGCCGCGAAATGGAGTTGCTCGATGGTTATCTGGTCAAGCCGATCACCGGTTCCATGCTCTACGACAGCGTCGTCGATGCCCGCGCCAACCGCTCCGGAGCGGTGCAGATGGTCGCCACGGTGCAGGACGGTCGCCGGTTGGAGGGCTTGCGCCTGCTGGTCGTGGAGGACAACCTGCTCAACCAGCAGATTGCGCGCGAACTTCTCATCCACAGCGGCGCCCAGGTCGAGATCGCCGGCGGCGGCCTCGAGGGGGTGAGCAAGGCACTCAACGCCATGCCACCCTTCGACGCCATCCTGATGGATATACAGATGCCCGACATCGATGGCCTGGAGGCGACCCGGCGCATCCGCGCCGAAACGCAAATGCACAGTGTGCCCATCATCGCCATGACTGCCAACGCGATGGAGTCCGACAAGGAGGCGTGTCGTGCGGCGGGCATGGTTGATCACGTGGCCAAGCCCATTGATCTGGAAATTCTGATCAGGACACTGCTCAGGCACCTCGCGCCGGACAAAGTCAGCGCCGGCAAATCGTCGGGTGTCACCGACAGCGCGAACATCGCCGCCCCGCCAGCGCCGACCTGTTCGCAGGTGGCAACCTCGGTGCTCGACACCGATACCGCCTTGGCGCGTCTTGGGGGTAGCCGTGCGTTCTACGACAAGGTGCTGGTCTCGTTCCGCATCGATGCGCCAGCCCAGCTGAGCGAGGCAAAACAGCATCTGGAGCATGGCCGCCTCAAGGATGCCACCCGCTGCGCGCATACACTTAAGGGTCTGGCTGCGACCATCGGCGCGGGCTTATTGTCAAACGTGGCCAGAGCGCTTGAAACCGAGCTCAGGACGGACGTAACTCGGGATACGCAGCACGTGCAAGGCCTGATAGACCGAATCCAGACGCAACTGGAAGCTGTGTTCATAGAGATCGGCGCGCCAAATGTGAGTACGGCCGATCGCGAGAGCGCAACGCCGACCGCCCCCCTGGATACCGCCGCGCTGTTGCAAGCGCTCGATGAGCTGACACGCTTGCTTGCGGCCAGCAACATGCGTTCAATGGAAACCTCCGCTCGCATAGTAGCCGACCATGCCAGTGCGCTTATGCCATCGGCACGCGAGCAGCTGCGAGCGATTGATAGCGCCGTGAATCAGTTCGACTTTACTGGCGCTTTGGCCTTGTGCAAGTCCTGCGGGATGGACTGGAGTGAATTCGAGCTTACGTAAGGCACAGGACGGACAGATTTTGGTATCGGAAGCGGCGTCGATAAGTGCACCGGGGCCAGCAAACAATTATGGGCAATTGGCGCGCTGGCATTGAAGGGCTTTGCCAAGCCAAAAGAAGCCTTCGAAGTGCTTTTGGACCAAGCGTAGTCCCAATTGAGTGCCGGCAATACTGCGCAAACCGACCATACATTGCAGCGATGCTCGAATGACGCAAATGGGTCGCTATAAACCTCTGCATAGCGACCCGAAACAAGCCACGCGCGCAGCCGGTTTGAATTGGAGTAGAGTCAAACATCAGGGAGATAGGCAGGCGGAAGCAAAAGGGGGCACACTAGGCAATGGGTTGGCGTCAGGGAGATTTTTCTCGATGGGCAGCTGGTCCCCCCTTTGTCTCATTGCACCACAAAAATCGAGAAGACGGAACCTGACCAATGGATGCATGGCAGGGAGAAAAACGGCAAAGCGCCGAGCGGTGATTTCCTGCAACGCGATTGAATGGTCTGGTGACTGGATTGTGCCGCTGGTATGTACCGTTCTCACGAGAATTGCCGCTCCAGCGTTTCGCCCAAGAAGCAGGCGGCGGACACTTCGCGTATCCGTACGACACCATCGACCCCTTTGGTTTGGATGCCAAGGAAGCGAGACTCAGCACTTTCAGAATACAGCGATCGTCAACTACCGGACTTTAACCCGATGACCTCGTTCCAAACGCCTCCTGATCTCGCGAACAACAATACGGATGCTACGACGGACATTCGCCCTCCAGCCTTGTCCAAGCGCCGCGCACAGCTCTCGCCAACTTTCGAGAAGACGCAAAAAAATAAAGTCTGCCCCGGTTCCGAAACCGAGCCCCATCACACTGCGCACTGTTTCCGTGCTATCGGAATTTGATCACGACGAGCTGGCTCGATTGGCCGAAGTTGCTGTCTGGCGCAAATGCGCACCTGACGAGATAATCGCGCGCCAGAACGAATCCTCCGATCAGGTTTTCTTCGTGGTATCCGGCTTTGTGAAAATTTTGCGGGGTGGTGCTCTGGGATTCCATGCGCCCCTAAAAGTGACTCGAACGGCGAATACGTATGCGCCAGCAAGTCATGGTGGCGCTACTGGGTCCCGGTGACATTGTCGGTGAAATCGGCACATTGCTCGACCGCGGCAGATCCGCCTCCATTGTCGCGCTGACACACTGCGAAGTCGTCAGCATTCCGGGCGATATACTTTATGGGTGATTGCTGGCTTTCCCCCCATTTGCTCTAGCCGTTGTGCGCAAGATGGCACAACGTCTAGTCGATGCCGACCGGCAGGTAGAACTAATGCGCGGTGAGCTCGACGACCGAATACGTGCGTTGCGACGAGTGTTTGGCCAAGGGGCTGGATGTCGAGCAATGGTTGACGCAAACCGAGATAGCACGCATGGTCGGAGCCAGCCGCAGCGCGGTGAACCTGCGTATGAATCGTGCCCCGTCCAGAGACAAGCCTCGTAACGGCGGTAGTCACTAGTCGAGTAAACGGTCGATGCCGCCAGTGCGGGCGGCACGCTGAACTTGAGCTTTGCGGAAGTCGGCGTTGGCAGTACGGCGCATCAGGCGTGGATCGACAAGCTTACGATCCTGGAGCGTTTGAACGGCCAGGGCTTCCACCCATCCCGCCGGCTCGACGCTGAGCATCAATTTCATCACCGAACGCGAAGCCGTGTTTGATCAATCGTATCAAGCGCTCAAAGATTCCGTATTTGGCGCGCTGGCGCTGCAAACTCGGCTCAAGCCATCTGGACACCGTCGAACTGAGCATTGGCGGGAGTGGCGTCACGCTTGAAGTGGCAGCTAATGATGCACGATGGCAGGTCGCCGCTTGAGGCGGTGAGCCTCAGCCCAACTAAATGACGCAAAGTGTTACGTACATAACACTTTTGCCAATTTTGTTCTTGTCCAGCCTTGACGGCGCGTTCAGCATTCGGGACTTGCGTAACGGCCTTGTGCCGCCGGGCTACAACGGTAGGGACGCGGTGAGAAAAATGACGACACCAAGCACGAATCAAACAATGAGATGGAGAGCGGGACTGGACATGACGATCAGTACAGCAAGTCGGCTCTGGTGGGACGGCGATTTGTTAAATATTGCTGTCAATCTCACTTGGATGAGAACCATATGAGTATCAAGTGCCGCTTGCTAGCCATATTCCTCGTAGTACTAGTTCTATGGATTTCTGTACGGGGGCAATTCAATGAAACGCAAACCCCACCGTTTGATTTACCAATTCTGATGCAGCAGGCTGGTATGAAAGTGCAAACAGACTTTCATATAGTCGAGGATAGAGAATACATATTCAGCCTTGTATTTCGGTTCAATAAAGACGACCCAGCGGATCGAGCTCGCGTCAAAAAACTTGTTGGCGAGGATGGTCAGGACAAGAACGGTGACCCAGGCGTTCCAACGCCTTTGAAGATAGGTGTCAGTTCGATTCTTGCTGACGGTGAAAGGCCAATATTTGATACAGAGTTTTCGGAACTGCGTCTGAGGTCATGGGGCGGTGATTTTTTTAGCAAGCATATTGCGAATGTTGCTCTAAGTCCCGGACGCTATCACCTAAGTGCTGAAAACCTGAAAGACGTACCCGAACTAGATGGCACTCCCGTCTTCCTGAGAATTACCTATTCCACCAAAACAAAGTAAAGGAAATTTCATGCCAACACTAACAATCAAAATTGCGGCAGTGGGTACCAGGCTACTTGACGGAGAGGAGTCTTTGGTCGGGCACATGTGGTACTCGCTAACGGACAGCAACGGAGCTACACAAAGCTACGGTTTCTCGCCCGTTGCCGGCGCACCGCTACTAGAACGAGTCCTGGGCCTGGTGAAGTGAATGCACATGGTCAAGACGATGACTACTATACAGGCCCGCTCGAATACACAAGAACCGTTGAGATCACGCAAGAAACATATGAAGCGTTGCGATGAATACCGTGGTCTGTCCCCAAAAATGCTCGAGATGGAAAGCGGGTATGGACAGGGCGATCAGTACGGCAAGTCGACGCTGGTGGGACGGCGCTAGGACGGTCGCCAATGGTCCGGCATGAATACGCTCATAGCGATTCAGCAGCGATATGACAACAATCAACAACAACTGATACAGGAGCAACAAAGCATGGCATTCGTGAATGAAAAGATTTCCGAGCAGGATTGGGAGTGGGTTGCCAAGCTGGTTAATTACGAGTGCATTAAAGCGATTTCGCGCTGGATTCATAAGTTCCACATTCCAAGTTTTTGGACTGTCGACAGAGAACGAAACGCCTTCTTAATTCAGCTTGGCGGTGGCGGTTCTCCTGACGACATCGGACGAATGCCTTACGCAGTCTTGATTCTTGATGGTCAAGTGATCGTGTTCAATGTGGTTCGTCGAGGGACCGGTGACGGCACAGTGGGACGGCACGTTATAGACGAAGTTCATGAGCTGATTGTGCCGTCCGTTCTCGAACTGCGTCGGGAAGGCATTAAACAGCTGTTGCGTGAGGCGCTGGAGGAAGACACCTATTGCAGACCATTTGCTGACGGTGGCACCGTAGCCGATCCCAACATGACTGCGCGCAGCAACGTCAAGTCCTTCAGCGTCGAATTCAAGTAAGAGAGCAACGATCATGGCACTCACCTATCAAGATGCACTGAGCAAAATCGGTACCGATGGCTATACCGGCGTTGACGGCTTGCGCCGTTTGGTCAACGAAACTTCCGCCATCGCGATCAATGCCGCACCGGACGCAACGCTGCTTCTGTACAGCAAAGATGTTGATGGGGTGGACGCGTGGCGCATCGCTGATACGGTCAGCAACGGCTCTGTTGATACGGACGGGCTAAAACGAGTCGTTACGATGGCGGACACCGCTGTTGCTGAGTTGTTGGACGACCCGAACTTCAAACGAGCCCTTTTTGAAGCCGTTGGGGAAAATACACAAACCTACAACCTCATCCTCGACGGAAGAGACGTCACAGGAAATCTGCGGGTAAGCAATACGTCCTTCTGGGACGACGCCTCGCGCAACCTGGCCAGTTCGGCAACGGGCAACATCGTCACGATGGCCGAGAACGCTGGAATGGATAGCGTCTTTGTCCAGTCCGAAATCGACGCGGCACTGAATAGTCAAGCCCGCACCATCAACGGCATGCTGCGCGAGGACTTGCTGCGGATGCGCAACGACCTGCTGGCCGGTTCTTCGACCATGACCGATGCTCATGTCGACTATGTCAATCGCATCATGCGCGATACGATCAACACCGGATCATTGGAGCAGACCCGTGCGCTTACGCTGGCGTTGGATAGTGGCGGAAACTTCGCAGGCGTAGGGACGAAGGCCTATCTCGATAGGATTGGATTGTCTGGCCTCGGCAGTGATTTACCCTTTGATGTCACAGGTCATCCGCCAATGATCGCGCAGTCGCGTGAAGCTATTAGCAACTCGCAGATCGCCAACGACTATCTAAAGCAATACGGACAAGAGCGTTTCGCGCTAGCCGAAGCGTCAGGCGATGCCACAAAGATGGTCGATGCCGGTCGCTGGCTTTCCAAATTAGGTGTCATGGGCGATCTGCTTTTCATTGGACTTGTAGCCCGCGACGCCAACGCCGCCTACGCCGAAGGCGACACCGCTCGTGGAAATCAGATTGTCGGTGACTGGGCGTTGGAATTTTCTGGTGGTCTGGCTGGCGGCGTCCTGGCTGCGAAGCTGGCGGCATCCGCGCTCGCGCCGTTGTATCTCACCGGGCCGGCGGGTGCCGCCATCGCCGGTGGCCTGACGCTTATCGCTGGCATCGCCGGCGGGATTGGCGGCGAGTTTGCGGTACATAGGGTCGCCGACGCCATCGCCTCTATGTTTGGTTCCGCCACAAACGTCCGCCCCCCCAACCGCGACCCCCTAACCCTAGACCTCGACAACGATGGCCTCGAAACCATCGGCATCACCCCCACCGCCCCCATCCTCTTCGACCACGACGGCGATGCCATCAAGACCACCACCGGCTGGATCAAATCCGACGATGCCCTGCTGGTGCTCGATCGCAATGGCAACGGCCTCATGGACAACGGCTGCGAACTCTTCGGCGATGCCACCGATCTCTACACCGGCGGCAAAGCGGCTGACAGCTTCGCCGCCCTCGCACAAGAAGACACCAATCGGGATGGCAAAGTCGACGCCCTCGACGCCCGCTTTGCCGACCTGCGGCTGTGGCGCGACCTGAACCAGGACGGTCTTTCGCAAGCCAACGAACTCAGCACCCTAGAAGCGCAAGGCGTCGTCGCCCTCAACGTTGCCAACACCAGCCATGCCCAGCTACTCGCCAACGGCAACCGCATCGCCGACCTGGGCAGCTTCGTGCGCAGTGACGGCACCGGCGGCACCCTGGGCGACACCGCTCAGATGGCCGACATCGATCTGGCCAGCAACCCCTTCTACAGCCAATTCACCGATACCGTTGCCCTCACCGAAGCCACGCAGGGGCTACCCGACATGGCTGGCGCCGGCATGGTCAGAAGCCTGCGCCAGGCGGCCAGCCTGGCCACGCCCGAAGGCGCAGCGCTCGCCGTCTTGCTCGGCCAGTACGCCCAGGCCACCACGCGCAGCGAACAACAGGCCTTGCTCGACCCACTGCTCGCCGCCTGGGCCGCCACCAGCCCCATGGTCACCACCTTTGACGGTGCCTACGCCGGCCATCCCCTCACCGTCAATGTCGAGGGCGTGGCCACCGGCAGCGCCGCCTATCAGGCATGGGCCGCCAAGCTCGACATCCTCGAACGCTTCAACGGCCGCACCTTCAATGTCGTGCCGGCGGGCAATGGCGCCGTCAGCGTCACCCTGCTGACTGGCGCCCAGCTTCTTCTCGGGCAGAGCTACGACAGCCTCAAGCAATCGGTCTATGCCGGCCTGGTCGCGCAGACCCGCTTGCAGCCCTTGCTCGATAAGGTACAGCTCACCGTGGGCGCAGTGGGCATCACGCTCGACCTGAGCGAAGTCGAGGCCGCCCTCGTGGCCGGCCTGAATGCCGACCCGGTCAATGGTCTCGCCGATCTGGCCGATTTCACGCGCGCGACCGGGTCGATGCTGGCCGGTAGCGAGTGGAACCCGGCACGGCTGCTCGGCGAGTTTCTCGATAGCCATGCGCTGACGCCCCAGATCAGCGCGGCGCTGCACGATGCCGGCATCGTCGTCAAAGGTGTTACCCCGGGGACGGCGACCGGCACCGGCTTTGCCGACGTCATTGTCGGTGCTGCGGGCAATGACGTGATAGCCGGTGGCGAGGGCGACGATGTGCTGCTCGGGCGCGAGGGCGGCGATACGCTCTCGGGCGGGGCGGGGAATGATGCGCTGGTTGGGGAGGCGATGCTGGTGCGGGTCATTCGCGGGACGTTTATGCCGGTGCCGTTCGCAAGTCGGCGCTGGTGGGACGGCGGTTTAGATTGTGCGAATGAGATATGGAGTGTGGTCGCGTGAGCAATGACGATGAAAACCGTGGTCTGTCCCCAAAAATGCGGAGTTTTATGACAGGAGATGATTTATGAGTATGCCAATTTTTAATATCTCAAGGAATTTATTTTGGCTATTGATTGCGTTTGGATTTTCCATGTCTGGATATGCACGTGATCCAGACTTGACGATTTCATCGTCATCGCGATTGGTAAATTCATCGAGTGTAACTAACACAGAAATCACCAAAGCAATTGATCTTGTCAAGAAAGGTGGCAAGAGCAATATCGACAATGCACTAGAAATACTTCAGCGTGCTGCGAAAAAAGGCAACCCCGATGCACAGTTCTACCTGGGTAGTATGTTTCTCGATGGTCTTGGAGTTGAAGCTAGCAGTGAGAAAGCAAGACAATGGTTTCTCCGTGCCGCTGAGAACGGGAACACAAATGCGCAATACAACATAGCGAGCATGATGGAGAGCGGCGCAGGCGGGTTAAAAGATGTTGCTCGTGCAATCGTTTGGCTCCGCAAAGCATCCGCCGGCGGTCACGGTGTAGCGAGCAGCAATCTCGGTGCCATCTACCTTGAGGGACGCGGGGTACCGATTGATAAGAAACTCGCCGTCGATTTCTTTGCTATTTCCGCAAAGCAAAAATACGTTCCTGCGATGCGGTCTCTGGGGCGGCTCTATCTAACTGGAGAAGGGGTACCGCGAAACCTAGCCAAAGGCATAGAGCTACTTGGCGAAGCTTCCCAATTCGGAGACAACGAAAGTACCTTCGACTTAGCTAGCGCATATCTAGATGGTAAAGGAGGAATTCCGACTGATCAAGCCAAGGCTCTGTCGCTCTTTGTCAAATCAGCCGACTCTGGTCACGCGCCATCGCAATACATGGCCAGTTACATGTACGGAAAAGGATTAGGAACTACCAGAGACTTGAATCAGGCTAATAAGTGGATGCGGGCAGCCGCAGATCAAGGATTTCAAAAAGCAGTAGATTTTGTGAAGCTTAATAATTTGAGATAGGAGTATGTCATGGGAATTATTTCTAGATTGATTGACATTGGTGATGCCGCCTTTACGGCTGGAGCGATTGGTACGCATGCTTATGACCTCGGAAAGGCGACAAATTCCATTCAAAATCTTTGCATTGACTTGGCTGCATCGCAATCGCCATCAGATGCGCAGCGCTCGGCCATTCGCAGCGCTTTTGAAGAGTGGGCGCATGCGCTTTCCGTAGCCGGCGGTGATGTCGGTCAAGGTATTTTGGGTCTTAGCGATCCATTGGCTGAGTTAATCGACGATCTTAGAACGAGGACTTCACCTCCACCAAACGAGTCACTTCTTAATGCTTACGATTCATTGGATTCAATAACTGGCGGCCCAGCGGGTCGGTATGAAACAGGTTTGTGTAGACCATTCTTACCACATGTGTCATCAGGTACCAATGAAACCTTCACCACCGCCACCACCATCGCCCCTCGCCGCGACCCCCTCACCCTCGACCTCGACAACGACGGTCTCGAAACCATCGGCATCAGCACAGCGAACCCCATCCTCTTCGACCACGACGGCGACGGTATCAAATCTGCCACCGGCTGGATCAAACCCGACGACGCCCTGCTCGTGTTTGACCGCAACGGTAACGGCCGCATCGACAACGGCAGCGAACTCTTTGGTGATGCCACCGCTCTCTACACCGGCGGCCTGGCCCGTGATGGCTTCGCCGCCCTCGCGCAAGAAGACACCAATCTGGATGGCAAAGTCGACGCCCTCGACGCCCGCTTTGCCGACCTGCGCCTGTGGCGCGACCTGAACCAGGACGGTGTTTCGCAAGCCAACGAACTCAGCACCCTGGCGGCGCAAGGCGTCATCGCCCTCAATGTCGCCAGCACCAGCCATGCCCAGATGCTCGCCAACGGCAACCGCCTGGCCGATTTGGGCAGCTTCGTGCGCAGCGATGGCAGTGGAGGCACCCTGGGCGACACCGCCCAGATGGCCGACATCGATCTGGCCAGCAACCCCTTCTACAGCCAATTCACCGATACCGTTGCCCTCACCGAAGCCACGCAGGGGCTACCTGACATGGCTGGCACCGGCATGGTCAGAAGCCTGCGCCAGGCCGCGAGTCTGGCGACGCCCGAAGGCGAGGCGCTCGCCGTCTTGCTCGGCCAGTACGCCCAGGCCACCACGCGCAGCGAACAACAGGCCTTGCTCGACCCACTGCTCGCCGCCTGGGCCGCCACCAGCCCCATGGCCACCACCTTTGCCGGTGCCTACGCCGGCCATCCCCTCACCGTCAATGTCGAGGGCGTGGCCACCGGCAGCGCAACCTATCAGGCCTGGTCCGCCAAGCTCGACATCCTCGAACGCTTCAACGGCCGCACCTTCAACGTCGTGCCTGCGGGCAATGGGGCCATCACCGTCACCCTGCTGGCGGGTGCCCAGACGCTCCTTGAGCAAAGCTATGACAGCCTCAAGCAATCGGTCTATGCCGGCCTGGTCGCGCAGACCCGCTTGCAGCCCTTGCTGGACAAGGTAGAGCTCACCGTGGGCGCAGCGGGCATCACGCTCGACCTGAGCGAAGTCGAGGCCGCACTCGTGGCTGGCCTGAACGCCGACCCCGTCAACGGCCTGGCCGACCTGGCCGATTTCTCCCGTGCCACTGGGTCCATGCTGGCCGGTAGCGACTGGAACCCAGCCGGGCTGCTGGGCGAGTTTCTCGATAGCCATGCGCTGACGCCCGAGATCAGCGCGGCGCTGCACGATGCCGGCATCGTCGTCAAAGGTGTTACCCCGGGGACGGCGACCGGCACCGGCTTTGCCGACGTCATTGTCGGTGCTGCGGGCAATGACGTGATAGCCGGTGGCGAGGGCGACGATGTGCTGCTCGGGCGCGAGGGCGGCGATACGCTCTCGGGCGAGGCGGGGAATGATGTGCTGGATGGGGAGGCGATGCTGGTGCGGGTCATTCGCGGGACGTTTATGCCGGTGCCGTTCGCAAGTCGGCGCTGGTGGGACGGCGGTTTAGATTGTGCGAATGAGATATGGAGGGTGGTCGCGTGAGCAATGACGATGAATACCGTGGTCTGTCCCCAAAAATGCACGGGCGCATCCGACTTCTCATCGGTGTCGATGGCAGGAGTACGGTTTCCCTTCCCTGCCCCACCCGCCGATATTCCGGCGGATACCGATGAGACCTCCCAGTTCCTGCGCAAGTAACTTCCCGGCATGCTCAGGGTCTCCGACCGCGTGGAACCTCGACGAGACTCGCGTTTAACGCCTCGCTTCGTGTTGCCTTCCGCTTGACAGAACAGCGTCGGCGTTCCAGATTTATGATTTCGCGGCTCAATGGCTGGCCTGCCGGTGTCCCCTGCCAACGCTTCGCCGCACACCTCGCGATGTGCAACGCATGACTCGGGGTCAAGACGGTTCGCTACTCCTTCCTTGTATTGGACTTCCACCAACTATCACTTGCCAGTTTGTACTGGCGCACTCTGTCCCCAAAAATGATTTCTTCGCCAAACGCGAGGCTGTGCTTGATCAATCGTATCAGGCGCTCAAAGATTCCGTGTATGGCGCTGCAAGCCTGGCTCAAGGCATCTGGACAGCCTCGAACTGAGCATCCGCGAGGCGGTACCGCAGCTACCTTGAGATAGGCAACATCTGAAGTCGGCGCTGGCGGAATGAAATGTCCCGAATCGGGTTCGGCGATGCATGCCCGTTGCCGCTAACCATGGGCAGTGGCGGGTCGCCGCTTAAGTCGGTGAGCCTCAGCCCAACTAAATGACGCAAAGTGTTATGTAGATAACACTTTGGCCCAATTTGTTCTTGTCCGGCCTTGACGGCTCGTTCAGCATTCGGGCCTCGCGCAACGGCCTTGCACCTGATTGTTGGAGTGGCATGAAGATGAGATGGAGAGCGGGTATGGATAGCACGATGACTACAGCAACTCGGCGCTGGTGGGACGGCGACGGGATATCTTGGCGCATCCTTGTTTGCGTTCCGGTCAATGAATCATTCGAATCTGGAGTATGAAAATGGCTTTTGAATTACGTAAATTTGCCGAAGCAGACCAACCGAAATACGACAGTCTGCATTTGAAGAATCCCCTTCATACCTTTCGTTATCCAGCCGACTGGGTTGTTGATGCTGAGCGCGATGCGCTCATGGTCGACTTTGGCGGGCGAGGCTACCTACCGCCCGAGCGTGCCGAGCCACCGTATTTTTATGCTTTTGCCTGGCACGGACAGATCGTGGAGCTTGAGGCTTATTACAGCAGCAAGACTTTGGCGACCGGAGAGTTTGTGCCTCTGCACCAAATCACGTGCACCAAGGTACCCAAAGCGTTGGAAAACAAAATCGAATCAATGAAGACCTTGGTCGCAGAAGCGTTCGTCGCTTTTGAGCATAGAAGCAAATATCCAGCCAAAACAGTGACCGTCGAATTCTCCAAAATTCTCTACGTATAAATTCACGAAAAGATGACTACTCCCACACTAAGCCTGATCGATTTCGTCGACAACTGGCGCACGAGCCAAGGTATTACATCGAATATCGCGTTGAACGACGCACAAGCGACATCATTCGCCGCCGATTTGGTAGCGAGAGTCTCAACTCTTGCTGTGACCCCTTCTGACCCTACTTAATACTTCCAGTTCGGACAAGACTCATACCGGAGAAATAAATGAAGACCTCGCATGATTCGGTGTTGCCCTATTTCAGTAAGTTGTTCAGGACACCTGAAGGGTGGCTTTATCTCGTGCTTTCGTCCTCATACCTTTTGGCATTTATTTGCTTCGAGTCGGTAGTCATTTACTTGCAACAACATGATGTCCAGATAAGCAACGACTACAGAATTTCATTTATTTTCATGCCATTACTCCTACTTGCCGCCCACATCAGATTTGACATTTCTGCCAAAACTACCGGCGACCGCCTACTGACTGCGATAGCAATTTTGTGTCTAGCCGCCATACCAATTTTTCGAATTCTTCGCTAAGGATCAGCAATGCCCACAGTACTTCAAACCCTCAAAACCGTTGACACAATTCAGGATGCATATGAGGCTGCCAATGCAGAAGATTTGGCAGCGGGAGTCGCAAAACTTACTGCAATGATTGGTGTCGGTGTCGCGACAGAAATTGCAATTAGAACTGGTTGGCCATTGATCAGATTGGGCTATGCCATAACAGGTCGAATCGACCAATGGGAGAAAATTGCAGGCTTCGGAGGATGGCTTGCCGCCGAATTGACTGGTGCCACAATTGATTGGATAAATGAGCAGAATGCTGGTTCAGCATTGCATGACATGCTGTATCCGGACATCGACCCCAGTTGCGCCACCGCCTTCACCACCGCCACCCAAGTCCGCGTATTCGTAGACCCCCTAACCCTAGACCTAGACGGTGACGGTCTCGAAACCATCGGCATCAACCCCGCCGCTCCCATCCTCTTCGACCACGACGGCGATGGCATTAAAACCGCTACCGGCTGGATCAACCCCGACGACGCCTTGCTCGTGTTCGACCGCAACGGCAACGGCGTAATCGACAACGGCAGCGAACTCTTCGGCGATGCCACCGATCTTTACACCGGCGGCAAAGCCGCGGACGGCTTCGCCGCCCTCGCGCAAGAAGACACCAATCGGGATGGCAAAGTCGATTCCCTAGACACCCGCTTTGCCGATCTGCGCCTATGGCGCGACCTGAATCAGGACGGTGTATCGCAAGCCAACGAACTCAGCACCCTGGCGGCGCAAGGCGTCATCGCCCTCAATGTCGCCAGCACCAGCCATGCCCAAATGCTCGCCAACGGCAACCGCCTGGCCGACCTAGGCAGCTTCGTTCGCAGCGACGGCAGTGGCGGCACCCTCGGCGACACGGCGCAAATGGCCGACATCGATCTGGCCAGCAACCCCTTCTACAGCCAATTCACCGATACAGTCGCCCCCACCGAAGCCACACAGGGACTACCTGACATGGCCGGCGCCGGAATGGTCAGAAGCCTGCGCCAGGCCGCGAGTCTGGCGACACCCGAAGGCGAGGCACTCGCCGTCTTGCTCGGCCAGTACGCTCAGGCCACCACGCGCAGCGAACAACTGGCCCTGCTCGATGAGCTACTCGCCGCCTGGGCCGCCACCAGCCCCATGGCCACCACCTTTGCCGGTGCCTACGCCGGCCATCCCCTCACCGTCAATGTCGAGGGCGTGGCCACCGGCAGCGCAACCTATCAGGCCTGGGCCGCCAAGCTCGACATCCTCGAACGCTTCAACGGCCGCACCTTCAATGTCGTGCCGGCGGGCAATGGCGCCGTCAGCGTCACCCTGCTGGCGGGTGCCCAGACGCTCCTTGAGCAAAGCTATGACAGCCTCAAGCAATCGGTCTATGCCGGCCTGGTCGCGCAGACCCGCTTGCAGCCCTTGCTCGACCGCGTACAGCTGTCGGTCAACGCAGCGGGCATCACGCTCGACCTGAGCGAAGTCGAGGCCGCACTCGTGGCCGGCCTGAGCGCCGACCCCGTCAACGGCCTGGCCGACCTGGCCGATTTCTCCCGTGCCACTGGGTCCATGCTGGCCGGTAGCGACTGGAACCCAGCCGGGCTGCTGGGCGAGTTTCTCGATAGCCAAGTGATGACGCCCCAGATCAGCGCGGCGCTACAGGACGCCGGCATCGTGGTCAAGGGCACTACTCCAGGGAATGCAGACGGCACCGGCTTTGCCGATGTCATCGTCGGTGCAGTTGGCAACGACGTGATCACGGGTGGCGAGGGCGACGATTTGCTGCTCGGGCGCGAGGGTGACGATACGCTCTCGGGCGGGGCAGGGAATGACGGCCTGGATGGGGAGGCGATGCTGGTGCGGGTCATTCGAGGGACGTTTATGCCGGTGCCGTTCGCAAGTCGGCGCTGGTGGGACGGCGGTTTACATTGTGCGAATGAGATATGGAGTGTGGTCGCGTGAGCAATGACGATGAAAACCGTGGTCTGTCCCCAAAAATGCTGCTAAATGACGCAAAGTGTTACGTACATAACACTTTTGCCCATTTTGTTGTTGTCCGGTCTTGACGGGTCGTTCAGCATTCGGGGCTTGCGCAACAGCCTTGCGCCGCCGGGCTACAACGGTAGGGAAGCGGTGAGAAAAATGACGACACTAAACACGAATCGAGCGGTGAGATGGACAGTGGGTATGGACAGGATGGGCACTATGGCAAGTCGGCGCTGGCGGGACGGCGCGCTGAGAACACAAGTGACAAGGGACGTCCAGTTTCAAGCATTTTCCCGTCTGCATCCAAATGATTACTGGTCACGGACGACACGTGGTCGTGATCACGATGTTAGTAATTCAATTGGCCCGAGCCAGAGATCATGATCGACGAAATGTTGCGATGGATATTTTCGGCACTTGTACAAGCGGTTTTCTTCAATTGCGGAGCGTGGATATTGAGACTGGTTACGGCTAACAGGGTAAAGATCACGCTTTCGGAATCATCACCATTCGTCGTGTTTTGCGTCTCAGTCCTTGGATTTACGGTCGTTGTTGGGGCAATTCTCGTGGCGGCATCTTTGCAAAGTTGAAAAGCGGTTAGCAAATTATTGAACAGGAGCTTTACATGAACTTTAAGGACGTTGTGACCAAGGCCGGCTTTGTAATGGGGGTCAATTGGCTTGTTGGGGCCAAGTTGTTGGGCGCTGGCGCGTTGTTACAAACGAGCGAACTTGGTGGTTTCGTTGATCCAAATCATATTGCCGGTTTCACGTACAACGAAATCGATGGTGGTTGGTACGAAACACCGCCATCGCCCGACTTGGGACAATTTGCGTGGGAACATCCGGCGTCCGCGGAAAAGCAAGCATCTCTATCAGAACTTCGAGAGATTACGATACAGGCCAATACGGTTGAAGGCCGATCACCTGCCGATGAGTCCTTCATTGACAACATCGAACGTCTCTATGGGCAAATAGATAACACGGGTGAGTTAGCTGGCCTGATCGATCATTTATGGGACGTTGCCAAGTCTGTTAGCGCTGATTTGACTAAAAGCATCTCCAACACCATCGCCACCACCTTCACTACCTCCACCCAAGTCCGCCCCCCACCCAAAGACCCCCTAACCCTAGACCTCGACAACGACGGTCTCGAAACCATCGGCATCAACCCCGCCGCTCCCATCCTCTTCGACCACGACGGCGATGGCATTAAGACCGCCACCGGCTGGATCAAACCCGACGACGCCCTGCTCGTGTTCGACCGCGACGGCAACGGCCTCATCGACAATGGCAGCGAACTCTTCGGCGACGCCACTGACCTATACCGGCGGCAAAGCCGCGGACGGCTTCGCCGCCCTCGCGCAAGAAGACACCAATCTGGATGGCAAAGTCGATTCCCTAGACACCCGCTTCGCCGATCTGCGCCTATGGCGCGACCTGAATCAGGACGGTGTATCGCAAGCCAACGAACTCAGCACCCTGGCGGCGCAAGGCGTCGTCGCCCTCAATGTCGCCAGCACCAGCCATGCCCAGATGCTCGCCAACGGCAACCGCCTGGCCGATTTGGGCAGCTTCGTGCGCAGCGATGGCAGTGGAGGCACCCTGGGCGACACCGCCCAGATGGCCGACATCGATCTGGCCAGCAACCCCTTCTACAGCCAATTCACCGATACCGTTGCCCTCACCGAAGCCACGCAGGGGCTACCCGACATGGCTGGCGCCGGCATGGTCAGAAGCCTGCGCCAGGCGGCCAGCCTGGCCACGCCCGAAGGCGCAGCGCTCGCCGTCTTGCTTGGCCAGTACGCCCAGGCCCCCACGCGCAGCGAACAACAGGCCTTGCTCGACGAACTTCTCGCCGCCTGGGCCGCCACCAGCCCCATGGCTACCACCTTTGCCGGTGCCTACGCCGGCCATCCCCTCACCGTCAATGTCGAGGGCGTGGCCACCGGCAGCGCCGCCTATCAGGCCTGGGCCGCCAAGCTCGACATCCTCGAACGCTTCAACGGCCGCACCTTCAACGTCGTGCCGGCGGGCAATGGGGCCGTCTCCGTCACCCTGCTGGCGGGTGCTCAGAGCCTGCTGGAGCAAAGCTACGACAGCCTCAAGCAATCGGTCTATGCCGGCCTGGTCGCGCAGAGCCGCTTGCAGCCCTTGCTGGATAAGGTACAGCTCACCGTGGACGCAGCGGGCATCACGCTCGACCTGAGCGAAGTCGAGGCCGCACTCGTGGCCGGCCTGAGCGCCGACCCGGTCAATGGTCTCGCCGACCTGGCCGATTTCTCCCGTGCCACTGGGTCCATGCTGGCCGGTAGCGACTGGAACCCAGCCGGAGTGCTCGGCGAATTTCTCGATAGCCATGCGCTGACGCCCGAGATCAGCGCAGCACTGCAGGGTGCCGGCATCGTGGTCAAGGGAGTTACCACGGGGACGGCGACCGGCACCGGCTTTGCCGACGTCATTGTCGGTGCTGCGGGCAATGACGTGATCGCGGGTGGCGAGGGCGACGATGTGCTGCTCGGGCGCGAGGGTGACGATAACCTATCGGGCGGGGCGGGGAGTGATACGCTCGATGGGGGTGCCGGCAACGATCAACTCTACGGCGGCGAGGGCGATGACCGCCTGACCGGTGGGGCGGGCGCCGACACCTTGATCGCCGGCAATGGCAACGACTTGATAGCCGGCGGCACCGGCGACGATACGCTCATGGGCGAAGCCGGAAGAGATGTGTATCTCTTTCAACGGGGCGACGGTGCCGACCGAATTATTGAATACGGCGCGGCGACCGACGTGGAACGTACTGCGTCTCGGGGCGGGCATTGCCGAAGCCGATGTCGCACTCAGCCGCATCCAGGACGATCTGGTGATCAGGCTCAACGGCAGCAACGACAAAGTGACGGTGGTGGGCGCCTACAGCCGCTCAGGCAACGCCGGCAGCCGCGTCGAGCGCATTGAGTTTGCCGACGGCACGGTGTGGACGGCCAGCGATATCCGTCCGCGCTTGCTGGCCAACGTGTCGGATGCCGCCAATGGTGTGTCTGGCTATGACGGCGACGATGTCATTCACGGCCTGGGCGGTAACGACAGCGTCTATGCCGGACAAGGCAACGACCGAGTCTTCGGCGATGCGGGTAACGACATGCTGAACGGCGAGGCGGGAGACGATGTCCTGGACGGAGGCACTGGTGACGATCAGCTGTACGGCGGGGCCGGCAACGATGTGTTCACGTTTGGCCGCAACAGCGGCTGGGACACCCTGTATTGCGACGATAGCGTGGCCGGTTCGGTCGATGCGGTCGAGCTGGCCGCCGACGTGCTGCCGACGGATGTGGTGGTGGTGCGTACTGGTGCCGACTTGTTCTTGCTGCTGGGGAGCAATCGCCTGGCGATGATTGGCTATTTCGCCAACAACGAAAACGCGGCCGTGGATGAAATCCGCTTTGCCGACGGCACGGTGTGGACCGTGGCCGCGATTAAATCCCGCTTGACCGCCGCGACCGAAGGCAACGATACGCTAGTCGGCTTCGATGTCGCCGATGTGATGGATGGCCTGGGCGGAAACGACTACCTGATGGGGAATGGCGGCGATGACCAAGTGGCGGGCGGGGCGGGCAATGACACGCTCTATGGCGATGACAACAGCTTCACCAAAACCGGTAACGATACACTTATCGGTGGCGACGGCAACGACAGCTTGTATGGGGGGCTCGGTAACGATGTGCTGGTCGGTGGCACCGGGGCCGACTACCTGAGTGGTGGCAAAGGCAACGACATCTATCGCTTTGGTCGGGGCGACGGCCACGACCGCATCGACGACCTTGGCCTGGCGGGCGATACGGACACCCTAGAGCTTGGCGCAGGCGTTACCAGTGACGACGTCGGCCTGTTTCGCCACGGCAACGATCTTGCGCTGGTGATCGATGGCAGCCCGACGCAGGTCTGGGTGTCCGGATACTTCAATGCCGGTGCGACGCAGATCGAGCGCATCGTGTTTGCCGATGCGACGGTTTGGGATACTGCGGCAATCAATGCCCGCGTGTTGGCTAGTGCCCAGAATGCCATGGAGGGCACGGCCGGCAACGATACCTTTGTCGTCGACCACAGCAGCGACACCATCACCGAGGCGGCCAATCAAGGCATTGATACCGTCGAGTCGAGCATGAACTGGACGCTGGGAACCAATCTCGAAAATCTTACGCTGACGGGCCCTTTGAATATCAATGGAACCGGCAATGCCCAGAACAACGTGCTCGTCGGTAACAGCGGCAACAACATTCTTGACGGTAGGGGCGGAAACGACACGCTCAAGGGCGGCGGAGGCGACGACACCTACTACATCACACCAAGCACCGCAGACACGGTGATCGAAAATGCCGACGAGGGCATTGACACGGTCATTTCGGACCTGAGCTATACCTTTGGGGGCCCATGTTGAAAACCTTACGATTCAGAGTGGCTACGTCTACGGCATTACCGCGACAGGCAATGCGCTGGACAATGTGATCATTGGTCGGTCGAATGTCTATGGTGACATCATCGACGGCGGTGCCGGGGCAGACACTATGATTGGTGGCTATGACACCATCTACTACGTCGACAACATGGGTGACAAGGTGTTTGGCAGTAGCGGCAAAGTCATCAGCAGCATTGACTGGGTGATGACCGGCAGCGTGACCACGCTGGAACTCGGCGCTGGCAGCACGGCGATTGCGGGCACCGGCAGCGCCGGCAACAACATCCTGAAGGGCAATCAGAACGCCAACCTGCTCTATGGCATGGACGGCAACGACAGCTTCTTTGGCGGGCAGGGCGTTGACACGCTGTTTGGTGGCCGGGGAAACGACAGCTATTACCTCGACCCGCAGCGCATCACAAGCGCGGTACCGACCTACTATTACACCCTGCCGCCGGCTGAGGACACGATAGTCGAACTGGCCGGCGAAGGGATCGATACGGTCTTCAGCGTCTATGACTACACGCTCGGTGCCCATCTGGAAAACCTGACGCTGGAAGCATATCTGTTCAATGAGGGCTATGGCAGCTCGTACCGTTACGCTTTGCGTGGTACCGGCAATGAACTCGACAATACGCTCACGGGCAACAACGGCGACAACATTCTCGATGGCGGCCTGGGGGCCGATCGCATGGATGGTGGCGTGGGTAACGACACCTACTACGTCGACAATGTCGGGGATGTCGTCGTCGAAGCGGCGGGGTCATTCGGCATTGATACGGTCATGGCGAGCTTGAGCTACAGCTTGGGTGCCAATGTCGAAAACTTGGTGTTGACGGGCACGGATGCGGACAGCGCGACCGGCAATGGCGGCAACAATCGCCTTGATGGTTCGCAAAACGCGGCGACAAACATCCTCACGGGCGGTTTGGGCGACGACATCTATGTCCTGGGCACGGGCGATAGCATCGTCGAGTTTGCCGGCGAAGGCACCGACACCGTCGAAACCAGCAACAGCTACATGCTCACCGCCGTGTTGGAGAACCTCACTCTGATTGGAACCGGGGCGACCATGGGGGTCGGAAATGCGGCCGACAACGTCTTGGATGGTTCGCGCAACACGGCGCGCAATGTTCTGGTCGGCCTGGCAGGAAACGATACGTATCGGGTCGACGCGAATGATGAAGTCGTCGAAACCGCGGATGGCGGGCTGGACACGGTGATCAGCATGAGCGATAGCTATGTGCTGGGCGCCCATCTCGAAAACCTCACCATTGGCGGTTACATGGAACATCGCAGCGCCACCGGCAACGGGCTGGCCAATGTCATGCTCGGCAACGCCGGTAACAATGTGCTCGATGGGGGTGCCGGTGCTGACACGTTGCGCGGTGGAAACGGCAACGACACCTACATTGTCGATGATCAGGGCGACCTGGTCGTAGAGGAGCAGTCTCAGGGTATCGATACGGTCAAGTCGAGCGCGAGCTACAGCTTGGGCGCCAATGTTGAAAACCTTGTCTTGCTGGGCACCGCCGCCATCGCCGGAACCGGCAACGATCTGGACAATACGCTGGAAGGCAACTCGGCGGCGAATACTCTCAGCGGTGGTTTGGGCAATGACATCTATGTGGTGGATGAGTTGGATACTCTGGTCGAGTTGGCCAACGAAGGTTGGGATTCCGTGTACTCCAACGTCAGCATGACCTTGACAGCCAACGTCGAGGCGCTGGTGCTGACCGGTGTCAATGCGATCAATGGCACCGGCAATGCGACAGACAACAGACTGGACGGCAATGCCGCAAATAACGTGCTCGATGGCGCGGCAGGAGTCGATAGCATGGTCGGCTATGCGGGCGATGACACCTATGTGGTCGATAACATCTCAGATACCGTTACCGAAAGTGCCAACGAGGGTACCGATACCGTCAGCTCAAGCGTTACTTACACGCTTGGCGCCAACGTCGAAAATCTTGTCTTGGTCGGTACAGGCGCGATCAAAGGTACCGGCAATGCCTTGGACAATGTGCTGACTGGAAACAGCTCGGCCAATGTGCTCGCCGGTGGTACCGGCAACGACACCTACTATGTCGGCGCGGGCGACACAGTGACCGAAGGGTCGAATGCCGGCTCCGATTCCGTCGTCTCCGACATCACCTGGACTCTGGGCAACAACCTGGAAAACCTCACCTTGACCGGCACCGCCGCCATCAACGGCACCGGCAACACCCTCGCCAACCAGATCGTGGGCAATGCCGCCAACAACACGCTTAACGGCGGCACAGGCGCCGATACCCTGATCGGCGGTGCCGGCAACGACACCTATATCGTCGATGCCACTGGCGATGTCGTCACCGAGCTCCTTAACGAAGGCACCGATACCGTCAATTCAAGTGTTACCCATACCCTGGCGGCAAACGTCGAGAACCTGACCCTGACTGGCACGTCAGCGATCAACGGTACCGGCAATGCGCTGGACAACGTGCTCACAGGCAACAGTGCAATCAACACCCTGACCGGTGGCGCGGGTAACGACACGCTCAACGGCGGCAGTGGTGCCGACAAGCTGCTCGGCGGCGACGGCAACGACACCTACGTGATCGACAACACCGGCGATGTGATCACAGAAAACGCCAACCAGGGTATCGACCTGGTGCAATCGAGTGTGACACACACACTCGCGGCCAACGTCGAGAATCTCACGCTGACCGGCACCAGTGCGATCAACGGCACGGGCAACACGCTTGACAACGTGCTGTCGGGCAACTCCGCCGTCAATACCCTGACCGGCGGTGCCGGCAACGACACGCTCAACGGTGGCGCGGGTGCAGACAAAATGCTCGGTGGGACCGGCAACGATAGCTACTTTGTCGACAACACCGGCGATGTGGTCACCGAGAAAGCGAACGAGGGCACCGATACGGTCAACAGCACACTGACCTACACCCTAGCCACCAATCTGGAGAACCTCACCCTGACCGGCACCGCGGTGATCAATGGCACGGGCAACGCGGTTGCCAATGTCCTGATCGGCAACAGTGCCGCCAACACGCTGACTGGTAACGCCGGCAACGATACGCTCGATGGCGCGGCGGGTGCCGACACGCTGATCGGCGGCACGGGCAACGATAGCTATGTGCTGGGTCGCGGCTATGGAGCCGACCTGATCCGAGAGAACGACACCACCGCAGGCAATACCGACATAGCAAAGTTCATGTCCGGTATCGCCACTGATCAGATTTGGTTACGGCATGTGGGTAATAACCTGGAAGCCAGCATCATCGGCACGGGCGACAAGCTGACTATCGAGAACTGGTACACCGGCAACGCCTATCACGTCGAGCAGTTCAAGACAGCGGATGGCAAGACACTGCTCGACAGTAACGTCGAGGCTTTGGTCCAGGCCATGGCGGCCTTTGCGCCGCCATCGGCTGGCCAGAGCACGCTGCCGCAGAACTATCAGGACGCACTGGGAGGGGTAATCGCCGCCAATTGGCAGTAACGGGGATGCTTCACCTCGACGGGTTGCGCAAGTAAATGAGCCAAAAGGGCACTGGCTTTGTGAATCCCAATCAGGACGCGGCGGTGAAGATCGAGACCACCTCATTCACCAAGTACGGGACGATTCCGGCTCAGGTGATGCATGTATCTCACGATGCGATCAATGACGAGAAGCGGGGCTTGATTTGTGCCAGCCGGGTCAAACTCGACCGGGCGACGATGCGGGTGGAGGACAAGACGGTGAATCTGTCGCCGGGGATGGCGGTGACGGTGGAGATCAAGACCGGGCGCAGACGAGTGCTTGAGTATTTCTTGAGTCCGTTGTTGGTTCGGGCGTATGAGGGGTTGGGGGGGGGAAAGATAGGAGCAATTAGCGATGACAAACTGGATTAAAACAAAAAAGGAAAAGGAAGTGGCTAACCAACAGCAGCGAAGTGCGTCAAGTCGGCGCTGGTGGGACGGCGATTTCGACTGTCCGAGTGGTGAATGGAGGTTGCCGACATGAACGAAGAACGAGAGATTTCCAAAAAATCTTTTTCAATATCGCAGTGGCTATTGATTATCGGCATCGTCGCAGCAGCGTTTGTCGCGGGATTCTTCATGACCCTCAAAGGAAGGGATGCGGAGCTTGAGTCGCGGGTCATCGAGGGGATACAGACCACGATGAGCGGACAGGATCGCGCAACCATCGATTTGTCCAAGTTATCTGACAAGACAATATCTGTTGTCTGCCTGCAAGGACCTTATGCCGAACGAAAGGACTTCCAAAAGCGGATAGGTCGGACGTTCAAAACGAGGGTCAGATGGAAGGACCTCGAAGAAGATTCGTTTATCTGGTGGATGTTTTTTGAGGACGGTACGGAAGCCTGGATAGAAGTCCCGCGTTCTCTTATGGATGCTACTGATAGACAACTTCTTTGTTCTAAGCCGGGTAAGGCTTTGGTCCATGTCGAGAAGAGCGCCTCGTTTATCGCCTATCACTTTTAAGGAAAAATATGTCAGACTATTTAGCGCATTTACTTGCTGTAAAGTCTCGCAACTACGCCAAGAACACCGCTGACAGTATTGGAGACCAAGATGGAAAAACACCTCTCGTAAACCTTGGTGCCAATGACGAGATGGACGCTTATAGACATGCATTGGCGGGTGCATATTGGTCTCGCTACGGTGGCGAAGGATTGTCCAAGCAACTAGGAGATGACCATGAAGATAGATTTCAAAGTCCGACAAATGCGGCGGCTGAAAGAAACATGGACAAGTGGAACAACAATGTCGGTCGCGAAGAGTTCAAGAGATGGAAAGAGGCAAGTGAATCGGGTCAGACAACACAATCTTTGGATGAATGGATTTATGATGCGGTGAAGCAAGGGGCGACGATAAACAAGATAAATGACCCGACAGAAACGCGTCAATGGATTGAGCCACCCAGCTCGGAGCAGGGTACTGAGGGAGATCCCTTTACAGGAATGCCTTGGCCAGTCGGTCCTGATGGTGATGACCTCATCGGCACCCTTTCCGGCCTTTTCCAAACCGCCAAATCCACCGTCAGCCCACTAATCCTCGATCTCGACGGCGACGGGATCGAGACCGTCGGCCTTGCCGCCGACCTCCACTTCGACCACGATGGTAACGGCTTTGCCGAGCAGACCGGCTGGGTGGGTCGGGACGACGGACTGCTGGTGCTTGACCGCAACGGCAACGGCGCCATCGATTCCGGCACCGAACTCTTCGGCAACAACTCCGCGCTCGTCAACGGCAGCAAGGCCCCCAACGGCTTTGATGCGCTCGCCGAGCTTGATGGCAACCACGATGACATCATCGACGGCAATGACGCCGCCTTCGCCGAATTGCGGGTCTGGAAGGATGGCAACAGCAACGGCATCGCCGACACCGGTGAACTGCTCACGCTCACCCAGGCCGGCGTGCAATCGCTGGCGACCGGCTATACCAATTCCTCTACGGTCGATGCCAACGGCAACGCCCACAAGCAGATCGGTGCCTTCACCAAGACCGATGGCGGCAGCGCCTCCCTCACCGACGTCTGGTTCGCCAGCGACCTTGCGCGTACTGTCGACCAGAACCTTGTCGCCGTCGACGCCGCCATCGCCGCGCTGCCCGAGGTCGCCGGCTTCGGCAACGTCCATAGCCTGCGCCAGGCCATGGCGACGGACGCCAGTGGGCATCTGCAAGCGCTGGTGGCGCAATACACCGTTACCGACGATCCAATTGCCCGCGCCGCCACGGTCGCCAATCTCATCTACGCCTGGGCTGGCGTCGAAGGCATTGCTCCGAACAGCCGGGGAAGCTATTTACCCGATGCGCGCAAATTGGCGGCGCTGGAAGCCTTCATGGGGCAGGGGTTTCATCCAGGGCTCGGGTACCAATGCGGGGACGAACAACCCGGGGGGAAATTCGGCCAACGAGCTGCTGCAAGCATTCGATACGTTGATCGGCTATGTGGAAGGCCAGCTCCTGCCGCAAACCCGGCTCAAGCCGTTGTTTGACAGTATCGGCTTGCGTTGGAACAGCAGCAGCGGGGAGGTAGCGCTGGATGTCAGCCCGACGGTAGCGCTGCTTCAGGCAGACTACGCACTGGACCCCGTGGCGACGCAACAGCGGATTCAGGAGCTTGTGCATGGACTCAAGGCGATGGGGGCACCTGGAATTGACTTGCTACTAGAGATTCATGCGCACGGTGATCTGAACGGCGACAGCTTCGCGGTACAGATTGCGTCGATGGGGTATACACTTCAGCGCGGCGATGCCGCTAACAACGCACTTTCCGGAAATGGCGGATATGGCATGCTCATGGGTGAGGCTGGCAATGACACCCTCACCGGCGTCGGGCACAGCCTACTGCTGGGGGGTGCAGGTGATGACGTCTATGTCGTGACAGGCCTAACCGACATAATTATTGAAGAGGCCAACTCGGGCATCGACACCGTGCAAAGCGCAGCGAGCCATACGCTGGCCGACAATGTCGAAAACCTCACGCTGACAGGCAGCGGGTCTGTCAACGGAACGGGTAATGCGCTGGACAATGTCATTGTGGGCGGGACGGGGAAAATATCCTCTTAGGCCTGGCCGGCAACGACAGCGTGACCTTCGGTGCCTCCAGCAACACCGTCGACGGAGGCAGCGGCAACGACCTGATCAAAGTGGCGAGCCAGACCTATCGATACCAATACAACAGCGTCAATACGCTGCAGGGTGGCACGGGCGACGACCGGATTGAAAGCGGCAACAGCGCGGACACCTATCTGTTCAACCGGGGCGACGGGCGGGACACGATCAACGACAACGATGCATACGGCTACGGCAAGACCGACCGGATCGTGTTCGGGAACGGCATTACCCAAGGCGATCTGAGTGGCTACCGGATGGGCAACCATCTGGTGCTGAGGATCAACGATGCGACCAACCCGACGGCCAGCGACCAGATTACCGTCGAGGACTGGTATGTCTCGACTCAGTATCAGATCGAGAGCCTGCAGTTCGCTGATGGCAGCAGCCTGAGCGCCGTGCAACTGACTGCGCTGTGCAACAATGTCTACGGCACCGGGGCAGCGGACACGATCAATGGCTTCGCGGACAACAACACCATCTACGGACTGGATGGCGACGACATCATCACCGACATCGGCGGCACAAATGTCATGTATGGCGGGGCCGGCAACGACACAGTGACCTACGCCATCGGCTCAAGCAACTCCGTCGACGGAGGCAGCGGCAACGATCTGATCCGGGTGGCGAGCCAGACCTATCGATACCAATACAACAGCGTCAACACGCTGCAGGGCGGCACGGGCGACGACCGGATTGAAAGCGGCAACAGCGCGGACACCTATCTGTTCAACCGGGGCGATGGCCGGGACACGATCAACGACTACGATTACTACGGTTACGGCAAGACCGACAAGATCGCGTTCGGGGCGGGCATCGGCCAGGGCGATCTGATCGGCACTCGTGTCGGCAATAATCTGGTGCTCAAAATCAATGACCCCGCCAACACATCGGTGACGGACCAGATCACCGTAGAGAACTGGTTCACCTCATCGCAATACCAGATCGAGAGCTTCCAGTTCGCGGACGGCAGCACGCTGAGTGCGCCACAAGTGACGGTGCTGGGTAACAACTTGTACGGGACGGACGGGGCCGACACCCTCAGCGGCTTCGCGGACAACAACAATATCCACGGTCTGGACGGCAACGACACGATCACCGACAGCTACGGCAGCGACATGATTGATGGCGGCGCGGGCGACGATATGATCATCGACCAAGGTGCCGGTACGAACGTATTGCGTGGCGGGGCAGGCAACGACACGATTACCTTCAGCTGCGACGCTAACAACACCATTGATGGCGGCAGCGGCAATGACCTGATCAAGGTCGCGACCTACCACACCGGGAGCAGCAGCTATAACAGCAGCAACACCTTTCAGGGGTGGTGTGGGGAACGACCGTATCGAGAGCAGCAACGGAACGGATACGTACCTTTTCAACCGGGGCGACGGGCAAGACATCATCAGCGATACTGATCATGGGGTTCGAGGTAAAGCCGACCGGATTGTATTCGCGGCCGGCATTAGTCTGAGTGACGTTAGCCTGAGTCGCGTTGGGAGTCATCTGGTGCTCAAGGTCAACGACCCGGCCGACCCATCGGTGACGGACCAGATCACCGTAGAGAACTGGTTCGCCTCATTGCAATACCAGATCGAGAGCTTCCAGTTCGCGGACGGCAGCACGCTGAGTGCGCCACAAGTGACGGTGCTGGGTAACAACCTGTACGGGCGCGGGGCGCCGGGTCGGTGGGTGGGGGGGGCGGGGGTCGGGGGTGGCCTTTTGGGTTAGGCCGTACTCAGGACGGACGGGGCCGACACCCTGACGGGAGTAAATGGCTATGCCGGCACGATTTGCGGATTGGGCGGCAACGATACATTGACGGGTACGTACTCGAACGACACTCTCGACGGGGGCATCGGGTTGGACACTTTAAGTGGCGGTAGCGGCAACGACACGTATGTCCTGGACGCGACTATGGCGCTGATCTGATCCGAGAGAACGACACCACTGCAGGCAACACCGACGTAGCAAAGTTCATGTCCGGCATCGCCACTGATCAGATCTGGTTACGGCATGTGGGCAATAACCTGGAAGCCAGCATCATTGGCACCAGCGACAAGCTGACCATCGAGAACTGGTATACCGGCAACGCCTATCACGTCGAGCAGTTCAAGACAGCGGATGGCAAGACACTGATCGACAGCAACGTCGAGGCGCTGGTTCAGGCCATGGCGGCCTTTGCGCCGCCTTCGGCTGGCCAGAGCACGCTGCCGCAGAACTATCAGGACGCACTGGGAGGGTAATCGCCGCCAATTGGCAGTAACGGGGATGCTTCACCTCGACGGGTTGCGCAGTAAATGAGCCAAAGTGTTATGTAGATAACACTTGGCCAGTCTTCGCTTGTTCGGTCCAGCCTCACCCTTCAGCATTCGGACTCCGCGCAAACCCCCGTGCGCTTACCTAGCCCGATGCCAAGAAAAATCCCCCCACAGCGCAGCCCTGAACTGACTGTCGTTACCGATACCGGCACTCCCCAAACCCCACCACCTCCGTCCGCCCAAGACACAAGCGCCGCTGACACCGGGCTGATTGGGCCGGCCATGCTGGCTCGCTTTCACGGAGTCGCCGTCGACCCCGCCCAGCTCGCCCATGAGTATCAAGAAGACGGCCAACCCCTGGGCATCCCGCAGATCCTGCTCGCCGCCAAGCGCCTGGGCCTCAAGGCCACGCTGGTGCGCAGCGAAGCCGCCCGCCTGGACCGCACCCCGCTACCAGCCCTGGCCTGGACATGGACGGCCGCTTCTTCCTGCTCGCCCGCTACGACGCCACCCCGGCGCAGAAAAGGCCCTGATCCAGGAACTCGGCGCGGGTGGCTCGGCGAATCCGGCACCCGTTGCCGATGCCGCCGCCAACTCGCCAACCGCCCCCGCATCCTCACCCTCAGCGAACTCAACCGCTGGAACGGTCAACTCATCCTCTTCGCCTCCCGCGCCTCACTGGCGGGCGAACTCGCCAAGTTCGACTTCACCTGGTTCATCCCCGCCGTCGTCAAATACCGCAAGCTCTTGGGCGAAGTCCTGCTCGTCTCCTTCGTCCTGCAACTCTTCGCCCTGGCGACGCCGCTGTTCTTCCGTGGTGATGGACAAAGTACTGGTACATCGGGGCATGAGCACCCTCGACGTCATGGCCGTCGGCCTCTTGGTTGTCTCGCTGTTTGAAGTCGCCCTCTCGGGTCTGCGCACCTATGTCTTCGCCCACACCACCAGCCGTATCGACGTCGAACTGGGTGCGCGCCTGTTCCGTCACCTGCTGAATCTGCCGCTGGCCTACTTCCAAGCCCGCCGCGTCGGCGACACCGTCGCCCGGGTGCGCGAGTTGGAAAACATCCGTCAGTTCCTCACCGGCAATGCCATTACCCTGGTGCTCGACCTGTTGTTCTCGGTGGTGTTCATCGCCGTCATGTTCTATTACAGCCCGTTGCTGACACTGGTAGTAGTGCTCTCGCTGCCCTGTTACAGGCCTCTCGCTGGCCATCACGCCGCTCTTGCGTGCCCGGCTCAAC
>JADJEF010000002.1 GCA_016702335.1 Rhodocyclaceae bacterium
TTTTCTGATTGGCGATGACATCGCCATCAAGGTAAAAGCTAGCACCCGTGTGGGTTGGCGAGATTTCAAAGGGCTTGACCGGTTGGCGGAAGAAGGAGTTTTCAAGCATTACCTCCTGGTCAGCCAAGACCCGATAGAAATGCGCGACGGGGCGCGGCATGCCCTGCCGTGGGCTAGCTTTATTGATGGACTTTGGGCTCGAAGGTGGCTCTGATCTGACCTGCCAAACTCGGGGGGCGCTGGGTAGCTACAAAACCGATTGCCGCCAATCTCGCTCACTCAACACCAAAAGCAGTTGGTAACTCGCGTTAGCCGCTCAGTTTCTGGTTTGGCGTAACCGCAGGTTGGTCGATACTTCGGCCCAATTGCTATTACGTTGAACCATTATTTGCCTATGTTCTCTTGCCCACTGTCTAAATTATTGGTGCAACTGGCTGTGTTGCTGACCTTTGCCGCGACGGGTACCGCGTCACTGGCAGCAAAGAAGCCTGCAGCACGCACGGCGTCTGCAAAGGGTAGTGAATGGTTTGTCGAGTCGGGCGGTTGCCGCGTCTATGCCAAGGGCTCGGCGCTTGCCAGACTCAAGGAAATGGCCGAGCGCGGCAAGGTCACTTGGGCAGGGCGCTGCGTCAAGGGCCAGATTCACGGCCCCGGGGTGCTCAGTGAGACCGGTGAGGTGGCGGTCAAAGGGCGTACCAAGCGCTATGCCTACTATCTGTCGGGCCGTGCAGACAAGGGCCGGCGGACAGGCGAGTGGAAGCGCGAGACAATGGAGCGCTTTGTTGATAGTTCCAAGATATGGACCAGCCTTTCGCGACAAAACTGGGTTGATGGCGTCGCAAAAGGCAAGGCCAAACTGGTGAAGGTCGAGAGCGACAACCAGCACTCCGATATTTTCATGCGCAAGGTGCTTGCCCCGGAGCGCAAGTACGATAGCGCTGCGAAGACGACGCCCTTGCAGGGGCCGGAACCGTCTTCCCCCGAAACGGGGCTCAAGCTGGCCAGTGCTGACAGTGTGACTCTGGCCGGCACGGCCCAAGCCGCATTAACGTCGACCCCGGTAGCCCCCATTCCCACGCCAACTCCCGCTGCCACCGCCTCTGCGGAGCCCGCCCCGGTCGCACCGCCGACCCCCCCGAGTGTGGCGACCGCACCCGTCAGGGTTACGTTGCGCAGCGTGCCCGAGCCAACGATCAGGCTTACTGAAACGCAGCCGCCATTCATCAAGCCAGACAAGCTTCAGTTGGTCAGCAGCTGCCATATGGATACCCTGAACGACAAAACCTGGGGGATGGAGGTGCTGCCGGTGGCCGACAAAAAGGCGATTCGCATCACCGGTTGGGCGCTTGACGACGTCTCGCGTGGTCTGGCCAAGGCGACGGTACTGGTCATCGAGAGCGCGGAAGGCCGACGCTACTTTTCCCCCACCCAACCGGTCGAGCGGCCTGATGTGGCGGATTTTTTCAAGGCGCCCAGCTTCAAAGGGGCGGGTTACAAGGCAGTAATCTCCGCCGAGGGGTTGCCGGCTGGCGACTACGAGGTTGCAGTGGTGATGGAAACGGCCGATCGCGCGCTACTTTGTACCAATGGGCGCCGCTTACGTCTCTAGTTGGCACGTATCGCACTCTTAAGTGTGCGATTTATCGATTCATTCATCGTGCTATGGTCTGCACGGCGTGTTCAGTCACCGCAAGACGGAGATCGCGGCACGCGTATGCCTGCATGTTTCCGTGCTAGATTGTGTGTATAAGCTGTTACACACAACAGGAGGTTCGTATGGGCACCATGTCAACCCGGGTATTCATGAATGGCAATAGTCAGGCCGTCCGCATTCCTCAAGAGTTCAGGCTGGATGTCCAGCAGGTAGAAATTTCCCGGACCGAGCAGGGCGATTTGTTGCTCCATCCGCTACCCGTCGATCGAGGTTCAGACCTGTTAGCGGCGTTGGCGGGGTTTGATGAGGGGTTTGCCGAGGCCCTGGCAGCGGATCGCGATGAGCAGCCGGTGATGCAGGAGAGAGAGGCGCTGTGATTTACCTGCTCGACACCAACATATTGATTTATCTCATCAAGAACAGGCCTGCATCGGTCGCGCACCGCGTCAATGATCTGCCCGGAGGCGCGACCCTGGGAATGTCGTTCGTGACCTACGCCGAACTGCTCAAAGGCGCTGAGCGCAGTACCCGGAAACCGGACGTCTTGCGGCAATTGGATCGCCTGTTGCGCATCGTCCCGGTTTACTTCGAGACCAATCAAAATTTTTGCAGGCATTACGCCATACAGGCAAATCGTTTGCGCAGTGCAGGCACGCCGGTGGGCTGCAACGATCTGTGGATTGCTTGCCACGCTCTGATGCTGGAAGCGACACTGGTGACCAATAATCAGCGCGAATTCTCCCGAATTGACGGCCTTCGCCTGGAGAATTGGGCGGAGTAGCCTGCTTCTGAGCGCGCTACGTTGGTGTTTTTGGACAGCCGCATGTGACTTCGGTTCGCCCTTATCATTCGCCTCCGCTCACCTGACGTGGCAAAACGACAAAATTCGGGTCGTACCGCCGTCTCGCCAGCGCCGACTTGCCGACTTTATCGCCTGACTTGCCCTTAACGCTGCCTCCGTGCCTTTCGCCTTTGCTGCCCTGCTGGTTTCGTTTCTGGTGACACTCGTGCTTGTTCGCGCCGGGGTTCGTGCCGGGATTCGCAGCGCGGGACGGGCGCTCCTGGATACCTCTCGCCGCAACCCCTGGACGCGCGATACGCACCTCCATGGCTGGGGGCGAACCGGCGGGCTGGGCGTTTTTCTCGGTCTGGCCGTTGCCTTGGCTTTGCGCTGGGGTGCCGACCATCCAGAGGCCACGGTGCTGCTCGGGCTTTTGTCGGCCGCCAGCGTGGTTTTCCTGGCGGGTCTGGCCGACGACTTTACCCAGCGGGTGCGCGGCATGGTGCGTCTGCTGGCGGCCATCGCCTCGGCCTGGCTGGCGGGCACCTGGGTCGGCGCATGGGTCCCCCGGCTTGATGTGCCGGTGCTCGACGCGCTCTTGAGTCCCGGGCTGGCGCTGTTGCTCAGTTGCCTGCTGGTGGCCGGCATTACCAATGCCTTCAACATCATTGATGGTTTTAACGGCCTTGCGGGTGGCGTGGCGACCATCATCCTGCTCGGCATTGCCTATGTGGGCTTCAAGGTGAGCGATACCCTGGTAGTGGCCGGTGCGATCACGGCGATCGGTGCGATTGCCGGGTTTCTGTTCTTCAACTTCCCGCGCGGCATGGTGTTTCTGGGCGATGGTGGTGCCTACTTTCTGGGTTTCTGGATCGGTGAGCTGCTCATTCTGCTCGTGGCGCGCAACCCTGAGGTTTCGGCATGGTTTCCGCTCATGCTTTGCGCGTACCCAACCTGCGAGTTGCTTTTCTCGATCTACCGCCGCGCCCTTGGCAGGCGCGCGCATCCGGGCATGCCGGATATCGCCCATTTGCACCATTTGATCTACATGCGCCTGGTGCGTTGGCTGGCCGGCGGTCATTTGCCCGAGCGGCACATGATTCGCAACTCGCTGACCGCGCCGTATTTGTGGGCCATTACCTCAATCGCTGTGGCACCTGCGGTCGTGTTTTGGGAAAGTACGCACCTGCTGCAACTGGGCGCACTGTTGTTTGCCGCCGGGTACGTGTATGCCTACCTGCGCATCGTGCGCTTTCGCTCGCCACGCTGGTGGGTACTGCGCAACGCTCCACCCTCGACTGAAAAGAAAACTGACGCATGACTCTCCTTCGATCTCGAGCGATGTTGTTTTCCGCTTGTCTTCTTGCTGCGGTTCTGGCTGCGGTACCGACCATGATGAACCCGGCTATGGATCGTGGGTTTGAGCTGAGCAAGCAAATGCTGAGCACGCCTTTCAGCTTTCTAGCCCTGGCAGCACTGAGTGGCGGAGGGTGGCTGATCGGGCGCGGGGCTGTCGCGACGCCGATCGACATGTGTCGGCGAGTTTCTTGGCTGTTCGCTGGCTGGTTAGCTCTATTGCTGATCTCTACCGTCTTTAGCGAGCGACCAGCGATGTCGATTTACGGCAGCTATCTCCGCTCCGAGGGGGTGCTGGCGTGGCTTTCGTACGCAGCAGTAGGGGCGGCAACCTTTGCTGTCATCAGGTCTGCGTCCACTGGCTCGCGTTTGCCGGGGCTTCTAGTGGACGTTTTGATACTCGCGGCTTTGGTCCCAATACTTTTTGCCCTGTTTCAGCGTTTCGGATTTGACCGTTACTATTTTGCAGTGCTGGACCGCACCCGCGCTCCGGGCACGATCGGTAACGCGGTGTTCCTGGGGCAGTACTGCGCACTAGTGATCCCGCTTGCGCTGGCGCGGCTATGGCAGGCGTGGCCGCGCCGGCTTGAGTGCACCGTCTGGGTCGTTGTCACGGCGCTTCTTGCCGTGGGATTGGTTGGAAGTCAAAGCCGAGGCCCGCTCTTGGCATTGGTGCCAGCGCTTTTCACCTTTGCCGTCCTGGCCGCCGCCTATAAACGCAAACCCATCTGGCTTGTTGCAGCTTTTGCCATGGTGCTCGCCGCAGCGACTGCGCTGGTAATTATTAACGTCGTGCCCGCTGCGCGCCACTGGGCACAGCAGGTGCCGGTCGCCGCGCGGATGGTTGTGGCGGCCAATACTGCCGCGGCGACTCCGACGGCCCTCGCGACGCGCAGCGCCGAGATGCGCCTGTTGTTATGGCAAGTTGGCAATGAGACGTTGCAGGCGGCGTCACCGGCACGCACGCTGATTGGTTATGGGCCGGAAGTTGCCTACATGCACTATTACCCTCACATCACTGACGAGCTTTTGGGTGATGGGGGGGGGGCGGAAGTCAGCATCCCCGATCGCCTCCACGCTGAAGCCCTTGACCTGATACTGAACCACGGTGTGCTCGCCTGGGTTGCCTATACGACGCTGCTAGGTACCTTGCTTTGGGCCATTGTCAGCACTCTGCTGCCCGCCAGCACTCGTTCCGGCGGACGAAATTTTTCGATCGCGGCACTGGCAGGCGGTGCCGCCGCGGCGCTCGTGACTGGGCAGAGCGGATGGACGGCCGCCCTCGTACCGGCTTTCTGCTTGGGTTTGGTACTGGGCTGCATGAGCTTCATGACCCTGCGTGCCTGGCGGCAGGCACGCTCGCCGGATGCTGCGGCAGACGCCATGGTGGCAGGCGGGACCCCAGACGACCGGCCATTGCTTATTGGCGGCGTCTCGGCACTGTTGGTGTTCTGGTTTGATGCTCAGATCAGTCTCCCGGTGCAAACCGGGAGACTCGCTCAGTTCGCCCTCGCCGGACTGCTATTTGCCTTGGTGACGCGCCAGTTTGATAAAGCGACTGGCATTCGCGATGAGCATCAACAAGGAGTTGCCGCGGCGTCGGATTTGGCCGTTTGGCTCGCCGCGCTGGCGGGGTTGCTTATTGCTGCGCTGGCTGCGTTCTGGCCGGTTGCTGATCTGGATGCCAGCCTGCGCGCTACGCAAAATCAGTTCGCACTCTGGAATCTCGTTCCCCCGTTGTTGGTCATGATGATCGGCTTCGGGTTGCTTTATGTTCGATTGGGCGGGCGGCAGACGCTACGCGGAGCTACCGTTGTGTTGATGATTTGCGCTGTCTATGCCGCCGTGCATTACTTGCTGGTCGTACCTATTTCGGCGAGCTTTGGCGAGGCCGAGGTGTTGCGTATGGCGCAGGCTTCCTTATTGCCTATGCTTTTCGTGCTGCTTGCCTGCCTGATCTTTGCTTGGCGTGCAGAGAGTGCATCGGGCGTCATGCCGGCCGAGCGCTCTGGCGACCCCGTACCCGAAGACTTGGCCGCTTGGTCGCTGGGTGCCGTTTTCTTAGTCCTGACGCTAGGCGCAGGCACAGCGGGCTGGCAACAGATGCGCGCGGACGTTAGCGCAACCTGGGCCCGGGCGGCGCTGAAGATCGCCAATCAGCCTCTTGCGGAGACTCTGGCGCTCACGGCCTTTACCGCATTGCCACACGACAGGCACTATCGTCGGCAGGTTCTCGAAGACACGTTAGTGCAGAGTCTGAAAGACTTGTCCGGTCAAAGTGGGCGTGGGATCGACGCCGATCATCTGGCCGCCAACCTGGCGACCAGCCTGGCCTTGGCCCAGGATACGCAGCGCCTGTACCCTCACGACCCGTGGACGGCCATGGGTGTTGCCCGGGTGCATCAAGTGTTGGCATCACCCCCGATCCGCAAGCTAGACGCACGGGCAGCAGATGTCGCCGAACAGCGGGCGCGCGAGCAGTTTGCTAACGCCCACCGACTATTCCCTGCCCAGAGCGAGATTCTTGGCAATTGGGGGCAGTTCGAGTTTATGGTGGGCCAAAGCGCTGAGGGTCATCGCCTGCTTGATGAACTGGAGCAGCGCCACCGGGACAAGCCCGATGCCTACGTACTGCGGCTGGAATCGATGCCTTCTGACCGTGTCGAAGCCGAAAAAGTTCTCGCGCGCGCCAGTCAGTTTGTCAGCGCGACAGGGCTTGCTCAAATCCGAGCGGTCGCGAGTGCGCAACATGGCACCAGGCATTGAGCGATTGAGGTGATTGATTGGCCAATCGTCGATACCACTTGGCGTTTGCGCAAGATTCAGCTCGCCACCCATGGACAGGAACGCGAAGCTTCCGAATCTCGCTGCCTGGGAGTTGCGAGGCTGAAGCGTGTGCTCGACCGAGGCTTGTTGCAAACACGCAACAGATAATGAAAAACCACAACGGCTTTGCGTTGTCCTGTCAAAGCCATGCTACGATTCGCACAGGTTTGACAAATAAGATTGTAGTTACGAGCAAAGTTTGGTCTTTTAAAGGGGTGTTCATGATGGCAAAAAGAGTTAGCAAAAGTTTGAGTGCGGTCGCCGTGGCCTTGGTGCCTATGGTTTATGCCGGTGGTGTTGCGGCTGCCGATTACACGACCACCACGGCCTCTGTTACGTTGTTCGGTACGGACGGAAAGCCCACGGCGGCATTCAAACAACTCTTGCAGGCGACCTTCGGACAGGGCACTCTGGTAAATGTTTTTGCAGGCGGCGCGAGCGTTGGTCAGTTGGTAACCGCTGACGCTTCGCGTGGTGGCAATAACTATGCACTCCAAGGCGGCACGCGCTTCTCACTGCCCGGACAGGGCACGGGTGCGGCTGCAGGTGGTCACGCACCAAAATGGAACGGTTGGTTGAGCTTGGCGCGCAACAGCGTCGCCTACAAGTTCCAGCCCCTCGCATCAGACGGGCATGTTAAGAATGTCACTGCCGGTATTGACTATACCTTTGACAACAAGATCATTGCTGGTGTGGCGGTGATGTATGACAAGAGTGATTTTGACCTCACCGGTACCGTGTTTACGGCTGGCAGCAAGCTGAAAGGCGACGGCTACAAAGTGGCACCGTATGTGGCGGTACCTCTGACAAGGAACCTGGTGCTTGACGCCATGGTCGGTATGGGCACCTCCGATGTTGATCTCGATCTGGGTACGGTTACTGGCGCAAGCAACAACATCGACGGAAAAACCCGCTTCTTCACCAGCGGCCTGACCTTCACGGCTGCGAAATCTGGCCCGGTTGGTCTTTCCGGGCGTGCGGCTTATGTGAGCGTCAAAGACAAGCTCGGCTCATTTGTCTTGACAAACGGTGCCGGCGCAACCAATGCGGTGGGCAATGTTGATACCAAACTCAGCCAGGGCCGCGTGGGCGGCAAGGTGACATACGATGCAGGGTTCTGGACCCCGTATCTTGGCCTGACCTACGTCTATGACTTCAAGAAGCCGAACGATGACCTCGTTCTTGGTTTGAAGCCGAAGGCGGATCGTGACGGTGTCGTGGGCACGGTGGGCGTGAGCTTCAACGGCAGGGGTCCTTTGTACGGCTCGGTTCAGTACTCGCACGAGGCCTCGCGTGACCAGATCAAGAACAACCAGATCATGTTGAACCTGGGTGTCAAGTTCTAAGCACGTAAAAGCCTGCTGTAAAGCAACACCTGCTGCCGCTACGAGCACTGCTCGTAGCGGCAGTTTGTTTTTTGGGCAGCAGTTGCGCCCTGGTGCAAAGCCCGAAGGAGCGTATTGCCGCCTTGGCGGAAGAGGGACGGTTTGTGCCGCTGTCGTTGAGCGACTGGCGCATGCGCGGTTTTGTCCGCCAGTCATCCGCGGTCAGCCCCACTGTCACGGTGTATATCGAAAGTGATGGTGCGCCCTGGCTGGCGCCCGATCTGCCACCCCGTGACCCGACGCCGATTCGCCCGTACGTGGTGCGCATGGCCAGTGCGGACCCTGCTCCCGCCGTGGCGTATCTGGGGCGCCCCTGCCAGCAGTTAGAGCCCGAGCAACTGCACGGCTGCGACCCCCAATGGTGGATACAGGCGCGTTACAGCGAATCCGTCGTGAGTGCCACGAATGAGGCCGTCAGTGCGGCCAAAGCGCGCACCGGCGCGCAAGAGGTCAAGCTGGTGGGCTACTCGGGCGGCGGTACGGTCGCGGCGCTGGTGGCCGAGCGCCGGGATGACGTGGCGTGCCTGGTCACGGTGGCCGCGCCGCTGGATACCGAGGCCTGGACCCAGACGATAGGCGTTTCACCCCTTTCGCGTTCCCTGAACCCGGCGAGTGGGGCCGAGCGACTGGCACGGGTCCCGCAAACGCACTTTCGCGGTGGAAAAGACTCGGTGGTGCCACCGGCGACCGGGCGCCAGTACTTGCGTCAGACGCCCAACGCCCGCGTGATTGACCTGCCACGCTCCGACCACGACTGCTGCTGGGCCGACGACTGGCGAGAGCTACGCGCCCAAAGCTGCCTCGCCGAGAGTCGGTAGCGTCCGAGTTCAACCAGTTCAACCCAGCCGGCTGATCTGCCCCTGAAGTTTCTCGCGCAGGGCGATAAAGTCGGCGAGTCGGGCCCGCTCTTGCGCCACAACCTTGGCCGGCGCACGCGCGACAAAACTTTCGGTCGCCAGTTTGGTCTCTGCTTTGGCGATTTCACCCTCGATGCGGGCCAACTCTTTGCCTACTCGCTCGCGCTCGGCCGCCACGTCAATTTCGATCTTAAGCATCAGGCGAAACTCGCCGACGATTTGTACCGGTGCGTCGGAATCGGGCAGGGACTCCACCACCGCCACGTCCGATAGTTTCGCCAGCGCCGCCAGATAGGGCGCGTAGGCGCTCAGGGCGGCAATGTCTCCGGCGGCGACGAGAGGTACCTTTTGCGCCGGCGAAAGTGACATCTCGCCGCGCAGGCTGCGGCAGGCGGTCACCATTTGCTTGAGCGTGACAACCCAGGCCTCGCTGGCCGCATCGCAGCGGCTCAGGTCGGCTTGCGGGTATGTTTGCAGCATGAGGGTGGCCCCAGTCGCCTCAGTCGTCGCCCCAATCGCCGTCTCACCAGCGCCGACTTGCGGAATGCGACCGGCGAGCGGTGCCACCGTCTGCCAAAGCTCTTCGGTCACAAAGGGGATGAGCGGGTGCGCCAGGCGCAGCGTGGTTTCGAGCACGCGCAACAAGGTGCGGCGTGTGGCCCGCTGCTGTGCCTCGCTACCGGTCTGCATCTGCACTTTGGCCAGTTCCAGATACCAGTCGCAGTACTCGTCCCAGACAAACTCATAAATAGCCTTGGCCAGCAGGTCGAAGCGGTAGTCGGCAAAGTGTTTGGCGATCTCCGCTTCGGTTTTCTGCAATTGACTGACGATCCAGCGGTCGGCGGGCGAAAAGTCCAGATAGCCGCCTGTGCCACAGCTACTGGCCTCATGCGGGTCCAGTCCGCAGTCCTTGCCCTCGCAGTTCATCAGCACAAAGCGCGTGGCATTCCACAGCTTGTTGCAGAAGTTGCGATAGCCCTCGCAGCGCTGCATGTCGAACTTGATGTCGCGGCCTGGCGACGCCAGCGAGAGAAACGTGAAGCGCAGCGCATCGGTGCCGAAGGCGGGAATGCCGCTCGGGTATTCCTTGCGCGTGCGCTTTTCGATCTTCTCGGCGTCGCGTGGGTTCATGAGACCCGTGGTGCGCTTTTTCACCAGTTCGTCAAGGCCGATGCCGTCGATCAGGTCGATCGGGTCGAGCACGTTGCCTTTCGATTTGCTCATCTTCTGGCCTTCCGCATCGCGGATCAGGCCATGCACATACACATGCTTGAACGGAATTTTGCCCGTAAGGTGCTTGGTCATCATGACCATGCGCGCCACCCAGAAGAAGATGATGTCAAAGCCGGTGACCAGCACCGTCGAGGGCAGGTATAGGTCGAGCGCCGTGTTCGACTTCGCCGGCCACTCCGGCGTCCAGTCCAGCGTCGAGAACGGCCACAGGGCCGAGGAGTACCAGGTATCGAGCACATCCGGGTCACGCTCCAGGCCGCCGGTGTAGCCATCGGCCATGGCCAGCGCTGCGGCTTCGGCTTCGTCGTGCGCTACCCAGCAGCGGCCATCGTCGCCATACCAGGCGGGAATCTGATGGCCCCACCACAACTGGCGGCTGATGCACCAGTCCTGGATATTGTTCAGCCACTGGTTGTAGGTATTCACCCAGTTTTCGGGCACGAACTTGATTTCACCTGAGGCGACGCACTCCAGCGCCTTGCCGGCGATGGAGTGACCATCCGCACCCGGCTTGGTCATGGCGACAAACCACTGATCGGTGAGCATGGGCTCGATCACCACGCCGGTGCGGTCGCCGCGCGGCACCATCAGCGTGTGCGGCTTGACGCTGTCGAGGAAGCCCTGCGCCTCCAGATCCGCGACCACGGCTTTGCGCGCATCAAAGCGGTCCATGCCGCGATACTTTTCCGGGGCGTGCTCGTTGATGCGGGCGTCGAGCGTGAGAATCGAAATCGGGGTCAGACCATGGCGATGACCGACCTGCCAGTCATTGAAGTCATGCGCTGGCGTCACCTTGACGCAACCGGTGCCGAACGTTTTATCCACGTAACTGTCGGCAATGACCGGAATGGTTCGGTCCGACAGCGGCAATTGCACTTGCTTGCCGATCAAATGGGTGTAGCGCTCATCCTCAGGGTGCACCATCACGGCGACGTCGCCGAGCATGGTCTCGGGGCGGGTCGTAGCCACGGTCAGCGAACCCGAGCCATCGGCCAGCGGGTAGCGGATGTGCCAAAGAAAGCCTTGTTCTTCCTCGCTGACCACTTCCAGGTCGGAAACAGCGGTGAGCAGCTTCGGGTCCCAGTTAACCAGACGCTTACCGCGATAAATCAGGCCTTCCTTGTGCAGGCGCACAAAGGTCTCGGTCACAATTTTCGACAGCCCGGCATCCATGGTAAAGCGCTCGCGCGACCAGTCGGGAGAGGTACCCAGCCGGCGCATCTGGCGTGTGATGGTGTTGCCGGAAAACTCTTTCCATTCCCAGACTTTCTCCAGAAACTTCTCGCGGCCCAATTCGTGGCGAGAGATGCCTTGTGCATCGAGTTGCCGCTCCACCACGATTTGCGTGGCAATGCCCGCATGGTCCGTGCCCGGCTGCCAGAGCGTATTGGCCCCACGCATGCGGTGATAGCGGGTGAGCGCGTCCATGATCGCCTGGTTGAAGCCATGGCCCATGTGCAGCGTGCCGGTGACATTGGGTGGCGGCAGCAGGATGCAGAAGTTATCGTCCTTGCGGGTGTCCAGCCCGGCGGCGAAATGGCCGGCGGCTTCCCAGCGCGGGTACCAGCGCTGTTCAATGTCGGCGGGTTCGAAGGATTTGGCGAGTTCCATGGCGGGCTTCCTGAGTGCAGCGCATCAATTAGGCAAGCGGCGGATTTTACGGGGCAATCCGCTATCATTGCCGCCCTGATCAACTGGCCTTCCAGGTATCGCATGCTGCGCAAGTTCATCCATCGCGTCTTCAAGCGCGGCGAGCACAAACCCCTCCATCTGCCCGGCAAGGCCGATGCCACCGTTTTGCCCGTCGCCCAGCACGGCATTCACCGCGAGCAGGTCTCGTCAGGTGCCCGGCGCACCTGTGAAACCCTGCAGCAGGGCGGCTTCAAGGCCTATATCGTCGGTGGCGCGGTGCGCGACCTGATCGCCGGCATCCACCCCAAAGACTACGACGTGGCCACCAATGCCACGCCGGATCAGGTGCGCAACCTGTTTCGTCGTTCGCGCATCATTGGCCGGCGTTTTCAGATCGTGCATGTCATGCAGGGCGGCGAAACGCTGGAAGTGTCCACCTTCCGCGGCGCGCATACCGAAGAAACGCTCAAGGACGAGCATGGTCGGGTGCTGCGCGACAACGTCTGGGGCAGCATGAGCGACGATGCCGCCCGGCGTGACTTCACCGTCAACGCCCTGTATTACGACCCATCAGCCGAGACGGTGCACGACTATCACCATGGTGTGGCCGATCTCAAGCAAAAAGTGCTGCGCATGATAGGCGAGCCCAAGGCGCGCTATCGCGAAGACCCGGTGCGCATGCTGCGCGCGGTGCGGCTCTCGGCAAAGCTGAATCTGGAGCTCGACCCGGCGGTGCGGGAGCCGATTCGCGCCATGGCTTCCCTGATCGAAAACGTGCCGCCGGCCCGCCTGTTTGACGAAATGCTCAAGCTGCTGTTTTCCGGGCATGCCGTTGAATGCGTCAAGCGCCTGCGTGACGACGGCCTGCATCATGGCGTGCTGCCTTTGCTCGATGTCATTCTCGAGCAGCCGATGGGCGAAAAGTTTGTCATGCTGGCGCTGGAAAGCACCGACCAGCGTGTGCGCGAAGGCAAGGCGGTCTCGCCCAGCTACCTGTTCGCGACCTTGCTCTGGCATGAAGTGCTGGCCAACTGGGAAGCGCGCAAGACCCGCGGCGAGGTGGCGATCCCGGCGCTGTACGAAGCCATGGACGAGGTGCTTGATCTTCAGGCCGAAAAGCTGGCCATTACCCGGCGCATTGCCGGCGACATCAAAGAAATCTGGGCGCTGCAACCGCGTTTTGAAAAGCGTGCAGGCAAGACGCCGTACCGTTTGCTGGAGCTGCCGCGTTTCCGGGCTGGCTACGATTTTCTCTGCCTGCGTGCACAGAGCGGTGAAATCGATGACGACATTGCGCAGTGGTGGGAACGTTTCCAGGAGGCGGACGGCCCCGCCCGCGAGGCCCTGCTGGTGCCCGACAGCGGGCCCAGGAAACGCCGTCGACGCCGGCGCAGTAATAGCAAGAGCGATGGCGGCAGTGGCGGTAACGGCGGTGGCAATGACCGCCAGGATGCCCACGGTAGCACCGACAAGGAAGAGCCGGCGAGCACCCCCGGCGACGCGCCTGGCGGCGAGTGATGGTGCGCTGTTATGTCGCCCTCGGTGCCAACCTGGGCGAGCCGATCCGCATTGTGCAGGCGGCCATTGACGCGCTGAAGTCCATCGAGGGCGCGCAATTTGTCGTGGCGTCCTCGCTCTACCGCACGGCCCCCGTGGGCCTGGTGCATCAGCCCGATTTCATTAATGCGGTGGTCGCGCTGGACCTCGATATCGCCGTGTTACCAGCGCCGACTTGGCTGCAGCAGTTGTTTGCCATCGAGGCACGCTTCGGCCGCCAGCGCAGCGTTAAAAATGCCCCGCGCACGCTGGATCTGGATCTCTTGCTCTACGGTGATCTGGCGAGCGATGCTCCCGCCTGCACCTTGCCGCATCCGCGCTTGCACGAGCGCGCGTTTGTGCTGGCACCCTTGCACGAAATCGCTCCCGATCTGATGATTCCCGGACGGGGTGCCGTCACGGCACTGCTCGCGGCCTGCGCTGATCAGCAGGTGGAGCGACTCCAGTGAGCCTGCTGACAGGCCTGCCAGTCATCTGGCAGACCGCGCTGCTGCTCACCGCCAGCAATATTTTCATGACCTTTGCCTGGTATGCCCACCTGAAAAACCTGAACGACAAGCCATGGTGGATCGCCGCCTTGTTGTCGTGGGGCATTGCACTGTTCGAGTATCTGCTGCAGGTGCCGGCGAATCGTATCGGGCATCAGGAACTCAATCTCGCCCAACTCAAGATTCTGCAGGAAGTCATCACCCTGACAGTCTTCGTACCCTTCGCCATCTACTACATGCAGCAGCCGGTCAAACTCGACTATTTGTGGGCCGCCTTGTGTATCCTTGGTGCCGTCTATTTCATCTTTCGTAGCGCATGACCTATCTCGCCTCCAACAAGGCGATCACGCTGCCCGAAATTGCGCGCATGAAGCGCGAGGGCGAGAAGATCGCGATGCTGACCTGCTATGACGCCAGCTTTGCCGCGCTGGAAGACCGCTGTGGCGTGGATATGATGCTGGTCGGCGATTCCCTGGGCAACGTGATCCAGGGCAAGACCTCGACCCTGCCGGTGACCATGGAGCAAATGATCTACCACACCAGTTGTGTCGCCGCGCTGCCCACCCGCCCGATGCTGGTGGCCGACCTGCCCTTTGGCGCCTACCACGAGTCAGTCGAGCAGGCGATTCGCAATGCCGGCAAGCTGCTCGCCGCCGGCGCTGAAATGGTCAAGCTCGAAGGTGGCGAGGTCATGGCCGAGACGGTGCGCTTCATGGTCGAGCGCGGCGTGCCGGTATGCGCCCACATTGGCCTGACGCCGCAATCGGTGCATGCGCTCGGCGGCTATCGTGTGCAGGGCCGTGGCGAAGAAGGGGCGGCGCGCATGAAGCGCGATGCCCACGCGCTGGAAGATGCCGGCGCGGCGGTGATGGTGCTCGAGATGGTGCCGGCCGATCTGGCCGCAGAAATTACCCGCGAGCTGAGCGTCTGTGCCACCATCGGCATCGGTGCCGGCAAGCAGACCGACGGCCAAGTGCTGGTGCTGCACGACATGCTGGGCCTCTACCCGGGCAAGAAAGGGCGTTTCGTCAAGGATTTCATGGTCGAGGCGCACAGTATTGAGGGTGCGGTCAACGCCTATGTCGAGGCGGTCAAAAACGGCAGTTTCCCGGCACCGGAGCACTGTTACTGATGAAGATCCACAACACCGTCGCAGGCATCCGTGAGGCCCTGCGCAGCGACCGTGCTGCCTCCGGTCCCAAACGCATCGTGTTTGTGCCCACCATGGGCAATTTGCACGATGGGCACATCCAACTGGTGCGGGATGCGCGCAAGCACGGCGACACCGTGGTGGCCTCGATTTTTGTGAACCGGCTGCAGTTTCTGCCCGGGGAAGACTTTCAGAAGTACCCGCGTACCTTTGAGGCCGACTGTGCGCTTCTGATCGAGGCTGGGGTGGACCATCTTTTTGCCCCCTCGGAAGACGAGCTCTACCCGCAGCCCCAGCGCTACGTGGTGGAGCCGCCGGCCGAGCACGCCGATATTCTTGAGGGCGCGATCCGCCCCGGCCACTTCCGCGGGGTGGCCACGGTGGTGATGAAGCTGTTCCATATCGTGCGCCCCCATGCCGCGCTGTTCGGCAAGAAAGACTTTCAGCAGTTTCTGGTGCTCTCGAGCATGGTGCGCGAGCTGGCGGAGCCGATTGAGGTCATTCCGGGCGAAACGGTGCGTGCGCCCGATGGCTTGGCGCTGTCGTCGCGCAACGGCTACCTCACCCCGGCAGAGCGTGCCGAAGCGCCACGACTGCATCGCGAGTTGTCCGCCATTGTGTCGGCGGTTCGCGCTGGTGAGCGCGACTGGGCCAAACTCGAGCAAAAGGCCATCGCTGAGCTGAAGTCTCATGGCTGGGCCCCCGACTACGTGGTGATTCGTCGCTGCAGCGACCTGCAACCACCCACCGGGCCTGATGACGGTCCGCTGGTGGTACTGGCGGCGGCGCGCCTGGGTGCGCCGCGCCTCATCGATAATATCGAGATATAGCCAGTTACTGAAAACAGCTAGGGCAATTGCTCCAGGTCGTCGATATCGCGGGGGCGACAGTGCAGTGCCATGGCGTAGCCACCGACGACAAGGTAGTCAACGTGGTGTGCGTTGAGTAACTCGACAAACTCTTTGAAGTCCTTGGATCGCATCGGGGTGGCTTTCCAGCCAGAGCTGACGTAGAAGTTCTACTGCGGTGAGGCGCTCCACAGCGGGGCGACTCAGCCAATACATCGCATCCTTGGGTTCCTGCCCCAGACGATAGCGCTTGACGACCTTTTCCATGGACTGATTACCCCGGCGCGACAGTTGTATTCAGTTTACGCCACAAAATCGCCGCAAAATCGCCGTATCACCAGCGCCGACTCGCGGATCAGCGTGCAGCCAAGCCGACCCGCTGGCCTGCGCTACGACTTTTTACCAAACCCGCCCAACAATGCCGCCACCGGCCTGAGCGGGCGACGAAGATCGGGCTTGCTGCCGCTGGTGGTTCCGCCAGTGCTTTTGTTTTCGTAGGGCTTGTTGGGGTCGAAATCCAGTTTCGGGAGATGTGCGCTGGGCGAGGGCAGGTGCGCGCGCTCGCTACTGCGCCGGTTGTCGTCGCGCAGCGAGGCGGGGCGCTTGTCTTTGCGTTCGCGTGCTTCTGGCGCACGGCCTTCGCGTGCGCTGCCGCTCGGCTCGCTTCTGCCTTCGTTGCTGCTGCTGCGATCGCGCTGGCTGCGCTTTTCTTCATGATCGCGCTTGTGCCCGCGATTGCTCGGCTCGTGCTCGCGTGAGGGCAGGGTAGAGAACCCCGGTACTTCGACCCGTTCAATGCTGCGCTTGACCAGCTTTTCAATCTCGGCCAAGCGACCCGATTCCTCGGGCGCGACCAGCGAGGTGGCGTCGCCCTTCTTGCCGGCACGCCCGGTGCGGCCGATGCGATGTACGTAGTCTTCGGCGACGCTGGGCAGTTCGTAGTTGATCACGTGGGGCAGGTCTTCAATATCCAGGCCGCGGGCGGCGACGTCGGTCGCGACCAGCACGCGTGCCTTGCCGGACTTAAAGGCTTCCAGCGCATCAGTTCGCTGTTGCTGGCTTTTATCGCCGTGAATGGCGTCGGCGGCGATGCCCTGCTTTTCCAGATAGACGGCCAGACGGCTGGCACCGAACTTGGTGCCGACGAACACCAGCACCTGCTGTAACTCGTTTTGGTGGGTCAGCAGATGCACCAGCAGGCTGCGTTTGAGGTCGGAGGCGACCGGATAGACGCGGTGAGTAATCGTTTCGTTCACCGCATTGCGCCGCGCGACCTCGATCAGTTGCGGGGCCTTGAGCATGGCGTCGGCGAGCTTCTTGATCTCGTTCGAGAACGTGGCCGAAAACAGCAGGCTCTGCCGGTTGCTCGGCAGCATGCCCAGAATGCGCTTGATGTCGGGGATAAAGCCCATATCGAGCATGCGGTCGGCTTCGTCGAGCACCAGCACCTCGACCGAGGCAAACGACACGCTCTTTTGCTGCACATGGTCGAGCAGGCGGCCCGGCGTGGCAACAACGATTTCGCGCCCTTCGCGCAGTTCGGCGATCTGGGGCTTGATGTCTACGCCCCCGTAAATGCACACCGAACGCAGCGGCAAGTATTTGCTGTAGGTCACCACGCTCTCATGCACCTGCATGGCCAGCTCACGTGTCGGCGCGAGGATCAATGCGCGTACCGGGTGGCGGGCGGGGGAGGGCGAACTGCTGGCATGTTTGGCCAGGCGCTGCAGCAGCGGCAGGGTGAAGCCGGCGGTCTTGCCGGTGCCAGTCTGGGCGCCGCCCATGACATCACTGCCGGCCATGATGATGGGGATGGCCTGGGCCTGAATCGGGGTGGGTTTGGTGTAGCCGTTGTCTATGACGGCGCGCAGCAACTCGGGCAGCAAGCCCAGTTCGTCGAACGATTCGCAAGTCGGCGCTGGTGGGACGGCGGTGGCGGCGGTGGCGTCGGTGACGCCGGGTGTTTCAGTAGTTTGGGTGGTCAAATTGGCTCCAGAACGGGCCCGCTGGCGCGTCGTGTGACGCGACAGAACCGGTTCAGGCAGCGTAACAAAGGGAAGTAAATAGGGAATCAGGGGCTCGTGGCACAATGGTGAGCTTCGTGCCCGAAAACCTGAATCACGTCACGCCAACCGGCAAAGGCGCAACGACTCAGGGCCGATTCTACCTTGAAGGAAGCCCATGACTACACGCGCTGTGCCATTGAGTGTCCCGTTGTCGTCAGGACAGGTTCTGCGCGAATTGCTCTTTCCGCACCGTCGGCGCATGGCCGTGGCGGTCATTGCCCTGGTCATTGCCGCCTCCGCCATGCTTGGCGTCGGGCAGGCGCTGCGCGCGGTGATCGACAAAGGCTTTGCCGCCGGCGACCCGGCCTGGCTCGACCGCACCCTGCTGGCCATGTTCGGCGTGATTGCGTTGCTGGCGGCAGCGACCTGGCTGCGTTTCTACAATGTGTCGTGGTTGGGCGAACGGGTGACGGCTGATCTGCGGCGCAAGGTCTTTGATCATTTGCTCAGCCTCCCGCCCTCGTGGTTCGAGGCTGGGCGCACGGGTGATGTCATTTCGCGTCTGACCTCGGACACCGCACAGCTGGAGCAGGTCATCGGCTCCGGCATCTCGATTGCCCTGCGTAATTCGCTGCTGTTGCTGGGCGGGCTGGTCATGCTATTCACCACCAGCCTCAAGCTTACTGTGCTGGTCCTTGCCGGGGTGCCGCTGGTGGTGGTGCCCATCGTGCTGTTTGGCCGCCGGGTGCGTGCGCTGGCGCGGGAAAGTCAGGACCGGATCGCCGATCTGGGCAGCCGCATTGACGAAACCATCCACGAGATACGCATCGTGCAGGCCTATGGCCACGAGGCCCGTGATCGCGATGCCTTTGGCACCCAGGTAGAGCGCGGCTTTGCCGTCGCGCGCAAGCGCATTGCCAGCCGTTCGGCCCTGATCGTCGTGGTGCTGGTAATGGTGTTTGGCGCGATCTCGCTCATCCTTTGGGTCGGCGGCCATGATGTGCTTTCCGGGAACTTGTCTGCCGGCGAGCTCTCTGCCTTCGTTTTTTATGCCGCCATGGTCGCCGGCAGCGTCGGTGCCTTGTCGGAAGTGTGGGGCGATTTGCAGCGCGCGCGCGGTGCCACCGAGCGCCTGGTCGAATTATTGGCGACCCGCCCGGAAATCGCCGTCCCACCAGCGCCGACTTCCCTGCCCGTGCCGCCGCTGGGGCAGGTTGGCTTTGAGCGGGTGGGCTTTCGCTACCCCACACGGCCCGAGGCACCGGCACTCGATGACTTTAGCTTGCACATAGCGCCCGGCGAGCGCGTTGCTCTGGTCGGCCCCTCGGGTGCCGGCAAGACGACAGTGTTCCAAATGCTGCTGCGCTTCTATGACCCGGCCTCGGGTACCGTGAGCATCGATGGCGTGCCGCTGACCGAGGTGGACCCGGCGCAGGCCCGGGCGCGCGTGGCGCTGGTGCCGCAAGAGGCAGTGATCTTCGCCATGAGTGTGCTCGACAACGTGCGCTATGCCCGCCCCGAGGCGTCGCTTGACGACGTCAAGCGAGCCTGCGCCGCCGCCTACGCCGACGAGTTTGTCGAGCGCCTGCCGCAAGGCTACGACACCGATCTGGGTGAGCGCGGCGTGCGTTTATCGGGTGGGCAACGACAGCGTATCGCCATCGCCCGCGCCATTCTGGCTGACCGGCCGATTTTGTTGCTTGACGAGGCGACCTCGGCGCTCGATGCCGAAAGCGAGCGCGTCGTGCAGGCCGCTCTGGATCACCTGACCGAAGGGCGCACCACGCTGGTCATCGCGCATCGTCTGGCCACCGTGCAGCAGGCGGACCGGATTGTGGTCATGGACAAAGGGCGTATCGTCGAGCTGGGCAAGCATGCCGAACTCGTGGCGGCGGGTGGGCTGTACGCGCATCTGGCGAGCTTGCAGTTCACCAGTTGATAGGGCAGATCAGTAGTGGTCGCGGCATTGGGCGATCAGCAGCACATCTCCCTCCAGCGCATACACCAGTCGGTGGCAGCTGTCGATACGCCGTGACCAGAACCCGTTCAGCTGGTGCTTCAAGGGCTCGGGCTTGCCGATACCCGCGAATGGATCGCGCTCGATGTCACGAATCAGCTGGTTGATGCGCTTGAGCATTGAGCGATCAACGCTTTGCCAGTAAAGATAGTCTTCCCACGCCCGGGTCGAGAACTTGATCATCAATCAGCGGTGAGCTCTTTGACCGTGCCGCCGCCGCTGCGAAGCTCTTCCACCGACTCCATCAGGCGCTTGGCTCCGGTGGGATTGCGCAAAACATACGCGGTTTCCTCAAGCGCCTGAAAATCGTCGAGCGAGAGGATGACCACGGGTTTCCCGCGCTGACTGGTCACTACTACGGGAACGTGGTCGTCATTGACCTGCTTCATGACCTCGGCCAGGTGTTGTCTCGTGTAACTGTAGGTCATGGCTTCCATATCGCGGCTTTCGTTGGTGTAATTGTTGTACAAATCATAGCACAATGATGCCGCTGATTCCGCAAGTCGGCGCTGGTAACACGGCGATTTGCTCAGGCCAGCCAGTTCGCCGGTGGCGTGCTGAGGAAGGTCTCCAGCGATACGCCGCCGGTGCCGACGACGATCCCCGGCAAGGCTGAAAATCCTCGTGCAAACTCATTCAGCCCGGTAAGGGCACCTTTGCTGCGGCCGCTTTTCACTTCGATCGGCAGTACACGGTCGCCGTGGGCGAGAATGTAATCGACTTCGCAATTACGTTCGCGCCAGTAGCTCAGCGTCATGCCGGGAAGGGCAGCATTGGCCAGATGGGCGCCGACTGAAGACTCGACCAGTCGTCCCCAGAGTTCGCCGTCAGCGCGCGCTCGGGCAAAATCGTGCGGCAATTGTGCGCTCATCAACGCGGTGTTGAGCGCCAGCAGTTTGGGGCTGCTGGCCCGGCTGCGGGCTAGTTCGCCGGCAAATTTGTCGATGCCAGTCAGCATCCACGCCGCGCCGAGCAAGCTCAGGTAATGCGCCAGCGTGGTGGTGTTGCCCACATCCTGCAGTTGGCCAATCATCTTCTGGTAGGAAAGTATCTGGCCCGAGTAATTGCACCCCAGCACGAACAAGCGGCGCAGCAAGGCGGGTTTGTCGATGCGGGCCAGTTGCAGCACATCCCGCGAGAGCGTCGGCTCGATGATGGCATCGAGAATATGGCTCTTCCAGCGAAACTCGTCCCCGATCAGTATTGCCGCCCCCGGATAACCACCAAAGTAAATGTACTGATCGACCGTCCAGCCGAAGGCGGACCGCATTTCGGCGTACGACCAGTGGGGTACGCGTATCAGTTCAAAGCGTCCAGCCAGGCTTTCCGCAAGCCCTTGCTGCATCAAAAACTGCGACGAGCCCAGCAACACCACGTGCAGATTGCGCCCGGCGTGGCTGTCTTCGTCCCACAGCATCTTGATCACCTCGGACCAGCGCGGTACTTTTTGCACCTCATCAAGGACCAGCAATCCGGGTTCGGCGCCCACTGTGCCCAATGCCCCCATTGCACCCATGGCGCGGCGGGCCTGTTGCCACTGGCGCATGATCCACTCGGTGTCCGGAGCAGCGGGTAAATCGGCGCTGGCGTAGTGGCTTGCGCCGGCAAAGCCGGCCATGGCTTGCCGTGCCAGCGTGGTTTTGCCGACCTGACGTGGGCCGGCCAGAATCTGCAGAAAACGGCGTGGCGCGCTCAGTCGCGGGGCAAGCTGGCCCAGTTGGGCCCGAGCAAAGGAGGTAGTTTCCATTTATCTCATTGTACTGAGTAATTTTGCTCAATACAAACAGAGAAACGCCGCCGTTCCGCAAGTCGGCGCTGGTAACACGGCGATTTGCCGACCCGAACGCCTTACAACTCGATCTGCGTGCCCAGTTCTACCACCCGGTTGGTCGGGATCTTGAAAAACGCCGTAGCCGAGTCCGCATTGCGGAACATCCACATGAACAGCACCTCGCGCCAGTAGGCCATGCCAACAATGGCGCGCGAGGGCACGATGGTTTCGCGCCCGAGGAAAAAGCTGGTCTGCATCATCTCGAATTCCAGCCCCTTGGGCGCGCAAAGATCCATGATCTCAGGGATATCGGGGGAATCCTTGAAGCCGTAGCGCACCGTCACACGCCAGAAGCCCGCGTCAAGCGCCTCAACCTCGCACCGGTCGATCTCCGGCACATGCGGCACATCTTCAAAATGCACCACCATCAGCACCACGCGCTCGTGCAGCACCTTGTTGTGATACAGATTGTGCAGCAAGGCGCGCGGTACGCCGTCGCCGCTGGGGGTCATGAAAATGCTGGTGCCCTCGACCCGCAACGGGCCGCCGTGGGCCAGACTGGGCAAAAAGGCATCCAGCGGCATCGAGTCCTGCTTGAGGCGCTCATAGAGCAGCGCGCGGCCCTGCTTCCATGTGGTGAGCACGGCAAACACCCCCACACCGAGCAGCAAAGGGAACCAGCCGCCATCGAGCACCTTGACGATGTTCGCGCCAAAAAAGGCCAGATCCACGGTAATAAAAATCAGCAAAAAGGCCAGCGCCTTGCCCCAGCCCCAGTTCCACAGCGCGCGCACCACCACGAAGGCCAGAATGGTGTCGATCATCATCGTCAGTGTCACGGCAATGCCATAGGCCGAGGCCAAACGCGACGAACTGCGAAACTCCAGCACCAGAAACAGTACCGCCGCCAACAGCAGCCAGTTGATATTGGGGATGTAGATCTGCCCCTTTTCCTTGGCCGAGGTGAAGCGCACCTGAATGCGCGGGCAGTAGCCCAGTTGCATGGCCTGCGCGGTCAGCGAAAAGGCCCCCGAAATTACGGCTTGCGACGCAATCACCGTGGCGCAGGTGGCCAGCGCGACCATGGGGTAGAGCAGCACTTCAGGCACCAGGCGGAAGAAGGGATTACTCACCGTGCCGGGGTCGGCCAGAATCAGCGCGCCCTGGCCAAGGTAATTCAGATACAGCAAGGGGAATACATAGCTGATCCAGGCCAGCGCAATCGGCCGGCGTCCGAAATGGCCCATGTCGGCATACAGTGCCTCGCCCCCGGTAATGGCCAGCACCACGGCGCCCAGTGCCAAAAACCCGTGAATCTTGTTCTCGATAAAAAAGTGCAGCGCGTACATCGGGTTGATCGCGACCAGCACCGACGGGTTGTCGATAATATTAAGCACGCCCAGCGCGCCCAGGGTAAAGAACCAGAACATCATCACCGGGCCGAACAGCGCGCCTACGCTTGCCGTGCCCATGCGCTGAAAGATAAACAGTGCTGAGAGAATGCCCACTGAGATCGGCACCACATAGGGCTTGAGCGCGGGGGTGGCCACCTCCAGTCCCTCGACGGCAGAAAGCACCGACATGGCCGGGGTGATCACCGCATCGCCATAAAAGAGGGCCGCCCCGAACACTCCGAGCAAGGACAGCACCCACATGGTGGTCGGCGACAGATGCGTGGTGCGCTGGGCGAGCGCCGTCAGCGCCATGATGCCGCCTTCGCCCTTGTTGTCAGCGCGGGTGATGAACATCACATACTTGAGCGACACCGTAATGGTCAGCGCCCAAAACACCAGCGAGAGGATGCCCAGCACGTTGCCGGGCGAAATGCTCACCGCGTGCGGCCCGTTGAACACCTCTTTCATCGTGTAGAGCGGGCTGGTGCCAATGTCGCCATAGACCACGCCCATGGCAGCGATGGCGATTGAGCGGGTGCGGGTGTTGCCGGGTGCGTGGGAACTCATGAGAGCCTGTCAAAAATCAGCTGGCGCGATTATAGGTAGCCGGTAGCCGGAAGACTTGCGCTAGATCACGGTTTGGCAGACAAGAAAAAGCGCTGCGTCCGCCGCATGTCTGTCGCATGTCCGTCGCATGTCGCATGTCTTGCCGCCCATGGCGCTTTCGCGCATAATCCGCCCGCTTCGCACCCGTGCCGGGGTGGCGGAATCGGTAGACGCAGCGGATTCAAAATCCGCCGCCGCAAGGTGTGGGGGTTCGAGTCCCCCCCCCGGCACCACGAACTGTCAGCGCATCGCCCGTGCCGATAGTCGTCATATTGAATGCGGCATAATCAGACCATGAACTATGTGCTGACTGTGCATGCGAAGCTTGAGGCGCAACGCCGCCAGATTCCAATGTCGTGGATCGACGCTGTCATGGCGCAACCAGAGCAGGTGACTGCGGGGGCGAATCGGCGTAAGGTTCTGCAATCGCGGATCGTGGCCGACGGTAAAACCTACCTTCTGCGTCTTGTGATCGAGGACTGGCACCAACCGCCGGTCATTGTGACGCTCTACCGGACCAGCAAGATTGACAAATATTGGAGCACGATATGAAAGCCGACTACGACAGCCAAGTTGATATTCTCACCGTCGTGTTCAGCGATGCACCGGTAGAGGAGTCGGATGAGGTCAAGCCTGGCGTCATCATTGACTACGACGCGGCTGGCAATGTTATTGGCATGGAGATTCTTGACGCAAGCCAGAGGGTGCAGAACCCTTCCGCAATGGAATTCGCTGTCAGGGCGGCTTAGGCTGAATTTCTGAACGCTTTCTGAGTCGACCGCTTCGCATGCGTGCCGGGTTGGCGGAATCGGTAGACGCAGCGGATTCAAAATCCGCCGCCGCAAGGTGTGGGGGTTCGAGTCCCCCCCCCGGCACCACAGACTCTTAGCGCCGCGCCTGCAATAAAAGTGTTTCTCAATATTGACAATTTAGCATTTGTGAATAGTATGAGAAACACTATGCCGGCCAAAGCACCCGATTCAAGCCAAAATACCTGCCAAAGACTTGCCCAGATGGGTGAGCAGATACGCGCGCAACGCAAAGTCTTGGGGCTGAGCGCGGCGGCGGTGGCCGAAGCGGCTGGTATGTCGCGCGTTACGCTCCACAGGCTTGAAAAAGGCGAACCCTCGGTAACCGCAGGAAGTTATCTGAACGCAGCTTTTGCCTTGGGCTTGGATATTCTCATTGCGCGCACCCCAAAGCCAACGGCGGATGCCGATCATGACGACCGAAATGGGTGGATACCGGTCAGTATCGGCCTTGATGACTATCCGCAACTCAGGCAGCTTGCCTGGCAGGTGACAGGAACCAACGCCCTGACCCCGCAGGAAGCATGGGGTATCTACGAGCGTAATGGACGGCATCTCGACGTGGCGGCCTTGTCGATAAGCGAACGCAAGCTTATCGACGCCCTGGGGCGTGTGTTCGGGGGTGATACGCGTGCCGTTTGAGCGCCCACATCACCAGCGGATAGCGCAGGTCCTTTATGCACTCGATGCGCCCCTGCTCGGTGACGCCGGGTGCTTGTTCGGTGGCGGTACAGCAATTGCCCTGCGCTATGGTGAATACCGAGAGTCGGTAGATGTCGATTTCCTGGTATCGGATAGAAAGGCCTATCGTGATCTTCGGCAAAGGCTGACCGGCCCTGCGGGTATTGCCGCCCTACAGCGCGAAGCGGCCGCACCTTTGACCCAGGCGCGGGAAATTCGGGCAGACCAATACGGCATCCGAACCACGCTACTCGTCGCGCAGCAGCCGATCAAGTTCGAAATTATTCTTGAAGGTCGATTTGAGCTTGAGAGGCCGGGCGCGGGCGATGAGGTTTGTCGAGTGAAGACGCTCACGCCGCTTGATATGTTGACGAGCAAGTTGCTCGCCAATTCAGACCGATGGAACGACGATGGCGTTTTTAATCGCGATGTTATCGATCTGGCGATGATGCGACCGAGTCTTGCCTTGTTGCGTAAAGCCGTCGCAAAGGCCGAGCAGGCTTATGGCGAAAGCATTACGCAAGATCTGGAAAAAGCGATAGCGCGACTGCAAACCCGAAAACACTGGCTGGATCGTTGCATGCAGACCATGGCGATGACAATTCCCAAAGCGGTTTGTTGGCAGCAGGTTCGGGCGCTGCGCCGAATTTTGCCGGCGCGAGCAACGAATACGCAGTGAGTCAGGCGCTTGAGTCATCGCGGTCGGGTGTGGCGGACGCTTGGCTTTTGTCCATACGGAGGCAAGTTGATTGGGGTGCCGTCCTGAGTTCGTTCGGATTTTGTGCCCCACGCATGGTCAAGTGTCGCAAAAATGTCACATAACGGGCGCGAAAGTTACGGAACCGGTTTGATTAGGCTATGTTCACTAGGCGGGGTTTGCCACAATGCTCCCATGCTTCAACGAAACGAGTCATAACGACCAGTCAGCGAAGCGCAGATTTATCAACCAAAGGAGTATCAACCATGCAAAAGAAAGTTATCGCACTTGCCGTTGCTGGCCTGATGTCGGGCGCAGCGTTTGCTCAGTCGAACGTGACTATTTCGGGTCGTGTGGATATGAGCTATATCCACACCTCGGCTAACGGAAACGGCACTGCCGCCGACACGACCAGCGGCATCGATTCCGGCCACTACACCGGCAGCCGCATTGCCTTTGATGGCGAAGAAGCGCTGGGCAATGGCCTCAAGGCGATATTTCATCTGGAGTACGGTATTGGCGCTGACACCGCCGCCGGTCCCGCGGGTGCCCGTCAGCAGTACATCGGGTTGTCCGGCAACATGGGCACCGTCATGGCGGGTCGCCAGAACACGGCCTCGGACGACATGGATGATGCACTGGGTGCCACCGACCTCTCACCCCGTTTTCTGCTGACGAACAACTCATTAGCCTTGAACACCAGCACCAAGTGGAACAACTCGGTGCGTTACGTTTCGCCTGAACTACTGGGAGGACTGACCGCGTCGGCGATGTATTCCTTTGCGCCGAAGGCCACCGACAGTACAGCCTATAACGCGACCAGCGCGTGCGTCGTAACACCGACGAATACCTGCCAAAATGATCAGGAGCGTGGTTACGGGATTGGTCTGGCCTACGCCGCGGGCCCTCTCTCTGCGGCCCTCTACTACGATCGCGTTAGTGAGGTGGCTAATACCTTCGCGAACGCTAACGGGATTGATGCCAAGACCCTGAGCATGATGGGTCGCTATGACTTTGGCATGGTCGCCCTGATGGGTACGTATGAGCGGGCCGCGCAAGATAGCAACATCGCCGGGGTTTCGCCGAAGCACAAGCTTTGGACGGTGGGTGCCACCATGCCGGTGGGTGCGAATGGACTGGCTCGCGCGATCTACGGCAAGATCAAGGCCAACGACTATAACGCGACTGATGTGGGTTCTGACAAGGGCACGGGTTGGGGTCTGGGCTACGAGTACAACCTGAGCAAGCGCACCATGGCCTACGCGCAGTACGGTCGTGCCACGGGTGACGACAACCTGGCTGTTGGTACGGGTACCACTGCTGGCACTCTTATCAACAATACGACCGCCACCGGCACGTCCGGCCGCGACAGTTTCAGCGGTTACATGGTTGGTATGATCCACCGCTTCTAAATAAAAATAATAGAAACAATAGGGGTCAGACCCCTATTGTTCGAGTGCTGAAGTTGTAAAAGCAACGGCCACCTGGGCAACCCGGTGGCCGTTGTGTTTTTACTCGCGAAATCGCCGTCTCACCAGCGCCGACTTGCGGACCCAATTTGACACCCGCATCGCTTGATGCTCTGAACGTCCGGCTCCGGCTGGAACAGCGGCCATTCGGGAAGTCGGCTGGCCATTTTTGGTTTACACTTAACTCATGAGCACGATTACTTTCGATACCCATAAATTTGTCAAGCGCTTGGAGTCTGCAGGTGTGCCGCAAGCACAAGCTGAGGCGATGGCGGATGTGCAGCGCGAGGCGCTAGCCGAGGCTTTGGATGTTGCGCTCGCGACAAAAGCCGACGTACAGGCCGTGCGTAGCGATATGCGCGAGCTGCGCGTTGAGATGATGGGCGAAATGAAGCTGAGCCGGTGGATGATTGCGGCGCTGATCGGTTTGGCGATTGCCAACTTCGCCAAGCAGTATTTCTGAGCTTACTTTAGAAATGATTGGGGTCAGACCCCTATTGTTACTATTGTTCGAGTGCTGAAGTTGTAGAAGCAACGGCCACTTGGGCAACCCGGTGGCCGTCGTGTTTTCGACTCGCTAAATCGCCGTCTCACCAGCGCCGACTTGCGGACCCAATTTGACACCAGCTCGCTTGATGCTCTGAACGCCCGGCTCCGGCTGGAACAGCGGCCATTCGGGAAACCGGCTGGCCGTTTTTGGTTTTACACTCACTTCATGAGCACAGTTACTTTCGATACCCTGAAGTTTGCCGACCGCCTTGAAAAGGCCGGATTGACGCGTGAGCAGGCGGCAGCCTTTGCTGAGGAGCAGAAGGATGTATTCTCAGAGGCACTGGATACTACGCTGGCAACGAAATCAGACGTGGCGGATCTCAAAACCGAGTTGGCCGTGATCCGATGGATGTTGGGCGTTGTTCTCGCTGTGGCACTCGCCAATTTCGCCAAGCAGTTTTTCTGATCTGCACAGCCTGATCAGCAGGTCAAGCGCTCACCAGATAATAGGGGTCAGACCCCTATTGTTCGAGTGCTGAAGTTGTAGAAGCAACGGCCACCTGGGCAACCCGGTGGCCGTTGTGTTTTTTACTCGCTAAATCGCCGTCTCACCAGCGCCGACTTGCGGACCCAATTTGACACCCGCATCGCTTGATGCTCTGAACGTCCAGCTCTGGCTGGATGAACGGCCACTTGGCTGGTGTCAAGTTTGAAGCGCAACAGCAAAAGCGTCATCAGCGAAGTGGGTTGTTGATCCAAGGTTGCTCTGCGAGCAACATCGCTGTTCGGCTTGATCGCCAAATCAAACGCGCCAAGCAATCCTCAATTGCATTCTGCGCCAAGGAGAGCTCCAGCTCGCTGCGCTCGATGTGGCGGCACAGTGAGCACCTTGTGAGCGCACGCTTGCCTAGTGGTGCCACTATTGATACCATTCGTAAATGGCTGATACCTCCAAAATCTTGGCACAGATGCAGCGCGAGCCGCCGTCTAATGTCCGGTTCAGCGATGTCAAGCGGGTCTGCGAAGCGTTGTTCGGGAAGCCTCGCCAGTCTGGCACCAGTCACGCGGTCTACAAGACGCCGTGGGCCGGGGACCCTCGGATTAATATTCAGTCCGACAAAGGCAAGGCCAAAGCGTACCAAGTGAAACAGGTATTGTTGGCCATCGAGAAAATGAAAGGAATGAAACCATGAGCGTTGATCACTACACCTATCGTGTCACCTGGGCACCCGAGGATGGTGAGCACGTTGGTCTGTGCGCGGAGTTCCCTGCGTTGTCCTGGCTGGCCAAGACGCCGGAAGCCGCTCTAAAGGGTATTCGTCAGGTGGTGGCGGACGCTGTCGACGATATGCGCACCAACGGCGAAGACGTGCCGACACCGCTCGCGGAAAAGCACTACAGCGGCGAGTTTCGTGTCCGTATCCCGCCCGAGGTACATCGGATGCTGGCCACCCAGGCGGCTGAGCAGGGTATTAGCCTGAATCGCCTGGCCAGCGCCAAGCTTACGGCCTAGTCTAAGCCGGCTGATTTACACGCTGGTGTCAAGTTGTAAGCACAACAGCCACCTGGGCAACCCGGTGGCCGTTGTGTTTTCGACTCGCTAAATCGCCGCCTCACCAGCGCCGACTTGCGGACCCAGGGCAATTGCAGCAAAACTCGTTCACAGTCAGTGAGTTACACAGGGGGCTGTTCACATGTCCCTGATTTGTGTAGTTTCCTCTCTTTTTGGGGTGACTCATGGAGACGGAAAAGCGGGGAGTTGCGGGCAATCGGTTGTCACTATTCGAGGTATTTTCAGACGTACCAGCATCGCTTGATGCGCTGAACGTCCCAGAGAATCGCAGAGTATGTTTGTACATACAATAAACCTTGACGCACCACTTATTTGTGCATACACTCTAGCGCATGAATGTTGACTTCGACGTGATCAAGAACGAGAGAAACATCAAAGATCGTCAACTTTCGTTCGAACGAGCAGCAGAAGTCAACTTCAATACTGCTGGGGTTTCCTGACACCCGAAAGGCATATGGCGAAACTCGGTACATCGCGCTGTGCTATCTGGATCGCCGGTTGCATGTGCTGTGCTTTACTGAGACCGAGACGGGCATTCGGGTAATCAGTTTCCGTAAGGCAAATACGAGAGAGGCGAATAGATATGGCAAACCGCAAACCCTTGATTGATACTGACGGCGAGGTTCGCGAACTGACGGCCGAGGATATTGCGAAGTTCAAGCCGGCCGCTGAGGTATTGCCACTGTCGCTTAGGAAGAAACTGGCTGTTCGTGGCCCTCAGAAGACACCGACCAAAGAGCGCATCACCATTCGGTTGTCGCGAGAAGTGGTAGAGCAATTCCGCGACAGTGGCGAGGGCTGGCAAGCCCGCGTGGATGCCGCCTTGCGCGAGTGGCTCAAGAATCATTCTCCGGCGTAGGCCATTGCTCAATTCACAGGTGTGGCCGAACCCATCATTCCACCGGACGCTACTCGATGAAGCCGCGCACCGCCGGCAAGGAATCTTCGCGAAGAATTTCGCCGGGGTGCGTCGGGCAGCGAGTTTGCTTCATACCAGGCTCCTTAGTGATAGTTCTCAAGATCAACATCAACGGCATGTTCACCTTCCCAGCCAAACGTAATGCACCACGGACCATTGACATGTCAGGCGTTGCTCGGTGCGGAATATAGGGGACACCACGGAACAGACCCCTTCACTCGCCCTCAAGTGCCTTGGGCCACAGCCAGGCAATGATTCCAGGGCCAGCCTGACGCGCCAGGTGCGGGTTTTCAAGCCACACCCTGACGGTGAAGTCACGCAACTGCTCGCCTTGAGCCAGCCGCTGGCGCACCAAGTCTTCGGGAATCTCGGCCGGGGTCTCAGATGGAACGGTCATCAGGGGATTCCCCGCGCGCTATTTTCTCAAGCGCCGCAATGTCGAGCAAATCTCGCGGGCGCCCCGCGGCACGCTTCATGGCAATCAGATGCGCGATTGACGCGATCCGCAACACCTGGCCAGCCAAACGGGCTGGCACAGCATCGCGGATAAGTTCATCAAAGCTGATCTCGGGCCGCACCAGCACGTCAACGACCAAGCCGGCCGGGCGCGACTCGCGGACGCTGAAGGCCAACATGCCCTTTTCGCGGTGCCACCGCTCGACCAGATCAGCGTCGGCAATGGCTTCAAGCGGCACGGGTATCGTTGGCGAGAGCTCTTGGCGCTTGCAGCACTGGACAAACCGCGCCAGGTTTTCCGGATTCATTGCCAGTACAAGATCAACATCAAAGGTAGCGCGAACATAGCCGTGCAGTTGCACAGCAAGCCCACCCACCAGCACGAACTCCACGGGCTGGGACTGCAACGATTGCAAAAACTCTGTCAACGTCATGAGCGCACTGTACTCCAGTCGAGCTCTCTAAACACCTGCTGCCAGGCCGCTATTGCTGTGGCCCCGGTCACCCAAACACATTCTGCCGCACAGGCCTCCATTGTTGCTGCTTACGCGAAGCCGCTATTGATCTTGCCGGTGTCAAGTTTGAAGCGCAACGGCAAAAGCGTCAGCAGAGAAGCGGGTTGTTCAGCCGACTCGGCGCCTGAGTGCGGCGGCGGGAGCAATGAATAGCCAGAGGCATGAGTTTTAGCGATTACCCGGTTCGCCTCAAAAGGCCCTCGTCCAGCAAGGACTGAACGATATCCGCTTGCCGCCGATCACGTCGGCGTTTCATCTCGGGCCGGTTTGGTGCCTTCTCTGCCATCCAGTGCTTGAACTCGACGAAGATATGCGGGTCGATCGTGCGCATCAGGGTCATGCGACCGGTCGCTGAGATCACCACATGCTCAAAACGGGGTGCATTGGTCAGAACGGACGCCCGGCGTGCCTGCACCGGCCATAGATCGTCTTCGTCCGCTGAGAACCTGAACGGGTGCGGGTCATCGCCCTCGGGTTGCCTGCGCAGAAAGTCGACCTCGAAACCCTTGGCGTTTATTGCCGTTTCGTTTTGGCCCTCTTTGCGCTGAAAAGTGGGGTCGGCCAGTTTCAGAATCTTCAGTACCGATAATTCGTGTTTGTTAATGTCCGTGACAAAGCGGATGCGCTGGCGGGCATCCCAGAGCAGGTCGACGTCCTGCGTGGCGAGGGCACCTTGAACGATGCGAACGCCTGCGGCGGTTTCGTAGGCGTACAGGGCGTGAGTCCCAACCACGGTGAAGTGTTCGCCCAACCCGGCCTGCTCGATGGCCTGCAGCACGCTAATGACCATGGAAGGTACTCGGCCCGCTTTCAGGGCTTTGTTCATGCGTTCGGCTTCGTGAAGGGCCACCTTCAGCGAGTTTAGGCGGTCTTCCGACGCTGTCTTTCTCTGGACGAAATGCGCGTAGATGCGCTCGGTTTCTTCAGAACGAGGGCCTAGCCGGTGCTGCCGGTTATTGGGAAAGGTTTTGACGAGGTATTCGTAGGGCGGCTGCTGCTTCCAATACATACCGCCTGCGAACTTTCGCGCCTGCACTTGTGTCCGGCAGAGTTCATCGAAAATGGTGCTTGAGTCGATGACCTGCCGTGCAGTGTTATCAGTTAGTGGAATGTAGTCCATTGGCCGTATTAAAACGTAAAAACAGGTTATTTACGGCCAATCATTCAAAAACAATTAGTTACTTGTTTTCCAGTTGTCACCCGAACACATTCTGCCGCGTCGAATCCACAATCGCGACAATCGCCGGATGCGTCAGGCGTCGCTCGGTGGTGATCGCATAGAGCTCTTCGCTCACCTTGTCGATCTCGCCCAGGGCGACCACGTTGTAGCGCTCGATGATGTCGGCCGCGATGGCGCTGGGGGCAACAAAGAGGCCGGCGCCAGCGCGGCCGAAGTACTTGAGCAGGGCGCTGTCGTCAAATTCGCCAATGATGCGCGGGCGTATCTGTTGGTCGTCGAACCACTGCATCAGGCGCGGGCGCAAGGCAACATCTTCGCCGGGCAGCAAAAAGGGCGCGTCATTGAGGTGTGCCGGAAACGTGCCCGGCAGCGACTTGGCCAGCTTGGCGGTGCCGAACACAGACAGCGTGCTGCGTCCGATGAGGTGGTTGTAGGCGCGCACGTTCAGTTTGGTGGGCATGGGTTGGTCGGCCAGCACCAGATCAAGCCGGTGCAGCGCCAGTTCGCCGAGCAGTGCAGCCAGTCGCCCTTCGCGGCAGATCAGGCGTACCGGGCTTTCCAGCGCCAGCACCGGTTCAGTGACACGATAGGCGACCGACTTGGGCACCGAGTCGGCAATGCCCAGCCGAAACGGCGCACGTTGCGCCTGCCCGCCCTCTTTGACGGCTTCAAGGAGCTCATTCCCCAGCGCAAAGATCTCATCGGCATACCGGAAAATACGCTGTCCGGCCTCGCTCAGTTCCAGCCGTCGACCAACGCGCCGGAACAACTGCACGCCGAGACTTTCTTCCAGTTCACCCAGTTGCCCGCTGATCGATTGCGGAGTCAGATGCAACTGCTCGCTGGCGCGCACAATGCTGCCGGTTTTGGCAATGCTCCAAAAATAGCGCAGGTGCTTGTAATTCAGGTGGCGCATGGCGGTAGCCTTTGTTCATCGAGAAAATCGAGCAATGAACCGACTATAGTCGATTCGCTGCGAGCCGCTCAGAACCGCCGCAGGCGCGAATAGCCTCGGCTAAAGCGCATCGGATTCGATGATGTGCGTGCCGGGGGCACCCCTTGAGCACGCCGACAAGGAGCGCGCGGGCGATCTGCTCGGGCGTCACGGCACGGTAGCGGGCGGGAATCACCGGGCGCAGCAGGCGGGCGGCGAGAACGCCGAGCTGCTCGGCCGGGCGGGCATGTTCGCGCTGCGCGTCGATGAGCGACGGGCGGACGATGGTAGTACTGGCAAAGCCCAGGTCAATGATGCCCTGCTCGGCTTCGGCCTTGGTGCGCAGGTAAAAATTACCCTTGGCACTGGCTCCTACTGACGAGTTGAGTGCGTAGCGCGTCGCGCCGGCCGCTTTGGCGTAGCGCGCGGTGGCGATGGTCAGATCACGATCAATATGGGCAAATGCCGCGGGTGAGCCGGCGATTTTGATGGTGGTGCCCAGGGTGCAGATCACCGCATCGCAGGCCCAGTAATCGGCATCACCGGCAAGCGCCGAGAAATCGACCACCGGATTGCGCAACTTGGCGTGCTTGTGCCATTCCGGCCCCAGCGCCCGACGCGTGATGGCGGTGACAGAGCTGACATCGCGGCGTTCCAGCGCCAATGCCAGCACCGCCTGGCCGACCGCCCCGGTGGCCCCGACCAACAAAACTTTGCGCGAGCGGGCCACGGCGGGCTCAGGCCTTCAGCGCGGTGAGCACTTCGTCGAGCATCTTCTTGGCATCGCCAAAGAGCATGCGGTTGTTGTCTTTGTAAAACAGCGGGTTGTCGACGCCGGCATAGCCCGAGGCCATGCTCCGCTTCATCACGATGGAGGTGCGGGCTTTCCACACTTCCAGCACCGGCATGCCGGCGATCGGGCTGTTGGGGTCGTCTTGCGCGCTTGGGTTCACGATGTCATTGGCACCGATCACCATCGAGACTTCGGTATCGGGGAAATCTTCATTGATCTCGTCCATTTCCATCACGATGTCATAGGGCACTTTGGCCTCGGCCAGCAGCACGTTCATGTGCCCGGGCATGCGCCCGGCGACCGGGTGGATGCCGAAACGTACATTGACGCCTTTCTCGCGCAGCAGTTTGGTGATTTCGAACACCGTGTGCTGCGCCTGCGCCACCGCCATGCCGTAGCCGGGAACGATGATGACGTTCTTCGACTCTTTCAGCAGTTCGGCGGTCTCTTGCGCGCTTACAGGGGTCACTTCGCCCTGCGGAATCGCCGTCTCACCAGCGCCGACTTGCGGTTTTTTGCCGCCATCCGAACCAAAGCCGCCCGCTATCACGCTGAAAAAGTTGCGGTTCATCGCCCGGCACATGATGTAACTCAGGATCGCGCCGCTCGAACCGACCAGCGCCCCGACCACGATCAGCAGGTCATTCGAGAGCATGAAGCCGGTGGCCGCGGCCGCCCAGCCCGAGTAGCTGTTGAGCATCGATACCACGACCGGCATGTCGGCGCCGCCAATAGCCATGACCATGTGAATGCCGAACAGGAAGCCTAGCGCCGTCATCACGATCAGGGGCATCATGCCCTCGGAAATGCTGTGCACTTGCAGGAAAGCGTAGCCGAAGTAGAGCACCACCAAGGCGGCCACCAGATTCATCAGGTGCCGCCCGGGCAGCAGCAGGGGCGTGCCACCGATACGCCCCGAGAGCTTGCCAAAGGCAATCAGCGAGCCCGAGAAGGTGACGATGCCGATGTAAATGCCGACGTAGATTTCGAGCTCATGAATGGCTTTTTCGGCCGGCGAAAGGCCGATGCTGACGGCCGGATCGATATAGCTGGCATAGCCAACCAACACGGCGGCCAGACCGACCAGGCTGTGCATCAGGGCAACGAGTTCCGGCATCTGCGTCATCTTGACGGTGCGGGCGGCATAGAGGCCAACCCCGCCGCCGACGATCAGCGCACCGATGATCCAGCCGTAGCCGGCCGTGGTGACGCGTGGGCCGATGACCGTGGCGATGACCGCCAGGGTCATGCCAATGATGCCGAACAGATTGCCGCGGCGGGCGGTTTCGGGGTTGGACAAGCCCCCGAGGCTGAGGATGAAAAGAACGATGGCGCCGATGTAGGCGACGGTTACGAGACTAGCGGACATGAGCTGTAATCCTTATTTACGGAACATCGCCAGCATGCGCTGGGTGACGGCGAAGCCGCCGAACATGTTCACTGCGGTGAGTACCAGGGCGAACACGGCCATGCCGCGAATCCATTCCTCAGGGCGCACCATCTTGCCGTCGAAGAGCACCGAGAAAATGCCTTGCACTTGAATCGGCGGAGCGATCTGCACCAGTGCGCCGATGGCGATGATGCTGGAGATGGCATTGGTCACGCTCATCAGCGGAGTGTGCAGCGCCGGGGTGACATTCCACACCACCATGTAACCGACGAAGCAGGCCAGTACAAACACCGTGAAGTGGCCGAGAAACGCCGCCGGGGCGAAGCTGCCGATCAGCCAGAACAGCGCCGCCGCACCGGCAAACATCATGGTCAGCGTGCTTGCCGCCATGGGCGCGCCGGCACCGTGACCGTGGGAGGATTTCTTTTCGACGGGGGCGGCTGAGGGCTTGGCTTGCGCCGGAACAGCGGCCTGCTTGGGGGGTGGGGGCGGCCAGGTGATGCTGCCTTCCTTGATTACCGTCAGACCACGAATGGCCTCGTCGTCCATGTTGACGTTGATCAGGCCGTCTTTGGTTTTGCACAACTCTTCGGCGAGGCGGAACAGGTTGGTGCCGTAGAGCGTGGACGACTGCTTGGCCAGACGCGAGGCCAGGTCGGTGTAGCCGACGATGGTCACGCCGTGCTTGACGACCGACTGACCCGGCTCGGTGAGCTCGCAGTTGCCGCCCTGTTCGCCGGCCATGTCGACGATGACACTGCCCGGTTTCATGCTGCGTACCATCTCGGCGGTGATCAGCTTGGGTGCCGGCTTGCCGGGAATCAGTGCGGTGGTGATGATGATGTCCACGTCCCGCGCCTGCTTGGCATACATCTCGCGCTGGGCGGCTTGGAAGCCCTCGGACATGACCTTGGCATAGCCGCCGCCGCCCGAGCCTTCTTCTTCGTAATCGACCTTGACGAATTCGCCGCCGAGCGACTTGACCTGATCGGCCACTTCCGGGCGGGTGTCATTGGCACGCACGATGGCGCCCAACCCGGCCGCCGTGCCGACCGCGGCAAGGCCGGCGACACCGGCACCAGCGATGAATACCTTGGCCGGTGGTACTTTGCCGGCGGCGGTGATCTGGCCATTGAAGAAGCGGCCAAAGGCATTGGCGGCTTCGATCACGGCGCGGTAGCCGGTGACGCCGGCTTGCGAGGTCAGGGCGTCCATTTTCTGCGCGCGCGAGAGCGTGCGCGGCAGAGCGTCGATGGCCAGCACCGTCACGCCCTTGGCGGCGAGTTGCTGCATCAGATCAGGGTTTTGCGCCGGCCAGATGAAGCTGATCAGCGTCTGGCCGGCGCGCATCAGGCTGACTTCATCACTAGTGGGCGCGCGCACCTTGAACAGGATGTCGGCGGCGGCAAAGAGTGCTTGGGCGCTGCCGGCGATGGTGGCCCCGGCCTCCACGTAACTGGCGTCATCACAATTGGCCGCCGCGCCGGCGTTGCTTTCCACCGTGACGGCAAAGCCGAGCTTGACCAGCTTGACGACCACCTCGGGAACGCTGGCGACGCGCTTTTCCAGAGCAAAGGTTTCTTTGGGTATTCCTATGGTGAGAGCCATGATTCCTCCGTGAAAAGCTGCGAATGGGGCGCAATGCTAGCAAATGGTCTGCATGAGCAGCGGGTGAACTTTGGATAGACAGACGGTGTCGGCAGGCCTTAAGCCATGATTTCCCCGGTTCATGGAGGGGCTACGTGGCTGCCGGAATGAAACACCCGCTGGGCCGCCGTCACAATGACCGCCATTTGCTGCGGGCTAAGTTCAGGGAAGCTCTCGCGCAGCGCCCGGTACGCGAGCGATTCGTGGCCGTGTCCGGGTGTCCAGCTGTTGCTGGCGTCGAAAAATGGGCGGATGACGTCATAGGCGCGTTCAAAGATGGCGCGAAGTTCGGGATTGCCTCGGCGTTCTGGAGCATTCATGGCGTTCAGTTTTGTGCTTCGATAAAAATCTGGCTGATGGTCTCAAAGAAGTCGTCTTCATCATCATAGGGGATGCCGATCTCGGCCATGACCCGCACGCCGATCTCGGGCCACAGATGGTCTTTCTGGTGGTTCAAGCGGTTGTAAAAATGCACCGCAGCCTGCAGCAGGGCAATCAGCGAAATCGATGCGCCCAGCTCCTCGTCGGGCATTTCATGGTGGTAGCGGATCGCGCTGCAGACAAAATCAGGCAATTTCCAGTGCCGTGCGACCAGGTAACCCACGGTGACATGGTCGACATTGAAGCGCTTGTCTTCCTCATGCAGGCTGGGCCAGCAACTGGCGTCTTCCAGATGCAGGGCTTTGCAATAGTCAGGGAAGCGCAGCATCAGCACCGGCACGCCGCACTCATGAAAGATGCCGGCCAGGTAGGCCTGATCAGGGAAGACATTGCACACCGAGACGCGGTCTTCAGCAATGATCGCGGCGATTTGCGCCACTTCCTGAGCGCGCGTCCAGAAACGTTCGAAGGCCTTGCGCGTGCCATCGCTCACGGCACCGGCCAGGGCGGCGGCTTGCACCAGATTGAAGGTCTGCTTGATGCCAACGGTCATCAGCACCTGGTCCAGGGTGGTCAGCGGCTTGGCGCGCTTGAACACCGGCGAGCGGGCCACCTTGAACAGCATGGCGACGATGCCGGGGTCTTGCGCAATGACCTTGGCGACCTTGCGCATATCGTAATCGTCCGCGATCAACAGTGCTTGCATCTCCATCACGACCCTGGGCTGGGGGGGAATGCGTACGCCACTGGCAGCCAGGTCGGCCAGTGCCTTTTCTTCGTCAGCTTTCATGATGATCTGAGACTTTCATCCAAGAGTTCGATCCAGTGGCGGACGGGAATACCCGCATCCGCACCGAGGTGGGCGATACAGCCGACATTGGCGCTTGCGATCAGCGTCGGCTGCCCCGAATTCAGCGCGTCCAGTTTATTAGCTTTGAGTCGGGCGGAAAGCTCTGGCTGCAGTATTGAGTACGTTCCGGCGGAACCGCAGCACAGGTGACCGTCAGCAACCGGGGTGAGTTCGGCACCCATGGTACGCAGAATAGTCTCGATCAGGCCACGCAGTTGCTGGCCGTGCTGCAGCGAACAGGGGTTGTGTACCGCGATTCTCTCGCCGGATCGCCGTGTTGCCAGCGCCGACTTGAGGGTTTTGCCGCTCTCGGTACCCATTTCGGCACTGACAATCTCGCTGATATCGCGCGTTAGCCCGGTGACACGCGCTGCCTTGGCCGCGTAGGCCGCGTCGTGGGCGAGCAGATGACCGTACTCGCGCACCTGCGCGCCGCAGCCCGAGGCGGTCATGACGATGGCTTCGGTACCGCGCTCGATCAGCGGCCACCAGGCGTCGATGTTGCGCCGGGCGTCAGCGCGCGCGGCCTCAGGGGCCGAAAGGTGATGGCGCACCGCGCCGCAACAGCCCTGACCGGCCGGCTCGATCAGTGTGATGCCGAGCGCATCGAGTACGCGTATTGCGGCCCCATTGATGTTCGGGTACATGGCTGGCTGCGCGCAGCCCTTGAGCGCGAGCATGGTGCGCGCCTGGGTGCGCGTGGGCAGCGGCCCGGCGGACGAGATGGGGGCTGCACCTTGGCCTTGAGTGCCTTGGGTAGCAGCGGACGCACCATCTGGCCCAGTTTCATGGCCGGGAAGAACAGTTCGCTGCGCGGAATGAATTCACGCAGGCCGGCGCGCAACAGCGCGTCCGTGCCCGTGCGCGGAACTTTGCGCTCGACCACCTCGCGCCCGATATCGAGCAGGCGCGCGTAGTGCACGCCCGAGGGGCAGGTCGATTCGCACGAGCGGCAGGTGAGGCAGCGGTCGAGGTGCCGTTGCGTTTTTTCGCTCGGCTCGGCACCTTCGAGTACCTGCTTGATGAGGTAAATTCGCCCGCGCGGGCCGTCCAGCTCGTCGCCGAGCAACTGGTAGGTCGGGCAGGTAGCGGTGCAGAAGCCGCAATGCACGCATTTGCGCAGGATCTCTTCGGCCTCCTGGCCTTCGCGCGTGTTGGCGAATTCTGCTGAAAGATGCGTTTCCATCAGAACAGCCTTCCCGGATTGAACAGGCCCTGCGGATCAAAGCGGCGCTTGAGCTCCTGATGCAGGCGCAGCGTCACCGGGTCGAGTGGCGCAAACGCGGCAATGGCTGGGTCGCCGCCCCGGAAGCGGGTGGCGTGGCCGCCGTGGCTGCGCGCCAGCGCACGCAGGTGATTGGCATCGTGTTCGCCGCGCAGCCAACGCTGGCCGCCGCCCCATTCGATCAGGGGGGTGCCGAGAGTCAGCGCGGGGCTGGTGGTGGGCAGGGCGAGTCGCCACAGGGGGGCATCACCCTTAAAAAACGCGTGCGCGTGGTCGCGCAGGGCGATCCATGGCGCGTTTTCCGCCGAAATCGCCGTACCACCAGCGCCGACTTGCGGTAACGCCGCCTTGACGGCCGCGTCGGCTCCGGCCAGACGCACAAACAATGTGTCGCTGAGCCAGGCGGTGGCGGTGATCGGCAAGGGTTGCCCGGCCCAGCGGTTGATCGCGGTCAGGGCATCCCTTTCGTTCATGGGAATGCGCACGGTGGCTTCGGCTACCGGGACCGGCAGCACCTTGATTGAAACCTCCAGCAGCAGCCCCAGCGACCCGAGACTGCCGGCCATCAGGCGCGAGACATCGAAGCCGGCAACGTTCTTCATGACCTCGCCACCAAATTTCAGTACCCGACCTTCTCCATCCATGAGGGTGACGCCGAGGATGTAGTCGCGCAGCGCGCCGTGCGCCAGTCGCCCGGGGCCGGAAAGGCCGGCGGCGACCATGCCGCCTACCGTGCTGCCCGCCGCAAACTCCGGCGGCTCGAACGGCAGCCACTGCCGCCGTTCCGCCAGCGCCGACTTGAGGTCAAGCAGCAGCGTACCCGCCTTGGCGGTAATGACCAGTTCGCTGGGTTCGTAATTGACGATGCCGGTGTGCGCGCGGGTGTCCAGCACGTCGCCGCTCATCGTATTGCCGTAAAAGTCCTTGCTGCCGCCACCCCGGATGCGCAGCGGTTGGCGGGCGAGGATGCGCTCGCGAAAGCCCTGAATCGTTGCTTCGCTCACAGCCGCTCCAGTTCCGGAAACCTGAGCTGTCCGGCATGCACATGCATGCGCCCCATCTCGGCGCAGCGGTGCAGCGTCGGCACCGCTTTGCCTGGGTTGAGCAGGCCGTGCGGATCGAAGGCGCTCTTCACGCCGTGGAAAGCGCGCAGTTCGTCAGAGGCAAATTGCTCGCACATCGAGTTGATCTTCTCGAAGCCGACGCCGTGCTCACCGGTAATGGTGCCGCCCAGTTGCACCGACAGCCGCAATATCTCGGCGCCGAATTCTTCGGTGGTTTGCAGTTGCCCGGGAATATTGGCATCGTAAAGAATCAGCGGATGCAGGTTGCCGTCGCCGGCATGGAAGACATTGATGCAGCGCAGCCCGTACTTCTTTTCCATGGTGGCAATGGCGCTGAGCATGGTGCCCAGCGCCTTGCGCGGAATGGTGCCATCCATACAGTAATAGTCGGGCGAGATGCGTCCGGCGGCGGGGAAGGCGGCCTTGCGCCCGGCCCAGAATTTCAGGCGCTCGGCCTCCGAGGTGGACACCCGCACCTCTATCGCGCCGCTGTGCGCCAACACAGCCTGCATGCGCGCCACGTCTTCGGCGACTTCTTCCGGTGTGCCATCCGATTCGCAGAGCAGGATAGCGGCAGCGTCGAGGTTGTAGCCTGCCTTGACGAAAGGTTCGACGGCGGCGGTCGCGGCCTGGTCCATCATTTCCAGCCCGGCGGGGATGATGCCGGCGGCGATGACGGCCGCGACCGCTTCGCCGGCTTTCAATACATCGTCGAAGCTGGCGAGCAGGCACTGCGCCGATTGCGGCTTGGGCGTGAGCTTGACGCTGACCTCGGTCACCACGCCGAGCAGGCCTTCCGAGCCGATGAACAGCGCAAGCAGATCAAGGCCGGGGGCATCGGGGGCGTGGCTGCCGAACTCGACGACCTCACCATCGATCAGCACGACCCGCACCCGCAGCACGTTGTGCACCGTGAGCCCGTATTTGAGGCAATGCACGCCGCCCGAGTTCTCGGCGACATTGCCGCCGATGCTGCAGGCGATCTGCGAACTGGGGTCAGGCGCGTAATACAAGCCAAACGACGCGACCGCTTCCGAGATGGCGAGATTGCGCACGCCGGGCTGCACCACCGCCAATCGAGCCAGCGGATCGATGCGCACAATCTGCTTCATCTTGGCCAGGCTCAGCACGATGCCGTCTTCGTGCGGCAGCGCGCCACCCGACAGCCCGGTGCCGGCTCCGCGTGCCACGACCGGCACGCCGGCCTGGTGGCAGGCCTTCAACACGGCGATCACCTGCGCCTCGGTTTCGGCCAGTGCGACAGCACGCGGCAGCCGCTGATAGGCCGAAAGGCCGTCGCACTCGTAGGGTTTGAGGTCTTCCTTGCCGGTCAGAAGATTGCCCGCCGGCAGCAGTGTCGCGAGTTCGGCCAGCAGCGCGCCGACTGGCACGGTAGAAAAATACCGGTCGTGCTCGGCGCTGTGCAGCGAAGGCTTACGCGTGGGTGTGGTCATAACAGCAGAATCGCACGAAAATCATTGACGTTGGTTCGGGTTGGCCCGGTGACAATCAGATCGTCGGTGGCCAGAAACGCACGATACGCGTCATTGTTGTCGAGAAGCTGACGCGCGTCGAGCCCGGCCGCGCGCAGTCGTTTCAGGCTGTCCGGGGTGATCACGGCACCGGCGTTGTCTTCGCTGCCGTCGATGCCATCGGTATCGGCCGCGAGTGCGTAAATGCCGGGGTGGCCATCGAGGGCAATCGCCAGGGCGAGCAGAAACTCCGTATTGCGCCCGCCGCGGCCACTCTGGTCACGCAGGGTCACCGAGGTTTCGCCGCCCGAGAGCAACACGCAGGGGCGGGGCAGGGGCGTGCCGGCGTGAAAGCAGCTCAGGGCGATACCGGCTAGCGCCTTCGCGACCTCGCGTGCTTCGCCTTCGATGCGGTCACCGAGCACCAACGGGGTGATTCCGGCAGCGCGGGCGACTTCGGCGGCGGCGGAAAGACTGCTCTGGGCGGTGGCGATCACGCGGGCGCTGCAACGGGCATGGTCGGTGGCGCGCCAAATCGCCGTCTCCGTGGGGAGGGGCGATTCGGCTATCGCCGTCTCCGAAGGGAGGGGCGATTCGGCTATCGCCGTCTCGCCAGCGCCGACTTGCGGAAAGGCAATGCTGTAACGGGCGCAGATGGTCTGTGCATCGGCCAGTGTGCTGGGGTCGGGCACGGTCGGCCCCGAGGCAATGGTGGCCAGATCGTCGCCGGGTACATCGGAGATCGCCAGCGTCAGTACTCGCGCCGGAGCGGCTGCCAGCGCCAGACGCCCGCCTTTGATGGCGGAAAGGTGGCGTCGAACACAGTTGATTTCAGCAATGCTGGCACCACTGCGCAGCAAGGACTGAGTGATCGCACGCTTGTCCGCCAGCGTGAGGCCGGGGCGGGGTGCCACCAGCAGCGCCGAGCCGCCGCCCGACAACAAGGTGAGCACAAGATCGTTTTCGCTCAGGCCGGCGACCATGGCCAGCATGCGCTGCGCCGCCACCACGCCGGCCGCATCGGGCAGCGGATGCGCGGCCTCGATCACCTCGATGCGGCGGCCGTGCTCACCAGCCGGCAACGTGTGCCCGTAGGGGGTGACCACCAGGCCGCAGATCGACTGCGTGGCGGGCCAGTGCGCCTCGACTGTCTGTGCCATGGCGGCCGCGGCTTTGCCCGCGCCGACAACGACGGTACGTCCGCGCGGGGGTGCGGGCAGATGCGTGGGCAGGCAGCCCTCCGGGGCGGCGGCGGCGAGCGCGGCATTGAGCAGCGAGCGCAGGAGTTCAATCGCGGGCATGGCCAGAGTGTTCGCCAGTTGGGTGGTGGCGATCAAGATAAATCAATCCGCGAAACTCGCGTGTCAACGCTAGACTTGTCGGTACAAAAAGAAATGGCACGCCACCGGTTCGCGCTCACGGTGGCTGTCTGTCTGAATCGGAGGAGTACCGTGATACGGCCCAAGTCGACTTGTTTAATCAGGAACACCAGCGAGTTGCCCCGCCTGTGCGGGCACGCCCCATGGGTCACTGACCGAGGCCGGCGGCGATGACGCTACGCTCTGATTTCATTCCCATTTTTGACGAGGAGCCGACGCAGGCGGCGTCGGCCGCCTTGCCCTGGCGTGTGCTGATCGTTGACGATGATCCCGAAGTGCACCGGGCGACCAAGCTCGCGTGCTTGGGTTTGCGCTTGCTGGATCGCCCGATCGAGTGGCTGGAGGCCTACTCTGGTGCCGACGCAACCCGCGTCGCCACCGAGCAGCGCGGGCTGGCCGTGGCCATCGTTGATGTGGTCATGGAAAGCCCAACCGCCGGACTGGATCTGGTCGCCTGGCTGCGGAGTCATTACGACCCCAATCTGCGCATTATTTTGCGTACCGGGCAGCCCGGCTATGCACCCGAGCTTGAGACGGTGCTGCAGCACGACATCAATGCCTATCGCACGAAAAGCGAGCTCACCAGCTCGCAGTTGATTGCGGTTCTGGCGACCGCCTTGCGCAACTATCAGGAAATGCAGCGCGTGGAACTGGCCAGCCGGGCGGCAAATCTGGCGGTGGTTGCGGCGGATGCGGTACTGGCTTCTGCCGGTGCCTTCGACCGGGCGGATCATGCCGAGCAGCTATTGCGTCATTGCGCCGACTTGATCGGGGCCGCCCCGGTTTGTGATGGCTTCGTCGCGGTACAGGCGGGTGCGGGCCTGCCCTTGTTCGTGCTCTACGGACAGGGGAGCTACGCGCCGCACAGTGGTCAGCCGGTCGCCGAGCTTGGTGCCAGTGCGTGCGGTCACATCACGCGCATTGTCGAGGAGCAGCATTCCCATGTGGCTGACGATCATGTCGGCTTCAGGGTTTTCCCCGGCGCGGGCTTTTGGTCATCGCCTATGTCGCCAGCCTGAATACCAGGACCGCCTTGAACTATGTCGATCTCTTTGCCAGACACATTTCGATGTGCTGGGAATCGCGTCGGCTCAACCATGCCTTGAGTCGCGTCGCCTACATGCACGCCGGAACGCGATTGCCCAATCATGCAGGCATCTTGCGCGCTGGCCAGCCGCGAGTGCTCACGGTCTGTTACTGATCGCCATCGACGACCACGACAGCATCAGCGAGTTGCTCGGCCCGGAGCGCATAGAGTTGCTCCATGAGACGGTGGCCACGGCCTTCGTGGCAGCTTCCCCGGGCGCGTCATTGGCTGCGTCGGGTCAGGCGTTTTCTGTGTCATTACCGAGATCACCGATAGGGGGCTGGAGCACGTCAATGCTCAGTTTCAGCAGTCGCTGGATCTGGGGGGGCTGAGCACACGGATCACGCTTTCGGCGGGGGCGACGGATGCCGATAGCACGCTGGCACCCGAGCGCATCTACCATCAGGCGGTGCTGGCGCTGGCCGCGGCGCGCCCCCGCGGACATGCCCAACTGGTGCGCTACGATTACGCCATGAGCTCACGCGCGCTGGTGCGCCGGCGTATTTTCGAGCGCTTGTCGACGGCGTTGACCCAGCGCCAGTTGCGCGTGGTCTATCAGCCGAAAATCGACCTGGCGAGTGGTGTCTGCGTCGGGGTCGAAGCGCTGGCGCGCTGGCCCGAGGGCGAAGTGCCGGTGGACCCGGAAAGCTTTATCAGTGTGGCCGAAGAGTCAGGTCTGATTGCACAGCTTGGGCAGCAAGTCATGGACATCGCGATGCGTGACTGGTCGCTCATCGAGCAGGCGAACGGCCGGCCGACGGGTATGGCGGTCAATGTCTCGGTGGCACAGATTTTCATGGCCGATGTTGTGGCGGAAATTGCCCAAGGTCTGGAACTTCATCGCATGCCCGCTGACCGGCTGTGCGTGGAGGTGACCGAGAGCATTGCCGCCGACTTTGCCGGCACCAAAGATTTCGTTACCGGTTTGCATGGGCTGGGGGTAAAGATAGCGATCGATGATTTTGGCAAGGGTTTTTCCTCGCTTTCCTACCTGGGCGACCTCAACGTCGATGCCTTCAAGATCGACCGTTCATTCATCAGCGCCCTCGATGAGGGCGGTGCCAAGTCTCGCGTCTCACAGCTGGTCGTGAATTTGTGCCATGTGCTACACCTTGAGCCGCCGGTGGCGGAAGGCGTGGAAACAGTGCTTCCAGCGTGACCGGCTTCTGTCGATGGGGATACAGGTCGGTCAGGGGTATTACTGGGCGCGCCCCAAGCCCTTACCGGAATTGCTGGTCTGGCTGCGGGAGTTGAGGTTGGCCAAGCCCGCGGCCGAAGCCTCTGGTTTCGACGCCTAGCCCTCTCGCCAGCCCAGCGTCTGGGCGGTGGTGGTGCTCGGCCGATACTCGCAACCAATCCAGCGCCGGTAGTCCAGACGCTGCAACTCGGCAAACAGAAACGGAAAGTTGATCTCGCCTGTCCCCGGTTCATGCCGCCCCGGGTTGTCGGCAATCTGGATGTGGCCGATGCGGCCAATGTGCGTGCGCAGGGTGTGGGTGAGATCGCCCTCCATGACCTGAGCGTGATAGATATCGTATTGCAGGCCGAGATTGGCGTGGCCGACCGCTTCGATGACCGACAAGGCATCGCGGGTGGTAGCAATCAGGAAGCCCGGCACGTCGCGCGTGTTGAGCGGTTCGATCAGCAGACCCATACCGGCACGAGCGGTTTCGGCCGCCGCATAGGCGAGATTGTCGATTAGCGTCTGACGCACCTGGGCCGGGTCTGAGTCGACCGGGGCAATGCCGGCCAGACAGTTCAGCCGCGGTACGCCCAGCGCCTGGGCGTAGTCGATGGCCTGGGCCACGCCGGCGCGGAACTCTTCGCTGCGCCCGGGGTGGCAGGCCATGCCGCGCTCGCCGGCCGCCCAGTTGCCGGCCGGCAGGTTGAACAGGACGATATCGAGCTCCGAGGTGAGCGTCACTTCGGCGAGTACGGCCGCGTCATATTCGTAGGGGAAGTGAAACTCCACGGCGGCGAAGCCGGCTTCGCGAGCCAGGGCAAAGCGCTCCAGAAAAGGCGCTTCGGTGAACAGGTAGGAAAGGTTGGCGGAAAAGCGCAGGGACATGGGGAAACGAGGCGTTGGCGCGGTGCCGGGAAAAAGCGCAGCTTAACGCGAGAATGGCCGTCTGAACTTACACTGCACAGCCCTCGCTAGCACGCTTCTGTTTTTCCGCCCATGACCGCATTCACCCTTTCTCACGTTTTACACGCGCTGACCGTGGATCAGCTCAAGCAGCGACTCGATTTGCTTGGGCTCAAGGCGGCGTCCGTCCGCAAGCAGGATCTGGTGGATGCGATTGCCGGCGCCTTGCGCGAGCCGAATCTGCGCCGGCTGTGGGAGTTGCTCAACGAAGGGGCAGCGCCACGCCGTGGCCGCAGCGCTGTTTGCTCCGCAGGGCAAGCTGCCCATGTCCCGCTATGTGGCGCGCTACGGCAAGTCGCCGGAATTTACTCAAGCCTTGCCCGAAGGCAAGAAGCAGCGCTACAGTTACTTGGCGCCGCCATCGCTGCTGGCCGTGTTTCTTTACGCCAATGTCGAGCGGGGCTATCAGCTTCCGGATGAGTTACTGGTCGCCCTTCGCGCGTGGGTGCCGGAACCGGAGCCGGTGCGTTTGCCGACCGTGGACGCCGCGTCGAGTGAGTTGGACGACCTGGTGGTGCGCGCGTGCGAACGTGCCGCCATTCACGATCTGGCCGTCGTGCTGCGTCTGGGGCGGCAAGGTGCCATCCGGGTCAGCGCCACGACTGGTGTGGCAGCGGCGGCCAGTGTGCAGGCCTTGGCCGGGCAATTGGCCGACGGCGATTTCTATTCGGTGGACGGCGAAAAACGTGCCGCATGGGAGGCCGAGGCGGGTGCGATCAAGGCGTATAGCTGGCCGCTGCTGTTGCAGGCCGGCGGGCTGGCCACAGTGCAAGGCGGCAAGCTGAGCTTGACGCCGGCAGGGCAGGCCGCCACGGTCGCTGCGCCGGCCAAGGTGTTGGCTGGCTTGTGGCGAAAATGGCAGGCGAGCCCCGCGCCGCAAGATCATCGCTGCCGTGCTGGCGCAATGTCCCGTGGGGGCCTGGGTTGATGTCGATGAGTTTGCCCGCTACCTGCGCGCTACCGGCCAGGATTTCGCGGTGGCCCATGATCCATGGAAGCTCTACATTGGCGATCGTCAGTATGGCGCGCTGGGCTATGACGGGTTCTATGACTGGAACATCCTGCAATTGCGCTACCTCTTGGCGTATCTGTTCGAGGTGGCGGCACCGCTGGGCGTGGTCGATGTGGCCTACCTGCCCCCGGAAGGTGCGCGCGAGGACTTTCGCAGTTTGTGGGGTGCCGACGATTACCCTTTTCTCAGTCGCTACGATGGTCTGTGCCATTTCCGCCTGACGGCGCTCGGCGCTCATTGTCTGGGCCTTAGCGCGGACTATGCGCCGCCGAAAGCAACCAGCAACTTGCGCCTGTCGGTATCGCCCAGCCTGACGGTTAAGCGAACCGGCGGTGAGCCGTCGGCGGAGGACAAGCTGGTGCTCGATACCTGGCTGCTGGCGCTGGGTGACGATGCCTGGAGCCTGGATGAAGCGAAGGCGATTGCAGCGGTCGAGCAGGGCCTGGACCCCGTTGCCTTGCGCGATTTTTTGAGTGAACGCGACGACCAGCCGCTGCCCGAACGTGTCGACGCCTTTGTTCAGCGCGCTCAGCGCCAAGGTCGGGCCTTGAGCGTTATTGGCCCGGCGCTGCTGATCCAGTGCGCTGATGCGACGATTGCCGAGCGTCTGGCCACCGACAAGGCGGCGGGCAAGCTGTGTCAGCGTGTGGGTGAAACGCAACTGGCGGTGCGCCAGGAGCACGAAGAAAAGTTCCGCGCGGTGGTGCGCGGCATGGGCGTGGGCTTGGCGGGCTGAGTCGTCCGCCTTGCCTCAAGACATAACAAAACTCTGAAGGAAAATAGCACTATGGACTGGCAAGAAATTCGTCGCACCCTGATGCCCCTGAAGTATCCGTTCCCGCAGGCGGCCGTCAAGGAGGTGCTCACGCGCTGGGGCGAGCTCGGTCCGCATTTCATTGCGGAAATCGAACGAGTGGCCGACGGAGGCGCGGTTCTCGATGAGCCAGAAGCAAACGGGTGGCATGGACTGTTTGCCTTTGCTACCTATCTGGTGGCTGAGCAGCGCGATACCGCAGCCTATGGCCCCTTGGTGCGTGCCTGCCATTGTCCCGAGTATCGCGCGCACGAACGATTCGGCGATGATGTCGGCACCCAGATGGGGCGCATGCTGGCGTCGGTGTGTGACGGCGACCTGGCACCACTCAAGGCGCTGGCGGAAGATCAGGACGTCGATTTGTGGAGTCGCTATGCCGCCCTGCGGGCGCTGGCCGTGCGTGTGGTCGAGGGGGATGCCGAGCGCGATGGTGTGGTTTCGTACGTGGGCGAATTGTGCGTGCGAGAAGCGGCGGTGCTGGAACGTCGGCTGGCGTCAGAGGAGCCCGACGATGAAGAGTTTCTGACCTGGGCCTGCGAGGTGCTGGGCGAACTGGGACCGCATGACTGGATGCAGCACATCAGGGATTGGCTGCAGCGGGGCTTGATCGACCCGATGTTCAGCGGGCTGGAGTGGTTTGAAGAGAAGGCGGCCATGTCCGTCCGGCAGTGTCTTGGCAATGCCGCCAAAGACCGGCACCTGAGTTATATCCGCGATACCGTTGCCGAGATGTCTAAATGGGCTTGCTATGACCCGCCCTTTGGCAAAGCCGACACGCATCGCGCGAAAATTGTTTCCTATGGCGCAGCGCCCGCCGCTCCGGTGCAGGTGGCGGCCAAGGTGGGCCGCAACGATCGCTGTCCGTGCGGCTCCGGCAAGAAATTCAAAAAATGCTGTGACAAGGCACGTGCTGCCGAGCCGGTTGCTGAGGACAAGGTGGAGACAATCAATCGCGCCATGAATTGGTTGACGAGTTTTCATAGCAAGGCGCTGAAATCGGCTCTCGAAGTTGAGATGTATGGGGAGCTGGATGCGGCCGGAAAAGCCCTGTTCGACCGCTTGGACGACGCCGTCTGGAAGTGCGCCCAGGTCAACGCCATGGAATGGCTGATGGCCCAGGGCAGCATCACCGTCAAAGGGCAGCCGCGCAAGGTGGCCGAGCTCTTGCTCGGGACCGGCGGTCCGGCCTTCGAGTGCCGGACAGCGCCGCTGGTTTGAGCAACTGTCCAGTCAGGCGCTGCGCGTTTATGAGATGACCGAGCTATTTCCTGGCGTGGGAATGGAACTGCGTGATGTTCTTGATGTCGACGCGCCACCGAAAACGGTGCAGGACACGGTGGTCGGCAAGCGACTGGAGAAGGGCTATTTGCTCGGCGCGCGCTGCCTGTCGATCGGCGAACATCTGGAGCTATCAGGAGCTGTCTATATTTTTCCCTACTGGACAACTCAGGCGCTGCTGGCCGATTTGCGCAATGTGCCGGCGCTGACGCCAGACCTCGCTCCGATCATTCGCCGCCATTGGCTGGCGCAGTTCGTAGCGACGGACGAATTCGAAGACGATTGACTTCGATGGGCTCGGCTGAGGGCGGCGGGTATCAGCGGCGCCGCCGACGCGCTGTCCAGGTCGCCATGCCTTTGATGATGTCCAGCCAAGGCCACTGACTGAACTCGCCCAGACGCAGCTTGCCGGCATACAGCAGGCGCTGCACATCGGGTGCCGGCGCGGCGGGGTCGAGCGTATCGCGCAGGCCGGAGAGCCCGCCGCCCTGAATCTGGCGCAATTCTGCGGCGCCGGTGCCTGGCTGCCGCCACCTTTTGGCGCCGGTATTCAAGCGCCGTAGCGCGAAGACCGACTTTTCCACCAGCAAGCCATTGAACTCGGCGCAGGCGGCGCGCGCCAGCGGCTGGGAGCACAGCGCCCGGGTGGTCAGCGTTTTGGCTTGGGCATTGATGCGTGCGAACTCGCACACGGCCACGCGCTGACTCAATGGCCGGGCAAACACGCAGGGCAGCCAATTGATTTCGCTTTTCGTCGGGGGAAGGTTGGCGCAAGGCACGTTGGATTCCATAACCACAGCTTAGCGGCATTGGCGCACAGGCGACGCGCAGCGACCGTCAGCGCCCTTGACGGGGGTAATTGGTGTTCTAAAGTGGGAAAAAGTGGGGTATTGTGGGTTTACTGGCTCACGAATGGGGGAACAATGTTTCAGGGTGCGGCAGCGCTGAATCTGGACGCAAAAGGGCGAATGGCCGTTCCGGCCAAGCATCGCGACGCCCTCGTTGCGCCCGGCGCAGGCCATCTGGTGGTCACCGCGCACCCGCACCGCTGCCTGCTGCTCTACCCCGCACCGGCCTGGGAGCCGATCCGAAATCAGCTCAATGCCGCCTCCAGCCTTCAGGTCGAGTCGGCCATGGTCAAGCGCCTGCTGGTGGGTTTTGCCGAAGATATCGAGATGGACAGTGCCGGGCGTCTGCTGCTCTCACCCACCTTGCGCAAGTTCGCCGGTCTGGAAAAGGAAATCTGGATGGTCGGCCAAGGCAGTCACTTTGAAATCTGGTCCGATGCCGGCTGGCAGGCGCAGCAGGAAGCCATTTTTCTCTGGGCGACAAGCTGTTGCCGCCGGGGTTGGAAAACCTTGCGCTGTGAGCACCTCAGCCCACGTCACGGTGCTGCTGGGCGAGGCCGTAGCGGCGCTGGCCATTCGTCCGGACGGCATTTACGTCGATGCCACCTTCGGGCGTGGCGGCCACTCGCCGGGCGATCTTGGCGCAGCTGGGGCCGCAGGGGCGACTGATTGCCCTCGATCGCGACCCGGCCGCGATTGCTGCCGGTCAGGAGTTGCTGGCCAGCGACCCGCGCTTGAGCCTGTGGCATGCGCCCTTCAGCGCGCTGGCGCGGGTACTGGACGAATTGCAGGTGGGTCAGGTGGACGGTGTGCTGATGGATATCGGCGTGTCGTCACCGCAACTGGATACGCCCGAACGGGGCATGAGTTTTCGTTTCGATGCGCCGCTGGATATGCGCATGGATACGACGCAGGGGGAAACCGCGGCCGATTTTCTGGCACGCGGATCGCAAACTGAAATTGAGAGGGTGATCAGAGACTATGGCGAAGAACGGTTTGCTCATGCGATTGCAAAGGCGCTTGTTGCTGCTCGGCTCGAGCGCAGTATTTCAACAACCGGAGAGCTTGCCACGCTCGTGGCACAAGTCGTCCGGACGCGGGAACCGGGCCAGCACCCGGCGACGCGCAGCTTCCAGGCTCTACGGATTCACGTCAATGCCGAGCTTGAGGAGCTGTCGCTAAGCATTCCTGCGGCGATTGACCGACTCGCGGATGGAGGGCGGCTGGCCCGTGATCAGCTTTCACTCTCTGGAAGATCGCATCGCCAAGCGGGCGCTGCGCGAAGCAGCGACGCCGGTGCAGCCGCCCAAAGGCGTGCCGGTGCGGGCGGCTGAGTTGCCGGCAGCCAAAATTCGGCTGATGGGTAAGCCAATTTTTCCTTCCATTGAGGAGGTAAAGCGCAATCCTCGCTCGCGCAGTGCGGTGCTGCGTGTTGCGGAAAAGATGCCGGAAAGGGCGGGTACGTGAGTTTGCGGCTGGAGTTTTCGCTGCTCTTGATCGCGGTGCTCCTTGCGCTGGCGACGGTCAATTCCAATCACCGTGCCCGCAAGCTCTATACCGTGCTCGAAGCAGAGCAAAAGCGGATGCGCGACCTGGATGTGGAGTGGGGACAGCTGCGCCTTGAGCAAAGCACCTGGGCGGCGCACGGGCGTATCGAGAAGGTGGCGCGTGAGCGCTTGCATGAACGTGCCGCAGGCAGGGCGTGTCGTGGTGATCGAGCCAGTGACACAAGGAAGCAAGCCCTGATGCGCCCGCTCGCTTTTCCCGTAGTCCCTTGTTTTGACCAGAGCCTGCCACCCTGGCGGCAGCGCTTCGTTTTGGGCCTGTTGCTGCTGGGGTTTGGCACGCTGGTTGGGCGTTCGCTCTACCTGCAAGGGATACGCAATGACTTTTGGGCGATCAGGGCCGTGCGCGCTATGAGCGGGTGATCGACATTTCCGCGACGCGCGGGCGCATTACTGATCGCCAGGGCAATATGTTGGCGGTGTCGACGCCAGTGAAGTCGCTGTGGGCGATTCCCGGAAGACGCACAACTCACGCCGGCGCAACTGCGCGATCTGGCCAAGTCGCTGGACATGGATGCGCGTAAGCTGACGCGCAAGCTGGCCTCGGAGCGTGATTTCGTATTCGTCAAGCGCCAGTTGCCCCCCGAACTCGCTGAACGCATTGCCGGCATGAAGTTGCCTGGCTTGCATCTGCAAAATGAATACCGCCGCTACTACCCCTCGGGCGAGACCACCGCACACATGCTCGGCTTTACCGGCATCGACGATACCGGGCAGGAGGGCATCGAACTGGCCTTCAATACCGACCTCACCGGCCAGGCGGGCAGCCGCCGTGTGATCAAGGACCGGCGCGGCAACATCATCGAAGACGTGGAAAGCGTCAAGCCACCGCGCGAGGGCAAAGATGTTGCGCTGGCGCTTGATGACAAAATTCAGTACCTCGCCTACTCGGCATTGAAAAAGCGGTGACGGTGAATAATGCCACGGCGGGTAGCGTGGTGGTGCTGGATGTGCGACCGGGGAGGTGCTCGCGCTGGCCAATCTGCCCACCTACAACCCGAACAATCGCACCAAACTTGCTGGTGCCCAATTACGTAATCGCGTGATTACCGACACCTTCGAGCCCGGCTCGACCATGAAGCCCTTCATTGCGGCGATGGCGCTGGATTCAGGACGGGTGCGTTTCGATACGCCGATCAATACCGCGCCGGGAAAGATGACTATCGGTAGTGCGACGATTTCTGATGCGCACCCGCACGGCACGCTTTCTGTCGCCGAGGTGATTCAGAAATCCTCGAACATCGGGGTCGCCAAGCTCGCACTGTCGATGAAGGCTGACGACATATGGGGCACGCCCCAGACGCTGGGCTTCGGTCATCCGATCAAGCTCGGTTTTCCCGGCGAGAGCGCGGGCAGGGTACGGGCCGCCAAGACCTGAAACCCATCGAGCAGGCCACCATGGCCGTACGGTCATGGCCTGTCGGTGACGCTGATGCACATGGCCCGCGCCTATCAGGTGTTTGCCCGTGACGGCGACCTGTTGCCGATATCACTGACCCGCGTCGATGCGCCCAGTCAGAGCGGCACGCAAATCTTTCGCCCAAGACGGCCGGTGAGGTGCGCACCATGCCTGGAAATGGCCGTCAAACCCGGCGGCACCGCACCGCAGGCACAGATATCCGGATACCGCGTGGCTGGAAAAACGGGCACGGCGCACAAGATCGAGGCGGGTGGCTATGTCAATAAGTATGTGTCGTCATTCGTCGGCTTTGCGCCCGTGTCCGATCCGCGCTTTATCGTCGCGGTGATGATTGATGAGCCCAGCGCCGGCAGTATTACGGCGGCGCAGTCGCCCCGCCGGTGTTCGCCGAGATCATGGCCAGTTCGCTGCGCGCCCACGGGGTGCCGACCAATGCCCCGCTCAAGCCCCTGATCATGGCCAACGCGCCCTCGACACCGGAGGAAATGTGAGCCGTTCCCGCGCCTTGCTGGCCGACCTCGCTGCACGTGGCGTGCAGGTGCAGCGCCTCGTCGCCGATTCGCGCCAGATACGGCCGGGTGACGTGTTTCTTGCTTACCCGGGTGCGGTCGGCGATGGTCGCCAGTACATTGCCGATGCCGTGGCCCGGGGCGCTGCGGCTGTGATCTCGCAAGTCGGCGCTGGTGGTACGGCGATTGCTGTGCCTTTCTGGAAACCGAGAACCTGGAGGAGCTGTGCGGTGAGCTGGCTGCCGACGTGGCGGGTCGCCCCCTCCGAAAAACTTTGGGTGGCCGGCATTACCGGCACCAACGGCAAGACCTCCTGCTCGCAATGGCTGGCGCAGGCCCTCAGTCTGCTGGGCGAGAAGGTGGCGTGATCGGCACCCTGGGCAACGGCCTGGTGGGTGCGCTGGTTGATTCGCCAACACCACGCCTGATGCCCTTGTGCTGCAGCGGGTGCTTGGCGAGTTTGTCGCGGCCGGGGCCACGGCGGCCTCGATTGAGGTGTCTTCGATCGGCGTCGAAGAGCAGCGGATCAACGGCATGCACTTTGATGTGGCGCTGTTCACCAATTTGACTCAGGATCATCTCGATTACCACGGCAACATGGACGCTTACGCCGCCGCCAAGGAAAAGTTTCTTCATTGGCCGGATCTGGGTTCGGTGGTGATCAATCTGGATGATGCCTTCGGTCTGGGCGTTGTCAGCCGCATCAAAGCCGGTGTGCGCTGCATCGGCTACACCCTGGCCGATTCCGCGCCGATGACCGGATCAGCGCATCGAAGTGCTGCGCCCGAGCGATCTCGATTTGTCGGGTACCGGCGTGCGCTTCACGCTCAATGACGTGGCATTTGTCGTGCCGGTGGTTGGCCGCTTCAATGTGTCAAATGTGCTGGCGGTGATTGGGGCATTGGTGATCAAGGGCTATACCTGACCCAGTGCGCCGAGGTGCTGGCCAGGCTGAGGCCGCCGCCCGGCCGCATGCAAGCCCTGGGCGAACCGAATGAACCGCTGGTGGTCGTCGATTACGCGCACACCCCCGATGCGCTGGAAAAGGCTCTGGAGGTTCTGCGAGAGACGGCGCAGGCCCGGGGTGGTCAATTGCGCTGCGTGTTTGGCTGTGGCGGTGATCGCGACGCGGGCAAGCGACCGGTCATGGGCGCGGTCGCCCAGCGCTTGAGCGACCATGTTCTGGTGACGAGCGACAACCCGCGCAGCGAAGTACCGGCGCGCATCATTGCCGATATTCTTGCCGGCATGGCAACGGGCACCGCGAGCGAGCCGGATCGGCGCGTGGCCATCGAACGTGTGGTGGCTGAGGCAGCGCTGAATGACGTGGTTCTGCTCGCCGGCAAGGGCCATGAGCCGTATCAGGAAATAGCCGGGGTTCGCCATCCGTTTTCCGACATCGATATCGCCAAGTCGGCGCTGGTGAGACGGCGATGATGCGTTTGAGCGAAGCCGCCAGAGCCATCGGCGCGCCCGCACCGGCGTCGGATGCGCTGTTCACCGGGGTATCCACCGATTCCCGCTCGATCCAGCCCGGCGAACTGTTCGTGGCCATCGCTGGTGAGCGCTTCGACGGTCACGGCTATGTCGCCGAGGTGCTGGCGCGTGGTGCCGCCGGCGCGTTGGTCAGCACCCCCTTTGCGCAAGCGCACAGTGACTTGCCCCTGATTGCCGTTGCAGAACCCCGGCTGGGCTTTGCGGCATTGGCCAGCGCCTGGCGCCGACGCTTCTCGTTGCCGGTCATCGGTGTGGTGGGCAGCAATGGCAAGACTACGGCCAAGGAAATGTGTGCGGCGATTTTGCGTGCGCACCTGGGGGCTGACGCGGTGCTTGCCACCGCCGGCAACCTGAACAACGATATCGGCGTACCGACCATGGTGCTGCGTCTGGCGGCACAGCATCAGGCGGCTGTCTTTGAATTGGGTATGAATCATCCTGGCGAGACGGCGCAACTGGCACCCATCGCTCAGGCCAATGTCGGGCTGATCAATAACGCCCAGCGTGAGCATCAGGAATTCATGAAATCCGTCGAGGCTGTGGCCGAAGAGCATGCTTTGTTGATCGATGCGCTGGGACCTGAGGGCATCGCAGTGTTCGGTGCCGACGAAGCCTATGCGCCCCTGTGGCGTTCGCGCGCGGGGCACGTCAGATTCTCGACTTTGGCCTGCGCAGCGGCGAGGTGCGCGGGCTGTTCGAGCCGGCCGGGTTTGGCGGCGTGCTGCATCTCGAAACCCCTTGGGGGGGCACAGAAATCCTGCTCGGTGTGCCCGGTCAGCACAATGCCCGCAACGCCTGCGGTGCGGCGGCGGCCTGCCTGGCGGGGGGCGTTACGCTCGCATCGGTTCAGCGCGGCCTGAGCGCCTTTGTTGGCGTCAAGGGGCGCTTGCAGCGGCGCACCGGCCCAGATGGCACGCTCCTGATCGACGATACCTACAACGCCAATCCCGATTCCATGCGTGCTGCGGTGGACGTGCTGGCGGCAATCCCCGGTCGGCGCATATTTGTCATGGGTGACATGGGCGAGGTTGGTGATGCGGCCGGGCAAATGCACGACGAAATTGGTGGTTATGCCAAGAGTCACGGCATCGACTGCCTGTTGTGCCTGGGCGAACATTCGCTGGCGGCGGCACACAACTTCGGTGAGGGTGGCGAGCACTTCAAGCAGGTCGATCACCTGATCAAAAGCCTGCGTACCCTGATCAACGAACGGGGGCACCAACAAACCAGCGTGCTGGTGAAGGGCTCGCGCTTTATGAAAATGGAGCGCGTGGCAAACGCATTGGCCATCGAACAGACAACCAAAGGAAACGACCATGCTGCTTGATCTGGCGCAATGGCTTTCGACCGACTACCGGGCGTTCAACGTCTTCAATTACATCACCTTGCGTGCGGTGCTCGCGACGATGACGGCGTTGTCCATTTCGTTCATCTTCGGGCCGGCCGTCATTCGCTGGCTTACCGCCAAGAAGATCGGCCAGTCAGTACGCACCGATGGCCCGCAGACGCACCTGATCAAATCGGGTACCCCGACCATGGGCGGCGCGTTGATATTAATTTCCTTGGGCGTATCGACGCTGCTCTGGGCAGACCTCTCGAACCGCTTTGTCTGGATCGTACTGATCGTCACCTTTGGCTACGGTGCCGTCGGTTGGGTAGATGACTGGCGCAAGGTCGTTTACAAGAATCCGGATGGCTTGTCGGCCCGGGAAAAATTCTTCTGGCAGTCGGTGGTGGGCCTGGTGGCGGCGATCTATATCGCCTTCTCGATTTCGGCACCGGACAACGAGCGCGTGGTCAAGTTGTTCTTCGACTGGGCGGCGAGCGGCGGCACGCTGGAACTGCCGAACAAGACCGATCTCATCGTGCCCTTCTTCAAAACTGTCTCCTACCCGCTGGGCATGCTCGGCTTCATCATTCTTTCTTACCTGGTCATCGTTGGCACCAGCAATGCGGTGAATCTGACCGATGGTCTGGACGGTCTGGCCATCATGCCCACGGTGCTGGTGGGCGCGGCACTGGGCATCTTCGCCTACGTCGCCGGGAATTCCGTGTTCTCCAAATACCTGCTGCTGCCCTACATTCCGGGTGCCGGTGAACTCACGGTGTTTTGCGCGGCGCTGGCGGGAGCGGGCCTGGGATTTTTGTGGTTCAACGCCTACCCGGCCGAAGTGTTCATGGGTGATGTTGGCGCGCTGGCCTTGGGCGCTGCGCTCGGCACCGTGGCCATCATCGCGCGCCAGGAAATCGTGCTCTTCATCATGGGCGGCGTGTTTGTGGTCGAGACCTTGTCGGTGATGTTGCAGGTGGGCTGGTTCAAGTACACCAAAAAGCGCTTTGGCGAGGGACGACGCATCTTACGCATGGCGCCGCTGCACCACCACTTCGAGCAGACCGGCTGGAAGGAAACGCAAGTGGTGGTGCGCTTCTGGATCATCACCATTCTTCTGGTGCTGATCGGCCTCGCGACCTTGAAGATCCGCTGAGCATGGGCGCACCATGGAACTAGGCGGCAAACACGTTCTCATTCTGGGGCTGGGCGAATCGGGCCTGGCCTGCGCCTGCTGGTGTGACCAGCAGGGGGCGAAGGTGCGGGTGCTCGATACCCGCAAGGCACCGCCCTATCTTGACGAACTCAATCGCCGTACTGCCAGCGCCGACTTCACGAACGGGCCGATGGACGAGAGTTTTGACAAGAAGTTGCTGATCGGCGTCGATGCGCTGGTGTTGTCCCCCGGCCTGTCGGGCGGGCTGATGGCGGTGATTCATGCGCGTGCAGCGGGCATACCGGTGATTGGCGAGATTGAACTCTTTGCCGCCGCGCTGCGTGATCGCACCCTGTATGCCACCCAGCCGCCGGTGCTTGCCATTACCGGCACCAACGGCAAAACCACGACGACGGCGCTGACCGGTCATTTGCTCCAGAGCACCGGCAAGACGGTCGGTGTGGCGGGCAATATCTCGCCGGCCGCGTTGGCCGCGTTAATGGACTTTCAGAACAGCGGCCAACTGCCGGACGTTTGGGTGCTGGAACTGTCGAGCTTCCAACTGGAGACGACCGAAAGCCTGAACCCACAGGCCGCCACCGTGCTCAATGTGTCGGACGATCATCTGGATCGTTACATTGATGTCGCCGAATACACCTCGGTCAAGGCCCGCATCTTTGATGCGCCCAATGTGGCTGAGGGCGGCGTGCAGGTGCTCAATCGCAATGATCGGCGTGTTCGTCGTATGGCCCGGGCGGGGCGTGCGGTGATCACCTTCGGGCTCGACGCACCGACTACCCGCGACGACTTCGGTCTGCGCGACAATCGCGGCGAGCCGTGGGTAGTACAGGGCGAGCGCTTCTTGCTGCCTGTAGCGCAGCTTCCCGTCGCCGGCTTGCACAATGCCGCGAACGCCATGGCGGCGCTGGCCCTGTGTCACGCGCTGGGGTTTGACGCCAATGCCCTGCTGCCGGCCTTGCGCACCTTCCGGGGCTTGCCGCACCGGGTTGAGCATGTGCGTGCGCTGGAGGGGGTCGACTGGTACGACGATTCCAAAGGCACCAATGTGGGTGCCACCGTGGCCGCCTTGCAAGGGCTGGGGCGCAAGGTCGTAGTGATTCTCGGGGGCGACGGCAAAGGCCAGGACTTTTCGCCACTGGCCAATGCGGTCAAGGCGCACGCCCGTGCGGTGGTGCTCATCGGTCGTGATGGTCCGCTGATCGAGAAGGAAATTCAACGCAGCGAGGTGCCGGCGTATTCCGCCGACAGCCTGGAAGAAGCCGTTACGCGAGCGCGCCAACTGGCGCAGACCGGCGATGCAGTGCTGCTCTCGCCGGCCTGCGCCAGCTTCGATATGTTCCGCAATTACGAGCATCGCGCGCAGGTGTTTGTCGAGGCCGTGCGCGGTTTGCCTGAGGCGGCGCAATGAACCTGGCCAGAATCCACTTCGGCTACGACAACCTGCTGAATTCGTCGGCGCGTGCCGACGTGCGTGCCGAGGTCGATCCGCTATTGCTCTGGGCGGCGGTCGGGCTGCTCATGACCGGTCTGGTCATGGTCTATTCCTCGTCGATCGCGATTGCCGAGGGCAGCCGCATGTTCGGGAATCAGCCGCACTATTTCCTGATCCGGCACAGCATCTTTCTGGTCATTGGCGGCGTGGCCTCGGTGATGGCATTTCAGATTCCCACACGACTGTGGCAGGAAGGTGCACCCTGGCTGTTCCTCCTCGGCGTAGTGCTGTTGATTGCCGTGCTGGTGCCGCATATCGGTAAGTCGGTTAACGGTGCCCAGCGCTGGATCATGCTCGGCCCGATCAACCTGCAGCCCTCAGAATTGATGAAGCTGTTCGCGGTGTTGTACGCCGCCGACTACACGGCGCGCAAGCTCAATGACATGGCCAGCTTCAAGCGCGGCTTCGTGCCCATGTTCATTGTCATGGTACTGGTAGGTGCCCTGTTGTTACGTGAGCCAGATTTCGGTGCCTTTGTCGTCGTCGTGGCGATTGCCATGGGCATCCTGTTTTTAGGCGGCATCAACGTACGCCTGTTTGCCGCCCTGACCGTACTGATGGGCCTGGCCTTCGTCGTCCTGATCATGATCTCGCCTTACCGGCGCGACCGGATATTCGGTTTCATGGACCCGTGGCAGGATGCGTATGGCAAGGGCTATCAGCTGTCGCACGCCTTGATTGCCTTTGGCCGGGGTGAATGGTTCGGTGTCGGGCTGGGCGCGAGTGTGGAAAAACTGTTCTACCTGCCCGAAGCGCATACCGATTTTCTGCTCGCAGTGATCGCGGAGGAGCTGGGGTTGGTGGGTGTGGTCGTGGTGGTCGCGCTGTTTGCCGTGGTGGTGCAGCGCTGTATTGCGATTGGACGACAGGCGCTGCAACTCGGGCGCATCTTCCCCGGTCTGGCGGCTCAGGGTATTGGCATCTGGCTGGGCGTGCAGGCGACGATCAATATGGGCGTGAATATGGGGCTGCTGCCGACCAAAGGCCTGACCCTGCCCCTGATGAGCTATGGCGGCTCCGGCATCGTGGCCAACTGTCTGGCACTGGGCGTGCTGCTGCGCATCGACTGGGAGTGCCGGCAATTGATGCGCGGGCAGAAGGTGTGAGTCCGCTATGAAACCCGTATGAGCGCCGGCAAAAAAACCGTCCTGATCATGGCAGGGGGTACGGGCGGCCACATCATGCCCGGAATTGCCGTCGCCGATGAGCTCGAGGCGCGCGGCTGGAAGATTGCCTGGATGGGCAATGCCGATGGCATGGAAGCACAGCTCACGGCCGGGCGCGGTTACGAGCACGCCTGGATCAAGTTCACCGCCCTGCGCGGCAAAGGTCTGCTGCGCAAGCTGCTGTTGCCTTTTAACCTGCTACGCGGCTTTGCCCAGGCCTGGCAGGCGCTCGGCCGGGTCAGGCCCGATGTCGTCGTGGGCTTTGGCGGCTACGTCACTTTCCCCGGCGGCATGATGGCGGTGCTGCGCGGCATACCGCTGGTGCTGCATGAGCAGAACTCTGTGGCCGGGCTGGCCAATCGCGTACTTGCTCTGGTCGCGGACCGCATTCTCAGCGGCTTCCCCGCTGTCTTGAAAAGCGCCCGCTGGGTAGGCAATCCGGTTCGGCCCGCAATTGCTGCGTTGCCGGTGCCCGCGCAGCGTTATGCCGGCCGCAGCGGGCCGCTGAAAATCCTGGTGGTGGGCGGCAGTCTGGGTGCCAAAGCGCTCAACGATGTGCTGCCCGAGGCCTTGGCGGCACTGCCGGTGGCTGAGCGCCCGCAACTGCTGCATCAGTCGGGCAAGCATCATCTTTCCAGCTTGCAACAGTGTTACTCAGACCTGAACGTGCATGCCCAATGCATGGCCTTCATTGCGGACATGCCGGCGGCCTATGCCGATGCCGATCTGGTCATCTGCCGGGCCGGGGCGCTGACGGTTGCCGAACTGGCGGCGGCCGGGGTACCCAGCATTCTGGTGCCCTTCCCCCATGCGGTCGATGATCATCAAACCGCCAATGCCCGCTTTCTTTCCGAAGCCGGTGCCGCCATCCTGATGCCACAGGAGGAATTGAGTGTAGAGGCACTGGCCAAACTGCCCTCGCTCGGGCGTGATCAACTTCGCGAAATGGCCGAAAAGGCGCGCGCTCTGGCACGCCCTGATGCCGCCCGTGATGTAGCGAACGTCTGTGAGGAACTGGTCAAATGAAACATAAAGTCAAACGTATTCACTTTGTCGGTGTCGGCGGGGCGGGAATGTCCGGCATTGCCGAAGTACTGGCCAACCAAGGATTCGAAGTCAGCGGCTCCGACCTCGCCGACGGGGCAGTCACGCAACGCCTGCGCGAGCGCGGCATTCTGGTCAGCATTGGCCACGCCGCCGAAAACGCGGCGGACGCGGATGCGGTCGTCGTATCGACCGCAGTGCGCGAAGACAACCCCGAGGTGGTCATGGCGCGCCAGCGCCGCGTGCCCGTGGTGCCGCGCGCGCAGATGCTGGCTGAGTTGATGCGCCTGAAGCAGGGCATTGCCATTGCCGGAACGCATGGAAAAACCACCACCACCAGCCTGGTCGCCAGTTGTCTGGCTGAAGGCGAACTGGACCCGACCTTCGTTATCGGAGGCCGACTCAACTCTGCCGGTGCCAATGCGCGTCTGGGTAGCGGCGAGTTTCTGGTCGCCGAGGCCGATGAGTCGGATGCGTCTTTCCTGTTTCTTTCGCCCGTGCTCTCCGTGGTCACCAATATCGATGCGGATCACCTCGACACCTACGAACATGATTTTGGCCGCCTCAAGTCGGCCTTTGTCGAGTTCCTTCAGCGGCTGCCGTTTTATGGTGTGGCGGTGGTGTGCAATGACGACCCGAACGTGCGCGAGATCATTCCGCGCGTGGCCAAGCAGGTCATTACCTATGGAATAGAACAGCCGGCAAATTTTCGCGCCGAAAACATCGTCGCCGATGGTAACACCATGCGCTTTGACTGCGTACGCACCAACGGCAGCGTGAGCCGCCTGTCCATCGTGCTCAATCTGCCCGGCAAACACAATGTGCTCAATGCGCTGGCGGCGATTGCGGTCGCTACGGAAGTCGGCGTTGGTGACACGGCGATTATCAAGGCGCTGGCCGAGTTCAAGGGCGTGGGCCGCCGCTTTCAATCCTACGGGGATGTGCCGGCGAAAGACGGCGGCAGCTTCCGTGTCATTGACGACTACGGCCATCACCCGGTCGAGATGGCCGCGACCCTCGCGGCGGCGCGTGGTGCGTTCCCGGGCAAGCGCCTCGTGCTCGCCTTTCAGCCGCATCGCTACTCCCGAACGCGTGACTGTTTCGAAGACTTTGTGCGTGTTTTGTCCAGCGCTGACGCCGTGGTGCTGGGCGATGTCTACGCGGCGGGCGAGGCCCCGATTGTTGCCGCTGACGGGCGTACGCTCGCCCGGGCGGTGCGCGTCGCCGGCCGCGTCGAGCCGGTATTCGTCGAAGACATTGCTACCATGCCGGACGCCATCATCAATGTTGCCCATGATGGCGATGTTGTGATCGTGATGGGCGCGGGTTCCATTGGCGGCGTGCCGGCCAAGCTGGCGGCAAGACGACTGGAAGCGCGAATTGAAACGCGCACGGAAGGCAGCGGATGAGCGCCTCGGGCGGGCCGCTGTGGCGCGGCGTTTTTCAGGCGGAGCTGTCCATGCGTTCCCATGTCTCATGGCGCGCCAGTGGCGCCGCTGCCCGCGCCTACACGCCTTGCGACCGCGCCGATCTGGCCGCGTTTTTGTCGTGCCTGCGCGCGGACGAGCCCCTGCTGGTGGTGGGGCTGGGCAGCAACCTGCTGATACGCGACGGCGGCTACAGCGGCACCGTCATTTTTCTGCACGGTGTTTTGCGTGAGTTGCGCGTCGAGGGCGATTGCTGCTTTGCCGAAGCCGGCGTGGCCTCGCCAAAGCTTGCGCGCTTTGCGGCCAACAACGGCTTTGTCGAAGCCGAGTTTCTGGCCGGCATTCCCGGTACCGTCGGCGGTGCGCTGGCGATGAACGCCGGCTGCTATGGCGGCGAAACGTGGCGCTACGTGGAACGCGCGCTGATGATGAAGCGCAACGGTGAATTGATCGAGCGCGGCCCCGAAGATTTCGCCACCGCCTACCGCCATGTGGGCTTGAAAGCGGCCACCGATGAGCTCTTTGTCGGGGCATGGTTTCGCTTTCCGCGCGGCGATGGCGTGGCGGCGCGCGAGCGCATTCGCGAACTTCTGGAAAAGCGAATTGCCACCCAGCCGCTCAACCTGCCGAACGCCGGATCGGTGTTTCGCAACCCGCCGGGTGACCATGCGGCGCGTCTGATTGAGGCTGCGGGACTCAAAGGCCGCACCGAAGGGGGTGCGCAGGTATCTGAAAAGCATGCGAATTTCATCGTTAATCGGGGGTGCAGCGAGCTCGACTGCGATAGAAATGCTAATCGGCCAAGTTCAGGCAGTAGTGGCCGAAAAGTTTGGCGTCGAATTGATCCGCGAAGTGCGGATTGTTGGCGATTTTGTTCATTAGTTCAGTGACTTATGAGAGTGGAGCGGTAGTGGCGCAGAGCGCGAGGGATTTCGGCAAGGTAGCGGTCTTGATGGGCGGTTCGTCCGCCGAGCGAGAGATATCGCTGATTTCCGGGCGCGCCGTGCTTGCCGCATTGCTCAGCAAAGGGGTTGACGCGTTTGCGTTTGATCCGGCGGAAACTCCCCTATGGGAATTGCCTGCGCATCGGGTCGGTCGCGCGTTCCTGATTCTGCACGGGCGGCAAGGTGAAGATGGCGTGGTGCAAGGTGCGCTGGAGATGCTCGGCATCCCTTACACCGGCAGCGGCGTCATGGCCTCGGCGCTGTCCATGGACAAGGTGCGCACCAAAATGCTCTGGTCCGCCGCTGGCGTGCCGACGCCGCACTGGCGTGTGGTGAGTTCCGCAGCCGAGTTGTCTGAGGCGGCCGATGTACTCGGTTTTCCGCTGGTCGTGAAGCCGGCGCACGAGGGCTCGTCGATCGGCGTCACAGTAGTTCGCCGTGCCAGTGAGCTTGATGCCGCCTTTGAGGAGGCGTATCGCCGCGATGGTGTCGTGCTGGCCGAAGAATTTGTCGAAGGGCAAGAGCTCACCGCTGCGATCCTCGATGATCGCGCCTTGCCGCTGGTACGCATTGAGGCGCCGCAGGGGCGCTACGACTATGCCAACAAGTACTTCACCGACGACGTGAAATACCATTGCCCTGCCGGCATCGAGTCAGCGAAAGAAGCGGAAATCCTGCAGATGGCCCAGCGCGCCTTCGAGGTGCTTGGCTGTACTGCCTGGGGCCGCTCGGACCTGATTTTGCGCGCCGATGGCCGCTTTGCCTTTCTTGAAATGAACACCGCACCGGGCATGACAGGGCACTCGCTGGTGCCAATGGCGGCGCGGGCGGTGGGCATCGGGTTCGAGGAGTTGGTGTTGGCCATTCTTGAGGCATCGGCGCATGGCTAAGCCCACCCGGCCCGCCACGCCAACCCGTAAGGGGGCCAATGTGCGCCGTGTTGCATCGGACGCCGACCTGGGCTTTTGGCATCGCCCCGCCCTCATGAATTTGTGTGCTGATGTTCTGTATCTGGTGGCGGCTTTCATGTTGCTGGGCGCAGCATGGGCTGCGGTGCAGCGCATGGCGGTCCTGCCCCTGCGGCAACTTGTCGTAACGACGCCGTTGCAGCATGTGGCGCCCGCGCAGATTGAGCAGGCGGTGCGTACTGCGCTGGCGGGCAATTTTCTCACTGTGAATCTCGATGCCGCGCGCGTGGCCTTTGAGGGCATCCCTTGGGTTCGTCGGGCCGAAGTACGCAAGCGCTGGCCAGACACCATTGAGTTGACCATCGACGAGCACCGCGCCGTCGCGCACTGGACGCCCAAGAATGGTTCCGCGCGGCTGGTCAATGATCGCGGAGAGATTTTTGTTGCCGAGACTTCAATGTCGTTGCCCTATTTTTCCGGCCCGGAGGATTCATCCACTCGTGTCCTTGCGCGGTTCGCGGAATTCAACGCGGGTGTGCACGGAATTGGGCGACATGTAGTGGCGATTCAGCTTTCGCCGCGGGAGGCCTGGCGCCTGCGTCTCGATGATGGTGTCAGCATTGATCTGGGGCGTGACCAGGACAAGCAGGCACTCGCTACCCGGATCAATCGTCTCTCCCGCACCTACGTGCAGCTTCATGAGCAATTGTCTGGCGCATTCGACACCATCGATATGCGCTATCCCAATGGCTTTGCCGTTCGTACCGAGACACCGACAAATAGAGCACCTCGGGCCGCATCGTGATAGATAGAAAGAAACTAGCCGTGGATCAGGGACGATGAGCAAAGAAGCAAAACGCGATCTCATCGTGGGTCTTGATATCGGTACCTCGAAAATCGTTGCTATCGTCGGCGAGCTGGATGCCGACGGGCAGTTGGCCATTCTCGGTCTGGGCACTCAGGAATCCACCGGACTCAAGCGCGGTATGGTGGTGAATATTGAAGCGACAGTGAATTCAATCTCTAAGGCCATCGCCGAAGTCGAGATGATGGCGGGCTGCAAAGTCGGCGAGGTGTATACCGGTATTGCCGGCAGCCACATCAAAAGTAAAGACTCATCCGGCATGGCGGTCGTACGCGACAAGGAGGTGACGCCGTACGACGTTGAGCGGGCTATTGAAGCGGCGCGTGCCACACCGATCTCGGCCGATGACCAGATTCTGCACTCGCTGGTGCAGGAGTTCATTGTCGATGGGCAAGACGGAGTTAAAGAACCGATCGGCATGGATGCCAAGCGGCTGGATGTGCGCGTGCATCTGGTGACCGGCGCGGTCACGGCGGTACAAAACATCGTCAAGTGTGTCCATCGCTGCGGGCTGGAGGTGGTCGATCTGGTTTTGCAGCCGCTGGCCTCTGGCTATGCGGTACTGACCGAAGATGAAAAGGATGTCGGGGTGTGTCTCGTCGATATCGGCGGTGGTACGACTGACGTCGCGATTTTCGTGCAGGGTGCGATCCGCCACACCGCGGTGATACCGATTGCCGGCGACCAGCTCACCAACGATATCGCCATCATGCTGCGCACTTCGACACAGGATGCCGAGGAAATCAAGCTTCGTTACGGTGTGGCCTTGCAGCAACTGGCGGATGCCGATGAGATGATCGAAGTGCCCGGTGTGGGCGATCGACCCGGTGGACATTTGTCGCGCCAAACCTTGGCGGGTTTCATCCAGCCGCGCGCCGAAGAAATCTTGCAGAAGGTTCAGGATGAACTGGACCGCAGCGGCTTTTCACGTTTGATACGTGCCGGAATAGTCCTGACCGGCGGCTCGGCGCAAATGCCGGGCATGGTGGCGTTGGGTGAGGAGATCTTCCACAACACCGTCAAGCTGGGCGTGCCGCAGTACGACGGCAACTTGCGTGATTTCGTCCGCAATCCGCGCTACTCGACCGCGATGGGACTGTTGATCGAGGGCGCCGCACAAAAGCGCCGCGGGCAAAAGCAAGGAACGCATACCCTGCGCCAGATTCTGGCCAGGATGCGCGCCTGGTTTGGTAGAAATTTTTAGGTTTATGGGCGCAGTATAAGTAGTTCAAGCAGTTTCATTTCAGGAGGCAATCATGGCAATCGAGTTTCTGGATACCGACGACAGTTCGGAGTGTGGCACCATCATCAAGGTGGTCGGGGTGGGTGGTGCAGGTGGCAATGCGGTCGAACACATGATCCGCGAGGGCGTGGGCGGTGTCGAGTTTATTTGCTGCAACACGGACGCGCAGGCGCTGAAAAAGAGCAGCGCTCAGGTCAAGCTGCAACTCGGACCAGGGCTTGGTGCCGGTGGCAAGCCTGAAAAGGCCCGCGACCTCGCGCAAGCGGACAAGGAGCGTATTGCCGACGTGCTGCGCGGCGCTCACATGGTGTTTATCACTGCCGGCATGGGCGGTGGTACCGGTACGGGTGCCGGCCCGGTGGTGGCGGAGGTTGCACGCGAGCTCGGCATTTTGACCGTAGCCGTGGTGACCAAGCCCTTCGAGTTCGAAGGCCGACGCAAACGTCTGGCCGAAGAAGGTGTCGCTCAGTTGCAGCAGCAGGTCGATTCGCTGATTGTCATCCTCAATGAAAAGCTTGAGGAAGTGTTGGGCGGCGAAGTCAGCATGCTCGACGCGTTCAAGGCGGCCGACAATGTGTTGCGCAATGCGGTGGGTGGAATTGCCGAGATCATCAACATCCCCGGACTGGTAAACGTTGACTTCGAAGATGTGCGTACGGTGATGGGCGAGATGGGCAAGGCCATGATGGGTTCGGCCGTGGCCAGTGGCGTTGATCGTGCGCGTATTGCGGCAGAGAAGGCGGTCGCGAGCCCGCTTCTTGAAGGAATTGAGCTCTCGGGCGCGCGCGGCGTGCTGGTCAATATCACTGCGAGCGGCTCGATGGCGCTCAATGAGTATCGCGAAGTCATGGCCACCATCCGCCAATACACGGCCGCCGAGGCTACGGTGATTTGCGGTGCGGTGTTCGATGAGTCGATGGAAGATGCCTTGCGTGTGACGGTGGTCGCCACCGGTCTGGGTGGCATGGCCGCCTCGGCCCGCAAGCCTGAAATGGCAGTGATTCAGGGGTTGCGTAACGGCACCGATGGCCGGTCCATGCCGGTTTATGAGCCGTCAAACCTGGACAGCGTGATGGGCACCCGGCGCACGAACCCGCAAATCGATGCGATGGCAGGGGCTGGCATAGAGAAGAGCGACATCCCCGCCGTATTGCGCAATCGCGACTACGACATTCCCGCGTTCCTCAAGCGGCAGTCGGACTAGTAGCGAGCGCAGCCTTCGGCATCCGCATGACCCTCCGCCCTGGCCCGGGGCGGAGGCTTGTCGCACCGCAACCCCGAATCCTGGCGCGCCTCCGCCCAGCCTTCGGGGTTGTTCTCTAAACAGCGGCGCTGCCTTTGGTTACACTTCGCCCCATGCTACGACAACGAACGCTCAAGAGTTTGGTGACTACCACTGGCGTCGGGCTTCATTCCGGCCAGAAGGTTCAACTCACGCTGCGCCCGGCGCAGCCCGACACCGGGGTGGTATTTCGCCGGGTAGATCTCGATCCGCCGGTTGATTTGCGTGCCGACCCGTTTGGCGTTGGCGATACCCGTTTGGCATCCTGCCTGGAGCAGGGTGGTGCCAAAGTCGCCACCGTCGAACACCTTATGTCCGCGCTTTCGGGACTGGGTATCGACAATATCTATGTCGATGTCGATGCGTCCGAGTTGCCGATTCTTGACGGCTCAGCCGCCCCGTTTGTGTTTCTGCTGCAATCGGCCGGGATCGAAGAGCAGCGTGCTGCCAAAAAGTTTCTGCGCATTAAAAAGACGGTTGAGGTGCGTGACGGCGACAAGTGGGCGTCGTTGGCCCCGTATGATGGTTTTTCGCTCGAATTCTCCATCCAGTTCAACCATCCGGCGGTGAGCAACACGGCGGCGCGAGCCCGCGTTGACTTCGCCGACAAATCCTATCTGCGGGAAATTGCCCGCGCCCGTACCTTCGGTTTCATGCACGAAGTGGAATACATGCGGGAGCAGGGCTTGGCGCTGGGCGGCAGCCTGGGGAACGCCATCGTCATGGACGAATACCGCGTGCTCAACAGCGATGGCTTGCGCTATGCCGACGAGTTTGTTCGGCACAAGATACTTGACGCCGTGGGCGACCTGTACCTGGTTGGACATCCGATTCTTGGCGCTTTTTCTGCCTATAAATCCGGCCATGCACTGAATAATCAACTGCTGCGCGCACTGCTTGCCGATGCGACCGCCTGGGAGATGGTGACGTTTGAAGACGAGGCGCTAGCCCCGGCAAGCCTGCGTAGTTTGTACCCGCAGGTTGTGTGAGCGTGCTGATCGTCCGCTTTCTGGCGATTTTGCTTGCAGTGACGATTGCGGCGAATCTTCTTTTCTGGGCGTTCACCGGCAATGAGAAGTATCTTCAGTGGGCGAAGCGGCTAGGCAAGTTTTCTCTGCTTGCGCTCCTGCTTATCGTTGTGTTGCTGATGGCAGAGCGCCTGCTTATCGCTCTCTGAAATCTGATGCAGGAGAGCTTGTGAGTTGCAGCGCAGGCGTTGCCTGCTCGACCTATTTCAAGACGCAACAGCGGTTCAGCCCTGGTGCGCCCGGCGAGCAACCGCCGCGCGACCCGAAAAAATATGTGCATACATGCACTGATTGGCCACGACCGCATCTCGCCTTTCCAAGGCAGCCATGAGCGACCGATGTTCGGCCAGTGATTGGCTTATGCGCCCGGAAAGACGCAGTGAGTCGCGACGCGTCAGTTTGATCACCTTGCGCGTTTCATCAATAAGCTGGGCCAGGTAGCGATTGCCGGCAATGGCTTGCAGACTGGTGTGAAAGCGCTGATTGGCGTCGAAAAAACGATCAGTGTCACCGGCTGTCGCTGCGGCTTCAAGTTCCCCATGAATCGCATGCAGATTCGCCAAGTCGGCGCTGGTGAGACGGCGGGTGGCCTCTTCGGCAGCTTGCCCCTCGAGCAGGGCGAGAACGGGAAACACCTGATCGATATCGCTTTCTGACAGCTCAACCACATAGCAACCGCGCCGAGGCTTGAGGTCGACCAGGCCTTCGGCAGCCAAGACTTTGAGCGCCTCGCGCATCGGTGTGCGGCTGATACCGTACTCGGTGGCCAGTGCCTGCTCATCCACCCAACTGCCCGGTGCCAGATCATGGGCAAAGATTCTTGCACGCAGACGCTGAGCGACCTGTACATAGAGCGCTGGTGCTGACAGGCCGTCACTCACGGAGGAATTGTTTGTATCCATAATTATGAATACAGTATTATTGTAGGGAAGACGAAAGTCAAGCGAGGCATAATGAGCACGGGCATGGCAGTACATTTTCGGCCCCTGTCTCGCGTCTCTAAGCGCACCACTAGAACAAGGATTCTCCATGAGCCAATCGCCAGCTAGCCCCCCGGTTTCTCTCGACGCCTGGATCAAGGCGGCCGCCAAATCCGCGCCCAACAACAATCCGGCGCTACTGAATTGGGAAACCCCGGAAGGCCTGACGCTTAAGGCACTCTATACGGCGGCCGACACCAAAGGTCTGCCCTATGCCGATACGCTGCCCGGCTTCGCGCCCTATGTGCGCGGGCCGCAGGCGACGATGTACGCGGTGCGCCCGTGGACCATACGCCAATACGCTGGCTTTTCCACCGCTGAAGCGTCCAACGCCTTCTATCGCAAGGCGCTCGCGGCTGGCGCGCAGGGCGTTTCGGTGGCCTTTGATCTGGCCACGCATCGCGGTTACGACTCCGATCACCCGCGGGTAACCGGTGACGTGGGCAAGGCCGGTGTGGCCATTGACTCGGTCGAGGACATGAAGATTCTGTTTGACGCCATTCCGCTGGACAAGGTCTCGGTCTCGATGACCATGAACGGTGCGGTACTGCCGATTCTGGCGGGATATGTGGTGGCGGCGGAAGAGCAGGGCGTTGGTCAGGAACAACTCTCGGGCACCATTCAGAACGACATCCTGAAAGAGTTCATGGTGCGCAACACTTACGTGTATCCGCCCGAGCCGTCGATGCGCATCGTCGCTGACATCATTGGCTACACGGCCAAGCACATGCCCAAGTTCAACTCGATCTCGATCTCGGGTTACCACATGCAGGAAGCCGGCGCGACCCAGGCACTCGAACTGGCCTTCACCTTGGCCGACGGCCGCGAGTATGTGAAGACCGCGATTGCCGCCGGTATGGACGTCGATGAATTCGCCGGGCGTCTGAGCTTCTTCTGGGCCATTGGCATGAACTTCTATCTGGAAGTGGCCAAGATGCGCGCGGCGCGCCTGCTCTGGTGGCGCATCATGAGCGCGTTCAACCCCAAGACGCCCAAGTCATCCATGCTGCGCACCCACTGCCAGACCTCGGGTTGGTCGCTGACCGAGCAGGACCCGTACAACAATGTGGTGCGCACCACGATCGAGGCCATGGCCGCCGTGTTCGGCGGCACGCAGTCGCTGCACACCAACTCGCTGGACGAAGCCATTGCCTTGCCGACCGAGTTTTCCTCGCGCATTGCGCGCAACACGCAGCTCATCATTCAGGAAGAGACCCACATCACCAATGTGATCGACCCCTGGGCGGGCAGCTACATGATGGAATCGCTGACGCAAGAGATCGCCGACAAGGCCTGGGCCATTATCGAGGAAGTTGATCAGCTGGGCGGCATGACGCAGGCGGTGGAAAGCGGCTGGGCCAAGTTGCAGATTGAAAAGTGTGCGGCTGAAAAGCAGGCGCGCATTGACTCAGGAAAAGACGTGATCGTTGGCGTCAATAAATACAAGCTCAAGGAAGAGGCAGCCATTGACATTCTGGATGTTGATAACCATGCCGTGCGTGAATCCCAGATTGCTCGCCTGAAGCAGATACGCTCCACGCGCGACAACGCGGCGGCTCAGGCGGCGCTTGACGCATTGACCGAGGCCGCAAAAGACAAGAGCGGCAACCTGCTCGACCTGTCAATAAATGCGATACGCCTGCGCGCGACGGTCGGTGAAGTTTCCGATGCGCTGGAGAAAATCTTTGGCCGCCACCGCGCGACCAATCAGACTGTTTCCGGTGTGTATAGCTCGGCCTTTGGCAGCGGTGAGGACGATACGACCATGAAAGAAATCCGCGAGAAGATCGAAGCCTTTGCCGCCAAAGAAGGCCGCCGCCCGCGCATCATGGTGGCCAAGCTGGGGCAGGATGGGCATGATCGCGGTGCCAAAGTCGTGGCTACCGCCTTTGCTGATTTAGGCTTCGACGTCGATGTCGGACCCTTGTTCCAGACACCCGATGAAGCCGCACGTCAGGCCATTGAAAACGATGTCCATGCCATCGGTGTTTCCACCCTCGCCGCCGGGCACAAGACACTGGTGCCTGCACTGGTCAAGGCGCTGCGCGAGCAGGGCGGTGATGACATCATCGTTTTCGTCGGCGGAGTGATTCCAGCGCAGGACTACGACGAACTGCGTGCCGCCGGTGCCAAGGGCATCTTCGGACCGGGCACACCGATTCCGGTCTCGGCGCTGGAAGTGCTCAAGTCGATTGAATCCGCCATTGGCTAAGTTCGGCTGACCGGCTGACCATTCAAGACTGGATCGCATGAATCAGGATTTGCATGACGGCCTGATCGATGGTCAGCGACGTGCGCTGGCCAAGGCGATCACGCTCGTCGAGTCCACCCGTGCCGACCATCAGCAACTCGCTCAGCAGTTGCTGACCCGCATCATGCCGCGCACCGGTCAAGGCATGCGTTTGGGCATCTCGGGGGTGCCGGGGGTGGGCAAATCGACGTTCATCGAAGCGCTGGGCATGCACTTGATCAGCCTCGGCCATCGCGTGGCGGTGCTGGCCGTCGACCCGTCCTCCAGCGTCCACGGTGGCTCGATTCTGGGCGACAAAACGCGCATGGAGCAGCTATCCATGCGACCCGAAGCCTTTATTCGTCCATCACCGGCATCCGGCAGTCTGGGAGGCGTTGCCGAAAAAACCCGCGAGGCGCTGCTGCTGTGCGAGGCCGCCGGTTACGACATCATCATTGTCGAGACCGTAGGCGTTGGCCAGAGCGAAACCGCCGTGGCCGGTATGACCGACATGTTTGTGCTGCTGCAACTGCCCAATGCCGGCGACGACCTGCAGGCGATCAAAAAGGGCATCATGGAACTGGCCGATCTGGTGGTGTTCAACAAGGCCGATATCGATACCACCGCCGCGCAGCGTGCTGCCGCGCAAATGCGCTCTGCGCTGGGCATGCTGCACCCTGCCAGCGTGCATTGGCAACCGCCAGTGATGACGCTTTCTGCGTTGCGCGCTAGCGGCATCGAGGAGTTCTGGACGCTAGTCAGGAAATTCCGCGAAACGATGCAGGCGCAAGGTGAATGGAGCCGTCGTCGCCAGCATCAGGCACTGGCCTGGATGTGGGCGCAGATCGACAGCGGACTGCGCCAAAGCTTTCGTACCAACCCGTCGGTTTGCCAAACCCTGCCTGCGCTTGCGGCCGACGTAGAAGCAGGTAAAGTGCCTCCCACACTGGCGGCACGACAGCTTCTTTCCCTTATGCAGAATTGATTTGAAACTCTGGAGATTGCGACCATGCACGACATCATTACCCAGCTGGAGGAAAAGCGCCATCGCGCCGCCATGGGTGGCGGACAAAAGCGCATTGACGCCCAGCACAAGAAAGGTAAGCTGACCGCCCGCGAGCGCCTTGAGTTGCTGCTTGATCCAGGCAGCTTTGAAGAGTGGGACATGTTCAAGGAACACCGCTGTGTCGATTTCGGCATGGAACTCGCCGAAAAAATTCCCGGCGACGGCGTGGTGACGGGCTACGGTACGATTAACGGACGCATGGTGTTTGTCTATGCGCAGGACTTCACCGTGTTTGGCGGGGCGCTCTCCGAAACCCATGCTGAGAAAATCTGCAAGATCATGGATCATGCGATGAAAGTCGGCGCACCCGTGATCGGCTTGAACGACTCGGGTGGCGCACGGATTCAGGAAGGTGTCGCCGCACTCGGGGGTTACGCCGAAGTGTTTCAGCGCAATGTCATGGCCAGCGGCGTTATTCCCCAGATCTCGATGATCATGGGCCCGTCGGCGGGCGGCGCGGTGTATTCGCCGTCAATGACCGACTTTATTTTCATGGTCAAGGACAGTTCCTACATGTTCGTGACCGGCCCGGAAGTGGTCAAGACGGTCACGCATGAAGAAGTAACGGCCGAAGAGCTTGGTGGTGCGGTGATGCACACCACCAAATCGGGCGTGGCCGACCTCGCCTTTGAGAATGATGTTGAAGCGCTGTACATGCTGCGCCGCTTCTTCAACTACCTGCCGCTCAATAATCGCGAGAAGCCGCCGGTGCGCCCGAGCAACGACGCGCCCGATCGCCTTGACTACTCGCTCGATACCCTGGTGCCCGACAACGCCAACAAGCCCTACGACATCAAGGAACTCATTATCAAGACGGTCGATGACTGCGAGTTTTTCGAGCTGCAGCCCAGTTACGCCAAAAACATGGTCATCGGTTTTGCCCGTATGGAAGGCCACACGGTGGGCATCGTCGCCAATCAGCCCATGGTGCTGGCCGGCTGTCTCGACATTAAGTCGTCCATCAAGGCAGCACGGTTCGTGCGTTTTTGTGATGCGTTCAATATTCCCGTCATCACCTTTGTCGATGTGCCCGGCTTCATGCCCGGCACGGCGCAGGAGTACGGCGGCATCATCAAGCACGGCGCCAAACTGCTCTACGCGTATGCCGAATGCACCGTGCCCAAGGTCACCGTGATTACCCGCAAGGCCTACGGTGGAGCCTATGACGTGATGTCGCCCAAGCACCTGCGTGGCGATGTCAACTTCGCCTGGCCCTCCGCCGAGATTGCGGTCATGGGCGCCAAGGGGGCCGTGGAGATTATTTTCCGCGACGACAAGAACGATCCGGTCAAACTCGCCGCTCGCGAGGCGGAGTACAAGGAGAAGTTTGCCAACCCCTTTGTCGCCGGCGCCCGTGGCTTCATTGATGACGTGATCCAGCCGCACGAGACGCGCAAACGCATCTGCCGCAGCCTGACCATGCTGCGCAACAAGAAGATCGAGAACCCGTGGCGCAAGCACGGCAACATTCCGCTGTGAGGATCTGACAATGTTCAAGAAAATACTGATCGCCAATCGGGGCGAAATCGCTTGCCGTGTGATCAAGACGGCGCGCAAGATGGGTATCAAGACTGTCGCGGTTTACTCCGAGGCCGACAAGGATGCCCTGCATGTGGAACTCGCTGATGAAGGCGTGTGCATTGGCCCGGCGGCGTCGAAAGAGTCGTACCTCTCCATCGACAAAATTATTGCGGCGTGCAAGCAGACGGGTGCCGAAGCGGTGCATCCGGGCTATGGCTTCCTGTCCGAGAACGAAGAGTTCTCGCGTCGGCTCGAAGAAAGCGGCGTGATATTCATTGGCCCGAAGCACTACTCGGTCGCGGCCATGGGCGACAAGATCGCCTCGAAGAAACTGGCCAATGAGGCCAAGGTGAACACCATTCCCGGCTACAACGAGGCGATCGGCACGCCCGAGCAGGCGGTCGAGATTGCCAAGGGCATCGGTTACCCGGTGATGATCAAGGCCTCGGCCGGTGGTGGTGGCAAGGGCTTGCGTGTGGCCTTCAACGACAAGGAGTGCGCCGAAGGGTTTGCTTCATGCAAGAACGAAGCGAAGAACGCCTTTGGTGATGACCGTATCTTCATGGAGAAGTACGTTCTCGAACCCCGCCACATTGAGATTCAGGTGTTGGGCGATGCGCACGGCAACACGGTGTATCTGCACGAGCGCGAGTGTTCGATCCAGCGCCGCCATCAAAAGGTGATTGAAGAGGCGCCGTCGCCCTTTGTTGATCCGGCGATGCGCAAGGCCATGGGCGTGCAGGCGGTGGCGCTGGCCAAGGCAGTGAATTACCAGTCAGCCGGCACCGTCGAGTTTGTCGTCGGCGCCGACAAGAGTTTTTACTTCCTCGAGATGAATACGCGTCTGCAGGTTGAGCACCCGGTCACCGAGCTGATTACCGGCCTTGACTTGGTGGAGCAGATGATTCGCGTTGCGGCGGGCGAGAAGCTTTCCTTCAAGCAGGAAGACATCAAGATCAACGGCTGGGCGATGGAATGCCGGATCAATGCCGAAGATCCCTTCCGTGGCTTCCTGCCTTCGACCGGCCGGCTGGTGAAGTACATTCCGCCGCCGGAAGTGGATGGTGTGCGCGTCGACACGGGCGTGTACGAAGGTGGCGAGATCTCGATGTTCTACGACTCGATGATCGCCAAGCTGATTGTGCATGCCGACAGTCGCCAACAGGCGATCTTGCGCATGCGCTCGGCGCTCAACGAGTTCCTGATTCGCGGTGTGGCCTCCAATGTGGCCTTCCAGGCTGCCCTGATGCAGCACCCGCGCTTTGTCAGCGGCAACTTCAATACTGGCCTGATCGCCGAGGAATACCCGAACGGCTTCAATGCCGCTGATGTGCCGCACGACTCGCCCAAGATGCTGGTGGCGGTCGGCGCGGCCTTGATGTCGGCGCACCTCAAGCGCAACACCACGATCAGCGGGCAGTTGCGTGGCCACGAGTACAAGCCGTGGACCAAGCTGGTGGCCAAGATCAATGATGATCAGGCGCACCGCGCCAAGGCCAAGGCGGTGGATGGCGGTTGGGATGTGGATGTCGAAGGCGAGATGTTCGCCATTCGTACCGACTGGCAATTCGGTGAGTTCCTGTACCGCGGCACCATCAACGGTGAGCCACTGTGCATGCAGGTCGAGCAGCGTGGCTTGGTGTACCGGATCTTCCACTGGGGTATGCAGATCGATGCCGCCTTGATGAGCGAGCGGGCTTTTGAGTTACTCAAGCTGATGCCCGAGAAGCAGGCGCCGGATATGTCACGGTTCCTGCTCTCGCCCATGCCGGGGCTCTTGACGCAGGTCGCGGTGACGGTCGGGCAGGAAGTCAAGGCCGGCGAAGTGGTGGCCAAGATCGAGGCCATGAAAATGGAAAACGTGCTCAAGGCCGAGCGCGACTGCGTGGTGGACCAGATCCTCGCCAAGCCGGGAGAAAGTCTGGCCGTCGATCAGGTGATCGTGGCGTTCAAATAGGCGAACCAGCCAGCGTTGACCGCAAGTCGGCGCTGGTGGGACGGCGATTGGCAGCGATTAACGACCTGATCAGCGCAGTCCGCTGGCGAATCGCCGAACGATCTTCTCGAACTGCGTGTGGACTCGCGTCAGATAACGACCTTGCAGCGCGGGATTGTTGGAGTGATAGCTTGCCACGCCTTCCCAAACACTCCCGGCCTGGTTGATCTTCCCGCGCAGAATCCAGGCGGCGGCGGCGACATTGGTGCAGCCATCGCTGGCCAAGCGGCGGTGAATCTCTGACTCAGAGGTCTGGTAGCGCCGCGCCAGTTGCGGCAACCAGACCGTGTTGATGCTCATCGGCCCCAGATCAAAGGTGCCGTTGCGGTTCAGCGCCAGTTCGCCGGGTTTGCCGCCTTCCACCTTGAGCACGGCTAAAAGCACCAGCGGGTCCAGCGCATGGCGGTCGGCTTCGCTGGCCACGCAACTGGCCGTTGGTGGCGTGTGCGGCCCGGACAGCATGCTGGAGCGGCGCAAGGCGTGACTCATCTTGAGTTCGAGCGCCGGCAAGGGCGGCACTTCCGGGGGCGGTACGTCGGGAAGCATGCGGTAAGAAAGACGACCTTGCGCTTAGGAAAGCGCAGCAATGACCTCGGGCGGCGCCTGCACCAACTCAATCAATACACCCTCGCCAGCAATGGGGAATTCGTCATTGGACTTGGGATGCAGGAAGGTGATGTCGTAGCCGGCCGCACCCTTGCGGATACCACCGGGGGGCAAAGCGTACGCCCTGGCCCGTCAGCCATTCGACAGCGGCAGCCAGATCGTCGATCCAAAGCCCGATATGATTCAGCGGTGTGGTGTGTACCGCAGGCTTTTTCTCGGGGTCAATCGGCTGCATCAGGTCCACCTCGACGCGGTGCGCACCGGTGCCGAGCGTCGCGATGTCTTCATCGACGTTTTCTCGTTCCGAGACAAAGTTGCCGGTGATCGTCAAGCCGAGCATGTCCACCCAGAGGGAGCGCAGTTTTTCTTTTGAAGGCCCGCCAATGGCGATCTGCTGAATGCCCAGCACTTTGAACGGCCGGGTCATGGCGCAGGTTTCTGAAACTCGGGATTCACATGCAGATCAATAAGCCCGAGCAGGGTGCCCTCATCATAGGGTTTGCCGATGTAGTGATTGACGCCAATCTCCATGGCGTACTGACGGTGTTTGTCAGCACTGCGTGATGTGATCATGATGATGGGAATGTTTTTGAGTTTGTGGTCGGCGCGAATATTGCGGGCCAGTTCAAAGCCATCCATGCGCGGCATTTCGATATCGAGCAGCATCACATCGGGAATCAGGTCGCCCAACTGCTCGAGTGCATCGACGCCGTCTTTGGCGGTGACTACCTGATAGCCCTGCCGGCCAAGCAAGCGACCAGTGACCTTGCGCACCGTCAGCGAGTCGTCTACCACCATCACGGTGGCATCCGACGGCTGGCGTCGCCGCTTTCGTGCGGGAAGTATTTGACTCTCGGTCGGCGCTGGAACACTTTGCTCGGTGGCAAGGCCATCGCTTGCGGTGGCGGGGCCGCTTTCAGCCAGACGCTGCTGTTCGGCGCTCTCCACAAGCAACTGCTTGGCGTAGAGCGCGATGGGGTTGAGAATCAGACCGATTTCACCATTGCTCAACACCGTCGCACCCGCCAGACCGGAGATACGGCGCAACTGCTGGCCCAGGTTCTTGATCACGATTTCGCGATTACCGATCATGCCGTCCACTTCAATGGCCAGACGCTCGGCACCCCCCTTGACCAGCAGCAGCCAGTGGCGACGAGCGGGAACGGGTTTGGCATCGCGCATGCCCAGCAGATTGGGCAGGTATCGGTACGGGTACTTGCGCCCCAACCACTCAGTGGTGCCCTCGCGCCGAAGCTTGTCGATCACAGCAGGCTTCAACTCACTGACCTGCTCAACCATCGACGCCGGAAGCGCGTACTGGCGACTCCCCACCAAGATGATGACGGCCTGGCTCACGGCCAGCGTGAGCGGCAGATAGAGACGGAAAATGCTGCCCTTTCCGCTTGTTGTGGTCACTTCGATGCGCCCGCCCAGTCCTTCGATCTCGGTCTTGACTACATCCATGCCAACGCCACGCCCGGAGATCGTGCTGACGGCATCGGCGGTGGAAAACCCGGACTGGAAGATCATGCCGATCAGATGCGCATCATCGGTCGGATCGTTCTCGGTCAGCAGCCCGCGCTCGATGGCACGTTCGCGGATCTTTTTCAAGTTCAGGCCGGCACCGTCATCGGCCAGCGCGAGCACCACGTCGTTACCTTCCTGGGCCAGCGACAGCGTGACCTGACCGAAGACCTCCTTGCCGGCGGCTTCGCGCTTGGCTGGCTCTTCAATGCCGTGCGCCAGACAATTTCGCAGCAAGTGCTCAAGAGGGCCGCCGATGTGCTCCAGTACGGAGCGGTCGATACCCATCTGACCGCCCTTGATGTCAAGGTTGGCACGTTTGCCGACGTCTTTCGCCGCTTGCCGCACGACCCTGTGCAGCCGTTCGGCGAGACTGTCGAATGGCATCATGCGCACGCCCATCAGTCGCTGCGAGAGCTCGCGGTTGATGCGCGCTTGAGCACTCAACGACGCATCCGCGTTGGTGACATTGCTGAGCAAGGTGTGCTGCACGGTCGAGACGTCGTTCACGCTCTCGGCCATCATCCGCGTCAGTTCCTGGAAGCGCGTAAAGCGATCAAATTCGAGCGGGTCAAAGGCGCGGCCTTCGATTTCTGCCTGCGCCTTCAACTCGGTGATTTGGGAGGCCATCTGCGTTTCTGCCTGAATCTCGATTTCGCGTACTTGATGGCGCAGGCGAATGACGTTATCGGTCAGTTCCAGCAGCGAGGTCTTCAAGGCGCGCATTTCGCCTTCGATGCGGGCACGCGCAATAGCGACTTCACCGGCTTCGTTGACCAGGCTGTCGATGAGGTCGGCACGGACACGTAACTGGATCTGCGCTTTTTGCGCCGCCGACGCGGCAACTGGGGCGGTTGTTGCCGCGCCCGCCGCAGTGCTGGTGGTCATGGTAGCCGCGACCGGCGCGGGCGCACCGGCCGCTATGCCAGGTGTTGAGGTGCTCTTGGCGATAGTTGCGGGTGCCGCTGCAGCCGCTACCGCCGGTGGTGGCGCTTCCGGCACGCCAAATTCGCCGCGCTGCAGACGCTCGATCAGCATGGCGCCCCGATCGTAGGAAACCTCAAGGCTGTCGAACAGATCGCTATTGATGGCGCGCAGTGCCGTCGCCTGCTCGATGCGTGATTCCATCGAGTGGAACAGGTCGCCGCAGCCCATGGCTCCGGCCATACGGGCACTGCCCTTGATTGTGTGCAGATCGCGTTGCATCTGCTTGGAGAAGGCATCGTTCTCCGGCTGGCCGCGCCAGCCGCGCAACTGGGCGTCGAGCGAGGCCATCAAGTCACTCGCTTCCTCAAGGAAAATGGGGAGCAACTGCTCGTCGATTTCGTCAATCAGGCGATTGCTGTGACGGTGCTCTTCGTCTTCTTCTTCTTCGAGGGGCGGCGGCGGGGCTTGTTCGGCAGACGGATGATCCGGCAGGGCGAACTCCAGTGGCGACTCGGGCTGCGTCGGGGTCGTGGACGTCGAGGGAACTGCAGCCACCGAGGGGGCCTCTGACACTTCAATCGGCACCGGGGTGGCTGTAGTGCTGGCGACTTCTGCCTGTACCGGTGTCGGGCTTGGTGCCGGGGCCGACTCCGGTTTGAGATTGCGCAATTCAGTGGCGAGTTCAGCTTCCTCACCGGGCAGTCGTCGCGACATCACAGCCCCGAACATGCCCTCGAGCGCCCCTGCACAACGCGCCAGCAAGAGTCGCTGTGCCTCGGTAGGCGGCAGATCGACAATGGACAAGCTGCCCAAGGCCAGTTCCAACGCCCTCGCCAGATGGAAAATCGCCGTTACGCCGGTAGTGCCCGAGGTGCTGCCCAAGGTGTGGGCGGCCCTGATCAGGCTATCCGAGGGGACTCCGGTACTCCCGATTTCCCTCTGTATGGTGGATAAATGCTGCTGCGCTTCTTCGGTGTAGATGGCGAACAACGTGGGGGAAATCTCCAAATCACCGATGCACACGGGCTCTTGCGTCGGGAACGGGAGAATTTCCGCCGTTTCAACCCCGTCGATGGACTTGGCTTCGGCCTGTGGCTCGGTTGCTGGCCGCGCGCTCTCTTCGCTCGCTTGAGCGCCCTCGGCAAGTACTTCTGCGGCGGCCAGTTCGGCGGCCAGGAGTTCCTCGTCGCTAACGGCGGCATGGGGCGGAAGCGCCTCGGCGTCGATGGTGCTGAGATCCGCAATGGTGAGGTCGACCACGGGTTGAGTGGCGATATCACGCGCTTCTGCATCGATTCCGGAAGTCGGCGCTGGTGACACGGCGCTTTCTGCTTCGAGGCTGCTGTGCGCGGCCTCGGCCGAGATGTCTGCGATTGCCAACTCGGCTGCGACCAGTGCACTTTCGACTTTTTCGGCCTCGGCGGCGGCATCGCGCAATTCCATATCCGCCAGCAACTCACTCATTGAGCGGGCGTCTGGTGAATCGTCACTTGTCACGACGGCTGCGGGGGCCTCGATCTCGACACCGGCAAGCAGTGCCGAGGTGCTGGCCACGAGATTCGCGGCGTCGTAGTGACCACTCCCGCCGGCACCCAACTGTGCAAGCCAGGGACCAAAAACGTTCAGCGCGAGTTCGATCATGGCGAGCAGCGCTGGCGTGGCTGGACGCTTTTCCTGCAGCCAAAGATTCAGCACCTGCTCGGCACCCCAGGCTACCTCGCCCAGTTCGTACAGATTCACCATACGCCCGCTGCCCTTGAGCGTATGGAAGCTACGGCGCATTGTTGTGAGTGCCTCGATATCCTGCGGATTGGCTCGAACCTCGGGCAACTGCATTCCGATGGTGGTGAGCACCTCGGTCGCCTCTTCGAGGAAGATTTCCAGCAACTCGACATCAAACTCTTCATCACTGCCAAGATGTTCAGCGGCTGGCGCTACAGTGGCGGCTTCCGGGACCGCCGGCGCCGGTTCCGGTGCAGCAGTCGGCGCAACATGAACAACAGGAGGGGCGGCAACGGTTGGGGCAACGGCCTCTACAAGATCGGCGACAACGGGTGCGATGGCTTCTACGACAGCCTCAGCGGCTGGTTCGGCAGCGACGGCCACGCCAGGTTTGCGCGGATTGAGAATGGCCTGAATGTCCGGGTTGCCGCCGTGCTCCAGTTCCTCAATAAAGAAACCGATGCCGGAAAGCTTGCCGGCAATGCTTTCGAATACGGCGGTGTCTGCGGCCAGCGTTCCCTTCGCCAGGTCAGCGACATGGCGCATGGCTTCCGACAGGACGGCAACGGCCTTGTCCTGCCCAAGAATCATCAGGGCACCCTCGATTTGCTTGAGTGGCTTGCTCAGTTCCGCCAGACTGGAATGCTTTCCGTGGTCGCGGAAATACGCGTCAAGGGTCTGCTCAACGGTCGCTAAATTAGCCTGAATTTCCCGCGCGACGGTGGCCAGCAGAATGCGTTCCTGAGCGCGCCGTGCCATGGCGTCGAGGTGCGGCAAATCCAGGGTATCGAGGTCTTCCTGATTGGCGAGCGCCAGCAGTCGTGCCTCCATGATGTGTGCGTGCTTGTCGAAATCGGAATCCAGCGACTGAAAGTTCTCCAGCGCGCTGTCACAGAGCATCAAGGCCGTGGCAACTTCAATGGCCATGGTGTCGTTGTGGCGCATCGGGTCACGGCGCAAGGCATCTGTCAGGGTGACCAGTGACTGGCAGATGTACTGGATAGACGCATTTCCCAGCACGCCGGCTTGCTGCCCTGCCTGGGTGACAGTCTCGTGAAACGGAGGCAGCGCGGCGGCAACACCGGAGCACAGACGCGTCCAGTCCTCACGGGCTGTGGACAATAGCTCGCGCAATTTTCGGATGTGTGGCTTCAGGGCCTCAAGATCAGTGTTTGCAGTTGCTTCAGGTATCAGCACATCGAGCCGGTAGGCCGCGCGGACGGTGCTGGCAAGAGGGCTACCGCACTTGCCGATAGCGACCAGGTACAGCACGTCGGCCATGAGTCGGTCAGGCACGTCATCATCGCCTTCGCTCAAGTGCTTGATCTGCGCGCCAATGCGCAGCGCCAGTCTGCTGGCCGCAGCCGCTTCGTCCGGGGCTGGCAGGGCACCATCGGCGAGCGTTTCAAGGAACCCAAGGGAAGCCCACCAGAAAGCCCGGTCCGCGGGCTGGATTCGCGTCGCCTCAATCATGAACACCGAATTTTTCATTTCGGCGAGGCCTCGTGCTGCTTCCGCGGGGGTTTTCAGCCATTTGAGCAGCCCGCGCTCGTAGCCCATGCGCGCCATCTTGATACGTGCCGACAACTTTTCCTGAGTCAGGATGGGCGGGTCGGTTTCACGTTTGGGCGGCCGCTGGCTCAGGTCGGGGAAGAATAATGCCGAGAGGCCCGGCTTGGGTGATCCCGCTGCAACGAGTAGCTCGCTATACGCCGGCATCAGCCGCAAGGGCTGGTTGACGTCGCCATCCATCAGCCCGTCGAGGTAGTCGCGCATGGCCTTAAGGCCTGCCTTGGCGATACCCGCGACGCTGTCAGACCACGGAACTTCGCCATTGCCGAGCTTTGCAAACAGATTTTCGAGCGCCGCGGAAAACTCGGTGATGCCATCGAGTCCGACGATGGTCAGCGCCCCATGGGCCTGATGGAGTTGCTTTACTGCCCCCGAGAGCGCTTGCCCGCCCGGATTTTGCGCGTGCTCATCCAGCGCAACCGCAGCGCGTTCCAGCGCGAGGTCGATTTCACTCTTGACCCAGGACAGCGGGCCAATGTCCAGATCGCTTGTCATGCGCGATTACACCTTGAAGCCGGAGACTGAGCCCTTCAATTCCGTTGCCAAGGCGGCGAGTTCGCCCACCGATACCGCCGTTTGCTGCGTGCCATTGGTGGTGAGCTTGGTGACTTTGAGAATCTCGTTCATGGCCATGGCCACGTCTTTTGCGGTCTCCGTCTGCTCTTGCGTAGATGCCGAGATGTTTTCAATCAACTGTGCCAGACGCTGGGTAACGGCCGAGATTTCGGTCAGTGCCTGCCCGGCGGCGTCGGATCGCTTGGTTCCTTCGACCACGTTTTGCGTCGAGCTTTCCATAGCGGCCACAGCGTCGTGGGTGTCGGTCTGAATGGTTTTGACCAGCGCAGCGATCTGCTTGGTGGCCTCGCCGGAACGTTCTGCGAGGCGCTGCACTTCTTCCGCAACCACTGAGAAGCCGCGACCGGCTTCACCGGCGGATGCGGCCTGAATGGCGGCGTTCAAGGCGAGCACGTTGGTTTGTTCGGTAATGTCGGAAATCAGCTCCACGATTTCGCCGATCTCCTGGGACGATTCGCCCAGACGCTTGATCCGCTTTGCTGTTTCCTGAATCTGACCGCGAATTTCGTTCATGCCGGTGATAGATTCATTCACTGCCAAGGAACCTTTTTTGGCTACTTCCAGCGACACACGGGCCACCTTGGCGGACTCTTGCGCGTTGTGTGACACATCCGTCATGGCGTCAGCCATTTCTTCTACCTTGTTACCGGCAAGCTCAATTTCGCGCGCCTGGGTCTCGGTCGCTGAAAGCAACTCGTCCGAGGTAGCCTTGGCTTCCGTGGTCGCCGTCGTCACCTGAGCCGCAGCCTTGTTGATTCGCCCGACCAGCACGGAGAGTTCTTCAATGGTGTAGTTCACCGAGTCGGCGATGGCCCCGGTAATGTCTTCGGACACCGTGGCGCGAATGGTAAGGTCGCCATCAGCCAAGTCGCCCATCTCGTTCATCAGCCGCAAGATGGCGGCCTGGGTAGAGTCTTTGGCAGCCTCGGCAGCGCGCTGTTGCTTGAGCGCCTCGGCCTGGCGATTGGCAGCGTCATCGCGGAACACCTTGACGATCAGGGTGAGCATCAACATTGCCAGCGAACCACTTACTGCGACCACCAGCGGGGTAACGTTATCGCTGTGCGCGGTCTGCTGGTAGGCCAGGCTCAATTCATCCGCAAGCCGGGTCAGTTCTTTCTGCGACCGCCCGATTTGACCCACGAAGTTTCGGGCCAGATTCAACTCCTTGCCCTCAGTGGGCAGCTCTTTAACCACGACAAGGAAATCCTCGAACGCCGCCTTGAGCCGCTGATCTGCCGACAGCGCCGGCAAGGTCTGCTCTAGTTCGATGACCAGTTGTGCAACCAGGGCGTCATCATAGCCTTTACCCAAAGCAACCTGATTGAGCAGGGGCATCACCCGACCAACAGCATCTTTGGCCTTCTCACCAATTGCCAGCGCGGCCTGCGTCATCCAGGCGCTGGCCTTGACGTCTTCACCAAGAAAGCCGATCTTGGTAATTTGCTCTTCGTATTTGAGCATGCGCTCCATGGCTAGACGGGAGAGTTCCCAGTTTTCCAGGAATTTGTCCAAGGCTTCACGGGGAACTCCGCGGGTCGCCGGTACGTCTGTCTCATTGACTTCTCCACCCTGAGTCAGGATGTTTTGCAGCTCACGCATGCGGCGCACCCCGTTGCGCATGGATTTGAATGACTCCACGTCGCCTTCATTGGCGCGGACGGCACGTGCGGGCATTTCAAAGGCGAGCAGACGTACCTCGCTGGACGCGATGGTGTAGGCAGTCGTGATCGCGGCTTCGCGGTTTTGCAGGTACAGCGCACTCATGGCGACCATGAGCCCGATAAGGAACATCGCGCCGAGTATCTGGTATTGCATGGTGACCGGAAATTTTCCGATTACCGGCAGGGGCTTGGCTTCGCGGGGTTCGTCGGGCTTCGCCACAGGAGGAGCTTTCTTAGCCTTGGGCTCCGCAGCGGTTTTTTTGCCCAGGAGTGCTTTTAAGTCAAGTGCCATGGTGAATCTCCCCCTTTGAATTACTTATTTTAAGTGTCATGTGGCAACGTCCAGAAATGCCGGGTCAGCGAGTAGTTCACGGACCTGCAAGCGTCGCCATTGCCGATTTTCGGCATCTTTGTACATCTGGTGGCCCCAGGTCGGCGCGGTCGTATCATCAGGCAAACGCGTCAATTGGGCCAAGGGCCTCAAACCCAGGGCGCGATCTACCAGCAGGGCACTGTTGATGCCATGGCGGGCACCGATCATGACCAAGCGCGCTTCACTATTGTGGGGCGTCGCGTGATCTGCCCGAAACGCCGAAAAGTCGACGACTGAATAGAGGAGTCCGCGAACATTGGTGATCCCCGCGAACCAGTGACGGGTGAGCGGGACCGGAGTCAGTTCGGTGAGCGGAATCACCTCCCCGGAGTCCGCGAGGTCAATCAGCCACAGACTATCCCCAGACTCGACCCCAAGCAGCGTGCGAGCGGCGTCGCCGTGCCGGATGGCGCCGAGGCGCGCCGTTAAGTTCTGCTGAAACTCCCGCAGACTGATGCGCTTGCTCATGGTGGCCTGGGCGTGGGTCAGGACAATGCGGCGATTTTTGCCAGCAGAGCCGGCTGGTCAACCGGCTTGGTGACGTAGTCATGGGCACCTTGCCGCATTCCCCACACCCGGTCGGTCTCCTGATCCTTGGTGGTGCACAAAATCACAGGAATATGCTTGGTCGAATCGTCGCGCGTGAGCGCGCGAGTGGCCTGGAAGCCATTTGTACCGGGCATGACCACATCCATGATGATCAGGTCGGGCAGCACTTCTTTGGCGCAGGCAACACCCTTTTCGCCATCTTCGGCAAGCACCACCTGGTAGCCCGCACCGCGCAGTAGTTCGGCCAATACATGGCGCTCGGTGGGGGAATCATCGACGACGAGAATCTTGTTGACTGGCATGGGATATTCCTCTCTGTGGTTCGCTATTGGGATGTGGTGCCACCGGCAGTGGCATGCGTTGCTACCGCTGCGAGCAGGGTGTCTTTGGTAAAGGGCTTGGTGAGGTATTCGTCTGAGCCGACCATGCGGCCGCGGGCGCGATCAAACAAACCGTCCTTCGATGAAAGCATGATCACCGGGGTACTGCTGTATTTGGCATTCTTCTTGATGAGGGCGCAGGTCTGATAACCATCGAGGCGAGGCATCAGAATGTCACAAAAGATAATGTGCGGCTGGCTATCATTGATCTTGGCGAGCGCATCAAAGCCATCTTCCGCCAGGATGACTTCTGCGCCGGCCTGCTTGAGAAAGATCTCCGCGCTCTTGCGAATGGTGTTCGAGTCATCGATCACCATGACCTTGATGCCGGCAAGTCGGGGGGGTGTGCTCACGCCTGTCCTTTAGTTAAGTTGCAGTTGCTCGGGGTCAGATCTTTATCATCTCAAAATCATCCTTGCGCGAATTGCACTCCGGGCAGGTCCAGTTTGGCGGAACATCTGCCCAGCGCGTTCCTGGTGCCAAGCCTTCCTTTGCATCGCCCGCAGCTTCGTCGTAAATCCAGCCACAGGTTAGGCACATCCAGGTAACAAGTGCCTCGCCGGTAACAATGTCGCTCATGATAACGTGTAGGTTAGAATCGCGAGGTATCTTAGCAGGCTGCGGGCACGCTTGCATGGCGCTCCAGCAACGATCGTATCGTCGCCGCGTCCGGACCCGACAATGACCACACAATCTGCCGACATTTCGCAGGCTCCTTTTGCCGCTCCGCCGCCCGTGGTGCTCTGTTTCTCGGCCTCAGATCCGACCGCCGGCGCAGGCATGCAGGCCGATGTGCTCACCGTCGCCAGCCTGGGCTGCCACCCGACGTCGGTGATTACCGCCCTGACAGTTCAGGATACGATGGGTGTCGAGGCGGTACTTCCGATCGATGGCGGTTGGATCGTCGATCAGGCGCGCGCGTTGCTGGAAGACATGCCGGTAGCTGTTTTCAAACTGGGGATGCTGGGCAGTGTCGAAGCCGTTGCCGGCATTGCCGAGATCATTTCCGACTATCCCGATGTCCCTGTAGTTTTCGACCCCGTATTGGCCTCAGGCCGTGGCGACCAGTTTGCCGATGAAGAAATCCTCGAGGCCATGGTTGGCCTGCTGTTGCCTCAAACCACGCTGCTCACGCCCAATTCGCTGGAGGTGCGGCGTCTGGCGCAGGAACTGTCAGAGCTGGATGGTGAGGGGCCCGTGTCGTTAAGTGCAGCGGCGCGTTTGCTGGTCGAGGCCGGTTGTGAGTATGTTTTGCTTACCGGTACCCACGAGAGTACCGAGCATGTCATCAATTCGCTGTACGGAAAACACGGCAAGGTGCGCGCTGACACATGGGATCGTCTGCCGGGCAGTTATCACGGCTCGGGGTGCACGCTGGCGGCGGCCGTGGCCGCCTATCTGGCACTGGGCATGCCGCTGGCGGAGGCAGTTGTGGCCGCTCAGGACTACACCTGGCGCAGTTTGGCCGCAGGATTCCGCCTGGGCATGGGGCAGTTCATCCCTGATCGTCTGTTCTGGGTGCGCAGCGGCGATGACCCTGAGGCCGCTGACGAAGAGGCTGTGCACGAAACATGAATCGCCACAACCTGCGCGGGCTTTACGCGATTACCCCGGATGATTTCATGCTGCCACGCCTGATTGCCTTGGTGAAGGCCGCTCTTGATGGCGGCGTGCGGCTGGTGCAGTACCGCAACAAGTCCGTCTCGGCCGATTTGCGACGGGTGCAGGCGGGCGCACTCCTTTCGGTTTGCCGGGTGGCAGGGGCCAAGCTTATTGTCAATGACGACATATCCTTGGCGGTTGCCATCAATGCCGATGGCGCGCACTTGGGCCGTGATGATTTTTCCTGCGGGTCGCTCTTGGCGGCGCGGGAAGCGCTGGGGCCGGACCGCGTACTCGGGGTTTCCTGCTACAACGATATGGCGTGTGCCGAGGCGGCTGTTGTCGCACAGGCTGACTATCTGGCCGTTGGCAGCATGTTTGCCTCCACCACCAAGCCGCAGGCGGTTCGGGCCTCGCTTGATCTGGTGCGGGCCGTACGCCAGCGCTTTGACGTGCCCGTTTGCGCCATCGGCGGCATTTCGCTGACCAATGCACCTACGGTAATCGATGCCGGTGCCGATATGCTCGCCGTCATTTCCTCGTTGTTCGACGTTATGGACATCGCCGAGGAGGCACGTCGCTTTCAGTCACTTTTTCCTCCATTGACTCAGACCACATCATGAACACCAAGAACGAAGATTTGTTTGCCCGCGCACAAAAGACCATTCCCGGCGGCGTCAACTCGCCCGTCCGGGCCTTTCGCTCGGTCGGTGGCACCCCCCGCTTCTTTACCCGGGGTGAAGGTGCTTATGTTTGGGATGCCGATGGCAAACGCTACATCGACTACGTGGGCTCCTGGGGGCCGTTGATTCTCGGTCATGCCGACCCCGATACCGTGGCCGCTGTCCAGCAGGCCGCTGCCAATGGGCTCTCGTTCGGTGCGCCGACCGAGGGTGAGATCGAGTTGGCCGAGCTGCTGGTAGCGCGCGTACCGAGCATGGACATGGTGCGCCTGGTGTCCTCGGGCACCGAGGCGACCATGAGCGCCATTCGTCTGGCACGTGGGTTCACCGGTCGCGATGCGTTCATCAAGTTCGAGGGCTGCTACCACGGCCATGGCGACAGCCTGCTGGTCAAGGCCGGCTCGGGCCTGCTGACATTTGGCAACCCGTCGTCGGGCGGTGTGCCGGCGGATCTGGCACAGCATACGATGGTGCTCAGCTACAACGACCCGCAGCAACTGCGTGATGCGTTCGCCAAGCATGGCGAAAAGATTGCGGCCGTGATCGTCGAGCCGGTGGCCGGTAACATGAACCTGATCGTACCGACGCAGGAGTTCCTCGACACCATGCGCGAGCTGTGCACGCAGCACGGCGCGGTGCTGATTTTTGATGAGGTGATGACCGGCTTTCGCGTTGGACCAAACTCGGCACAGAGTCTGTTCGGCATTACGCCCGATCTGTCGACCTTCGGCAAGATTGTCGGTGGCGGCATGCCGCTCGGTGCTTTTGGCGGCCGGCGCGAGATCATGGAGCAGATCGCGCCACTCGGGCCGGTGTACCAGGCGGGAACGCTCTCGGGAAACCCGCTCTCGGTGGCGGCCGGTCTGGTCACGCTCAAGAAAATTGCCGCACCTGGGTTTTACGACGCACTTGGCACGAAGACCAAAGCCTTTGTCGATGGATTGGCGAGCGAAGCGAAAAAAGCGGGCGTGCCATTTTCAGCGCAGTCGGTCGGTGGCATGTTCGGTTTGTATTTTGCCGAGCAGTGCCCGGGCAACTTTGCTGAAATGATGCGTGGCGATCTCAAGGCATTCAACACCTTTTTCCACGCCATGCTCGACGGCGGTGTGTATCTCGCACCGGCCGCGTACGAGGCGGGCTTCGTCTCCATTGTGCATAGCGACGCCGACATTAGCGCCAGCGTGGCGGCGGGCGCGGCAGCGTTCGCCCGGCTGAAGGACTAGTCCTTCTTCTTGCTGCCTATCCTGCTCTCGGTACCGGCGAGCAGGTTGCTGATATTGCTGCGATGACGCAGCACCAGAATCACGGCCATCACCAGCATGCTGGCCGTGATCGTAGGCGCATTGAGCATCTGCCAGGCCACGACCGGCGCTGTCAGCGCCGCAACCAATGCGGCGAGCGACGAATAGCGCGTCGCTGCCGCTACCCCCAGCCAGATCAGCGCCATTACGCCGGCATAGACGGCCGAAAACCCCAGCATTACGCCCAGTGCCGTGGCCACGCCCTTGCCGCCCTTGAAGCCGAGCGTGAAGGGGAAGACGTGGCCGATGAACGCGGCGATGCCAGCGAGCGCAATCGCCGTCTCGCCAGCGCCGACTTGCCGTGCGATCAGCATGGCCAGGGTACCCTTGGCGGCATCGCCGACGAGCGTAATGATCGCCGCCAGCTTGTTGCCGCTGCGCAGCACGTTGGTGGCACCCGGATTACCAGAACCCACTGTGCGCGGATCAGCCAGACCAAACAGTTTTGAAGTAATCACAGCAAAGGGCACGCAACCCAGAAGGTAGCCACCGAGGGCAGCAAGGATTAGCGGGAGCATCGATTCCATGTGGCAAATGCCGATTGTCAGGGCGGAGGGCGAGGGGCGATGGCTACAATTACGGCCATTGCACTTACCGGGTTGATACCGTGGACTTCATTTTCATCGAGGATATGCGCGTTGATGCGCACGTGGGCATTTATGCACGAGAAAAAGCGGCACCCCAGGCACTGGAAATCAGCCTGACCTTCGGTGTACCCGACGAGGCCGCGCAGGATGATGATATTGCCAAGACGATCGACTACGCCGTCGTGATCGATCGGGTCAGGCGCGAACTGGCCGAGCGACATTTCAATCTGCTTGAGACGTTGGGGGAGTATGTGATTGGTCTGATGCTCAATGAATTTGGCGCGCCCTGGGTGAAGATCAGCATTGCCAAAATCGGCATTGCCAAAGGCGTGCGGCGGGTGGGTGTGCAGATCGAGCGGGGGCGATGAGGATTGCTTTCGACCCAACGCGGAAATTGGCCCAAGCAAAACGCTGCCATTGCATTGCCTACCTGAAGAAGTCAATTGGCAAAGCAAGAGCGAATCGTACGGCGGCAACTTCAGAGCCATCGTGATGTTCAATAGACAGGCAGCAAGATGATTGATTCCTTACCGTCCTGGTTACTGACGATGAGCTCCCAATACGTCAAAGGTGGCTCAGCCAAGCGTGTTATCGGTGCTGCCACAGGAATCGCCAAATCGAAGCAGAGCCGTCCGTCATTGAGTTGGAAGTGACCGAGTTGTTCTCGGTAGAACAAGGTTGTCTTGATTTTTGGCGCATTTGTACCGACGCGATTCCAGCGCGCCGTTTCGTACACCCCGCATAATGCGAGTCTGACGGATGGCTCGGCGACTTCCAATGTCACGGCTACTGTCTTCCCTGGAGCAAGCGGCAGATGCGCCAGATACAAGCGGCAGGAAAGACCTCGCGTGCTGGTCAGGGTCGTGTCTGTCGGCCAGGGGTAATCGCGCCGCCAGGTAAGGGTTTCCTCGGCGCATTGCTTACGGCGCCGGGCTGTCGCAATCAGCAGTGATAGCAGGTGCAGCCCTGCAAGAAGGGCAATAAGTCCGAAGGCCGCAAGGGCCCAGCGCGGACCGCTTCCCAAGCGTGGAACGGTTAACCATCCGGTTCCAACCATGGTCATGAAAACGCCAACCAGCAAAGCACCCAGGGTGATGCCCCACGCGCTACCGCCGGCATAGGGCATGCGCGGCACGGCAGAACGCAGGGGGATTGGCGGATTAATCCAGGGCGAGGTCACGACGAAAGTGCTTCCGTCAGCGGCAGCCCACAGGCGCGAGCGAGCTCCTGCACTTCAGCTCGGGCTGCAGCGAGCGACAGGTTGGCCAGTACCGCATGGAAAAACCGGTATCCATCGGCAAACTCCAGCGTCGCACCGTAGAGCAGCTCCGGTTGCAGCACACTGCGCTGGTGCGAGATCAGCTTGAATCCGGCCAGTTCGTCGAAACCGCCGCCCTCTTCCTTAATGCGCCAGCGCCAGCCGCGGCGATACGACCAACGACGCGTCAGCGTATCGAGCGTAAATCGTTCGACAAACAAAAAGCCAGTCAGCAGGATCAGCGCAGATACTCCGGCTGCCAGCCACAGTGGCCAATAGGACGCAGCAAAGCGCCCCCCGGATAGCACCAAAGCGCCAACAACCAAAGCCAGGGTCATTCCCGCCAGGCCATAAATTTTCCATACCGGATGTCCCCACACGAACTGGCCCGACGTGGCACGCAAGCGATACAGCGGCGCACGATCACGATGCAGACGAGCCACTTGCCAGAGTTTCTTCCGTGTCTCCGATAGTTCGCTGCCGTAGATGTTCGGGGAATCGGGCCTCATTGGCCGTCATCTTCTATCTTGAGGTTGGGAAACCGTTGCCGCCATCGCTCAGCCACCACGAGGGCCTCTGTGTGCTCGGCAACGTCGCCCAGATACAGCGGCTCGGCATCTTCATGAATCACGAGCTGCAGTTGCCAATGTACTCGTGGTGGTCCACTCATTGAGCCGGCATCGCCGTGGCTACCGGTACTGGCGATTTGTTGGCGCAGTATTGCCAGTGTCAGCCTATCGCTGCACTCGCCGCGATGCTGCGAGAGCCAGGGCCAGACGCCGGTAACAAAGACATACCGGCGTGCAGCGGTGTCGATGGTCAGCGTGCGCTGCCAGACAAGCCAGAACACACCATACGCAAATAGTGCGAGCAGGATCAACCCGATGAGCGCCACCACCGCGATTGACAGGCCACTGAGTCGCATGAGCTCGGCCCACACGTTTGAGAGCGGTTTGCCGGAAGCGATCCAGGCCAACAGGGGAAGTCCTGGAGAAAAGGCCAGCAGCGCCCACCCGATGGTGCGGCGCTGGGAAACAACTACCCCGCCAGCGCTTTCAACGATGCGCGGGGCAGCAGCCTGGAGAGTTGTTCCCGCTTCTTCAGTCATATTTCGATTATGCCCACAGTTGTCGCGAAATTCTGCAAGCCCCGGCCGCCAGGCGCACGAAACGCTCGGGTCGAACTCGGCCAGCGAGAGCGGCAGCAGGCGCAGTAGTGCAGTGCGCCCGGCAAGCGACTGGGCTATCTGGCAAGGGCCGGTGACGGCGACCACCGGAAGGTGGCGTGCCCGATCAAGCAGAATAGGGAGCGGGTGGCGGGGAAATATGGTCGGGAGTAATGCAAAAATGAGGTAGTACTTCAATAGTGCATAAGTTGCTGATGGTGATCAGAGGCCGACTTGCGCTATTCCTTCAACGCACATTCGACAATGCGCGGCTTCAGATGCGCGACGATGTCGTGCGGATGCACGCCCACCAGATAGCCTCGGCGTCCGCCATTGACATAGACCAGCGGCAGGTCGAGGATGCTTTTTTCCAGGTGAATCGGGAGCGTTTTCTTGGTGCCGAATGGCGAGGTACCGCCGATCAGGTAGCCGGTATGGCGGTTGGCGGTTTCGGGCGTGCAGGGCGATACTTTCTTGACCCCGATCTGACGCGCCAATTCCTTGGTTGATACCTTGCGGTCACCATGCATGAGCACGATCAGCGGCTTGCCCGTGTCATCTTCCATGACCAGCGTCTTGACCACGGCGTGTTCGTCGACATTGAGCTCGCGCGCCGACACCTTGGTGCCGCCGTGTTCCTCATACGCGTAGAGGTGGTTGGAGTGGGCAATGCGCTGCTGCTGCAGAAATTTGGTGGCCGGTGTTTCCGGGGCGTGACTGTCGTTCTTCATCAGATTTATTCTAGCCCCGTGGATGGTGGGCGGCGTGCAACTGCTTAAGCCGTTCACGGGCGACATGGGTGTACACCTGCGTAGTCGAGATGTCAGCGTGGCCGAGCAGCAGTTGCACAACGCGCAGGTCGGCCCCGTGGTTGAGCAGGTGCGTGGCGAAGGCGTGGCGCAGCACATGCGGTGAGATGCGCTCGCGCGCGATGCCCACGATCACCGCGTATTTCTTGACCAGCGTCCAGAACATTTGCCGGGTCATGGGGGCACCGCGCGCGGTGACAAAAATGGCATCGCTGCTGTAGTCACCGAGTAATGTGGGGCGCGCCTCGGCGACGTAGCGGCGCAGCCATTCGGCCGCCACTTGTCCGAGCGGCACCAGACGCTCCTTCGACCCTTTGCCCATCACGCGCAGCACCTGATCGTTTAGGCTGACTTCAAACAGCCTTATGCCGATCAACTCTGAGACGCGCAAGCCCGTGGCGTAGATCAGCTCGAGCATCGCCTTGTCGCGCAGGCCCAGCGAGTTCGCTACGTCGGGTGCCATCAGCAGGGCCTCGACCTGCGTCTCGGAAAGCGTTTTGGGAAATCGGGTGGTGGGCATGGGCCGCGCAATAGTGACCATCGGGTCGTGGTGCAGCCGTCCCTGCGCAATCAACCATTGGCAAAACCGGCGCAGAGTGGCGAGCAGGCGACGCTGGCTGGCACTCTTGAACCCCTCAGGCCGGCTTTGCAGATACACCAGATAGTCGGTAATGGTGCGCTCCTCGAGGCTGGTGAGCGGTGCGTCGAGCCAGTTGGCGAACAGGCTAAGGTCGGTGCGATAGGCCGCGAGGGTGTTTTTCGCGAGACCGTCGGCCAGCCACAGATGATCGACGAATTCGTCGATCAAGGCAGTGTCAGACACCGATGCCTTCATGCCGGAGCAAAAAGCGCTTGATCTCCAGCAGCCAGCCGCCACCGCCACGACCGAAGCCGCCGAGTCGGTGCTGCGCGGCGAGCACACGGTGGCAGGGCACGACCATCGGGAAGGGGTTGGTACCGCAGGCATTGCCGACGGCGCGTGCACCGCTGCGTATCTGTGCGGCGACTTCGCCATAGCTCAGGGTCTGGCCGCAGGGAATCGCCGCAATGGCATTCCAGACCCGGCGCTGAAAGTGAGTTCCCGCGGGTGCCAGCGGCAGACCGAATTCAAAGCGGGGATCGGCCAGGTAGGCGGTGATCTGGCGTACGGTTTCGTGGGCTAGCGGCGTGTCTGGAGAGCGCAGGGCACCGGGTTCGAGATACTCGATGCCAGTGATCTCATCGGCGGTGCAGCGAATGCCAATGAGAAAGCCGGGGGCCTGGATGATGGCCTGATGGGGGGGGGTCATCGCCGTGTTGCCAGCGCCGACTTGCGGATACTGCGGTGCCGCCGAGCAGTCATGTCAGGCCCGAACCTCACCATCGCCCAGCACGATCCACTTCTGCGAGGTCAGGCCGTCGAGCCCCACCGGGCCGCGCGCGTGGAACTTGTCGGTGGAAATACCGATCTCCGCCCCCAAACCAAACTCGAAGCCATCGGCAAAGCGGGTCGAGGCATTGACCATGACGCTGGCGGAATCGACCTCGCGCAAGAAGCGCATGGCGTGCGTGTAGTTCTCGGTGACGATGGCCTCGGTGTGCTGCGAACTGTAACGGTTGATATGTTCGATGGCCTCATCGAGCCCCTCGACGACCTTGCACGAGATGATGGGGGCGAGGTATTCCGTGGCGTAGTCTTCGAGCGTCGCGGATTTGGCGGACGGCACCAGACGGCAGGTTTCCGGGCAGCCGCGAATTTCGACCCCGTGTGCGGTGAGCATGCGTGCCAGCGCTGGCAACTGAGCCTCGGCTACCGCCTGTGCGACGAGCAGCGACTCGGCGGTGTTGCAGGTGCCATAGCGCTGCGTCTTGGCGTTCTCCAGGATGCGCATGGCCTTGAGCGGATCGGCGGCAGCGTCGATATAGACATGGCAGTTGCCATCAAGATGCTTGATAACCGGAACCCGCGCTTCTTTCGAGATGCGCTCGATCAGGCCCTTGCCGCCACGGGGGACGATTACGTCCACGAACTCCGGCATGGTGATCAGGTGACCGACGGCAGCCCGGTCGGTGGTGTCAATGACCTGCACGGCGCGTTCGGGCAGGCCGGCCTTGGCCAAGCCCTCGCGCACGCAGACAGCGATGACTTGATTAGCGCGTAGCGCTTCTTTGCCACCACGCAAAATTGCGGCATTGCCAGACTTCAGACAAAGCGCCGCCGCATCGGCGGTGACATTGGGACGGGCCTCGTAAATGATGCCCACCACCCCAATCGGCACCCGCATCTTGCCGACCTGAATGCCGCTGGGGCGACGCTTCATGTCGGTGATTTCGCCGATGGGGTCGGGCAGCGCGGCCACCTGCTCCAGACCCAAGGCCATCGACTCAATGCCCTTGGCGGAGAGGGGTTAGGCGATCGAGCAAGGCGGCATCCAGACCGTTGGCTTTGGCTTCAGCAACGTCAGCCGCATTGGCCTCGAGAATAGCGGAGGTCTGCGCCCGCACGGCGGCAGCCATGGCCAGCAAAGCGGCGTTTTTGGCGGCGGTGGAAGCGGCGGCCATGGCGCGCGAGGCCTCGCGGGCATTGCGGCCGACGGTTTGCATGTAGTCCTGTATGTTCATGACGCTACCCTCAGGCGGCACGCGTGGCTTGTATGGGGCGTGCCATGCGCAGTGCCAGTTGCAAAAATTCATCCCAGACATCGCCGCGCGCAATGCCCTTGATCATGCGGTCGATTTTCGCTGCATGCAACAGGGCAGGCCGGTGCCCGCTGGTGCGTGCTTCGGTCGCCAGCGCCCAGAGCACCAGCGGCAGGGCCGCGTCTTCGGCTTTGAGGCCTTCGAGCGTGCGCGCGGTGCGCGCGGCATCGCGGGCTTTGACCGCGTCGCGCAGGTCGGAAATGTCGTAGCGGGCGACATTGAGTACCGCCGCTTCACACTGGGCGAGCGAGAGTTCCCCTTGCGGGTAGAGCAGGCCCAGCTTTTGTATTTCCTGATGCGCGGCCAGCAGGTTGCCTTCGACGTGGCTGGCCATGAATTCGAGCGCGGCGCGGCTGGCTGTTTGCTCCTGGCGCTTGAGCCGGGCGGCAATCCAGACCGGCAGTTGCGCGAGCGCCGGGGCGTTGCACTCGATCATGACGCCGGCATTGCCCAGTGCTGTGACCCAGGCGGCCTTTTTGGCTTGCCAGTCGAGTTCGGGCAGGGTGATGAGCGTGACAACGCCGCTACCGACCGACCTGGCGTAGCGTTGCAGGGCTTCGCTGCCGTCGCGGCCCGGTTTTCCCGAGGGAATGCGCAGATCGACCAGCTTGCTGCCGCCAAAGAGCGAGAGGTTGCCGGCCGAAAGGAACAGATCGTCCCAGCGGAAATTGGCACTGGCTACAATCACTTCGCGCTCGTCATAGCGCTGCGTGCGGGCGCACGCGCGGATGGCATCCCCGGCCTCAATGACCAGCAACGGTTCGTCACCGTGCACGACATACAGCGGTGCCAGCGGCTTCTGCAGGTGAGTTGCGAGCTGGTCGGGCCGCAGTTGCACGCTTACTCCTCGCGCAGTCGGGCCGTGGAGAGGCGGCGCAAGAGTTGCTGCACCAGATCGTTCTGCATGTCACGCCAGAGCAGTTGCTCTTCGGACTCTTTGGACAGCACGACCGAGTCGCTGTAGGTGATGTCGCGCTTGAGCACGATCTGCGAAGGCGGCAGCAAAGCGCGATTGTCTTTATTGACCAACTGGAAGCCGAACACGCGGATCAGTTCGTACTCGCGCGCTTGGCCAGAGGCGCTGGTCGAGAGAACGCGTTTTTCCTGCCGGTTGTCCAAGACCCGCAATTGCGCTTCGGCATCTTTGATGTCATTGACCACCAGGGTATTGGAGCCTGCCTCCACGCTGCGTTTGATCAGCGCATGCAACTCCTGCGCGTCGGGTAGCCCCGTATGCAGGGTCTTGAACGGCAGGTTGTAGGCGCCGCGCAATTGAAAGCCGCAGGCCGCCAGTGTGGCGGTGAGCAGCAGTGCGGCAATCGTAATGGCGCGGCGCATGGGGTGTCCTTGCGTGGTGTTAGACAACGATATTTACCAGACGGCCCGGCACGATGATGACCTTCTTCGCCGGTTTGCCTTCCATGTAGCGCTGCGCGCCCTCGGTGGCCAGTGCAGCCGCCTCGATCGCCGTCTTTTCAGCGCCGACTTGGACGCAGAGCGTACCGCGATGCTTGCCATTGACCTGCAGCACCAGTTCGAGCGTGTCTTGCACCAGCGCCGCTTCCAGCGGCTCAGGCCAGCAGGCATCGAGGATATCGCCCTCGTAGCTCAGGTCTGACCACAGCGCGTGGGCAATGTGGGGCGTGATAGGCGAGAGGACGCGTACCAGAATGCCAAAGCACTCGCGCAGTACGGGCTCGCGTCCCTCGCACGTCGGCGCTTTTTCGAGTGCATTGAGCATCTTCATGCAGGCCGAGGCGACGGTATTGAACTGGAACTTGCCCAGATCGAAATTGGCCTGTTTGAGCAGCAGATGAATTTCCCGGCGCAAGGCCGCGAGTTCGTCGGGCAGCGCGGCCGGAACAGGAGCTTGCGTGCGCAACGCTGCCTGATGGGCAACGCCGAAATTCCAGACGCGGCGCAAGAAGCGGAAGGCGCCTTCGACGCCCGAGTCCGACCACTCCAGGGTCTGTTCCGGCGGCGCGGCAAACATCATGAAAAAGCGTGCGGTATCGGCACCGTACTGCTCGATGAGTGACTGCGGGTCGACGCCATTGCGCTTCGATTTCGACATGGTACCGACGCCGCCGTAGTCCACTGCCTGACCGTCGGCTTTGCTGGTGGCACCGATGACATGACCGCCCCCGTCACCCTCTGCGCGCACCAGTTCGACTTCTTCCGGTGCGAAATATTCAATGGCACCTTTGTCGGTACGGCGCGAAAAGATATGGTTGAGCACCATGCCCTGCGTGAGCAGGTTGGCAAAGGGTTCGTCGAAATTGACCAGGCCGAGATCACGCATCACACGCGTCCAGAAGCGCGAATACAGCAGATGCAGGATGGCGTGCTCGATGCCGCCGATGTACTGGTCGACCGGCATCCAGTAGTTGATGCGCTGATCGACCATGGTCTCGGCGTCTGGCGCGCAGTAGCGCATGTAGTACCAGGACGAGTCGACGAAGGTATCCATCGTGTCGGTTTCGCGCTTGGCCGGCGCGCCGCACTTCGGGCAAGCGCAGTTGAGAAAGTCTGGTCGCCGATTGAGCGGGTTGCCGGCGCCGTCGGGCGCACAGTCTTCCGGCAGCACCACCGGCAATTGCGCCTCGGGCACTGGCACCGTGCCGCAAGCGTCGCAATGAATCAGGGGGATCGGGCAACCCCAGTAGCGCTGACGTGAAATTCCCCAGTCGCGCAAACGGAACTGCACCTTCTTTTCGCCGATCCCTTTGGCGGCAAGGTCGGCGGCAATCGACTCGATGGCGGTCTCATAGGTCAGCCCGTCGTACTTGCCCGAGTGAATGCAGCGGCCGTTTTGCTTGTCGCCGTACCAGTCTTGCCAACCATCAAGCGAATACGCCTTGCCGGCAATGTCGATCACTTGCTTGATCGGCAAGCCATAGGTCTTGGCGAAAGCGAAGTCGCGCTCGTCATGCGCGGGGACCCCCATGACGGCGCCATCGCCGTAACTCATGAGCACGTAGTTGCCGACCCACACCTCGACCTTGTCGCCGGAAAGCGGATGCGTGACCTGAATGCCGGTGGGCATACCCTTCTTTTCCATGGTGGCCATGTCGGCTTCCATGACCGAGCCGTGCTTGCATTCGTCAATGAACGCGGCCAGCTGCGGGTTGCTTTTCGCCGCATGGGTGGCCAGTGGGTGTTCGGCAGCGACCGCACAGAAGGTCACACCCATGATGGTGTCGGCGCGGGTGGTGAAGACCCACAACTGCCCTGGCGTACCGTCCAGTTCGTAGGGGAAAGCGAAGCGCACGCCGGTGCTTTTGCCTATCCAGTTGGCCTGCATGGTCTTGACCCGCTCGGGCCAGCCGGTCATGCCGTCGAGCGCACTGAGCAGTTGCTCCGCGTATTGCGTGATGCCGAGGTAATAGCCGGGAATTTCGCGTTTCTCGACCAGGGCACCAGTGCGCCAGCCACGGCCTTCAATGACCTGTTCGTTGGCCAGCACGGTCTGGTCGACCGGGTCCCAGTTCACCGTCTGCGTCTTTTTGTAGGCGATGCCCTTTTCCAGCATGCGTAAAAACAGCCACTGGTTCCACTTGTAATACTGCGGCGTGCAGGTCGCCAACTCGCGCTCCCAGTCAAGGGCAAAGCCCAGCGACTGCAGCTGCTTCTTCATGTAGGCGATATTGTCGTAGGTCCACTTGGCCGGCGGCACCTTGTTCTGGATGGCCGCATTTTCAGCAGGCAGACCAAAGGCGTCCCAACCCATGGGCTGCATCACGTTGTAGCCGCGCATGCGATGCCAGCGGGTGAGCATGTCACCGATGGTGTAGTTGCGCACATGGCCCATGTGCAGCTTGCCCGAGGGGTAGGGCAGCATCGAGAGGCAGTAGTACTTGGGTCGTTCGCTCCCCGGGCCGCTCTCAGTGGCGCGAAAACTGTTGGTTTCGGTCCAGTGCCGCTGCGCGGCCTGCTCTATCTCGTTGGCTTGGTATTTTTCCTGCATGGCGCGCCTGGCGGGCATACTGTTGGCGAAATCACTGAGCGAAAATTATACTCGCCGAGTGCTTGCGGCCACCTCCTGCTCCCTCCCCCGAAAGCGAGATCCTTCATGAAAAACGTGCTCCTGGTCTGCGTTGCTGCGTTGAGTTGTCTTTTTTTCGGTGCTACGGTAGCGGCACCTCTGGCCACGGCTGAGCGAATTCAATCGCCGGCGTGGCTGGTGCGCGACGGCCTTCGCGAGCCATTGGCACCGGGGCAGAACCTGCGGGCCGGCGATAGTGTCGAGACCGGTGTCAATGCGCGCGTGTATTTGCGTTTGGCTGAGGGTAGCCAGATCAAGCTGGGCGAACACGCGGTATTTGTCGTCGAGTCCGGCGCGATGCGGTCTGGCGTGCTTACCGGGCTCATGGACGTGGTCAATGGGGCTTTTCGCTTTACCACCGGGTTGGTCAACAAGGGGCGCGGTCGCCGCGATCTGCGGATTCAGGTGATGACCGCCACCATAGGAATTCGCGGTACGGATGTCTGGGGCAGGGCCGCCGGTGACGGTGATTTGGTTGCCCTGATTGAGGGAAACATCTCACTAAGGCAGGATGGACAAGCGCTGGACATTCAGCCCATGCAATTCATGGATGCACCGCGCGGAGCCGCCGCCCGCGTCAAGGCGCTCGCGCCGGCTACGCTCGAACGCTTGGCCGCCGAAACCGAGCTGCAGCCCGGGGCCGGCATGCGGCGCGAACCACGCGCTGGTTGGGCGATTTTGGCGGGTGAATTCGTCGCGAAGCGCGAGGCGCAAATGTCTCTGAATACTTTGCGCGACGCAGGGTTTCCAGCACGTGTGTCATTTTCCGGTGCCGGCCGACAGAGTGGCAAACCCTATCGCTTGCTAGTCAGCGGCTTTGGCAACGAAGCCGCGGCGCAAGCCGCCTTGGCCCCGATGACCGTCATACCGGGCCTCAGCCCGCGTGTCGTGTCTGCGCCTTGATACGGTCGCTGTTGGCGCGCTCAAGCAGCGCCTGCCATGCGTCCCAAAGATTCAGGGCAACGTTGTAGCAGTGGCTGCGGGTGCGAAAACCCAAATCCAGCTGATACAGTGGCGCTTTCCGGATGAGACTCTCGGCCGCGACCAACTCGAACAGCCGATCCATTGCCCGCGAGTGGGCGCGAGCAGGCGACATCCCGCCCTCGGACGCCGTTTCTGCGCGGGCGCGCTGCCACAGCTCGACGGCCTGATCATCTGAAATTCGAGCCTTCCTGGCCAGCCAAGGCAGGAGCTTGGGGGTGCTTTCCTTCGAGTGCATGGTAAATCTCCTAAATTTGCATGCGCGGCGAACAGGGTCGCCACGGTTCTGGGACGTACTTCAACCGAATCCGGGGCAAGCAGGTAGACTTGACGCATCGCTCTAAGCGCACACTCCGGCGGCATTTGCCGGTATGACTGGCTGTAGTTCATCCCCCTTTGATTCAGGTATTTCCCAGCGTGAACCTATTGCACGGACTCAATGATCCTCAGATGGCGGCGGTGACGCTGCCTGCCCAGCATGCCCTGATCCTGGCGGGAGCGGGCTCGGGCAAAACGCGGGTGCTGACGACGCGCATTGCGTGGCTGATCTCCACCCATCAGATTTCGCCGACGGGTGTGCTTGCGGTCACCTTTACCAACAAGGCGGCCAAGGAAATGCTCTCGCGCCTTTCAGCAATGCTGCCGATCAATGTGCGCGGGATGTGGATAGGCACGTTTCACGGCTTGTGCAACCGCCTGTTGCGCACGCACTATCGAGATGCCGGGTTGCCGCAATTGTTTCAGATTCTTGATTCGGGCGACCAACTGGCGGCGGTGAAGCGCCTGCTCAAGAGCCTGAATGTCGATGACGAGAAATTCCCGCCCAAGGAGCTGACCTGGTTCATTAATGCCCAGAAGGAAGCCGGCTTGCGCCCGGCCGCGGTGGAAGCCTATGACGACTGGATGCGCCGCCGTGTGGAGCTCTATTCGGCCTATGACGCACAGTGCCAGCGCGAGGGCGTGGTTGATTTTGCCGAGCTGCTGCTGCGTTCCTACGAACTTCTGGAGCGCAACGAACCGCTGCGTCGGCATTACCAGGAGCGCTTTGCCCACATTCTTGTGGACGAGTTTCAGGATACCAACAAGCTGCAATATGCCTGGCTGAAACTGCTGGCTGGCGACCGTGGTGCGCTGTTTTGCGTGGGCGACGATGATCAGTCGATCTATGCGTTTCGCGGGGCCGACGTGGGCAATATGCGCGATTTCGAGCGCGAATTCCGGGTGCAGAACCTGATCCGCCTGGAGCAGAACTACCGGTCTCACGGCAATATTCTCGACGCCGCCAACGCCATCATTCAGAACAACCCGCAGCGACTGGGCAAGAACCTGTGGACCGAGGCGGGCTCGGGTGAGCCGATACGCGTCTACGAGTCGTATTCGGATGGCGACGAAGCGCGTTTCATTGTCGATGAAGTGAAGGCGCTGAGTAGCGACGGGCATGCCCGCGCCGAGATCGCTTTGCTCTACCGCAGCAATGCCCAGTCGCGCGCACTGGAACACGCCCTGTTCAATGCTGGCCTGCCGTACCGTGTGTATGGCGGCTTGCGCTTCTTCGAGCGGGCCGAGATCAAACATGCGCTGGCCTACCTGCGCCTGATTGCCAATACCAACGACGACACGGCCTTCGTGCGTGTGGTCAATTTCCCGACCCGGGGCATTGGCGCGCGCACCCTGGAGCAGTTGGGTGACGCGGCACGTGTCGCCGGAACCAGCCTGCATGGGGCTATTCCGCGCCTGGGTGGGGCTGGCGGGCAAAAGCTAGCCGCATTTGCCGAGTTGATCGTACGCCTGGGCAGCGCCAGCCATTTGCCTTTGCCCGAGCTGGTTGAGCATGTGCTCGATCTATCGGGTCTGCGCACCCATTACCAGAACGAAAAAGAGGGGCAGGAGCGGCTGGAGAATCTGGACGAACTGGTCAACGCCGCCAGCAGCTTTGTCGCCGAAGAGGGGCGGGTCGGGGAGGATGGCGAGTTGTCGAGTGACCTCGCGGCATTTCTTGCGCACGCCTCGCTCGAAGCCGGCGAGCATCAGGCCGGCGAGGGCGACGATGCCCTGCAGTTGATGACCGTGCATTCGGCCAAGGGCCTGGAATTCAATGTCGTATTTATATGTGGCCTGGAGGAGGGCTTGTTCCCGCACGAGAACAGCCTGCAGGAGGATCGCGGCCTGGAAGAAGAGCGCCGCCTGATGTATGTCGCGGTGACCCGTGCGCGCGAGCGTTTGTATCTGTGCTTCGCCCAGACGCGCATGTTGCATGGACAGACACGCTACAACCTGCCCTCGCGTTTTCTGGAGGAGATTCCCGAACCCTTGCTCAAATGGCTGACGGCTCGCTCAGGTGCTGGACCGGGATATTCGGGCTCGGCCGCCGTGTCGCCAGCGCCGACTTGGGAATCGACGCCGCGACGTCGTGAGCGCCAAGAGGCGGCGAGCGGTCTGCGTATTGGCCAGAGCGTCAGTCATGCCAGATTTGGTCTCGGCGTGATCGTCAATGCCGAAGGGAGCGGCAGCGATGCCCGTGTGCAGGTGAACTTCGGTGCACAGGGGATGAAGTGGCTGGCGCTGTCCGTAGCGAAGCTGGAGGCGGCGGGCTAGGGCAGCGTGTTGCCCGCGGCGCAAGCGCAAGCGCGACCCCGACCCCGGACTCGTGACCGATAAATCCACGCTTAAATTGTGGGAATGTGTGTTTCAATTCTTCCTTTGGACGCTCCAGTCCGGGGTATTTGCGAGGGCAATGATCATGTTTGAGTGTCTTAGTGGCGCGTTCAACCGGGGCGTACTGCTCGCCGTCACCGTGCTTGCCAGTGTTTTTGCGACAGGGCAGGCGCACGCTCAGGGGGCGCTGGACGCTGCCGAGGCGCAGTTTGCCGAAGTGCTCCGCCTGCGTGGCGAGGTGCGTGCCGGTGCCAATGACAAAGAGCGGGTGCTGCGTACCGGAGATCAGGTGCGGGTGGGCGAACGGATCGTGGCTGCGCCCAGCGGTGAAGCGGTGCTGCGCACGGTGGATGCCGGCATGGTGGCCGTGCGGCCCGGCACCGAGTTTATCGTGCAGGGCTATACCGCCCGGGGCGGTGCCGACGATGGCATGGTGCTGCGTCTGGTGACCGGCTCCCTGCGGGTTATCAGCGGCTGGATCGCGCGCACCAATCGCGGCGGCCACAAGATCGTTACGCCTTCGGCGACGATCGGCATTCGTGGCACGGATCATGAACCGTATGTGCTGACGGCAGATCGACCGACGTCCGAGGGGGCTACGCCGCACCGGGCCGGCACCTACGACAAGGTGAATCGTGGCGGTACGACGCTCGTGTCCGGTGGCGAGGGGGTGGACATTGATCCGGGGCGCGTCGGCTTTGTTCGTGGCGAAGCCAAGGCGTACCGAACCCGCGCGATCATGACGCTGCTGCTGCCGGTTCTGCTCGACAAGATTCCCGACTTTTATGTACCGGGGGCCTTCGATACCGAGCTCGATGCCTACTCCGCCACGGCCGATGAGCTGGCACGGCGCGAGCTTGAAACGCGTGCCGTGCCGGTGGCCCAAGCGCAGATCGTGCCGCCCGTGGCGGTGCCGACACCGATGCCTGCGGTCGCCAAGGCAAACACCCCGGCGGCGCCCGAGCCTTTATCGCCTGGCGAGCCAGCGCGGGGCAGCCGCGATTGTGATGCCATGGTGATCGCCACGCAATGGCTGACGGAACTCGATGACGGCATCGTGCGCAAAGATCCGAATGCCATCCTTTCCCGGTTTGCTGACGAGGTGGCGATCAAGGCAGTCATCCGGAAAACGGACGGAACTCTCGCTGAAATCGATTTCACGCGTGACGAACTGGTACGCAGCACGATCAGCACCATGAACCAGCTTGAGGATTACAGCCACCGTCGCGTTTCTGTCGAAGCAAGCCCGGAAGTCTCGACGGCGGGCGCGTGCCAGCGCCTGATGGTGAAGTCGGTGGTGCTTGAAGGGGGCAAGCTCGCCGGCAAACCGTACCGCTTCGACTCCGTCGAGGAATATCTGCTGGAACGGCGCGACGGGCGCTGGCTCGCCGTGCGTTCGCGCTCGACGCAGCGCTGAACCCGGAACGCACGGGCAGGAACGACGGCAAGTCGGCGCTGGCGAGACGGCGATAGCGGTACGGTGAGCCACGGGAGACGGGATTGATTACGCGCAGGGATTTTCTGAATGGCATGGCCCTCACCGGCGCGGGGGCGCTGTGGCATCCGTTCAACTCCCTGGCCGCGCTGGCGGAGCCCGGCCCCTACCCGCCGGCCTTGACCGGCTTGCGTGGTGCCCATCCCGGTGCCTTCGAGGCGGCGCACGCGCTGGCGCTGGAAGGCGCAGCCATCACCGGTGCGCCGGTAGCTCCGGCCGAAAAGTACGACCTCATCGTCGTGGGTGGCGGCATCAGCGGCCTGTCAGCGGCGCATTTCTATCGACGCCAGGTCAAGAGCGATGCACGCATCCTTATTCTGGACAACCACGATGACTTCGGCGGTCATGCCAAGCGCAACGAATTCACGGTGGACGGCAAAACTCTGGTCACGTATGGGGGCACGCAGTCTCTGGAGTCGCCTTCGGACTACAGCCAGGAGGCATCGGCCTTGCTCCGCGACCTGGGTATTGACGTCGACGCACAGGCGCAGGCCTACGATCGTGAGTTCTTCGCCCGCCATGGGCTGAGTATGGGCGTTTACTACGATGCGGTGACCTTTGGCCGGGGTGCCCTGGTGCGGGGCACTCTGCCGACCCGGCGTAGCGCCGAGTACTACACCCGGCAGTGGGTGCCCGGTGTGCAGCTCGCCCCGGAATTTGCCGCGACACTGGCGCAAGCGCCGCTTTCCGGTGCGCAACGCGCACAGCTGCGCGAGGTGCTCGCCGTGCCGGAGCACATCACCGGCTATTTTCGCTCGGCTCAAGGTGAGCAGCGCTTCTATGAGCAGAGCTATGTCAGCTTTCTGCGCAGCTGCTATCTTATCGAGGATGAGGCCTTGCTCAAGCTGCTCTCCATGCCTCTGGCCGAGGATGCGGCGTTGGGCGGCACGGGGGTGTCCTTGCCATTGGCGCTCTCGGGCGGCCTGCTTGGCCTGCCGCCGGCGGAGAAATTCGCCCAGTGGTTCAATGACCCTTCGCTGCGGCCTGAGCCGGATGATGGCCAGGACGAGTATGTGCATCCTTTTCCCGATGGCAACGCGACTATCGCGCGAGCACTGGTCAAGGCGCTCATTCCGGCGGTGACAGAGGCCGCGTCGCTTGAGCAGTGCGTCGGTGCGCGCTTTGATTACACGCGGCTGGATATGCCGGAAAACGCCGTGCGGCTGCGGCTCGCCAGTCTGGCGGTGCACGCGCGCAACGAGCCAGGTGGTACGCGCGTGCGCTATCTGCAACAGGGAGTGCTCCACGAGGCAACGGACTCCCATACGGTGATGGCTGGCTGGCACATGATGGCCGCGCATGTCGTGGCCGATCTGCCTGCCGTGCAAAAAGAGGCCATGCGCGCGAATATCAAGATGCCGTTGGTCTTCGTGCAGGTGGCCTTGCGTCGCTGGCAAGCGATTCAGCGCAGCGGCGTGGCAGCGGCCTATTGCCCGGGAAGCCCGTTCCAGTTTGTGCAAATGGATTTCCCGGTCCACATGGGCGGGCAAGCGCCCTCGGCCGGTCCAAACGCGCCGGTCAGCCTGCTGATGATCCGGATGCCCTGTCCGCCCTTGATCGAGGCGACGGTGCCTGACCTGCTGCGGGCTGGCCGGGCGGAATTGATGGGTACCAGTTACGAGACCTTCGAGCAGCAGGTCGTCGCGCAATTGCAGGGAATGTATGGCCAGCAGGGCTTTGATGCGCCGCGCGACATTGCCGCCATAACGGTGAATCGCTGGCCGCACGGCTATGTATGGGAAGAGGCACAGTACCAGGGGCAAGCGGCCAGCACGCTGGCCGCCAGGCGTCATGGGCGCATTGCCATCGCCAATGCCGACGCAATGGGGCGGGCGTATACCGATGCGGCTATTGACGCCGCGTGGCAGGCGGTGCGTGACCTCAAGCGCGCCAGGTAGGCAGGCGTGGCGCGCCGTTTCGCAAGTCGGCGCTGGTGAGACGGCGCTTGGCTATTTTCGCTTGGTCGTGCGGGGCTTCTTGCCGCTGCGTTTGGTCACCAGTTCCTCGTACAGGGTCGTGAATTCGCCGGTGAGCTTGTGGCTGGCGTCCAGATGAATCATCGGGCGCGCCGCCGCGTGCGATTCCTTGATCTTGACCGAGCTCGAGAGGTGTGTGTCCAGAACCGGCAGGCCTTCTTCGCGTAATTCCTTGACCACCTGCTGCGGCAGGCTGGCGCGTGGCTGAAACTGGTTGACCACGATGCCTTCGATCTCAAGCGCCGCATTGTGGTCGGCACGAATCTCGGCCACGTTATCGAGCAGGGTGTACAGCGCCCGCCGAGAAAAATCGTCGCAGTCAAAGGGAATCAGGCAGCTATCGGCGGCAATCAGGGCCGAGCGGGTGTAGTAGTGCATGGCCGGCGGGGTATCGATCCAGATTTCGTCGAACTCGTCCAATTCGTCCAGCGCTTCCTTGAGCTTGTAGATCTTGTAGCGCGCTTCAAGTTTGCTCTGCAGGTCTTCGAGGGCGGGGTCGCTGGGCAGGATGGACAGGTTGGCAAACGGCGTTTCGGTGATGAAGTCGCGAGTGGAGCGCGGGTTCAGGCGAAAGTTCAGCGTCTGATCGAAAAAATCGGCGGCCGTGGTGCGCAGGGTGTCGGCACCGTCACCCAGCACATAGCGGGTTGAGTTGGCCTGTGCGTCCAGATCGACAATGAGCGTGCGTTTGCCGCGCGAGGCCGCGAGCGCCGCCAGGTTGCAGGTAATGGTGCTCTTGCCGACGCCACCTTTTTGATTGAATACAACGCGCTTCATGGGAGATTCCTGTCTAAGCAAAAAGAGTTGAAAGACAATTCTGGCATGCAGGCAGAGCTATCATGCAGTGGAATAAGCCTTGAAAAAACGGAGATGCTCAATGTCTGCAAATGACGACTCAGAAGAGAAAAAGCTGGCCGCAGCGGCGCTGGAATATCACTCGGCGGCTCCATTTGGCAAGATTTCCGTGGTGCCGACCAAAGGCCTGACCAATCAGCGCGATCTGGCGCTGGCGTACTCGCCGGGCGTCGCCGCCGCCTGCAATGCGATTGTCGCGGACCCGGCACAGGTTAGCCGCCTGACCTCCCGTGCCAACCTGGTGGCGGTGGTGACCAATGGCACGGCGGTATTGGGTCTGGGGAATATCGGCCCATTGGCGGCCAAACCGGTGATGGAAGGCAAGGGGGTACTGTTCAAGAAGTTTGCCGGTATCGATGTCTTCGATATCGAACTGGCCGAGAACGACCCGGACAAGCTCGTCGATATGATTGCCGCGATGGAACCGACCTTTGGCGGGATCAATCTTGAGGACATCAAGGCGCCCGAATGCTTTTACATTGAGGCACGCCTGCGCGAGCGCATGAAGATCCCCGTGTTTCATGATGATCAGCATGGCACCGCCATTGTCGTTGCTGCAGCGATACTCAATGGTTTGCGCCTGGTTGGGAAAAAGATCGATGAGGTCAGGCTGGTGACTTCCGGAGCCGGGGCGGCGGCTTTGGCCTGTCTTGACCTGCTGGTGAATCTGGGCGTGCGTATCGAGAACATTTGGGTGACCGATATCGAGGGCGTGGTCTATGAGGGACGAACCACCCTGATGGATCCGCTGAAGGCGCGCTATGCCAAGGCAACGCAGGCGCGTACGCTGGCAGAGGTCATTGCGGGTGCCGACATCTTCCTCGGTTTGTCGGCGGGTGGCGTGCTGAAAGCTTCGATGGCCGCGACCATGGCCGCCAATCCGCTCATTCTGGCGCTGGCGAATCCCACCCCCGAAATTTCGCCCGACGAGGTGAAGGCGGTGCGCACCGACGCCATCATTGCCACGGGTCGCTCGGACTACCCGAACCAGGTCAACAATGTGCTGTGCTTTCCTTTCATTTTCAGGGGGGCCTTGGATGCGGGTGCCAGCACCATTACCGAACAGATGAAGCTCGCCGCCGTGCGCGCGTTGGCCGAGTTGGCGCAAGCGGAAGCCTCCGATGTTGTTGCCAAAGCCTACTCCGGCGAAGCCTTGGGTTTCGGGCGCGACTACCTCATTCCCAAACCGTTCGATCCGCGCTTGATCGTGCGTATTGCCCCGGCCGTCGCGCAGGCGGCCATGGACTCCGGGGTGGCCACCCGCCCGATCGAGGACATGGCGGCGTATTGCGAGCGTCTCAATAATTTTGTGTACCACTCCGGTTTTGTCATGAAGCCGGTGTTCGCCGCTGCCAAGCAGGCACCACGCAAAGTCATTTATTGCGAGGGCGAGGACGAGCGCACTCTGCGTGCAGTTCAGGCAGTTCTTGATGAGGGCTTGGCCAAGCCAGTGGTCATTGGTCGCCCCGAAGTTGTCGCCAAACGCATAGAGCGTGCGGGCCTGCGCATTGTTCCGGGGCGCGACTTTGAACTGGTGAACCCCAGCTTCGATCCGCGCTATCGTTCTCTGGTTGAAGACTACCATCAGTTACTGGGGCGGGACGGTGTGACGCCCGCGTTGGCCAAGCAGCGATTGCGCTCGGACACCACGCTCATTGGTGCCATGTTGCTGCGCCGAGGTGAGGTTGATGCCATGCTCTGCGGCACCGTCGGCCAGTTTGCTGACCATTTGGCCCATGTGTCTCGCGTTATCGGCGTGCGTCCTAGCGCGCGGTGTTTTGCGGCCATGAACCTGCTGCTGCTGCCCAAGCACACCTTGTTTATCTGCGATACCTATGTGAATCAGGACCCGGACGCCGAGCAACTGGCCGAAATTGCGATCATGGCGGCCGAAGAGGTTCGCCGTTTTGGCGTAGAACCAAAGCTGGCCATGGTCTCGCATTCCAGTTTCGGCAGTGCCCATTCCGACTCGGCACGGAAAATGGCCCAGGCACGTCGAATTATCGAAACCAGAGTGCCCGAGTTGGAAGTGGATGGCGAGATGCATGCTGATGCGGCCCTGTCTGAGGCGATTCGCTCACGCATGCTGCCCGAAGGACGTCTGCGCGGCGCGGCCAACTTGTTGATCATGCCCAATCTCGATGCCGCAAATATCTCCTATAACTTGCTCAAGGCGGCCAGTGGCGATGGCGTGAGCGTTGGCCCGGTGCTGCTCGGCGCAGCGCAACCCGTGCATGTGCTGACGCCCTCCGCAACCGTCCGTCGCCTGGTCAATATGACCGCCTTGGCCGTGGTTGAAGCCAATCAGCTCAAAACATAGTCCGGAGCGAAAAATGCCCAAGGCCATACGCCTGCACGCTACCGGCGGGACAAATGTTTTGCAGTTTCAGGAAGTCGGCGCTGGTGACACGGCGATGGGTTCGGCGCGGGTGCGGCACCATGCTGTCGGCGTGAACTTTATTGACATCTACCACCGCACCGGTCTGTACCCGCTCTCCTTGCCGTCGGGAATTGGGCTGGAAGGTGCGGGCGTCGTGGAGGCTGTGGGTGCCGGTGTCACCGAGGTGAAGGTCGGTGATCGCGTGGCCTATGCCGGTGGCCCGGTTGGCGCCTACGCGGAAGTGCGCGATATTCCGGCGGACCGCCTCGTGCCTCTGCCGGCGTCAATCAGCTTCGACACCGGCGCGGCCATGATGCTGCAAGGCTTGACGGCGCAGTATCTGCTGCGAAGAACCTGCACCGTGAAACCGGGTGATTTCATTTTGATTCACGCGGCGGCCGGCGGAGTCGGCTTGATTGTCTGTCAATGGGCCAAGGCGCTTGGCGCAAGGGTGATTGGCACCGTAAGCTCAAAAGCCAAGGCGGCTTTGGCGGAGGCACATGGTTGTGATCACGGCATTGTGTATACCGAGGAAAATTTCACTCAATGCGTCCGTGAAATTACGGGTGGTGCGGGGGTATCGGTGGTTTATGACTCGATCGGCAAAGACACATTTTTCGGCTCGCTTGATTGCTTGAAGCCGATGGGCATGATGGTCAGCTTTGGCAATGCGTCGGGTCCGGTCGCGCCGTTTGAGCTTTCAGAACTTGCCAAACGAGGTTCCCTGTTCATCACCCGCCCGACTCTATTTACCTACACGGCCAGGCGCGAAGAGTTGCTGGCCATGGCGCACGATCTGTTCGGGATGGTCGAGTCGGGCAAGGTAAAGATCGAGATCAGTGCTAGTTATCCGCTCGCTCAGGCCGCGCGTGCTCACGACGATCTGGGGGCTCGGCGCACGACCGGAGCCATCATTCTGAAACCGTAAATACCTCTGCCGGGACAGGTGTCAGCGTTCGACAGGTTTGATCTGGGCGTCGCGTACGGGTGCAGGTTCCTGCTGCTCCACCAAGGGCTCCGGGGGGGCGGTCGGATCTTCATCAACGGCGACGAATTCGCTGTAGATGTAATCATGCACCGTGCGTCCGGCCGGGTCGGTAATGGTCAACGGGGTCAATCCGGACGGTAGCTCTTGTGAGCTTTCCGGCACGCCGACCAAGGCGGTTTGCATGTAGCCGATCCAGATCGGCAACGCTGCACTGCCACCGGTTTCGCCGCTGCCCATGCGCTTTGGTTGATCGAAGCCAACCCAGGCAATCCCGACCACTGTCCCCTGATAACCGCAGAACCAGGCGTCAATGTAGTCGTTCGTCGTGCCGGTCTTTCCGGCAAGGTCGCCGCGTTTGAGTGTCATCGCCCGGGTGGCTGTGCCACGCCGAACCACGTCGCGCATCATGCTGTCCATCAACCAGGCGTTGCGTGCGTCGATCACGCGCAGATTCTCATCGCCGGCAATATCAGGTCTGGTTTCAGCGAGCACGTTCCCCTTTTCATCGAGGATTTGCGAGATCACATAGGGCGACACACGGTAGCCACCATTGGCAAAGACCGAGTAAGCCGCAAGTTGCTGCCAAGGGGTGACGGCACCGGCGCCGAGCGCCATTGTCAGATAGGGCGGGTGCTTTTCCGGCGAGTACCCGAAGCGGGCGACGTAGTCTTGCGCGTAATGAGTACCAATGGCTTGCAGCAACCGGATCGAGACCATGTTTTTCGACTTGGCCAGTGCCGTACGCATGGTCATGCTGCCATCGTATTTGCCGTCGTAGTTTTGCGGCTCCCAGGCTTGACTCCCGGTTTCCTCGGCCGAAATGCTGATCGGTGCATCTTCAAACAAGGATGCCGGACTGAGACCTTTTTCCAGCCCGGCCGAGTAGATGAAGGGCTTGAAGCTGGACCCCGGTTGACGCCATGCCTGGGTTACGCGGTTGTATTTGTTCTTGGAAAAATCCCAGCCGCCAACCAGAGCGCGTACCGCGCCATCGACAGGGCTCGCCGCGACGAAGGCGGCCTGAACGTCGGGTAACTGCAGTAGCTGCCAGCCTTTTTCCTGCTTTTGCACGCGAATCACGGCACCGCGCCGAATTTGCTTGTTGGGGGGGGCGCTCTTATCCAGCATACGGGCAGGAAATTTGATCGCATTGCCGGTAAGGTTAAGGACTTCGCCACCTCTCAGGTAGGCCTTGACGCTTGTAGTGGAGGCTTCAAGAACGATGGCGGGAAGGAGATCGCCGGAGTCATCGAAATCCTGCAAGAGTTCTTCAAGCGCCTCGTCGGTGTCCGAGTTAATGTCCTTCATATTCACATAAGACTCGGCACCACGATAGCCATGGCGCAGGTCGTAAGCCAGCACGGCACTGCGCAAACTATCAACGGCGGCTCGCTGCTCTTTCTGGATAATCGTGGTGGTGACTTTGTAGCCGCGACTGTAGGCGTCGTCAGGGTATTGCTCCACCACCGTTTGCCTGACCATTTCAGCGATGTAGTCCCCCGGCGTTCCGAAGTCATTTACATCGCGTTTGACAGGCAGGACTGCTTTTTGGGCGATTTCCAGCTGCTCCGGGGTGATGAAATCCAATTCGCGCATCCGGCGCAGCACATAGCGCTGGCGAAGTTGTGCCCGTCGAGGATTGACTACCGGGTTGTAGGCGGAAGGAGCTTTGGGCAGACCGGCAAGCATCGCGGCCTCAGCCACCGAGAGATCTTTAAGCGGCTTGCCATAGTAGATTTGCGCGGCGGCAGAAAAACCGTAGGCCCGTTGCCCCAGATAAATCTGGTTGAGATACAACTGCAGAATCTCATCCTTGCTGAGACTGTGCTCGATCTTGAAGGCAAGCAAAACCTCGTAGAGCTTTCGGGTCAGCGTTTTTTCTGAGGACAGGAAGAAATTCCGCGCCACCTGCATGGTGATCGTCGACGCCCCTTGCCGCTTCCCTCCTCCGATCAGGTTTGACAGCGCCGCGCGAGCAATACCGCGCGTATCGATTCCGGAGTGCTCATAAAAACGCTCGTCTTCTGCCGCCAGAATGGCTTGCTTCAGAACTGGCGGAACGTCTTTAACGGTTACGAGGTTGCGCCGCTCCTCACCAAACTCCCCCATCAAATGCCCATCGGCGGTATAAATGCGTAACGGGATTTTTGGCCGGTAGTCAGTGAGCACCGCGATCGATGGAAGTTGCGGATAAATCACGATCACGATCATGCCAATTAGCGACAGACAGGCGATGCCGACGGCTGCTGCACCGGCAATTAGTGCGGTAAGCCAGCTCGAGGCCGGTGAGAAGGGGAGTTTTTGCACGTTGGATGTGTTGTGTCGTTTGGATTGGCTGTCTCGACTGGCCTTGGGAGCGATTAGAAATTGGGCTCGCTTTAGAACTGCTCGGGGCCGAGCGCGAAGCTTATCGGGATTGGGGCTTTTTTGCTACGCTAATGCAATTGGCTTAAAGAAAATACCTTTACAGTCGATATAGTTGCTGGTAGTATCTGAAGTAGATTATTCAAAAGTATCGCAAGTCACTGTTTTAGGGGGATAAACTTGCAAATCGATGTAGCGGCGCTGAAGGCCCTGTTCAATCCCAAGCTGCGCCCTTTGGTCGGCCTGGACATCAGTTCCACGTCTGTAAAGATGGTGGAACTGGTGGACGCGGGTAAAGGCAAGCCCCGGGTTGAGCGGTATGCCATAGAGAACATGCCTCGGGATGCTGTGGTGGATGGCAATATTGCCAACCTTGAGGCGGTCTCCGAGACGATAGCCAAGTGCTGGAAGCGATTGGGTACCTCGACGCGTTTTGTCGCGATGGCCTTGCCCGGTTCGGCCGTGATTACCAAGAAGATCAATCTTCCGGCGAATCTGCGCGAGATCGAGATGGAAATACAAGTCGAGTCAGAGGCGAATCAATACATACCCTTCGCCTTGGAGGAGGTGAATCTCGATTTTCAGGTCATTGGGCCTGTGCCCGCCGACCCTGATAGTGTCGAGGTTTTGTTGGCAGCTTCGCGTAAGGAAAAAGTAGAAGATCGTGTCGCCGCCGCCGAGGCCGTCAACTTGAAGCCAGTAGTCATGGATGTCGAGTCGTATGCCACCCAGGCGGCCTTCGATCTCGTCATTGCGGGGTTGCCAGGCGAGGGTAAGGAGCGGATCATTTCTCTGGTGGATGTGGGCGCTTCGGCAACCAAGTTCACGTTAGTGAAGGATGGGCAGCAGTTGTATTCCCGCGAACAGGCTTTTGGCGGGGGGTTGCTGACTCAGGACATCATGCGTGCCTACGGAATGAACATGGAAGAATCGGAGGCGGTCAAACGTTCTGCGTCGCCCCCCGAGAATTACGAGGCGGAGGTGTTGCATCCCTTTCTCGAAAGTCTGTCGCAAGAAGTGTTGCGTGCTCACCAGTTCTTCTTCACGTCTACACCCCACTCCGAAGTGAATCACATCATCATGGCAGGGGGGGCCTCTCTTCTACCTGGTGTGGCCGAGATCGTTGGTCAGCGTTCCGGTGTTGATACCGTGCTGGCCAACCCTTTTGTAGCCATGGAAATTTCGCCGCGCATCAAGGCAAAGCAGTTGCGTTCGGATGCGCCCTCGCTGTTGGTTGCCTGCGGGCTCGCATTGAGGAAGTTTGACGAATGATGCGCATTAACCTACTCCCTCACCGCGAGGAAAAGCGCAAGGCGCGACGGCATCAGTTTTGGGCACTGTCCGGGATGGTCACGGTGCTTGCCGGTCTGATCTGGTTTTTGGGTTATACGATCATCAACGGACGAATAACGGCCCAGATGGAACGTAATGACTTTCTGAGCGCCGAGATTTCCTCATTGGACAAAGAGATCGCAGAAATCAAAAAGCTTAAGCAACAGACAGATGCGTTTCTGGCGCGTAAGCGAGTCATTGAGGCGCTGCAAGCAAATCGAACAGAGACCATTCATTTGTTCAATGAGCTGAGCAAGCGGATGCCAGACGGGGTATATCTAAAAGCGCTCAAGCAGACAGGGCCAAAGCTGGCGCTAACCGGTATGGCGCAATCCAACGCACGAATCACCGCGTTGATGGACGCGCTTGAGGCATCGACCCTTCTGGAGAGCCCAACCTTGGTTTTGTCGACAAGCGAAGTTGTCGGGGGGCGCCGGTTGAACGCCTTCAGCGTCGAGATTCAGATCACCAATCAGACATTGGATAATGCTGATAGCAAAGAAAAAGCGGGGAAGAAAAAATGAAATTTCCAGCGCTTATGGGTAAAAAAGAGCAGAAAAATCCTGACTCTGCCGAACTTAAAGAGAGCGACGCAAAAAAAGCCCCAAGCTTTAATTTTGCAGGACTTGTTGAAGATTTCAAGACCCTCGACCCCAAAGACCCCGGCATGTGGCCAGCAGCGCCGCGTGCAGTAATACTAGTGGGAGTGTTCGCAGGACTTTTGGGTGCTGCTTGGTGGTTTGGCTGGAATGTTCAAATTGAAGAGCTCGACCAGAAAGTTGCTGAGGAGACAACGCTGCGCGAAGACTGGGTCGGAAAGAAAAAACAGGCGGTTAACCTAGATGCCTACCGCCAGCAGCTTGCCGATATTGGCAACTCCTTTGGCTCATTGCTGGAGCAGTTGCCGAATCAGGCAGAGATTGGCGACATCTTGGTTGACGTCAATAAGGCAGCGCAGAGCAGAGGGCTCGTGGTAGAGCTGTTCCGGCCCGCTCCCGAAGTCCGCAAGGACTTCTACGCTGAAAAGCCGATTGCGATGAAACTGACAGGCACGTATCACGATATAGCCACCTTTGCCGGTGACGTCGCGCAACTCCCGCGTATTGTGACGTTGAACGACATTGATCTGACGTCTGACGCGTCTGGCCGAACAATGACAATCAACACGACAGCCAAGACCTTCCGTTACCTTGACGACTCAGAGTTGTCGGGTAAGAAAAAGGCAGGTGCCAAATGAAACATTGGAAAATGGTTCGTGCGGGAATTCTTTGTGGTCTGGCGTTAGCCTTGGGAGCCTGTGCGACACAGGATCAGACCGAATTGCGCGAGTGGATGTCAGAGCAAGCGAAGGGGATGCGCGGGGGCGTCCCACCGCTTCCTGAAATCAAGCCGCTTGATGCCGTGGCGTATGAAGGAAAAGACTTGGTGGTTCCATTCTCTTCACAAAAGATCGTCACGGCCGAACCTGCCGCCAAGGCGATTGTGGGTGAGATTGGCCGAGTCAGGCAGCCATTAGAGAATTTTCCTTTGGAAGATCTCACAGTTCAGGGGATTATCGTCACAGGAAAGAGACCCTATGCCTTGGTGCAGCCAAAGCCGCCAAACAAGCCCATGCACGTAGGCGTTGGTGATTACCTAGGGCAGAATTTCGGCAAGGTCGTATCAATCGACTGCGAATCGGTGAAGGTTCTCGAGACAATCAAAGATAACAACGGCGTATGGACTGAGCGCGAAATAGTGAAAGTCCTGCCCAAGCAAGGAGAAACAAAATGCACAAATCTTGGCTCAAACTGACCGCAGCGGTAGCTGGGCTGATTTGCTCGAGCATTGCGCTTGCGGCCGATCCAACTGCCACAAATGCTATCGAAAAGGTGCATGTCGCAACAGAATCTAATGTGCTCGTAGTCAGAGTTGACCTCGCCAATGAGGTCACGACCAAGCCGGGTTCCTGGAGTGTCGTTGAGCCACCGCGCATCGTGCTTGACTTTCCGGCAACAGAAAACAAAACCGGAAAGACTGCCAGTGCAGTCGCTGTCGCTGATCTGAAGAGTTTCAATATTGTCCAAACCGAGCAAATGACTCGTTTGGTGTTGAATCTCTACCGCACAGCTCAATACACGATTGAGGCGCAGGGTAAGACAGTTGTCATCAGAGTGGATAAACGCGCGCAGAATGATGCGACTCCTGCTGCCAGTAGTCCGCGCAATGAGCAGATGACCGGCAAGTCACCGGCACGCGGTGTGTTAGCTGATGCCGTGTCTACGATTCGCGACATCGGATTTCGTCGCGGAGAAGACGGCCAGGCACTGATTACGGTTGACCTCTCGGACGGCTCTGTTCCGGTTGATGTAAGGCGCGACGGTGACTTGCTTAAGGTGGAAATTCGTGGCACCGAGTTGCCCGATCGCCTTCGCCTGCGTCGTGATGTGAACGACTTCGCCACCCCTGTTACAACCGTAACCTCTCAGGCCGTCGGAAACATCACGCGCGTGGATGTCAGTGCGCGTGGATCATGGTTTCACCAAGCCAACATGTCCGGCAATCAACTGACAGTCGAGGTGAAGCAAATACCGCAAAGCGATCTGAATAAGCTGGTACAGGCCGGGCAGCAGGGGCAAAAGGTTTCCATCAATTTCTTCGACGCAGAGTCAACGATGATCCTGCGTACCTTGGCAGAAATATCCGGCAAAAACGTCATGATCGACCCGTCTCTAGCCGGTCGTCGTGTCACGGTGTTGCTTGACAACATTCCCTATGATCAGGCCTTGGATATCGTCATGGCGCAAGCAAATGCAGGCATGCGCGTACGCGGTGAGATCATTCTGTTTGGCGATCGGGCGATTCTGCAACGTCGTGACCAGGAGACGGCCGATGAACTTGTGCGCGCAAACGAGACGGCACCAATAGTTTCCGAGACGTTCACGTTGAGCTACATAAAGCCTTCCGAAATGGTCGCACTCATTCGCGCCAACATTGCAGCGCCAGCCGGGCAGGGGGCTGCAGGCGCAGCTCCAGCAGCGCAAGCCCCGGGTGCAGCCCTTGCTGCGGCGGCCCAGGCCAACGGTGGCGGAATGCTCTCAAGTCGTGGCGTCATGTCACCCCACGATCCGACCAAGAAGCTATTTATTCGTGATACCGCTGCCGTCATTGAATCTGTGCGTGAAATCATCCGTGAAGTCGATATCCCGCAGAAGCAGGTCATGATTGAAGCACGGATCGTTGAGGCCTCAACAGGATTCACCAATAGTCTTGGCATCCGCATGAAACTATTTCAAGCGGATCAACTTGGGAGGCGTACTCCTGGCTTTGGGATAGGTAGCAGTGATAGCGCGCGAGCGGCTTTTGGAACCACTGCGGGCTTAACCAACACCGACTCCTTCGGCGGAACATCAACACCCACGTTAGCTAGATCCACCGAAGTTTTTAACCCCGGATACGCGTTGAGTGCGACAACAAACTTTGGCTTGATGCTCTTTAACAGTGCAGCAACCAGATTGCTATCCCTGGAACTGGCTGCCGCAGAAAATGATCTGAAGAACAAGACTGTTTCCGCGCCGAAGGTATTAACGATGGATCGCAAACCGGCGACAATCAACAATACGCAGCAGGTAACCATTCTTACGGGCGTAAACGCAACCACTGGCTTGCCAATTTTCCAAACTTTCTCGGCACCTTTGAATCTGACGGTTACCCCCTCAATAAATCCGGATAACCGCATCAGTCTTGAACTCGCAATCGCAAAGGGTACGATCACCAATGCAACAACAGGTAGCCTTGACACCAATACAGTGACAACCTCAGTAATCGTGGAAAATGGCGGTACGGTAGCCATAGGCGGATTTACTCGCGAAGGTGAGAATGTCAGTCAAGACCGTCTGCCGTTCTTTGGAGATCTGCCTTACGTCGGCTTCTTGTTCAAGACCACGCAGACAACAAAAAGCCGATCCGAGTTGCTTGTTTTCATTACCCCGAAAATCGTTGGCGACGACAAAATCTGACCACAGTGCTCGATCAGAAAAGACCGGCTCCGGCCGGTCTTTTTTTGCCTGATACAATCAGTGAATGAGCGTATCGCCAAGAAATATCTACTTTGTAGGGCTAATGGGAGCGGGGAAAACCACGATTGCGCGACAACTGGCCAAGCGACTTCAACGGAACTTCCTCGATACAGACCAGGAAATTGAAAAGCGTACGGGTGTTCGTGTGCCGGTTATCTTTGAGATCGAAGGCGAACAAGGATTCCGTGACCGCGAAACCCGGTTGCTGCGCGAGCTCGCCGAGCAAAGCGAGTTGATAGTTGCTACAGGCGGTGGAATTGTTGCTGAGGCGGAGAATCGAACCCTTCTTGGCGGTTCGGGAACGGTCGTCTACCTCTCTGCGGCCCCAAGCTTACTCTACGAGCGCACGCGACGCGACTCGAATCGCCCCCTGCTTAACGTTGCCGACCCCCTTGCGAAGTTGCAGGAACTTCATGCCGTTCGGGATCCCCTTTACCGATCAGTAGCGCACTTGGTGATTCCGACACAAACCGGTAGCGTCGGCAATCTGGTACGCCGGATAGAACAGGAGCTCGAAGAATGCGCACCTTGAACGTTTCGCTCGGCGCACGCAGTTACGATATTCACATCGGCCCCGGATTGCTTCAGCAGCCCGAGTTGTACCTTAGACAAATACGAGGAAGCCGAGCATTCATTATTACCAATGAGATTGTCGCCCCCCTGTATCTGGCACCACTAAAGGCGGCACTGGCGAGCGCCGGCGTCCAAGCTGATGCGTTGGTGCTACCCGATGGCGAGTCGCAGAAGAATCAAGGTTCTTTGAGTGCCATCTACGACAAAATGCTGTCGGCTCGATGTGATCGCACGATAACGGTCATTGCGCTTGGTGGCGGCGTTATCGGTGATATGGCTGGTTTTGCAGCAGCGACCTATCAGCGCGGCGTTCCTTTTATTCAGATTCCAACGACACTGCTTTCGCAGGTCGACTCGTCAGTAGGCGGTAAAACGGGAATCAACCATCCACTTGGGAAGAACATGATCGGTGCCTTCTGGCAACCGAAAATGGTTATCGCAGACACCGACACCTTGCGCACCTTGCCGGACCGTGAACTGTCGGCGGGGCTGGCTGAAGTAATCAAGTACGGACTGATTCGCGATCTCGCGCTGCTCGAACTCATTGAATCCCGTATGCCAGCGCTTCTTCAGCGTGATCCTGATGCCTTGACGTTCGCCATCGAGCGCTCTTGCACAAACAAAGCCGATGTCGTCGCTGGTGATGAATTCGAGACCGCAGAACACGGTGGGCGCGCGCTGCTCAACCTAGGTCATACCTTCGGCCATGCCATTGAAGCCGCCGCTGGTTACGGAAATTGGCTGCACGGGGAAGCCGTGGCGGCAGGCACAGTTATGGCAGCGAAGCTGTCGCAACGTTTAGGTTGGTTGAGTGACGAAGATGTGGCCCGCGTCACAAACTTGTTCTCCGCCGCGCGATTGCCTGTCAAGGGATTAACCATGGTGCCTGAACGCTATCTGGAGCTGATGGCACATGACAAAAAGGTCCGAGACGGGCGTCTGCGACTGGTTCTGCTAAAGCGAATTGGGGAAGCGATTACCGACGATAGCGCCTCGCGCGCCGACATCCTCGAAGCGATTGGGGGCTGCTGTGCCTGACGCCATGAAGAACTACGCTGTGAGTGATTCGCGTTCTCCGGGCCGGATACACAGCGAACCTGCTCCTAAGGAAAGGGGCGAGTTTCAACGTGACCGCGATCGCATCATCCACTCAACGGCATTTCGTCGTCTTGTGTATAAGACCCAAGTGTTCGTCAATCACGAAGGCGACTTGTTTCGAACGCGCCTGACCCACAGCATCGAGGTCGCACAGATAGCGCGCTCAATTTCGCGTACTTTGCAGCTCAACGACGACCTGGCCGAAGCGGTGGCGTTGGCACATGACTTGGGACACACTCCTTTCGGACATGCCGGTCAGGATGCTTTGAACGAATGTATGCGCGATTACGGTGGCTTTGAGCACAATATGCAAAGCCTGCGGATAGTCGATCGGCTTGAAGAGCGCTATGCCGCATTCAATGGCTTGAACCTGATGTTTGAAACGCGAGAAGGTATTCTGAAGCACTGCTCTCCTGCACGTGCCCGCGAGTTAGGTGGTGTCGGTCGCCGCTTTCTTGAAGACAGGCGACCTTCATTAGAGGCCCAGATTTGCAATCTTGCCGATGAGATTGCCTACAATAATCACGACGTTGACGATGGGCTGCGCTCCGGGCTTGTGACTACCGAGCAACTGGCGGAAATTCCGCTGTACGCGCGCCATGCCAAAGCGGTGCGCAAGCAATTCCCTGACCTGTCGCCTCGTCGCCTTATCCATGAAACGATTCGATGCATGATCGATGATCAGGTCAGCGATCTGCTCGCCGAATCGCGCCGACGGATACGGGTCGCCGCGCCGGATTCGCCCGAAGCCGTCAGTGTTGCGCCACCCCTGATTGCGTTCTCCGAGCAGATGCACGCTGAAAATCGGGCAATGAAGACCTTTCTTCGAGAAAATCTCTACCGGCACTATCAGGTTCTGCGCATGACCCACAAAGCCCATCGCGTTATTTCTGATTTGTTCGCGATATTTTCAAGCGACCCACGTTTGCTACCGCCCCAATACAAGGAAATGACTGAAAAATCATCGATTCCCCGCGTTGTGGCTGACTATATCGCGGGAATGACGGATCGGTACGCCATGAGAGAGCATCGCCGCCTGTTTGCTGTGGGTGAGATATAGCGCCCTGACGAGGCCCGGACACCCCGCCGGTGCAGGCACGGCGGCGGCCAACGCGTCTTGAAGTCGCCCGGAATTCCGGTTATATTCGTCAGCAGAAAACCCAATTAGAGGTCCACCGCAGCCGGGGAGCGCCATTGAGAGCCCCCGGCTTTTTTGCCGACATTTTTCTGAAGGATTTGCGATGCCTGCTTCCCTGAGCCCCCTGCGCCAGGGTCTTTACGATCCCGCTCATGAGCATGACGCCTGTGGCGTCGGCTTTGTCGCCCACATCAAGAATAAAAAAAGTCACGCCCTGATCGAGCAAGGCCTGTTGATTCTGAAGAATCTGGAGCACCGCGGTGCCACGGGGTACGACCCGCTACTCGGGGATGGTGCTGGCATTCTGATTCAAAAGCCCGACGCCTTTTTTCGAGCCGAAATGGCAAAGCAAAAGGTCACTCTGCCCGCCGATGGTGACTACGGGGTGGGCATGATTTTTCTTCCCCAGGACCCGGCAAGCCGCACGGCTTGCGAAGAAGCCATCAACCGCGCCGTTATCAGCGAAGGGCAGGTTTTACTAGGCTGGAGGGATGTTCCGTGCACGAATTTGGGTCTGGCCAAGGCCGCGCGTGACATCGAACCGATCATTCGGCAGGTGTTCATCGGCCGGGGCGCGAACACCAGCGATAGTGATGCGCTGGAACGCAAACTTTATATTATCCGCAAGGAGTCAGGTCACGCGATTCAGGCGTTGAAGTTACCGGATGGCAAGATGTTTTATGTGCCCTCGATGTCGGTCCGGACGGTGGTCTACAAAGGCATGCTGCTCGCCAATCAAGTCGGCGAATACTTTGATGATCTGCGCGATGCGCGGGTAGTGACTGCGCTGGCTCTTGTGCATCAGCGATTCTCTACGAACACTTTCCCGACCTGGGATCTGGCGCACCCGTTCCGCATGATTGCCCACAATGGGGAAATCAATACGGTGCGTGGCAATGTCAACTGGATTCGCGCGCGGCAGGCCAACATCTCTTCGGTAACGCTGGGCGAAGACCTCCACAAGATTTGGCCGTTGATCTATGACGGTCAGTCAGACACGGCCTCATTCGACAATGCCCTTGAGCTACTCGTGATGGGAGGCTTTTCGCTAACCCATGCGATGATGATGTTGATTCCCGAGGCGTGGGCGGGCAATCCACAAATGGATCCCGACCGAAAGGCGTTCTACGAATTCCATGCGCCTGTGATGGAGCCCTGGGATGGCCCGGCCGCAGTTGCCTTTACCGATGGGCGCCAAATCGGCGCAACACTGGATCGCAATGGCTTGCGCCCGGCGCGTTACCTGATCACCGATGACGATCTCGTCGTCATGGCCTCTGAAGCCGGCGTGCTGACCATTCCGCAGGAGCGCATCGTAAAAAAATGGCGTCTTCAGCCGGGCAAGATGTTCCTTCTCGATCTGGAGCAGGGCCGCATCATTGATGATGAGGAAGTGAAGCGGACCTTGTCGATGGCCGAGCCGTATCGTAAATGGATACAGGAGTCGCGAATCTTCCTCGACGACCTGCCTATGCCGCGCGTACGGGCGGTGGCAGAACTGCAGGAAACCCTGCTCGACACCCAACAGGCGTTTGGTTACACGCAGGAAGATACCAGGGTCGTTCTGGAACCAATGATCAAAAACGGTGAAGAGCCCACCGGATCGATGGGCAATGATGCCGCCCTGCCGGTTCTCTCCAGCAAGAACAAACCTTTCTACAACTATTTCAAGCAGTTGTTTGCACAGGTGACGAATCCGCCGATCGACCCGATCCGCGAAGAAATAGTCATGTCGCTGACTAGCTTCGTCGGTCCCAAGCCCAACCTGCTTGGTATCGTGAACGGCGACGAGGAACTGACTCCGCGCCTTGAATTGAGGCAGCCAGTGCTCGACGAAGTGGATATTTCGCGACTGCGCGACATCGCCAAGCTTTCGAAAGGTCGGTTCCGGTCGCTGGTTCTGGATATCACTTATGCCGTGAATGAAGGCCCGTTTGGCTGCGATACGGCCATGCGCCACTTGTGTGCAGTTGCCGAGCAGGCGGTTGCTGATGGCTACAATCTGCTTATCCTTTCCGATCGTGCGGTCGACCGGCACCGGGTGGCTGTCCCCGCGCTGCTTGCCTGTTCAGGCGTGCACCATCATCTGGTGCGCAAGGGGTTGCGTACGAACACCGGTCTGGTAGTCGACACCGGTTCAGCACGCGAAACACACCACTTTGCGCTGCTCGCCGGTTACGGTGCTGAGGCGGTTTGCCCATGGTTGGCGTTGGAAACCATCAGTGCATTGACTGAGGCAACAGGTGACGACTACCGCACGGCTACCAAGAATTACATCAAGGCGGTTGGCAAGGGCTTGATGAAGGTGATGTCCAAGATGGGCATCTCTACCTATCAGTCCTACTGCGGCGCGCAGATATTTGAAGCGGTAGGGTTGGAATCTTCTTTCGTTGCACGCTTCTTTACCGGCACCCCGACAAAAGTTGAGGGTATCGGTTTGGCAGAGGTGGCCGAGGAAGCGGTGCGTACCCATCGTGCTGCATTCTCTGATGACCCGGTTCTCGCTGACGCACTCGATGCAGGCGGCGAGTACGCCTTCCGGATTCGTGGTGAGGAGCATATGTGGACTCCGGACTCCATCGCCAAACTGCAGCACGCTACGCGCTCGGGAAAATACGATACCTACAAAGAGTACGCGCGCCTGATCAATGATCAGACCAAGCGGCACCTTACGCTTCGCGGTTTGTTCGAGGTTCGTCCCGTTGGCCCACCGGTGCCTCTTGATGAAGTCGAACCCGCCAAGGAGATTGTGCGCCGTTTTGCTACGGGGGCAATGTCTCTGGGGTCGATCTCTACTGAAGCGCATGCCACGCTGGCGATTGCGATGAACCGCATTGGTGGCAAGTCCAACACCGGCGAGGGCGGCGAAGACCCGAAGCGCTTTGGCAAGGTCGGCTCAGGTCAGACCATGGCAAGTATCGTCGGCAAAGAGAACATTGAGCGAGATATTTCACTCAACGATGGCGACAGTCTGCGCTCTGCGATCAAGCAGGTGGCCTCCGGTCGTTTTGGTGTGACGGCCGAGTATCTGGCCAATGCCGATCAATTGCAGATCAAGATGGCGCAAGGGGCCAAGCCCGGCGAGGGCGGACAACTGCCCGGACACAAAGTATCTCAGTACATCGGTTTTCTGCGGCACTCGGTGCCTGGAGTAGGCTTGATTTCGCCGCCACCACATCACGATATCTACTCGATCGAAGATCTGGCCCAACTGATTCACGACTTGAAAAACGCAAATTCTCAGGCGTCAATATCGGTCAAGCTGGTATCGGAGGTCGGCGTTGGAACCGTTGCCGCGGGAGTGGTCAAGGCCAAGGCAGATCATGTGGTGATCGCCGGGCACGATGGAGGCACCGGCGCATCTCCCGTGTCATCGATCAAGCATGCCGGGGGACCATGGGAACTGGGTTTGGCCGAGACACAACAAACGCTGGTGCTGAACCGCTTGCGCGGGCGGGTCCGTGTGCAAGCCGACGGGCAGATGAAAACTGGACGTGATGTTGTCATCGGCGCGCTGCTTGGGGCCGACGAGTTCGGTTTCGCGACGGCTCCGCTGGTCGTCGAAGGCTGCATCATGATGCGCAAGTGCCACCTAAATACCTGTCCTGTCGGTGTCGCTACTCAGGACCCCGAGCTGCGCAAGCGCTTTACCGGTCAACCCGAGCACGTGGTCAACTTCTTCTTCTTTGTGGCAGAAGAAGTGCGCGAGATGATGGCTACGATGGGGGTGCGCAAGTTTGACGATCTGGTCGGACGTAGCGATTTGCTTGACACGCGTGCCGGCATTGACCACTGGAAAGCGCAGGGGCTCGATTTCACCCGCGTCTTCTATCGACCGGCGATGGCCGCTGAGGTTTCGCGCTTCCATACTGAGATCCAGGATCACGGACTCAAGGGAGCGCTTGACCATGTGCTCATCAAGCAGGCCAAGCCGGCGCTGGAAAAAGGCGAAAAAGTGCTTATCGAGGCCTCAATAAAGAGTTCCAATCGTACCTGCGGCACCATGCTGTCGAATGCGGTGGCCAAGCGCTATGGTCGGGCCGGTCTTCCCGATGGCACGATCACGGTAAAGCTCAACGGTACGGCTGGTCAGAGCTTCGGTGCCTTTCTGGCGCGAGGCATTGCTCTGGACCTCACAGGTGAGGGCAATGACTACGTGGGCAAGGGACTTTCGGGCGGACGCATCGTCGTGCGCAAGCCGGCGTCGTTTGTCGGCGCCACAGAAGAAAACATCATCGTTGGGAATACCGTGCTCTACGGAGCGACTGAAGGATCGGTCTATTTCGGCGGCGTCGCTGGCGAGCGGTTTGCCGTACGCAACTCCGGCGCGCAGGCCGTCGTCGAAGGTACTGGCGACCACGGCTGTGAATACATGACGGGGGGCACGGTGACGGTGCTGGGTTCGACCGGGCGTAACTTTGCTGCCGGTATGTCAGGTGGCATTGCCTATGTGTATGACCTTGACGGGGGCTTTGCCGCGCGCTGCAACCGGTCCATGGTCATACTGGAAAAGGTGGTCGCGGCGAAAGACCAGGCAGACGACGGCACACGTCATCGCAACGAAAGCGACGAAGCCCAGCTCAAGCGCATGATTGCCGAACATGCAGAGCTGACCGGCAGCGAACGCGCCAAGACAATACTGGCCAATTGGGACAGCGCTCGGAGCAAGTTCGTCAAGGTATTCCCCAACGAATACCGCCGAGCGCTTATCGAAATGGCGGTGGAATCAGGCAAGTCGGGTAATCAGCACGTGCAGAAAGAGGTGGCATAAATGGGCAAGCCAACCGGATTTATCGAGTTCAAGCGCATTTCGGACGCCTACGAAAAGGTCGACTCGCGCGTCAAGCACTACCGTGAGTTCGTGCCGCGCCTTTCCGATGCCGACGCCAAGATTCAGGGTGCCCGTTGCATGGACTGCGGTATCCCCTTCTGCAGCAACGGTTGCCCGGTCAATAACATCATCCCCGATTGGAACGACCTCGTCTATCGGGGTAATTTCCGCCAGGCCATTGATGTTCTGCATTCGACCAATAATTTCCCGGAGTTCACCAGCCGTATTTGCCCCGCCCCCTGCGAAGCGGCATGCACCCTGAACATCGAGCAAAGCCCGGTCGGCATCAAGTCGATCGAGCGCGCGATCATCGATAAGGCAGGCGAGAATGGTTGGGTGACGCCTCAGCCCCCTGCGCGCAAGACGGGCAAGAAGGTGGCGGTGGTCGGCTCCGGGCCGGCGGGAATGGCCGCGGCGCAGCAACTGGCGCGCGTGGGTCACGATGTCACTGTCTTTGAAAAGAGCAGTCGCATTGGCGGATTGCTGCGCTACGGCATTCCAGACTTCAAGCTCGACAAGCGGCTTATCGACTGGCGCATGGCGCAGATGGAAGTCGAGGGCGTGAAGTTCGTCACCCGTACCATGGTCACCAATGCCGCATTGCCGCCCGGTATCAACAACGATGCCAAGTGGGTGGTGACCACCGAGCAGCTGCGTAAGGATTTCGATGCGGTGATCCTTTCCGGTGGCTCAGAAACGCCGCGTGACCTGCCGGTGCCCGGGCGCGACTTGCCCGGCGTGCATTACGCGTTGGAGTTTCTGGTTCCCCAGAACAAAGAAGTGGCGGGCGATTCGAAGAACCCGATCAACGTCAAAGGCAAGCACGTTCTGGTCATTGGTGGTGGCGATACCGGATCAGATTGCGTGGGCACGTCAAACCGGCACGGCGCTGCCAGCGTGACACAGATTGAGCTGATGCCGCGCCCCCCGGAGCAGGAGAATGGCCCGCTGACCTGGCCCTACTGGCCGCTCAAGATGCGTACTTCGTCGTCACACGATGAAGGCGCGGAGCGGGACTGGTCGGTCGGCACCAAGCAATTCATCGGCAAGAACGGTCGCTTGCACTCGGTTCAGGCGGTGCGCTTGCAATGGCAAAACGGCAAGATGGTTGAAATGCCCGGATCAGAGTTCGAGATTCGTGCCGACTATGTGTTTTTGGCCATGGGGTTTACCCAGCCCGTGAGTGGCGTGCTGGAGGCCTTCGGCGTTGAGCGTGATGCCCGTGGCAATGCCCGGGCCGATACCGAGAGCGGCAAGGCATATAGCACCAACATCAAGGGCGTGTTTGCTGCCGGCGATATGCGGCGCGGGCAGTCGCTGGTCGTGTGGGCGATTCGTGAGGGGCGCCAGTGTGCGCGCTCCGTTGATGAGTTTTTGATGGGTACCAGCACGCTGCCACGCTGACATCACCGCAGTACAACGAGCACGAGGCCGCCATGGGTGAACACGGAAGTTTGCTCTTGGTGGCCTTTCTGTTGAGCTTCCGTTAGTTCTCGGAATGTTCGGCGCTATCCTTGCGGCTATCGCCGTCGAAATGCTGATGTGCGGCATCACTACTCTTGTGCAGACATTACACTGACCTGACCATGTCCACTCTCTCGCTCAATGTCGTAATCCTCGCTGCCGGGCAAGGCAAGCGCATGCGCTCGCAGTTGCCCAAGGTGCTGCATCCCATTGCCGGACAATCGCTGCTGGCGCGGGTAATCGATACCGCGCGGGCCCTCCATCCGCACCGGATGTGTGTGGTCTATGGACATGGGGGCGATCAGGTGCAGGCCGCATTTGCCCAGACGGACGATCTGTCCTGGGCCTTGCAGTCGCCGCAACTGGGTACCGGGCATGCGCTGTTGCAAGCGATGCCGCACGTGTCGGGGGAAGGTGCCACTGCCGCTACAAGCGCCGTACCGCCAGCGCCGACTTGCGGAAATTCGCTGACACTGGTGCTCTACGGCGATGTGCCCTTGACCAAAGTAAGCACCTTGAAGCGCTTGCTTGCCACCAGCGGGCCCGGGCGGCTGGCGCTGCTTACCGCACACCTTCACGACCCGACTGGCTATGGTCGTATCGTGCGCCAGAGCGGCAAGGTTCAACGCATCGTCGAGCAGAAAGACGCCGACGATGCCGAGCGCGCGATCACCGAAATCAATACCGGTATCCTAATCGCGCCGACCGAGGCGCTTGCCCGCTGGTTGCCTACGCTAGGTAATCGTAACGCGCAGGGTGAGTATTACCTGACCGACATCGTTGCGCTCGCCGTGGCCGAAGGGCTCGAAGTGACCACGGCGCACCCCGACGCCACCTGGGAGACCGACGGCGTCAACAGCAAGCTGCAACTGGCGACGCTGGAGCGCATTCACCAGCGTACGATCGCCGACGCGCTTATGGAGAGCGGCGTCATGCTCGCGGACCCGGCGCGCATCGATGTGCGCGGTCAGTTGCATTGCGGCACCGACGTGGCCATTGACGTCAATTGCGTCTTCGAGGGGTCGGTCACGCTGGCCGATGGTGTCAGCATTGGCCCCAACTGCGTGCTGAAAAATTGCAGCATTGGGGCCGGGGCGCGTCTGGCCCCGTTTTGCCATATCGATAGCGCCGAGGTAGGTCCGGAATCGGTGGTTGGGCCCTATGCGCGCCTGCGGCCAGGCACCGTGCTCGGGCGTGAGGTGCATATCGGCAATTTTGTTGAAGTGAAAAATTCGCAGATCGCCGACCACTCCAAGGCCAACCATCTGGCCTATGTGGGCGATGCCACAGTGGGCAGCCGGGTCAATATCGGGGCTGGCACCATCACCTGCAACTACGATGGGGCCAACAAGTTCCGTACGGTCATCGAAGACGACGTCTTCATCGGCTCCGATACCCAATTGGTTGCCCCGGTCACAGTGGGCCGTGGGGCGACATTGGGGGCAGGTACCACCCTCACAAAAGATGCGCCGCCCGATACACTGACCCTGTCGCGCGCCAAACAATTGAGCGTTCCGGGCTGGAAGCGCCCGGTGAAACAAAAAAAATAGGAGAGACTTATGTGTGGCATCGTCGCAGCCGTGGCTGAACGCAATATCGTTCCCGTTCTTATCGAAGGGCTGCGCAAGCTCGAGTATCGTGGCTATGACTCAGCGGGCGTGGCCCTGCTCAACCCCACACTGACCCGCCTGCGCAGCGTCGGCCGGGTGGCCGAACTGGCGTCGCTGGCCGAGGCGCAAGTAGCGCACCATGGCATTGCCCACACGCGCTGGGCCACCCACGGGGTGCCGTCTGAGCGCAATGCCCATCCCCATGTGTCCGAAGGTCTGGCGGTGGTGCATAACGGCATCATCGAAAACTATGCCGAGCTCAAGGCCGAGCTGACGGCGGCGGGCTATGTATTCACCTCCGATACCGACACCGAAGTGGTCGCGCATCTGATTCAGCACACACAAAAGACCAACAATGATCTCTTCGACGCGGTTTTCGCGACGACGCAGCGCTTGATCGGTGCCTATGCCATTGCCGTGATTCAGGAGTGGGACGACCGCATCGTCGTTGCCCGTCAGGGCGCGCCACTGCTCCTCGGTGTGGGTGAAGAGGGCCGCTATGCGGCGTCTGACGCTTCGGCCCTGCTGCAGGTCACGCGCCAGATGATTTACCTTGAGGAAGGCGACGTTGCCGAGCTCAAGCGAGGCAGCGTGCGCATCGTTGATCGTAACCACGTGGCGGTTGAGCGTGCGCTGCACGAAAGCAGCCTCTCGGCCGATGCCGTCGAGCTGGGCGAGTACGCGCATTACATGCAGAAGGAAATTTTCGAGCAGCCGCAGGCCCTGGCCGCTACGCTCGAAATGATCGGTGGTGCGCAGTCTTTCTCACCCAACCTGTTCGGTACCGACGCACCGGAACTGCTCGCCGGGGCCAAGAGTGTGCTTATTCTGGCGTGTGGCACCAGCTTCCATGCCGGCTTGGTGGCACGGTACTGGATCGAGCAACTGGCCGGCATTCCCTGCAGCGTCGAGATCGCCAGCGAGTACCGCTATCGCGTCTCGGTACCGCACCCCGATACACTGGTGGTGGCTATTTCACAGTCGGGCGAAACGGCTGACACGCTGGCTTCGGTCAAGCACGCCAAGGCGCAGGGCATGATGCGGACGCTGGCCTTGTGCAACGTCCCCGAGTCGGCCATCGTGCGCGAGTGCGCGTTGCGTTTCCTGACCCGCGCCGGCCCCGAGATTGGCGTGGCGTCGACCAAGGCCTTCACCACGCAGTTGGCGGCACTGTTTCTGCTCGCCGCGACGCTCGCCAAGCAACAGGGGCATCTGTCCGCGAGCGATGAGGCGGAACACTTGACCGCGCTGCGCCATTTGCCCGTCGCGGTGCAGAACGTGCTGGCACTCGAAGACGACATTCGCGCCTGGGCGCAGCGCTTCTCCGACAAGCACCATGCCCTGTTTCTCGGGCGCGGACATCACTTTCCGATCGCACTCGAAGGCGCGCTCAAGCTCAAGGAAATCTCCTACATTCACGCCGAGGCCTATGCGGCCGGCGAGCTCAAGCATGGCCCTCTGGCGCTGGTCGATGAAGATATGCCCGTGGTCAGCATCGCCCCCAACGATGCCTTACTTGAGAAGCTCAAATCCAACCTCAAAGAGGTGGCGGCACGCGGCGGCGAGCTTTACGTCTTTGCCGATGCCGACTCACATGTCGATGAAGAGCCGGGTGTGCATGTGTTGCGTTTGCCTGAACACTACGGGCTGCTGTCACCCGTGCTGCATGTCGTTCCCCTGCAACTGCTCTCGTACCATGTTGCGCTGGTCAAGGGAACTGACGTCGACAAGCCGCGCAATCTCGCTAAAAGCGTCACGGTGGAATAATCGTCAGGGGTTCGGCTCGAAGCGCGCCGGCTGCGCAACGCCAAAATGCTGGCCGTCGCGCAAGGCATACACTGACTCACTGCTTAATCAGCGGTTTCCAGTTGTACGGTGACGATGAAGCGCGAACCCTTTCCCGGCGCGCTCTCGATGTGTACGTCACCGCTCATCAAATGCGCCAGTTTGCGCACGAGCGATAGCCCCAGCCCGGTACCGCCGTGCCGACGGGTCACCGACAGATCGGCCTGAGTGAAGGGTTCAAAGATCTTCTCTTGCAGTTCCATGGGGACCCCGATGCCGCTGTCCGCCACAGACAACTCGACCAGCGCTACAGCACCAACCCGCTGTACCTCACGCGCACTCAGGCGCACTGCGCCCTGATCGGTGAACTTGATGGCGTTGTCGGTCAGGTAATGGACAATCTCGGTCAAGCGTGCCTCGTCACCCAGATAAATCGCCGACGCGCCGGACTCAGGAGCCACCTCAAAACTCAGACCTTTGCCTCGGGCCGCCGCCGCGTGTGTCTCGCTGACATTCTCCAGCAAACCCTGCAAGGTCAAGGGCTGCTTCACAAGAACAACATCGTCTCTATCCGCTTCCGCATGTTTGAGCACATCGGAAAGCACATTCATCAGACTCTGCCCCGATTGATAAATCGTGCCGGCAAAGGCAATCCGGTCTGCCGGGTCAAGGTCCGGATCCTGCAGCAGTTGCGCCATCCCCAGGATGCCATGCATTGGCGTGCGCAACTCGTGACTCATCATCGCCAGAAAACGGCCCTTGGCCTCACTTGCGGCTTCGGCCGCCGTGCGCGCAGCTTCCAGTACCGCTTCGCGCTCCGTGCGCTCAGCCAGTTCGCGCATCAGATTGACGGTGTTCCGTGACAGCGCGTCAAAGATCGACAGGATGATGCCGATCAGCAACTCCATCGAGCCCTGCATGCGCTGCGCGGCATAGCTTTTGGCGACCTCAATGCTCATGCCCTCATCCAGGCCGCGCACCACCCAGGCCAGCTTGCGGTCCGACTGCAAAATATGCGCGGCCAGCCAGCGCACCAAAAATCCCAGGGCTTGCTCGGTAATCTCACTCATTGGCATGTCGCCTGGCTTGTCGCCATGTTTTGTGCGCAGGTCATTCACAGCATCAAGAAAAGCGCGGTGCGTCTGCTGATGTTCGATTTCGTCTGCGTCGTCGGCAAAGTGTTCATGCCAGATCGCTTCCTCGGCACGGAAATGGAAATCAGCGTACGCGGCGAGCTCATCAAAAATCTCGCGCAAGGCGACCGAATCCGGCGCAAATGCGAGCTGACTGGCCAGGCGGTTGATCAAGTCGACCAACACGTGATGCTGCTCGTCAATGAGCGCAATGCCGGTATTGAACTTGTTGTCCCACGGAAATATGTCAATGGAGGGCATGGCAGGCATGGGGTGCATTGTGCCACCAGTGGTCAAAAATCGGGCGCGCCGTTATCCTTCGGCTTTTAGTGCTGATTAGGGCTTTGTGATGTCTGAAGAAATCGAGCTGAAACTCAGTATTGCTCCCGCGGATCACCGGCGCTTCATGGCGCACCCGTTGTTGCGCCAGGCGGTGCAGCGCACCGATCAGATGCTCGACAACCAGTACTTCGATACGCCCGATCACGCGCTGCGCCAACGGGGCGTTGCCGTACGACTGCGTCGCCAGGGCCGCCTGCGCTTGCAGACAATCAAGCTTGCGTCCAGCGTCGCGACGGCGAATGGGTTATCGATTCGCCCCGAGTGGGAAGATCCTTTTCGGGGGCGCTTTGATTTTTCCATGATTGAGGTCCCGGAAATCCGCAAATGGCTGCAGCAACCGGACATTGCCGAACGTATCGTGCCGCTGTTTCAGACCCGTTTTCGGCGCGTGACCTGGCATCTGCCCATCGCGGAACGAGGGCTCGTGCTGGTGCAACTCGACCGCGGCTTTGTCGCGGCGCGCTGTGGCGAGCGTGAGCAACGCGAAGCTATATCGGAGATCGAGCTCGAACTCGCAGGCAGCGAAGACGCCGCAGTACTCACCGAGATCGCCGGGCAACTTGGGCAGCGCATCCGCCTTGAGCCCTCGGATACCTCCAAATCCCGGCGCGGCTATGTACTGCTGGACGCTGTCACCGGCATTTGACGTACGATGCGTCCCTGACCAAAGACATTACAAGGAAACGTTTATGGATCTTATCCTGTGGCGTCACGCTGAAGCTGAAGATGGCAGCCTCACTCTGCCGGATGCGCAACGACGGCTCACCGAGCGCGGCGAAAAGCAGGCGCGCAAGATGGCCCTGTGGCTGTCGGAACATCTGCCTAAAGCAACGCGCATCCTGGTCAGCCCGGCGCAGCGCACCCAGCAGACTGTGCATCCTCTGCAACGGGCTTATGAAATGGAACCTCGTATCGCGGTGGGGGCTACAGCCGCCGAACTGCTGGCCGCCGCCGCATGGCCGACGGCGCGCGATACGGTTATGGTCGTCGGCCACCAGCCCACGCTGGGCCAGGTAGCGGCACAACTGCTGGGCAGCCCGGTCGGCGAGATGTCAATCAAGAAAGGCGCGATCTGGTGGTTTGCCACGCGTGAGCGCGGTAACGGGCAACAGACAGTCTTGCGTGCCATGCTCAACCCTGACTTTGTGTGACAAACTGCGCCGGCACTCACTTTCGCTGACCGAATGCCAGCCTTAAATCGCCCGCCCATGATCGTCCGCCCTTTATTTTTTGCCGTATGCCTCTTACTCACCAGTGCCTGTGATCAGCTCGGCATTGAGACGCCGTTGCAGATGGAACAAAAGCGTGCCGCCGAGGGCAAGGCGCTGGGCGGATCGTGCAGGCAGGCGGGGCGCGCGTTGGAGGACTGTTACCAGATCAACCCGAGGTTCCCCAAAGCCGCGATTTTCGAAGGTTGGAAAGACATGGATGCCTACATGCGCGACAACAAGCTCGATAACATCGCTCCCGAGTTTCCGATGAAGCCACCAGAGTCGAAAAAGAAAGCCGACGAGGCCGAGGATGAGCCTGAAGCGAAACCAGCGAAGCCGCCGCCGGCGGCACACTGACTACTGCGCAAGTCGCGCAGGGGCCCCTTGCGGGCTGACGGCATCCCTTCTGGCAGCATGAAACTCCCCGAAGCGGCCACTATCCTGATATGAAGCTTTTGTTACGTGACGGAACCATCAAAATTCTGGGCACCCTGATCGCACTGCTGGCGGTAATCGGCATCGGCATCGCGTGGTGGCTGCACCACAATGCCGGCGCGTTACTGCGCGAGGCGCTTCAAAGTTACGGTAGCCAAATGACGGGTGCGAGCGTCAAGATTGGCTCGGTCAGTCTTTCGCCGGGCAGTGGTCTGGGTGAAATTCATGATTTGGTCATCGGCAACCCGAGTGGGTTTTTGACCGCGCACGCGATAAAGGTGGAGCGTATTGCTATCGAGGTAGCCCCCTTACGCTGGCGCAAAAGCGCATTCATGTCCGCCGCATAACGGTCATTGCGCCGGACGTTATTTATGAGCAGGGAGCTAAACAGACCAACTTTGACGCGCTGATGAAAAACATCAGTCACTCGCTCGGGCCAAGCAGTGACGACGGCAAGCCAGCGAAACGGCTGACCGTCGATGCCTTCGACATGACCAACGCGACCGCTGCGGCCAGCACCTATCTGGTGCCCGGTAAAGCCGTCGGCATCACCTTGCCTGATATCCATTTGAAAGACATCGGCAAGGAAAAAGACGGCGTTACGCCCGGCGAGTTGGGGCAAATCATTGCCGGCACCCTGAAGCGCAAGCTCAGTGGTGCCCATCATTTTGGTCAGGTGGTGAGCGCTACGAGCGATACCCTGGGCAAGGCCGGTAGCGCGATCAAGAATCTCTTTAAGTAGTCAGGGGCGCACTGCCAGTAATTCGACCTCAAAATTGAGCGTCGCATTCGGGGGTATGACGCCACCCGCACCCCGCTCGCCGTAGGCAATGGCAGGCGGGCAGGTCAGCTTGGCCTTGCCGCCGATTTTCATCATGGCGACGCCCTCGGTCCAGCACTTGATTACGCGATTGAGCGGAAACTCGGCCGGCTCGCCACGCTTGTAGGAACTGTCGAATTCTTTGCCATCGGGCAGCGTGCCGCGATAGTGCACTTTGACGGTATCAGTGGTGGCTGGCTGTGCACCCGTGCCGTCTTTGAGTGACTGATACACCAGGCCGCTGGCTGTGGTAACGGCGGCGGCCGGCTTGGCGTTGGTGGTGCTGGGAGCGGGCGCGGCAGGCGGCGCTTTCTGGGCAAAGGCGACGGTGGAAATAAGGGCGAGGGCGAGGCTGGTATAGACGTTCAAAATTTACTCCGGCAGGGGCTTACAGGTTGATCAAATCGTTTGCGGCATTGAGCTCAAGTAACTCGCGAATCGCCTTGGGCGTGTCATCGAACTGGGCCGCGTGATACGCAGAAAATCCGTCAATGCGCTGCATTTCTGGGTCGGCCCCGACGGCCAGCAGCAGTTCGACGGTCGCCGCTTGACGCGCGAGAATGGCGGAGATCAGGGGGGTGTTGCCATCATCGTCTTGCGGGTTGATTTCGCAGCCGGCACCGAGCAGGATGGCGACAATGCCGGCATGCCCGCCCGCCGCCGCCACATGCAGTGCACGCTGATTGCGCACCCCGAGCACTTCGACGTTGGCCCCTGCCTCGCACATCACCTTGACCGCCGCAATCGCCCCGCGCTCGGCGGCCACGAAAAGCGGCGAGCCGGCATGCGAGAGGATGGCCTCGGTCAGGCTGACATTGACCCAGTCAGAGGCAGAAAACTCCATGCGCTTATTTCACCACCACGGCAATTGCATCGGCCACGTAGTCGATGTTCTTGCTGTTCAGGGCGGCAAGACAAATGCGCCCGGTACTCACGGCGTAAATGCCAAACTCAGTCTTTAGCCGTTCGACCTGTTCGACGGTCAGGCCCGTGTAGCTGAACATGCCACGCTGTTTGGCGACAAAAGAAAAATCCTGCGCGACACCGCGTGCTTTGAGCTTCTCAACCAGCGCCACACGCATCTGACGAATGCGCAGACGCATGCCGGCGAGTTCATCTTCCCATTGCTGACGCAGTTCCGGGCTGGAGAGTACCGCTGCCACCACCGCACCGCCGTGCGTTGGCGGATTCGAGTAGTTGGTGCGCACCACGCGCTTGACCTGACTCAAGACCCGGCCAGCTTCTTCCTTGCTGGCGGTCACCACGGTCAGGGCACCAACGCGTTCGCCATAGAGCGAAAACGACTTGGAGAAACTGCTGGATACGAAGAACTGCAAGCCTGAAGCCGAGAACAAGTCCAGCGCCACCGCATCTTCCTTGATGCCGTCGGCAAAGCCCTGATAGGCCATATCGATAAAGGCCACGAGATTGCGCTCGCGCACTACCTCGACCACCTGCTTCCACTCGTCCGCGCTCATGTCGGCACCGGTCGGGTTGTGGCAGCAGGCGTGCAGCACGACGATGGTATTGGCTGGCTGGCTGGCGAGGCTAGCTTTCATGCCGGCGAAGTTGACGCCGCGTGTGGCCGGGTCGTAGTAGGGGTAATTCTCGACCGTGAAACCGGCTGACTCGAACAGGGCGCGGTGATTTTCCCAGCTGGGGTCAGAGATCATGACTTTGGCGGCGGGGAACAGGCGCTTGAGCCAGTCGGCCCCTACCTTCAACGCGCCGGTGCCGCCAAGCGCCTCGATAGTGACGGCACGTGCCTCGGTGACAATTGGGGAATCGGTGCCGAACATCAGCTTCTGAACTGCACCGTTGTAAGCGGCGAGACCCTCGATCGGCTGGTAGCCGCGTGGCGGCATGGTTTCCAGGCGCGCCTTCTCGGCAGCCTTGACGGCGGTGAGCAAGGGAATCTTGCCGTTGTCATCGTAGTACACACCTACACCGAGGTTGACCTTGGTACTGCGCGTATCGGCATTGAAGCCTTCGGTCAGGCCAAGGATCGGGTCACGGGGGGCCATTTCAACGGCGGCGAAGATCGAGCTCATGCAAAACTCCAGAAGGGGCTAATAATTACGGGAAGTCGGCGCTGGCGACACGGCGGTTACCCTCGGATTTGGCGGTAAATTATGGCCGGTTCGCTGCGCGTCACGGCAATGATACCTGCTCCCTGATGAGCATTTGCTGTTGGTATAGACAACGCAGACACAGAACGAGCGTCTGAACTAGAATCGCCCGATAACCACACCCACGGAGACCCCTCATGCGCGCAAAAGCCCTCGGCCCGATTGACAAGATGTTCATCTATGGCGAGACCAAAGAAACCATGATGCATGTGGCCGGTCTGATGATCTTCACCCCGCCGGCTGATGCCGGCCCGAGGTTCGTGCGCGACATGGTTGAGGAGATTTTCCGCTACGGTCATGTCGAGGCGCCCTGGAACATGAAGCTGGCGACGCCCAACTTTCTGTTCAATCCCGCTCACAAATGGGTAATCGATGACAAATTCGACATCGACTACCACGTGCGTCACTCGGCCCTGCCGGCACCTGGCGGCGAACGCGAACTGGGCAAGTTGGTCTCGCGACTGCATAGCCACCCGATTGATTTCCATCGCCCGCCCTGGGAGTTGCATGTCATCGAAGGGCTGGCCAATGGCCGCTTTGCCCTCTACTGCAAGACCCACCATTCGCTGGTCGATGGCTACACGGCCACCAAGATCATGACGCGGAGCCTGTCAACATCGCCTGACGACCGCCAGCGGCCGATGTATTTCGCCCTGACTCAACCCAAGCGCGAGCGTCCGCCGACGCCAGCAAAGAGCCCGCTGTCGATCCTTGGCACCGTGTTGAGCATGGTCAAAGGGGGGGCTTCTTCGGTGGGCGATCTGAGTAAGGCCATCAGCCATCTCCTGAAATCGGCCATTGCCGGCGACCCGGCCCTGAAGACTCCGATGCAGGGCCCCGCAAGTATTCTTAATCAGCGGATCGGGCGGAATCGGCGTTTCGCCACCCAGCAAATTCCGCTCGACCGACTGCGCGCGGTGGCTGAGGCCAGTGGCGGTACCTTGAACGATGTGATCATTGCCGTTTGCGCCGGAAGTCTGCGCACGTTTCTTAAAGAGCTCGGTGCCTTGCCGCACGACCCGCTCGTGGCCTACCTGCCCGTCAACGTGCGCCCCAAGGGTGATGAAGGCGGCGGCAATGCGATCGGTGCCATTCTGGTTTCAATGGCCACCGATACTGCCGATCCGGCCCGGCGTATGCAGGCCATCGTGGCCTCAACCACGCGCGCCAAGGCCCAGTTGCAGGGCATGTCTACCACGGCCATTCTCGAATACAGCCTCTTGCTGATGGCCCCTTACGCACTGCAGGTCGCTCAGGCTCTGACCGGCAATCTGATCAAGATGCCGGTAAATTTCAATATCTGCATCTCCAATGTGCCCGGCCCCGAGCAACCGTTGTATCTGCGTGGCGCGCGTATGGACGCGGTCTATCCGGTGTCCATCCCGGCGCACAGCATGGGCTTGAACATCACTGTGCAGAGCTATGCCGGCTATCTGGATTTCGGCTTCATCGGCTGCCGGGATACCCTGCCGCACATGCAAAAGCTGGCGGTCTATGCCAAGGATTCGTTTGATGAACTCGAGCAGGCTCTGCTGGGTGATCGCCCCACCGCGACCAAGGCGACCCGGCCAGCTAAGGCGGGCAAGGTAGCGAAACCAACCAAGCCTGCGACTGCTGCGGCAAAGCGTCCAGCGCTTGCCAAGGCAACAAAGCCCGCGTCCGCGCAACCCCGCCAAACACCGGCTCCTACAGCCAAAGTGAAAGCGGTTGCGCGCAAGCCGGCTCAAGCCAAGCCTGCCGCCAAGAAGGTGGTCGCCAAGCAACCAACGAAAGTCTGAGGTAGGCCTCGTGCCCCTTCCGCCACCTGGCGGAAGGGGCGTTAGACACTCACGGAGGTCAAGTCAAGCGCTGGCTTGAACCCGCTCCTTGGGTTGGTCAAGGTCGAATAGGGGGCAGCGCACCGCTTCCGGCCTGAGCGCCAATGAGCCGGGTCAGCGAATCCGTCACATCGACAACACGCTCGCTGGCCTGCGGGTGGGTCTTGTACAGCGAGCCGAGCGTCGAATCGCTCACTTTGCGCGCTGCCATGCGCTGAATGAAGCTTAGGCAGGCGGCCGGGTCGTAGCCGGCGCGGGCGGCATAGACCACGCCGTCGGCGTCGGCATCACGCTCGGCACCCCGGTCAAGCTTGCGGGTGAACAATTCGGCGCCCTCACCGAGCGCCATGCGTTTGGCCAGATCCTTGCCACTGCCGCCCTGGATTCCCGCATCGATCAGATTTTTCCCCGCTTCGATCAGGGCACCCTGCTCCAACAGGGCCAGATGGTGCTTGCGCACGATATGTGCAACCTCATGCCCGATGACACAGGCCAGTTCAGCCTCGTTTTGCAATGACATCCACATCGCCGAAGTAATCAGTACCACGCCGCCCGGAACCGCAAAAGCGTTCATCTGATCGGATTGCGCCAGCGCAAAGCGCCACGGCAATGAAGGACGCTCGGACTGCAACGCCACCCAGCGCCCTACCGAATTGACGTAGCGTTGCAGGGGTTCGTTATCGACCAGCGGATAGGCGCTCAGGGTGCGACTGGCAATCTCGTCGCCCAGGGTCACCTCTTCGGGTTCGCTCAGGTTCGCCACCTGACGGCTCTGCGCCACACTTTTTGCAGCATCAAACACCTTGCCCAGATTTATCTCAATGGCCTGAGCAAGCGTGGCATGACCGAGTAGCCCAAGAACCAGTAATACGGCACGCACGCCAACTAGAGCCCGCCTCATGGTTTGGCCTCCGGAGCGCCGGGGTAGTTTGCTGCTTGCGCACCCAGACTTACCGGCCGGGCAAGCAGGCCTGTTCTGCCCGCAAAGGCCTGCGCTGCTTCGGGTGTTGCCACCCAATTGTCCAGTTGCTTGATATCAGCTCCGGCGGATGACACGGGTGCGGTTTGCACATCGTCGATCCCGCGCACTCCCATGGTGGTGGTCAGTCCCTGCTGCACTTGCGGCTTTTGCTCGGGTGCCACGGCACCGGTTACAGAACGCAGAATACCGGTCAGGTTGAGCTGGGCGTGTGCGGCGCTGGCCGCGAGCAGGCCAAGTCCAGCGATGAGGGCCCTGATTATGGGCAGTCCTTGGGGCGAGGCCATGGTTCCTCCGCGAAAGGTGAGTATGCGACAAGCATAGCGGGGGCCCCGGTTTCTGTACAGAAGATTGCGATGCGATTTTTAGTTCGAGGACTAAGCAGCCGATCCGGCACCCTGCGCCCTCATCGGGTGCCTCAACTCGTGCACCGGGGTGTGGTTCTTGGCCAAGATCGGCCGGTGCTCGATCTGAAATCTGGGGAATAGCCGCCTCTTGCTGGCCCCATGGATAGGTTGACGCCCGATCGCCGTCCCACCAGCGCCGACTTGCGGAAAATGCGCCTACATGCTGCGGCGGTACTGCCCGCCTACCTCGTACAAGGCATTGGATATCTGCCCGAGCGAGCAATGCCGCACCGCGCCCATGATCACTTCGAAGACGTTGCGGTCCCCGATCACGGCCTGACGCAGGCGCTCCAGCCAGAGGCCACTCTCGCCGGCGTGGCGCTGATGAAAATTGGCCAGTCGCGCAAGTTGCGACTGCTTTTCATCGTCGGTCGAGCGCGCGAGTTCGATGTCACCTGCCACGCCCGATCCCTTGGGGTTCAGGAAGGTATTGACGCCGATGATGGGGAGCGAGCCGTCGTGCTTCTTGTGCTCGTAATGCATCGACTCTTCCTGAATCTTGCCTCGCTGGTAGCCCGTCTCCATCGCACCGAGCACGCCGCCGCGTGCGGCAATGGCCTCGAATTCCTTGAGCACGGCTTCCTCGACCAGATCGGTCAGTTCATCTATGACGAAGGCGCCCTGATTCGGGTTCTCGTTTCTGGCCACACCCCACTCGCGGTTGATGATCATCTGGATGGCCATGGCGCGCCGCACCGACTCCTCGGTCGGCGTGGTGATGGCCTCGTCGTAGGCATTGGTGTGCAGGCTGTTGCAGTTGTCGTAGATGGCGATCAGCGCCTGCAATGTGGTGCGGATGTCGTTGAAGTCCATCTCCTGCGCGTGCAGGCTGCGGCCCGAGGTCTGAATGTGGTACTTGAGCTTCTGGCTGCGCTCGTTGGCACCGTACTTGTTCTTCATCGCCACGGCCCAGATGCGTCGGGCAACGCGACCCATCACCGAGTACTCCGGGTCCATGCCGTTGCTGAAGAAGAAACTCAGATTCGGCGCGAAGTCGTCAATGTGCATGCCGCGCGCGAGATAAGCCTCAACATAGGTAAAGCCATTCGAGAGCGTGAACGCCAGTTGCGATATCGGGTTTGCCCCGGCTTCGGCGATGTGATAGCCGCTGATCGACACCGAGTAGAAATTGCGCACCTGGTGGTGTACGAAAAATTCCTGAATGTCGCCCATCATCTTGAGTGCGAACTCGGTCGAGAAGATGCAGGTGTTCTGCCCCTGGTCTTCCTTGAGGATGTCGGCCTGCACCGTGCCGCGCACCGTCGAGAGCGCCCAGGTGCGAATTTTCTCGGCTTCGTCATCGGACGGATCGCGCCTGTTCTGCTCCGTAAATTTTGCCAGTTGCTGATCGACGGCAGCGTTCATGTACATGGCCAGAATCATCGGCGCGGGGCCGTTGATGGTCATCGAGACCGACGTTGCCGGGTCGCACAGATCGAAGCCCGAATACAAGACCTTGAGGTCATCGAGGGTGGCTATGGACACGCCTGCATTACCGATCTTGCCGTAGATGTCCGGGCGCAGATCCGGGTCGCAGCCATAGAGCGTGACCGAGTCAAAGGCCGTGGAGAGCCGCTTGGCCGCCATGCCCTCTGATACTTTCAAGAAGCGCTTGTTGGTACGGAAGGCATCGCCTTCGCCGGCAAACATGCGCGTCGGATCTTCGTTCTCGCGCTTGAAAGCAAACACGCCGGCGGTATAGGGAAAGGAGCCGGGCACGTTCTCGCGCATCAGAAATTTGAGCAGTTCGCCTTCGTCCTCGAAGCGCGGCAGAACCACCTTGCGAATCTTGGTACCGGAGAGCGTTTCCTGCGTGAGCCGGGTGCGGATTTCCCTGTCTCGAATCGTTACCACGTATTCATCGCCGGAATAGGCCTTGAGCAAGTGCGGCCAATCCGTCAGCAGCTTTCTGGCGTGCGTGCTCAGCTCGCCGTCTTTCCAGGCGATCAGTTCGTCAAAGTCGCCGGTGCCTTTCTTGCAGGCTTCGAACAAGGTCTTGGCGGTACGCAGGCTTTGCCGCTCACGCGCAATGCGCGCCTGTCCCTCGACCTCCTTGTGGTAGCTGCGCAGAGCATCGGCAATCTCGGCGAGATAATGCACCCGCTCCGAAGGCACGATGGCGCGCTTGGCCGAGGAATGCTTCACCGACACCCACGGCAACTTGCCACTAGATGAGCTCAAACCCTTATTTGCCAATGCCGGCAGCAGCGCCTGATACAGCGCCGTCACGCCATCGTCGTTGAAACGCGCGGCCATGGTGCCGAACACCGGCATGGCGTCAGTAGCCTCGCCGAAGCGCTCGCGGTTGCGCTGGTATTGCTTGCGCACATCGCGCAGGGCATCTAGCGCACCGCGTCGATCAAACTTGTTGATGGCGACAAAATCGGCGAAATCGAGCATGTCGATCTTTTCGAGTTGCGAGGCGGCACCGAACTCCGGCGTCATCACATACATCGACACATCGACATGCGGCACGATGGCGGCATCGCCCTGACCAATGCCCGAGGTCTCGATCACGATCAGATCGAAGCCGGACACCTTGCAGGCGGCAATCACATCGGGCAGCGCCTTGGAAATCTCGCTGCCGGTGTCACGCGTTGCGAGCGAGCGCATGAAAATGTTCGGATGATTGATCGCGTTCATGCGAATGCGATCACCGAGCAAAGCGCCGCCAGTACGCTTGCGCGACGGGTCAATTGAAATCACCGCGATCTTGAGTGCATCGTCGTGATCAAGCCGGAAGCGGCGGATCAATTCATCGGTCAGCGAGCTCTTGCCCGCGCCGCCGGTGCCGGTTATTCCGCAAGTCGGCGCTGGTGAGGCGGCGCTTTGGGCGATCAGGGCGTCTTTCGCCGCTTGCGGCCACACGCCGTTCTCTAGAGCCGTGATTACCTGTGCCAAAGCGCGCCGATCGCCGTTGGCCAGCGCCGCTAACTCTTTCGGCGCATCGTCCGCGAGGTCAATGTCACAGCGCATGACCATGTCGTTGATCATGCCCTGCAAGCCCATGGTCTGGCCGTCTTCCACCGAGTAGATGTGGCTGACGCCATACTCGTGCAACTCATGAATCTCGGCCGGCAGGATCACGCCGCCGCCGCCGCCAAAGACCTTGATTTTCTCGCCGCCACGCTGCCTGAGCAGGTCGATCATGTATTTGAAATACTCGACATGACCACCCTGATACGAGGAAATGGCGATGCCCTGCGCATCCTCCTGCAGCGCCGTGGTGACAATCTCATCGACCGAACGGTTATGCCCAAGGTGGATCACCTCGCAGCCGGTGCCTTGCAGAATCCGCCGCATGATGTTGATCGAGGCATCGTGACCATCGAACAGCGAGGCGGCGGTGACAAAGCGCACCTTATGCTTGGGTTGGTAGGGCGAAAGCTTGGTTGCCGGGGTGGCAACTGCGGACAAATCAGTCATGGCAAGGCCTTTCGCAAAGACGCGACGATGGCTGCATGCTAGGTCGCCACGGCATTTGTCACCACGACGCAAGCAGACGGAAACATTGCATAATCTGCCATCATGAAGTCCTCGCATATTTCAGCTAAACCTCGCGACACCGTTAGCGCCGGCTTTGTGCAAGGCATTCTGGCTGGGCTGGAGTACCGCGAAAGCGAACGCCTGCACCTGCTTGAGCATGCAGAAATTGCCACCAATACGCCGAACGATGCCCGCCAGCGCGTGTCGCTGCGCAGCTACACCGCGCTCTACCGTCTGGTCACCGAACATCTGTGCGACGAAGGTTTCGGGTTGTTTTCCCGCCCCCTGCGGCCGGGCTTTCTCGAATGGCTTGCCCGCCCGTGCATTCAGTCACCCGACCTCGCCGACGCGCTGCGCCGCATCTGTCTGCACCTCAACCTGATACAAGATAACTTGCGTCTCGAACTGACGCATCACACCACACACGCCACGCTGACGATGGCGGTCATCACGCCGCTTCCCGTCGGCGCGGCCGGCTTTGTCTTTGCCCACGAGTGGCTGCTGCGCCTGATCCACGGCTTGTGCGCCTGGCTGGTCGAGCACCCGCTGCCGAGCAGTGAAGCGCGCTTTCCCTACCCACCGCCCGCGCATGCTGACGACTATGCCCTGATCTTCGCACCGCGCACGGTCTTCGACGCGCCCTGCCTCGCGATCGATTTCCCGCTCGAGTTTCTGGCCTTGCCGGTGCGCCGCGATGAAGCGGCGTTGCAGGAGTTTCTCGCCGCCACCCCCGCCAATATCACCAAACTCTACCGGCGCGAGCACGCGCTGGCGACACGCGTGCGCCAACTGTTACGCGAGCGTCTGCCGGAATCTTTGCCACTGGAAGAAACGGCCCGGCAGTTGGCCTTGTCCCCGCGCAGCCTGCACCGGCGTCTGGAGAGCGAAGGCACCAGCTACCGCGCCCTGCGCGACACGGTGCGTCACGAACTGGCATTGGACTGGCTGGCCAAAAGCGACCGCCCGGTCACGCGCATTGCCACCGATCTGGGCTTTGCTGACAACACCTCGTTTTATCGGGCCTTCGCCGCCCGCGAAGGCTGCGGCCCGCGCGCCTGGCGGCAACAACGACAGCAGGGCGGGGGCGCTGTTTAAGAAACTGCGGAATCGGGTCCTGACGACCCGTTAATCGCACTTCAATGGCCTGTGGTAGCCGGCCGAAAGCGGTCCGTCGAGACGCGATCGAAATTGTCTGTGACGTGGTTCGACGATATCTGGCGGAAAACGTTGCCCTGTCAGCGCGTTCATCAAAAAACATTAGACAACACTAATATTTCAGCTACACTTGTAAGTGACTTATTACATACAAGCGAAATGGCCATTAACCCGCGTCAATCCACCCAGTTGCGTCAAGCAGAGATCATCGCGACGATGGTCAGACTGGCCGCCGAGCGAAATCCGGCGGACATCACCACGACGGACATCGCCAACGCCATGTCCGTGACCCAAGGTGCGCTGTTCCGTCACTTCTCCACCAAGGAAGCGATCCGGCTGGCGGTGGTCGAATGGATAGAGGAGCAACTTATGGCCGAACTCCATGACGCGCAGCGCGCCGCCAGTGATGCCTTGGGTGCCCTCAGGGCCATGTTCATGGCGCATGTGGCGTTCACGCGAACCTACCCCGGCGTACCTCGGCTGATTTTTGCGGAACTGCAGCAGCCCGATACGTCGCCGGTGCGCCAGCGAGTGCAGCACTTGATGCAAGGCTATCGCACGACCGTGACCGCCTCACTCACTGCGGCCGCCGGCGCGCAACGGATTCGCCCGGATGTGGATTGTCCGTCAGCGGCAGCGCTCTTCCTTGGGGCGATTCAGGGCTTGGTCATTCAATCCATGCTCGGCGGATCAGCGGCGCAGATCGAGCAACGCGCGGAGGGGGTGTTGGCGATTTATCTGGCTGGGTTGGGTGCGGAATCATGAAACTTGATCGTTTGTTCAACCGCAAAACCGGCTTGACGCTGTCGGCCCTTGTTTTGCTCGTCGGCTTTGGCTGGGTGGTCGCACGCTCCGGGCCGCTGGCGCCCACAGGTAACCACGACGCGGCTCGCGACCGACGAACTGTCGCCCGCCTTGTTCGGCATCGGCACTGTCGAGGCGAGGCGCAACTATCTGATCGGGCCGACCGCTGCCGGGCGGGTGAAGGAGGTCCATGTCGACGTTGGCGAGTCGGTCAAGGCCGGGCAATTGCTGGCCGAAATCGACCCGGTCGATCTCGATGAACGCCTGCGTTCCATCGATGCGGCATTTGCGCGCGCCACGGCGGCAGTGGCGGCGACACAGGCGCAGCGCAGCGATATGGTGGCCAAAGAAAAGCTGGCCAGTTTGGCGGCGACACGCTATCAGGAGCTGAGCGCGAAACAGTTCGTCAGCCCCAGTACGGTGGATAGCAAGTTGCAGGAGCTCGCGTCGGCGCAAGCCGGTGTCGCGGGCAGCGAGGCCAATCTCGCGGGGGCCAAGCAGGAACTTGTCCGCCTGCAAGCCGATAAGGAGGGGTTGCGTCAGCAAAAAAGCAACTTGCATTTGCGCGCACCGCAGGATGGCGTTGTCATCAGTCGTGATGCCGAAGCGGGTTCGACCGTGGTGGCGGGTCAGGCCGTGGTGCGCATGGTCGAGCCCGATAGCCTGTGGGTGAAGACGCGTCTGGATCAAGGCCGCTCGCGTGGTCTGGCGGTTGGGCAGCGCGCACAGATCACGCTGCGCAGTAACGCCACCGTGCGGTTACCGGGCCAAGTCGCGCGCATCGAGCCGATCAGCGACAGCGTCACTGAAGAGCGCATCGCTCTGGTGACGTTTGATCAGAGTCCGGCAGGCCTCAGCATCGGCGAAATGGCCGAGGTCAGCATTCAAACTTCGGCGGGCGGGCCGGCGCTGGTGTTGCCGAATGCAGCGATCAAGCAGTCCGCCCAAGGTACCGGCGTATGGAAGCTGGACGATGGCCAGCCACGCTGGTTGGCGGTCAAGATCGGCAATACCAGTCTTGATGGCGCCGTGCAGATTCTTTCCGGACTTACGGCAGGCGATGAGGTCGTGGTGCATAGCGAGCGCGAACTGACCGAAGGCCGGCGAATCAAGGTCGTCACGCAACTGACCGGGCCACGCCAGTGATTAGTCTGGCGGGGCGAGATATCGTCCACTCGTGGTCCAAGTTTGTGCTGACCGGGCTGGGTCTGGGCTTGCTGATTGGCGTGACGCTGACCATGGCCGGCGTGTATCGCGGCATGGTCGATGACGCTAAGGCGCTGCTCAACAACAGTGGCGCCGATCTCTGGGTAGTGCAGCAGGACACGCAAGGCCCCTACGCCGAGTCATCGAGCATTCATGACGACGTTTACCGTTCGATACGCGCGTTGCCCGGTGTCGCTCGCGCGGCCAATGTGACCTACCTGACCATGCAGGTGCGCCGAGGCAAGGTGGATGCGCGGGCGATGGTGGTGGGCTTCGAGCCGGGCCAGCCCGGCGAACCCGGTTATCTGATTGCCGGTCGCCACATTACCCGCAACCACTACGAGGCGGTCGTAGACGTAAAAACCGGATTCCAGCTCGGCGACCTACTGCGCATTCGCCGCCACGACTACCGGGTCGTTGGCGTAACGCGACGAATGGTGTCGTCCGGGGGCGACCCCATGGTGTTCATTCCCCTCAAAGACGCGCAGGAGGCCCAGTTCCTCAAAGATAACGACGCCATTCTCAATGAACGCGCCCGCACTGTCGCCAACCCGGCGTTGAATCGCCCCGGGGTGCCGGGACTCCTTGACGCCATCCAGAGCTCGCAAAGTACCAACCGCAATGTCAATGCGGTGCTCGTTCAGCTAACGCCGTTTGCCGATCCGGAAAGTGTGGCCAGTGAGATACGCCGCTGGAAGCATTTGCAGGCCTTCACCCGCCCGCAGATGGAAGATATTTTGGTCACCAAACTGATTGCCACCTCGGCTAGGCAAATCGCCATGTTTCTGGTCATCCTGGCGGTGGTCAGTGCGGCGATTGTTGCCTTCATCATCTACACCATGACCCTTGGGAAAATCCGTGAGATCGCAGTGCTGAAGCTGATTGGCACGCGCAACCGCACCATTGCCGGCATGATTCTGCAAGAGGCGTTGGGGCTGGGTTTTATCGGCTTTCTCGTGGGCAAAACGGCCGCCACCCTCTGGGCACCCTTGTTCCCGAAATTTGTGCTGCTTGAGCCTGGCGATGCGATGCGCGGTTTTGTTGCGGTGATGGCCATTTGTGCCTTGGCCAGCACCTTGGCCATTCACGCCGCCCTGCGCGTCGACCCGGCAACGGCGATTGGTGGCTGAGAGGAAAGCGATGGACGGATTTGGCATTCGCATCGAAGGCTTGAGTAAGCGCTACGGCGAAGGCGATACCGCAGTCGATGCCTTGAAGGACGTGAACATGACTGTCGCCCCCGGCGAGGTGGTCGGGCTGATCGGCCCCTCGGGCTCAGGCAAGAGCACCTTGCTCAAATGCCTCGGTGCAGTGATCGAGCCGACCAAGGGCAAGATGACCGTCGGCGATGAAGTCATTTTTGATGATGGCTGGAAGATTTCCGACCTGCGAGCCTTGCGTCGCGACCGCATCGGCTTTGTGTTTCAGGCACCGTATCTGATTCCGTTTCTTGATGTCACGGACAACGTCGCTCTGTTGCCAATGCTCGCTGGCAGACCCAATAATGAAGCCCGAAAACGGGCGCTGGAATTACTGGAGGCGCTGGATATGGGCCATCGCGCAAAAGCTCAGCCAGCGCAACTGTCAGGCGGCGAGCAGCAGCGTATCGCCATCGCTCGCGCGCTGGCGAATCAGCCCCCCGTTATCCTCGCTGACGAGCCAACCGCACCCTTGGACAGCGAACGCGCCTTGAGCGTTGTGCGCATCCTCAACCAGATGGCACAGCAGTTCAAAACCGCCATCATCGTGGTCACCCACGACGAGAAAATCATCCCGACTTTCAAGCGGATCTATCACATTCGTGACGGGAAAACTTTTGAAGAAAAAGGGCAGTGACATTGCCGCCCTCCCCCCCCCAGACGCGAGGGCTTGATCTACCAATTAGCGAATCCGATCCAGCCGGAAAAATCTGCCGACAGTCGCAAAAGAGCCCCACTGGGCCGTTCCGATGTATCTACGACGCTTTGATTTACACCCATGTACTGAAAGTTGGGCGCGGTAGTGTCCGTAGGCCACCCGCTACACAGCCTTCGAGCGTACTGGGCACCAGCCCGATGCCGTGGTGACGCTCTATTACGACAGCCGCGAAAACCTCATCGCGCAGGGCATCATTCCCCAGCGTCGTCAAGACACCCCCAACCCCTTCCCTGGCAATGGTTTCGTACCCGACCCAAAGGGATGAGCGAGATGCTCGGTTAGCATGACGGCATGGAGGATGCGCGCACGGACGAAGGGCTGATGTTGCATGAGGTGATGCCGGATCCGAATCCGCTGGTCGCTGATCTGGGTTTGCAGTGCTTACGCGCGACCGGCTCGCGCAGTCGCTGATAAGCGTAGCGCAATCGGGACTTGGCTGTTTCATAACCCACATCGCAGCCGCGCCCGATTTCGTCGACGCTCAGTTCTCCTTCGGCGGCCAGGAGGAATGCTTGCCGCTGCTCGAGCGGAAGGGCATCCAAAGCACGTATCAGGCGGTCGGCGAGTTGCGGGCGATGCGATACAGCCAGGTGGTGAATTTTGCCGTTGGCTGATAGCCGGCGCGTGCATTGATGGCACGCATCCAGACATCCTGAAGCAGTTCATCCGCCACTTCGCGCTTACCTGTCTGGTGCAGCAAAAAGCGATAGATCGGGCCGCAGTGCCGGCGTAGAGGATGTCGAAGGCACCGGCATCGCCATCGCGATACTGCATCGTCAGCGCGTCTAACTGACAGATATGGGTTCCTATCCAGGGCAATTGCATCAAACACCCACGAGTCCAAGAAGGGTCGCGCGGTAATCGTCGGACGAAGCCGCGAGAATGCGGCGCGTGTAGATGCCACCCTTTCTTTTGGATTTATCTAGACGAAACAGGTTCAGGACGAGGCGACGAATGGTGGCCAGATTGGCTCCTGCATTCTTCACGCGGGCACGCATCTGATCGTCGTTGAGGGCCACGTCAAGACACCAATGCACACTGTTCTCTATTCCCCAATGAGCGCGCACCGCATCGGCCAGCAAGGCAGCATTGGCGGCGATGCTGCCGATATAAAGGCGTCGCTCAACGCTGGTTTGTCCGTTGATCGTGCGTTCTGCCTCAATCACGCCAAACATGCTTAGGTCGGGCCACTGCTCCGGCTCGGACAGGCAGTCAAGTTGGGTAAACGCCCAGCAGCGTCGCACCTCCACTCGTCCGTGCCCCTTTTCTACCGACTCGGTGTAGGTATGGGGCGTGCGCTTCCATCCATCGGCTTGGGCTGCTGCGAAGAAACTCGTGATCGATTCCGCCAGTTTCCGCTGGTTGTCTTTCACCGCCAGGACGTAGTCCGCCTCCTTGTCGCGAATCGCCTGGGCAATGTTGCTATGCGTGCCCATGGCATCAATGGTGACGATCACCCCCTTGAGCATCAGGCTTTCCAGCAGCACCGGTATCGCCGTCAGTTCGTTGGATTTTTCGGCACAGGCCTCCTGCCCAAGCACCAAGCGAGCGCCGGTAGCAAAGGCACTGACCAGGTGCAGCGCCTGCTTGCCGGTCATTTTGCTGTGCCGACTGGCCTTGCCATCAATCGCCACCACGCTGCCTTCCGCCAAGGCGGGCAGCACACTGCCTACCCAGCGACGAAAGCTGTGCTCCACCGCCTTCCGATCCAGCAAGCCAAACAATCGACCGACGGTGTCATGCGAGGGGATGCCGTTCTTCAGGGTCAGAAAGCGCCGCAGCCAGTCGAGTCGCTCATTACCCCAGGCCTCAATGCCGACAAAGTCATCGACGCCGCAGACCATCGCACACGTCGCCAACACCAGTATCTCCGCCAAATCATAGGTCGACCGACCCGCAACGCGCGGCTCAGGTACGTCTGAAAATACCTCGAATAATGACAGCCGATTGCTCGCAACTTTCTGCTTTTCTGTCTCCATGAGTCACCCCAAAAAGACAGGAAACTACACAAATTAGGGGCCTGTGAACAGCCCCCTGTGTAACTCACTGACTGTGAACGAGTTTTGCTGCAATTGCCCTGGGTTCCTATCGCATTTCCACGTGTTTGGCGGCGACTTTGACTACACTTGCACGGATGCCGCACAAGGAGCGCTCAAGCCGTGAACCCCAATAGTCGCAAGCAACTCATAGATCACCTGGTAATGCTGGTTGAAGGCGGGGATGCGACTTTGCCGCGCGCGGGAGATGCGTTGCGGCAACACCTCGATGACCTGATTGGCCAGGCGGAGAACTACACGCCCGGGACAGAGATCAGGAGGGTGACGATATTGCTGTCCGATTTGCGCGGTTTCACGGCCATTTCGGAGAAGTTCTCCGCGCCGGAAATGGTGGCCGCACTGAATCGCTATTACTCACGCATGACAGAAATCATATTGCGCTACGGAGGCAGTATCGACAAGTTCATGGGCGACGCGATCATGGCCTTGTTTGGTGCGCCTAACGCGCTTGACGACGATGTCGAAGCGGCACTGGCGTGCGCCATCGAAATGCAGTTGGCGATGGAAGAAATCAATCTCGAAAATAAACGCCACGGGATGACCCCTCTGCATATGGGAATCGGAATCAATGCGGGCATGGTCGTTGTCGGCCAACTTGGTTCCTGGCGCCATCGCGAGTACACCGTTATCGGTGACGAGGTAAATTTGGCCGCCCGTGTAGAGGCGCACAGCTTGCGCGGACAGATCCTGCTCAGTGAAAGCACCTACGAACAGGCTAAAGGCTATATCGATGTCGGCGAGGTCAACGAGGTGTTCGTCAAAGGAAAAAAGGACAGCGTGCGCATGTTCGAGCTGTTGGCGATGCGCGGCCGGCATCATCTGACCGCGCCAAAACGCGAGATACGGAACAGCCCGCGCGTAGAGGTGAATCTCCCCTTGGTGTTTCAGACACTGGAAGGGAAGTCGGTGTTACCCGAACATCGCGAGGCGCGCATTATCGACATCAGTTATGGCGGCATGTCCGTGGCCAGCGACGAGGGGATGGCCCCGTTTGCTGACATCAAGATGGCCCTGTCGCTGACCCTGATGGGGCGCGATCTCACCGAAATCTATGCCAAGGTGCTGCGCGTTACGCTGATTGATGGCGAGTACCGATTTCCGGTTGAATTCACCACCATTGATCCTGTGGGACAAAAAGCGATCAAGGAATTTGTTGATGGCATTGTTGAGATGAACAGGAACTGACCCGACCCTGTTTCTTTAATTTTGCAGGGCTAGCTCAGGCGCGCGCGTAGAAACATATCGGCGCCCACGGCCCGTCTCTCAACGACGTTTAGTCGGTGTGCCTGACCGAGCGCGCTCAGTTCCCCCAGCGACCACATGCCGCGTGCCGCATCGCCCAGCAATACGGGGGCCTGATAAATCAGCAGTTCATCGACACAGCCCTCGCGCAGCAGCGAGCCATTGAGCTGCATGCCGGCCTCGACCAGTACCTCATTGATGCCCCGGCGGCCGAGCTCTTGCAACATCGCCGGCAGGTCGACTTTGCCCTGCGCGTTGGGCAGCACCACGATGTCGGCACCCTGCGCTGACAGGGCAGCGGCGCGTTCGGGGAATGTGCCGGCGGCAAAGATCAGCGGGCCTCCACCCTGCACGATCGCGGCATCCGGCGGGGTCTCCAGGCGGCTGTCAATAACCACTCGCAGGGGCTGGCGCGAGGTCGCGACCTCGCGCACGTTCAGGCGCGGATTGTCGTCGCGTACGGTGCCGTAGCCGGTGAGCATAGCGCACGAGCGGGCACGCCAGCCATGCGCATGACGACGCGCCTCGGGGCCGGTAATCCACTGCGAGACACCATTGGCCAGTGCCGTCTTGCCGTCAAGACTGGCAGCCACTTTCAGGCGCAGCCACGGCCGGCCGCGCGTCATGCGCGAGACAAAGCCGATATTCAGTTCGCGCGCCTCGCTCTCCATCAGACCATGGGCCACGGCAATGCCGGCCGCACGCAAACGTTCCAGCCCCTTACCGGCGACCAGCGGGTTCGGGTCCTGCAGCGCGGCGACCACGCGGCTGACGCCGGCCTTGATCAGGGCGTCGGCGCAGGCCGGTGTGCGCCCGTGGTGGCTGCAGGGTTCGAGCGTGACGTAGGCGGTCGCCCCAATCGCCGTGTTACCAGCGCCGACTTGGCGTAAGGCCTGCACTTCGGCGTGCGGCTCGCCGGTACGCTCGTGCCAGCCTTCAGCGATGATCGCGGCGCCTTGCACCAGCACGCAGCCGACACGCGGGTTGGGGGTTGTGGTGCATAAGCCGCGCTGCGCCAGTTGCAGCGCACGCGCCATGAAGCGGTGGTCGTCGGCGGAAAATGCCGCCAAGTCAGGGTTCATCAATGACCGCTGGAGCATCGACCTGCGCGTCGTCATTGCCCCGTCGTCGCGGTGTGGACTGAACCTCCCGGATCACATCTGAAAACTCGTCAACATCTTCGAAGTTACGGTATACCGAGGCGAAGCGGATGTAGGCGATCTTGTCCAGTTTCTTGAGCTCGCGCATGACCAGTTCACCGACCCGGCTGGTGGGGATTTCGCGGTCTGTCAGCTGCGCCAGCTTCTCTTCAATGCGCACCACAGCGGCTTCGACCAGCTCGGTGGTCACCGGCCGTTTGCGCAACGCCAGCTGCATGCTGGCCCGCAGTTTCTCGCGCGCATAATCGCTGCGTGTGCCATTTTTCTTGACCAGCGCCGGCATTTGCATCTCGGCGCGCTCATAGGTCGTAAACCGCTTGTCGCAAGACAGGCAACGACGGCGACGACGTACCGTGTCGCCGTCTTCGTTCTCGCGTGTGTCCATCACCTGCGTGTTTTCAGCAGTACAAAACGGACACTTCATTGACTCAGGCCCCGTACACAGGAAACTTCGCACAGAGAATCGCGACATCGGCGCGTACCCGTTCCTGAACCGCCGCATCGTTGGGCGCTTCGAGCACGTCGGCGATCAGGTTGGCGACCTGCTCGGCTTCGATCTCGGTAAAGCCGCGCGTGGTCATGGCCGGTGTGCCGATACGGATGCCCGAGGTCACCATCGGCTTTTGCGGGTCGTTGGGAATGGCGTTCTTGTTCACCGTGATGTGGCAGCTGCCGAGCAGCGCCTCGGCATCCTTGCCGGTGATGTTCTTGGCCTGCAGATCCACCAGAAACACGTGCGACTCGGTCCGGCCCGAGACAATACGCAGGCCACGCTGCTTGAGCGCACGGCACATCACCTGCGCGTTTTCGATGACCTGCTCCTGATATTTCTTGAATTCAGGCTTGAGCGCCTCACCAAAAGCCACCGCTTTGGCGGCAATCACATGCATCAGCGGGCCGCCCTGCAAGCCGGGGAAGATGGCCGAGTTGATGGCCTTTTCGTGCTCGGCCTTCATGAGGATGATGCCGCCGCGCGGGCCGCGCAGTGTTTTGTGCGTGGTCGAGGTAACGACATCGGCATGCGGGACCGGGTTCGGGTAGTACCCGGCAGCGATGAGCCCGGCGTAGTGCGCCATGTCGACCATGAAGATCGCACCGATTTCCTTGGCGACTTTGGCAAAGCGCTCGAAATCGATACGCAAACTGTAGGCGGAGGCACCGGCGATGATCAGCTTGGGCTTGTGCTCGCGCGCCAGCTTTTCCATCTGGTCGTAATCGATCTCTTCTTTAGCGGTCAGGCCGTAGGGCACGATGTTGAACCACTTGCCCGAGATATTGAGCTTCATGCCGTGGGTCAGGTGACCGCCCTCGGCCAGACTCATGCCCATGATGGTATCGCCAGGATTCAGGAAAGCCAGAAACACGGCCTCGTTGGCCTGAGCACCCGAGTGCGGCTGCACATTGGCGGCATCGGCACCGAAGAGTTTCTTGATCCGGTCCATAGCCAATTGTTCGACCACATCGACGTGCTCACAGCCGCCGTAGTAGCGCTTGCCCGGGTAGCCTTCGGCGTACTTGTTGGTCATCTGGCAGCCCTGGGCGTCCATGACCGCCTGCGACACATAGTTTTCAGAAGCGATCAGCTCGATGTGCGCTTCCTGACGACGGTCTTCGTCAGCCACAGCGGCAAAAACGGCGGGATCGGCGGAAGCGAGGGTGTTTTTCTTGGAGAACATGGCGAATCCTGACTGGACGGAAATGGTGAGCACCGGATTTTACATAGCCGACGGGCTCGACTACGGCCGGGTTTTACTCGCTGCCTCGTAAATCGGCATCACGGCGGGCAGCTGCGCCTTGATTTCCTCAATACGGCTGGGGCCCGACGGATGGGTGGAGAGAAACTCCAGCGGGCTGCCACCACCCGCAGACGACATCTTCTGCCAGAGCGTGATGCCGGCGCGCGGGTCGTAGCCGGCCCGGGCGGCCAGTTCCAGGCCAATGATGTCGGCTTCCTGCTCATCGCTACGAGAAAACTTCAGGGTCAGCAAGTCACCGCCCAAGCGAAAAGCCCCGGCGTACTGGCCGCCGCCGACCAGTTCGCCAAGGATGCCTGCGCCAAGCTGGGTCAGAGTCGATTTAGCCATGCGCTCGCGGGCGTGCTCCAGCAGGGCATGGCCGATTTCGTGGCCCATGATCATGCCCGCTTCGTCATCCGTAAGCTTGAGCGTATCAAGAATGCCGGTGTAAAAAGCAATCTTGCCACCCGGCATGCAGAAGGCATTGATCTGCTTTGAGCCAATCAGATTGACTTCCCAGCGCCAGCCGCGCGCACGCCGGTTGTAGCGCTCGGCGAAGGGCACGATCTTGTCGGCAATGGCGCGCAGGCGTTGTAGCTGCGGATGGCTGGCCGGTGCCAGGGCACCCTGCTGTTCAGCTTTTTGCAACATCTGGGCATATTGCGCCATTGACTGCTCTTCCACCTGGCTGGCAGGTACCAGCTTGGTAAATACCGAGGGCTTCGCCTTCTCGCGCTCCGAGCGAATGTCCTGCGCAGTCGCTGGCAATGCCAAGCCAGTCGCGCTAAGCAAGTACCCGACCCCCACCCACAAACGTATCTGCATTTTCATAAGGTTGCCTCATCAAGTGCTGTGCGCAGTGCCGCCAGATGCCGGGTGTCACCCCAACTGTCCAGCCGCCAGAGATCTTCGTCCAGATGCAGCCAGTTGATGCCGGTGTTGGGAATCGAGAAATCGCGCGGCCCGGACAAATCACGCCCGACCGCCGCGCGATAAACCACATCGAGCACGCCACCATGGGTAAAGGCCACCACGGTGCCGCCGCAATGCTCGCGCGCCATTGCCGCAAGGCCGCTCAGGACCCGCCGGGCAAAGGCAGTCAGCGATTCGCCCGTCTCGAAATCGTAGCCCGGCTCACGGGCTTCATAGTGCGCATGGGCCTCCGGGTGCTCGATGCGCATCTCGGCTATGGTGTGCCCCTGAAACACACCGTAGTGCCGCTCGCGCAACGCCGGCGCTGGCAAGATGAAATGCCCCGTCGCGGGCACGGCGGCTACTTGACCGGCAAGTGCCAGTTCAGCCGTACGCCAGGCGCGTTGCAGGTCACTGGCGTAGGCGGCACTGAATTGCGTGCCGGTGAGCATGGTGCCCAAGGCCCGCGCCTGCGCCTCACCCATGGCGTTGAGGCCAATATCAAGCTGGCCCTGGTAACGCTTTTCGGCATTCCAGTCGGTTTCACCGTGGCGGATCAGACAGAAGCGAGTTATCGTCATGAGGGCGGGCGTTGATCAATCGAGGTTCGTGGTCGGAAATGCGCCACGTATGATCCCACAGCACGGGGCCTCTTGCCTCACGCAAATTGAGCACTATAGTGGTGCAAAATAGGTGCGTCGGACGTCGTTAACGAGTTCACTCGCGGTGGCGATTTGGAGCAGCTTAAAAAAACTGGAAGGAGATGATATGCCCAGACTGTTTGTTCTCGTTGCCCTGCTGTTGTCGTGCGCGCTGCGGTTGGCTCATGCTGCCCCGGCGGTGCGGATATGTGATGACATCGGCGGGTGGCCGCCCTACAGCTTCACCGATCCGAAGAACCCGCAACGCGTCACCGGGGCAGCGGTTGAGGTGGTTTCCGAGATTCTGCGGCGCGCCGGGTATGAGCCAACAATTGCGCTGTTGCCGTGGAAGCGCTGCCTTTCCGAAGTGGAAGACGGAACGAGCGCAGCGCTGCTGCACGCTACCCATAACGAGGAGCGTGCGCGCTTGTTCCTGATTTCGGAACCCTACTACAGCATGAACAGTTCCTTTTACTATCTGACCAGCCGGTTTCCCGTTCCCCCCAAGATTTCTACAGCGGCCGATCTGGCCAACTACCGCTTCTGTGGACTCGCAGGCTACAACTACGAGATGTATTCGATTCCTGCAGCACGAATAGATAGTGGTGCGCGCACCGAAGCGGCCCGCTTTGAAAAGCTGCGGCTGGACCGTTGTGACTTTGTCATTGGCGACGACGAGATACTGCGAAACTTTGCCAGCATGGGGCAGGTGGATTTAAAGGGCACCGCGACGGTGCCCATTCCCGGCGCGGTGCCGAAAAATTTTCATGTCATGATCTCGCGCACGGATGCGGGGGGCGAGCGCCTGCTCAAGGTAATCAACGAGGGGATCGCAGCGCTCAAGGCTGACAAGTCCTACGCACGCATCTTCAAGAAATTCGGCCTGTGAGCGGCATGCAGTCGTAGTGCGCATCAATCTTCCACTCAGACAGACGCTGGTACTTGGTGCCGCCTTGGGCATTTTGCTCCCGGCGATCATCTTCGCCGTCCTTGAGACGCGGACCAAGTTTGAAAGCGAGATCAGGCTTCGCGTGCTGGTGCCGATGAACCAGTACGCCGACATGCTGGCCAGCGGGGCGGGGGTCGCCATCTGGAACATCGAAACCCAACTGGCTTCAGAGCTCATCGATACCGTATTGCGTAATCCCGATGTGATCAAGGTCACGATCATCAATGAGAAGAAGCACGTTTTTTTGGAACGGAAGCGCGAGGCACCCGACGCGGACAAGCCTTTGCGCGAAGAGCGGGATATTTTCTATAACGGAGCCAAGGTCGGGCAACTGACGCTCGAGTACACCACCAGCAATGCCACGCGTGCCCTGCTTTCAGACATGCTCAGGCTGGCGGCGGCACTGCTCGCGCAAGTCATTTTTTCATTCGGTGCCATCTGGCTGCTGGTCGATCGCCGGCTGCTCGCCCCCTTGCAGTTCCTGCAGGACGGTGCCAAGCAGCTCGCACTGGGCAATCTTCAGAAATCAGTCAGCTTGCAGCGCAATGACGAGATCGGCAGCTTTTCGCGCGACCTGGACGCCATGCGTATCGATATTTCCGAACTGATCACCGAGCGCGATGCGAAAAATGAAGCGTTGAATGTCGAGCTCGCTGAACGTCGGCGTGCCGAAGAGGCCCTGGGGGAGCTCAATGCGACACTCGAACACCGCGTTGATGAGCGAACACGGGAATTGAGCAATGCCCTGAATCAGCTCACGGCGATGCAAGCAGAGCTGGTGCGCACGGAAAAAATGTCGGCGCTGGGCTCGCTCGTCGCGGGGGTTTCTCATGAACTCAACACGCCCATCGGCAACAGCCTCACGGTGGCCAGCACGCTCGAAGCGAATGTGGATACATTCCAGGCCGGCATCGCCGGCGGCCTGACGCGCACCAAGCTTGACATGTTTATGGAGCAGACGCGTACCGGAGCAAAAATTCTGATGCGCAGCCTGACCCACGCGGCCAACCTGGTCGCCAGTTTCAAGCAGGTTGCGGCCGACCAGACAAGCGAGCACAGGCGGGTATTCACCCTCAGCGAATGCACCGACGAACTGCTGCTGGTGCACGGCCCCACCTTGCGCAAGACTTCCCACACCGTGATCAGCCATGTGCCCGAAGGCATCCATATGGACAGCTTTCCGGGCCCCTTGGGCCAGGTGCTTACCAACCTGATCAACAATGCCATCATCCACGCCTTCGAGGGAATCGCAGCCGGCGAGATCGTGATCGAGGCAACGCCGGAAGGCGGGGGCTGGGTGACCATACGGGTGCGGGACAACGGCCGGGGAATTCCCGCCGAGCACGTCAAGCATGTGTTCGATCCGTTCTTTACCACCAAGCTCGGCCAGGGCGGGAGCGGGCTGGGGCTTTCCATTGTTTACAACATTGTCACCAGTTTGCTTGGTGGCGAAATTGTCGTGACCAGCACGCCTGGCGAGGGCACCTGCTTTACCTTGCGTATTCCTTGCGTCGCCCCGCAGAGTGATTCAGGGTCTTCTCGCCGACATTGACATGGGCTTGCGCGGCGAGCCAGTCACGCAGAAGAGGGGATAGCGCATGGATATCGGCGGCTACATTGATTACCACGCCCGCTTTCGCGGCGACCAGTTGGGCGTGGTGTTTGACGATCAACGGCTGAGCTGGCGAGCATTCAATGTGCGCGTGGAAAGGCTTGCGGCGGCACTGCGTGCCTGTGGCGTCGTGACCGGTGACCGGGTTGCCACGGTGCTGGCCAATCATCTCGAACTGCTCGACGTGTATTGGGCCTGCGCGCGCCTGGGTGCCGTGGCGGTGCCACTCTCGCCGCTGCTGATGAAAGATGGCCTGAGCAGTTTGCTGCGCGATGCGGCACCCAAGGTCGTCTTTGCCTCAGCGGCCACCGCCGCTCCGGTGGCCGCAGCCTGCGCGGAACTCGCGGGCAGCCCTGAGGCGATTGCCCATCGCGTGCTCGTGGATGGCGACACCGACAGTTTTGTCGCCTACGATCGCTTTATTGCCGCCCCAATCGCCGTGTCACCAGCGCCGACTTGCGGAACGAGAGCAGACTATCCGCGTATCGACCCCGACTCGCTCTACAACATCATGTATACCAGCGGCACCACGGGTATGCCCAAGGGCATCATGATCACGCATCGGGTACGCGCCCTCTACGCCAGCCTGTTTGCCAATGCCTGGCGCATGACGCCGGAATCGGTCGTGCTGCACACCGGGGCCATTGTCTTCAACGGTGCTTTCCTCACCCTGCTGCCCGCTTTCGCGCTGGGCGCGACCTACATCCTGCACCGGCAGTTCACCGCCGAATCCTTTATCGAAACGGTGGCGCGCGAAAAGGTGACGCACACCTTCATGGTGCCGGCACAAATTGCCTCGGTACTCGCCAGCCCGTGCTTCTCGCCCGAGAAGCTGGCCAGTCTGCAAATGCTCGGCTCGGTCGGCGCGCCCCTGCCTGTCGCCCAGAAAGACAAGCTCGAAGCGCTGCTGCCCGGACGCTTCCATGAGCTCTACGGCCTGACCGAAGGCATCATGACCATTCTCGACAAGCGCGACGTGATCAAGAAACGTGGCTCGGTTGGCCCGCCCATGCCTTACACCGAGATGCGTATTGTCAGTGAAGCGGGCAAGGACTTGCCGCCCGGCGAGGTTGGCGAAATCGTCGCGCGTGGCCCGCTGCTCATGGCCGGTTATTACCAGCGCCCGGATCTCACCGCCGCTGCGGTGCTCGACGGCTGGCTCTACACCGGCGATCTGGGTTTTCTTGATGCCGATGGCTACCTGTTTCTGGTCGATCGCAAGAAAGACATGATCGACACGGGCGGGGTCAAGGTCTATCCCCGCGATATTGAAGAGGTCATTGCCCGCCACCCGGCCGTGCAGGAGGCGGTAGTGTTCGGCATACCCGACGCGAAGTGGGGCGAGACCCCGGTGGCGGCGGTGCAACTGATTGCCGGAACAAGCCTCAACGCGGAAGCCCTGCAGGGTTGGATCAACGAACGCGTCGCGGCACGCTACCAGCGCGTCAGCAAGGTTGATCTGGTGGCGAACTTTCCGCGCAATGCCGCCGGCAAGGTGCTCAAGCGCGAATTGCGCGACGTTTACTGGCAGAATCAGGAAAACAAGATTTAACCCGGAGGACGTGTCCCCATGGAGGGATTGCTGAAATTTTCGCGCTTCATCGACGGCCTGACAGATCGCCTGGGGCGCAGCCTGACCTGGCTGATTCTGGTCGCCACGCTGATCAGCGCCGGCAATGCCATTGTGCGCAAGCTGTTTGACTGGAGCTCGAATGCGCTGCTCGAAGCGCAGTGGTATCTGTTTGCGGCGGTCTTCATGCTGGGTTCTGGCTACGCCTTTCTCAAAAACGCCCATGTGCGCATCGACTTCATCTCGAATCGCCTTTCTGCAAAAACCCGCAACTGGGTCGATGTGCTCGGCATCGTTGTGTTCATCTTTCCCCTGTGCGCGATCCTGATCAAGATTTCCTGGCCGCTGTTCGTCAACGCCTGGAGCAGCGGCGAGATGTCGCAAAACGCCGGCGGTCTGATCCGTTGGCCGGTGATGCTGCTCATTCCGCTGGGTTTCGCCCTGCTTATGGTGCAAGGCCTGTCGGAGCTGATCAAGCGCGTCGCCTTTCTGCGGGGGGCGGGGCCCGACAGCATCGGCCACGGCGGCCACGAGGGCGATGTCAACCCGGAACTGGTCGCCCAGATTGACGAGTTTGTTGCGCATGAGCCCGCTGCCAGGGGCGTGATTGCGGTGCACGAGCGCGATAGCCTGGGGAAACGCTAATGGAATTCATTGCCCAGCACTTCGTGCCGCTGATGTTCGGCGGCCTGCTCGTTTTCCTGCTCACCGGGTTTCCGGTGGCCTTTGCTCTGGCCGCTACCGGGCTTTTCTTCGGCTTTCTGGGTATGGAAGCGGGCATGTTCCCGCCCGCGCTGTTCCAGGCACTGCCGCTGCGCATCTTCGGCATCATGCAGAACGACACGCTGCTGGCTATCCCGTTCTTCACCTTCATGGGCATCATTCTTGAGCGCTCGGGCATGGCGGAGGATTTGCTGGAAACGGTCGGCCAGGTCTTCGGCCCGGTGCGTGGCGGCCTGGCGCTGGCGGTCATCTTTGTCGGCGCGTTGCTGGCCGCCACCACGGGCGTGGTCGCCGCGGCGGTCATCAGCATGGGACTGATTTCGCTGCCCATCATGCTGCGCTACGGCTATAACCGGACCATCGCCACCGGCGTGATTACTGCGTCCGGTACGCTGGCGCAGGCGATTCCACCCTCGCTGGTACTCATCGTCATGGCCGACCAGCTCGGGCGCTCGGTGGGTGACATGTATGCCGGCGGGCTGGTCCCCGGCCTGATGCTGGTCGGCCTGTATGCGCTGTTTGTCATTGTCGTGGCGATCGTCAAGCCCGCCTGGGTGCCGGCACTACCGCCGGAAGCGCGCATTTACAAAGAGGCCAATGGTTCCTCGGGACACAAGTCGCTGCTCGTACTGCTGATGGTCGCCGCTGCGGCAGGCAGTGCCTGGTCACAGGTTCATGACGAGCTGATGCGCGGCTGGACCGGACGCGAGCTGCCCGCACCGGGCGATGAGATCCTGATCATGTCGATGACGGTCGCGTCCTTCGTCGCGTTCGGACTGGCACTGGCCAATAAGGTGACCGGCATGGGGTTGCTCTCCAAGCTCTCGGAGCGCGTGACGTTTGTGCTGATCCCGCCGCTGGTGCTCATCTTTCTCGTGCTTGGCACCATCTTTCTGGGCATCGCCACGCCGACCGAAGGCGGTGCCATGGGGGCCCTGGGTGCTTTCCTCATGGCCCTTGGCAAGCGCCGGCTCACGTTGCCCCTGCTCCGTGAGGCGCTGGACAACACTACCCGGTTGTCCTGCTTCGTGCTCTTCATTCTGATCGGCTCGACGGTGTTCTCGTTCACCTTCAACGCCGCCGACGGGCACCTCTTCGTCGAGCATCTGTTCGACAAAATGCCGGGTGGGGCGCTGGGCTTCCTGATCATCGTGAATCTGCTGATCTTCGTGCTTGGCATGTTCATCGACTTTTTCGAGATTGCCTTCATCGTCATCCCGTTGCTGGCACCCGTTGCCGCCAAGATACTGCCCGAGCTCTTACCGCCGGGCGCCGATGCGCTGATCTGGTTCGGCGTGATCATTGCAATGAACCTGCAAACCTCGTTCCTGACACCGCCCTTTGGTTTTGCCCTCTTTTACCTGCGCAGTGTCGCCGCCAAGAGCGACTACAACGACCGGGTCACGGGCGAGCGGATTCCGGCAGTGCAAACCGCGCAGATTTACAAGGGTGCCATCGCCTTCATCGTGCTGCAACTCATGATGGTGGTGGCGGTGATCGCTTATCCCAACCTAGTGCTCGACAGCCTGGAAAACACCAAGGCGGTGAATGTCGAGGACATCGATTTGCAGACTGCGCCCGGCGGCTATGGCGATGCGGGTGATTCAGGCTACGGCGATGAACAGAAGCCCGGCGACCCGGCAGCAGATGCCGTGACTGCCGACAAGGAAAGCAACGCAGTGACGGAAGACAAGGCCAGCCAGGACGATGACCCGGGCGCTGCGCTGCTGCGCGAAATGGAAGAGGAAGCGACAAAGCGTCAATAGCCGTACCGATGTAGCAAGCGTCCGGGAACTGTGCCCGGACATCCCGACCCGCCGCGTCTGCGGCACGTGAGTACAACCAAGGAGACAGATCACAATGGAACGTCGTAAATTTCTTACCGCCGGCGCCGGCATGGCCGGCATTCTGGCGGCCGGTGCCGCCCCAGCCGTGCATGCCCAGCAAGCAAATCTGCGTTGGCGCCTTGCCTCCAGCTTTCCCAAGGCCCTGGATACGATCTACGGCGGCGCCGAAGAATTCGCCAAAAAAGTGAAAGAGCTTTCGGGCGGCAAGTTTGAAATTTCGGTGCATGCCGGCGGCGAGCTGATGCCCCCCTTTGGCGTGGTGGACGGCATTCAGCAGGGCACCGTCGAAATGGCGCACACGGCACCCTACTATTTCTTTGGCAAAGACGATACTTTCGCACTCGACTGCGCCGTTCCCTTTGGCCTCAACTCGCGCCAGATGACAGCGTGGATGTTTGAAGGCAACGGGCTCAAGCTGTTCCGCGAGTTCTACGCACAGTACGACATCATCAACTTCCCGCTCGGCAACACCGGCGCGCAGATGGGCGGCTGGTATCGCAAGCCGGTCAAGTCGCTGGCCGACATCAAGGGCATGAAGATGCGCATCGGCGGCTTCGGTGGCAAGGTGCTCTCGGCCATTGGCGGCGTGCCGCAGAATATCCCCGGCGGCGAAATCTATCAGGCGCTGGAAAAGGGCACCATCGACGCTACCGAGTGGGTCGGCCCGTATGACGACCAGAAGCTGGGCTTCTATAAGGTGGCCAAGAACTACGTCTATCCGGCCTGGTGGGAGGGTGGGCCGCAACTCGTGCTCTACGTCAATAGCAAGGCGTTCGCCGGTCTGTCGGCAGAGAACAAGGCCATTATCGAGGCGGCCTCCGCCTGGGCGCACGTGGACATGCAGGCCAAGTACGACGGCCGTAACCCGCGCGCGCTCAAGGAGTTGGTCGGCCAGGGCGTCAAGCTCCAGCGCATGCCCAAGGATGTGATGGAGGCCGCGTTCAAGGCCTCACAGGATTTGTACGCTGACCTTTCCGGAAAAAACCCGCACTGGAAGAAAATCTACGCTGACTTCGAAGCCTTCCGGCGCGACCAGAACCAGTGGTTCCGCTTTTCGGAAATGGGCTTTGACAGCTTCATGCAGGCGCAGAAGCTCTAGCTACGTTGCGCTAACCGCGCCGCAAAAACGCCTGCCCCTTTGTCATGTGGGCGGGCGTTTTTGCTTAGCCATTCTCCCAAGTCGGCGCTGGCAAGACGGCGATTTATGGAACGAAAGCCCGGGCGATGGCATGAAGCGCACCGCTATCCGCTATCCGTCGTTGGCACGCGCGCGACCCCAGCGTGAATCGAAGACTTGGCCGCCGCCGGGTAACTGCTCAGTTACCGGCGATGGTCATTTGGCCAAGCAGAATCGAGCCCACCTGCTTCGAGCCACGGTCCAGAATGTCATTGCCCACGGCTTCTATGCCCAGGAACATATCGCGCAGATTGCCGGCAATGGTGATTTCTTCGACCGGGTAGGCAATCTCGCCATTCTCGACCCAGTAGCCGGCGGCGCCGCGTGAATAATCGCCGGTGACGTAATTGACTCCCTGACCCAGCAACTCGGTCACCAGCAGGCCTCGCCCCATTTGCTTGATCAACCCGGCCAGATCGTGCTCGCCTGATTTGACCAGCAGGTTGTGCGAACCACCGGCATTACCCGTGGTCGGCATGCCCAGCTTGCGCCCCGAGTACGTCGACAGAAAATAGCCCTCGACCACGCCATCCTTCACTACCTCGCGGTTTTTGGTGGCGACACCGTCGTCGTCAAAGGGCGACGAGGCCATGGCACCCTTCAGGTGAGGCCGTTCGCTGATCTGCATGAATGACGGAAACACCGGCTTGCCCAGCGAATCAAGCAGGAACGTGGTCTTGCGATACAGCGCGCCGCCCGAGACTGCCTGAACGAAACTGCCGATAAGGCCGGCCGCGAGCGTGGCCTCGAAAATCACCGGGCACTTGCGCGTCTTGAGTTTGCGCGCACCCATGCGCGCCAGCGCCCGCCGTGCCGCGTAATCGCCAATCCGCTCAGGCGCAGGAAACAGCGCCGGGTTGCGTTGCGAGACATACCAGTCGTCGCGCTGCATGTCGCTGCCGTCGGCTTTGCGCCCGGCAATCACCGAGCAGGAAATATAGTGGCGCGAGGTGGAAAACCCACCCATGAAACCCAGACTATTGGCCGAGATGAAATGCGCCTGCTGCCCTGATACGGTCGCACCTTCGGAGTTGCGGATCAGCGGGCTGACATCAAAGGCCCCCTGTTCGCAGCGCCGGGCCAGCACGATGAGCTCTTCCACCGGCAGGGTCCAGGGGTGGAACAGGTCGAGCTCCATGCCCTTGGTCGCGAGCAGCTTTTTCTCAGGCAAGCCAGCGCACGGATCTTCGGCCGTGAAGCGGGCAATAGCCAGCGCCGCATCGACGCTGGCACGCACGGCGTTGGCCGAGAAGTCGGAGCTGCTGGCATGGCCGCGCCGCTGCCCCAGATAAACGCTGACGCCCAAGCCTTTGTCACGGTTGTACTCGAGCGTGTCGACCTCTTGCCGGCGCACCGTCACGGACTGTCCGTAACCCTCGGAGACATCGACCTCGCAGGCGCTAGCACCCTGCGTTCGTGCGTAATCGAGGGTGTCCCGAGCCAGTTGTTTGAGCTCTGCGGCACTGTGACTGAAGCCGACAGAGGTTGCGGCACGGGTTGCCGTGGCAGATTTGGCAGATTTGGCGAGCTTGCTCATGCGAGAATTCAACCCATGAAGAAAGTGCGCATGTTACCCGCGGAACTCGCGAAGAACGCCAGCGTCGGCCCGCTCGACGAAGACGGCGTCCCTATCTATGACGGCCCCAGCAAAACGCAGCTCAAGCGTGAGTCGGCGGCGCTGCAAAACCTGGGCGCGGCGCTCGTTGAGCTACCTGCTGATCGGCTGAAGAAGATCGATATGCCGGAGAACCTTTTGGTGGCGCTACTCGATACCCAGCGCATACACGCTCACGGCGCACGCAAACGCCAGATGCAGCTGGTGGGCAAGCTCATGCGCGGTGTCGACCCGGTGCCGTTGCAAGAGGCCATCGACGTGGTCAAGGGCATCTCGGCGCAGGCCAAAGCGGGCCAGCAGCGCCTGGAGAAATTGCGCCAGCGCATCATGGCTAGTGATGGCGAGTTCGCCAACCTGGCCAATGATTTCCCGCAGGCGGATCTTCAGCAATTGCGCCAGTTGCGCCGCAATGCGCTCAAGGAAATCGAGCAGAGCAAGCCGCCGCGCGCTTACCGCGAACTGTTTCGCCAGTTGCGTGACTTGGTCGAAGGTCCGCAAGTCGGCGCTGGTGACACGGCGATTGACGAACCCGAATGACGCATTTGACTTCTCGTTGCTTTCAGGTTGTGCAAGTCTGAAAAGCGGGTGCTTGCGCCCGGCGAAAAGGTAAATAGCTACTCGGCGAGCGTCGCCACCGTTGCTTCACCTACCGCCAGCTCCACGCGATTGCGCCCGTTGCGTTTGGCCGCGTAAAGCGCTTCGTCGGCGCGCGCGATCAGGCGATCCCCGGGTTCCTCCGGGCGGTACAGGGCCAGCCCCAGCGATATGGTCGGCGACAAGCGCTTGTCTTCAAACTCGACGACGTTGGCCGCCACTTTGGCACGCAGTCGCTCGGCCGCAATAAGTGCGCCTTGCTCATCGAGCTCGGGCAAGAGGATCAGAAACTCTTCACCGCCAAAGCGACCAAGCACGTCAGTGGCGCGTAGCTTTGTTTGCAGGGCGCGCACTACGCTGCGCAGTGCCTCGTCACCACAGGCATGGCCATGGGTGTCGTTAACCGACTTGAAGTGATCGATATCGACCATCAGCAACGCAAGGCCATGCGAAAAGCGGCGACAGCGGGCGATCTCGGCGTCCAGCTCCGCGAGAATGCCGCGCCGGTTAAGTGCCCCGGTCAGTTCATCGGTAATGGCCGATTTGCTTAGTGCGCTCATGGCCCGTCGCTCTGAATCCAGGGCGGCCTGAATCTCGCCGGACAGTTGCAGCACCTTCAACTGGCCGGCAACCGCCGCGCGTGAGCGCCGATTGTTCACGATCGCCACGGCCATCAGCGCCACGGAATAGAGGAAAAACATGGTCAGCCAGGGGCCTTTCGGCTCCATGTGGGGCGTCACGGCAAAGAAAATCATCGACGGCACCATGACCGAGAAGCCGTACGCCAAGAACACCCGCAGATACAGTGTCAGCGAGGAGACAACAAATGCCATGGCACCGACAACCACCATGATGCGCAGGTAAAAGAGGTAGTCTTGTACCCCGACATCCAGCCACCATAGCCCGGCCGACCACATCAACCCGGTATTGGCGGCAAGGAGCATTTCGAGATTGATCAGGGATCGGTAGGCAACACCGCTTTGTGTGCGCCGTTCCGCCACGAAAGAAAGCGCCAGGCGCGCAATGAACGTGATCATGATGGCCGCCGTCCAGAACGCGATACTAGCGTTCGGAACGCTACCGATGTGCGCGTAGCTCACAATACATGTAGCCAGTGCGCCCATGATCACGGACGCACGGCTATTGCGAAAGACTTCGACGGCCAGCCGGCGGCCAAAGTCTTGCGAAGTTTGGGAAGCGACGTCACTCATGGCAGCAGAATAACCGGCAATTGACTCATCGTGCGACCAGACAAAGGGCCGGTTCCTCCCTGTCCATCAGCCGGCGCCCCTGCCCGTACGGCGGCGTGGGCCAGCCAGCGGGGGCTGTTTGCGCCACAGTACCAGTGCCTCTGCCCGGTCTGGTTTTCGCATTGCGTAGTCAGTTACACTATGTTCGACAAAAAATCAAAGCGAGGAACTCGTCATGACGCAACCCCTGGATCCCAAAGTCGTTAGCAAGATGCTCATTCTTGACGATGGTGTCGGCAATGAGCCCTTACGCAGTTTCTGCGAAGAGGTTGGTCTGGTTGGCATCAAGCCGCAGTTTTCCGAGGCCTTCAATGTCCTGCTCATTCTCAACGCCAATGTCGATCTGGGCGGCATCTTGCTCTATGAGCGCTTCAATGGCGAGGGCCTGGATCTGGCGCGCGAGATACGTGAGGCTCGCCCGGAGCTCCCGATTTTCCTGCGCCGAGATCACCACGCCAGCTTTGATGGCATGGCCCCGGACGATGCCAGCATGTTTCGCTGCGCGTTCACGCTGAGCGACACCGACCCCCTGCGCCTGATGTTGGACGAGGCGATTTTTAGCCGCGTCTACCCGAATCAGCTGGTGCGCGGCATTGCCGAGATGAGCACCTCGTCCCTGCAAACCCTGTTCAAGACCTGTGACGTGATCGTCGATGCGCCGCGCCTGGTCAAGGACCGCATCATTTATGGTGAGGTCTTCTCCCTCATCGCCATCGAAACTCAGTGGTGCCGAGGCTACATGATGTTGCAAGCCCCCTCGCGGCCACTGCTGGATATCCTGCGCCGCAACGCAAAGGGCGACCCCGAGCTGATTACGTTTCGCGAGCTCAACAACGTGCTTGGCGAAGCCACCAATCTGGTGTGGGGGGCGTTCAAGAACCGCTATGTCAAGCACGACCAGAGCCGTATCGATGTGGCTCAGACGCAGGTACCGATCATCGTCAATCATGAGGAACGTTACATTTCTTTTGGTTCGGAAGACCCCCAGCTGTGCATGAAGTACCGGTTGCACGACCGAACGCAGGTCGATGGGGCTCCGATTACTATTTTGCAACGCTTCATTTTCAATCTGAGCTGGACACCCGAAGACTTCGCCGAGAATGAAGCGATTGATTCGCTGCTTGAGTCTGGCGCTCTGGAGATGTTCTAGGCGCACTCCCCCGCGCCCTACAATGCTGGCTTCTTCGTTTTTCTGCGCGCATCATGAGCAAGCCGGCTGACCCCGCCAAACTGGCCCACTGGGGCTTCACTACCCGAACCGTCCATGGCGACCGCCTTGGCGGCGTCGAACATGGGGGCATCCATAAACCGATGCACACCTCGGTGCAGTACGGTTACGGTTCGTCACAAGAGCTGATTGACGTTTTTCAGGGCAGCGCCCCGGGATTCAACTACGCTCGTCAGGGCACGCCCACCGTCGCCGCGCTGGAGGCTGGCGTCAACCGTATGGAGCAGGGGCGTGGCACGCTGTGCTTCGCCACCGGCATGGCGGCGATCACGGCAATCTTCACCACGCTGCTGCGCGCGGGCGATCACTTGATCACCAGCCGTTTCGTGTTCGGCAATACCAACAGCCTGCTGGGCACGATCCAGAGTCTGGGCATTGAAGTCAGCATGGTGGACGCCACCCAAGTCGGCGCTGTCGAGACGGCGATTCGACCCAACACGCGCATGGTTTTTGTCGAGACCATCGCCAACCCGCGCACGCAAGTCGCCGATCTGGCGGGCATCGGCACCCTGTGTCAGGCGCGCAGGCTGCTCTATGTGGTAGACAATACCGTCACCTCGCCCTGGCTGTTTCAGCCGCGCACGGTGGCGGCCGGACTGATCGTCAATTCACTGACCAAGTCAATTGGCGGCCATGGCAACGCGCTGGGTGGTGCCATTACCGACACGGGGCTATTTGACTGGTCCGATTACCCCGTCATTGCACAGAGCTATCGCAAGGGTGACCCGGCCGCCTGGGGTTTGGCGCAATTGAAGAAGAAGGGCTTGCGTGATCAGGGCGCCTCGTTGTCGTCCGAAGCAGCGCACACGCTTTCGGTCGGTGCCGAAACACTTGGCCTGCGCATGAATGCGACCAGCGCCAATGCCCAGGCCCTTGCGCAAATGCTTGAAGCGCACCCCGCCGTGCGCCGGGTCTATTACCCCGGTCTGAGTTCGCATGAGCAATATGCGCGCTCAACCGAACTGTTCAGGGCACCTAGCTGGCTGCTGGCCTTCGAGCTGAAGAACGATGGCGACGCCATGGCCTGCATTGATCGTTTGACACTACCAGTCATCGCTACGGGGCTGGGCGATACGCGCACTCTGGTTATTCCAGTGGCGCATACTATTTTCTGGGAAATGGGTGCCGCCAAGCGCGCCGAAATGGGCATCAGGGACTCGCTGATTCGCGTGTCAGCGGGCATCGAGGATACGAGCGACATCCTCAACGATTTCGCCACAGCGCTGGACACATGAAGCAGCCCGTCAGCCGCATTTTGCTGCTGCTCGCCGACGAGAAGCGCTCGCGTCTGATGGTGCGTGGCCTGAATGCCGCGGCACGCAGCATGGACAATGCCTACGGCCTGAGATTCTCTTCTGTCGCCAGTGAAGTTGCCGCACTCGACGAAATGCGTCGTGACGGCGACGTGCAGGCGGTACTGATCGATGCCTGCGAAATTGCCGCAGATTCCTGCGCGGCCCTGAATGCCCTGCTTGAGAGCATTCACCGCGTGCGCCCGCACTTGGACGTTTATTTGCTCGCGGCGACGCCGCGAGAGGCGGCGGCCTCGCTGGCCGAATGCACCCGGATCAAGGGCAGTTTCATGCGCGACGAAGGCGACTGGCGCGGCTGGTTCCGCATTATTCAGGCGGAATTACAGAAGAAGTCGCGCACCCCCTTCTTCGATGCGCTCTCCGCCTACGTTTATATGGCCAAGGACTCGTGGCATACGCCGGGGCATTCCTCCGGCGACAGTCTGCGCGCCAGCCCCTGGGCTTCGGGCTTTTACGATTTTCTTGGCGAAAACCTGTTGCGTGCCGACCTGTCGTGCTCGGTGGACATGCTCGACTCCCTGCTCGACCCGAAGGGCGTGATCGCCGAGGCTCAGGTCATGGCCGCGCAAGCCTTCGGCGCACGCCAGACCTTTTTCGCTACTAACGGCACCTCGACCGCGAACAAGGTGATTTTCCAGACCCTGCTTACGCCCGGCGACAAGCTGTTACTGGACCGCAACTGCCATAAATCGGTGCACCATGGCGTGGTGCTCTCGGGCGCGCGGCCGGTGTATCTGAACGGCTCGATCAATCGCACCTACGGTCTCTTTGGCCCGGTGTCCAAGAAGACCCTGTTTGCCGCGATTGCCGAAAACCCTGATGCCAAAGCGCTGATCCTGACCAGTTGCACCTACGACGGCCTGCGCTACGACCTGCCGCCCATCATCGCGGCGGCGCACCAGCACGGCATCAAGGTGATTATCGATGAAGCCTGGTACGGTCACGCGGCCTTTCACCCGGAGTTTTTCCCGACTGCGATTCAGGCCGGCGCTGACTACGCCACCCAATCGACGCACAAGGTGCTATCGGCCCTGAGCCAGGCGAGCATGATTCACGTCAACGATGCCGAATTCGATGAGCACTCGTTCCGCGAGAATTTCAATATGCATGCCTCGACCAGCCCCCAGTACGCGATCATCGCCAGCCTCGACGTCGGGCGCAAACAAGCGGTGATGGAAGGCTACAAGCTGCTCAATCAGGCGCTGACATTGGCTGGCGAACTGCGTGACGCTATTGATGCCACGGGCATCTTCCGCGTGCTGCAACTCGACGACCTGCTCCCCGAAGAAGTGCGTGGCGATGGCGTGCGTCTGGACCCGACCAAGATCACCGTCGATATTTCGGGCAGCGGCTACAGCGTCGAAGAACTGCAGACCGTACTGTTCGAGACCTTCAACATCCAGGTCGAAAAGTCCACGTTCAACACCATTACCCTGCTGCTGACCATAGGCACCACAGCAAGCAAAATGTCGCGCCTGCAAGAGGCGCTGGTGCGTTTGGCGCGCGAGGTTACCAATATGAGCAAGCCTGTCAGCCGCCGCGCCAAAGCGCCCGACATCGCCGAATTCACCCGCCTGCGCTACCTGCCGCGCGACGCCTATTACTGTAACGGCGAAAACCTGCCCTTGCTCGATGCCGAAGGTCGGCCGAATGCCGAGCTTGACGGGCGGGTGTGTGCTGACCAGATTTCGCCCTACCCGCCGGGTATTCCTGCGTTGGTGCCGGGGCAGGAGATCACCATGGACATCGTGCGTTTTCTGGTCGGCCTGCTACGCCATAAGCGCACGGATATTCATGGTCTGGCGCACGGGGGCGAACAGCTTACGCTGCGGGTTATGACAAAGAAGGAAGAACGCGCGAACCGGGCGCTGAACTGAGCCCTGGTTCGCGCGGCTAAAGTTCCTCGGCCTCCATTTTGATTGCTCCGCACGGGCATTCAGCGACACAGACGCCGCACCCCTTGCAATAGTCGTAGTTGAACTCGAAGCGCTTGCCCGGGCCGAGCTTGATGACCGCATTGTCCGGGCATACCCCGTAGCAGTTGTCGCACTCGAAGCAGTTGCCGCACGAGAGGCAGCGCCGAGCCTCGAAAAGGGCATTGCTTTCGTCGAGGCCGCCTTGCACCTCTTCGAAACTGGATTGCCGGCGAATGATGTCGAGCATCGGTCGTACGGTTTTGGGCGCGTCGCTGTAATACCAGGTGTTGAGCTTTTCGAACTGGGCGAGTTCATGCTTCGGCGGTGCCGTGTAGGAGGCCCCGCGCAGCCAGGCATCGATATGGCGCGCCGCCTTTTTACCGTGGCCGACGGCGACAGTGACATTGCGCTCGGCCGGTACCATGTCGCCACCGGCAAAGATGCCCGCATGGCCGGTCATCATATTGGCACCCACCTTGACCACGCCGTCTGCCACCTCCAAGCCGGGCACGCCGTTCAGCAGACCCAAGTCGACATCCTGACCCAGTGCCAGCACCACCGAGTCGGCTTCGAGTGTCTCGAATTCACCGGTGGGCTGAGGAAAGCCCTTGTCGTCGAGCGCCATCTTTTCAACGGTGATCTGGTGCTCGCCCGCTTGCTTGATGGTCGACAGCCATTTGATCATCACACCTTCCTGCAAGGCCTCTTCGATCTCGAAATCGTGCGCCGGTGCCTTGTCGCGCGTGCGGCGATACACAATGATCGGTTCGCCGCCCATGCGCTTGACGGTGCGCGCGACGTCGACCGCCGTGTTGCCGCCGCCATAGACCACAACGCGCCGGCCGAGCATGGGCTTGTCTTCGCCTTCCATTGAGCGCAGGACAGAAATGGCATCGACGATCTTGGCCGCGTCACCGGCGGGAATGGCGGCACGCTTGCCGATGTGCGCTCCGACCGCGAGGAAGGCGGCATCAAATGCGCCTGCGCGCATGCTGTCCAGAATATTGTCGACCTTGCTGTTGAGCTTCACAGTCACGCCCATGGCGACGATCCGCTGCATCTCGGCATCAAGCACGTCGCGGGGCAGGCGGTATTTGGGAATGCCAAAACGCATCATGCCGCCCATGAACGGGCCGGCATCCATGACCGTCACAGCGTGCCCAAGGCGACGCAGGTGATAAGCGGCTGACATGCCCGAGGGACCGGCACCGACGACCAGCACCTTTTTGCCTGATTCAGTCGACGGCGGGGTGAACGACCAGCCGCGCTTGATCGCTTCATCGCCCAGAAATCGCTCGACGGAATTGATGCCTACCGGGGCATCAATCTGCGCGCGGTTGCAGACGCTTTCGCAGGTGTGATAGCACACCCGCCCCATGATCGCCGCGAACGGGTTGTCGCGCGTCAGGTGACGCCACGCGGCTTCATAGTCACCGGACTCGGCGTGAAACAGCCAGCCCTGAATATCTTCGCCGGCCGGGCATCGGTTATTGCACGGCGGCAGGCGATCGAGATAGACCGGCTTTGAGGTACGCCAGGAGCCGGTATGGTTGGCTAGCGACGAACCCGGGTCGAGGGTAATGGCGAAGGGCTTTTTCATAGCGCGGCCTCCTTGGCCATCAGGCCATAGCGACGAATATTCTTGTCGGCTTGCGCCTGTATGCGGGCAATGGTCTCCACCGCCGGCGTCTTGCCGAACAGGTGGGCGAAACGTTTTTGCGGGCGCAGATACTCTTCCACCGGCAGTTGTCGCCGTATCGCCAGCGCCGACTTGAGCTCACCGTATTCGGCCTCGAACACCGGGAACATTCCGGTTTCCTTGGCTAAGCGCGCCATGCGTATTGTGTCGTGCGAGGCCGTGCCCCAGCCCAGCGGACAGGGCACCAGAATGTGAATGTAGCGCGCGCCGCGAAAGCTCATGGCCTTGGTGACCTTGGCTTCCAGATCGCGCAGGTCGGCAACCGTAGCGGTGGCGACATAGGGAATCTCATGCGCCATGGCGATCGCCGGCACAAACTTGCCCTGCCCGAAGGGCGCGCCCGGTTCGCTGCCCAGAGGCATGGTCGTTGCTGTGCGCGCAGCCGGTGGTGTGGCCGAGCTGCGCTGCACGCCGGTATTCATGTAGGCCTCATTGTCATAACAGATGTAGAGCACATCATCATTGCGCTCGAACATGCCCGACAGACAACCGAAACCGATGTCAGTCGTGCCGCCATCACCGCCTTGGGCGACCACGCGCACGTCCTTTTTCCCCTTCACCTTCATGGCGGCGGAGAGGCCTGTGGCGACAGCGGCCGCATTGCCGAACAGCGAGTGAATCCAGGGGATTTGCCACGATGTCTCGGGGTAGGGCGTGGAAAACACCTCAAGGCAACCGGTGGCGTTGGCCGCAATCAACTGCCGATTCGTGGCATTCATGGCGGCGTCGATCGCATAGCGCGCGCCCAGTGCCTCACCGCAACCCTGGCAGGCGCGGTGGCCCGAGTTCAGCGAATTGGTGCGCTGCATATTGGCCTGCACGCTGCGCTCTTCCGGCGCGAGCAGGCGATTGCCGACAGTGAAGGTGCCGGTCTGGTAGAACTTGACGGGTTGTAGATCGCTCACCTTCCGTCTCCTTTAATAATTGCGGGTGCCGGCGGCACCCACGTCGCGCAGCAGCGCTTCGGCAATCGGGCCGGAGCGACGGGTCTGTTTCTCACGTTCCAGTTGCTTGTTCACGGCCTTCCAGTCCAGATCAAGAAAGTTGACCAGTTCCAGGTTCTCGCGCATGGCTTTTTCAAAGATGCCGGTGAGCGAGGTGACGGTGATCGCCCGCCCGCCCAGGCCGGCAATGACGGTATAGCCCTTCAGGCCCATGCCGGTCACGGCCATGCGCACATCGGTGGCGACAATGCCGCCCAAGCCCACCGCCAGACTTTTCTCCAGCACAACAAAGCGCTTGCAGCTTTTCAGCGCTGCGCGTACCTGCTCGATGGGGAAAGGTCGGTAGCTGGTAATGCCGAGCACGCCGATCTTGTGCCCTGCATCGCGCATGGCATCGACCGTGTCCTTGATCGTGCCTAATACCGAGCCCATGGCAATGACGATGGTTTCAGCATCGTCGGCGCGGTAGCTGCGGGTGAGGCCACCTGATTCGCGGCCGAAAATTTGCTTGAATTCGGTACCCAGTTGCGGAATGCGCTCAAGTGCCTGCATCTGCTTGGCGTGGGCCAGATAACGTACCTCCATGAAGGCTTCCGGCCCGACCATGGCACCGATGGATACGGGATCGTTCGGGTCCAGCACCTGACGTGGCTCGTAGGGCGGCAGGAATTGGTCGACTTGCGCCTGTGTCGGCATATCTACGCGCTCATACGCGTGAGTGAGGATGAAGCCATCCATGCACACCATCACCGGCATCGAGAGTTCCTCGGCCAGCTTGAAGGCCTGAATGTGCAGATCGAGTGCTTCCTGATTGGTTTCGGCGAACAGTTGCAGCCAGCCGCAATCGCGCTGCGAGAGCGAATCGGAATGATCATTCCAGATGTTGATCGGAGCGCCAATGGCGCGGTTGGCCACCGTCATCACAATCGGCAGGCCCAAGCCCGAGGCGTTATAAACCGCCTCGGCCATAAACAGCAGGCCTTGCGAGGCCGTGGCGGTGTAGGAGCGCGCACCGCCGGCCGAAGCGCCGATGGCCACCGACATGGCCGCGAACTCCGATTCGACATTGATGTACTCGCAGTTCTTTAGCTCGCCTGATTTGACCAACTCGCCCAGGCCTTCGACGATGTGGGTCTGAGGCGAGATCGGGTAGGCACAGATCACCTCCGGCCGACACAGGGCGACCGCTTCCGCCACCGCTTTGGACCCTTCCATTTGCTTAAGCATGGTGGGTCTCCTTTTCTTCCATGACAATGGTGTAGGCCTCGGTCGCGGCGGCGATATTGCCCTCGGCAATCTTGCCGCTGAACTTCTCGCGGATAGCCATGATTACTGATTCCAGCTTGATCAGCCCCGAGGCGGCGGCGAAGCCGGCAATGAGCGGAACGTTGGGTACCGGGCGACCCAGATGCTTGGTCGCGATCTCGGTGGCAGGCACGGTGAGCAGCCGGTTCGCTGGCCAGTCACGCACATACTCACCCAAGCCCAGCTGCTCGAAGGTTTTGTGGGTATTGATCAGGATATAGCCGTCCTTTTTGAGGCCGGAAAACACATCGACCTGATGCAATAGTGTCGGGTCTTGAATGATCAAGGCATCGGGCGCCATGATGGGCTCACGCAGGCGAATTTCCTTGTCATCGATGCGACAGAAAGCGACCACCGGCGCACCGGTGCGCTCAGAGCCGAAGCTGGGGAAGGCTTGCGAGTGACGCCCCTCTTCAAACGCTGCAATTGAGAGCATTTCGGTCGCCGTGACGACCCCCTGGCCGCCGCGGCCGTGGATACGTATCTGGAACATTGGGTCTCCTTGCTGCCGCTTAAGATCCGAGCCCGCTCTGTAGCAAGGGGCTCAGTAGGCTAGGGTAGAATCGATCATCCCCATTCGTATTGATCCACGTCATGAAATCAGTCATCGATAATCTTGAAAAACTCATTTTCGCCAGCCGTTGGTTGCAAGCGCCTCTCTACCTTGGACTGATCCTGGCCCAGGGTGTGTATGTCTATCAGTTCATGCACGAACTGTTCATTTTGATTACCAAGGTCGGTACCTTGACCGAGGTGGAGGTGATGTTGATCGTGCTGGGCCTGATTGACGTGGTCATGATCGCCAATTTGCTCATGATGGTCATTCTGGGTGGCTACGAAACCTTTGTCTCGCGCCTGAATCTGGAAGGCCATCCGGACCAGCCCGAGTGGCTGTCACACGTCAATGCCGGCGTGCTCAAGGTCAAACTGGCGGTTGCCCTGATCAGCATCTCGTCGATTCACCTGTTGCGCATTTTCATCAATGCGCCGCAGTTGGAAACGAAGGTCATCATCGTACAGATCGCCATTCACTTCACCTTCCTGATCTCAGCGCTTGCCATCGCCTACACCGACAAGATCATGATGCAGACCATGGCGCTCAGCCCCAAGAACCAACACTGAAATGGAGTTCCGCATGCCCACACCGCATACCGCGCCGATTCGTCAGGACGACTTCATCCAGTCCATCGCCGATGCCTTCCAGTTCATCAGCTATTACCATCCGCTCGACTACATTCAGGCGCTCGGACGTGCCTACGAGCGTGAGCAGAGCCCCGCTGCCAAGGACGCCATTGCCCAGATCCTGACCAACAGCCGCATGTGCGCCGAAGGCAAGCGCCCGATTTGCCAGGACACCGGCATCGCCGTGGTCTTCCTCAAGATCGGCATGTACGCCAAGTGGGACGCAAAAATGACCATCGCCGAGATGGTCAATGAAGGTGTGCGGCGTGCCTACCTCAATCCCGACAACAAGCTGCGCGCTTCAGTACTGCTTGACCCTGCCGGCAAGCGCACCAACAGCAAGGACAACACGCCAGCAGTGATTCACTATGAAATGGTCGAAGGCGATCATGTCGAGGTGATTTGTGCGGCCAAGGGCGGTGGCTCCGAAAACAAGTCGAAGTTCTATGCGCTCAACCCGTCGGATTCGATCGTCGACTGGGTGCTCAAGACCGTGCCCACCATGGGCGCCGGCTGGTGCCCGCCGGGCATTCTGGGTATTGGCATTGGCGGCACGCCCGAGAAGGCCCTGCTGCTGGCCAAAGAGTCGCTGATGGCGCCGGTGGACATCGATGAGCTGATTGTGCGCGGGCCAAGCAACCGAATCGAGGAACTGCGTCTGGAGCTGTTTGAAAAGGTCAATGCGCTGGGGATCGGCGCGCAGGGCCTGGGCGGCCTGACTACCGTGCTTGATGTCAAGATCATGGATTACCCGACGCACGCCGCCAGCCTGCCGGTGGCCATGATTCCCAACTGCGCGGCGACGCGTCACGCGCACTTCCATCTCGATGGCTCCGGCCCGGCAAAGCTCGATCCGCCGAGCCTCGACGCCTGGCCCAAGGTTACCTGGGCGGCCAATACCGAGACCTCGCAGCGCGTCGATCTCAATACCCTGACCCCTGAGCAGGTCGCTGCCTGGAAGCCGGGCCAGACCTTGCTGCTCAACGGCAAGATGCTCACCGGCCGCGATGCCGCGCACAAGCGCATTGCCGACATGCTGGCCAAGGGCGAGACATTGCCGGTCGATTTCACCAATCGCGTCATCTATTACGTCGGCCCGGTCGACCCCGTGCGCGACGAGGTCGTGGGTCCTGCTGGCCCGACTACCGCCACACGCATGGATAAATTCACCGAGATGATGCTGGCACAAACCGGCCTGATCTCGATGGTAGGCAAGGCCGAGCGTGGCCCGACCGCCATCGAGGCGATCAAGAAGCACAAGTCGGCCTATTTGATGGCGGTCGGTGGTGCCGCCTATCTGGTGGCCAAGGCGATCCGTGGTGCCAAGGTCGTCGGCTTTGCCGATCTGGGCATGGAAGCCATTTACGAGTTCGATGTTAAAGACATGCCGGTGACGGTGGCGGTCGACTCGACGGGTACCTCGGTGCACAACACCGGGCCCAAAGAATGGCAAGCCCGCATTGCCACTTCGGTCGGCAAGATTCCGGTCACGGTCGTCTGAGGGATTAGCGCCATGGGCATCAAGCGTCACGGCACCACGCGCCGGTATTCCGACTTCGTGGTGCATAACAGCACTGTCTATGTCGTTGAAGTGCCGGCCAGCCTTGAAGCCGATGTCGCCACTCAGACGCGCGAAGTGCTCACCAGTCTTGAGCACTATCTGAAGGAGGCGGGCAGCGACAGGTCGCGCATCTTGATGGCCAACATCTTTCTCACCGACATGAGCGACTATGACGCCATGAATGCTGTGTGGGACGCCTGGGTTCCCGAAGGCTCCGCCCCCGCTCGCGCTTGCGTGCAGGTGGCAGGCTTGGCCAAGCCCGGTTGGCGGGTCGAGATAGCGCTGACGGCCGCGGTCAAGTAGCGCGGCAGAGCCAAAGCGCCGAATCGCCGTGTTACCAGCGCCGACTTGCGGATAATTGGGTGATTGGCGTATTCGACTCGGGGGTCGGCGGGCTATCGGTGCTTTCGGCGCTGGTGGACTCCATGCCCGAAGCCGACTTTGTCTATTTTGCCGATACCGCCTACGTGCCCTACGGCAGCAAATCCGATGCCGTCATTCGCGAGCGCGTGATCGCGATCGGTAATGAGTTGGTCAAACGCGGCTGCCGCCTGATTGTGGTGGCGTGCAACACCGCGACCGTGTCGGCAGTGCGCACCTTGCGCGCCGAGCATCCTGATCTGCCTGTCGTGGGTATCGAGCCTGGCGTCAAGCCGGCCGCTGCACAGACGCAAAGCGGCAAGATTGCCGTGCTGGTCACCGAGTCCACGGCGCGCAGTGAGCGTTTGGCGCGGCTGATCGCCGAGCATGCCAGCGCGGTTCAGGTGTTTGTCGAGCCGTGTCCGGGCTGGGCGGCGCACGTTGAGCAGTTAGCGCTCGATGATCCCGCGCTTGAGGTCGACGCCCGTGCGCGTCTGGAGCCGCTATTGGCGGCGGGCGTTGATCGGGTGGTGCTGGGGTGCACGCATTACGGCTTTCTGCGTCATGTGCTGCAGCCGATTGTGGCCGGGCGGGCGGAACTGGTCGATGTGGCGGCGGCGGTGGCGCGGCAGGCGCAGCGACTGCATCCGCACGCGCCGGGACGTGGCGAAATTCAGCTACTGGCCTCGGCAGCGCCCGAACGATTGGCTGCGGCGCTGCCCGCACTGGGCCTGTCGCACCTCGCGTCGCGGGTCGTGCGGACGCAACCGGCCGCGCGCTAGCGTTCGCGGTGGTCGTCAGCGCAAACTGATCGCGCCGAGCGCTTTCGTGACCGAACCGGAAAGCGCTGCTCCCATGCTGGCGCCAAAGCGCTCGGCAAATTTCTCGGCGAAATTCGGCTTTATTGTGTAGTCGTGAATCTCTTCGACGCCGATGATGTCGCGCGCCACGGAATCGACCGAGCCAAAGCCATCTGCCAAGCCCAGTTCAATGCTTTTGGCGCCGCTCCACATCAGCCCCGAAAACATGTCGGGCGTTTCCTTGAGGCGCTTGCCACGGCCGCTGCGCACCACGTCGATGAACTGCTGATGAATCTCAGTGAGCATGGCTTTGGCGTGATCGTGGTGTTCTTTGTTCTGCGGCGAGAACGGGTCGAGGAAGCCTTTGTTTTCACCCGCCGTGAGTAGCCGACGCTCGACGCCAAGCTTTTCCATGCTGCCGGTAAAGCCAAAGCCATCCATCAGTACGCCGATCGAGCCGACGATGCTGGCCTTGTCCACAAAAATCTTGTCGGCCTGCGCAGCGACGTAATAGCCACCCGAGGCGCAGACATCCTCAACCACCGCGTAGAGCGGGATATCTGTATGCAGTTTGCGCAGGCGCAGGATTTCGTCGTTGATCATGCCTGCCTGCACCGGGCTGCCACCGGGGCTGTTGATGCGCAGGATGACGCCGGCCGTACCTTTGTCTTCAAAGGCGGCTTGCAGGGAGCCGATCACATCGTCGGCGTTGATGTCATTTTTGGCGGCGATGACGCCTTCCATGTTGATCAGTGCGGTGTGCTTGGCACCTTCGGCGAGCTTTTCCGAGCCGCCCCACCATTCAAAGGCGACACCGAGCACCATGGTCAGGTAGGCAAAGCCCAGCAGCTTGAAGAAGATGCCCCAACGGCGCGACTTGCGCTGCTCGGCGATGCCCTCCATCGCCACTTTTTCCAGCACCCGCCGTTCCCAGTTTGCCCCGCCCAAGTCGTTGTCTGCCACGTTTTACCCTTATTTGCCGTCTTGCCAATAAATTGCGCCGTCATGCTCGCTGACCACCACGGCAGCAAGGCCTTTGCCGGCACAGCGGCCGGAAATACAGCGGCCGGATTCTGGCCCATAAAGCGCGCCGTGTGTCGCGCAAATCAGGTATTGGCCGGAAAAATCGAAGAAATCGCCGTGTTGCCAGTCCAGTTCGACGGGAACGTGCCCGCAACGGTTGAGATAGGCGTAGGGTTTTCCCTGAAAGCGAACGACGAAGGCGACCACGTCAAACGCCGTGCCGCCAGCGCCGACTTGGCGACCGGTGGTGAAACGCACCCCCTTGCCCCCCTCGACAAGGTCTTCACTGCGGCAGATGAGGTGCTCGGCCATCTTCAGGCGTGAGCCAACAGCCACTGCGCCAGTTCGTCGACCGAGTCGGCACAAAACTGCGGCGAAGTCGCTTCCAGCTGCGGGCGCGGATGCGCACCGTAGCTCACGCCGATTCCGGCAACGCCGGCATTGATAGCCATCTGCAGATCATGCGTGGTGTCGCCGATCATCACCACGCGCTCAGGGGCGACCGCGAATTCGGCCATCAACTCTTCAAGCATCTGCGGGTGCGGCTTGGAATGACACTCGTCGGCACAGCGCGAGGCGAGAAACCGTGGCCGCAAGCTGCAGGCATCCAGCGCGCGATCAAGCCCGGCGCGGGTCTTTCCGGTCGCTACCGCCAAGGCGTGGCCAGAGGCAGCGAGTTGCTCCAGAAGGGCCTCGATGCCGTCGAACAAACGCAATTCATGATCACGCGTGAGGTAATGGTGGCGGTAGCGTTCGGCCAGTTCGCGGTAGCGTTCGGCCGGCAGGTCGGGCATGGCGTGGCGCAGCGCGTCGAGCAAGCCCAGACCGATGATGTGGCTGGCGCTCTCGTTAGAAGGCACGGGTACTCCGATATCGCGGGCGGCGCTTTGCAGGGCATCGACGATGGCCCCCGTCGAATCCATGAGGGTGCCGTCCCAGTCGAAGACGATCAGATCAAATTGCTTTGCCATAGTCGCGTTGCTCGTTTGCGTTCAGTGCGTTGAGGTAAGACTGTAGTTCCGGGGGCAGGTCGGCGGTAAGCGCAACCGGCTCGCCGGTCAGCGGGTGCGGCAGGGCGAGCTTGGCGGCGTGCAGAAACATGCGCCGCAGCTGCGCCGGGCCGGGCCGGGCCAGTTCCTTGTTCAGTGCGAAGTCGCCGTATTTGTCGTCGCCGGCGATCGGGAAGCCGAGGTGCGACAGGTGCACGCGGATCTGGTGCGTGCGTCCGGTTTTCAGTTCCACTTCGACCAGGCTGAAGTTTTGCCAACGCGCTACCAGCCGGACGATGGAGTGGGCGGTCTTGCCTTCCTGTTCATCAACCCGCACGCGTCGTTCGCCATCGGGGAGCAGATATTTGAGCAAAGGCAGCTTCACGTGCTGCAGCGGGTTTTGCCAGCGGCCCTTGACCAAGGCCAGATAGCGCTTGGCAATGATGCCCTCGCGAAACTGGTCGTGCAGGCGGGTGAGCGCCGAACGCTTCTTGGCAATAATGAGCAGGCCGGAGGTTTCCCGGTCCAGCCGGTGGGCCAGTTCCAGCAGCTTCGCCTGCGGCCGGGCGCGGCGTAGCTGCTCGATCACCCCGAAACTGACCCCGCTGCCGCCATGTACCGCCGTGCCGGCAGGCTTGTCGACGACCAGCATGGCCTCGTCTTCATAGGCGAGGGCAAATTCCCGCGCCGGTACCAAGGGTGCATTGGGCGCATCGAGGGACTTTTCGGCAATACGAATGGGCGGCAGGCGTATCTGGTCGCCGGACTTGACCCGGTAGTCGGCGCTGACCCTGCCCTTATTCACGCGTACTTCGCCGCTGCGCACAATGCGATAGATGTGGCTTTTGGGCACGCCCTTGGCGTGGCGCATGAGAAAGTTGTCCAGTCGCTGGCCGGCGCTTTCCTCATCAACATCTAGCCAAGAGGCTGAATCTTTTCTCAATTTGCGCCAAATTCCACTATATACTTGGTTCAGGTTAGCCGTTTCAGAACGGTCTGCCCGGTGCCCTGCGAGGTTTTCCAGGGGGTGCCGGAAGCGCAATCTGATGCGTTGCCTCCCCAAGTTTTTTGGGTTGCAGGCAGTCGATTTTTTCACGAATCCAGCCAGCCTGCGGGTGTTTCGCTTGCCCGCCGTGCTCGTCACGACCAAAGAGCGATCTTACTTGATTCACCTAGCCACCCTAGAACTTTAAGCGCGCACCCTACGCAAAGATTGGGCACACTGACAACGTACGCTGAAGGCTTCACGCAGCAGCGCACGCGCAGCACTCCGACAAACCCGTTTGCCAACTTTTATCCCGGTCAATGACCCTGATTACCCCAGCAAACCTGAAGCACACAGATCGCCCATGAGTTGTTCATGAGTTGATCGGTGTGCGCTTTGTCGTGCCCTCCTTGCCGCGGAAATAGCGCAGGAGAACACATGAAACGCATGCTTTTCAATGCGACGCAAGCCGAGGAACTCCGCGTCGCGATCGTTGATGGTCAAAAACTCATTGACCTCGACATCGAATCGGTTACCAAAGAACAGCGCAAGAGCAACATCTACAAGGCGGTGATCACGCGCCTCGAGCCCAGTCTTGAGGCCGCCTTCATCGACTACGGCGCCGAGCGCCATGGCTTCCTGCCGTTCAAGGAAGTTTCCCGCAGCTACTTCAAGCCCGGCGTCGACGCGGGCAAGGCCACCATCAAGGAAGCCTTGCAGGTCGGCCAGGAAATCGTCGTTCAGGTCGAAAAAGACGAGCGTGGCAACAAGGGCGCTGCCCTGACCACCTTCATCTCACTCGCCGGACGCTATTTGGTGCTGATGCCCAATAACCCCCGTGGCGGTGGCGTCTCGCGCCGCATCGAGGGCGAAGACCGGCAGGAACTGCGCGAGGTCATGGATCAGCTCGACGTGCCCAACGGCATGAGCCTGATTGCCCGCACCGCCGGCATCGGCCGCAGCGCCGAAGAGCTGCAGTGGGACTTGAACTACCTGATGCAACTGTGGACCGCCATCGATGGCGCTGCCCAGGGACAAAATGGCGCCTTCCTGATTTATCAGGAATCCAGCCTGGTTATTCGTGCCATTCGTGATTACTTCCAGCCCGATATCGGCGAGATCCTGATCGATACCGACGACATTCACGATCAGGCATTGCAGTTCATGGCCCACGTCATGCCGGCCACCGCCTCACGCATCAAGCGCTATCACGACGATGTGCCGCTGTTTTCACGCTTCCAGATCGAGCACCAGATCGAATCGGCCTACTCGCGTCAGGTCAATCTGCCCTCGGGCGGCGCTATCGTGATTGACCACACCGAGGCGCTGGTCTCGGTTGACGTGAACTCGGGTCGCGCCACACGCGGTGCTGACATCGAAGAAACCGCCTTCCGAACCAACTGCGAAGCGGCCGACGAAATCGCCCGCCAGTTGCGTCTGCGCGACCTGGGTGGCCTGATCGTGATCGACTTCATTGACATGGAATCGACCAAGAACCAGCGTGAAGTGGAAAGCCGCCTGCGCGATGCTCTGCATCACGACCGTGCGCGCGTGCAGACGGGCAAGATCTCGCGCTTTGGCCTGCTTGAGCTCTCGCGTCAGCGTTTGCGTCCGGCGCTGGCCGAGACCAGCTACATCACCTGTCCGCGTTGTACTGGCACTGGACATATTCGCTCGACCGAATCGGCCGCGCTGCACATTCTGCGTATCCTCGAAGAGGAGTCGATGAAGGAAAACACGGGGGCCCTGCATTGCCAGGTGCCTGTCGATGTTGGCACCTTCCTGCTCAACGAAAAGCGCGTGGATATTGCCAAGATCGAGGCGCGTCATCGCGTCAATCTGGTGATCGTGCCTAACCGCCACCTGGAAACGCCCGCCCACGAGATCGTCCGCCTGCGCCATGATCAGCTGAACGAAGAAGGCGTGCAGTTGGCCAGCTACCAGATGGCTGAAAAGGCCGAAAAGGCCGTTGAAGCCAATACCTACCAGCCCCCGTCGGCCAATACCGAGGCCAAGCCGGTCAAGATCGAGGCGGCCGTGAAGGCCTTCACGCCTGACCAGCCCGCCCCCGTGGTGGAGCCGCGTGCCGTCGCCGCAGCGCCGGCCGCTCAGGTGGCTGCGCCTCAGCCTGGCTTGTGGGCCAAGATCGTCAGCTGGTTCGGTGGCAGCGCGCCGGAAGTAAAGGTGGAAGCGCCCGCGCCTGTAGCACCGCGCCGTGAAGGCCGTGACGGGCGTGATCGCAATGGCCGCGACCGCAATGGGCGTGGCCGTGATCGCAACGGGCGTGACCGCGACAACCGTGAGGGACGTAAAGAAGGTGGCGCAGGTGCCAACGCCGATGGGCGCAATGGCACTCAGCCGCAGCGTAAAGACGGTAACCGCGACGGCAATCGTGATGCTCAAGGAAATCGCGATGGAGGTCGCGAAGGTAATCGTGAGCCGCGTCCGCCGCGTAACGAACCGGGGGCACGCGATGCCCAGGCTAACCGCGAGCCGCGTGAAGGCAAGGAACCCAGAGAGCCGCGCGAGCCCCGTGAACCGAGAGAGCCACGTGAGAACCGTGGTCCGCGCCCCGAGCGTGGTGAGCGCCAACCGCGCCCGGCAGCCGATTCGGTGCCGGCCGGGGTGGTTGCCCAGGCTAATGCGGCGATTGCGATCGCCAGCGCCGTGTCACCAGCGCCGACTTCCGGAACTGATGCGCCAGCGACCACTGATGCCGGCGGTGAAGGCAATGGTCGCGACCGCAATGGTCGTCGTGGCCGGCGTGGGCGGGGTCGGGGTCGTCGTGATGGGGCGCAAGGCGGTAATGAGAATCTGATCGCTGGCGAAGGCAGTGATCTGAGTGATGACGGCGCAGACGCGCTGTCTCAGGTTCAGCCCGGTGCGCTTCCGGCGACACCTGCAGACGTAGCTATGGCGGCTGCTGTCGTAACACCGGTGGCAGTCGCAGAGCCGATCGTCGACGCTGGTGTCGCTGAATCGGCGCCTGTTGCCGAACTGCCGGTCGCGAATCCGGAGACCACAGCGGTCGTTGCCGAACGGGCACCGGTACCCGTGCCTGCGCCTGCACCGGTAGCCGTTGTCGAGCCGATGCCGGTGGTTGAGACGCCTACCCACGTCCTTGTCCAGGCACCGGTCGTCGATATTTCAGTATCGCTTCAATCCGCCGGACTGGAAATGGTTCAGACCCGGTTTGAAGCCCCGCGTGCGGCGGCTGATGAGCAGGCACCCGTGCTTGGGCGCAAGCCCAAGGCGACCGTCGTGGTTGCCGCAGAGCCACTGCAAATGGTGGAGACGCAGCGCAGCTGATCCGTTCGGTATCGGCATAGTGCCCGGCCAGCGTCGCCGCTCGCCGGGCATTTTTTTGCCTGCTTGATCGAGTGCAATCTATCGGGTGATTACCAGCAACTGGTAAAGACCGCCAAAGAAGGTCTGCGCGTCAATGGACTGAACCGGCACCCCGGGGGGAAGCCAGACTGCAAGATCATGGGCCCAGAGATCCAGAGCGAAAGGCTCAAGTGAGGACAAGACCGCGCGCATGGGCAAATTCAAGGGGTGGAACCCGTGCGGACGGTGGTAATCGACAATGACCAACTTGCCGCCCGGGCGCACGACACGCAGCGCTTCGGAAAGCGTCTTTCGGCGCACGTCTTCAGGCTGCTCGTGCAGCAGGAAGAAGAGCAGGGCGCGGTCATAGCTGGCCGACTCATAGACCATCGCGGCACTATTGCCCAGATGTATGCCTACACGCGAGGCGTTGGCACCCAGCTTGTTTCTCAGGTTGAGGACCTGAACCGGTAATACGTCCACGACATCCAGCTGGCCGGCGTCAGTGTGTGCGGCAAGCAGCTTGGGTGTCAGGTCACCGTAAACACAGGCAATCTGCAAAGTTTTCCCGGACAAGCGCTCTCCGAGCGCGGCCAACGCCTTGTCGCGCAGGCGTGCAAAATTACCCCACAGAATAAGGTTAACCAGCCACTGACGCTCAAACAGCCGAACCGCTTCGGGGGTGCCGTAGGCCCACGCGTAGGTGTCGGACAGGTACTTCGGAATACTTGCCGTCAGATCACCGGTTTTCATTTTCATGCGCTTCCAGTCTCGGTTGACTTCATTAGAGCAGCCGGTTCGTCCGGGATGTTGACCTGTGTCAAGGGTGGGCACTGCGCTCGATATGGGCACGCGGTATGCGACCGGTTTCGCTGCGAACGGGGCCGAGCACCGGGGCCGGCCACCGGGGCCGTCCTCCTGAGGGCTGTCAGGGCACCCCTGGCGATTGACGCTTTTGCCTGTGTCCGGCTATTCTCGCCCCTGCCAGACCGGATCTCTCTCCCCTGACTGCTGCGGGATGTACGGCTTATCCCGGTTGGGCCTGCCTGACTAAATCCTGATATCACAAACCTTTTACTGGGAGCCGACAGCCATGAGCAAGTCATTCGCCGCGATCGTGATGTTCCTTCTGGCCCTTGGTGTATCAAGCTCGCCATTGGCCGAGGGGGAGAAGGCCACCGAAAAGATTCTTGAAGTCGCTTTCTACGAATCCGGTTATTTGTACTCCAATGGTGTCGGCATCGATATCGATGTCATCAACGAGATCAAGAACCGGGGCGGCTACAGCTTTCGCCCCGTCGAAATGTCCAGAGCCCGGATATGGAAAGACCTCGCCGAGACCCGGCTGGCGATGAGCGTCTCGGGCATTCAGACCCCGGAGCGTGACACGTTTGCCTATTTCATTCCCTATATCGTTCAGAACAACAAGGCGATAGTCGCGCACGCCAGGTACACCACGCCCGAAAGCATTCTCAACGACAAGGCGGCCAAGCTAGCCGTGGTCAGGAGCTTCAAGCACGGCGAGTACTTCGACGCCTTCATCGACAAGTTTCGCGCCAACGGTGGGGACCTCACCGAAGTCGCCACCAGTCACAACCTGTTTTTAATGCTCAAAGCGGGCGACAGGGTTGAGATGATCATTTCCCAGCCGGCCTTCTACGCCAAGGCACTGAAAGAGATGGGCCTTGAATCCAGCGCGGTTATCCGTGACTGGGACTCACCGCCCAAGAAGCCGATTGTGCTGTCCCTCATCCTGAGCAAGGCACATTTTTCCGAGGCCGATGTGGCTGAAATGAAGAAAATTGTTCAAGCCATGAAAAAAGATGGAACGCTAAAGCGGATTTTTTCAAAGTACCTCTCCAAGAAGGACGTGGAGGAGGCGCTGAACTTTTAGGCGCTCTCGAAGCGATTACGCCCGCCATCCTTGGCCCGGTAGAGCGCGGCGTCGGCGGCTTTGAACAAATCGGTGGGCCGGTCACCCAACTGCTGGTTGCGGGCGCCACCAATGGATGCCGTCACAATGCCCCAGTCGGCATTGCGTTCGTGAGGAATGGCGAGCTTCCGGATTGCGTCCAGCACGCAGTGGGCGGCACCCTCGTAACCGGCCTCGGAGGCATTGGGGATAATCACGGCAAATTCTTCGCCGCCGTAACGGGCCACGAAAGCGCCGCGGGTCATGCCCTCGGCGTTGGTTTCGACAATCACGGCTTCGATGGCGCCAGCCACGGCGCGCAGGCAATCGTCGCCCGCCTGATGGCCATAGTGATCGTTGTACTTCTTGAAGTTGTCGACATCCAGCATGAGCAGCGCAAACGCTTGCTTCGCCTGCGTGCACTGAGCCCAGTGCATATCTACGTCAAGATCCATTCGGCGCCGGTTGAGCAAGCCGGTGAGGCCGTCGCGGCTGGCTTGATGCTCCAGGCGCTCGTTGGCAATCGAGAGCAGGCGGCGCATGGCGGCAATGCGCGAGAGCGCTTTCATCTTGGCTTGCAGCACGTTCTCGCTGATGCCCTTGACCAGAAAATCATCGCCGCCGGCCTCAATGGCGGTAATCAGATTTTCGGCGGTGTCTGACGCCGTGAGAAAAATGATCGGGGTCCAGGCCCATTTTCTTGTGGCCTCAAGCGCCCGGATGCGATTGCAGGCCTCGAAGCCATTCATGACCGGCATGTCAATATCCATCAACACCAGATCAGGCGAAATCTGGGAAAACTGCTCGACGGCCTTCTGGCCATTGTCGGCCACCACGACGTCGTGACCGAAAGACATCAGGCGCGCGGTCATGACGGCCGCGACCGCGCGGGTATCTTCAACAAGGAGAATTTTCATGAGGGGTAGCGAACTTCAATGGGTAGTCTGAGCGCAAGTTATAACGCGATTTCGCCCGTGCCGCTTGGCGGCATAGAGCGCCTGGTCGGCGAGATTGAGCACAGTGTCACAGTCAGACTGTGCATCGGCGGAACAGGCTACCCCGATGCTGATGGTGAGCGACACGTCGGTCGTGCCTATCGGCAGGGTCAGTAGCGCTACGGCGACGCGAATGCGTTCCAGCATGATGCGGGCATCTTCGCTGCTGGTTTCGGGCAGCAAAATGGCAAATTCCTCACCGCCCACGCGCGCCGGGGTATCGATGCCACGGCAGTTAGCCAGTACGGTGGTAGCCACCGCTTTAAGTACCGCGTCACCGGCGGCGTGGCCGTAGGTATCGTTAATGCGCTTGAAATGATCCAGGTCGAGCATGGCGACCGAGTAAGCGAGCTTGTTGCGGGTGCTGCGCTCGTGCTCAAGGCGCAGCCTGGGCATGAAAGCTCGCCGGTTGGGCAGGTCGGTGAGGGCGTCGTGTTCGGCCGCCTCCTGCCAGAGCGAACGGGCCTTTTCGGTTGCTTGCAGCGCCCGACTTTGCAAGGTGACGCCGAGCGTCGCCAGCGCAGACGAAAAGACAAACGTCAGTACACGAAAGTTCGATTCCTCGGCCGTGGCCGCCACAAATGGTCCGTAGCCTTTGGTCGTCGCAATCATCACGAACAGCAGGGCGGTGGTGGAGAGCAGGGCCATGCCCAGCAGCCCGACCTCGAAGGCGAGGGCCAGCGTGGCCAGCGTGATCAGAAACACGGTGCCGGGCAGCAGGGTGAAGTCGATCAACAAAATGGCAGCGATGGCAAGTGCCCCGAGGAGCACAAACGGCCATTGCTCGGGCGTCCGCCGGTCCGACAGCTTCCAGCCCTGATACACCTGGAAAATCAGCAAAATGCCGAGGCTGTCGGCGAGCAGCAACATGCGGAAAAACTCCGGTCCGGCCGCCCAGGGAATGTAATTCCCGGCGGCAAGATTGAGAGTCAAGATCAGACTGGTTGCGGCGGTGGGCAGCAGGCAGACCCATAGTCCAAAGGGGATCAGGTCGGTAGCTTTGCTCAGGCCACGGGGCAAGCGGCGGGCCAAAGCGAGGGCGGTCAAGGCCCCGGCCAGCGCATCCGCACCCGCCGCGATGCTGGTATGCACGATGTGATTGAGCAGTGAGGCCGTGGCCATGCCAGGAAAATTGGCGGCAAAGCTGGCCACAAAAATAATCGGCAGTGCGCGCCGTCCCCAATGATGAATCATCACCAGAGCCAAGCCGGCGGGCAGCCAGATCAGGGTGATGTTGGCGGGTTGCACGGCAAACAGCGCCATACCGAAACGGGCCAGCAGATAGTAGGCACCTCCAGCCAGCAGCATCGCTGCCGTGGCGACGCTGTCCTGGGCATCGCGGTCGAGCGAGTGGCTCGTGACAGGGGAATCCGGGTTCGTCATGCAGCTATTATGGTGCTGACGCCAGTGCGGTGATCAGCCCGGCGCTCGCGCCTTCAACCAGATCGAGTACCTGTTCAAAACCCTCGGGGCCTCCGTAGTAGGGATCGGGAACATCTTGCCCGGTGCGTTCAGGGTGGTAGTCGAGGAGCAGTCGCACCTCCGCCCGGCTTTCCGGCACGGCCTGGGCACGCAGCATGCCCAGATGCCCGGCATCGAGTGCGAGCAGCAGATCAAAATTCCGGAAGTCGGCGCTGGTGACACGGCGAGCGCGCAGCGGGGTAAGGTCGTAACCGCGTTTGCGCGCCGCCGCAACGGTGCGCGGATCAGGCGCCTGATCCGCATGGTAGCCCTGAGTGCCCGCCGAATCGAAGACAAAGCAGTGCGCCACACCGGCGCGCTCGGCCATGGCCCGGGCCACGCCCTCTGCCGTGGGGGAGCGACAGATATTGCCGGTACAGACAAACAGGACGCGGGTTGGCGGGCCGCTGGCGCGCATGGGGCTTCCTATTCGGCGGCCTGGATCAGCCCGACAATATCATCCGGGCTGAGCTTCAGCGTCTCGAGGACAAATGCCTCGCCAGAGGGCCAGTCGGGGCACAGGCCGCCGCCGGAACGCAGGCTGATGATCTGCTCCATGAGTAAACCGAAGGCCACGAGCTTGCGATTGACGGGTTCGACTTCGCGCCGCCCGGCAATCACTTTTTCCAGGTCGTGGTGGTAAAGAATGGCGCGACAGAACGGCTCGGGCAGCAGCCAGCCACGGGCGAGGGCATAGCCCACGCGTGCATGGCTGTACTGGTAGTCCATCTGCTCTCGTACGATCACCTGGGCACCGGGCACGTGGTCAAGCTGTTCGATGATGTGCCCGTAGCCGGCAAACCTGGTGATCATGACGGGAATGCCGCAGTCGCGAAACAGAGTGAAGGTGTGTGCTTCATCGGCGTCGATGCCCCGAATGGCGCGAGCAATGACCGTGGCGGCTTCGGCCGTGAGGGAAGCCTTGTCCCAAAAGCGCTGCATCAGGGCGCTGCCACTGGCGGGGAAGGTGTGGCGCAAGATCAGGCCGGTAATCAGGTTGGTCGCCGCGCGCAGGCCGATGATCGAGAGCGCCTGATGCGGGCTGGCGGCCTTGCTGCGCATGCCGTAGAAGGGGGAGTTGACCAGCTTGAGCAGCGCCCCGGACAGCGCGATGTCAGACGCAATCAGTTGGGAGAGCCTGCGCATGTCGGGCTCGGGCTGATGCATCTCGGCAGAGAACTGGCTGAGGATGGCGGGGCAAGCGGGAATGCCAATCTCGCGCGCCAGGCGATCAAATTCGTCCTCATTCGTGGGTTCGGTCATGGTGTGTACTCGTCAGGCGGCATTGCCGGGCGCGTCGTGGGCGGCGGCACCGAAAGCCAGAGTTTTAATGCGGGAGAGTTCGTCGCGGACTGCTGCGGCTTGTTCAAATTCAAGATTTTTGGCATGTTCATGCATCGATTTTTCCAGGCGCTTGATCTCCTTGGCCAACGCTTTCTCGCTCATGGTTTCGTAGCGCGCGGCTTCCTCGGCGGCTTTGAGCTGCTGCTGCTCACTGCGCGCAGAATCGGCATCATAGACGCCGTCAATAATATCCTTGATGCGCTTTTGCACCGAGCGTGGCGTGATGCCGTTAGCTTCGTTATGCGCGACTTGCCTGGCGCGCCGGCGCTCGGTCTCGGCCATGGCGCGCTGCATCGAATCGGTAATGCGGTCGGCGTAAAGAATGGCGGTGCCGTTCAGGTGCCGTGCGGCGCGACCCATGGTCTGAATCAGCGAACGGGTGGAACGCAAAAAGCCCTCTTTGTCGGCATCGAGAATGGCGACCAGCGACACCTCGGGAATATCCAGCCCTTCACGCAGCAGGTTGATGCCGACCAGCACATCGAATTCGCCCAGACGCAAGTCGCGGATGATCTCGACCCGCTCCACGGTGTCGATGTCGGAATGCAGGTAGCGCACCTTGATGCCGTTGTCGGCGAGAAACTCGGTGAGCTGCTCCGACAGACGCTTGGTCAATGTGGTGACCAGCACGCGCTCGCCGACAGCGATACGCTTCTTGATCTGGCTGAGCAGATCATCGACCTGAGTGATGGCGGGTCTGACCTCGACCACCGGATCGATCAGCCCCGTAGGGCGCACCAATTGCTCGACCACTTGCCCCTGATGCGCTTCTTCGTAGGCGGCGGGGGTGGCCGAGACGAATACCGTTTGCGGCATCAGGCGCTCGAATTCCTCGAACTTGAGCGGCCGGTTGTCCAGCGCCGAGGGCAGGCGGAAACCGTAGTTGACCAGATTTTCCTTGCGTGAGCGGTCACCCTTGTACATCGCGCCGCACTGTGGAATGGCGACGTGCGATTCATCGACAAACATCAGCGCATCGGGCGGCAGGTAGTCGTACAGCGTGGGTGGTGCCTCGCCCGGCTGGCGGCCGGAAAGATGGCGCGAGTAGTTCTCGATACCTTTGCAAAAGCCCAGCTGGTCGAGCATCTCCAGATCGAAGCGGGTGCGCTGCTCGATGCGCTGCAACTCCACCAATTTTTGTTCTTGCGAGTAGTAGTCGATGCGTTCGCGCAGCTCGGCCTTGATCTTCTCGATAGCGCGCAGCACCGTGGCCCGCGGCGTGACGTAATGGCTGGCCGGGAACACGGTAAAGCGGCCGAGCTGCTGGCGGGTATGGCCGGTGAGCGGGTCGAACAACTTGAGCGACTCGACCTCATCGTCGAACAAAGTGACACGCAGCGCGCTTTCGGCGTTCTCGGCCGGAAAGATGTCGATCACATCGCCACGCACCCGGTAGGTGCCGCGGTCGAAATCGATGTCATTGCGCTCGTACTGCATTTCGCTCAGACGGCGGATGATCTCGCGCTGGCCGCATTTTTCGCCCTGCTTCAAGTGCAGGATCATGCTGTGATAATCGACCGGGTCGCCGATACCGTAGATCGCAGAGACGGTGCACACGATGATCACATCACGCCGCTCCAGCAAACTCTTGGTCGCCGACAGACGCATCTGTTCGATGTGCTCGTTGATGCTCGAATCCTTCTCGATGAACAAATCGCGGCTCGGCACGTAGGCTTCCGGCTGGTAGTAGTCGTAATACGAAACAAAATACTCGACCGAGTTCTCGGGAAAGAACTCGCGGAATTCGGAATAGAGCTGCGCCGCCAGTGTCTTGTTCGGTGCCAGCACCAGTGCCGGCCGACCGAGGCGGGCAATGACATTGGCCATGGTGTAGGTCTTGCCCGAGCCGGTGACACCGAGCAGGGTCTGGAAGCTCAGGCCGTCGTTGATGCCTTCACACAGCAGGCGAATCGCTTCGGGCTGATCGCCAGCCGGAGTAAAAGGTTGGTGCAGCCGCCAGGGGCTATTCTCGAACTCGACCACGATGGGCGCGGGCGATTCGTTTTGGGGGTGTAGTTCGATGATGTCGGCCATTGGAGTCAGGCGTCATCGCCATCCGAAATGAGGGAGGCGTAGTCTTGCCCACCATAGAAAATACCCAGAATCGCCACTGTATCGTCGCTGATCTCAAAGGCAATGACCGTGCGCCCCTTGTAGTTGGTAATCCGCAAGCCAGACCGAAGATCATCTCGGCGGGTGCCGCGTTCCGGAAATTCGCTCAGGCTGGCGCAATAGTCCACGATGGCACTGGTGTAGCGACGGGCACTCAGCGGGGAGCCTGCTTGCGCAATGTAGTTGTAGAGTGCGGCGAGTTGCTCTTCCGCCTCGGGCGTGAAGATGACCTGATGGGTGGTCACGTCTGGTCAGGCGGCGTTGTGCTCTTTATCCAGACGTGCGCGCACATCGGAAAGTGACCGTGCCCGCGTTGGATCGTCTGCCAGTGCGTTGGCGGCAGGAATGACCTGGGTGCGCAACCATTGTTCGGTGGCGCGTTCTCGTGCCAGCAGTGCGCGTAGTCCATCGCGCAGCACTTCACTTTCGCTGGCGTAGGCACCGCTGGCCACCAACGCCTTGACGGTATTGGCCATTTCCTTGGGCAAGGTGACGCTAAGTTGTTGGGTGGTTCGCATGGCGGGCCCCGCAGGGGTTGCAGTGGGATTAAATCCTACAGGTGCGGCAGGAAAAGTACAACTGCGCTCCTGCCATCTCTGCGCTCACTTATTGTGGGCGGCGGGGC
>JADJEF010000003.1 GCA_016702335.1 Rhodocyclaceae bacterium
CCCGACATTCCCGGCATGCGCACATCGCAGCAACACAAATCAGGTTCCAGCCCCGCCGAGAGCAGTTCCCAGGCGCGTTCCCCAGAGTCTGCCTCGACAATAAACAGGTCTGGCAGATTTCCCAGCACGTCGATCAGTGCCATGCGCGAGATCAGGTCGTCGTCGGTGACCAATACTTTCATGGTGTGTCTTTCCTCGTTGGATGATGCGGGTGCGGATTGGTACGGTTACAGAGGTTTCACGCTGTCGGTGGCCGCCAGTCGGTTGCGCCCGTTCTTTTTAGCCTCGTAGAGCATTTGGTCGGCCGCTTCCTTCAAACCGGCGATGCCCTTGTCGGCGCTCGGGATCGTCGTGGCCACGCCAATGCTGACGCTCACCACAGGGCCGGCAAGCGAGTAGGCGTGGGCAATTTCAAGCTGCGTGACCGCGGACAAAAATCGTTCGGCTTCGCCCCTGGCTTCATCTGCCGTGGCATCGGCCAGTACCGCGACAAACTCCTCACCGCCGTAGCGTGCGACAAAATCGCCCGGGCGACGGGTGCAGGCGGCCAGGGCCCGGCCCACGAGGATCAGGCAGGTGTCGCCGGCACCGTGGCCGTAATTGTCGTTGAACTGCTTGAACATATCGACATCGATCATCAGCAGCGACAAGGGCGTTTGTGTGCGCCGGCAGCGTTGCCATTCGCGCTCGCTGACCTGATCAAAGGCGCGCCGGTTGGGGATGCCGGTGAGCGCATCGCTCATGACCATGCGTTCGAGCAGGTCGCTCTGGCGCTTGAGCCGGGCGTGGCTGCGCACGCGCGAGATCACCACCAGCTCATTGAAAGGCTTGGCGATGTAATCCACCGCGCCCAGTTCAAAGCCCAGCGTCTCGTCCTCAGCCTGCGAGCGTCCGGAAATGAAAATGATCGGGATGGACTGGGTGGCTTCATCCTGCTTCAGTTGCCGGCAGACCTCATGTCCGTTCATGTGCGGCATCACCACGTCGAGCAGGATGAGATCCGGCCTTTGCTCTGCGACCAGCGTCAGCGCCTGCGCCCCGTCGGTGGCAATGATCAGCTCGAACTCGACGCGCAGTATCGCCGTCAGCGCCATGATGTTCAGGCGGTCATCGTCGACAATCAGGATGCGGCTTTTGGCGGACACTGCATCATCGGTGCGCATGGCATGCTCCTGTGAGATTCATCGTGACGGCGATCGGGTGGGGGGGGGCGTCGGTAAATCATTGTGACTCATTGCAGTGCATTCAAGCAGATATTGAGTTCCGCCGCCGTTGCTTTTGCCCGGACAAAGTCGAAAACGGTCAGTTGTACCGACAGCGTCGTGGCCAGTTCCGCCGCGGCTCCCCTGCCTGGAAGCCGGGCACGGAGTTGCTGGAGCACCGCTTCGGCTTCGGGATTGTGGCGCGCGATGAGTGCGGTCAGCCGGGTGGACATGGCGCGCAGTTCCGCCAAGTCGGTCGGGCCGCTGGGGGGCTGAGTCGCGACTGGGGTTTCCTGCGGCAAACGACCGAGTGCATTCACGGTCGTGTCCAGCGTACTGGCAAGCGCGGGCAGCAGTTCGCGCGCCTGATCGAGGTCGTCCTGATCGGCGAACGCTTCGATCTGCCGGGCAATCTCCTGAATGTCGGTGCCGCCGAAATAGGCGGCGCTGCCCTTCAGGCTATGCGCCGCCAGGGCGACGCCCTTGGCGTCGGCGGCCGTCAGGCCGGTGCGGATTGCTTCGAGCAGGCGCGGGGCCTCGGCGAGAAAGGCCGCCGTCATCGCGGCCTTGGCCTTGCCGGTGAATCCGGAGCTTGCTGGGCGGGTCTTGGTGGGTGCCGTTTGGGGTGCTGACGCGGGCGGTGTATCGAGTGCGGCAGTATCGACCCCAAACAGCGCATCCAGTCCGGCGATGTCGGCGGCGGGGGCGGTGTCGTTACCGGAAGTCGGCGCTGGTGAGACGGCGATTCTGGCTTCGCTTTGCTCCGGCAAGGCCTTGCCGCGCGTCAGCAGCAACGCGATCATGCGTCCGACTTCAGCGTGCAGCAGCGTGCTCGTCGATCGGCTTGCCGAGAAAACCATTGACGCCGGCGGCGAAGAAACGTTCGCTTTCCTCCGGCCCGATGTTGGCAGTGAGCGCCACCACCGGAATCTGCGCATCACGCACCCCCCGCTCGCCAGCCCGGATGATGCGCAGGGCCTCGATGCCGTTCATGCGCGGCATGCGGCTGTCCAGCACTGAGCACCATGTCGGCGCGTCCGCGCGGGGGGGGGGGGGGGGGGCCCGGGGCCGGGCCGACGGCCGGCTTGGCCGTCTTCGGCGATCTCTATCGTGTGACCCATGCCCTCGATCAGTTCGCGGATGATGATCTGGTTGGTGGCGCCGTCCTCGGCGCACAGGATGTCGAGTCGGTGGCTGTGGGCCGCCTGAGTGTCCTCGGCCTCAACTTCCGGTGCTGAGCCCAACTCCAGCGGTAGCCAGAAACTGAAGGTCGAACCCACGCCCGGTTCGCTGGTAACGCTGATGTCGCCGCCCATGCTCTCGACAATACGTTTGCTGATGGCCAGCCCCAGGCCCGTACCGCCGAACTTGCGCGAGGTGTCGGCGCTGGCCTGCTCGAACTTCTGGAACAGGCGGGGGATGGCGTCGGCACTGATGCCGATGCCACTGTCGTGCACGTCGAACAGCAGGCGCTCGCCCTCGCGGCTCACGCACAGCCGTACTTCGCCCGTCTCGGTGAATTTGATGGCGTTGCCGACGAGATTGATGAGCACCTGACGCAGGCGCGTGGGGTCGGCACGGCACCAGACGGGCAGGTCGGGCGCAACCTCGGCCACCAGCGAGAGACTCTTGCTCTCGGCCCGGTCTTCGAGGATGGACTTGGCATCCTCGATCAGCTCCGGCAGATCAAAGTCGATGACCTCCAACGTCATCTTGCCGGCTTCAAGCTTGGAGTAGTCGAGAATGTCGTTGATGATCTGGAGCAGGATCTCGGCATTCGCGAGCCCCACATGCAGTTTGCTGCGCGTGCCGGCGGCCAGGCCCGGGTCTTTCAGGCCGAAGCGCAGCATGCCGATCACTCCGCCCAGCGGTGTGCGTACTTCGTGGCTGATCATGGCCAGAAAGTCGTTCTTGAGGTGGTTCGCCGCGACCGCCGCCTCGCGGGCCTGCTCTGCCTGCGCCACCGCCTGCGCCAAGGCGCCAGCCCGTTCTGCCTGCTCCAAGGCGCTCTCGCGCTCTCGCCGTGTTTGAGTGAACCGGTCTGCAAGAGCGAAGGCGAGCAGAATCATTTGCAACGCTGACCCCAGTTGCAAGGCGTTCAGCGTGAAATCATTGAGCGGCAGCACTTGCAGGCTGCGCAATACGACAATGATCGCGCCGGAGATGAGGGGAAGAAACGCGACGAGATAAAAGTAAGCGCTGCGCTGCCTGCGGTGCGCACAGTAAGCCCCCACAACGGCTGCCGAAAGCCCCGCAAGCGCAAAGGACACCGAAACCGCCGGCACGATGGGCTGAAAGATGAAAAAGAACAGCACCGGAAGCAATAAGTAGGAGAGCGCCACCGAATTAAAAATTCGGTCAATGCGTGGGGCAACCACTTTCAAGTCGAGCATCTCGCGGGTCAGTTGATAGAACATTGCCATAGCAATTACGTAGCCGACGTAGAGGGCGATGTTTGACCAGAACGTGGCTTCTGGCCAGAGAAACTGTTTGGCCAACCCCTGCTGTGCGGCGAACGTGAGCGTCGTTGCCACAACGTAGATGACGTAGCGCAGATAGACCCGCTCCCTGAACTCGACATAGATCAGAAAGTTGAAAATCAGCATCGCCAAGGCAATGCCGAAATAGACGCTTTGCCACGCATAGTCGGCAACAAGATGACTGTTGTAGGCCGCTGGACGCCAAAGCACGGCCGGCACCACCAAGGCATTGTCGGAGCGAATCTTCAAGTAAATCTCAGAGGTGGCGGTGCCTTGCAGCCGAACTGGAAAGACAAAATTCCGGGTGATTATCGGTCGGACCGAAAGCGGCACCGCCAGGCCGGCCTTGAATGTCGCGTCGACCTGACCGTTGGTCACCTGATAGAACTCGATCAGCGACAGGATCGGATAGGGAATTTCCAGCAGTCGCTCCTCGACACCCGGACCGGAATTACGCACCTCGAGTCGCAGCCAGTAAGTGTCGGCCGTGTACCCGAAATTCGGCTTTTCGCCGACTTTGAGCGCATTGAAGCTGTTCCCGTCCTTCGGCAAGGCCAGGAGGTTACTCAAGCTCAGTTGCCCGGTGGGGTCGCGCAGGGCGAGGAAACGATCAGAGATATCAACGGAGCCCTTGCCCGTTACGGCGACATCAATGATCGTGCTATCACCACCTGCCGAGACTGCAAACGGCAAGCCGGCCAGTACGAAAAAGGCAATGGCAGCCAGTACGCGACGGATCACTGGCAGGCTCATGATTGACTCAGAAGGGCCACAAGATCAGCCAGCCCAATTGCCTGGGCATCATGTCGCAGCGGAAATTGCTCCGCGCCGGGATAGACCACATAGCGCTGGGTAATGCCCAGGTCATCGCAGGCCTGGCCAAATCCCCTGTCCGGGCGGGGTGCGCTCGAGCGCTTGACTTCGATGGCGATCACCGCCTGCCCGCCTTTTTCCAGTACCAGATCGATCTCTGCGCCGGCATGCGTGCGATAGAAATAGGGCGCATACCGCGGTGTGGCGGCACCGAGTAGGTTTTCCAGGCAATGCCCTTCATAGCTCAGCCCGCAGACCGGGTGACCGAGAACATCGTTCAATGTTTCGAGCTCCAGCAGTCCGTGCAGGATGCCACTGTCGCGCACATAGACCTTGGGTGTCTTGACCAGTCGCTTGCCGACGTTGCCGCTCCACGGACGCAGTCGCCGCAGCAGTTGCAAATCCACAAGAAGATCGATGTAACGATCCACAGCGGGATTCGATACCCCCAAGGCACCGGCGAGGCGCGCCTGATTGAGCAGGCTGCCTTGCTGGTTAGCCAGCATGGTCCACAAGCGGCCGATGGATTCGGCCGGCAGCCGGGGCGCAAACATGGGCACGTCGCGCTCCAGATAGGAACGAATGAAATCCCGGCGCCAGTCGAGACTCAGGGCATCGCTGGAAGCCAGCAGGCTGTCGGGAAAGCCGCCACGCAGCCACAGTGTGTTGGCGCTGAGCGGCGGATTGCCGGTCGCGCGAACGTCCTTAGCAAAAACGTCCCGGGTATCCAGTGGCGAAATATCCATGTACGCCACCCGGCCAGCCAGGCTCTCGCTCGACTGGCGCATGAGGTCCAGCGAGGCAGAGCCCAGGAGCAGGAACTGACCCGTGCGCTGCCCCGCCTGGCGGTTGTCGTCAATGATGCCGCGCAGGATCTCAAAGACATCGGGCGTACGATGAATCTCATCGAGTACCACCAGCTTGCCTTGCTGGGCGCGCAGGTAACTGTCCGCATCGTCCAGACGCATTCGATCCGCCGGTCGTTCCAGGTCCAGATACACCGTACCGGCCGGCCAGCTGGCCGCGATCGCGCGGGCCAGGGTCGTTTTGCCGACCTGCCGGGGGCCCAACAGCACTACCGCCGGCATGGTGAATAGTTTGTGGCGGACAAGAGTTTCAGCGTAGCGAGCTAACATCATTGTTAATTTAACATTAAACGTTAATTATTCAATTATAAACCGCTGAAACCACGGCGATCGCCGTCCCACCAGCGCCGACTTGCGGAATCAATCGGCCGTGTTTGCACCGTCTGTACCTCTCCGTAAAGGTGCAATGGTCGCTTCGATCACGGAGTGCAGGGTCGGCAGCGTGCGCCGGATGGCATCGAGCGCGCCGGAATCGGCCCAGGTCTCGATCTCTTTGCACAGAGACTGCAGTTCGCCGGCCCCGAAATACCCGGCGCTGCCCTTCAGGCTGTGGGCGGCGAGCGCTATGCCCTTGGCATCTTCTGAGGCAAGGCTGGCCCGGATCACGCCGAGCAGGCGCGGGGCCTCGGTGAGGAAGGCAGCCGTCAGCGCCGTTCTGGCCTTGTCGCTGAAGCCCGATGCGGCCACAGGTGCTTGGGCCGGCGCTGGTGGGGTAGCTGCCTCCGGCACCGCTGTGTCAACGCCAAACAGCGCATCCAGTCCGGCGATGTCGGCCGTGGCGGCGGGGTCGTTACCGGAAGTCGGCGCTGGCAGGACGGCGATTCTGGCGGCGTCTTGCTCAGGCAAGGCCTTGCCGCGCGCCAGCAGCAGGGCGACCATGCGTCCGACTTCGGCGTGCAGCAGGTGCTCATCAATCGGCTTGCCCAGAAAGCCATCCACCCCCGCGCCAAAAAAGCGTTCCTTCTCCTCCGGCCCGATGTTGGCAGTGAGCGCCACCACCGGTATCTGCGCATCGCGCACCCCCCGCTCGCCGGCCCGGATGAGGCGCAGGGCCTCGATGCCGTTCATGCGCGGCATGCGGCTGTCCATGAGCACCATGTCGTAATCGCGCTTGGCCAGCGCCTCGACGGCCGCTTGGCCGTCTTCGGCGATCTCTATCGTGTGACCCATGCCCTCGATCAGTTCGCGGATGATGATCTGGTTGGTGGCGCCGTCCTCGGCGCAGAGGATATTCAGCCGGTGGGTATGTGCGGCTTGTGTATCTTCGGCTTCGATCTCGGGGGCGGTGCCGAGTTCCAGCGGTAGCCAGAAACTGAAGGTCGAACCCACGCCCGGTTCGCTGCTGACGCTGATCTCGCCGCCCATGCTCTCGACAATACGTTTGCTGATGGCCAGCCCCAGGCCCGTGCCGCCGAACTTGCGCGAGGTGTCGGCGCTGGCCTGCTCGAACTTCTGGAACATGCGGGGGATGGCCTCGGCACTGATGCCGATGCCACTGTCGTGCACGTCGAACAGCAGACGCTCGCCCATGGGATCAATTTGGCGCCGTACGCACAGGCGCACTTCGCCGGTTTCGGTGAATTTGATGGCGTTGCCGACGAGATTGATGAGCACCTGACGCAGGCGCGTGGGGTCGGCACGGCACCAGACGGGGAGGTCGGGCGCAATCTCGGCCACCAGCGACAGGCTCTTGGCCTCTGCCCGATCCTCAAGAATGGACTTGGCATCCTCGATCAGTGCGGGCAGATCAAAATCGATGACTTCCAGGCTCATTTTGCCGGCTTCGAGCTTGGAGTAGTCGAGGATGTCGTTGATGATCTGGAGCAGGATCTCGGCATTCGAGAGACCCACATGCAGCTTGCTGCGCGTGCCGGCGGCCAGACCCGGGTCTTTCAAGCCAAAGCGCAGCATGCCGATAACGCCGCCCAGGGGCGTGCGTACTTCGTGGCTGATCATGGCCAGGAATTCGCTCTTCATGGCATTGGCGACTTCAGCGGCTTTGCGGCCTTGCTCGGCTTGCGCCGTGCGGGCACTTACGCGCGCCTCTAGTTCTTCGTTAACTGCGCGTATGGCGTCTTCAGAACGTTGCGAGTCCTGCAGTTGCCGCTCGGTGCGCTCGCGCAGGGCGACTTGATAGGCGATGGCAATGGTAAGCAACAGGGTTGCCAGTGCGCCTACCGCAAAGGTCAGCTGCGAGCGGCCGCGATCCGGTACCTCAGCCTGGCCTGCGAGTTCTTTGAATTGAATTTGCCAGACGCGACCGCCGGCAATGACTTCGGCGCTATGCGTATGGCTACCCTTGGCAACGATATCGGACTGGTACAGCAGCATTTCCGGATCTTCCATGATCGGCGCATCGATCACCGAAAAGCTGCCCTTGGTTTCTATCCACTGCGACATGCCCTGAAACAGGCTGTCAAGATTTATGACGACGAAGACAATGCCGGCAGCCGCGCGCCGACGTTCCTCTGAGTCGAGTGGCACCTGGCCGCCCTTGTAGGTCGGCATAAGCAGCAGCACTACGTGTGATTCCTCACCTGCCATGGTCATGCGCGGGATAGCGTTGCTTCGTTTGCCCGCACGGCCGTCATCACGGCATCAGCCATGCGCGTATCACGGATCAGGTTCTGGTTGGCCAGTGCCAGCACCGGCGTGTTGGCTGGTTCGAGTCTTTGTACCGGGGCATGCCATTGCTCGCTCGCATCGCGTTTCAGCGGGGCGTAGCCCATCGCCGAGGCACCATGGAGCCAGTAGGGCAACGGGAAACGATTGCACGAAGCGTTGCCAATCCGGGGCCGAGACGGTAGCGCGGGCATCGGGTACTCCGGCACCAGCGACCACCGCGACGGCATAGCGTTGCAGACGACGAGTCACTTCCTCGGCCACGGCGATCAACTGCCGATCCACCTCGGCCTCGGCTTGAGCGAGTTCGTATTCGCGCACTTTGGTGCCGCTCACCCACGTCAGTGCCGTGCCCAGAATCAGCACCAGCCCGACAATCCAGCGTCGTCGGGTACGAAGTTGCGGCTGCGCGAGGCGCGCAAGGTCGAAGTGTCCCCGCGTCAGCGCCTGCAGCCACGTACAGGGACGCCACAGGACTGGCCTGGCCGATACCCGCCAGTCGTTCATGGCTCTGACCCCAGCGCTTGGCGCAGCGCCGATAGCATCGCCACGGTGGCTGTCATCGCCGCCTCACCAGCGCCGACTTGGCGAATGGCTCGACTGCGAGGTTGATCAGGGTGCTTGCCTCATGAGCCCACGTGGTTTGCTTGCTGCAAAGGTGCAATGGCGGCCGCGATAACCAACAGCAGATCAGGCAACCGGCTGCGCACGCTATCGAGTGTGCCGGCATCGGCCAGAGCTTCGATCTCTTTGCACAACGCCTGCAGTTCGTCGGCCCCGAAGTAGCCCGCACTACCCTTGAGGCTGTGCGCCGCCAGTGCAATGCTCTTGGCGTCGGCCTCGTCCAGCCCCGAGCGGATCACTGCCAGCAGGCGCGGGGCTTCGGTAATGAAGGCGCTCACCATCGCCGCTCTCGCTTTGCTGCTGAAACCTGATGTCGCTGGCATGGCCGGCGCGGGCTCCTCCAGTTCCGCCGTATCTACGCCAAACAAGGCATCGAGCCCGGCGATGTCAGCGGGTGCGGGGGCGTTACCGGAAGTCGGCGCTGGCAGGACGGCGATTTGCGCCGGCAGCGTCGTGCCCCGCTCCAGCAACAAAGCAATCATGCGTCCGACTTCAGCGTGCAGCAGGTGCTCGTCGATGGGCTTGCCGAGAAAGCCATTGACCCCGGCCTGGAAGAAGCGTTCGCGTTCCTCGGGGCCGATATTGGCGGTCAGCGCCACCACGGGAATCTGCGCATCGCGCACCCCCCGCTCGCCGTCCCGGATGAGGCGCAGGGCCTCGATGCCGTTCATGCGCGGCATGCGGCTGTCCATCAGCACCATGTCGTAGTCGCGTTATTAGCGCCTCGACGGCCGCTTGGCCGTCTTCGGCGATCTCTATCGTGTGACCCATGCCCTCGATCAGTTCGCGGATGATGATCTGGTTGGTGGCGCCGTCCTCGGCGCAGAGGATATTCAGCCGGTGGGTATGTGCGGCTTGCGTATCTTCGGCTTCGATCTCGGGGCGGTGCCGAGTTCCAGCGGTAGCCAGAAACTGAAGGTCGAACCCACGCCCGGTTCGCTGCTGACGCTGATCTCGCCGCCCATGCTCTCGACAATACGTTTGCTGATGGCCAGCCCCAGGCCCGTGCCGCCGAACTTGCGCGAGGTGTCGGCGCTGGCCTGCTCGAACTTCTGAACATGCGGGGATGGCCTCGGCACTGATGCCGATGCCACTGTCGTGCACGTCGAACAGCAGACGCTCGCCCATGGGATCAATTTGGCGCCGTACGCACAGGCGCACTTCGCCGGTTTCGGTGAATTTGATGGCGTTGCCGACGAGATTGATGAGCACCTGACGCAGGCGCGTGGGGTCGGCACGGCACCAGACGGGAGGTCGGGCGCAATCTCGGCCACCAGCGACAGGCTCTTGGCCCCTGCCCGATCCTCAAGAATGGACTTGGCATCCTCGATCAGTGCGGGCAGATCAAAATCGATGACTTCCAGGCTCATTTTGCCGGCTTCGAGCTTGGAGTAGTCGAGGATGTCGTTGATGATCTGGAGCAGGATCTCGGCATTCGAGAGACCCACATGCAGCTTGCTGCGCGTGCCGGCGGCCAGACCCGGGTCTTTCAAGCCAAAGCGCAGCATGCCGATAACGCCGCCCAGGGGCGTGCGTACTTCGTGGCTGATCATGGCCAGGAATTCGCTCTTCATGGCATTGGCGACTTCAGCGGCTTTGCGGCCTTGCTCGGCTTGCGCCGTGCGGCACTTACGCGCGCCTCTAGTTCTTCGTTAACTGCGCGTATGGCGTCTTCAGAACGTTGCGAGTCCCGCAGTTGCCGCTCGGTGCGCTCGCGCAGGGCGACTTGATAGGCGATGGCAATGGTAAGCAACAGGGTTGCCAGTGCGCCTACCGCAAAGGTCAGCTGCGAGCGGCCGCGATCCGGTACCTCAGCCTGGCCTGCGAGTTCTTTTGAATTGAATTTGCCAGACGCGACCGCCGGCAATGACTTCGGCGCTATGCGTATGGCTACCCTTGGCAACGATATCGGACTGGTACAGCAGCATTTCCGGATCTTCCATGATCGGCGCATCGATCACCGAAAAGCTGCCCTTGGTTTCTATCCACTGCGACATGCCCTGAAACAGGCTGTCAAGATTAATGACGACGAAGACAATGCCGGCAGCCGCGCGCCGACGTTCCTCTGAGTCGAGTGGCACCTGGCCGCCCTTGTAGGTCGGCATAAGCAGCAGCACTACGTGTGATTCCTCACCCGCCATGGTCATGCGCGGGAGAGCGTTGCTTCGTTTGCCCGCACGGCCGTCATCACGGCATCAGCCATGCGCGTATCACGGATCAGGTTCTGGTTGGCCAGTGCCAGCACCGGCGTGTTGGCTGGTTCGAGTCTTTGCACCGGGGCATGCCATTGCTCGCTCGCATCGCGTTTCAGCGGGGCGTAGCCCATCGCCGAGGCACCATGGAGCCAGTAGGGCAACTGAAACGATTGCACGAAGCGTTGCCAATCCGGGGCCGAGACGGTAGCGCGGGCATCGGGTACTCCGGCACCAGCGACCACCGCGACGGCATAGCGTTGCAGACGACGAGTCACTTCCTCGGCCACGGCGATCAACTGCCGATCCACCTCGGCCTCGGCTTGAGCGAGTTCGTATTCGCGCACTTTGGTGCCGCTCACCCACGTCAGTGCCGTGCCCAGAATCAGCACCAGCCCGACAATCCAGCGTCGTCGGGTACGAAGTTGCGGCTGCGCGAGGCGCGCAAGGTCGAAGTGTCCCCGCGTCAGCGCCTGCAGCCACGTACAGGGACGCCACAGGACTGGCCTGGCCGATACCCGCCAGTCGTTCATGGCTCTGACCCCAGCGCTTGGCGCAGCGCCGATAGCATCGCCACGGTGGCTGTCATCGCCGTCTCACCAGCGCCGACTTGGCGAATGGCTCGACTGCGAGGTTGATCAGGGTGCTTGCCTCATGAGCCCACGTGGTTTGCTTGCTGCAAAGGTGCAATGGCGGCGTCGATAGCCAACCGCAGATCAGGGCAAACCGGCTGCGCACGCTATCGAGTGTGCCGGCATCGGCCAGAGCTTCGATCTCTTTGCACAACGCCTGCAGTTCGTCGGCCCCGAAGTAGCCCGCACTACCCTTGAGGCCGTGCGCCGCCAGTGCAATGCTCTTGGCGTCGGCCTCGTCCAGCCCCCGAGCGGATCACTGCCAGCAGGCGCGGGGCTTCGGTAATGAAGGCGCTCACCATCGCCGCTCTCGCTTTGCTGCTGAAACCTGATGTCGCTGGCATGGCCGGCGCGGGCTCCTTCCAGTTCCGCCGTATCTACGCCAAACAAGGCATCGAGTACGGCGATGTCAGCGGGTGCGGGGGCGTTACCGGAAGTCGGCGCTGGCAGGACGGCGATTTGCGCCGGCAGCGTCGTGCCCCGCTCCAGCAACAAAGCAATCATGCGTCCGACTTCAGCGTGCAGCAGGTGCTCGTCGATGGGCTTGCCGAGAAAGCCATTGACCCCGGCCTGGAAGAAGCGTTCGCGTTCCTCGGGGCCGATATTGGCGGTCAGCGCCACCACGGGAATCTGCGCATCGCGCACCCCCCGCTCGCCGTCCCGGATGAGGCGCAGGGCCTCGATGCCGTTCATGCGCGGCATGCGGCTGTCCATCAGCACCATGTCGTAGTCGCGTTATTCAGCGCCTCGACGGCCGCTTGGCCGTCTTCGGCGATCTCTATCGTGTGACCCATGCCCTCGATCAGTTCGCGGATGATGATCTGGTTGGTGGCGCCGTCCTCGGCGCAGAGGATATTCAGCCGGTGGGTATGTGCGGCTTGTGTATCTTCGGCTTCGATCTCGGGGGCGGTGCCGAGTTCCAGCGGTAGCCAGAAACTGAAGGTCGAACCCACGCCCGGTTCGCTGCTGACGCTGATCTCGCCGCCCATGCTCTCGACAATACGTTTGCTGATGGCCAGCCCCAGGCCCGTGCCGCCGAACTTGCGCGAGGTGTCGGCGCTGGCCTGCTCGAACTTCTGGAACATGCGGGGGATGGCCTCGGCACTGATGCCGATGCCACTGTCGTGCACGTCGAACAGCAGACGCTCGCCCATGGGATCAATTTGGCGCCGTACGCACAGGCGCACTTCGCCGGTTTCGGTGAATTTGATGGCGTTGCCGACGAGATTGATGAGCACCTGACGCAGGCGCGTGGGGTCGGCACGGCACCAGACGGGGAGGTCGGGCGCAATCTCGGCCACCAGCGACAGGCTCTTGGCCTCTGCCCGATCCTCAAGAATGGACTTGGCATCCTCGATCAGTGCGGGCAGATCAAAATCGATGACTTCCAGGCTCATTTTGCCGGCTTCGAGCTTGGAGTAGTCGAGGATGTCGTTGATGATCTGGAGCAGGATCTCGGCATTCGAGAGACCCACATGCAGCTGCTGCGCGTGCCGGCGGCCAGACCCGGGTCTTTCAAGCCAAAGCGCAGCATGCCGATAACGCCGCCCAGGGGCGTGCGTACTTCGTGGCTGATCATGGCCAGGAATTCGCTCTTCATGGCATTGGCGACTTCAGCGGCTTTGCGGCCTTGCTCGGCTTGCGCCGTGCGGGCACTTACGCGCGCCTCTAGTTCTTCGTTAACTGCGCGTATGGCGTCTTCAGAACGTTGCGAGTCCTGCAGTTGCCGCTCGGTGCGCTCGCGCAGGGCGACTTGATAGGCGATGGCAATGGTAAGCAACAGGGTTGCCAGTGCGCCTACCGCAAAGGTCAGCTGCGAGCGGCCGCGATCCGGTACCTCAGCCTGGCCTGCGAGTTCTTTGAATTGAATTTGCCAGACGCGACCGCCGGCAATGACTTCGGCGCTATGCGTATGGCTACCCTTGGCAACGATATCGGACTGGTACAGCAGCATTTCCGGATCTTCCATGATCGGCGCATCGATCACCGAAAAGCTGCCCTTGGTTTCTATCCACTGCGACATGCCCTGAAACAGGCTGTCAAGATTAATGACGACGAAGACAATGCCGGCAGCCGCGCGCCGACGTTCCTCTGAGTCGAGTGGCACCTGGCCGCCCTTGTAGGTCGGCATAAGCAGCAGCACTACGTGTGATTCCTCACCTGCCATGGTCATGCGCGGGGAGAGCGTTGCTTCGTTTGCCCGCACGGCCGTCATCACGGCATCAGCCATGCGCGTATCACGGATCAGGTTCTGGTTGGCCAGTGCCAGCACCGGCGTGTTGGCTGGTTCGAGTCTTTGTACCGGGGCATGCCATTGCTCGCTCGCATCGCGTTTCAGCGGGGCGTAGCCCATCGCCGAGGCACCATGGAGCCAGTAGGGCAACTGAAACGATTGCACGAAGCGTTGCCAATCCGGGGCCGAGACGGTAGCGCGGGCATCGGGTACTCCGGCACCAGCGACCACCGCGACGGCATAGCGTTGCAGACGACGAGTCACTTCCTCGGCCACGGCGATCAACTGCCGATCCACCTCGGCCTCGGCTTGAGCGAGTTCGTATTCGCGCACTTTGGTGCCGCTCACCCACGTCAGTGCCGTGCCCAGAATCAGCACCAGCCCGACAATCCAGCGTCGTCGGGTACGAAGTTGCGGCTGCGCGAGGCGCGCAAGGTCGAAGTGTCCCCGCGTCAGCGCCTGCAGCCACGTACAGGGACGCCACAGGACTGGCCTGGCCGATACCCGCCAGTCGTTCATGGCTCTGACCCCAGCGCTTGGCGCAGCGCCGATAGCATCGCCACGGTGGCTGTCATCGCCGTCTCACCAGCGCCGACTTGGCGAATGGCTCGACTGCGAGGTTGATCAGGGGTGCTTGCCTCATGAGCCCACGTGGTTTGCTTGCTGCAAAGGTGCAATGGCGGCGTCGATAGCCAACTGCAGATCAGGCAACCGGCTGCGCACGCTATCGAGTGTGCCGGCATCGGCCAGAGCTTCGATCTCTTTGCACAACGCCTGCAGTTCGTCGGCCCCGAAGTAGCCCGCACTACCCTTGAGGCTGTGCGCCGCCAGTGCAATGCTCTTGGCGTCGGCCTCGTCCAGCCCCGAGCGGATCACTGCCAGCAGGCGCGGGGCTTCGGTAATGAAGGCGCTCACCATCGCCGCTCTCGCTTTGCTGCTGAAACCTGATGTCGCTGGCATGGCCGGCGCGGGCTCCTCCAGTTCCGCCGTATCTACGCCAAACAAGGCATCGAGCCCGGCGATGTCAGCGGGTGCGGGGCGTTACCGGAAGTCGGCGCTGGCAGGACGGCGATTTGCGCCGGCAGCGTCGTGCCCCGCTCCAGCAACAAAGCAATCATGCGTCCGACTTCAGCGTGCAGCAGGTGCTCGTCGATGGGCTTGCCGAGAAAGCCATTGACCCCGGCCCGGAAGAAGCGTTCGCGTTCCTCGGGGCCGATATTGGCGGTCAGCGCCACCACGGGAATCTGCGCATCACGCACCCCCCGCTCGCCAGCCCGGATGATGCGCAGGGCCTCGATGCCGTTCATGCGCGGCATGCGGCTGTCCATGAGCACCATGTCGTAGTCGCGTCGCGCCAGCGCCTCGACGGCCGCTTGGCCGTCTTCGGCGATCTCTATCGTGTGACCCATGCCCTCGATCAGTTCGCGGATGATGATCTGGTTGGTGGCGCCGTCCTCGGCGCAGAGGATATTCAGCCGGTGGGTATGTGCGGCTTGTGTATCTTCGGCTTCGATCTCGGGGCGGTGCCGAGTTCCAGCGGTAGCCAGAAACTGAAGGTCGAACCCACGCCCGGTTCGCTGCTGACGCTGATCTCGCCGCCCATGCTCTCGACGATGCGCTTGCAGATGGCCAGCCCCAGACCGGTGCCACCGAACTTGCGCGCCGTGTCGGCGCTGGCCTGCTCGAACTTCTGGAACATGCGGGGGATGGCCTCGGCACTGATGCCGATGCCACTGTCAGCACGTCGAACAGCAGACGCTCGCCCATGGGATCAATTTGGCGCCGTACGCACAGGCGCACTTCGCCGGTTTCGGTGAATTTGATGGCGTTGCTGACGAGATTGATGAGCACCTGGCGCAGGCGCGTGGGGTCGGCACGGCACCAGACGGGCAGGTCAGGCGCAATCTCAGCCACCAGCGACAGGCTCTTGCTTTCCGCCCGATCCTCAAGAATGGACTTGGCATCCTCGATCAGTGCGGGCAGATCAAAATCGATGACTTCCAGGCTCATTTTGCCGGCTTCGAGCTTGGAGTAGTCGAGGATGTCGTTGATGATCTGGAGCAGGATCTCGGCATTCGAGAGACCCACATGCAGCTTGCTGCGCGTGCCGGCGGCCAGACCCGGGTCTTTCAAGCCAAAGCGCAGCATGCCGATAACGCCGCCCAGGGGCGTGCGTACTTCGTGGCTGATCATGGCCAGGAATCCGCTCTTCGTGGCATTGGCGACTTCAGCGGCTTTGCGGCCTTGCTCGGCTTGCGCCGTGCGGGCACTTACGCGCGCCTCTAGTTCTTCGTTAACTGCGCGTATGGCGTCTTCAGAACGTTGCGAGTCCTGCAGTTGCCGCTCGGTGCGCTCGCGCAGGGCGACTTGATAGGCGATGGCAATGGTAAGCAACAGGGTTGCCAGTGCGCCTACCGCAAAGGTCAGCTGCGAGCGGCCGCGATCCGGTACCTCAGCCTGGCCTGCGAGTTCTTTGAATTGAATTTGCCAGACGCGACCGCCGGCAATGACTTCGGCGCTATGCGTATGGCTACCCTTGGCAACGATATCGGACTGGTACAGCAGCATTTCCGGATCTTCCATGATCGGCGCATCGATCACCGAAAAGCTGCCCTTGGTTTCTATCCACTGCGACATGCCCTGAAACAGGCTGTCAAGATTAATGACGACGAAGACAATGCCGGCAGCCGCGCGCCGACGTTCCTCTGAGTCGAGTGGCACCTGGCCGCCCTTGTAGGTCGGCATAAGCAGCAGCACTACGTGTGATTCCTCACCTGCCATGGTCATGCGGGGATAGCGTTGCTTCGTTTGCCCGCACGGCCGTCATCACGGCATCAGCCATGCGCGTATCACGGATCAGGTTCTGGTTGGCCAGTGCCAGCACCGGCGTGTTGGCTGGTTCGAGTCTTTGTACCGGGGCATGCCATTGCTCGCTCGCATCGCGTTTCAGCGGGGCGTAGCCCATCGCCGAGGCACCATGGAGCCAGTAGGGCAACTGAAACGATTGCACGAAGCGTTGCCAATCCGGGGCCGAGACGGTAGCGCGGGCATCGGGTACTCCGGCACCAGCGACCACCGCGACGGCATAGCGTTGCAGACGACGAGTCACTTCCTCGGCCACGGCGATCAACTGCCGATCCACCTCGGCCTCGGCTTGAGCGAGTTCGTATTCGCGCACTTTGGTGCCGCTCACCCACGTCAGTGCCGTGCCCAGAATCAGCACCAGCCCGACAATCCAGCGTCGTCGGGTACGAAGTTGCGGCTGCGCGAGGCGCGCAAGGTCGAAGTGTCCCCGCGTCAGCGCCTGCAGCCACGTACAGGACGCCACAGGACTGGCCTGGCCGATACCCGCCAGTCGTTCATGGCTCTGACCCCAGCGCTTGGCGCAGCGCCGATAGCATCGCCACGGTGGTTGTCATCGCCGTCTCACCAGCGCCGACTTGGCGAAGGGCTCGACTGCGAGGTTGATCAGGGGTGCTTGCCTCATGAGCCCACGTGGTTTGCTTGCTGCAAAGGTGCAATGGCGGCGTCGATAGCCAACTGCAGATCAGGCAACCGGCTGCGCACGCTATCGAGTGTGCCGGCATCGGCCAGAGCTTCGATCTCTTTGCACAACGCCTGCAGTTCGTCGGCCCCCGGAAGTAGCCCGCACTACCCTTGAGGCCGTGCGCCGCCAGTGCAATGCTCTTGGCGTCGGCCTCTCGTCCAGCCCCGGGAGCGGATCACTGCCAGCAGGCGCGGGCTTCGGTAATGAAGGCGCTCACCATCGCCGCTTCTCGCTTTGCTGCTGAAACCTGATGTCGCTGGCATGGCCGGCGCGGTTTCCAGTTCCGCCGTATCTACGCCAAACAAGGCATCGAGCCCGGCGATGTCAGCGGGTGCGGGGGCGTTACCGGAAGTCGGCGCTGGCAGGACGGCGATTTGCGCCGGCAGCGTCGTGCCCCGCTCCAGCAACAAAGCAATCATGCGTCCGACTTCAGCGTGCAGCAGGTGCTCGTCGATGGGCTTGCCGAGAAAGCCATTGACCCCGGCCTGGAAGAAGCGTTCGCGTTCCGCGGGGGCCGATATTGGCGGTCAGCGCCACCACGGGAATCTGCGCATCGCGCACCCCCGCTCGCCGTCCCGGATGAGGCGCAGGGCCCGATGCCGTTCATGCGCGGCATGCGGCCGTCCATCAGCACCATGTCGTAGTCGCCGTTATTAGCGCCTCGACGGCCGCTTGGCCGTCTTCGGCGATCTCTATCGTGTGACCCATGCCCTCGATCAGTTCGCGGATGATGATCTGGCTGGTGGCGCCGTCCTCGGCGCAGAGGATATTCAGCCGGTGGGTATGTGCGGCTTGTGTATCTTCGGCTTCGATCTCGGGGCGGTGCCGAGTTCCAGCGGTAGCCAGAAACTGAAGGTCGAACCCACGCCCGGTTCGTTGCCGACGCTGATCTCGCCGCCCATGCTCGACAATACGTTTGCTGATGGCCAGCCCCAGGCCTGTGCCGCCGAACTTGCGCGAGGTGTCGGCGCTGGCCTGCTCGAACTTCTGAACATGCGGGGATGGCCTCGCACTGATGCCGATGCCACTGTCATGCACGTCGAACAGCAGACGCTCGCCCATGGATCAATTTGGCGCCGTACGCACAGGCGCACTTCGCCGGTTTCGGTGAATTTGATGGCGTTGCCGACGAGATTGATGAGCACCTGACGCAGGCGCGTGGTCGGCACGGCACCAGACGGGGAGGTCGGGCGCAATCTCGGCCACCAGCGACAGGCTCTTTGGCCTCTGCCCGATCCTCAAGAATGGACTTGGCATCCTCGATCAGTGCGGGCAGATCAAAATCGATGACTTCCAGGCTCATTTTGCCGGCTTCGAGCTTGAGTAGTCGAGGATGTCGTTGATGATCTGGAGCAGGATCTCGGCATTCGAGAGACCCACATGCAGCTTGCTGCGCGTGCCGGCGGCCAGACCCGGGTCTTTCAAGCCAAAGCGCAGCATGCCGATAACGCCGCCCAGGGGCGTGCGTACTTCGTGGCTGATCACGGCCAGGAATTCGCTCTTCATGGCATTGGCGACTTCAGCGGCTTTGCGGCCTTGCTCGGCTTGCGCCGTGCGGGCACTTACGCGCGCCTCTAGTTCTTCGTTAACTGCGCGTATGGCGTCTTCAGAACGTTGCGAGTCCTGCAGTTGCCGCTCGGTGCGCCTGCGCAGGGCGACTTGATAGGCGATGGCAATGGTAAGCAACAGGGTTGCCAGTGCGCCTACCGCAAAGGTCAGCTGCGAGCGGCCGCGATCCGGTACCTCAGCCTGGCCTGCGAGTTCTTTGAATTGAATTTGCCAGACGCGACCGCCGGCAATGACTTCGGCGCTATGCGTATGGCTACCCTTGGCAACGATATCGACTGGTACAGCAGCATTTCCGGATCTTCCATGATCGGCGCATCGATCACCGAAAAAGCTGCCCTTTGGTTTCTATCCACTGCGACATGCCCTGAAACAGGCTGTCAAGATTAATGACGACGAAGACAATGCCGGCAGCCGCGCGCCGACGTTCCTCTGAGTCGAGTGGCACCTGGCCGCCCTTGTAGGTCGGCATAAGCAGCAGCACTACGTGATTCCTCACCCGCCATGGTCATGCGCGGGAGAGCGTTGCTTCGTTTGCTCCGCACGGCCGTCATCACGGCATCAGCCATGCGCGTATCACGGATCAGGTTCTGGTTGGCCAGCGCCAGCACCGGCGTGTTGGCTGGTTCGAGTCTTTGTACCGGGGCATGCCATTGCTCGCTCGCATCGCGTTTCAGCGGGGCGTAGCCCATCGCCGAGGCACCATGGAGCCAGTAGGGCAACTGGAAACGATTGCACGAAGCGTTGCCAATCCGGGGCCGAGACGGTAGCGCGGGCATCGGGTACCCGGCACCAGCGACCACCGCGACGGCATAGCGTTGCAGACGACGAGTCACTTCCTCGGCCACGGCGATCAACTGCCGATCCACCTCGGCCTCGGCTTGAGCGAGTTCGTATTCGCGCACTTTGGTGCCGCTCACCCACGTCAGTGCCGTGCCCAGAATCAGCACCAGCCCGACAATCCAGCGTCGTCGGGTACGAAGTTGCGGCTGCGCGAGGCGCGCAAGGTCGAAGTGTCCCCGCGTCAGCGCCTGCAGCCACGTACAGGGGACGCCACAGGACTGGCCTGGCCGATACCCGTCAGTCGTTCATGGCTCTGACCCCAGCGCTTGGCGCAGCGCCGATAGCATCGCCACGGTGGCTGTCATCGCCGTCTCACCAGCGCCGACTTGGCGAATGGCTCGACTGCGAGGTTGATCAGGGGTGCTTGCCTCATGAGCCCACGTGGTTTGCTTGCTGCAAAGGTGCAATGGCGGCGTCGATAGCCAACTGCAGATCAGGCAACCGGCTGCGCACGCTATCGAGTGTGCCGGCATCGGCCAGAGCTTCGATCTCTTTGCACAACGCCTGCAGTTCGTCGGCCCCGAAGTAGCCCGCACTACCCTTGAGGCTGTGCGCCGCCAGTGCAATGCTCTTGGCGTCGGCCTCGTCCAGCCCCGAGCGGATCACGGCCAGCAGGCGCGGGGCCTCGGTAATGAAGGCGCTCACCATCGCCGCCTCTCGCTTTGCTGCTGAAACCTGATGTCGCTGGCATGGCCGGCGCGGGCTCTTCCAGTTCCGCCGTATCTACGCCAAACAAGGCATCGAGCCCGGCGATGTCAGCGGGTGCGGGGGCGTTACCGGAAGTCGGCGCTGGCAGGACGGCGATTTGCGCCGGCAGCGTCGTGCCCCGCTCCAGCAACAAAGCAATCATGCGTCCGACTTCAGCGTGCAGCAGGTGCTCGTCGATGGGCTTGCCGAGAAAGCCATTGACCCCCGGCCTGGAAGAAGCGTTCGCGTTCCTCGGGGCCGATATTGGCGGTCAGCGCCACCACCGGAATCTGCGCATCGCGCACCCCCCGCTCGCCGTCCCGGATGAGGCGCAGGGCCTCGATGCCGTTCATGCGCGGCATGCGGCTGTCCATCAGCACCATGTCGTAATCGCGCTTGGCCAGCGCCTCGACGGCCGCTTGGCCGTCTTCGGCGATCTCTATCGTGTGACCCATGCCCTCGATCAGTTCGCGGATGATGATCTGGTTGGTGGCGCCGTCCTCGGCGCAGAGGATATTCAGCCGGTGGGTATGCGTGGGCTTGTGTATCTTCGGCTTCGATCTCGGGGCGGTGCCGAGTTCCAGCGGTAGCCAGAAACTGAAGGTCGAACCCACGCCCGGTTCGCTGCTGACGCTGATCTCGCCGCCCATGCTCTCGACAATACGTTTGCTGATGGCCAGCCCCAGGCCCGTGCCGCCGAACTTGCGCGAGGTGTCGGCGCTGGCCTGCTCGAACTTCTGAACATGCGGGGGATGGCCTCGGCACTGATGCCGATGCCACTGTCGTGCACGTCGAACAGCAGACGCTCGCCCATGGGCAATTTGGCGCCGTACGCACAGGCGCACTTCGCCCGTCTCGGTGAATTTGATGGCGTTGCCGACGAGATTGATGAGCACCTGGCGCAGGCGCGTGGGGTCGGCACGGCACCAGACGGGCAGGTCAGGCGCAATCTCAGCCACCAGCGACAGGCTCTTGGCCTCTGCCCGATCCTCAAGAATGGACTTGGCATCCTCGATCAGTGCGGGCAGATCAAAATCGATGACTTCCAAGCTCATTTTGCCGGCTTCGAGCTTGGAGTAGTCGAGGATGTCGTTGATGATCTGGAGCAGGATCTCGGCATTCGAGAGACCCACATGCAGCTTGCTGCGCGTGCCGGCGGCGAGACCCGGGTCTTTCAGGCCGAAGCGCAGCATGCCAATGACGCCGCCCAAGGGCGTGCGTACTTCGTGGCTGATCATGGCCAGAAACTCGCTCTTCATCTGGTTGGCCACTTCGGCGGCCTGGCGGGCGGCCACCGAGGCGTGCAGGGCGGCTTCTTGCTGGCGGATGTCGGTGACATCGCGGGAGATGCCCAGCACGTGAGGCTCGCCTTCCAGTGTGATCATGCGTGCCGACATTGAGACACGAATGCGCTGCGAATCGATGGCGCGGACATGGCCACTCTCGGCTTCAAAGTCGCGTATCTCGCCCTGCGTCGCCAGCGCGCCAAAAAAGGACTTAGTGTCTTCCTGGCGGACAAGCAGGCGCAGCTCGCGCGACGACTGGCCGATCAGCTCGCTAATGGGCCGACCCACACGCTCGGCGGCTTGATCATTGAGATTGACAATAACGCCGTCGCGCGCCCGCGTCACCACCACGGCATCGGGAATGGCGTCGAAGATGGCGGCGAATTTCTGCTCGGAAAGGCGCGCCTCCTGCTCTTTTCGGCGCATTTCGGTAATGTCGTTGACCACGCTGATGACCATCTTTTCATCGTTGATGTCAGCGATCGCTGCAGAAAAGGCCGCCCGCCAGATGCTTCCGTCTTTGCGTACCAGGTCACACTCATAGTCGTGCACGCTTTGGCCCGAGCTCAACAAGTCCAGGAAAGCCTGGTCGGGAAGGGGCCAAATACCGAGTTCGGCGATGGTGCGACCGACGGCTTCCGGGGCTGACCAACCGCTGGCGACTTCAAAGCCATGATTGACCTCGACAAAGCGGCCGTCATCAAGGCGCGAAATGGTCAGCCACTCGGGGGCCGTGTGGAAAATGCTGGTGAACTTCATGGCCAGGTCGCGAATCGCCTTTTCTGCGGCGACCTGATCGGTGATGTCCTGAACATAACCAAAGAGGAAGGTGACTTCCCCGGCGGCGTTGAATTCCATGTCGCCATCGAAGTGCAGCATTCTGCACACGCCGTCGCTACGCACGATTCGATAGTCAAGCGAGCCTATCTTTTTTTGCTCCACGCCATTGCCGAGGTTTTCCATGTAGCGGCGAACATCATCGCTGTGGATGAAATTGGACGCTACGTGGGGACGCGTCGCGCAGACAAAGCCCATGGGAAGGGTCGCCTCGATCGCATTTGCGCCGTCGAAGCAGTGAATGTCGCACATGGTCTTCGACCAAAAAAACACCTCGTTTGCGATATCAAAGCGCCAGATGCCCATGCCGGCGTCTTCCTGGAGATTTGCCAGCATGTCGTAGCTATGCTTCAGTGACTGCTCGCCGGCCACGAGAATTTCATGACTGCGCCGCAGCTCGGCGGCCTGCTTCATTACCTCAGTGACATCGCGCACCACAATGACCAGATAGTTTTCGCCATCGGCCTCGAACGTGGCACCGGAGACCTTGGCATCGCGAATGTCACCGTTAGCGCGCCTGAACTGGGTTTTGAAGTCCCACACCACACGGTCATGTGCCACGTCAGCAATGAACCTGGTTCGGTCCGCGGGATTCGCCCACAGGTTGAGATCGCTGGCGTGATGCCCCACGACCTGCTCGCGCGCCCAGCCGCAAATCCATTGAAAGCCGTCATTTACTTCGATAATGATGTTGTCGCGCAGCCGGGTGATGGAAATAGCGTCGGGCAGCGCACCGAACATCCCTGCCAGCCTGGCCTCCGAGGCGCGAAGCGCCGCTTCCTGCTGCCGGGTTTCGGTAATGTCGCGCGTAATCGCCACCAGATACGACTCCCCGTTGGCTTCGAACAGGGCTCCGTAGCCGCTGCCATGGCGAATGCTGCCATCTTTCTGCCGGAACGGCGCTTCCAGGTTGCGCGCGACACGTTCACGCATCACCTGACCGACGTAGCGGTCGCGATCAGCCGGGTTGACCCATATCTTCAGGTCGGCCATGGTGCGCCCGATGGCTTCCTCGCGCGACCAGCCGGACATCTCTGTAAATCCGGCGTTCACATCCACAATCCGGCCGTCTGCGACGCGAGTGATGGTGACATGGTCCGGCAGCGCGAGAAACATGCCGGCAAAGCGCGCTTCAGAGGCGCGCAGGGCGGCTTCCTGCTGGCGCATGGCGGTGATGTCATGCGCCACCGAAATCACTACCACCTCATCATTGATGGTGGTCATCGCTGCCGAAACCGAGGCGCTCCAGACGCTGCCGTCCTTGCGCACCAGATCGCATTCATAACCACGCATGCCTTTGTCACGCTCGAGCTTGTCGAGAAAGGTCTGATCGACCACCGGCCAGATGCCCAGCTCGAGTATGGAGCGCCCGACGGCCTCGCTCGCCGTCCAGCCCGACGCATGCTCGAAGCCGCTATTCACTTCGAGGAAAACGCCGTCGTGCGCCCGCGAGATGGTCAGCCACTCGGGTGCGGTCTGGAAGATGCTGGAAAATTTTTCGGCGGCGGCTTCACTCGTCTTCACCAATGTCGTGAGTGCGCCCGCCGCCCAGTCGAAGGTGCGACCGAGGTCGCCAATTTCGTCGTTCCGGGTCCACGGCACCGGGTTGGTGGTGGCTTCACCCTGCGCGAGCGCCTTGGCCTGCCGGGACAAGCGTAACAGTGGCCGAATCAGTCCGTACCGGGCGGCAAGCATCAGCAAGGCGATGCTGCTGAAGAGGAGCGAGCCGATCAGCACGAGCATCTGGTGTGCGCGTGCCCACAGTTGTTCTTCGAGGTGTTCCTGATCGAATTCAATGGTCAGCTGCCCAAACTGGCGGTTGTCCGATGTCAAGGGGCGCAGCAGGATGCGACCCGATTTTGCGCGTCCCTGCGGACGTGTGGCGCTCATGAAATTCTTTTGCGTCGCGCCGTTGTAGATGCCGACATCGATCGATACATGCGCCACCGTCGCATCGCGCATGAAGGTGTTGACCGCGTCGTCGACGCTGTCAGTAATGAAACTCCAGACAGGGTGTTCGAGTGCGAGGCGCAGGTTATCTGCAGCGAGGTCCTGGTCGGCCGCGGTCTGCTCGGCCAGGCGTTCATATTCGAGCCGTAGCTGTATGCCGCCGACCACCAGGGCTGGCACCAGCAGTCCGACGACAAGCATGATGGCGATGCGTGTGCGGATGTTCAGGCGCATGAGCTCTCCGGGGTGCCGGTCACATGGATACCCTGCATGCACACATCGCAGTGGCGAGCAGCAGGCAAGGGGCGGCGCGGACCATGGCGTGAATTTACCCGATATTGCGAGCGGCACACGGCTCATTTCACTGCGCCTACGCCGACGCGTTGGCGCGGACGTGCGCCGACGTCAGGAGGGTGACGGGGGCGAAGCAAAGCGGCTAATCTAGCGAGTGATGGGGCGTCTGCGCCGTGCGGATGCGCGTTGCGGCCATGTGCCACCGAGGAGGATTCCCATGACTGCCATGAGCTTGTCTGCCGACGATGTCATTCGCTTCTGGTTTCAGGAGGCGGAAGTAACGCAGTGGTTTAGCCAGTCTGACGACTTCGATCAGCGGATTCGCGAGCGCTTCGGTCACCTTCTGGAGGCGGCAGCGCGCTGCGAACTGTTCGCCTGGCGGCACTCCGCGCCGGGTTGCCTGGCCGAGGTGCTTGTGCTCGACCAGTTTTCACGCAATGTCTTTCGTGGCGGCCCGCAGGCCTTTGCTCAGGATGCGCTCGCGCTGGGCCTGGCCCAGAGCGCCGTGGCGGCCGGTCTTGCCGCGCAGCTCCCCACGGCTCAGCGCGCCTTCCTGTACCTGCCCTACATGCACAGCGAATCCTTGCTGATCCATGAAGAGGCGGTGCGCCTGTTCTCGGCCCCGGGCATGGAGCGCAACCTCGATTTTGAGCAGCGGCACAAGGCCATCATCGAACGCTTTGGCCGCTACCCGCATCGCAATGCCGCGCTGGGGCGGGAGTCGACTGCCGAGGAAACTGCATTTCTCGCCACGCCAGGGTCGTCGTTTTAGTCACCTGCAGGCCAAATCGCCGTGTTACCAGCGCCGACTTGCGGTAGTTGCTGGCTACGGCGTCGTCGGTACGATGCGGAACACCACACGCCGGTTGGCCGGATCGGCGGCATCGGTACCCGCCGGAGGGTTGCTTGAGCCGCGACCGATCGCCACCAGGTAGCTGCGCTCGATCTTGTTTTTTCCGGCAATGTAGTCGAGTACCGAGCTGGCGCGCTCCTTGGAAAGGGCGATGTTCTTCTCGGTGTTGCCGCTGGCGTCGGCATGGCCTTCGATCAGCACGCAATTGGTGGGTACGAGGGCGAGCATCTTGGCGACATTGTCGAGCGTTCTCTCTGAGCTCGGCAGAATCTTCGCGCTGCGGGCCTGAAACTGTATGGAGAAATCGGCTTCCGAGGCCTTGACGTCCGCCGGCAGTTTGGCGCAATCCACCTTGCCGGCCGGACGCAGGGGGTCGGGTCGGCTCGTAGCCGTCTTGGCGGCATCCGCTACCGCCTTGTATGTTGCCTGTGTCGCCTCAAGGCCACTACTCATCAGGCCTATGCGGTCACCCATGCGCGTAACGGCCGCAGCCAGATCGTCGATCTTGGCCGAGTCCGCACTGCTTTGCGCCGGCAGGGTGATCATCGGTGCGGCGGAGGCCTTGTTGCGATTGTTGCTCACGATGACCCCGACGGCCACAGCGGCGACGACTACGGTGACCAACAGTCCCATGCGCGACACGCTGCGTGCCAGCGTTTCGCTGGAGCGGGCAACTTCGGTGCGCAGGTTGAAGAGCTCGTTGCGCATGTCGGCCACCGAGCGCGCCAGATCCTCGGGGGGCGACGGCGCGGTCTCGCTTTTGGTGGCGACGTTGGCGGGCGGACCGGCATCGGCCGGTTGATCGGTCGGCGGGGGCGAGGTGTCGGCCGTGGCAGTGACGGTCTCGATGGCGTGTTCGGTCAGCAGGGACATGGCGTTTGGCGTCAGCAGTCAGTAGTCCGGACAATTTAATCCCAAACCGGCCAATGACCAATGGCTACGACATGGTTACGTCATGGGCGCCGCGCTGCCGTGCCGGCAGGAGCCACGAGCGCTGTTTCACCAGCGCCGACTTGCGGAAATTGCCGCGCTGGCCCCCTTGTTCTGCAGGCTAAGGCGGAGCGCTCGGCTACAATCGGACGCTTTCGTAGCCACCTATCAGGAGCAAACATGAGCATCAAGATCGTGGGCGTCGTTGGCGCCGGAACCATGGGCAACGGCATTGCGCAGACGCTCGCCGTCGCCGGCTTCGAGACCATCATGCTGGACATCAATCAGGCCGCCGTGGATAAAGGGCTGGCGACGATTTCGAGCAGCCTCGACCGTCTGGTCAAGAAAGAAAAGCTCTCGGCCGACGACAAGGCGGCGGCCCTGGCGCGCATCAAGACCACTACGCAGATGAGCGACATGAAGGGCGCCGATATCGTCATCGAGGCAGCCACCGAGAACGAAGCGCTGAAGCTCAAGATATTCAAGGACATCGAGGCCAATGTCGGCGACCATACCATCATCGCCAGCAACACCTCGTCGATCTCCATCACCCGCCTGGCCGCCACCGTGGGCCGCCCGGATCAGTTCATCGGCATGCACTTTTTCAACCCGGTGCCGATGATGGCGCTGGTCGAGTTGATTCGCGGCCTGCAGACTTCGGACGACACGCACGCCAAGGTCGAGGCGATGGGCAAGGCCATGGGCAAGACGCCGATTACGGTCAAGAATGCGCCCGGCTTTGTGGTCAATCGCATCCTCGTGCCCATGATCAACGAGGCCATCTTCGTGCTCGGCGAGGGCCTGGCCACGCCGGAAGATATCGATGCCGGCATGAAGCTCGGCTGCGGCCAGCCCATGGGTCCGCTGGCGCTGGCCGACATGATTGGCCTTGATACCCTGCTCTCGGTGATGGAAGTGTTCTACGACGGCTTCAACGACAGCAAGTACCGCCCGGCGCCCCTGCTCAAGGAAATGGTTGCCGCTGGCTACTACGGGCGCAAGAGCGGGCGCGGGTTTTACACCTACGCCTGATCACTGCGTCGCTGGCACAGAGCCCGAACCAACAATTCTCAAGATAAAGACTGCACGCCATGCTAGTCGCCTTGCATGTGGTGTTTGTGGTTGGGCTGTGTGCTGACCGAAGCCTTGTTCGAGTGGGCGCTCGCTCAATAGCCTTTTGTTCAGCGCCCGGTCGCTCGTGCGCCAATCGCGCTCTGCCGAATTAATCGGGGACCACGGTTTTCTGCGCGTGCTGGCTTTCGGCGAATCCATAAGTCGGCGCTGGCGAGACGGCGATTGCGGAGTTCTGGAAGTTCATAACCTGAGAGAAAACCGTGGTCTGCCGCCTATTCAATACCGCTCCGGAACTTCTGCGCGTAGCGGCTTCGTCCAGCCCGCCGCTCGACCGGACGCTTTGCGGAAAAGCGGCTAGCGCCTCGGAGCTCGTGCGTTGTGCCCATTCAAGCCAATTGGTGCGACCGATGAACGCAATTTGTATAGCATGGTTGATGTAGCTACAATAACCGCATGCGAATTACGTTCTATCCGATCAAGCGCGAAAAGACACTGACAGAGCGCGGATTGGATTTCGCGGACGCATCGCTCGTTTTTGCGGGTGTCACGGTGGAGATTGAGGACACACGGAAAGATTATGGTGAAACACGAGTCATCTGCTATGGCTATTTGGAAGGCCGGATAGTCGTCGTGGGTTACACACCGCGTGGCGCGGATCGTCACATATTCAGCATGAGGAAAGCAAATGAACGCGAACAAACGCGCATTGCGCCACTCCTTGAAGTCTGACCTCACGCGCGTCGACGCTCATGTGGTTCGATCAGAGGAATACGAGGAGCTTCCAGAGCTTACTGACGACATGTTGACTCGTGCCAAGATCAACAAGGGCGGACGACCGGTATCGCCAAATCCACGCAAGTTGATCTCACTTCGTTTGCCTGTCGATGTCATCGAAAAATGGAAGGCGACGGGAGCCGGCTGGCAAACACGGATGGCGGAGCGCCTGAGCAAGGTTCAGTGAAGAGCCGCGAAAGCAATCAGGGGCAGCCCCGGGTTTTCTGAGCTTTCGGAGAGTCGGGAAGTCGGCGCTGGCGAGACGGCGATTGGGCGATTGGGCGATGGCGCGACCGTCCTCCGCCCCGAGTCAGCCCGTCGTCGCCGGAAATACCACCCGCACCGCCAGCCCATGCTGCCCCGGGGCGCTCCCCGGCAGGCCGTCGGCGAGGTGCAGGCGGGCGCCATGTACCTCGGCAATGCGCTGCACAATGGCCAGCCCAAGGCCGCTGCCGGCGAGGTCCTGCCCGGTCAGGCGCACAAAGCGTTGCAGCGCCTGCGAGCGCTGCGCCGGCGCGATGCCCGGGCCGCTATCGGCCACGCACAGCTGCACGCCTGAGGCCGTCACCTGCACCGAGAGCACCACGCGCCCGTCAGCGGGTGTGTAGCGCAGCGCGTTGTCGATCAGGTTGCGCAGGAGCACGCGCAGCAAGACCGCATCGCCCCTCACCGGTGCCGGTTCACGCTCGCTGATTTCCAGCGCAATCCCCTTGCTGATCGCCTCGGGCCCGTGCGCGACGGCGTTTTCCAGCAGCAGCTCGTCAAGGCGGCAGAGCGCCTGCCCGGTCTGTGGGGCCGATTCCATGCGGGCCAGCGTCAGCAGCTGGTCGATCAGGCGGCTGGCGCGCTCGGCGCTCACCGCCAGCTGGGTCAGTGCGTGGGCGCGCTCGGCCTCGTCGCGCGCGCCACTGGCGACCTGGGCTTGCGCGACGATGGCCGCCAGCGGCGTGCGCAGCTCGTGCGCGGCATCGGCGGTGAAGCGGCGCTCACTGTCGAGCGTGCGTACGATGCGGGCAAACAGGGCGTTGAGGCGCGTCACGAGCGGGGCGATTTCCTGCGGGCCGGTCTCGGGCAGGGGGTCGAGCCGCTCAGGGTCGCGGCGGGCGACTTCATTGGCCAGCGTGTTGAGCGGGCGCAGCGAGAGCGTGACGGCAATGCCCAGCGCCAGCGCCAGCGCCGGCAGCGCGTAGAGGATGGGCTTGATCAGGTGTTCGGCAATCTCTTCGGCGATTTCGTCGCGTTCGTCGGCGGGGTGGTCGTAGAGCAGCTTGACCAGCTCGTGATTGGCTTCGCGCCAGGTCACGGCGGCGGCGGTCAGCCAGATCACGCCAACGACGGCAACGGTGAACAGCACCAGGCGCAGGCGCAGCGAGCGGCTCCAGTTCATGGCGTGACGACCGGTAGCTGGGGAATCATGTAGCCGACGCCACGCAGGGTCTGGATCAGCTCGCTGCCCAGCTTGCGGCGCAGGTGGTGGATGTGGAATTCGAGCGCATTGCTGTCCGGCGTGTCGTTCCAGCCGTAGATGGCGGCTTCGAGCTGCGCGCGCGTCATCACCCGGCCGCGGTGCTGCAGCAGCGCTTCCAGCAGCGAAAACTCGAGGGCCGAGAGCGTGACCGGCAGCGGGCCGCGAAACACTTCGCGCGTTGCCGGCAGCACGCGCAGCTCGCCATGACGCAGCTCGGTCTCGGGCATCGCGGCACCCTCGCCGGCGCGGCGCGTCAGGGCCCGGATGCGCGCGCTCAGCTCGCCGATGCCTACCGGCTTGACCAGATAATCGTCGGCACCCCCATCCAGCCCGGCGATCTTGTCGTGCTCGCCGTCGCGCGCCGTGAGTACCAGCACCGGCAGGGGCTGGCGTCGGGCGCGCAACTGCGCCAGCACCTGCATGCCATCGAGCCGCGGCAGGCCCAAATCGAGCACCAGCAGCGCGTAGTCGCCACTCTTCAGGGCCGTGTCGGCCTCGCGGCCGTCGCGCACCCAGTCCACCGCGTGCCCGGCCTGGCGCAGGCCCACCGCCAGGCCATCGCCCAGCTGGGGATCATCTTCGGCGAGCAGGAGGCGCATGGCGGTGATTTTAACGAGCCAGCCACCAGGTCGCCGTTGCCGCCCAAAGCAGCAGCACGGGCAGGGCCCAGGCGCGGGTACCGGCGATAGCCTCGCCCGGCGCGCCCAGCTTGCGCCCGGTGAGCATGGCGCGGGTGAGGTTTTCGTGATGCAGGCGCGAGCTGAGCACCACCGCGGCGACATGCACAACCACCAGCAGCAGCATGGCATGGACCACGCCCTCATGCAGTTCCTCCAGCCATTCGCCGGAGAGCTCCTGATACGCGCCCCAGCCGGTGGCCGCACCGAGCAGGCCGAGCCCGAGCAGCGCGACGATGGCCCAGCCGCCCGCCGGATTGTGCCCGGTGTGGTGCTCGGGGTGGCCGGCGAGCAGGCTGCGCAGGTAATTCACGACCGCGCCCGGGCCGCGCACAAAGCTGGCAAAGCGCGCATGGCGCGTGCCGACCAGCCCCCACAGCACGCGAAAGACGATCAGGCTGGCCATCAGCGAGCCGGACAGTACATGCACCAGCCGCCAGCGTTCGCTCTCGCCGGTGACCCAGGCGACGATGAAGGAGCCGACCAGCAGCCAGTGACCGGCGCGCACCGGCCAATCCCAGACGGTAATGGTTTTCATGGCTCAATCCTCCCAGCGCTTGCCGCCGGGCAGGCGGATGTCGCGTTCGTTGTAGCCGCCGCGGCCGGCATCGGGGTGGCAGGCCGCGCAGTTGGCCGCGCTCTTGATGGCGGGGTCTTTCCAGAGTGCGGCGGGCACCTCACGGTGTTCGCGGGTGAACCAGCCGGTTTTGGTCAGGCGCGGCAGCTCGGTGCCGGCCGCCATCGCCGTCTTGCCAGCGCCGACTTGCGGACTCGTTGCCTGTGGCCCGACCAGATACTCGGCAATCGGCTTGAGCGTGGCGGCATCGAGACTGGCGTTGTCGCCATAGTGCTTATCCAGGCCCGCCAGCACCTGTTGCCACTCGGCCGTGTTCAGGCTGTTGCGCGGAAAGGCGGCATGGCACGAGGCGCATTCGGTGAGATAGGCGGCTGGCATGGGTGCGCGCGCCTGTTTGCTTGCGCGCTCATGGTCGCGCTCGCGCTTGTCGGCGTGCGCGGGCAGCGCCAGGGTGGCAACAAGGGTGGCAATGGTGACCGTGCTGATGGCGGTGACCAGGCCGAGGGCAAAACGTCGGGTGTTTTTCATGATCCTTACTCCTTGCTCAGGTAGGCGATGAAATCGGCTTTTTCACCGGGCGTGCATTCGCGCCCGACGACTTCGCTGCAGTTGCGCCGGAACCACTTTTCGGCTTTTTTGGAATCGGTGAAACGTTCGGGGTTGGCACCGGGGGCCATGGGCTGGACGGCTTTGCCGGTGACGACGTGCTTGCCGGCCTGACGCGGATTGTCGGTGTGGCAGGCGGTGCACGCCGGCATGGTGTCCGAGACGCTGATTTTTTTGCTGTACAGCGCCCGGCCGCGCTCGGCGGAGGGCGTGAAGCCGGGGCCGGCGGCCGTGGCGTATGAAGCCATCAGTTCAGAGGGCGAAGCCGCGGCCGCGTGGCCGGCGTACCCGATGAGCGCGGCGCTCAGTGCGGCGCTCAGGGTGGTGATCAGGGTGGTGATCAGGCAGCGTGCAGATTTCATTGAGCTCTCCTTGTGCGGTGACGATGGCGGCACTTTGCGCCGGCAGTCTTAGCGTTCGCTTAGCGGTTGATGAGCGTCAATGAGCTGCACCCCGTGCTTTGCCATCCTGCGCACTTCACTCACTCAGCCAGGAAAATCAGCATGTCCACCACTCTTGCAGGCAAAGTCGCCGTCGTTACCGGCGCCAGCAGCGGCATCGGCCGTTCCATCGTAGAGCGCTATGTCGCCAACGGCGCCACCGTGGTCGCCTTTGCGCGCAGTCAGGCGGCGCTGGACGAACTGGCCAAGGCGCATCCGGGCAAGGTGCTGGCGGTGGCCGGCGATGTCACCCGCGAGGCCGATCTGCAGCGACTGGTCAAGGCGACGGTCGAGGCGCACGGTGGTGTCGATATCGTGGTGCCGAACGCCGGCATTGCGCGCGTGATCGGTGTGGATGACAGCACGGCGGCGGCGTTCGCCGAGCAGTTCTCGGTCAATCTCTATGGCGCGGCGGAAACCGTGCGCCTCTTCCTGCCGCATATCCGCAAGGGCGGCTCGGTGCAGTTCATCACTACTTTCCTGACCCAGGTGGGCTTTCCCGGGCTGGCCATCTACAGTGCCAGCAAGGCGGCGCTCAAGTCCTTCGCGCAGACGCTGGCTGCCGAGCTCGCGCCGCGCGGCATCCGCGTCAATTCGATTGCGCCGGGGCCGATTGCGACACCGCTGTGGGGGACGGTCGGCCTGCCGGCCGACGTGCTCGGTGGCGTCGCCGAAAAAATCAACGCGCGCCTCATGCCCGGCGCCTTTGGTCAGCCCGAAGACATCGCCGAGACCTCGGTCTTTCTCGCGTCAGACGCGGCCAAAAACATCTTCGGGCAGGAGATCGTGGTCGACGGCGGATACACCATCGGCTGAGCCATCGTCGGCCCAGCCCGGGCTCAGCGCTTCGCGGCCTTGCCTTTGGCAGGCCGCTTGAGCGCGGGCCGTGGCTGTGACTGCTCGAGACGCAGCAGCGTGTCGACGTAGGCAAGGAAATGCTTCAGGTAGGCCGGCGAGGTCGCCTGCATGCGCTCGAGGGCGCGCAGCACCAGCATGTGTGAGTTGAGCGGGCCGGCATTTTCCGGTGCCTGCTCGACCGCGCGGCTGAGCTGGCGGCCGGCGGCCAGCTGCGCCCAGGTGCTGCGGAAGGCGGCCACCGCCTTGAGCTCGGGGCGTGCGCTGGTCATGTCGCTGCCCGATGGCGGCGGCTGCTGGGCCAGGGTGCGCAGGAGTTCGCCCAGGGGCGTTGTTCCCAAACCGGCGTCAGGGTCGGGCGTGCTGCTGGCGGCTTGCTGGCGGGCGAAGTCTTCAAGCAGGGCCTGGCGCGCGGCGTCGGCCTTCTGTTCGAGCGCTTGGCGAAGGGTTGCCGGTGCATCCGCAGCGCGTTGCTGCAGCACGGTGATGTAGTGCCAGCGGAAGGCATCGAAACGCCGGAGCTCGGCACTGTCGACGCCGGGCGCATTCAGGTCCGTGTTCATGGGGGCGCGGCGCTGGTGTTACCCGGGGCACGGGCAGCCTTCGGCACCGGTGCCATTTCCACACGGCGATTTTGTGCGCGCGCCTGTTCGCTGACATTGGGCGTGAGCGGCTGCTCTGAACCAAACGCGGCGGCAAAGACCATCGAAGACGGCATGCCTTCTTCGATCAGCACGCGGGTCACGGTCAACGCACGTTGCGCGGAAAGCTCCCAGTTGTCGGCGAACTGCTTGTTGCCTTTGGCCATCGAGCGATCATCGGTGAAGCCGCTTACCATCAGCAATTCGTCGCGCGCGCCCAGATAGGCGCGCAGCGGATGCACCAGGCCGCGCAGCAGTTGCCGCCCCTCCGGTTGCAGCGTGTCAGAGTTGAGCGCAAAGAGCACCCGGCCGCTGATGCCGATGCGCCCGTCATTGAGCGTGACCCGGCCCGAGGCCAGCGGAATCGCCAGCGCCTTTTCCAGCGCCATGCGTCGCTGTTCTTCGGCCTCGCGCTTCTTGATTTCGGCTTCGAGGCTGGTGGCGAGCTCCAGCTGCACGCCCACTACCGCAACCAAAATCAGCACGAATGCGCCGAGCAGGCCCGACATCAGGTCGCCAAAGACGGCCCAGACGGGGGCGGTTTCTTCAATGGCGGCGTCCGTGGCTTCCATCAGTTCACCTCGTCCGCGAGTAGCGCCTGTTTGGCGGGCAGTTGACGCAGCTGGTCAAAAATCTCTTTTTGCGAATGGATGCTCAGGTCGATCACCTCACGCGCTTGCGCCACGTAGTAGGCGAGCTGCTCATCGCTGCGCGTGGTCGATCTATCCATCGCGGCTTCGATGTTTTGCAGATTGCTGACCAGCTTTTCGTTGGCATCATTGAAGGAGCCGACGGCCAGACGGAAGGCTTCGCCCAGGCTAGCGACATCGATTGCGCTGGTGCTGACCTGGTGGGAAAGCTCGGCCAGTTTGCTGGTCTCGTTGCTGACCTGCTCGGCAAACTGATTGCCCGCCTGATTGAGCGCCACGGCCGATGAGGCGACCAGCGAGTCGATCACCGCGCGCTGCTCGGCGGCGGCGTGGTTGATGGCGTCGAGCAGCGTGCTCAGGGTCGTCATGATGCGGCTGCGCTCGTCCAGCAACTCGTTGTCGCGGGCGACGCTGTGTGAGATTTCCTGACGCAACTGGGCGATCACTTCGGCGGCGGCGCGGGGGGCTTCCGAGGCGGTATGGATGAGGCGGGTGATCGGCGCTTCGAGTGCGGTACCCAGCGTGGTGAGGTGCGCCGTCACGGCGGTCTGCAAGTCACCCAGACGCGCGACAGCGGCCTCGCCACGCGCGGCTTCGTCAGCGCGCAGGGCACCGAGTTCGTTACGCAGGGCTGCTGTGAGCTGATCCATGCGCGCACCGTGCTGGTCAAGCCATGCCGCCTCGGCACTGATGCGGGCGCGCAGCAGGTCGTCCGAGGTGCTGACCAGACGCGAGATTTCGGTGAGGGTGCTGGAATTCTGGTGTTGCATCTGCTCGCCCAGCCGGCCGGCGAGGCCGTCAAGCTGGGTTTGCGCTGTGTTCGCCATGCGTTCGTGCATGAGGCTGGCATCGTGGGCAATGCCCTCCAGCGCGGCCGCGAGCACCGGCTTGAGGCTTTCGCTGGCGGTTTGTGCGCTCTGGCTGAGGCTGTCTTTGAGTGATTTGTCTACCGACGTGGCCAGCTCGCTGTAGGTCGCCTTGATGTCGGTGTGGAAGCGTTCCTGATTGCCCACCAAGGTCTCGTTCAGTCGGGCATTCAACTGCTCGATCTGCTGCATCATTACCTGCAATTGATCAGCGACGGCGGGCAATGCCTGAGCTTGCATCTGGATGGCTTTAAAAGTTTCCTGACGTTGATGAGCGTGCGAGAACGCGCGCAGGGTGGTGGCGATCTGGCGATCGAGCACCTGTGCCGCCTGCAGTCGCTCACGCCGGCACAGGGCCGACATCAGCCCGAGCATGGCCGAGGCGGCGACACCGGCGACCGAGGTGCCGAAAGCGAGCCCCAGTCCCTTGATCGGGGCCGCCAGTGCAGCGCGAATCGCTTGCAGGTCGGTGGTGCCTTCCAGCGCGAACGAGGCGCCACTGAAGGTGACGACCATGCCGATGAAGGTGCCCAGCATGCCGAGCATGACCAGCAGCCCGACCAGGTAGGGCGTCATGGCCGGCCCGGGCAGGGCCACACGTTCGCCTTCGATGCGCAGGCGCACGGCGGTTTGTAGCGACGGGTGCAGTGGGTCAAGCAGCTCGTTCAGCGTTGCGGGCGCGCTCGACAAGCGCGCGAGAGCGTTGGCAAGTGTTGCCGTGGCCTGGCGGAACTGGCGCAGTTCCATAGCACCAAGGCCATACACGGCGGCGATCAGGCTGGTCATCACCAGCGCGACGGCATTGGTGCCGAAAAAGCTGGTGCCTACGCCAAGGACAGCGAGTGCGCCGATTAGGAAAGCGCCTTTGAACAGATGGTTAGTCATGGCTGTGCTGTTTTTCATTGCGGGTGGCTTCAAGTAATCCAAGAGTGGGTTGCAGACGCAGCTCAAGCTCCGCCAGGAGGACCGAGGCGATGTCCTGACGGAATTCGGCGAGCCAGGCACCTGGCTGCAGCCAGGCGGCAGGGTCGTCATGGCCGCCGACGTTGCCGAGGTGGTTCAGATGTGCGGATCGCAGAAACGCAAAACGCTTTTCCAGCAGCACGGGCAGCGCGGCGAGCAGCTTGCTTTCGCGCTCGGTGAGGATGCGCTCAAAGACTTCGTCGATGGCAGCCAGCGTCTTGCACGCGGCCCCGGCACCGGCGAGTGCGGCGCGCGCGCGGGTGCGCAACGGGCGCAGCGCCGTCTCGATGTCGCGCTGATGCGCCAGATAAAAGCGGCGGTAGGGCTCGTAATCGGCGGCAATGTCCAGCGGCAGGTCGGCGCGGGGAATGGGAAAGCGGATGCGTGTCGGCGGCGGGGTTGGCGCGCAGCTGTTGCGAATGGTGGCGGTGAGTTTGCTGCGCAATTCGGTGAGCTCGCCTTCAGCATCCTTGGCGGTATTGTGAGCACTTGGGGTCGAGCTGCCGGCACTTTCGTTGTGCGCCGCGAAGAGCGCGATCGCATCGGTGAAATCCAGCCACTGTCCCAGCCGCTCGGCCAGATACTGCTCCGCTTCCTGCGGCTCAATGAGCGCGAGTTCGCCGAGCAGGCGAAGCAGTCGCGAACTATTGAAATTGGTGCGCGGGAGCGCTCGCGTCATGGGAAGGCTTTGCAAAAAAGGCGGTCGACGCCTGAGGTGTGCGTTGGGTAGTGCGCAGGGTGATCGAGGGTGCCGGGTTTGTGCGCCGTGCAAGGCGATGCCGTGTCGCCCGTCAGCCGGGCGTGGTCAAACCGAGGCGTGACGGCATTTTATCGCGGAAGGCGGTGCCCCGATACGCTGTATTTCCCGCCCTGCGGCAAGCCCTGCTTCGACCCTTGTTTCAGGCGCGAACGGGCTTCCAGAGCCATGTCGCGAGACCGGTTACCGCGATCAGCGGCAGCGCGAACCACACCAACGAGTGCCAGCCGGCGCTGATGATCACGACGCCGGCCACCAGCGAGGTCAGTGCCTGGGTGCCGAGCACGATAAAGTCGTTGCTGCCCTGCACCTTGGCGCGTTCTTCGGGGCGGCAGGTTTCGGTGAGCAAGGTGGTGCCGCCGATGAACAGGAAATTCCAGCCGATGCCCAGCAACACCAGCGCCCACCAGAAATGGTGGAGCGTGACGCCGGCGAGGGCAATGCCGGCGCACAGCAGCATCAGCGCCGCGCCGGTCAGCAACACCGGGCGCACGCCCATGCGCCGGATCACATCGCCGGTGAAGAACGAGGGCGCAAACATGCCGATCACATGCCATTGCAGCACAAAGGCGGCATCGGAAAACGGCATGCCGCAGAAGTCCATGGCCAGCGGCGTGGCGGTCATCAGCAGATTCATCGTGGCATAGCCGCAGGTGGCGGCGAGCAAGGCGACAATGAAGGCCGGTTGACGGGCGATCTCGCGCAGGGGGCGGCCTTTGGCGGTTTGCTCCGCCACAGACAGCGGGGCGATGTTCAGGCGGCTGACTATCACCAGTGACACCAGGGCAAAGCCGGCGAGCGCGAGATAGCTGGCGGCAAAGGTTGGCGCAACCAGATCGCGGGTGAACTTGCTGACCTCAGGCCCGACTATTCCGCCAAGAATGCCGCCGGCGAGGGTGAGCGAGATGGCGCGGCTTTTCCAGTCGGCCTCGACGCTGTCGGCGGCGGCGAAGCGGTATTGCTGGCCGATGGCGTTGTAGATGCCGGCCAGCACCGTGCCCAGGCACAGCAGCCAGAAGCTGCGTTCATGCACGGCGAACGCCGAGAGCAGCGCCCCTGCCAGCGCAAACAGTGCGCCCACCTGAAAACCGCGTCGTCGCCCGTAACGCTTCATGAACTGCGCCGCCGGATACGCGGCCAGCACGCCGCCGAGCACATAGGTGGTGACGGGCAGGGTGGCCAGATTGGGCAGTGGCGAGAGTTGCAGACCCATCAGCCCGTTGATGGCCACGAGCGTGACGCCATTGGCCAGCAGCAGCGCCTGCGCGAGGGCGAGAAGTAGGATGTTGCGGTGTTCAGTCATGGGGGCGTTTCGCGGCAGAGTAGTTGCGCCGCAGCGGCGTGCGCGATTAATGCTGGTCGGGCCGGATGCAGCGAATGTCGAGTTGCAGCGACTCGGCCAGCGCCAGCCAGGGGCGGTCAGCGGTGATGACAACGGCCTGCTCGCGCTCCGCCAGGGCGAGGCAGGCGCGGTCACCAAGCGAGAGACCGTAGGGCCGGGTGGCACTGCGTAACTGGCCAACGCGCAGACCCTGCGCTTCATCCAGTGGCACAACGGCTATCTGCAGGGAGGCAACCGCCATGCGTGCATCGTCCGGCGGTACTTTCCAGTCGATCAGTTTGCTCACGGCTTCGGCGTAATTGACTGCCGATGCTTTGATACCACCCGAGCCCAGCAAGGCCTCGATGCGATCATGCCCTGGTTCACGATTCAGATAGGCAAGGATGGCCGAGGCATCGAGCACCGTGCTATTCACGTTCAGCCTCGGCGCGGCGGTCGGCGATCAATTCATCGGCGAGCGATACCCCTTCGGGCACATACCGGCGCACTAAGGCTTGTGCCATGCGCAACTGGGCTTCGCGCGTGGTGATGCGTGCTTCTCCGTCAAGTTGTTCGAACAAGACCGTGTCACCATCTTTGATGCCAAGGGCGCGACGGATGTCGGCAGGGATGACAACCCGGCCTCCTTCTGACGTTTTCATGGGGATCATGACGAATACTCCATATTTCTTGGTAAATGTCAGTATAGGTTATGAATGACGGAAAGCAAGCTCGGCGGTTTGGAGTTACTCCGGCCGCAGTGGCGGGTCTGTTGGGTCCGGTTGCGTCGGCAAGTCGGCGCTGGTAAGACGGCGGTTTGGCTCGATTTCCTCCTCGACCACCACCGCTTCACCGTCAAATACGCTGCCTTCGCGGTACGCCGCCGGCACGCCCTCCGTTGGGGCCTGCCGCGCCTGCTGCTCTCGCAGCACTTTGCGCAGCGCGCGGGTTTTCCACCAGAACCAGAGGAAGAAGGCGACGCCGAATACCGCCAGCAGTGCAAATATCACCAGCGAGAACATGGCCGCCAGCACCATCAGAATGGTGCCGACCATCAGCGCAAACAGTTGTCTCATTCCGGCGCCTTCGAATCTAGACTGAGGGTGACCGGGCCATCATTGACCAGGCTGACCGCCATGTCGGCACCGAACACGCCCGCGGGCACCGGCTTGCCCAGGCTTTCCGCGAGTTGGGCGACAAAGCCCTCGAACAAGGGCTGCGAAATATCGCCGCGTGCGGCCCGCCCCCATGACGGACGATTGCCCTTGCGCGTCGAGGCGTAGAGGGTGAATTGCGATACGGCGAGGATGTCGCCGCCGGCCTCCAGTACGCTGCAGTTCATGATGTCCGCCGCATCAGGAAAGATGCGCAGGCGTACCAGTTTTTGTACCATCCACGCCAGATCGCTGGCGCTATCGGCGTCTTCAAAACCAGCCAGCACCAGCAGGCCTTTGCCGATCTGGCCGGTAACGGCGCCCTCGACACGCACCGCCGCTTCACTCACCCGCTGCACGATGACTCTCATGCGGCCTCAGCTTCCAGCGTCAGCGGCCCGGCACCCGAATACCTATCAAGCGCCAGATAAATCACCGGTGTGATGAGCAGGGTGATCACCTGCGAGAAGACCAGCCCACCGACCACGGCCAGACCCAGCGGCTGGCGCAGTTCGGCACCGGCACCCAGACCCAGCGCAATGGGCAGCGCACCCATGATCGCCGCCAGCGTGGTCATCATGATCGGGCGAAAACGCAGCAGGCAGGCGGTACGGATCGCCGCCTGCGGGCTCATGCCCTGTTCCCGCTGCGCGGCGAGGGCAAAGTCGATCATCATGATCGCGTTCTTTTTCACAATGCCGATCAGCATCAGGATGCCGATCATGGCGATGATGGAAATCTCCATATCGAAGGCCCAGAGCATGAGCAGCGCGCCGACGGCGGCTGAAGGCAGGCCGGCAAGGATGGTCAGCGGGTGGATGTAGCTCTCGTAGAGCACGCCGAGCAGCACATAAATCACCAGCAAGGCGGCGACAATCAGAATGATCTGGCTCGCCTGCGACGACTGGAAAGCCGCGGCATCGCCGCCCCAACTGGTGAGGATGCTGATCGGCAGCTTGGCCTCAGCTTTATGCTTGGCGATGCTCGCCGAGGCCTGGCCCAGCGACACCTCGGGAGCCAGGTTGAAGGACAGCGTAACCGCTTCCAGTTGCCCGAAGTGGTTGATCGACACCGGGCCGACTTCACGCACAAAGGTGGCGAGGCTGGCGAGCGGCACCAAGGTGCCGTTCTTGGCGCGCACATGAATCTTGCTCAGTGCGTTTTCGTCGCTGCGATCGGCCGCCTCGGCTTGCATGATCACCGAGTAGCTGTCGCTGGAGGTGTAGATGGTCGACACCTGCCGCTCGCCAAAGGCGTTGTAGAGCGCGGTGCGGATGTCGCCCATCGAGATGCCCAGACTGCCCGCCTTTTCCCGGTCGATATCGACGCGCGCCTGCAGCCCGGTGAGCTGCGCGTCGGTGGTGGCATCGCGGAACAGTGGGTCGGATGACAGCCGTTTGGCCAGGTCGGACGCGGCCGGACGCAGTTCGTCGGCGCGCACGCTGCGCATCACATACTGATAGCGGCTCTTGCTGGCCCGCCCGCCCAGACGCAGGTTCTGGATCGGGTTGATGTAGACCGCCAGCCCGGGAATGGCGGTGAGGTCCTTGCGCCATTGTTCGGTGATTTTGTCCATGTGCTCGCGCTCGCGGCGCGGGGTGAGCATGACGAAGATGCGGCCACTGTTGCTGTCGCTGGCATTGGCGACCACGCTGGCGGCGGCGGGGTGCGCGCGGATGCGCTCGCCCGCCTGACGCACCAGCTCTGCCATGGCCGGGAAGGCGATATCTTCCGATGACTCGACGGTCACCAGCACCAGGCCGATATCTTCGCTGGGAAAGAAACCTTTGGGCAGAAACTTGAACAGCGCAAAGGTGGCGATCAGGGTGGCGAAAAACAGCGCGATGATGGTGCGCCGGTGGGCCAGCGCCCAGTCCAGTGCGCCCTCGTAGGTGGCCAGTGCGCGCTCGAAACCACGCTCAAACCAGGCCGTCCAGCGCATGCCCGGCCCTTCACTTGCTTCGTGGCGCACGTAGCGGCTGGCCAGCATGGGAATCAAGGTCAGCGATACCACCGCCGAGACGAGGATGGCGATGCTGACCACGGCGGCAAATTCACGGAACAGCAGACCGATCACGCCGGGCATGAAGAAGATGGGAATGAACACCGCCACCAGCGACACGGAAATCGAGAGGATGGTGAAGCCCATCTCGCGCGAGCCACGCAGTGAGGCCTGCATTGGCGTCATACCGTCTTCGATATGGCGCACGATGTTTTCCAGCACCACGATGGCATCATCGACCACCAGACCGACCGCGAGGGTGATGCCGAGCAGCGAGATGTTGTCGAGGCTGAAGTCAAAGGCACGCATCAGTGCCACTGTGCCCAACAGCGAGATCGGCAGCGACAGGGCGGGAATCAGTGTGGCGCTGGCCTTGCGCAGGAACAGGAAGATGACCATTACCACCAGCACAGTGGTGGCGATCAGCGTGATCTGTACGTCATGAATCGCCTCGCGGATGGAACGCGAGCGGTCATTGCGCACGGTCAACTGCACCGAGCTGGGCATTTGCGCCGTCAGGCCGGGCAGGATGGCGCGGATGGCGTCGACCGTGGCCACGGTGTTCGCGCCGGGCTGCCGCTGCACCGAGAGCGTGATGGCGCGTTCGCCATCGGCCCAGCTGGCCGCGCGTACCGACTCGACACTGTCTTCCACCACGGCAATGTCGCCCAGCCGCACCGGGCGGCCGTTGCTCGGGGTGGCGACGATGACCTTGGCAAAGGCCTCGGCATTGGTGAGCTGTTTGTTGGCCTGTATGGTCAGCGTCTGGCGCGGCCCTTCCAGCGTGCCGACCGGCGAGTTGGCATTGGCACCGCGCAGGGCGGTGGCGACTTCATCCAGCGTCAGGTTGCGGGCGGCCACGGCGTCGGCGTCGATGCGGATGCGCACCGCGAACTTCTTTTGCCCGTTGATGTTGACCTGAGCTACTCCGGGCAGCGTGGAAAGGGTTGGGGCGATCAGGCTGTCGGCATATTCATTGAGGTCGGACAACGACATCGACGCCGATTTGAGCGAGAGAAAGACAATGGGTGAGTCTGCCGGATTGACCTTGCGATACGAGGGCAGTGAGGTCATCTCCGCGGGCAGCGAACGCTGGGCGCGCAGCAGGGCGGCCTGCACGTCGAGCGCGGCACCGTCGATATTGCGTTCCTGCTCGAACTCGAGCGTAATCGAGGTGCTGCCCTGACTGGAACTGGAGTTGATCGCCGTGACGCCAGCAATGGTGGAGAACTGCCGCTCCAGCGGCGTGGCGACCGACGAGGCCATGGTTTCCGGGCTGGCCCCGGGCAGGCTGGCACTTACCGAAATGGTCGGCGTATCGAAGCTGGGCAGCGCCGCAATGGGCATGTCCTGATAGGCCAGAATGCCCGCCAGCACGGCCGAGGCCGAGAGCAGCACCGTCATGATCGGCCGGCGTATGCACAGCTCGGAAATATTCATGGGGCGACCACGACGGTGCTATTGGGGCGCAGATTCTGCGCGCCCTCAACGACCACCTTGGTACCTGCCGGCACACCTTCGATGGCCGCTTCGCCGTCCTGCACGAGCAGCACAATGACCGGCTTGGCTGCCACCGAGCCATCTTCGGCAATCACATAGACGAAGCGCTTTTCCGGTCCGGTCTGCACCGCTTGAGCGGGCACCACGAGCGCATTGTCGATGACACGCGGGATCAGCTCGGCATCGACAAACATACCCGGCCACAACTGCCCCTCGGCATTGCTGAAAAGGGCTTTGAGCCTTATCGTGCCGCTGGCCAGATCGACGGCATTATCGATAAAGCTCAAGGTTCCCTGCAGCGCTGGCGTGCCCGCCTTTTCACGGCTGACCGAGACGGGCACCGGGCCACGGTCAAAGGCGCTGCGCACCGCTGCCAGCTCGCGCTCGGCAATGGTGAAGTTGACATTGATCGGGTTGACCTGAGCAATGCTGACCAGCGCCGCGCCCGAGGGCTGCACCAAGGTGCCCGGGTAGACGCTGATCGCGCCGGTACGCCCGGCAATCGGGGCGACGATCTCGCCGTAGCTGCGCGCCACGCGGCTGGCCGCCAGCGAGGCGCGGTCGGCGGCGGCTTGCGCACGCAGGCTGTCGACCTGATTCTGCGCCGCATCGAGCGCGGTCTGGGCAATGAACTTTTGCGCAAAGAGCTCACGTTGGCGCGTGAGCGTACGCTCGGCATTGGCGAGATCTGCCGCGCTCTTGGCCACTTGTGCCTCGAACTTGGCGACATTGGCGTCTTCGTTGCGGACATCGAGCGAAAACAGGCGCTCGCCCTTGCGTACCGTCTGGCCCTCCTTGATGTGCACCTGCCGGATCGTGGCACTGATCTGCGCCCGGATCTCGACCGACTGCACGGCTGCGACGGTGGCGCTGGCCTTGAGCTTGATTGGCATGGCCTTGGTCGCCACCAAGGCGCTGGTGACGCTGACGGCGCTTTCCGCTTTGGCCACTTTGGCCGCGTTGTCGGGGCTGGTCGGCCAAAGCCAAGAGCCCAGCGCTGCCAGGGCAGCCAGAATAAGCAGCCAACGCAAGAATGGCAGGGGGCGCCGGCTGGACGAGTGGTTCGAAATGGTCATATGAGGCAATGGTGGCAACGCAGTCGCCATTTTCGCGCATCTGGCCGGGTGATGCGGGGCTCACTGTGACGAGCTTTCATTCTCTCATTCGTACTCCCGGCACGCCTTGGTTGATCAGGCTTGCGCGCTGCAGGCCGTTTCAATCCGATTTTCCGCAAGTCGGCGCTGGTGACACGGCGATTATCTGGGTGATTGCCATAACGCGGTGCGCCACGGCGCGCTTACCCGACCCGGCTGACGACTTTCCCGGGCAGTATTCCGCCCAAAGAGACGATCTGCTACGTTATTGCGGCAATTGCCCTGCTCATGGCCGGTGTGTTGAGCACCTGACAGCCCGGTGGCACGCTCGGCGATAATGCGCGCACAGCTTTTATCCGCCCAACCACTCCATGAACGATCAGATACACCTGCAACTGCTGTTGGCGATGGCGACACTCGGCGTTGTCCTGGGCGTCGCTGCGGCACAGACCAATTTTTGCACGCTAGGGGCGCTTTCAGACTGGCTCAATTTTGCTGATCTGCGCCGCTTGCGTGCCTGGGGTTTGGCTATGGCCGTGGCCATACTGGGCGTGGCCGCGCTGCGCCAGTTCGGGGCGCTTGATCTTGCTACGACCTTTCCGCCTTATCGCAGCTCGAGCTTTGCCTGGGCGCGGCATTTCCTGGGGGGCGCAATGTTTGGCGTCGGCATGGTGCTGGCCTCGGGGTGCGTGAGCAAAACCTTGCTGCGTTTGGGTGCCGGCAATCTCAAGTCGCTGGTGGTGCTGCCCGCGATTGCGGCAGGCGCTTATCTGATGACCTGGACGAATCTCTATGCCAGCTATTTTTCACCGTGGCTCGATGGCCTGCGCGTGGATCTCGCAGCCATGGGCTTTGCCGGGCAGGGGCTTGATCAACTGCTGTCGCATGACATGCCGGGTAACCCTTGGGTGAGCGCCGCAACGGGCAGCCTCATCGGCGCGACGCTAATCGCGTGGGCCATGGCTGATCGCGAGTTTCGCGAAAGCCGGACGACCTGGCTGGGTGCCATCATCGTCGGTCTGGTTGTGGTGTCAAGTTGGTGGCTCAGCGGCGGCGCACTGGGTCAGCAGTGGCGCGAATGGGCCGAGTTTTCCGACGCACCGCCGCTGCGCATGGGGGTTCAGTCACTCACCTTTGTGGCCCCGGTCGGCGACGCCGTGCGCTTTCTTGAGGGCAGGTTGCCGTGGCGGGCCATGAGTCTGGGGCAGGCGGGGATTGCCGGCGTGCTGCTCGGTGCCTGCGCGCAGGCGCTGCTGACCCGCCAATGGCGACGCGAGTGGTTTCGTACCAAGGGTGACGCGGTCCGGCATGTCGCCGGCGGGCTGCTGATGGGAATGGGTGGCGCTCTGGCCATGGGTTGCACCATAGGGCAGGGCATCACGGGCATTTCCACCCTTGCGCTGGGCTCCTTTGTCACGGTGGGGGCGATTGCGCTCGGTGCCGCGCTGACCATGAGACTTCAATACCGACTGCTATGACTCAGCCACTACCGGCGCACGTTACCCTGGCCTACACCACGCGGGGCGGGTACCCTGAGAAGACCGTGTCGGGAAATCGGCGCTGGTAGGACGGCGGTTTCGATGGCACGGCCTGCGGAAACATAGCTCCAACGGCCAGCGTGAAGAGTCAGAAGGGCGCAGATGTGAGCTTCTTCAGCGTTCCATCCCGAATCATTTGGCCCAGCGTTTTTTGTAGCCGGTCGACATCAGCACTTGGCATATTGGCGTTGCAGGCGATCGATCCGAGGCTGGTGCGGTAGGTCAGCACCTCGACCAGCATGGACCCAGCCCCAGATGACTGCTGCATCATGTAGCGTGCTGACAACGAATCCGTCGCCAGCATTTCGAAGCGTCGACTCAATAACATCCGCAGACTCCCTTCCTGCGAGTTTGTTTCGGTGACATTGAATCCGAACTTCTTAAGGTATTCGGCATCGCCGCTGCCGCGCAGAGCACCGACGGTGTAACGCCTGGCATCACCGAGCGCCAGCAGCTTGCGGCTCTCCGCCCGATTCATGAACAGGCCTGATCGGGTAACAAGAATCGGGCTTATCCAGGTGAACTTTGCCTCAATGTCTTGCGCCCTCTGTACGGGAAACACGCACGTGCGCTCCTCGGTCTCAGTCATCATCAATCCGCGCGCTAGCGGCGCACTATCGAATTGATGGGCGATCTGGGTGCGCGAAAACAGCGTGCGAACAATGTTGACGGCGATACCCTTGAACTCGCCATCATTAACCATGGAGAACGGAGGTATGTCGTAAGAATAAAGGCGATACGGCAGCGGCGTCGCATGGGCCGATATACAGATCAAGCAGATCAGTAAGGTCAGGGAAACTCTCATTGCTCCTCCACGAAAAACGCCCCCCGGAAGCCTTCGCCACCGGAGGTCGAGAGCAGGCTACTAACTACCCGCCGCCAGTTTCTGCAGGCTGCCATCCTTGATCATGTCGTCCACCGTTTTCTGCAACTTCGCTATGTCGGCTTTGGGCATTTTGGTATTGCACGCGAGGGACCCGAGCGATTTCCTGAAGGTGTAGACCGCGCGAGGTGCCTGCCCCTTGTAAGCGTCAACCTGCTCGACAAAATATTTGGCGGACAGGACATCGGTTGCCCAAGCGTCGATTTGCTTGCCAAGGAGCTTCTTTACGTTCTGATCCTGCGTGTTGGCCTCCTCGACCGAAAAGCCGAAGCCCTTCAGGTATTCCGCATCGCCGCTTCCGCGCAAGGCTCCGATCTTGAGCTTCTTTGCGTCCGACAGCGTCGTCAGCGCGACGGTGGAGTCCTTGTTTACAAAAAGCCCCGAATTAGCAACGAAGATCGGGCTTACCCAGGCGTACTCCGCCTCGTTTCTCTGCGCCCGCTGTACCGGGAAAACGCAGGTCAGCGGCTTGGACTTTGCATCTTCCATGCTGCGGGCCAGGGGCAAACTCTGGAACTTATAGCCGAGCTTGGCGCGTTCGAACAGCTTGCCTACGATGTCGATGGCCACACCCTTCTCCTTGCCATTTTCTGCCAGGGTGAAGGGCGGGTTGTCAGCAAAATACAGGGTGTATGAGGCCTGCTGGGCGTAGGCCGGAAGGCTCAGCAACAGGCTGCTACCAAGAACTCTTAAGGCTGTTTTCATAGCTTTGTGTCTCCCCTTTTGGTTTTTCATTGCTCAGCTTAGGAAATGGCGCGGTGCCCTTGGCGTACCAGAAATCCAGAGGCTGCTTCTTGTTCAGCTTGGGTGCGCACTTGGTCATGCCCGTTTTTTCCAGTTGCCCCATGATGGTGTCGGCTTGTTCGGCCATGGTGTTCAGGGCTGTCTGCACCGGCACTTCGCCCCGAATCGCGGCACCGATATTGCTCCACCACAGCGGTGCCAGATTCGGGTAATCGGGCACATTGGTACCGGTGGGCGTCCACAGCTTGCGCGCCGGGCTGCGGTAAAACTCGACCAAACCGCCCAGCTTGGGCGCGGCGTCGGTCATGGCCTTGGAGTTGATGTCCGACTCACGAATCGGCGTCAGGCCGACCAGCGTCTTCTTCAACGAGACCGCCTTCGATACGGCAAACTGGGCATACAGCCAGGCGGCCTTCTGGTTCTCCAGCGGCGTGCCCTTGACCAGTGTCCACGCGCCTGCGTCCTGGTAACCCAGCTTCATGCCGGCTTGCCAGTAGGCACCACGGGGTGACGGTGCCATGCGCCACTTGGGCGACCCGTCGGCATTGGTCACCGGCAGGTTGGGTTTGGTCATTGACGCTGTGAATGCTGTGTACCAGAAGATCTGCTGGGCAATATTGCCTTTCGAGGGAACCGACCCGGCCGTGCCGAAATCCATGGCCTTGGCTTCGGGCGGCGCGTACTTGTTGAGCCATTCGATGAACTTGGTCACCGAATACACGGCGGCCGGTCCGTTCATGTCGCCGCCGCGCTCCACCGAAGCCCCTACTGGCGCGCAGCCTTCGACGCGAATGCCCCATTCGTCCACCGGCTTGCCGTTGGGCAAGCCCTTGTCGCCAGCGCCGGCCATTGAGAGCCAGGCATCCGAGAAACGCCAACCCAGCGATGGATCCTTGCGCCCGTAGTCCATGTGACCATAGACCTTCTGGCCATCCAGTTCCTTCACATGGACAGTAAAGAACTCGGCGATGTCCTCATAGGCCGACCAATTGACCGGCACGTCCAGCTTGTACTTATAGATGTCCATGAACTTCTTCTGCAGATCGGGCCGATCGAACCAGTCCTTGCGATACCAGTACAGGTTGGCGAACTGCTGATCGGGCAACTGGTATAGCTTGCCGTCGGGTGCTGTGGTGAAGCTGGTGCCAATGAAATCTTTCAGGTCCAGGGTCGGCAGCGTCACTGCTTTGCCTTCCTTGGCCATGAAATCGGTCAGGTTGACCACCTTGCCGGCGCGGTAGTGCCAGCCGATGAGATCGCTGTCGTTGATGTAGGCGTCGTACAGATGCAGCCCCGTTCGCACCTGGGTCTCGATCTTCTTGACTACGTCATCCTCGCCGGTGAGTTCATGCACCAGTTGTATGCCCGTCAGTTCGCTGAAGAGTTTGGCAATGACCTCGGACTCATAGGTGTGGGTGTCGATGGTTTCCGACACCACCATGATGCTTTTGCCCTTGTAGGGCTTGGCCGCGTCTCGGAACCATTCAAATTCCTTTCGCTGCTGCTCCTTGCTGCGGGTCGACGGGCTGAATTCCTTCATGAGCTTGTCGATGACGTCGGGCGAGCCCTGCGCATGAGCATACTGTGCGAAAGCCAGCAAGCTGAAGCACAGCCCCGCCAGCCTCTTACCATTTCGAATCATAAGAACTTACCTTTCGTGGCAATGAAGCGTTGATAACGGCAAACTTTCCTTCATCCGATCGACGGGCACTCGGCTGTCGCTGGCACTCGCCGCCTCCGTGGTTTGCGTCGTGGTCTCCTGGTCCAAATAGCGTTCAGACACCACCTGGAGCCTTGGAATTATGCTACACCTTCCTCACTGCGGCAAAACCTAGATTCCGGTACGCGCCCGACCGGTACCCAGTGCAAGCCCACGTTACTCCTTGACTCGGTGAAACTGTAGAATTTTTCTCCTTGCAACTTCAATACCGACTGCTATGACTCAGCCACTACCGGCGCACGTTACCCTGGCCTACACCACGCGGGGAGGGCACCCTGAGAACATGCATTGGGGCTCGGTCGCGGTGGTCGACGCTGACGGCCATTTGCTCGCCGCCGCCGGCGAGCCTTCGGCTCGTACCTTCGCGCGCTCGACCATCAAGCCGTTTCAGGCGCTGCCGTTTGTTCATGCCGGGGGGCTTGCGCGCTACGCTTGGGGCGTGCGAGAAACTGCCTTGCTGTGCGCTAGCCACTGTGCCGAAGCCCCGCACGTCGACACCGTGGTTGGCATGCTGGCCAGTGCCGGCAATCGTATCGAAGATCTTGGTTGCGGTGCCCACACGCCGATGGCCGCCAGTACCTTGTGCGAACCGGCACCCCCGGGCAGTCCCTGGACCGCAATTCACAACAATTGCTCAGGCAAGCACGCGGGATTTCTCGCCTCCTGCCGGCTGCACGGCTGGTCCTTGCCTGACTATCTCGAGCCCGATCATGCGTTGCAGGCGGGCGTGCGCAAGGCCTTGAGCGACTTCGCCCAGATCGACGTCGACGGCTTGCCGCGCGCTGTGGACGGCTGCAGTGCCCCGATTTACGCACTGCCTCTGGAGCGCCTGGCATTTTCTTTCGCCCGACTGGCACGCGGCGACGCTGGCAGTGCGGTACTGCGCGATGCCATGCGTAGCGAACCGCGACTGATTTCCGGCAGCGACCGCTTTGACCTGCACCTGGCCAATTACGGTGCTGGCGATTGGGTGGCCAAAAGCGGTGCCGATGGCTTGCAACTGATCGCCTCGGTGTCGCGTGGGGTAGCCATAGCAGTGAAACTTTCCGATGGCAACTTGCGGGCACTGAATGCGGTGGTGATCGCGGTGTTGCGCCAACTCGGGTGGCTCAACACGCCCCTGCCACCCGCGCTGAGCGCGTTTGATGCTCCGGTGATCCGCAACTGGCGCGGCAACCCGACCGGGGAGGTGGTTTGTTGCGTGGCGCTTGCGCACGGCTAAGGCGCGCTGCTGATGACTACCGAGCCGCAGCGCGTTGTGCTCGACACCAATGTTCTGGTGTCTCTTTATGTCTTTGCCGATAGTCGTATCGCGCCCTTGCGCTGCGAGATCGAGGCTGGCCGCTGGTTGGCGCTTTCCAGCGAAGCGTGTCTGGATGAGTGGCGGCGCGTGCTCGCTTATCCGGTATTTGCGCTGAGCGACTCGGCGCAGGCCGTGGCCTATACCGCCTATGCCCAACGCGCGCGGCTGATCGCGCCGCCCGACAAGATCGCCTATCCCTTGCCCCGCTGCAAAGACCGGGACGATCAGAAGTTTCTTGAAGTCGCGCGCGACGGCCAGGCCGAAGCGCTGATCACCGCCGACAAGGCGCTGCTCATTCTGGCTCGCCGCGAAAAAATGGCCGGGCGCTTTCGCATCATGGCGCCAGATGTCGCGCTGGACGACTTGCTGACTGCCCCAGCGCGTGCGACGGAGTGCGGTAGAGCGTTAGCCCGGGGTGACATCCAGTAGCATCGTAGGCATCGTGTCTTCCTCAACCACCTCACCATGTCACTGATCCGCAATATCTACTCCGGTACTCGTTCGCTGCTTGGCGCTGTCAAGGATGCCAACCGCGCGCGCCAGATCGCCGTGATTGTCGGCCGCCATGGTTTTGCCCAGTTGCTCGAAGCGCATCAGGTGAGTCGCGAGCAAAAGGCGGCGCTGCGCGACGAAGTCCTGTCCGGCGAGGATGCGGTTGAGGGACGAGGAGTGGATGTCGGTGCCCGCTTGGTCAATATGATCGAGGAACTGGGGCCCACCTTCATCAAGTTTGGGCAGGTGCTTTCCAGTCGCCCCGACCTTCTGCCGGCGAAGTACGGTGCGCGCATGGAGTCCTTGCAGGATCGTGTGTCACCAATTGATAGCGCGACCATACGCCGCTTGGTTATTGACAATCTGGGGGCGGCACCGGAGGTTATCTTCGCCCGCTTTGATGAGCAGCCCATCGCCTCGGCATCAATCGGGCAGGTGCACGGCGCACTCACGCAAGAGGGGCAGGAGGTGGTGGTCAAGGTGCAGCGACCCGGCCTGCGCGCGCTGTTCGAGGCCGATCTCTCGCTGCTGCGCTTTCTGGTGGCACAGGCGCTGGAAATTTTTCCTGAGGCCGATGCCCTCGATCCGGGTGCCATGATTGCCGAGCTGGAAGCCAACCTGCTGCGGGAAACCGATTTCGGCAACGAATTACAGGCGCTGAATCGCTTTGGCAAAAACTTCTCGGCCAATCCGCATGTGCACATCCCGAAACCGTTTCCGGCCCTCTCGACGGCCTGTGTGCTCACCATGGAGCGGATTGTTGGCTCCAAGCTAACGGCAATCGATGACGCCGAGACGCGGCGAAAGACGGCGCTGATCTATCTGGATGCGGCGTACCAGATGGTGTTTCGTGACGGGCTTTTTCACGGTGACCTGCATCCGGGAAACGTATTTCTGGAAGCGGATGGCAAGCTTGGCCTGATCGACTTTGGCATGGTTGGGCGCATCTCGCGTCAGCGGCGCGATCAGCTGGTCGATATTATTTTTGCACTGACCAATGGGGACGTCGAGGGCGTGGCGCGCGAGTGGTACCGTATTTGTCGGCCAGCGGCACATGTTGATTTCGCCAGCCTCGAGGCGACCGTTTTTGATTTGCTGGAAACCCATGTGCTGGACCGCGAGATGCATGAAATCCAACTGTCGGTCCTGTTTCGCGATCTGGTCGCCGCCTCAAGCCGCTTGAGCGTACGCGTGCCCGGCGACTTTTTGATGTTGTTCAAGGCCATGGCCACGACCGAGGGGCTGGCCAAACAGATTGCCGAAGGCATCAACCCGATTGAATCCGCGCGCCCGTATATCAAGTCGTTGATGGCGGAGCGTTACAGTGCGACCCGTCTGCGGCAGGTGGCATTGACCGAGGCCTCGCGCTTGATTGACCTGGGTCGTGACCTGCCTTTTGTCGCGGAGCGCCTGCTCGGGCGCCTGGAGCGAGGCGAGGCCCGTCTGCAACTCAGTGATGAGGGGCGCGATGAGCAACTGCTGCGACTCGCGCGTGCCGGCAACCGGATAGCGGTGGCCTTGCTGTCAGGGGCAGCCGCAGTGACGGGTGCACTGGCCATGGGCCCAAGTGCGCAAGCCGGCAGCATTTCGATCGTGGCGTTCGCCGTCGCCTTGGCCGGCGCAGGGTGGCTCGCCGTGGGGTTGCTGCGGGGCGACTGACCCGCTCGACCCGCGCGGGATCGAGCGCGTTTAAGTGGAAATGCGCCGGTTACTGAATCTTGACCAGTGCCGCCTGAATGCCGTTCTGAGACAGCGCGGTACGCGCCTTGTTCATTTCTGCTGCGGTCGCATAGGGTCCGGTGCGTACACGGTACATCGTACCTTTGTCGGGGATCTCGGCGGCTTGAATCTCCGCATCAAAGCCCATCAGCGATAGTTTGGCGCGCGTGTTGTCGGCATCTGCCGATTTTTGAAACGCACCCACCTGCAGGTAGAGCACAGAATCCGTCGCAACCATTTCGCTGGCAGCAGCAGCGGGTGCCGGAGCCGGTGCTTTCACCACGCCAGGCAGGGGTGCGGGGTCGACGGGTTTGCCCTCGGGGGCGGTGGTGCCGGGTTGCTTGCCTTCAAGAATGCCGTAGAAGTCGAAGCGCGGTTTTGCCTCTGCGTCCGTCGGCTTGCCCGGCAGGGGCAGTGCCTTGGGCTCGCTGCCAGCGACCGGGGCGGGGGAACTGGCGGGAGGCGGTTGGTACTTGTTTTCAAAAGGCAGCGGCGCTTGGCGAAGGTACCAGGCGACGCCCAGCGCGATCAATAGCCCGAGAGCCAGACCCATGAAAAGGCCCAGCAGCGTGCTACCGTGATGGCTGGCGCGCGGGGGAACGGAGCGTTTGGCGGGTTTATTGGCAGGCTTGCTCATGAGTAGATATTCGCGTTAGTCGCGCGCTGGGCGCGGGCAGGAGGTTCCGACGATTATACTGAGCCGGCTAGCCGCCACTTTCGAGTCCGCTCCGTGAAAATAGTCCGTCTGTTCAAGATTGCCCGCGTCACGCTGCGTTACGGGTTAGATCGCCTGTTGCTGGAACACGCCATGACCCAGGGCGGCTGGGCGCGCCTTCTCACCTGGGTGCAGCCGCTATTTTTTTGGCGCGGGGCCGAGTCGTTGAGCGGGCCGCGTGGCGAGCGCCTGCGCCTGACGCTGGAGGCGCTCGGGCCGATTTTCGTCAAATTCGGGCAGGTACTTTCCACTCGCCGCGATTTGCTAGCGCAAGACATTGCCGACGAACTGGCGAAATTGCAGGATCAGGTAGCGCCGTTCCCGTGGGTCGTGGCGCTGGCAGAGATGGAAAAAGCCTATGGGAAACCACTGGCCAGCGTCTTTGGCAGTTTTGATGAAGTGCCGATTGCCTCGGCGTCGGTGGCTCAGGTGCACTTCGCGACCCTGCACGACGGGCGCGAGGTCGCGGTCAAGATACTGCGGCCGGGGATTGCGCCGGTAATCGATCACGATATCGCCTTGCTCAAGGTGCTCGCCGGTTTGCTGGAAAAAGTGTCGGAAGACGGCCGGCGGCTGAAGGTGCGGCAGGTGGTTGCCGAGTTCGACAAGTACCTGCACGATGAACTGGACCTGATGCGTGAGGCGGCCAACTGCTCGCAACTGCGGCGCAACTTCACCAAGTCGGAGCAACTGCTGGTACCGGAAGTGCATTGGGACTGGTGCCGGCAGAGCGTCATGGTCATGGAGCGCATGCACGGGACGCCGATATCGCGCGTCGATGAGTTGCGTGCAAAGGGCGTGGATATCTCCCGCCTGGCCAGCGCGGGTGTCGAGATCTTTTTCACCCAGGTGTTTCGTGATGGGTTCTTCCATGCCGACATGCATCCCGGCAATATTTTTGTCAGCACCGAAGGCCCGACCAAAGGCGCTTACATCGCACTCGATTTCGGCATTGTCGGCACACTTACCGATGTCGATAAGAACTATTTGGCGCAGAATTTTCTGGCTTTCTTTCGCCGCGACTACAAGCGCGTGGCCGAGGCGCACGTCGAGTCGGGCTGGGCACCGGCCGACACCCGCATTGATGAATTCGAGGCCGCGATTCGTGCCTGCTGCGAACCAATTTTCGATCGCCCGCTGGCGCAGATTTCGTTCGGTCGCGTCTTGCTGCGCTTGTTTCAGACCTCGCGTCGGTTCAATGTAAATATTCAGCCGCAACTGGTGCTGCTGCAAAAAACCCTGCTCAATATCGAAGGCTTGGGCCGGCAACTCGATCCTGAACTCGATCTCTGGAAGACGGGCAAGCCGTTTCTGGAGAACTGGATGACCGAGCAGGTTGGCTGGCGTGCACTGACGGCGGCCATGGAGCGCGAATCGGTGCAATGGACGCGACTGGTGCCGGTTCTGCCACGCCTGATCCACCAGGCATTGTCCAATAGCGCCGTGTCACCAGCGCCGACTTCCGAACTTGTTCGTCTGGAAGCCCAGGTTACCGGCGCGCGCAGGCTCGCGGCATTGGCTGTGCTGGTCGCGGTGGTCGCCATGTTCGCCATGGTCGCCATGTTCGCGAATTTCATACCGTAGAAAAACTGGAGCGTGACAGGAGGAACAGCGGTGCGCAATTGCCAAAAGAAAGTTCTGGTCATTGATGACGAAGCAGCGATTCGTGACAACGTGTGCCGCTTTCTCGAGCTTGAGGGCTACCTGGCCGTGGGCGCCGCCGATGGTGCCAAGGGCATTGCTGAGGCGTTGCGCTCGCCGCCTGATTTGGTGCTTTGCGATCTCATGATGCCGGGCATGGACGGGTTTGGCGTGCTCACCAGGTTACGTGCCGAGCCCGCCACGGCTGCGGTGCCCTTCATTTTTCTCACGGCCAGTGCAGTGCCCGAGAATGCCACCACCGGCTTCAAACTCGGGGCCAACGAATACATCACCAAACCGTTCAGTCTGCCCGTGCTGTGCACTGTGATTGCTCAGCGACTGGGGCTGGAGTCGTAAAGCGGCGGGAAGTTGGCCGCCCCTATTTGGTATTCCCTACCGTTGCAAGACCGCGTTGCAACTGCGCCTTGCTCAATGCCTCGACATCAATCTTGCGCAGCCCCTCTGACAATAGCTTGCTCCAGCGCAGTCCCTCGGGCGTTCTCTTGAAGCAGACAAAGAGCTTTTTCATTTCGAGTATCTTTGGGTTCAGCTCAAGTGAGCCTTGCGCGCGCTTGAGCTGGGGAACGGACTGGCGCAAATAGTCGAACACATTGCTGTCGATGACTGCGAGGTCGATCCGGTTGAGCTCCAGCTTCAATAAGCTGCTGGTGTCTGTCGGCGAGATCTCGGCCTTAAGGCGATTCTGCGCCACGCGCGCGTCAAATGCCTCGGTATTGACATAGTCTTGCACCACCCCGATCGGGACAGTGGACAGATCGTCAAGAGACTTCCACGCGATGGGTTTGTCGCGTCGCTGAGCAAAAGCCAAGGGGCTGTTGCCGATCGACCCGGCGCAATGAAAATTGCTACTCACCTCCTTGGACAGATACTCTGGAAAGTATCCGCTGTATTCGATATCCGTCGTCACCTTGCTGATGGCCGTTGACCAAGGGAAGAAATCAACTTGCACTCCGTAGCCCATGGCTTTGAACGCTTCGTGCACCACCACCACAGAGGCTCCTTGATCAGGTAATTCCGCGCCGGCATAGGGTGGCCATTCCAGCGAGGTCAAGCGCACGGTCTTGGGCTCGGCCAGAGCGGTCGAGCCTCCGGCCAGCAGACAAGCCAGCACGAGTGCTCTGCATCCTTTAGTCAAACAGCCATTCATGCGTATTGCCTTGTTGTGGTCTGGATAGTCACTCTTCGTGCACTGTAGTCCGGATAACTCACCTTGAGCTCGATGAATCATGGCCAGCGTCACAGCGTCACCGCAGCACATGCCAAGCGCCCACAGATAGCAATCAGGGATATGATATCGCTCAAATAGATGCAGGAAAAAGATTCCCGGAGGTTATGCCAATGTCTGTTCAGCGAGCGCTTTTCGTAGTGGGTGTCTGTGTCGCGATGGTGTTTTCCCGCGCGGTTGCAGCGTCACCTGACGGGACCACGACGTCTGGAAAGACAAAGCCGGTCAGGGTGGTTTTCCTGAACCCGACCACGCCTGCACCGGAGGAGGTGTGGTGGCGTACCTGCACTAATTTCATGCAGGCCGCCGCAAACGATTTCGGCATCGAGCTCAAGGTGTACTACGCGGGCCGCTCGGCCGCCGAGATTTACCGGCAGGCTGACGAAGTCCTCAGCAGCAAAGAAAAGCCCGACTTCATCGTGATGCAAAATATGAAGGCGACGGCCCCCGGCATCATCAAGCAAGCGGAAGCCCAGGGCGTGAAAGTCTTCCTGTTCAATTCCGGGTTGTCCGATGAAGAAGCGGATGGGATGGGTACGCCCCGCGAGAAGTATCCCAACTGGATTGGGCAAATGACCCCTGATGATGAAGCGGCCGGTTTCGACTTGGCCGCCTTGCTCGTTAAGACGGCCAAAAAAGGCCGGCAAACCGGCCGCGAGGGCAAGGTGGAGATGCTGGCCCTGGGGGGCACTATTTCCGATACCTCGGCGATAGAGCGCAACAAGGGCTTGATACGCTACACCCGCGGACATGTGAGCGAAGTGATCTTGAATCGCGAGCGCCCCTTGCCTGCGGACTGGGACACCGAGAAAGCCAAGGTTACTCTGGGCGCGGCGCTTCCTGCCTACCCCAAGACAACCGCGATCTGGAACGCCAACGACAAAATGGCGATGGGTGCACTGGATGCGTTGGCGTCGAAACTGGGCAAGACGCCGGGTAAAGACGTCTTTGTTGGCGGCATCGATTGGAATCCAGAAAATCTTGCTGCCGTAAAGTCGGGCACCATCGCGGCAACGATCGGTGGCCACTTCATGGAAGGTGCCTGGGTCATGGTGCTGATCAACGACTATACGAAAGGGCTGGACTTTGCGGCCAAGGGTGTTGGCGGTACCATCATGAAATCTCAGATGAGCGTCATCAGTAAGGATAACGTTGATAAGTTTGAGAAATCACTGGGCGACAGGTCGTTAGAAAAAATCGAAAAGATCGACTTCACTCAGTTTTCCAAAGTAAGCAAGCCTGGCATGAAAACCTACCCGTTTTCGCTAAACGCCCTACTGAGCCAATTGAAGTGATCTGTCCCCATGCGTAAGCTGACGCAGTCGATCCGCCTCCGGTTGACGCTCTTCTTTGTTGCTGTCACCACACTGACTTTGGGTGGTTTCGGCATCTATTCACGCCAACAGTTATCCAATGATCTGGAGAGTCAGTTCACCAGTGTGAAGCTGGGAGTTGCGAATCGGCTTGCCGTTAACATGCCTGGCGCTCTGTGGAATTTGGACATCGCGATCATGGAGCAAATTGTTGCCTCCGAAATAAGTCCGCCCGAGGTGCGCGCAATTTTTGTTGAGGACTCTCGGTCCTACACACTCGTCGGCCTCATCAAAAGCAGCGACGGCAAGCTCATCAAGACGCTTGATCAGGCAGGTGCCACAGGCGAGCGACTGAGCACCCCGATCTATCGCGGTGTCAGCGAGATTAGTGCCTCAGGCGCAGAGGCCCCAAAACCGGATGGCCATGTTGTGGTCCTTTTTTCACGTGACCCGATTGATCAGGCCCTGCGTTCCAATCTGCGTAACCTGGTGCTGCAGATATTGCTGGTCAATCTGGTGCTATTGATTTTTCTGACCTTGGGCTTGCGTTTGGTGTTTCGCCCGCTGGCCCGGTTGCGCGACGCACAATTCGCCCTGGCACATCAGCAGAGCGAGGAAATGACCGCACTGCCGCCCATCCACTTGACCGAACTCGACGAGTTGACCGATGGTTTCAACCAGACAATGGCCAAGCTCAAGTTGGTGATTGAAATGCGCACAGCGGCCGAGGCAACAGCTGTCGCAGCGACCAGCGAGACCCGGGCGGTGCTCGACAAACTGGTCACAACCCAAGAAGAGCTGGTCAAGGCAGGCAAACTCGCCGCCCTCGGGCGACTGGTGGCGGGAATTGCCCACGAACTTAACACACCTATAGGTAACGGACTGATGGCAGCGTCTTCGCTGCTCGATCACGTGAAAGACTTGAAGGCTGAAATGGCCGATAAGGGGCTGAAACGCAGCAGCCTGGAGTCGTTCCTTGCCGACGCAGAGAGCGGGATGGGGATCACGATGAACAGCCTGACGCGCAGTGCGTCGCTCGTCTCCCGCTTCAAGCAGATTGCCATGAACAAAGGTACCGCACATAAAGGCCATTTTGATGTCGATCAATTGATCGGTCATGTGCTTGACTCTATGGGGGATTTACTGAGCGCCGCAAACTGTCGGGTTGAGCATGACGTGAGCGAGTGTCTGGAGATCGATAGCGATCCCGATCTGCTTGGTCAAGTGATTTCCAGTCTTGTCAGCAATGCCTTCATTCACGGCTTTTCAGGCCGACCGGGCGGCGTGATCAAGATACATGCTGAACGCGACGGTAACAACGTGACTATTTGCGTTCGGGATGACGGCGTGGGCATTCCTTCCGAAAACCTCTCGAAGGTCTTTGATCCGTTTTTTACGACTCGCCTGGGCAAGGGGGAGTCAGGTCTGGGGCTTTATGTCGCCAACAATATTGTCACGGACGTCTTGGGCGGGCGCCTCAGTGTGATCTCGCAGATTGGTGTCGGCACCGAATTTACGATCAACCTACCGATGGTTCTTTCGGTCAGCCAGTCGTAGCCCGGTGTTCTTACTGGCCAAAGCGGCTGGCCTACTTGCCTGTGGTACCAATGCCATAGGCCTTGAAAATCTTGGCGCGTGAGCCATCGGCAATGAACTTTGCCAGTTCGGCATTGAATTGTCTGACCAACTGTTCGGAGCCGGGCCAAGCCTTTGGAAAGGCCACATGCAAGTCCATGGCATCACCCACCACAGTCGGAATTGCGTGCAGCGCATCCAGTTCGTTGCGGTATTGCTTGATGAGATAGCTGCATACGTTCACCTCACACAAAACCAGGTCAACCAGACCGGCTTTCAGTGCGCGCAGGTTTGACAGGTCGGCGTTGGCGTCGAAGGTTTCCTTGACCGACGCAAAGGTCTTGCGTTTCACCGCGTTGCCAAAAACGATGGGGTAGGCATAGCCTCCGGCAATCGCAATTCTCTGGTTTTTCAGATCATCAAATGACTTCCATGAAACTGAGTCTGCCTTGCGCTTGAAAAAGACGGATGCGGAGGAGTTGATAGCGTCGGAATAGAAGAACAGCTGCTCGCGTTCAGGAGTTCTGATGACGCTATATATCGCCGCGAAGTCGCCTCTGGCGGCGGTTGTCTCTACGCGATTCCAAGGCTGAAGAATCATCTGTGGCGTATAGCCCAGGCGCTTGAGCACCTGTTCAATAATTTCGGTATCCGTGCCCACCGCCTTGCCCCGCGGATCAGAAAACTCGAACGGAGGCCACTGGGTTGCACCGATAGGCAGCGTTTTATCCTGAGCCTGCGCGACCCAAGCGCCTACTGTCGAGAATGCGGCTAAGCACAAACGGAAAATTGCGCCTAGCAGCCTTACGCTTGGGCGGTTGGTAGTCAATGTAAGACACCTCATTGTGGTCAAAAATCAGGCAATCGTTTGCACCCTTGCAGCATAGATTCAGCAAATCACGTAGTCGCTTCGCCCGCCAAGAGGTTGCTTCCTTCCCGGTCAGAAAATGCTACTGCTTTTTTGGGCCACAGGAAAGGCTTCCGGCACGCTGACGGTAAAGACACTACCGATACCTACTTGGCTGTCTACCGTGATGGTGCCGCCTTGCAGATCAACTGCGCGCTTAACGATGGTCAGACCGAGCCCGGTGCCTGGGCGGTTGCCGACATTGGCACCCCGGTGAAAGCTGCTGAAGAGTCGTGGCATTTCTTCCTCGGGAATGCCGATGCCAGCATCGCGCACGACCAGCTGCGCCTGCGTTCCGCAGCGCTTTGCTTCGAGAGTGACCACGGCTGGGACGACCGAGTATTTGATGGCATTCGAGATCAGGTTGCTTAGGGTAAGGCGCATGAGTTTGCGGTCGAAGCAGATGGTGTCGCTCAGTTCGATCCGGCTCTCCAGAGCCACGCCGGCTGGCAGCAAGGGGCGCAACTCATCGAGCAATCGCGTGCAGAACCCCCCGAGGTCGCCGGGCTCGGGGTGAAACTCCACTCGTCCGGCATCGGCTTTGCCAATAAGCAAGATGTCATCGAGCATCGTCGTCGCCCGTTGAACCGAATTTCGGATGGCATCGATCAACTCTTGCCGCTCCCCTTCAACGAGTCTGTCGGAGTAGTGCTCGATCAGTTCAATGGAGGAGAGAATGGTTGCCAGAGGCGTACGAAACTCATGCGAAGTCATGGTGATGAAGCGGCTTTTCAGTTCGCTGACTTCGCGCTCACGGTCGAAGGCGCGGGCCTTGCTTGCTCGCTCGCGTGTCTCGGTGACATCACGCGAGACGACTAGTACATGGCTGATCGAGTTATCCGTGGAACGCACCGGCGTGGATTGCGACTCGACAATGCGCCGTCTGCCGTCGGCCGCCACATAGCGGTACTCGGTGCGTTGCCCCTGACCGGTGCGGAACACCTCTGCCAGAAGCTCGCGAATACGCTCGCGATCGTCCGGATGCACGCTGGCGAGCGAGTCACTGCCAGCGGCGGCGGAATCGCCGAGCACTCGCTGATAGGATGGGCTGGCATAGATGCGGTGGCCGTGGCGATCAATCAGCACGACCAGTTCCTCGATGGTCTCGAGTACCAGTGTTGTGATGTCCGGGGAGAATACGGAGGGGTTGGTCACCGCGGAAGTCACCGGTTGAGCGGTGGGGTGGGTGGTCATGGGCGGAGACGCTGCCGGAAAAACTCGGTCGCTTGCTCCGCGGGTAGCGGCTTGCTGAACAGATAACCCTGAGCAACTTCACAGCCGAGCGCGGCCAGATAGTCATAGTGCGCCTGGGTTTCCACCCCTTCGGCGATGACCGACATGCCGAAGCTATGCGCCATGGCGACCACCGCGCGGGTTATCGCTGCATCGCCCGGATCAGTGGTTACGTTGCGCACAAATGATTGGTCGACCTTGAGCACATCCAGCGGCAAGCGCTTGAGGTAGGAAAGCGATGAGTAGCCGGTACCGAAGTCATCCATGGCCAGGGCAATGCCCAAGGACTTGAGCGCAGCGAGGGTTATGATCACCATCTCCACATCCTGCATGGCAATGCTCTCGGTAATTTCGAGTTCCAGCAAGTCCGGCGGCAGCCCCGAGTTTTTCAATGCTTGGCTGACTTCGGCGAGGATTCCATCCTGCGCCACCTGCTTGGCTGAGAGGTTGACCGCGACGCGCACGTGCAAGCCGGCGTCTTGCCACTGCTTACCCTGCACGCAGGCAGTGTTCAGTGCCCAGGTACCCATGCTGACTATGAGCCCGCTTTCTTCGGCGACAGGAATGAACTCGGCCGGCGAGACAAAACCCAGCTCGGGATGCTGCCACCGCATGAGGGCTTCGCAGCCGGCAATCTTGCCGGTGGCGATATCGATCTGCGGTTGGTAGTGCAGACTTAACTGATGGGTTGCGAGCGCCTGATGCAAGGCGTGTTCCAGCACGATGCGGCGCGAAACCGCCTTGCTGATCTCGGCAGAATAGAACACCCGGCTGCCAGGCCCGTTGCCCTTGGCCTGATGCAGGGCGGCCTCGGCTTGCTGGGCGAAACTCGCGGCATCCGCTGTGCTGCTGCCGTCCCAGATGGCAATACCGGCGCAGGCCGAGACAAATACGTCGCGCTCATTAGCCAGCATTGGTCGTGATACTTCGCGTATGAGGGCGACACTGTAGGGCTCAAGATAGCCCAGTCCGCCAAAACCTTCAATCAGTACGCCGAACTCATCGCCAGAGAGGCGTGCCACATTATCAAAGGAACCGGCCAAAGGCGCGCCGTCCACCATTGCCTGCAAGCGTGCCGCAGCTTCACGCAACAGGCGGTCGCCGGTGTCGCGGCCCATGGCGTCGTTGACGCGGCCGAAGCCGTCAAGTCCGATCAGAATCAGTGCCATGGTGGATTGGTTGCGCCGGCAGTGCGACATGGCCATCTCGATGCGCGCGGTCAGCCAGGCCCGGTTGGGCAGACAAGTCAGTGAATCGTAGTGGAGCAGGCGCTTGGCCTCGCTCTGCAATCGCTGGTATGAGGCCTTTTGCAGGCGTATCCGTTCCAGGCGGGCGCGCAGTGTGTTGAGTAGTTCCTCGCGTTGAAAGGGCTTGGTGACGTAATCGTCGGCACCCATGTTCATGCCCTCACGCACATCCGAGTGGTCACCTTTCGCCGTCAGAAAGATGAGCGGTATGGCATTGGTGATCGGGTCGGCGCGCAAGGCAGCGAGCAGACCATGGCCGTCCATGACCGGCATCATCACATCAGAAAGCACGATGTCGGGCAGGTGCTCGCGCGCGAGATTGATGGCCTCGGCACCGTTTTCAGCAACGAATACTTCGTAGCCCTCGATTTTGAGCAGGCGGACCAGGTTTTTTCGGATCGCGTCGTCGTCCTCCGCAACCAATACGCGCGCAGAGTCCGCTAGCGTGTCCGGGTGTTCATCAGAGGATCCTTGGCGCATGCTTTTCACGATACTACGGGTACTTGATGCGTCGATTATGCAACGGGATGCCGTTTCCGGGCAGCTTGTCCGATTCATCACGTTGGCGAATGTACGTTTGGCGCATGATGGCTGAGGTTTGCAATGTCGCCCCGTCAGCGTCCCGGAGGCCAGCGTCTGGCCGGTCAAGGCCCCTCTGGCGGATGATCTACCGAAACAGCGAAATGTGGCCAATAACAAGAATGTTCACGGAGATCGATCTGACGCTTGAGGGCGGAAAGCTGGTCGTAATTGGCTCGGTATAATCATCGTCATGGCCCTGCACTGCCCTAGTTTTGTACCTTGTTCTGTGGCTGCCAACAGTTCGGCAGATGGCAGTTCGCGATGCGCCTGAGTTACCGCCTGACGCTGATCGGCTTGCTACTGACCATTTGCGTCAGCTTGGTACCCTTTGTTGGCTGGCGATTTACCGGTGCGGCACCGCTAGAATTTTTGTTTGCGCCCTGGCCACGCGTTGTCACGCCGATTGATGTGGCCACTAACATACTTGCCTACGTGCCCTTGGCGGGCCTGCTGACGCTGACGCTGCGCGCATGGTTCCGGCCCCTGCCGGCGGCGATTCTGAGCGTGACGATGATGGCAACGCTTAGCCTGACGCTTGAGTTTCTACAAAACTACCTGCCCAGTCGTGTGCCCTCGAATCTTGATCTGGTGGCCAACAGTTTCGGTGCGCTGGTGGGTAGCCTGTTTGCCCTGCGCTGGGGCTATCTAGTTGGTTCCGGCGGTATTCTCCTGCGACGCTGGCAGCGCGTTCGCGACGAAGGCCGCGCGCAGGAGGCGGGGATCGCCGTGCTAGGCCTTTGGTGTCTGGCGCAGTGGAGCCCGCGCACACCATTGTTTGGCTTTGGCGGCATGCGTCAGATGCTGGGAATCGAGGCCCCGGGAGCGTTTTCTGTCGAGCGTTTCGTGATTTTCGAATCGCTTGCCGTGGCTGCCGGCACACTTGCCGCCGGGTTGGTGGCGGCCTCGTTGCTGCGCCGGTATCGACGCACCTTGGCCGTCGCAGTGCTCGTCATCGGCATGCTGATCAAGACCGTGGGCGTGATGCTGCTCGATGGACCTAGTGATTTGCTGGCCTGGGCCTCCCCGGGCGCACTGCGTGGGATGGCGGTGGGCATCACTTTGCTGCTCGTTTGTGCCGGTTTTCATGGTGGCTTGCGCAATGCCATTGCCGCGAGCGCTATTTTGCTGGCCACCGGCGTGAATAATCTGATCCCGGACAACCCATATCTTCTCCCCGAGTTGCCTGCGTTTCCAGCGGCGCAGTGGCTGAATTTTGATGGTTTGTCTCGGCTGTCGGCGGTGATCTGGCCCTTTGTGGCGTTGAGCTGGCTGATGGCGGCCCGGAAAGAGCGATGATCGACCCGCCTGACGATTTGCCCAACTCGCTAAGCGCGCTGCGTGATGAGCTGCGTCAGTTTTGCGCCGCCCGTGGCTGGCACGCCTATCACAACCCCAAAAACCTCTCGATGGCGCTGATTGTCGAAGCCGCCGAGCTGGTCGAGCACTTTCAGTGGGCGACGCCCGAGGAGTGCGCGGCGCTGGATGACGCCAAGCGCGGTGAGGTGGCCGACGAAATCGCCGATGTGTTGATCTACCTGACCGAGTTGGCCGATGTTCTGGATATCGATCCACTGCAAGCGGCACGTGCCAAGATTGTCAAGAATGCGGTCAAATACCCCGCTCCGCGAAAGGAAAGTGAATGAGCCACTTCAAGCACCATGTATTTTTCTGCACCAATCAACGCGCTAACGGTGATGCTTGCTGCAATGATCACGGTGCCAGTGACATGCGCGCCTATGCCAAAGACAAGGTCAAAGCGCTTGCGGACAAGATTCCTGAGCGTGTGCGCGTCAATATGGCGGGTTGCCTTGATCGCTGCGCCGAGGGCCCCGTGATGGTGATTTATCCCGATGCGGTCTGGTATACCTACGTCGACAAGAACGACATTGACGAGATCATTGACGAACACCTGATCAGTGGCCGCGTGGTGGAAAGGTTGCGCGTCTGATGTCGCGCCACGAACGCCATCTGCTCGATGGCCCGGACGGCAAGATCGAAGTCTTCGTCGAGCCGACCGAGACACCCCAATCCGCCGCCGGTCTGGTTTTGATTGCCCATCCGCACCCTTTGTTCGGCGGCACCCCAGACAACAAGGTGGTGACCACGCTGGCGCGGGCTTTTCGCGATCTGGGCTGCATTACCCTGCGGCCGAGTTTTCGCGGCGTCGGTGCCAGCGAGGGGGAGCACACGCATGGCGACAAAGAGACCGACGATCAACTGGCCGTGCTTGCCTGGGCGCAACAGCGCTTCGGGCAGGACTTACCGGTGTATTTGGCGGGGTTTTCCTTCGGTGCCTTTGTCACTACGCGCATGGCCAAGGTGCTTGCCGAGGCCGGCCGGCCGGCGCGGCGGCTGGTGCTGGTGGGCACCGCGGCCGGGTATGTCGAAGGCGCGCGCAGCTACGATACCGAAGCCGTCGCCGCCGACACGCTGGTGATTCATGGTGACCGTGATGAAACTGTGCGTCTGGAAAATGTCCTCGCTTGGGCCGAACCGCTGGAGGTGCCCGTGGTGGTCGTGGCCGGGGCCGATCACTTTTTCCACCGCAAGCTGCATCTGATACGCAGCATCATCGAGCGCGCATGGAACTGATCATTAACGGGGAAACGCTCACGCTGCCGGCCCACCTGACGGTCGCGGCACTGCTCGAGCAGCGCGGGCTCGCCGGCAAGCGTTTGGCGGTAGAGCGTAATGGTGAGATCGTTCCCAAGGGTCAGCATGCCGGCACGGTATTGCAAGCCGGCGATCGTATCGAGATCGTAGTGGCCGTCGGGGGCGGATAGGCGCGACATCGTAGAATCCCCCGTTTTGTGCCTTCCAACATGTGCCATGACTGATTCACTGACCATCGCCGGCAAGGCGTACTCCTCCCGACTGCTGGTAGGTACCGGTAAGTACAAGGATTTTGACGAAACCCGGCGTGCCGTTGATGCCTCGGGTGCGCAAATCATTACTGTCGCCATTCGCCGTACCAATATCGGCCAGGAGCCGGGGCAACCGTCCTTGCTCGATGTGCTGCCCATGGATCGCTACACCTTGTTACCCAATACCGCAGGTTGCTACTCGGCGGACGACGCGGTGCGCACCCTGCGCCTGGGGCGTGAGTTGCTGGATGGGCATTCGTTGGTCAAGCTCGAAGTGCTCGGCGACAAGGACACGCTGTTTCCCAATATGCCGGAAACGCTGAAAGCTGCCGAGACCTTGGTCAAGGATGGCTTTCAGGTCATGGTGTATTGCTCCGACGACCCGATACAGGCTCAGATGCTCGAAGACATTGGCTGCGTGGCGGTGATGCCGCTGGCCTCTCTGATTGGTTCCGGCATGGGCATCCTGAACCCGTGGAACCTCAAGCTCATCATTGAAAAAGCCAAGGTGCCGGTGCTCGTGGATGCCGGTGTCGGGACGGCCTCTGATGCGGCCATTGCAATGGAGCTGGGCTGCGACGGGGTGCTGATGAATACCGCCATTGCAGCGGCAAAAGACCCCGTGCTTATGGCCGGGGCCATGCGCAAGGCAGTGGAGGCCGGGCGCGAGGCGTATCGCGCAGGCCGCATGCCAAGGAAACTCTATGCCGCCGCCCCCAGCTCGCCTACTGGCGGGATGATTGGTTCCTGAACGCGCTGGCCCCAAGTTCATGCGGATAGGGCTGCGATCCGGCGTCATGCTCGCGGTACTCATCGGGTCGCCGGCCTTGGGTCAGGACGCCGAAACTCTGCGCGTGCCTCCTTTGGTCGAGGCACCGGCAGAGACACCAGTCGAGACGCCAGTTGTCGCGCCAGTTGTCGCGCCTGTGGCTCGCGTGGCCAACCCCGATCGCATAGGCTACGCATTTTCCGACCCACCGATCTTATTGCGCCAGCGGCTGATTGGCTTGGCTCACGGCTTGCGTTTGCTGGGTCGGACGTGTTTGCTGGATCCGGAATTCAGCCTGGCCGCCGAGCAGGCCTACGCGGCATGGTTTGCCCGCCAGGGGCCGGCGATCGAGGTCATGAGCCTGGATCTGGAGCGTTGGTATTTCGGCAACTCCGTGCCCGAACCGAACCCTGCGGCGCGAATGCGCGACGTGGTTCGTTTGCTTGGTTTGCGCACTGAGCTGCGCCCGCTGGGTGCCGATGAGCAACGGGCTGCCTGCGCCAGCTATGCGCAAGCAATAGCCGGCCCGCGCTATGACTTTGTGGCACTGCTCGAGGAAACAGCGCGCGAACTCGCGGGGAAAGCAGAACCTGCTCCATCCGAGCTTGTCGAGGCAAGTGTGGCACTGCCCGAGACATCTGCTGCGGAAGCCGACGTCGTTGCCACGGATGCCGTTGAGGCCGTTGATGCCACGTTGGTCGGCGCAGGAAGTGTCGAAACAGGAAGGGGCGAAACTGAGGCCGGCGCGGGCGAGTCCGGCGTAGCTGAACCGGTAGTTCAGCCTGTCGCATCGCCTGAAGAACGGCGCGAATTGCCCGTGATGGCAGCGCAACCTGCTACCGAACCCTTGGGCGAACTGGATATCGCCAGCCCTCCAATTTTTGTCGAAGCTACTCATGAGTGACACCCCTGACGCAACGAACTTCGGGCACGGCCCGCATATCCGCAGTTTTGTTCGCCGTCTGGGTCGGCTGTCGCCCGGCCAGGCGCGTGCCGTCGCGCAGGGGCTGCCGCGCTGGGGAATCGAGCACGGGCAGTCATTGCTGCACTACCCCGAGGTGTTTGGTCGTAGCGCGCCTGTGATCATGGAGATCGGTTGTGGCATGGGGGAAACGACCGCGCATATCGCCGCTGCGCAATCTGCATGCGACTTCATTGGTATCGAGGTGCACACCCCCGGTGTGGGCAGCCTTTTGAAGCAGATCGACGAGCGTGGCCTGACTAACCTGCGAGTTATTCAGCATGATGCGGTGGCGGTGGTGAGCGACATGATCGCGGCGGATTCGCTGCGTGGCATCCATGTCTTTTTCCCTGATCCGTGGCCGAAGAAACGCCACCACAAACGGCGTTTGCTGCAACTGCCTTTTGTCACCGAGCTGGCCAAGCGGCTTGCCCCTGGCGGCTACCTTCATTGCGCTACCGACTGGGAAGAGTACGCGCAGCAAATGGTCGAGGTACTCGGCGCATGTTCGCTACTGCGCAATACCAGCGCCAGTGCAGACGGCTTTGCGCCGCGGCCCGCTTATCGGCCGCAAACCAAGTTCGAGACGCGCGGGCTGCGCCTTGGGCATGGCGTATGGGATCTCGTGTTTCAGCGCATTTAGAGGGACGATTTGCTAGGTCTGGCGGCAGTGGGATGCGATTGCCCTGATCGCATCAGCTTTTCCAAGTCCTGCACCAGCGCACTTATTGCACTGAAAACAAATGGAGTCTTATAGGCAATTGATCGCGCGACGCTGCCTCACTGGCGGAGGCTGTTCATCACCGAGGTCAGGCTGAAGTCGTATTTCCTGATTTTTGGGTTGTACTTGCGGGAAAAGCGTGAAAAGTCCAGCTTGGACCAGTTGCCCTCGCCAAAGGCCCGCGTATACGAATCAACATTCGTTGCGTCTATGGCACCAAACACTTCCGGCTTGATTTCGGTGCCATTGTCGGCGGCAAAATCGATACCGTGGGCGTGGTCATAGATGGCCACCAGACTCCAGCCGCCCGTCATGAAGTGACCGCCGACCGTCACCACCATTTCATTGCTCTTGACGGCTTTCAGCGCCGCAGTCGACCAGTTCAATCCGCCAAACAAGATGTCCTTGCCTGGCGTCTTGCCGGCTTCTCGCGCGGCTCGCATGGCCCCCATGGCCATCGGGTCGTTCGCGGCCCAGATGATTTTCAGGTTCGGATAGCGCAAAAGCCCGCGCTTGGTCATTTCGTAAGCCTTGATTTCCTCGAACTCGCCCCAGATTTCCTGCGTCAGTTTGACCTCCAGGTCGGTTTCCATGAGCGCCCGGTCCAGACCGCTCTTGCGCTCGGTCGATGCCGGCGTGACCCGATTGCCTGAAATGGCCAATAGCTCGGGTGCCTCCATGCCGCGCTTCTTGGCCTCAGCGAAGAGATATCTGGCGATCTTGTAGCCCGCATCCACATTGTTGGGTGTCATGGTGCCCAGCCAATGCTTGTATTTGCTCCGGGGAATGCCGTGCGTAAGCTTCTGTTCGTCACTGAGATCGTTAAAGATCAAAAAGGTCTTGATCCCCGCGTCATCCAGCGGCTTGATGGTTTCGGGCGCGACCAGCTTTTCATTGACCAGCACCACATAATCCGGCTTGTTCGGACGTGCAGCAATCTCGCGGGCCATCTGCGACTGCATAAAGTGATTGCGTTCGACATACAGAACTTCCAGGGTGATTCCGAGATCCTCCGCGGCTGCCTTCATGAAGGCGGTCACCATCATCCAGTACGCTTCGTCCGACTTGCCGGGATTGATAAAGGTTACATGGAGCTTTTCGGCAGCAAACAGGCCACAGGAAAAGATCATCGCCAGACAAATCAGCAGGGAACGCAGCGCTCGACTTCTCATATCCGCCTCATTGAAGTAACCATCGATAACAGAGGGATAAGTATACATGGCCGCGTTTGGCGGTCGAAGCGGCTCGAAATGCTCCAACAGCAGTTCTCAATTCAGGGTCTTTTGAATTTCGAGTGGGTTAAGCGGCGTGAGGGTTGATCGTGCTGAAATCGCGCTTACCGGCAAGGAGGAAGACGACGGTGCGGGCGGTCTCGGATGTCCTTTTGTCGGCTATGGTGTCGTGCGTCCCGTGGTGTAGTTCTTTCGCGAACCCGACACCGGCTGTTTTGGCGTATCGTACGCCGTGTGCATGAGGCAATGGCTGAGCGCCCCGATGAGGGTTATTGATGCTCTGCGGTGACTCACAGCGCACCTGAGTACGCCAGTGCGCTGACCCGCCCTGGCCCACTGCGAACCACCTGAAAGGAGTACGTCATGACGCGTCGAATCATTTTCTCTTTACTTGGTGCAGTAAGTATTGCGGCCTCTGGCAGCGCATTCGCAGACAAGGTTGTTATCGCCGGCGATTTCTGGTGCCCGTTCAATTGTGATCCCAAAGGGGCGAATCCCGGCTACATGGTGGAAATCGCAAAGCTCACACTCGGCAAAGCCGGACATACCGTCGACTATCAGATCAAGCCCTGGGCGCGTGCTATCGATGATGCGCGCTCTGGAGCGATTAGCGGCGTGATCGGCGCGGTGGTTGATGATGTGCCCGATTTCGTCTTTCCCAAGGCCGAACTCGGCGCGGTCTCCGATGCCGCTTTTGTGCTCAACAGCAGCAACTGGGTGTACAAGGACATGGGCTCCCTGGAGCAAGTCAGCATAGGCGTAATCAACGGCTATGCCTATAGCACCAAGGAGCTCAATGACTACATCAAGAAGAACGCCAAGAACAGCAAGCGGGTCCAGTTCGCCAACGGCGACAACGCTCAGGAAATGAGCGTCAACAAGCTCGTCGGCAAGCGCATGGATGTCATCATCGAAGCCCCTGCCGTATTCTGGTACACCGTGAATCAGATGAAGATGCAGGACAAGGTCAAGGCGGCGGGTGTCCTCAGTAAGCCGGCAAATACCTATATTGCGTTCTCGCCGAAGAATCCGAAGTCCAAAGACTACGCGCAGCTGCTTTCAGACGGTATCGACGACTTGCGCAAGTCAGGTGAATTGAAGGTGATCCTCAAGAAATACGGGTTGGAGGATTGGAAGTGACCCCATCAAAGTCTGCCGGCTTCCAACCGCACATTGCGGACCGCTAGGCTAAAAAGTAGTGCAGTAACCGGTTGAGAAAGCGTCGCCCTTGCGCGGTTGGCCGCAGCAGGCCGGCGTCGGTGTCGAGCAGGCCGTCTCGCCGTGCCGCCAGCGCCGACTTGGTGATGGTGGCGAGCGGCAGCCCGGTACGTTCGGTCAGCAGCGCGGCCGGCACGCCCTCGGTGAGGCGCAGGGCATTCATCATGAATTCGCCGGGCAGGTCGTCGCTGGAAATGTCTGCGGCGCTCGATTGCCAGCGGCCGTTGCGGGTGGCCTCGAGATAGGCCCGTGGATGCCGGTGACGCGCTTCGCGCCAGATGCGCTCATGGCTCGAGAGTTTGGAGTGTGCACCAGCGCCGATGCCCAGATAGTCGCCAAAGGTCCAGTAGTTGAGATTGTGCAGGCAGCGTTGCTCGCGTCCCTTGGCGAAGGCTGAGGTTTCGTAATGCATGAAGCCCGCGCCCGCCAGTTCCCCTTCTACCATTTCCTGCATGTCGGCGGCGAGATCGTCGTCAGGCAAGGGGGGCGGAGCGTGATGGAACGCGGTGTTGGGTTCCAGCGTCAGGTGGTAGGCCGAGAGGTGCGTGACGCCGGTAGCAATGGCGCGGCAAATGTCGTCGCGTGCTTGCGCCAGAGATTGTTCGGGCAGGGCGTACATGAGGTCCAGATTCACCCGGTCGAAATGACGCTGTGCCAGATCGATGGCGGCCAGAGCCTCATGGCTGTCGTGGATGCGGCCCAAGGCGCGCAGCTTGTCGTCGGCAAAACTCTGAATGCCCAGCGACAGCCGATTGACGCCGGCAGCGCGGAAGGCGGCGAATTTTTCAGCTTCGGCCGTGCCGGGATTCGCTTCGAGGGTGATCTCGGCATCGGGGTGCAAGGGCACGCGCATGCGGATCGCCGCGAGCAGGGCATCGACGGTGTCACCGGACATCAGACTGGGCGTGCCGCCGCCGATAAAAATGCTCATCACCGGGCGGTTCCAGATCGCCGGCAACGCGGCCTCAAGATCGGCGATCAGGGCGGTGAGGTAGGCGTGCTCATCGGGCGCGCCTGCGTTGGCAAATTCGTGCGAGTTGAAGTCGCAATAGGGACATTTCTTGACGCACCACGGCCAATGTACATAGAGCGCCAGCGGCGGCGGTGCCTTTAGCCCGGAATTACCGCAAGTCGGCGCTGGTGACACGGCGCTTTCCGCCACGCGAATGGGAATGATGCGCGTCATAGCCCGTGACGAAGGCGTTCGATCAGTTGTGCCAGCGCCTGACCGCGATGCGAGACGGCGTTCTTCTCGTTGTGCGACAGTTCGGCGGCAGTCTTGCCGAAGCGCGCTACGTAAAAGTGCGGGTCATAGCCAAATCCGTCTTCGCCGCGCGGCGTGTCGACGATTTCGCCATGCCATTCCCCTTCGGCAATCACAGGCTGCGGGTCATCGGCATGGCGGACGAACACCAGCACCGCGACGTAGTGGGCGCGGCGGTCGGCAAGACCCTGAAGCGCCGCGATGAGCTTTTCGTTGTTGCGCGCATCTGATTTGGGTTCGCCGGCATAGCGGGCCGAGTACACGCCGGGTGCCCCACCCAGGGTGGCGACGCACAGACCCGAATCGTCGGCCAGCGCCGGCAGGCCGGTGTGGCGAGCGGCATGACGCGCTTTGGCCAACGCGTTCTCGACAAAGGTGCAGTGGGGTTCTTCGGCTTCCGGAACATTGAGTGTCGACTGGGGAACGACCTCGAAATCCACCGTCGCCAGCAGTTGGCCGAATTCGCGCAGCTTGCCGGCATTACCGGAAGCGAGGATGAGTTTTTTCATGGCACTTTTCCTTGGGCTATTTCGTCGAGGGCGGCGCGTGGGGTCAGCAGGCGCAGGTCATCGATGGGGTCGAGCGTGAGCAGATCGGCGTCGCCGGTGATGAGGCGGACGGCACCGCTCGCGAGCGCTACGCGAATGAATTCGTCGTCGTCGGTATCCCGGCACCAGGTTTGGCTTATGAGACGCGCTGGAATTTCTACCCAACAGGCGACCCGCTCAACATCATGGAGCAGCGACCGACGGGTTTCTAGCGATAGCACGCGATCGAACTTGGGCTGCCAGAGTCGCGAGTGCAGTTCCTCAAAGCTTGCCGCAGAAAAGGCCGGGTGGTGCCGTTCCATGAAGCGATTGATGGTCTCGGCCGGCACACCTCGGCGATTCAGAAAGGCGCTGAGCCAGACGTTGGTGTCAATGGCGACACACGAAGTCGATTCAGCTCTCATCTGCGAGCAGGGCGTCGAGCAGCTCCGGTGTTAGTCCGTTACGTTCGGCCTCGGCTCCGGCATCGTCCATGGTCTTGATCAGCCTCTCGGCGTAATAACGCCGCATCGCGTCGTAATCCTCGGCGCTGACCATGACGCCGACCACCCGGTTGTGGCGCGTGACCTGAACGGGTTCGCGCTGCACACGGTCGAGCAGCTCGCCAAAACGGGTTTTGGCTTCGTTGGCGGTGTAGGTTTGCATGACGGTCTCCAGTGCAGGTTTTTAGTTCAATTTAGTCGAATCGTTCGATTTGGTCAATTTGAAGGAGTGAGGAGATCATGCAAACGGCCCGTCAGCCAGCTGAAGCGGATTCTCTCCTGCTCAAGCCGCAGACCTTCACGGATGCGGTTGCTGCGCAAGTCGTCGTACAGCGCCTGTTCATCGGGCGTCAGCCGGGTCAGTTCTGAGTGCGTCGGCGTATTTTCGACATCCCAGAACGCACGATGGGCCTCCAGCGTGGCGCGATCCATAAGGAACGACTCTGCATGGGGGAAGGGCTGGCGAAGCTGATCGAGAATGGCAAAGCCGTGGGTGTCGATGTCGCCCCAATAGTGAACCGTGCAGCGGGTCAGCCACTGCGCCTTGGCCAGTGCTTCCCAGCCATAGCCGGCGCCGAAGATGGCGAGCGTGCCGGTGACCGGCGGGAATGCGAGAAAGTTCGTTTCGTTTTCGATAATGAAGACGCGTTCGATCGGCAGGTGCAGGCGGCCAAAGCTGTCGGCATCGAGCGTGATGTCGGCGCTGGCCGGCGCGCAGGGCAAAGGCTGAAGACGATCATCGAGCGTACGGAAGCGTACGCGCATTGGCTTTTCGCGAAAACCGTAGCGGCGCGCAAATGCAGCGACTCCCGTGGCGCTCGTGTCGATGGCCTCTGGTGGCAGCGCCAGATCGACTAGTTCGGTCAGGACGCCCCGATGCGCTTCGATGAACTTGCTATCGACGCCCGGTACATCGACCTGCCGCAGATAAGTTGCGGGGCGCGGGTGTGCCATCAGCCACTTCACGACGGCGAGAAGGCGCGGCCAATCGTCGGCCAGCTCAAGACCCGCCAGCGGTCGCCGCCGCAGCCAGGGCAGCACGAAAGGCAGCGCCTCGGCCGTCTGTTGCCATTGCCTGCGAAAACGCTGCACGTCGCGCGTCTTGCCGACCAAGGCGAGGGCCTCGTCCAGCCCATCCACCCAGGCGGTAGCGGGTAGGCGCTGCGTGCCGTGCACCCGATGCCGTCGCTCGCTGTGCTCGATGCGCAGGTGGGCAGGCCGGGCCATGCCCGCGGCCCAGGTACGCACGGCTTCGAACTGATCGGCGAGTTCGGTGGCCGTGGGCGTCTTCAGGCTCAGGCGCAGCGGCCAGACGATGTCGTCTGACACGCTGGCACGCAGCAGCTCGCCCCGCTCCCACAGGCGCAGCACCTGGTGGCGCAGGTCGGCCGGCGTGGTCCAGGTCAAAGCGCCGTCTCGCCAGCGCCGACTTGCGGACCGTTTTTCTGCGCCCGGTAGTCCTCGATGCTCAGGCAGCGCAGGCGCGAGTCTCGTCCGCCTTCGTTATGCACGAAACCGACGCTGGCGACGAAGGGTTCGATGATGTGAATCTTCTGCAGGGGGGTGACGATCAAGAGTTGCAGGTTGAGCTTCTGGAACAGGCGCAACCCGTATTGCGCCGATTCGTCCGAGCCGCGCCCGAAGGCTTCGTCGATCACCACAAAGCGGAAGGAGCGCGAACGCACCGCACCCCACTCAAGCCCGAACTGGTAGGCGAGGCTGGCGGCGAGCACGGTGTAGGCGAGCTTTTCCTTCTGCCCGCCGGACTTACCGCCGGAGTCCGAGTAATGCTCATGCTCGGTATTGTCTTCGCGCCAGCGCTCGCTGGCCGAGAACAGAAACCAGTTGCGCACGTCGGTGACCTTGGTGGTCCAGCGCCGGTCGGCTTCCGACAGCCCCTCGCGACCGCGAAAGCGATCGATGATGGCCTTGACCTGAAGGAACTTGGCTTCGGAATACTGCTCGTCCTCCGAGCCGGTGACCGCGCCCTCGGTACAGGCACGCAAGCCATGCTGAAAGTCGCGGATTTCGGCATCGGGGCTGGGCTGCGAAACCAGGACAATGAAACGTCCCGGGTTGTAGTCTATGGCGTGCAGTGACTGGTTGATGCGCTCGATACGCTCCTTGATCGTCTCACGCTCACGATTGAGCTGGGCGTTGAAATTGGCGATCTCGTTGATCGTGTTGACGTTGAGCAGTTCCTTGAAGCGGGCTTCGAAACGCGGCAGGTCATCGCGCGACAGCCCGTCGAGCAGGCGCTGGTACTCCGGCGCGGCCGCGAGGCTGGCGTCGGCCTCGGCGGCTTCGAGTTTGAATTCCTCCTTGAAGCGGCTCATGTTGGCGATGATGCGCTGGACTAGGGTCGAGGCGCGTTTTTCCTCGGAGCTGATCCGTGCAGTTATCCATTGGCGCAAATCATGTTCCCTGTTGTCGCAGGACTCCACTGTGAGATGGTGCTCGCCCAGTGCTTCTCCGCGCAGCCCATTCAGGCGTTCGAGCATGGGCGCAGGCAAGGGCGCCGCATGCCAGACGGCGGCCGTCTGTTCGCGCAGGCCCTCGGCGTCTTCGCGCTTCTGAGCGACCCGAGCGCGTTCTTCGCGCATGGTGTTCAGCCGCGCATCCGTATCGTCCAGCGTCTCCTGTGCGCTACGCAATTGCCGGGATAGTTCCTGCAAGGCATCCGAGGCGGCGGCAAGGCGCGCGTGTTCGTCCTTCAGTGTTTCGATGGCTCGGGCCAGGGTGGCCCAGTCCAGCTCGGCAAACTGAGTGAATTCCTCCAGCTTCGCCAGCGCTTCCAGCCGCCCGGCCAACTCGGTGCGCGCCTGCTGCACATCGGTGATACGGGCGGCAAGCTCGGCCAGTTGCTGTTCGAGTTGCTCGCGCGTGCTGACCAGGGTGCGCAGCTTGTCGGCATTGCTCCAGCCCAGCACATAACGGCTGCGGTCGTCGATGCGCGAGCGGTCGTCTTTCTCATGGCGCCCGGACGGGTCCTTGCTCTGGCCACTGCGGGTCACCGCACGCAGCTCGCGGCGGAACTGCTCTTGGTCATTGCAGCACGCCAGATCGAAGCGGGCGCGTAACTCCTGTTCCAGCCACTCGTAATGCTCGGAATCGGCCTTGAGCAGCAGCTTGCGTACCAGCGATTGCGGATGCAATGCCGCTGGTGGCGCAGTCTTGCGCGGGCGCACGTGGAAGAACACCAGGCGCGCGCCCAGATGCTGGCGGTCTACCCACTGAGCCACGGCCGGGTAATGGTGGTCGGGTACCAGCAACGAGAGGCCGAAGCCGCGCAGCAGGCGCTCGGCCGCGCCTTCCCACTCACGTTCGTCGTCGCGTACCTGGATCAGTTCGCCTGCGAAGGACAAATCGGCTTCGGGAATGTCGAGCGCGGCGCACAGGGCATCGCGAATGCGGATCTGTGCGGCGTCGATATTACTTTTGCGGCGCTTGAGGCTATCGATTTCTTCGCTCAGCGTCGCATGCGTTTCCCGCCCCTTGCGAAAGGCGTAGTCATCCTCGCGCTCGCGGTTGTCCAATTCGGCGATGCGACCGCGCAGACTCTCGGCGCGGTCGCCGATGGCGTGGCGCTGAGCGAGAAAGGCAGTCTCATCGGTGGGTGTCGGCTCGCCGATGCGCGACAGCAAAGCGGCATGACGATCGGCTTTCTGACGGCGTTGCTCGCGCTCGGCTTCATGGCGGCGAATGTCGGCAGCCATTTGTTCCAGACGGTCGCCGCCGTTGTCGCGCAGTGCGCGCTCCAGATTGACGATGGTTTGACGCTGGGTTGTGCGCTCATCGTCCAGACGCTTGACCTGAGCGTCGAGACGTCGCCCTTCTTCGCTGAGCAGGGCCACACGGCGCTCCAGCAGTTCGCCCTTGAGCTGGGCGAAGTAAGCGCGCAGCGCCTCGCGGCAGTGGCGCCAGCCCTCGATCTCGGCGGCCAGCGCGGCGTGGCGCTCGCAGTCTTCCACCAGTGGCGACAGCAGCGCCACCTGGCGCTTGGCCTTGAGTACGGCTTGATGGGCGCGATCGAGGTCGTCGAAGTGATGAATCAGGGCCTCGATGCGGTTTCCGACATCAAAAGGCTCGAGCATGTGATGGCGCACGAAATCAGTAAGGTTGCCAACTGACTTCATCGATACGGTCTGGTGGAAGAGCTCCAGCGCCTGCTCATGCTCGATGCCGAAGCGGCGACGGAACCAGGCCCCATAGGGCGGAAAACTGTCGAACAGTTCGCAGCCGGCGGCGCGCAGCTTCTTGCGCAGACCGGCGATGTCATTGCCGAAGCCGGCGAAGTCGGCGGTGATCGACAGCGCGTGCTCGGCAACGACGAACAGCCGCGCCGGCGGCCCTTGCGGGTCCTTGAGCCAGAACACTTGCGCCAGGGTCACGGCCTGGTCGTAGCCTTCGTTACGGAAGGCACCGAGAATCACCGAGTAACTGCCCGCATCGCGCAGCGCCACGGGGCGCGAGGTGCCGGTGGCTTCGTTGCGCTCGCTCTTGTAGTGGCCGAGCACATAGGAGCGCAGGTTGCGCTCGCGCGCATCAGCACCGGCGGCCTTGTTGTAGGCCACCCGGTGCGCGGGCACGAGCAGCGTGGTGAGCGCGTCTACCAGGGTTGATTTACCCGAGCCGATGTCGCCCGTGAGCAATCCGTTGCGTCCGTCGAGCGGGTAGCGCCAGACCCGGCGATCGAAGGTTCCCCAGTTGAGCACTTCCAGATGCTGCAGACGAAAGCCGACGCGGGTATCGTCGCCGATGAAATCGAGGCCGAGCGAGCCGACGCTACTCATCGCCGGACTCCTTGCCACCTGTGCGGCCCGTCCCACTATTGCTGCCAGCCAGGGCCGAGCGGTAGGTTTCGAGCCGGGCGTCGAATTCGGCCAGCCACTGCGCGTCGACGAAGGCCTTGAGGATGCGGCGCACTTCGAAGGCGGCCCCGTCGGCACCGCCAGCGCTGGGCTTGAGGCGGCGCAGGAAGCCCAGCTCGATCACTTTGTTGAGGGTGGCATCGACCTGATCGATCAGCCTTGTTTCATTCGGCCCCTCGGGCAGGAAAATGCGCACCAGTTCGACCAGTTCATCGCGCGAAAGAATGAGGCGCGTGTCGCCACCACCGGCGTCGAATTCGGCGAGCTTCTTGCGCAGCAGCGCCAGCATGAGGCTGACCGCGTAGGTCAGTTGCCGGCGTGCCACCAGGCGCGGCGGGCGAACGGCGCCATCCGCCTCGTTGGCGTCGGGCCGGCTCTTGAGGAAGGCGTGCCCTTCGGCCTCGTCAAGTACCAGATCTAGCCAGAGTATCGCTGCCTGCTCGCGCACCTGCCCTTGCAAGCGCAACAGCGAGGCCCACAGGCGCTCGTCGTCATCCCGATAGATCACGCCCTTGAGCAGGGCAATCATGAGCTGCGAGAGCTCGGGGATGACGGGGGTGGCGATCGAAGGCGATAGCGAGTCGGCCTCGGTGATTTCTGCTGCCTCGCTATCTGGATTGCTGTCGAGCTCATTCATGTCGTGTTGTCCTTGCGCTGGCAATGCACGGCGCTCAGCGTACGTAGATCACCCGCGGCAGTCGCGCCTCGCGGGTAATGCGTTGGCCCTGGGTATCGCTGGTCTGCCAGCGCACCGCATCTTCTGTGTCTTCATCCACCAGCGCCTGAAAACCTGTCGAGCCGTTGCTGTCGCTATGGGCGAGTTGCAGATAGCCCACCAGCTCGGCCAGGCCGTGACTGAGGGGCACGCGCTCGACGATCTCGCGCAGCGACACCTGCGCCTGGCTGCGCAGGGCAAGGCGAATACCAGCGGCGAGCTGCGCCTTGTCTACCACGATTTGGTCGAAGAGGCTGGCGGTATCGATATTGTCGTCGCCAGCGTGGACGCCCAGGCTGTCAAGCCAGGCCTTGGCGCTGGGCATGAACAGGGGGCGCTCCATTGGCAAGTCGATCTCCGTGCCCATGGCGTCAAGGCTCGCCACGATGCCTGCGGGCTGCGCTGCGCGCAGGGCCAGCGCCTTGCTCTCGATGCCGTGCAGCAGATCCATGATGCGGCGATTCTCCAGGAACGCAGCGTCGTCCAGAAAGCGGCGCAATTGCAGTGACAGTTGCGCTACGGTGCGCTGCGCGTGCTCACCGGCCTCCAGCCAGTCGTAATGCACCCGGCGCGTACGCGCATCGGGCTTCAGTGTGGCCACGGCGGGCAGACCGAGCACCGTGTCCAGGCGCGTTGAGAGCGCTTCCTGGCGCGCGCTGGACATCAGGAAATCCCAAAAGGCGCGAAAGCTGCGCCCCTGATCGGAGTCGGCGATGGCATCACGCTCGCCCATGACCTGGTCGAGCAGGGTGCCTTTGCTGCCTTCCCACAAGGCGATTTTCTCGCGCACGGAGCGGTCGAGCTGGCGGAAGTTGTGCTCCACCTCGCGAAAGTCGCCCAGGAGCTCACGCGCCAGTTGCTGGAACTGCTGGAAGCGATCCTTCACGGCGGCATCATCAAGCAGCGGCGCGTCGCCGGTGGCCACGCGCGCGATTTCGGCGTCGATTTCATCGCGCTTGCGCTGCAGTTCCTCGAGACGACGGGTCGGGTCAGTTTCCGTACCGGCGACGATCTGCTCGAGCAGCGCGAACAGCGTCAGCAGGCGCGATTCGGTGCCGACAAAGCTGCGCTCAGTGAGCGAAACCAGCCAGCCAATCGCCTTTTCGGTTGCTGGCGTGAGGTCGAATTGCGCTTCGTCGGTGCCGGGTTTGTAGAACTTGCGCAGCCAGCCCTTTTCGGGGGAGGCCCAGTCATTCAGGTACTCGGTTGCGCTCTTTGGGAAGACGTTCTCACCGAGTTGCTCGCGCAGCACAAACAGATCGTCCTCCAGCGCTTCGGCCAGATCGACGGCCGCCATGCCGCGCACGTTTGGCGCGACGAACACACGGTGCAGAAAGCTGGCTACCAGCGGCGCATGGTCCGAGCGCAGCAGTCGCCAGGCGGGGTGGCGCGTGCGCAGCGAATCGAGAACCTCATAGTTCATGGGCTCGTCAGCGAGTCAGTGTTTGGCGACTGTATTAACGGTTCGAGGGTCTATCGCCGTTACGCCAGCGCCGACTTCTGAGCTTGCACGATGTCACCTATCCCCTGTTCCGCCAGCGCCAGCAGCGCATCCAGCTCCGCTCGCGAGAACGGCGCACCTTCCGCTGTGCCTTGAACTTCGATAATGCCGCCGCTGGCGGTCATGACCACATTCATGTCGGTATCGCAGGCCGAGTCTTCGCTGTAATCAAGATCAAGCACCGGCATGCCCGCAACAATACCAACCGACACGGCCGCCACCAGTTCGCGCATCGGATGCGCGGTGAGCACGCCTTTGCTGACCAAGCCGCTCAGCGCATCGTGCAGCGCGACGGCGGCGCCCGTAATCGAGGCACAGCGCGTGCCGCCATCCGCCTGCAGCACATCGCAGTCGAGAGTAACGGTGCGCTCGCCGAGAGCCGCAAGATCAACCACCGCGCGTAAGGATCGCCCGATGAGGCGCTGGATCTCCTGTGTGCGTCCCGACTGTTTGCCGCGTGCCGCTTCGCGATCAGTGCGGGTGTTGGTCGAGCGCGGCAGCATGCCGTATTCAGCGGTCACCCAGCCTTGTCCCTTGCCTTTGAGAAAGCCAGGCACGCGCTCTTCGACGCTGGCCGTGCATAAAACTTTGGTCTGATCGAACTCAACCAGGACACTGCCTTCGGCGTGGCAGGTGTAGTGACGTGTCAGGGTCAGCGGGCGCAGTTGCTGCGCCAGTCGGTTTTGGCTACGGGGCATCGAGTTTCCTACTTGGGTGAGGCGGGTTTGAAAGAGTGTGTGCTGGCGAGCTGGTTCTTGACGGTGGCAATAGCACCAGCGATTTCCTGCTCCGTCAGCGGGCGGGGCAGGGTGCGTGTGAAGTCTTCGATCAAGGTATCCTGACCCGTGAGCGCGCCGGTTTTTTCGTCAATCTGCGGACGGCCACTCTCGCTTTCCCAACGCAGGGCGATCAGGCTTAGGTTGTCGCAGCTGGGGCCGGCGAGGACCTCGGCGCGATCAAGCAGCGTGGGTATGGCGCGTTCCAAAGGATAGACCAGCCCCGCACTGAGTTGCTCGCCAAGTGGCCCCCAAACCCCGTCGGAGCACAGGGCGATCGTGTCTGCCGCTTCCAGGCGAATAGCCTGTGCCACATCGATTCGCGGCGGAACATCGCCCCCCAGGCAGGTGATGACCAGATTGCGCTGAGGGTGGTGCTGCGCTTGCTCTTCGGTCAGTTCGCCCGAATCGATCAGCATCTGTACCCGGCTGTGATCGTAGGTGCGGGTATGTGTTTGACCATTGCGTATCAAATAGACACGCGAGTCGCCGGTGTGTGCGATGGTGGCCAGACTATCCTGGATCACGCAGGCAACGCAGGTGGTGCGCGGCGCATCGTCGAGCGGAATGGCGCGCAGCGAGGCGTAGTTGTTGATGGCCCAGTGCGCATCGAGCAGGCTGTCGCTGAGAAAGCGATGCGGATCATCGAGGCGTGGTCGTGCCGCGTGCTTGAACACGCGCAGGCAGTGATCAACCACGATCTGGGCGGCGATCTCGCCGTGACGATGGCCTCCCATGCCATCACACAGGACCAGGAGCAGGGCTTCGTCGGTGTGCGCCCAGGCCAGACGGTCCTGGTTCATCTGGCGCTTGCCCAGGCGACTGTCGTGGCTGACGGTGAATCTCACGAAAACATCCTCCGCAGTTTGCCCATCAGCCCGTGCGATGCTCCCGGCACTGATTTTCCTTCGGTAAGCGCCTCAAGCAAGATGCCCGCGTTGTCGGGCCGCAAGCTCGGATCAAGTTGCAGGCAGTAGTCAATGATGCTCAGGAAATTGCTACTGTAACTGCCGCGCCAGCGGCGAGTAGCCAGTTCCAGCGTATCGGACTCACTGCGTTCGTCGGAAGGTGGTGGCGGCGAACCGCTCAGGGAGGCATACATGCAGGCTCCGAGCGCATAAAAGTCAGTGAATGGGCCTAAGCCTTTGCGGCCGCGATATTGTTCCGGAGCCGCATAGCCAGGCGTGTACATGCCCTTGAGGTAGGGGCCTTCCCCCTGCAAGGCCTGGCGCGCTGCGCCGAAATCCAGGAGCACGGGCGTGCCGTCGGCGCGCAGGTAGATATTGGCGGGCTTGATATCGAGGTGCAGCAAGCCGTTGCTATGCACCTCGTCAAGCGCGTCGAGTACGCGACCGAACAGATCGCGCAGGAAGGGCTCTTCCAGATGCCCCTTGCGCCGGTGAATATGCTCAAGCAGCGTGCGCCCACGCTCGTAGCGCATCACCAGATAAACCGTGCCATTGGCGCGCAGAAAGTCGGTTACTTTGACCAGGTAGGGGTGATCGAGTTTGGCGACGGCACGCCCTTCCTCAAAAAAACAGCGCAGACCGTGGTTGAAGGCGGCCTGATTCTCGGGGCTGATCTCGGGGTTGATGCAATCTGCCGAGCGCAGCGCCAGGCTGTTGGGCAGATATTCCTTGATCGCGACCGGGTTTTCAGCGGCATCATGCGCCAGATAGACAATCGAGAACCCGCCATGCGCTAGCTGGCGCTCGATGCGGTAGGTCTCCAGCATGAAGCCGGGCGGAAGCGGGTGGTTTGTCTGGGACATAACTCGTCTTATACTGGACCGAGATTTTCAACGCCGCAGGGCTCACTGTCCAGTGATTCATGCTGAACTATTCCAATAAATCTAACTTTGAGGAGTTGTATTCATGTCTGATGCCGTCAAGTCGCCCCTGGAGATGTTCTACAAGTGGGAGAAAGAGACCCCGGAAAAGGTTTTCTTGCGCCAGCCCAAGGCACTGAAGTGGGCTGAATTCACTTGGGCTCAGGTGGGCGATCAAGCCCGTCGCGTGGCGTCTTATATCCGCGCGCAGGGCTACCCTGCCGGCAGCAGTATTGGCATCTGGTCAGGCAACAGCATGGATTGGGTGGTCGTGGATCTGGCCATCATGATGAGCGGGCACATCAGCATTCCGGTCTATCCCGGCCAGGACATCGAGTCCGCACAGTACATTCTTGAGCACAGCGCCACCCGCATGATTTTTCTCGGCAGCTTCGATCAGGCGGCAAAGGCGGACAGCGTCATACCGGCTGGCATGACCAAAATCAGCATGATCGGCTGCACCACGCCCTGCGACATCTCGCTTGCCGACGTCATCGCCCAGAACGAACCGATCAAGGACTCGCCGGTGCCGGATCTGGACAGCGTGTTCACGATGGTCTACACATCAGGCACGACGGGTAACCCGAAAGGCGTGATGCACGTGCATGGCACCGCCGGTTACACCATCCCGGCAACGCTCAAGAAACTGGTGGCAAAGGATCCGATGCCTCGCTACTTCTCATTCCTGCCCTTGTCGCACATCGCCGAGCGCGTGGTCGTTGAAATTTCCTGCCTCTATTCCAACGGGACCATTTCTTTCTCAGAGGGTCTGGCGACCTTCGCTGAAGAACTGCGCTCGGTGCAGCCGACACTGTTCTTTGCCGTGCCGCGGTTGTGGCTGAAATTCAAGGAAGGCGTCGACGCCAAGGTGCCGCCAGCAATGCAGGCCCATCTGAATGAGGAGCAGAAGGCGGGCATACGCGCCATGCTGGGCTTGTCCAAGGCGACCACCATCCTCACCGGGTCGGCACCCTGCCCGAAAGACGTACAGCAATGGTTCATCGATATGGGCATGTGGCTGCGCGATGGTTACGGCATGACTGAAAACTTCATTGACGGTTGCGGCTGGAATTCAGACGAGCCGCCGCTGCCGGGTTGTGTCGGCACGCCCTGGGGCACGGCCGAAGTCAAGATCTCCGATGCCGGTGAGATTCTGTTCCGCAGCAAAGGGGTCATGAAGGGTTACTACAAGGAGCCCGAGAAAACCGCTGAGGTCATTGATGGCGAAGGCTGGTACCACTCGGGTGACAGCGGGCGCATCGACGAGAACGGCAATCTCTGGATCACTGGCCGCATCAGCGAGGTGTTCAAGACCACGAAGGGCAAGTTCATCAAGCCGATCGGGCTGGAGGGGCTGTTCGGACGTACCGAGTTGCTGGCACAGTTCTGTGTCTGCGGCCACGGTTTGGATCAGCCTATTTTGCTCACGACGCTCTCAGAGATCGGCAAGAAAGCGGATCGCGCAGAACTGACTGCGAAGCTGGAAGGCGTGCTCAAAGAAATCAACGCCGATTTGCCCCCCTATGAGCGCATTAATCAGATGTTCATTGCCAAAGAGGAATGGCAGATCGGCAACGGCCTGTTGACGCCCACGATGAAGCTGAAGCGCAAGACCATCGAAGGTCAGTACCGTCCGTGGGTCGAGCAGAATATCGGCAAGGCGGCGGTGGTTTTCGAGTAGTCCCGGGTGGTGGCAAGTATTCACAGCATGACTGGTTTTGCGGCGATAAGCTGCGATGCCGGTCATGGCTCGGTCAGCCTTGAGATCAAGAGCGTCAATTCGCGCTTCCTGGATATTGGTTTTCGTCTTGGCGAGGAGTTGCGTGGTTTCGAGATGCCGATGCGGGAACGCATTGGTGAGCGTATCGGGCGCGGCAAGGTTGAGGTGCGTGGCTACCTGCAAGCGCAAGCAGGCGCTAACCGATTGCGCCAGCCCAATGCGCTCGTGCTCGACGAACTGGCGAGCATCGAGTCAGCCGTGCGAGCACGCCTGCCCCAGGCTGGCCTGTTGAGCGTGGCGGAGATATTGCGTTGGCCCGGCGTGCTCGATGATGCCCAGGTGGATGCCGATGTTTTTCAGGCGCTGATATTGGCCAATGTGACGCGATTGCTCGACGAGTTTGTTGCTAGTCGGGCTCGCGAGGGCGACAAACTGGCGAATGTGTTGCGCGACAAGGTGGCGCAGATGCGCACCTTGGTCGCCGAAGTGGCGCCCAAGGTTCCCACTGCGATTGCCGCCTATCAGGAACGGCTGTCGACCAAACTGCGTGAGGCCGTTGCGGCGCTGGATGAAGATCGAATTCGCCAGGAGGTCGGTGTGTTTGCGGCCAAGGTGGATGTGGCTGAAGAGTTGGCCCGACTGATCACCCATCTCGACGAAGTGACCCGCGTGCTCGATAAGGCTGGCGCGGTGGGAAAGCGCCTCGACTTCCTGATGCAGGAGCTCAATCGCGAAGCGAACACGCTGGCATCAAAGTCGGTTTCGGGTGAAGTGACGGCGGTGGCGCTGGAACTGAAGCTGCTCATCGAGCAAATGCGTGAGCAAGTCCAAAATCTGGAATAAGTCGCGCCCACGTACTGAAACGCTGGTTGTTCTTCACGCCGCAGCGCCGGTCAAGCCGGATTTGGGTCAGCCGTGCAATGGCTGCGGGGCGTGTTGTGCGGCAGAACCTTGCCCGGTTAGTCACGCTCTGCTCAGGCATCGCGAGGGCCCGTGTCCGGCGCTGCTTTGGAGTGCAACGGATGAGCGTTATTTCTGCGGCATGGCCCGCGCCCCTGAAATTTACCTGAACTGGTTGCCTGCAGTGTGTGCAGAACTCATGGCCCAGGCTTGCCGCCGCTGGATTGCGGCGGGAAGCGGCTGCGATTTCGACGCGGAGATTTCCTGAAGTCGGCGCTGGCGAGACGGCGATTTGGGCCGCGCTACGGTGTGCGCTAGCTGCGCAGCGAGCGACAGGGGGGCTTAATCGGCTCGCTTGGGTGGCAGTTGGCGATTCAGCCAGGCGGCGCTGGCCAAAGCAAACGCCAGCATGAATAGACGCAAGGCATCGGGGGCGACAAAGCCGAACCAGGTGGGCAGTGCGGCGAAGGCTACGCCAAGGCTGGTGATGCGCAATTGCTCCAGCATGAGGTCAAGCGCGCGCTCCGTCGGCCGATGCTCCAATAGCCTGCCCAGCACCAGGCAGGTAGCAAAGATACCGAGCGCGTATGTCACTGCCGGGGCGGTGGCCAGTCCATTGAAAATGGCAAGGAAGTGGCTGACGAAAGGTACCATCAGGGCGTATTGCAGCGCGGCATAGATTCGCAGCACGCCGGGTGTGTGCGGATCAAAGCGGTGAAACTTGGCCGGATCGAAATGCGGCAAGGGCTGGCCCCAGCCACCAGGTGGGGCAAAAATCACCGCAATTTTGGCGGCCACACCGGGTGTGCCCTTGATCTTTTGTCCGATCTCGACGTAGTAATGCAGGTTTCCCCACAGTGGATTGAGGCTTTTCAGCGGGCTGCGGATACCGAATTTAATCGGCTCGGCGTCTGCCCCCACGCGTTCGCTTTCAAAGGTGCCAAACAGACGATCCCAAAGAATCAGGATGCCTCCGTAATTTTTGTCGATGCAGTAGTCATTTTGGCCGTGGTGCACCCGGTGATTGGAGGGCGAACTGAATACCCGGTCAAACCAGCCCAAGGTACCGATCAATTCGGTGTGAACCCAATATTGGTAGAGCAAGTTGGTCAGGCCGACGGCGATGAATACGCCCGGATGGACGCCGACCAGTGCCATGGGTACAAAAAACAGCCAACCGAAGAGGCTTCCGGTCGAGGTCTGGCGCAGTGCGGTGGACAGGTTGTAGTACTCGGAAGAGTGATGCACGACGTGGGCCGCCCAGAGAATATTGACTTCGTGCCCCATGCGGTGGGCCCAGTAATAGCAGAAGTCGTAGGCGATCAGGGCCGCGATCCAGAGCGCGGCGCTCGCTTTCGGCAGTTCAAGGAAACGCCAGTTTTCATAAATCAGCACGTAAATGCCAAGCGTCAACAGCTTGGCGAAAACTCCGCTGATCTGGCTGATCACTCCATGATGCAGACTGGTAATGGCGTCAGGGATGTCATAGACTTTGACTGCGCGCCGGTGCGCCACCCACGCCTCAAGCAGGATGGTGAGCATGAAGACCGGTATGGCATAGACGATGGGATTCATGCAACTCAGTCTACATAGACCGGGGCGCAACAGGCAAGGGCTTAACTATGACGCAGTCAGACCAAGGGAATCGCAGCGGTTCCTTGTTTATCGTATCGGCCCCGTCGGGGGCCGGCAAAACTACGCTTGTCGGCAAGCTGATGGCGGCCGATGCAGCGGTGACGCACTCGGTGTCATTTACCACCCGGGCGGCGCGACCGGGTGAGGTCGAGGGCGTCAATTACCACTTTGTTGATGTGCAGCGGTTTTTGGCGATGCGCGCGGACGGCGATTTTCTCGAGTGGGCCGAGGTGCATGGCAACTTCTACGGCACCTCGCGCGGTTGGTTGCAGGCGCAGATAGAGCTAGGCCGTGACGTGCTCCTGGAGATCGACTGGCAGGGAGCCGAGCAGGTGCGGAAGATTTTTCCCGACAGCGTGAGTATTTTCATACTCCCGCCCTCGCTAGAGGAACTGGAGCGCCGCTTGCGCGGACGCGGTTCTGATAGTGCCGAGGTCATCGCGCGCCGCACAGCAGCAGCGATTGGCGAAATGCGTCACGTACATGAATTCGACTTCGTTATAATCAACAAAGACTTGGATATGGCATTGGCCGACCTTCTGGCGGCCGTGCGGGCTTCTCGTCTGAGATTTGCCCTCCAGCGTGAGCGTCATCCCGACGTATTCCGTTTCCTCGAACAACTGAAATAAGGTCAAGCCATGGCACGTGTTACCGTTGATGATTGCATCCAGTATTTCCCCAACCGTTTTGATCTGACGCTTGCCGCTACCTATCGCGCCCGCCAGCTGACCTTAGGTGCCACGCCGCAGGTGGAGGTGGATCGCGACAAGCCCTGCGTCATTGCGCTGCGTGAAATGGCGGCCGGCAAAGTCGGCCCGGAAATTCTTCTGCGCAATCCGCAGCAGTTGTAGTAATTGAAGTGAAAGTAGATCGTGTCGGCGCTGACGCAACATCTGCACACGATCTTCGATACGGCGGCGGCGGGCGTCCTCAAGGGCGTTCGGCGCAAAAAGCCCTGGGGTAGCCCGCCCCCTGAGACAGAGCTTGATGAGGGTGATCCGCTCGCCCGATTCAAGACACAACTCACCAGTTACCTGCCGCCTAAAGAAGTCGAGGCTATCACTCGGGCCTACGACTATTCAGCGCAGGCGCATGTCGGCCAGCTTCGTATTTCGGGTGAGCCCTATATTTCTCACCCGCTCGCGGTCGCTGACACGCTCGCGCGTTGGCGACTTGATCCGAATGCGGTGATGGCGGCGCTATTGCACGACGTAATGGAAGACACGACGTGCACCAAGGAGGATATTGCCGAGCGCTTTGGCAAGACCACCGCTGAGCTTGTTGACGGAGTATCCAAACTTGATCGCCTCGAAGGCCAGACTTACGAGGAAGCCCAGGCAGAAAACTTCCGCAAGATGCTGTTGGCCATGGCGCGCGATGTGCGCGTCATCCTGATCAAGCTCGCAGATCGTCGGCACAACATGCAGACACTCGGTGCAATGAGTAAGGAAAAGCAGCGACGAATCGCGCGCGAGACACTCGACATCTATGCGCCGATCGCCAATCGTCTCGGGCTGAATGCGCTCTACCGGGAGTTGCAGGAACTCTCGTTTGAACATGCCTATCCGGTACGCCACCGCGTGCTCACCAAGGCGGTCAAGCAGGCGCGGGGCAATCGACGTGAAGTAGTTGGCAAGATTCTCGATGCCGTTCGCAAGGTGCTGCCCGAGTCCGGGATCGAGGCCGAGGTGATGGGGCGCGAAAAGCATGTTTACGGCATCTACCGCAAGATGCGCGAAAAGCATCTGAGTTTTTCGCAGGTGCTCGATATCTATGGCTTTCGCATTGTGGTCAAGGATCGGCCCACCTGTTACCTCGCTCTCGGCACTTTGCACAGCCTCTACCAACCGGTACCGGGCAAGTTCAAGGACTACATCGCGATCCCCAAGGCCAACGGCTACCAGTCTTTGCACACCACACTGATTGGTCCCTATGGCACGCCGGTAGAAATGCAGATTCGTACCTCGGCGATGCATCATGTGGCTGAGTCGGGTGTGGCCTCGCACTGGCTTTACAAAGACGAGAAATCGCTCTCGGAGTTGCAGCGCACAACCCACCAGTGGCTGCAAAGTCTGGTGGAACTGCAGTCAGCTTCGGATGACAACACCGAGTTCCTTGAATTGGTGAAGTTCGATCTGTTCCCTGGCGAGGTTTATGTATTTACGCCGCGCGGAAAGATCATGTCCTTGCCACGTGGCTCGACAGCCGTTGATTTCGCCTATGCGGTGCACACCGATGTCGGTAACCGCTGTGTGGCATGCCAGATTAACTTCGAGTCGGTGCCGTTGCGCACCGAGCTTCGCAACGGCGATCGCATCGAGATTGTCACGGCCGCAACGGCGCATCCCAACCCGGCGTGGCTGGGCTATGTGCGCACCGGCAAGGCCCGGGCGCAGATCCGCCACTTTCTCAAAACCCAGCAGAACGAAGAGTCGGCGGCGCTGGGCGAGCGCATGCTGGCACGGGCTTTGAGTGAGATCGGGCAGGCAGCGGCGACAGTCGATAAGAGTGCCTGGGATCGCTTTCTGCACGACACCGGCGCTCGCAGCAGGCGCGATATTTACTCCGACATCGGACTAGGGCTGCGGCTGGGACCGGTGGTGGCACGACGTCTGTTGGCACGGGACGACGCTTTGCAGCAGGAACTTAAAACCGAGAAGCTTTCTGAGTTGCCGGGTGAGCGGCGTAACGAGACCCGGCGCGCGGCCGGTTCGGTGGTCATTCGCGGCACCGAGGGGGTCGCCGTGCAACTGGCACATTGCTGTCGCCCGATTCCTGGCGATCCGATCGTCGGGCTGATACGCAAGGGGCAAGGGCTCGCAGTGCATACCCACGACTGCCGAACCATCGCCAAACTGCGGGGGGCGCGTGCAGAGTGGGTTGATGTCGAGTGGGAAGCGTACCCCGGTCGACAGTTCGAGGCCAATATTCACGTTGTTACGAGAAATGCGCGCGGCGTGCTGGCCAAACTGGCTGCCGCGATTTCGCAGACGGATTCCAATATCAGCAATGTCGGTATGGAGGATGATGGAGGGCATACGACATCGGTGTATTTCACGGTTCAGGTTACCGACCGGGTGCACTTGGCTAAGATAATGCGGTCGTTGCGTCGGATTCCTGAAGTGATGCGCATTCATCGGGTGACCGAACCTCGACACAAATCTGTTTGATCTGAAAGGACGCATGATGGCAATGTATGAATCTGAGCACACCAAGTTCATCCGCGAGTGGATGGAGAAGAACCCGCAGGAAGCCGAGGCACGTTTTCAGGGGCGTGCCCTGTGGTGGGACAAGGCCCCGGTGACCCCCGAAGAGGCACGCCGACTTGCTGCCGCCAAGGTGCCGCCCAAAGCGTATTACTACGACGCCAACTAGGCGGACAGGCGTGATGTCCGGCACAGCTGCGCGGCTGTGCCAGGGTGAAGTTATCTAAAGCGGTTCCTTACGGATTGGCCTTCGGGCCGCTGAAGTGAGAACGCCGAGCCTCCATGGTTTCCAGATCCGCGTGCTCGTCGGCGTAATGATCGGCAATGCGCCTGAACTCGTTTTCGCTGGCGATAAAGCAATCGACAATGTCCGGGTCGAAATGCTGCCCCCGACCGGCGCAGATAATTGCCCGCGCTTGATCGTGAGGCATCGGTTCTTTGTACACCCGACGGCTGATCAATGCATCGTAGACGTCGGCCAGGGCCATGAGTCGCGCGGATACCGGAATGGTCTCCCCTGCGAGTCCGTTGGGGTAGCCGGACCCATCCCACTTTTCCTGGTGCGACAGGGCGATCTCGCCTGCGACGTCAAGAAACCGTATCGGCTTGCCAATCCGCGCTTTCGCCCGCTCAATGGCATCCCAGCCCATTGTCGTGTGAGTTTTCATGATCTCGAACTCGTCAGCGTCGAGGCGACCCGGCTTGAGCAAAATGCGATCAGGAATGCCTACCTTGCCGATGTCGTGCAGCGGTGCGGACTTGAACAGCAGTTCGATGAAGCTGTCGCTGAGCACCGGAGCAAAACGTGGATGGTCGCGCAAGCCATTTGCCAGCGTACGTACGTAGCGTTGGGTACGCAGCAAGTGATTTCCGGTCTCGTTGTCGCGGGTTTCGGCCAGCGAGGTCATGGCCAGAATGGTGGCCTCCTGCACCAGACGCACTTCCTCGGTGCGGTTGGCGACTTCCTGTTCCAGATAGGCGTTCTGGTTACGCAAAAAACAGGCAGCCTGCCGGAGCGCCAGATGGGTGCCCACGCGTGCCAGCAATAGGGGCGGGCTGATCGGCTTGGCAATGTAGTCCACAGCACCGACGGCAAAACCTTGCTGTTCATCCGCCAGTTGGGTCTTGGCGGTCAGGAAGATGACCGGGATATCGCGCGTCGCAGGTAGCTCCTTGAGCTGGCGACAAACCGTATAGCCGTCCATATCCGGCATCATCACGTCGAGCAAGATCAGGTCGGGGGACGGGATCTGATTGGCGATTTTCAGCCCACGCAGGCCGTTGGGCGCGACCTTGACGGTGTAGAGGTCAGAGAGCAACTCGTCCATCAGGGTGAGATTTTGCGGTGCGTCATCAATAACCAGAATGACTGATTTGCCGGCAGCGGAGGGCGTAAGTGACATGGGCTTGTCTATCCTTTTCGGCGGGTCTCGGGCAGGAGAGCCAAAGCCTGCTCGAAATCGTATTCGCGTACCGCCTGACGAATCTCGCGGTAGTTTGTGCCAAGGATATCAACGAACGCTTTGGCGTTGTCGGCGAGCAAGCGCTCCGCCTTCGCGTCGTCGCTTTCAAGTAGGCGGATCAACTGATCCAGAAGCGCTCTGCGTTCCGTGGCATTGTGGGCGCCGGCCAGGTTGCCTTGGCCCTCGCTGCTCGGCAGTGACGCACGGATGGCAGCGATTAGCGTCGCCAGAGTCGTTGCCACGACGCGTTGCTGTTCAGCCGCACTGTCGGCGTTGTCGGTCAAAGCCTGCTCAAGACGCTCAGCACGCTCCTGCAGCACGTGTGCGCCAATCTGCCCGGCCAAGCCCTTGAGTGTGTGCGCAATGCGGATGGCATCGTCACGGTTGCCAGCATCGAGTGCGCGCCGAATGTTGAGTTCAGCGTCGGTTTGGGAGGCGACGAAGCTATTGAGAATGGCCAGATAGCGCGACTTTTTATCCATCATCCGGCGTAGGCCAGTATCCAGATCGATGCCGTCAATGGCCTCGGGGAAGTATGTGCTCTCTGGTGTGGCAATCACCGAGCCTTCCATCGCGCCTGCGGGAAGGCCATCAGGCGGGAAATGGCTCGCAGGGTCTGCGCTGACTTGAGGGCTTTCGACATGTGCGCGCGGCGCAATCCATTTGATCAGTGTGCGGAAAAGCTGCCCCGGCTCGACCGGCTTGCCGACAAAGTCGTTCATGCCTGCGGCGGTGCAGCGGTCACGGTCCGCTTGCATGACATTGGCCGTCATGGCGATGATGGGCAGTTCCGCAAAACGGGGATTCTGGCGCAGCAACTGCGCGGCTTCCAGGCCGTCCATGACCGGCATCTGCATATCCATGAGGATCAGATCGTAGTCGCCTAGGTTGGCCTTTTCGACGGCGACCTTGCCATTTTCGGCAACGGTAACGCGCAGTCCGGCATCGACCAGGATATCGGTGGCGACCTGCTGATTGATAGGGTTGTCCTCGGCCAGCAGTATGTTCGCTCCGCGTATCGGCAGTAGTTCCTCAGGGGTGATCTGGACTCTTCCGCTCAACTTCGGATTGCTGTCCTGACGGCCCATTGCGCGCATGATGGTATCGAGCAACATTGAGGCTCCGATCGGTTTGATCAGGACTGTATCGATCCCCGAGGCGTCCGCTAATTTGACGATTTCCTCGCGTCCGTGAGCGGTCACAATAATGCAGCGAGGGGCTTTCACAAGTGGCAAGTCACGCAGAGTGCGAATCGTTTCAATGCCGTCCATATCGGGCATCAGCCAATCGACAAGTGCCAGCGCATAGGGTCTTCCAGCTGTCTCGGCGGCGCTGATGGCGTGCAGAGCCTCGGCGCCCGAGGCCACCGCTTCTGCGGCAAAGGCCATTTGCTGCAAGGTCTCCACCATGGCCTGCCGCGCGCTTTCGTTGTCGTCAACGACGAGCAGTCGCATTCCGCGCACGCTAGCCGCCGGAGCGATGCGACGTGTGACGTTGGCACCCTGCTGGAGCCACGCGGTGAACCAGAAGGTGGAGCCTTTGCCGGGCGCACTCTCGACACCGACCTCGCCACCCATCAACTCCGCGAGGCGCTTACAAATAGCCAGACCCAGGCCGGTGCCGCCGTAGCGACGTGTGGTGGAGGCATCAGCTTGCTCAAAGCTGCGAAACAGGCGACTGATCTGCTCTTCCGTCAGGCCGATCCCGGTATCGCGAATGGCAAAGTAGAGCAACACCCTGTTCTCGGTGCGCTCAAGCATGCGTACCACGATCTTGATGTCGCCCCGCTCGGTAAATTTGACGGCATTGTTGCCATAGTTGATAAGGATCTGACCCAAGCGCAAGGGATCTCCGATGAGCGAGAACGGCACATCGGTAGGTAGGTCGAAAATCAACTCGAGGCCCTTCTGGCTGGCCTTTTCACCGATCAAGTTGGCAACGTTTTCAAAAACCGAGTCGATTTCGAACTCGGTTTCCTCGACGCTCAGCTTGCCGGCCTCGATCTTCGAGAAGTCGAGGATGTCATTGATGATGCCCAGCAAATGCTCGCCTGAGCGCTGAATTTTGGTCAGGTAGTCGCGCTGCCGTGGCGAAAGTTCGGTCTTGAGCATGAGATGGCTCATGCCGTAGATGGCGTTCATGGGCGTGCGGATTTCGTGGCTCATATTGGCCAGGAAGTCGGCCTTCGCGCGCGAGGCAGCTTCGGCCATTTTGCGGGCTTCGACCAATGCGGCTTCTGTTGCCTTCCGGCGGGTGATGTTCTGCATTGAGCCGGTGAGTGTTGTTTGCCCATTGGGCTCGCTTTCGCGGCGTCCGACTATGTGCAGCCACATGACTTGCCCATCGCGACGCAGGTAGGGTGCTGTCGCCTCCAGTCGATCGATTTCGCTCCGTGAGGCGGCGAGCGCATCCTGGATCATCTGGCTGGCGATCTCGGGGTCGGCCGCGTAAACGGCGTCATACATGTCGCGGCTGCGCGAGTAGACTTTGTCCGGACGCGGATCAATCCCGAGCAGATTGGCCAGGCGCTCATCGCCGAGCATGCGATCATCGTCAGGGAATGACTTCCAGTAGGCCGACTCGGTCATTTCCAGTACTTGATCGGCGGCAATCTGCGATTTGCGCAGATCATCGGTCCGGGCAATGACCCTCGCCTCGAGTTCGCGATTCAGCGCACTGAGGTCATCGTTGAGACGACGAACCTCGGCCTCGGCAGCTTCGCGCTTCAGAATGTCGTCCTGAAGATGGGCGATCGCCCCGCGCAGGTTGTCCTGCATGCGGGTCACACCGCTGACCAGCATGGTCAGCTCATCCCCGCTGCGGTGGGTGCCTGAGCGCTTCAGTTCCAGGGTTTGGTCAAGGTTCTGCGGATTTCGCGTATCGACAAAGGTGGCTACCTGACGCATGTAGCGCATCACGCGTAGTTCAAGCAGCAAGAGAACGAAGGTGGCGACAACGAAAATCAGGATCAGATTCGATACCAGGATGGTCTGATATTTTTCGATCAGACGTTGTTCCATACCGGCTTTGTCAATCTGCACGCGCAGGACACCGATCCGACTGCCATTTTCTTTGCCAGACTTCTTCGAATTGCCGGCGCGCATCAAGGGATATTCACGCTCTGCTGCGCCCGCCACCGCCTTGCCGTGGGAGATGATTTCCTTTTCGACGTCGCTTACCGACACAAGCACCACGTCGGGTTGCTTGGCAATGCCGGCAACGGTCAGTTTGGCGGCATCGACGTTGAAGGCCCACATCGACTCGGCGATCGAAGGTACGGAGCTGATGCTTATCTGATCAAATTGATGGTTGATGTTGCGCCGCTGGTCACTGCGCTCATTGAATAACTCGACGCCGGTAATCAGGAAGCTGGCAAGTACAGCAAAGCCGGTTGTTGCGATCGCTAGTCGACGGCTCAGGCTGCGCATCAGCGGCATGGGCAAGCCCTTTCAATCGGGGCGACCTCCGGGGTGCTTTCCCCGTATCCAGCTAGCAAAGACGCCACCCATCACCCTTTCAGGAACCATTTTCGTCATCCTACTCGCACGCCGGCTTTTTTTGGCTTCGGCGAAGGGTTCTGCGGGGGGGGGGCGGGCAAGGCCTCGAAATGATTCGGTCGGAAGCCCTCGGGTGAAACTGACATCAAGGTTAGGGGAGTAGAAGCGGCCTTCTGGACCTCGGTCAAGTAAGGTGAATCCTCGCCTATGGCAATTGCCGGGCGATGCTGACAGCGACGTTCGCGGTGCCTGGCTTCACCGGACCGCTTTCGCCGACCAGGTCCCCGCTGGCAGGTGCCGCGTTGCCAGTGGTCGAGACTCGGGCCTCAATGCGCACACGCGGAAAATCGGAGATTTTCATTGCGGGGTTCATGGCCATCGTATCGTCCAGCGTGAAGGTATAGGGCAGGTCGCTTACGCGCAGGCGTACGGCGGCAAGCGGTATGCGCGGTGCCGGCGCATCGTCGGTGCTGACGGCACGGGCGAAAACAAACACGGTCGCGTCCGGCTTGACTTGCTGGGCCAGTGCCGGGGCGAGCGTGACCTTGCCGCTGACCGCGGAGGGATCGGCAGCGTTACGCTTCGCCGTGTTACCAGCGCCGACTTGCGGACGGCCGGCTCCTTTGGTGCCATCGTTAGTGCCCAGTTCGGCACGCGCCCTGGCGATTCCCTCGACGATGTCCCGGGCATCGTCGGAGCCAGGATCCAGTTGTGCGACGAGGCGCTCCCAGTAGTCGATCGCTTTTTGCCACCGCCCTGACTGGAACGCATCGCTGCCGGCGAGCAGCAGGGCGTGCAAATTGTCCGGGTCCGCCACCAGGGCCTTGGCAACCAGTTCGCGCACGTCGGCCGTGAACTGGTTCTGGGCGGCACGGAAGCGCACTTCCGCAAAGGTGGCCAGCAAGTTGGGGTTGCTGTCGAGCGACGGGCCGATCTTGCCAAACGCACTGATCGCATCGTCCCAGCGACCGAGCATGCCGTAAGAGCGGGCGAGCATCGCCCAGCCTTCGGGGTTGTCGGGGTTGGCCGCCAGCTTTTTCGCCAGCGAGTCAACGGCGGTTTCCATCTCGCGCATTGAGCGCGAGGCCTGCTTCTCGGTGTCGATGATGCCGGCCGGGGTGCCCAGTTGCAGATAAATGCTGGCAGCCGCCAGCGGCAGCAACAGGAGCAGGGCAAACCAGGTGGGGGCGCGGCGGCGGGTCGGTTTGGCGGTTTGCTCGGGTGCGGCGGTTTCGGCGGCGCGTGCACCATCGACGTCGTCTAGCAGACGGCGATTGATTTCGCTGCGGGCGGTGGCGCAATCGGCCTCGCTGATGAGGCCGTTGGCATGGTCGCGTTCGAGCTCGGCCAGTTGGTCGCGGTAAATGGCCGCGTTGAGCGTGTCGCGCGCCAAGGGTGACGGCAAGTCGGCGCTGGTGGGACGGCGATCGCCGCCCTTTCGGCGTGCGGCAAGATACGGACCCCACCAGGGGTACGTGAGCCAAAGCGTTGTAAGGGCCGCCAGAGCGATGGCGCCAAGGATAAAAGGGATGAACGAACTCATGGTGTCGGGTCGGATTTTTTGGACGAGGGCAGCTCGTCAATCAGTTGCTGTGCGCGCTGCTGCTCTTGTGCGCTCAGTTCGGTACTGGTGACCGTATGGGTGCGTTTGCGCAGAAAGTTGATCAATAGCCCAATGCTAATAAAAAGCAGCAGAAAGGGCCCGCCCCAGAGCAGCCAGGTGATGGGCTTGACCGGAGGACGATAGCTGACGAAATCGCCATAGCGGGCGACCAGGAACTCCATGATTTCCGCGTCGGATTTTCCCGCATGAATCATGTCGCGAATCTCGCGGCGCAGGTCATTGGCCAGATCGGCGCGCGAGCCGGCTAGCGATTCGTTCTGGCAGACCAGGCAGCGCAGCTCTGCGCTGATTTCCAGCAGACGCTTTTCGGCAACCGGATCATCGGCGAGCGGTGCGGCTTCCTTGGCATGGGCTGTGCCGATCGCTACACATGCAGCGGCGATGGCGAAAAAGTGACGCAGGTTCATGCGGCCACCTTCATCGCGCTGCTTGGTGCTTTGGCGACGCGACCTATGCGATAGCGCCGGTCGATCACCGCGAGTAATCCGCCCAGAGCCATCAGCAGGCAGCCGCCCCAAATCCAGTCAACAAAGGGCTTGTAGTAAACCCGCACCGCCCAGGCGCCGGTGAAATCGGGCTTGCCGTCGGCGGTCTTGTCTAAAGGTTCGCCCAGCGATACGTACAGGTCGCGCGTCAGGCCGGTATCGATCGCTGCCTCGGTCATCGGCATGGTTGATGAGAGGTACTGGCGCTTCTCGGGGTGCAGCAGCTTTTCGTGCTTACCTTTGTAGAGCAGCTCGACTTCGCCGACCGAAGCGAGGTAGTTCGGTCCGGATTTCTCGCTGACGCCGATCAGACGGAAGGTGTAGTTGCCGATGGCGACAGTATCGCCCGGTGCCATGCGTACGTCCTTCTCTTCCTCATACGTGCCAACCATGGTCACGCCGATGACAAAAATGGCAATACCCATATGCGCCAGCTGCATCCCCCAGTACGACGGCGGTGGGTTGCCTGTGCGCAGACGGTCGCGCGTCTGGAAAACCACGGCAGCGGCAATCCACACCGCGAGCAGGCAACCGAGTGCAGTCATGAAATGCCAGCTACCCATGAGCAGAGGCAGGGCGATACCAGCCAGCACGGCCAGTATGGCCGCCACGCGCAGGCGAGCGGCCATCTCGCGCAGATTCGCTTCTTTCCAGCGGGCAATCGGGCCAAGTGCCATCAGGAACAGCAGCGGGATCATCACCGGCACAAAGACGGCATTGAAATAGGGCGGTCCGACGGACAGCTTGCCCGCGCCCAGCGCATCTATGATCAGCGGGTAGAGCGTGCCAAGCAGCACGCTGCCGGTGGCGACGACCAGAATTACGTTGTTCATCAGTAAAAAAGTTTCGCGCGAGATCATGGCGAAACTGCCGCCGGCCGCTACGGACGGTGCGCGCCAGGCAAACAGCGCCAGCGAGCTGCCGACGACGATCGCCAGCAGTATCAGGATGAAGACGCCTCTGCTGGGGTCGGCGGCGAAGGCATGTACGGACGTCAGTACGCCCGAGCGAACCAGAAAGGTGCCGAGCAAGCTGAGCGAGAAGGCTGCAATGGCCAACAGCACGGTCCAGTTTTTGAACGCGCCGCGCTTTTCCGTAACGGCGAGTGAGTGGATGAGCGCTGTGCCGACCAGCCAGGGGAGGAAGGAGGCGTTTTCTACCGGATCCCAAAACCACCAGCCGCCCCAGCCCAGTTCGTAATAGGCCCACCAGCTGCCCAGTGCAATACCCAGCGTCATGAATATCCAGGCCGCTGTTGTCCAGGGGCGCGACCATCGGGCCCAGGCGGCGTCGAGGCGACCGGCGAGCAGCGCGGCGATGGCGAAGGCGAAGGCCACCGAGAAGCCAACGTAGCCCATGTACAACATGGGGGGATGAAAGACGAGCCCTGGATCTTGCAGCAGGGGATTGAGGTCACGCCCCTCCTCGGCGGCCGGAATCATCCGTTCGAAGGGATTGGAGGTGAGAAGCACAAACGCAATCAGACCAATCGCGACCAGACCTAGTACCGCCAGAACGCGGGCGACCATTTCGTCGGGCAGTTGTCGCGAAAAGCTGGCCACGGCCATGCCCCAACCGGCAGCCATCAGAATCCATAGCAGCAACGAGCCTTCATGGCCGCCCCAGACTGCCGCAAAGCGATACATCGTTGGCAGATGCGTATTGGAATGGTTGGCAACGTAGCTGACCGAGAAGTCATTATTGATGAAGGCATTGGCCAGGCAGCCAAAGGCAATCGCCAGAAGCAGGAATTGCGCTTGTGCCGCGGGGCGTGCCATGGCGATCCATTGTGCGTGCTTACGGTGCACGCCGATCAGAGGCAAGGTGCCCTGGGTCAGCGCGACGAGAAAGGCGAGGATGAGGGCGAAGTGCCCGAGTTCGGCGATCATGGTTTGGCTCCCGTTTCAGTACCAGCCCCGGTTCCCGCGCTTTGGGCCTTGTCAATGGCGTGTTGTGCTTCCGGCGGCATGTAGTTTTCGTCATGCTTGGCCAGTACTTCACTGGCGACAAACAGGCCCTTCGCATCCATTTTGCCTTGCACGACGGCACCTTTGCCCTCGTTGAACAAGTCCGGGAGGATGCCGGTGTAAGCGACGGGTACTTCCTTGGCTGTATCGGTGATGATGAAGTGCACCGTTAGTTCCTTGCGTTCAACGGAGCCCATCTTGACCATGCCGCCAATGCGAAAGGCTTTGTCTACAGGCGCTTTGCCGGCAGCCACTTCAGTGGGCGTTATGTAGAGCGCAATGTTGCTGTCGAGCGCGCGTAGAACAAACATGGCAGCAACGCAGATCGAGATCAAGGCACCGACAATCAGGGCGGCGCGTTTATGGCGTGGCTTCATGATTCCTTGGTTTCCTTGTTCAGTTGCTCGGCGAGTTGCTCTCGCGCCAACTCACGCAAGGCGGCGCGTTGCCGGGCGATGGCCATCAAAGGTTCGATCACCATCAGCACGGCACAGGCCAGAAAGCTGCCCCAGACGTAAAACCCGTAGCCGCCCATGGCAAAAAATTCGGCGGCGCTATTCCATTGACTATGCCCCAGCATGCTTCTCTCCAGCGAGCAGTTGTTTGACCCATTCGGTGTGACGTTCGCGTTCGAGAATGATGGCGCGTACTCGGATCAGCGCTACGGCAATTGAATACATCCAGAAGCACAAGGCCATAAGCAACATGCCCCACAACATGGTTTGCGCCATCGCAGGGGCCTTGGTGAGCGACACCGATGCGCCCTGATGCAGGGTGTTCCACCAAGTCACCGAAAAATAGATGATGGGGATATTGACTACGCCTACCAGCGCCAGAATCGCGCCCGCCTTGTCGGCGCGGCGGGGGTCGTCAATCGACGCCTGCAAGGCGATAAAGCCAATGTAGAGGAAAAACAGAATCAGTTCGGACGTGAGTCTGGCGTCCCATACCCACCAGGTGCCCCACATGGGTTTGCCCCAGAGTGCCCCGGTGATCAGGCTCAGCGCCGCCATCAGTGCGCCGGTCGGTGCCAGCGCCTGCGCCATCATGCTGGACAGGCGGGTATTCATGGTGAGGCCGATTCCGGCCCACAGCGCCATGACGCAGTAGATGAACATTGACATCCATGACGAGGGAACGTGTACGAAGATGATGCGATAGCCCTCGCCTTGCTGAAAATCCGTGGGGGCGACGAACAGGCCAATCCAGAGGCCGGCGATGCCGAACAGTGCCGCCAGTACCACGAACACGGGGATCATCTTCCCGGCGAGCGGATAGAAGGTGGCCGGGCTGGCGTAGTGGTAGAAAATTTGAGAGAGTCGGTTCGTGGTGGTCATGGTCAAAGTACCGCAAGTCGGCGCTGGCAGGACGGCGCTGCAGCTATTCCAGCGCAATGCGCAGGGCGGCGGTCGTAGCCCACGGCGCGAAAAAGGCGGCAAGCGCCAACAAGGCCGCCAAGAGCGAGAGATGCCCCTCAGCCGCCAAGCCGCTGATTTGAGCCTCTACCGCACCGGCGCCGAAGATTAGCACCGGAATGTAGAGTGGCAGGATCAATAGTGCGAGTAGCACGCCGCCGCCACGCACACCTAGTGTCAGGGCGGCACCGATTGCGCCGACAAGTGATAGCACCGGCGTTCCCAGAAGCAGCGTCACTACCAGGAGGCTCAGCGCATCCGCATCGAGGTCGAACTGGAGCCCGAGAATCGGGGCCAGCACTACCAGGGGTAATCCGCAGAGAAGCCAGTGTGCAAAAATCTTCCCCGCCACCAGTAGGCTCAACGATGATGGCGAGAGCGCCATTTGCTCCAGCGTGCCATCCGCATGATCGCCGGCGAACAGCCGGGGCAGGCCAAGGAGTGTGGCCAACAGTGCCGCGACCCAGAGTATGCCGGGGGCGATTTTCTTGAGCAACAAGGGTTCTGGACCAATACCTAGCGGAAACAGGCTCACCACAATGACGAAAAAGAACAACGCGGTCAGCACTTCGCTCTTCCGGCGCACGGCGATCAGGAGATCCCGGCGCACGGCACCGAGCAGAGGCGTGATCGCTGTTGTCATAGCGTTAGTGTCTTGCCGCCAGGAACAGGCAGCGCTTGGTGACTTGTCAGCACGGCCATGCCGCCGCCGCCAAGATGCTCGGCAATCAGCCCGCCGAGTAAAGCTACCGCGCTGACATCGAGGGCATTGAAGGCCTCATCAAGCACCCATAACTTGGCAGGGCGGATCAGGAGGCGCGTTAGCAGCACCCGCCGCTTTTGTCCGGCCGAGAGCACCCGAACGGGCAGATTCTCTCTTCCGCGCAGCCCCAACCGTTGCAGTGCCTTGAGTGTGGCCGGAAGATCAGAAGAGCCGCCGTCGAGCATTGATGCAAGGTGCAGGTTTTCCCAGGGAGTCAGGTCTTCTTTGACCGCTGCGTGATGCCCAAGATAGAGGATGTCATTGCGAAACTGGGGGGAATGAATCGGGTGCCCCTGCCAGAGAATTTGTCCCGCCTCACGCGGAGCAAGCCCAACCAATTGGCGCAACAGACTGGTCTTGCCGGCACCGTTGCTACCTTGCACATGCAGCCATTCGCCCGGATTCAGTGAAAAACTGACGTTGGAAAAAAGCAAGCGCTCGCCACGAGCGCAGGAAAGTTGGGCAACCTCAAGCATTGAGGCCGAATTTTGCCCGAAGAGGGGCGGGATGTGCGTATGCGCGTTGCTGCTATGCCTCGTTGTTACTCGTTGTTACAGTGGCGTCAGGTTCAGCGATTTGATAAACGTGAAGCTCGGTTTCCCGTCGATCGTCGACCAAGACCACCGCGATCGGGGTCACGTCAGGAATGGCGAAACTGTTGCTGATGAAGCGCGTTCCCGGTCGCATCTCGCGCTGCGCCTTTTCCCATAGCTCGCCCATGGGCACGGGGGATAGAAATGCATAGACAACGTCGTAGGGTGTTAGTGGTTGCTCCCAGAAATCGCCCCGACGTATATGCACATTCGGAAAGTATTGGGCGCGGACTCGTGCCCAAAGGTAAGTCAATAATGCGTGCTCTACCCCCACGAATTCGCTGTCTGGTCTGCTGCGTGCGAGTTGCCGGAGCAGGCCGCCATTTCCGCAGCCTAAATCCATGACAAAACATGGGTCTTTAGGCAATAATTTCAACAGGGCATCGCCCGTCAGTTGATTGGTGAGGTACAGCGGAACCCTTGAGCGATCTGTGCGGCCAAAGACAAGGTAAAGCGCGGAGAATCCGGCCAACCAAATCCAGGGTGGGAGCGCCAACCTGTTTCCAAGAAGCAAGGCGGGCCCGAAGACCAGATGGATGAACTGCCACCACGAGGGAGCCTTTAGATGGTGGCTCGCAATCGCTGCGCCTGCGCCCTGAATGCCCGCAAGAAGCAAAGGGTAAAGGCGCAGTTCCGGAATGATTGTCCCAAACAGTAAGGCAAACAATAGCCCTAGCAACTGTGCGGAAATCGCTCCCGCGAGCGGGTGCCGAAGCAAAGCAGACGGGCTTGCAGACATGGACTCGGTGTGAGGTGGGCAGAAAAGAGCGCCTGGACGTCGAAAAACGCAAGAGGATATTGACGCTTTCGAGAAAAGTCACGATAATCCTCGGCTTCGCTGGAGGGATTCCCGAGCGGTCAAAGGGATCAGACTGTAAATCTGACGGCTCTGCCTTCGAAGGTTCGAATCCTTCTCCCTCCACCAGAATATAGCAGCATCAAGGTATCACGGCTGTAAGTGCAAGCGGTAGGGCGGCGGTAGTTTAATGGTAGAACCTTAGCCTTCCAAGCTAATGACGAGGGTTCGATTCCCTCTCGCCGCTCCAGCATCTTAGGTCTATTGAGTAGGTTTTGTAGTGCGAGTATTGCCCTTGTAGCTCAGTGGTAGAGCACTCCCTTGGTAAGGGAGAGGCCACGTGTTCAATCCACGTCAAGGGCACCATTTCTTTTCTAGTGCATTTCTGTTGGGGTAATTGACATGGCAAAAGGCAAGTTTGAGCGGACGAAGCCGCACGTTAACGTGGGAACGATTGGGCACGTTGACCATGGCAAGACGACATTGACGGCGGCGATCACGACGATATTGGCGTCGAAGTTTGGTGGTGAGGCGAAAGCCTATGATCAGATTGATGCGGCACCGGAAGAGAAGGCGCGTGGTATCACGATCAACACAGCGCATGTGGAGTACGAGACCAAGAATCGTCACTACGCGCACGTGGATTGCCCCGGGCATGCCGACTACGTCAAGAACATGATTACCGGCGCGGCCCAGATGGACGGTGCCATTCTGGTCTGTTCGGCGGCGGATGGTCCCATGCCGCAGACTCGCGAGCACATCCTGCTGGCACGGCAGGTGGGTGTTCCCTACGTCATCGTATTCATGAACAAGTGTGACATGGTGGATGACGCCGAACTGCTTGAACTGGTCGAAATGGAACTGCGCGAGCTCCTCAGCAAGTACGACTTCCCGGGCGACGACACCCCGATCGTACATGGCTCTGCACTCAAGGCATTGCAAGGGGACAAAGGTCCGTTGGGTGAAGAAGCCATCATGAAGCTGGCGGATGCGCTGGATAGCTACATCCCCACACCCGAGCGTGCGATTGACAAGCCCTTCCTGATGCCGATCGAAGACGTCTTCTCCATCTCCGGTCGTGGCACCGTCGTCACGGGTCGAGTGGAGCGCGGTATTGTCAAGGTTGGCGAGGAAATCGAAATCATCGGCATCGTCCCGACCACCAAGACCACCTGTACCGGCGTTGAAATGTTCCGCAAACTACTCGACCAAGGTCAGGCAGGGGACAACGTTGGCGTCCTGCTGCGCGGCACCAAGCGCGAAGACGTCCAGCGCGGACAAGTGCTGGCCAAGCCCGGTTCGATCACTCCGCACACCCACTTCACCTCCGAGGTGTACATCCTCTCGAAGGATGAGGGTGGTCGTCACACCCCGTTCTTCAACGGCTATCGCCCACAGTTCTACTTCCGGACCACCGACGTGACGGGCAGCATCGAGTTGCCGGCTGGCACCGAAATGGTCATGCCGGGTGACAACATCGCCATGACGGTGAAGTTGATCGCCCCGATCGCCATGGAAGAAGGTCTGCGCTTCGCCATCCGTGAAGGCGGTCGTACCGTCGGTGCCGGTGTCGTCGCTAAGGTTATCGAGTAATTTCGATCGATTCAAAAGCTTGGGCGACCACCTGGCAACGGGGGTCGCCTTGTGGTCTTCACTGCAGGGGTATAGCTCAATTGGCAGAGCGACGGTCTCCAAAACCGTAGGTTGGGGGTTCGATTCCCTCTGCCCCTGCCATCGGACCGGCTTTGGTTGGAATTGCAATGACAGAAACAATGGCTGACAACATCAAAATCGCACTCTCGGTGCTGCTGCTCGTGGCGGGTGTCGCGGGCTTCTATCTTCTTTCCGATAGCGCCATGATTTTGCGTGTCGTGTCGGTTTTGGCGGGCGCAGGGGCGGCTGTTGCTGTTGCGTCGCTGTCGGTGCCTGGGCGACGTTTCCTGGAGTTTGGTCGTGAGTCTGTGGTTGAGGCTAAAAAAGTCGCATGGCCAAGTCGCAAGGAAACGCTGCAAACGACAGGGGTGGTCTTTGCTTTTGTGTTTGTAATGGCGATCACTCTCTGGATTACTGATAAGGCACTTGAGTGGGCCTTGTATGACCTGTTGCTGGGCTGGAAAAAATAATGACAAAACGTTGGTATGTCGTACATGCTTACTCGGGTTTTGAGAAGTCGGTCCAGCGAGCGCTGAAAGAGCGCATTACTCGGGCCGGCATGGAAGACAAGTTCGGCGAAATTCTGGTTCCCGTTGAGGAGGTGGTGGAACTGAAGAACGGGCAGAAAAGCATTTCGGAGCGAAAGTTCTTTCCCGGATATGTGCTCGTTGAGATGGAAATGGACGACGATTCTTGGCATTTGGTGAAAAGCACCTCCAAAGTAACCGGCTTTGTTGGTGGTACGGCGAATAAGCCGACCCCGATTTCCCCAAAGGAAGTCGAGAAAATCATGCAGCAAGTTCAGGATGGCGTTGAGAAGCCGAGGCCCAAGGTGTTGTTTGAGACGGGCGAGATGGTTCGCGTTAAAGAAGGCCCGTTTGCCGACTTTAATGGCAATGTTGAGGAAGTGAACTACGACAAGAACCGTCTGAGGGTTTCCGTGACAATTTTTGGTCGGGCAACTCCCGTTGAATTGGAGTTTATGCAGGTCGAGAAGGTCTAGTTAGTACGCCTGGCCGCGGGGCGTGATCGCGGTACCCAGAGGAGCGCCTATCTAATTGGGTGCGCTACCACTCACTAGTTAAAAAGGAGCCAGTAATGGCAAAGAAGATCGTTGGCTACGTAAAGCTGCAAGTTCCGGCGGGGAAAGCAAACCCGTCACCCCCGATCGGTCCGGCACTCGGTCAGCGCGGTCTGAATATCATGGAGTTCTGCAAGGCGTTCAACGCACAGACGCAAGGGCTAGAGCCAGGATTGCCGATCCCGGTTGTAATCACTGCCTACGCGGACAAGAGCTTCACGTTCATCATGAAGACCCCGCCGGCGACTATTTTGATCAAGAAGGCTGCTGGAATTCAGAAGGGTTCCACGAAGCCGCATACCGACAAAGTCGGCAAGATTACTCGTGCTCAGGCCGAAGAAATCGCCAAGTCCAAGATGAAAGATCTGACGGCGTCTGATCTTGACGCTGCTGTTCGTACCATTGCTGGCTCTGCGCGCAGCATGGGCATTACTGTTGAGGGGCTGTAATCATGGCTAAGCTATCCAAGCGCATTCAGGCGGTCCGTGCAAAAGTTGACCGCGACAAGCTCTATCCTATTGCTGATGCACTCACCTTGGTCAAAGAATGCGCCACAGCTAAATTTGACGAGTCAATTGATGTTGCGGTCAATCTTGGCATTGACGCCAAGAAATCTGATCAGTTGGTGCGTGGATCGGTAGTGTTGCCGGCTGGAACGGGTAAGACGGTTCGTGTTGCGGTGTTCGCTCAAGGCGACAAGGCTGAGGCCGCGAAGAGTGCTGGTGCTGATATCGTCGGCTTTGACGACTTGGCTGCTGACGTTAAGGCCGGCAACATGAACTTTGACATTGTTATCGCTACTCCCGATGCGATGCGTGTAGTCGGTCAGTTGGGTCAGATACTCGGTCCGCGTGGACTCATGCCCAATCCAAAGGTGGGTACAGTGACCATGGATGTCGCGACTGCAGTAAAAAACGCCAAGGCTGGCCAAGTTCAGTACCGCACCGACAAAGCCGGAATCATTCACTGTACGATTGGCCGCGCTTCCTTTGCGGTCGATTCGTTGCAACAGAATCTGGCTGCACTCATCGATGCCCTGCAGAAATCAAAGCCTGCGGCATCGAAGGGGCAGTATCTTCGCAAGGTGGCCGTTTCCAGCTCGATGGGTGCTGGCGTACGCGTAGATCAATCCTCGCTGACGGCTTGACTGAAAGATAAGAACTTTGGGCTGTAGCACCACTCTTGTTCGGGAGGTGCTGCAGGTTGTCAAAGACCGCAGGTGTTCAGTGAGAACTTAAGCGTTGATTGGCTCTGCCGCAATCAATAGCCTGCGCAGATGGCGTATCCCGAAACAGGATTTATGTTTTCCTGATCGAAGATCGCCTTGGGTGCTGCGGAGAAATCCGTTGCTTGTTTAACTAGAAGGAGAAAGAACCTAATGGCTCTAAATCTCGACGATAAGAAGGCTGTCGTAGCCGAGATTTCGGCACAGGTTGCCACCGCTCAAACCATCGTGGTCGCTCAGTATCGCGGCATCGGGGTAGGACATCTGACCGAGTTGCGCAAGTCGGCTCGGCAGTCTGGTGTGTACCTGCGTGTGCTGAAAAACACCTTAGCCCGGCGTGCCTTCACAGGCACCTCGTTTGAGGGATTGTCGGCTGAACTCACCGGACCGCTGCTGTACAGTTTGTCGCAAGACCCCGTTGCCGCAGCAAAGGTGCTGAATGACTTTGCTAAGACAAATGACAAGCTAATTTTGAAGGCAGGTTGCTACTCTGGGAAAATGCTTGACCAGGCGGGTGTTAAGGCTTTAGCCAGTATTCCCTCCCGCGACGAGCTTCTCGCCAGGTTGCTTGGTGTTATGCAGGCCCCGGTGTCGACCTTTGCGTCGGTCGTGGCAGCTCTCGCCAAAAAGCGCGAAGCCGAAGTCGCTTGACGACTTAACTTTTACTATATTTGAATCTGGAGTTACACAATCATGGCAATTACCAAGGAAGACATCCTCGAAGCTGTTGGCGGCATGACCGTCATGGATCTGAATGACCTAGTTAAGGCATTCGAAGAGAAGTTTGGCGTCTCTGCCGCATCAATGGCCGTTGCAGCCCCTGGCGCTGGTGGCGCGGCTGCAGCAGTTGAAGAGCAAACCGAGTTTACCGTCGTTCTGGCGGCAACTGGTGAGAAGAAGGTCGAGGTCATTAAGGTGGTTCGCGCGGCTACTGGCTTGGGCCTTAAAGAAGCTAAGGATCTCGTCGATGGGGCCCCTAAGGCTGTTAAAGAGGGCATATCCAAAGCCGATGCCGACGCACTCAAGAAGCAACTTGAAGACGCCGGCGCCAAAGTCGAAGTCAAGTAACTGCTCGCTTTTTCACGGGAAGACGGCTCGGTCGTCTTCCCGTGTTGCCTTTTCTGAATGATATAGAGGCCAGAAAAACACATTGCACCGGGCATGTTTTTTTCTGACCCCTTTGTACCCCTCCACCGGAGCCCTCCCCCATGGCCTATTCCTATACTGAAAAGAAGCGCATCCGCAAGAGCTTTTCGAAGCGAGCCAACGTACTGGAAGTCCCTTTCCTGTTGGCTACACAAATAGAGTCATTCGCTCGCTTCCTTCAAGCGGACGTGCCCCCAACCCAGAGAAAAACAGAAGGGTTGCAGGCCGCGTTCTCGTCGATTTTCCCGATCGAATCGCATTCAGGCAACGCTCGCCTTGAGTTCCTAAGCTACGAACTCGGCGAGCCGGCATTTGATGTCAAAGAATGCCAACAGCGGGGCCTGACCTTTGCAAGCCCACTACGCGCGCGCGTTCGGCTTTTTATTATTGATCGCGATACTGGCGCGATCAAAGAAGTGAAGGAAGATCAGCCTCTCTACATGGGCGAAATTCCTCTGATGACAACAACTGGCTCGTTCGTAATAAACGGGACTGAGCGGGTTATCGTATCTCAACTGCATCGATCACCGGGTGTGTTCTTTGAGCACGACAAAGGAAAAACTCATAGCTCCGGTAAGCTGCTTTTTTCGGCCAGAATCATTCCGTACCGCGGCTCTTGGCTGGATTTCGAGTTTGATCCAAAGGATCTCCTCTATTTCAGGGTTGACCGTCGTCGCAAGATGCCTGTCACCATTCTTCTTAAGGCGATCGGTCTAACCTCGGCGCAGATTCTTCAGACGTTCTTCGAATTCGACACTTTCCGGTTGGTGAAGGGTGGGCTCGACTTCGTGGTTGTACCGGAGCGGCTCCGTGGGGAAACGGCAAAGTTTGATATCAAAGATCGCTCTGGCAAGGTAATTGTTGCTCAGGGTAAGCGCATCACTCAGAAGCACATTCGGGACTTGGCCGAGGCCGGCGTAGACAAGATCGCTGTTCCCGACGAATTCATGTATGGACGGGTGCTAGCGACCGATATCGTAAATCCTGAAACTGGCGAACTGGTCGGTCTTGCGAACGACGAGATTACAGAAGGGCTTTTGAACTCCCTCAAAGCATCGGGGATTAGCGAGTTCAAGACGCTCTACATAAACGATCTGGATCACGGTGCGTATATTTCTTCAACCTTGCGTATAGACGAAACAGCCGATCAATGGGCGGCACGTGTCGCTATCTACAGGATGATGCGCCCAGGCGAACCGCCTACTGAGGATGCTGTCGAGACGCTGTTCCACGGCCTCTTCTATTCAGACGACAGGTATGACCTCTCGGTTGTTGGCCGCATGAAGTTCAACCGCCGAGTAGGGCGTGATGCAATCGATGGTTCGGCGGTACTATCGAACGAGGACGTAATCGATGTAGTTAAGATTTTGGTCGAATTGCGTAACGGTCGCGGAGAAGTTGATGATATTGACCATTTGGGCAATCGCCGGGTTCGATCAGTGGGAGAGTTGGCTGAGAACCAATTCCGCGCAGGCTTGGTTCGAGTCGAGCGTGCCGTCAAGGAACGCTTGAATCAGGCTGAAAGCGACAACCTGATGCCTCACGATCTGATCAACGCTAAACCCATCTCAGCGGCAATCAAGGAGTTTTTTGGATCGAGTCAGCTGTCGCAGTTTATGGACCAGACAAATCCATTATCGGAGATAACGCACAAGCGCCGCGTTTCAGCATTGGGCCCGGGCGGATTGACACGTGAGCGCGCCGGATTCGAGGTGCGCGACGTCCATCCGACGCACTACGGGCGCGTTTGTCCGATCGAGACTCCAGAGGGACCCAACATCGGCCTCATAAACTCATTGGCGCTTTACGCACGAACTAACGAGTATGGTTTCATGGAAACTCCGTATCGCAAGGTCGACAATTGTCAAGTTACGGACGAGATAGTCTTCCTGTCTGCTATCGAGGAAGGGAAGTATGTAGTAGCCCAGGCGAATGCTCAGCTTGACAAAAAAGGCATACTGACCGACGCACTGGTTTCTTGCCGTTTTAAGGGTGAGTTTGAGCTTAAGGAGCCGGCCGAAGTTCAGTATATGGACGTTGCGCCTGGTCAAATTGTTTCTGTCGCAGCCTCGCTGATCCCGTTTCTCGAGCATGACGATGCAAACCGGGCGTTGATGGGCGCAAACATGCAACGCCAGGCTGTGCCGTGTCTTCGTCCCGAAAAGGCGCTAGTAGGAACGGGTATTGAGCGCACAGTGGCCGTCGACTCGGGCACTGCCGTCCAAGCCTTGAGGGGCGGCGTTGTCGACTACATTGACTCGAACCGAATTGTCGTGCGCGTTAACGACGAAGAGACGATCTCTGGTGAGGTAGGCGTTGATATTTACAACTTGATCAAATACACACGTTCAAATCAGAACACTAACATCAACCAACGCCCCATCGTACGTGTTGGAGATATTCTCGCCAAGGGTGATGTCGTAGCTGACGGTGCCTCCACGGACTTGGGCGAGTTGGCGCTCGGACAAAACATGCTGGTGGCTTTCATGCCCTGGAACGGGTATAACTTTGAGGACTCTATTCTTCTCTCAGAGCGCGTTGTGGCTGATGATCGCTTTACGTCAATTCACATTGAGGAACTCACTGTTGTTGCGCGCGACACAAAGCTAGGCGCCGAAGAAATCACCCGAGATATCGCTACCTTGGGGGAGTCTCAGCTAAGCCGACTTGACGAATCTGGCATTGTGTACATTGGTGCAGAAGTGGAGGCTGGCGATGTTATGGTCGGTAAAGTTACCCCAAAAGGGGAGACTCAGCTGACACCGGAAGAGAAGCTTCTGCGAGCAATTTTCGGCGAGAAAGCATCCGACGTTAAGGATACCTCTTTGCGGGTTTCGTCGGGCATGTCGGGTACGGTCATAGACGTTCAAGTCTTTACTCGCGAGGGAATCGAGCGCGACAAACGAGCGCAGTCGATTGTTGATGACATGCTTCGTAGCTACAAATTGGACTTGGCTGATCAAATGCGTATCGTCGAGAGGGATACATTCAGTCGCATTGAGAAGTTGATTGTCAATAGAGTCGCGAACAAAGGGCCCAAAAAACTCGCAAAGGGGGCAAAGATCACCAAAGCCTATTTGCTGGATCTTGAGCATTATCACTGGTTCGATATTTCGCTTGCCGACGAGGAAGTTCAGCAGCAATTGGAGAGCCTGCGTGAGGGCTTAGAGCACACACGGCGCAACTTTGATTTGGCGTTTGAAGCCAAGAAGAAGAAGCTTACGCAAGGAGACGAATTGCCGCCGGGTGTCCAGAAGATGGTGAAGGTCTACTTGGCTGTGAAGCGACGCTTGCAGCCAGGCGACAAGATGGCCGGTCGTCACGGAAACAAGGGGGTCGTTTCGCGTATTGTTCCCATTGAAGATATGCCGCACATGGCAGACGGTACGCCGGTTGATATTGTGCTTAATCCACTCGGCGTTCCCTCGCGAATGAACATTGGACAGATCCTCGAAACCCATCTTGGGTGGGCTGCCAAGGGCTTGGGGCACCGAATTGCGGAGATGAATCGCAAGGAGGCTGCAGTCTTAGAGGTACGAACGTTCCTTGAAAAAATTTACAACACCACCGGGCGCGCTGCCGACTTGGCGTCACTCAGCGACCGCGAGGTCGGTGAACTTGCTGTGAATCTTGAACAAGGCGTTCCATTTGCAACTCCAGTGTTTGACGGGGCGCACGAGCCGGAGATCAAGGCGATGCTACGGCTTGCTGGCTTGCCGGAGAACGGGCAGGTCTCCCTTTTTGATGGCCGAACAGGAGAGGCGTTCGAGCGCCCTGTTACGGTGGGCTATATGCATGTGCTGAAACTGCACCATTTGGTTGATGACAAAATGCATGCCCGATCAACTGGCCCGTACAGTTTGGTGACTCAGCAACCGCTGGGCGGCAAGGCACAGTTTGGTGGGCAGCGGTTTGGCGAAATGGAGGTCTGGGCTCTTGAAGCTTATGGAGCGTCATACGTTCTTCAAGAAATGCTCACTGTAAAGTCGGATGACGTGAATGGGCGTACGAAGGTTTACGAAAACATCGTTAAGGGCGAGCACAAGATAGACGCTGGCATGCCTGAATCTTTCAATGTATTGGTCAAAGAGATACGCTCTTTGGCCATCGACATTGATTTGGATCGTTATTGATCGGAATTCCGAAAAGGAGAATCAACATGAAAAGCCTGTTTGCCGATCTTTTTAAGCAAAACGCTGCAGTCGAAGAGGAATTCGACGCAATTACCATTGGCTTGGCGTCGCCGGATAAGATCCGGTCTTGGTCCTATGGTGAAGTAAAAAAGCCAGAAACCATTAACTACCGAACGTTCAAGCCCGAACGCGATGGACTCTTTTGCGCCAAGATTTTTGGTCCGGTTAAGGATTATGAGTGCCTGTGCGGTAAGTACAAGCGGCTTAAGCACCGTGGTGTAATCTGCGAGAAGTGCGGTGTTGAGGTGACTCAGTCAAAAGTGCGGCGTGAGCGAATGGGGCACATAGAGCTCGCTTCTCCAACAGCCCATATCTGGTTCCTCAAGAGTCTGCCAAGCCGGTTAGGCATGGTTCTTGACATGACGCTTAGGGACATTGAGCGCGTCCTTTACTTTGAGGCTTATGTCGTCGTCGACCCCGGTTTGACGCCGCTCAACCGGGCACAGCTTCTCACTGAAGATGACTATCTCATCAAGGTTGAGGAGTATGGTGACGACTTTAGGGCCCTCATGGGCGCTGAAGGCGTCCGTGAATTACTCCGCACCCTTGATTTACCCCGTGAGGTCGAAACCCTGCGTCAGGAATTAGACGCAACGTCCTCTGAAACCAAAATGAAGAAGCTTGCCAAGCGACTCAAGGTGATTGAGGGCTTCCTGAAGTCTGGGATTAAGCCGGAGTGGATGGTCCTTGAAGTTCTTCCCGTACTTCCACCCGATCTACGCCCGTTAGTGCCATTGGATGGTGGTCGGTTCGCGACGTCAGACCTCAACGACCTTTACCGCAGGGTAATCAATCGCAACAATCGACTCAAGCGACTGCTTGAACTTAAGGCGCCCGAAATAATTGTTCGCAACGAGAAGCGAATGTTGCAGGAGTCGGTGGACTCCCTCCTCGATAACGGACGACGCGGTAAGGCAATGACTGGCGCAAATAAGCGCCCTTTGAAGTCCCTTGCGGATATGATCAAAGGTAAAGGTGGTCGATTCCGGCAAAATCTGCTCGGTAAGCGAGTGGATTACTCCGGGCGCTCAGTTATTGTCGTAGGACCACAGTTGAAGTTGCATCAGTGCGGATTGCCCAAGAAGATGGCGCTCGAATTATTCAAGCCGTTTATCTTCGAGCGGCTTGAGAAAATGGGGATTGCCAGCACAATCAAGGCGGCTAAGAAAGAAGTAGAGGCAGAAACCGCAGTAGTCTGGGATATTCTGGAAGAAGTTATCCGTGAGCATCCAGTACTGCTGAATCGCGCACCCACGCTGCACCGCCTTGGCATTCAAGCATTTGAACCCGTTTTGATCGAGGGAAAGGCAATCCAGCTGCACCCGCTGGTTTGCGTCGCATTCAATGCTGACTTTGACGGCGACCAAATGGCAGTGCATGTCCCTCTTTCACTTGAGGCACAAATGGAAGCGCGGACCTTGATGCTTGCTTCCAACAATGTACTTTCCCCTGCGAACGGCACGCCTATTATCGTTCCGTCTCAAGACGTTGTGCTCGGTCTCTACTACGCGACTCGCGAGAGCGTAGTGGCAAAAGGAACGGGCATGATTTTTTCAGACTTGGCCGAGCTTAATCGCGCAGTCGAATCTAGGCAGGTGGACCTCCATGCGCGCATCACGGTGCGACTGAACGAAAACGTGAAGTTTGGCGACGGCCAATGGCGAGAAGTGCCACAACGGTATTCGACGACCGCTGGACGAGCTCTTCTTTCTGAAATCTTGCCAAAAGGCCTGCCGTTTAAGGTCATTGATAAGCCTCTCAAGAAGAAAGAAATATCTCGGTTAATTGACGAGAGCTTCCGCCGCTGTGGGCTTAGGGATACAGTAATTTTTGCAGATCAACTTATGCAGGCGGGATTCCGTTTGGCGACAAGGGCCGGGATATCGATTTGCGTTGATGACATGCTGGTGCCGACACAGAAACAAGCTTTGATCGAAGCCGCAGAGACTGAAGTAAAGGAGATCGAGAAGCAATATACGTCAGGCCTGGTGACCGTTGGTGAGCGATATAACAAGGTAGTTGATATATGGGGCAGGGCAGGGGATCAGGTCGCCAAAGCGATGATGGAGCAGTTAGCTCATGAGTCTGTTGAGCGAGCAGACGGTACCACGACTGAACAAGAGTCTTTCAACTCGATCTATATGATGGCTGACTCTGGTGCGCGCGGCTCCGCTGCGCAGATTCGTCAGTTGGCGGGTATGCGCGGATTGATGGCGAAGCCGGACGGCTCCATTATTGAGACACCAATAACGTCCAATTTCCGCGAGGGACTGAACGTACTCCAGTACTTCATTTCTACCCACGGTGCGCGAAAAGGTCTCGCCGACACTGCACTTAAGACTGCAAACTCTGGATATCTCACGCGCCGTTTGGTTGATGTAACTCAGGACTTGGTTGTGATCGAGGATGACTGCCAAACTCTCAGCGGTTTTGCAATGAAGGCGCTAGTCGAGGGTGGCGAGGTGATTGAACCATTGCGCGAACGTATCTTGGGACGCGTTTTTGCTTCCGATCTATTGAATCCTGAAACGCAAGACGTTCTCTATGTCCAGGGAAGTCTGCTTGACGAAGACTCAGTGGATCACATCGAGTCACTCGGCATTGATGAGGTACGCGTTCGAACCCCGCTTACTTGCGAGACACGGTACGGTTTGTGCGCAAAGTGCTATGGCCGTGATCTGGGACGCGGAAATTTAGTGAATGCTGGTGAGGCCGTCGGCGTGATAGCGGCACAATCTATCGGCGAGCCAGGCACCCAGCTGACAATGCGCACATTTCACGTTGGTGGAGCGGCTTCCAGATCCGCCGCTCAGAGCGCTATTGAAGCGAAAAGCGCGGGTAGCGCAAGATTCTCGCCGACCATGCGATATGTTACGAACTCAAAGGGTGAGAAGATTGTTATCTCCCGTTCTGGTGAGATTGCCGTTACCGACGAGGTCGGGCGCGAGCGCGAACGGCACAAGGTTCCTTATGGTGCCACTATGTTGGTCGATGATGGCCAAGTAACCAAAGCCGGCGCGCAACTAGCCACTTGGGATCCTCATACAAGACCAATTGTTACCGAGTATGCCGGCTCAGTCAAATTCGAAAACGTTGAAGACGGCGTGACGGTAGCCAAACAGATTGACGACGTCACCGGCCTGTCGACCTTAGTTGTTATTGATGCACAGCGTGGGGGAAAGTCTGCATCCAAGGGTGTTCGGCCTCAAGTAAAGTTGCTCGATAGCTCAGGACGCGAAGTAAAGATCCTCGGAACCGACCACATTGTGACAATTACTTTCCAAGTCGGCTCGATCATTACTGTAAAGGACGGACAGTCAGTTGCTGTAGGCGATATTCTTGCGCGGATTCCACAAGAATCGTCGAAAACGCGGGACATTACAGGTGGTCTTCCTCGGGTGGCGGAACTGTTTGAGGCGCGCGCACCCAAAGACGCAGGTATGCTCGCAGAGGTGACCGGCACCGTTTCATTCGGTAAGGACACCAAAGGTAAGCAGAGGTTGGTAATTACTGAGCCCGATGGTGGCTCCCATGAATACCTTATCCCCAAAGACAAGCATGTGATGGCTCACGATGGCCAGGTGGTTAACAAAGGCGAAGTAATTGTTGATGGCCCAATTGACTCGCACGACATACTGCGATTGAAGGGGATCGAAGAACTTGCTCGCTACATCATCGACGAAGTGCAGGACGTCTATCGCTTGCAGGGTGTGAAGATCAACGACAAGCACATTGAAGTCATTGTTCGCCAAATGCTGCGTCGAATAGTCATCACAGACGCCGGTGATTCCACCTTCATCAAAGAGGAGCAGGTTGAGCGCGCCGAGGTGCTGGACGTTAACGACCGCTTGATTGCGGAGGGCAAGCGCCCAGCCCTTTTTGACAACGTGCTATTGGGTATCACGAAGGCTAGCCTTTCAACTGATTCGTTCATTTCTGCGGCGTCATTCCAGGAGACAACGCGAGTTCTTACTGAGGCTGCAATTATGGGTAAGAGAGACGAGTTGCGCGGCCTAAAGGAGAACGTGATCGTTGGCCGCCTTATCCCTGCGGGTACGGGGTTGGCGTATCACCGAGTGCGCCATCAAGTGGCAACCGCGCAGGCTGACCCCGAGCAACTGTTTTCACTGCCAGTGGTCGCAGAAACTGACGCCGCGGTAGGGTAGTGGCGTTGACCAAAACTTAATTCATAACTATAATCGCGCGCCTTTGCATGTAGTCCGTTTCTCGGGCGTTTGAGCGCAATAAACTAGGAAATTTATGCCAACCATTAATCAACTTATCCGCAAGCCGCGTCAAGCCCCGGTAACAAAGAGCAAGGTGCCTGCGCTGGGTAGTTGCCCCGCTAAGCGCGGTGTGTGCACTCGGGTCTACACCACGACACCAAAGAAGCCGAACTCGGCTCTTCGTAAGGTTGCGAAGGTTCGCCTTACCAATGGTTTCGAGGTGATCTCATACATTGGTGGGGAAGGGCATAACCTTCAAGAGCACTCGGTGGTGCTTATTCGCGGTGGGCGAGTAAAGGATTTGCCAGGTGTTCGCTACCACATTGTTCGCGGCAGTCTTGATACGCAAGGCGTGAAGGACCGCAAGCAGTCGCGCTCGAAATACGGCGCGAAGCGTCCGAAGGCCGCTTAAATAGTTTAGGAGAAAAATATGCCCCGTCGTCGCGAAGTACCGAAAAGAGAAATCCTTCCTGATCCCAAGTTTAATAGTCAGGACCTATCGAAGTTTGTGAATGTTCTGATGACTAGCGGTAAAAAGTCTGTGGCAGAACGCATTATTTATGGTGCCTTTGATCAAATCAGGACGAAGTCTGGAAAAGACCCTCTCGAAGTCTTCGCGCTAGCCGTAAATAATGTTAAGCCGGTGGTTGAGGTGAAAAGTCGTCGCGTCGGAGGAGCTAACTATCAAGTCCCTGTCGAGGTTCGGCCCTCCCGGCGGATGGCTTTATCTATGCGCTGGCTTCGAGAGGCCGCTCGCAAGCGTTCGGAGAAATCAATGGGACAGCGCTTGGCCGCCGAGCTCATTGAGGCCGCTGAGGGCCGTGGCGCTGCAATGAAAAAGCGTGAAGAAGTGCATCGTATGGCTGAGGCGAACAAGGCCTTCTCGCACTTCCGTTTCTAAGGTTGGGTGCCCAGAGTTGTAGGGCACGGTAATGAATCTTGGCCAGCAACCGCGCTGCGGTTGCTGGCCTTCTGAATTAAAGGGGTGGCTAAATGGCCCGAAAAACTCAAATTGAGCGCTACAGGAATATCGGCATTTCTGCCCATATTGATGCTGGAAAAACGACCACCACCGAGAGAATTCTGTTCTACACGGGCGTGAATCACAAGATCGGCGAAGTTCATGACGGTGCGGCGACGATGGATTGGATGGAGCAGGAGCAAGAGCGGGGTATTACAATTACCTCTGCTGCTACCACATGCTTTTGGTCTGGGATGGCAAAAAACTTCCCAGAGCACCGGATTAACATCATTGATACCCCTGGGCACGTTGACTTCACCATTGAAGTGGAGCGCTCAATGCGGGTTCTCGATGGTGCGTGTATGGTGTACTGCGCGGTGGGCGGGGTTCAGCCTCAGTCGGAAACGGTTTGGCGTCAGGCAACAAAGTACAAGGTGCCGAGACTTGCATTTGTAAATAAGATGGATCGTCAGGGTGCTGACTTTTTCAAAGTTCACGATCAAATGCGCACCCGCCTCAAAGCAAATCCCATCCCCCTTCAAATTCCTATTGGTGCGGAAGAGCGCTACGAGGGTTTGGTCGATCTAGTGAAGATGAAAGCGGTAATTTGGGATGATGAGAGTCAGGGAATTAAGTTTGCATACGGCGAGATTCCTGATGATCTGAAGGCTGCTGCAGACGAGTGGAGAAGCAAGATGGTAGAGGCAGCTGCAGAGGCCTCGGAAGAGTTGATGAACAAGTATCTTGAAGAGGGGGATCTCTCTGAGGCAGATATCAAGTTTGGTATCCGTACCAGAACCATCAATGCTGAAATAGTTCCAATGCTTTGCGGGTCTGCTTTTAAGAATAAGGGTGTTCAGGCAATGCTTGATGCAGTTGTTGAATATCTGCCTGCACCGACGGACATCCCTCCGGTTACTGGGATACTGGAGGACGAGTCAAAAGGTGAGCGCAAGGCGGCAGACGCAGAGCCGTTCGCGGCGCTCGCTTTTAAAATCATGACGGATCCTTATGTTGGTCAGCTTACCTTTTTTCGCGTGTACTCCGGAATGGTTAAGACGGGTGACACTATCTACAACCCGATTAAAGGCCGCAAAGAACGAATTGGGCGCATTCTTCAGATGCATGCCAATCAGCGCGAGGAAATTAAGGAAGTGTTTGCGGGCGATATAGCAGCGGCCGTTGGTTTAAAAGAAGCGACGACAGGCGAAACGCTATGTGATCCAGACAAGGTGATCACGCTCGAGAGGATGATTTTCCCGGAGCCCGTCATCCATGTGGCGGTTGAGCCTAAGACCAAGGTGGACCAGGAAAAGATGGGTTTAGCCCTGAATCGTTTGGCAATGGAGGACCCGTCGTTCCGCGTCCGTACGGATGAGGAGTCGGGGCAGACGATTATCTCCGGGATGGGGGAACTTCATCTAGAGATTCTCGTTGATCGAATGAAGCGCGAGTTTAGTGTCGAAGCGAATGTGGGGGCACCGCAGGTTGCTTATCGCGAAGCGGTGCGCAAACTAGTAGAGCAGGAAGGTAAATTCGTTAAGCAATCAGGTGGTCGCGGACAGTACGGCCATGTTTGGATTAAGTTGGAGCCTAACGAAGCCGGGAAAGGGTTTGAGTTTGTTGATGCCGTTAAGGGTGGTGCCGTTCCGAGGGAGTTTATACCCGCCGTAGAGAAAGGTCTTCGGGAGACGTTGCCCAACGGCGTTCTCGCTGGATTTCCTGTGGTCGATGTGAAGGTTACATTGTTTGATGGTTCGTCCCACGACGTGGACTCGAATGAGAACGCCTTCAAAATGGCGGCGTCGATGGCATTTAAGGATGCGATGCGCAAGGCTAGTCCTGTACTGCTTGAGCCCATGATGTCAGTCGAGGTGGAAACCCCTGAGGACTACATGGGGAACGTAATGGGCGACCTGTCGTCGCGACGGGGAATTGTCAATGGCATGGAAGATCAGGTGGGTGGGATCAAGCTGATAAAGGCAGAAGTGCCGCTTGCTGAAATGTTCGGCTACTCGACGCAATTGCGCTCACTTTCGCAGGGGCGTGCAACATACTCAATGGAATTTAAGCACTATGCGGAGGCTCCGAAGAATGTTGCCGATGCGGTCATCAACAAGAAGTGACTTTCTAAACTAGGTAATTGACATGGCAAAAGGCAAGTTTGAGCGGACGAAGCCGCACGTTAACGTGGGAACGATTGGGCACGTTGACCATGGCAAGACGACATTGACGGCGGCGATCACGACGATATTGGCGTCGAAGTTTGGTGGTGAGGCGAAAGCCTATGATCAGATTGATGCGGCACCGGAAGAGAAGGCGCGTGGTATCACGATCAACACAGCGCATGTGGAGTACGAGACCAAGAATCGTCACTACGCGCACGTGGATTGCCCCGGGCACGCCGACTACGTCAAGAACATGATTACCGGCGCGGCCCAGATGGACGGTGCCATTCTGGTCTGTTCGGCGGCGGATGGTCCCATGCCGCAGACTCGCGAGCACATCCTGCTGGCACGGCAGGTGGGTGTTCCCTACGTCATCGTATTCATGAACAAGTGTGACATGGTGGATGACGCCGAACTGCTTGAGTTGGTCGAAATGGAGCTGCGCGAGCTCCTCAGCAAGTACGACTTCCCGGGCGACGACACCCCGATCGTACATGGCTCTGCACTCAAGGCATTGCAAGGGGACAAAGGTCCGTTGGGTGAAGAAGCCATCATGAAGCTGGCGGATGCGCTGGATAGCTATATCCCCACACCCGAGCGTGCGATTGACAAGCCCTTCCTGATGCCGATCGAAGACGTCTTCTCCATCTCCGGTCGTGGTACCGTCGTCACGGGTCGAGTGGAGCGCGGTATTGTCAAGGTTGGCGAGGAAATCGAAATCATCGGCATCGTCCCGACCACCAAGACCACCTGTACCGGCGTTGAAATGTTCCGCAAACTACTCGACCAAGGTCAGGCAGGGGACAACGTTGGCGTCCTGCTGCGCGGCACCAAGCGCGAAGACGTCCAGCGCGGACAAGTGCTGGCCAAGCCCGGTTCGATCACTCCGCACACCCACTTCACCTCCGAGGTGTACATCCTCTCGAAGGATGAGGGTGGTCGTCACACCCCGTTCTTCAACGGCTATCGTCCACAGTTCTACTTCCGGACCACCGACGTGACGGGCAGCATCGAGTTGCCGGCTGGCACCGAAATGGTCATGCCGGGTGACAACATCGCCATGACGGTGAAGTTGATCGCCCCGATCGCCATGGAAGAAGGTCTGCGCTTCGCCATCCGTGAAGGCGGTCGTACCGTCGGTGCCGGTGTCGTCGCTAAGGTTATCGAGTAATTGTTAAATCCATAAGGTGCGCTATAATCACGCGCTTTTCCCACACGGGTCGCTCTTTAAGGAAAGAAAATGCAGAACCAAAAAATCCGTATTCGACTGAAAGCGTTCGACTATCGCCTCATCGATCAGTCCGCGCTCGAAATCGTCGAAACCGCCAAGCGCACCGGCGCAGTAGTACGTGGTCCGGTGCCATTGCCGACTCGTATCGAAAGATACGACGTTCTGCGCTCTCCTCACGTCAACAAAACATCGCGTGATCAGTTCGAAATTCGAACCCATCAGAGGTTGATGGATATTGTCGATCCGACTGAAAAAACGGTGGATGCGCTAATGAAGTTGGATCTTCCAGCCGGTGTTGATGTTGAGATCAAGTTGCAATAAGTCTTGCGCAGGTTTGTGTGGGTGTTTTAGCAGCATGTTTTTGAAGTTCGAGCTTGGCCAATCGTAGCCAGGAGTAAAGGAGAACAAAATGCAATTAGGCCTCTTGGGTCGCAAAGTTGGAATGACCAGAGTATTTGCTGACGATGGGTCGGCAATACCGGTAACAGTTCTAGATGTTTCAAACAATCGCGTTACGCAGTTGAAGACCGTCGAGACTGATGGCTATAACGCGGTGCAGGTGGCCTTTGGCTCCCGTCGCGTTACACGTGTCGGTCGCTCTGCGGCTGGGCACTACTCGAAGGCTGGGGTAGAAGCGGGGTCTGTCCTCAGGGAATTTCCGGTATCCCAGGAAATACTCGCAGGCCTGAAACTTGGGGATGTTATTGGTGTATCCCAATTTGTCCCTGGTCAAACTGTGGATGTCGCGGCAACGTCAATCGGAAAGGGCTTTGCCGGTGCCATTAAGCGCCACAATTTCTCTTCTCAGCGCGCCTCCCATGGTAACTCGGTATCGCACAATGCGCCGGGTTCCATTGGTATGGCGCAAGACCCTGGTCGTGTTTTTCCAGGGAAGCGAATGGCCGGTCATCTTGGTGCTGTTACTACAACGGTACAAAACCTAGAGGTGGTGCGCATCGATGAGAGTAGGCAACTGTTGCTAATAAAAGGCGCTGTACCTGGCGCTCGAGGTGGGGATGTGGTTGTATGTCCCGCCGTGAAAGTGAAGGGTTGAGCGATATCATGGAACTCAAGTTAGTTAATGAGCAAGGCGCGCAAACGTCGGTCACGGTCTCCGATACTCTATTTGGCCGGGAGTATAACGAGGCGCTGGTGCATCAACTTGTTGTCGCATATCAGGCAAACGCTCGTTCGGGGAACCGCAAGCAGAAAGACCGCGAAGAGGTGCATCACAGTACCAAGAAGCCCTTTAAGCAAAAGGGTACAGGTCGTGCGCGTGCTGGTATGACATCCTCACCGCTTTGGAGAGGGGGTGGTCGCATATTCCCGAACAGCCCTGATGAGAACTTCAGCCAAAAGGTGAATCGGAAGATGCATCGGGCTGGAATGGCGGTCATCTTGTCGCAGTTGGCGCGTGAAGGTCGCTTGGTTGTTGTTGATGGTTTCACTGTAGAAGCCCCGAAAACCCGATTGGTCGCAGACAAAATGCGGGCGCTTGGGTTGACGTCGGCGCTCGTTATCACCGACAAGGTTGACGAGAACCTGGGTTTGGCGTATCGCAATATCCCGAATTTCGCTGTTATCGAACCGCATCAGGCAGACCCGGTTTCTTTGCTACACTTTTCGAATGTAGTGATGACTAAGGCGGCTGTGAGCAAGATGGAGGAGAGTCTGGCATGACTACCCAATTTAATCAGGAGCGCCTTCTGCAAGTGCTGGTAGCGCCGCAGATCTCCGAAAAGGCTACGTACATCGCGGACAAGTCAAATCAAGTCCTTTTTATCGTTACGCCGACCGCAACGAAGCCTGAAATTAAAGCAGCGGTTGAGTTGCTTTTTAAAGTCAAGGTTGCATCGGTGCAAACAGCTGTTACAAAAGGAAAGTCCAAGCGTGCTGGGCGTGGTATTGGGCGCCGCAGTGACGTCAAGAAGGCTTTCGTTTGTCTTGAAAAGGGTCAGGAAATCAGTTTTACCGAAGGAGGGGCGGCATAATGGCGCTAGTTAAAGTCAAGCCGACGTCACCAGGTCGGCGCGCGGTTGTAAAAGTCGTAAACCCCGACTTGCACAAGGGCACATCGTTTCCTGCGCTCACCGAGAAGAAGAACAGAATCGCTGGTCGTAACGCTCACGGCCACATAACTACCCGCCACCAAGGTGGTGGACACAAGCAGAACTATCGCATTGTCGACTTTCGTCGCGATAAGGATGGCATTGCAGCCCGTGTAGAGCGAATCGAATACGACCCGAACCGGACTGCCAATATCGCACTGTTGCTGTATGCCGACGGCGAGCGTCGTTACATTATCGCGCCTCGGGGGGTGGTGGTTGGTCAGGAAGTCATGAGCGGCGTAAACGCCGCTATCAAGTCCGGAAACTCAAAACAGTTGCGCAACATACCCGTCGGTACAACGATCCACTGTATCGAAATGGTTCCTGGTAAAGGGGCGCAGCTCGCCCGCTCGGCCGGTGCTTCTGTACAGTTGCTTGCTCGAGAAGGGACTTACGCTCAAGTGCGTTTGCGTTCTGGCGAGATCCGGCGAATCCATGTCGATTGTCGAGCTACGATTGGCGAGGTGGGCAATGAAGAGCACAACCTACGCAAGATCGGCAAGGCTGGAGCGCAGCGCTGGCGTGGCATCCGGCCGACGGTTCGCGGAACCGCAATGAACCCGGTCGACCACCCACATGGGGGCGGTGAAGGTAAGACTGGAGAGGGCCGGGTCCCGGTAAGTCCTTGGGGCACGCCTACAAAGGGCTACCGAACCAGGAATAACAAACGTACAGATGCGATGATTGTTCAGCGTCGTCATAAGCGCTAAAGGAAAGATATGTCACGATCAGTAAAAAAAGGACCGTTCGTCGATGCTCACCTTATAAAAAAGGTCGACACTGCACGTGCGTCGAACGACAAGCGGCCAATCAAGACGTGGTCACGTCGATCGACTGTGCTTCCTGAGTTCATTGGTTTGACGATCGCTGTACACAACGGTAAGCAGCACATACCAGTGTATGTGTCCGACAATATGGTTGGCCATAAATTCGGTGAGTTTGCTTTAACACGCACATTCAAGGGCCATACCGGCGGCAAAAAAGCTGCCGCTAAGAGGTAATCTTATGGAAACTAATGCAAGCCTGCGCGGTGTACGCCTATCTGCGCAAAAGGGGCGACTGGTCGCTGATCTTGTTCGTGGGAAGCCGGTCGAACAAGCGTTGAATGTCTTGTCATTTTCGCCGAAAAAGGGCGCTCAAATCGTGAGGAAGGTAGTTGAGTCCGCTATCGCCAACGCCGAGCACAACGATGGTGCAGACATTGATACCCTAAAGGTCACCCGGATTCACGTTGAGCAGGGTACGGTTCTTAAAAGGTTTACCGCTCGCGCAAAGGGCCGTGGAAATCGAATAAGCAAACCTACTTGCCACATCTACGTTACTGTTGGGAACTGAACGACCATGGGACAGAAAATTCATCCGACAGGCTTTCGTCTAGCTGTTACAAAGAACTGGGCATCACGTTGGTTCGCTGGGAACAGTGGTTTTGCGAAAATGTTGAAGGAAGACATTGACGTACGTGCATATCTCAAAAAGCGCCTCGCTCACGCATCTGTGGGGCGCGTCGTTATCGAGCGACCAGCGAAAAATGCACGAGTCACTGTCTATAGCGCCAGGCCAGGTATAGTAATTGGAAAAAAAGGTGAGGATATTGAGCACCTGAAAGCTGAGCTGCAAAAGAAAATGGGCGTCCCTGTGCATGTCAATATCGAGGAAATCCGTAAGCCGGAGATCGATGCTCAGTTGATCGCTGATTCAATTGCACAGCAGCTGGAGAAGCGCATCATGTTTCGCCGAGCAATGAAGCGAGCAATGCAAAATGCTATGCGCCTCGGTGCTCAAGGTATCAAAATTATGAGTTCGGGGCGATTGAATGGTGCTGAGATTGCTCGCCGAGAGTGGTATCGAGAGGGTCGAGTGCCGTTGCACACTTTGCGCGCCGACATTGACTATGGAACATCTGAGGCCAAGACGACCTATGGAATAATAGGAATCAAGGTCTGGGTGTTTAAGGGCGAGGTTCTTTCCCGAGACGGAGCTGCTCCCCTGGCTCTTGATGCGCCCACTGCGGAAGAGCAAAGAAAGCCTAGGCGCACAGGCAAGCCCGGCGAGAATGCAGGTGACTTAAATCCTGCCAGAAAGGCTTCAACAAAAGTTGATCCAGCAGCCACGACTGAAAAGCCCACAGTAAAACGAGTTCGTAAGGCTGCCCCCAAGGCCGGGGGTGAGGCTGCTGACGGATCCGGCAAGGAGTAAATAATGCTACAGCCAACACGCAGAAAATATCGCAAAGAACAGAAGGGCCGAAACACAGGTTTGGCTACACGCGGGGCGAAAGTTAGCTTCGGCGAATATGGGCTCAAGGCTATAGGTCGAGGCCGTTTGACTGCTCGCCAAATCGAAGCAGCTCGACGCGCTATGACGCGCCACATCAAGCGTGGCGGCCGAATTTGGATTCGTATTTTTCCGGATAAGCCAATTTCGAAAAAGCCCGCCGAAGTACGGATGGGTAACGGGAAGGGGTCTCCAGAGTACTGGGTCGCCGAAATTCAACCTGGCAAAGTCCTCTATGAAATGGATGGCGTTGATGAGGCCCTCGCTCGCGAAGCGTTTCGGTTAGCCGCGGCGAAGCTGCCTCTCGAAACGACTTTTGTTGTTCGTCAACTGGGATAAGTGAAATGGCTACCAAAGAACTGCGGGCGAAAAGCCAAGAGGAACTTACTAAAGAATTGCTGGACTTGCGAAAAGCGCAATTCAGTCTTCGTATGCAGAGCGCAACTCAGCAACTAACGAATACCAGCCAGTTGGGCAAGGTTCGAAAGGAGATAGCGCGCGTGAAGACAATTCAATCAGAAAAAGGTCGTGCAAAATGAGTGATGCTAAAGTAGCGACGCGTCGAACACTGAGGGGTCGTGTCGTGTCCGACAAGATGACCAAAACTGTGACCGTGCTTGTAGAACGGAAAGTCAAGCACCCGGTCATTGGTAAGATTCTGACGCGCTCAAAAAAATATCACGCGGACGTTGCGGAAGCGCAAGCCAAGGAAGGTGATTTGGTCGTTATTGAGGAGTGCGCACCGATATCAAAGACGAAGTCATGGCGCGTTACTGAAGTTCTAGTGGTTGCTTGATAAATTGTTGACGTTGGAGATTTGGGTGTGTAACATCGCGCCCTCTTAAGCCGCCACTCAATCCATTGAGCGGTGTTCGCCCTCCCTTCGTGAGGGTCCAAGACTGCCCGCATCAGCGGGAAAAGTTGGAGATATTTCGATGATTCAAATGCAGTCGTTGCTCGATGTTGCCGATAACACGGGCGCGAAAACGGTGATGTGCATCAAAGTACTTGGTGGCTCCAAGCGTCGTTACGCGAGTATTGGGGATGTGATAAAGGTCAGTATCAAGGATGCGGCTCCGCGTGGACGAGTGAAGAAAGGCGAAGTCTACAGTGCGGTTGTGGTGCGTACCGCAAAGGGCGTGCGTCGCTCCGACGGTTCGCTTGTGAAGTTCGATGGTAACGCGGCTGTTCTTCTGAACAATAAGCTGGAGCCAATCGGTACTCGCATCTTTGGGCCGGTGACCCGTGAGCTTCGCGGTGAGAAGTTTATGAAAATTGTTTCGCTCGCACCGGAAGTACTTTAAGGGCCGACGGAGAACTACATGGAAAAGTTAAAAAAAGGCGATGACGTGATCGTAATCGCAGGAAAAGACAAGGGCAAGCGCGGTGTTGTGCTGCGTGCTGTCGGTTGTGATGGGCTCGTTGTTGAGGGCGTAAATCGCGTCAAGCGTCACACCAAGGCTAATCCGATGAAGGGTCTCGTAGGAGGGATCACGGAAAAGGAAATGCCAATAAACACTTCCAATGTCGCCGTTTTCAACAAGGCAACGGGGAAAGCTGATCGTGTAGGCTTTAAAGTTCTTGATGATGGTCGCAAAGTGCGCGTCTTCAAGGGTACTGGCGAAGTCGTGGGAGTGTGAGGAAGATATGGCTCGTTTGCAAAGTTTTTACAAAGAAAGTGTAGTCCCGGGACTTTTGGAGAAGTTTGGCTACAAGTCTGTTATGGAAGTTCCGCGCATCACAAAGATAACCTTGAATATGGGTGTCGGTGAGGCTGTTGGGGACAAGAAAGTCCTTGAGCACGCGGTGTCCGACATGACCAAGGTTGCTGGACAGAAACCGGTCGTTACCAAGGCTCGTAAAGCAATCGCTGGTTTCAAGATTCGCGAGGGGTATCCCATCGGTTGCATGGTTACTCTACGCGGAGAAAAAATGTATGAGTTTCTTGATCGGCTAGTGACGATTGCCATGCCTCGAATTAGGGACTTCCGCGGAATATCCGGGCGAGGTTTCGATGGTCGTGGAAACTATAACGTTGGTGTTAAAGAGCAGATAATTTTCCCGGAGATCGAGTACGACAAAATCGACGCGCTTCGCGGAATGAACATCAGCATCACTACCACTGCAAAAACCGACAACGAAGCCAAAGCACTCTTGGCTGCGTTCAAGTTCCCGTTTAAGAACTGAGGGAAGTATGGCAAAACTATCTTTGAAGAATCGCGAAGCAAAGCGAAGCGCTACAGTGGCCAAGTATGCCGCAAAGCGAGCGTCGTTGCGCTCAGTGATGGAGAACATGTCCTTGTCGGACGAGGAGCGCATGGCTGCGCGTCTGAAATTTCAGGCGCTCCCTCGCAATTCCAGTCCTTCGCGGATACGAAATCGGTGCTCGATCACCGGGCGTCCGCGCGGGGTGTATCGCAAGTTTGGCTTGTGTCGCAACAAGCTACGCGAGTTTGCCATGCGAGGCGAAGTGCCTGGCATGACAAAGGCTAGTTGGTGAGGAGAACGCTATGAGTATGACTGACCCCGTAGCTGACATGCTGACGCGTATTCGTAACGCGCAGATGGCTGAAAAAGTATCTGTACTGATGCCCGCTTCGAAATTGAAAGTAGCCATCGCTGAGGTCCTGAAGGATGAAGGCTATATCGGCGACTTCGCGGTCCGCGACGTTGATGGAAGGAAGTCCCTCGATCTTGAGCTTAAGTACTATGCCGGACGGCCGGTCATTGAGCGTATCGAGCGAATTTCGAAGCCTGGGTTGCGTGTGTACCGTGGTACGGATGAACTGCCGCGTGTTATGAATGGTTTGGGCGTCGCAATCGTTTCTACGCCAAAAGGCGTAATGACCGACAAGCGTGCTCGGGCCGCAAACGTTGGTGGCGAAGTCCTCTGCATCGTTGCCTGATCGAGGAAAAACATGTCAAGAATAGCAAAATATCCAGTCAAGCTGCCCGCGGGTGTCGATGTCGCGCTGAGTGCCGACACGGTTACCGTAAAGGGACCGCTAGGTAGTCTGACGCAGGCCATTCTCCCGTCGGTGTCCGTTGTCCGTAATGGCGACGAGTTGCAGTGTGCTGTTGCTGCTAGCGGCGCAAATGCCAACGCAATGTCCGGAACAATGAGGGCGCTTTTGGCCAATATGGTGATGGGCGTTTCAAAGGGCTTTGAGCGAAAGCTGAATTTGGTAGGGGTGGGTTATCGCGCCCAGGCTCAGGGGGCTAAGCTAAATTTGAGTTTGGGCTTCTCGCATCCTGTGGTTCATGACATGCCGCCGGGTGTGAAAGTCGAAACACCCACTCAGACCGAGATCGTGCTTAAGGGCGTTGATAAGCAGCAGGTTGGTCAAGTGGCCGCTGAAGTTCGTGCCTATCGTCCGCCAGAGCCATACAAAGGTAAGGGTGTTCGATACTCCGATGAAGTGGTTGTGATCAAAGAAACCAAGAAGAAATAATTTCCGATAGGCAGCTAATCATGGATAAAAAAGAAACTCGTTTGCGTAGAGCGCGTAAAACCCGCGCCAAAATCGCGGCGCTGAAGATGCCTCGTTTGGCCGTTCATCGGACAAACTCACATATCTATGCGCAGGTTTTCTCCGCGTGTGGAACGCGAGTAGTGGCGTCGGCTTCGAGCGCGGAAGGGGCATTGAGGTCTGGCCTGAAGAGCGGTGGAAACACCGAGGCGGCGGCGCAAATCGGCAAGCTCATTGCCGAGCGTGCGACTGCCGCAGGGATTGCCGAGGTCGCGTTCGACCGGTCTGGCTTTCATTATCATGGCCGCGTGAAGGCGCTGGCTGATGCCGCCCGCGAAGGCGGTCTGAAGTTCTAGTTGGAGTTGATATGGCTAAGCCTCAAGGAAAGAAATCGCAGCAAGCCCAGGAAGAGCGTGATGATGGGATGCGCGAAAAAATGGTGGCAATCAACCGGGTTACTAAGGTTGTAAAAGGCGGACGTATCCTCGGATTTGCGGCGCTGACTGTTGTTGGCGATGGTGATGGCGCTGTCGGCATGGGTAAAGGCAAATCGCGCGAGGTGCCAGTAGCGGTTCAGAAGGCGATGGAAGAGGCTCGTAGAAAGCTGACGAAAGTTAGTTTGCGAGACGGGACCATTCACCACACGGTTACCGGAAAGCACGGCGCTACAACCGTCCTAATGTCGCCAGCTCCGGCCGGAACCGGTGTCATCGCCGGTGGCCCGATGCGCGCGGTCTTCGAAGTGGTCGGTATTACTGATGTGGTCGCCAAGACGATCGGTTCAACGAACCCATACAACGTCGTACGCGCTACTCTTAACGGCCTGCGCGCCGTGAGCACGCCTGCGGAAATCGCTGCAAAGCGAGGCAAGACTATCGCTGAGATCTCGGAGTAGAACTATGGCTGACAAAAAGGTTAAGGTAACTTTAGTAAAGAGTGTGATTGGTACAAAGCAAGATCATCGTGCGACGGTTCGTGGTTTGGGTTTGAGGAAGCTCAACACATCTTCTGTGTTGGAGGATACGCCTGCCGTGAGAGGGATGATTAGGAAAGTTGCTTATTTGGTTAAGAGCGAGGCGTGCTGATGGAACTGAATACTATTCAACCGGCAATCGGTTCAAAGCGCCCCCGGCGCAGGGTTGGGCGAGGGATTGGCAGTGGCCTTGGAAAGACCTCTGGTCGCGGTCACAAAGGTCAAAAGTCTCGTGCCGGCGGGTTTCACAAGGTGGGTTTTGAGGGCGGTCAGATGCCTCTGCATCGTCGTTTGCCTAAGCGCGGCTTTGTGTCCTTAACGGCGTCACGCAATCAGGAGATTCGGCTTTCGGAGCTTGAGAGAATTCCTGTCGAAGAAATTGACCTGCTTGTGTTGAAGCAAGCGGGTGTGGTGTCTTGCGATGCCCTTTCAGCCAAGGTTATTGCCTCAGGGAATCTTACCAGAAAGCTGCATCTCAAAGGAGTTGGTGCAACCAAAGGGGCTAGGGAAGTAATCGTTTCGCTGGGTGGTTCGGTCGCTGACATTGCTGCTGCGTCAGCTAAGTAGTTCAAGCAATCGGATAATTCAACGTGGCTCACGCACACCCAAGCCCCGGTAGCGCAGCACCCAAGTTCGGGGATCTCTGGCGCAGGCTATGGTTCCTATTGGGGGCCTTGGTTGTCTATCGCATTGGGGCACATATCCCGGTACCTGGAATTGACCCAGCGCGGCTTGCTGAATTATTTCAGTCCCAGCAAGGAGGAATACTGGGTGTGTTCAACATGTTTTCCGGAGGCGCGCTGTCTCGATTCACTATTTTCGCCCTCGGAATCATGCCGTACATTTCTGCGTCGATCATCATGCAGTTAATGGGAATCGCTGTACCGGCAATCGAGGCATTGAAGAAGGAGGGAGAGGCTGGTCGTCGCAAGATGACTCAGTACACTCGTTATGGTACCCTTGGCCTTGCGCTGTTTCAAGGCTTCGGTATAGCCATTGCGCTGGAGGGTCAAGCCGGTCTGGTGGTGGATCCAGGGGTGTTGTTTCGTGTTACTACCGTGATGACCCTTGTTACAGGAACAATGTTCCTTATGTGGCTAGGCGAGCAAATTACCGAGCGAGGGTTGGGGAACGGCATTTCAATCATCATTTTTGCAGGTATCGCGGCGGGACTTCCTAGTGCTCTTGCTGGCCTGTTCGAACTGGTGCGGACAGGCGCATTGCACGCCCTGACAGCGTTGTTTATCTGCGTAGTCGCAGTATTGGTAACGGGTTTTGTTGTGTTTGTTGAGCGTGGTCAGCGGAAGATCTTAGTGAACTACGCTAAGCGGCAGGTCGGGAACAAAGTTTATGGCGGACAAAGTTCGCACCTTCCGTTGAAGTTAAACATGTCAGGCGTAATTCCCCCAATTTTTGCGTCTTCGATCATTCTATTTCCGGCAACCATCGCTGGATGGTTTGGCGCATCGGATGGCATGAACTGGTTGAAGGACATCGCAGCAACATTGGCGCCAGGGCAACCCGTCTACGTCCTGTTGTATGCAGCGGCGATAGTGTTTTTCTGTTTCTTCTATACGGCACTGGTATTCAATCCGAAGGAAACTGCCGATAACCTTAAGAAAAGCGGTGCATTCGTTCCTGGAATTCGTCCTGGCGACCAGACGGCACGCTACATCGACAAAATTCTTATGCGCTTGACGCTAGTTGGTGCCGCGTACGTCACCTTAGTCTGCCTCCTGCCCGAGTTCTTGATCTTGAAGTGGAACGTCCCATTCTATTTTGGCGGTACGAGCCTCTTGATCATTGTGGTTGTAACAATGGATTTCATGGCACAAGTTCAAGCTTATGTCATGTCGCATCAGTATGAAAGCTTGCTGAAGAAGGCAAACTTTAAGGGAAGTGGGTTCCCCGCGAGGTAGTGATAGGCGGTGACCAGGAACTAAGCTCCTGTAGTAGCCGATAACAGCCTCAAGTCGGACGAGCAGGGCGTTAAGCGATTGGAAGAAAGGCCAGAGTATGGTTCTTTCCGGCAAGTAAGTTGGTTATCAAAAAGGTCAGGAGTGCAATATGAAAGTTCAAGCCTCAGTAAAGCGCATGTGCCGCAAATGCAAAGTGGTTCGGCGAAATGGTGTAGTGCGGGTGATCTGCTCTGATCCACGTCACAAGCAGCGTCAGGGTTGATATACAAGTTGTTTTTCAATAAACTGCCGGGCTCCTTTCTCGGCATCAGCGTTAACAGGTAAAGAAATGGCTCGAATAGCAGGCGTAAATATCGCGAACCATCAGCACGCGGTCATAGCTTTGACGGCAATCTATGGTATCGGACGCACCCGCGCGCAGAAAATATGCGACGCTGCGGGTGTTCAGCGCGCAAGGAAGATCAAGGAGTTGACGGACGCCGAAATGGAGCGTTTGCGCGACGAGGTTGGTCGGTTCACCGTTGAAGGCGACCTGCGTCGCGAGGTAACGATGAGCATTAAGCGCCTCATGGATCTTGGTTGCTACCGCGGAGTTCGTCACCGCCGTGGTTTGCCTGTTCGCGGTCAGCGTACGCGTACCAACGCTCGCACCCGCAAGGGTCCGCGCAAGGCAATTGCTGCCGCCAAGAAGTAACCGGAGAGTAGAAACGTATGGCTAAGACCGCAACTAAAGTTCGCAAGAAAATTAAGAAGAACGTCGCAGAGGGCATTGCCCACGTGCACGCCTCTTTTAATAACACCATCATCACGATTACTGACCGGCAGGGGAATGCCCTCTCTTGGGCAACCTCCGGTGGTGCTGGATTTAAAGGCTCACGCAAATCAACGCCTTTTGCTGCGCAGGTCGCTGCTGAGGCGGCAGGAAAAGTCGCGCAGGAATGCGGAATCAAGAATCTTGAGGTGCGCATCAAGGGGCCCGGACCCGGCCGTGAGTCGGCAGTCCGAGCTTTGAATGCGCTCGGCATCAAGATATCAAGCATTACTGACATTACCCCCGTACCACACAACGGATGCCGGCCGCCCAAGCGCCGCCGCATTTAATAAGGAGACGACACCATGGCCCGTAACCTAGATGCCAAGTGCCGCCAGTGCCGTCGCGAAGGCGAAAAACTGTTTCTTAAAGGCGAGAAGTGCTTTACCGACAAGTGCTCGATTGAACGCCGTAGCTATGCTCCTGGTCAGCATGGGCAGAAATCCGGGCAGCGTTTGTCCGGCTACGGACAGCAGTTGCGTGAGAAGCAAAAAATTCGCCGCATTTACGGTGTATTGGAGCGTCAGTTCCGAAAAACCTTTGCAGAGGCTGAGCGCAAGAAGGGTATGACCGGAGAGAACCTGCTGCAGCTCCTTGAGAGCCGGCTCGATGCAGTTGCCTACCGGATGGGATTCGGCGTTTCTCGCGCCGAGGCCCGTCAGGTGGTTCGCCACAATGGCGTGCTGGTAAATGGGAAACGCGTGAATATTCCTTCATTTAACGTTCGTCCTGGCGATCAAATTCAGTTGGCTGAAGGTTCAAAGGGCCATCTACGTACAAAGGCAGCGCTTGAGGCTGCTGAAGGGCGCGGCTTCCCGGAGTGGATTGAGATGGATGTGAAGTCCGCCAAGGGTACTTTCAAAGCGCTCCCTGCTCGCGAAGATCTATCTTCGACGCTGAACGAAGGCTTGGTCGTCGAGCTCTACTCGCGTTAATCGCAATTCGCGCCTGCGGACCTCTTTGAGGCCGCAGGCGCGTTTCATTACAAGGATTACCAATGCAAGCTCTCCTTAAGCCCCGCAGTATTGATGTTCAACAGCTTTCGCCCGTGCACGCCCGTGTGGTGATGGAGCCGTTTGAGCGTGGCTACGGCCATACGCTCGGCAATGCGCTCAGGCGCATTCTGTTGTCGTCCATGGAAGGCACTGCGCCCACTGAAGTTAGCATTGACGGGGTTCTTCACGAGTACTCGACCCTTGATGGGGTCCGTGAGGATGTCGTTGACATTCTTCTGAATCTCAAGGGCGTCGTTTTGCGTATGCACAACCGGCGCGAGGCAGTGCTTACACTCTCGAAATCAGGCGAAGGCATCGTTACCGCTGCTGATATCGAGGCGACGCACGATGTGGAAATCGTTAATCCGGAGCATGTGATCGCCCACCTGGCGCCTGGCGGCAAGTTAAAAATGCAGATTCGGATCGAAACCGGGCGCGGCTATGTTCCTGCAAACCAACGAACAATCGCTAAAGAGAATCTTCTGATAGGGCAGATTATGCTGGACGCTTCGTTCAGCCCTGTTCGCCGCGTCAGCTACCATGTAGAGAGTGCTCGGGTAGAGCAGCGTACGGACTTGGACAAACTAGTTCTCGACATCGAAACAAATGGTGCAATCGATAACCCTGAGGAGGCTGTCCGCCGCGCTGCACGCATTTTAATGGAGCAACTTTCGGCGTTTGCAGAGCTTGAGGGTACGCCAATGTCCGGTGGCTCAGATTCGAAGACTGCAACGCCCGTTGATCCTTTGCTGGTTCGCCCAGTCGATGATCTTGAGTTGACTGTTCGTTCTGCAAATTGCTTGAAAGCTGAGAACATCTACTATATCGGTGACTTGATACAGCGCACTGAAACCGAGTTGCTCAAGACGCCTAATCTGGGACGGAAATCTCTGAATGAAATTAAGGAAGTGCTTGCCTCGCGTGGGCTAACGCTCGGAATGAAGCTTGAAGCCTGGCCGCCGGCGGGTCTTGAAAAGCTTGGTTAAATCAGTTTTGTTTGTTTGCCACTCGTAAAAAACCATCAACCGGGCGCTTGCATTGAGCGGCACCCGCACAAAACGAGGATATAAAAATGCGTCACGGAAATGGACTTAGAAAGCTAAACAGAACCTCATCCCATCGCTTGGCGATGCTGCGTAACATGACTGTGTCATTGCTACGGCATGAGGCAATCAAGACAACCCTCCCCAAGGCTAAAGAGCTGCGCCGCGTTGTGGAGCCCATCATTACCCTTGGCAAAAAGCCGTCGTTGGCCAATCGCCGCCTTGCATTTGACCGCTTGCGTGATCGTGAGATCGTCGGAAAGATTTTCGATGTGCTCGGCCCTCGTTATTCTGCGCGCAATGGCGGCTATCTTCGCATCCTTAAAATGGGTTTCCGTGTAGGAGACAACGCACCGATGGCCTTTGTGGAACTCATGGATAGACCGGAAACCACAGAGGCAGTCCCAGAAGCCGCCTAATTGCAAATGCCGGTGGTGACGTAGCCGCCCTTCAGCACGTTGCTAGACGGAGGGGGCTGTGTGATTGGTTCGTGAATTCGACCGTTCCTGTGGCTTTGGCGATCTATTTTCGGGCCCTGAAGGTGCGAGTCGTTCGCCAATCGAGTCGATAGTATCTGTTGGAAGCAGCCACCGTCGAACATTGGTGAAGAGCCTGGGAACGCCCCAAAGAAGACTTTGATTCTGCGTAGGCTCATTCAGCGTGAGATGTTCAAGACTGCCCGAACACCTCGTTGAGTTGGCGGGCCACCCTGATAAAAGTGGTCCGCTTCGAGAGCTCCTTTAGCCGGCGCGCACCAACGTAGGTGCACGCCGAGCGAAGCCCTCCTAAAACGTCCTGTAGCGTGGTCTCGACAGGGCCGCGGTAGTCGAGTAGCACCTCTTTTCCTTCTGAAGCCCGATACGTAGCCACGCCGCCTGCGTATTTTTCCATCGCTGCTCGTGAGCTCATCCCGTAGAAGCGCACTTTACGTCCGCCATCCGAGGCTATTGGCTCGACGATTTCGCCTTGGCACTCGTCGTGTCCCGCGAGCATGCCCCCCAGCATAACGAAGTCGGCCCCGCCACCAAATGCCTTGGCGATGTCGCCCGGTACCGTGCAGCCGCCATCGGCGCAGATCAATCCGCCTAAGCCGTGGGCCGCGTCGGCACATTCAATGATGGCTGACAACTGAGGGTAGCCAACCCCCGTCATTTTTCGAGTGGTGCACACCGAACCTGGCCCGATACCCACTTTGACGATATCGGCACCGTCAAGCACCAATTCTTCAGCCATCTCGCCCGTGACCACATTGCCGGCCATGATGGTGAGTTTCGGGTAGGCATTTCGTATCCTTTGCAGGAAATCGACAAAAGCTTTGGTATAACCGTTCGCAACATCAATACAGACGAAGTCAATTGCATCGCCCGTCAATGCCATGACTCGACGGAATTTTGCAAAATCATCTTTGGTGATGCCCATCGAATAGAAATGCGGCCATCTATGCGCGGTGAAGAAAGCGCTTAGAGCTTCGTCGTCGTAATGCTTGTGCAATGCAACTGATAGGCCTTGACGCCCCAAAGCGATGGCCATCTCCACAGTGCCTACCGTGTCCATGTTTGCGGCGACAATTGGTACGCCGTGGTACTTGCGCTTGGAGTGATGAAAAACATACTCGCGCGTCAGGTCGACCTCGGAGCGCGACGTCAGTGTCGAGCGCTTGGGTCGGATGAGCACGTCCTTGAAGTCGAGCTTGAGGTCTTCTTCGATACGCATGGCTATCCCTTTAACGGTATGAGGGCCCACTATATCGCCATGCTGCCTCATCTACTCCTGCGCTAAAGTGGTGCGATGATTCTTGCTGGTGACATTGGAGGGACCAAGTGCCTGTTCGGCCTCTTCGAAGGCGGACAGTGCATCGCGCAGCGCCGTCTCGCCAGCGCCGACTTCCCGACGTTTTCGGCAGCTTTGGCCGCCTTTCTTGCGCAAGCCCCCCAAAAACCGCTGAGTGCGGCCAGCTTTGCCATTGCGGGGCCGGTGGCCGATGGCGGTCGCTACGGGCGGTTGACGAATCTGCCATGGACTCTCGATTCAGCCACGCTCGCACAAACGCTCCATGTGACCAATGTCGTATTGGTCAATGATTTCGCTGCCGCGGCGCTAGGTAGCGTGACCTGCCCGCACGAACAGCGGGTGACGCTCCAGACAGGTGAGCCAATTGCTGATGCACCCTCTCTGGTGCTCGGTGCCGGTACAGGCCTTGGGATGGCACTAGCGCTGCCAATCCGGGGCGGATGGCGCATTGTGCCTGGCGAAGGAGGCCATGTCGCTTTTGCGCCGGCAGATGACCAGCAGATTGCTCTGTGGCAGTATTTACGCGGCCACCACAAACGAGTGATCTGGGAGCATGTGGTGTCTGGCCCCGGATTGGCGAGCATTCACGCATTTCTTAGTGGTGACCAGGCGAGTCCTGACTCGATTGGTAGAACCGCCTTGGAGGCACCGCAGAGCGCCGAAGCGAGTGCCTTGAATTTGTTCCTGGCCGCGTATGGAGCATTTGCCGGTGATATGGCAATGGCGACTCTGGCGCGTGGAGGAATTTTCTTGGCTGGCGGCATTGCGGCCAAGGTGCTGCCGGCATTGCAAGGCAGCGAGCGCCCGTTTTTGCACGCGTTCCTGAATAAGGGCAGCCATGCTTCGCTGATGCCGCCGATGCCAATACATGTGGTGACCGACCCGGCGGTGGGTTTGCGCGGTGCCGCCATGCTGCTTTCACACGTTTCTTGACTATTATCAAGAGTGCCGCGGAATTGTAGGCAGACAATGAACTCTTGGAACGGTTTTACTCAGGAGGGCACCATGGCAACAAAAGTAAGCGACGACAGCAAGGCGACCAAAGCGACCAAGGTAACCAAAGCGACCAAGGCTACCAAGGCTACCAAGGCTACCAAGCCTACCAAAATGGAAGGGAAGGCGGTCGGGACTAAGGCGGTAGAAACCAAGAAGGTGCCGGACGCCTCTGTTAAAGGCGTGAAGGTAGCCAAAGATTCCTCCGTTGGGCGAGATACGGGCCCTAGGGTCGCCAGAGCGGCCAAGGCGTCCCCAAGCAAGCACCGTCCGCCTAAGGTGTCGGAGCGACAGCGGGAACACTACATTGAGGTTGCAGCCTTCTACATCGCTGAGCGCAGGAGCTTTTCTCCGGGAGACGCGCTCACCGACTGGCTTGCTGCCGAGGCGGAGGTGGATCGCCTGATTGCCGAAGGCAAGCTTGGCAACTGAGAGCGCTCGTTCAGTGGCTGGGGGCGAGTATGAGTGCGGCCAATGGCGGCAGATTCAGGACCAGCGAAGCCGGCTGGCCCATCCAGGATATGTCCTCGGTGGGCAGACCGCCGCCGTTGCCGACATTGCTACCGCCGTAGTGGGCCGAGTCGGTATTGATCCTCTCGTCATAGCGCCCGCGCTGCGGCACCCCCACGCGGTAGCGTTTCCGCGGCACCGGCGTGAAGTTGCACACGACAAGTACATGCTGGCCGTTGCGCCCTCGACGCAGCCAACTGACCACCGAATGGTCAGCGTCGTGGCAGTCGATCCAGGAAAACCCTTCACCGGAGAAATCCAGCTCATGCAAAGCCGGTTCGTTGCGGTAGAAATGATTGAGGTCTGCAACCAGTCGCTGGGCGCCGCTATGCGCGGGGGACTGAAGCAGATGCCAAGGCAACTCTTCGCTTGGGCGCCACTCCCAAGGTTGCGCGAGTTCGGCCCCCATGAACAGCAGTTTCTTGCCTGGTGCCGCAATCTGGTAGGCCAGAAGCAGGCGCAGATTGGCGTGCCGCTGCCACTCGTCACCGGGCATTTTGCCGAGCAGCGAGCCCTTTCCATGCACCACTTCGTCGTGCGAAAGGGGCAGTACGAAATTCTCGGAGTAGGCATAGAGCTGACCAAACGTCAGTCGCTCGTGGTGATAGCGCCGATGCACCGGGTCATGCTCAAGGTACTCGAGCGTATCGTTCATCCAGCCCATGTTCCACTTCATCGAGAAGCCCAGGCCACCCAAGTAGACAGGACGCGAGACCATGGGCCAGGCGGTCGACTCTTCAGCGATCGTCAGTGCGCCGGGGAAATCGGCATGGACCATTTCATTAAGCTCGCGCAAAAAGGCAATCGCGTCAAGGTTCTCGCGCCCACCATGCACGTTGGGCACCCACTCACCGGCCTTGCGCGAGTAGTCGAGATAGATCATCGACGCAACGGCATCGACGCGCAGGCCATCGATGTGGAACTCCGAGAGCCAGTAATGGGCAGACGAGAGCAGGAAACTCTTGACCTCGTTGCGCCCGTAATTGAAGACATGCGTACCCCAGTCGGGATGCATTTTCATGCGCGGGTCTTCATGCTCGTAGAGCGCGCTGCCGTCAAAGTGAGCCAGCGCCCACGAATCGGCCGGGAAGTGGCCTGGAACCCAGTCGAGCAGTACGCCGATACCCGCCTGATGCAGGCAGTCGACCAGATAGCGCAGGTCGTCAGCAGTTCCGAAACGCGAGGTGGGGGCGAAAAAGCCGGTGCACTGGTAGCCCCACGACTCATCGAGTGGGTGCTCGGTCAGCGGCATGAATTCGACATGCGTGTAGCCCATCTGCTGAAGGTAAGGCACCAGTCGCTCGGCCAGATCACGGTAGCTGTAGAAGCGACCCTTGCCGACGGGTTCAGGATGACGCATCCAACTGCCCGCGTGCATCTCGTACACGTTCATCGGGGCATGCAGCCAGTCACTGCTTTTCCCGCTAAGTGCCCGCTGCTGCATCCACGCCCCATCGTTCCAGACATGAGCGCTTGGCTCGGGAACGCGGCAGGCCGTCGCCGGTCGGCACTCATGCGCCCGTGCATAGGGGTCATTCTTGACCATCACTTCCCCGTTGTTACGCGTGCGAATCTCGAAGCGGTAAAGCGCACCGGCAAGCAGCCCGGGAATGAACAGCTCCCAAACACCAGAAGCCCCGAGGTTGCACATCGGGTTCAGGCGGCCATCCCACTGATTGAAGTCGCCCACGACCGAAATTCGCTCGGCATTTGGAGCCCAGACGCGAAAGCACACGCCGGCAATGGCATTGCGCGTCAGCGGGTTGGCACCCAGGGTGCGCCAGGCCTGACGCAGACGTCCGGCATTGAACAAAAAGAGATCGTCCGGCGCGGTGGCTGGAGGGAATGCGTAGGGGTCGTGAAACACGTAGTCGCCAATACGCAATCGCCAAGGGCGGGGCAGAGGGGCATCGCCTTCCCAGCGATACAGACCTGTTCGTTTGTCCAGTTGCAGTGGCTTCCAGGTGCCGTCGCCCAGTTCAACATCCACTGCCTCCGCATCAGGACGATAAACGTGCAGAAACCAGCGCTTGCCGGCAGAATGGAGACCGAGTGTAGCGAAGGGATCGTGGTCCCGAGCGTTCAGCAGGGCCGTAGGTACGGGGGTGATATGCGTAGTCATTGCGTTAGATTGTAGTCGTCGAAAGGAAGCCAGTTATGAGTCACCCTAAACATTCCATCCCTTCCGCCGCTGATTTGAGCTACGAAGCGCGCAATACCTATGCCATGGTGCTTGCGGGGGGGCGAGGCAGCCGACTGATGCAATTGACCGACTGGCGAGCCAAACCGGCGGTGCCCTTCGGCGGCAAGTTCCGCATCGTCGATTTCACACTATCCAATTGCGTCAACTCCGGCATGCGGCGTATCGGCGTCGCCACGCAGTACAAGGCGCAAAGTCTGATCGGTCACTTGCAGCGTGGCTGGAGTTTTCTTGATGGACGCTTCGACCAATTTGTCGAGCTGCTCCCGGCCCAGCAGCAGATAAATGAAAACTGGTACATGGGCACGGCCGACGCCGTCTTTCAGAATCTTGATGTCATCCGTCGTGCCAATGCCAAGTACGTGGTGATTCTGTCGGGTGATCACATTTACAAAATGGATTACAGCCGCATGCTGGCGCAGCATATCCAGAATCAGGCCGATCTGACGGTGGCCTGCATGGATGTTCCGATCGCCGATGCGCGCGAGTTCGGTGTGATGCATACCCAGATCGATGGGCGCATTACCGCCTTTGTCGAAAAGCCGCAGAACCCGCCGCCCATGCCCGACAACCCCGAACGTGCATTGGCCAACATGGGCGTCTATATTTTTAACGGAGCGTTCCTGTTCGAGCAGTTGATTCGCGATCATGACGACCCCAAGTCGTCCCACGATTTTGGCAAAGACCTGATTCCCTACTGTGTCGAGCGCTACCGTACCTTCGCGCACAGTTTCGCCGAGTCCTGTGTCGGGTTGGGCGAGAGCGGCGAACCCTACTGGCGTGACGTAGGCACGATCGACGCCTACTGGCAGGCCAACATGGAACTGACCAAGGTGACGCCTGAGCTCAATCTTTATGATGAAAACTGGCCCATCTGGACGCACCAGGAGCAACTGCCACCCGCCAAGTTTGTCTTCGACGACGACGACCGGCGCGGCGTGGCCATTGATTCGGTGGTCTCCGGTGGCGATATTATCAGCGGGGCCACGGTGCGCCGATCGCTGCTTTTTTCACGCGTACATGTGCATAGCTGGGCGACGATTGAGGATTCGGTGATCCTGCCGGATTGCGAGATCGGTCGGCGGACCAGGCTGCGTCGTGTGGTGGTGGATAAGCACTGCCGCATTCCCCCCGACACGGTGATAGGTTACGATCCGGTGCAGGACGCCAAGCGGTTTCATGTCAGCGCTGGCGGCATTACCCTGGTGACGCCCGACATGCTCGGTCAGACAGTTCACTACATTCGCTGAGAGATCATCATGAACAGCCCTGCCGACGCCACGCTCGATCTGGTTTTTCTCTGGCATATGCATCAGCCGGATTACCGTGACCACGGCAGTCCCCAAGTCGGCGCTGGCGAGACGGCGATAGGCGGCACAGAAGCGGGTGTGACGGGCCGTGGCGAGTTCGTCATGCCGTGGGTGTACCTGCACGCGTTGAAGGATTACTCAGACATGGCCGCGCATCTTGAGCGCCACCCCAAGATCCGCTGCGTGGTCAATTTTGTGCCCGTGCTGCTCGAACAGATCGAAGACTACGTGCAGCAGTTCGAATGCGGGCAGTTCCGCGACCCGTTGCTGCGCCTACTGGCGACCGACGACTTGTGCTGTTTGCCTGTCGCTGACCGCAATCTGCTGCTGCAAGCCTGTTTTCGCAGCAATCACCACACCATGCTGCGCCCGTTTCCCCACTACATCCGCCTGCTTGACGTGCACACCAGCTTGGCCAAAGAAGGCACGGCGGCGCTTGACTATCTATCAGGGGCCTATTTTTCTGATTTGCTCACGTGGTATCACCTGGCCTGGACAGGCGAGGACGAGCGGCGCAAGAACCCCCTGATCGCGCGCCTGATGAGCAAGGGCGAGGGCTACAACGTCAGCGACCGGCGTGACCTGCTGGGTGCCATCGGCGCTGTCATTACCGGCATCATTCCCCGCTTCCGCGCGCTCGCGGCGCGGGGGCAGATCGAAATTTCATCCACACCGCAGACGCACCCGCTGTCACCTCTGTTGCTCGACTTTGCCGTGGCGCGCGAAAGCCAGCCCGATGCGCCCTTGCCCTTCACTGCGGCTTACCCGGGCGGTCTTGCACGGGTGCGTCACCATATCGAGCGCGCGCGAGTTACCCATGCCGAGCGCTTTGGCGCGCCGCCCACGGGCATGTGGCCGGCCGAGGGGGCGCTTTCGCAGGCGTTTGTGAGACACCTGGCGCAAGCCGATATTCGCTGGTTGGCCAGCGGCGAAGGGGTATTGCGCAACAGTCTGCATGCGTGCGGGATAGACGATCCGCGTGCCGCTTTCCGTCCCTGGGCCTTGCCCGATGCGCCTGGGACGACACTATTCTTTCGTGATGAACGGCTCTCTGACCTGATCGGCTTTGACTACGCGAAATGGCACGGGCGCGATGCCGCCCAGCACTTGGTGGGCGAACTGGAGGCGATTCGTGCCGCGACCCCGGCGGGCGAGAAGGCAGTGGTCGGCATCATTCTCGATGGCGAAAACGCCTGGGAGCATTACCCCTACAACGGCTACTACTTCTTTGATGATCTGTACGGAATGCTTGCCGAGCACACGCAGATCAATACCACGACCTATGCTGACATTCTGGAGCAAGGCGTCACCGCTGCTCTGCTGCCCAAACTGGTCGCCGGTAGCTGGGTGTACGGCACGCTGTCGACGTGGATTGGCGATGTGCAGAAAAATCGCGCCTGGGACTTGCTCTGTGCGGCCAAGCAAAGCTACGACCGTGTCGTACTGAGTGGTCGCCTGAGCGAAAGTGCCGCAGCGGGTGCGGCCCACCAATTGGCTGTGTGCGAAAGCTCGGACTGGTTCTGGTGGTTTGGCGACTACAACCCGGCCACCGCGGTCGCCGGTTTTGATCGCTTGTACCGACGAAATCTGCGACAGCTGTATCACTTTCTTGAACTGACACCGCCCACCGTTCTCGATCAACCGATTTCGGCCGGTAATGAGGGACCCGATCACGAAAGTGTCAGCGGTGCAATGCGCCGAGCGACCCCTTCCGGGCGCTGATACCGCGATGGGGCGCACCGCAAAATCATCCCCCCCCTGTTCTATGAACCAAGACTGAGAGCTGATCATGGCTGGCACACGCTACAAACTGGAGATCAATCCTGAAGTTCCCGAGCGTCTGGTGCGGCTGGAAGAGGTCGCAAACAACCTCTGGTACAGTTGGGACCGTCCCACGCGCGCCTTGTTCGGCCGCTTGCATCCGGGCTTGTGGCGTGCCGTCAAGCACAGCCCGAAAGCCTTCCTCAAGCGGGTAGATCAGAAGCGCCTGCGCGAGATCGCCGACGACCCAATTTTTCTGGGCACGATGAATCGCGTGCTCTCGGTCTATGACACCTACCACGCGCGACCGAGCTATGTCGAGCAGCCCGGCAAGTCGCTGCTGGGCAAGGACGATCGCATTGCTTACTTCTGCGCCGAATTTGGTTTTCATGAAAGCCTGCCGATTTACTCAGGGGGTCTGGGCATTCTCGCGGGCGACCACTGCAAGGGCGCGTCCGATCTGTATCTGCCCTTCGTTGCCGTGGGGCTGCTGTATCGGCAGGGCTACTTCCAGCAAACCATCGACCGGGAGGGCCAGCAGCATGCGCATTACGAAGATAACGATTTCGACGACATGCCGATCGAGCCGGTGCTGGATGCCGAGGGCAACGAAGTGCGCGTTTCAGTCGATTTTCCCGGACGCAAGGTGTGGGCCAAGGTGTGGAATGCGCGCGTGGGCAATACCGAGCTGTATTTGCTCGATACCTACCTTGAAGAAAACAGCGCTGAAGACCGCAACATTACCCACCAACTGTACGGCGGCGATCGCCGCGTGCGTATCGAGCAGGAGATTTTGCTTGGTGTAGGCGGAGTACGCGCACTTCAGGTCATTGGCATCAAGCCCACGGTGTGGCACATCAACGAGGGACACGCGGCCTTTCTCATCCTTGAGCGGATTCGCGATCTGATGGGGCAGGGACTGGATTTCTCCGCCGCCATCGAAGCCTCGGCGTCGAACACCGTATTCACGACACACACGCCAGTGCCCGCCGGCCATGATCACTTTGCTGACGAGATGGTGCTGCACTATTTCACCGGGTTTTGTCACAGCATTGGCATGAGTGCGCATCGGGTCCTTGATTTGGGCCACGTGCGTGGCGGTGGTGAATTCAACATGACTGCGCTGGCCCTGCGCGGCTCGCGCTTTCATAACGGCGTGTCGCGTATTCACGGTGAGGTGTCGGCCGACATTTGCCACGAAATGTGGCCGCAGGTGTCGCCGGGCGAAAACCCGATGACCTATGTTACCAACGCTGTGCATGTACCGACGTTTCTGGCTACCGACTGGTACGAGACCTTTGATCGCTATTTGGGTCTGGGCTGGCAACACCGGCAACCTGATCCCCAGTGTTGGCAAGGCGTTCACCGGATTCCGGACCAGATTTTCTGGAGTATCCGTCAGTCCTTGAAAGCGCAGATGCTGCATCTGGTTTCTGACCGTGTTCGTGTCCAGCATCTGCGTAACCAGGGCTCGGAAACCCACCTTGACCGGGTACTGCGCTTTGCTGACCCGGCCAACCCGACCGTACTCACCATCGGTTTCGCCCGGCGCTTTGCGACCTACAAGCGAGCGAATCTGTTAGCCAACAACATCGACTGGCTCAAGGAAATTCTCACCAATGCCCAGCATCCGATCTTGTTCATCTTCGCCGGCAAAGCACATCCGGCGGATGTGCCCGGGCAGCAGCTGATCAAGGAAATTTCTCAGCTATCCCGGCAGCCCGAGTTCGAGGGCCGCATTCTGTTGGTCGAGGGTTATGACCTGCATCTGGCGCGCCGGCTGGTTGCTGGCGTAGACGTCTGGCTGAACAACCCGGTGTATCCGCTGGAGGCCTCGGGTACCTCGGGCATGAAGGCGGCGATCAATGGTGCGATCAATCTGTCGGTGCTCGATGGCTGGTGGGGCGAGGGTTACGATGGCAAGAACGGCTGGGCGATCAGGCCCACGGCCGCCGGCCTTGCACCTGAGATTCGTGACTCGGAAGAGGCGCGCACGCTGTATGAGTTGCTGCAAGACAGTGTGGTGCCCCAGTACTACCGCAACACCTCGCTCGGTTATTCGCCCGACTGGGTGGCAATGGCCAAGCAGTCCATTGCCACCATCCTGCCGCGCTTCAACATGCAGCGCATGCTCAAGGATTATGTCGGCAAGCTTTACTCCCCTGCGGCCGCGCAATGGCGGCAGTATTCGGCCAACGACTTTGCCGCCGCACGACAAATTGCCGACTGGAAGGGACGCGTCCGCGCCGCCTGGTCTGGCGTGCAGTTGCGCCGTATCGATCAACCGGTCACGCGCATTCGCCACGGTCAGTCACTGCATTTCGCTATCGTGGTGCAGCTCAACGGACTGGTGCCGGCAGATCTGCAGGTGGAACTGGTATTCAACCGCCCCGGCGACAGCAATTCTCAACGTGCGCGCCGCTTCAACCTGCGCTACGAGCGGCCTCTGGAACATGGGGAGCACCTTTACACGCACGAACTCACTCTGGAGCAGTGCGGAAAGATGGAATACCGTATCCGCGCCTTCCCGACCCATGCTTTCCTGACCCATCCGTTTGAGATGGGCATGATGGTTTGGCTGTAAGGAGACTACGATGACTACTTTGACCTCTAGCGGCGTGTGGGCAGCTTTGCAGGCGCTGGCGCGAACTGAGCGTGATATTCAGTTGCGCGAGCGCTTTGTCAGCGATACCGCGCGCTTTGCGCATTTCTCGCTGCAAGAAGAGGGGCTGTTGCTTGATTATTCCAAGCAGCGTGTCAGTACCGAGGTGATGGATGCGCTGCGTGCCCTCTGGCAGGTGGCCCATGTGCCCCGCCAGATAGCGGCCATGTGGAGTGGCGAACCGATCAATCACACCGAGGGCAGGGCGGTGTTACACATTGCTCTGCGCCATCAGGGCGAAGCCGCGATCAGGGTGGCTGGACAGGATGTCATGCCGGATGTCCGGCGCGTACTGGCCAAAATGCGCTCGTTCTGCGCTGACGTTCATGGCGGTCATTGGCGTGGCGCGACCGGGCAGGCGATCCGGCGCGTGGTTAATATTGGCATCGGCGGCTCGGACCTGGGTCCGCGCATGGCTGCGCAGGCCCTGTCGGCTTTTCGGCAGACGGGTATTGAGGTTGAGTTTGTCGCCAATCTCGATGCCGCCGACCTCGCCACGGTCCTCGCGCGGTGCACGCCCGACGACACGCTGTTCATCATTGCCAGCAAGACCTTCACCACGCAAGAGACGATGCAGAACGCCCACTCCGCGCGTCAATGGCTGGTTGCCGCGCTGGGTGAAGCGGCGGTGGCGCGGCACTTTGTCGCCGTGTCGACCAACCATGCGGCGGTGTCAGCGTTTGGCATCAATCCCGACAATACCTTCGAGTTCTGGGATTGGGTCGGCGGGCGCTTTTCGCTCTGGTCGGCCATCGGGTTGCCGCTGGCGCTCGCCGTTGGCATGGATCACTTCGAGCAACTGCTGGCCGGGGCCTATGCCATGGATCAGCACTTCTTCAGCGCACCGGTCGAGCGCAATCTGCCCGCGACGCTTGCCCTGCTGGAAGTCTGGAACACCAATTTTCTCGGTGCCCAAAGTCGCGCCTTGCTACCGTACAGCCAGTCGCTGGGCCTGCTGCCACGCTATTTACAGCAACTGGAAATGGAGTCGAACGGAAAACAGGTCGACCGTGCCGGCAATGCGCTGCAATGCGACAGCTCACCCGTTCTGTGGGGTGAACCGGGCACCAACGGCCAGCATGCGTTCTATCAGCAGATTCATCAGGGCGGACGCGTTATTCCGTGTGAGTTTCTCGCTGTGATCGAGCCCGATTACGCCTTGCCCGGGCATCACGAAAAGTTGCTCGCACACTGCTTTGCTCAGAGTGAGGCCTTGATGCGTGGCAAGACGCTGGCCGAAGCCCAAGCCGAGCTGGGAATCGCCGTGTCACCAGCGCCGACTTGCGAAAAAGCGGGGTCGCTGGCCCCCTACAAGGTATTCCCTGGTAACCAACCCTCCACCACACTGCTTTTGCCAAAACTTACGCCCTATACGCTGGGCCAGTTGCTGGCCCTGTATGAGCACAAGGTGTTCGTCCTGGGGGCGCTATGGAATATCAATTCTTTCGATCAGTGGGGGGTTGAATATGGCAAACAGTTGGCCAGCCGTCTCCTGCCTATCCTCGAAGGAAGAACCCCCGCCGAGGGGCTGGACAGTTCAACCGCTGGCTTAATCGCGGCGGTGCAGAGTATCCGCGTATGAAGGTGCTGTTTGCGGCCTCCGAGATGGCCCCCTGGGTGAAGACCGGCGGGCTCGGTGATGTGGCCGGAGCACTGCCGCTCGCCCTGCGCGCTCAGGGCGTCGATGTGCGCGTACTCCTGCCGCTTTATCCGGCACTACGCGCGGCGTTTGCGTCATCCGAAGCAGTGGTGCGCATTCCTGCCGTGGGGCATATGCCGGCGGGTTCGCTGCACCTGGCGACCACGGCGGACGGGCTGCCGCTTTACCTGCTCGAATGCAATGCGCTGTTTGATCGCCCAGGCAACCCGTACCTTGGCCCGGACGGCCGTGATCTGCCCGACAACGCGCTGCGCTTTGGCATGCTTGCTCACGCGGCGGCCTTGCTGGCTACCGACGCGTCACCGCTGTCTTGGCACCCCGAGGTGCTGCACTGCCACGACTGGCAGACCGCACTGGCTCCGGCCTACCTGCGCTATCGCCTGGGTCTGGTCAGTGGTCACGCACGCACGGTGCTCACGGTGCACAATTTGGCGTTTCAGGGCTTGTTTGGGCGCGATATGCTCGAGCCCTTGGGTTTGCCGGCGGATTGCTGGCATCTGCATGGCGTCGAGTACCACGGCTACCTGTCCTTTCTAAAGGCCGGGCTGCAGCATGCCGATGCGCTCACCACTGTCAGCCCCACCTACGCGCGCGAGATTCAGACCGCTGCCGAAGGGATGGGGCTAGATGGCTTGTTGCGCTATCGCGCTGCCGATTTGACCGGCATCATCAACGGCATAGACACCGTGCAATGGGATCCGGCGACGGATGTCCACTTGCCCGTACATTTTGATCACAAACGGTTAAAGCATAAAAAAGCGGCGACACAGGCCTTGCGTCGTGAGTTGGGCTTGGCGACAGAGTGTTCCGGGCCGTTGCTCGGCGTTGTCAGTCGCTTGACGCAACAAAAGGGGCTGGATCTTTTGCCACCCATTGCCGACCGACTCGCCGCCTTGCCGGTGCAACTGGCGGTGCTGGGCAGCGGTGATCAGGCATTGGAGGCAGCGTATGCCGAGTTGGGCCGACAGTACCCGGCTCAGTTTTCTGTGCAAATCGGTTTCGACGAGGGTTTGGCGCACCGCATCGAGGCGGGGGTCGATCTGTTCCTCATGCCATCCCGTTTTGAGCCATGCGGCCTCAATCAGCTCTATAGCCTGCGCTACGGCACACCGCCCATTGTGCGGGCCACTGGCGGCCTCGCCGATACCGTGATTGATGCAGCCGACGCCGCTCGCGGTACGGGCTTCGTTTTCACCAACGCCAGCCCTGAGGCTTTGCTTGCGACCATCGAGCGCGCGTGCGGCCTATGGCGAAATTCCCCGCAGTTTCACGTGCTGCAACAGCGGGGAATGCGCGCAGATTATTCATGGCGGCAGCCCGCACAGGCAATTGCCGCCATCTACCAGCGTTTACTGCACTGATTATGCCGACCACAGTTTCCCGGCGTGCCGCCGGCATTTTGCTGCACCCCACCTCATTGCCCGGCCCCCACGGTTCGGGTGATCTCGGACGGGATGCGTACCGCTTTGTTGATTGGCTTGCGGCCTCCGGACAAACGCTCTGGCAAGTGCTGCCGCTGGGCGAAATCGGCCCGGGCAATTCGCCGTACATGAGCCGCTCGACGTTTGCCGGTAACGTACTGCTCATTGATTTGACCGAACTGGCCGATCGTGGCTGGCTGGATCATGCCGATCTGGTGGTAAGCCCGGCGGAAAATCGGCTGCGGATTGATTTCGCTACGGTCATTCCACTGCGCATGCAGCGATTACGTCGAGCGGCCACGCGCTTCTTGCACGCGGCAACCACCTCGGATAAATCTTCCTTTACCCAGTTTTGTGCTGAGCACCATCGCTGGCTAGATGACTATGGGCTGTTCATGGCCTTGAGCAACAGTTTCGCGAGCGATGACTGGCCGGCTTGGCCCGCCGAACTGGCTCATCGCGATCAGTGTGCGCTGAATGACGCGCGCCACGCCCATGCCGACGAGATCAGCTTCTGGAAATTTTGTCAGTGGTGCTACGCCCGGCAGTGGAGAAGCCTGAAGACCTACGCCAACGAGCGCGGAGTCAAAATTGTCGGCGACATGCCGATTTTTGTAGCGCATCAGAGTGCGGATGTGTGGGTCAACCCCGATCTGTTCGAACTCGATAGCAACGGACGCAGCACCGTGGTAGCGGGCGTTCCTCCCGATTATTTCAGCGAAACCGGCCAACTCTGGGGCAACCCCCTGTACCGCTGGTCGCGCCATGCAGACTCGGGTTTTGCCTGGTGGTGTGAGCGCATGCGTCAGGCCAGCGATCAGTCCGATCTCATTCGCATCGATCACTTCCGTGGCTTTGTCGCGTATTGGGAGGTGGGCGCGAACGAAGTTACTGCGGTCGACGGACGCTGGGTCCCTGGTCCGGGTGCGGCACTATTCAAGGCGATACGCAAGGCGCTGGGTGACTTGCCCATCATTGCCGAAGATCTTGGTGTGATCACGGAGGACGTAAAGGCGCTGCGCGAACAGTTGGGCCTGCCCGGTATGCGGGTGTTCCAGTTTGCCTTCGGCGGTGATGCGACCCATCTCTTTTTGCCGCACATGTACGAACCGAACACAGTGGCCTACAGCGGCACTCACGACAACGATACGCTCGTCGGTTGGTGGCAGACGACAAGTTTGCGAGAGCGCGCGTTCATTCAGCACTATCTGGGCAGCGATGGACGCGCGATTCAATGGGACGCCATGCGCGCCCTGTCAAGCTCGGTTGCTGACCGAGTGATCTACCCGATGCAAGACGTGCTCGGTTTGGGCGGTGAGCATCGCATGAATCGCCCCGGACTGCCCACCGGCAACTGGGGCTGGCGCTTTGCTTGGGAGCAGTTGGAAGAGTGGCACGGCCGAACCTTGGCTCACTTTTCGGCGGCGCATGGGCGCAGCGCATTGAGTCTGGCAGAACTGCCGGCATGATCAAGTAACGCGGCAAATCCGCTACCGGCTGGTCAGCGCAGAGCGCCTTGCCGGAATTGCCCCGCTTGCCCGCGTTGCTTGACTATTGCAGAAAATCACCGCAGCCAGAATGGGTGAGCCCCGCCTGACGCACACCCCAGAGCTTAAAAACGAAAAACCCGCACTAGGCGGGTTCTCGTGAGGTATTGGCAGTACTGGTCGGCGTGGCGGGATTCGAACTCGCGACCCCTTGCACCCCATGCAAGTGCGCTACCAGGCTGCGCTACACGCCGAGGGCGCGAATTGTAGCAGAGGCGGGCTTGCTCATTGTGCTTTTTTGTCAGACGTGCGCCGTGAAATTGAGAGGCGCTCGCAATAGGGCAATTACTTCCTCTATCTCACTACGCAGCGAACGATTCGATACGTCGGTACTGTCAGCCATTGCGCCAATTGCATCGCCATCAAGTCGATTGCGCGCACCACTGATGGTGAATCCATCTTGATACAACAACTCACGAATGCGGCGCACTAGCAACACTTCATGGTGCTGGTAGTAACGACGGTTTCCTCGCCGCTTGACTGGGCGAAGCTGGGTGAACTCCTGCTCCCAATAGCGAAGCACATGCGGCTTTACGCCGCACAACTCGCTGACTTCACCAATCGTGAAGTAGCGCTTGGCCGGTATGGGCGGCAGGGCCGCGCGCTCTGTAACCTCAGTCAGAGTTGACACGTGGCGTGCTCTCGACCGTCGCCTTCAGTTTTTGGCTGGCGTGGAAAGTAACCACGCGGCGAGCGGTGATCGGTATTTCTTCCCCGGTCTTGGGGTTGCGTCCCGGGCGTTGGGGCTTTTCGCGCAACTGAAAGTTGCCGAAGCCGGAAAGCTTTACGCCGTTGCCTTTCTCAAGGGCATCGCGCACCTCGTCGAAAAAAGCTTCCACCATATCTTTGGCTTCACGTTTATTGAGACCGACTTTTTCAAACAAAAGATCGGACAGTTCGGCCTTGGTCAAAGTCATTGTTGCAATTTCTCCAAACATCAGGCGCGCAGTTTTGCGGCCAGTTCGCGCGTCGCCGCGTCGAGGATTTTTCCGATGGCGGCATCGACTTCCGCATCCTCGAGTGTGCGCTGAGTATCTTGCATAACTATGTGGAATGCAAGGCTTTTTTCCGATTCTGCGAGGCCTTTTCCCTGGTACTGATCGAACAGGGAAATACTGCGGCAAATCGCCGGTGCGGCGCTTGTCAGGCAGTCGATGACGCGCTGCAGGGCGGTCGCGCGGTCCACCACCAGGGCCAGATCACGGGTCACGGCGGGGAAGCGCGAAATTTCGGAAAATGCGGGGAAAGCTTGGGCCTGAACCGCCGCCAGATCGAGTTCGAACACTACCGGCGCCTTGCCCAGTTCGTACTTTTGCACCCACTGGGGATGCAGTTCACCCATGACGCCGATGACCTCACCATTGACTACCACCTCGGCTGAGCGACCGGGATGAAGCGCGGGATGCTGCACCGGGCGGTAGCTGGCCCGCTGGGGTGCCAGCAAGGCATCGACGTCGGCCTTCACGTCGTAGAAATCGACCGGGCGCGCTGGGGTGGCCCACTGCTCCGGCGAGGCGCTACCTGCGGCAAGACCGGCAAGGCGCAGTGGTTGCTTGAAGCCCGGTACGGGGTCGGCACCTTCGTGGCGCAGGAAGCCGCGACCGATCTCAAACACGCGCACGCGCGAAATCTGCCGCCGCAGATTGGTTTGCAGATTGGCTACCAGTCCGCCGATCAGTGAGGAGCGCATGACGCTCATCTGGCTGGCAATGGGGTTGGCGAGCGTGATGGGATTGGCATTGGCCGCCAGATCAGCTTCCCACGCGGCTTCGACAAAGCTGAAGTTAACGACCTCGTGGTAGCCACGTTCGCTGACCAGGCGGCGGACGCTCATGGGCGAGCGTTCCGTTTCGCCGGCCGGCATCATTGCCATGCGCGCCGTGGGCGGTGGCGAGGGAATGTTGTCGTAACCGTGAATACGCGCCAGTTCCTCGATCAAGTCTTCCTCGATGCGGATGTCGAAGCGGAAGGAGGGCGGGGTGACGAGAAAATCTTCCCCGTCGTTCGCCACCTGCAGTCCGAGGCCTTTGAGTATGGCTTCAATCTTCTCGCGCCGGAGCGAAATGCCAAGCACCTTGTCGGCGCGGGCCACGCGCAAACGTACCGGTTGCCGAGTGGGCAGATGCGCGGGTGCGACCGCTTCCGTTACCGGCCCGCAATGAGTTGATGGGCCGCCACAGATCGCAAGAATAAGCTCTGTAGCGCGCTCGATAGCGCTGCGCTGCAGATCGAAGTCGACGCCGCGCTCGTAGCGGTGTGAGGCATCGGAGGAAAAGCCCAGTGTGCGCGCCTTGCCGGCAATGGCATCGGGGGCAAAGAAAGCGCATTCGAGAAACAAATCCTTGGTGCTGTCGCTGATGCCCGAGTGCTCGCCACCCATGATGCCCGCCAGTGCCAATGGCTTGGCATCGTCGGCGATCAGCGCGGTGTCACCGCTCGGGGTGACTGTTTGCTCATTGAGCAGCAGCAGTTGTTCGCCCGTCGCCGGATAGCGCACGTGTATCGCGCCTGACAGTTCGTCATTGTCGAAGGCGTGCAGAGGTTGCCCGAGTTCGAGCATGACGTAGTTGGTGATGTCGACCAGTGCCGAGATGGAGCGGATACCGCTGCGCTCAAGGCGCTGCTTCACCCAAGTCGGCGCTGGCGAGACGGCGCTTACGCCTTTGACGATGCGCCCAAGGTAACGCGGGCAAGCATCCGGGGCATCGAGCACGATCTTGCGTTCATCGCTGATGGTTGCGGGAATGGTCTTCGACGCCGGAGCATTCAGCGGCGCGCCGGTGAGTGCCGAGACTTCGCGGGCGATGCCCAGTAGCGAGAGGCAGTCGGCGCGATTTGGCGTGAGCTTGATCGTGATCTTCTTGTCGTCAAGATCAAGGTACTCGCGGAAGTCTTTGCCAACAGGCGCATCGTCGGGCAGGGCGAGGATGCCATCGTGCTCCTGCGAGAGCCCTAACTCGCGTGCCGAGCAGAGCATGCCGAAGCTTTCGATACCGCGTACTTTCGCCTTCTTGATGTTGAAGTCACCGGGCAGCGTGGCGCCGACCCGGGCGCAGGGAATTTTCATTCCCACGGCCGCATTGGGCGCGCCGCAGACGATTTGCAACAGTTCGGCCTCGCCTGCATCGACAGTGCACAGCTTCAGCTTGTCGGCGTCCGGGTGCTTTTCCGCCGTCTTGATCTGGGCGATCACGACATTGTTGAACGCCGGAGCCGCGGGTTCGCACGCCTCGACCTCCAGCCCCGCCATGGTCAGCAGGTGGCAAAGTTCGTCGGTCGAGAGCGCAGGGTTGCACAGACTGCGCAGCCAGGATTCTGAGAATTGCATGACAGGTAGCCTTAGTGGAACTGCGCCAGGAAGCGCAGGTCGCCGTCAAAGAACAGGCGCAGATCGTTGATGCCATAGCGCAGCATGGTGAGCCGGTCGGGCCCCATACCGAAGGCGAAGCCGGTGTATTTCTCGGGGTCGAAGCCGCCGCAGCGCAGGACGTTCGGATGCACCATGCCGCAGCCGGCAATCTCCAGCCAGCGACCTTCGAGCGCACCGCTCATGAAGGCGACATCGATTTCAGCCGAGGGTTCGGTGAACGGGAAGAATGAGGGGCGGAAGCGCACTTTGAGGTCATCGCTCTCGAAGAAGCTGCGCAGAAAGTCGGCGACCACGCCCTTCAGGTCGGCAAAGCTGACGTTCTTGCCCACCCACAAGCCTTCGACCTGATGGAACATGGGCGAATGCGTGGCGTCGGAATCCACGCGATAGACGCGCCCCGGGCAGATGATGCGCAGTTCGGGAATGGCAGCGGCATCCTTGTACTTTTCTGTGTGCGCGAGCATGGCGCGTATTTGCACGGGGCTGGTATGCGTGCGCAGCAACACGTCCTCGTGCGGCTTGCCATCGTTGCCGAGCAGGTAGAAGGTGTCGTGCATTGAGCGCGCCGGATGTTTCTCGGGCGTGTTCAAGGCGGTGAAGTTGTGCCAGTCGGTTTCGATCTCCGGGCCGTCGGCGACAGAAAAACCAATCGAGCGAAACAGTTGTTCGATGCGGTCGAGGGTGCGCATCACCGGATGAATGGTGCCACGTTCGGTGCCGCGTCCCGGCAATGTGATGTCGAGGGCTTCGGCGGCGAGTTGCGCGTTGAGCTTCGCTGACTGTAGTGCGTCGCGCCGGGCGGTCAGCGCCGACTCGACGGCCTGCTTGGCCAGATTAATGGCCGCACCGGCCGTTTTTCGCTCATCCGGGGGGAGTTTGCCTAGTGCCTTGAGCTGGGTGGTCAGCGAGCCGTCTTTGCCCAGATAACGGGCTTTGGCGTCTTCGAGCTGAGCAGGTTCAGTAGCGGCGGCAAAATCGGCGGCGGCTAGGGTGACGAGTTGTTCCAGTGATGCGGACATGATCGTGACTGAGTGGGGGCGAAACATTAAAAAAGGAGGCCCCTTGCGGGAGCCTCCTTCGTTCCGGATGCAGCAGGCTTAGGCGGGAAGCTGGGCCTTGGCCTGGTTCGCGATGGCCGCGAACGCCGGCTTGTCAAAAACAGCCAGATCGGCGAGCACCTTGCGGTCCACTTCGATCGAGGCCCTCTTCAAGCCGTTCATCAGGGTGCTGTACTTCATGCCCAGTTCGCGAGCGGCCGCATTGATACGAGCGATCCACAGGGCGCGGAACTGACGCTTGCGCTGACGGCGGTCACGGTACTGGTACTGGCCGGCCTTCATCACCGCTTCTTTGGCGATGCGATAGACCTTGCTGCGACGGCCGCGGTAACCCTTGGCCTGGACGAGAACCTTCTTGTGGCGCGCGCGCGCCGTTACACCACGTTTAACTCTAGGCATTTTTCATTTCTCCTTATGCGTAGGGCATCATGGCGCGAACATGCGCAACATCACTGGGGTGCATGGTTTCCATGCCACGCAGCTGACGCTTCGTTTTGGTGGTTTTCTTGGTGAGGATGTGGCGCTTGAACGCCTGTGAGCGCTTGATGCTGCCCGACCCGCGCACAATAAAGCGCTTCTTGGCACCGCTCTTGGTCTTCATCTTCGGCATCGAAGATCTCCTTTTCAAATGATGACCAGGTGTTTCCCGCCTCGGGAACGCTTGATAACCCGCCACCACTTACTCTTGCACCCTGCGCATTTGCACGCTCAGGGCACAGGATTCTGCTCTACTTCAGTGCTGCTTTTTCTTCGAGGGCGCCAGCACCATGATCAGCTGACGACCTTCCATCTTGGGGAACTGCTCAACCAGCGCCTGCTCTGCCAGGTCAACCTTGATCCGCTCCAGCACGCGCATGCCGATTTCCTGGTGGGCCATCTCGCGGCCACGGAAGCGCAGGGTGATTTTCGCCTTGTCGCCTTCGCCGAGAAATTTGATGATGTTGCGCATCTTGATCTGGTAATCATTCTCGTCCGTCGCCGGGCGAAACTTGATTTCCTTGACCTGCACCTGCTTTTGCTTGAGCTTCGCTTCGTGGGCGCGCTTGGCTTCCTGATACTTGAACTTGCCAATGTCCATGATCTTGCACACCGGGGGGGTGGCCATGGGCGCAATCTCTACGAGGTCCAACTCTGCTTCTTCGGCCTGTGCCAGCGCCTGACGAATTCCAACGACTCCTAGTTGCTCACCATCGGGGCCGACCAAGCGAACTTCCGGGGAGGTGATTTCGTCATTCAGACGCTGTGCTTTTTCCTGAGCGATGGTGCTGTTCTCCTAAAAATTAAAAATCAAACGGTCGCGCCCCGGCTCGCAATTTCTTGCGAGAGGCGTTGAATCAAGGCTTCTGGAGGCATTTGCCCGAGGTCCTGATTGCCCCGAGCACGCAAGGCGACCAATCCCGCCGCCTGTTCCTTGTCGCCGACGACGACGAGATAGGGCCGCTTGTTAACGCTATGTTCGCGAATCTTATAGTTTATTTTCTCTCCGCGCAAATCGCATTCGACGCGAATGCCCGCGCTTTGCAGCATTTTTGCCACAGACTGCGCGTAATCCATGCTCGATTCGGAGATATTCATGACCACGGCCTGCACCGGCGCGAGCCAGGCCGGCAGAGCGCCGGCGTGGTTTTCGATCAGGATGCCGATGAAGCGCTCCAGCGAACCGAGGATCGCCCGGTGCAGCATCACCGGCGTGTGGCGGGTATTGTCTTCGCCGACATACTCGGCGCCCAGACGCCCCGGCATGGAGAAGTCCACCTGCATGGTGCCGCATTGCCAGGAGCGGCCAATGGCGTCCTTGATGTGGAATTCGATCTTCGGGCCGTAGAACGCGCCTTCACCGGGCAACTCTTCCCACTCCAGACCGCTGGCACGCAAGCCGGCACGCAGGGCGTCTTCGGCTTTGTCCCATGAGGTATCTTCGCCGACGCGGCTGTCCGGACGCAAGGCCAGCTTGACCGCGACTTGAGTGAAACCAAAATCCGCATAGACCTTGCGCACCAGATCGTTGAAGGCCGTGACTTCGGGTTGAATCTGGTCTTCGGTACAGAAAACGTGCCCATCGTCCTGGGTAAAGCCGCGCACGCGCATCACGCCATGCAGCGCACCCGAGGGCTCATTGCGGTGACAGGAACCGAACTCGCCGTAGCGCAGCGGCAGTTCCTTGTAAGAGCGCACTCCCGTGTTGAAAATTTGCACGTGCCCCGGGCAGTTCATGGGTTTCACCGCGTAGTCGCGCTTTTCCGACTCGGTGGTGAACATGTTGTCCTTGTAGTGCTCCCAGTGGCCAGAGCGCTCCCACAGGCTGCGGTCGAGAATCTGCGGGCAGCGCACTTCCTGATAGCCGTTGTCGCGATAGACGCGGCGCATGTATTGCTCGATTTCCTGCCACACCGTCCAGCCATGCGGATGCCAGAACACCAGGCCCGGTGCTTCTTCCTGCAGATGGAACAGATCGAGCTGGCGACCAAGCTTGCGGTGATCGCGCTTTTCCGCCTCTTCGAGCATGTGCAGATAGGCTTCCAGGTCTTCCTTTTTGGTCCAGGCCGTGCCGTAGACGCGCTGCAATTGCGCGTTCTTCGAGTCTCCGCGCCAGTAGGAACCGGACACCTTCATCAGCTTGAAATGCTTGAGCTTGCCCGTCGACGGAACGTGCGGGCCGCGGCACAGGTCGATGAAATCGCCTTCCTTGTACAGCGAGACATCTTCACCGGCGGGAATCGCGGCGATCAGTTCGGCCTTGTAGTGTTCGCCGATGCCCTTGAAGAACTCGACGGCTTTGTCTCGCGGCCAGACTTCGCGCGTTACCGGGAAATCCTTCTTGGACAGTTCGCCCATGCGCTTTTCGATGGCCGCCAGGTCTTCCGGGGTCAGCGGTTTGCAGGCGAAGTCGTAGTAGAAGCCGTTTTCGATCACCGGGCCGATGGTCACCTGCGCCTCGGGCATCAACTCCTTAAGCGCGTAGGCGAGCAGGTGGGCGGTCGAGTGGCGGATGACTTCCAGACCGTCGGCATCTTTTTCCGTGACGATGGCGAGCGCGGCATCGTTCTCAATACGATAGCTGGTATCGACCAGTTTTCCATCGACGCGGCCGGCAAGCGCGGCCTTGGCGAGGCCGGCGCCAATGGAGGCGGCGACATCGGCGACAGTCACAGCTTGAGCAAATTCACGGCGGGAGCCGTCGGGCAGGGTAATGGCAGGCATGTTCGGGAATCCAAATGGCGCGAGCACCGCAGATGGCCGGTGCTCGATGAAAGCAAGGATTTTACGTCAGGTGGCGACCGATTCCGCCCGCCGCTGCTCCAGACTGCGCTCGTCGATGGGCAGATTGAGCAGGGCGGCGAGCACGCCCAGCGCAATGCAAATGGTCCACACCATGTCATAGGAGCCATTCATGTCGAACAGACGCCCACCCAGCCAGACGCCGAGGAAGCTGCCGATCTGGTGGCTAAAGAAGACCAGCCCCGAGAGCATGCCCAGAAAGCGCACCCCGAACACCTGCCCGACTATGGCATTGGTCAGTGGTACGGTCGATAGCCAGAGCAGGCCAATGACCGCGGAAAACACATAGACGCTGGCCGGCGTCAGCGGCAGCCAGAGGAAGAGGCTGATCGCGATGCTGCGCGCAAAGTAGATGCTGGCCAGCAGGTGGCGCTTGGGGAAGACCGACCCCAGACGCCCGGCGCCGTAACTGCCAAAGACATTGAACAGCCCGATCAGCGCCAGCGCGGTGACGCCGACGTTACCCGTGAGCCCCTTGTCGGCCAGATAGGTCGGGAAATGCACGCCGATGAACACCACCTGGAAGCCACAGACGAAATAGCCGGCGGTGAGCAGCAGAAAACTGCGCTCGCGACCGGCTTCCCAAAGCGCTTGGCGTGCGGTTTGTCCAACGCTGCTCGCGGCCGGTGTCATGCCTTGCGTGAGTGCCGAACCTAAAGGGATGATCAGCATTGCGGTCACCGCGAAGATCAGCAGAGTGTTGAACCAGCCCAAGTTGTCGAGTAACGCCGAGGCCGTCAGGATCATCAAAAACTGCCCGAAGGACCCGGCCGCCGCGACGATACCCATGGCCCAGGCGCGGCGGGAATCGGGTACCAGACGGCCGAGCGCCGCAAACACCACACTGTAGGTGCTGCCGCTCTGCGCGGCGCCAATCAGCAGGCCGGTGGTGGCGGTGAGGCCTGTAGCCGTGCTGGACCACGCCATACCCAGTAGGCCAAGGGCGTAGAGCACGCTGGCACCCCAGAGCACACGGCGCGCGCCATAGCGGTCGGCAAGCCAGCCCGCAAAGGGTTGCGATGCGCCCCAGACCAGGTTTTGCACCGCCATCGCCAGTGAAAAAACCTCGCGATTCCAGCCGTTGGCACTGCTCATGGGCGTCAGAAACAGCCCGAAGGTATGGCGGATGCCCATCGACACGCAGACGATGAGCGCGGCGTAGGTGAGCACAACGGCGAGTGCCGGTGTGGGGCGAGTAGAAGCATTCATGAGGACGATGCTACCATCCGCGCCCTTCAGCATCTTTACGCTCCAGTCATGAACAAGGCCTTTGTAAAGGAAAGCGACTCAGACGAGGACGACGACCTTCCCGGCGCTCCACCTATTCCCCCCGGCACCAAGAATTACATGACCCGCGAGGGCCATGCCGCCATGCGCGCCGAATTCGAGCGACTGGTCAAGGTTGAGCGGCCCGAGTTGGTAAAGGTGGTTGCTTGGGCGGCAAGCAACGGCGATCGCTCGGAAAATGGGGACTACATCTACGGCAAGAAGCGCCTGCGCGAGATGGACAAGCGCATCCGCTTCCTGACCAAACGTCTGGAAAATGCCGAAGTGGTGGACCCGGCGGCGCAGGAAAATTTGGGGCAGGTGTTCTTTGGTGCGACGGTGTCAGTGTGCATTACCGGCGCCGGCGATTACTACGAAGCGGCGACTTACCACATCGTCGGTATCGACGAAGCCAATGCCAGCGTCGGGCGCATCAGCTGGATTTCACCACTCGCTCGCGCCATCCTGAAAGCGCGCGAGGGCGATCAGATTCGTTTCGACAGCCCGGCTGGGCGGCGCGAGATCGAGATTATCGAGGTGAGTTACGGCTGAGCGTTAAGCGCAGCGCATTGGGCCACTCATCAAGGCAGCCGTTGGCCCGCCGGTCAGAAACCTTGCAGCAATAGGTCTATCGCCGCCACGATGTCAGCATGGCGGTGTTCCGCACGGAACATGACACCCTTGAGTTCCTTGACGGGAATCGCTGCCATGTATTGCGTTACCATCGAGTGCGGCTGGCCATCGATTTCAAACAGTGGGTTGAGGGTAGTCGCAGGCTTGGGCGCGCCGTCCAGCGGTAGGAGAGGAATCACCATACGCGTATTGAAGTGACTCATCGCGTCCGCTTGCACGTTGATCAAATATCCCTTGCCTGAGGGGTTGAGATGCACACTGAACCGTTCCATCAAAACATCCTGTGCTTCGCTAAGGGCAGCCCATGTTTCTCGACGAACGCATTCGAGCTTTCAATGGCATCCCAGTTCTCTTTCATCCACAGTTCGGCGCGCTTCTCCGCGACCGCCTTCGCTAACCCGGCTTCGGCCGCTTGCGATATGTTGATGCGCAGTTCCTTGGCCTCAGAGAGAAGAGATTCCGCTAGCGACACGTTGGTCGCCTTTTTTGCCGTGCTGATCTGGTTGTTTGGCGCAGCCATTCTTTGATCCTCGGTTCTGTATGAACAGGATGTTGCCATGTATGCGCATGAGTTACAACATCGATAATGGAGGCATATCCGCAAGTCGGCGCTGGTAACACGGCGATTTACACAATCATCCGGCCACGCAAGGCCCTGTTGGAGGACGGGGTTGTGCCGGAGCAGCGTGTTTTTTTTGAGACTGGCCCCTTTAATACTGTTTCGCGCAGGACTATGCTTACAGCGCTGAGCGCTTAGTACGCAAACGGAGCCATCATGAATATTGAAGAACTTATCACCGTAACGCCCGGGGTACGTAGCGGCAAGCCTTGCATTGCTGGCTCGCGCATTGCGGTCTATGACATTCTGGAATACCTGGCCGGCGGTATGACCGAGCAGGAAATTCTCGATGACTTTCCCACCCTGCGCCCCGAGCATATTCGGGCCACGCTTGTGTTCGCCGCCAATCGAGAAAAGCTTCTGGCAGCATGACCTTGCCGAGGCTGTTGCTGGATGAAAACCTGAGCCCACGCCTGGTCAAGCTGCTGGCTGACGTATTCCCTGATAGTGCCCATCTCGACGATGTTGGCTTGCATGGGCATACCGATGAGAACATCTAGGTGTTCGCGCGCAATCATGGTTTTGTGCTGACATCCAAAGATAATGACTTTCGACAGCTCAGTTTCTTGCGCGGCGCACCTCCGAAAGTGATCTGGTTGCATATCGGAAACGCGCCGACAAGTGCCGTGCTTGAGTTGCTGAGTTCACGAAAAGCTGACATTGCATCGTTTTCAGAGGACAAGGAAACAGCGTTACTGACAATTACAGCAAATCGAGCCTGGCCCCTTTAACTCCCCGACGACGCCTTGGGCCTCTAGGGTGCTGAGTTCATTGGCTTGCGAAACACCATCCTGGTTCAGGTCGCGCCATAGCCGCAGGTCGGCAAAGCGGGCGTCGAGGGCGTCGACTTTGCCATCCAGATTGGTGTCTTCTTGCGCGAGGGCGGCGAAACCATCACGGGCCAGGCCGCCGGTGTAGAGGGCGGTGGCATCACCAAAGAGTTCGCTGCCGTTGTCGATGAGGCCGTTCCCGTTGCGGTCAAACACGAGCAGGGCGTCGTCGGGTTTGATCCATCCGGTGGCGGATTTGATACCATCGCCGTCGTGGTCGAAGAGGATGGGCGCGATAGGGGTGATGCCGACGGTTTCGAGACCGTCGTTGTCGAGGTCTAGGGTTAGGGGGTCTTTGGGTGGGGGGCGGACTTGGGTGGAGTTGCTGAAGGTGGTGGCGGTGTTGAAGTGAATTCTCCCCGTACTGGAATTTGGACCATTGGCCAGCCTTTCCAATTCATTCCAACTAATGCTCCCTTGGGGGCCTGACAACAGGGACCAAAGTGGAAGATCCCCAATTCGATTTAGTCCTTCAGCAATTTCCTCTCGCTTCCCAACTACTCCAGCAAGGGAACCAAGCATAAGCGAAAGTGCGCCTGCATGAGCTGAATGTGGTCCAGGAATCAAGGCAAGTAGGCCCGCTAATGCCCCTGCAGTCGCTAGCCCTCCTTCAATTGCCTTCTCGACATCCCCTGCCGCCACAGCATCGTCAAGCAGTTTTGCTTGTATAGCCAAATTTGCTGCTGCGACTGGCCCTCCTAACGCTGTGATTTGACTAAATAGTGGAGAATATTTTTCAGCAACAGCAGCAACGCTAGTGGCTACGCCTCCCCAGATAATAAGTGCACTAGCTACCTCATCTGGCGCATGCCATTACACACAACTTTGACCTGAATCCTGAAGTTGCCGCATATGTTCAACGCCCTCCACGAAATCTCTGACGCGCGCGAAGCCGAGCCAGAGCGTCTTGACGCCCGGTTCGCCGTCGGATTTGCGCCCGAGAAAGCCGCCAAGCATCGCTATTTGGCGGATGACGTCGCGAAGGGTGGGCGGTTCGGTTGGCGGTTTCTTCTTTGCCAGAATGTATGCTCCCTTCCACTCGGCCTCGGTGAACAATTCGGTCGCCGCCAAATCCGGGTGAGTGCGCCCCAAGCGCACCAGTCGCGCCAAACGCCAAGCCACCACCATATACACCGCCAGCGCCAGTTCCAACTTGGCCACGCTGCCCAGTTGCAAGGCTTCCACGCGGCAACCATTCTTGAGCACGTTGAAGAAAGTTTCGATTTCCCACCGTAACCGGTAACCAGGCGGCGATCTGGTCTATGCCGAGAAAGTATGCAAAGCCGAGCGCAGCGGGGTGCTAGCGAAGTGTTGCTTCCATAGCCGAGGCGTCAGACACGCGCCGCCGGTGGTCGCTGACACGCTGCAGGACATCCACCAAGTAATCGTAGGGATCAATCTGGTGCAGCCGGCAAGTCGATCAAGCTCTGCATGATCCCGACATGCTTGGCCCCAAGTTCCGTCCAACAAAATAACCAGGCCTTCCTACCCATGGGAATCGCTCGCACGCCGCTCCAGATGATTGGTGTCATGGCACATCCGATCCGTCAGAAACACCTCCAGCCCGCGCGCGCAAGGCGAGGCCTTGGTCAGGGATTCGAGGGCAACAAGCCCTGCGCCTCAAATTGCGCATTGACCCAAGCGAAGAATTTCTCAACGATTGGTTTGGCATGGATCAACCGATACTCGAGTTTCTTGGCGGCACAGAGTTTTAGCTCACGACTAGCCTCCACCGCATACATTGGCCGATCAGGTCCAGCGCAGGGCCGCTTTCTGGCGCCTGCGCCTCAAAGAAGGGGCGTCGCGCGTCCAGCACTGCGCTGCGTCACCCCGTCTTGTTCGCGTAATGGGTATAGGCCGCATAGCCGTCCGTCAGCAGTACCGCACGCCTTGAGGCGTCAGCCCCAGCGCCTGCTCCACGTGTTCGGCGCGCCGACTTTCAAAGAACGGGAAGCACACCTCATCGCGCTCGCCACACCGGCCAGAAATAGGCCGCTTTCAGTTTCCCGGCGCACCCCGCCCGGCCTTGATCGGCGTTTCGTCCATGGCGATGACACGAGAGGCGCGAATCGACTGGAACGGCGCAAGATCGGTTCGAGCAGCGCAATGCCTTGCTGGGCGATCTGGGTGAGCCATGGCCGGCCGTCGTCACGCCTGAATCGGTCAGGCGCTGGTGCTGGCGATACAAGGGCAAGTGGTAGGCAACTTATCGACCAGCAGACCGGCCACGAAACTCACTTCGGCTCGACTGCCATCAATCGCCTGCTGGAGCGCGGCACGAAATAACGGCAGTGTCCTTGCGTTTGATCACCGGGCGGACAACTGCGCGACGTGCGCCAGGCGGTAGCTGACTTTCTCGCTGATGACCTGAACTGGTCGGGCCAGCCCCCAGTTTCTGGATTGGTAGCGTAATGATCTGGACAGGAACACGCGTTTCGTCAAAGAACAGCGCCGACTCTCTTCGCCGGTGGCAGGTTTAGCCTTTGGACGGGGGGGGCGGCAATGTCTTTGGTCGCTCCGGTGGTGGCGTGACTCCGCGCCAAAGAGCTCACCAAGGTTCATCTGCACGCCATGGGCTGCATCGATGGCGTTCGCTCTTTGCCCAAAGAGCTGGCGCTTGAACCAGTCGAGTTGATGCTTGAGTGCAACGATCTCGCCTCGCAGTTGCCCATTGGCCTGGCACCCGGCGCTCGCGGAGGGTCGATCGGTGCGGCTATCCATAAGCGAATTTTACCGAGCACCACGCTATCGATAAGCGTGGCACCCCGCCTTCACGCGCTGTTCAGTGGCTGCTCGCCGATGGAATGTGCGTGCTTTCGGCGGTGATAACGGCGACCCACGCGCTTGGGTTCGATACCCCGAGCAGCAGTTTCAACCCAGTCCAGTCCATTTCCCGGTGCGCACTTTGCCAATCGGCGATGAAGCGCCCCTGTTCCAGCGCGGCCCAGACGCAGAAACTCCAGAGAGAACTTTATGGGTGGCGCCGGTTGATGAAGACAGGTTCAGCGCGCGGGTCAGGGCGTACAGTCCGTCGAACGATTTACCGCATCCACGGGCTCGCCATAAAGATGCACCCGCACTTGACCTTCGGGAGAACATCAATGGCGTACCAGGCGCAGCGTAAAATTGGCGTCGCGACGCTGAGTTCAAATCGATGGCAACGGGCGCGGCAAGATTGACCGCACCGAGTTCCAATAGGCCCCTGTCGGTGGTTGGGCTCACTGTGTCGATTTCCAGAAGGCGCGGAAAGTTCGATTGGGGTGCTTTCGCAGCGACGCTACCGCTCGCTCTTGCCGGACAGCACCTGCCGCCATCACGCCCTCTGGTCGTCCCGCCCCTCCCTCCATTTTCGTTGTGAAAGCTGAGAATTTTCTACAGCGGCGAACGCAAAATATATAACGCCGATTGGTTACCGGTTACTTCCCACCGGCAGCGATACCATTCAATCAATGCAACGGCATCGGTAAAGTCAGTCACCGTTCGATTCGTCAGCAAGCGCCACTCCACTGCCTTGCAGCCGATCGGTGGACTCATTTCCTTGGCCACGACACAGGTCACGCTGAGCAAGCCGCCCACCCCATCCGGGATGTCCAGGGTGCGCGCCCACACCTGCTGGCGAATGGTACGCGCTGTTTGTCCTGGTCGAGCCGCCAGGGCGAACTCGATCTCGCCCAGCGGTACGTCGTTCAGGGTTTGCGCCCACAGCTTGCCGCCCTCAGGCAAACACCGGTTGTGCTGCGAGCGGATCAGCCAATCTACCGGGTAACCCAAGTCGCGGGCGTGACGCATCAATTCGACAATATCGGCCTCACGATCAGCGATATAGACCAAGCGCGTGTCCGGCAGGGAGGCAGCCAGCTCGGCAATACGGGCATAGCCTTCCGTCCAGCGCAGGCTTTCGCGTACGCCCGGGCGCGTGCCATCCGCCGCTTTGGCTTCACGCGACCACATCCACGCATCCGTGATGCCCAAGGGCTCACGCTCCGGCGTCACGACGTAGGTGGGGTGCAGATACATACCGCGCTGCGCCTCAAAGGACAGGGGCCCCAAGCCTCCGATGCTCTGACCGTTGAAGTCCAGCTCGGTGGTGTCTTGCAGGCACAACGCAACAGGGTGCTGGCGCATCCGGGCGACGGTGCTGTCCATGTGCGGCGTCAGGATGGTTTCCCAGCCCAGCGGGCGCTTTTCGTTGTTGGCCTGATCAAAAAATCGATAGGTGCCAGCCGTTTCGCTCCAGTCGGCACAGGCCCCCCGGGATGCTCGCCGTCGGTTTGTCGGCAAATCGCTCCGTCAGCTTGATCAAGCGACGGTTCAGTCGCTTGTCACCCAAGTCCGCTCCGGCAAATTCTTCCTCCGCCCACGCCATATCCTCACCCCGCCCCATAAAAAAGGGATAGGAAAGCAAAGGCAGATACCAGACTAAATTGTGTGGGTATTGTCACAGTCAGTCGATTTTCCTCAGGCGCTCAGAGTTGTGTGTAATGGCATGACTCTACGGGCGTGTGCACGAACTGCATCGGCAGATACACACCGGCGCGTACCGAGCGCAAGCCTCGCGGCGAGTCTTCATTCTCAAAGCGGACGGCAAGCAGCGACCGCTGGGCATCGCCGCCGTGGAAGACAAGATCGTGCAACAGGCCGTAGTCAAGGTCTTGAGCGCGATCTACGAGGAAGATTTTCTCGGGTTCTCGTATGGATTTCGGCCTGGGCGGGGGCAGCATGACGCACTCGACGCGATATGGATGGGAATCGGCACACGGCGTATAGGCTGGATACTGGACGCAGACATCAGCGCGTTCTTTGACACCATAGACCACGACTGGATGCTCAGATTTCTGGAACACCGAATCGCCGACAAGCGACTACTGCGGCTTATCAAGAAGTGGCTCAAGGCCGGAGTTATCGAAGACGGCAAGCGGATCGAAGCCGAGCGAGGCACCCCGCAGGGGGCTGTTATCTCACCGTTGCTGGCGAACATTTACTTGCACTACGTCTTTGATACCTGGGCGCTGCACTGGCGCACGCATCGCGCCAGTGGCGATGTCATCATGGTTCGGTACGCTGACGACAGCGTGCTCGGATTTCAGTCTGAAGAAGAAGCGAGACGATTTCTGGCAGCAATGAAAGAGCGTTTCGCCAAATTCGGACTGACGCTTCACCCGCAGAAAACGCGACTGATTGAATTTGGACGCTACGCAGAGCAGCGGCGCAAGAAGCGAGGACTGGGAAGGCCGGACACATTCGACTTTCTTGGGTTCACGCATTGTTGCTCGACGACCCGGCGAGGCGACTTCAAGATACTGCGACTGACGGTAAAGAAGCGGCTGCGAGCGACGCTTGCGGACATCCGGGTGAAACTGAAACGGAAGCGGCATGAGTCCATAGGTCAGGTCGGTGCGTGGCTGCAACGGGTCACACGAGGCTACTTCAACTATCACGCGGTGCCGGACAACCTGAAAAGGTTGGCGGGTTTCCGTGATGAAGTTTGCCGCGCGTGGCTCCAGCAGTTGCGCCGACGTAGCCAGAAGGACACTATGACATGGGCGCGATTTCGCCGTGTGGCACAGCAGTATTTGCCCTATCCGCGACGGATGCATCCGTATCCGCCAGAGCGGTTCGCGTTATGACCCAAGGCAGGAGCCGTATGCGGCAATTCCGCATGTACGGATCTGTGCGGGGGGTGTCAGGCAACTGGCATTCCTACCGCGACCCACGGTTTTCTCTCATTTTCTCAACCTCCAGAACTCCGTAATCGCCGTCCTACCAGCGCCGACTTCCCGACCGACCCGTCGAGTACCGCCGGAACACCCACGCCAGTCCACGGTTTTCACTCAAATAGTTCTCTCGAAATCGGCTCAGTGGGCTTGCGCGGTCGGCCCGATTGTCCCGGCGTCACCCGACGCCCCAGCGTCGCGGCAATCTGCTCGAGAAAAAATAGGGGAAAAAATAGGCGACAGACCACGATTACCGCCGTCCTGCCAGCGCCGACTTTATGAAAATGCTTCAAAGAATCATCTGCGCGTATCATTTCCGCCATGAGTCCTACCATATTCCGTGAAGGCGGCTTCCGGTTCTACTTCTTCTCTCGTGAAGAACCGAGAATGCATGTCCACGTTCAAGGCCAGAACGGTGAAGCAAAGTTCTGGCTAGAACCTGCGATTGAGGTCGCCCAACACACAGGTCTGTCCCGGCGAGAAATCAGCGAGGTACAGCGCCTCGTTCAGGAGCATGAAAATGACATTCGCAATGCTTGGCACAAACATTTCCCCGGTTGAAGTAACCAACGTATCGCAGCACGGCTTCTGGGTCTTGCTGGAGGCCGAGGAATTGTTTCTACCTTTCTCGGAATTTCCGTGGTTTCGGGATGAGGCGATTGGCAAAATTCTCCATGTCGAACTGCCATCGCCCAATCATCTCTACTGGCCGGAACTGGACGTCGACTTGGCGGTTGAGTCCATCCGGCATCCAGAGCGTTTCCCGCTTATCAGCCAAGGCATGTCCAACCCGGCAGTCCGCACGTAATAATAGGGGACCACGGTTTTCTCTCATTTTTTCAACCTCCAGAACTCCGTAATCGCCGTCCTACCAGCGTCGACTTCCCGACCGACCCGTCGAGTACCGCCGGAACACCCGCGCCAGCCCACGGTTTTCACTCAAACAATTCTCTCGAAATCGGCTCAGTGGGCTTGCGCGGCCGGCCCGATTGTCCCGGCGTCACCCGACGCCCCAGCGTCGCGGCAATCTGCTCGCAGAACAGTACGCTGCCCAGTGCATAGTTGCCGTTGGTCGCCCGCCGGATTTCATCGACCAGCCCCGCCCTTCCGCAAGTCGGCGCTGGCAACACGGCGATTTACGGGCGTTTCAGGCAATCATCCCTGCCGCCACGGTGTTGTTGGTGCTGTCATCGATTAGGATGAAGGCTCCGGTCGCCCGGTTGGTCGTGTAGGCGTCGACGGCCAGCGGCTGCGCCAACTTGATCGACACCTTGGCGATGTCGTTCATGGCAATAGTTTCGGCCGGCAGTGTGGCTAGCGTGCCCATATCCACTCGGTGCTGAATCTCGCCGATCAGGGCTTTCACTTCGCGACTGGCCTGACGCACGATGTATTTGCGCTGCTTGTCCAGCGAGCCCTCCGCCAGCCAGCAAATTTCAGCATCGATCTGCTTGGTGACGCGGGCGGTGTTTTCGCTGTGCACGATCATGTCGCCGCGCGAAATGTCGATTTCATCGGCGAGGCGGATCGTTACTGATTGCTCGGCGAAGGCGGAGGTGATCGGCTGGCCGCCGAGTTCGACCGCGGTGACGCGGCTGGACTGGCCGGACGGCAGCACCGTGACGGCATCGCCGACCTTAATCTCGCCCGACTCGACCCGGCCCATGAAGCCGCGATAGTCGTGCAGCTCGGCGCTGTCCGAGGCTTGCGGGCGCATCACGTACTGGACGGGGAAGCGGAATTCCTCGTTGGCTTCGCTATGTGCGGGCGGCGTGGCTTCGAGCACTTCGAGCACCGTCGGGCCGTCGTACCAGTTCATGTTCTCGCCGCGATCCACGACCATGTCGCCGTTGAGCGCGGAGAGCGGGATGAACTTGATATTCTTGATGCCATATTGCGCGGCGAAGGCCAGGTAGTCGGCGCGGATGCGCTCGAAGGTCGCCTGATCGTAGCCGGCCAGATCCATCTTGTTGATCGCCACCAGCAGGTGCGGAATGCCCAACAGGTGCGCGATGTAGGAGTGGCGGCGGGTCTGCGCGACCACGCCCTTGCGTGCATCGACGAGGATGATGGCGAGGTTGGCGGTTGAAGCCGCCGTCACCATATTGCGCGTGTATTGCTCATGGCCGGGGGCGTCGGCGATGATGTACTTGCGCAGGCCGGTGGTGAAGTAGCGGTAGGCCACGTCGATGGTAATGCCCTGCTCACGCTCGGCCTGCAGGCCGTCGGTGAGCAACGAGAGGTCGACAGCTTCCAGACCCTTGCGCTTCGAGGTGCGCTCGATGGCGTTCAGCGTGTCGGCAAGAATGGTCTTGGTGTCGAAGAGCAGGCGGCCAATCAGGGTGCTCTTGCCGTCGTCGACGCTGCCGCAAGTGAGAAAGCGCAGCAGGCTGTCGTCGGCGTGGGATAGTTTTTCCGGGGCGTTCATTAGAAATAACCTTCTTTCTTGCGCTGCTCCATCGAGGCTTCCGACGTCTGGTCATCCAAGCGCGTGGCACCGCGCTCCGAGATTGTGGTGGTGGCCGTTTCGGCAATGATGTCGGCGACCGTGGTGGCGGTCGATTCCACCGGAGCCGTGCAGGTAATGTCGCCGACGGTACGGAAGCGCACGACCATCTGTTCGACCACATCGTTGGCACCGGCCGGTGTGACATCGGTCACCGGTTGCAGCAGGTCGCCACGGCGAATGATCGGGCGGGTGTGGGCGAAGTAGATCGAGGGGAGTTGGAGCCCTTCGCGCTCGATGTATTGCCACACATCCAGTTCGGTCCAGTTCGAGATCGGGAAGGCGCGGATGTTCTCGCCCTTGTGCACGCGAGCGTTGTAGAGATCCCACAGCTCGGGGCGCTGGTTTTTCGGGTCCCACTGGCCGAATTCGTCGCGGAAGGAAAAGATGCGCTCCTTGGCGCGCGCCTTTTCTTCGTCGCGGCGGGCACCGCCGATGCAGCAATCGAAACCGAATTCCTCGATGGCTTCGAGCAGCGTCACCGACTGATGTTTGTTGCGCGATTCGCTGGGGCTTTTTAGCCTGACTGTGCCACGCTTCATGGAATCTTCCACCGAGCGCACGATCAGGCGTTCGCCCAGTTGGGCCGCGCGAAAATCGCGAAACTCGATGACTTCGCGATAGTTGTGGCCGGTGTCGATGTGCATCAGCGGGAAGGGGAAGCGACCGGGGCGGAACGCCTTTTCGGCGAGGCGCAGCATGACGATGGAGTCCTTGCCGCCGGAAAAGAGCAGGGCCGGGTTGCTGCACTGGCCGGCGACCTCGCGCATGATGTAGATGGACTCGGCTTCGAGCCAGTCCAGATGGGAGAGCGCTTTATGCGAGGTGGTGTTCATGGTGAGCGAGTTCATGAGTGAAGCGGGCTGTCGGCACGCTGGCTGGTCGGGTCGGCCTTGATGCGTTGCAAGCGACCGTCGACCATGTGCAGGCCGCATTCCTTGGTTTCCGGGTTTTCCCACCACCAGCGGCCGGCGCGAACATCTTCGCCAGGCTGGATGGCACGGGTGCAGGGGGCGCAACCAAGGCTGGGGTAGCCCTGATCGTGGAGCGCATTGTAAGGAAGCTTGTGCGTACGAATGAATTCCCAAACTTCCGCCTCGCTCCAGTCGGCCAGCGGGCTGAATTTGAGCAGGCCGTTGGCCGTGTCGTTGGCTTTGACTTGCAGTGTGTCGCGCGTGGTTGACTGGGCGGCGCGCAGGCCGGTTACCCAGGCGGCCTTGCCGGCCAGCGCCCGTTGTAGCGGTTCGACCTTGCGTGCATGGCAGCAGGCTTTGCGCAGCTCGACCGAATCGTAAAAGCCGTTGATGCCGTGGTCACTGACAAAGCGCTCGACGGCGGCACGCTCGGGGAAGATGAGGCCCAGCGCAATGCCGTAGCGCTTTTCGACCTCGGCCATGAGCGTGTAGGTCTCGGCCGGCAGGCGACCGGTGTCGATGGCGAACAGGGCGATATCGATCTTCTCGCTGGCAATCAGGTGGGTGAGCACCATGTCTTCGGCGCCGAAGCTGTTGGCGAAGACGGCGGGCGAGTGCGCTGCCGCGATCTCGCGCAAAACCGCGATTGCGGCTTCGGTCTTGGCGGCCAGGGTGTCAGACATGAGCGGCTCCGCGGCGGCGAAACAGCGGCTGCGCTTCATCGTTCGAGGTTTGGTAACGCTCGGGGAAATCGTCATAGGCTTGCAGCGCGTCGTACAGATCGGTGCCTTCGCGCAGGTCAAAGGCATTGAAACCGACCCGATGCAGTTGCCAGAGATGGTCGCGGCCAATATCGCCCACAGCGCGCAGTTCGCCCTTGTAGCCGTAGCGCTGGCGCAGCAGATAGGCGGTGGAGAAACCACGCCCCTCGGCAAACTTGGGGAAGTCGATGGCGATCAGTGTCAGACGATTGACGTTGCCCCCGGTCGCATCGACCAGCACCTGCGGATCGTCCTCCGGGGCAAGTACGACAGCCGGTAGATGCGCGGGGGGATGGTCAGCCGCCGTCCCACCAGCGCCGACTTGCGGAAGCCACTCGGCAAGCGAGAGCTCGGCATGATGCGTGGCGACGACCACGGATTGATCGCGGATGATGTGCTTGCGCAGCTTAGACATGGGCGGTCTCCTTGGGCACGGCAGGCGGGTTGGCGGGATAAGCGGCCGCCTTGAACGGGTCGAGGCCGAGGCGCAGCACGGTGTCGACGAAGCGCTCGTCCTCGTGGCGCAGGCGCAGGTAGGTTTCAATCAGGCGGCTGACGGCATTGACCACTTCGTCGGCAGCAAAGGAACGGCCAATCACCTCGCCAATTCGCGCCGCATTACCCTGTCGTCCGCCAATGGTGACCTGATACCACTCCTTGCCGTTCTTGTCGACGCCCAACACGCCAATGGCACCCAGATGGTGATGGCCGCAGGAATTCATGCAGCCGGAAATGTTCAGCTCCAGCTCACCGATGTCGTGCAGGTAATCCAGCTCGGCAAATCGCTCCTGCAGTTCGAGCGCCACGGGGATGGATCGGGCATTGGCCAGCGAGCAGAAATCGCCACCGGGGCAGGCGATCATGTCGGTGAGCAGCCCGACCGTCGGCGTCGCGAAGCCGTGCTGTTTGGCCAGTTGCCACAGGGCGTAAAGCTCGGACTGGCGCACATCGGCGAGGACAAAATTCTGTTCATGAGTCACGCGTAGTTCACCCAGGCTGAACTGGTCGGCCAAGTCGGCGGCGGCGAACATCTGCGCGCTGGTGGCATCACCCGGTGCAACGCCACGTGCTTTCAATGACAGCGTGACGGCGGCGTAGCCCGTGACGCGGTGGGCGTGCACATTGCGCTCGACCCAGCGGGCAAAGGCTTTTTCTTCCGGCTGCTGGCGCGTGAAATCGGCATCGACCGCCGGCAGCGTGGCGTAATCGGGTGCCGTGAAATGGGCGGCGACGCGCGCAACTTCGGCCTCGGTCAGCGTGGCCGGGCCGTCTTTCAGATGGGCCCATTCCTGTGCCACTTGCTCGGCGAACGCCGGTGCACCCAGCGCCTTGACCAGAATCTTGATGCGCGCCTTGTAGGCATTGTCGCGCCGGCCGTAGCGGTTATAGACGCGCAACACCGCTTCGCAATAGGTGAGGATGTGCTGCCAGGGCAGAAACTCGACGGTCACCTGACCGAGCAGTGCGGTGCGCCCCAGTCCGCCACCGACATAGACCTTGAAGCCAAGTTCCCCCGCTTCGTTGCGCAGCAACTGTAGGCCAATATCGTGCACCTGAATTGCAGCGCGGTCTTCCGTTGTGCCGCTGATGGCGATCTTGAACTTGCGCGGCAGGTAATCGAATTCGGGATGGAAGGTCGACCACTGACGAAGTATCTCGGCCCACGGCCGCGGGTCCTCGATCTCGTCGGGCGCGACGCCGGCAAACTGGTCGGTGGTGATATTGCGAATGCAGTTGCCCGAGGTCTGAGTGGCGTGCATTTCCACCGAGGCCAGCTTGGCCAGAATCTCCGGCACCTTGGGCAGTGCCGGCCAGTTCAGTTGCAGGTTCTGGCGGGTGGTGAAGTGGCCGTAGTCTTTATCGTAATCGCGGGCGATCTCGCCCAGCACGCGCAGTTGCGCTGACGAGAGCATGCCGTAGGGCACGGCAATGCGCAGCATCGGCGCATGGCGCTGCAGGTACAGGCCGTTCTTGAGACGCAAGGGCCGGAACTGGTCCTCGGTCAGCTTGCCGGCGAGAAAGCGCTCGGTCTGGCCTTTGAACTGGGCGACACGGGCCTTGACGAGGGCGTGGTCGTAAGCGTCGTAGCGGTACATGGGGTGTCCTTGGACGTCCTTGAGATCAGGAGAAGATGAGTTTGCCGCCGACCAGCATCAAGATGGTGGCGAGAAAGGTGCGCAGCAGGCGCTCGGGAACTTTTGAGGCAAGGTGGCTGCCGATGGCAATGCCGGGCAGCGAGCCGATCAACAGGCTGACCAGCAACAGCATATCGACACTGCCCAGCCACCAGTGACCAATACCGGCAACCAATGTCAGCGGCACGGCGTGGGCGACGTCAGAGCCGACGATGCGATGCGCGGGCAGGCGCGGATAGAGAAAGGTCAGGGCAGTGACGCCGAGCGCGCCGGCACCGACCGACGATACCGAGACCAGCACCCCGACGACCGCGCCCATGATGACGGTCAGGCGCGCGATCTTGGCCTCCGACAAGGGTTCGCGACCGGCTTGCCGACGCTGGGCCCAATCCAGCAACTGCTGGCGGAAGATGATCGATGTGGCGGTGAGCAGCAGCGCGATGCCCAGCGAAAACGAGATCAGGTGACTGGTACCGTGGCCATCCACGCCCAGCCAGGCTAATACGCCGAGGGTAACCGCTGCGGCGGGCACACTGCCCATGGCCATGCGCCTGGTGATGCCCCAGTCGACATGGCCATGCTTGTGATGCACCCAACTGCCCCCCGCCTTGGTGATGGCGGCATAAAGCAGGTCGGTGCCCACCGCCGTCACCGGCTTGAAGCCGAAGAAGAGGATCAGCAGGGGCGTCATCAGCGAGCCGCCGCCCACGCCAGTGAGACCGACGATGATGCCGACCACCAGGCCGGAAAGGCTCAGGGCGGGGTTGATGAGGCTGAGATCGAATGACATGGCGCGCATCATATCTGCAGGTTATATTTCTCGAAAATACCTTATCGAGATTTGTTAATTCTTTCTGGTTATATAATTTTTACCCATGAAATTACAACAACTGCGATTCTTGGTCGAAGTGCAGCGTCAGGGGCTGAACGTCTCAGGTGCGGCCGAGACGCTGTTCACTTCTCAGCCGGGAATATCAAAACAAATCAAACTGTTGGAGGATGAGCTGGGCGTCATCATCTTTGAGCGCAATGGCAAGCGCCTGACCGGGGTGACCGAAGCCGGGCGGCGCGTGCTCGAGATCGCCGAGCGCATGCTGCGCGATGCGCAGAACATGAAGCGTGTCGCGACTGATTATGCCCAAGAGTCGGAAGGCACCTTGACGCTGGCGACGACCCATACCCAGGCGCGCTACGTGCTGCCGCCGGTGATCAGTGATTTCGTGCGCCTGCACCCGGGCATCAAATTGCAGGTACACCAAGGCAGCCCGACCCAAGTCGTCGACTGGCTGCGCAAGGGCGAAGCGGATTTGGGCATTGCCACCGAAGCGATCGATGCCATTCCTGAACTGGTGGCGCTACCGTGCTACCAGTGGTCGCATTGCATCGTGGTACCCGCCGCGCACGCGCTGGCCGGGCGGGGGCCTGTAGCGCTCTCGGCGCTGGCCGAGTTTCCATTGATTACCTACGACGCCACCTTCACCGGCCGCTCGCGCATCGACCGCGCCTTTGACCGGCACGGGCTCAAGCCGAATGTCATGCTCACCGCCATTGATTCGGACGTGATCAAGACCTATGTCGGTCTCGGCCTGGGCGTGGGCATCATTGCCGAAATGGCCTACGACGCCCAGCGTGACGCCAACCTTGTGGCCCTACCGGCGGCGCACCTGTTCGAGATGAATACCACGCGCATCGGCTTTCGCCGTGACTTGTGGTTGCGCACCTGTGATTTTGACTTCCTGGTGCGGCTGGCACCCACGCTGACGCGCGAGATGGTCATGGCCGCCTTGCGTGGCGGCGGGCACGACGAAGGCTTGTAGGGTTAGTCGCAGGGGCAGTTGGTTCGCAAACTGGGCCACAGTTATCCGCAAGTCGGCGCTGGCGAGGCGGCGCTTAGAATGTTTCACGCAGCAGGTCACACAATGCGGTCAGACTGATGGCCTGCACCTTTTTTCGCAACGGGAAGCGCTCACTGCCGAGATTGAACATCGACCCACGGAACTCTCAACATGCTTGATCCCCAGACTATCGAACTGTTGCGACAACTCGGCTACGACCCGACGCTCGTTGAGAGGGTGCTTTCAGCGGGCTTGTGGATTACGCTCGCCACGGTACTGGCCGCCATTCCGACCGGCATTATCGCCAGGCGGCGTGGTCGTTCCGTAGTCGGGTGGGTCCTGTTGGCCCTGAGCCTGCCGTTGATCCCTCTCTTGTTGGTCTATCGACTCCCTGCCCAAAAACCCGAGCAACCCGCTCCATAAGTTTTGGCGACCGCATTGACAAATTGCCGGCACAGCTAAACCCGCCTGCCGCCAATCGCCGTGTTACCAGCGCCGACTTGCAGAACATGCAGGCCGACCAGCGCGGTCGGGTCGCCGACAAGCTCAAGACCCTGATGCTGAAAGCGCCACGATGATTGAGCCGTGTCCTTGATCGTTGCAGACGGCCGCTACGCGTTGCAGCCGAATCTGTCGCCACAGTATTCCTTCAGCTTTTGCCAGCCGGCTTCACCGGATGCGGTGCCGTGGTCGGAAAGCGCACCACAAATTGCGACCCGACGCCCGGCTGCGAGGTCGCCGTGAGCTGTCCTCCCAAGACGCCCATCACGATGTTTCGGCAAATCGCCAGCCCAAGGCCCGATCCGCCTTTGCCGAGCGTCGTGGTGAAGAAGGGATCGAAGATGTGCGAGAGTGTCTCCGCGTTCATGCCCTTGCCATCGTCGGCAACCACCAGGTTAACGGTATCGGCAGTGCGTGAGGCAGTGATCCGCAGCGCGCCCGCCGCGTTACCTGCGAAGGCGTGATTGCCGGCGTTCTGGATCAAATTGGTTAACACTTGTCCCAGCGGGCCAGGGTAGCTGTCGCAGAGGATGCCGGCCGGAACATCGACCTCAATGTGCCACGCCGCTTCACTGAAACTTGGACGCAGTGACGCAACAATGTCTTTGACCAGCGCTTGCAGATCGAATGACCGCTGCTGCTCCGAGGTTTGATCCACGGCCACCTGCTTGAAGCTGGCAACGAGGTTGGCCGCGCGATGACATGAGCGCACCAGCAAGGCACCCATGTCAGCCGAGTACTTCAGGAACTCATCGAGAGCGGTTCGCTTCACGCCACCGGCGGCAACCACCTGCGCAAACTCTCGCGAACTGTCTTCCAGTGTCGATGCCGTTGTCAGTGCCACGCCGATCGGGGTATTGAGTTCGTGCGCTACCCCGGCAACCAGCGATCCCAACGATGCCAGTTTTTCTGCCTGCACCAGCATGTCCTGCGTCTGGCGCAGGTCAATGAGCGTCGCTTCCAGATTGTGATTGCTTTCCACGAGCGATACGGATTGACGCTCGAGCTCCTCACTGATGTGTTGTTGTGCTTCCAGAGACGTCTGAAGCTGCTGCGTGCGTTCTATAACCCTGCGCTCCAGGGTTTGATTGAGCACTGCCTTCAATTGATCGCTGATCCGGAGTTGTTCGTTTTGCGCTTCAATCACGCTGATTTTTTGGCGGATGGCCTCCTGCATTCGGTCAAAGCTTTTAGCCAGCCGACCCAGTTCGTCCTGACTGGCAGTTTCAGTGGCATCGTTGCTGAGCGCTTCAGGGCGTTCGGCATTGGTTTCAAGCGGCTGGACCGATGCGTCGCCCTCGATGTGTGCGTTGTCGTGCGCCAGTTGTTCTGACTTCACGGTAAGTGCCAGTATCGGGTTGACCAAGCGGGCGGAAAAAAACACCGCGCTCCAGATTCCCGCCAGCAAGGCCACAAGGCCACACGCGCTGGCGAAGAAAATCAGTCTGAGCACCGGTTCGCGCACATCATTGAGTGAGGCCACGCTGACGATGGAAAATGGGCGCAGAAAGAGTGGCGTTGATTTGAGCGCCACAGAGCGGTAGTTTTCTGGCGCATCGGCCGCACTCGTCCAGCCACGAGTGGACGCAAGAAAATCGCTGCGCTCTGGTGAATCGGCAATGGCCCGGGATGGAACGATAAGTTCGCCGGATATCGATGTCCCGATGGCCGAAACAAATCCATGTCGGCCAATCTGGATCTGACCGAAGAGCCTGCGATCAATTTGCTCAAAGTCCAGCAGCAGAACGACAAAGGCTCCCGGCACAGCGGTGCCATCGATCACCAGCGGGCGCTTGAGGTGCACCACGGGCTGGTCGAGCGTCGGATTAAGTTGCCGCAGATTGATCAGCGAGATTCCTGTGGCCGGTAAGGCGGTGAGCGCGGCGACACCGTCCTGACTACCCGCCGCTCCGTCAGAAAACTTGAAGCCATCGGAATCGTCGTAAAGCACCGCTTTGTCCTGAAGCAGAAAGATGTGCGCGATCCAGGGTTCCTGCGCTCTCGCCTGGGCGAAGTAACTACGCAAACTGGGAATAAATACACTCGCCAACGCGGGGTCTTTGAATACCGCCTCGACCAGGGGGTTGGCGGCCCACAGGCTCAGATTGGTTTCCCGCACGTCAAGAAAATTGGACAGCAGGGCGGCGCTTTGCTCCAGACTTTGCGACTGTTGACGGCTCGACTCCTGTTGCAGGATGCGAGCAGCAGTGAAGGCAATCACCAGTGTCAGCAGGCACACCACGCCGACCACGGTAACGCTGGTCATGGCGATCAGCCGTGCCCGTATGGAAAGTCGTAGCGCGCTTCTTAGCGCTGAGATCATGCGCGCAATTACCGGGTTGAATTGATGAGGCTGACGAACTTGTTCAAGCTGATGCCGAAATACTTCTCCCAAATCTGATTAAACGACGACGTGTCGCTCTTTCGCTGTTCGTCGACGAATTTTTGCGCGGCTGCTTGCAGATCTTTGTCTTCCTTGCGAAATGCCCAGCCAATTTCGTCTGTCGGCCCAACGGTGAAAGCGGTGGTCGCATTTTTCAGCTGGTGTCGCACAGCCCAGATCGCCGCGTCGGAATCGGCAAGGGTGAAATCCGCTTTGCCGACTTCCACCGCGCTCAGGCTTTCCTTCATGTCGAGCAACAAGACCTTGACCGGGCTCGCGGCATAGCTCGTTCGGTTTTGCTCTCGCAGCCATGTTTCGTACGACGTGCCTTTTTCGATAGCGGCGGTCTTCCCCGCCAGGTCGGGAGCGGCCTTGAGTTTTCCTTTCATCGCACTGGAGACGATGACCATCATGCGGCTGGGAAAGAGGGTGACAAAATCAATCTTCTTCATTCGCCACTCATTTCTGGTCAGGTTGCTGGGGTACAGGTCGCATTTTCCGGAAGCTAACAGTTCGGGGGTATATGTAGCGTCTAGAACCGTTTTTCCTTCCTTGTTGAAAAATTGCTCGTCCCAATCGACGCGCAGGAACTTGGCCTGAATGCCTTTGCCCAAACTACTGGCGAAAGACAGCGCCTGTTCATGAACGGGGCCGGAAAAGGCGCACTTGTCGCGGCACTTCGCAGGCACGGCCGATGCGACGGATGGGTCGATCGGTGAGATGCAGATACGCAACTCCTTCGACCGCTCGATCTCGCCCATGGACCGGGCATGAGAGGAGGTCACTGTTCCAGCACTTACTGCGAAGACCATGCCCAGAAATGCAATGGGAGTGAGAAGCGGGATAACCTTTGGTTGCTGTGGGTGGTCCATGGTGGTTCCTTGTTATCAGCGACTGCCCGGCTCCAGGAGTCGAGACTATCTGTCTATTTGACCGCAACCATCAGCGCGATGAACTCCGTTAGCGTTCTCCCGAAGTGCTTCTTCCAGATGTAATTTACCTCGGAGCCGGGGTTCTTTCGCTGATCGTCAATGAATTTTTGCGCGGCCGCCTGAAGATCTTTGTCATCTTTGCGAAAACCCCAGCCTAATTCATCGGTGGCGCCCACCGGGAAGGCGGTTGTGGCACTTTTCAATTCATGCCGTACGGCCCAAATGGCAATGTCTGAATCGGCAATTGTGAAATCGACCTTACCCGCTTCGACGGCCAGTAAACTTTCCGTGGTGCCCAGGAGTTCAAGCTTTACCGGGTTGTTCGCATAGGTGGTCTGGTTTTGTACCTGTAGCCAGGTGTGGAAAGACGTATCCTTTTCGACCGCCGCCGTTTTGCCCGCCAGGTCGGGTGGGGCCTTTAGTTTTCCTTTCATAGCACTGGAAACGATGACCATCAGGCGACTGGGGAAGACCGTGACGAAATCAAGTTTTTTCATTCGCCACTCGTTCTTGGTCAGGTTGCTCGGATAAAGATCGCATTTCGCCGCAGCCAAAAGCTCCGGCGTGTAGCTGCCTTCCCTGACGGTTTTGCCTTCCTTGTTAAAAAACTGCTCATCCCATTCGACGCGCAGAAATTTTGGCCGAATACCTTTCCCGAGGAATTTGGCGAAGACTAAGGTCTGTTCGTAGGCCGGGCCGGAAAACTCGCACTTGTCGCGGCACGCCGGGGGTTCGACCGTGGCTATGGCAGGGTGCACCGGCGCGATGCAGATGCGCAGTTCCTTGGACTGCTCGATCTGAGCCAAAGAACGGGCCTGCGCAAGGTTCGCACTCGCGGCTAAAAGCGAAATAGCAAAGCTCACTCGCACCGCCACGCTGACCCGGTAACGCGCAGAGTGCTTTTGTTGTAGACGCGCCATGAAATCTTTCTCCAACTCACCAATGCTAGAACTTAGTTTAGCCCTACACGTGTTGTGGTTGGTTGCAATTTTTTGCAGGGCTTAAATGGGGCGTGCGCGGTGGACGCATGGCGCTGGGGGGGGGGCGCCGCACCGACCCAGAAGAACCCATAGCCAGCGTGACCCTGAGCGCATCCCGCTCTCATGTGACCTGCCGACAAGATGGCCATACTCACTTTGCCCATGCGCTTGATCAGTTGGTGCCGGTCTGCATTCTTGAGCTGCCGTTTTCAAGGCCGGACGCGAGTTTCTGGTTGAGCGCGGCATACAATCGACTCACCTCAACGGCACGGATGCGCCATGCGACTCTTCAAGCGACTGATGCAGCACCTGGAAAGCGTAACGGTGTTCCATCGCATGATGGGATTTGCCTTCGTTTCATTCTTCGTCGTTGCCGGTATTGGCGGATTGGTTTTTTCGCAGATCGAGACAGACGATTTCATCGAGCAGGCCGCACAAAATCCACGATGGGTCGAGGTTGCGGTGCGCGCACTGCGGCGCGAGGTCAGCTTGCTACGTGCTGTCACATACAAAGCAGTCAGCGAATCGGACCTGTCCTTTCGAGACGAGTTGCTGGTGCAAGTTGGCGATATCGAACAGAAGCTCGACAAGGCGATTGCCGATCTAAGAAAAAACTTTCGCGGAGATCCGCAACTGATCGAAAAGCTGGCGACGACCCTCAACGAGGAGCGCGCCTATCGCGCTGAGACGCTCACGCTGCTGGGAAAGGGCCAGCGTGATGTGGCTATTGCGCGCACCAGTGCCGAGATGTCTGGGCACGGAGTGTTCGTGCTTTCGGCGCATTTTGACGAAATCGATGAGTTTGCCGCAAAGCAATTCGAAACCATTTTTCTTGACGGAAAAAAGAACTTCAAGGAACACTTGCATCAAACCTTGCGGTTTTTGCTGTTCGGAGGGGTGTTGCTGATTTGCTCGGCGATTATCTTCACGCGTTCTATCACGAGGCCTCTGCGGGTGATTTGTGATCGCATCGATGGGCTCGCCAGTGGTGAGTTGGCTGAGGAGGTGCCGTTTCAGCAGCAGCGCAATGAAATTGGCGAGATCGGTCGCGGTGTCGCGGTATTGCAAGGGGTTTACCGGCGCATGGAAGAGGAGCGCTGGGTGAAATCAAATATCGCCGAGATAGCCGCACGCCTTCAGGCGGCCACGGATTTTGGCGAATTGTCAGACCGGCTATTTCAGCACCTCGCGCCGGCGCTGGGCGCAGGTCAGGGGGTGATCTACCGGCTCGACGAAGAGGCACAGCAACTTCGCTTGCTCGGCAGCTATGCCTGCCCGAACCACGACCAACTGCGCACGCACCTTGCCCTGGGCGAGAGCCTGATCGGGCAATGTGCCAAAGACAACCGGAGAATTACTCTGGCGGCAATCTCGGACGATCACGTGAAGATCGGTTCCGGACTGGGGCAGTCGCGGCCCAACTGGCTGGTGGTCATGCCGATCGGGTTTGCCGACAAGGTGCTGGGCGTCATCGAACTGGCATTCACCGGCCCCATGAAAGAGTGCGGACAGTCGTTGCTCGATGGCCTGATTCCGGTCGTGGCGCTGAATCTGCAAGTGCTCGCGCGCAGTGACGACGCCAGAAAATTGCTCAGCGCGACTCAGGCGCAAGCGCAGCGACTGGAAATTCAGGCGCAACTGCTCGAAAACCAGACCAGCGAACTCAGTGCCCAAAAGGACGAGCTTCGTGCCACTGAAGCCTGGTATCGCGGCATTATCGAGTCGGCCCCGGACGGCATGCTGGTCGCTGATCCCTCGGGTGTGATCGTATTGGCCAATCCGAAGACCGAGTCGATCTTTGGCTACGCACCGGGGACGCTGACCGGGAAAAATGTCGAGGTGTTGATCAAGCTTGCCGGTGAAGTCGGATTTTCAGAGGTCTACTGCAGCGGTGGCAAGAGGGCGAATGTCTTTGACGGTATTGCCGAGATTGGCGAGTTGGAGGGTATTCGCCACAGTGGCGAGTTGGTGCCGGTAGAGGTCGGCTTGTCGCGCCTGCCCGAGCGCGAGGGGCACGGAGTAGCGGTATGTGCCTCGATCCGCGACATCAGCGAACGCAAGATCGCCGAGAAGCGCATTTTGTTCAACCGCTTCGTGGTCGAAAATGCGGCACCCATGATCTGGGTCGATACCAGGAGTGAGCAGATCGTTTATGCCAATCGCGCCACCTTGCAGCGAAGTGGCTACTCGAGCGCTGAGCTTGTCGGTATGCCAATGGATCAGTTCACCGTCGGTCTGACCTCGTCGATGCTGCATGCGCTGCTGACGACCTTGCAATCTGACCAGAGTCTGCACATATTTGAAGGCTCGTACCGAACCAAGAACGCTGAAGTCGTGGATGTCGAGGCAACGGCGTTTCTTGCTGCGGACGACGAGCGCACCTTGCTGGTTTTGTCAGTCAAGGACATCACCGCAATCAAGCGCGCCGACCAGCAAGCGAAGCGGCAGAGCGGCATCATGAGCGCGCTGATCAATGCCATCCCTGATTTGATTTTTTACAAAGATACGCAGGGGGTTTATCTCGGTTGCAATGATGCCTTTGCGCGCCTTCATGGCCGGTCGGTCGATCAAATCACCCACCGAACCGCGCATGCCCTGTTGCCTAATGACGTGGCGGAGCGCATTGCGGCAGATGATGAACGCGTGTTGACCGAGCTCGCCTCGACCAGGTCCGAGCATTGGGAAAGTTATCCCGATGGCCGGCGCGTGCTGCTCGATGCCGTCAAGACGCCGTTCTGGAGCAGCGATGGGGAATTGCTCGGTCTGCTGGTCATCAGCCGCGATATCACGGCGCGCAAGGCCGCCGAAGAAGAGGTGCGTCGTGCGCGCGATCTGGCGGAAGATGCCACGCGCATGAAGTCTGACTTTCTGGCCAACATGAGCCACGAAATCCGCACCCCGATGAACGCCATCATCGGTATGGCGCATCTCGCGTTGCGCACCGAGCTCTCACCCAAACAGCGCGACTATCTGCGAAAAATTCAGGACTCGGGCAAACACCTGCTCGGCATCATCAACGACACGCTGGATTTTTCCAAGATCGAAGCGGGCAAGCTCAGCGTCGAGCACGTCGAGTTCGAGCTGGAAAAACTGCTCGACAATGTCGCCAACCTGATCACCGAAAAGGCCAGTGCCAAGGGTCTCGAATTGATTTTCGATATTGCCGACGATGTGCCGCGCAGCCTGATTGGGGATTCGCTGCGCATGGGGCAAGTGCTGATCAATTTTGCCAATAATGCGGTGAAATTCACCGACCAGGGTGAAGTGGACGTCATTGCCCGGGTGCGCGAGCGGAGCGAGAAGGATGTCGTGCTCTACTTCGCGATTCGCGATACCGGCATCGGGCTCACCGAGAGCCAGGTGGGTCAATTGTTTCAGAGTTTTCAGCAGGCCGATTCCTCAACCACGCGCAAGTATGGAGGTACCGGGCTCGGGTTGGTCATCGCCAAGAAGCTGGCCGGACTGATGGGTGGGGAAGTCGGCGTCGAGAGCGTGCCTGGCGAAGGCAGCACCTTCTGGTTCACTGCGCGCCTGGGCATCGGTGCCGGTGGTAGCGCTCGAGCGCAGCGTTTGATCCCCGCGCACGACTTGCGTCACCGCCGCATGCTGGTGGTCGATGACAACGACAACGCACGCAGTGTGCTTGTCGAGATGCTGCGTAGCATGTCGTTTTTGGTCGACGATGCCGCCTCTGGCGCTGCCGCGATCACACGCACAAAAGAGGCTTGCCACAACGGCACAGCCTACGAAGTCATTCTGCTCGATTGGCGTATGCCCGGAATGGACGGTATAGAAACAGCACGCGCATTGCGGGGGCTGAACCTCGACCCTGTGCCGCATCTGGTGATGGTTACCGCCTACGGTCGTGAAGAGGTGCTGCACGATGCCGAGCAGATGGGTATCGAAGATGTGTTGATCAAGCCGGTGGGCCCTTCATTGCTGTTTGACACGCTGATGCGGGTCTTGGGTGGTGAGCCGTCCGGCCTGCATCAGGTTTTCGCCGAAGGTGCCGGCATCGATGCCCGTCTCGACGCCATTCGCGGCGCACGCGTGCTGCTGGTCGAAGACAATGAACTGAATGTGGAGGTTGCTACCGGACTGCTGCATGAGGCGGGCATGGTGGTCGAGCATGCGGAAAATGGCGCGGTAGCCGTGCGTAGCGTTCAGTCAAACCGCTATGACATTGTGCTCATGGATATGCAGATGCCGGTGATGGACGGCGTAACCGCGACGCGCGAGATCCGTAAAACAATCGGCGCGTCGGAGCTTCCTGTCGTCGCGATGACCGCCAATGCCATGCAGTCGGATCGCGACCGATGTATCGATGCGGGCATGCAGGATTTCGTGGCCAAGCCCATCGAGCCCGAAGAGCTTTGGCAAGCCTTGCTGAAATGGATTGCGCCGAGCGATAGCGCAAAAAATATCCCGGCGAGCAGTCTGGCGACAAGCGTTGCCGGCCAGGATGCAGCCGCCGACGGCGTCGAACTGCTGCGCGGGGTACCCGGGTTGGATGTCGCTGCCGGCCTGCGCCGCGTGCTGGGACGCAAGCCGCTCTACCTCGCCATGGTGCGCAAGTATGCGGGCGCGGAGCGCAATGCCGCAAACGCCCTGCGCGCAGCGCTGGATGCCGGCGATGCGGCGACAGCCGAGCGCCTTGCCCATACCAGCAAGGCGGTTGCAGGAAACATTGGTGCGGGCGAGGTACAGCAGGTTGCGGCCGTGCTTGAGCAGGAAATTCACTCGGGTGCCGCGCGGGTAGTGATTGACGCTGCGCTCGACAACTTTGCCGAGAAGCTGGCCAGTCTTCTGGAGGCACTTGCCGCCGTTATTCCACCCGAGGTCGTCCCTGACGCGGTTATCGTGGACGAATCGGTATTGAGCGCCGCGCTCGGGCGCATTACCGAATTGCTCGCCGAGGATGATGCTTTTGCCATGCGTTTGTTCAGCGATCACGAGCCGCTCCTGCGCAGTGCGTTTCCCACGGATTTCCCGGCGATACAGGAAGCGCTGCGCAGCTTTCAGTTCAGTACGGCACTGGAACGGCTTAACGCAGCCATTGCCCGGCGCGTGGCCTCACCCTTGGCGGCCTCGGCAAGCTGATCGTCGCCCTTCTAGAGAGACTGATTGAATGAGCCACTACTCAGCAACATCCATGGCAACCGTACTGGTCGTTGACGATACGCCGGACAATCTGAGCCTGATGAGCGAGTTGCTGATGGATCGCTATCGGGTAAAAATTGCCGCCAGTGGCGAGCGGGCGCTGGCCATTGTGCAGTCCGCCACACCGCCCGACCTGATATTGCTCGACATCATGATGCCCGGGATGGATGGCTACGAGGTCTGCCGGCAACTCAAGGCGAATGCAGCTACCGGCCATATTCCCATTATCTTTCTCACCGCAAAAGCCGGCGAGCAAGACGAGGAGTTTGGTTTTTCGCTGGGCGCGGCCGACTACATTACCAAACCGATCAGCCCTGCTGTGGTGCGCGCACGGGTGGCCACGCATCTCTCGGTGAAGGCGGCTGCCGATTTTTTGCGCGACCAGAATGTCTTTCTGGAAAGCGAAGTGGGCAAGCGCACGCAAGAGCTGGCCGCCATTCAGGACGTCACCATCATGGCCATGGCCTCGCTGGCCGAAACCCGCGACAGCGACACTGGCAACCACATTCGCCGTACCCAATACTATGTCAAGTTACTGGCCCAACATCTGAGCGATCACCCGCGTTTTGCCGGGCAACTGAGCGAGCAGGTGATCGAAACGTTATTCAAGTCGGCCCCTCTGCATGACATCGGTAAAGTCGGTATTCCCGACCGCATCCTGCTCAAGCCGGGGCGCTTCGAGACGCACGAATTCGAGCTCATGAAGACCCATACCACGCTCGGGCGCGACGCTATTCAGCGCGCCGAGGATGAACTGGGGCTGAAGGTTGATTTCCTGAGTTGCGCCAAAGAAATTGCCTACGGGCACCAGGAGAAGTGGGATGGCTCGGGCTACCCGCTCGGCCTGACGGGTGAGGCGATACCGCTATCGGCCCGGCTCATGGCACTGGCCGATGTCTACGATGCCCTGATCAGTCGCCGTGTCTATAAAGAGGGCATGCCGCACGAGCAAGCGATGCGCATCATCGTTGAGGGGCGCGGCCGGCACTTTGATCCGGACATGGTCGATGCCTTCGTCGCCATTCAAGACCGTATCCGGGAGATTTCCCTGCGCTTTATCGATACCGACAACGACCTGCAAGCGAAGGCGGTGATGCTCGACGCCTTTAAAGGCTAAGCTACCGCATATCGAAAAAGGAAGAGAGCCGACATGGACATGACGACGTCTGTATTTTTGGTGGTCGACGATATCGAGACTATGCGCAAAGTCATCTCCAACCAGTTGCGCATGCTCGGGGCCAGCCAGATTCTGACCGCGAACAACGGTGTCGAAGCACTCAAAATACTCAAGCGACAGCATGTCAGCGTGGTGCTCTCTGACTGGAACATGCCACTGATGACCGGGCTGGAACTGCTCAAGGCCATGCGCGCTGACCCTGCGCTGTATCGGCTGCCGCTGGTGATGATCACCGCCGAGGCCGAACGTGCCCGCGTGGAAGAAGCGATTGCCAACGGGGTAAGCAATCTTTTGGTAAAGCCCTACACCGTGGGCAGCCTTGCCGAGCGTATAGAAAAAGCCGTGCAAGCCACGCCGCGTCAGATAGCAAAACTTTCAGCGCCCTCAGCACGGCAGGCCCAAGGCTCAACACCCGTACCAGCACCCATGCCAACGGCGAACCGTGCTGCTGTCAGCGCGCCCAAAGAGCCGGCACCGCCACCGACAATCCTGATCGTCGACGACACCCCCGATAACCTGCAGTTGCTCTCCGAACTGTTTATGGACGACTACCGTGTGCGTGTCGCCGACAACGGGCAAAAAGCACTGGACATCTGTTTCTCGGATAAACCGCCAGACCTCGTGTTGCTTGACGTCATGATGCCGGGCATGGATGGCTTCGAGGTCGCGCGCCGCATGCGCGAGCACCCCAACGCCGAATCGACGCCGGTAATTTTCGTCACCGCCCTGACCACGCTCGATGCGCAGACCAAGGGGCTGGAACTCGGTGCGGTCGATTTTGTCAGCAAACCGATCGACCCCGATCTGCTCAAACCGCGCGTGCGCAACTTCATGCGCTATGTCGCCCTGCACAAGCAGTTGCAGGCCGAGTACGACGCGATGCTGATGCTGGCGCAATTGCGCGAAGACGTCGAGATGATCACGCGCCACGACATCAAGTCGCCGCTCGCGGGCATCATGACGCTAGTCCAGCCCCTGATCGAGGAGCAAGGCCTGAGTGCCGATCACACCGAGCGCCTGCGTCTGATCGAAGAGATGGCATTGCAGGCGCTCGACGTGGTCAACCTGACGACCGAGCTTTACAAGATTGAAACGGGCATCTTTGTGCTCGTTGCCCAGCCTGTGCTTCTTGGCGACATCCTGCGCCGCGTGGTCGATATCGCAAAAAGCACGTTTGCGGTGAAGCAACTGCAACTCTCGTTAGAACTGGGCGGGGCTACGCCCGAGACTCTGCAAGCGTTGGGTGATCCGCTTTTCTGCTACTCCATCCTGCAGAACTTAATCAAAAACGCCTGCGAAGCCAGCCCGGACGGAGGCACCATCAGCGTCAGCCTGACGAACGAAGACCCGCTGAAAATTATCATCAGCAACACCGGGGCTGTGGTGGCTGATATTCGCGAACGCTTCTTTGAGAAGTTTGTCACGGCCGGCAAGGCGGGTGGCACAGGCATTGGCACCTACTCGGCCAAGTTGTTGATCGAGGCGCAAGGCGGACACATCCGCATGAAGGCTGACGATGACGATAACCGTACCGAGGTCATCGTCACACTGCCCAAGTTGGTGAAATAGAACGCAAGCCTCCGTCGGTAGGGTTAAAACGTCTCCCGAACTCGCCAGAAACGCGGAAAGCGCGGCACGCCGGTCGCTGTGAGTTCCTGATACCGGTAAGTAATGCGGGTGCCAAGCGGCGGCGGGGTGCGTCGAAGTGCATCAGGCAAACCACTGCCCAGGGCAAATTGCTTGCCCTCCGCGGTTTCCATCAGCAGCGCACCGGTCTTGCCGGTGAGTTTGCCGCGTCCTGGCACATAGCCCACGACCGTCGCCTCGGCGTCCTCAACGGGCTTGAGTTTCAGCAGAACGTCGCTGCGGCCGGTTACGTACGGTGCGTCGGCGCGATGCAACATCATGCCTTCAGCCCCCTGCGCAATCAGTCGCTGGTACAGGGCCAGCAGTTCCTTGTCATCGGCCACCCGCTGCTGCCGTATGGCACGCAGCCAAGGCACTTGCAGGCGGTCGGTCAGAGCAGCAAGGTGCGCGGCCCGCTCGGTAAAGTCACCGGGATGGCCGGGGGCCTCGAATATCAGGTAGCTGATCTGGCGCCACTGGGCATCGTCGGGTATCGACGTGCGCACGATGCCGGACAGTCGATCAAATTTACTGCGGCCCAACCACAACTCGCCATCCAGCGGTTCCGGCGGCAAGGCAGCGATAAACCAGGCAGGCGCATTGACCGGGTTGCCGCTGCGAAAGCGCAAGACTTGTCCATCCCACACCGCACGCACGCCATCGAACTTTTCGCTGACCAGATACGCCGCCGGGTCGATGCCGGCGCGATAAACCTGCGCCAGGACGATGGCGGGCGCAGAAGCCGGCGCGGTCCAGCGGGCTTCGCTCCGGTCGTCGGCCATTCCCGAAAGCGGTGCACCGAGCAGCACGCACACGACCGCACCAATTTGGCCAAACCGCCGTCTTACCAGCGCCGACTTGCGGAAGCGGCCTGCAGCGAGTGGCGAGCCCCTCTGGTACCGTGACGTCATGCCGCGCTGCACACGACGCGATCACGGCCATTTTGCTTGGCCTGATACAGCGCCGCATCGGCACAGCGGTAGATCGACTGAATGTCAGCGCCGTCGGTCAGCAGGGTGAGCCCGATGCTGATGGTGACCACGCCAGGCGGGTTGTCCTGATGCGCAATGCCGGTGCTTCTGACCAACTCCAGAGCCCTGTTCGCCGTTATCGTCGCGCCCTGCGCCTCGGTATCTTCCAGCAGCAAAGCGAATTCTTCGCCACCAATGCGGGCAACCAGATCGGTAGCACGCTGCACCGACGCGAGCAGGGCTTTGGCGACCTTGCGTAGCGCTTCATCTCCCTCCGGGTGGCCATAACGATCGTTGTATTTCTTGAAGTTGTCGACATCAATAATGAGCAGGGCCACCGCGGTGCGCTCGCGCTGGTGACGCTTGACCGCGAGCGCCAGCCGCTGGTCAAAGGCGCGCCGGTTGGGCAGGCCGGTCAGGGTGTCGGTCAGGGAAAGCTCGCTCAGTTGGCGCACCTGAGCCTGAATCATTTCAAGCAGGATATTGACGCGACTGGCGAGGCTACCCAGTTCATCTTCACCCTCGCGCGAGACGCGCTGAGTCCAGTCGACATCGCGGGTCGCTGATTCGACTTCGCGTTGCAACTTGAGCAAGCGTCGGACAACCAGATGATCGATGGCGATCAGCATCAGCAGCGTGGTCAGAACAATCAGAATGCCGACCGCCTTGGCTGCCTGCAGGGCCTGCTCACGCACGCGGATAAAGTGGGCGCGCGGGTAGTCGAGATAGATCCAGCCATAGAGCGCACCGGTGACCAGCCCGTGCAGCGGGTAAGCGACGGTAATCGTCTTGTCGCCAACGGCGAGTGACGGCGTGCGCTCGTTGCCGAGCAGCTTCATGGGTGACAGCATGATGGCCGGAGATCCGTCGAAAACCTTGCCCGGTTGATCGAACAGGGCGACGCGGAAACTCAGCTGGGTAATGCCTTCGATCTCGGCGATGGTGGCCGCGTCGACCGCGCGTATGGCCAGCAAGCGGCCATTGCTCTTCGAACCGCCGCCAGACGTATGAATGGGATGATCGCAAAGCAACAGGACGGGTGCCTTGGGCGAGATTATGGCTAGCCCGCAAAACGGCGGGCTTTCCGCAGTAAACTTTTTCAGGTAGCCGTCATACAAAGGTGATTTCGAGGCGGTGAAGTCACTGATCCAGCGTCGCCCCGCGGCATTCGGAACTTCGGCAATCGCTATCTGCTTGCCGGATAAATCGCGGAGTTGCACTGCGCTCAGACGCGAGGTTTTGATGGATTCAAGACTGAGGTTTTCGTCAATGAAGTCTGCGCCGCCGCGCGACATGAAGTAGTACAACTCGGTCCAGTTCGACCACTCTTCGGTGGTGCGATTGACCATGGCGACCTGTGCTTCAATGGTACGCAACAAGCGCACCATGGCCTGCTCGGCTTCCGCACGCTCGATCTCTTCGTAATGGGCAATGAGGCGGGTCTGCAACCAGTCGGCTGACACCAGCGTAAGGCTCAAAAAGCTGGCGAGAAGAAATAGCCCGAGTTTTGCGCGCAGTCCCATGATCAGTGTGCGTGTGGCCGGTTCAGTGCTGGAGGATTTTGGACAGGAAGAGCTGAGCCCGCTCGGAGCGGGGCGAGCCGAAGAAGGCTTCTTTGCTGTCGTCTTCGACGATGCGTCCGTGGTCCATAAAAATCACTCGGCTGGCGACTTTGCGGGCAAAACCCATCTCGTGGGTCACGCACATCATGGTCATGCCTTCTTTTGCAAGTTGCACCATGACGTCGAGCACTTCGTTGACCATCTCCGGGTCGAGCGCCGAGGTGGGTTCATCGAAGAGCATGCAGATCGGGTTCATCGACAGGGCGCGGGCAATCGCCACGCGTTGCTGCTGGCCGCCGGAAAGCTGGCCGGGAAACTTGGCGGCCTGCGCTGTGAGTCCGACACGGTCGAGGAGCTTGAGCCCGACGTCGCGGGCTTCGTCCGAAGAGCGGCCCAGCACTTTCACCTGGGCAATGGTCAGATTTTCGGTAATGCTCATGTGCGGGAACAGTTCAAAGTTCTGGAACACCATGCCCACGCGCGAGCGCAGCTTGGGCAGATCGGTTTTCGGATCGCTCAGGGAAATGCCATCGACCACCACATCGCCCTGCTGAAACGGCTCGAGCGCATTGACGCACTTGATCAGTGTGGATTTTCCTGAGCCGGAAGGGCCGCAGACCACGATGACCTCGCCTTTGGCGACCTGGGTGGTGCACTCGGTCAGTACCTGAAATTGCCCGTACCACTTGCTGACATTTTTTATCTCGATCATGGGGAGGATTATGAGCTTTATGAGACTTAGCGAATGATGGCAATGCGCTGCTGTAGCCGCTTGACCAACTGCGAGAGCGAGAAACAGATGATGAAATAAATCAGCGCTACGAAAATATACATCTCGATTGGCCGGTTGTAGTTCTTGCCGGCGATTTCCGAGGCCTTGAGCAGGTCCTTGGAGCCGATGGCATAGACCAGCGAGGTGTCCTGAAACAGCACGATGGTCTGCGTGAGCAGTATGGGCAGCATGTTGCGGAAGGCCTGCGGCAGCACCACAAACCGCATCGACTGCGAATAGGTGAAGCCCATCGCCTGCCCGGCATGCACCTGGCCACGCGGTACACTTTGGATGCCGGCGCGCATGATCTCGCTGTAGTAAGCCGCCTCGAAGGCCATGAAGGTCATCATGGCCGAACTCTCCGCCCCCATTGGTTTGCCCGTGAGCAGGGGCAGCAGCAGGAAGAACCACAGGATCACCATCACCAGCGGAATCGAGCGCATGGTGTTGACATAGGCGGCAGCGGCCATCGCCAGCGGCTTCATTGAGGAAAGCCGGGCCAGTGCCAGCAAGGTGCCAAAGATGATGCCGCCGGTCATGGCGACGAGAGTGAGCTGAATGGTGAATTGCAGGCCGGCCCACAGGAAGGGCAGGCTGTCAGTGAGAACGCTGAAGTCGAAATCGCTAAGCATGGTGTGCCCCCCCGTTAATGCGCGCCGGCAATGTAGCCGGGCACCTGAACGCGCTTTTCAACCAGAGCCATGCCGCGATTGGCAGCAAAGGCGCAGATGAAGTAGAGCAGCGTGACGGCGGCATACACCTCGATACCTTGTGAGGTGTCTTCCTGCATCTGGCGCGACACGAAGGTGAGTTCGAGTACCCCGATGGCGAAGGCGACCGAGGAATTCTTGAAGATATTCATCAGCTCCGAGGTGAGCGGCGGCACGATGATGCGAAAGGCCATGGGCAGCAGCACGTAGCGATAGACCTGCGCGCGGGTAAAACCCATCGCTAGTCCGGCATTGGTCTGGCCGCGCGGCAGACTCTGGATGCCGGCGCGGGTTTGCTCGGCAATACGCGACGAGGTGAACAGGCCCAGACAGATGGCGGCAGTCACGAACTCTTTGGCGGGCATGTCTTGCTTGACCCACAGCGCAAGGTCTTTGGGGAGCAACTCGGGGACGACGAAAAACCACAGGAACATCTGCACCAGCAGCGGAATATTGCGAAACAGTTCGACCCAGGCGTTGGCAAAGAATGAAATGCCGCGATGTGGCACGGTGCGCAAGGTGCCGATGATGGCGCCCAGCACCAGGGCCATGATCCAGGCAGTGATCGACACGGCGACTGTCCAGCCGAGCGCGCTGATCAGCCAGGCGAGATAGGTCTCGTCGCCGTTCTGTACCTGATCAAAGAAGATGCCCCAATTCCAGTGGTAGTTCATTGCGAACCCTCAGGAAAGTAAGAAAAACGGCGCTGGCCGGGCGAAATCGCCGTGTTGCCAGCGCCGACTTGCGGAATGACGATTATTTCTTGATGTTGTACTGCTCGGCCGGCAGGTCGTTGGGGTTCTTGATCGCTTCTTTGAGTTGCTCGCTCATGGTGAAGTTCAGATTCACGCCCTTGGGCGGAATCGGGCTCTGGAACCACTTCTTGTACAACTTGTCGAGTTCGCCCGACTTCGCCAGGTCTTTCACTGTGGCGTTGACCATGCCCTGGAACTGCGGATCTTCCTTGCGCAGCATAATGGCGATGGGCTCGATGTTCAGCACTTCGCCGACGATAGCGTAGTCACTGGGGTTCTTCGAACTGGCGATCAGGCCGGCGAGCAGGTTGTCATCCATCACGAAGGCGACGGCGCGGTCGGATTCGAGCATCAGGAAGGCATCGGCGTGATCCTTGCCATAGACCTCCTTGAAGTCGATGCCCTTGCCTTTTTCGTGCCCGCGCATAAGCTGCACCGAGGTGGTACCGGTGGTAGTCGCGACCGGCTTGCCGTTCAACTGCTGCAGTCCCGTAATGCCGGAGGCTTTCTTGACCGCCATGCGCACATTGGTGACGAAGGTGGTGGGGGCAAAGGCGACTTGCTGCTGGCGGGCTGCATTGTTGGTGGTCGAGCCACACTCCAGATCCACCGTGCCGTTGGTCACGAGCGGGATTCGGTTTTGCGAGGTGACCGGTTGGTAGTTGATCTTTACTGCCTTGAGGCCGAGTTTGGCTTTTACCCCGTCGACGATCTTTTGGCAGATCTCGACGTGGTAGCCGACCGGTTGCTGCTTGTCATCGAGATACGACAGGGGTAGGGAAGACTCGCGGATACCCATGGTAATGGCACCCGACTCTTTTACTTTTTCAATGGTGCCGGCCTGAACCTGAGCTGACAAGCCAAAGGCGGCGAGGCTGGCGGCAATCAGGGTGAGGCGGCGGGGCAGCAAGGTTTGTGTCATCTGTGTCTCCGGGGTAGGTGATGTGGGAAAACGACGCTTCTGTCTGAGCGCTGAGTGGGTGCTGTTTTAGTCCGGATGGGCCACTGCGTCAAGTTTGCCTGGCGCCCAGGTTGCCATCGTGTGCATTGGTTTCGCCCTGTTGCTGCAAGCGCCACATCTGGGCGTAATGGCCTTCCAGCGTGAGCAGATGGTCGTGGCGACCGCGCTCGACGATGCAGCCCTTGTCCATCACCAGAATCTCATCGGCGCTCATGACCGTCGACAAGCGGTGGGCGATGATCAGGGTGGTGCGTCCGTGGGCCGCTTGCTCCAGTTCTGCCTGTATCGCCTTTTCTGTCTTGGAGTCCAGCGCCGAGGTCGCTTCGTCAAAAATCAGAATAGGGGGGTCCTTGAGCAGGGCGCGGGCAATGGCGACGCGCTGCTTTTCGCCGCCGGAAAGTTTCAGGCCGCGCTCGCCGACCCGGGTGTCGTACCGCTCGGGCAAGGATTCGATGAAGTCATGGATGTGCGCCGCGCGTGCCGCAGCGATGACTTCATCGCGCGTGGCGCTCGGCCTGCCGTACTGAATGTTGTAATAGATACTGTCATTGAACAGCACGGTGTCTTGCGGGACGATGCCGATGGCGGCGCGTACGCTCGCCTGGGTGAGCGCGCGCAGATCGCTGCCGTTGATGCGGATGCTGCCGCTGCCGGCTTCATAAAAGCGGTAAAGCAGACGGGCCAGCGTGGATTTGCCTGAGCCACTGTGTCCGACCACGGCCAGGCGGCCGCCGGCGGGCACGGAAAAATCGACGTTGAAGAGAATCTGGCGCGTCGGCTCATAGCCGAAATTGACCTGCTCGAAGCGCAGTGAGCACGGGCCGGCTTCCAGAGGCCGGGCGTCGGGCGCATCCTGGATCTCGCGGTTGGTGTCGAGCAGGCCGAACATCCGCTCGATGTCGGTCAGCGATTGGCGAATCTCGCGGTAGAGCACGCCCAGGTGGTTCAGCGGCATGTACAACTGAATCAGAAACGCATTCACCAGCACGATATCGCCCACGGTCATTGCCCCGCTCACCACGCCCTCGGTGGCACGCCACATCATCAGGCTGACGCCGGCGGCAATGATCAGCGACTGGCCCAGATTCAAATATGAGAGCGAGACCTGGCTCTTGATCTGGGCCACTTCCCACTTGGCCAGTTGCGCATCGTAGCGCTGAGCCTCCCAGCACTCATTGTTGAAGTACTTGACCGTTTCGTAGTTGATCAGGCTGTCGATCGCACGCACGTTCGCCGCCGAGTCCAGTTCATTGACCTCGCGGCGCAGGTGCGTGCGCCAGTTGGTGACGAGGATGGTGTAGGTGACATACAGCGTCAGGGTGCCGACCGTAATGGCGGTGAAGGCCCACTCATAACGCGCCGCCAGAATGCCGAGCACCAAGGCGATTTCAACCATGGTGGGCAGGATGGAGTACAGCGTATAGCTGATCAGCGAACTGATGGCGCGGTTGCCGCGCTCGATGTCACGGGTCAGGCCGCCGGTCTGACGTTCCAGGTGAAAGCGCAGGCTCAGTGCATGCAGATGCTCGAAGACCTGCAAGGCAATGGTGCGCACGGCCTGCTGCGTCACCCGCGCAAAGAGGATTTCGCGCAACTCGGTAAAGAGTGAACTTGAAAAGCGCAGCGCGCCGTAGGTGGCCAGCAGTCCCATCGGCACCATCAGCAGCGCCTGATCGGCGGGGAGCGTCAGTTTGTCGATGATCTGCTTGAACACAATGGGCACCGTGACATTGCCCACTTTGGCGGTCAGCAGGCAGGACAAGGCGAAGATCACTCGCCATTTCCAGGCCCAAAGGTAAGGCAGCAGGGTTTTGATGGTGCCCCAGTCGTGGCGCTCCGTCGGGGCGGGGGCAGGCAGGGAATTCAGGGAACTGGCAGGTGGAGCGCGGCGCATCGGGCGAGTGTAGCAGTGTGTGAGCGGCGATCATCGCCCAATAATCGGCATCGAGTCACAGGCGAGTAGCAATGCAAGCCGATGAAGTCGAATTCGGGCAAATCCGGCGGATGACAGAAATCGGTAGATGTATCGTCAACAAGGTCGCGTACCCGACAGTGTGCCATCACTAGTTGTCGCCAATCGGGGACAGGGAGGCCCGATCGTGCCAGATGGTTCGGACAGTCATGCTGGCACCGATTCGTCGTACCATTGCTAAAGGCTTATGTTGGCGCTATCGATGGTTTGGACTTTAGGCACGGACGTAATGGTTGAAGGAGGGGTGCAATAAATGATGCAACGATGGCTGTGCAATTGGAATGCTACGCTGGGTAAGCGCTTCGCTCTGCTATGTCTGCTCGCGCTGCCATGCTTGGCACCCGGCATCGGGCGTGCCGGTGAGGACGTGGGCACCGTGAGCGCGGTGAAAGTGGTGAAAGTGGTGAAAGTGGTGAAAGTGGTGACGCTGAATTATCCCCCCTACACCGGTGCCGCACTGCCCGGCGGCGGTGCCATGGTACGTATTACGCGCGAAGCCATGAAGCGCGTCGGGTTTCAACTGGAGGTGGAATTTCTGCCCTGGAATCGGGCACTGTACGAACTGCGTACCGGCAGTGCCGACGGTCTGGTGAATATCTGGCGCAGCGAAGAGCGAGAGCAGTGGTTGCACTATTCGCGCCCCATTCTGACCAACGACGTGGGTCTCATCGTGCAAAAGGCCCGTCCGCTTCGATACGCACGGCTGGAAGAGTTGCGCGCTTACCGTATTGGTACGGTGCGCGGCTATGCCAACCCGGTGCAATTCAACGAGGCGAAGATTCCAGTATTCACCAGTGAAACCGACGAAATCAATTTACGGGCGCTGGCCAGCGGACGCCTTGATGCCGTTCTGATCGACCGGGGCGTGGGGCGCTACCTTGCGCTGAGCAAGCTGGCTGAACGCGCGGATGAACTGACCTGGCTTGAGCCAGTGATCGAGGCGATGCCCAATTACTTCGTGGTCCCGCGCGATGCGCCCCGCTCGGCAGAGCTGCTCGACGCCTTCAATCGTGGCCTGGAAAGCATGAGACGTGACGGCACCTTGGCGGCAGAGATCAAGACGCTGATCAACTAGGCGGGCGGTGCGTTGCCCGAAATCTGACCCCGTCGTCGGTTGTTTTCATCGAAGCACAAGCGCGACTCCGTGCTGCCCGGGCGGATCGTCACTATGTGCGCCGTCTCGCATGGGTGCGCAGTCGCTTCCCGTGTCATGCGGGGACCCAAAAAAATCAATTTGACCTTTTCACTCATTGCGATCATCATTCAAACAGTTGTTTGAAACCAACGTTTGCAGCGCGGAGTGATGATGGCGGCTTCTATCCCTGTTGAGTACGCCCCGGTGCCCGATACCCGCACGCGCATTCTGGATGCCGCAGAGGCGCTGTTTGCGGCACGTGGTTTCGAGGCCACCACGATGCGCATGATTACCTCGGCGGCCCAGGCCAATCTGGCTTCGGTGAATTACCACTTTGGCGCCAAGGAATCGCTGATTGAAGAAGTTTTCCGCCGCCGCCTCGGTGCCATCACCGCTCGCATGCTGGCGCGGCTTGATGAGCTGGAGCGAGCAAGCGACAGCGGCGTGATCCGGCCCAGCAAGATCGTCGAAGCGTTTTTCGGCGAGGCAATCTGTGCCGCAGCCGATGAAGCCCGTGGCGGCAAGGTGTTCATGCGTCTTTTTGGACGCACCCTGACCGAGCCCAATGAGTTCGTGCGCAACTTTCTCAAGCGTGAGTACGCCATTGCCGTCGAGCGCTACAAGCAGGCTTTGTTCCGCGCCCTGCCGGGCGTCAGCCCTGAAGAGATTGTCTGGCGGCTGCACTTCATGCTGGGGGCCACTGCGCATGCAATTGCCGGTGCCGATGCGCTCAATTTGCTGGGTGACGAAATGATTGCTGCCGCTGACGCGGACACGCTGTATGCGCGCCTGATGAGCTTTTTGCTCGGTGGTCTGCGCGCGCCCTTGCCCTTGACTGGGGCCAACAATGTTTCATCCGCCCCGGCAACGCCGAAGGCGGCGAGCAGCAAACGGGATGGCTGATGGCCGTTAGGCAGCGCCCTGAGTCATTGTAGTTTCGATAGTCACAGGAGATCCTCATGATCTGGTTCATTGCAATTCTCACTAGTGCTTCTCTCGTACTGTTCGTGCCTCTGGTGCGTCGAACGCTGCTGACCGGGCCGATTTTCGGTCTGTATCGCAAGCTGCTGCCGTCGATGTCGCAAACCGAGAAAGAGGCCCTTGAAGCCGGCACCGTCTGGTGGGAGGGCGAACTCTTCTCAGGCAAGCCCGCCTGGGAAAAGCTGCTCGCCTACCCCGCACCCAACTTGTCGGCCGAGGAGCAGTCGTTCCTCAACAACGAGTGCGAACAACTCTGCCGCCTGGTCAGCGACTGGGAAACCACCCAGAAGCATCACGATCTTTCGCCGGAAGCCTGGGCTTTCATCAAAGACAAGGGCTTTCTGGGCATGATCATTCCCAAGGCCTATGGCGGCTTGCAGTTCTCGGCCTACGCGCACTCGCAAGTAGCGCAAAAGCTCTCGACCCAATGCGGGGCCTCCGCGGTGTCGGTGATGGTGCCCAACTCGCTCGGCCCGGCTGAACTGCTGCTGCACTACGGCACCGATGCGCAGAAAAATTACTACCTGCCGCGTCTGGCCCGTGGCGAGGAAATTCCCGCCTTTGCCCTGACCAACCCCAATGCCGGTTCCGACGCGGCATCGATTCCCGATGTGGGCATCATTTGTAAGGGCATGCACGACGGCAAGGAGGTGCTGGGCATGCGCGTGACCTGGGACAAGCGCTACATCACTCTCGGCCCCATCTGCACCATCCTCGGCCTCGCCTTTCGCCTTCACGACCCCGAGAAGCTACTGGGTGACAAGGAAGATCTTGGCATTACCTGCGCGCTGGTGCCGACCCATCACGAGGGCGTCAACATCGGGCGCCGTCACTTCCCCCTTAATGCGGTGTTCCAGAATGGCCCGAACTGGGGGCGTGATGTGTTCATGCCCCTGGAGTGGATCATCGGCGGACCCGCGATGGCCGGTCAGGGTTGGCGCATGTTGATGGAGTGTCTGGCTGCCGGGCGCTCGATCTCTTTGCCCGCCTCGAACACCGGCATGGCCAAGCTGGCCACGCGTGCCACCGGCGGCTACGCCCGGGTGCGCAGCCAGTTCAAGACCGCCATTGGCAAATTCGAAGGCATTGAAGAGCCCCTGGCACGCATGGGTGGCCACACTTACCTGATGGATGCCGCACGAATGATGACCGCCACCGCCATCGATCTGGGCGAGAAGCCTTCGGTGGCGTCGGCCATCGTCAAGTACCACATTACCGAGCGTGCCCGTATCGTGGTCAATGACGCCATGGACATCCTGGGTGGCAAGGGAATTTGCCTTGGCCCGAACAACTTCATGGGTCGTGCGTATCAGCAGGTTCCGGTTTCGATTACCGTTGAGGGGGCCAACATTTTGACGCGCAGCCTGATCATCTTCGGCCAGGGCGCGATACGTTGCCACCCGTATGTGCTCAGCGAAATGCGCGCGGCACAAAACCCGGACGCGCCGCAGGCACGGGTCAATTTTGACCGGGCGATCTCAGGCCATGTCGCCTTCGCGATCACCAATGGCGTGCGTACTCTCGGACACGGTCTCACTCGCGGGTTGTTCGCCGCGGCACCTGCGAAGGTGGCACCGGAAGCCAAGGGCTACTACAAGGATCTCGCTCGTTATTCGGCCGCGTTCGCGTTTTTGTCTGACGTATCGATGGGCGTACTCGGTGGCGAACTCAAGCGCCGCGAGAAGCTCTCGGCGCGTCTGGGCGACATTCTCTCGCTGATGTATCTGGCTTCAGCCACGCTCAGACGCTACGAAGTCGAAGGCCGTCAGACTGCCGATGCGCCGCTCATGCACTGGGCGATGCAGGATGCGCTGTTTAAGATTCAGGCGGCGTTCGATGGCGTGCTGGCAAACTTCCCCAGCCGCGTTTTGGCGAAGATGCTGAATGCGATGATCTTCCCGCTTGATCGCCTGTTGGGGCGTGAGCATGGGGTGCCGACCGACGAACTGGGGCATCAAGTTGCGCAGTTGCTGATCGGGCCGTCCGCAACCCGCGATCGCCTCACGGCCGGCATGTATGCCCCGCTGGATGAGAACGATGCCGTCGGCGTGGTGGAACTGGCGCTGGCCGCCACTGTCGCTTGTGAGCCCATCGACGCGAAGATCAAAGCCGCACAGAAATTGCGCCAAGTCGGCGCTGGTAACACGGCGATTCGCGAAGCGATGGATGCGGGCGTCATCACGGCAGCCGAATACGCGCTGCTCGAACGCCGCGCTTACTTGCGCGACAAGGCGGTGCGCGTTGATGATTTTCCGCAGGACTTTCATCACGAGTCCGTCGTGTCGCGTAATCTCGCCTCCGTACCCATGCCGCACAAGCTTGCCGCCTGATTTTTCTAGGAACCTACTATGACTTTCAAACCTGTTTATATCGTCGATGGCGCACGTTCGCCCTTCCTCAAGTCGCGCAACGTACCCGGCCCCTTCGCGGCGGCCGATCTGGCAACCGCGAGCGGACGTGCGCTGCTGGCCCGCCAGCCCTTTGCCCCGGAGCAACTCTCGGAGGTGATTGTCGGCTGCGCCAGCCCGAGCGTCGATGAGGTGAATATCGGCCGCGTGATTGCCCTGCGTCTGGGCTGCGGGCAGAAAGTGCCCGGCTGGACGGTGATGCGCAATTGCGCCTCGGGCATGCAGGCCATCGATTCGGCGATTGCCAATATTCAGAGCGGACGTTCCTCGCTGGTCATGGCCGGCGGTGTCGATGCCTTGTCGCGCGCGCCGCTGCTGTATTCCGACAAGATGGTGCTGTGGTTCAGCAAGATGGCCGGCGCGCGCACGACCGGCGCCAAGCTTGGCCTGTTTGCCAAGCTGCGCCCGGCGATGCTGCTTTCGCCGGTGCTCGGTATCGTCAAAGGCCTGACCGACCCGGTGGTTGATCTGCTGATGGGCCAGACGGCCGAAAATCTCGCTTGGAAATTCGGCATCAGCCGCGACCAGATGGATGAGTTTTCGGTGGAAAGCCATAAACGCGTTTCGGCGGCGCAAAAGACCGGCCACATGAGCGACGAAATCATTCCGCTGATCGGGCCGGATGGCAAGGTCTATGCCGAAGACGACGGTGTGCGGCACGACTCGAGCAAGGCCAATCTGGGCAAGCTCAAGCCTTTCTTTGATCGCAAGTTCGGGCGCATCACGGCCGGCAACAGCTCGCAGATCACCGACGGTGCCGCCTGGCTGCTGCTGGCCTCGGAAGAGGCTGTCAAGGAATACGATCTGGAGCCCATCGGCAAAATAACCGACACGCAGTGGGCCGGTCTGGACCCGGCGCAGATGGGTCTGGGCCCGGTGCATTCATCCACACCGATTCTGCAGCGTCATGGTCTGGGCTTGAACGATCTGGACGCCTGGGAGATCAACGAAGCCTTCGCCGCGCAAATTCTCGGCTGCATTCATGCGTGGGAGGATGACGCCTACTGCAAAGAGCATCTGGGCTTGGACAACGCCATGGGCGCACTTGATCGCGCCAAACTGAATATTGACGGCGGCGCAATCGCGCTGGGGCATCCCGTCGGCGCATCCGGTGCGCGCATCGTCTTGCATGCCTTGCAAGTGTTACGTCGCACCGGGGGCAAGCGCGCTATGGCATCGATTTGTATCGGTGGCGGTCAAGGAGGTTCTGTTTTGGTGGAGACACTGTGATGACTTATAAAAACTGGAAACTGGAACGCGAGACCGATGGCGAATCTGGCCACATTGCGTGGGCAATCCTCGATGTCGCCGGGGCCTCGGCCAATGCGCTCGGCGCAGAAGTGATGACCGAACTGGGACAATTACTCGATGACTGCGAGAAAAATCCGCCCAAGGCACTGATCTTCAAGTCAGGCAAAGCCGCCGGATTTATCGCCGGAGCCAACATCGAAGAGTTCGCCCAGAACGATACCCCCGAGAAAGCGCGCGCCGCGGTCCAGCGTGGTTGGGATGTTTATGAGCGCCTGTCCAGAGTCAACTTCCCGACCTTGGCTCTGGTGCGTGGGCACTGCATGGGCGGTGGTCTGGAACTGGCGCTCGCGTGTCGCTATCTCCTCGCGGTCGATGAACCCGCGACCAAGATGGCGCTGCCCGAAGTGATGCTCGGCATCAGCCCGCTCTGGGGCGGCATGAAGCGCCTGCCCGAGCGCATTGGCGCGCCGGCTGCGCTGGACATGATGCTCACCGGCAAGACCATCAACGCCAAACGCGCCAAGAGCATGGGCCTGGCCGACGAATGCGTGCCGCCGCGCGTGATGGAAAATGCCGCGCGCATGCTGGTGCTCTCCAACACTCCGCGCCGCGAACTCAAATTCATGGACAAGCTGATGAGCGGCCCGCTCAAGTCGATGGTGGCCAATGGCGCCAAAAAGCAGGTCGCCAAGCGTGCCCGCCCGGAGCATTACCCGGCACCGTATTCCATCATCGATACCTGGCAGAACTACGGCGGCAATGGGCTGGCCATCCCTGCCGACAAGCCCACCTCGCTTGACAGCCTGATGGCGCACCCGACTACGCGCAATCTCATTCGCGTGTTCTTCCTGCAAGACCGGCTCAAGGCGTTTGGCAAGGATGCCAAAGGGTTTGAGCCCAAGCATGTGCATGTGATCGGCGCTGGCGTGATGGGTGGCGATATTGCCGCCTGGTGCGCCCTGCGCGGCATGACCGTGACGCTGCAAGACCAATCGGTGGAACGCATTGCGCCCGCCGTCGGTCGTGCCGCCAAGCTGTTCGAGAAGAAGTTGCGCGACAAGAAAAAGGCGCGCTTCGCGCTCGACCGCCTGATTGCCGACCCCAAGGGCGATGGCGTGCGTCAGGCCGACGTGATCATCGAGGCCATTTTCGAGAACCTCGACGCCAAGCAGAAGCTGTTTGCCGACATCGAAGCGCGGGCTAAACCAACGGCGCTGATCGCATCCAACACCTCGTCGCTCAAGCTGGCGGATATTGCCTCGACGTTCAAAGATCCGTCGCGCCTGGTCGGCATTCACTTCTTCAATCCGGTGGCGATGATGCCGCTGGTAGAAGTGGTGGCTGGCGAAAAGACCGCGCCCGAGCAGGCGGCGCGCGCGGCGGCTTTTGTACGCAAGATCGACAAGCTGCCGCTGCCGGTCAAAGACGGCCCGGGCTTTTTGGTCAATGCTGTGCTCGCGCCCTACATGAACGAGGCGCTCAAGTGCATTGACGAGGGCATGACCCCTGAGGCAATTGATGCCGCCGCGCTGGCCTTCGGCATGCCGATGGGGCCGGTGGAGCTGGCCGATACCGTGGGTCTCGACGTGGCCAAAGCGGTCGGCGAGCAACTGGTCAAGTCGGGGACGCCTCCGAAGAAAGTGCTCGACCTGATCGCGGCCGGCAATCTGGGCAAGAAATCCGGCAAGGGCTTCTACACCTACGTCGATGGCAAGGCCCAGAAGGGCGTTGTTCCGCAAGTCGGCGCTGGTGACACGGCGATTCTGGCTGATCGGCTGATCGCTCCCATGGTCGCGGCAACGCAAAAGCTGGTGGCGGATGGTATCGTCGCCGACGCCGACCTGGCCGACGCCGGGGTGATCTTCGGAACCGGCTTTGCACCGTTCCGCGGTGGCCCGATCAATTACAGCAAGTCGACTGCCTGAGTTCGTAGTACCTCGAAAAGGGCCAGTGCCGGGGGCACCCGTCACTGGCCCTTTTCCTTTCGCCCGCCACCGGCGCGCCTCTACAATCCCCGCAATGACCTCGCTCGCCTTGCTCTTCACCGGGTTTTCAGTCGTCAGCGCCCTGCTGCTGGCACTGACACATTTCCGTACGGCCAACTACAGTAGCGAGCGTGGTGCCAAAGCATCAGGCCTGCTGTTGCTGGCGGCTCTGGCGGGCTTGCAGGCGGTCCATTGGGCGTGGCTGTACCTGGACTTGCCCTGGACAAACACAGGCGGGTACCAGCTGCTGTTGTTTGTCGTCGCGCCGGTGTTTTGGGTCTACAGCCAGTGCATCCTCCGGCCCGATGCCGCGCCATGGCGTGTGCAATCGCTGGCGCATGCTGTGCCGGCAATGATCGCGCCCTGGCTTGAACCTGACATAGCACTGTCGGTAGCGTTTTCGGTCGGGGCCGGCTACCTGCTGGCATTGGGGCGAGATGTGTATCGTTTGCGTGCCGAGCGTGAGCAGTTCGTCAGAGAGATCGCCCTGCTGGGCGTGATTGTTGTGATCGCCGTGGGGGTGACGGTATTGGGTGTGGTGCGGGCAGAATTGCCTGGAAAGACCTTCTTCGAGCTCTACGCCATTGCCATAGGTCTGGCGTTTTTTCTGATTCAGGGCGTGCTGGCGCTGCGTCCGCAACTGGCCGGCGAGGTCACCGAAGCGGCCAAAGCCAGCTATGCCAATTCCACGTTGACCCACATCGATTGCCCGGCCTTGCTGGATCGGCTCGACGGATTGATGAGCACTGAACACCTGTTTGAAGACGGCGAGTTGAGCCTGGCCGCGCTGGCAGCCCGATTGGGCGTGAGTAGCCACCAGCTGTCTGAACTGATGAATGTGCATTTAGGCAAAAGCTTTGCGCGCTTTCTGCGCGAGCAACGCGTGGCTGCTGCCAGGCGGATGCTGGTGGCCGAACCGTCGGCCTCCGTGCTCTCGGTAGGTTTGAGTGTCGGATTCAGCGCCCAATCCAATTTCTACGAGGCCTTCCGGGAAATCGAAGGCATGACGCCGGGACAGTTTCGCAAACTAACGCTCATGGCTTCGATGAGCCGCCCAAAACCCGACCAGTCGCCTTAATTGGTTCCGGAACGATCATTTCGGAACAGAAATCCGCTCCGCTCCGATCAAACCGGAGGTAGTGGGTGGGCCAAACACCCACACTGAGGGCTCCACTAACCAAAAGGAGCTCACATGAACACCCCCCTGATGTTGTCGCTGGAGTTGCTGATCGGCCTCGCGGCCAGCGCCGCAGTGCTGTACACCTTGTCCATCCCGCTCAAAGAAACGCTTGAGCAGATTTGTCCGAATGCGCAAGCCGCCCGGTTCTGGCTGACCTACACCCGGATCATGCTGGTGATCGCGCCACTTATCCTGGTTCTGATCGTTGATATGATGACCAACTTCGCCAGCCCGATCGACAGCCTGCGCATGACCCTGCTGGCAACCCTGGGCGGACTGTTGATCGGCTTGCATCGCGTCGGGCTGAAGCTCGGTCGGTTTGTCGTCACGCCGACGTCGGAAAAGGAGCGTCCGTCATGAAAATCCTACTGATTGGAGCCAGCGGCTTCATTGGCCGAAACCTCTCCGGCGTCTTGCGCCAGGCGGGGCACGACATTGTTCCCGTGTCGCGACATCACGGGGTGGATGTTTCCCTGATGCGGCGCAGCGAGCAGTGGCTGCCCTGGCTGCGCGGCGTGGAGGTAGTGATCAATGCCGTCGGCATTATTGGCGAATCGGGTGGGCAAGGCTTTGCTGCCCTGCACACCGAGGCACCGGTCGCCTTGTTTGACGCCTGTCTGGCAGCGGGGGTGCGTCGGGTAATCCAGATCTCCGCGCTGGGGGCGGATACCCGCGCCGCCTCGGCCTACCACCTGAGCAAACGGGCCGCCGACGACTATTTGCGTTCCCTGGATCTGGACTGGTGGGTGCTGCGCCCGGCGCTGATCTATGGTCGCGGCGGGGCCAGTTCCGAGATGTTCCAGCGGCTGGCCCGCCTGCCCATCGTGCCCGTGATCGGTGATGGCCGGCAGCCGCTGCAACCCGTGCATATTGCGGATGTGGTCGCCACCATCGTGGCGTGTATGACCAGTGAGCAGGCGCGCACGACTCTCGACATCGTGGGCAATGAGGTGGTCGAGTATGCGCACTGGCTGCAGCGTCTGCGCCTGGCGCAAGGCTACCGCCAAGGCGGGGTGCTGCACCTGCCGCTCTGGCTGGTGCTGCTCGGTGCCTGGGCCGGGCAGGTCTTCAGCCCCATGCTGCGCACGGAAAACATTCGCATGCTGGTCACCGGCTATCGCGCGTCACCGAACTCGTGGAATGCCTTTCTGGGCCGGCGGGCGCTGGACTTTTCGCCCGCATTGTTGCGCGCCAATGCCGTGGAAGCGTTGAGCGGGCAGGGGAGCGTGTCATGACCTATCTCACTCTAAAGACCTTGCACATTCTCAGCATGGTGCTGCTCTTCGGCACCGGCCTGGGCAGCGCCTATTACAAATGGATGGCGGATCGCAGCGGCAATGTGGCCCATATTGCGGTCACCAACCGCCACGTGGTGCTGGCGGACTGGTGCTTCACCACGCCTACGGTAATCTTTCAGCCACTCAGCGGGGTGGCGATGGCGATGTTGGCGGGCATGCCGCTGAGTACGCCATGGATTGCCACAAGCCTGGCTCTGTATTGTTTTGCAGGACTGTGCTGGCTGCCGGTGGTCTGGATGCAAATTCGCATGCAGACGCTGGCGGCGCAGGCGGTTGCCGACAATACCGCCTTGCCGGCGCACTATTGGCGGATGGCGCGCTGGTGGTTCTGGCTGGGTGTGCCGGCGTTTACGTCCATGGTGCTGGTGGTGGTACTGATGGTGTTCAAACAGCTTCCGGGAGTCGCGTCATGAGCAGTCTGATGCAAAAAATCCTTGGTGCAGACTGGGAAAAATTGCCGGCGTCGCTCAAGGCGCATTACCAGAGCGGTCCGAACGTCGATAGCGGCCATCTCGATATAGAGTTTCCTCGCTGGATGACGCCCTACCTGCGTGTACTGCAAGTGTTTGGTGCCCTGCTGGCGCGATCGGGAAAGCAGTTGCCAACACGCGTGCACAAAAATGTCAGGGCGGATTGCCACTACTGGCGGCGCACGATGAGCTTTCCTGATGGCCGACAGGTGTGCTTCAACAGCGTCTGGGTCGCGGCTGGCGGAACGCGCTTGATCGACTAGGTGAACCCGGTCATGGGCCTGGAAATGCGTGCTTTTGTCAAAGGGGAAGAGCTGCACTACGCCGGCGTGCGCTATGTACTGAATTTTGGCTGGTTCAGGCTTGGCTTGCCCGAGTGGCTGATTCTGGGGCATACCACGATTGTCGAGCGAGCCCTATCCCCAAACGCATTTGCCATGGACTTCCGATTGACCCATCCGTGCTTCGGGCAGGTCTTCCGCTACTCTGGCACGTTTGTGACTGAGCGAGTCGACGTGCAAGGCCGAAGCACTTGTGGCTGCAGCTAAGTGCGCCCGGGCTCGAAGACCTCGACGGGCTCTTCCGTGTAACGCTGGCGGATCACCTCGACATCGTCCATGCGACGCAAAAACGCCTCGACACATTCCGGATCAAAGTGCGTTCCGCTTTGCTCCTTCAGGAAGCTGATGGCACGATCCAGTTCCCATGCGGGTTTGTAGGGTCGGATCGAGGTCAGGGCATCAAACACATCGGCCACGGCGACAATGCGCCCTGACTGGGCAATGGCCTCGTTTGCCAGTCCGTGCGGGTAGCCCGAGCCATCGAATTTTTCGTGATGGGTCAGCGCGATCTCGGCGGCCATGATCAACACGGGCGAGTTCGAATCCTTGAGCAGCTCGTAGCCGATGCTGGCATGCTGCTTCATGATGACAAACTCGTCCGCGCTGAGTTTCCCTGGTTTGAGCAAAATGGCATCGGGTGTACCCACCTTGCCGACATCGTGCATGGGTGCGGCCTCAAGCAACATGTTCACTTGTGCGCTACTCCAGCCCAGTTCCTGGGCAATAAAACAGGAGTAATTGGCCATGCGGCGAATATGGGCACCCGTCTCCGGGTCGCGATACTCGGCGGCGCGCGCCAAACGGATCACCGTTTCACGCTCACGCAGGCGAATCGCCTCAATGGCCTGATGCACCTCATTGGCGAGCAGGGCGGCCCGATCGGACAGCAGTTTGTGGCTGCGACGAAGACTGAGCATGTTGCGCACCCGGGAATTGAACTCGGGGCGATCAATCGGCTTGGTCAGGAAATCGTTGGCACCGGTTTCCAGCGCGCGATAGCGCACATCACTTTCCTGATCGGCCGTCACCATCAGGATGGGCAAGTGTTCCAGTGCCGGGCGCTGACGTAGCCGGGCAATGAATTCGATACCGTCCAGATCCGGCATCATGTAGTCGACGATCAGCAGGTCAAAGGGGTTCTGTTCACACCACTCAAGGGCTTCGTGCGGCGCGCTGAAGGTTTTGCTCTGACAGCCACCAATTTTCTTGATCAGCGCCTCCATCAGTGACAGGTTGATGACGGTGTCATCCACAATCACTACCTGCATGGTCAAATCAAGTGCGTAGATGTCGTTCACGTTCAGATCCTAAGAAAGGGTGTGGGCCGAGGCCCGCAGCGCGACCACCAAGGTATGGACTGCCTCGTGCAATTCTCTCACCGTTTGTTCCTGACCGTGCAGCGCTCCCTGGGCGGCAGCAATTTCGATGGCGGCCGCCATGGCCTGCGCGGGTTGGGCGTTGAATGCCGCCAGCGTGCCTTTCAGTGAGTGCGCGGAGCGCCGCACGACGTCGATTTCCCCCGCCGCCAGTGATTCGTCGAGAAGTCGCAGATCGTTGGTGTAGTGTTCCAGAAAAGCCGGGCCGATGATCTCAAGGATTTCCTGATCCATGGCGGCGAGGCCGGCGACGTAGTCAAAGTAAGGTTCGCTCATGTGGGCTCCAGATATGGGCTCTGAGGCAAGGGTGCCGGAGGGGTTGGCGGAGGAAATGGCAGAGGAAATGGCGGAACCGGTTACGGTCGCATGCCAGGATGATTCGAGTTTACGGCGCAATTCCTCGGCCTTGATCGGTTTGGAAATATAGTCATTCATGCCGGCCTCAAGACAGGCTTCGCGGTCTCCCGTCATGGCATTTGCGGTCATGGCGATGATAGGCAAGGGCGACCGACCACTGGTGGCTTCGCGTGCACGGATGCCACGGGTGCAATCGATTCCGCCCATCACCGGCATTTGCATGTCCATGAGGCATACATCAAAGCGCTGCGAGTCAAAGAGCGCCAGCGCCTGACGGCCATCCGGGGCCAGCGTGCACTCATGCCCCCACTTTTCAAGCAGGCGCAGCGCGAGTTGTTGATTCACCGGGTTGTCTTCCACCAGCAGCACTCTCAAGCGAGTGGCGTTTTCACGCAACTCATGGCGGGTGACCAGCGGTTCGCCTGAGCGCGCCTCACCTGCGTGCCCCTCACCCGCGTGCCCCAGCATCCGCCCCACGGCGACGCGCAGGTCCTCTTCAACCACGGGTTTGGGGAAGTAACCTTGCAGATCCAGTTCGCGACAGCGCTGAGCGTCGCCGCGCATGGCACCCGATGACAGGATGATCACCGGGATTTCCTTCAGCGGCGGCTGCGCGCGTAGCCAGGCGGCGAAGGTAAAGCCATCCATGTCGGGCATTTGCACGTCAAGCAAAAAAAGATCAGGAGCGGGATTGGCCGCCAGCCAGTCCTGGGCTGCAGCGGCAGAATCCAGGCCAATCGCCTGCGCGTGCCAGTGCTCCACCATGCGCCCGAGAATCTGGCGATTGATGGCGGTGTCATCAATGATCGCGATACGTTTGCCGGTGAGTGACACGAACGTCCGTCCGGCTTCGCTGTCATTCGCGACTGCCGTGTCTATCGCGACATGCAGGGTGAAGTGGAAACTGCTGCCCTGGCCAACGATACTGTTCACGCCAAGCTCTCCCCCATCAGTTCCACAAGTCGTTTACAGATGGTGAGCCCCAGGCCAGTACCGCCGTACTTGCGCGTGGTGGAGGCATCTTCCTGAGAAAACGCATCGAAGATGATCTCCAGTTTGTCTGCGGCAATACCAATGCCGCTGTCTTTCACTGTGATCTGCAGCACTGCATCGCCAGCGGTGCTGCGCAGTGGCTCGACCGAGACGACAATGCTTCCCTGGTGGGTAAATTTGACCGCATTGCCAAGCAAATTGACCAGTACCTGGCGCAAGCGGCCCGGGTCGCCGATCACTCGCGAAGGCACCTCAGGGGCGATCTCGCAGGCCAGTTCGAGCGATTTGTCATGGACGCGTGGCGCCATGGTCTTGAGGGTTTCCGCCAACGTGCGACGCAGATCGAACGAAATATGTTCGATCGACAGATGCCCCGCTTCGATCTTTGAAAAATCGAGAATGTCGTTGATGATGACCAGCAGGGAGTGTGCTGATGATCTGACCACGTTGAGGTATTCGCGTTGCTCTTCATCCAGCGCCGTATCGAGCGCCAGATCGGTCATGCCGATGACGCCGTTCATTGGGGTGCGAATCTCGTGGCTCATGTTGGCCAGGAATTCGCTCTTGGCGCGGCTGGCCGCTTCGGCGGCATCGCGCGACACCGCCAGCGCTTGCTCGCTGCGCTTTTGTTCGGTGATGTCGGTGCGGATCGCAATGTATTCTTGCGGCGTACCGTGCGCATCGAGCAGTGGCACGATGGTCGCGGCCACCCAATAAAGAGTACCGCCCTTGGCGCGGTTGCACAACTCGCCGTGCCAGACTTTACCCGAGGCGATGGTCTCCCACATCTCCTGGTAAATCGCCGGCGAATGTTGCGCCGATCTTACGATGCGGTGGTTTCGCCCTACGAGTTCCTGACGGGTGTAGCCGGAAATGTCGCAAAAACGATCATTGGCATAGGTAATGTTGCCGTCAATATCGGTGATGCTGACGATGGCGTGTTCATCAAGGGCGAACTTGAGGTTATCCAGTTTGTGCCGCTGCAGTTCGCGCTCGGCAACCAGTTCCTGAATCAGGCGCGACAGGAGCTCGATGTTTTCGGGTGCAGCGTCCGAACTGCTCGGCGTTTGCTGGTCTCCACCCATCAGATCGGCGAGCACGCGACGCAATGATTCGAGAGCGCGATTACGCGCAACGATATCCTCGCGCAGCCGCGTATTCGCGTCGGTCAGTTCGGTCGAGCTGAGCTCCAGGCTGCGCGTGCGCAGGTCAAGATCGCGGTCCTGCTGCTCGTAGGTGGCACCAACCCGATCGATGAACTCTTGCAGGCCGTCGAAAATTTTCGCCAGTTCCGGTGACAGCTGCGTGTTGTCGGCGCGAATTTTCGCCAGCAACTCGGCCACGCGCTCGGGATCATCGATCCCGAGCGTACGTTTGAGCTGGCGTTGCAGCGCCCGATGCATGACGCGGTGGCGGTTTCAGTCGTGCCTAGCGTTCGCCGAGCCAGGTAATCGTCATGGTCTGATTGTGCAACTGGCATGACACGCCCGGCGTGAAGGGGCTGATCTCACCGTACGAGTAGAAACCGGTGAGCGTGGCCTTGCTGCCGACTACGTCGGCGACGGCTTCGACTTCTTCGTCGATCCGGTCGCCCATGACCAGTTTGCGCCCCACGCAGCTGACCAGCACGGCCAGACTGTCGCCGTCGGCCGTGAACATTTTCCTGGCGCCTTCGGCGGCCGATTCGGCCCCGTTGACCAGACGGTCGGTGCTGGCATGCATCAGCTTGAGGTAGCCGCCGTCGTTGATGGCGCCGGCCAGCGTCAGGCTGCCGGCGGCTTCGTCGATGGCGAGAATCGTGCGGATCAGACCAATCGCGCTGTGATCTTCACCGAGCATGGCAAAGGGGAAAAGCAGGCCCGAGGCTGGCAAACCCTTGGCGTGATCGCCCAGATAGCGCTTGTACACTTCCAGCGCCGGCTCGCCGTCGAGCTCGAACAGCACATTGCCCTCGCATCGTGTCACTTTGCGTGCCGGACCGAACACTTCCCAGCCGCCAAATGAACCGTGCGCGAAGTTGAGCTCCTCGCCACAAAAGCCGATGGCGACAATGCCGTTGTCCTTGCTGCCAGCGTTGGAGAGTGTCCAGGTCTGCCGGAATGCCCCGCCGTCGCCGGCCAGCCCGCCCGTAATCGGGATGCCCGAACCGAGCTGACTTTCAATCCCTTCCACCAGCGCAGTACCATTGATTTGTACGCCCGGGCCTAGCACCATCACTGCCTTGAGTCCGGCCCCGGCTTGCGACAACTGCTGGCCAATACGCTCCCCGGCGCTTCTGGAGTCGTCCATACCGGTGATCTCCGTGTAGCCACGGCGCAGGGTTGCCGAGTCCAGATGCACAGCCGTGATGACACATGCGTTGTCGCGCACTTCGTTACCTGCGATTTCGCCGGCGGTTGAGCACCCCATGATGACGCTTTCCGGGAACGCGCTGAGCACCGCCGCCACGGCTTCCGGGCGGGTGAAGAGCTCGACACCGCCGAAGACCAGCACCCAGTGCGGAGCGATGTCCTGCAGCGACTTGAGCGCATCGGCAATGGTCCCGGATGCGGCGCTGGCTTTGAGCGTGGTTTGCTTGACTTTCATGGGTGAGCTCCGTTGATTAGTGGCTTTTGATGACAGGGTGATTCAACTGCAACTCGGCGCTCAATGCAATTGCTCTCGCCGGGGGCTTGCCGAGATAGCGCCTAGCAAATTCGGGGAAGGGACTCGCCATTGAGCCAGTCGACCATGCGGCAGCCGCCCAGCCGTGTTTGCAACTGCACAAAGTGCCGGCTGTCGGGCTTTACCGTGCCGATCGGGGCACTGTCACGAGCCAACGGATGAGCGCGCATCGCGGCCAACACCGGCTCCACATCGCCGGCGGCAACAATGGCCACCAGCTTGCCTTCGTTGGCGATGTTGAGCGGATCAAGCCCGAGCAGTTCGCAGGCACCGGCGACGGCGGGTTTGAGCGGAATGTCGGCCTCGTCAATGAGTAAGCCCACACCTGACTGATGAGCGATCTCATTGAGCGTTGCGGCCAGACCGCCGCGCGTCGGGTCGCGCAGGCAGCGGATATCAGCGCCCGTCGCCAGCATGGCAGCGACCAACTCGTGCAGCGCCGCGCTGTCGGACACGATGGGAGAATCAAAGCGCAGGTGCTCGCGCTGGCTCATGACGGCAATACCGTGGTCGCCAATGCTGCCCGAGATCAGCACCGCATCGCCGGGCCGTGCGCGTGCGCCACCAAGATCAAGTCCATCAGGCAGGGTGCCCATTCCGGTGGTGGCAATGAACACGCCATCGCCCTTGCCTCGCTCGACGACCTTGGTATCTCCCGTGACGACCGGCACTCCGGCGGCAGTTGCGGCACGCGCCATCGATTCGACGATACGTGCCAGATCGGCCAGCGGCAGGCCTTCTTCGAGGATGAAGCTGGCCGAGAGATACAGCGGCCGCGCGCCCATGACCGCGACATCGTTGATCGTCCCGTGCACCGCCAGCGAGCCAATGTCGCCACCGGGAAAGAACAGCGGGGTAATCACATGGCCGTCAGTGCTCATCACCAGCCGCTGTCCGCAAGTCGGCGCTGGTAACACGGCGCCATCGTTGCCCTGCTGCAAAAACTCGTTGCCCAGATGGCGGGCAAAGAGCTCGGTAATCAATTGCTGCATCGCCCGGCCGCCCGCTCCGTGGGCCATTTCGACCACACCGTGACGCAGATCGAGCGGGCGTGAATAATCGGGTTTGACACTCATGAAACCACCTCCTGTCGATGTCGACCGTACTGGTAATGGGCGGCGCAGGCCCCTTCCGAACTGACCATGCACGAGCCGATCGGGTTGTCCGGCGTGCACACGGTGCCAAAGATCTTGCACGCTTCGGGCGACTTTTGTCCGCGCAGAATGGCCGGGCATTCACAGGCCTTGTTGTCGGCGACCAGGCGGTAGGGCAGGGCAAAACGCTGCTCGGCATCAAACACCGAAAATTCCGGGCGTATGCGCAAGGCGCTGTGGGCAATGCTGCCCAGCCCGCGCCATTCGAAGCTCTCCCTGAATTCAAACACCCTGGCGATCGTGTCTTGTGCCTTGAGGTTGCCATCGCGGCTGACGGTGCGGGTAAATTCGTTTTCGATCTCGGCGCGGCCGTCATTCACTTGCCGGATCAGCATCAGGATCGACTGCATCAGGTCCAGCGGCTCAAAGCCGGAAATCACGATGGGTATGCGGTACCGCTCGGCAATCGGGCGATAGGCGCTGGAACCAATGACAATCGACACATGTGCGGGGCCGACGATACCGTCAAGTTCAGTGCCCGAGTCGAGCAGGGCGCTCATGGCCGGCGGGGTGAGCACGTGGGCGCACAACACACTGAAGTTGCTCAGCCCTTCCGCCTGCGCCTGCAGCACGGCGAAGGCGGTAGGCGGCGTGGTGGTTTCAAAGCCAATGGCAAAAAACACCACCTGACGGTCAGGGTTGTCGCGCGCGATTTGCAGGGCGTCGGTGGTGGCATAGACCATGCGCACTTCGCCCCCCTGCTGTTGTGCCCGGGCTTTGAGCAGGCTCATGCCCTGCGAGGCGGGTACGCGCAGGGTATCGCCGTAGGCGCAGAGCAACACATTGTGCTTGAGCACCAGATCAATGGCCATGTCGATACGACCAATGGGCAATACGCATACCGGACAACCGGGGCCGTGGATCATGCGGATGCTCTTCGGCAGCAGGTCGACCAGCCCATAGCGCGAGAGGGCGTGGGTGTGGCCACCGCAAAACTCCATGAAGCGGTAACGGCGATCCGGTTGCACGGCCTCGGCAATACGTTGTGCCAGCGCGCGAGCGAGTGTGCCGTCGCGGAATTCGTCGACGTATTTCATATGACTGGGCGGGCGTCGATTTCGGCAAACAGGGCGAGGGTTTTTTCCGCTTCCTCCGGGTCCAGGCGCGAGAGCGCGAACCCGGCATGCAGGATGACGTAGTCGCCGACACTCACCTCATCCAGCATGGCCGTGGAAATGGTCTTGTGTACGCCACTGGCGTCAATAATCGCCGTCTCACCAGCGCCGACTTCCAGTACTTTTACCGGCATTGCCAGACACATCGTCTCACCTCACTAAAGAGTGCGCCGCGACCCAGGCCTGGCCCAGTGCCAGACCAGCATCGCCGGCAGGAACGCGCTCGGGGCGCAGGCAGCGAAGACCGCGCCTTGCCAACTCAGCGGGCAGCTTACTCGCCAGCAACTGATTGTAGAAGCAGCCGCCGCCCAAGGCGATTACCCGGATGCCGGTGGCACCACTGGCCTGCTCGGCCCAGTCCGCCAGCCCGGCGATCAGGGTGGCGTGAAACTGGGCGGCGGCCGCGTCGCGAGGGGCCCCGTCGGTATTGGCGGTATCGGCGGCATCGGCGGTGTCGGACAGTATCGCCAGCATCGGCAAAAAGCTCAGGGTGGCGAATGCGTCACCGGCGATGGCCCACCCCTCAGTCACGGGCGCAGGCCAGCCACAGGTTTCGATATGGCGGGTGGCCGCGGCCTCCAGCGCACGCGCGGCCTGCGCCTCTGCCGTCATGCGGGTGCACATTCCGAGCAGGCCGGCGGTGCCATCGAACAGTCGCCCGGCGCTGGAGGTGCGCGGGCAGCGGATGTGGCGCGTCAGCAGATCCAGCAGGGCTGCGCTGCACGCCTCGCTGGCGAAGCGCGCGCGCGCTTGATCGGCACGACCAAGCTCATGCAATACGGCAAGCGCCATGCGCCAGGGCTCGCGCGCCGCGACATCGCCACCGGGCATCGGCAGTGGCCGCAGCGACCCCAGGCGCTGACAGTGCGCGCCATCGACGCGCAGCAGCTCGCCACCCCAGGCTTCACCGTCGCTACCCAGCCCGACACCGTCCAGGGCTACGCCCAGCACCGGTTCGCGCACGCCATGCTCGGCGCAGGTGGCCGCGATATGGGCGTGGTGGTGTTGCACCGGCAAGGTATCGGTGCCCAGCGTTCGGGCCAGGCTCAGGGCGTGGCGAGTCGAGTGAAAATCCGGGTGCAGATCGTGCGCAATCAGCGCGGGGCGGCCAAGCCAGGTGAGCAGTTCGGTGCAGTGCGTGTCGTGCGCCGCGCAGGCCTCGGCATTATCGAGGTCGCCGGTCATGGCTGATAGGCGCGCTTCGTTGCTGCGCAGGGCCGCCACGGCGTTGCTCATCCAGGCACCGGTCGCCAGCACCGGTGGGGCGGGGTCACCGGGCAGGGTCAGCCGCTGCGCCTGGCTCATGCCGCCTGCCCGGCCCGGCGTGCCGCTCGCGCCTGTTCCAGCCAATCCAGCCACTGCTCAAAGCCGACGCCGCTCGTTGCCGAGATTTGCATAATTTCAATGTCCGGATTGACCCGGCGCGCATGCGCCATTGCCTGCGCCACATCGAATTCCAGATGCGGCAGCAGGTCGCATTTGTTGAGCAGCATCAGACGCGCGGCACGAAACATGTCCGGGTATTTCAGGGGCTTGTCCTCGCCTTCGGTCACCGACAGGATGGCCACTTTGCAGGCTTCGCCCAGATCGAAGGCGGCCGGGCACACCAGGTTGCCGACGTTTTCGATCATCAGTATGTCCAGCGCATCAAGGGGCAGGGTGTCGAGTGCGCCGGCGACCATGCGGGCATCAAGATGACAACCCTTGCCGGTATTAATCTGAACGGCAAGTGCCCCGGTGGCCTGAATGCGCTCGGCATCGCGGCTGGTTTGCTGGTCGCCCTCGATGACGCCAATGCGCTGTCTTGCGCTCAGCCGCTCGATCGTCTTGACCAGCAAGGTGGTTTTCCCCGAACCGGGGCTGGAGACCAGGTTGAGCACTAGCAGCCCTTGTGCGGCAAAGCGTTGGCGGTTGAGTGCGGCCTGTGCATCGTTCTCGCCTAACACGTCCTGCTCGATCTGCACGCGCCGGGTCAGCTTTTTGGGCGTGCTATAGGGATGGCCGGCATGGCTCAACGGCAGCACTTTGCCGTCGAGTGTGATGGTCTCGGTACCGCAACCGCAGGTGGTGCACATGCGCTACTCTCCGTCTATATCGATGACACGCAGGGCGTTGCCGCCGGTAATGCGCAGGGCGTAGCCTTGACAGCAAGGGCACGCGTCGAGTGCATCATTCATAACCACGGTGGCGGCACAGTCACGACACCAGGCCTGCCCGGGTTCGCTCTCCAGCACCAACACCGCCGTTTCGGCCGGGCTTCCCCGTTTCGCGGCGGCAAACGCTGTTTGCAGGGCCTCGGGTATCACCACGGCCAGCGTCCCGACGCGCACACGCACACGGCCAACACGGGTAAACCCCTCGTGCTGAGCGCAGCGCGTGACGATCTCGATGATGTTTTCGGCCAGGGCCAATTCATGCATGCAGTTATTGTAGTCGTGGCCCTGCGCCACACTGAGGGCGCGAACAAATTCGCTGACCATGCCCATGCCTGGCAAACCTGCGCTACGATGCACTCAGTTTTCAGCGAGGAGCAGCGATGCACGACGGTGTAAAAATTCCCGGCATTGAGCCGGTGATGCGAGTGATCCCCATGCCGGCCGACATGAATGCCAATGGCGACATTTTTGGTGGCTGGGTCATGGCTCAGGTTGATCTGGCGGGCAGTGTGCCGGCGATGCGGCGCGCACGCGGGCGCATCGTAACCGTGGCGGTCAATTCTTTTCTGTTCAAGCAAGCGATTTCGGTGGGCGACGTGGTGAGCTTTTATGCCAGCGTAGTCAAGGTGGGGCGCACCTCGATCACCGTTGATGTTCAGGTATTTGCCGAACGAAACCCGGCCAACCCCGTTCTGGTCAAGGTCACCGAAGCACAACTGACCTATGTGGCGATCAATGATGACGGCACGAAGCGTGACGTGCCGCAGGAGCAAACCCTGTGAGCTTGACTGTCGATGACCCGTTTGCGCTGTTCGGTGAGTGGCTGGCCGCGGCGACCGAAAGCGAACCCAACGACCCGACCGCGATGGCGCTGGCCACTGTCGGGGCCGATGGCATGCCCTCAAGTCGCATGGTGCTGCTGAAGGATTTTGATGCGCGCGGGTTCGTGTTCTACACCAACCTGGGCAGCCAGAAAGGCCGCGAGTTGCTTGCGCACCCCAAAGCGGCACTTTTGTTTCACTGGAAGAGTCTGCGCCGACAGGTGCGGGTGCAGGGCTTGGTCAGTGCCGTTAGCGCCGAGGAAGCCAACGAGTATTACGCCAGTCGGCCCCGCCACTCGCGCATCGGTGCCTGGGCCTCGAAGCAGTCGCAGGCGATGGAGGGCCGCTGGGTGCTGGAAAAGCGCGTGGCGGAGTTTGCCGCCAAGTTCGGCATCGGCGAAATTCCCCGCCCGGAGTTCTGGTCGGGCTTTCGCGTGGAGCCACAGGTCATCGAGTTCTGGAAAGACGGCGCGTTTCGTCTGCATGACCGTACGCGTCTGGAGCGCGCGCCCGATGGCACCTGGTCGCACGCGGTGTTGTACCCGTAGCGTTCGTGGGGTCGATGGCCCGGCTCCCGGCGCTTGCGGTCACCCGGCGCGGGTTGTGTTTTGAGATAAATCGCCGTATCACCAGCGCCGACTTGCGGATATGAGCAGCGACGACCTTCTTCTGGGCGGACTGATCCTGCTGGCTGCGCTGCTCTATGCCTCGGTCGGACACGGCGGCGCCTCAGGCTATCTGGCGGCGATGGCATTGGTGGGCGTAGTGCCCGAGGTGATGAAGCCCACCGCGCTGGCACTCAATGTCGTGGTGGCGCTGGTGGCGACGATCAAATTTCATCGTGCCGGGGCATTTTCCTGGCCGGTGTTCTGGCCATTTGCCCTGGGTGCGATCCCCATGGCCTATCTCGGTGGTAGCCTCACCTTGCCCGGCGCTATCTACAAGCCGCTGGTCGGGGTCGTGCTGATCTTCGCCGCCTGGCGTTCCCTGCGTACCGCTGCGCAGGCCAGCTACGAGCTGGCGGCATTACCGCCGATGGCGCTGCGACTCGGTATTGGCGCGGCGCTGGGCTTGCTGTCGGGGCTGACCGGGGTCGGCGGCGGTATTTTCCTGAGCCCGTTGCTGATGATCTTTCGCTGGGCGCCTTTACGGACAATCTCGGGCATCGCGTCCACGTTCATTTTGGCGAATTCCATCGCGGGGTTGCTCGGGTTGTTCACCCGCTCGCCGCAGTTCCCCTCGGCCCTGCCCTGGTGGGCACTGGCCGCCTTGATCGGCGGCTATGTCGGTGCCGAATACGGTAGTCGTCGTCTGGGCAACCCGGTCATCGCCCGCCTGCTGGCGCTGGTGCTGGGCATCGCCGGGGTAAAGATGTTGCTGGCGGTGTGATCAAGCGCGGCCTGTAAGCGACCATAATGCTCGGCTTCGCCAGCCACTGAGCCCTCGCCGAGACCGCACCAGGCAAGCACGGCGTCGCCTTTGTTCCCCGCCCATGACTTATTCCGATCTCCCCGCCGACCTGCGCACTGTAGCGCGTGCCATTGCCTTGCGCTGGACATGGACCACCCAGACGCACACGCTGGATATCTTGCGCGCGCTTGACGAGTCCAGCCTCATCGGCAAGCGCTTCAACGGCGAGGCCGTCAAAGCGGCCATTGGGTTGCTGCGCGGGCACCGGCTGATCGAGAATCATCCCAACCGCGACGGCCATTTTCGTTTGATCGGAGCATTGCGCTGTGTGGCTTATCGCGAGCTGCTGTCGCTGCGCAGCCCCGCCGATATTCGCAGTGCGCTGCTGGGCAATGTCTCGCCCTATGGCGACCCGCTCAAGGGCTATTCCTGGAATGTGTATGAACAAGGCGCGACCGTTTCCGTGGTGCGTTTGCTGGCCCTGCTGGGGCAGGTCGGGGAGTTGGAGCGAGTGCGCGCACTGACGCGTCATCTCGATTGGCGTGAGCTGATCGGCGAGGCGCTGCTGCAACCCTTTGATCCGGCCGACTTCGCCCAGCTCACTGCGTCGGCAGGTAACGATGTGGTGATCATCGCCATGCAGTCGCTGTGCGCGCACTGGAATGAGGCGGCCTTGCCCGTGGCGCGCTGGCTGCAGCAGCAACCGCTGGCGCTTATTCAGACGAAATTTCCCGCTGCCCGGCTCTATCTCGCCGAGTGGCTGCTGCATCGTGGCGATCATGAGCGCATGCTCAGCTACCTCGACGGCGACTCAGGTACCGCCGCGAACGCCATGCGTGCCGCCGCACTGGTGCAGATGGGGCGTTGGGCCGAAGGACAGGCGGCCTTCGAGGCGACGTTCAAGCCGCGTGCCGAGCAGGTCGGGCAAAAAAAGCGCTTGTATGCCAGCTCGCTGGCCTGGTACTACCCACTGGCACTGATCGCCCAGCAAACGCAAAAATCGGTCACCACGGCGCGCAAGTTTGTCTTGGGCGAAAGTGGCTCGCGTACCCCGGCCCCGGACGATTTTTGGGGACGTTGGGCGCATGTATTGGGCGTACGGCTGGGCGAGCACCCGGCCGATACGCGCGCCAGCGTCCCGGCGATCGGGCGCTACCTCGAACCCGATCTTGGGGCGTTCTGGCAGTTGCTGTTGCTGGCCTGGGCGGGCAATGAGCTGGGCGAACTGGATCGCGATGGCTTGGCGCTCCAGGCCACGCGCGTCGCTGCCCGCTTGAGTGCGCTGGACATGCCTTGGCTGTCCTCACAAGCTCAGGCGGCGGGTCGTGTCATTGCCGGCAACGATGCCCCGGCAGGGTTTTTTGTTGGTGGCGGGCAGGAGCGCTGGCGCACGGTTTTGTCGGCCTTGCAGGCGCTGGGCGAAGACGGCCCGGGTGCGGGCACCGGCAGCAAGTCCGCGCGCGATTCAGTCCGGCTGCTCTGGGCCGTTCGCCGTTCGCGCGACGAGCGGGTTGAGGCTATTTTCCCGCTCGAACAAAAGCGTGGCGCGCGCGGCTGGAGCAAGCCCAAGGAAGTTTCGCTGGCACGTTTGGTAGGTAACGCCACGCTCGCGCCGCAAGATGCCAAGATCGTGCAGGCCGTGCGTAGCCATCGTCTGAACAAACGCGACTTCTTCGTGGATCGCGCGGCCGCCATGATCGCCCTGATCGGGCACCCGGCCGTGGTGGTCGAGCCGTATTTCGATACCCTCGTCGACGTGGTGGCCGGTACCCCCGAGGTCGAAGTGGTGCGGGAGGCCGGGCACCAGCGCGTACGCGTCACGCCTGACCCGATGGTGCCGGACGCGAACGCCCCCGAGTATTTCTACGACGACGCCCAGGCGCGGGAATATGCCGACATGCGCGCCGTGGTGGTGGTGCAGGATTCGCCCCAGCGCCTGCGCGTGATCCGCTTCTCACCGGCCCAGCGCCGTGCCGCGCAACTGCTTGCAGACGGCCTTGCCGTGCCCGAGACCGCACAAAGCGAATTGCAGGGTGCACTGCGGGCCCTGGCGACCCATTTTTCAGTCCATGCCGACGAAGTCGCCGCCGCGCGTGAGGTGGCTACCGAGTCACGGCTGCGTGCAGAGCTCTCGCCTGTCGGCGATGGTTTGCTGTTGCGCGTCGTGGCCGCCCCGCTCGGGCCAGAGGGCCCGCGTCTGATGCCTGGGTGCGGCCGCGAGAGCGTGGCCGCGAGCCTTGGCAGCGAGCGCCTCGGCAGCCGCCGCGATCTGGCGGAAGAGCGCGCGCACCTGGACGCACTGCTCGATCGCTTGCCCTTTCTCAGTCCGCCGCAGCGGGGCGACAGCATTTGCGAGTGGTCGGTGGACGACCCCGAGCTGGCCTTGTCGATGGTGGAAATCTTGCCGCAGCTTCAGGGCGTCGTTGCCACCGACTGGCCTCGGGGCAAACCGGTGCGCGTGGCCAGCATCGATCTGGCGCAGTTGCAGATGAGTGTCAAATCCGGGCGCGACTGGTTCCGTCTGGGCGGCGGTGTAGCCTTGGACGAAGGGCGTATTTTCGCCCTCGAGCAACTCCTTGCGGCCAGCGCCCAGCGCACACGCTTTATTGCGCTGGGTGACGGCCAGTATCTGGCGCTTTCGCATGCCCTGCGCGAGCGCTTGCAGTCACTCGCCGCCGTCATCGAGAGCGACAAGGAGGGCATCAAGGCACCGCTCGCCGCTGGTGCCTGGCTGGACGACACACTGGAGGGTATCGAGCTGGAAAGCGACGCCAGTTTCCGCGAACGTCTGGGTCGCCTTCAAGAGGCACGCGCCCTCGAGCCCGTGCTGCCCAATGGCTTGCAGGCCGAATTGCGCGCCTATCAGGAAGACGGCTACGCGTGGGCCATACGCCTGGCAGCGGCCGGCTTTGGCGCGGTGCTGGCCGACGACATGGGCCTGGGCAAAACCGTGCAGGCGATCGCGGTACTGCTCAACCGGGCGGCCGGCGGCCCGGCACTGGTCGTTGCACCGACCTCGTTGTGTGGCAACTGGAAAAGCGAACTGGAGCGCTTTTCGCCCTCGCTACGCGTGAGCATCTACGGCGAAGGTGAGCGTGACGGGCTGGCGGAGGGGGCAGTCGCCGGTGACGTGATCGTGGTTTCCTACACCCTGATGCAACTGGCGGGTGACCGCTTTGCCGGGCGCACCTGGCACACGCTGATTGCCGACGAGGCGCAGGCGGTAAAGAATGCCGCGACCAAGCGCAGCCAGGCCTTGTTTGATCTGGATGCCGATTTCCGCATGGCACTCTCGGGTACGCCGGTAGAAAACCGGCTGGCCGAATTGTGGTCAGTGATGCGCTTTTGCAACCCTGGCCTGCTGGGCAGCCTGGCGCGCTTCAATGAGCGCTTTGCCGGGCCCATCGAGCGCGAGCGCGACCGCGAGGCGCAGCGCTTGTTACGCCGGCTGATCGCGCCCTTTGTGCTGCGCCGGACCAAGGGGCAAGTCTTGCAAGAGCTGCCCCCGCGCACCGAGTTGGCGCTGGCGATTACGCCCGAGGCGGACGAACTGGCGCATTACGAGGCCCTGCGCCGCCAGGCCATCACCGAGGCCGAGCGGGCCGCCGCAACGGGCGATGGTCGCGCCAAACTCAACATTCTGGCGCAGCTGACCAAGCTGCGCCGTGCGGCGTGTGACCCACGCCTGGTGACGCCCGGCTTTGCGCCCGGGGCGAAGGTGCGTGCCTTTGCCGAGTTGGCGGCGGAGCTGACCGCCAACGGGCACAAGACGCTGGTGTTCAGCCAGTTTGTCGACTTCTTGAGCTTGCTGCGCGAGCCACTGGATGCGGCCGGCATCCGCTATCAGTATCTGGATGGCGCGACCCCGCCCGCCGAACGCACCCGGCGTGTGGCGGCCTTTCAGGCGGGCGAGGGCGAGCTGTTTCTGATCAGCCTCAAGGCCGGCGGTTTTGGCCTGAATCTGACGGCGGCGGACTACGTGGTGATTACCGACCCGTGGTGGAACCCCGCAGCCGAAGATCAGGCCATGGGCCGCGCCCATCGCATGGGCCAGCTGCGCCCGGTGACCGTGTATCGGCTGGTGGGCAAGGGTACGCTGGAAGAGCGGATTGTCGATTTGCATCACGACAAACGGGCGTTGGCCGAGGGGGTGCTGGGCGAAGGCTCAGAAAGCACGGCGCTGCCCTCAGCCGATGAGCTGATTGCGCTGATGCGGGGATGAGGGGCATCGCCGCTGCGGGTATGCGGTCGGTGCGTTGCGCGCGGATGCCCCTGCTGGTGAGGGGGCGGTTTACTTCAGATCTTTGATGTAGGTTTCTTGCTCGATCGCGTCGAGCACCGTCTGCCGGTACTCCTCCGAGATCGGCAGGTGTGCCATCAGCTTGGCCAGCCCCACGCCTGGTAGCAGTTCGCGGATATTGGCAATGTCGGCCGGAAGTGCGGGGTTCTCCGGATGGGCGATCAGGTGCCGGGCGGTATCGAGCGCCTGGCGGGCGAGATTGGCGCGCAGACTGTCGGAGCCTTTAATGAGTTGGCCAATCAGCGGCGGCAGTTCCCAGGCCTGCACCAGCGCGAGCGACAGGAGCTTGAATGGGAAGCCGCAGACTTGCGTTTGTGCTTGCGCCGAGCGCAGGGCACGCCCCGAGCGCAGTTCGGCCAGCGCCTGCTCGGGGAGTTCCGGGGCGATGTGCCAGAGCAGGAGTTCACCAATTTCAGAGAGCAGGGCCGCCAGCGCCACTTCGTCGGGGGAAATATCGGCGTGCTGGCACGCCCAGCCGCGGGCAATGCGTTCGCCCAGGGTCGCCCGCTCGACGCAGGCGAGCAAACCAGGCAGTGCCTCGTTACAGGCGGGCCCGTCGTTGACTGTGCGCTTCAGATCGCTGACGCCGGCTTGCAGGATGGAGGCCAGCGCGGTCGTGGTTTCCTGACCCAGGACCTGGGAGCGCCGTCCCTCGGCACGACGCAGCAGCTTCAGGGCCAGAAACGGGTCGCCATACACAATGCTCACCAGCTCTCGCGGGGCAAGGCGATCGCCTTCTGCTTCGATGATGGCGGCCAGATTCACGCGCGAATGGGGCATCACCGGCAGTTCTTTGTTGCGCAGAAACGCCATCCATTGTTCCACGCCCCAGTGCTTTTGAAACGATGTCAGCATTACGGCTATTCCTCCGGTTGCCAGTAAGCTTAACGACAAAAGAGCGAGAAACTTGCGCCCGACTCTTCAGAAATTCAGGCGGGGCGGCGGCCGCTGGCCTTGACGTTGGCGATTCGTGCCAACACGGCAAATTGACGCATGCCGGTCAAGTCGGGAAACTTCGCGGTCAGGGCGTCATACGCCTGAACTTCGTGAATATTCGACAACCAGTTGCCATCGTTGTCCATGAAGGGAGACGCTGCATCGAAAATGCCTACAAAGGCGTCGCGCAGCGCATGGTCATTGCGCTGTTCGCCATCCAGACCGATCGTGGGCACGTTACTCAGGTTCACGGGTCGGCGTGGCTGGCGTTGTCGTCGCCATCGCTCGTGTGCGAGTGCGTCTGGTGTGTGGATGCGATCATGGCGGTGCGCGTTTCCGGGCTTTCCAGGGTGATGCGGCCGAGCACGCCGCTGCGGTAATCGCCGAGCAGAATGATGGATGCTTTTTCGCGATCCACTGTCAGTGCGCCGCCGCGCGTCTTGCGGCGACAGTTACGCTTGAGCGCAATCGCATCAATGACGCCAACGCCGTCCATGGCTTCGTCGGCAAAGCCGTAGCGTTGCGCAATCAGCATGGGGTAGCGCGCCAGAACCAGATCGGCGAAAAAGGCCGCGACATCTTCTTCAAGCACTGCGTTGACACCGATGGCGTGGCTGGCGGCGAGCATGTAGCCATCGCTGTCGTGGGCAATTTTTGGCCAGAGGAGGCCTGGCGTATCGACAATCGTGGCGGTGCGGTCGATGTCCAGCGACTGCTGGCTTTTGGTGACCGCCGGCTCGTCACCCACGGCGGCGACCTTGCGCCCGAGCAGGGCATTCATGATCGTCGATTTGCCGACGTTGGGGATGCCCATGATCATCATGCGCAGTGGCTTGAAGGTGTCGCATCGATGCGGGGCCAGCTTGCGGCATTCGGCAATGATGCGTTTTACGTCGCCCAGCTTCTTGGTCGAGATGGCGATGGCCCGCACGCCTGGTTGGCTGTTGTAGTGTGCCAGCCAGAGCGCGGTGATGTCGGGGTCGGCCAGATCGGCTTTGTTCAGCACCTTCAGGCAGGGGCGGTTGCGATGGGTGCGCAACTCGCGAATCATGGGGTTGCTGCTGGCCTCGGGGAGTCGCGCGTCAAGCACTTCGATCACCACGTCAATCTTGGCCATGGTTTCGGCAGCCTTGCGCTTGGCCGAATTCATGTGCCCGGGAAACCACTGTATGCTCATCAATGCACTACCTGCGTGGAGGAACGATTGGCCTGCTGCCAGCGGACGGCCGCCTGATTGGCCAGGGAAAACAGGGCGTGCCCCTGTTCGCGAGCCAAGGCGTGACGCAGGGAGGCGAACAGCGCTTCGGTGTGCTGCTGCGCGGGGGCTTCGAGCGCCATAGTGAGGCAGCGAATCTGAATGTGCGCCAGTGTATCCGCGACCAGTCGCCAGCCCAGTGCGGGCATGCGCCCAATGAGCGCCAGCATCAGGCTGCCCAGGGTGTTGACGAGGTGTTGGCTGTCCACTGGGTCGTCAGCCGCTGCGGCGATCAGGGCGTGCCAAAGCGCCAGATGGATATTCCGGCGTAACTCCATTTTGAAATCGATGGCATTGCCTTCGCTGGATTCCAGTGCGCTGAATTGCTGGACGAAGCGGGCTTCGTCGCGCGCATCCAACCCGGTACGCAGGTGGCCCACCAGTGCCGAAAGGCCGGGGATGGCGGTCAGAGCAAAGGCCTGCGTGTAGGCTACGCCCCACTGGTCCAGTCCGCTGATCAGCAGCGCCATACGCAGTGCCCGCCCGTCGTCGCTACCAGCGGCTCGCACCCAGTTGGCGATGCGCTTGGCGAGTTCGCCCACGGTGGCATCGAGCTCGGTGATGTCGGCTTCCAGCGTCAGGCGGAAGATTCGCGAAAAGGCGTCTTGCGCCATCTGTGCCGCCTGGCGCTGCACGTCGGCATTGGCCAGTGCGCTCAGGGTATCAGCGGGCAGCGTGGTGTCGTTCATGTCTTGACTGGCCCCGAATCCGGGGAGCAGATGGCGCAGTCAGGATCGCGTGGCACGCGTACCTCACGCCAGGCCATGGCAAACGCATCGAGCAGCAGCAGCCTGCCGGCGAGTGAGCTGCCCGTGCCGGCAAGCAACTTGAGGGCTTCGGCGGCCTGCATGCTGCCGATGATGCCGGTGAGCGGCGCGAAAACACCGGTCACCGCGCAGCGCGTCTCCTCGACCTCGTCGCCTTCCGGAAACAGGCAGTGATAGCAGGGGCTCTCGGTTCGGCGCGGATCGAATACCGCGATCTGGCCGTCAAAGCGCACCGCCGCACCTGAAACCAGGGGCTTTTTGGCGGCGATGCAGGCGCGATTGATGGCGTGGCGTGTGGCGAAGTTGTCTGAGCAGTCGAGTACGACATCGGCTAGCGCGATTTCGCTGGCGAGCAGTGCACCTTCGAGGCGTGTCGGCAGCGGCACCAGCCCACAGTCGGGGTTGATTGCGGCCATTGCCTGCGCGGCGGAATCCACTTTGCGCTGCCCAATTGTGGCGGTGCGGTGAATGATCTGGCGCTGCAGGTTGGTCAGATCGACATTGTCGTGGTCGGCAAAGGCGATGGTGCCCACACCGGCCGAAGTGAGGTAGAGCAGGGCGGGTGACCCCAAGCCGCCGGCCCCGACGACGAGCGCGCGCGATGCCGCGATGCGCTCGTGGCCTTCGATGGACAGCTGCGGCAAAAGAATGTGCCTGCTGTAGCGCAGCAACTGCTCGTCGGTCATCGGCCGGTCAACGGTCCTGACGCAAGTCAGGGGGGGTGTCGTCGTGGTCGCCGTGCGGGTGTTTATCCCAGGCACGGGAGTAGATTTCGTGCGACTTTTTGAGCAGCCGCTCGGGCATGCGCATGTTGCGCAGCTGAGTTTCTTCCGAGTAGTACAAGACGGCACGCCGCAGGCGAAGATAGAGCGTGTTGCTCAGGGTGAAACCTTGCTGAATCAGTGCCCTTTCCAAGCCTTGCAGGGTGTAGTTGCGCAGGTCATACATCACGCTCAGGCTGTTGGGCTTGGGGCCGAGGGCGACCTCCATGCCTTCCAGGCCCTCAAGGAGCGAGCCGGCTTGGCTCGCCTGATCGGGTGGAACCGCCGAAAACAGCAACTGACGCCTCTTCTGCGTCTCAGGCTGCGGGGCGTAGGGCGCCGGGTGATGACGCGGATGCCCCTTGCGCACCTCGTCGCGCAACTCGCGCGCCTTTTCCGGAGTCATCTTGCCCGTCATGCTGGCACTCGTCTGCGCGCGCCTGGTAGCCTGGTCGCTGTCAGCGCTTCAGCACCTGCATGGCTTTGAGCAGGTTCATGGCCTGACCGAGCTGGTAATCGTTCTTGCCACCAAATTCGATGGGTGTCATGTCCAGTTCGTCGTCGGTTTTGCCCTTGGTGCTCTTGCCATTCTTGTCGCTTTCTTTATTGGCGGCGTCAGGTTTGGCGTTTTCCTTCTTGTCTTCCAGGTGGCGTTCGAGATCTGCCTCGCGCAGTCGTTCGAAGCGGTTGCCATTGGGCGTATCTTCCACCACCACGTCGGGGGTAATGCCCTTGGCCTGAATCGAGCGGCCCGACGGGGTGAAATAGCGCGCGGTGGTCAGCTTGATGGCTGTGGTGGACGATAAGGGCAGAATTGACTGCACCGAGCCCTTGCCGAAGGTTTGTGTACCGACGATCACCGCGCGCTTGTGGTCCTGCAGCGCGCCGGCGACGATCTCCGAGGCCGATGCCGAACCGCCGTTGACCAGCACGACCATGGGTACGGTGCGCGCCTGAGCCGGCAACTGTTTGATGAAGTCGCTTTGGCGGGGACGCAGGTAATCATCCTGACGGGTCATATAGCGACGCTTGGCGTCTTCGGTGCGACCATCGGTCGAGACAACCAGTGTGTCTTCGGGCAGGAAGGCGGCGGCGACGCCTACTGCGCCATTGAGCAAACCACCGGGGTCGTTGCGCAGGTCAAGGATCAAGCCTTTGAGCGCGACAGCCTTGCCGTCTTTGTCTTTGGTGATCTTGTTCAAGTGATTGACGACATCAGCGGCTGATTCCTCCTGGAACTGGGTCACGCGCAGATAGCCGTAGCTGTCCTCCAGCGCCTTCGATTTGACGCTTTGCACTTTGATCTTGTCGCGGGTCACAACGACGTCAAAAGGCTTGGGCTCGCTCTTGCGCACTACCGTCAGCTTGATCTGGGTCTTGGGCTTGCCGCGCATTTTTTTGACCGCGTCGTTCAGTGTCATGCCTTTGACCAGCACATCATCAAGCTTGATGATCAGGTCGCCGGCTTTGATGCCGGCTTTCCATGCCGGCGTGTCCTCGATTGGCGACACCACTTTGACGTAGCCGTCCTCCATGCCCACTTCGATACCCAGCCCGCCGAACTCACCTTGCGTGCTGACCTGGAGGTCCTTGAAGGCATCGGCATCAAGGTAGGCAGAGTGCGGGTCCAGGTTGGAAATCATGCCGCTGATAGCGTGTGTGATCAGGGTTTTGTCGTCGACCGGTTCGACATAGCCCTGCTTCACCGCATTGAATACGTCGGCGAGATTGCGCAACTCTTCAACCGGTAGCGAAGAGTTCGAGTCCTTTCCGGCCAAGGCCGAAAAGTTCAGGCTGACCAGCACGCCGGCCACCAGGCCGACGCCGATCAAACCAAATTGCTTAAAGGTGCTGCGCATGCCGGCATTTGTGCTCATCGCGAGTGTGACCAAAACGTGGGTTAAGTGGGCTAATCAGGAGCGCTGGGGTGAGAAGTTCCCTGGGCAAGAAATTCAACGGCGCATCCACTGGATGGGGTCGAAGGCCTGCCCTTGGTAGCGCAGTTCAAAGTATAAGCCGGACTCACTGTTACCACCCGAGTTGCCAGCGGTCGCAACGCGCTCTCCGCCCTTGACCGTCTCGCCGACCTGGCGCAGCAACGACTGGTTGAAGGCGTATATCGACAGAAAGTCGTCGCCGTGATCGACAATGAGCAGGTTGCCGAAACCGCGTAACCAGTCTGAAAAAACGACCGTGCCGTTGGCTACAGTACGGATCTCGGTGCCCTCGCTGGCCCTGATGAACAGACCCTTCCAGACACCGCCGCCACCGCCGGCGCCTTCTTCGCGCCGCTTCCCGAAGCGCCCGGCAATCGTGCCAGCAACGGGTAGGGTGAGTTGCCCGCGCAACTTGCCGAAGGCCCCGGCTACGTTTCCTGGGTCGCTGTTGGGCACGCTGACGATGGCTTTTCCCGAAGATTTGCCTGATTTCGCCGTCTTGCCAGCGCCGACTTGCGAATTTTTCGGGCGCTTCTGGCTGGCAGCACCTCTTTGGCGACCGGCAATCTTGCTCAGCCCCTCAATCAGGCGCGTCATGCGTAGTTCGTCGCGCTGCAATGCGCCAATCTCTTTGCGCTGGCTGCGAACCTTGCCGGCGATTTTTTCCAGCAGGGCGCTGCGCCGCTGTTGCTCACTGAGCAGTTGGGCGTGCTGGTTCTGGTGTGCGGTTTCGATGTCACGAATTTGCATTTCCCGATGGCGAACATCCTCGCGCAAGGTGCGCTTTTGCTCGGCAACGCCGCGCAGTTCCTTGGTCAGCCCGGCTTTGGCGACCGACAGGCGCGTCAGAAAGTAGCGGTCGCGTGCTGCCTGATTCGGGTCCTTGCCCGCCAACAGCAGACGCAAGGCATCGGAGTCGCCACCGACAAACTGCCGATTGAGCAGGCGCGCGAGCTGCGCTTGCTCAACGGCGGTGCTTTGATCCAGTGCGCGGATCTGTCGATCAAGGGCGAGTAACTCTGCGCTCAGTGTCTGCCGGCTTTCGCTCAGTTCGTTGAGTCGGCGGGCCGCGACCGAAATGGCGACCTCGCCTTCGCGCAATTGATCGGCCACCTCGCTGCGGCTTTCCTCGGCCTTGCCCAGTTCGCCGCGCAGACTGTCGATGCGGGCGCGCAGGCCGCTCAGCTCGTCTTTTCTGAGCTCAAGCCTGGTGGCCGCATCGGTCAGAGGGGCAAATGAAAACAGGCCCACGGCTCCGGCCAGGAGCGCGAGCCTGACGCGCAGCAATAACGGCAAACTCAGCTCAGGCTTTCGCCTTGCCCTGATTGGCCACGGCCTGCAGGGCGGCGGCAATCGCTTCCGGGTCGCCCAGGTAATAGTGCTTGATCGGCTTCAGATCGGCATCCAGTTCATACACCAGCGGTTGTGCGGTAGGAATATTGAGGCCGACGATCGCGTCGTCAGATACGTTGTCCAGGTACTTGATCATGGCGCGGATACTGTTGCCATGCGCGGCGATGAGCACCTGCTTGCCCGACTTGATGGTCGGCGCAATGGTGTCGTTCCAGAAGGGCAGGACGCGGGCCACCGTATCCTTCAGGCATTCCGTGCGTGGCAGGTCGGTGGCCGAGAGGCCGGCATAGCGGGGATTTCGGTTCTGCGCCAGCAAGCGCTCGTCATTTACATCCAGCTCGGGTGGCGGGGTGTCATAGGCGCGACGCCAGATCAGCACCTGGGCATCGCCAAACTTGGCCGCCGTCTCGGCCTTGTCCAGGCCCTGGAGCGCGCCGTAGTGCCGTTCGTTCAGGCGCCAGGAGTGCTGCACGGGAATCCACAGGCGGTCCATTTCTTCCAGCACCGTCCATAGCGTCTTGATGGCCCGGCTCAGTACCGAGGTGTAGGCAATGTCGAAGCTATAACCCTGCGCGGCCAGCAGCTGTCCGGCGGCCTTGGCTTCACCCAGGCCTTTGGCGGTCAGGCCGACATCGGTCCAGCCGGTAAAGCGGTTTTCCTGATTCCAGACGGATTCGCCATGGCGCATAAAGACAATTTTGTACATGTGGGAGTTCCTGGATGAAGGGCTGAGCCCCGAAAGGGAAGGGAATTCTATAATAGGGGCTGATTTTCTCTTTCCGGCCGCCCGGATTTGCACGTCGCCGATGAATCCAGCCCTGACCAACCTGATCGAACACCAGGAACAGATTGAAACCGCCGCACGGGCGCTCAAGGCGATTTCTCACCCGCTGCGCTTGAAGATTCTTTGTGTTCTGGGGCCGGACGAGGTCTGTGTGCAAGACATTGTTGAGGCCGTCGGTACCTCGCAAAGCAATATCTCCCAACACTTGGGTATCTTGCGAGACAAAGGCGTACTGCAGACGCGCAAAGATGCCAACCGGGTTTTTTATCGCGTCGCCGATCAGCGCACTCTGCAACTCGTGATCATGATGCGCGAGGTGTTTTGTGGCGTGCCAGCGGAAGCGCATTGACCTTTTCTTCATTGGAGCCTGACTGTGTTTATTGAGTTTGTGCAGCAAAACATTATTTGGGTGCTTGTCGCCCTGATCTCCGGCACCATGCTGATTTGGCCACTATTCGTGCGTGACAAGAGCGCGCTGACACCCGCCCAGGCCACGACGATGATCAATCGCGAAGACGCCGTGGTGCTCGACGTGCGTGAAACCGGAGAGTTCGGCACTGGCCACATTGTGGGGGCCCGGCACATTACGTTGGCCCAGCTTGGCTCGCGCCTTTCCGAAATCGAAAAATTCAAGGCCCGCCCCATCATTGTCTGCTGCGCCCGCGGCCAGCGTTCGGCGGGTGCCTGCACTCAGTTGAAAAAGGCGGGTTTCGAGCGCGCCTATAGCCTCGCGGGCGGTCTTGATGCCTGGCTTGGGGCAAGCCTTCCAGTCACCACGAAAGGGTAAATCTCATGGCCAAGGTGCTCATGTATTCCAGCTCGGTATGCCCGTTCTGCGTGCGTGCCGAGCAGTTGCTGGTGCGCAAGGGCGTTACCGACATTGAAAAAGTACGCATTGATACCGATCCGGCCCGGCGCGACGAGATGATGGAACGTACCGGCCGGCGTACGGTGCCGCAGATTTATATCGGGCAGACCCATGTCGGCGGCTGTGACGAACTGTATGCCCTTGAGCAGCAGGGCCGCCTGGACACGTTGTTGCAAGCCGCTTCGTAGTTTTCATCACCGGCTTGCCGATGGCTGCGACTGGTTAGAATCGCGCCCGGTTTGAAATTCCCCACTTCCTTTCAACGTTTTGGTACATCACGATGAGCGAACAGCAAGAGCAAGCCCACTTCAGCATTGAAAAACTATACGTGCAGGACATTTCGCTGGAGGTGCCCAACGCCCCGCAGGTCTATCTCGAGCGTGAAGCGCCCGAGATCGAGTTGCAGTTGCAAACCGGTTCCAAGGCACTCGATGATGGTCTTTTTGAATCACGTTTGACTGTCACCGTCACCGCCAAGCGTGGCGATATGACCTATTTTCTGGTCGAGGTCGTACAGGGCGGCATCTTTCAGATTCGCAATGTCGCCGAAGAAAATCTCGGCCCCATTCTTGGCGTGGGCTGCCCCAACATTCTTTTCCCTTACGCCCGCGAAGTGGTGTCGGATGCGGTCAATCGCGCCGGGTTCCCGCCGGTGATTCTGGCACCGGTGAACTTCGAGGCGCTGTTCATGCAGCGTCAGCAGGAAGCGGCTGAGCAGGGTGAGCAGCGCCCCCCCGAAGCCCCGCTGCAGTAACAATGACGCCTTGTTCTTGCGATCAGGGTCTGGTCCGCAACTCGGCGCTGGCAGCACGGCGATTTCTTGCCGTGCTGGCGTTAAGCCTGCTTGCGGTACCGGCCTGGGCTATCGACTATCTGTCGGCGGGTGAAACCGCCGTTATTTTCGACGCGCCTTCAAACAAGGCCAAGCCCCAGCGAATTATTGCCCGTGGTACCCCGGCAGAGCGGGTGGTGGTGGTCGGTGCGTGGGTCAAGATACGCGATCCCAAAGGCGGGCTGGGCTGGGTCGAAAAAGCCCAGTTGGCCGAGCAACGCACCGTGATGGTTCGTCAGAGCGGCCGTGCGCAAGTGCGCAGCGACGCCAGCGAGTCGGCGACCATGGTCTTCGAGGCGGAACCGGATGTGCTGCTGGAGCTCATTGAAGCTGGCCCCGCTGGCTGGGCCAGAGTTCGCCATGCCGATGGCCAAAGCGGTTTTGTAAAGGCCGCACAAGTCTGGGGTTTGTAGCACAATAGTCCTGACGCCGGCCTCGCTGCGGGCGCACGAAACGAATAATTCCAATAATTCGGACGGAGGACTTGCGATGCAGATTGCCGTATTGGGTGCCGGTGCGTGGGGCACGGCACTTGCCATATCGTTTGCCGGCAAGCACCAGGTGCGCATGTGGGCGCGGGACAAGGCGCAGGCCGAAGCCATGGCGCAGGAACGCTGCAATTCGCGTTATCTGCGCGATTGTCCGTTTCCTGACAGCCTGACCCCGACCAGTGATTTTTCCGCGGCCGTCGCCGGGGCGGATCTGATCATCGTTGCCGCCCCGCTGTCGGGGTTGCGCGCAACGCTCGAGTTGCTGCGCGACAACGCCATCGACGTGCCGTTTTTGTGGGTCTGCAAAGGTCTGGAAAAGGGCACGGGGATGCTGCCGCATCAAGTGGTCAAGGCCGTGCTGGGCGAGCGCAAATGCGGTGTGCTGACCGGGCCGAGTTTTGCCGACGAACTGGCCCGCAATCTGCCGACCTTGGTCACCATTGCCTCCAGCGATGCCGATTTCGCCTTGCACTGCGCCGAAAACCTGCGCAGCAAGTATTTGCGCATTTACGCCAGCGCCGATGTGGTGGGGGCCGAGATCGGTGGCGCGGTAAAGAACGTGCTGGCCATTGCCACCGGGATTTCCGACGGCATGGGTTTGGGGCTCAATGCGCGTGCGGCGCTGCTGACGCGTGGTCTGGTCGAGGTGCGTCGGTTTGGCGTGGCCATGGGCGGCAAAGACAGCACTTTCATGGGCCTTTCCGGCATGGGCGATCTCATTCTGACCGCGACCGGCGATCTGTCGCGGAACCGTCGCGTCGGCATGTTGCTTGCCACCGGCAAGCCGCTGGAACAGATCACCCGCGAGCTTGGTCACGTCGCCGAAGGGGTGCCGGCAGCGCGTGAGGTGCAACGGCGGGCCAAGGATTTGGGTATTGATGTCCCCATCATCGATTTCGTTTGCAGTGTGCTCGATGGCGCGATCACCCCGCAAGAGGGGGTGGTGCTGCTGATGGCGCGCGATATCGGGTTCGAAACCTAGCCCCGGGCGTCGGCGCGCCCAGGGCCGGCGGGGCCGCTGCGCCCCTTACGCTGCGCCATCGAAGCCGCGCTGACGCCAGGCTTCATAGACGGTGACCGCTACGGTGTTGGAAAGGTTGATGCTGCGATTGCCGGGCATCATGGGCAACCGCAGGCGTTGTTCCGGCGCAAACTCTGCCAGTACAGCGGGCGGCAAGCCGCTGGTTTCACAGCCAAAGATCAGGGCCAAGTCAGCATCCGTCCGCAAGTCGGCGCTGGTAGGGCGGCGATGGCCCTTGGTGGTCAGCGCGAACCGGCGCGCCGTGCCCAGCGCCCGCTTGCAGGCTTCCCAGTCCGGGTGGATTTTGACCGGCGCCAACTCGGCGTAGTCCATCCCGGCGCGACGCAGGCGGTAGGCCGACAGTTCAAAGCCCAGCGGTTCGACCAGATGCAAGCTCGCCCCGGTGTTGGCGCACAAGCGAATGACGTTGCCGGTATTGGGCGGTATTTCGGGATGTATTAAGACAACATGGATCATGGCGCGTGAGGTAATAATGCGCTAACTTGGCAGCGGTTTTTTGGAAAGGACGCAGTAGCTCATGGCACGCCCGGAGAAAATTCGCCTCGGCGATATGCTGATTCAGCAGAGCCTGCTCACGCCCGATCAGCTCACCAATGCGCTGGCCGAGCAAAAGGCCACCGGCCGCAAACTGGGGCGCATTATCGTCGATACCGGCCTGGTGACCGAGGAGGCGATTTCAAAGGCCTTGGCCCGGCAACTGCAGGCCGAGTTTGTTGATCTAAAAACCTTCACGCCCAATCCGGAGTTGGTCAAGCTGCTCCCTGAAGCGCAGGCACGCCGCTTCCGGGCGATTGTGCTCAAGCGCGTGAGCGACAAGCTGCTGGTCGGTTTTGCTGACCCGACCGACCTGATGGTGTTTGACGAGGTCAATCGCTTGCTCAAAGGCGATATCGACCTGGCCGTGGTGACCGAGTCGGAGCTGCTCGCGGCGCTTGATCGTTTCTATCGGCGTACTGAAGAAATCTCGGCGCTGTCGAAGGAGCTACAGCAGGATCTGGGCGATGCCGGCGCTGAGCTGGGCGATATTCTGGGCCTCTCGGCCGGTCAGGAAGATGCGCCGGTGGTCAAGCTGTTGCAGTCGGTGTTTGACGAAGCCTTGCGCTCCCGCGCCTCGGACATCCATATCGAGCCGATGGAGAAAATGCTGCGCATCCGCTTTCGCATCGATGGCGTGATGCGGGTGCAAAACGAGGCCGACGTCAAGATTGCGACCGCGCTGACCCTGCGTCTCAAGCTGATGTCCGGCCTGGATATTTCTGAAAAGCGTCTGCCCCAGGATGGTCGTTTCGTCGTCAAGCTGCGCCACGCGCCGATCGATGTGCGTATTTCGACCATGCCCACGCAATACGGCGAATCGACGGTGATGCGCTTGCTCAACCAGGGTACCGGATTGCTCAGTCTGGAAAAGCTGAACATGCCGCCGCGCATTCTTGAGCGCGTCAAAGCGGCCATTCATCGCCCGTCCGGCATTTTGCTGGTGACCGGGCCGACCGGCTCGGGCAAGACCACCACGCTTTACGCGGCGCTCAATGACCTTAACTCACCCGAGAAGAAGATCATTACCGTCGAAGACCCGGTCGAGTATCGTCTTCCCGGCCTAAATCAGGTGCAGGTGCATGAAAAGATCGACCTGACCTTCTCGCGCGTACTGCGCACGGCCCTGAGACAAGATCCGGACATCGTGCTGGTGGGCGAGATGCGCGACCAGGAAACCGCCGAAATCGGTATGCGTGCCGCCATGACCGGTCACCTCGTACTCTCGACCCTGCATACCAACGACGCCATGACCACACCGATTCGTCTGCTCGACATGGGGGTGCCGCGCTACATGGTGGCACTGTCGGTGAATATGGTGCTGGCGCAGCGTCTGTTGCGTGTGGTGTGTGAAAACTGCAGCGAACCCAAGCCGCTCACGCCGGCCGAGCACGAGTGGCTAAGGTATGAGTTGCACGACCGTGTCGATGAACACAAATACATGGTGGGCCGGGGTTGCGCGCGCTGCAATAACACCGGCTATCAAGGCCGTACCGGTGTCTATGAGATGCTGGAAATGACCAATAGCGTGGTCGAAGCCACCAATCAGGGCGACCCGAATGCCTTCATCGAGGCGGCGCGCGCCGAGATGGCGGGCAATACCCTGCGTCGCGATGCGGTGCGCCTGGTGCTCGCCGGACGCACCACGGTCGACGAAGCGATGCGCATCAGCAACCAGATGGAAAGTTAAGGCGCGCTGATGCCCAGCTTTGCCTACACCGGTCGCGATGCCAGCGGTGCCACCGTGCAAGGCGTGCTTGATGGCGCTACGGCCGATGCCGTCAATATGGCCTTGTTCGGCCGTGGCATTACGCCGCTCGACGTGCGCCCTAATGCCAGCGAAGCGAAAGGCGGCGTCGATCTTTCCAGTTGGTTCAAGCAAAAGATTAAGCACGAAGATGTAGCTCTGTTTACGCGTCAACTCAATACCCTGCTCAAGGCCGGGGTGCCGATCATGCGGGCGCTGGCGGGTTTGCAGGAGTCGGCGACCAACCCCACGATGAAGACTTTGATTGGCGAAGTGCGCAACGATCTGGATTCGGGGCGCGAACTGACCGTGTGCTTCGCCCGGCACAATTCGGTGTTCACGCCTTTTTATATTGCCATGGTGCGGGTGGGTGAAATGACCGGGCAGCTCGAAGACATTCTCCTGCGCCTGTTTCATCACCTGGAGTTTCAGCAGTTCATGCGTAATCAGGTGAAGTCGGCCTTGCGCTACCCCATGTTTGTAGTGATCGCCATGGCGATTGCCATTCTGGTGGTGAATCTCATGGTGATACCGGCGTTTGCCAAGGTATTCTCCGGGTTTGGCACCGAGTTGCCCTTCATGACGCGCATCCTGCTCGGCTTCTCGAATTTCATGGTGAACTACTGGCACCTGATCATCGGCGGCATCGTTGCTGCCATTTTCGGTTTCAAGGCCTGGATCGGGACACCCAAGGGCAAGTACGACTGGGACCGCATCAAGTTACGCATCCCGATTGCCGGGAAAATTATCGAGAAAGCCACGCTCGCGCGCTTTGCGTCGAGTTTTGCCTTGGCCTCACGCAGTGGTGTGCCCATCATTCAAGCCATGAACGTGGTGGCCGAGACGGTGGACAACGCCTACATCTCCGACAAGGTGAATGGCATGCGTACCACGGTGGAACGCGGCGAGTCGGTGCTGCGGGCGGCGATTCAGGCGCGTGTGTTCACGCCGGTGGTGCTGCAGATGATCGCCGTGGGCGAAGAGTCGGGTATGCTCGACGAAATGATGGGCGAGGTCTCCGACATGTACCAGCGTGAGGTGGAGTACGAACTCAAGACGCTGTCGGCGCAGATCGAACCCATCCTGATCGTTTTCCTCGGTGCTCTGGTGCTGATTCTGGCCTTGGGCATCTTCTTGCCGATCTGGGATTTGGGTAAAGTTTCAATGGGTAAGAAATAAAACCTTAAGGTGTTACTTTAATTGTCGTAAGATTTAGTCGATGCCTATCAATCGCTTCCCCTCATCTGCCAAAGGCTTCACCCTGATCGAGTTGATCGTGGTGATCACCATCATCGCCATTCTGGCGGCAACGGCCTTGCCACGTTTTGTTGAGGTCCAGAAAGATGCGCGTATCGCCAAGGCCAATGCCATTTTCGGTTCGATGCGCTCGGCCGCCGCGCTGGCCAAGTCGCGCTGCGAGCTCGATATTGCCGGGAATATTGCGGGTACCTTCGTCTGTAGCGCCACGGGGGGGTACGCCAATATGGACGGCACCGCTGTGACCATGGTGAATAAGTACCCGACCGCTGATGCCAACGGCATTCAGGCGGCGGCGCAGATCAATGCCTCCGCTGATGGGTTCACGATTTCAGGCGGGGGAACTGGTGCGGGAGTGACGATGACCTTCGATGTCGTCGGCGCGCCCTCGCCATCGAATTGCCGGGTCAGCTACACTTCCGCTGTGGCGGGATCAGCGCCGGTGATGCCCCCACCGGTGACAAGTGGGTGTTAAGTCGTACGGTAAGCATATCTAAGCCCGACCAGGGCAAACTAATTTTTGTTGTCAGAGGAGCGTGAAATGAAAACAGGTCAAATCAAGCAGGCAGGTTTCACCCTGATCGAACTGATTGTGGTGATCGTGATTTTGGGGATTTTGGCAGCGACGGCGTTGCCGAAGTTTGTCAGTTTTCAAGATGATGCTGCGCTATCTGCTGTTCAGGGTGTGGCAGGGGCGATGTCATCGGCTTCCTCGATCAACTATGGTGCGCGCCAAGTACTTAAAGGCACTGCCTTAAGCGATACAGCCGCAGTCATTTGTGTGAATACCTACACGGGTTGGGCTTCGATTATGCAGGGTGGCTTCCCATCAGGGTTCACATTGGCGACATCCGGTGGCCAAACTTGCGCCGCCAATGGGATTGTTCAGTGTAGCGTCACGCGTGATGGTTCCTTGGCATCATTATCAGCAGTTGCTACGATTGCCTGTGCGAGTTAATAGAGAGTTAATAGGGGACAGACCCCGATTAACTTAGCAAAAACAAACCTCGCCCTGCCGAGGTTTGTTTTTTGCACCACATCGCCGTCCCACCAGCGCCGACTTGCCGTAATCCGCTATTCCATGCCCCGTGATCTGCGTCTTGATGCCGAAGAATCCGCCGCACTGACCTATGCCCGTGAGGGCGTAGCCGATGCGCGCAGAGTCGCGCCAAGTGGGCTCTCAGCCTGAAATGAAGTTCCCCAGTCTGCGCCGCTCAGCCAGCGCCAGTTCCGCCTCGGTCGCGATTTGCCTGTTCCCCGGGCGTGTCGATGTCGCCAGCGTGCAGATCCGGACCGATAGCCTGCCACAGGTTCTGGCGCTCGAGTCGTATGAGCGCGGCAGTAATGATCTGGAGGCCCTCAAGCGGCTGGGTGCGCGCTACAAGGCTCTGTCGGGCCCTTGCAGCAGTTTGCTGGCCTCGGGCGACTATCAGCTGCTGCAAATGGAAATCCCCGGCACGGGCAGCGACAAACCCTTGCGCGAGCGTTTGTCGGAAAAGCTGGGCGAGCAACTTGAGCAGCCGCTGACCAATTTCACGTACGACGCCATTCGCATCCCTACCGAAGCGTTTTCGCCCGGACGTGCGCAATCGGCCTATGTCGTGGTGGCAGGCAATGCTGTCATTGCCCCGCGCGTGCAACTGTTTCACCACGCCAAGCTGAAGCTGACGACGATCGATATTCCCGAGCTGGCACAGCGCAATATTGCCGCATTGAGCGAAACCAAAGACCGCGCGCTGGCCTTTCTTAGCTTTGATCAGAATGATGGCCTGCTCACCTTCACCTGCAATGGCGAACTGTATATGGCCCGACGGGTCGAAGTCGGGCTGAAGCAACTGCTCACCGATGATCTTGACCGCCGATCCAACTTCTTTGATCGTATCGGCCTCGAAGTACAGCGCTCGATGGACAACTTTGACCGCCAATACGGGTTTTTGCCCATCGCCCGCCTGTTGCTTGGCCCGCAGCCTGGGGCTCAGCCCTTGCAGGGGTATCTGCGGGATTACCTGTCGATCGATGTCGATGTTCTGGACTTGTGCGAGGTGCTTGATATCTCGCTGATTCCCGAGCTGAAAGATTCCGCACGGCAGGCGCAATGTCTCATCACTCTGGGCGCGGCGCTGCGGCGTGACGCGTCCCCTGGGGAAGGGGCGCTCCCTGAGGCCCGCGCCGCATGAGTCAGCAGATCAATCTCTACAACCCGGCGTTCGTTCCGCCGCGCGAGTGGGTCACGGCAAAAGGCTTGGCTCTCGCGACGGCGGGCGCACTGGCGGTGGTCATCCTGGGGGCGGTGGCGTCACGCATGAATGAATCACGCACGGCGGCCGAGCTTGCTGCCGCGCAGGCGGCACGTACCCAGGCGCAAGCCGCTCTTGAGGCGGCCCGAGCCCAGCTGGCGGCACGCCAGCCGAGCGTGACGTTGAAGGCGCAGGTCGACGTGGCTCGCGCACGCTATGCGCTGCGTGAGCGGGTGTTGGCGGCCACACAGTTGAACCTGGCCGAGCCCGGCGGCGGCTTTTCCCGCTATCTCTCGGGCTTGGCGCGCCAGAGCGTGCCAGGGTTGTGGCTCAATCAAGTGGGCATTGACGCCAGTGGCACGAATCTCAGTCTTGCCGGGCAGACGCTGCGTCAGGAGGCCGTGCCTGAGTATGTGCGTCGCCTAAAGGCAGAGCCGGCCTTTGCCGGCAAATCCTTTGCCGGCCTTGATATGGCCGCAGCTTCGGCGACGGCTTCGGCTTCGGCTTCGACTCCGGGCACTGCGCCTATCGCCGTGTCACCAGCGCCGACTTCCGGTACGGGGGCCGGGGTCGCCCCTGGGCCGGCACCTGCAACATCCGCCGTGCCCGCACCGCTCAATTTCAGTTTGCTGGCGACCCGCTCCACCCCCGGCGAGGTGCGCAACTGATGGCATCCCCGGCGCTCTGGCAAAAGTATCAGGGGTGGTTCGGTGCCCTGGCGGCGCGCGAAAAGCTCATTGTCGCCAGTGCGGTGGTTGGCGGCATTTTGTTTCTTGGTTACAGCTATGCCATTGAGCCGCCGCTGCTGCGCGCCCAGATAGCAAAGCGAAGCCTGCTGACGGTACCTGCTGAAACCATGGTGTTGCAGGCGCAAACCACGCAACTGTCGACGCAGGCGCAAGACCCGGATGCGCCGCTGCGCGCCGAGATGGCGCGTGTCGAAGCCGAGTATGCCGAGCAGTCGCAGCGCTTCGGTGTCGTCGAGCGCAGCCTTCTGCCCCCTGCAGAAATGTCGCAACTGCTCGATCAGTTGCTCAAGCGTTCGCGCGGCCTTGAGCTACTCAGCCTGCGCTCTCTGCCTGCCGTCTCGGTGCTGCAGGACAGCGCTGGCAAGTCTGACGGGAAAACACCCGCCGCGGGCGCAAGCGCCCCTGCCGCCGGGGCCAATGAGCCCGCCGGACAACTTTACCGGCATGGTATCGAGCTGCGACTGGCCGGCAATTATCTTGATCTCCTGCACTACCTCGAGCAACTCGAGCGCGCGGCACCGAACCTGATCTGGGGCCGGTTGGACCTGAAGTCCGACACCTATCCGCGCTCCGTGATCACGGTGACACTGCATACCCTGAGCATGGAGTTGTCATGGCTGTCGCTGTGATCCGTCTGGCGGCCCTTCGTACAGCCGTACTGGCGGCGCTGGTGCCTGCCCACGGCGTTCTCGCCCAGACAGCGCTGCTCGACCCCACGCGCCCTGCCAACAGTGCCATGTACGCCACTACGGTGGCGGGCGTTGAGCCGGGGCCGTCGGGAGCGGGTGTGTTGCAGTCGGTACTGCATGTGCCCGGGCGCAAACCGCGTGCGCTCATCGACGGGCAATGGCTTGAACAGGGTCAGCTTTTTGGTGATCTACGGGTCGCCAAGGTGACGGGCAACAGTGTGATACTTGTCAGCGCTGGTGGCGGCAAAGAGGCGACCCGGCAGGAGATCATGCTCACCCCGGGAATCCAAAAAGCACGACCGGTCAAGAAAACGACCCAACGTGTCGTAGAAACCAAGTGATGAGCGAGCCTACTTTCCGATGAACCTGAACTCTCGATCGACCGAAGCCGCATTCTGCAACGCCCGCGCGCCACGCGGCCTGGGGCTCCTGGTTCTTGCTGCGCTTCTGCTTTCAGGCTGTGCTTCGTCGGTGATTACCCGTCCTGGGGTGGTCATGGAGAATATTCATCGCGAAATCGCCGCTGCCGCAACGCCAATGGCGAAAGCCGAGCCCCCTGCAGCTGTGCAAAGCGATCTGCTGCCGCCCTTGCAAATGGAATCGCCCAAAAAGGGCGGGGGTGAAGCGCGCTTTGATATATCGGTGGCCAATGCCCCGGCGGCACAGGTTTTCATGGCCATCGTCGAGGGCACGCCGTACAGCATGCTCGTGCCCCCGGAAGTGACCGGCACGCTGACGCTCTCGCTGAAGAGCGTTACCGTGCGGGAAGTACTCGAAACCATACGCGATCTCTACGGCTATGAGTTCCGGCTTGAAGATAACCGGATATTCATTCAGGCCAATGTCATTCAGACGCGCATGTACTCGGTGAATTACCTGGCGGGTCAGCGGCGGGGTTCAAGCAACATGAGCCTGACATCGACGTCAATTACGAGTACCGGTAGTTCGGGCAACGCTGCGGTACCCAATGTGGCGGGTGCTGCCCAGCCGGCGGGTGCTGCTGCCGGTGGCAACTCCGGCGGGGCGTCCATTACCACTACTAACGATTCCGATTTCTGGCGGGATATTCGCGCGGCACTGGCCTCGATTGTCGGTGTCGCGCCGGACGCTCGCTGCAGCGAAACTCAACGCTGTGTGGTGATCAATAGTTCTTCGGGGGTGATTGTGGTCCGCGCCTTGCCCAGGGAGTTGGCGGAAGTGACCAGGTACCTGCGCACGACACAATTGGTTGTCGAGCGTCAAGTGATGCTTGAGGCCAAGATCATCAATGTCACCCTCAGCGACCAATATCAGGCTGGGGTAAATTGGACCGGCTTTGGCGGCAGCAATAACCGCTATCTGCTCGGCAGCCAGTCAAGCAGCTCAACGCTGGTAGGCCCGGGCGGGCGGTCGGTGCAAACCAGCGCAGGGCTGACGGAGCCACTGGATCTTCGCTTGCAAAGTGGTGGCGCAAGTGCGCTCCCTGGCAAAAATGTAGGCAATCTGGTTACCGGTCTGGCCCAGGGTTTTTATGGGCTGGCATTCCAGGCCGCAAACTTTGCCGCGATGCTCAATTTTCTTGAGTCACAAGGCTCGTTGCAGATATTGTCGAGCCCGCGTGTGGCGACTCTGAATAATCAGAAGGCCGTGCTCAAAGTGGGTAACGATGAGTTTTTCGTGACCAATGTGTCGACCACGACGACATCGGGCACCGGTGCCACCACAACCAGCCCTACCGTTACCTTGCAGCCATTTTTCTCCGGCATTGCGCTTGACGTGACCCCGCAAATCGACGAAGGCGATCAGATCATCTTGCATATTCATCCGACGATCAGTTCGGTATCCGAAAAGACCAAGACCATTGACCTGGGGTCTGGCGGCCAGTTGATTCTGCCGCTCGCCGCGAGCGCCGTGAATGAATCAGATTCAATCGTTCGCGTGCGCGACGGGAATATTGTGGCGATCGGCGGCCTGATGCGCCAGGAACAAAGCGGCGATCGTTCCGGGCTGCCGGGCACCTCGCAACAGGAGTTCACTCTGCTTGGTCAGAGAGGGCGAGCCTCGAGCAAGCAGGAGGTGGTCATTCTTATCAAGCCGACCATCATTCGTGACGATGCCGACTGGCGTGAAGGTCTGACGGAAACCCAATCGCGCCTGCAGGAGTTCGCGCCCGCTGCCCCCGTTCGCATTCAGGGCAATTAACCGGGGCGGCCAGCGGCACAATGTATTTGTCACATTTCGGGTTGGGTACGTTCCCGTTCGGCATTACTCCAGACACCGAGTTCGTGTTTTCCACCACGGCGCACCAGGAAGCCTTTAACGCGCTGATGGTAGCCACCGAGAACGGTGAGGGTTTTATCAAGATTACCGGTGAGGTAGGTACCGGTAAGACGTTGCTGTGCCGCCGCTACCTGAATGCACTAGCGGGCACCCAAGCCATCACGGCCTACTTGCCCAACCCGCAGTTGGAGCCTCGCCCGCTACTGTTGTCGATTGCCGAGGAGTTGGGTATTGATCTGCTTCAGTACGACTACCAGTTCCATCTGGTCAAGTTGCTTAACGAGGCGTTGCTAGAGCACGCCAAGGCGGGTCGGCGAGTGATTGTGTGCCTCGATGAGGCTCAGGCCATACCCATCGCAACCCTCGACTATCTGCGCTTGTTGTCGAATCTTGAAACCGAGAAGGTCAAGCTGATGCAGGTCGTGCTGTTCGGACAACCGGAGTTGGACACGAATTTGGCGCAGGAATCGATCCGCCAGCTACGGCAGCGCATCATCACCGAGTACCGGCTGACGGGGCTGACACGTAACGAGGTCGGCCACTATCTCGCCCACCGGGCGCGTGTGGCCGGTTACCGGGGAAACGGCGAGCTGTTTGACAAGAACGCCGTACGCCGCCTGCACAAGGCCAGCGAGGGCGTGCCCCGAGTGCTCAACATCCTCGCCCACAAGGCGCTGCTGGCGGCCTTTGGTGACGGCCGGCAGGCGGTGCACGGGCAGCATGTGCTGCTCGCCGCGCAAGACTCGGCCAAAATTGCACGACGAATCGGGTGGTGGTCATGAGCTTGATTAACAACGTATTGCGCGAACTTGACCGTCGGCACGCGTCCGAAAGCGACCGCGGCGGGCTGCCCAATGAGGTTCGCCCACTGCCTGAGGCACCGGTGCGCAAGCGTGCGGTATGGCGCGTTGCTGGTTTGCTCGTGGTGGTCGCGGGCGGTTGGCTGGGTTGGCTCACCTTGCAACGGGGGGCGACGCTTGATTCCGCAGCGAGTTCCCCTGTGCCGGCGGTGGCCGAGACTCCATCGGTGGCGCCGGTCGCCGCGCCAGTGCCCAGCGTCGCCGAAGCGAATGACACGCTCACTATCGCCGTGTTGCCAGCGCCGACTTCCGGAGTGTCGGCAGCACCGGGGCAGCGCCGGAGTCAGCGCCGACGGTGAGTTCGAGCGACGCAAGCTCGCTCGCCGATGAGCAATTGCGGCTTAAGATTTCAACTGAACTGAGTTTGTCGTTTTCACGTACCGCAGGCGCAGCTACGCCGGAAGCCAAAGTGGCGGCGCCCGCAGCGAAAGCGGCGTCTCCTGCCGTTCCAGCGCCTATCGCGCGAGTTCCGCCCGCCCCGCTTCCCACGGCACCCGCAGTCTTGCCGAAGCCTGCATCGCCTCCGTCATCCGCCCCGAAGTCGTCTGACGTGACAGTCGGGCCGGCAATCGGGCCAGCAATCGGGCCAGCTAGCAAGCCCCTGTCCGCCCCCGCCAACCCCGCCTCGAACTCTGCCGCGACGGCAGCAGATGACTGGGCCAAGGCGCAAATGCTGGTGCGTGCGGGCAGCAATGATGAAGCCGAACCGTTGTTACGGCGCGTGGTGGAAAGCCAGCCCACGGCGGTCGCTCCGCGTCAGGCGCTGGTAGGGCTGCTCCTTGGTTCACGCCGTTTTGCTGAGGCTATCCCGGTGCTCAAGGTGGGTGTGCAGCGCGTGCCCCAGCAAACCGGATGGGCGATGAATCTTGCGCGCTTGCACGTTGATGCCGGTGACTATGCGTCGGCCTGGGAGGCCTTGGCCATCGGTTTGCCTCATGCCCAACAGCAGGCTGACTATCTCGCCTTCGCGGGAACGGTACTGCAGCGCATTGATCGCTCCGTTGACGCCGCCACCCAGTACCAGGCAGCACTCCGCTTGCGCCCTGAAGAGGCGCGCTGGTGGGTGGGGCTGGGGATAGCGCTTGATGCCGCGGGTCATCCGGTCGACGCTAAAACGGCCTTCCGCCGCGCCAAAGCGATGGGTGGCTACTCGTCCGAAATGGCTCGCTACATCGATCAAAAATTGCAGTAGGCCAACCCCATGGCCGCCGCCTATTGGCGAGCCCACTCCGCTTCAAGAATGGCAAGTTCAGGGAACTCAAGCGCCTTGGTACGAAGCTCGGTGAGGGCCGACTGGGCATCGGCGGGAAAGCCTCGGCGACCCATGCGCGCGAGATCCAACCCGTCATCCACTCGGCCGGCAAGGACGTAAAGCGCAGCGCACTTGAAGATGACGGCGGGGGCGGGCGAGAAATGCAAGGCGGCTTCACAGACATGCTGCTTGTTTTCCAGTTGCTGGCGATCAATGTCGGCAGTCACGATCAGCATGCCGTTGATATGTGGCGATAGCAGTGACTCGCGGTGCAGCAATAGCAAATCATCCACCTGCGATTTCCATATCTGCTCGGCCTGCGGCCCCGAAGGCGGCAACAGATAAATGCGCGTTAGACGGGCGTGGTCTTGCCATAAATTGACTAGCAGCAACCCCGCAAGGAGCATGCCGCCAGTAGCCCCCAGCGAAGTCACTCGTGATAGCTCGATAGTTTTCGTCCGAGGATCGAGCGCGCCGAGGATCAGGGCTACCGGTGCCAGAAAAAAACTGTACCAGAGCGGGTACTCAAGCAGGCTGTGCAATCCGATTATGATCAGAAGGAACAGCCCCAGAAGCTGTTCAGGCAGCAGCGTCGCGCGCAGCACGGCGCGAAGCCACCGCCAGAGCAGAAAGCAGGCAAGCAGGGCAACCGGGATTCCGAACTCGACCAGCCAGTTTGCGATGACGTTATGGAAGTGTTCCGCCACACCAAAACCAGAACCAGTCACCACATCCCCATGGCGCAAGCTTTGTAGCGGAACCGAACCGACACCACTGCCTATGAGTGGATGCTCGGCAGTGGCTTGAAGCGCTACGGCAAGCAATTGCAAACGAACGCTGGCAGACTTTCCTTCGACCGCCGAACTTACCAGTCGCTCGATGCCAGTAGTCGCACTTTGTGCCACGGGTGGCGAGATCCATTGCGGAATGGCGAGGCAGAGGAGGGTGATAGCGCTGATGGCTCGCAGTCCCTTGATCATCCGAAGGGCACCCGTGTGGCCCACTCGTACCTTTATCAGGGCAGAGAGCGCAAGAATTGCGAGCGGATAAAGGATCGCGCTGCGAGAGCTTGTATACGCGGCGGTGATTCCCAACGGAACAGCGGCCGCCAGCAGCAACAGCCAGCCAATACGTTTAGTGCCAAACATGTAGCCAATCGAAATGAGCCCAAGCCAAAGATAGTCAGCGAGATTGTTTTGCTGGGCAAGGTTGCCGTAGATTCCTCTCCCGTGGAGCAGCGGCGCAAATCCCCAGAGCGTGATGCCCTGCAACTGCAGGATGCTAGAGGCGCACTGTGCAAGCGATCCAGCAGCGAACCCTGCGGCCATTGCGCCATGCACGTGTGCAATGCCGTAGCGCGACACGAGCTCGGTGCCAGTAACCACGAGTGTCAGTCCGAAAACCAGGTAGGCGCAATACATAAGCGCTTGCTGGTAGTGGTAATTTTGTCCGCCCAGTTGTTGACACACAATCGTGCCGATCAGCACACCGGGCAAGATGGCAATCTGCGGAAAAGTGAGTGCGGACGTTGATCTATTGAAAAAGCTCACTGTGGCGAGCACCAGGCCAAGCGCCCCGGCAAGCCACTCTGAGTGAAAGCTGGGCACCGGCGGCAGGTGTATCGGCACGAAAAACGGCAGGCTGCACAGCAAGAATAAAAGCAGGCCGGTGGCGGTTTCTCTTTGGCCCTCAAGCGGGTTGCGTGCGAAGTACGGGATGAGTCGCATCTTCAGGCGAGGGAAGCATTGGCCAACCGTTCGCTGCGCAGACGCCGGACTTCGCGCTGGCGTTGGCTGGGTAGGGTCATGTGGATGCCGCGTCCGTGGGCTTTTCCCGTGGCGGCAGCGGCGCGAAATAGCTGGCGGCCAGTACAAGTACGGCGACTCCGATCAGCGTTCCGGTCCACTGCAGCGTACCGCGCCCCGCCGCGTCGATCAGCAACAGCTTGGCACCCACGACACCGAGCAAGGCAAAGCCGGCAAACCAGACTTCGCGCTTGGCGCGGCGCGAGGCGATGATCATGGTCATGATTGAGGTGATGGTCCAGCACAGCGTCAGGAGCATCTGGAACACGGTTGATTTCGCCATGGCGTGCAGCTCGAACGGCACACCGCCCCAGGCGTGGGTGATGCGCGCGGCCAGGGTCGAGAACCAGATGAAGGCCAGCGCCAGAACGAGCTTTTCGCCCAGCACCCGCTGCGCGTCATCCAGCCGGCCGGCAAAGCGCCACATGGCCCACAGGGCAAGCCACTGGGTGAGATCGAAGGCGCTGAGTACGGGCAGGTAGGGCAGCGGGCTTTCGGACCCGGAAAGGCGGAAGCAGGCCACGGGCAACACCATGGCCAGGAGCACAAAGGGAAAGGTCCCGCCTAATGGCAGGTAGCGCGCCTCGGTGCGCGCAAACGGCCACAGACTGCGGGCCTGCCCGCAGAGCAAAATGCCCAGACCGCTGGCGAGGCATAGCGCCCAGATGACGAAAGGCCAGAGTGCGGCGTTGCTCAGGCCGGCATCGACTTGCCAGGCAAGCTCGGCGGGTACGACGAGCAATGCCAGCCAGAGTACGCTCAGGTGGCGTAAGGCTTCCAGGGGAACCAGCCCCTGGCGTTCATGGTGACGCAACAAGGAAAGATTCAGGGCGAAGGCGGCCGGGAAAACAAGGGCCATCAGACCGGGGATGGGGTGCCCATCCTGGGTGAGCCCGTGCACACTGGCGAGCCCAAGCGCGGCCAGCAGCAAGAGCGACGTCATCCGTATCTGTGGCCACGACCACCAGCCCGCCAGACCCTCCAGCGCGACCACGGTGGCCATGACCAGCAAAACCGCACAGGTGGCCTCAAACGGGGCCGGAACGATGCGCTCAATTTCATCCAGACCCACGCCGAACCACCAGATCAAGGCCCACACAAACGGAAGCAGCGGGGGCAGGCGGGGTGCGTCGGCCGCGCCGCGCAGCAGGCGCGCCGACACCAGCCCCGCGCCGGCGATCAACAGGCCGCCGAGTACCTTGTCGTTGAGTATCGGGAGCGCCTCGCCCAGAGTGGGCCACGCCAGCAGAAAGGCGAACCCCGAAGCCAGCTGCATCAACAACGCCGTGATTTGCGGCAAGAGCCGCTGCGTGCGCATGCCATACCAGAGCACGGCCGCCCCTTCCAGCGCCCAGAAGGCTGAGGTCACCTGGTTGTCAAAGGCCAGGGGTACGGCGATGGTCAGAAAGACTATCGCCAGCCCCAATTGGCTGCGTTCCAGAATCTCGTTTCCGGGTTCCAGACGGCGCTGCAGGACTAGCCACAGGCCGCAGTACCAGACGGCGGCAGTGAGTGCGCTCCAGGCATTACCGTAGTCGACATCAACCATCAGCCGTGACTGCAGGTAGGCACCGGACAGCGGCGTACCAAATAGCAGCATGCCGTCCTGCCAGCCCTTGAATCCCGGGGCTTTGAGCAGTGCCGTCAGCACCGGCATGGCCGAGTAGGTCACGAGGAACAAAATCAGGAACGCCTGGGTGATCGCGTAGTGGCGGTTTTCGTAGCTGTGCAGGCCCCAGGTCATGCCGATGACCAGGGTAAACACGAAGCCGGCGATATTCAGCACCCGCCACGACTTGCGCCAATCGACGATCAGAATGAAGGCATTGAGCAAGGCGAAATAGCTGAACAGGGGCAGCGGCGTGTCGGCATTGCCGCCCGCCAGCACGGGCGCAAGGAAGGCGCCGGACAAACCCAATACCGCGAGCGCCGGCCCCTCTTGCTTTGCCGCCAGCGCAACGCAGATCACGCCCAGCAGCGCGAACAAGGCAAAGGCCATGGTTTGACTGATGAACGCGTAGCGACCCAGCATGAAGTACACCACCAGATAGAGCAGGGCGATGCCGCCGCCTTGTATGGCCAGCGCAAAGGTGCGGTGGGTATCGCTATCCGCGCTGTGTGCCTTGCGCCAGCCAAAGACAATGAGCGCAACGCCGGCAAGCGCGGCGATGCCCAGGCGCACCGACACCGGGAAAAAGCCAAACTCGACCACCAGTTTCAGCCCCGAGGCTACCCCGAAAAACAGCAGGATGACGCCGATCTTGGCCAGCGGGTTGCCCAACCAAAACCGCGCCCACCATGCCGTTGCATGAATCGCAGCGTCCGGCAATGTGGTGCCGCTGGCCGGGGTCTGAGGGGTGCCGAGTGGCAGCGCAGCGGGCTCCTGTGCCCTCCGATCGGTGCCGGCAGGTTCGGGCAGTGGCGCTACTGCGGTCGCGGGCTCGTTGTCAGGCGCGACGGCAATAAGCGGTGCCAGGCTTGACGCGGTGACGTTGGTTGGTGGCACGTCGGTTGGTGACGGCGCATCGCTGGGCAACGCACCGGGCTGCAAGGTGGCGACGGTGGCACGCAGCATGGCCACCTGGTTTTCGAGTGCGCTCAGGCGCTCCAGCACGGGCTGATCAGCGTCTGCGTGTGCAGGACGTTTTCCAAGGTGACGACCCACCAGTCCGCCGACGAGTGCCCCGATAGCCCACAGATCGTGATCGACGCTTACCCCCAGCAGCAGGCCCAGAAGCATGCCGACCAACCAATGCGGAAAAGTCACGATAAGGGGTTCCCCGGCAGTGTGCTCAGTGGCTTGCTACCTGACAGCGCGTGCGTGACCGGGCGGCAAGACCTTGTTCCAACGCAGTCGAACTTGTCAAAGTGAGTAACCAAGCAAAGAATGCGGGCCCCCGTCTTGAGATGCTTGCAAAGCCCATGCGCCTATCTTACCGGACAGTCGCAGGGGGCCGCGCAGTCGCGTTTGCTGGCGCGTACCACGGCTATCGCCGTACCACCAGCGCCGACTTCCGAATCGACCCGATCACGCAAATACCGTTGCTGCCGTATTTACGGGAGCAATTGCTTCATTAGACTGACGAGCGTGAGTGATGGCGCAGCGGCAGGGGCGGCGGGGGAGCAGGGTTTCTAGTCGCCCGTGGCGCGTGACGCCATGCTTCATCCAACAATCGAGAGGTGTCGTCATGCTGACTCCAAGTCTTGTTCGCCCGCCCGCCGTGGCCGGAATGTTCTACCCCGGCAACACGGAGATGCTGCGTGACGAACTAGCGCGCTGCCTGGGCAGCGCTACCGATGCGCCATCTAACGGCCCCTCGCTGAAGGCGCTCATCGTGCCGCATGCCGGTTACGCCTATTCGGGTACCACGGCGGCGGCCGCTTTTGCGCGTCTGCGGGCGCATTCGGGAGGCGTTCGCCGCGTGGTCTTGTTGGGCCCCGCCCACCGCGTCGCAATCAGGGGGATCGCGGTGCCCACCAGTGATGCCTTCGCCACGCCGCTGGGCCGGGTTCCCCTTGATCATGCGGCCATCACATCGCTGGCGGAGCTGCCGCAGGTTGTGGTCAGCGACCTTGCCCATGCACAGGAACATTCCCTTGAGGTGCAACTGCCCTTCCTGCAGTCGGTGCTCGGAGCGTTCACCTTGGTGCCGCTGGCCGTCGGTGATGCCACCCCTGCCGAGGTGACAGAGGTCATCGAAGCGCTCTGGGGTGGGCCGGAGACGCTCATCGTCGTCAGTTCCGACCTCTCGCACTATCACGAGTACCGAGATGCGGAGCAGCGTGACGCTGCGACCATCGAGCGCATATTGCACCGGCGCGACCTCAGCAGCCATGAACAGGCCTGCGGCGCTTTGCCTATCAACGGCTTGCTGCATGCGGCAAGCCACCACGGCCTCAGCATCGAGTGCCTGGCACACTGCAATTCCGGTGACACCGCTGGTGACAAGGACCGTGTCGTGGGCTATGCGGCGTTTGCCCTGTACGAGCCGGACGCGGGAAAGGCTGCGCTCGGGCAGGCCCTGTTGCGCCTGGCGCGTCAGGCGATCAGCGAGCAACTCGGTGCCACCGCGGCCGCCGGAGCGGGCGAGGTGGTCACAACCGAACCCACGGCACTGCGCGCACTGGCGGCGCCAGCCGCCACCTTCGTTACCCTGACGCTTGACGGAATGTTGCGCGGTTGCATCGGCACCCTTGAGCCGCGCCGTTCATTGGCCGAGGACGTGCAGGCCAATGCCGTGGCGGCCGCCCTGCGCGATCCGCGCTTCCCTGCGCTCACCAGGGCGGAATGGCCACGCGTGCGGGTCGAGGTGTCGCTGCTATCGCCACCGACAGCACTGCACGTTGCCGGCGAGGCCGATGCCCTTCGGCAACTGCGGCCGGGCCTCGACGGCGTGATTCTGGTGGCCGGGCTGCAGCGCGCCACCTTCCTGCCGCAGGTGTGGGAGCAGTTGCCGGAACCCGCCGAATTTCTGGCGCACCTGAAGCAAAAAGCCGGCTTCCCTGCCGATGCGTGGTCCGATGATTTCCGCCTGTTTCGCTACGAGGTGCAGAAATGGAAAGAGTAGAAAACGCCCAGCCCGAGGCCATCACCGGCACGCCGGCGCGCTGGTGGCACCGGCTCGACGCGGAACGCATTCAGTGTGACCTGTGCCCGCGCGAATGCAAACTGCACGAAGGGCAGCGTGCCGCCTGCTTTGTCCGGGCGATGAAAAGTGGCGAACTGGTCCTGACCACCTACGGGCGCAGTTCAGGCTTTTGCATCGACCCGATCGAGAAAAAGCCGCTCAACCATTTCTATCCCGGTTCCAGCGTGCTGTCTTTCGGTACCGCCGGCTGCAATCTGGCGTGCAAGTTCTGCCAGAACTGGGACATCTCCAAGTCGCGTGACATGGATCGCCTGATGGACGACGCCACCCCCGGTGCGATTGCCCGCGCGGCGGTGGCCCATCAGGCCAAAAGCGTGGCCTTTACCTACAACGACCCGGTGATCTTTGCCGAGTACGCCATGGATACCGCCGATGCCTGCCACGCGCTGGGCGTGAAGACCGTGGCGGTCACGGCCGGCTACATGCATCTGGAGCCGGCACGCGAGTTTTACGCCAGGATGGATGCGACCAATGTCGACCTCAAGGGCTTCACCGAGGACTTCTACCGCACGCTGTGTGGCGCGCATCTGCAACCCGTGCTCGACACCCTGTGCATGATTCACCACGAGACCAACTGCTGGCTGGAGATCACCACCCTGCTGATTCCCGGGCACAACGACAGCGATGGCGAACTGCGTGCGCTCTCCGCCTGGGTGGCTCGGGAGCTTGGGCCTGAGGTACCGGTGCACTTCACCGCCTTTCACCCGGACTGGAAAATGCCCGAGATTCCGGCCACGCCCCCCGCCACGCTCACCCGTGCCCGGCGCATCGCCCTGGAGGCCGGGCTGCATCATGTCTACACAGGCAACGTGCATGACCGCGAAGGGGGCACCACGTGCTGCCCGCACTGCCGGCACGCCACGGTAGTGCGCGACTGGTATGACATCCGGCATTACGACCTCACCGCGCAGGGCACCTGCCCTAATTGTGGCAGTACGATGGCCGGTCGCTTTGACGCATCAGGGACACTGGGCGCACCGTTCGGTCCCCGGCGGATTCCCATACACATGCACGAGGCTTGAGCTGTCCGCTGGGATCGGTCGAGTCTCTGGCTGCAAACTCATTCAAATAGCACTTCGCTGGAAATCGTCCGCTGCTGGCCTCAGAGTTTACTGCCAGTGAAAGCGACACTCAGATTCGCGCCGTTCAGCGACAATGAGCGGGGCGACAGCCAGCGTCCCGCAGCGGGCTTATACGTAGTGGCAATGACGGATGCATGCGGTAAGTCGGCGCTGGTGGGACGGCGGTTAGTGACCGGCTGCTGCACCCCGGCGGCCACTTCAAATTCCTCCATCTGTGGCCAGCCTTGCGGGCGCGAAAAATGACTACTGGCCCTCAAGCTAGCGGCAGTGTTTATGGCAAGGAACGCACAATTGAACTCCACCATAAGCCTTGCCAGGCAAGGCTTTGGTGCGCGCGGCGGGGATCGAACCCACAACCCCTGGCTTCGGAGGCCAGTACTCTATCCATTGAGCTACGCGCGCGTTGTCTGTGACAACAAGCGGCGCATTTTACAGGTTGGGGTAGCGCGATTGGCTATAATCAAGCGCAACTTCTGGTCACTTTGCGAGAAAAGGAATACTTATGTTTGGAAAGTTTGTGGTGACGTTGGTGGGTATGGTGGCGGGCGGTTCTTTGGCAATGGCCGCTGACAATGCGATGAGTGAAGAGGCGGCGAATGCCCGTATCGTTCCCGTCGCCAAGGTCAGGCTTTCTGGCGCGCCGGCCGGCGGCGGGCAGCCGCGTACTGGCGAGGCGTTGTACAACGTGGCATGCGCGGCGTGCCATGGTACGGGTGCCGCTGGCGCACCCAAGCTCGGCGATAACGCCGCCTGGGCACCCCGCTTGGCGTTGGGTGCCGAGGGGCTGCTCAAGTCCGCCATTGCGGGCAAGAATGCGATGCCCCCGAAAGGCGGCTCTGACGCTTCCGACCTTGAACTGGGCCGGGCCATCGCCTACATCGCCAACAAGTCGGGCGGTAAGTTTGCCGAGCCCAAGTAAGCTAAGCGCAATTTAGACGCACAACGGGGAGCCAGGCTCCCCGTTGTGCGTTTACGGTTTGGTGGCCCCCGCCGGCGTCTTGAAGCGAGCCAGTAATTCCCGGGCGCGATTGCGCGCTTCGGCCTGGTCGGGTACGGCGTTGCGCTGCTCGGCCCCGGTTTTGACCTGAGCCCCCATTTCGGTGATGAAGCGCGAGGCTTCCCGCGGCATCCATTCGCGGCCCTGGCGGCGCTTCTCGCACCAGCTCACGGTCAGGCTGGCTTGTGCCCGGGTAATGCCGACATACATCAGGCGGCGTTCTTCTTCGAGTTTGGGCGATTCGAGTGAATCACGATGTGGCAGCAGACCTTCTTCCACGCCAACAAGAAAGACGTGACGGAATTCCAGGCCCTTCGAGGCATGCAATGTCGCAAGTTGCACCGCGTCGTGGCTCTCTTCGCCTTTTTCCAGCATGGTGATCAGGGCAATCGACTGTGCGAGCTCAAGCAGCGTCTTGCCTTCCTCCTGACCTTTTTTCGCTACCCAGCCAGTGAAGTCGAGCACATTGCTCCAGCGTGATTCGGCCTCGCGCGGTTCGAGAGTCGAAAACAGCGAGGCTTCGTAGCCGATGGCGCGCAGCATGTCGTCGAGCACTTCGCCGGCGGGTTCTTTCTCGGCGCGCCAGGCGATGCGCCGGATAAAGTCGGCGAACTGGCGCAATGACTGATGCTGCTTGAGCGTCAGCTCGCCACCAAGCTCGGGAATGAATATGGTTTCGAACAGGCCCTTGTGGCGCTGGGCAGCGGCGCGACCGAGTGCTTCGAGCGTGGTGCTGCCAATGCCGCGCTTGGGCGTGGTGACGGCACGGATGAAGGCCGGGTCGTCGTTTTCGTTGGCCAGCAGGCGCAGATAGGCAAGGATGTCCTTGATCTCGCTCTTGTCGAAAAAGGACTGTCCACCGGATATGACATAGGGGATTTTCTGCGCCCGCAACTGTTGCTCGATCAGCCGTGCCTGATGGTTGCTGCGGTACAGGATGGCGTAGTCGGAATACTTGGTGCGATGCGAGAAGCGGTGCGCCGAGAGCTGCGCCGCCACCCAGTTGGCCTCTTCTTCGTCGTTGCGACAGGTCTGGATGCGTATCGGTGCGCCATTGCCGATCTCGGACCACAGGCGTTTGTCGAACAGCTTGGGGTTGTGCGCGATCAGGGCATTGGCCGCGCCGAGAATCTGCCCGGTGGAGCGATAGTTCTGCTCCAGCTTGATCACTTTGAGCCGCGGGTAGTCGGTCTTGAGTGCGTGCAGGTTGTCGGCGCTCGCCCCGCGCCAGGCGTAGATCGACTGGTCGTCGTCACCCACAGCGGTGAGAGATTCGCGCCCGTCGGTGAGCAGACGCATCAGGCGGTACTGACATTTGTTGGTGTCCTGATACTCGTCCACCAGCAGGTGCCAGATGCGGCTGCGCCACTTTTGGGCGATTTCTTCGTGTTGCTCGAAGAGTTGCACCGGTAGCCGGATCAGATCGTCGAAATCGACTGCCTGATAGGCGCGCAGACTGCGCTCATACTCGACGTACAAGGCCGCTGCGGCGCGGTCGGTATCATCTTGCGCGGCCGCCATGGCCTGCTCGGCATCGAGCATGCTGTTCTTCCACAGCGAGATGCGCGATTGCAGTTGGCGCATGCGCGCCTTATCGATATTGCCGGCGCGCTCCTGACAGAGCGCGAGCGCATCCCCGGCATCAAAAATCGAGAAGCCGGCCTTGAGCCCGAGGGCCCGACCCTCCTGGCGCAGGATGCGTACGCCCAGCGAGTGAAAGGTGCTGATGATCAGCCCATCAGCACCACTGCCGATGAGCCGCCCGACACGCTCGTGCATTTCTTTGGCGGCTTTATTGGTGAAGGTGATCGCGGCAATACGGTGAGGCGCGATACCGGACTGGCGGATCAGGCTGCCGATCTTCTGGGTGATGACACCGGTTTTGCCCGAGCCGGCACCGGCGAGCACCAGTAAAGGGCCATCCATGTAGTCGACGGCTTCGCGTTGGGCGGGGTTTAGTTGCACGGAGAGGTCATCAGGCAATAAACGCCGAAAAGCACCACACAGCGCCGTCTCGCCAGCGCCGACTTGCGGAACGAAGGAGGAAAACCTAGCGCAGCTTGCCGCGCAGCGGCTTGACCTTGCTGGGGTCGGTCACTTTGCTGCTGCCGCCGCCGCCGGTGATGTTGCCGCAGTCGCAACTCGCCTTGATGAAGCTGACGGAATTCACGATGCCACCACACGTGCATTCGTAATACACATCGCCCCCGGTCGGAAGCTCGCCCTGGTAGTCGAAGGGCGTGAAGCGATAGATGGTGCGCATGTCGACTTTCATGATCCCGTCCCGTCGTCGTGTAGTTAGTTATAGTGGGCCAACGAAGCAAGTCTAACCCACTCAGGCGAGTGCATGGGCGGCTTGTTGATCGGCGTGGTAGCTGGAGCGCACCATGGGAGCGCTGGCGGCATGGGCAAAGCCCATGATCTCGGCTTCGCGAGAAAACATTTTAAAAACATCAGGATGTACGTAGCGCGTCACCGGCAGATGATGTCCCGAGGGCGCAAGGTACTGGCCGATGGTAAGCATTTCCACGTCGTGGGCACGCAGGTCGCGCATCACTTCAAGAATTTCTTCATCCGTTTCGCCCAGACCGACCATGAGGCCGGATTTGGTCGTGACCTGAGGGTGCCGCGCCTTGAATTGCCGCAGTAGCTGCAGCGAATGGGCGTAGTCAGCCCCCGGGCGCGCCTGCTTGTACAGGCGAGGCACGGTTTCCATGTTGTGATTCATGACATCGGGCGACGCCTGGGAGAAGACATCCAGCGCAATGTCGAGGCGACCGCGGAAATCCGGCACCAGTACTTCAATGGTGGTCTGGGGCGAGAGTTCGCGCACCTTGCGGATGCAGTCGACGAAATGCTGGGCACCGCCATCTTTGAGGTCGTCCCGGTCCACGCTGGTGATCACCACGTAGCGCAGCTTGAGCGCGGCAATGGTCTTGGCCAGATTTTCGGGTTCATTGACATCGGGCGGCAGTGGCTTGCCGTGGCCCACATCGCAAAACGGGCAGCGCCGGGTGCACAGATCGCCCAGAATCATAAAGGTTGCGGTGCCCTTGCCGAAGCACTCGCCAATGTTCGGGCAGGTCGCTTCCTCGCACACGGTATGGAGCTTGTGCTCGCGCAGAATGCTTTTGATCTCGCCAAAGCGCGACGACGAACTCGCGGCCTTGACGCGAATCCAGTCCGGCTTTTTCAGCGCGGCACCACGTTCTGAGACAGGCACGATCTTGATCGGAATGCGTGCGGTTTTGGCCTGGCCTTTTTGTTTCTCGTTCATGTCAGCAATCTTTCCAAATGGACGCACAGCGCCCGTCCCACCTTTTCCGTGTCGCGTTCAGTCGTCAGTTCGCTAAGCTGGGTGACGGCCATACCGGCATAGCCGCAGGGGTTGATGGCCCGGTAGGGTGACAAGTCCATGGCTACATTCAGTGACAGACCATGATAGCTGCAGCCGTTCTTGATGCGCAGACCGAGCGCGGCAATCTTTGCGCCACCGACATAGACGCCCGGGGCGCCTGCGCGCCGGTCAGCGGCGACGCCATAGTCGGCGAGCAGATCAATCAGCGCCTGCTCGATGCGCCAGACAAACTCACGTACCTTCAACTCGCGCCGGCGCAGATCCAGCATCAGATACGCGACGACCTGGCCAGGGCCATGGTAAGTCACCTGTCCGCCGCGGTCGACCGGCACGACAGGGATGCCGACATCGGCCAGCACATGCTCGGCTTTGCCCGACAGCCCCTGAGTAAATACCGGCGCATGCTCGCACAACCAGATTTCATCGGGCGCTTCGCCGCTGCGGCTGATGGTGAAGGCCTGCATGGCGGTAAAGGTGGGTTCGTAGGCCACCTGGCCCAAGGCCTTGATCTGAATCGGCGGCCGAGCGCTCAAAGCACGACCTTGACCATCGGGTGCGAGGAAAGCGCGCGGTAGAGGGTATCGAGCTGCACCTGCGAGGTCGCATTGATGGTGCAGGTCAGCGCGAGATACTTGCCGCCGGACGACGGGCGCATTTCCATGCTGGCCGCATCGAAGCCAGGCGCGTGGCTGGCCACCAGTGTGGCGATGGTCTGGGCAAATCCATCGGTCGCCAAGCCCATGATCTTGATCGGAAACTGACAGGGGAACTCGAGCAGGCTATCGCTCATCGGTGCTTACTGAAACCACAGTTTGACGGTGTCGATGGCGCGGGAGAAAACACCCCCGGCGGGAACCTCTGCCAGCGCCACCACCGGATAGTCAGCCATGGGCTTGCCGTCAAGCAGCACGGTCATCGTGCCCAGCTTGGTGCCTTTGGCTAGCGGCGCAATCAGGCGGGGTTCGCGCAGGAAGCTCACCGTCGGGTTGCCGTTACGTACTTTGGGCACGGGCAGAACCAGCGCTTGAGCAAAACCGGCGGGCACGACATTGGCAGCGCCCTTGAATACGTTCAACCGCGTAACGACCTGATCTTTGGCATAGAGCTGCAGGTGATCGTGTGACTGATATGCCCAGTTCAGCAGCTTGAGGGTTTCTTCAGTGCGCGTGGCGTCATTGGCAGTGCCCATGACCACCGTGATCAGACGCTGGCCATTGCGCTGAGCGGTGGCAACGAGGCAATAGCCGGCGTTTTCCGAGTGCCCGGTCTTCAGGCCGTCGACGCTGGGGTCGATCCAGAGCAGGCGATTGCGGTTCTGCTGGCGGATCTTGTCATGGGTGAATTCCTTGATCGCATGGACGGCATGCACTTCGGGGTGGTCACGCATCAGCGCTTGCGCCAGACGCGCCATGTCGCGCGGGGTCGAATAATGGCGGGCTTCGGCGCTATCAAAAAAGCCGCTGGAATTCAGGAAATGGGTATCGTTTAGACCCAGCTCGGCGGCTACCTGATTCATGCGTACGGCAAATGCCTCTTCCGAACCGCTGACCGCTTCCGCCAGGGCGACGGCAGCGTCATTGCCGGACTGCACAATCATGCCCTTGAGCAGGGTGTCGATGTCGATGCGCGTGCCGACCTGCAAAAAAGAGCGGGAACCCATGGTGCGCCAGGCGCGCTCGGAGATGGTGACCACTTGCTGCGGTGTCAGCACGCGATCACGCAGGGCCGAGGCGGCCAGATAGGTGGTCATGATTTTGGTCAGCGAGGCCGGTTCACGCCGGACGTCGGGGTCTTTGGCGGCGAGCACCTGACCACTGGCGTAGTCCATCACGATCCAGGCTTTGGCGGTGAGTTCGGGTACCGGCAGCGAGGCCACCTGAGCGCTTGCACTCAGTGAGGCGGTCAGGAATGAAACACAAAGAAAGAGCCGGGAAAATACGGTAAAGCGACGCGACATGATCAGGAGCACCAAAAGAAACGGAACGACGGGGAGAATTATAGAGAGCGGGTGAACGTGGCTAGCGGTTGATGACAACGGGTGGCGTACCGGCAACGCGCTGCAGGATTGCGGATGCCGCGCGGGCGGCATCGGCACTGGCCCACGGTCCAAGGTGCACCCGATGCCAGATGCCCGAACTGCGAATCAGCAGCTTGCTCTCCAGCCCTTCGGTGGCGCTGCCGGGCACCGCTTCACGCGCAAGCTCACGTGCCACATGGGCGAGGAAGGATTCGGCGTTTTCACGGTTGCTGAAGGCACCGAGTTGCAGGTAGGTGCCGCTTTCGTCACGCTGGGTCGGGATAGGGGTCGGGATAGGGGCCGGATTGGCGGCGGCGACTGTAACAGGGGGCACGTTGTCAGGCTTGGTCGCCACAGTGGCAGATGAGCCCGCGCGGAGGCGCTCGACCTCGACCAGCGTGCTGCCCTCGTTGATGTAGCCCAGCTTCCAGGCGGCGGTGTAGGACAGGTCGATCAGCCGGTCGGAATGAAACGGGCCGCGATCATTGACGCGCAATACCACAGCGCGACCGTTGGCCGGATTGGTCACTCGCACATAGGAGGGAATGGGCAGCGTCGGGTGGGCGGCGGTCATGCCGTACATGTCGTAGGGTTCGCCCGAAGAAGTTTTCTGGCCATGGAACTTGCGTCCGTACCAGCTGGCAATGCCGCGGGCTTTGTAGTCGGCCGTCGGTGGGAGTGGCACGTAGTCGCGGCCAAAGACGTTATAGGGTTTGTTGGCGAAGCGGTGCGCGGGTTCGTTTATTGGCTGGGCATCGGGGATACGGTCGAGATCAGGCGGCGCGCTATCACCGGGGCCATCGTCCAGGTAGTAGCCGCCCCCGCGTTTTTGAACCACGCCAGCGCCAGGTTTGGCCGAAAATCGGGAAGTCGGCGCTGGCGAGACGGCGATTTTCTCGGCATCGTCACCCGAGGGCGATGGTTCACTCGACAACAGGGCGCAACCAGCCAGACTCGCGCTGGTGATGAGGGCAAGGGGCAGGGAGGAGCGAGTCATTTCTGTACCAGCAAGCGATTGTTCTGGATCGACATCAGCATGCCGATGGCGCAAAACAGTGTGACCAAGGCCGTACCGCCGTAACTGACCAAGGGCAGGGGCACGCCCACCACCGGCAAGATGCCCGACACCATGCCCATATTGACAAAGGCGTAGGTAAAAAAGATCAGCGTGATCGCGCCGGCAAGAAGACGGGCAAAGACGGTGGCGCCATTGGCGGCGATCATGAGCCCGCGGGCGATCAGCATCGTGTAAAGAACCAGCAGCACGATGTTGCCGAACAGCCCAAACTCTTCGCCAAATACGGCAAAGATGAAGTCGGTATGGCGCTCGGGCAGGAAATCCAACTGGGTTTGCGTACCATTGCCCCAGCCTTTGCCAAAGAGGCCGCCTGAGCCGATGGCGATCGTTGACTGAATGATGTGAAAGCCCTTGCCCAGCGGATCTTTTTCCGGGTCAAGCATGGTTAGCACGCGATCACGCTGATAGTCGTGTAATAAGCCCCAGGCCAGCGGTAGCGCCGCAATGCTTGCGGCCAGCAGTCCAAAAATCACTTTCCACGGCAGGCCCGCAAAGAAGATTACATAGCACCCGGACGACAGTACCAGCAGCGAGGTGCCCAGGTCAGGCTGGCGCATGATCAGTCCCACGGGTACGACCAGCAGGATCACCGCGAGAAACCAGTCGACAGGGCGTAACAGAGTCTCGCGCTTGTCGAAGTACCAGGCCAGCAGCATGGGCATGCCCAGCTTCAACAACTCGGAGGGCTGAACGCGAATGAAGCCCAGGTCGAGCCAGCGTCGGGCACCCTTGGCAATATCACCAAACAGTGCGGTCGCAATCAGCAGAAATACGCCGAGCAGGTAGATGGGCAAGGCAAGCTGCATCAGCCGCTGTGGGGGAATATTGGCCAGCACCCACATCGCAGCGAGTGCTACCGAGATGTTGAGCAACTGTGTATTCATGCGCTCAGGGGAGGCACTGGCCATCATGCCCAGAGCCAGCAAGGCGAGTAAGCCGGTGATGGTCATGAGCGAGGCGTCGATCGGGTCGATAAAGCGAGCCCAGAGTTGGCGGATCATGGCAGCGAGTCCTCTGCTTCCTCGTCGGTGGGGGCGGGCGCATTCGGGCGCTTGCCCAGTAAGTGATAGTCAATGACCTGGCGAGCGATGGGGGCGGCCGACTGGGCGCCGAAGCCGGCGTTCTCTACCAGCACGGCCAGCGCGATTTTGGGTTTTTCGGCGGGCGCAAAGGCAATAAACAAGGCGTGATCGCGAAATTTTTCATCCAGATGGGCCGTTTTGACGTCCGCACCTTTGAGCGAAAACACTTGCGCCGTACCCGTCTTGCCCCCGGCACTATAGGTGGCACCGGCAAAGGCGCGTGCGCCGGTACCTTCCTTGATCACGCCGACCATGGCGTTCTTTATGACGTCCACATGCTCCTGCTTCCACGAAATTGCCTTGATCGGCTGTGGCTCGATCATCTTGCGCTCGCCGCTGCGTGCATCGGTAATGTAGTTCACCAGGTGCGGCTTGAACATCACGCCGTTGTTCGCCAGCGTGGCGGTGGCCAGCGCGAGCTGAATAGGCGTGTAAGCGTTGTAGCCCTGCCCGATACCGATGGAAATGGTCTCGCCGGCATACCACTTTTGTTGCTCCGGGCGCTTGAAGCGCTTTTTCTTCCATTCCTGCGAAGGCAGCACGCCTTCCGATTCGCCATCGATATCTACGCCGGTGCGTTTGCCCAGGCCAATGTCGCCCATGAAGCGGGAGATGTTATCGATGCCCATGTCGTTGGCGAGTGTGTAGTAATAGGTGTTGCACGAGACGACAATGGATTTGTACATATCCACCGAGCCGTGACCGCCTTTTTTGTCGTCACGGAAAAAGTGCCCACCGAAATTGAACCCGCCACCGTCGGCAATGGCCTGATTGGGCGTGCGCTTACCGTAGGTCAGGGCGGCAAGGGCCATGAAGGGTTTGAACGTCGAGCCGGGTGGGTTGGCGCTGTTCAGGGCGCGGTTGATCATCGGCTTCTGGTCGGATTCATTAAGGTCCATCCAGCTTTGCGTATCAATGCCATCGACAAAAAGATTGGGGTCGTACGTTGGCATCGAGACCAAGGCCAGGATGCCGCCGGTGGATGGATCGATTGCTACCAGAGCGCCCCGACGGGCACCGAAGGCCTGCTCGGCAATTTTTTGCAATTCGGCATCAACGGTCAGCGTCAGGTTGTTGCCTGGCGTGGGCGCAGTGCTGGCCAGAGTACGCACTGCATGCCCTCCCGCATTGACCTCCACCTGCTCGAAGCCGCTGGTGCCGTGAAGTTCGAATTCATAACGCTGCTCGAGACCGGCTTTACCAAAGTGTTCGGTGCCACGGTAATTGGCAGTGAAGCCGGCTTCTTCGACTTTGACTTCGTCACGCTCCGATAAGCGCCCGATGTAGCCGAGCAGGTGTGAAGCGAACTCACCTTCCGGGTACTGTCGAAATAATCGCGCTTTTACCTCTACCCCTGGGAAGCGATAGCGGCGCGCGATGAAGCGGGCAACTTCTTCATCAGAGAGGCGGGTGCGGATCGGGATGGATTCGAAGTTTTTGTTTTCTTCACGCAATTTCTTGAAGCGCTTCCTGTCCTTGGGCTGGATTTCGAGCACCTCTGCCAGTTCATCGATAGTCAACTCCAGATTGGGCACGCGCGAAGGCGTTATCTCGAGCGTGAAGCCGGCATAGTTGCGTGCGAGCACCTTGCCGTTGCGGTCAACGATCAGGCCACGGTTTGGCGTCACTGGAACCAGAGTGATTCGATTTTCTTCTGCGCGCGTCGTGAAGTAGTCGTACTGAACGATCTGCAGCCAGACAAAGCGTGCCAGAAGTACGGCAAATGCCACCAGCACAATACCGCCCGCAACCGTCAGTCGCTGGCGGAATTGTTCGAGCGATTCCTGAGGATTGCGAAACTCCATAAGCCGACGACGCTAGCCTGACCTATATGGGACGATGAACGTCTTTGCTTTCGGGCTGATACTGCGGTGCCAGCAGCACGAAATGGGCGGGCGACCAGAGCAGGGTCGAGGTGAATGAGGTTAGCAACCACCAAATTGAGGGGTTGTCGCGACCCGCCATGGCTGCGACCAACCACAGCACCAGTTGTGTGGCAAGCATCATGGGCAGCACGTGCAGTGTCTGTTGCGCCAGCGGAAACCACAGTATTCGGCGTGACAGGCTGCTGGCACCGTAACTCAGCAGCACATAGGCGAGCGCATGCTGGCCGAGCAGGCCGCCGCTGGCAACGTCGATAGCGACGCCTACGATAAAGGCCGCGCCCATGCCTATGCGCAGTGGCTGGTGAACGGACCAGAACGCCAGGGTGATTGCCACCCAGTCCGGTATCCCAGGCACTTGGCCAAAGGGAATGAGATTCATGCAAAAGGCGAGGAACAAGGTGAGAACAATGAATGCCGGGTTTGCGGGTCGCAGGATGCGGCGTGAGGAGTGGGTAGGTTGCGATCCGGCCATGTCAGGGCTTCCGTGAGGCGCGCACGCGCGAGGGGCTTTGAGACTTCGTCTTGGCTTTATCAAGCTCGGGTGGCCGTTCCGGTTGCTCGGCGCGCGAGCTTAGTACCAAGACCAGTCCGTGCTTTTCCACGCCCCCGAGCGGGGTGCACAAGATGCGCGCGAAGGCAAATGAGCTATCCCGATCAATCTTGCTCACCGTCGCGACTGGCAGACCAGGCAGGAAGATACCGTCGAGTCCGGAGGTGACCAAGGTATCGCCGGCCTCGATTTCGGCATTGGACGCGAGAAAGTGCAACTCCATGGCGCCAGGCCCCGCGCCGGCCAGCACGGCGCGCAATCCATTGCGTGCGACTTTGACCGGAATCGATTGCTCGTTGTCGGTGAGTAGCGCGACTTCTGCGGTGAGCGGAAAGACACGAACGACCTGACCAATGACGCCGACGCCATCCACGACCGCCTGACCACTTTCAATGCCCTGCTGGCTCCCCTTGTCGATGATCACTCGGCGTGAAAACGGATCACGTGCAGAGTAAAGGATTTCTGCGATTTGCCCTTCTACGGGTTGCCGATCGCGCATGTCGAGAAGTGCACGCAAGCGCTTGTTCTCATCTTCGAGATAGCTCTGGCGAACGAGCCGGCTCGCATCGCTTAGTTGACGCTTTTGTAACTCGCGATTGTCTGACAAGATCGTGGATAGGCGCGTGAAGTAACTTGCGACAGTCTCGCCGACATTGATTGGCGAGTAGGCCACTTGTTGCAGCGGCCAGATGGCCGTGGTCAGTGCCAGACGAACATGCTCCATGGCTTTGAGGCGCACATCGCTGACGAGGAGCACGATCGATAGCGTGACAAAAAACACCAAACGGGCAACCGGCGCGGGGCCTCGCTTGAAAAACGGTGGCGGCTCATGGCCGGCAACGGACATCACGTCAGGGTCTGCTTTCTTTGACTCCCCGCGACTTGGGGATGATCAGGCGTGAAAAATTTGTGCGACAGGTACAACACCTGTCGCACAGATTAGCCACAGTGGGGGTTACTCGTTGGCGAAGATACTGCCGAGTTTGTCCATCTTCTCTAGCGCAATACCCGATCCACGGGCTACACAGGTCAGCGGATCATCGGCGACGATCACCGGCAGACCGGTTTCCTCAGTGAGAAGGCGATCCAGATCGGCCAGCAGCGCACCGCCGCCGGTGAGCACCAAGCCGCGCTCGGCGATGTCGGCACCGAGTTCCGGCGGCGTCTTCTCGAGAGCGTCTTTTACCGCTTTGACCACCTGATTCAGTGGCTCGGAGAGGGCCTCCAGAACTTCGTTCGACGAGATGGTAAATTTGCGCGGGATCCCCTCGGCACGATTGATGCCCGAGACTTCCATTTCACGCACTTCGGCGCCAGGGAAGGCCGAGCCGATTTTTTTCTTGATGTTCTCAGCGCTGTTGTCGCCGATCTGCATGCCGTAGTTGCGGCTGATGTAGCTGATGATGGCTTCGTCAAACTTGTCGCCGCCGACCCGCACCGAGTTGGCATAGACCATGCCGCCCAGGGAGATGACACCCACTTCGGTGGTGCCGCCGCCAATATCGACCACCATCGAGCCGGTCGCATCCGAAACCGGCAGGCCGGCACCGATGGCTGCAGCCATCGGTTCTTCAATCAGGTAAACCTGCGAAGCCCCCGCGCCGAGGGCGGATTCTCGAATTGCGCGACGCTCGACCTGGGTTGATCCGGAGGGAACGCAGATGATGATGCGCGGGCTTGGGGAGAAAAGCCGGGATTCATGAACGCGTTTGATGAATTGCTTGAGCATTTGCTCAGTAACCGTGAAGTCAGCAATCACGCCATCTTTGAGCGGACGAATGACCGAGATCTCTTTCGGGTTGCGCCCGATCATGGTCTTGGCTTCTTTGCCGACGGCTTGAATGGTCTTTTTTGCGTTTGGACCACCTTCGATACGGATTGCGACGACAGAGGGTTCGTCGAGAACGACGCCCTTGCCGCGCATGTAGATAAGAGTGTTGGCGGTACCGAGATCAATCGCCAAGTCATTGGAAAAATAGGAGCGCAGAAAGCCGAACATCGTGTTTCCAGTGGGATAGTTAATAAAGTGAAGAACGCTTGTGGGCAGGGCACCCGTGCAAGCATCCACAGAAAGCCCCCTATGATAACCTAGCGCGCTTTGCAAAATCAGGCGCAAACCTCTAGTGCCGCGCCTTCTAATAAAAATGTCTCTTACTATCTCTGACGTGGAGCGGGTCGCCAAACTGGCCCGGCTGGAACTGTCCGCCAGCGAGGGCGCTGCAACGGTCACTCAGCTCAACGGAATTCTGGCCTTTGTCGAGCAGTTGCAGGCAGTCGACACGACTGGCATCGAGCCCATGACGCATGCGGTTGAACTGGTGCAGCGTCTGCGGCCAGATTTTGTCGGTGAAACGGATCATCGTGCTGCGTTTCAGGCCATTGCGCCTGAAACGGAACTGGGTTTGTACCTCGTGCCCAAGGTTATCGAGTAGGTGCGATATGAATGAGTTGATCAATGCCTCTTTGCGCGATATTTCACGGGCGCTTACGGAACGTCGCTTATCGGCCGTAGAGCTGGCGACCCTTTTTCTCGAGCGCATCGAGCGTCTGAATCCGACCTTTAACGCTTTTATCACCGTTGAACCTGACAAGACGCTGGCGCAAGCGCGTGCGGCTGACGCCCGACTGGCCAGCGGTAATGCGGGCCCCTTGGTCGGAATTCCGTTGGCGTACAAAGACATTTTCTGCACCAAGGGCATGCTGACCAGTTGCGGTTCGAACATGCTTTCGAATTTCGTCGCCCCCTATGACGCGCATGTGGTCGAGCAGCTGAGCAACGCCGGTATCGTCAATCTGGGTAAGCTCAACATGGATGAGTTTGCCATGGGCTCGAGTACGGAAAGCTCGTTTTTTGGACCAACGAAAAACCCGTGGGATGTCACGCGTGTGCCCGGCGGTTCGTCCGGCGGTTCCGCAGCCGCTGTGGCAGCGCGACTGGCACCAGTGGCTCTGGGCACGGACACGGGGGGGTCGATACGGCAACCGGCCGCAATGTGTGGCCTCACTGGAATCAAGCCGACCTATGGCATCGTCTCCCGCTATGGGATGGTGGCTTATGCATCGAGTCTCGATCAGGGCGGGCCAATGGCCAAAAGTGCGGCAGATTGTGCTTTGGTGCTCAATGGCATCGCCGGTTTTGACCAGCGCGACTCTACGTCGCTTGATCGCCCTGCCGAAGACTACACGCGCGCACTCGGTTATTCGATCAAGGGCTTGCGCATCGGCCTGCCACGGGAGTTCTTCGCGGATGGCATGGATGACGAGGTGCGCTTTGCCATTGATGAAGCGCTGAACGTCTATCGCTCGCTCGGTGCCGAGTTGGTGCAAGTGGATCTGCCGAATTCTGAATTGTCGGTTCCGGCTTACTACGTCGTGGCCCCGGCGGAAGCCAGTTCCAATCTATCCCGTTTTGACGGGGTGCGTTATGGTTACCGGGCACCGGAGTATCGCGATTTGGGCGAACTGTATTCGCGTTCCCGGGCGCAAGGTTTCGGTGCCGAGGTCAAGCGCCGCATCATGGTGGGCACCTACGTACTTTCGCATGGCTACTACGATGCCTACTATCTAAAGGCGCAGAAGCTGCGTCGCCTGATTGCTGAAGATTTTCGCAATGCGTTTGCTCATTGCGATGTGATCATGGGGCCGACCAGCCCCTTTGTTGCGTTCCCGATAGGTGCCAAGACGGACGACCCGGTGCAGATGTATCTCTCTGATATCTATACGGTATCAACCAATCTGGCTGGCTTGCCCGGCCTATCGATTCCGTGCGGTTTCGGGGCAGGCAACCTGCCGGTCGGACTGCAGATTCTTGGGCCCTGGTTTGACGAGGCACGCATGCTGGGTATCGCACATCAGTATCAGCAGCAGACGGACTGGCATCTGCGTATGCCCGGAGGTGTGGCATGAGCATGCTCATCAACGGCTACGAAGTTGTCATCGGGCTTGAAACGCATGCCCAACTTCAGACGCAGTCAAAAATTTTTTCCGGGGCATCGATTGCGTTCGGAGCCGCACCCAACGTGCAGGCGTGCGCGGTGGACATCGCTCTGCCCGGGGTGCTCCCGGTGCTCAACCGCGAGGCGGTGGTTTGTGCGATCAAGTTCGGTCTGGCCGTTGGTGCCACTATTGCGCCACGCTCGATTTTTGCCCGCAAGCATTATTTCTACCCTGACCTGCCCAAGGGCTACCAGATCAGTCAGTTCGAGGCACCCGTCGTGTCTGGTGGTGGTCTTGATTGCCAAGTCGGCGCTGGTGACACGGCGATTAGAAAGCATGTGCGCCTTACCCGCGCTCATTTGGAAGAAGATGCGGGCAAGTCCCTGCATGAGGACTTTCACGGGCGTACCGGCATTGATTTGAATCGTGCCGGGACTCCCCTGCTGGAAATCGTGACCGAGCCGGATATGCGTTCCTCCGCCGAAGCCGTAGCCTACGCCCGTGCGCTACATGCACTGGTGCGCTGGATCGGCATTTGCGACGGCAACATGCAAGAAGGCAGCTTCCGTTGCGACGCCAATGTCTCGGTACGGCGTCCCGGTGCCGAACTGGGCACGCGCCGAGAAATCAAGAATCTGAACTCTTTCCGCTTTTTGCAGCAAGCTGTTGACTACGAAATTGAATGGCAAATCAACGAGCTTGAGGAAGGGCGCGCGATCCAGCAAGCGACGGTATTGTTCGATCCGGATACAGGCGAAACCCGCGCCATGCGCAGCAAAGAGGATGCGCACGACTATCGCTACTTCCCTGACCCTGATTTGCTGCCACTGGCGATATCACCGGAGTGGATCGCCTCGGTCAAGTCTGGGTTGCCGGAGTTGCCGCAGTCGTTGCGGCACCGCCTTGTTACCGAGTACGGTTTAAGTGACTACGACGCGGCTATTTTGACCGCGCAGCGGGAAATGGCTGATTTTTTCCTGCGCGCTGTCACCATCGCCGGCAGTACCAATGCCAAGTCTTTGGCAAACTGGTTGCAAGGGGAAGTCGCGGCGCGGCTAAATCGCGAAGAACGCGAGTTTGACAAGGTGCCCATCAGCCCTGAGCAGCTTGCCGGTTTAGTGCTGCGCATTGCGGATCAGACGATTTCAAACAGCATTGGCCGCAAAGTGTTTGACGCCCTGTGGCAGCACAGCGGAGACAGTGCCGACGAAATCATCGAAAAACAAGGATTCAGGCAGATAACCGACAGCGTGGCGGTTGAGCGCCTGATTGATGAGGTACTTGCCGCTAACGTCAAGTCTGTCGAGGAATTCCGTGCGGGCAAGGAAAAGGCCTTCAATGCGCTGGTCGGTCAGGTAATGAAGGCTACAAAAGGTACCGCCAATCCGCAGCAGGTCAATGCGTTGCTGCTGGCTAAGCTCAAGGAGTGAGCGACTGTCTTACCCTGCCTTACCTTGACGCAGAAATAGACACCCCACTTCAGATGTAAAAACGGCCACGATACCGAGAGGCATCGTGGCCGTTTTTCCCAAGGGTCTTCCTTGCTACTTGCCGTTGGCGACCACTGGTTTGGCGGTGGCGGCGTTGTCTGCGGGCGCGACGGAAGGGGTTCCGGGAGATGGGGCCGCACGGCCAGGCTGTGTGGTTTCGATGATCACTTCGCGCTTGGGTTTGTCGTCGGCCTTGACGCCGACGACCCCGCCACTACTCGTAAGCTCTCGGAAGCGAGCCTTCTCATTTTCAAACTCGGCAGCGATGCGCTCCTTGTCCTTGTTGCGGTTGGCTACCGCATCGGTCTTGCCCTTGATGTCCTTTTCCGCATCTGCCAGTTGTTGCTTCAGCTGAGCAGGCAAGGGTTTGCCTGCGTAGAAATCTTTCTCTTTCTCCAGCACTGCCTGGCGCTTCGTTGCATCGGCGAGCGCTTTTTCGGATTGGGAGATACTCTTATCAACGTCAGCCAGCGCACGGTCGCGCGCTTTATCGATGTCGGCTTCGCTGGCGTAGGTAGATAGCAGGGCCTGGCTGCGCCGACGCTCTTCGAGTTGCAACTGGGCCAACTCAGCTTTCTTGACGAGTTCCGCCTCACGCCTGGCTTGCTGTTCTGCGGTCAGAGGGGCTTCGACCTTCTTGATGACAAAGCCCTTCTCATCCCGCTCCTCATAGGCGCGCTTGGTGCATTCCTTGGGCAAGAAATCGCCGCACACCTTGCGGCTCTGGGCATCAGTGCAGCAGTAAACGATCGATTGCGCTGAGGCGGTGGCCGGCATCATCAGCGTAGCTGATAGCGTCAATGCCGACAGACCCACCCCTAAAAGACTATTGGTTTGCTTTTTCATGCCCGTTCTCCGTTACCGTTGGTTCATGTCACCCGCCTGGACACCGTACTTTTCGCGATACGCACGTACCGCGTCAAGTCTGCTTTCCAGCTCGATGCTACCAGAAAGATACTCGATCAAATCTGCCAACCGAGCGACGCTGACAACTGGAATGCCATAGCTATTCTCGACTTCCTGGACCGCTGATAGCGGCGACTGACCGCATTCCTGTCGGTCCAGGGCAATCACCACTCCTGCTGGTTTAGCCCCGGCAGCTCGAATCAACTCAACCGATTCTCGTACCGAGGTGCCGGCGGTAATGACATCGTCAATGATGAGTACATTGCCCGCCAGCGGCGCACCTACCAGCGTACCGCCCTCGCCATGATCTTTCGCCTCCTTGCGGTTGTAGGCAAAGGGGATGTTTTGCCCTAGGCGCGCCAGCGCTATTGCAGTACCGGCAGCCAGCGGGATGCCCTTGTATGCAGGGCCGAAAATCACATCGACGTGCAGCCCCGAATTTTGAATGGCCAGCGCGTAATAGTCGCAGAGGCGCCCGAGTGACGCCCCGTCATTAAAAAGGCCGGCATTGAAAAAATAGGGAGATTGCCGGCCGGCTTTGGTGGTGAACTCACCGAAGCGCAAGACGCCTTGGGCGCACGCGAAGGCAATGAATTCCTGACTAAAATTCATAAGTTGTCCGCATACTGCGGGCTTTTCTGACGATCGTCCGATTCTACATGTTTCGAATTGTCTCGCTGAACCTCAACGGTATTCGTTCCGCCGCCAAAAAAGGTGCCTTTGAATGGCTACAAACCATTCAGGCCGATGTCGTGTGTTTGCAGGAACTTAAAGCGCAGTTGGATGATATCCCCGAGCTTCCTGACAACCCGATCTTTTCTGCGCGGGCATTTCATCCCGCCGAAAAGAAAGGCTACAGCGGTGTCGGGCTGCTGAGTCGTCACACGCCGGACCAGGTGATCGAGGGCTTTGATGATGCCGAGTTCGATGCAGAAGGACGCTACCTTCAGGCGGATTTTGGCGATCTGTCCATCGTCTCGCTTTACCTGCCGTCGGGCTCAAGTTCCGATGAGCGACAACAGGCCAAATTCCGTTGCATGGAAGCGATCTGGCCGCGCTTGCAGGCGCTGGCGAACGGGGGGCGGGAGGTGGTGATCTGCGGCGACTGGAACATCGCGCACACCGAAATGGATCTCAAGAACTGGAAGTCAAACCAGAAAAACTCGGGCTTTCTGCCCGAGGAGCGTGCTTGGCTGAGTCGGCTGTTCGCCGAGCAGGGTTGGGTGGATGTGCATCGGAAGTTGGCGCCGGCGGCGACCGGCGATGCTTATACCTGGTGGTCCAACCGTGGGCAGGCCTGGGCCAATAATGTAGGGTGGCGGATCGATTATCAGGTGGCTACGCCTGGTATCGCTGCCCATGCCATAAATGTCAGCGTATTCAAAGAGCAGCGCTTTTCCGATCATGCCCCTCTAGTGATCGATTACGACTGGACGGGTAGTTGAGTCTTGATCAGCCCCGACCGTCCTGCCCCACCGTGCATGGCGACTGCAAAGTCGGTAAGCTACCGGTTTTGTCATTTTCACCCCCTTTGAAGGAGAGCAGCATGAACGATGTGACTCAGACTGAACTGCAGGAAGCCGTAACTCGTGAAAAGCTCTTGGCTGATGTTCGCCTGGTGATCGCCGATTCGGAAGAATTGCTCCGCGCCACGGCCGGGCAGGCAGGCGAGCGCATTACCGAGCTGCGCGCCCGTGCGCAAGACCATCTGGCTGCTGCCAAGGTGAAGCTGGCCGAGGCCGAGGTGGCCATGCTCGACAAGACCAAGGCGGTCGCGCGCGCCACAGATACGTATGTACATGAAAATCCCTGGGCGGCGGTGGGCATTGCCGCAGGTGCGGGTCTGCTGGTGGGCCTGCTCATCGGCCGTCGCTGATTTTTCGCGGCGAAATGATTTCATCCGTTGATACCGGTGCTGACGCTGCGCCGCGAGCGGGGCTTTTTGCTTCGGCGCGCGGCTTGGCGGCTACCGGGGTCGCGCTGGCCACCAATCGACTCTCGCTCCTTGGCGTCGAAATTTCGGAAGAGAGCTCCCGATTGCTGGCGGTTCTGCTTTACAGCGGCGTCGCCTTGCTGTCGCTGGCCGCCGGAATCCTGTTTTTGGCAATCTTCGTCACGGTTGCCTTATGGGAAAGCAACCGGCTGCTGGTCCTGGGCATGTTTTCTACCCTGTTCATCGGCGCAGGGGTGGTGAGTTTTTTTGTGGCGAGGAGTCTTATCAGCAGCGGATCACAGCTCTTTGCCGCCAGCTTGGCCGAGCTTAAGCGCGATCAAGCGTCGCTCAACGATCACTGAACCAGTCCCCATGGCCAAGCGTGACGTCGAACTGGCGCTGAAGAAGCAACAACTGCAGATGCAAAGCCGTCAGTTGCGTGATGACTGGGATCGTAATGTCCAAGGCATAAAGCCGGCATTTGCTGGGGCAGATGCCGTTCAGCGCGGCTGGGCGTGGCTTAGAGCGCACCCTGCTGTGCCGGTGGCTGTCGTGGTTGCGGTCGTGGTCGTCAAGCCAGCATTGGTCTGGCGTATCGGTCGCGGTGCCTGGGTGGGCTGGCAGGCCTGGCGGCGCTATCGTCATCTGTTGGTGCCCGGTGACGAGGTTGCATCAGGGGAGTCTTTCCGGTGAGTGATCGCGCGCCTTCCAAAGCTCAGCGTTGGCACCCGGTGCCCAAAAGCTGGCTGGCGGCGCAAGCGCGCGAGCGGGATTTTTTGCGTAAGGAGTTCGGTCAGGTGCGTGACCTGATTCCTACCTTGATGAAACATCGAAACGGTAGCCAATGGTCGCCTGAAGAGCGCCAATTGCTCATGATCCAGTTTCGCTCGCTGGCCCATCTGTCGCCCTACCTGGTAGTACTGGTACTACCAGGTTCATTTGTGGCCTTGCCCGCATTGGCCTGGTGGCTGGATCGTCGGCGTCAGAACCGTCAGGTAGGTCCGGACTGACGCGTGGTTGCGGGCAGGGCAAGCGGCTCAGGTAGTGCTTGCTGCGGCGTGGCCGGCGATGCGGCCACTGAAAATGCAGCCACCCAGGAACGTACCTTCCAGTGCCCGGAGTCCGTTCATGCCACCTCCGCCATAGCCCGTTGTTTCACCGGCAGCGTAGAGCCCAGGCATCGCCTGGCCGGTCGTGTCGACTACGCGCCCGGACAAGTCGGTCTGAATACCGCCCAGAGACTTCCGGCAAACAACGTATTCACGGATCGCCACCAGCGGCATGGCGCTCTGATCGAGAATCGGTTGGAAATTACACGTGCGCAGCTTGTCGCCTGGCCAGCGGCGCAGATAGGCAATGCGTCGTAGTTGTTCGTCATTGTGAAACTTCGGGCCACGGGCAATCTGCTCGTCATAGCGCCCTACGACTTCCTGCACTGTCGCGAGATTGACCGCATTGTCGCCATTGAGCGCATTCATTTTTTCGACGAGCTCACTCAAGTTGTGGGCGCTCACCACGTCCTTGCATTTGCTTAGAAACTCGTCGGTAAGTTCAGGGTTGCCCAGCAACAACTCACGCGCGAAACGAAGAATTTTCTTGTCGCGTACCGAACGATTGAACTCGGCACCCGATATCGCGAATTCCTTATCCATAATCTTTCGGTTGAGCACCTGCCAGGAGTACTGGCGCTCTTGCCGGCATACCTGCGTCACCAGATCGCGGGTATCAAAACCGGTGACCAGAGGCTGAGGCCCAATGCGTTCGCCCTGCCAGTTCAGCCATAACGCCGAGCGTGGCGGCACCAGTGACAAGCCGTGATGCGGCTTGCGGGGTTGCCAGTGATGAACTCCGGCCGCATAGTTCCAGTTGCGGTCAAGGTGCGCTACGCGCGCGCCGTGCCGGCTGGCAGCGTCATGGAGCACACCATCGGCATACTTGTGCGCGCCGGTGAGCAGTACCTCGGGGGGCGTGCCCCAGTCGGCATGCCAGTGCTGGCGCACCCGTTCGATACTGCCATTGACGCCGCCGGTAGTAATGATCGTGGCACCGGCGCTGGCTGCAAACGCTTCTCCGTCGATCTCGCTGACACCCCGGCAGCCCGTGATGCGGCCGTCATCAACGAGCAGGTCGTTCACGCGCTGACCGAACATGGTCGTGAGTTGGCTGCGCCGGGGGTGCCGCGCCAGCGCCTCGAGCAAATGCATGATCAACCCGTGGCCGGTGCCCCAGACAATATGAAAACGCGGCCCGGAGTTGCCCGGCGTGAACTGACCGCGCTCGATCCAATGTGGTGCCGGAACGAAGCGCACGCCGTGCTTTTTTACCCACAGATAAACCTCGTCCTTGCAGCGGTCGACATAAGCCCGCGCCCAGCGTCGGGGCCACTCCATGTGCGCAACATCGGCATCAAGTTCTCCGAAACGCACCCAGTCCGCGTACGCCAGATCCGGCGAATCACGGAAGCCGACCCGGCGCTGCTCAGTGCTGTCGACCACAAAAATGCCGCCGAAGCTCTCTTTGGCCTGACCGCCGAAATTAGCTTCAATGTCGCGATCCAGCAGCAGCACCTTGCGCCCGGAATCGAGTAATTCCAGAGTTGCACAGATACCGGCCAGGCCGCCGCCGACAACAATCACATCCGCTTGGTAACGTTGCAATATTCACCTCGTTGTGGGGAGTATGTTAGATGCCGATTATGCCCTGCAAGGCGACATGCTGAGTCAGGACCAAAGGCAAGTAACGCCCAGCAAGCAAGCCTGCGCATCGTTGGCCTCCGCCTGCCCGATGGGCGTGTGGTCAATGCCCCCTGACACGGGCCGATAGCCTCAGTCCAGCAATCGAAACGCCGCACTCGCCCCGGGGGGTGGGTTGTCCAGCGGGGCAAACTGCTGTCCTTCCGGGCAATTACGGCGCACCGCATCGGTGACCAGAATCTCGCCGGCACCAGCCATGTCCTCGCCCAGTTTTGCTGCGGCATTGACCTCGGAACCGAAGACATCGCGGTCACCAATGCGCAGCATGCGGCCAAAGCCGAGCCCCACGCAAAGCTTGACCTGCTCGGCATCTTCACGCGTGGTGCTGTATTGCTGACAGGCGTCTTGCATGGCACGTGCGCAATCAACGGCCTTGGCGACATTGCGAAAGATCACCAGCAGGCTGTCACCCTCAACTTTGAGTAGAATGCCGTCGTGCTCGTCGATGCAGGGGATCAGCAGGCGCTGCGATTCGTAAATGATCTGCAAAAAATGGATGATGCCGAACGATGCCGTTCCGCGTGAGAAGCCCGCCAGGTCGGTGAACATCACCGCCCACTCTTCGCCAAACAAATCCCAGATGCGCGCATCGATCTTGGCTTTGTCTGCGCCCGGATGCAGGCGCTCGTTGATCAGTTTTTCAATTCTATCTTCGGAGGCGCTCAGGCCAACGCGATGGGTGTAGCTCACGGTCTGCTCCTGTTCTTGCTGACGGGTTCAATAATACATGTCAGTGTGCCGCGTCCCAGTTGTCACCGATGCCTACTTCGACCAGCAGCGGCACCGCCAGATCAGCGACACCGCTCATCAATCCCGGTAGTTCGGCACGCACCGTGGCGAGCTCTGCCTCGGGCACCTCAAGGATCAACTCGTCATGTACCTGAAGCAGCAGCAGACTGGCAAGGTTTTCACTGTCGAGCCAGCCCTGCACGGCGAGCATGGCGCGCTTGATCAGGTCGGCGGCGGTGCCTTGCATCGGCGCATTGATCGCGGCGCGTTCGGCTCCCTGCCGGCGTCCGACATTGCTGGCCCGAATATCTGGCAACCACAGGCGCCTGCCGAACACCGTCTCGACATAGCCTTGAGTGCGCGCTTTCTCGCGCGTTTCTTCCATGTAGCGGGCTACACCAGGGTATCTGGCGAAGTAGCGGTCCATATAGGTTTGCGCCGCCGTCCGGTCCACGCCGATCTGCTTGGCGAGGCCAAAGGCGCTCATGCCATAAATCAGGCCGAAGTTGATCGCTTTGGCGGCACGGCGCTGGTCGCTGCTGACCTCGGCGGGGCTGACGCCGAACACCTCGGCGGCGGTGGCGCGGTGCACGTCTTCACCCAGAGCAAAAGCTTCCAGCAAACGCGGGTCATTGGACAGGTGGGCCATGATCCGAAGCTCGATCTGCGAGTAGTCGGCGCTGACGAGGCGGCGTCCGGGCGGCGCGATGAAAGCGCTGCGGATGCGCCTGCCCTCGGCGCTGCGCACAGGGATGTTCTGCAGATTGGGGTCGTTCGACGACAGACGCCCGGTGACCGCCACTGCCTGCCCGTAGCTGGTATGCACCCGGCCAGTAAGCGGGTTGATCATTTTGGGCAGCTTGTCGGTGTAGGTATTCTTGAGCTTTGCCAGGCCACGGTAGTCAAGCAGCTTCTTGGGCAACGGAAAATCTTCGGCCAGTTTGGCGAGAACCTCTTCGTCGGTCGATGGCGCGCCCGAGGCGGTCTTTTTCACCACGGGCAGTCCAAGCTGACCGAACAAAATGTCACCCAATTGCTTGGGCGAGTTGAGGTTGAAGGGCTGTCCGGCCAACTGGTGTACCTCGGCTTCGAGGGCCATGAGCTGCTGCCCAAGCTCGTTGCTCTGCTTGTTCAGCACACCCGCATCGACGAGGATGCCATTGCGCTCCATGCGGAACAGCACTTCGGCGACCGGTAGCTCGAGATCGCGATACAAGCCGTCGAGCGCAGGCTCTCCCGCGAGGTGTGGCGCAAGGGCTTCATGAACGCGCAGGGTGCAGTCAGCATCTTCGGCCCCGTACTCGGCGGCGCGCGCGACATCAACCTGCGCAAAGGGAATGCGGGAAGCCCCCTTGCCGGTGACATCATCGTAGCTCAGCGTCTTGAGCCCGCAGTGGCGGGCCGCCAGACTGCCCAGATCGTGCGGCTTGTCTGATTCGAGCACGTAAGACTCAAGCAGTGTGTCGTGCGCGATGCCGGCCAGGCGAATGCCATGGTTGGCGAGCACATGGCGGTCGTATTTAAGGTTCTGGCCGAGCTTGGCGTGGCTTGGCGACTCGAGCCAGGGGCGCATCAGCGCAAGCGCACGCGCCAGCGGAATCTGCTCCGGAGCGCCGGCATAGCAGTGCGCCAGGGGCAGATAGGCGGCCTGGACGGTGTCTCCCGCGCGCAGCGCAAATGACATGCCTACCAGCTTGGCGTTGAGCGGTTCGAGTGAGTCGGTCTCGGTATCGAAAGACACCAGCGGTGCCCGGTTAAGGCGGTCGATCCAGGGCAGCAGGTGCGCTTCATCGAGAAGGGCTTCGTAGCAGGCGCGGTCCAGCTCGATACCGGGCGGCGGGCTGTCGTCGAATCGGGAAGTCGGCGCTGGTGATACGGCGGTATTGGCCACGCTACCCACATCGCTCTTGCCGCCGAGCTCACGCAGCCAGCCCTTGAATTCCATCGCCGAGTACAGGCGGTTGAGGGCGGCGTTGTCGGGTTCGCTGGCGACCAGTTCGGTGACCTGGTGGCTCAAGGCCAGGTCGCAGACCACCGTCACCAGCTTGCGCCCAAGGGGTAGAAAGTCGAGGTGCTGGCGCAGATTTTCGCCAACTGCACCGCTTACCTCGCCGGCGCGGGCAACGATCTCGTCGAGCGATCCGTACTGGTTCAGCCACTTCACGGCGGTTTTTGGGCCGCACTTGGCCACACCCGGCACATTGTCCACCGTGTCGCCGACCAGCGTCAGGTAGTCGACGATGCGCACCGGCGGCACGCCGAATTTGGCCAATACACCGGCCTCGTCGAGCACCTCGTTGCTCATGGTGTTGACCAGCCTGACGTGCGGACCCACCAGTTGCGCGAGATCTTTGTCGCCGGTCGAGATCACGCAGTCGATGCCTTGAGCGGCTGCCTGCCGCGCCAGGGTGCCAATGACATCGTCGGCCTCCACGCCCTCGACGCAGAGCAGGGGCCAGCCTTGCGCACGAATGGCCTCGTGCAGCGGGCTGATCTGGGCGACCAGATCCTCGGGCATGGGCGGACGATGTGATTTGTAGTCCGGATACCAGTCGTCGCGGAACGTCTTGCCCTTGGCATCGAAGACCACGGCGCGGTAATCTGCCTTATAGTCAGAAAGCAGGGTACGGAGCATCGACAGCACGCCGCGAACCGCTCCGGTCGGTTGCCCGTTCGAAGCGCGCAGGTCGGGCAGTGCGTGATAAGCGCGGTAGAGATAGGACGAACCGTCGACGAGCAGCAGGGTAGGCATAAGTGGAAGGTGTTCGTTAGCCGCAGATCAGACAATCAAAGTAACAAGGACGCAGCAATGAGTGTGAGCTCAAAATTGCCCCCGGGAATTCGGGGCGAACCAGCCCAGGGGTTGACCAACGGCAACGGCGCACGTGAGGCCTGGAGGGTCTTCGGGATTATGGCAGAGTTCGTCGAGGCGACTGACCGCCTGGCGCGCATACGACCTGCGGTCTCGATCTTTGGCAGCGCCCGCACGCCGGTCGATTCGCCCTATTACGCGCTGACCGAAGCCATCGCGCGCAAACTCTCCGATTCCGGCTTCTCGGTAATCTCGGGCGGTGGCCCCGGCATCATGGAGGCGGCCAACAAGGGGGCCTACACCGGCAAAGGCCTGTCGGTGGGCCTCAATATTCAGCTGCCGCACGAACAAAAAGCCAATCCCTATCAGGACATCTCCCAGACCTTCCGGCATTTTTTTGCGCGCAAGTACATGTTCGTGCGCATGGCCTCGGCTTATGTGGTGATGCCCGGCGGGTTTGGCACACTGGACGAACTGCTGGAGGCGCTGACCCTGATCCAGACCAAGAAGAGCCCTCGTATCCCGCTGATTCTGGTGGGGAGCGACTTCTGGAAAGGATTGGTCGACTGGTTTCGTGACCGATTGATCGGTGAGGGCATGATCGGTGCCGATGACATGGATCTGATTCAGGTGATCGACGACCCGGATCAGGTCGTACGCGCCATTTTTGACCATTACCAGGCGCGTGGCTTTGAGCAACTGCCGCAGGAGCACGAACTACTGCTTAATCTGTAGCCGCTGGACTAAACTAAGCATCTTGACGAGGACTGACCGATGCGCAAACTTACTTCCCTTGCCCTCTTTGTTTTGCTGTCCCTGAGCCTGTCGGCGTTTGCCCAGCAGCGCCCGGCGGATCTCCAGCCCATTCCCGAGCCGCCCCCGCCGCCGGCCGGCATGGCTGACGATCCGATCGAGCCGCAGGTAACGATTACCAAAAAGGGCGAAGACAAGGTGGAGGAATATCGCGCCAACGGCAAGCTCTACATGATCAAGGTCACGCCACCCAATGGGCCCGCCTATTATCTGGTGGATCAGCAGGGAGACGGCACCTTTTCGCCACAGAGCGAAGTCACCGGACAAAAGCTGCGCGTGCCGCAATGGGTGATTCACCGCTGGTAGGCCGGCCAGATCCTCTGACCCCTGATTTAGGTACCTGGTATGAGTGAGCGCTGCATTCTGTTTGCCGACGTCGTCGGCAGCACGGCCTTGTATGAAAAGCTGGGTGATGCAGAGGCCAAATACGCCGTCGAGCGGTGCCTCAAGCGTGCGCAGATGTCGATTGCTCACTTTGGCGGGCGCACGGTAAAAAACGTCGGCGACGGTCTGTTGGCTGATTTCCCTGAGGCGGGTGCGGCCGTGGCGGCCGCGTGCCAAATGCAGCAGCGGATCGCGGATCTGCCTCCGGTAGCCGGGCAGAAGCTGACCTTGCGGATAGGTTTTCACAGCGGCGAGGTCATCGACGAGGCCGGCGACATTTTTGGCGATAGCGTCAATCTTGCCGCGCGTCTGGCCGACGTGGCGCGTGCGGGGCAGATCATCGCCAGTGCGGCTACCTTGAGGCGACTGCCGGCGCTCACCTTGCAGTCGGTGCGGGCATTGCCGGCGGTGATGGTCAAAGGCAAGACTGAGCCGGTGCCCGTCTGCGAAGTCATCTGGCACGAGGAAGGCGGGCTGACGCTGGTGGCTGGCGACACGCAACCCCGGCAAGTCACGGGTGCGCGCCTGACACTGCACTACGAAAGTACGGTGCGCGAACTGGACGCCTACGCGCCATCCCTGACCATTGGGCGCGACAAAGGCTGCGGTTTAGTGGTGCATGATCCGCGCGCATCACGCGTTCATGCGGCTATCGAGCGGCGCGGTGACAAGTTCATGCTCATTGATCAAAGCACCAATGGCACCTGGCTGTCCCGCGAAGGCGAGGTTGAAGTGAAGCTCAGCCGCGAAGAGGCACCTTTGCTTGGGCGGGGACGTATCAGTTTGGGGCATCCCGCCGCAGCGACCCACGCCTGCATTACTTTCATCAGCGAGTAGTTCGCGGGGCTGCGCGCGATGAAAATCGCCGTCCCACCAGCGCCGACTTGCGTGAGTAGAATTCGGCAGTGCCGACCCTGAAGGGCAGTGCGGTGCCACATTTCGAAAAGGAAGCATTGGCAATGGAAGACGGGAGCAGCCCGCTCAACGTGGCCGGCCTCGGTCAGGTGTTTACGCCGGCACACGTGGTCGAACGCATGTTGGCGTTGGGCAAAAACGCCGGCCGCGTGCTTGACCCGGCCTGCGGCGATGGCGCTTTTTCCTCGCGTATTCCCGGCTGTTTGGCGATTGAGCTCGATCCGCGGCATTGTCCATCGGGTGCGCTCAATAGCGACTTCTTTGTCTACCCCGAGAGCGAGAAGTTTGACACCATCATCGGCAATCCACCTTACGTCAAGGCGCGCGATATTTCGCCGGCTACCAGGCACTTCCTGCATTCATCGCTGCTCGATGGTCACGCCAACCTCTACCTGTATTTCATCGAAAAATGCGTCCGCCAGCTCAACCCTGGCGGCGAACTGATCTTCATTACTCCGCGCGATTTTCTCAAGGCCACGGGTGCGGCGCGGCTCAATACCTGGCTGCATGACCAGGGCACTATCACGCATTTTGAAGATCTTGGCGATCGCAAAATTTTCGCGGGTGCCACGCCCAACTGCGCCATCTGGCGCTTTGAGCGCGGGCGATTGAATCACCGTCTTGACGACGGGAGACGCATGAATCTGGCCGGCGGTCACCTTAGCTTTACCCGTGGCATTTACACCCTGCCATTTGGCCAGATATTTACAATCAAGGTTGGTGCCGTGTCCGGTGCCGATGAGCTATTTACCAGCGAGACGCTGGGTAATCGCGATTTTGTCTGCTCGCGCACCGCCCAGACCGGGGAGTTGCGGCGCATGATTTATGTGGACGATCAGTTCCCCGCAGGGCCGGTGCTTGAGCATCTGCAAAAGCACAAAGAACGCCTGCTGGCGCGTAGAGTCACACGGGTAGACGAGAGTAACTGGTGGAAGTGGGGTCGGCGGCACATGGTCAGCGCACAGGCGCGGATTTATGTGAACGGGAAAACCCGGGCGCTGCGCCCGTTCTTTCGCCATGACTGCCCGGATTACGACGGTGCGGTGCTGGCCTTGTTCCCGCGCCGGCGTGATTTGACGGCAAAACAGCTTGATGCCCTGACGAGCGCCCTCAATGAGGTCGATTGGCACGAGTTGGGTTTTGTCTGCGATGGTCGCTATCTTTTTTCGCAGCGCAGCCTCGAGCATGCGCTGTTGCCAGAGCATTTCACCGAATTCGCTGGCACATCCGCGTAGCGCTGGTCGCTCGCATTTCGACTGTTTTCACCCAAGGTAATCTGACATGGTGCCCCATCTCGCCACTGCCCTGACCGGCCCGCTGCTGGAACTCGAAAAAACGCTGCTGGATCGCGCGACCGATGTCGAGCGCTGGCTGCGCACGCAATGGCAGGAGCACACGCCGCCGTTTTACGCCTCGGTCGATTTGCGCAATGCCGGCTTCAAATTGGCACCCGTCGATACCAATTTGTTTCCTGGCGGCTTCAACAACCTCAACCCGGTGTTTCTGCCTTTGTGTGTTCAGGCGGCGATGTCGGGTATCGAAAAGCTGTGTCCGGATGCCCGGGATCTGTTGCTGATCCCCGAAAACCACACGCGCAATCAGTTCTACTTGATGAATGTCGCCCGCCTTGCCACCATCCTGCACGCCACCGGCCTCAATGTGCGCATCGGCTCCTTGCTGCCCGAGATCACCGAGCCGACCACGCTGACGCTGCCCGATGGCCACACACTGACACTGGAGCCGCTCAAGCGACTGGGTGCCGAGGGACGTCGCCTGGGCCTCGATGACTTTGACCCCTGCGCCATCCTGCTCAACAATGATCTCTCGGCGGGTGAGCCGGCCATCCTGCAAAACCTGCATGAGCAGCATGTCCTGCCGCCCTTGTATGCAGGCTGGCACCGGCGGCGCAAGTCCGAACATTTTTCGGCCTACCGTGAAGTGGCCGGTAGCTTTGCGGCCGAACTGGGGATCGATCCATGGCTCATTGATCCGGCGTTCGGGGTGTGCGGCAAGATCAACTTCCACGAGCGCACCGGCGAGGAATGTCTGGCCGGGAATGTCGATTATTTGCTCACCAAGATTCGCAAGAAATACAAGGAATATGGCATCGACAGCGAGCCCTTTGTCATCGTCAAGGCCGATGCCGGCACCTACGGCATGGGCATCATGACCGTCAAGGATGCCAGCGAGGTGACTGGTCTGAACCGCAAGCAGCGCAACAAGATGTCGGTGGTGAAAGAAGGCCTGCAGGTGACCGAAGTCATCATTCAGGAAGGCGTGCCCACCATGGAGCGCGTGGACGACGGCACCGCCGAACCCGTGGTGTATATGATCGACCGCTTTGTCGTCGGCGGCTTCTACCGGGTCAACACCGCGCGTGGCATTGACGAAAATCTGAATGCCCCGGGAATGACCTTCAAGCCGCTGGATTTCGAAACCGGCTGCAGCCTTCCGGATGCGCATCTTGACCCCGACGCTGCCCCGAATCGCTTTTATGCCTACGGTGTAGTCGCGCGCCTGGCCTTGCTCGCGGCCTCGCTCGAGCTTGAGCGCGCCGCACCCAAAGAATGAGTGCCATGGAACTGGCATTCATCATTGACCCGCCCGAAAAGCTGGCGGCCTACAAGGATTCGAGCGTCGCCATGATGCGCAGTGCGGCGGCACGCGGACATCATTTGTGGATCATCGAACGCGCAAGTCTGCTCTGGCAGGACGGCGGACGGGGTTTCGCGGAGCACCGCTCCGCGCCGGACGCCGGGACGAGGCTGTGCAAAGCCGAGTCCGGAGTCGCGACCGTGTTCGCACGGGCGAGGAGAATCGCCGTTTCAGAGAGCAATTCACTCTGGTTCAGCGTGCTCGAGGAAGCGGTACGTCCTCTGCGTGATTACAGCGCGGTGCTGATGCGCCAGGACCCGCCCTTTGATATGGAGTATGTCGCCGCCACCTGGTTGCTGCAGCGCGCCGAAGCCGAGGGAGCGCGCATCTTCAACCGTCCGCAGGCCATCCGCGATCATTCAGAAAAGCTCGCACTGTGCGAGTTTGCCGAGTTTGCGCCGACCACCCGTGTGGCGCGCACGGCGGCCGACGTGCAGGCCTTCATCGATGAGTTCAAAGATGTCGTGATCAAACCGTTGGACGGCATGGGCGGCGCGGGCGTGTTTCGCATTCGTCACGACGAACCCAATCGCAATGTCATTGTGGAGACCGTCACGGCGCTTGGATCGCGCAGTGTCATGGTGCAGCGCTACCTGCCGGAGGTCACGGCCGGCGACAAGCGGGTGCTGATCATTGGCGGACAGGTCGTGCCGTGGGGGCTGGCGCGTATTCCACAAGGCGGCGAACTGCGCGGCAATCTGGCCGCGGGCGGCAAGGGCGTGGCGCAGCCGCTCACCCCCCGCGAGCGCCAGATCGCTGACTGCCTGGCCCCGACTCTGTGGGCGCGCGGGCTGTTTATTGTGGGTCTGGACATGATCGGCGAGCGCCTGACCGAGATCAATGTCACCAGCCCCACCTGCTTTGTCGAGATCAGCCAGCACAGCGGTATCGATGTGGCCGGGTTGGCGATTGCGGCACTGGAAAAGGAATGCACAGGCTGACCGAGTCGATACGCGCGTTGGCGGGAGCGTTTCTGGCAGCGCTGGCGCTTGGCGCGTGCGCTCCCTCTGAGCCCTGGCGTCAGGAAAGCTATGTTTTCGGTACCCGCGTCGAAGTGCTGATTTTCGGCACCGCGCAGGACGAGGCCCGCGCCGCCAGCGCCCAGGTGCTGCAAGATTTCGACCGTCTGCACCGGCAGTACCACGCCTGGCAGGAATCGGATCTGACCCGCCTGAATACTGCGCTTGCGGCAGGTAGACCAGCCTCGGTGTCGCCGGAACTGGCCGGCCTGATTGCCCAGGCGCAGTTATTGGCGCATGAGTCAGACTACCTCTTTGATCCGGCCATTGGTCAGCTGATTGCCCTTTGGGGGTTTCAAAGCGACTCGCCCAAGGCCGAGTTGCCACGCTCGGCAGCCATCGATTCGTTGGTCAAGCGCCGTCCTGCCAGCGCCGACTTGCGGATAGACGGGGCGACGGTGAGCAGCCGCAACCCTGCGGTCGCGCTCGATTTCGGGGGTTACCTCAAGGGCGTGGCGCTGGATCGGGCGGCGCTGACGCTACGCGCGCACGGCATACAAAATGCGCTGATCAATATCGGCGGCAATATTCTGGCGCTGGGCAGCAAAGGCGGCGTGCCCTGGCGGGTGGGCATTGCGCACCCGCGCCCGGAGCGTGTCGGCGGCGTGCCCCTGGCGGCTCTGGATCTGCACGATGGCGAGGCGATCGGCACCTCGGGTGACTACCATCGCTTCTTCGAGGTCGAGGGCAAGCGCTATTTTCATCTGCTTGACCCACGCACCGGCCGACCGGCCTTCGGCACCATGGCGGTGACGGTGCTGGTATCACCCGGCAGAGATACGGGGGCGCGTTCCGATGCCTTGTCCAAGCCGCTATTCATCGCCGGCAAAGACTGGCCGGCGCTGGCCAAAAAGATGAACCTGCCGACGGTGCTACGGGTGGCCGACGATGGGTCATTGGAACTGAGTCCGGCCATGAAGGCTCGTTTGAGCATGGAAGCGACGGATACCCGCATCGTCGTGCGCGAGTAATGTGCGGGTGGCCTAATATGGTCGCCTACCCAAGTTCACATCGTAGCTCATGACCGAACCCATCAAACTCACCCAGTTTTCTCATGGCGGGGGCTGTGGCTGCAAGATTTCGCCCGCCATCCTGTCGCAGTTGATTGCTCAGACGCCGCTCGCCAATCTGCCAGCCGATCTGCTGGTCGGCGTGGAAACCGCCGACGACGCGGCGGTGTATCGGCTCAATGACCAGCAGGCGGTGGTGGTGACCACCGATTTCTTTACCCCTATTGTCGATAACCCGCGCGATTTCGGCCGCATCGCCGCGACCAATGCCCTCTCCGACATCTATGCCATGGGCGCGCGCCCCCTGTTTGCGCTCGCGGTTGTCGGCATGCCGCTGGACAAGCTGCCGCTGGCCGTGATCCGCGAGATTCTCGATGGTGGCCAGAGTGTCTGTACGGCGGCGGGTATTCCGCTCGCCGGTGGGCATTCGATTGACGTGCTGGAGCCGATCTACGGCCTGGTCGGTGTTGGCGTAGTGCATCCGGATCAGCTCAAGCGCAATGCCGGCGCGCAGGCGGGCGATGTGCTCATCCTGGGCAAGCCGCTTGGGGTTGGCATCCTGTCGGCCGCGTTGAAGAAAAACAAACTCTCGGCGCACGGCTATGCGCAGCTGCTCGACTACACGACCCGCCTGAATACCCCCGGCGCAGCACTGGCGGAACTGCCCGAGGTGCACGCCATGACCGACGTCACGGGTTTCGGTCTGGCCGGCCACTTGCTGGAGATCTGTCGCGGTTCCAGCCTCGGTGCGGTTGTAGACTGGGCCAGGCTTCCGCTGCTTGATGAGGCCGTCACCCATGTCCAGAACGGCGTGGTGACCGGTGCCTCCGGTCGCAACTGGGCGGCCTACGGTGAGGAGGTGGCCATGCCGGCCGGAGCGATCCTCTGGCAGGAGCAGTTGCTCAGCGACCCGCAGACCAGCGGTGGCTTGCTCGTCGCCTGTGCGCCGGAGAGCGAAGCGCGGGTGCTCGCTATTTTTCACGCGGCGGGCTTTGAGTTGGCGGCGAGGGTGGGGCGCATGGTGACCCGGGCGGACGGGGCACCACGTCTGAGCCTCGTCTAAGAACAGTACAATCAGCGCCATGATTGGTCTTTTTCTCGTTACCCACGCCACCTATGGAGAATCGCTTATCCAGTGCGCTTGCCACGTGCTCAATCGGCGGCCGGCCCAGATTGCGCAACTGGGTGTCGCGATGCAGGACGATCCGCTCGACTTGCTGCCCCAGGCGCGCGAGATGATCGCCTGGGTAGACAAGGGCGACGGCGTGCTGGTTATGACCGACATTTTTGGTGCGACACCCAGCAACATTGCCATGAAGCTGCTCCAGCCCGGGCGGATCGAGGGGGTTGCCGGCGTCAATCTGCCCATGCTTTTGCGTGCACTTTCCTATCGTGACAAGGATCTACCCACGCTGCTTGCCAAGTCGGTTTCGGGTGGGCGTGACGGTGTGTTAAACCTTCTCAAGCATTGAGCCCTATCACCATGCCAAAAGCTGACGTTCAGATCATCAACAAACTCGGGTTGCACGCCCGTGCCTCGGCGAAGTTGACCCAGTTGGCCGGCTCGTTTCCCTGTGAAGTCTGGATGGAGCGGGGCACACGACGCATCAATGCCAAAAGCATCATGGGTGTGATGATGCTGGCGGCCGGCAAAGGCTCGACCGTGATTGTCGACACCGAAGGCGAGCGGGCCGATGAAGCGCTGGCTGCGATTCAGGGGCTGATCGCCGATCGCTTCGGCGAAGGCGAATAGGGCACCCGGTGAGTCGCAGAAAGTCACGCCCATGACATTTGCCCTGTTCGGTCTGTCCGTATCGCAAGGTGTGGCGATCGGCCGCGCGCATCTGGTGTCGCACGCCATGCTGGAGGTCTCGCACCAGCAGCTGCGCGAGCGCGACGTGCCCGGCGAACTGGCCCGGCTGGATGCCGCCATCGTCACAGTGGCCAAAGAAATGCAAGCGCTGCGCGAGGAGGCCAGCGTACCCGGGGCACCCAGCGAGTTGGTCGCTTTCGTTGATCTGCACGCCATGATTCTTGACGACCCCATGCTCATGGAGGGTGCACGCGCCATTATCGACGAGCGCTTCTGCAATGCCGAGTGGGCGCTGGTGCAGCAACTAGATACCCTGGTGGCCCAGTTTGAAGAATTCGACGACCCCTACCTGCGCGAGCGCAAGGGCGACATCGTGCAAGTGGTCGAACGTGTTCTGAAGGCGCTGCAGGGCAAGCCGCGCCGGCTGGCCCGGCGCAAGCCGAACGACGATGAAGAGCTGATTGTCGTTGCCCATGATCTCTCGCCCGCCGATACCATTCAGTTCAAGAACATGAAGATCGCTGGCTTCGTCACCGATCTTGGCGGCTCGACCTCACACACGGCCATCGTGGCCCGTTCGCTGGCGATACCCGCGCTGGTCGACATGAAGCATGCGCGCCCGTTGATTCAGGACGACGACCTGCTGATTCTCGATGGCACGCGCGGCGTGCTGATTGTCGACCCCGACGAGGGCATCCTCGAGGAATACCGCGCCCGGCGCAGCGAGCGCGTGGTCGAGCGCAACAAGCTCAAACGGTTCAAGGGGGAGCGGTCACGTACGCTCGATGGTGTCGATATCGCCTTGATGGCCAATATCGAGTTGCCGCAGGATGTCGAGCAGGCGCGCGAAGTGGGTGCCGATGGCGTGGGCTTGTTCCGTACCGAATTCCTGTTCATGAACCGTGACGACCTGCCCGATGAAGACGAGCAGTTCGAGGCCTACCGCAGTGTGGTCAAGGGCATGCCGGGCAAGCCGGTCACCATACGTACGCTCGACATTGGTGCCGACAAGGAAGCCCGCGCCTTGCAAAACACGCCGGGCGCGGTCGAGCGCAGTTCGATCAACCCGGCGCTGGGCTTGCGCGCCATCCGTTTTAGCCTGGCCGAACCGCTGATTTTTCTCACCCAGTTGCGCGCCATTCTGCGCGCTGCCCATCATGGTCCGGTCAAGATATTGATTCCGATGCTGGCGCACGCGCGCGAAATTCATCAAACACTGGCGCTGATCGAGCAGGCTAAGGAACAGTTGCGTTCCAGTCGGCACAAGTTTCACGAAGACATTGAAGTGGGCGGCATGATCGAGATTCCGGCAGCGGCGCTCGCGCTGGGGCCTTTCCTGAGTCAGCTTGATTTCATCTCCATCGGCACCAACGATCTGATCCAGTACACGCTCGCTATCGACCGTGCCGATGGCGCGGTCGCCCACCTCTATGATCCGCTTCATCCGGCGGTGTTGCGCCTGGTGTCACACACCATACAGACCTCGACCAAGGCTGAAATTCCCGTCACCGTCTGTGGCGAAATGGCCGGCGACCCCGCGTTGACCGCGTTGCTGTTAGGCATGGGGCTGCGGCAGTTTTCGATGCACCCCGCAAGGTTGCTCGAAGTCAAGCAACAGGTCGTGAAGGCTGACAGCGATCAGTTGACCGGGCGCGTAGCGCGTGTGCTCAAGAGCGACGATCCCGAGCGCATTGAAGACATGGTCGGAAAACTATGGCTGGCGTAGCCGAGAGCAGCGAAATCGCGACGGCGGTCGGCAGCGTCAGCCCGCAGCGACTGAAGGTAGGCGATGCGCTGGCGCTGCAAGACGGCAATATGCTGAACGGCTACGAGCTGGTCTATGAAACCTATGGCACCCTGAATGCGGCGAAGAGCAACGCCATTCTTGTGTGTCATGCCCTTTCGGGCCACCATCATGTGGCGGGCGAATATGCCGATGGCAGCATCGGCTGGTGGGACAACATTGTGGGTCCCGGTCGTCCGCTCGATACCCATCGCTTTTTTATTGTGGGCGTCAATAATCTGGGCGGCTGTCATGGCTCGACCGGTCCGTCCAGCATCAACCCGGCCACGGGCAAGGAATGGGGAGCGGATTTCCCCATAGTGACCGTGGAAGACTGGGTCGAAAGTCAGGCGCGGCTGGCGGATCATTTCGGTATTGATGCCTGGGCGGCGGTAATGGGCGGTAGTCTTGGCGGTATGCAGGCCCTGCAATGGTCACTCCAACTGCCCGAGCGGGTGCGTCACGCGCTGGTGATCGCCGCCTCGCCCAAGCTCTCGGCGGAGAACATCGCCTTTAACGAGGTGGCCCGTCAGGCCATCCTTTCCGATCCCGACTATGTGGCTGGTCGCCGCCCCGAGCGCGGTTTGCGTCTGGCGCGCATGCTCGGACACATCACCTATTTGTCCGATGACCAGATGGCCGACAAATTCGGCCGTCGCCTGCGCCATGGCGAATACCGTTACGGCTTCGATGTCGAATTCGAGATCGAGTCGTATCTGCGCCACCAGGGTGACAAGTTTGCCAGCTGGTTCAATGCCGACACCTATCTGCGCATGACCAAGGCGCTCGACTACTTTGACCCGGCGCGCCACCACGGTGGCGACCTGGCTGCGGCTCTGCGTGTCGCCCGCGCCAAGTTCTTCATCGCCGCCTTCAGTACCGACTGGCGTTTTACGCCGGCGCGGTCGCGCGAGATGGTCAATGCTCTGGTAAAAAATGGTCAGACCGTCGCCTACGCCGAGATCGATTCACCGCACGGGCACGACTCTTTTCTCATTCCTGATGACTACTACCATGCCCTCGTGGCGGCCTATCTGCAGCGAGTGACGCTATGACCGACGTAATGACAGACACCCGGGGCAACCAGATCTGTCGTGCCGATTTCAGTGTCATCGCCAGTTGGGTGCAGCCCGGCGAGCGCGTGCTTGACCTGGGTTGTGGTGATGGAACCTTGCTTAGCCTGCTGATCGAGCAGCGCGGTGCCATCGGTTACGGCATTGAACTTGAAGACGAGGCCGTGCTGGCCGCCGTTAAGCGCGGCATGAATGTCATTCAGTCGGACCTCGAGGCGGGATTGTCGGGCATTGGTGATGCGACCTTTGATCACGTGGTGCTCTCGCGCACCTTGCAGGCCGTGAGGCACACCGAGGGCATTCTTCGTGAAATGCTGCGGGTCGGGCGCGAGGCGGTGGTTTCTTTCCCCAACTTTGCCTACTGGAAGAATCGCACGGCGGTGATGGCCGGGCGCATGCCGGTGTCCGAAGACTTGCCTTATGAGTGGTTCAATACGCCCAATTTGCGGTTTTTCACCTTGCTTGACTTCGAGGCGCTGTGCGCTCACATGGGCCTTGTCATCCGAGCGCGTGAGGTGCTCGATGAAAACGGCGAGCTGGTGCAGCAGGAACACAATTTTTTGGGATCGCTGGCGGTATATCGGCTTGCGGTACGCTGATCGTGATCGGTGGGTCGCCGTGTTGCCAGCGCCGACTTGCCGACATTTTCGGCGGGGTTTTCGGTAGCATCGTGGCAGGGCGACTCCAGTTCGCCCTCGGGAGGAGATGATGAAAATTTTGGTCGTAGTGTCTTCGCGCTTTGTACAGCAGGTATTGAAGCGGCACTTGGCCTTTCTGACTCAGTCAGCGGACTATTGCACGGGCGTGACCGATGGCCTGCGCCTGTTCGGAGCCGGCGAGTATGACCTGGTGTGTGTCGAGGGCATGCTGGCAGATGGCTCCGGCGCTGATCTGGCCCGGCGCGTGCGCGCCACGCCGCTGGGCGAGCACGTACCGATTCTGCTGCTCTCCGGCAACGCCGATGCGAAAACCTCGGCAGAGGCAATGGCGGCAGGAATCACCGAGGTCTTCAGCAAAAGCGATGTTGAGGCATTGGCTGATTACATCGCGCATCAGGAAAAAGATGACGTCACCGCGCAGCACATCAAAGGTCGGGCGATGGTGGTTGAAGACGGTCGGGCGATTGCTGCCGTGTTCGAAGAAATGCTGGGCCGGCTGGGAATGACCGCACAGATTTTTTCCCGTGCCGAAGATGCGCTTGCCGCGCTCGACACCCAGATGTTCGATGTCGTGGTGACCGATGTGCAACTGGAGGGCAACATGACCGGCGTGGGGCTGGTGCGTGCCGTTCGACAATTGCCAGGGCCGATCGGACGGGTGCCCATTCTGGCGGTGTCCGGGTTTCAGGATGCGGCGCGCAAGGTCGAACTACTACGCCTGGGCGCCAACGACTATGTGTCCAAGCCGGTACACGAAGAGGAGTTCTCGGCGCGCATTCGCAACATGGTGCATCTGGCCCGCCTGCTGCAAGAAGCCGAAACCCAGCGCGATCATCTGCGCCGTCTGGCCATGACCGACCAACTGACTGGCCTGTACAACCGGCACTACATGGCCGAGGTGGCCTCCAAACGGGTTCCCGAAGCGCTCAAGCGCGGGATTGCCGTGAGCATGATCGTGCTCGACCTCGACCACTTCAAAAAGATTAACGATACCCACGGACACGATGTCGGCGATGTCGTGCTGGCAGAGACCGCCGCCATGCTGCGCGAGTGTTGTCGTGGCGGCGACATTGCCGCCCGCGCCGGTGGCGAAGAATTCGTGATTGTTTTGATCAACCGCGATGCCGCCAGTGCGGCCGGGTTTGGCGAGCAGATTCGCGCACGGCTGGAAGCCTTGCGCCCTGGCGGCTTGCTGGTCACGGCCAGCGTCGGGGTAGGTACGGTTCCTAAAGGCAGCGTGGCCGATTTCAAGACGCTGTTCAAAGCCGCTGATGAGGCCACCTACGATGCCAAGGCCGGCGGGCGTAATCGCGTGGCCATCAGAGAGGTGAGTTCGGTCGCGGCGTGATCAAGTTAGTGCACCTGACGCCGGCGCGCGCCACGGTTTTACGGTAATCACCGTGCGAGCGTTGCGTGTAACAACGTCCTGTGCTGTTGCCGTGGCAAGCCAACCGGCCTCACGCCATCGACGAGAGCGCCGCTGCCAGTTCGGCGTTGTCGCTCTTGGCTTTGGCACTCGACCCGCCTGACGACTTGCTGGTCTTGCCTTGATCAAGATCGCGCTGCTTCTGTGCCGCCCATTGGCACAATGGCTGCCCGGCCAGAAATACCTTGAACGATTCAATGTCGTCAATGACAGCCTGAGTCATGGAGTGGCTCCTGTGTTGCCCTGCGGTTAATCGACTTGCCCGCCACGATAACGCCGCGTCTAGCCTCAGCGTAGCATCATTTAACAGGTTTTGTGGGCTGGCGTCTGCCTGTCTGAGCGTCACCGCCATGGGTTTGCAGGTGCCGGTGAAGGGGCGAAGCGCTCAATAGCCCTACTTTTAACGGCTTGTTCAGCGCCTCCTTTAGAGGGGTAAGCACAAGTCCCAAGGCGCCCGACTTTTATAATCGGGCCTGCAAAATCTCCGTGTTTTCGGGCATTGCCTGACGTTTCCCCTTATCACTGACCTGACCTCCATGGCACCTCCCAAAGCGGCATTCAAGTTCATGAATGCTACGCTGCCGATGTTTGTTCTGCATCTCCAGACGACGGACGAGGCCGTGTTTCGCGATCAGGTGCGCGCACGGGTCGGGCAGGCACCCGAGTTCTTTCAGGCGACGCCGGTGGCTTTGAGCCTGGCCGCCCTCGCCGACAGCGACTACCTGCCCGACTGGGCCGGCTTATGCAGTTTCTTGCGTGAACTGGGCATGTGTCCGGTCGGGGTCATGGACGCCTCGCCGGCTCAGACTGAGGCCGCATTGGCGCAGGGTTTGGCGCACTTTCCCGACCGCGTCGCGCGCAAGCCGGCGGGTTCGGAGTCGGGACCCGCGCAGCCGTTGGAACCCTCATCAGCGCAGGAGCAGGAGCTGGTTGCCGGGCAGGGCGAATTGTCACTGGGCGATGCGCAGACCACAAGCCGCGCTGCCGAGGCCGGAAAGCCCGACGGCTCGCCATCAACGCTCGCGTCAGCGGCAGCCATGGCGACTAGCGCAGCTATCGCCGTACCACCAGCGCCGACTTCCGGTGAACGCCGTCCGGCATTGGTCATCGACAAGACCGTGCGGTCCGGCCAGCGCATCTACGCCGATGGCACCGATCTGATTGTGCTGGCGGTGGTCAGTGCTGGCGCTGAATTGATTGCCGATGGCGATATTCATGTCTATGCCCCGCTGCGCGGGAGAGCGCTGGCGGGTGCCCGTGGCAACGCCAATGCACGAATTTTTTCCCAGAGCATGGAGGCAGAACTGGTCTCGATTGCCGGCAATTTCAAGATTCTGGAGGACGTGCCGGCCGCACTCAAGGGCAAGCCGGCGCAAGTGTTTCTGGACCAAGACAAGATCGTGATGCAGCCCTTGGGCGCATTGCGTACTTCCTGATCATCTTTAATTCGAGGTAAGCACCGTGGCAAAAGTCATCGTCGTCACATCAGGCAAGGGCGGGGTCGGCAAGACCACCTCCAGTGCCAATTTCTCCAGCGGCCTCGCCATGCGCGGCAACAAGACCGTGGTCATCGACTTCGATGTCGGACTGCGCAACCTTGATCTGATCATGGGCTGCGAACGGCGTGTGGTGTTTGACATCGTCAATGTCATCAACGGCGATGCGGCGCTGAGTCGTGCCCTGATCAAAGACAAGAACTGCGACAACCTCTACGTGCTGCCCGCCTCGCAAACGCGCGACAAAGATGCGCTGACGCTGGAAGGCGTGGGCAAGATCATCGATGAGCTCAAGCTCACCTTCGACTGCATCGTCTGCGATTCGCCGGCCGGCATCGAGCACGGTGCCTTCGCTGCGATGTACTACGCTGACGAGGCGCTGGTGGTGACCAACCCCGAGGTGTCGTCGGTGCGCGATTCCGACCGCATTCTGGGTATTCTCGCCGCCAAATCCAAGCGTGCCGAAGACGGCAAAGACCCGATCAAGGAACACCTGCTGGTCACCCGCTACAACCCCACGCGCGTTGCCGCCGGCGAGATGCTCTCGGTCGATGACATTCAGGAAATCCTGCGCGTGCCGCTACTTGGCGTGATCCCCGAATCGGAGGCGGTGCTGCAGTCGTCGAACTCGGGTACGCCGGCGATTCACCTGGCCGGTACCGATGTCTCGGAAGCCTACAAGGACGTGGTAGCCCGCTTCATGGGCGAAGACAAACCCATGCGTTTCGTGACCAGCGAGAAAGTTGGTCTGCTCAAGCGCATTTTCGGAGGGCGCTGACATGGGCTTGATCGATGGACTGGTCGACTACCTGCGCGGTACCGAGAAAAAGACCGCGGCCGATGCCAAGCATCGCCTGCAACTCATCCTTGCTCACGACCGCGGCCAGCGTGGTGCGGCGACGCCCGACTACCTGCCGGCGCTCAAGGCCGAGCTGATCGAGGTAATAAAAAAATACGTGCATCTCGACCCCTCGCAGATCACGGTGCAGTTGGGCAAGCACGGCGAGTACGACGTACTGGAACTCAACGTCACCCTGCCCGAGCCGGGCGGGAAGTAGTAGCGAGGCTAACAGCCAGGCTTGGTCTGGCTGTCAGCCTGATGAGCGGCCTCCCACGCCAGCATGGCCTGCTTGCGTGGGGTTCCCCAGCGGTAGTGGTTGATGTCGCCCGACTCGCGGATTACCCGGTGACAGGGGATCAGATAGCCTATGGTATTGGCGGCAAGTGCACTGCCTACCGCCCGTGCCGCGCGCGGCGAGCCAATCATGGCCGCGATTTGTGAATACGAGCGCAACTCGCCACTGGCGACGTTCAGCAGGGCTTCCCAGACCTTGATCTGAAAATTAGTGCCGCGCAGCACCAAATGTACCGTGCCGCGTGTGGGCGAGCGCGGAAAGATACGCTCCAGCCATGCACCTGCTTTCATGTCTTGTTGTTCAAGGCAGGCATGTGGCCAAAGTTCTTGAAGTTCGCTCAGCAGCGCCGGGCTGTTCTGCTGGTAAAAGGCCAGGTGACACACCCCGCGCGCTGTCCAGGCGATCAGTGCGTCGCCAAACGGCGAGACCGCCACGCCATAGCCAATGATCACCCCCCGTCCGCCGGACTGAATCTCGCCGGGACTCATGGCTTCGCAACTAACCATCAAGTCATGCAGACGACTCGTGCTGCTCAGGCCGGCGTCAGTCGCAACCGACAGAGTATCAATGGTGCGCGCCAGCTGCTTCCGGGCATAGTCTTTGGTCAGGTATTGCAGGAAGCGCTTGGGAGAAATACCCGCCCACTCGGAAAACACCCGTTGCAGATGGTGCGGGCTCATGTGTACTGCGGCGGCAATGTCTGCCAGATCGGGCTGCTCGTGCGCATGGGCCCGCAAATAGTGGATGGCCTTCTCGACCGTGGTGTACTGTCGCCAGTTACTATCTGCTGCTTGCGGCATCGTTGCCTCCCTTCAGGCGGGCATCGCCCGATAGCGTCAGTATGTCAGCGCCAAACAATTGATCAATCCGATTCTTGCGCACCTGCCCCTGCACATGGTGAGCAACCCTACTGCGCTCGTCGTTGAATGTGCAATCAGCGCTGGGTAACATTGCTGTTCTTCCGATTCACGCCAAAGGAAATGTCGTGCGCACGTGGTTTGCCAAACAGATGAACGATGCCCCGGCGGTGTTGCCGGATGCCGCGCCGGCCGAGGCCGCGCCCAGACCAAAAGCAGCGATCAAGTCACGGCGCATGGTGTATGCGCCGGTGCGAGCCTCGGGAACCGAGGCCCGTCCCGAGGGCGAAATCCGCATCAAGGCGCAGATTGATTCGAACAGCAAGCAGATCGTGCTCATGGTCGACCGCCCGATTTTGCCGGGTTACTCGTATTGGACGTCCAATCTGCACGATGCGCAACGCCTGTCGCCGCTGGCGGCAGCCTTGCTCGAGCAAGACGGTGTCGATAGCGTACTGATTCATGAAATGAATGTGACCGTGGCGCTCGACCTGCACAGCGATGAACAGGCTGAGCTCAGTGCGCGTCAGTTCGGAAAAATCATCCGCGCGCAGTTGCAGTCGGGGCAGGCGGTAATGAGCGAGGAGTTTCTGGCCACGATGCCCAGCGAAGATGAGATTCGCTACGGCGTGCAAAGCGCGATCGATCTGGAAATCAACCCTGGTATCGCCGGGCACTCGGGCGAAATCACCCTCACCTCCGTGGTAGGCAATACCGTTTACATCAAGATGGGCGGCGGCTGTCAGGGCTGTGCGGCCTCCAGCATCACCTTGCGCCAAGGGGTAGATCAATCCTTCCGCAACGCGGTACCGCAAATAGGTGCCCTGCTCGACGAGACTGATCACGCGGCGGGCAGCAACCCCTTTTTTACCGAGCTACCCAGCGGGATGAGGTGAATCGTGCCAATGCTTGACACACTGGAACTAAAGATCAAGACCGGCCAACGCGGTTTGGGCCGTACCCCGGGTTATGCGATCAACAGCCACGAAATCGCCTTTGATCAGGTGAGTGGTGGCACCGGCCCGGGCGACGTGCTGATGGCAGTGGGCTCGCCGCGCAGCTTTCCGCATTCACTCAGCCTGACCGGGCCTGACGAAGGCGTTTGGGATATCGAACATATCGCACTGACCTTTCATGCGGGCGAGCAGCCTTACACCGTGCATCTGGGCGCAGTCACCCTGGACAGCGAATCAAAACTCAATCTCTGGTACGACCGGCCTCCGCTGCTGCTCGACGTTTAGCCTTGTCCATCCCCCGACCGCTGATGGGCGCTGAGATTGGCATCCCGATCAGCATCTTCCGGCACCGCTTCAGAACACTTGACCTACAGGGCGTGATTGGTGGGCGGATTCAGAAGTCGCGCCACCGCAAAGCATTTCAGCGAATGTTCCAGAGCCTTAGCGACTTGGCGCACTGCCAATGAGTCGAGGGTGCCCAACCAACTCAGTACTACGGCTAAGGCGACGACGCCTATGACTGAATATGTTCGAAGGAAATTGATACTTGTGGGACAGTGACTGCTGACCAAATGGTCCTCTTGTTGCTTCGACTTTGCTGTCAGCCATACATCCTCCAGTTGTGACGCTGCATGCAGGCTAAGGCGCGTGGCCAGCGACAATTAGCCTGCCTTGGTTTGAACGAGTTTAGTGCCGGGCACTTGGTAGTGCAGGCGGGTCAGCCGACCCTTACCAACCACCGGACTTTCTATCCGCAGACCCGATGCCGACCTGCGGACTTTCGGTATTGAGGTCGATTCGGAGAGATCCCGTCGAGAACGCGACAGGAGGCCCATGGCGGGCCGAACCGGTGCTGGCTGATCGAGCCCAACCAAGACCCCTCGATAACCCGCTGACGGGCCTGAGAAAAGCAAAAGGCCCACCGAAGCGGGCCTTTGTGCTGGTAATACTTGGCTCCCCGACCTGGGCTCGAACCAGGGACCTACGGATTAACAGTCCGGCGCTCTACCGACTGAGCTATCGAGGAATTGAGGGAGCGCAGATTAGTCATTCAACTAAATTTTGTCAATCTTTAGCCTTGTCTTTAGCCTTGTCCAATATTTGCGACTAGGCGTAAGCCGGCATCCGATACGGCGGGTAATTGGCTATGTATTCATCGCTCGTCGAAGTCACCTCAATGCCGACTCAATGCCCTTACGCCTTTCCTTATGATTTGCTAGCATTTAGAGCTGTTAGTCAAGAAAAGGCTTGCTATTTTTCGGAGAAACGGCCATAGTGGCGGTGCGATATTCAAGTAGTGCAGTTGTTGTTCGGTTTGCTTCCGCATTTTTTGCGGCGTTTCCTTTCATGACCCCCGCCCGTCTTGAGCCTCGCCCCATTGTTTCGGGGCATAGCCCCATTTTTAAGGTAATCAAGTTATGGCAACAGGTACAGTGAAGTGGTTTAACGATTCGAAAGGCTTTGGTTTCATTACTCCGGAAGCCGGTGGCGATGATCTTTTTGCGCACTTTTCCGCTATTCAGGGTAATGGTTTCAAAACCTTGAAAGAGGGCCAGCGTGTGAGCTTTGATGTAACTACCGGTCCTAAGGGCCAGCAGGCATCGAACATCCGCGCCGCTGACTGAGCAATCAGTTTTGGCGAGAGAGCCCGGCGGTGCCGGGCTTTTTTATTACTGGATGAATTTAGGAAAATGCATGGCGAAGGAAGAGTTGCTGGAAATGAGTGGCGTGGTCAATGAAGTCCTGCCCGATTCGCGTTACCGGGTCACTCTCGAAAATGGACACGTATTGGTTGCATACAGCGCGGGGAAGATGAGGAAGCATCACATTCGAATTCTCGCTGGAGACAAGGTTTCTCTGGAGATTTCGTTGTACGACATGAGTAAGGGGCGGATCACTTTCCGTCACATCGAAGGGCGACCGGTCGCAGCACCTGCACCGCGTCGATATTGAAGAAGTCGGTCAGGAGCGACACCATGCAAGAAATCATGCTTTACCTTCGCAAATACGGCCAGCGGCTTGATACGGAAATTGCTGAGGGTCTTGGGGTTTCGCTCAATGTTGTCCGCCGACATATCAGTGAGCTCAGTTCTGGCGGGCAGATCATTACGTGCAAAGTGACACGTTTTGAAGGAGACAAGCCCATTGAGGGGGTTCTCTGCAGAATGGCCGGATCCTTGCCGGTTGCTAGCCCCGGACGTAAACCAGGCGCAAGAACGAGCGCCTAAAGCCAGTCTTCCTGGTGTGTTTGCGGCGGCTTGGAGGGCTCTGGAATACAGCGCAACATGGTCCAGCTTTGATCGATGGGTTGCGTTTGCTGGGTGACCAAGAAGACGTTCGACTCCAGTACCCTGCTTAGTCAACAATCACCATGTTGTTGCGGTGGATGAGTTCCGGTGAGTTTGTGAAACCGAGGATGCCCTCAATCTCGTTGCTTGAGTGTTGAAGAATTCGGAGCGAATCGGTGTGGGAATAGTTCACCAGTCCGCGAGCGAGCTCCACGCCAGCTTGGTTCAAGCATGACACAACAGCCCCGCGCGGGAAGTCTCCTTTGACCGCTACAACCCCGATAGGGAGGAGGCTCTTACCAGCCCGTAGGGCGAACTCAGCACCGGCATCGATGATGACGGTGCCAGTGGTCTGCAGATGGTCTGCAAGCCAGTTTTTTCTTGCTGCCAGCGGCGTTACATCAGAAACCAGAAATGTGCCGAGTTCTGCGCCCGCAAAAAGCTCGGTTAGCGTGGTGGGGTTGTGGCCTCCAACTATTACCGTGTCCGCCCCGCTACGTGCCGCGCGTTTTGCGGCGCGCACCTTGGTGATCATGCCACCCTTGCTGATTGCCGAGCCTGCACCTCCCGCCATCGCCTCGAATCGCATGTCATTGGCACTACCAACAGGGATCAGTTCGGCAGAAGGGTCGTGTCGCGGGTCGGCTGTGTACAGGCCCTTCTGGTCGGTAAGTATGACCAGAATATCTGCCTCGATCAGGTTTGCGACCAATGCGCCAAGTGTGTCGTTGTCGCCGAACTTGATCTCGTCTGTGACAACGGTATCGTTTTCATTGATAACAGGAATCACTCCTAGCGCCAGGAGTTCTTCCAGCGTTGATCGAGCGTTCAAATAGCGGGTGCGGTCAGCCAGATCCTCATGAGTAAGAAGTATTTGTGCTGCTTTAAGATTGCAACTCGCGAAAGACGATTCGTAAACCCTACAGAGGCCCATTTGTCCTACCGCCGCCGCTGCCTGGAGTTTGTGCATTTCACGTGGGCGTGTCTCCCAGCCCAGGTGCTGCATGCCGGCAGCAATCGCACCTGAGGTCACTAGAGCTACTTGTCGGCCGCTTTGGGCAAGTAGAGAAATTTGTCTCGCGCAGTTCGACACAAAATCGAGGTCAAGCCCGGCACCGTTATTTGTTACCAGAGCGCTACCGACTTTAACAACGATTCTCTTAGCCTTCTGAAGTCGCGTTCTCATTTGTTCGAAGTGTCGACAAGTGGTCCATTATTGCAAAGCAAACACTTTTGCACCCTTCGCCGGATATGGCAGACACGGGAAACCAGCGTGCGGGTTTATAGCTTGCTACCAGGGAGGAAATTCGGTCTTCCAATTCCTCTGCGGGAACAAGGTCAGTTTTATTGATTAGCAACCAGCGCGGTTTGAAGAAGAGATCTTTGTCATATTTTTCCAACTCTGCCAGTATCGACTGGGCGTCGCGTGCCGGATCCGCATCTGGATCGCATGGCGCAATGTCAACAAGGTGAAGTAGCAGCCCTGTTCGCTGCAAATGCTTCAGAAATCGATGCCCTAGTCCGGCCCCTTCCGCAGCCCCTTCGATCAGGCCGGGGATGTCAGCAATGACAAAGCTGCGCTCGATATCGACGCGCACGACGCCGAGGTTCGGATGGAGTGTGGTGAACGGATAGTCGGCGACCTTGGGACGTGCTGCGGAAACCGCCCGAATGAACGTTGATTTGCCGGCATTGGGCAGTCCGAGCAAGCCTACGTCTGCGAGTACCTTGAGTTCAAGGTTGAGTTCGCGCTGAACGCCTGGTTCGCCAGGGGTCGATTGCCGGGGAGATCGATTTGTGCTGGATTTGAAGTGGATGTTGCCTAGCCCGCCACGCCCTCCTTGCGCGATCAAGGCGCGCTTTCCGTCAGCATTCAGGTCGGCGATACGTTCCCCGGTGGTCGCATCAGTGATTACGGTACCAACGGGCATTCGTAACTCAAGATCGTCTCCGCCTTTGCCGTAACAATCTGAGCCCCGTCCGTGTTCGCCTTTTGGGGCACGGAAAGTTCGCGTGTAACGGAAGTCGATCAACGTATTGACGTTGCGATCAGCAATGGCGGTGATGCTGCCACCACGGCCACCGTCACCCCCATCCGGGCCACCCATCGGGATGTACTTGTCCCTGCGGAACGACATGCAGCCGTTACCGCCATCTCCTGCCAGGACTTCAATACGGGCTTCGTCGAAGAATTTCATAGGCGCAAAAACGAGAAAGCCCTATCAAATCGATAGGGCTTTGCCTCGGAGAGAGTGTCGACTCAGGCAGCCGTAATGATGCTAACGACTCGACGCTTTTCTGCGCCTTTGGTGGAAAAATTCACGACGCCCGCAATTTTCGCAAAGAGTGTATGGTCCTTGCCGCAACCAACATTGTCGCCGGCGTGGAACTTGGTGCCGCGCTGACGGACAATGATGCTGCCGCCAGAAACGGTTTCACCGCCGTAGCGCTTTACGCCCAAGCGTTTGCTTTCTGAGTCGCGACCGTTACGCGAACTACCACCGGCTTTTTTATGTGCCATGTTTTGCTCCTATGTTCAATCAGGCGGCGATGCCGCTGATTTCCAGTTCAGTGAAGTACTGGCGATGACCCTGATGCTTTTGGTAGTGCTTACGACGGCGCATCTTGAAAATCTTCACCTTGGCGTGGCGACCTTGTGCGAGGACTTTCGCCGTGACTGTGGCACCGCTGACAAGGGGAGCGCCGATCTTCACCGACTCGCCCTCGCCAACCATGAGTACCTGGTCTAGCGTGATTTCCGCGCCCACTTCTGCCGGTATCTGTTCTACCTTAATTTTTTCACCAGCGACAACGCGATACTGTTTGCCACCGGTTTTTATGACCGCATACATGAATGGACTCCGAAGAGGGGTTAAAACGAACCGCCTAGTATATCGAGTTGAAGGTCTCCCGTCAAAGACAATTTTGGCTCACAGGGTGAGCGGCCCTGCGATCCGTCGGTCCCAACACTTTGCAAAACAAAGAAGGGTAGGATTGGGATGCGTGTCTGAGTGATTCCGGAGGTTGTCATGCTTAAGCAAGTTTCGCTTGATGACAAATATGCACAGGGCAGTGGCCGCGCATTTCTTAGCGGCACACAGGCTTTGGTTCGTCTGCTACTACTCCAATCTGAGCGAGACAAACTTGCCGGGCTCAATACCGGCGGTTTTGTTTCCGGGTACCGGGGATCGCCGCTGGGGGGATTTGACAATGCGCTCTGGGCGGCGCAACGCTATCTCGACTCGCGGGGCATCGTCTTCCAACCCGGCATCAACGAAGATCTGGCAGCAACGGCCGTGTGGGGCACCCAGCAGGTCAATCTGTTCCCGGGCGCGAAAGTGGACGGAGTGTTCGCCCTGTGGTACGGAAAAGGTCCGGGTGTTGATCGGTGCGGTGATGTGTTTCGCCATGCCAACGCCGCTGGCACAAGTCCTCAAGGTGGCGTACTGGTCATTGCGGGTGACGATCACGCTGCCAAGTCGTCCACGCTGCCGCACCAGACCGACCATTTCTTTAAGTCAATGATGATGCCCGTGCTCGCCCCGGCCGGCGTACAGGAGTACCTCGACTACGGGGTCCACGGCTGGGCACTTTCGCGCTATTCGGGGTGCTGGGTTGCGTTCAAGGCGTTGGCTGATACCGTGGAGACTTCGGCATCGGTGGATGTGGATCCGCAGCGAGTGCGTGTGGTGCTGCCCGAGGATTTCGCCATGCCACCGGATGGGCTGAATATTCGGTGGCCAGATCCACCGCTGATACAGGAGCGGCGTCTTCTGCATTACAAACTGTATGCGGCGCTGGCCTACTGCCGGGTAAATGGACTTAACCGCATCATTATCGATACGCCGAAACCGCGCCTTGGCATTATCACCGCTGGAAAGTCCTACTTGGACGTAATGCAGGCGCTGGATGATCTGGGCATCGACCAGGCGAGGGCGGAGAGCATCGGACTGCGCCTTTACAAGGTGGGAATGGTTTGGCCGCTTGAGGCGGAAGGCGTTCGTCACTTCGCCGAGGGGCTCGATGAGGTTCTTGTCGTCGAGGAAAAGCGACAACTGCTGGAGTACCAACTCAAGGAGGAACTCTATAACTGGCGTGAGGATGTGCGGCCGCGCGTTGTCGGCAAGTTTGACGAAAAGGGTGAGTGGTCGCTACTCGAATCGTCGGGAGGGCATGTCGACCATGGTGACTGGCTTTTGCCCGCCGCAGGGGAACTGACTCCGGCGATCATCGCCCGGGTGATCGCGGCCAGAATTGCCCGCTTTCATACCTCTAACACTATTGCCAGAAGACTTGAGTTTCTTGCCGCAAAAGAAGTCGCGTTGTCCCGGAAATGTTTCACCATTGACCGAGTACCCACGTTTTGTCCCGGCTGCCCCCACAACACCAGTACCCAGGTACCGGAAGGGTCCCGTGCTATCGCAGGGATAGGCTGCCACTACATGGCAACGTGGGCACATGGAAGGAATACCAGCACTTTTACGCACATGGGCGGCGAGGGAGTGACTTGGGTTGGACAGGCACCATTTACAGAAACGAAACATGTCTTTGCCAATTTGGGCGATGGTACCTACTTCCATTCGGGCCTGCTGGCGATCCGCCAGGCGGTCGCTGCGCGCGTCAGCATTACGTACAAGATTCTCTTCAACGATGCGGTGGCGATGACCGGCGGGCAACCTGTGGATGGTTGCCTGACCGTACCCATGCTTGCGCGCCAGATTCAGGCCGAGGGGGTGCATAACATTGTTGTGGTAACAGACGGCACCGCGCGTAGCTACCACACGTCTGACCTGCCGCATGGCGTGGACATACGCCATCGACGGGAGTTCGAGGTCATTCAGCGGCACTATCGCGAGATTTCTGGCACGTCGGTCATTATCTATGACCAGACCTGTGCTGCCGAGAAGCGGCGGCGACGCAAGCGCGGGCGGTATCCGGACCCGCTTGTGCGGGTGTTTATCAACACCGCGGTCTGTGAGGGGTGTGGTGATTGCAGCGTGCAATCGAACTGCATGGCGATTGTGCCAGTTGAGACAGAGTTTGGCCGCAAGCGTGCGATTGATCAGCGCGCGTGCAATAAAGACTACTCGTGCATCAATGGCTTTTGCCCCAGCTTTGTCACCGTAGTGGGCGGTCGCCTGCGCGACCCGAGGTCTTTGCTGCCGTGCCCTCCGGAACAGGCGTTGCCTGACCCTGAGCTACCGACGTTGGCCACTCCCTATGGCATTGTCGTCACCGGTGTTGGCGGTACTGGAGTAATCACCATCGGGGCCTTGTTGGGAATGGCGGCGCATCTCGATGGGTGCGGAGTCACTGTGCTTGATATTGCTGGGCTCGCGCAGAAGGGCGGTTCGGTCTATTCGCATGTTCGCATTGCGGCGAACCCCGACGCACTGCATGCCGTTCGCGTTGCGGCGGGTGAGGCCGATTTGTTGCTTGGGGGCGATCTGATTGTTTCTGCGTCTGACGAGGCGCTGGCAAAGCTGGCGGCGGGCCGCACCTGGGCGGTGGTCAATGTGGCGCGCACCCCCACGTCAGAATTCGCGTACAACCCGGACTGGCAGTTTCCTTCCGAACGAATGAAAGCGGCGTTGTGCGAGGCCGTGGGTGATGGTTCGGTTGACTTTATTGATGCCCATGAGTTGGCCATGACGCTGTGCGGTGACCCGTTGGCCGCCAATCTCCTGCTTCTGGGTTATGCCTGGCAAAAGGGGCGCGTGCCACTGTCGCGCGAAGCCGTACTGCGTGCTATCGAACTCAACGGCGTGGCGGTGGCGCTCAATAGCCAGGCATTTTCGTGGGGTCGGCATGTCGCCGCCGGCTATCAAGTGGCGCCAATCGCCGTCTCGCCAGCGCCGACTTGGGAATCACAACTCGCCAGTCGTGTCGCCTATCTGACTGAGTACCAGGATGCAGCCTACGCTGAGCGCTATCGCAGTCGCGTGATTGCCGCTCGCGCGGTTGACCTGGAAGTGGGGGAGATGGTGGCACACAATCTGTTCAAACTCATGGCGATCAAAGATGAGTACGAGGTTGCGCGGCTGTATACGGACGGTCATTTCTTGCAACAGGTGAGGGACAGCTTCGAGGGGGACTTTCGGTTCCACTTTCATCTGACAATGCCTCTTATGGCGCGACTTGATAGCGCGACCGGGCGTATGGAAAAGCGGGAATTCGGACCCTGGATGCTTACGGCGATGCGCTGCTTGGCAAGAATGCGCCGCTGGCGCGGCACGATATGGGACGTGTTTCGACACAACAAGGAACGTCTATGGGAGCGTTCCCTGTTGGCCGACTACGAGGATGATCTCGCGCATTTGCTGCCGCGGATCACGGCTGACACGCGCGCCGACGTGCTCGCCCTTCTGGGCTTGCCGGAGCGGATTCGCGGCTTTGGTCATATCAAGAAAGCCAACGCCGAGCGCCTGCTTGGCGAAAGCGAACGGTTGCGTGCGCGGCTGGGGTTGGCGACCAGGCGCTAAGTTTTTTCGCCCTGCTGCTGGTAGAAACTGCGCATCGAAGCGTAGCGTTCAGCCCGTGCCGCACGTACATGCTTGATGGCTTGCTCCATGGGTACGCCGATTTGCGCGAGGGTCTCTGCGGCAATCAACAAGCTACCTTCGAGAATTTCGGGAATGACTTCGGTGGCGCCGGCTTCCTTCAAGCGGACGACGTCGGCTTCGTCGGATACACGCACGATAATGGGAATGTCCTTGCGCATGCGGCGTACGGCCTTGACCACTTGCTCGGCGGAATGCACATCCGGGTAGGCCACGGCAATGCCGCGGGCACGTGACACGCCAGCGGCTTTGAGCACCTCGCTGCGATCGGCCTTGCCGAAGACGATGTTGCCGCCAGCCGCTTTGGCACGGGCGATGCGTTTCGGGTCCATTTCCAGCGCCAGAAAGGGAATATTCTCGGCATTCAAGAATTCGCCAATCCGCTCGCCGCTACGTCCATAACCGCAGATGACTACGTGACCTTCGAGACCGAAGCTTTTGCTGGAAATGTCGTGCAAGTGTTTGGCCTTCATTGACCAGTCACGGTTGCTGATGTCGCCACCCAATTTGGCGGCATAAGCGATCATGAAGGGTGCCATGAACATCGATATGAGCATGGCCGACAGGGTCAGCTGAAAAGCGTCGTTACTGATCAAGTGCAGATGCCTGGCCAGTTCGATCAGAACCAACCCAAACTCCCCGCCTTGTGCCAACTGTGCGCCGGTACGAAAGGCCGTGTCCCGGTCATTGCCCATGGCAAACGAGATAATCAGCACCACGATGGCCTTGCCGCCGACCAGTAAGCACACGGCGAGGAGCAACGAGGGAAAATTGTCGAGCATGAAGCGGATGTCCACCATCATGCCCACCGTCACGAAAAAGAACCCAAGCAGAATGTCGCGAAATGGACGCACGTCGGCTTCGACTTGGTGGCGGTAGTTTGTCTCCGAAATCAGCATGCCGCCGACAAAGGCCCCCAAGGCCAACGACAGTCCGAACTGCCCGGTAGCGTAGGAGAGTCCGACGACAATCCAGAGCGTCGCCAGCACGAACAGTTCATCGGATTTGTAGGCCGCAACGCTGTCAAGCACGCGCCCCATCAAGCGCTGGCCAACCCAGATCAGAATAAACAGGACAAAGGCCGCCTGTACGAAAGCCAGCGACAGGGCGGTCGCTAAATTGGTCTCTGGCGCTGCCAGTGCAGGGAGCACGATCAAGCAGGGAACGACCGCGATATCCTGAAACAGCAGCACGCCCATCGTTTGTCGGCCAGATTGCGAATGCAGTTCGAAACGCTCGGAAAGCATCCTTGCAACAATGGCCGTCGATGACATGGCCACAGCCAGACCGACCGCCAGGCCGCTACGCCAGCCCTGCTCGTAGCCGAACCAGGTACCAATGCTGGTCCCGAAGGCGGTCAGCACCATCTGTAGTGCCCCAAAGCCGAAGACCAAATTACGCATCTGGCGCAGGCGGGCAATGTTGAATTCCAGACCGATGGAAAACATCAGAAAAACAATCCCGAATTCCGCCAGGGTCTTGACTTGTTCCGACTCCTCAAGCAATCGCAGCCCGTGCGGCCCAAGTGCCATGCCTATGCACAGGTAGGCCAACATCGTTGGCACCTTGTAGCGTCGAGCCAGCGCGACACTGCCAACCGCCGCCGTCAGCAGCAGGAGCAAAAGAAGGAGATCTTGCGTCATAGGGAACTGATCACTGGCCGGAAACGAGAGGGGCCGTGGCTCACTCTGTCATCATCACGTCAACCCGCTGAAGCAGCGCTTTGCAATTTTCTTCGCTGCATCGGGTACGTGGAATTGTCTCGCTGCCGTGGCTGATACGACGGATCTGCCGAGCTCCAACGCCTTGACGCTGGAGTTCGGCCGCGACCAACCCTACGCGTCGCTGCGCGTGGGCAATGTCGAACTCGGTACTACCGGTATCGTCCGTGTGCCCAACCAGGGTGAAGGTGATGCGACGGTTTGCCTTTGCTCGTGCCCCAAGTGACTGCAAAATTCGCTTGCCCTCGCTGGTCACCTGATCGGCACCGGGCTCGAAGTAAATCGGATGCGCGTTGGTCGCGATCTGAGCCTGAGTGGGCGATACCGACGATGTGCCGGGAAGGCTGGGTTGGGTATGCGCCGATGGAGCAGACTTGCTGGTTGCCGTGTCAGCTGGCGCTTTGTTAAGGCGCACACTCATGCGCAGGGGGGCAGACCCGGCTGGTGACGGCTGTCCCGCTGTGGCCGTGCCCATTTCGGCAGAGGTTTCGGTGGGCGGCGGGGGCGGCGTGCGGTTGGGCGCAGGGGCAGCGCAGGCACCAAGCAGCACCAGAACAGCGGGTGCCGCCAGTGAGCGGAGCTTCAGGCAAGAGAAATGAGAAAGCAAAGGGACCTCACAAAATAAGTTGCGACGGGTGCCAGATGGCCCAGTAAGAGGCAATTTTGCCCGTAATTGCAGTTGCGCGCCCCGATATACTGTTCGCCTACGGAAACCCGTCCGCTCGCAGCACTCATGCTTTCCCCCACTTCTGATCAGATGACGCCCGCCGAAAAGCGGGCTGGTGTCGCCCTGGCGGCAATTTTTGGCCTGCGCATGCTCGGGCTGTTTCTCATCCTCCCGGTGTTCGCCATCCACGCGCGCACCATGCCGGGGGGCGACAGCGCCGCGTTGGTGGGTATTGCTCTGGGCGCCTACGGACTTACTCAGATGCTGCTGCAGATTCCCTTCGGTATGGCTTCTGATCGCTTCGGGCGCAAGCCGGTCATCGTTGTGGGGCTGGTGCTGTTTGCTGTTGGTTCCGCCATGGCGGCGTGGGCTACTTCGCTGGAATGGATCGTCGCCGGTCGCGTGGTACAGGGCGCTGGGGCGATATCCGGGGCGGTATCAGCCTTGGCAGCTGACCTCACACGCGAGCAGCACCGCACCAAAGTGATGGCCATGATCGGCTCGACCATTGGCCTCATGTTTGCCATTTCCCTGGTGGCGGCACCGTCGATCTATGCACTTGTCGGCCTGTCGGGAATTTTCTGGCTGACGGCCATTCTGGCGATTTCGGCGATTGTTTTGTTGCTAACCGCCGTCCCGCCAGCGCCGACTTGCGCGCAGGGCCCGCGGGTGCCGCTGCGCGAAGTGCTGATGAATGTCGATCTGCTGCGCTTGAACTTCGGCATCTTTACGCTGCATCTGGCGCAGATGGCCATGTTCATGGTGTTGCCACAGTTGCTCGTCGATACCGGGGGTTTGCCCGTGGGCGAACACTGGAAGCTGTATCTGCCCGCCGTACTGGCCTCGTTCGCGCTGATGGTACCGGCCATCGTGGTGGGGGAGCGGCGGGGCATGGTCAAGCAGGTGTTCATAGCCGCCATTGCGCTATTGTTGCTGACCGAGCTTGTTCTGGCCTCGGGCACCTGGAGCTTTGTGCTGCTTGCCGGCGGTCTGGTGAGCTTTTTCGTTGCCTTCAATATCCTGGAGGCAACCCTTCCGTCCTTGATATCGCGGGTGGCACCGCCTCGGGCCAAAGGCACTGCGCTCGGGGTGTACAACACAACGCAGGCACTGGGCTTGTTTCTGGGCGGTGCGTTGGGCGGATGGATGATTACCTGGCGCGGACCGGCCAGTGTCTTTGTCGCGGCAGCCGTGCTGGTGGCCGTGTGGCTGGTGCTCGCTTTGCGCATGCCTGCGATGGTTACGCGCGTGGCCGAAGCTGTGCCGCGGACGGCAGCTCGGCCCGGCGAAATTCCTGCATAAACAGCACGCTATGGTACGGACTGGGGCAGTGGCATACTGCCCTTGCTGCGACGTAAGGTCCCAGCAACGTAGCCGCCCGTTGGCCCAATGGTACGGACGGTTGTTCAAGTCAAAGTGGAGAAATCATCATGGCATCAGTCAATAAAGTCATTCTCGTCGGCAACCTCGGCAGAGACCCTGAAGTGCGTTATCTGCCGAGTGGCGAGGCCGTAGTCAATTTAGGTCTGGCAACAACCGATAGTTGGAAAGACAAAGACGGCAACAAGCAGGAGTCGACCGAGTGGCACCGCGTGTCATTTTTCGGGCGTCAAGCCGAGGTCTGTGGCCAGTACCTGAAAAAGGGCAGCCAGATCTACGTGGAAGGCTCGATTCGAACCAAGAAATACACGGACAAGGACGGGGTTGAGAAATCATCGACCGAGATTCGCGGCGAGCGCATGCAAATGCTAGGCGGTCGTCAGGGGATGGGGGGTGACGGCGGTGGTAGCAGTAGCAGCGGCGCAGGCGGCTATGGCAATCGCGGTGGAGCGAGCGGTGGTAGTGTCGGCGGCGCACCTCAGCGCCAAAGTGCGCCCGCACCGACGGGCAACTTCAACGACGCATTTGAGGACGACATTCCGTTCTGAGGTCGAACGCGGCAGATCAGGCCCGATGATTCCTAGGAGTCATCGGGCCTTTCTTCGCGCCCATCATGTCAGACGCACGCTCATCGCCGTCTCACCAGCGCCGACTTGCGGCGTAAGGTACTAATGCCCACTATTGCAGCATGAAGGTTTCGTACTCCAGCGCTTGCAGTTTGCGTTTGAGCATCATCAGGCCAACGAGCACCGTGGTCAGCATGGCCAATGCGAATCCGTAGCCAAACCAGGCGGCGCCGAGTTTCAGGCTGATTCCGGTGAATACGATATTGGCTAAAAGCATGATGCCGGTGAGCGTGACTACCGCGCGCCGTTGGTCCAGATAGAACATCACGTTAAGCAATCCCAGCATCACCACCTGCAACGCCGCACCGACTACGGCGACGAAGAGCAAGGGTAGGTAAAGGGATGAGATGCCAAGCCATGACAGCAACTGGCCTCCAAGCGCAAAGGTAATGAGCACGGCGATGCCCTGAATCTTTGCGATATCGAACAAGCCGCGTTGTGCGTAATAAACCATGTGGTTGCGCATTCGCTCGATATATTCAAGCGGCGCACCTTCGCGCACGGCATCATAGAACTTGTTGTAGTACTCGACGAAGTCCGTCTCAATGCGCACCAGAAATACCGCCATGCCGGGAATGACCGAAAGGTAAGAAAGAAAAATCGGAAAGTCATAGATGACCGACGCGCGCAGCGGGCCAATGACTTGGGCGCTGGTCGGGGGGTAATACCAAAACATGATCTTGTCCGCCCAGACCGCGAGATTGAAGAAAAAACCAGTCCACATCAGGCTCCGGTACATGGCACCGCGCTTCCAGATATCAAAGGCAATGAAGCGGTCGGATCGGTAGTTTTTGTAAATGAGCCAGATCATGCCCCCGAGCAGCAGAAAGTGGCCCATGACAAAGCCGATCATCAGCCCTTCCATGCCCATGATCTCGCGAAACCCCAACGCCATGGCCGTGGTGGCGCTATAGCCCACGAAGAAGATCAGCAGAATGGCGTTGTACTGCTTCATGCCGGTCAGGAACACGGTGGCAATCCAAATAGCCCCCAGCATAGAAAGGGCCATGACGAACAGCAGGCGATAGAGCACCGATTGGTAGGGGAACAGGTAGAGCACAACAGGCAAGGTAAGTATGATGCTTGCGGTCATGACGGCCAGAATCAGGCCATTGAAATTGGGCAGGATGGCAGCATCGTCCTTGGCAAACAGGCGGTCGGCGACAAAACGAGTAAATGACAGTTGGACGAAGCCGGTAAGCACCAGCGAGATCATGAACAGGTAGGTCACCGTGATCTGAAACTGCGCGACATGAATGCTCAGACCGCCAATACTCAGACTGAACAGACCGATTGCCATGATCCCGAGGATGGAAAGAATCCATGGGCCCGAGCCGATCAGGCCGGCGTAGGTATAGGCCTGAATGAGCCCGGTGAAGGACTGCTTCTTGAGCAGTTTCCTTAGTTCGAAGCCAATTCCTGCCATGCGAAGCTCTTGTAGTAAAGGTAGCGGTAGCGGCCAAACATGGCCTCTTGGGCGTAGTACGCTTCCACGCGGGCGATGGCCGCGCGACTGGCCGCATGCCATTTGTCGGCATTGCCCAGCAGCTCGACGGCCGCATCGGCCAGAGCCTGCGGGTCTGCAATCCGTACCACCGCGCCTGATGGGCCGAGCGCCTCGTCATCCCCGGGAGACCGTAGACCAACTGCCGGCAGGAACCGACATCGGTGGCCAGAGTGGGTACCCCGGCGGCGTAGCCTTCAAGGATGACCAGCGGTAGCGCTTCGCTGATGGAACTGAGAACCACGAGTCCAACCTTGTCGAGCAGGTCGGTCAGCTTCTGAAAACCAAGGAACTTGATTTTGTCCGCAAGACCCAGTTGCAAGGCAAGATCACGGCACTCTTGCGCATAGCCTGGGTCTTCGTCTTCCGGGCCGGCAATCCATGCTTCGGCCTCGGGTAACTGGCTGACGATGGCGCGCATGGCGCGTATATAAGTCTTGATGTCCTTGATGGGTACGACGCGCCCGATCAGGCAAAGAATAGGCGGCGGCGGAGTGGGGGCCGGCGCACGGTTGGCGCGCAGCGGTGCAAAGCGGGCGACATCGATGCCATTGGGCACATTGCGGGTGCGCTCTTCGGGTGCGCCATCGACAAGTTGCCGGTGTCGGTTGGCTTCATACAGAGCGACAATCTCGTCGCATGCCTGATAGGTGATATTGCCCATGTGCTCGAAAAAACGAATCCAGAGCTGGCGGTAGTAGCTGACTTGAGCGGCGTCGCGATCAAACACGTTGCGGTTGTCTTTGATCCAACTCGCCTGATAGAGGTCGATCTTGCGCTCTTTGACGTAGATGCCATGCTCGGACAGGATGAACGGCGCCGGGCGGCGATGCTTGAGCAGAACGCCCAAGGCTCCGGCATAGCCGGTGGAGATCGCATGGTAAATACGTGCTTCGGGCGCCCGCTCAGCGACGGTACGCAGGTGCCAGAATGGTTCGTGCATGTTGCGCACCGTCCAGAAGTAATCGACGAATGACGGGTCGGTGCTGTAGCGACGATAGCCACTTTTGATCTGATCCCAGGCAGCTTCGCTATAGAGGAAGCTGGCATGGTCAAGACGCCCCTGCGGATGGGCTTCGTTCATCAGCTTGGCAAACAGCATCGGGCATTCGCTGTTGCTCACATCGTCATGCAGCATGTTGTGCAGGCGGCTGACCTCTTGCATGACTTTGCGGTCTGCCCGTGCTGGTTTGGGCGTAGGCTTGTTCTCGGGGTCAAACAGATAGATGCAATCAAGGTGCACCAAGTTGTCCGGCAACTGGTAGCGCATCTTTCCGTAGTCTTCTGGACGGCTGCCGATAAAATTACTCGAAGCTAATTTCCGGAAAGCCGCGAATGATCTGATTGACCCAGCTTGAAACGCCACCAGAGACAAAAGGAAAGGTTCCCTCCAGCAACAGCAGGACATCGACCTTGCTGGCGCGGGGCAGAGGTGTGGCCAGCGCGTCAGATGTGGGCGAGGGTGTTGCGGTCATTGGGATTTGGGAAAGAGTCTCGGCCGGTCCAAAGGTCAGCGGCGCGCTGCACTCGCGCGCTCAGTGCCTGATTGTCAAGCTGGTTCATATGCAGGTGCACCGCTGCCATGTCGTGCCGACGGAACGCCATTTCGGCCAGATAGGGCCTCACCGAGCCTGCTGACTGCCCCAGTGCCAAAGACGCATAGAGCAGCACTTCCGACTCGACCAGATCACCTTGTGCCAGAAGCACCCGCGCCCGAAGGAAGGTCAGGCTGGGGTCGCGTATTTTTTGCAGCGTGATCGCTTCGTTAATATAGCGTCGCGCTTCGCCCAACATGTACTTGCGCATTTCGCCTTGCGCCAGAGCGGTGTAGGTCAGTTCCCAATGCAGTTCAGCCAGATAGCGCAGGCAGGTGTAGCGCTGATCAACCGACATTTCATGTTCAAGATTGCGCCGTTCGCGCTGAATATGTACCGAGAGCTTTTTTTCCTCCGCATCGAGCATGCCGAAAGCGACCAGACGAACATCGTCGCTGTCATCGGCCAGCAAGTCCTCAAGCAGCGGGTTTGCCACCCGCTTGGGGACGGCCTGCAGTGTCAGCAGCGACTGCATGCGGATATTGGCGGGCACGTTCGAAGTCAGGCGTGAGCGTATGGCTCCCTGGCTGGAGCGAGGAGCCACCTTGCTCTGCACGTTGTATTCCAGGGGCTCAAGCTCTAGCGGGGTGGCCTGGGGCAAGCGTTCAATATCTTGATGCAGCGTGGTATGGCAGATCAGCAGCATGACCACCGGGCCGACAAATGGCGCGACGAAAGAGAAATTGAACATCAGCAACCAGACGAGCGGGCGAGGGTAGCGATACCGCTGGGGTAGCAGAAACCAGCTCACCGTAGCCAGCACGGCACAGGCCGCGCCGTGCATGGCCACGGTAGCGATCATGGCAGAGGCGGATGTCGAGTAAGGCTGAGGTGTCAGGAAGACCCAGAAGTCGGCGACAACGGCCGACCAGGCCAGATAAAGCAGCTTCATGCCAGAGCCTCTGCCAGCGCTTCGAGAGCATCTTCCGTGGCGAAATCGATGCTACGCAAATTGATGCCGAGCTCGACGCAATCGCCGCCGAACTGAGCTTTCATCCAGCCATCAATTCGAATCAGGAAACCATCGCGCGCCGCCGGCGAGGCAAAGGGCATCAATATCGCGAGTATCGGGCTATCACCGACGTAGGTTTGCCAATACAGATCGAGCCCGCGCTTGATGCGAATGAACTGGGCGGGGATTTCCTCGCGCCGTTCGCCGACAAACCGCATGACCACGATCTGGCTGGATAAACGTACACGCCGCTGCATGGAGAGCATGCGGCTGAATTCCTGAGCGTACATCGCCGGCATGTTGGGTAGTCGCTCTTGCAGTTTCGCGATATCGTTTGCACCGTGCACGTTGTCAGCGTAGTAGGCCAGGATAACCGAGAGCATTTGCAGGTTCTCGACCGTGAGCGAGAAGAACGGTAAACGCGACACCGCCAGCACCCCAACGATGGTTTTGTCGCCTGCCACTAGCGGTGCGACGATCAGCTGCTTTGACTCGCGCTCCAGTGACACCTCGTAGTCTGCGATATGGATCAACCGCCCTTGCTCCAGTGATTGAAGCAGCAACGGGTCGTCACGGGTCAGCGGAAAGGGCTCGCCCAGGCTGCCCACCGCGGGGCCGAGTTCCCAGCCGGTATCGCGGCGGCTCATGGTGTAAAGGGTGGCTGACTCGATATTGACATACTGAGTGAGCAGTTGCAGCAGCCCGTCAACACCGGGCAGGGCAGCGCCATCAGTGCTCTCGATGACAGCAGTGCGGAGTTTGGCCAGCGCGTCTCGCAGCGACCCCGGGCGGGCGAGCATTTCTTGCTCGAGGCGGTCGTGCGAGAGATTGAGTAGCAGGTGGCGCTGGGTCAACCTGGAAAGTCGCTCGGTAATGTAGATGTTGGTTTCGTCCATGCGTGAAATACGATCACGCCAGACATCGCTGAATTCACCGCAGACCAGGACCAGCAATCCGCCACCGAAGAAAAAGTTTTGCGGAAATTCGACCGATACCCGCCCCAGAGTATCGGCGAGCAGCCAGTTACCGAGCAACAGCGTGCTGCTGATCAGTCCAGGCATCACGCCGTAGCGCAAAGCCACCAGCACAGGTGCCAGCCAGAGCCAGGGGAATGCTGCCTTTATCAGCAAGGGGTCCTGCGGCACGGCCCACCAGGCCAGACCGATGGCGATGGCAGGCAGCGCGAAGGTTTCCAGCCACTGACTGAGTGGGGCGTGGTGCTCAGGTGCCAGCGTATCGGGAGAAACCAGCTGGCGCAGAGTGGCCGCCAGACGTGGAGCGGAAGGCATCAGGGCTTGCCGCTCAGCGCCGGCAAGTCGCTGAGCAGATTATCGAGCAGGGTATGCGCAATCACCGACACTGCCTGACGACTCCAGCCGGCCTTGGCGCCGGAGGCGCTCCAGATCACGGTGTTGGTGCGCAGATCAATGAGGTGCAGGGTTGCGCTGACGGCGGGTTCGCCGTCAATTCCGGTTTTGTAACGCCATTCGCTGATGGCCCCACCAATGCCATAGACGGCACCCTGTGCTTTGGCCCAGGTCTGCGCTTCTTCGGCGATACGGCGCTCGGAAGGCTCCAGCAGGCTGTCACGAGAGAGCGTTGCGGGGTAGCGTACCAGTTGAGTAATACCCTGTGCCCGCAGCAGATGTTCGGTGATGGCTTCGGCCGCAAGCGCTGCTTGCGGGGTATCGGTGTGATTGGCCATGGGTAGTAGTGCCCACTTGGCTTGGCCATCGAGCACTGCGCCCGGCGCAAGGTTCGACGAGGTGGTGGAGCAGGCGCTCAAGAGGAGGACGGCAAGGACGGATATCAGGCGTGTCATGAGACAAACTCCACTAAAAGTAAAAACGATAACGCAACGCTAGGTTGCGCGTGCGGGCCCCGTTGCCGGAGCCCCCCTGTGACTGCTCAAAATTGAGACTGAGGTGGTCGGCACCGATCACCGAACCGGCAAACCCGAGGACACCGCTGTGGCCCCCGCCATTGATGCTATTCCTAGTCCAGCAGAGGTCGCCGAAGGGGCGCCAGTCGCGACTATAGCTGCTGCGTAGCGCCTGCCCGGCAATATTCTCGCCGTAGGTGCTGCACAAGCCCCAGGTGCTACTTCCTTCGGGGAGAAAAAAACTGCCGACGTCGAATTCGCCACCGGCGATGGCTGACTGAATTGCAGGCGACAAGCGCGCGAGGACGGCCGGGCTCACTTTGGCATCGGGCGACGTGGTCTGCCGGCTCGCGGTCAGACGCAGTGCCCAGTCGGGGTATTCGGTACGGATTCGATGACCCACTTCAAAATCAACGCCCCAGCCAGATCCCAGCGGGTCGCCGTATTGAGTGGCAAAGCGCGAGGTGCGAACGCCGGCGCGCAGATACTCGCGCTTGCTCAGGGTGTATTGCATCCCGAGTTGCAGGCTGTCAGCCATGCCGGCGACCCGCATCGCAAGACTGTCGGTGGCTTCATTGCGCCACCCCAGTTCGCCATTGACCGTCAGGCGTTGGGTCAGTCGATGCTCATGAGCGAAGCGCGCGCCGGTCGTGCCGGAGAGCTCATTGCGCTTGAACACGGCGAATCGTGACTGCGAAAGATTTCCCCGCCAGAGTAGCTCGGCGGAGGCCAGTTTGTCGCTGCCCGGTACCAGCAGATCATTGCTGCCATCGTTGAGTTGCTGGCTGGAACTGGCGGTCATCAGCGTGAGCGCCAGCTCCGGTGTCACGTTGAGGTGCGTTTCCAGGGCCGGGCCTTGCCCGTCAAGCGTACCCCACTGATTTCGATAGAGCGAGAGTTGCAGGTAGTTGGCATGGAGCGGCGAGCCAATGCGAAAGCGGTCATGGATCTCTTCATTACCCTGGTCGGCACCTAGCGCGTCAAAGGCGGTATCCATGGCACTCGGCCACATCTCCAGGCCATACGCGAGGTCGTAGCGCACGCTGGGGTCCATGGCCGCCGTGCGGTCGCCGAGTACCGCGGCCATCTCGGGCGTGTTTTCCTCGCTCAGCGCCAATTGCGACCGGGCCCAACCCGGTTCGGAGTACTGAGTGCGCGCCCAGCGGCGCCACATCCACTGGCGCGCTGCCGGGAACTGCTCTCGGGAAAGCAACCAGGCCAACACGAGGTCACCGGCCGCGCGCACGTTGGCCGGGCCCTTGATGTTTTGCTCAGGCAGGGCGATACCGCGCAGTTGCGGCTCCAGGAGTCGAACTTTGGCCAAGCCGGGATCATGCGGGGTGTCGATCAGCATCAGTCGCGTGGCGGCGAGCAGGTGAGCCAGGTTGTCCGAGTCCATGCCTGCCAAATTCCCCAAGTCGGCGCTGGTGAGACGGCGATTCGAGCCATCCAGCAGCAACCAGGCGTGGCGACGGATGCGCGTGGCCAGACCGGGTTGCCGCGCCAGGTTCAGGGCGTCGGCATAGCTCAACAGCAGCAACGGGTCGTTTGGGGTCCGCGCCAGGGCCAGGCGGTACCAGGGCAATGACCTCGGCGCCGCATCAAGGCGTTGCCAACTGGCGGCAATCGCGAGCCAATATTCGTTGGCATTGCTGATGCCTTCGCGAGTCGAGAGATTTTCGAGCATTTGACGCAACTCGGCGGTACGCCCGGTATCGATGGCCAGCCATAGCGCCGGTACCTCGACACCGGCATCGCCGGGGGCTTTAGCCAGAGCGGCAGTGAGGTCGCTCCAAGCGGCATCAAGCCGATGCTGGCTTTGGTGCCAAAGTGCGCGGGCAAGCAAAAACGCAGTGCTTTTTTCCGCCTCCGCCCGCTGTTCTGCGCTCAGGTTCTGATGCAGTCGCTGCTCTGCGCGGGTATCGCCGACGTCGCGATAAAGGTTCAGGGCAAGAACCAGGGTGGTGACTTCACCGAAGCGATAAAAAGCATCTTCAGCCAGGGTGGCTGCGGCACCGGTCGAGCGCTCGCGAGCGAGATAAATCAATCGTGCCCAGTCCGCCGAAGTGCTCTGCTTTCCTTGGCTCAATTGCTGATAGGCATGCTCGGCGACCTTGGTATCCGACGCCTCCCAGGCGACCTGAGCCAGCATGCGCCAGTAGGCGGTTTGCTCTGCGGGCACCTGTTCGCGAGGGCTTTGCAGGACGGCCAGTGCTTCTTTCAAGCGATCGCGACGAATCAGAAAGGCGGCGGCGCGCAAGGTCGCGTCGGGGGAAAATGGCGGCAGCGCGGCCCGCTCGGCAAACAGAGTGTAGGCCCGCTCACCTTCGCCCGCCTCTTCGGCGAGTTGGGCCGCTTGTTCAAGCAGACGGACTTCCTTGCGCTGCCGATAGAAGCGCTCAAACACCGGTGAGCCCTCTTGCTGGCGTCCGGCGATGCGATACAGCTCGAATAGATCATTTGACTGGGCTGGCGTGAGCGGCTTGCGTGCGGCGAGCGCTCTCCAGACGGTGATTGCCTGCGTCTGGCCATCTGCCAGCGGTGCCAAGCGCAGGATGGCAAACAGCACCTCATCGTCATTCACTCCTGCGGCAAGCAGCACTCGCCAATGTTCCCAGGCCACCAGGGGCCGCTGCGACCACTCGGCCAAGCGGGCGGCACGGCGCCGCCATTCGGCCGAGTCCGGAGAGGTGACAAGGGCCTTGGTAGCGACGCGCAGTGCTTGCGGCAGCTGGCCGGCGGCCATGAATGCATTGAAGGCAAGGGTCAGATCGTCTTGCTCGACCGGCGGCGCGGGCGCGGCTGCCGGTGGTTCCTCCACGGATGGCGCGGAGCGCGTGGGGGGCGGTGTATCGACTATCGCGACGGGCACTGCCGGCACGGCCAGCGGTGCCGATTCTTGAGCCAGCGTCGGCGGGTTTTCGGTAAGGCTCCAATTCGCCTTGACAATCTGCTCCGGGCGGAACGTCGCCACGCGCAGCATACTTCCCTGAGTCAGCGCCTGAGCGCCTTGCGCCTTGCGCGCCTCGGCCTGGGTGGGCCAGAAACCAGCGCGCAGAACGTGCAGATTGTCCCGCTTCTCGATACGCACAAACGGCAGTTTGGCGTAGCGCGGGAACAGGCTTGCCAAGGCGGCTGGGTCGCCGCTGGCGATTTGCAGTGCATAGTAATCTTGACCGCTGACTAAGGTCGCTTGCGCGCTGAGAGGCCATAGCAGCGCAAGCAGCGACGACAGGACGAGGGACTTCGTCCGAGGCAGGCTAGAGGCGGAATTTCGCTTCACGGCGCTTTCCTGACCGTCGCGGTGTCGGGACTGAAGACCAGCATTTGGGCATAACCGGCCGCGCGTCGCGGGGCGCCGGCTGCCAGGGAAGTGCGAATCGCAAAGCGCAGGGTGGCGGGGTCTGATTTCAAATCGCCCAAATGCTGGTCCATTGCTCTGAGCGCTGGCGCAAACTGACTGTCGGCTAGATAGACACCAATGCCTTCCTGAAACAGACGGCGGGCCTGCCCACGATCGCTGGCCTGCCGACGAGCCAGCAGGTAGTACTCCGCCGCCAATGTGTATCGACGCTCGGCGAGGGCGTCACGGGCATAGGTTTCCAGCACGGCTACGGTATCGACGACCCCCAAGCGACGGAGCAGAGCATCTCCCGTGTCCGTCATGCCGAGACGAAAAGCGGCGGCCGCAAACGCCCCGCTGAGTTTGTCAGTAATCGGATCGGAGCTGGCGTCCGCGACCATTCGTTTCGACTCGTCACGGAGCGACTCGGCTTTGGCTGGATCGGGCTCCGCAGTGCGTTCAATGGCTCTGAGCATGAGCAACCGGGCCTCGTTCCGTTGGCGTACGTCCTCACTGGCCACAATATGGCCAATTCGCTGCCGAAGCTGCACAAGGTCAAGTCGCTCACCTTGCGTTCGCGCCAGCAAGATCGCCAAGTCGGCGTTATCCGGATCTGTGCGTGCGAGGTTGTCGATATAAGCGAGGGTAATAGCGTCGAGAACTTCCATCTCGTACAGTTTTTCCACCAGCGCCTTGCGCGGAAAAATTGCGAACAGCAACAGTGCCATCATCAGGGTGATGATCACCATCTGGCCATAGGTGACCAGTTGCAGCCGCGGCGCTTCGCCGTCAAGGCCTACATAGCGCTTCGAGCGGTCTGGCAGCATGGCTGTTGATGGCGTAGTGGAAGGTGTCGCCGTCGCGCTTGACGGGCTTGATGGTTTGTCCGTTGATGCGTACCTGGCAGTTCGCGTCATGGGTCAGTGCCAGACGCAGCGGCACGTAGCCGCTCAGTTGCCAGCGCTTTATGCCCGGTTCGCTGTGAAAGCTGTCGATGCGGGCATTGGCCGAGACTAGTCGCGGACCCGCCTCCGGCTTGGCTCCTAGAACGAGCTCGCTAGTAGTGCCGGCGAGGTGCAGGTAGCGACTATCGTTGAGCGAGGTGTACCCGGCAACCCCGCGGCTGGCTTGAACTTGTGGCCATCCCATCGCGGATGGCAGCCGCACGGTGCGCAGGTCGCGCGTGCCACGAATGCGCCAGCCAGTAGCGCTGCGCGCGATTGTCACCTGACCAAAGGCCCGTGCCTTGCCCGCGTATTCTGAGGCGAATACCGGTGTGGTTTCCTGAGCAAGCGCATAGGCAAAAATCTTGTCCATCGAAGCCATACCGGCGTGCTTGGTCATGAGATACGTGTGAAAGTAGATATTGATCGGTTTCAGCCGGCGTGGGGACTCGGTCAGTTCGAAGGTTTCAATGACCCGGTCGAAGCCATTAAAAGGCCCAGTCCAGTTATTGGTATAGACGTTCTCATTCTGATTGGGAGCAAAGACCTGAAAGTTGCCGCCGCCATGGTCGATACCGAGGCCCTCTACCGCCGCCATGGTGGGTGATGCTTTTGTCGTAACGGTATCGCCCCCGTTCATGTTGAGCAGACCCATCGACTCTGTCAGTGCCAGCGCTTCGCGGCCGGGATTGCAGTCACCAGTCCATAGGAACAATCGGACTTTCTTGTCCGGGGGGGCGAGACGGGTCTCGATATAGCGAACGGACCCTTCGATTTCGCGGCGCAAGTCAACTTTGTAGTTGGCAATCGGCAGGTTGTAGGGAGTCGGCTCTTCCTTGGGTGCGCTGGTGCCCGGCAGTTTGATGGGGCGCGCGAAGGCGAGTTGCCAATTGAATGGATGCGAAAAGCTGTGCGAGGCAATTTCCACATTCGGTTCTCGAAAAATGTCTCGAGCGATGCTTTCGAGTTGCGCAGAATCCTTGGGATGCAGCCCCTGGGGCGCGATCTCGCCCTCGATGACCGATATGGCCATTGGCAGACGATACTTGCGCACCACACGATCGCGCAGAACTTCGCTGGCAAAGAGGTTGCCTTTGAGCTCGCTGCGACTGGGAAAGCCGTCGCCGTCCATGTGTATCAGAAGCAGCCGTCGCCCAGACTCAGTCGTGACATCGGGTACCGGCATATCGGGTAGGCGCAGTACGGCCTTGAAAAATGCGAAAGGGTCAATGGCCCAACGCACTTCGCCTTCAGTCGCCAGCGTGATGACGGCGTAGGGGTCGGCAACATAGCCACCCCAGGACGTGACAGCCGCCGCCACCTGCGTGGCGTTACCACGTTTGAGTGTCAAGAGGGAGTTGCCTTCGCGTAAGGACAAGGGTGCGAAATTGTCGGCAGTAGGGCGAAGCGACCGTTCAAAGCCCAGCATGCTGTCCTGATGGACCACCGATACGGGGCCACGCACGTTGCTCGTGGGCCGGGAAAGTCCAAACTTGCCCGCTAGGGGTGAATCCAACAGAGGTGTCAGGTCACCGATAAATGCGACCGGTATGCCATCGTCGCTTTGCTTGCTTAGCCAATTGGCAAGTTGTGCGCGATCTTGCCCCGCAATTGCGCCTGATGGCCACACCACAATACCGGCGTATCGCCCACTCAGACTGGCGTGGGGTAAGTGCCGGATGCCTGCGTACTCGACGCTGTAACCCAGATAGTTCAACGGCATCGTCGCGCGGCGAACCACACTGTGTTCGCGCAGCGCAAAATCGTCAGCGAGTGCTTCATGAACAATCAACACACGCCGCGGCATGACCTCCACGCGGCCGACACCCAGTGTCGCCAGATCCGGCGTTGCGACCCAGGGAATGAAACCCAGCGCAGTTATCTTGTCCGCAGTCGATCGCGCTAGCTCGCGTTGGCCGGGTGGCACATAGTCAATGGAAATGACCGGCAGCTTGTAATCTTGCGCGACTGTAGTGAGCTGCCCCAACAGCCAGGCACGGTCGGCCTCGGGCACGGTTCGATAGGTGCTTTTGCCGGCGTCATAACCTTGAAACAGCGATTCAGCAGCCACGCCCCAAGTCAGCGTATGCACTTTGGGCAAAATCTCGAAGCCGCGATTGAAAATCAGCTTGACCTCGGGGTGGGCGCGCTTGATCGCTTCGATCACGCGTACCAAGCCTGCCTCTTGCACCGCCCGAGCTTCGTTTGTCTTTGCGAATAGGTGGTAAGAGTCGAGCGTATCGAGGAAAAAGCTGCGATAGCCGGCTTGCCAAAGCGGCTCTATCACCTCGGTAGCGAAAAAATTTGGCCAGTCGGCGGCGCTCTGGTCGATGACCCGACTGCCCCAATCGGCGTTATCGCCCTTCAGCCAGGCTTTCGGCACCTTGCTGGCGTAGGCGCGCGTGGGGTGGACTTCACCAACGGCGACATAGGCGGCCAGTTCGGTATGGGCCAGCGCCACGACACCAGGCGAGGGCACGTGGCCAGGGTCAACCACTACCAGATCAAAGGCTTGCAACTCGGCCCACGGCGGGTTGGCACCGTAGAAAAAGGCGACAGCCGGCACCTCGGTGGGCGCTGCCAGTAGCGTAGAGCCACGCATTAACAACAGGTAGAAAAGCAAAAGCTTCAGAAGGCGCAAACTACAGTCTCCGGGGGGGCCGCAGCGATAAAACAGCAGCGCATATTACTTCACGTCAGTCCGGTAGATTGGGCGAAGTGGCTGGCGGGTGCAATCAAATCTGGTGGTTGCTCTGCCGGGTGGGGTAAATCCGCAAACGGCGAAAGTAGCGGCGGGACTCGAAGGTATACGCGAAGCGGCTCGACGTGAACGTCGGATGAAGTTCGTGGTGCTGCTCCATCACGTCACGCTATCGCTACTGGTCGAAAGCTCGCAGGGATCTCTGCGGGAGGCGGAGGGCAACTCCTGTTCTAGCCGCGCCACCGAAAGCACGACCTATTTTCGCAACTCGCTTATCATCGCCGTCAAACTTGGGCAAGGATTTTAGAACCCGTACATGACTCGAGGCACACGCATGAGACCACTGATTTCACAGAAAGCAAAAGCCCGCTTTGGCGTACTTGTCCTGATGATGGGTCTTGGCCTGTGCTCGCCATCAAACGCAGAGCAACCCGGTGTAAGCAAGAGCCACCTGGCCATTGGCAGCATTCTGGATTTGTCAGGCCCACTGGCACCTCTTGGCAAAGCGGCACACAACGGCATGCAGATGCGGGTCAATGAAGTCAACGATGCCGGCGGAATCCATGGCAGGAGTGTCAAACTACATATCGAAGACAGCGGCTACGATCCGGCGCGCGGTTTGGTGGCGGCACAAAAACTGGTCACACAGGAAAAAATTTTCGCCATGGTCGGCACGATGGGCACGGAAGTCGCAGAAGCCAGTTTCCCTGCGCTATTGGAGAGCGACGTCGTCCATGTGTTTCCGATGGCGGCGTCGCAACGCATGTACGACCCGTTGCACAGGCTTAAGTTTTCCATTGCGACGCCTTACGAAGATCAGGTCCGAGCCGGCGTCAAATGGCTAGCCAAGGAGCGAGGCGCGAAGAAGTTCTGCACCTTGTATCAGGACGATGATTTTGGCGAGGAAGTACTGAAAGGAACCTTGCTCGGTCTGAAAGAGTTGGAGCTGCCGCTCGTCGCGAAAGCAAGCTTCAAACGAGGAACGACGGATTTTTCTGCCCACGTAAAAACCCTGCAGGAGGCGGAGTGCGACGCAGTGGTACTGGGTACCATCGTCCGTGAAACAATCGGAGTGGTCGGATCGGCGCGCAAAGCCGGCTGGAATCCGTTGTTTCTGGGCTCGGCGGCAACCTACTCCGACTCCGTGCACAAATTGGGTGGCCGAACCATGGAAGGGCTCTACGCAACGTATGTCGTCGCGGTTGTACCCTATACCGACGATCCGTCAAAGCCAGTGCGCGACTGGGCGTGGCGCTATAAGGCAAAGTTCAATGAAGACCCCAGCCTCATTTCTGCCTACGGCTACTCGGTCGTCGACCTGTTTTGTCAGGTGGCCGAAAAGGCCGGGCCTAACCTCACGACCGAAGCGTTTGTCAAAACAATTGAGTCGATGAAATTCACCCAGGACATCTTTGGTAGCCCTGCCTACGAATTTTCAGCCAAACAACACCTTGGCTCGCGCAACGTCCGCATCGGGCAGATCAAGAATGGACGCTGGAAACGGGTGACCGACTACCTCAAACTATAGCCATCTGTGGGCAATTCGAGGCTCAAACACCTTTGTCGTTCGGGTTTTTCAGCAGGGCCTTGAATACGTCGGTCATAGGCATCTGCAGATTGATGTTCTTCGGAGGAATCGGTGACATGAACCATTTGCCATAGAGCTTTTCCAACTCGCCGGACCGAATGGCACCGAGCAAGGCGCCATCCACCAATGTCTTGAACTCCGAATCATCGCGGCGCAAAGCAATGCCATAGGGTTCGAGTCCAAACTCCTCATCCAGAATTCGGTACTTGTCCCGGTTAGATGAGCCGGCCACAAAAGCCGCTAACAGGGTATCGTTGAGCACAAAGGCGTCTGCCTTTGCTGACTCAAAGGCACCGAACGAATCATCATTGTCTCGCCCAGTCATGATGCGCGCAGACAAGCCACGAGTTGCCAGCAGGGTATTGACGGTGCGCTCGGTCGCGGCTCCCGAACTCACAGCAATCACCTTCCCACTCAGATCAGCCAGTCCTGTGATGCCAGAATCCCGACGCACAACGACCTTCATCGCGGAAACAAACGTCGTCAAACCAAACGCCACTGACTGTTGACGGATTCTGGTATTCGTTGTGGCCCCGCATTCCAGATCGATCGTTCCCGTCATCAACATAAGCAGTTGCGAACTCGCAGTGCCCGGGACCGGAACAACCTTCAGGTTTGGCAAGTTCAATGCCACCTTTACAGAATCAACAACACGTTGGCACAGATCCCATGAGTACCCCTGGATGTCGTTACCGACCATAAAGGAAAAAGGGCTTGATGCCTCGTTGTATCCCACGTAGATGGCGCCGTACTCTCGAATCTTGTCGAGTGTTGCTTTTTGCTTTGCCGCCGGAGGTGTATTCGCTTTCGCCCCTGCCTTGGGTTCAGTGACGATGGATGCAGGCGGGGATGAAACTGCGTCTTCTCGGGTAGCGGCATCACTCGCCGCCTGCGCACACAACGGTAGCGTACTCATGGCTACAACACCCGTCGCAACACACAGCTTCCTGCCTTTAAGTGTCATCATTTGGAGCCCTCCCCGGTTGCGGGCGCGCTGTCGGTACCCGGTACGCGCACCGGCCGCACTGCTTCGCGCTCGATCAACCATTGTTCGCCTGTTTTGACCCACTGCAGGGTTTTGGTCGTCTTGTCACGATAGGTATCCGATACATAGTCCTGCTCAAACTCGACGGCAAAAACATCCTTGCCCATTTCCAGAACGCGTAGCCCCGTGACGTCAACCTTGATCTGCTTTGCTTTATTCAAACGCATTTCTCGTTGCTTTGCCCATGTGGCGCGATCGACACCGTCGGCAGGCGAAAACGAAGCCGCGTAAAAACCGCTGTACGTGGCATAGTCACGCGCCGACCATGCGGCCACCCAAGCAACTACGCGCCCGTGCAGGAGCTTCTCTATCGCGGGCAACTCTGCCGCTGGCATCACCGAGGCCTTACTGTCTTGCGGTGTAGCCGGCATTGCCGAGCCAGTCCCTTCAGTTTGACTCGCCTCCGGCGTTGCCGCCGAAAACCAGGGTGAGCCGCTGCCACTCGCTGCACTGGCGAGAGGTACGCCTTGCGTTTTGGCCGCATTGATTTGCGCCAGCGCACGATCAGTCAATGCCTTGATATCAACCAGCCCACTGATTGGTGTTTCGGCAGGGCAAACCTCCTCCGCGACAATGCCCGCGATATCCTCGGGGTCAGGGGCATCTTCCGCTTCCACATGCTTGAGTCCGAGTGATTCCAGCAAGCGTCCCATACCGGCCTGCGTGCGCAGATATGCGCCGCTGAGCTCAAGATCTGAAATAACTTCCGTGCGCCGGGCAGTCAGCAACTCATTTTCGGTATCGAGTAAATCCAGGAGCGAGCGCTGACCAATATTGAATTGCGCCTTGTAGGCATCACGGGTCTTTTCGATTGAACTTACCTGCAATGCGACATTTTCGAGCTGCGTTTTCAACCGTGGCACATCGTTAAACGCTATCGACAAAGTCTGGCGAATATCGCGGCAGGCCTTTTCGCGCAAATCCAGCGCCACATTCTTCTGCTGTGCAGAGGCACTTTGCCTTGCCCGGTCCGCGCCTCCGTTGAAAAAATTGTACGTCAGCACAACTTCGGCGACGTTGTTCACCCTGTCCGTCGTGGCCCCTTGATAGTTTGAATTGCTTTCATTCCGAATTTTGAAGTCCACTCGTGGCATGAACGGAGCTCGCCGCCCGTCAAGTTCGTGCTGCGCGGACTCTACGTTGGCGATGGCGGCGCGCAGCGTCGGGTTTACCCGAAACGCCGTGCGTACCGCATCGGCCTTACTGGCGGGGAAGCTGTCTGAGAGGCGTGCAGGCGCGAACATGACCTTGGGCGGTGCCTCGCCGACCAAACGAATATAGCGTGCTACCACATCATGCAAATTGGCGGCTTCGGTATTCAGGTTGTATTCCGCCAAGGCCAGCCGACTTGCCGCGTGCTCGACATCGACACGTCGTCCAGCCCCAGACTGCGCACGCCGAAGCAATTGCTCATAGACCACGCGATGGTCCACGTAGTTGTTCTCGGCAAGAAACGTCAGGCGCTGGTAGCGTACAACATCCAGGTACGTTTTCGCGGCTTCAAGTGCGGCACCCTCACTGGCTTCAAGCACCTGGAAATATCGGGTCAAACGCGCCTTGTCCAGGCGTCTGACGTCGTTGGCAGTAGCAAACCCGTCAAAGAGCATTTGATTCAGGGTCAAGGTGTAGCCATTGCGCCGGAAATTCTGGCTGACCCCTGCTTGCTCAAGCGTTTCCTTGCCCACACCGGCCGTACCGTCGACGCGCGGGAAGTAGCCGGCGCGCGCCACATCGACGTCATCGCCCGCGGCCTTGAAGGCGTGCCAACTGGCGAGAACCTCAGGGTTGGTCAGCACCACTTTCTGCACAACATCCTTCAGGCTCTGGTGCACCTGGGAGTGAGCCACTCCAACCGGCAACAACAGCGCAACCCCGATACAGGACCCCACGAATGAAAGTTTCATATTCCGCCCGCCACGAATTAATCCCCCGAGAGGATTCGATTATGATCAAGATCTCCACAAAATGGAAAAATACCTTCCCCCACTTCGTTTTTTCCTATTGCCCCGTGCGCTGAATTCAGTCATCGGGTTCATGCTTGTCGTCTCTAGCTTGTCCTTGGCGTTTGCCTATGACATTGAACGACTGCAGCAGCAGTTGGTCGCCCTGTTTGGGCCGGCACGCGTATCACTCCTGCGCGATTGGCAGAAGACGCTGACGGAAGCAAAACCGGTAGGCGAGAAAGAAAAGCTGGCGCGCATCAACAATTTCTTTAATAAGCGCATTGAGTTCACTGATGACCTGTCGGTCTGGAATCAAAGCGACTACTGGGCCACACCAGTCGAATTTATTGGCCAGGGGAGGGGGGACTGTGAAGATTTTGCGATTGCCAAATACTTCGCACTCAAAGAAATTGGTGTTCCGTCGGCAAAGCTGCGCCTGGTGTATGTCAAGGCAAAACTGAACGGGCCGGGCGGACCGTTCCTGCAGGCGCACATGGTGCTTGCCTACTACCCGGCCCCCAATGCCGAGCCGACGATTCTCGACAACCTTGTCCCCGAAATCAAACCCGCGTCGTTGCGCGGCGATTTGCAACCGGTATTCAGCTTCAATAGCGAAGCCATCTGGCAAGGCGTTGCAGAAAACTCGGCCAAAGGAAAAGGTGGCACTGGCCAGCTTTCGCGCTGGCAAGACTTGTTGCAACGTGCGCATGCAGAGGGTTTCCACTAGTCACCCAACACGCAAGTCACTCCACACGTAACGTAACTCAAGGAACCCACCATGTCGATTTATCGCCAACTTTGGCTCGCCATCATTATCAGCATGCTGTTGGCGCTGGGGGGCAGCTTGTTTGCTTCGCTGCTTTCGGCCAGGTCCTACCTTGAGCAACAGCTCACCATGAAAAATGCTGACAACGCGGCGGTACTCGCCCTGGCCCTGGGGCAGCAAAACCCTGATCAGGTCACCGTCGAGTTAGCGATTGCGGCGGTGTTCGACAGTGGGCATTACGAATCCATCCGGGTGATTGATCCGGCCGGCAAAGTCATCATTGAGCGAGTCTCGCCTCCGGGAGATATTGGCGCTCCCGTGTGGTTTGCTGAGCTGTTGCCCCTTGTTGCGAACGCGGGCGAGGCGCAGATCAGCAGCGGTTGGACGCAATTTGGCAAGATCGTTTTGGTAAGCCAGAGCCGGTTTGCCTACGAAGCTCTGTGGAGCAGCACCAAGGAGATGATTGTCGCCCTGATTTTGGCCGGCTTTATTGGTGGTTACCTCGGCACCCTGATCATGCGCCGGTTGCGTGACCCTCTGAGCGCGGTGGTCAGGCAGGCTGAGGCCATCTCCGATCGGCGCTTTGTCACCATACCCGAGCCCAATGTGCCGGAACTGCGAAAACTGGCCAAGGCCATGAACACTACGGTCACGCGAATCAAGGATATGTTTGACGAAGAAGCCGCGCGCCTCGAAACAGTGCGTCGCGAAGCTAACTACGACCGGCTTACCGGGCTCGCCAATCGTGAGTTCTTCATGGCGCAATTACGCGCGTCGCTGGAAGATGAAAACGCCACGGGCGGCGCTTTGTTGCTGATCCGTATCGCCAATCTTGCCGACGCCAATAAGCGCCTTGGACGCGCCGCGACCGATGATTTACTGAAACGGGTAGCGTCTACAATTTCCGCAAGCATTGCGCCTGACGCAGATGATGTCGCAGCACGGATGAACGGTGCTGATTTTGCACTGCTGCTTGAGGGCATGAGTGCAGACAGGTCAAGGGCGAACCTCCTGTTGAATGAACTCGTCAAGACAATGGAGCCCTTTTTAGAAAGCGGTCCAGCCGCCTATATCGGCTTTGGTGTGTTTAAGCAGGGCACTGAACTTGGCAGTTTGCTCGCGCAGGTCGATGCCGCTCTGGCCAGCGCAGAGAGTGATGGGGTCAATGGGGTTCGCGAAGCAGCCATGGCCACTGACGACGATACCCCGCGCAGTGCTGAACACTGGTCGGCCGTGATTCATCAGTCGCTGGAGAAACACTGGATAAGGCTGATCTCATTTCCGGTGGTCACCATGCAAGGAAAATTGATTCACGAGGAATGCCCGCTACGACTGAAGTTTGACCCGCAAGGCGAGTGGCTCCCGGCCGGCCGATTCTTGCCGGTGGCTGAGCGTCTCGGGCTCACCGGTAGTCTCGACCTTGCCGCACTGGCATTAGGCTTGACGCATCTTGAGCAACAGCCGGCGCTGGCTGGCGTTGGAATCAATCTTTCAGCCACTTCTCTCACCACAGAAAACTTTCAGCAAGACCTGCACATGCTGCTTTCAAAACACCCGCAAGCGGCCACCCGACTATGGGTGGAAGTTGCAGAAACAGGAGCGCTCAAGCATCTTGAAATCTTCCGGGAATTGTGTGGGGTACTCAAGGAGCACCACTGTCATGTCGGCATTGAACACTTCGGTCGGCACTTTAGTCAGATCGGCCAACTGCATGATCTGGGCTTGGACTACATCAAAGTCGACGCCAGTTTCGTTCGCGGCATAGAAAGCAATCAGGGCAATCAGTCGTTCCTGAAGGGGCTGCGCTCGATCGCCCACAATATCGGAATGCGGGTGATCGGTGAAGGCGTAACCAGCACTGAGGAATTTTCAGCCTTGGCCGCGCTGGGGTTCGATGGCGCTACCGGTCCCGGGGTCAAAGTTACCACCGGTATAGGCTAATCAAACTGCAGCATTGATATCCATTGTCGATATCACAATCATTTTCCTGGTGCCGGGCAGCATGACTTCGGTGGAAACCGAATCGTCCTGGTAGTCGGGCAGTCGCGGTGGCCGGGGCCCGAGCCAGGCTTCCGGCGGTAGATGAGAATTGCCCAAATCCAGTGTTTCATCAGAGGGCATCTCGAGAAAAAGTACGGGCACCTGGCTGATCCCGCTGCGTAACAATCCGAACGCGCGGTGGTAGCCGTCCTTGAGCAGGTAGCGGCCACGATACCGGATCACCTGCATGAAAGACGGGGTCACGCCGGCCATGAACCCGCAGCCCACGCCGCCCGGAACGGAGCGGGTGAAATGCCCGATCACATCGAGGTTCCGGTTGAGCGACGAAATCACCCAGGCCCGCTGAACTGAGTCGAAGTGGACAGTGGGTTCGCCATAGGTTTCCAGTCCCAACGTAACCCGGGCGAGGGACAAGAGGTCATCCTTGTTTGCATGGGCTGTTTGCGCCTGCGCAGGTTCAATGCAAACTGTCTCCTGAAATGCACACAACTTGCTCAGATCGGCCATTCGCACCTGCCAGCCAGCGTTCATGAACGGCTTTGCGTACTGGTTTGTGGAGAATTCCCTGACGTAGTCATGCAGCACCGCCGGCAAGGGCGCAATTGCACCCCTCTGATCAGTGGCGGCCGGGCGATCCGCCACCGCTTGCCGGGCGGCCCCCGCCCGCTCAGCCAGCGCTGTATCAGCGCCGGGGCCGCCACTCGCCCCACAATACGTCGAGACGTCCCCGGGTGCCATCCAGCCGATTAGTGCGCGAGCCCGTTGCAGCGAAGTACTATCCACCAACCTCGTCGTCCCTGCTTGCTCTGCCCTTACTCACAGTCGGTACTGTCCTCAGTCAGTGATCAATTTTCCGGTTTTCAGCAATTCCTGGATGATCTGCTGGTCGGTCGTATTCGATCCGATCAGATTCAAGTTTTCGAGCACGATCTTCTGATCTTCCTTCCCGCTTGGCACCGCGCTGCCAACCATGTGGTCGCCCCCCGAGAATCCCCCGCTGGAACTGATATGAACGATGGTGCTGCTTCCACTCTGCTCGAAATGCAGGTAATTCTCAAGGTTGGCAGCGGTTCCGTGTGCTTCCTCGCCCTGCAGCAGATCACGCAGATCAAGCTTGTCGCCAGTGCCAAAGTCCTTCACCGTATCGACCGCCGGTGTTGTCGTAGTGCCTCTATCCGCAAGATGCCAGACAAAAGTATCGGCTCCCGCACCGCCCGTCAGTACGTCATTTCCGCTGCCGCCTTCAATCAGATCCTGCCCTATTCCACCCGACAGATTATCGTTACCGGCACGACCCAAAAGGTGCTCATTGTCGAAATGCGCAGGTTTGCTGTTCTGCAGGTCGTCGTTGCCAGTCAGCGTATTGGCATTGGCATCGCCGGCGACAAGTCGATGCGCGAGATTGATGCTGGCGGTAGCCGTCGAGGTGCTGTTGCCATCGCTAATGGTGTAAGTAAAACTGTCTGTCCCCTGGAAGGCGCTGTTGGTAATCGTGTAACTGATCGTCCCGTCACTGTTGAGCTTGACGGTGCCGAAACTGGCGTTGCCGGAAACACTGGTGATGCTGAGCGAATCCCGGTCGGCATCGCTGTCGTTGCTCAGCAGATAGGCTGACGAGAACGTCGTCGTCAGGTTTGCCGCCCCGGTCGCGCCCATGTCCAGTCGCTTGCCCTGTGGCGTAAATTTCAAGGCCTGATAGAAGGTCAGGTTATCGTTCGCGGCCACGGGTGCCGTACTGCCTTCCCGCGAAAAATTCAGCACCATTGAACCCGTGGTCGTGTCACCATCGGCGTCAGTCATTGAATAGCGAATGGTTTCACTGATGGTGCCGGAAATCGTGCTTTTCGGCGTATAGGAGTACGAACCATCTCCCATGTCAACCTTGAAAAGTCCGCCCTTCGAGGTTCGAATCGATAACTCATCGGTGGCGCTGTTAAAGGTATAGCCCGCACCGCCAGAGCCTGTTACCGCAAGGGTATGCGTGGTCCGGTTGAAGGTGTAAGTCATTCCATCGAGAATGATCGAAGGCATGTACCCGCTGTCTCCGCCAATACCGCTGCCGAATGCGATATTTTCGGTTAGCAGGTTGCCGGTCTTGGCGGGCGGCAACGTGGCCTGCAGAACGGCATCCAGTTGCGTCATGTCCGTCACGATGAAACTGTCCAGATTCGCGCCTGCGCCGGTCCCGTCGTAGGCGATCGGATCGACGTCGGTATCGTTGGCGGTAAGGCCGGTTCCGATGCCCAAGGCATAGGACTTGATGTCGTTCTTAAGCAGGAAGTCCGTCCAGATCTTCTCCTCGCCGGCTTCTATGCCTTCGTCAGCATCATTCCCCGTGGTCCGGTTAGTATCCGTCAGCGTCGCCACATTGCCATCGCTGTAGGTCGGCTTTCCATCCGAAATGAAGTAGCTGACATTCTGTGCGCCCGCCAGCTTTCCAGCATGGTCGTAAGCCACCATGGCATCGGCAAGAGCGGCGTCGTAGTTGGTGCCGCCAGAGGTCGTCAGTCCCGTCACCTGCGTCTTGCCAGAGGTGGGGTCGACCCAGGTGGTACCCACCCAATTGGCATCCGTCGAGAACGCGACCACGTGTACGCGCACATCGCCCAATGAGTCGTAGCTGTCGATCAATCGATTGATCGAATCCTTGGCCGCATCAAGTCGCGATTTGCCCGATATGCCGGATGCGTCCTTCATGCTGCCGGAGATATCCAGAATGATCATCAAATTAGTATCCTGCTTCGGAATAATGACTGACTGCGCCAGGTTGCCCACAACCGGGCTGTCATCCTCTACAGAGACCCTTAGCGTGGAACTGGCGACCTTGAGTCCGTCAGAAACATTGACACCCACGTTGAAGGAAAACTCATCCTCCACGTTAATCTGGGAGTGATCAAACCCCTTGAGCAGGGTTGTCGTGTAACGACCGGTATCGTCGATCGTGACGGTGAGCACCGGACTGGTTACGCCGCTTGAACTGGTCACGGTCCCGGTTAAGGTGTGCCCACCGGCACCAACTACCCACGCAATGGGCAGGCCGCCGGAGGTGTAGGTGCCGGTCGGCGCAACCAACGAAACCGAGAGCGAACTGCTGTCGATATCGCCCACGACAAATTGCCCGGTCCTGACCACCTCGTTGGTGGTATCCACGGTACCTGCCCCATCCTTGAGGCCGCCTGCCAGCCCCTCTTCCGAAACCGATATGGACTGACCTGCGCTGATGGTGGGCGCGTCATTGACCGAGGTGATAGCAATGGTGGTTATGGCGACGTTGCTATTCACCGCCCCATCATTCACGGTAACTTCGATCGAGCGCGTGGTGCCCGGCGTGTCAGAGGTGCTGTTGTAGGTGATCGCGCGCAGGGCGGTCTGGTAATCAGCCAGCGAAGCCGTGCCACTGATGGTGATCGTGCCCGTGGCCGGATCGTACAAACTGGCCTTGATCCCGGCAGGAAGCGCACCGACGGCGAGGACGTCCGCCGATTGTGCATCGAGCAAACGAATCGTTGCACTTTTGATCGTTGTGGAATCCACATCGGTAATCTTTGCGTCCACATCACCAATGGCGACGGCCGCACCGTTTTCCGTGAAGTTTGCCGTATAGCCGGTACCCGCAACATTGCCGTCCAGGTCCAGCACAGGGGCATCGGCCTTTGCGACGACGTGTATGGTGGTCGTCGCCGTATTGCTGTTGTTGTTGCCGTCATTCACGACGACATTGATCAATCGGTCCGTCGTGTCGGGCGAGTCGGAGGTATTGTTGAAACGGATCGCCGCGATGGCTGTCTGGTAACTTGCCAGCGAAGCGGAGCCGGTCAAGGTCACCACACCGCCGGCAACAGAGGCCGATATACCCGCTGGCAGGGTGCCGCTCACCGACAGCACATCGCCCGCCTTTGCGTTGGTGAGCGAGATGCTTGCACTCTGGATGTTTGTGCTGTCGGTATCCTGAATCCGCAGGTCACTGTCCGCAATGGCGACCGGGGTTCCCTCAACGTAGACGGTCGCATAATCGGCTTGATGAGCCACCGTGTCTGAAGTCACCACCACCACGCTGGACTTCATGTTATCGATGCGAAAGCCTGTGGGCCCGGAATGCGAGGGATTACCGGCATCCCGATTCTCGATAACAAAAGTAATCGTGTTTGCGCCCGCCTTGAATGCCGCATCGGCACCACGCAAGTCAATATGCACCGACGCCTGATAGCTTGCTGCCGAGTTGATTCCGGTGGAAACGCCATTGACCAGCACGTCGCGCAGGTAATTGTCGGCGTACAGGTCGAAGCCGATGTCGACGGTTTTCGGGTCCGCGCCGGCCTGCAAACTGAAGCTGGTCTGGAACTGATACAGTCCTGTCGGGTTGTTACCGCCACCGGAACCGATCCAAGCCGAATCCACCGGTGCGCCCCCTACCGACGCATCGGCGGCCCATCCGCCATTGCTGGTGACCACATCGGTTACCGAGCCCCCGCCTGGTTGCGAAGCGATCGCGTAATGGGGGTCGGCAACGCCTTGCGCCAGGACCGTGCCGTTATCTGCGACGCCGGTGTTGAATAGTCCGGCAATCGCCTGGTTTTCGTAATGGATATTGGCGGAGTTGTTGCCGTCAAGATCGAGCGTCGGGGCGTAGTCGTTGTCGACGATGGTGCCAGTGACACTGACTTGTGTGCCATGGTTGGCAATCGCCTCGAAAGCCCCCGTAACGTCAGTGACCGTGCTGACGGAGAGCGTATAGCCCTCATTATTTTCATCAATCAGGTCATTGAATGTCGCATTGCTGATCGTGACCCCGTTCTGGCCACCAGGAATCGTAACGGTCGTCAAACGAGAGCCGGTGTAGTCAGCGGCGACGGTAGTGTCGGCGCTATAACTCAAGGTCACCGTGACGCTACCCCCTGTGGGCACCGACACCAGCTGACCTGATGCATTGACCAGCTCGACACGGTGGCTCAACGTGCCGCCTTCATTGACGCTGTCGGTGACGTTAACGAGGCGGACGAAGACCGTGTCGGTCGCGGTCGGGCCGGCTTCGTCGGTGATGGCGCTGCTGGCGATCTTGTTCGTGCCCACGGCCACCGCTTCAAACACGCCGGTGGTGTCGGTGACGCCGGTGAGGGTGGCGACCAGGGCTTCGCTACCTTCTTTAAGATTGTCATCGGTGGCGGTGACAGTGAACGTCGCCGTCCCGCCGCGCCGACTTGGACGCTGCTGGGCAGGGCGCTGGTCGGGGGCGGGGGGGGGGGGTAGGTGAGCTGCCGCCGGCGACGCTGGCGGCATTGACGCCGATCTCGGCATAGACCGTGTCGGTCGCGGGCGACTCGGTGATGGGGTCGCCCCGGCCACGGCACGCGGTGACGGTAGGGTGGGCCGGCGCTGCCTTCCGATTGCCACGGGGGTGACGGTGAAGCGGGGGGGCGGGGGGGGGGGGGGCGCGGGGGGGCGGGCGCGGGGGCGGGCGGGGGGGGGGGGCGGGGGGGGGGGGGGGGGGGGGTGAGCTGGCCGCTTTCGGCGACACTGGCGGCATTGACACTGATTTCGGCATAGACCGTGTCGGTGGTGCCGGGCCCGGCTTCATCGGTGATGGCGCTGCTGGCGATCTTATTCGTGCCCACGGCCACCGCTTCAAACACGCCGGTGGTGTCGGTGACGCCGGTGAGGGTGGCGACCAGGGCTTCGCTGCCTTCCTTGAGGTAGTCATCGGTGGCGGTGACGGTGAACGTCGCCGTCCCGCCAGCGCCGACTTGCACGCTACTGGGCAGGGCGCTGGTGTCAGCGCCGCCGGCGGCAGCGCCGCTCCAGCTCAGGGCGACCGTGACATTGCCCCCGGCCGGGACACTGACGGTGTTACCGGCGCTGTCCTTGAGGGTGACGGTGTAGGTGAGCAGGCCGCTTTCGGCGACGCTGGCGGCATTGACGCTGATCTCGGCATAGACCGTGTCGGTAGTGCCGGGGGAGGCTTCGTCGGTGATGGCGCTGCTGGCGATTTTGTTCGTGCCCACGGCCACGGCTTCAAACACGCCGGTGGTGTCGGTGACGCCGGTGAGGGTGGCGACCAGGGCTTCGCTGCCTTCCTTGAGGTAGTCATCGGTGGCGGTGACGGTGAACGTCGCCGTCCCGCCAGCGCCGACTTGCACGCTGCTGGGCAGGGCGCTGGTGTCAGCGCCGCCGGCGGCAGCGCCGCTCCAGTTCAGGGCGACAGTGACATTGCCGCCGGCCGGAATGCTGACGGTGTTACCGGCGCTGTCTTTGAGGGTGACGGTGTAGGTGAGCAGGCCGCTTTCGGCGACGCTGGCGGCATTGACGCTGATCTCGGCATAGACCGTGTCGGTAGTGCCGGGGGAGGCTTCGTCGGTGATGGCGCTGCTGGCGACCTTGTTCGTGCCCACGGCCACCGCTTCAAACACGCCGGTGGTGTCGGTGACGCCGGTAAGGGTGGCGACCAGGGCTTCGCTGCCTTCCTTGAGGTAGTCATCGGTGGCGGTGACGGTGAACGTCGCCGGTCCACCCGCGCCACTGGACGCTGCTGGGGCAGGGCGCTGGTGTCGGCACCGCCGGCGGCGGCACCGCTCCAGTTCAGGGCGACCGTGACATTGCCGCCGGCCGGGACGCTGACGGTGTTGCCGGCGCTGTCCTTGAGGGTGACGGTGTAGGTGAGCTGGCCGCTCTCGGCGACGCTGGCGGCATTGACGCTGATCTCGGCATAGACCGTGTCGGTAGTGCCGGGGGAGGTTTCGTCGGTGATGGCGCTGCTGGCGATTTTGTTCGTGCCCACGGCCACGGCTTCAAACACGCCGGTGGTGTCGGTGACGCCGGTGAGGGTGGCGACCAGGGCTTCGCTGCCTTCTTTCAGGTAGTCATCCTTGGCGGCGACGGTGAACGTCGCCGTCCCACCCGCGCCGACTTGCACGCTACTGGGCAGGGCGCTGGTGTCAGCGCCGCCGGCGGCGGCTCCGCTCCAGGTCAGGGCGACCGTGACATTGCCCCCGGCCGGGACGCTGACGGTGTTACCGGCGCTGTCCTTGAGGGTGACGGTGTAGGTGAGCTGGCCGCTTTCGGCGACGCTGGCGGCATTGACGCTGATCTCGGCATAGACCGTGTCGGTAGTGCCGGGGGAGGCTTCATCGGTGATGGCGCTGCTGGCGATTTTGTTCGTGCCCACGGCCACGGCTTCAAACACGCCGGTGGTGTCGGTGACGCCGGTGAGGGTGGCGACCAGGGCTTCGCTGCCTTCCTTGAGGTAGTCATCGGTGGCGGTGACGGTGAACGTCGCCGTCCCACCCGCGCCGACTTGCACGCTACTGGGCAGGGCGCTGGTGTCGGCACCGCCGGCGGCGGCACCGCTCCAGCTCAGGGCGACCGTGACGTTGCCCCCGGCCGGGACGCTGACGGTGTTGCCGGCGCTGTCCTTGAGGGTGACGGTGTAGGTGAGCTGGCCGCTTTCGGCGACGCTGGCGGCATTGACGCTGATCTCGGCATAGACCGTGTCGGTGGCCGTCGGGCCGGCTTCATCGGTGATGGCGCTGCTGGCGATTTTGTTCGTGCCCACGGCCACCGCTTCAAACACGCCGGTGGTGTCGGTGACGCCGGTGACGGTGGCGACCAGGGCTTCGCTACCTTCTTTCAGATAGTCATCCTTGGCGGTGACGGTGAACGTCGCCGTCCCACCAGCGCCGACTTGCACGCTACTGGGCAGGGCGCTGGTGTCAGCGCCGCCGGCGGCAGCGCCGCTCCAGGTCAGGGCGACCGTGACATTGCCCCCGGCCGGGACGCTGACGGTATTGCCGGCGCTGTCCTTGAGGGTGACGGTGTAGGTGAGCTGACCGCTTTCGGCGACGCTGGCGGCATTGACGCTGATCTCGGCATAGACCGTGTCGGTGTCGTCAGTGATCGTGGTGCTCACCGTACTGCTGGTGGTGAGCGCTTCGAAGTTGCCGCCACTCGTGCCGGTAATGCCGGCAGTCACGCTCTGTGCGCCCTGGACATAGACGTCGTCCGCGCGCACCGGCACGGCCACGCTTGAGGCGCTGCTCTGGCCGACGGGGATGGTGATGGTCGCGCCATTGTTCAGGGTGATGACCAGCGGGCTACCGGTGACGGCATTGTTGACCGTGGCGGTATAGACGATGGACCCGCCCTCGGTGACACTGGCGGCAGAGGCGGTGAGGGTGACGGTGGTGACATCCGCATCATCGACGATAGTGGTCGAGACTGTGCTGGTGGTCGTCAGGGCTTCGAAGTTGCCGCCCGTGGTGCCGGTGATGCCGGTAGTGACCGCCTGCGTGCCTTGCACATAGGCATCATCGGCACGTACCGGCACGGCCACGCTTGAGGCGCTGCTCTGGCCGACGGGGATGGTGATGGTCGCGCCATTGTTCAGGGTGATCACCAGCGGTGTGCCAGTAACCGCGTTGTTGAGTGTGGCGGTATAGACGATGCTGCCGCCCTCGGTGACGCTGGCGGCACTGGCGGTCAGTGTGACGGTGGTGGCGTCGATGGTATCGGCAATAGTCGTCACAGCCGGGGTTGAGTCGATGGCGACGCTGATACCGCCGCCGGCCACCCCCACGATCGTGGTACTGATGCTGGTCGGGTCCACATACACATCGTCGCCCGGTGCGACCGGCACGCTCACCGTGCCGCTCAGTTGCCCTCCCGGTATGGTGATGAAGCTGCCGTTAGCCAGCGTAATCGTCAGGTCGCTGACCGGCGCCTGCGTGACCGTAGCGGTATAGACGATGGTGCCACCCGCTTCGGTCAGCGTTGTTGTGGCCCCCAGGCTGACCGTCGATATATCGTTGTCAACAATACTGGTAGTGACGCTGCCGGTAGTTGTGCTGAGCACCAGGTTCTCGAAGTTACCGCCGCCAGCCCCGGCAAGACTGACGGTAAAGCTTTCTGCACCTTCGGCAATGGCGTCGTCCAGGCTGGCAATACTGAAGTTGGCACTGGCGTCTCCGGCAGCGATGGTGACTGTCGCCACGCCGGTGAAGTCACTGCCATTGGCGGCTATACCGCTGTAAGTCAGATTGACGGTGACCGCCGTCTGCGCCGGATTGCTCAGGGAAACCGTGTAGTTGCCGGTGCCGCCTTCACTGACGCTGGTGCTGCCTGTCAGGCTTACGGTGGTGACATCCATGGTATCCGCGACGGCGGTGCTGGCACTGGTGACGCCCAGTTGCAGTTGCTCCAGATTGCCGCCGCTGGTGCCGCTGATGCTGACCGTGACCGAGCCGGCATCGAGATAGACATCGTCGGTGGGCGCGGGCAGGTCAATGCTGGCGCTGCTGCTGCCGGCGGCAATGACGATGCTCTGGCCGTTGGAGAGGGTGACGGTGAGGTCGCTGCCGGCCGGGTTGGTTAGGCTGGCGGTGTAGGTGATGGTGCCGCCCTCATTGACACCGGCACTGGCGGTGAGGTTGAGGATGGTGACATTAATAGTGTCGGTGATGGTGGTGACGACCGGAATCGCCGTGCTGCCAGCGCCGACTTGCAGTGCTTCGTAGTTGCCGCCACTGGTGCTGGTGACGGTGACACTCACCGATCCGGCGTCGATCACGGCATCGTCCGCCGGGGCGGCGACGCTGACCGAGCCGGAGGTCTCACCGGAGAGGATGGTGAGGATGGCGCCGTTACTGAGCGTGAGGACGAGATTGCCCTGCGGGGCGCTGCCGACCGTGGCGGTGTAGGTGATGCTGCCACCCTCGCTGACACTGGCGTCGGCCGCCAGATTGACGGTGACGGTGTCGGTGGTGTCGGCGACGGCGGTACTGACGCTGGTGACGCCCAGTTGCAGCTGCTCCAGATTGCCACCACTGGTGCCGGTGATGCTGACCGGGACAACGCCGGCATCGAGATAGACGTCGTCGGTGGGCGCGGGCAGGTCAATGCTGGCGCTGCTGCTGCCGGCGGCAATGACGATGCTCTGGCCGTTGGAGAGATTGACGGTCAGGTCACTGCCCGCCGGGTTGGTGAGGCTGGCGGTGTAGGTGATGGTGCCGCCCTCATTGACGGCGGCACTGGCGGTGAGGTTGAGGGTGGTGGTGGTCGGGGTATCGGTAACGGTGGTGACGACCGGAATCGCCGTACTACCAGCGCCGACTTGCAGATGTTCGTAGTTGCCGCCCGTCGTTGACGTGACCGTAACGCTGACGCTGCCGGCGTCGATCACGGCATCATCCGCCGGGGCGGGCACGCTGACCGATCCGCTGGTCTGGCCGGAGAGGATGGTGAGGGTCGCGCCATTGGAGAGCGTGAGGACGAGATTGCCCTGCGGGGCGCTGCCCACCGTGGCGGTGTAGGTGATGCTGCCACCCTCGCTGACACTGGCGTCGGCCGCCAGATTGACGGTGACGGTGTCGGTGGTGTCGGCGACGGCGGTGCTGGCACTGGTGACGCCCAGTTGCAGTTGCTCCAGATTGCCGCCGCTGGTGCCGCTGATGCTGACCGTGACCGAGCCTGCATCGAGATAGACATCGTCGGTGGGCGCGGGCAGGTCAATGCTGGCGCTGCTGCTGCCGGCGGCAATGACGATGCTCTGGCCGTTGGAGAGGGTGACGGTGAGGTCGCTGCCCGCCGGGTTGGTGAGGCTGGCGGTGTAGGTGATGGTGCCACCCTCATTGACGCCGGCACTGGCGGTGAGGTTGAGGGTAGTGGTGGTCGGGGTATCGGTGACGGTGGTGACGACCGGAAGCGCCGTACTACCAGCGCTGACTTGCAGTGCTTCGTAGTTGCCGCCCGACGTACCGGTGACCGTAACGCTGACGCTGCCGGCATCGATCACGGCATCGTCCGCCGGAGCGGCGACGCTGACCGAGCCGGAGGTCTCACCGGAGAGGATGGTGAGGATGGCGCCGTTACTGAGCGTGAGGACGAGATTGCCCTGCGGGGCGCTGCCGACCGTGGCGGTGTAGGTGATGCTGCCACCCTCGCTGACACTGGCGTCGGCCGCCAGATTGACGGTGACGGTGTCGGTGGTGTCGGCGACGGCGGTACTGACGCTGGTGACGCCCAGTTGCAGCTGCTCCAGATTGCCACCACTGGTGCCGGTGATGCTGACCGGGACAACGCCGGCATCGAGATAGACGTCGTCGGTCGGCGCTGCGACCAGGATGCTGGCGCTGCTGCTGCCGGCAGCGATGACGATGTTGTGGCCGTTGGAGAGCGTGACGGTGAGGTCGCTGCCCGCCGGGTTGGTGAGGCTGGCGGTGTAGGTGATGTTGCCGCCCTCATTGACACCGGCGCTGGCGGTGAGGTTGACCGTGGTGACACCAATAGTGTCGGTGACGGTGGTGACGACCGGAATCGCCGTACTACCAGCGCCGACTTGCAGATGTTCGTAGTTGCCGCCCGTCGTTGACGTGACCGTAACGCTGACGCTGCCGGCGTCGATCACGGCATCATCCGCCGGGGCGGGCACGCTGACCGATCCGCTGGTCTGGCCGGAGAGGATGGTGAGGGTCGCGCCATTGGAGAGCGTGAGGACGAGATTGCCGTGCGGGGCGCTGCCGACCGTGTCGGTGTAGGTAATGCTGCCACCCGCGCTGACGCCGGCGTCGCCCGCCAGATTGACGGTGACGGTGTCGGTGGTGTCGGCGACGGCGGTACTGACGCTGGTGACGCCCAGTTGCAACTGCTCCAGATTGCCACCACTGGTGCCGGTGATGCTGACCGGGACAACGCTGGCATCGAGATAGACATCGTCGGTCGGCGCCGCGACCAAGATGCTGGCGCTGCTGGTGCCGGCGGCAATGACGATGCTCTGGCCGTTGGAGAGCGTGACGGTGAGGTCACTGCCGGCCGGGTTGGTCAGGCTGGCGGTGTAGGTGATGGTGCCGCCTTCGTTGACGCCGGCCGAGGCGGTGAGGTTGAGAGTGGTGGCGTTCGGGGTGTCGGTGATGGTGGTGACGACCGGAATCGCCGTACTACCAGCGCCGACTTGCAGATGTTCGTAGTTGCCGCCCGACGTACCTGTGACGGTGACACTCACCGAGCCGGCATCGATCACGGCATCGTCCGCCGGGGCGGCGACGCTGACCGAGCCGCTGGTCTGGCCGGAGAGGATGGTGAGCGTGGTGCCGTTGCTGAGGCTGAGGACGAGATTGCCCTGCGGGGCGCTGGCGACCGTAGCGGTGTAGGTGATGGTGCCACCCTCGCTGACACTGGCGTCGGCCGCCAGATTGACGGTGACGGTGTCGGTGGTGTCGGAGACGGCGGTGCTGGCACTGGCGACGCCCAGTTGCAGTTGCTCCAGATTGCCGCCGCTGGTGCCGGTGATGCTGACCGTGACCGAGCCGGCATCGAGATAGACATCGTCGGTCGGAGCGGGAACGCTGAGGCTGGCGCTGCTGGTGCCGGCGGCAATGACGATGCTCTGGCCGTTGGAGAGATTGACGGTCAGGTCACTGCCCGCCGGGTTGGTGAGGCTGGCGGTGTAGGTGATGGTGCCGCCCTCATTGACGGCGGCACTGGCGGTGAGGTTGAGGGTGGTGGTGGTCGGGGTATCGGTAACGGTGGTGACGACCGGAATCGCCGTACTACCAGCGCCGACTTGCAGATGTTCGTAGTTGCCGCCCGACGTACCTGTGACGGTAACGCTGACCGAGCCGGCGTCGATCACGGCATCGTCGCTCGGGGCGGGGACGCTGACCGAGCCGCTGGTCTGGCCGGAGGGGATGGTGAGTGTGGCGCCATTGGAGAGCGTGAGGACGAGATTGCCCTGCGGGGCGCTGCCGACCGTGGCGGTGTAGGTGATGCTGCCACCCTCGCTGACACTGGCGTCGGCCGCCAGATTGACGGTGACGGTGTCGGTGGTGTCGGCGACGGCGGTGCTGACGCTGGTGACGCCCAGTTGCAGTTGCTCCAGATTGCCGCCGCTGGTGCCGGTGATGCTGACCGTGACCGAGCCGGCATCGAGATAGACATCGTCGGTCGGGGCGGGGACGTTGATGCTGGCGCTGCTGCTGCCGGCGGCGATGACGAGACTCTGGCCGTTGGAGAGATTGACGGTGAGATCGCTGCCCGCCGGATGCGTCAGGCTGGCGGTGTAGGTGATGGTGCCGCCCTCATTGACGCCGGCACTGGCGGTGAGGTTGAGGGTAGTGACATCCAGGTCATCGACAACGGACGTGCTGACGGTGCCGCTGGTGGTCAGGGTCTCGAAGTTGCCGCCACTCGTTCCGGTAATGCCGACAACGACGCGCTGCTCGCCTTGTATGTAAGCGTCGTCGCCACGCACTTCAATGGCAGGGCTGGAGGCGCTGCTCTGGCCTACCGGAATGGTGATGATGATTCCACCGGTGAGCGTAATGACGAGCGGTGTTTCGGTGACGGGGTTATTGACGGCGGCGGTATAAACGATGCTGCCGCCTTCGGTGATGCTCTCGGCGCTGGCGGTGAGCGTGACGGTGCTGGCATCCAGGTCATCGACCACATCGGTGCTGACCGTGCTGGTGGTGGTGAGCGCTGCAAAGCTGCCGCCGCTGCTGCCGGTGATGCCGACGCTCACGCTCTGCGTGCCTTGCACGTAGGCGTCGTCGCTGCGCACCGGTACGGCCACACTGGCCGCACTGCTCTGACCCACCGGAATGGTGATGATGATGCCACCGGTGAGCGTAATGACCAGCGGTGCTCCGGTGACGGGACGATCGAGTGTGGCGGTATAGATGACGCTGCCGCCTTCGGTAACGCTCGGGGTCGAAGCAGAAAGTGTGACGGTCGCGGTCTCGCCCTCGCCCTCATTCAATGCAAGCAAGGTAGCCCCGCCACCGCTGATCTCATCCTGCTGCGTCGCATTCGAGGCACCAAACTGATAGTCCAGCGGTGTGACGGCTTCTGAAATTCGTAATAGCTGGACAAATGAATGGCCTTCTTCACCCGTTCCGGCCTGGCCGGCCGCGGTTTCTTCCAGCAGCGCATCGAGACTGTTGCCTTCTGCAAGGGCACGGCTGATGTCGTCGAGTTCCCCGCCTGACGCCAGCAGTGCCGCGTCTTTTGGCTCGCTTGGCTCGGTGCCAAAGGCCATGCCATCGAGCGTCACTGACTCGTTTTCTCTGGCCAGCAAAGTCGTGCCATCGTTCAGGGCCAATTCAACTTTTCCACCCACCGAGGCGACAATCACATCGCCTTCAAAAACGGGATCGCCCAGCTTGAGCACCCGGGTTACGCCCTCAGGGCTTTTTGCAAACACCTCCCCTTGAATGAAGGAAACCTTGCCAATGATGTTTGCAGATTCAGCCATGATGGAAACTCCTGGATGGGAAAAGAGATGGGGGAACTTTAGCGGCCCAAATAGCCAAGCGATATTGGACCGAAGTACATGGGGAGCTGACTACGAAGGCTGGCGCGGGTGCTTGCTTCCCGTCACCGAGCACCTGAACGTCAGGCGTCAGGCCAGTGGTTGCCGGCTAAAAAGCAGCGCCAACTGCAATCGATCACGAATCTTCAGCTTTTCGAAGATCGAGCCGGCATGGGCTTTTACCGTGCGCACGGTAATTGTGAGCTGCGCAGCAATTTCCTTGTTGCTGGCACCGTTCGCGATGGCGCGGGCCACTTCAAGTTCTCTGGCCGTCAGCGCTGATAGCCTGTTGTCTGAAGGCGCGCCGGGCCCGCCCGACGTCGACAGGATTGTCGCTGTTTTGGTTAGCGCGGCATTGGTCGCGCGCAGCAAGCGCTGCAGAAGACTCTCGCCGAGCCAGAGCCCGCCCTCCGCAATCACCGCTGCGATGACACGCAGATTGGCGGTAGTTGCCTGCGCGTTGCAGTAGCCACGAATGCCGGCCGAAAACAGGAGCAAGGCTTCGTCGTCATCGGGCCTGTTCGCGAGAACCACGACAGGAAGTTTGCCCACTGATTTGCGCACTAACGCCACTTGTTCAGTCGGCGATATCGCTTCATCAAGGCGCAACCATATCAGCTTGGTGGTGCTCAGTGGCTTTACAGGCGCACCGGCCACGATACAGCGCGCATCGGGAAAAGCATCCCGCCAGCGCGGAAGAAATTCGCCACCGGGACTCACAAAAAGATGGGTAGGGCTCGCCATAGTCATTAACGCTCAGTCAGTGCCGCTTGTTTTGCCTTCAAAACCGGCTTCATCAAATAGGAAAGAATGCTCTTCTTCCCTGTGATCACGTCAACTTCAGCCACCATGCCCGGGATGATGGGTAAATTGGGGCCAAGGGATGACTTCAAGGTGCGTACCTTGACGAGAAAGAACGTATTACCTTTTTCATCCGTAATTGAATCAACCCCAATGCTCTCGAGTTTCGCCTCCAGCCCCCCATAGGTGGAAAAGTCATAGGCCGTAAACTTCACTATGGCGGGTTGTCCGGGGCGCAAGAACGCGATGTCCTTGGGGGCCATCTTTGCCTCCAGAATCAGGGCATCATCCAGAGGAACAATCTCGACGAGGTCCTTGCCCGGTTGAACGACACCGCCGACCGTGTTGATCAGCAAGCGCTTGATCAAACCGTTGACCGGAGAGCGAATGGTTGCGTGCTTGACCTTGTCCGCCAGACCGACACCACCTTCGGTAAAGCCATTGAGCTTGGCCATGGTGTCAGAGAGGTCCTTGCGGATTTCATTGCGCGCCGCCAGTTCAACCTCTTCAATCTTGCGCGAGGCTTCGGCAATGGTCGACTGCGAACGCAGAATCTGGGCGGAAGCCATGTCGCGCTCCCCCCTGAATCGTGAGGTATCGCGTTCCAGTCGCAGCAACTCCACTTCCGACACCGCGCCTGAGTTGATGAGCGGCTTGGTCACCGCCAGCTCCCGTGCAGTCAGCTCATAGGCTTGCCCCGCCTGCTCACGCTTGGAGCGCAGTTCGGAAAGCTCCTGCTGCCGTTGCACGAGCTGTTGTCGGGCGATGGAAACCGAGGCTTCCATATTCATCTTCGCGGTTTCGTAAAGTTGCACCTCTTCGGCGACCGTTTTCGGGTCTTCGTCCTGAATATCCGGAGGCGGCACGAAGGGCTTGCCCTCCGCCAAGGCGCGCAAACGCGCCGCCTTGATGGTCAGCGCCAGATACTGTGATCGGTTTTCCCTCACCGAAGATTCAAAGCGTGTGGAGTCGATGCGCAAGATCACGTCACCCACGTTGACGGTGTCACCCTCTTTGACATTGATCTCTTCGACGATACCGCCGTCCAGACTCTGCAACACCTGAAGCTGACTTGAGGGGATGACTTTGCCTTCGCCTTTGGTGATTTCCTCGACACGAACGACCGCCGTCCAGCCAACAAACAGCACCACCACCACCACGATCGATTTAAGCAGGACCTTGGCACGCAGTGGTTCCTGGCTAATGATGTGGAAATCGGCGTCACTGGTGAAATCCTGGTCCTGGACATCCGGGCTTTCCTTCCAGTCGGCCAGCCAGCGGTCGACCCGCGGCTGCACCTTCAGGCGGATTTTTTCCAGCCCGCGTTGAATGCGCTCCAACTCATGTTGGAGTCGCTTAGCAGCGGTCTTGAGTTGCTCCGGGGTCGGGCGCAGTTTCACGATGCCCTCCCGATTTTGCCGTTTTGCAGTGCATTGATTACCACGTCTTTGGGGCCATCCGCCACCACTTTTCCGTCATCCACCACCAATATGCGATCCGCCAGCTCAAGCAAGCTGTTGCGGTGGGTGACCGTGACCACGGTCTTGTGCTGGGTGAAGCGGCGGAAACGCTCTTTGAATTGCGCTTCGGAGGTGAAATCCATCGAACTTGTCGGCTCATCAAGGAGCAGCACGGGCGGGTCAAGCAAGACCGCACGGGCAATCGCCACACCTTGCCGCTGGCCTCCTGACAAGGTAGCACCGCGCTCACCCACGACCATGTCAAACCCTTCGGGGTGGCGGTTTACAAACTCGGCTAGGCCACCAATCTCGGCGGCCGTCAGCACCGCGGCATCGTCCGCATAGGGCGCGCGAAACGCCACATTGTCCCGCAGGCTGCCATAAAACAACAAGGTGTCCTGCTCGACGTAACCCATGTTGCGCCTCAAATCCGCTGGGTCCAGTTGTCGCAGATCCACCCCATCGAGAAAAACGGAACCCTGAGTCGGTTCGTAGAGGCCGAGCATCAGTTTGTGCAGCGTCGTTTTACCCGACCCGACCCGACCGATAATCACCACGCGCTCGCCTGCCTTGATGCTGAAAGAAACGTCACGCAAAACTTCCTGCTTCTGCCCCGGATACGAGAAGCTGACATTTCGAAACTCGATATCGCCCTTGATGTCGGAGCCACTGACAAAGGCGCTGTCGTTCGACCGCTCGCCAGGCGTTTCCATAATCTGGTCCAGCGATGCCAGCGAGGTTTTGGCGTTTTCAAACTGCATCAACAAACCCACAATCTGACCCAGCGGAGCCATGGCTCTGCCGCCCAGCATGGTGGCGGCAATCAGCCCACCCATGGTCAGCAAACGCTCCTGAATCAGGTAAACCCCCCCGATAATCATCAGGAGACTGACCAGTTGCGTCATCGCTGCCGCGCCATTGGTCGCGGATGAAGAGAGCAGACGCAAGCGGGCGCTGGTGCGGGCAAGGAAAGCGGCCGAGCTCTCCCACTTGACCTGCATTCGCCCTTCTGCACCGTTGGACTTGATGGTCTCCAGCGCCGTCAGGCTTTCAATCAGCGTGGCGTTGCGCAGTGCCGAGGCGCGAAAGGTGGTCTCTGACAGTTCGCGCATCTTGTGCTGGATGATGTAGCTGTAGATCGTCATCGCGACAATGCCGAGTATCGGGATCGCGACCAAAGGCCAGGAAACCCAGAGCAGCACGAAGAGGAAAAGGAAGGCGAACGGCAGGTCGATCAGCGCCGTCACCGTCGCCGAGGCAATGAAGTCACGCACGGTTTCAAAGGAGCGCAGATTGGCGGCGAAAGATCCCACTGAAACCGGGCGGGCGGCGAGGCGCATGCCCAATACGCGCTCCATGATCTGTGCCGAGAGTTGCAGGTCGATTCTCGAACTGGCCAGATCGACGAAATGTCCGCGCAACATGCGGATGGTGTAGTCGGTGCCCAGCACCAGCAGCAAGCCGGCAGACAGCAGCCACAAGGTTTCAAGTGCGTTATTGGGGACCACACGGTCATACACGTTCATGGTGAAAAACGGCATGGCCAACGCGAAGATGTTGATCAGTGCTGCTGCCGCGATAATGTCCCTGTACACCGGCAGTTGGCCGAGGATGGCCCCCCAGAACCAGTGCCGCTCGGTAACTTTGACGACTTCCGGGGTGCGCTGATCAAAGCGAAAGTGAGGACGCGCAAATATGGCAATGCCCAGATAGCGCTCGGCCAGAGCATCCCGCGCCATGCTGACCGACCCCTGAGCAGTATCCGGAAACAGCAGGCGGGCGTTTTCGCCGCTTTCGTCCCAATCCAGCAGCAGGCAGCTTTCATTGCCTTTCAGCAGGAGCACCACGGGCAACAAGGTCGCGTCAATCTTGTCCAGGGGCCTGCGCACTACCTTGCTGGATAACCCCGCGCGTTGCGCCGCCCGGGAAAACAGGGAGGGGGTAATGCCCCGGGCAGTCAGCGGCAACCCCGACGTCAGGGCAGCACGCGAGCTTGGCCGGCCATGAATTCGCGACAGCTCGACCAGGCAATCCAGCAGCGGGTCATGATGAAGATTGTCTTCCCTGATCCCGTCCGTGCCGGCGTGCAAGCTCTGCCTGCGGTCAATACCATCCCAAGTATTCTTGGGCTTGCTTGCGGAATCCCCCTGCTCACTCATCGTTCTCTTAACCCAAAGAAATTCGAATTAATCCGGAAACGCTTTTCACAAACCCTGGCCTCTATGAGCCCTTGAATCAAATATACCAGCCAGAGGGCGACGCGGGGGCGAGCGGATGCACGCGGGCGGCCATGCGCGGCCATGCGCTGCCAGATCCTGCCAGGTCCTGCGAGTGGCGGGCTCGGCGTCTAGCCCAGGCAGATCAACGCTTGTCCGGCATGGCTTCTGAGCCACTGTGAGCCAGGTTTCATGCGAGGCCTGCAGCATCGGCAAAGCGGTTGGTCGTAGCGCCAAGCCATTTGCTGAAGGTGCTCAGGCAGGAGCGCTCTTCATGATGCTCGGGATAAATCAAGCGATAGGACACGTCGCTTAGTTGCACGTGCGCCACCGGCGTAATCAGGCGGCCCTGGCGGATGTCATCGGCGAACAGAAAGCGGGGCAATAGCGCGATGCCCAAGCCATGCCTGGCGGCTTCGGCGAGCATGGTGAATAGCTCGTAGCGTGGCCCGGCCAGATCGTTGCTCACGCTGACTCCCGCTGACTCGAACCAGCGGCGCCAGGCATAAGGGCGAGTGCTTTGCTGCAGCAGCGGGTGGCCGGCTAGATCGGCCGGGCTCATGCCTGCCCGGCGTTTGAGCAGTTGCGGACTGGCCACGGGAATCAGGTCTTCGCGCATCAGGGGGTGGCTGCGCGTGCCGGGCCAAACGGCATCGCCAAAATAGATGGCGGCATCGAAATTGTTTTCAGCGAAGAGAAACGGTCGGGTGTTGGTGGTGAGATTGACGGTGATGTCGGGGTGCAGCTCCTGAAAATCACCGAGCCTCGGGATCAGCCAGCGTGTGGCGAAGGTGGGCACCACCGCCAGTTCGAGCGAGCCGCCCAGGCCCTGGCCGGACATGAGTGCCAGGGTGTCGCGTTCCATCTCGTCAAGGCGCGCGGCAATCTGCCGGCTGTAGGCGGCACCGGCGGCGGTCAGCTTGACCCCGCGCTTGGAGCGGGAGAAGAGCGGCACGCCGAGGAGTTCCTCCAGCGCACCAATTTGCCGGCAGATGGCGCTCTGCGTCAGTGCCAGCTCCTCTCCTGCCCGGGTAAAGCTTTCATGCCGGGCAGAGGCCTCGAAGGCTTGCAGGGCCCAGGTGCTGGGTAGGGTTCGGCGCATGGTGTGGTTCCTTGACGTGTGCGTTTTACGCACAAGCATAGGCGAATTTATCGGTTGATGGGGCGCTTTGGATTGCGTAAAGTGCATTCATCCAAACTGCACACCCACCCGAGGAAATCACCATGGCCAATGCATCGTTCAACTGGGAAGACCCGCTGCTGCTCGACAGTCAATTGACCGACGACGAGCGCATGATCCGCGAAGCTGCCACCGCGTACTGCCAGGACAAGCTGGCCACGCGTGTGCTCGAAGGCTTTCGCAACGAGCAGACCGACCCGGCGATCTTCCGCGAGATGGGCGAGCTGGGCTTGCTCGGTTCCACCATTCCTACCGAGTACGGCGGTGCCGGGCTGGGCTATGTGGCCTACGGACTGGTGGCGCGTGAAGTCGAGCGGGTCGATTCGGGCTACCGCTCAATGATGAGTGTGCAAAGCTCACTGGTCATGGTGCCGATCAATGAATTTGGCAGCGAAGCGCAAAAGCAGAAATACCTGCCCAAGCTGGCCACCGGCGAGTGGATTGGGTGTTTTGGCCTGACAGAGCCCAACCATGGTTCCGACCCGGGCAGCATGATCACCCGCGCCAAAAAAGTGGCTGGCGGCTACTCGCTCAGCGGGGCCAAGATGTGGATCACCAATTCGCCCATCGCTGACGTGTTCGTGGTCTGGGCCAAGGACGACGAGGGCAAGATTCGCGGCTTTATCCTCGAGAAAGGCTGGAAGGGGCTGTCGGCCCCCGTAATCAAGGGCAAGGTGGGCTTGCGCGCTTCGATTACCGGCGAGATCGTGCTCGACGAAGTGTTTGTGCCGGAAGAGAACGCCTTCCCTGACGTGCGCGGACTCAAAGGCCCGTTCACCTGCCTGAACTCGGCCCGCTACGGCATTTCCTGGGGCGCGCTCGGTGCGGCCGAAGACTGCTGGTTCCGCGCCCGTCAGTATGTGCTCGACCGCAAACAGTTTGGTCGTCCGCTGGCCGCCAATCAGTTGATCCAGTGGAAGCTGGCCGAGATGCAGACGGAAATCACGCTCGGCCTGCAAGGCTGCCTGCGCCTCGGACGTATGAAGGACGAGGGCACCGCGGCCGTGGAAATTACCTCGATCATGAAGCGCAATTCCTGCGGCAAGGCGCTGGTCATTGCGCGCATGGCACGCGACATGATGGGCGGCAATGGCATCTCGGACGAGTACGGCGTCGCCCGCCATCTGGTGAATCTTGAAGTGGTGAACACCTACGAAGGCACCCACGACATCCACGCCTTGATTCTGGGTCGTGCCCAGACCGGCATTCAGGCTTTTTTCGCCGAATAAAGCCATGAGCGCAGGACAAACCACGGCACTCGGCCACATTCGGGTGCTCGACCTGACCCGAATTCTGGCCGGGCCGTGGGCGACACAGTTGCTCGCCGACCTGGGTGCCGACGTGATCAAGATCGAGCGCCCCGGCGTGGGTGACGACACGCGCCACTGGGGCCCACCCTTTCTCAAGGATGCGCACGGCAACGCCACAGACGTCGCCGCCTACTATCTGGCCGCCAATCGCAACAAACGCTCGGTGACCATCGACTTCACCCAGCCCGAGGGGCAGGCACTGGTGCGCGAGCTGGCAAAGCATTGCGACATCGTGATGGAAAACTTCAAGGTCGGCGGCCTGACTCAGTACGGCCTCGACTACGCATCGCTAAAGGCGATCAACCCCAAGCTGATCTATTGCTCGATCACCGGCTTCGGGCAGGACGGCCCCTACGCCCCGCGTGCCGGCTACGATTTTCTCGTGCAGGGCATGGGCGGGCTGATGAGCCTGACCGGCCGCCCCGATGGCGACGCCGGTGCCGGCCCGATGAAAGTCGGCGTGGCGCTAACCGATATCTTGACCGGCCTCTATGCCGGCAATGCCGTACTCGCCGCGCTGGCCTATCGCGAGCGCACCGGCGAGGGCCAATACATCGACATGTCGCTGCTCGACGTGCAGGTCGCCACGCTCGCCAATCAGGCCATGAACTATCTGACCACGGGTAACTCACCCGCGCGCATGGGCAATGCGCACCCCAACATCGTGCCCTATCAGGATTTCCCCACCGCCGACGGCTACATGATTCTGGCCATCGGCAACGACAGCCAGTTCGCCAAATTCTGCGCCGTGGCCGGGCGCACCGAGATTGCGATTGACGAAAACTATGCCACGAACAAGGCGCGGGTGGCCAACCGCGCAGCACTGATTCCGCTGCTGCAAGACATCACGCGCACGCGCAGCACCAGCGCATGGATCGCGGTGCTCGAAGAGGCGGGCGTGCCCTGCGGCCCGATCAACACGGTGGAGCAGGCGTTTGCCGACAAGCAGGTGCAGCATCGCGGCATGCGGGTGGAGATGGATCATCCGGTGGCCGGTACGGTCGCGCTGGCGGCCAGTCCGATGCGTTTGTCCGCGTCGCCCGTGAGCTACCGCCGCCCGCCGCCCGGCTTGGGCGAGCACACACAGGATGTGCTGGGTGACTTGCTAGGTCTTGACGCTGAAGCCTTGGCGCGACTCAAGGCGGGCAAGGTAATCTGAGACTTCGCTGTCGCGCCGTACCGCTGGGGTTCGGCCGGTACGCTCAGCGGTGCGGCAGGGGATGCAGAAAGGTGCGCGCCCGGTCGTCGGCTTCGGCCTGATGCATCGCGGTGATGCTCTTCCCGAAGGCGTCGCGCTTGGCGCGATCGCCCTGAGTGGCCTCGATGCTGCGTATGCAGCGCCAGCGCTTGCCGCTGCGCGTGGCGATCTGGCGCATTTCTTCAACGGGGTGGTGCGTGCGGCAGTGGTAGCAAAACGCTGTTTCGAGGGCAGCAGATACGGCCATGTTCGCAACCTCCTTGGTCATTTGAAGGGCAATTGTGTGAGCATTGCTGTCACTTTGATCGCCCGAATGCAGGGGTATTAAGTCAGCCAGTTTGGCGTTTTCGCGGATCAATCGCCGTCTTACCAGCGCCGACTTGCGGAAAGGTGCATTTATTTGCGCTTGAGCTGCTCGACCAGAGCAAAAATCCGCTCGGGTTCAAACGGCGCTTCGCCCTTGGCCGAGATGCCGTCGCAGATGGCTTGTGCAAATTGCGCAGCTTCATTGGCGAGCGTTGATAGCTCCGGCGGGTAGGGCGCGCCAGCGGGCAGCCAGTCATTGAACGCGTGTTCGACGCCCGCCATGACGCTCGACAGCTTGTCCAGACCCACCATTGCCGAACTACCCTTGAGGGTATGGAAGCCGCGACGGATGGTGGTGGCTTCGTCTTTGGTCGCCAGGGGCTTGCCCGGGGAGGCAAAGCAGAGGATGTCGCCGATGACGTCAGTCGCTTCTTCCAGGAAGATCTCGAACATCTCGCGATCAGTGGTCGCTTCGACCGCCGCCGGCTTGCGCGTGATGTGCAGGTAGCGTTCGGGGATATCTTCGATCAGCAGGTGCGCGTCATCCGGGCGCACGTGGGCGATGTCCAGATAGCGCGCCAGGCAGTCGATCGCCTGAATGATGCTGGGTTTGGACTCGGCATCGGCGTGCTGGTTGATGTAGGCCGTGATCATCTGGGTGGCCTCAACGCCCTCGTTAAGGCCAATGACGGCTTGCACGGCGGTGACCACTTCCAGCAGTTCGGTGGTGCTGAGCAGTTCATCACGCTCGAACGCCGCCTTCGCGGCCCGCACGTCGATCGCTGCCTCATGGGCGACATCGACATGGGCGGCGCGGCCAGAGTCGCGCACCGAATCGGTCGAGCCGAACTGCTCGATGTCGTCGGCGGCATCCCATTCCTCGGCCGCCACGCTGGCCACGATGGCGGAGTCGCGGGTATCCACGGCATCCATGTAGCGAGCCATGAACTGGTTGACGTGGTCGAACAGTTCCTTGCCCTCTTCGTAACGCTTCTTGGTGACGGCGGTGGTCAGTTTCTTGAAGGCATCGGCGAGCTTCTTGAGGTCATTGTTGCCACCGGAGATCAGGCGCAGCATGTCTACGGTCTGCGCCAGTTCCTGCTTGCCGGTACCTTTCTCCATGTATTTCTGCCAGGCCTCGACCGACTCATTGAAGGCGGCAACGAACATGTCGGCAGGGGGGAATTCGGCAATATGCGGCGCATCGGTCGATAGCAGGTCGGTCAGCGCCAGGCGCTGAATCAGCAGTTCGACGCGCTTTTGCTCGCCCTGGCTGTGGGCAATGGCGTAGGCCAGACGAGAGGTGACCGAGTGGTCGGTCAGCAGGCTGACGTTCATCGCCGCTTTGACCAGTGCGCCGATACGCGAGAACAGCAGCTTGTTCTCGGCGGTGAGCGCCAGTGTTTTGTCAGCCACGGCCGAAACAAAGGCGGCACCGAAGACGATGGGCGTGAAGTAGGGGTTCTGCGGGCGGCGGTTTTCAATGGCGATCAGACTGCTGCGGATATCGTCCATTGCGGCTTCTTCGCCCTTGAGAAAACGCAGCATGCCCTTGTTGAAGTTGGTCAGATGCGTTTTGGTCGCCGCAAAGAAGACCGGTCCGCAGGTGCCGTCGCCGGGCAGGTTGGGGATCACTGGCAGAAAGAAGCAGGCCTGCGGCGGCGGCGTCGAATTGCGTGCCTCGGCCATATTCGCCACCAGCGGATACATGTAGAGCGAGGGCACGATCTCGCCTTTGCCGAGCAGGTCGAATTCGTGCCGGATGGCCAGCATGGAAGGGTGGTAGGTCGAGCGTGGCAGCTTGGCGATGATGGCCTGAACGGTTTCTTGAATCAGCATCGGCAGGGCATTGATACCCGCCTCGGTGAGCGAGCGCACCATGTCGGCCGCCAGTGTGGCGTCAATGGCCTGGTTGGCCTCGGTCGCCTGACGAAGGGTTTCCCAATGGGTCAGGTTGGCTTCTGCGCTGGCGCGGATGCGGGCGATGTCTACGTAGCGTTCAATCATGGGCTCGGGCGGCGTTCAGGCTGGCGATGAAGCCGGCATTCACGCCGGTGGCTTCCAGTTGAGATGTTTAGCCAGCACCGCGTACAAGGCGGGCTTGGCGAAAGGCTTGACGATGTAGCCATCGGCATGGGCCACCCGCGCACGTGCCTGATCAAGCATGCCGTCCTTGCTGGTAAGCATGACAATGGGAATCTTGGCGTAGGTCGGGTTGCCCTTGATCACCGAGCAGAATTTGTAGCCATCGAGGCGGGGCATCATGACATCGGCAAAAATGATGTCCGGCTTTTCGTCCTTGACCACCTTGAGCGCGATGTAGCCGTTTTCGGCTTCCACCACGATAAAGCCCTGCGCCGTGGCAGAAGCTTTCAAGGACGCACGTATCGTGCGGCTATCGTCGACAACGAGAATTTTGTGAGCCATGGAGACTCATCTTAACGGGAAAGAGACAGAACGCAAATGCCTTGGTCGGGCAAGGCTACATTTCCGGAACGGCGGCGCCATTATTCTCGGGTCGTGAGCAAAAAAGTCACGTGACCCGCCAAGGGGGGGGCGGCGGCCGCACGGTTGTGCGAATCGCCGTGTTACCAGCGCCGACTTTCGGAACTACCTGTTCCAGCGTGCCGCCACCTCGGCGATACGGGCACCAAACTGCCTTGCCGTGTCCAGATCGCCGGGCAGCGGGCCTTCCTCAGGCGAGGCGTCCGAAGGCGACTGGGCCATCAAGCCCGAGAACGAACCCAGCCAATTGATGTCATTGCGCTCGGCCGCCTTGGCATTGGAAGGCATCATGCCGGTGCCGGCCCAGATCATGCTGTGCTGCATCGACAAGGTGAATAGATAGTGCAGGGTGGACAGCTTGTCGCCATTGATCGTGGCCGAGTTGGTAAAGCCGGCCGCAATCTTGTTCTTCCACTTTTGGGCGAACCAGGGCTTTGAACTGGCATCGGCAAATTTCTTGAACTGCCACGACACGGAGCCCATGTAGGTGGGCGAGCCAAAGATAATGGCGTCGGCGGCTTCGAGCGTGGCCCAGTCGGCGTCAGTGATGTTGCCTTCCTTGTCAATGGCGATCAGGCTGACCGTGCTACTGGCAACCCCGGCGGCACCGGCGCGTACGGACTCGGCCTGCTTGGCGGTGTGGCCGTAGCCGCTGTGATAGACGATGGCAATGTGACTCATGATGACGCTCTCCTTGGATGATCGGTTGTTTAAAAGGGCAGATTGACAGAGTCGGCCTGGCAATAGGTTGCACTTGGAGCAACAGTCTTTTCCAGTGCGCGTCGGAACTCAAGCGGGCAACGAAGTAAACAGCTCCTGTTCCCCCGCCACGCCACGCAGGTCGTGATGACCGAGGCTGCGCAAGGATGTGGCGAGTTCGCGGGCGAAGTCACTCGAAACCAGCAGCGGCGAATTGAGTTCCTTGGTCTTGGACTGGATACGCGCAGTCATGTTGACGGCAGGACCAACGACATTGAAGGCAAGGCGATCCGGTGAGCCGACGTTGGCATGGGTAACTGTACCAACATGCAATCCGAGGCCAAATTCGATCACCGCCCTCCCGGCGGCGCGTCGCTGTGCATTGATGTCGGCAATCGCAGAAAAGGCGCTAACCGCCGCTGTCAATGCCCCGTTGCAGACATCGGCGCGTTGCGAAGGCGACTTGATTTCAAAAACGATCAGGATGGCATCGCCGATGAACTGGAGAATCTCGCCCCCGCGCGTTGTGGCGGCCGCGGCACAGTGCTCGAAGTAGTCGTTGAGCAACGAAAGCAGTTCCACGGTGTCCAGCGTTTCTGACAAATGCGTGAAGCCGCGCAGGTCGGAGTACCAGAAAGCGGCGTCGATCCGGTCGCCGTCCCCGCGCTTTACCTGACCATGCAGGATGCGCTCGCCGATGCGCGGGCCGACGAAAGTATTGAGCAGGCCAAGTGCGGTGGCGCGCGTGCCAATGATTTCGATCAAGGGGGCCAGCAATCTGGCCAATACCGTGAGCCGTTCGATGTCGGCCTCACTGAAGCCTTCCGCAGCATCTGATGCCGCGGTAAAGATACTGACTAGCGTAGTTCCATAGTGCACGGGTAGCGCCAGGTAGTCGCTCAATCCTGCGGCACGCAGCTCGGTAAACAGGCTGTATTCGCCGGACTCGGCTTGGCGGGCAACACGCTGGCGAAACGCCGTGCGGTGCTGTTGCACATAAAAGACCGGGCTATCTGTAAACGTCGGGGTGGCTGCCGAACTATGGGGAAAGCTGTCGTGCCTTGCGCCGTCTGTGCGGCTCCAGCGTACCGACCACCCGGCAAACTGCGGGTGCAGAGTCCGGCTTATGAAGGCCAGACGGCCAATCCTCGCACCTGCGGCGTCAAGCTGCCCTGCGAGTGCTCCGATCAGGGCTACCGGGTCGCGCAGCTTTTGCGCATCGCCGAGCAGCCACAGGGCCACCGGGGCAAGTGACCAGCCTTCGTCGGGGCCGAACAATAAGTGAGGATTCATGCGGGCTTTCAGGCGAAATGAGATCGTTGAGTATTAACCGGCAACGACGGTCGGTCAATGCGCTCGCCTTGACGCAGTTATTGCCGAGTGCTTGACATGGCGTGCCCCGCGTTCATGGCCGCAGAGCGCATGGCGAACGACTATGATCGGGTTTCGTGGTCAGACGGTGCATGCGCCGACTCGAGTTTTTGTATCTTTCGCCAAAGTGAGTTCCATGCCAAAAAAATTGAGTCAGTTTTCCTTGCGTGATTTGCTGGTGGTGGGTCTGCCGCTGTTGCTGGCAGTACTCGGGGCGTTTTACATCGCCTCGAAGTTCATCAAGCCTGCCCCGCCCAGCACCCTGATCATGACCACGGGCGGTGAAACGGGGGCCTATCGGATCTTCGCCGCGCGTTACCGTGACATTCTTTCGCGCTATGGTATTGAGCTGACGATCGATCCTTCGGCGGGTTCGTCTGACAATCTGGCGCGCTTGCGTGATCCCGGGGTGGCGGTTGATATCGGCTTCTTTCAGGGGGGCAGCGCTCAGGCGGGCGACGACGAGACGCTGGTGACTCTGGGCGATCTTTACTACGAACCATTGTGGATTTTTTATCGTGCCGATCTGGCCGACGAGCAGCCGCTTGATCGGTTGGCGCAGTTGCGCGGGCGGCGGATTGCCATCGGTGGCCCCGGTAGTGGCACTCAGGTGCTGGCGCGGCAGTTGCTCTCGGCGAGCGGCGTCGAGGCGGGTAACAGCACGCTGGTCGAGTCGGGCGGTCTTGAGCTGGCAGAGCGGCTGCGCAGCGGACGTATTGATGCCGTCATGACGGTGGGGCCCACCGAATCCGCTCTGGTGTGGACACTGCTCTATACGCCCGGAGTGCGACTCATGAGCCTCGCTCACGCCGAAGCCTATGCGCGGCAGTTGCCGTTCCTGAGCAATCTGGTACTGCCCCGTGGTGCCATCGATGTCGGCAAGGAAATTCCGGTGCGCAACATCAATCTTCTCGCTGCCCGCGCGACGCTGCTGGCCCGCGAAGATACACACCCGGCACTGCTGGACTTGATGATGCAGGCTGTGTCAGAGGTGCATGGAAGCAGCGGCCTGTTTCAGCGCCCGGGCGAGTTTCCCCGCGCCAGCCTGATGGGCGCTGACAATTTTCCTCTGGCCGATGAAGCCAAGCGCTTCTACACCTCGGGCAAGCCGTGGTTGCAACGGTATCTGCCTTTCTGGGCGGCAACCTTGGTCGACCGCATGCTGGTCATGCTTTTGCCGCTGATTGCCGTTGTCGTGCCTCTGGCCCGTATCGCGCCCTCTCTTTATGGCTGGCGGGTCAAATCACACATTTATCGGCGGTATGGCGAGCTTAAATTTCTTGAAGCCGAGTTCCTTGAGCAGCCTGGCCGCCATACCCCCGCCGAGTGGCAGGCGCGGGTTGATGAGATTGAGGCGGCGGTCAATCGCCTGCGCTCGCCACTGACCTTTTCCGACATGCTCTACACCTTGCGTGCCCACATTGTGCTGGTAAGGCACGAACTGGCGCGGCGAACCGTCGAGAGCCGCAACGAAAATTCGTGAGCGGTAGCACCGGCTGTAGTAAATTGGAACAGGAATACTGCAGCGTGCTGGGCGCTGCCAACGGTGGAGGCATCCATGAAAGATCTTGAAATCCGCTTCAAGCTGATGGTTCTGGTCGGTATTGCGGTGATCGGCATCGTTGTGACAGCGGCGTTGGGCTGGGCGCGAGTAGCCGGCTTGCACGAGGCCTTGGTGGCCTCTCAAGGGCGTCATGAGGCGATGATGGGTGCGGTCAACTCCGCGCTACAGGCTCAGGTCGCGTTCAAGACGCAAGTGCTGGAGTGGAAAAACATTCTTCTGCGCGGTAAGGGCACCGAGGCCTACGACAAGTACCTCAAAGGGTTCAAGGACGAGTCGGAAAAAGTGACGCGTGAGCTCGCGGTGACCAAAGTCAATGTGGATAAGTTGGGCCTGAGTACGCAAGTGAAGGTTGATGAGGTGGTGCGCACCTTCGGGACCCTTACGCCAGCGTATCTGGAGGCGCTGGCAGCGTATCGCGGCATTGTCGAGCAAGGCGGTGACGCCGCAGCTGAGGTCGACAAAGCCGTGAAGGGCAAGGATCGCGAACCGTCCAAAGCAATTACCGAGCTGGTGGTCCAACTGGAAGGTTTATCCAGGGCGGCGGCTGAAGATGAGCAGCGCAATGCCGATGCGCTCAAGACCAGCGCGCTCAATAACCTGATGATTTCCGGGATCGTCACGGTGGCGCTGTGTGCGTTTATCGCGATGATAGTGGTGAATTCAATTACCAAACCTGTTCAGGCCCTGCAGGACATGATGAGCGAGATCGGGCGCACCAATAATCTCACCTTGCGCGCCGATGTGTCGGCGAAAGACGAGGTTGGGCGCATGGCCGCTTCATTCAATGGCATGGTCGACAAGTTGCAGGAATTGGTTCGCCACGTCGCTCACGTCACCCACGAGGTCAATCAGGCGTCACGCGACTTGTCGTCCAGTGCCAGCAGCCTGGCGGGCGTTGTTGATCAGCAATCGTCGACGGTGTCATCGAGCGCGGCATCGATCGAAGAATTGACCGTCTCGATTTCGACCGTCGCCGATACCGCCGGTTCGGTGACTAACCGGTCTTCCGAGAGCGTGGAAAAAACTGTCACCGGTAATGCCAAAGTTACGGATTTGGTCAACGAGATCCGTGCGATTCAGATCAATGTCAGCCAGATCGCCAGTTCCGTCGAAGAGTTTGTCAAAAGCACCAATGCGATTACCGGCATGACCCAGGAAGTGCGCGAGATTGCCGACCAGACCAATCTGCTGGCGCTCAACGCGGCCATCGAAGCGGCGCGTGCCGGCGAGCAGGGGCGGGGATTTGCGGTGGTGGCGGATGAAGTGCGAAAGCTGGCCGAGAAGTCGAGTAGTTCTGCCGGCGAGATTGATGGCGTGGCCAAGGCGATTATCGGGCAGGGCGATCAGGTACGCCGTGCCATTGACGCCGGACTGACCTCGATTGCCGCCAGTGCCGATCTGGCGGTCGAGGTTGAGGCGGCGCTCACGCATGCGCGCGAGTCGGCCGAGATGGTGGGCAAGGGTGTGGAAGAAATTGCCTGGTCGGTGCGCGAGCAGAAGACCGCCAGCACCGAGATCGCGCAGAACATGGAGCAGATATCGACGTCGGCCGACAGCGCCAGTCGCTCGGCCGCCTCGGTCAGCGATACGGCGGGAGAGCTCAGTCGTGCGGCCGATGAACTTGAGAGCGCGATTGCCGGCTTCAAGGTCTGAGCGCGGAGCGCATTAATCGCAAGCCGCACGATTCGCCGCCTTACCAGCGCCGACTTGCGGTAGTGCGCCGCTGGCCTTACAGCGTGCGGATCTTGTCGAGCAGGGCGGTGGTCGAGGTCTGGTGCAGAAAGGGGATGGAGTGCACGCGCCCACCCCAACCCAGTACCTCGGTGTAGCCTACGATTTTTTCCAGCGACCAGTCGCCGCCCTTGACCAGTACGTCGGGTCGCGTTTGCCTGATGCGCTCGATGGGCGTGTCTTCATCAAACCAGGTCACCAGCGCGACACTTTCAAGCGCGGCGAGCACCGCCATGCGATTTTCCAGACCATTGACCGGCCGGTCGTCGCCTTTGCCCAGGCGCTTGACCGAGGCATCGGAATTGACCGCCACGAGCAGGCTGATGCCCAAGCTGGCGGCTTGCGCCAGATAGCTCACATGCCCGCGATGCAAAATGTCAAAGCAGCCATTGGTGAAGACCAGCGGGCGCGGCAGCTGGGCAACGCGCTCCGCCAAAGCGTCTGGCGGCACGATCTTGGCTTCGAAGCAGGGGGGCGCATACGTCATGTGTTGGTAGCACGGTCGATGAGACGTTTTTGCAACTCGGCGGGCATTGTGAGGTCCTTTACATTCCAGCCTTCCAGGGCCAAAACGTCGGCGAGGCAGGTTTCCATGAGGGCATGCGCTTCACGTACGGCGAGTGCGATCCGCTGGTGCACTGCGCGGTCGGTGTCGGTGGCGTTGAGGCATTTTTCCTGATAGGCGAAGAGGGCGCGCAGTCCGGTGAGTTCCTTGCATACTTGTGCCGGACAGGCGCAGTCGTAGATGATCGATTGCTCGAGGATGCGTGTCAGATTTGCGGTGGAGTACGAGGTAGTGAGTGGCATGAGGGCCTCTTCGAAGCGTGTAGGTCAGGTGGCAGGCGGTGAGTCGCGCCATTGGCTTAACTCGGCGAGGGTGTCGCGAATATGGCGAATTATGCGAGTATTTGGCAGGGTTCGCAGCGCCTCCGCGTGGGTCACCGCCCCGGCGCCGCCGGCCCACAACTGAACAGTGTCTGGTAGCAAGCCGCGTAATGATACGACACCCTGCAAGGCGCGGCGCGGGGGGTAGGCGGCACTGATGGAGATCGCCACGATATCGATCTGCCCCCAAGCGCAGGCGGCGACGATGTCCGGCAGCGGGGTGCGCAACCCCAGCGGCAGGCACGTCGCGTGCTCTGATTCAAGCAGTGCTTCCACCATGAGCAGGCCGAGGCCGTGATCTTCTTCGGGCAGGCTGGTGAGCAGCACCGAAGGGTGATGGACGGCGTGTTGCGGCAGGGCGTAGATGGCACTGCGCAGGAGTCCTTGCAGCGCCTCGGTCAGTACATGCTCTTCGGCGATGCCAATCTCGGCGCGCAGCCAGCCGTCGCCGACCCGTTCAAGCAGGCCAGGCATGATCTCGATAATGAATCGGTGCAAGCCCTGCCGTGCCAGTGTTTGCGATAGCGCCGAGCGTAGCGCAACAAACTGACGGCTGCGGCTCAGATCAAACAGCTCCGTCACGATCAGGGCAACGGCGGGGTCGGCGTGCTCGGGTGCGCTGCAACTGCCCAGTTGCGCCTCAAGCTCCTCCGGCGTTGCCAGCATCAGCTTTGATGGGCGTAGCCCTGAGTCCATCAAGCGACGAATCAGGCGCAAGCGCTGAATTTGATCGGTGGTGTAGCGGCGCTCGCCGTTGTTATCCCGCAGCGGCACCGGGAACCCATAGCGACGCTCCCATACCCGCAATGCATCTTTCGAAATGCCGACATCACGTTCCACATCGGCGATAGTCGGCAGAGTGAGCAGGTCGTCGGAGTGGGGTTTTGCTAAGGGATTGCTCATGGGCTTAATTTAATTGTCGTGGACAAAAATATTGACAAATTGAGTTTGAGGCGATATCTTACATAAAAATGAAGCAATGTCCAAGACAAAATGTCCCATTCTGGACTCGTCGGAGTGGGCTTTTTGGTAGGGGATCAGCTTTTCAAGCAGTTTGTAGCGCGTCTGGTGCTAAGTGACTTGCGCGGTGTTCAGAGGATATTCCACTCTTCACATCGATTGTCCATGACAAATAGCACAGCGACTTCCAGTCTCGATGAAGAAAGAAAGGATTTCTCATGAATGCACCCGCGCAATTTGTTTCCATCGCTACTGACCCGCGAGATCGGGTCGGGCGTTCGCGTCGAGTGGCGGTCATCGGTTCGGGCATCGCCGGGCTGGCGAGTGCCTGGCTACTGTCGCGCCGGCATCGGGTAACGCTGTTCGAGGCGGGTAGCTATCTTGGCGGTCACACCAATACCGTCGATGTCAGTGTCGAAGGGCAGATTTTTCCAGTCGATACCGGCTTTCTGGTCTGCAATGAGCGAACCTACCCGAACTTGATTCCGATGTTTCGCCACCTGGGCGTGGAGCTTGTCGCCAGTGAGATGTCGTTTGCAGTCAGTTTGCAGCAACCCGCGCTGGAATGGTCGGGTTCCAGCCTGGCGACCTTGTTTGCCCAAAAGCGCAATCTGGCCCGGCCCGGGTTCTGGCGCATGATTCAGGACATCCTGCGCTTCAATCGTGAGACGCAGGGCGATCTGCCGGCGGGGAATCTGGGGGCCTATCTGGATGCGCACCGCTATAGCCGCGAGTTTCGCGACTGGTATTTGCTGCCAATGGCCGCCGCGATCTGGTCGTGTCCGACCGAGACGATGCTGGCCTATCCCCTCAGTACCTTTGTGCGGTTCTGCCGAAATCATGGCCTGCTCCAGATTGCTGACCGACCGCAATGGCTGACCGTCAAAGGCGGTGGTCGCGAATACGTGAAAAAGCTGGCAGCGGGTTTGTCCGATGTGCGGGTATCGTGCCCAGTTTCGGCCGTAATGCCTGCCGGCTCGGACATTCTGCTGCGTCTTGGCAATGGCACGGTTGAGCGTTTTGATGACGTGATATTTGCGTGTCATTCCGATCAGACGCTGGCATTGCTAGGGAAACATGCCACAAGCGCGGAGCGAGACATTCTTGCGGCCGTGAAGTACCAACCCAACCGGGCGGTTCTGCACACCGACACGGCCCTGTTGCCGCGCGATCCGCGGGTCTGGTCTGCCTGGAACTATCTGGCGGGTGATGGCGGTTCGGGCGAGCAGCCGGTCAGTGTCTCCTACTTGCTCAACCGGCTGCAACCGCTGCCCGTTGCTACCCCGGTGGTCGTCACGCTCAATCCGATCCGCGAGCCTCATCCGGCCGAAGTGCTTGCGGATTTTGACTACGCGCACCCCGTGTTTGATCTCGCCGCTATCGACGCACAGACAAAGCTGGGCCAAATTCAAGGCAGCCGTGGGCTCTGGTTCTGCGGCGCCTGGACCGGTTTCGGCTTCCATGAAGACGGTCTGCGCTCGGCGCTGACCGTGGCCAATGCCTGGGGTGAATATGCGCCATGGCAGCAAGCGGGCGTGCCGGTCAATTCTGGCAGTCCGGTGGCGGCTTAAGCCGAGATCCGGTCATGACGAGTGCCTTGATCTGCTCCGGCGAAGTCATGCATGCGCGCTGTCGCACGGCGGCGGGCGAGCATGCCAATCCAACGCGTAACGGTTTTGCCTACCCGCTCTTTTTTGTCGCCGTTCCGTTGTCGGCATGGGGCAAGCAAAGCAGTCTGTGGCTCGGTTACGACCGACGCGCGGCGCTGGCCGTGAATGCGCGTGATCACGGACCGCGCGACGGCTCGCCGCTCCTGCCCTGGGTGCGCTCACTGCTCCAGCGTGAGGGGGTTGCGTCGGCCGATGGCGAGATCGTCCTGCAGGCTTTTCCTCGGGTGTTCGGGCTGATTTTCAATCCAGTCAGCTTCTGGTTCTGCCATGACCGTGCCGGTGGCTTGCGCGCCGTTTTGGCCGAGGTCAACAACACCTTCGGCGAGCGCCATACCTACTTGATCATGCACCCGGAGCAGCGCCCCATCAACAATGGCGAGGTGCTGCAAACGCGCAAGGTGTTTCATGTCTCGCCGTTTTACCCCACGCACGGTGAATACCGCTTCCGCTTTTTCATTGACGCCGATCGTCGGCGCGCCGAGATCGATTACTACCTTGATGGCGAGCGCGCACTTTTGACCGCAGTGACGGGTGCAGTGCAGACGCTCTCGGCGAGCACCGCCCGGCGCACGGTTCTGCGCTTTCCATTGCTTGCGGTGGGTGTGCTAGCGCGCATTCACTGGCAGGCGCTTCGCCTTTGGCTCAAGGGCGCCTACTTCTTCCGAAAACCTGCACCGCCCCACCTGGAGACCACACGATGACTACCAGCGAACTCACCCTGCAAAGCGGCACCTCCCGTCCCGGAGCCCCCGTCAAGCCGCTTCGAAGCGGACACCTGCCCGATGCCACCGTCACCACTCTGGAGTTGCTGCAGCAGCTCAAGGGCGGTACCGTGCTGGTCGAATTGCCCGGTTCCGAGGTGCACACGGTGGGGCATGGTGATCAGCGCGCCATGTTGCGTGTGCATGACCTGCGGACCTTTGAACGAACCCTCGGTGAAGGGGATATCGGCTTTGCCGAGTGCTTCATCGATGGGCACTGGGAAACCGACCAACTGACCGCGTTATTGACGCTGCTCGCCACTAACCGCGAGACGCTTGCGCGTGCGGTGCACGGCCGCTGGTGGCCAGTATTGCGCCACAAGCTGGTGCATTGGATGCGCATGAATACCCGCGCCGGGTCGCGGCGCAACATCCTTGCGCATTACGATCTGGGCAACGATTTCTATTCGCTTTGGCTTGACCCGACCATGACCTACTCGGCGGGTATCTTTCCCGCTACCGCAGTGGACGAGGTGGACGGCGGGCAAGCGCTGCACGCGGCCCAACAGGCCAAATACCGGCGCATTCTCGAGCAGATCAATCCCCGTGCCGGGCAGACCATTCTTGAGGTGGGTTGTGGCTGGGGCGGCTTTGCCGAGATGGCGGTGCGCGATTACGGCGTGCACATTCATGGCATTACGCTCTCGCCGGCACAATTAGCTTTTGCCCAAAAGCGCGCGCATGACGGTGGTTGGTCAGAGCAGGCGCATTTCGAATTGCGCGATTACCGTGACCTCAAGGGGCAGTTCGATCATATTGTCTCGATCGAAATGTTCGAAGCGGTGGGCGAGCGCTTCTGGCCCTCCTACTTCAAGCAGTTACGGGCCTGTCTCAAGCCTGGCGGGCGGGCCGTGGTGCAGAGCATCACGATTGCGAACGAGCGCTTCGCCGCCTACCGGCGCGGTACCGACTTCATTCAGCGTCATATTTTCCCCGGCGGCATGCTGCCCTCGCCCGAGGTGTTCAATCGCCGTGTCGCCAGCGCCGACTTGCGGATTACCGACAGCTATGCCTTCGGCCTTGGCTACGCACGCACCCTGGCGCAATGGCACCACGCTTTTTCGGCCGCCTGGCCGGCGATTGCAGGGCCGAATTTTGACGAACGCTTCCGCCGTCTGTGGTCGTTCTACCTGGCCTATTGCGAGGCGGGTTTTCGCTCGGGGGCGACCGATGTCTATCAATTCACTCTCGAAGCCAAGTGAAGCACGTCCATTGTGTACTGCTCACGCTGATGTTTTTGGCCGCTACGTTGAGTCCGGCTTTGGTGCGCGCAGCGCCTTGGCCAGATGACTGGCGGCTCCAGGGTGAAGGCGAGATGCGCTGGTTTGGCTTGTCGCTCTATCAGGCGCGTCTGTGGGTTCCCCCCAGGGAACGCTTCCCCCTGGAGGGCACGCCTGAGCCGGGTCTGAGTTTCGCTCTGGAACTACGTTACGCCCGCGATTTCGACGGCGATCGGCTGGCGGGTGCCAGCATCGACGAACTGCGCCGACTGGGCTGGGCCGACAAGAGCCAACTCGAGCGCTGGGGCGTAGAACTCGCGAAGGTGTTCCCCAATGTAAAACAGGGTGAAGTGATCGTGGGTCGCCACCTCGCCGGTGGCGCGGCCGAGTTTTTTCATCAGGGCCAGCGCACCGGGCGCATTGATGATCCGCAACTGGCTACCGCCTTCTTTGCCATCTGGCTCGACCCGCGCACCCGCGAGCCGCAGTTGCGCGCCCGCTTGCTCGGGGGCTCATGAGCGCCTTGCCCTGGTATCGCCTGTCGGCCTACGGCATCCTGGGCTTTCCGCTGGCCTTTGCGGCGCTGCCCCTGTATGTGCACCTGCCGCACTTCTATGTCGAGCATGTCGGGCTGTCGTTGGCCAGCGTCGGGCTGGTGCTGCTGCTCGCACGTCTGGCGGATGCCCTCATTGATCCGTGGCTGGGGGTCTGGAGTGATTGGCAGGCCTGGTGTTACGGGGGCGACCGACGGCCCCTGCTGGGGCAGGCGCTGCTGCCTTTCACCCTCGGCCTGATCATGCTGTTCATCCCTCCGAACGGGGCTGGCATGGTCTGGGTAGTCTCGGCGTTGTTGCTCACCTACCTGGGCTACAGTTTGGTGAGTATCAACTATCTCGCGTGGGGTGCCGAGATCGGCAGTGACGCGAATCAGCGCACCATGGTGACGGCGTGGCGCGAAGGCTGGGCGCTCGTCGGGGTGATCGTGGCGGCAGCCCTGCCCTCGGTACCCGTCATTGCCGAAGCCGGTCCGGCCTCGGCAATGCGTGTGCTCGCGGCGGCATTTGTTGTGGCGGTGGTGGTCGGGGCCGTCGTGACCTTGTGCGGGGCACCGTTGAGCCCGCGCATCGCCGGTGCGGCGCGACGTGTGAAATTCGGCGTGCTCGAAGGCCCGACGCTTGGCCAGCGTAGCCGCGGTACTTTTGCCCGTGTGTGTGCGATTGTGCGCGATGACCCGATCTACGCCCGCCTGCTGATGGTGCTGGCATTGAGCGGACTGGCCGCTTCGGTACCGGCGACGCTGGTGTTGTTTTTTATTGATGACGTTCTGGGTATGGCGGAACAGCAGGGCGTTTTTCTGGCAATTTATTTCCTCTCGGCAGCCGCGGGCTTACCCCTGTGGGTGGCGTTGTCACGCCGTATCGGAAAAATTCGTGCGTGGGCGACGGCGATGTCCATGGCGATTTTCTGCTTTGTCTGGGCATTCACTCTGGGGGAGGGCGATGGCATCGGTTTTGGCGTGATCTGTGTCCTCACGGGCGTGGCTCTGGGCGCTGAACTGGCGTTGCCACCCGCGGTATTGGCGGATGTGCTCGCCGGGCGCGCACAGGCCGCCGAGCAGGGCGGGCTCTACTTCGGGATTTGGAATTTTGTCACCAAGCTCAATCTGGCCTTGGCTGCCGGTATCGCGCTGCCATTGCTGGCGGCATTGGGCTATCAGGCCGGCGCGGAAAATTCTGGCGCGCGGGCAGATAATCTGGTGGCGCTGGCGGTGGTGTACTCAGTGATTCCGGCAGTGATCAAGACGGTGGCATTGCTGGTGCTTTGGCGCTGGCGCAATTTCTTCACGGTGACAAAATGAAAAAATGGCTGGTGCTCTTTGCGACAGTCTGTCTGACGACGTTGCTAAGCGGCTGCGCGGGAATCGATGTGTCCCGCTATCAGGCACAGACCCCCGCCCTGGATCTGCGCACTTACTTTAACGGCACCATTGAAGGCTGGGGCATGTTTCAGAACCGCTCGGGCGAAGTGGTCAAACGCTTTCATGTGAGCATCGATGCGAAATGGACGGGTGACACAGGCATCCTGGATGAGGCCTTCACCTGGGCCGACGGCAGCAAAACTCGGCGCGTCTGGACGCTCACTGCCTTGGGTAATGGCCGCTACACAGGGCGTGCCGACGATGTGATCGGCGAGGCCGAAGGGGTGGCTTCAGGCAACGCGTTGCGCTGGCGGTATGTGCTTGCACTGCCCGTCGATGGCAGCGTTTATCACGTGGACTTTGACGACTGGATGTTCCTGATGGACGATCAGGTCATGCTCAACCGCTCGTTCATGAGCAAATTCGGCATTCACCTGGGTGAGTTGACTCTGAGCTTTCGCAAGGTCAAGTAGTCTGCGGGCGGGTCTCTGGCCTATCGGCGGTTTTCGCCTTCGGGCGCTTTGCCGGTGGGTGGCTCAGCTCCGGCTAAGCACAAGTGCCATCGATGCCCGCGGCACGAGAATGCCATTGTCAATACATTGCAGTTCGATCGGGTTGTTGCTGATGCAGACGGGGGCTCGGTAATACCATGTTGGCAGGAACTGGTCGGTAACCCGTTGCCCAAGCGCGCCTCCCGTAACGCTTTCCCGTATATTGATGCCTGAGACATCGCGGATCGAGTTTTTTCACCACCATCATGCTGGCCCAAGAATCGAAACAACAATCAGCCATCCACGCGCCTCACCCCCAAGTATGTCAATGGCATCGCGAAAAGCTTGCGCAACAGTGGATGATGTACTTTCGCACCCCAGAGCGGCTGTTGATGGACAATCTGGCAAATAGGTTGTTCTGCTTCTGGTTTGGCTTTTGCATGCTGGCGCTGAGTCCAGTGACTGCCGCCGCCTACGATATTCGCACACCCACTTATGAATCGAGGCCAAAGCACTTTCGTGAGAATGGCGTAGTTAAGGGTTTGTGCATTGATGTGCTTAAAGCGATCGAGGACATCGACCCCTCACTACGGTTCGTGGGGATGAATGACACGGTGCCGCTCAAGCGAATCGAGCACGACACCGCCAACGGAAAATTTGATCTCATGCTGTGTGCTTCGCAAACACATTCGCGCGATGCGAGCTTGATTCGGATCGATCTGCCGATTTATGTTGTTGACGACATTTTGGTAGTGCGCGACAGTGATCCGCTGAAGGACGCCACGATTGATGATATCCGGTCGATCAAAAAGAACAACGTCATCATGGCCTACGTCGCGACAGGGCAGGCGGAGTGGTTGCTGGCACAAAAAGGGCTGGTAGTTGACGCTAATGCTTTGACCAGCGAGGCAGTACTGGAAAAGCTGCTCTTAAAAAGAGGGCGGTTTGTCTTGATCAATGAAGCTGTCGCCACCAACTTGATGAAGTTGCCTGAATTTTCGGGGAAATTTCGCAAACTGCCGACCGCGGTTCGAACTCGTGGTCGGTATTTTTACTTTTCCACGAGGACCCCGCCGGAAGTCGTCAATCAGGTGAAAGTGGCCCTTGAGAGGCTGGCCGCTGAAGGTAAACTAAAGAAGATTGTCCGGCGTTATGAGCTGGAATGACCGGCTACTCGCTCCGCACCATTGACATGAAGCGCGCCCGAATCTTCGTGTAGGTCCCATTCTTTTCGATCGCCTTCAAGCCTTTATTGAACTGGGCTATTCGCTTTGGCCCATCAGGCAGTTTCTTCGATACCATGAGGTGATATTTGATGCTCGCGCCACTCTCTGAGTTCAGTGGGAACACCCTCGCTTGGGACCCGAACAAAGAACGCGCCGTGTCTTTGCCGACGAGTTCGCTGGCCCAAACAGCCTCAACGCGCCCCGCGTCCAGCATGGAGAAACAATTCGCCATTTCGGCCGGTCGCTCCAGTGACATCGCGTGCTTGGCGATGAACTCCTCAGCTAACGAGGTGTCGTATCCGTGCGGGACGCACAACCGCTTTCCGGACCAGCTACGCTCCGCATTGCCAGTCTCGCGGACAAACAAGCGCACCTGATCCACATACATCGGCTCCGAGTACAGGAACAGGGCTTCACGCTCAGCGTTTCTCACGTACGGAAAGGTTCCGACGTACTTTCCAAGCTCGGTGTCGTGATAGCCGCGCTTCCACGGCAAGAATGTGAACGTCACATCAACTCCCGCTGCTTTAAAGGCAGCGGAAACAATGGCGGCAGTGATGCCATCGTCAGGCAATTGTTGAGTAACAAACGGTGAGTATTCGCCGGTGGCAATTTCTATTGACTCAGCGTTCGCCGGTAGCGCCATCAAAAGGACCAGAATCACTGGGAGCTGTTTCTGCAGCCATTTCCGAAGCGGCCCTGCAGGGTATTCATATCGCTGCACACTCATCGTCAAATCCTCCGTTGATCTTTCTGGCGCTATCGAGTCGGTCAGGTGCTTCACTCTATCCATCTTAACGAGCATCGCCATCATTTTCTATTCATTGCTGTTGCCTTGGATGGCTCTAACGACTGGTTCGGCTTCGTTGGGGCTATCTGCGCTGTCGGGGACAATGAGCGGGATGCGCAGTGTGAAGGTTGTGCCCTGGCCTTCGGTCGACCTGACGGAAAGGCTGCCGCCCAGATGCATCGCCATGTTTCTCGAGATGGCCATGCCCAGTCCGCTTCCTCCCTTGCCCAGCTTGGTGGTGTAGAACGGATCAAACACGTGCGCCACTGACTCTTTCGACATGCCGATGCCATCATCAATGAATTTCAGCTCGACCTGATCGTCGATGGTTCGGGCGGTGATGCGCAGTTGCCCGCTGGCGCGCCCTTCGAACGCATGGATGTGCGCGTTCTGGACGATATTGACTACGATCTGCCCGAGCGGCCCGGGGTAACTGTCGCAGAGAATTTGAGGAATCGGATCCACGTGCAGTGACCATGACGCATTCTTGAAACTGGGGCGCAAGGTCGCGATATTGTTCTCGACAAGTTCCCTGAGATCGAAGCAGCGCTTGCGTTCCGACGTCTGGTCAACCGCCACCTGCTTGAAGCTGCTGATAAGTTGCGCTGCCCGGAACAACGAGCGCACGACGAGTTGACCCATTTCCAGGGTGGTATTGAGAAAACCGTCAAGGGAAGAGCGCTTCAGGCTTTGCGTGGCGGCCAGTTCCTGGAAACTGCGCGTACTTCCTTCGAGCGCTGTGGCTGTCGTGAGTGCGTTGCCGATGGGTGTGTTGAGTTCGTGCGCGACGCCGGCGACGAGCGACCCCAGTGACGCCAGCTTCTCCGCTTCGACCAGATCACTCTGGGTTTGCTTGAGGCGGTCAACGGTCGCCGACAATTCGGCCGTACGTTCCTCCACACGAGTTTCCAGAATACGTTCTGACGCTTTCAAGGTTTCGACGACGCGTCGCTCGGCACTCAGTGCTTCTTGCTGCGCGCGTTCTTTTTCGGCACGCAACACATGGAAGCGGTCGGCCAGCGCGAAAGCCAGTACGATCATCTCCAGGGCCGAGCCGATCTGCACGCCATTGATGGTAAAAAAGTTGCTGGGCAAAAGCCCGCTGATGCGCAGTGACAAAATGACGACCGAGGCGAGCAGTACAGTGAACGCGGCGAGAAAGAGATAGGCCGCGCGATTGCGCTTGAGCGAGAGATAGATCGCAACGGCAATGATCAGCAGCGCCGAAATGATCATCATGGCGAGCACAAACTTCACCTGGTAGGTGAAAAATTGCAGCACAAAACCGCCTGCGTTAATGGCGATAAGCGCGATGATGAGTTTGTCCCACTTGGGCAGAAGCGTGGCCGTACCCACCATGTGGCGCATGAAGGCGGCAAGAAATACACCAGTGGCATGGGCCGACGCGGCAAATGATAGGGTGGTCCAATCAGGAAAATCGCCCCAAAAATACTCGATGCCGATGCCGGTGGATGCAGCAATGCCGCTGGCGTTTGCGACCACGAACAGGATGTAGAGCAAATAGCCACGATCACGCAGCGACATCAGGAGCAGGAAGTTGAACAGAATCATCGCGCCGGCCATGCCGAAGTAGGCGGCTTGAGCCATGTAGTCCAGCCGCTCGCTGACATGAAATTCACGAGGCTTCCATAGCTTTGCCGGTATTTCGAGCGAGGTGCGCGACTGCACGCGCAGGTAAATGACGTGTTCCGTCTGCGGCGCCAGCGTCACCGGAAAGACAAAGAACCGGTGCTTGAGACGCGGCTGTCAAACGGTTTGCCGTAGCCGCTTTCAATCACTTGGTCCGTCTGACCGGGGGGCAATCTTGTAAAAGTCGACGGTCAGCAACCGGGCGTAGGCAATCTCAAGAAAGCGCTCGATCGGCTGGTCACCACCGTTCTTCAGCGACAAGCGCAGCCAGTAGGTCGACGGCGTAATGCCGTAATTGAGCGCGTCTTTGGTGGTGCTCGAGGGTTTGAATCGGGCCGCGATATCCGCCTTGCGTACGTCGGCCAGGGTCAGTGTGCCCTGTGGGTCCTCCAGTACGTCGAAATAGCGTGCCAGGGGCACCGGGCCATCCCAGGGCTGGGCGGCGTCAAGCAGGTCGTTGCTGCGCGCGGCGCTGGCAAAGAGGATAGCCAACAAGCCAATTGCGTAATACACCAGGCGCAGGTTCAGTGTCACTGTGCTTAACCGTTCTCGTTAAATCCACGCTGACGTTTATAGCAAACAACCCGTGACTGTGCCTACAGAAATTTTCTGCGGACAGGGCGTTTCAGGTCGCCGACCAAGCCACTGGCAATGACATTCTTCCGATCGCCGTACCGCCAGCGCCGACTTGCGAGCAGGCGACAGAATGCCGGCATAATCCGCCTCCAATTATTGCCAACCCAGACGGAGTTGCCTCATGGTCATTCGTTCTCTCAGTGGCGTACAGCCCAACATCAGTCCTGACGTTCTGCCCCTGCAACGCTTTTACCTGCGTGAGCGGACGATGGCCGATCGGATCTACCTGACCCAGCCCTACGACGGCGGCAAGATCCGGCACTACACCTGGGCCGAGGTGGGTGATGAGGTGCGGCGCATGGCCTCCTTTCTCAAGGCGCAGGACTGGCCGGCCGGGTCGCGCATCGGCATCCTGGGCAAAAATTCTGCCGGCTGGATCATGTGTGATCTGGCGATCTGGATGGCCGGCCATGTGAGCGTGCCGCTTTACCCCATGTTGACCGCCGACAATATTCGCCAGATTGTCAAACACAGCGAATCGGTGGCGTGTTTCATCGGGCGACTGGATGATCGCAGCCTGGCCGATGGCGTGCCCGACAAGTTGCTCAAGATTGCACTGCCCTTTGCCGACAAGCCCATCCTCGATAAATGTGCTGTGACTTGGGGCGACACCATTGCCAACACCCAGCCCATGACCGAGTCGCCCACCTTCCCGGGTACTGATCTGGCGACCTTGGTCTATACGTCGGGCACCACCGGGCAAGCGAAGGGTGTCATGCACAGCTTTGACACGTTGACGGCGGCCCTGCTGACCATTGTCGGCAATGTCGGTTACCGTGAAGACGACCGCATGTTCTCTTACCTGCCGCTGGCGCACATCATGGAGCGCTCGGTGCTGGAACTCGCCTCGATCTATTGCGGCGCGCATATTTTCTTTGCCGAATCGCTCGCCACGTTTGCCGACGATTTGCGTCGCGCGCGGCCCACACTGTTTGTCTCGGTGCCGCGTCTGTGGCTTAAATTTCAGCAGGGCGTATTTGCCAAGATGCCGCAGAAGAAGCTGGAGCGCCTGTGGCGCATTCCCATTGTTCGCGGCATCGTCAATCGCAAGATCCTGGCCGGCCTGGGGCTCGATGCCGTGCGCCAATGTGCCAGCGGCAGCGCTCCGCTGACCAAGGAGCTGATGGAGTGGTATGCCAAGCTGGGCTTGCGCATCTGCGAAGGCTACGGCATGACCGAAGTCGGCTGCACATCGCATGGCAACCGGATGGATGACATCCGCTTTGGCACCGTCGGGCCCCCCGCCGACATGGTCAAGCAGCGCATTGACCCCGCCACCAGCGAGGTGCAGGTGCTGACGCCGGGCGCCACGCTGGGTTACTACAAGGAGCCGGAACTGACCGCCGACTTGTTTACCGCCGATGGCTGGATCAAGACCGGCGACAAGGGCTTGATCAGCGAGAGCGGTCACTTGACCCTGGTCGGTCGTATCAAGGACAACTTCAAGACCAGCAAGGGCAAGTACGTCGCGCCAGGCCCCATTGAACACAAGCTGGCTAACCATGAAGCGGTCGATACTTGCCTCGTTGCCGGTTCGTCGATGGCGCAACCGATGGGTATCGTGGTGCTCAACGAACTGGCGATCAAGTCGCTACCGGGGGCGAAGGCGGAACTCGAGGCCTCGTTCGCGAATCATCTGAAGGTCATCAACACAACACTTGATCCGCACGAGCATCTGGACTGCATTGTACTGACCCGCACGGCATGGACGCCCGACAATGGCCTGCTGACACCGACCCTCAAGGTCAAGCGCCCGCAAATCGAGGAGCGCTTCGGTGCGTACTTTGAAGAGTGGGCGGCGGCGCGCAAGCCTGTGGTTTGGCTCGATTAAGTGTAAATCGCCGTATTGCCAGCGCCGACTTGGTGGTTCCGGGTGGTTCTGTCGACTCCTTGCGAATCGTAAACACCCGGCGATAGTGACGTTTGCTAAATCTGGGGATTCGATCATGGGACTAACGTACGCGAACGTGCACTTGACCAATCTGTTCGACAAACTGAGCATGGAAGTCAACGCGCTGGTCGGTACCGGTGCCACCTTCATGTGCGTCACTGAAGAAGTCGCCACACAACTCGGATTCGATATCACCGAAGTGACTCAGCAGGTGGTTACGCTGGCTGACGGGCACCAGCGCAAGGTGCCAAAAATTGCCCCGATAGAAATTCGTATGCTGGGGCGCAGCTACGTGACGGAAGCAGTCGTTCTTGGGAACGAGTGCCTGCTCGGAGTGCTACCGCTGGAGGCCATGGATTTGATTGTTGATCCCCGTGCGCAGCAGGTTATTGCCAACCCGCAACACCCCAATTATCCGGTCGCTATGGCGAAGTGAATCGTCGCCACGAATCGTCGCGGCGACATTGAGCGCAATTTAAGGTGCCGGGGCTGCCGGGGTCTTGCCATCCGCCGCCATTGCCGCTTCGGGGGTAATGATCTCGAACAGGCGCACCACCTTTTTTACGCCGCCGGTGGTCCGCGCAATCTCAACCGCCGAGTTACTTTCATTGAGCGTGACCAGACCCATCAGGAACACCACTCCGGCCTCGGTGACGACCTTGACGTGATTGGCATTGAAGCGCTTGTAGTCGAGAAAGCGCGCCTTCACCTTGGAGGTGATGTAGGCGTCGTTGCTGCGGGCCGAAAAAGCGGACGACTCGCCAATCGCTAGCTCGTTGCTAATGGATTTGACGTTGGCCACGAGTTTGACGGCGGCTTCTGCGTCGTCCTTGGCCGCGGCATTGGGTACTTCGCCGGTGAGCAGCACCAGGCGGTTGTAGCTGGTGACATTCACATGGCCTTTGTCGCCCAGTTTGTCGCTGATGCGGCTGGCGGCACGTAATTCGATACCCTCGTCAGTGACCTGTGTTTCGCCAGCGCGCCGGTCGATGAGCATGAGGGCGGCACCGGCTCCCGCACCGACAATGGCGGCACCGACACAGCCGCTGAGCAGGGGAACAGCCAGAACCAGAAAGAGCGGGGTACGCAGGCGGGCAGACAGAGTCACGATGTTTCTCCAAATAAAAGCGTGTCGATGCCATCGCACAGGCAGTGGATGGCGAGCAGATGAACTTCCTGAATGCGTGCGGTGCGCTCCGCCGGCACGCACAGGTGCACGTCGTCGGCGGCCAGCAGAGGTGCCATCTTGCCGCCCTGTTTGCCGGTGAGCGCAACGACGCGGATACCTTTGGCGTGCGCCACTTTGATGGCCTCAATCACATTGGGCGAATTGCCCGAGGTCGAGATGGCCAGCAGCACATCGCCCTTGCGCCCTAGTGCCTGGACCTGCTTCGAGAAAACTTCCTCATAGCGGTAATCATTGGCGATCGAGGTCAGTGTCGAGGTGTCGGTGGAGAGCGCAAGGGCGGCCAGCGGCGCCCGCTCGCGCTCGAAGCGGTTGAGCAACTCGGCGGAAAAGTGCTGTGAATCGCCCGCCGAGCCACCGTTGCCACAGGCCATGATCTTGCCGTCGGCCTGCAGGCACTGGGCCATCAGTCGGGCCGCGGCATCGATAGGCGCGGCCATTACCGCCAGCGCCGCCTGTTTGGCAGCGATGCTGTCGGTGAACTGCTGGTGAATACGTCGGGTCAGGTCAATGTCAGCCATGGCAAACTCCACACAAAATCAAAGTGAGGCGATTATGGTCCCAGGCCCGGCCTTCAGTTCGTGGAAAAAGCATCTTGTAACCATGCCATCTGGTTGCCGTCGATGACGACACAGTCAAATCGGCAGGCGCAGTCGCCATGGCGTTGCAGCCAATGGCGGGCGGCGAGGATGATGCGTCGCTGTTTGGCAGGGGTAATGCTGGCGGCGGCACCGCCGTAGTCGCTGCGGCTACGCTGGCGCACTTCGACAAAGACAGTGGTCGCGCCATGGCGGGCAATCAGGTCGATTTCCCCGCCCTTGACGCGGAAGTTGCGCTCAAGCATGACGAGCCCCTGCCCGGCAAGAAACTCCGCCGCACGCGTCTCGGCCGCGGCGCCCTTGGCCGTCGTTGTTTCGTGCTGGCCTGCCAGCAACCCCCGTAGAATCCCGCGCATGAGTTCTCCCCGCCTTCCGCCGGCATTGTATGTAGTGGCCACGCCGATCGGCAATCTGGCGGATATCAGTGCGCGTGCCATTGCCACCCTCGCGGGGGTGGATCTGATTGCCTGTGAAGATACGCGTCATGCCCGGCATCTGCTCGAACACCATGGCGTCACGACCCGACTTATCGCGTTGCACCAGCACAACGAAGCCGAAGCGGCGCAAAAACTCAATGACCTGCTTGCCGCCGGCCAGGCGGTGGCGCTGATTTCAGACGCCGGCACGCCGGCTGTTTCCGACCCGGGCGCACGCACCGTCGCCGCGGTACGCGCTGCCGGCCATCGCGTAGTGCCCTTGCCTGGGCCATCGGCCACGGTGGCAGCGCTTTCTGCGGCCGGCTTGGCCGACACACGCTTCCTGTTTGTCGGCTTTTTACCCGCCAAGCCGGGTGCCCGGCGCACCGAACTCGAGGGCCTGGTCGCTCTGGAGGCGGCGCTGGTGTTTTATGAGGCGCCGCACCGTATTAGCGAAATGATCGCCGACTTGTGCGCGGTGCTGGGGCCGGAGCGGCAGGTGGTGATTGCGCGCGAGCTGACCAAACTGTTTGAGCAGATCGTTTCCCTGCCGCTGGGCGAAGCGGCTGACTGGCTGGCGGCGGACGCCAACCATGTGCGCGGCGAGTTTGTGGTGATGGTCTCCGGCGCGCCGAGGCGCGATGAGTCGGAACTTGACGCCGCCGCGCTGCGCACGCTCAAACTGCTGCTGGCCGAGTTGCCGACCAAGCAGGCTGCAAAACTGGCATCGCAAATTACCGGGGCGAGCAAGAACACCTTGTACGCGCGCGCCATTGAACTAAAAACGAACTGAAAAACGAGCCCCTATAATCGAACGCATGAGTTCAACGCGCCTCACTCTCACTCTTACCCGCCCTGACGACTGGCACCTGCACTTGCGTGATGGCGATGCCTTGCGCGCTGTGGTGCCGGACACCGCGCGCCGTTTTGGCCGTGCCATTGTCATGCCCAACCTGAAGCCGCCGGTGACCACCGTGGCGCAGGCGGCGCAGTACCGCGAGCGTATTCTTGCGGCGGTGCCAAAGGGCATGAGCTTCGCGCCACTGATGACGCTCTACCTCACCGACAAGACGCCGACCAGTGAGATTGATGCCGCCAGGGCGAGCGGTTTTGTGCACGGGGTGAAGCTGTATCCGGCCGGTGCGACGACCAATTCCGATGCCGGCGTGACCGACCTGAAGCAGTGTGCCGCGACCCTGGCGCGCATGGAGCAGGTGGGTTTGCCCCTACTGGTGCACGGCGAAGTCACCGATGCGGCGGTCGATGTCTTTGATCGTGAATCCGTATTCATTGAGACAGTGCTGACGCCGCTGCTGCGCGAGTACCCGAAACTGCGCCTGGTGCTGGAGCACATCACGACGCGGCAAGGGGTCGAATTTGTCGCGGGGCAGGGCAGTAACGTGGCCGGTACGCTCACCGCGCATCATCTACTGCTCAATCGCAACGCCATTTTTGCCGGCGGCATTCGCCCGCATCACTACTGCCTGCCCATCCTCAAGCGCGAGACGCACCGGCAGGCGCTGGTGGCGGCGGCGGTGGGCGGCAGCGGCAAGTTCTTTCTGGGCACCGATTCGGCACCGCACGGTAAGAGCACCAAAGAAGCGGCCTGCGGTTGCGCCGGGTGCTACACCTCGCACGCCGGCATCGAACTGTACGCCGAGGCCTTCGAGGCGGCGGGTGCGCTCGACAAACTGGAAGGCTTTGCCAGCCAGCATGGACCGGATTTTTATGGCCTGCCGCGCAATACCGAACGCGTTACCCTGCGCAAGGAACGCTGGGCGGTGCCAGGACAACTGACTTATTTGGCCGACGAACCCCTGGTGCCCCTGCGCGCCGGCGAGTCGGTGGCCTGGACCTTGGTGGAGTAGCCTATGAAGCGTATTAATTGTGTCGCGCTGCTGGCGGTTGTGCTGACTGTGCTGGCGGGTTGCGGCAGCCAGCAGGCGGGTTACCAGATCGTCGACCGTCATCATTCGATTTCGGTATCGCGCGATCAGCAGTACCCCGGTTCGAAATGGGATACCAAGTTGGTGGTCTCGCGCTTTCCCGAATGCCAGCGCCGCTACACGCTGGCGCCGTCGGGCGACAAATTCAAGATGGATCTCTACCGCGTTGAGCCCGGCGTGTTCATCCTCAATCAGGGGAAGACCTGGTACGTGGCAGAAACCAAGGAATGTCGTCACCAGAAGTTCGACAGTGTGCCGCCCGAGCCCGGCGAGTTGATCGGCACTTTCCAAACCAAGGAAGAGGAACTGGTCTTCGTCAGCAAGGAAAAAAAGGGTGACGACGAGGCCGCCAAGAAGCCCGCTGCGGACAAGTGATTGACTGAGCCGTCACCCCCGGCCCTTGAGCATTACAACCAACGTGCCAGCGCGCTAGGCATTCGCACCGGCAGCGGCCTGCCGCTGCGCTTCGTGTTGCCCGACACCCTTGAGTTGGGCTACGAGCGACGCGCCTTCGAGCGCGGTGAAGTGGTTACTCGTGCTGACAACTGGCACGATGCGTTTAACGCCGAGGTTTGGCTGGAGTTTCCCCGCAGCAAGTCTTTGCTGAACCGACTGCACGTTGAGGCCCTGGCGGCCGAGCAACCCGGTCGTCGCGGGCGAACGCGTGACCGGCTGACGCAGTTTGATGAGTGTGGTGTGCTGATCACCGGACTGCCCGAATTTCTCTGGCAGGCGCTGTGTGCGCACCGCTGGACCGAGGTCTTTGTGGCGCATCGCTCACTGCTGGTGGAGAAGGTGCGCTTTCACTATGTCGGTCACGCCACACGCGATGCCCTGCGTGCCCCGTTTTTCGGTTTGTGCGGCAAAGCCTTGTGGCTCGACGGTGAGTTTGCCGACGCCTGCGCGCTCGATGAGGCGCTGAATCGCCGTCTCGCCAGCGCCGACTTGCGGAATCCCTGGCCGCCATTGCCGCTACTGGGGATTCCGGGCGTGGTCGCCGACAACGAAGACCCGGCGTACTACGACGACCATCGACAGTTTCGGCCAGCGCGTAGAATGGGCGCGGGAAGTCCGCCAGGCAATCGCTGATTCTTTGTGCAAGCAAGGGGTTGGAGGAAAGTCCGGGCTCCACAGGACAGGATGCCGGCTAACGGCCGGGCGTTATAAGGCGGGGGCAACCTCGCTCAAGGCGACGGAAAGTGCAACAGAGAACAGACCGCCTGAGCGCAAGCGAAGGCAAGGGTGAAACGGCGAGGTAAGAGCTCACCGCGGACGTGGTAACACGGACGGCATGGCAAACCCCATCCGGAGCAAGGCCAAATAAGGGCACTATGACGTGGTCCGCGTCGTGTCCGGGTAGGCTGCACGAGGTCGTCAGTAATGGCGATCCCAGAGGAATGGTTGCCCACGACAGAACCCGGCTTATCGGCGGGCTTCCCACCTACCGATTCAGGCAGGCGTCGAGGCGGGCAATGGCTTCTTCAATGCGGGCGATGTCCGTGGTGTAGGCAAAGCGGATGTGCGCTGCCGCGTTGGTGTCGCCAAAGTCGATGCCGGGGGTGGCGGCCACACCGGCGTCGTTCAGCAAACGATAGGCCAACGCGTAACTATCGGGGGCAAAACGCGACGATTCGGCATAGACGTAGAACGCCCCTTGCGGCACGATGGGAATGCCGAAGCCGATGCAACGCAGCCCGGCAATCAAGACATCGCGGCGCTGCAGGAACTCTCGCCGGCGGGCTTCGAATATGTCCAGCGCAGCCGACGAGAACGCGGCGAGCGCCGCGTATTGAGCCACCGTGGGGGCGCAGATGAACAGGTTTTGCGCCAGCTTTTCGACATTGCGCAGATGCGCTTCCGGCACAACGACCCAGCCCAGCCGCCAGCCGGTCATGCCGAAGTACTTGGAAAAGCTGTTGATGACGAAGATCTCGTCGGACAACGCCAGCGCCGTGGCCGCTTGGCTGTCGTAGACCAATCCCTGATAAATCTCATCGACGATCAGGGCACCGCCACGGCCTTGCACCTCGTTCCAGATGCCGGCCAGTTCCTGGGGTGGGAGCAGGGTGCCGGTCGGGTTCGACGGTGAGGCGAGCATGACGCCGCGCGTGGCGGCCTGCCAGTGCCGGGCTACTTGAGCCGCCGTGGGTTGGTACACGCTGTCAGCTCCCACCGAAATGGCGCGCGGAACGCCTTCAAACAGGCGCACGAAATGGCGGTTGCACGGGTAGCCGGGATCGGGAATCAACCATTCATCGCCGGGGGACACCAGTGCGCCCAAGGCCAGTTGCAGCGCACCCGAGGCGCCAGCGGTAATGACGATACGCGCGGGCGGCACGTCGACGCCAAACTGGTGTTGATACCAGGCGGAAATGGCCTCGCGCAGCGGCGCAATGCCGCAGGCGTGGGTATAGGCGACACGTCCCGCCTGCAGAAATTGCTGGGCGGCGGCGAGGATGGGGGCAGCGGAGGGGAAATCCGGCTCGCCGACTTCCAGATGCACAATGTCACGCCCCTCGGCTTCCAGCGCCTTGGCGCGGGCGACCAGTTCCATGACGTGAAACGGGGCGATGTCGCGCATGCGCGACGCCGCCCCGTGGTTTGGTTTCATGCCTGACGCCGCAATCGCCGTGTTACCAGCGCCGACTTGCGGAATTAGTCGACCAGTGTCAGATCAAACAACTCGCGCTTGAGGTGCATCACTTTGGGCAGGCGGCTCTTGAGCTTTTCGAACCAGTCGGCATGCAGCTTGAGCTCCTCTTTCCAGGCGGTGGTGTCTACGGCGGTCAGGGCCTCGAACTGAGCCTTGGTGACTTCCTCGTTACCACTCCAGTCCAGATCCTCGAAGTTGGGAATCCAGCCCAGTGCGGTCTGTTTGGCATCGGCTTGGCCAGAGCAGCGCCCGACCACCCACTTCAGAACGCGCATGTTCTCGCCGAAGCCGGGCCACATGAAATTGCCTTGCTCGTCCTGACGGAACCAGTTGACCGTGAAGATGCGCGGTGCATGCTCGACCTGATGGCCGATCTTCAGCCAGTGGTTGAAGTAGTCGCCCATGTGGTAGCCACAGAAGGGCAGCATCGCCATCGGGTCGCGGCGCACGATGCCTTGGGCTCCGACGGCAGCGGCCGTGGTTTCCGAGCCGAGGGTGGCCGCCATGTAGACGCCGAAGTTCCAGTTGAACGCTTCAAAGACCAGCGGCACGGTGGTCGAACGGCGGCCACCAAAGATAAAGGCCGAGATCGGCACGCCGGCCGGGTTCTCCCAGTCCGGATCAATGCTCGGGCACTGGCTGGCCGGGGCGGTAAAGCGTGAATTTGGGTGCGCGGCCTTGCGTCCGGCCTTGCCGTCGGCGGGCGTCCAGTCCTTGCCCTGCCAGTCGATCAGGTGGGCGGGGGCCTCCTTGGTCATTCCTTCCCACCAGACATCGCCGTCGTCGGTCAGCGCGACGTTGGTGAAGATGATGTTTTCTTTGAGCGTAGCCATGGCGTTGAAGTTGGTCTTCTCGCTGGTGCCGGGGGCGACGCCGAAGAAGCCGGCTTCGGGGTTGATGGCGTAGAGGCGCCCATCCTTGCCCGGCTTGATCCAGGCGATGTCGTCGCCCACGGTGGTGACCTTCCAGCCACCCATTGAGGCCGGCGGAATCAGCATGGCGAAGTTGGTCTTGCCGCAGGCCGAGGGGAAGGCGGCGGCGACGTAGCTCTTCTTGCCTTCGGGTGATTCGACACCAAGGATGAGCATGTGCTCGGCCAGCCAGCCTTCGTCGCGGGCCATGGTGGAGGCAATGCGCAGGGCGAAGCACTTCTTGCCGAGCAGGGCATTGCCGCCGTAGCCGGAACCGAAGGACCAGATTTCGCGGGTCTTGGGGAAGTGGCAGATGTATTTGGTGGGGTTGCACGGCCACTTGACGTCTTTCTGGCCGGCGTCGAGCGGGTGGCCGACGCTGTGCAGGCAGGGGACGAACTCGCCATCGTTGCCGAGTTGTTCCAGCACGGCTTTGCCCATGCGCGTCATGATGCGCATATTGACCACGACATACGGGGAGTCGGAAAGCTCAACCCCGATGTGGGCGATCGGCGAGCCGATCGGGCCCATGGAGAACGGCACGACATACAGCGTACGCCCGCGCATGCAACCCTTGAAAAGGCCGCGCAGAGTTTCCTTCATCTTTTCCGGCGATTCCCAATTGTTGTTGGGGCCGGCTTCTTCGGGGTCGTCGGTGCACACAAAGGTGCGGTCTTCGACGCGCGCCACATCCGAGGGGTCGGACAGGCACAGGTAGGAGTTGGGGCGCTTGGCTTCGTTGAGCTTGATCATGCTGCCGCCCTCGACCATCAACGCGAACAGACGGTCGGCCTCTTCCTTGGAGCCGTCGCACCAGACGATGTCTTTCGGCTCGGTCAGTGCGGCAACTTCGGCAACCCAAGCCTTCAGTCGTGCATGCTTGACGTGGGCGGGGGCGTGGGTGGGATCCATGGGTTGATTCATTGCAATAACTCCACTTGGGGCTAAGAAATCGGTATAGGCGCTCCCCGTTGACAGACGCTGGCAACGAAAGCATCGAAACGCCCATTATCGCACAGCGAGCTTGGCACCGATTTCCTGTGGTGTCCGGGCATCGCCATCCCGGGAGGAAATTCCTGGCGATGTTTCGGGCTCTATTCAATCGATCTACGCCGTAAGCGCCGTTAGAATCAAGCACCTGTTTACTTGATCTATCAGAAAACCGCACCATCATGGATGAACGTACTCGCTTAGCGGCACTCGACTATCACCGTTTCCCGACGCCGGGGAAGATCTCGGTCACACCGACGAAGTTGCTCACTACCCAGTCTGACCTTTCGCTGGCTTACTCGCCCGGGGTCGCCGCCGCCTGCGATGAGATCGTGCGCGATCCATCAACGGCGGCCTTGTACACCTCGCGGGCCAATTTGGTGGCGGTGGTGAGCAACGGTACGGCGGTGCTCGGACTCGGCAATATTGGCCCCCTCGCCGGCAAGCCGGTCATGGAAGGCAAGGGGGTATTGTTCAAAAAGTTTGCTGGTGTAGATGTGTTTGACATTGAAATTGCCGAGAATGATCCGGACAAGCTCGTCGATATCATCGCTTCGCTGGAACCGACGTTTGGTGGCATCAATCTTGAAGATATCAAGGCACCCGAGTGTTTTTATGTTGAGTCCAAGCTGCGCGAGCGGATGAAGATCCCGGTCTTCCATGACGATCAGCACGGCACCGCCATTATCGCCAGTGCCGCCGTTCTCAACGGGTTGCGCGTGGTGGGCAAAGATATTGGGGCAGTGAAATTGGTCTGTTCCGGCGCCGGCGCAGCGGCCATCGCGTGTTTGGACCTGATGGTCAGTTTGGGTCTCAACCCCAAGAACGTCTATGCGGTGGATAGCAAGGGCGTGATCCATACCGGACGCGAGTCGCTAGACGTCTCCAAGGCGCGTTATGCTCAGGTTACTGATGCGCGCACTTTGGCAGATGTCATGCCGGGTGCCGATATTTTCTTGGGTCTTTCCACGGCCGGGGTGCTCAAGCCCGAAATGGTCGCCAACATGGCCTCGAATCCGCTGATTCTGGCCATGGCCAATCCCGATCCGGAAATTCTGCCCGAGGATGCCAAGGCCGTTCGCGACGATGTCATTATTGGCACTGGCCGTTCGGACTATCCCAATCAGGTCAATAACGTCTTGTGCTTCCCCTTCATGTTCCGTGGCGCTCTGGACGTAGGAGCGACAACCATCAACGAAGCCATGAAACTCGCTGCGGTGCGTGCCATTGCCGATTTGGCACATGCTGAGCAGTCCGACGAGGTATCTGCCGCCTATGGCACCGAGAATCTGTCGTTTGGCCCTGAGTACCTGATTCCCAAGCCTTTTGATCCGCGGCTGATTCTGAAGGTGGCTCCTGCAGTGGCTCAAGCGGCGATGGATTCCGGGGTGGCGACGCGACCCATAACGGATATGGATGCCTACCGGGCAAAGCTCAACGATTTTGTGTATCACACCGGCCTGTTCATGCGCCCGGTGTTTCTGGCGGCAAAGAAGAGCCCCGCGCGCATCGTGTTCTGCGAGGGCGAGGACGAGCGTGTCTTGCGCGCCGTGCAGACGGTGGTCGATGAAGGCTTGGCGAAGCCGATTTTGATTGGTCGGCCGGAGATTATCGAGCGTAGCGTCACCCGCTACGGTCTGCGCTTGCGCGCCGGTGAGCACTTTGAACTGGTGAATCCTGACTCCGACCCGCGCTACAAGGAGCTCTGGCAGGACTATCACGACATGATGTGCCGACAGGGCGTGGGTGTTGAATATGCCAAACGCGAGATGCGCCGCCGGACCACCCTGATCGGGGCGATGCTGGTGCGTCACAACTACGCGGATGCGATGCTGTGCGGCACCTTTGGCAAGCACTCTCTCCATTTGCGGTATATCGATACCGTGTTGGGCAAGCGTGAAGGCATCAGCAGTCACTACGCTTTGAACATGCTGATTTTGCCCAAGCGTGTGCTGTTTATTGGTGACACCTACGTCAATTACGACCCCACGGCAGAGCAGATTGCAGAAATGACCCTGCTTGCTGCTGAAGAGGTGCGGCGTTTCGGCTTGACGCCGAAGGTGGCGCTACTTTCGCATTCAAGTTTTGGCACGGACGATACGCCCACAGCGATCAAGATGCGCAAGGCGCTTGGTATGTTGCGTGCCGCAGCCCCGGATATGGAGGTCGATGGTGAAATGCATGGTGATGCGGCCCTCTCGGAAACAATTCGCAGCCAGGTCTTCCCCGGATCAACCCTGACAGGGCAGGCCAATCTGCTCATCATGCCGACGCTCGATGCCGCCAACATCGCCTTTAACTTGCTCAAGACCGCCGCCGGAGACGGTCTGACTGTCGGTCCGCTTCTGCTGGGCAGCGAACGGCCAGCGCATATTCTGACGCCGACAGCAACCGTACGGCGCATCGTCAACGTCACCGCATTGCTGTCGGTTGAGGCTGCGCAGCGAGCCGACCGCTGCGCTCGCCAGTAGCACGATGCCAAACAAAACGGCCTTGATTCTCACCGGGGGTGGTGCCCGTGCTGCCTATCAGGTGGGTGTGCTCAAGGCCATTCGGGAGCTTTTACCGGATTCGAAAAAGAATCCTTTTCCGATCATCTGCGGCACTTCAGCAGGGGCAATCAATGCGGCGTCGCTGGCCGTACGAGCTGAAGACTTCGGGCATGGGATCGACGAGTTGGTTAAGGTCTGGGAAAACTTCTCGGTCGACCAGGTGTATCGCGCCGATCTGGCAGGTCTGGCCTGGACCGGGGCTCGCTGGCTGGGGGCGCTGATGGTCGGCTGGTTGATCAAGGAACCGCCCCGGTCGCTGCTCGACAATGCGCCTTTGCGCCGTCTGCTGGCTCAGGCACTGGACTTCGGAGCGATTCAGCGTGCCATCGATAACCACGCCCTGCATTCGGTAAGTATTACCTGTTCGGGTTATGCCACAGGACAAAGCGTGAGTTTTTTTCAAGGACGTGCTGACATTGAGCCCTGGCGGCGCAGTCAGCGCGTGGGTGCCCACGTCAAACTGGGGTTGGATCACCTGATGGCATCAAGCGCAATCCCATTTATTTTCCCGGCCGTTCGCGTGCATCGTGAATGGTTTGGCGATGGGTCGATGCGCCAAATGGCCCCTGTTTCACCGGCTATCCATCTGGGTGCCCGCAAGATCCTTGTCATCGGTGCCGGACGCATGTCGCAGGAGAACGAGCGCCCCCCAGTCGAAGACTACCCGAACCTGGCGCAGATCGCCGGCCATGCCTTGTCGAGCATATTTCTTGACAGCCTCTCAGTAGATCTTGAGCGCACGATGCGTATCAATCACACTTTGTCACTGATCCCGGAATCAGTGCGCGCCGAGCGCGCCATCAGTCTGCGTCCGGTTGAAGTGTTGGTCATTGCCCCTTCGGAGCGTCTGGATCAATTGGCCGCGCAGCATGCCCAGGCATTACCTTGGCCGGTGCGAGTGCTGCTGCGCGGTATCGGGGCGATGAACCGGCGCGGTGGGGCGCTGACCAGTTACCTGTTGTTTGAACGACCCTACACGACCGCTCTGATCGATTTGGGATATCGCGACACGATGGCGCGGGCCGATGAGGTACGTGATTTCATGCTGCCAACTTAATGTATTACTTGATATTTTTCTTAAGTGCTTTAATTCTTATCGAAAATGTCGTTACTAAGGGTGTCTGGCAAGGCGCTTCTTGCTAGACTGGAAGCCGTTTCATGGAGAGCACGCGATGGCTAAGAATATTGTTTCCCTGATTTGTGCCTTGTGCGTCACCGTTGGGTTCAGCGGTGTGGCACCTGATGTTTTCGCCAGTTCGACTCCGAAAAGAGTCGCTGCAGCCAATAAAAAAGTAGTCAAGCAGAAGTTCGCGGTGAAGCGCGCGAAAGCGAAAAGTGGCTCGGTACGCAAGCCCGCCGCAGTGGCACGCTCTGCGGATAAAGGCTTTCTTGTTTCTCAAGATGGAACCCTGCAACTGCAATCCAGTGCGGTATTTGTGCAAGATCAGGCAAGTGGTGATGTCCTCGTCGATAAGAACTCATCGGCGGTGTTGCCAATAGCTTCCATTACCAAGTTAATGACCGCCATGGTGGCGCTCGATGCCACGCCTGATTTGCAGGAGACTCTGACGATTGGCAGCGATGATATCGACTTACTCAAAGGCACCGGTTCCCGGCTGAATGTCGGTACGCGCCTTTCTCGCGAAGAGTTGTTGCGTCTTGCCTTGATGTCTTCAGAAAATCGCGCGGCATCTGCGTTATCGCGGCACTATCCGGGAGGAAAGGCTGCCTTTGTAACGGCGATGAACCGCAAGGCTGAGATGTTGGGCTTAGGGGATACGCATTTTCTTGACCCGACCGGACTGACGGCCGCCAATGTGTCGAGCCCGCGGGATTTGGCCCGCATGGTCAACGCCGCGTACCAGTACCCGTTAATCCGGGAATTTTCCACGACGCCTGGCGACGTGGTTCGGGTTTCAGGGCGCGAGATGCAGTTCAATAACACCAACTCTCTGGTCAAGAACCCGACATGGGAAATCGGTTTGTCCAAGACCGGGTACATCGCTGAGGCAGGAAAATGTCTGGTGATGCAGGCCTATCTGAACAGCAAGCCTGTGGTGATCGTGTTGCTAGACTCGTGGGGTAAAGCCACGCGAATTGGTGATGCCAACAGGATCAAGCGCTGGATGGAGGCTGCAGGGTTCGCCTCCAGTGCCAACTCCGCGCGACCGGGGTAATGTGCCTGTCGGTGCTGGTGGAAAGAGTCCTCGCAGTATTTGGGGAGGGCAGTGGCTTCTCTGTCTGACAATAAAAATTATTCGGTGGTAACGTACGCATCGTCATTTATCTGATAAAAACGCACGCTGAAGGCAGAGTGCACCGTGCAAGGTGTACCTTAAAACACAATATTTGGAGTGGGGGAGCGATGCTGAAACTGCATGGAAGCTCGGCGAGTCAGGAGCGGGTCTTGTTCCGAGGTTCGCATTATTCTGAAGCATTCGCGAGGCAAGCGACATCGTTGGTCGCGGCCGTAATGATGATGGCGCTAATGCTTGCTAGTGTCCCGACGTCGGCGGCTGAGGATGTCACTGACGAAGTGGCTCTTACGGTGTCGGGTGCAGAGCGACAGGCTAATAAAGATGGCAGCATTCCTGCTTGGGATGGTGGCTTGCAGCAACCCCCCAGGGGATGGTCTCCTGATCGTGGGTACGTCGATCCCTTCCCGACCGATCGGCCCCTTTTTGTTATCGATTCGAAAAATATCGGGGACCACAGAGCGAAACTTTCCCCGGGGCTTCAGGCGCTAGTTTCCGGCAGTGGTGATGTTCGTCTTCCGGTCTATCAAAGTCGACGTACGGCTGCGATTCCGACTTGGGTGACCGATGTAGCCAAAAAGGAAGCAGCCAATATCAGCTTAAGTGGCGAGACGATTCTTGGGCGCAATCAATCAACGATTCCATTTCTTACGCCGAAAAGTGGCGTCGAGGTGATGTGGAATCATCGCTTGCGCTATCGCGGCGGGGTCGATGAGCACGACGAGTTCTGGTACCCGGTACGTGGCGGAAAAATACACAGCAAAGTTGGGTTCCGCCAGCGCGTCGCCGAGAATTCTGCTCTCGATACGCCGACGCCGAACGGCATAGCCTTTGTACGGGGTCGCTTTTTTACGCCACCGACGCTTGCGCATACTGAGGTCATTATTCACGAGACGCTCGAGGCATCCGAAGATTCGCGCAACTGGTGGGTGCTGAATGATGCGCAAAAGCGCCTTCGGCGTCTCAGTGCGGCGGGCTACGACGATATCCCGCAAGGAGTTGAAGATCTGCGTACTCGTGATCAGAGTGATGCGTTCAATGGCAGTTTCAATCGGTACGACTGGAAACTGGTCGGTAAGAAGGAACTGATTGTCCCTTACAACATATTCAAGCTTTCTGACAAGCGATTGGCAATCGAGCATGTTCTGGGTGCTCGCTCTATCAAGCCCGATTTCATGCGTTATGAACTCCATCGTGTTTGGGTCGTAGAAGCCACACTGAAGCCGGGCATGAGGCATCTTTACCCAAAACGCACGTTCTATGTCGATGAAGATAGCTGGAGCGTTTTGCTGGAGGATATTTACGATTCCAGAGGCGAACTGTGGCGGGTGGCGGTTCATGGACTGACGCAGTTTTACGACGTGCAGGTACCGGCCTACCGGGTTAATATCTGGCACGATCTAACCAACGGTGCCTATTTGGTCGCTGGACTGGACATTGAATCGAAGACAGTGAGGAAGTTCGCAACCAAAGCGAGCTTGGCTGACTTTCTACCGACACCGGCAGCAGCGAAAAATACGAAAAACAAGGAGGGTGCGAAGTGAAAAATCAAACAGTTGGTACGGTCCGTCGGTGTGCAGTAGGTGCTGTCTTAGCGGCCGCCGGCATTCTGTCTAGCGGACTGCTGGCCTATGCCCCTTCTGCTTTGGCATCATCGCCAGCTAAGGCCGTTGTGGCGGTGCCACTAAAACCGAACAAGGTGATCATGATCGACATTGCGCGCGCAGGGAACCGCATGGTTGCGGTCGGTGAGCGAGGCGTGGTGTTCAATTCCGATGACGATGGGGCGACCTGGACTGCGCTGCGCACGGAAACCACGCGTACCCTGACCAGCGTGGCCTTCGCTGATGCCAAGATTGGCGTCACTGTCGGGCACGGTGGTGCGATTTTTCGAACAGAGGACGGTGGCACCACCTGGGCCGCAGTCATAATAGACGCGATCGGCACCGACTCCCTGCTTAGCGTGACCGCGATGGGGGGGCAGGTGTTCGCTGCCGTGGGTTCCTTCGGTAAGTTTTTTGTTTCATCCGATGGCGGCCGTACCTGGGTACAAAAAACGGCTGTCGATGCGGATTTTGATCGTCACATTTTTGCCTTGATCCCCACTGGAGAGTACTGGTTTCTAGCCGGGGAGACCGGAAACATTTCTCGCACCCGGGATCAGGGTAATACGTGGGACATTCTCCCGGCCCCCTATAACGGCTCATTCTTCGGAGCTGTGCGGGCAAAAGATGGTGCGTTGCTGGCCTATGGCATGCGTGGCAACATTTGGTATTCGGGAGACGACGGCATCACTTGGCGTCAGGTGAAAACAGACACCACGATCGGTTTCAACGGTGCGCGTTTGCTAGACGATGGTACCTTGGTGTTTGTTGGCAACACCGGGATAGTGGCCGTATCGCGCGACAACGGAAAGACAGTGAAGGTGCAGCGCTCCGCCAAGGGAACAGGCTTTGGCAGTGTGGTTCAAAATTCCAAGGGTGAGTTGGTTTACGCCAGCGAAGCTGGCGTAGGGATACTGGATCGCAGCTTGTGGGCGGAATGAAATAGCCGACTGTTAAGCGAATAAATCCAAGAATATTTCCAGGCCTAACAAAAATACTGGCGAGGAGCACGAGAAAATGACAAAGCAAAGTACGACACCCGGCAGCGATGAAGCCGAGTTTTCCGAGAATAAGTTTGATCAAAACTGGGTTGGAAAGATCGCGTATGTGATCTTTCGTTACCGTAAGCCTTGGTTGATTCTCTTCCTTCTGATCACGATAGTTTTGGCAGGTATGGCGAGTCAATTGCGTGTTCAGGCGGCCTTCAACAAGATGATTCCGTTGAAGCACCCCTACATGCAGACGTTCCTTGATTACGCCCAGACGTTCGGCGGCGCGAACAAGATTATCGTGGCGGTAAAGAATCGCAATGGAGACATCTATACCAAGGAATATATGGATACCCTCCGCGCCGTCCACGAGGAGGTTTTCTACATCAACGGGATCGAGCGCAGTTCGGTAATGTCCTTGTTCGCCTCGAATGCCCGCTATACAGAGGTGGTTGAGGACGGGTTTACCGGGGACGTGATTATCTCTGCGGACTTTGCAGGAACACCCGAGCAACTTGAGAAAGTTCGTGCCAATGTGCTGAAATCAGAGTACGTCGGCCGTATCGTATCCCGTGATATGGGCGCTGCCATGGTCGCGGCGGTGTTGCAAGACAACGATCCCGAAACTGGCAAACGCCTCGACCTGCAAGAGGTCGCCAAAAAATTCGAGGATCTGCGGACCAAGTATGAAAACGACAAAGTCTCTCTGCACATCATCGGCTTCGCCAAGTCGGTCGGAGATATCGCCCAGGGTGCTGCGGGCGTTCTGGTGTTCTTCGCAGTGGCGTTTGTGATTACCACGGTTCTGCTCTATTGGTATTCCGGGTCTGGAAAGCTGACGGCGGTCGCAATTCTCTGCGCGGTAGCGCCGGTTATCTGGTTGCTCGGTTTGTTGCCGATATTTGGCTTGGGTCTGGATCCGATGTCGATTCTCGTCCCCTTCCTCATATTTTCAATTGGCGTGTCGCACGCTGTGCAGATGACCAGCGCCTGGAAACTGGAGACGATTGCCGGAAATGACGGCCTGACTGCGTCGACAAACTGCTTTCAGAAACTATTCATCCCAGGTGCGATGGCGCTGCTCGCCAATGCGCTGGGCTTTATGGTGATTGGCTTTGTTGAGATCGAGATGGTGCACGAGTTAGCACTGACGGCGACTATCGGTGTGTCAGTGATGATCATCACGAACAAGATGCTGCTGCCAATCGTGATGTCTTACCTGAAGTTTAATGACCCGGCAAAAGAGCTCAAGGGGCGCGAAACGTCGGGTGACTGGCTTTGGGAAAAGCTTGGATTTCTCGCCGAGAAGAAAGCTGGTTCAGTCGCTATAGGTATTGCGCTGATTCTTTTGGCGGGCGGCATCTACAAGGCGCGTGACCTCGCTATTGGCGACTTGGGCAGAGGTGTCCCTGAATTGCGCCCGGATTCACGCTACAACCAGGACGTGGACGTGATCACCAGGGAGTTTGCTCTTGGTGTCGATCTGCTACAAATCATTGCCGAGCATAGCAGCAAGGATTCGCCTTGCGTTCAGCGGGCTGTGATGGAGAAACTCGAGGACTTCGAGTTGGCAATTCGTCAGGTCGACGGCGTAGCGAACGTTCGCAGCATTGGCGGCTTTGTCAAATTCACCACTCAGAACTATTCTGAGACTTCGCTGAAGTGGCGCACCTTGCCTGAAGAGACCGCGCAGATCGCGCAGGGAACAAGCTTTGCTACACGCTTTGGCCCCGAGTTCATGAATTCACAGTGCTCTTCGCTCCCGATCGCAATCTATACCTCTGACCACGAAGCGACGACGATTACTCGCATCATGGATCAGATCAAGTTGTTTGCCGAGAAGAACGATACCGAGGAATTCAAGTTCCGCATGGCGTCCGGTAACGTGGGGGTTATGGCTGCCACGAATGAAGCGGTTCATGCGGCCGACAAGTGGGTGAATCTGGCCTTGTTCCTGTCGGTGTCGGTACTCTGTCTGATCGAATTCCGATCCATCATGGTAACGCTCTGCATTATTCTGCCGCTAGGTCTGGTGACGGTATTGTGTAATGCGGTGATGGCGATAATGGGCATCGGTTTGAAAGTGAACACCTTGCCCGTGGTGGCCTTGGGCGTAGGGGTGGGGGTTGACTACGGCATCTATCTGTTCGAGCGTATGAAGCATGAGATTGCCGATACCGGATTGTCGCTCCGTGATGCCTTCGTTTCAGCACTCAAGCAGCGTGGTACAGCCTCGGTCTTCACGGCAGTGACCATGACAATTTCGGTATTGACATGGATGGGCTCGGCGCTGAAGTTCCAGCAAGATATGGGCTTGTTGCTGGCCTTCATGTTCCTGGTCAATATGTTTGGTGCGATCTTGCTGCTGCCAGCGCTTGCAGCCTTCCTGGTTGGTGAGCGGATGCGCGGTAAGGCCCACTAAGCAGGGCTAAGGAAAAAGAAAGCGCCCCCGAAAGGGGGCGTTTTTTTTCGCGGCACGCGGACAGAAAAAAGCCGCCCCGCATTTCACGGGGCGGCTCGCGCCGAGTGGCAGGGGGAACCTGCTCAGTTCGAAGTTACGGCTTTTTGTCTGCAGCGGGAGCAGCCGCGGGAGCAGGAGCAGCAGCAGCGGGAGCAGCAGCAGCGTCCGTCGCCACAGCGGGAGCCGCAGCGTCGGTCGCGGCGGCGGGAGCAGCGGCTGCGGCATCAGCAGCGGGGGCCGCCGGGGCTGCGGCCGGAGCAGCAGCGGGGGCCGGGGCAGCGGCGGGAGCAGCAACCTCTTCCTGTTTGCTGCAGGCAGCGAGGGTCAGGGTGAGTAAAGCGGCAGCGATGAGCGAGCGGTTCATTTTGAGGCCTTTCTGTTTAGAAACGGTTTAGTTGATGTAGTGAACTTTGTGCTATGGAGCTTCAAGCGCTTTCTGAGTTCAGTCGTGATTCTAGGCTTGCCAGCGCGACGGTTTTAGGGCATGGACTCCAGTTCCATTAGCCGTCATTCCCGAGGACCTTCCGGCGAAAGGGAACCATCAGTCGATCAGGCCAGTAAGTCGATGAATAACCGCAGCGATCACCCTGAAGCCCTTGAGTTAATCCACCGATATCGCCGATGAACACAGATGGAAGCAGACGCTGCGTCGGTTTTGGGCGCTCACCCGGAGTGTGGCTGCGATACAGAGCGCAACCTAATGAGCCGTCTGTGCAAATCAGTGTCATCAATGAAACAATTGCGTCCTATGGGCTCAACTGAGGAATCAATGGTCATGGCGGTAACGCATCGCCCCCTTGCGGCGCACAGCATAACTGTTACCCCCGTGCCAACTGAACAGCCGACCGCGCAGTCGGCACCGCGTGTTGCGAATACCCCGAAGGTGTTGAGTCTGGTAGCACCCATGACACAACTGAATACGCCCTATCCCTCGACGGCGTACCTCACCGGTTTTTTGCGTAGCGTTGGCGTTAACGCTGTTCAGGATGATATGGCGCTGGCACTTGTTCTCCGGCTATTCAGTGTTCACGGGCTATTGGCGCTACGCGCCGCCGTCGAGATTCGTCTCGGTGAAATAGAGAATGCACGTCGCGAGTCCGTTGAATCGCAGCGGTTACGCTATTTCGTCAGCCACTACACGCGCTATGCGGCGACCGTAACCCCGGTACTGGCGTTTTTGCAGGGTCGGGACCCAACGCTCGCTCATCGAATCGCGACACGCCGCTTTTTACCCGAGGGGCCACGCTTCTCAGCGCTTGAGACCTACATCGACCCGGATGGCGGAGATCCCCTGGCCTGGGCGTTTGGTGCTCTGGGAACGCACGACCGTGCGCGGCACTTCGCGACCCTCTATCTCAACGATCTGGCCGATGTCATCCGCGACGCAGTTGACTCCCGGTTTGAGTTCGTACGTTACGCCGAGTCGCTGGCGCAAAGCCAGCCCAGCTTCGAGCCACTAGCCACGGCGCTGGCCGCCCCGCCCAACCTCATCGACACCCTGCTTGCGGAGTTGGCCGGCGCGGCGCTGGCACGGCACCAGCCTGACCTCGTGCTGCTTTCGGTGCCCTTTCCCGGAGCGCTCTACGGGGCTTTGCGAATCGCCCAACAGGTGCGGCGATCCGCTCCGGGAGTCACTATCGTGCTGGGCGGCGGCTACGTAAACACCGAACTGCGCGAACTCGCTGAACCCAGGCTTTTCGACTTTGTCGACTACGTCACACTCGATGCGGGTGAGCGCCCGCTCTTTGCGCTCATAGAGCACCGCTTTGGCGACCGGCCCTTGGAGCGTCTATCTCGCACCTTTTTGCGCGAGAACGGTTCCGTTCGCTATATCGATGCAGGCGAAGCGGATATTCCCTTCGCCCAGGTCGGCACGCCGACGTGGGATGGCTTGCCCATCAACGACTACCTGTCCTTGCTCGATATGCTCAATCCGATGCATCGACTGTGGTCAGATGGCCGTTGGAACAAGCTGACCGTCGCGCACGGATGTTATTGGAAGAAGTGCAGTTTTTGTGACACCAGTCTCGACTACATCAGTCGCTATGAGAGCCCTGCCGCCAGCATCCTCGTCGACCGGATAGAGGCCATCATTGAAGAAACCGGGCAGACAGGTTTCCATTTTGTCGACGAAGCTGCGCCCCCTAAAGCCTTGCGCGCACTCGCGGAGGAACTGCTTAAGCGCCGGCGTACCATGTCATGGTGGGGCAACATCCGCTTTGAAAAGTCATTCACGCCTGACCTGTGTCAGCAACTCGCTGACAGTGGCTGCATCGCGATATCGGGCGGGCTGGAGGTGGCCTCTGACCGACTGCTGAACCTCATGCAAAAGGGCGTCTCGGTCGCGCAGGTGGCGCGGGTGACTCACGCCTTTTCCGAGGCAGGGGTTCTGGTTCATGCCTATCTGATGTACGGTTTTCCGACCCAGACAGTGCAGGACACGGTAGATGCGCTGGAATACGTGCGCCAGTTGTTCGCCGCCGGTTGCATTCAGTCGGGCTTCTTTCATCGCTTTTCCTGCACCGTGCATTCGCCGGTGGGCCGCGATCCGCAGAAATACGGCGTTCGTTTGCAGTCGCCGCCCCCGGGGAGCTTTGCGCGCAATGATGTGGCCTTTATCGACCCCACGGGGGTCGATCATGATGCACTGGGCAAGGCGCTTACCAAAGCGCTCTACAACTATATGCACGGTATTGGACTGGATACCGATGTGCGCGAATGGTTTGCCGAAATCATGCCGCGCAGCCAAGGAAAACGAGGACGCTTAGATCAACGAGATAAAGGACGCGATTCCGGACAACGAAGGGGACCAGGTATCCCCCGCACGACGGTGCCGCCCTACTTTATCGAGCAGGCGCTGGCAGACGGCTGATCACTTTGTCGAGAGTCGCCTTGACCACCTTGGGCTCTGGCGGCTCGCGTCCGTCAGCAGGCAATTCAAACTGCACGATTACATGGCCGACGGGGGCGAGGGCGTCGCAGGCGACATAGCGCTGTTCGCGTTGCTGACCCTGGTCATCTTTGCTGGGGTTGGCAAATTCGTAGCTCCCCTGCTCGCAGACGGCTGAGTCGATGCGGCTGAGCGTTGCGCCCGGGCTGGCTTTGCCATTCTTGGTGTCCAGCCACTCCGGCACACCCTTCATGTCGGCAAAACGCTCCACGGTTACGTTGGCTGAAATTCGGCCGCCTTCAATCGCTTCATAAAAAAAGCAGATATCCGCCTGAATTTCCGACGGGGCTCCCGACTGTTCTGTTTTCACGTGGAACGAGTTGCCTCGAGGCTTGCCGGTAAGGGTGAAACCGACCTCGGCGAGGTCCTTGGCATCGAGCAATTGGCAGGCGGGTGACACGGGCGAGGTGTCCGCTAGCGCCCAGCACGTGTGCAAGGCCAAGACAGCGACGGTAGCGCGAAGGAAAACTGTTTTCAACATGGTGATCCTCAGGGGAAAAGGAAAGGCTTCCGCAAGTCGGCGCTGGCGAGACGGCGATTACGCCGCGTTTGCGTGCATTAACCCGTACCGCCGACCGTCAGGCCGTCGATGCGCAGCGTGGGTTGGCCGACGCCGACCGGTACGCTCTGGCCTTCCTTGCCACAGGTGCCCACGCCGGGGTCCAGCGCCAGATCGTTGCCTATCATCGAGACCCGGGTCATGGCTTCCGGGCCGTTGCCGATCAGCGTGGCGCCTTTCACCGGTGTGGTGATCTTGCCGTTCTCGATCAGGTAGGCTTCCGAGGTCGAAAAGACAAACTTGCCGCTGGTGATGTCCACCTGGCCGCCGCCGAAGTTGGCGGCGTACAAGCCTTTCTTGACCGAGCGAATGATTTCGTCGGGTGCATGCTTGCCGGCCAGCATCATGGTGTTGGTCATGCGCGGCAGGGGCAGGTGGGCAAACGACTCGCGGCGGCCGTTGCCGGTGGGCGCGACGCCCATCAGCCGGGCATTGAGCGTGTCTTGCAGATAGCCTACGAGAATGCCGTCCTCGATCAGTGTGGTGCGTTGGGTCGGGTTGCCTTCGTCATCAACAGTGAGCGAACCGCGCCGGTCGGCAATCGTGCCGTCATCGACCACGGTGACGCCTTTGGACGCGACGCGCTGGCCAATGCGGCCGGCAAAGGTAGAGCTTTCCTTGCGGTTGAAGTCGCCTTCCAGACCGTGACCGACAGCCTCGTGCAGCAGAATGCCCGGCCAGCCGGAGCCCAGCACCACGGTCATTTCACCCGCGGGCGCCGGCTTGGCACCGAGGTTGACGCGCGCCTGATGCACGGCTTTTTCCGCGTAGTCCTTGAGCACGGCATCGGTGAAATAGCGGTAGTCGAAGCGGCCACCACCGCCCGACGAGCCTTGTTCGCGGCGGCCGCCTTCCTCCATGATCACGGTGAGTGAGACGCGCACCAGAGGGCGCACGTCCGCGCCCAGTTGACCGTCGGAGCGGGCGACAAGAATGACCTCCCAGGTGCCGGCAATATGGGCCATCACTTCCCTGACCCGCGTATCCAAGCCGCGAGCCATGGCTTCGAGGCGTTCGAGCAGGCGCACTTTTTCGGTGGCGTCGAGCGAGGCGATCGGGTCGGCGTCGCCATAGAGCCGTTTGGGGGTGCTGTTGCCGGCCAGGGCAATCTTCTGCCGCCCGCCCGCCGCGGCAATCGCGCGCGTGGTGCCTGCGGCCGCTTTCAGCGCCTTCAGGCTGATGTCGTCGGAATAGGCAAAGGCGGTTTTCTCGCCGGCAATGGCGCGCACACCGACGCCTTGCTCGATGTTGAAGCTGCCGCTCTTGACGATGCCTTCTTCCAGGCTCCACGCCTCGGAGCGGGCGTACTGAAAGTAGAGGTCCGCATAGTCGATCTGGTGGCCGAGCAGGTGACCGAAGACGCCTTCGATCTGCCCAAGATCCAGCGCATTGCCGGCGAGCAGCAGACGGTTGGCGGTGTCGAGATGGGGGATGGGGGTAGCGAGAGTAGTCATGGCTCAATTATGGGCGCAAATGGGGTGGGCAAAGCCGGGTTGTCAGAGGGGGATTGCAGGGTGTTACAGCACGCGATGCACCAGTGCCGGCAGGCTGTTGCGTACCTCGGCGATGCGCGCAAGGTCAATGTCGCCCTGCACCACGCCTTCGCCCTTGCCGTCGCCGGGAAAGCGGGCGATGATCTCGCCCCACGGGTCGATCAGCAGGCTGTTGCCGTGGGTCAGGCGGCCGCCGGGGTGACGGCCGCCCTGCGCGGGTGCCAGAACGTAGCAGAGATTTTCGATGGCGCGGCTCTTGAGCAGCACTTCCCAGTGGGCGCGGCCGGTAGTTTCGGTGAAGGCGGCAGGCAGGATAATGAGATCGAGCCCGCCATCGCGCCCCAGCGCGCGGAACAATTCGGGAAAACGCAGGTCATAGCAGATGCCCAGGCCAACGCGCAGCACGGTGCCGTCGATGCAGGCCTCGAACGCCACCGGCTGTTGCCCGGCCTCGATGGTTTGCGCCTCGTCGTACGACTCCTCGCCCTTGCGAAAGCCAAACAGATGAATCTTGTCGTAGCGCGCGGCTGGCCGCCCGTCCGGATCAAAGACCAGCAGACTGTTGCGCATTTTGTCGGCTTGGCGGGCGTACAGGGGCAGCGAGCCGCCGACTAGCCAAAGCCCGTAGCGACGGGCCTGTTCGGCGAGGAAGTCCTGAATCGGTCCGGTGCCCTCGCGTTCGCGCGCCGCGAGCCGTTCGCTGTCACTGGCACCGATGAGCGGAAAATACTCGGGCAAGGCCACCAGCCGGGCACCCAGGCCGGCGGCTTGGGCGATGAGTTCACTCGCACGCGTGAGGTTGGGTGCGACATCCGGCCCCGAGATCATCTGAATGGCAGCAATTTTCATTTGGCAGGACTCGCTTCCTTGGGTTTATCGACAAGGGGTGGGATGGTGCCCTGCTTGTCGACTTTCGGGTCACCCCAACTGCCGGTCACCGAGTAATCGTAAGCAAAAGCGCGATCCAGAGGATCGGAAAACAGCTTTTGCGTCGCCCACACGGCCGCGCCTATTACCGGATTGGCAATCATGGTGCCGACGGTGAGGCTGTCGCCCAGCGCTGGCTGAATGCGCACGCTCAGGTTCTGCGTCTCGTGCCCCAGATCGATCTGGCCGCGCATGACGACCTTGGCGGCCGGACCGCGCACCTCCAGATTGTCGGTCGTCATCACGCCTTGGCGCACGGCAAAATCGCCGGCGATCTTGTCGAAGGCGAAGCCCTGGCTGAACAGGTCGCGGAAGTCGAAGGTAATGCGCCTGGGGATCGACTGCAGGCTGAGGATGCCCAGCAGACGCCCGACGCCCGGCTCAAGTTTGTTGAACTGACCGTCGCGCGCCTCGATCTCGAAGTTGCCAGCCAGACTGGCAAAGTCAACGCTGGTCGGGGCGCCGGCCCAGCTCAGTTTGCCCTGCGCATTACCCGCGCCCCGGCGCAGCGTTCCAGGAAAGCCCAGGCGCTCAAAGCCATGTTCGAGCGATTTGGCGTCGGCGCGAAACTCGGTGTGGGTCTGCCCCTCCGGCTCGCCCTTGTCGCCGGCGGCCCAGCGTATCGTGCCGTCCAGCGTGATGTCGGGATTGCGTACCGATAGCCGGGCATCCCAGAGGCCGGCTTTGCTGGTGGCGTTGAGTTTGAGTTGGCCAAGGTCGAGTTGCTTGTACGCAAAGCGCTCGATGGTGAGATCGGTCACCGGCAACTGCCGGTGCGGTGCGGTGGCTGCCGGGGGGATGGCAGGCGGCGCTGCGCCGTTGTCGTGTGCTTCCGGAATGGTCAGCTGACTGAGGGTGCCTGTCAGCCGTCCGGTGCCTTGCTCGCGGTAGTCGAGCGCGCCGGCGATATTGCTGCCACGAATCTCGGCATGCACGCTGCCTTCGCCCGCGCTATCGGCACTGCGCCTGGCACTCAGGCGTGTGGCACCGAAGTCGCGCCCGCGCACGGTCAGCTTGTCGGTGCGCAACTCCAGGCTGCTGGCCGGCCACGCGCTTGCAGGCGTCACAGGTGGAACAGGTGCCGGCGTGGCAGACAAGGCGTTGCTCGGCGCAGTGTCAAGCTCAGTCCAGGCATCGAGATCAATCAGTGGCAGATCCACGGTCACCAGTACATCACGTTCGGGCACACGCAGCGGGCTGCGACCCACACTCACAGCGCCGCGCACGAGTTTGTAGTGATCGGTGGCGGCATCCAGTTGGCGAATGAGTTGGCCGCTGATCTGCTTGCCTAGGCTGAGCTCATGGACTTCTTCCGCAGGCAAAATCGCCGTGTTACCAGCGCCGACTTGCCGTAACGGTGCCTTTTTCGGCAAGGGCTTGCGCTCGTAACGCGCTGGCAGGCTCTCGCTGGCGGTCTTGGCCAGCGGCGCAGGCAGCGTCGAGCCCAGGCCGATGAGACTGGAAGCAAACACCATGTCGGTCCCCTTGCTGCCAATGCGCACGGTGCCATTCCATTTACTGCTGCCGGACAGCTTTCCGGCAATAGTGCTGGTGGCAAGCGCCGGCACTTCGCGCAGATGGGTCGCCCTGATCTCGCCCCCGGTGCTGATGCTAACCACGCTATTTTCGGTCTTGATGCGGCCGAAGATCGGGCCGCCGAGAAACGTGCCGCTGAGGCTGTTGCTGCTCAGGCTGTCGCCGGTAAAGTTGAGCTGCCCGGTGATGCCGGTAACCGGCGGCAGTTCCGGGTCGAGGGTCATGGTATTGCTGTCGAACCGATAGGCACCGGTAATTCTGGAGTTATCCATTTCCTCCAGGGGCAGAAACAGCCCCAGATCAAGCTGGCCGTTACCCTGAGCCAGCATCGGACGGGTGGCATGGTCGAGCATCGCGCTGACCGGGCTGGCTTCGATAAAACGCAGGAATTCGCTGGTTGGCCCCGCCACCGTGCCGGTGATGACCAGTGGTGTCGGCAGCAGGCTCAGGTCGGAAATTTGTGCCTGCACCTTGCTCAAACTGGCCTCCAGGGAGCGAGCGCTATCAATGGAAATCAGCATGCCGGCACCGTTGAACAGCATTTGTCCCTGAATATTGTCAATGACCGGCCAGCCTGGGGCGTAGTCAAGGCGGACATCGTTGAGCCGGCCCCGCACCTCAAAGCTGCCCTGGGCCGGGTCGCGGAAGGGGAAATCGTAGAGCTTGCCGCGCAGCGCCAGACTGATCTGGGTCGCCTGCCCGCCCAGAATGCTGTCACGCAGCCATTCGCGGGCATCGTTGCCGGCCACCAGCGGCATATAGCGCCAGATCGCGGTGCCATTGGCGCGGGTGATCTGGGCCGACAGATCAATCTGCCCGGCGGGACTGTCGGTCACCGGGTACCAGAGGCCCTTGGCAGTGCCGGCCACATCCCGGTTTTCGAACGTCAGCCGGCGCAGGTTGATCACCGGAGCGCCGTTGGTCTTTTTGTTCCGGTTCCACTCAATCACGGCATCGAGCTTGCCCAGCGGTACTACCGGGTCGGCGAAGACCTCCGGCAGGTCAATCGCGGTATCGCTGCCGGTAAGCGTCAGGCGGCCGCTGTCCTGATCACCCAGTACTTGCCCGCTGATGTTCTGGACGCCGGGCGTGACGCCACGCGCCTTCAGCCACAGTTGTTCGACACGGCCGCTGACATTCCATCGTTCCGGGGTCTGGGAAGAGCCGCTCCAGCCCGCCCGCAGATCGGTCAGCCGGCCTCGCGGCGCCAGTTGCTGCAGGCTAGTGGCAAATTCGGTGGGCAGGGGCAGGTGACTCGCAATCGAGGCTACTGACTCCAGATCCAGGGTATTGATGCTGGCGTTGGCCACGACATGGGTGTCGTCGGGGTGATGAATGTTGATGTCTACGTTGGTCGGGGGCAGGCGCAGCCCCTTGGTGGTCAGCAGCTGCAGATTTTCCGTGGTCACCGAGGTGGCCTGCCGATGATGCTCGATGACCACCCGTCCGGTCAGCTCGCGCAGTGCCAGCGTGGGCAGTTGCGCACCCAGGCGGCTGCGCAGACTTTGCAAGCGCATGTCGGCGGTCAGCTTGCGTACCGACTGATCGGCAAAATCCATCCATATGCGCAGACTTCCATTCCCTTCGCTCAGTTCTGCCGGTGGGTCAAACCAGGGACGCAGGGCATCAATGTGGGCGTTTTCCAGATTCAGGTAGATTTCTCCGCTCCACTCGCGCCAGGTAGTGGCGCCACGGCCGAGCAGTTCTGCGCGCAGATCGAGACTGCTGGCCAGGGGGGCCAGTTGTTCCGCTTTCAGCCCCAAGCGGTGCTTGCGCCCGGCGTTTTCGAGACGCAACTGCACCCGTGGCACCTCAAGCACTGGCGCCCCGCGTGACTCATCGTGCCAGCGCACGTGCGCATTGCGGATCACGACACTATGCTGGGCCAGCAGCCAGTCTGCAGCCGAACTGTTGGTGTCGCCATCGGGCGTCATGGCGATGCCGGCGACCAACAGGCGACCTTCCCGGGTGCGTTGCACGCTGAGCTCGGGTGCCGTGATTTCCAGGTGCGAGAGGCGCAACTGCCACAGCACAAAGCTATCCCAACCCAGATGGGCTTCGACATTGGCCAGTTGCAGCGCCGGTTGCTGCGCGGTATCGCTGATGACCAGATCACGCAGACGCAAGGCCGGGCGCAGGCCGATCCAATAGGTGTCGAGGGCACCAATGCTGACCGGCCGCTCCAGAACACGGCTGATTTGCGCCTCGATTTCCGGGCGGTAGCTGGCAATCTCCGGCATGACCCAGTAACGCAGGGCAATGACCAGGGCCACGAAGACGAAGTAGATGAACAGCAGCAGGCGCCAAAGCCAGCGGAAGATGCGGCGCACCACGGGCGTACGCATCGGTGCGCGAATCGACTCCGGCACCTGCTCCGCCAAGGTGTCACCGAGTTGTTCCGCCGCCTGATCAAGGCGCTGGATGGGATTGTGGGGCGAGTGCAAGAGTCGTAGGCGGGCGGAAGAGTCTGAGGCTGCGTCTAGAATAGGCGGCGCCGTACAAGAGCGGCCGCAGGCATGGCGCGACAGGCGATGTGTGCGGTGCCCATTCTAGCCCATGCCCCCTTTATGTCTGGTTCGCCAAGGCACCGGGGGTAGTTTGTCGCCGAAGCCCGATGCCATGACCTTGCCCCTTGATTGTTCCCGCTTTTTGCAGCGCCTGTTCGCCGCTCGCCCCGAGCTTGAAATGCTTTGCCAAGAGCGTATTGAAACCCCGGTCACCCGCGAGGAGTTGCTAGCACTCAGCGCCACCGGGGTGCTCGATGACGACACCCTCAAGCGTGCCCTGCGGCGCTTCAAGCAGGAGGCCTATGCCCGCATTGCGACCCGCGATCTCGCGCAGAAGGCTCCCCTTGCCGAGGTGACCGAGGGCATGACCCTGATCGCCGAGATGGCGATTGACCGCGCGCTCGACGTGCATACCCGCCTGTTGCAGGCGCGCTATGGCACGCCGCGCAGTGCCGAGGGTGTCGCTCAGCAGTTGATTGTGATTGGTATGGGCAAGCTGGGCGGGCGCGAGCTCAATGCCTCGTCGGACATTGACCTGATTTTTGTCTACCCCGATGATGGTGACACCGACGGTGAGCGCAGTATTTCCAATTTCGACTATTTCAGCCGCCTGGGTCGTGCGCTGATCAATGCCATCGGCGACATTACCGAGGACGGCCAGGTGTTTCGTGTGGATATGCGCCTGCGCCCCAATGGCGATTCCGGGCCGCTGGTGTGCTCGTTTGACATGCTGGAAAACTATTTCATCGGCCAGGGCCGCGAGTGGGAACGTTATGCGTGGATCAAGGCGCGCCCTCTTACTGGCAATGGCGCGGGTGAGCGTCATGCCGAATTGGAGGCGATACGGCGTCCCTTCGTATTTCGCAAGTATCTGGATTTCGGTGCCATCAATGCCATGCGTGATCTGCACGCCCAGATCCGCCGCGAAGTGGCGAAGAAGGACATGGCCGCCAATGTCAAGCTCGGTCCGGGCGGCATTCGCGAGATCGAGTTCATTGCCCAGGTGTTCCAGCTGATCCGTGGCGGGCGTGAGCCGACGCTGCAGATCAAGCCGACCTTGACCGTGCTGGCGCGCCTGGCGGAGCAGGGCGTGCTGACGCCGGAGACCGTCAAGGCAATGTCTGATGCCTACGACTTGCTCCGGTGTATCGAACATCGGCTCCAGTACCTCGATGATGCCCAGACGCACAGCCTGCCGGACTCCGAAGAAGACCGCTTGCGGGTGGCGCGGGCGATGGGCTTCGCGTGCTACGGCGACATGATGGCGGTGGTCGATGGCTACCGTGCTCACGTTACCCGGCAGTTTGATGCGGTGTTTGCCGATCCGCGTAGTGGCGATCATGCACTGGCGGCGCTTTGGGTCCATGCCGCCGACGGTGGCGACCAGCGTGAGCAGTACCAGAGTCTGGGCTTCGCTGACCCCGATGCGGCGGCGCGGCGTGTTGCTGGCGTGCGCGAGGGCGGGCGCTACCGGCAGATGAGCCCGGCCATCCGCGAGCGCTTTGATGCCTTGGTGCCGCCGGTGATTGAAAGCGCCGCCAAGGCCGACAATCCCGATACCACCCTGGCCCGCGCCCTCAGTTTGCTGGAGACCATCTCCCGTCGCGCCGCCTATCTGGCGCTGCTACAGCAGTACCCGCACGCACTGGCTAAGCTGGTCGAACTCTTAAGCAGTTCGGGTTGGGCGGCGAGCTACCTGCAGGCACACCCGATTTTGCTCGATGAACTGCTCGATCCGCGTTTGCTCGATGTGGTGCCCGACTGGCAGCAGGTGACGGCGCAGTTGCAAGAGCGGCTAGATGCGGCCGAACCGGACACGGAACGGCAGATGGACCTCATGCGCGAGATGCACCACGCACAGGTTTTTCGCCTGATGGCGCAGGATGTGGCAGGTTTATACACGGTCGAAAAGCTCGCTGATCATTTGTCGCAACTGGCCGATATCCTCCTCGACGCGGCGATCATCCGTGTCTGGCGCAAGCTGCTGACCCGGCATAGCGAGACACCGCACTTCGCCATCATCAGCTATGGCAAGCTGGGCGGGAAAGAGCTGGGCTATGCCTCCGATCTCGACCTGGTGTTTTTATTTGATGACCCGGCGCCCGATGCCGGAACCATCTATTCGCGCCTGGGCACGCGCCTGAACACCTGGCTGTCGGCGCAGACCTCGGCCGGCCAACTCTTCGATACCGATTTGCGTCTGCGTCCGAACGGCGACTCCGGCCTGGTGGTGAGTTCGGTGGAGGCTTTCCGCCAGTACCAACTCGAATCCGCCTGGGTCTGGGAGCATCAGGCGCTGACCCGCGCCCGCTTCTCCGCCGGCGATCCGGCCGTGGGGGCTGCCTTTGAAAAAATCCGCATCGAGGTTTTGCGTCAGCAGCGCGATTTGCCCATCCTGCGCGCAGAGGTCGCCGCGATGCGCGAAAAGATGCGCGAGACGCATGGCACCAAGGGCGATGCCCGGGTGAGCGTGTTTGACCTCAAGCACGACGCCGGCGGGCTGGTCGATGTCGAATTCATCATCCAGTATCTGGTGCTCGGCCATTCGCATCAGCATGAGGCACTGACTGGCAATCTCGGTAACATTGCCCTGCTTGGCATTGCCGCCGATCTGGGGTTGATTCCCGGTGCGCTGGCGGGTGCCGCACAGTCGGCCTACCGGCAGTTGCGCCGCCTTCAGCACCGACTGCGTCTCAATGATGAAAAAGCCCGTGTAGAACCAGCGGAGGTTGCCGAGGAAACAGCGGCGATCAAACGCTTGTGGGGCGCAGTGATGGGCGTCTGACCGTCAATCGCGGGGGCGAGGCTGCGCAAAGCCAAGCCCGGACGGGGCGCCAGAGCACATGACATTGCCGGCATTCACGCGCAAAGGTTCCGGCGAGCAGGGGAGCGAGTTTGGCGACTTATTGCAAACTATGGCATCTTCTGACATTTGGGGAAACCGCCATGTCACTTAACGTATCGCTGCCCCCAGAGCTGGAAAACCGCGTGCGCCAGCATGTGGAATCCGGCCTCTACAGTTCCGCCAGTGAAGTCATCCGCGAAGCCTTACGGTTGTTCGAAGCCTACCAAGGCGTGCAGGCCTCGACGCCCTATATCGTGTTCTATTTCGTTGATGCCCATGGCATCACGATTGCGCGGGTGTTGCATCACACGCGTGATGTGCCGACGATTGAACACTGGCCTCAACATTAGAGACTCAGCGATGGCACCGCCGGCTTCGACACCAAGCAGCTGGCCAATAGCTACAACACCGTCGCCAACGCGCTCGAACAGTTGCAGGGCCTCGCCGTGCTCATCGTGGGTGCGCTGCTGGTGATGAACAACTATTGCTTCACCATCGGCAGGGGATTCATCACCCAGCCGGCGGCGCGCCGGTTTTCACTGGAATCGCCGTTCCGCCAGCGCCGACTTGCGGTTAATTGCGGCCCGGGCCGTTCACGCTCGTGACTGGTTCAGCTTCCCTCGCTGAGTGGCCAACCGCGTTTTGGCATACTTGGCGCGTCCGGTTTCGCACCATTTACGCTGTTGTGCCCAATTTTTCACCGAAAAGTTGGGGAAACGCGTGAAGTTCGCTGGATTGACGGCGCTCATGGCGTCGATCTCAAATTCTCCGAACACATAGTGCCCAGCAGGGGATCGGGCAATGCTGGCAATCAGATTAGCGGCTTTGATTGCCTCTTTCTCGGCCTCTGCCGAGTTGGCGGAAAGCAAGTCGAGCACGTAGCAGCGCGCTATCTCGACTGCGACACGCGCCTGCGCAATGCCGTTGCGCGTACGCTTCTCGGGCAGGCGGCGCAAGTTCTCGAAGCGGCTGGTGAGGCACAGCAGTGGATGCAGTATGTGGATCGTTGGCTGGCCAGCAAACTGAATCTCAACCGCCAGCGCTTTGATGGACTCGGTCTCGACCCCGATCAGACCGGTCAAGAAGTCGAGGGTGAGGATCTTGCCTGATTCAGGACTACGCCAAGACAAAACGGCAGAATTGGGCGTATGGTCATCGAGAGTGGCGATCCGGACTGTCGCATTGATCGCCTTGGCCAAGAACTCGGCATCCTGCCTGGTACCCACAAAATCGGCATCCTGTGTCAGTGCCGGGTAGTCGGTAACCGGAATCTCGATCTTGTAATGCAAGGCCCAGCCAACGATGGCTTGTCCGCCGACGAGAATGAAATTTCGGGGGGTGGGGTGCTTCTGGATCGCGTCCAGGACGACAGTGAAGTCCGCAACGGAGAACCAGCCAAATTCGTCGTTTGGCTCGGCAGCGATCAAAGTTTAGGCCAGTGAATGACGCGGCTCTCGACGCCCACAGGAAACACGCTGGCACGCTCAATCACTTGAGCGGAGGAGAGGTTCTCTGCCATTACCTGGGCGACAAAACGCGCTTGCCGAGCTTTCTTCTCGGCGCGCAGCTTGCTGCCCTTGTTTTTGTAGGCTTGAAGTCTTAAAGACACGATATCATCAACCAATAAAACCTGTGGTGGCAAAGAGTTACAAACACAGCGCGAATCATCCGTAAATCGGGAGGGCTTGTCAATGGGGCGTCATGTTCTGGTACAGCTGGCAGCTTTCATTGATCGCTGGCCAACGCCTACAACACCATCGCCAACGGCCTCGAACAGTTGCAAGGCCTGGCCGTGCTCATTGTTGGCGCCCTGCTGGTCATGAACAACGACGGCTTCACCATCGGCATGCTGGTGGCCTTCCAGATGTTTTCCGGGCGTCTCAGCCAACCCATGCTGCGCCTCGTGGGCCTGTATCAGGAATTCCAGCAGGCCAATCTCGCCGTCAAGCGCCTGGGCGATCTCATGAACGCCCCCACCGAGCCCTACGCATTGCAACCCAGCCGCACCCGCAAGCAGGAAGGGCATATCGAACTGCAAGGCCTCGCCTTCCGCTACAGCGACAATCACCCATGGCTCTACCGCAACCTCAACGTCAGCTTCCAGCCCGGCAAGACCACGCTCATCGCTGGGCCCTCAGGTTGCGGCAAGAGCACCCTGGCCAAGCTGCTGCTCGGCTTCTACCGCCCGCAGGACGGGCGCATCCTGATTGATAGCCAGGACATCCGCCATTTCTCCGCCAACGAGCTGCGCCAGATGTTCGGCGTAGTGCCGCAGGACACCGTGCTGTTCTCGGGCAGCATCTATGACAACCTGCAGATCGCCAACCCACACGCCAGCTTCGAGGACATCATCAGTGCCTGCCGGCTGGCCGAGATCCACGACGTGCTCGAACGCCTGCCTGACGGCTACCAGACTGAGATCGGCGAGCGGGGCATTGGCCTCTCGGGCGGGCAACGCCAACGCATCGCCATTGCCAGAGCACTGCTCAAGCGGCCGAAGATTCTGATCTTTGATGAAGCCGTGTCCAACCTCGACCAGGACACGGCCGAGCATTTTGCCCAGACCATCAACAAGCTCAAGGGCAAGGTGACGATGCTGTTTATCACGCACCAGATTCCGAAGGCTTTGCAGGTGGATGAGGTGGTGAACTTGGGGGTGAGCATGCCCGGCCCCGACCCGGCGCAGCCGCAAGAGGTGCGAGCTGGCCCGACCACGTCTGAATCGCGATGACTATGAGCACAACGTCGGCCGGAATTCAGACATGCGAACGCGCACTGCCTGCTGTGGCCATTGCAATACCCATCCGCTTTGAAACTCGGCGCTGGCGGGACGGCGATTCGATGGCGCGTGCGCGCAATGATGGCCGGTGGGGGATGGCCGCGTGACCAAGAACACCGATCCGGACGATGCCTTGTGGCGCGAGTCGGACGCCTATCTTGAAGAACAATTGCGCATGAGACGAAAGGCGCTCAAGCGCCTGCTGGGCGTTCTGCTGCTGCCGGTCGGCATTCCGCTGGGCGCAGTCACAGCGGAAATCGCCCACCCAGGCACCGTGGGCGACATGGTGGATGACGTACGCAACTGGTTCAAGGTGTGGCACAGGCTGCCCCCGCGAGACGCAAAAGAAGATGAAGTGATTGATGACTTCCTGGACCGGATCAAAGCGGTCATCGACCACGATGATCTTGCCGATAGAGACTTCATTGCTGAGACATTGAGGGGGACGTTTGTAACCTACCTGAAGATCCCTGGACACTCAGCCGACGAAGTCATTCTGGACTACTACCTCACCAAATCCAATTTGCCTTCGTTGCAGATGCGCAATGAGAAAAGAACGCATCTGTATCGCGCCTACGTCTCGCGATCAACCGGCGACATCTCCGAGGTGTTCTTCAGCTTGCAGGTTGAGTTCGGCGGGCCCCACATAGTCACAGCGGCACATATCAGAAACTACTTTGGCACGCCCAGAATTCCCACGAAATGGGCTCATCCCCCGACCCGCTTAGCCTCATGTACGGATACCGATGGCGTAGGGACAATTTCATCACCGCGAGTTTTCACTTCGGTGGGGAGGATCAGCACCTCGGGCAAATTACGCTGAGGCAGAACGCCAAGAGACCCTTGAATCAGAAGAGGTAGTGCTACCGAAGTATTCACCGGAAAGGACTTCATCATGACTCAACCCGCCAACAAATCGCTGACGAGGCAAGACCTTGAAAAATTGAAAGGAACGTTAAAGGCCGAAATGACCCAGGAAATGCTCGATACCATCAATGCATCCGACACATTCAAGGGGCTGATGCGGCAGGCCATCGACCAAGGGCTGGTCTTAGATATTGACTACCGTAGCGGTAGAGTCGAATAATAGGGGACAGACCACGGTTTTCTGATAGGCTGAGCGCCGAAACTCATCTCAAACCAGCCAACTCCCATGCCTCGCCGCGCCCGCCTCTCCCTTCCCAACGTGCCATTGCACCTGATTCAGCGGGGCAACAATCGGCAGGCGTGCTTCTTCGCCGACGAGGACTACTGCTTTTACCTTGACTGGCTGCGCGACTATGCCGGCAAGACCAGTTGCCGGATTCATGCCTATGTGCTGATGACCAACCATGTGCATGTGCTGGTGTCGGCTGGACGCGCCGGCGCGCCGGGCGAGATGATGAAGGCGCTCGGACAGCGCTATGTGCAGTACATCAATCGCACTTATCGCCGCAGCGGCACCTTGTGGGAGGGACGCTATCGCTCCTGTCCCACGCAGGCCGAGGATTACCTGCTGGCTTGCCAACGCTACATCGAACTGAACCCGGTTCGGGCGGCGATGGTGGCGCATCCGGCGGAATATCGCTGGTCAAGTTACCGCGCCAACGCTCAAGGCGAGCCGGATGCATTGACTACTCCACACGAGGTATATGTGGGCCTCGGCCTGGATGCGGCCAGTCGGCAGGCTACCTACCGTGAACTGTTCCGCTATGAACTGGAACCGGGGCTGGTTGATGAAATTCGGCGGGCGACCAACGGCAACTACGCGCTGGGCAGTCCGCTGTTTTGCGAGCAGATTGCCGCGTCACTGGGGCGGCGGGTGACGCCGGGACAATCGGGCAGGCCGCGCAAGCCCAGTGAGCCGGTGTCGGGGGAACTGTTCGAGTGAAAAGCGTGTTCTGGCGTCGGTGTTCCTGCGGTATTCGATGGGTCGGTCGGGAAGTCGGCGCTGGTGGGACGGCGGTTACGGGTTTCTGAAGGTTGAGAAATTGGTAGATAACCGCAGTCTGTCCCTCATTATTCCCATTATTCCCACGCCGGCGGCTTGGCCGATGTCGAATTCACCATCCAGTATCTGGTGCTGGGTCATTCGCATCCGCATGAGGCAGTTACTGACAATCTGGGTAATATTGGTCAGCTTGGCATTGCCGCCGATCTGGGGTTGCTTCCCGGTGCGCTGGCGGGTGCCGCGCAACAAGCCTATCGCCACTTCCGTCGTTTGCAGCATCGTCTGCGCTTGAACGACGAAAAGGCGCGGGTCGATCCGACGGAGATTACTGACAAGACTGCCGCCGTGTTGGCCCTGTGGAATCATGTGTTCAATCCCTGAGAAAGTGCATTGAGGAAAGCAAATGCCCGTCAATTACCAAACCCCGTCCCCTGAGCAACTGTTTCCTGTCGCCGGAATTCGCCTGGGTACCGCCGAAGCCGAGATTCGAAAGAAAAACCGGCGTGACCTGACGCTGGTCGAGATGGCCCCCGGCAGCCATGCCGCCGGCGTATTCACGCAAAACCGCTGCTGCGCCGCGCCCGTCACCGCCTGCCGCAAGCATCTGGACATCGGCAGCGACATGCGCGCGCTGGTGATCAACACCGGCATCGCCAACGCCGCCACCGGCGAGCAGGGCTGGCAGGCCGCCGTCGCCACCTGCGCGGCCGTGGGCGAAATTCTTGGCTGTGAAGATAGGCAGGTGCTGCCGTTTTCCACCGGTGTGATTCTTGAGCATCTGCCGGTCGAGCGCCTGATTGCCGGCTTGCCGGCGGCCAAGGCCGACTTGAAGGCGGACAACTGGCACGCCGCCGCGCACGCCATCATGACCACCGACACGGTGGCCAAAGCCGCGTCACGCCGCATTACGGTTGCCGGCAAGACCATCACCGTCACCGGCATCAGCAAGGGTGCGGGCATGATCCGCCCGAACATGGCCACCATGCTCGGTTTTGTCGCCACCGATGCGGGCATTGCCCCGGCTTTATTGAAGCAGTTGGCGAAGGATGCGGCCGATGTGTCCTTCAACTGCATCACTATTGACGGCGACACGTCCACCAACGACTCTTTCGTGGTTATTGCCACTGGCCAGAGTGGCCTGCAGATTGATGATACGAGTTCTGCGCATTGGTCTGCTGTGCGCGAGGCGGTGATCGCCGTCGCGCAGGAACTCGCGCAGGCCATCGTGCGTGACGGCGAGGGCGCCACCAAGTTCATCAGCGTGCAAGTCGGCGCTGGCAAGACGGCGGATGAGTGCCGCAAGGTCGCCTACGCCATCGGCCATTCGCCGCTGGTCAAGACCGCTTTCTTCGCCTCCGACCCCAACCTCGGCCGCATTCTCGCGGCCATCGGCTACGCCGGCATTGATGATCTGGATGCCAATGGTGTCAAGGTCTGGCTGGCGAGTAATGGCGAAGAGGTGCTGGTGTCGGAGAACGGCGGACGGGCGCTCAGCTATCAGGAAGAGGCTGGTTCGCGGATCATGAAGGCCGCCGAGATTACCGTGCGCGTGGATCTGGGGCGTGGCAGCGAGCAGGCGACGGTGTGGACCTGCGATTTCTCGTATGACTACGTCAAGATCAATGCGGATTACCGTTCTTGATAGGGGCTGGATGACCTACTGCACCTGGTCGTCGAAATCATGGGCTACCGCCGCGATGCGGACGCAAGCCGGCGGTAGCCCATGAAGCTTGAAGCATTCAAGCCTGGCCGTTGGCAGCAGCGGCTGCAATACAAGAGCTTCGAGCCGGCACTGGTCAATCACGATTGGACCTGGGAAGACCCGCAGATCAATGTATTACTGGAAGCAGCCAACCGCGCTTTGGGCGAGCTCAATGCCTTTTCGCTGATTGTGCCGGACATTGACCTTTTCATCGAAATGCACGTGGTCAAAGAAGCCCAGACATCCAGCCGTATCGAGGGCACCAACACGGGTATCGATGAAGCCGTGTTGCCTGAAGAACAGGTCAAGCCGGAAAATCGTGACGACTGGCGCGAGGTGCGCAACTACATCGACGCGGTCAACTACGCTATTGCCGAACTGCGCACCCTGCCGCTGTCCAACCGCTTGCTCAGGCAGACCCACGCCATCTTGTTGCGTGGTGCGCGTGGCGAACACAAGCAGCCCGGTGAGATCCGCATCAGTCAGAACTGGATTGGTGGCTCCAGCCTGACCGACGCCGCTTTCATCCCTCCGCATCACGAGGGCGTGCTGGAACAGCTGGGCGATCTCGAAGCCTTTTGGCACAACCAGAGCATTGCCGTGCCGCACCTCATCCGCATCGCTATCAGCCACTATCAGTTCGAGACCATTCACCCATTTCTTGACGGCAATGGGCGTATCGGCCGCTTGCTGGTTCCCCTGTATCTGGTCAGTCACGGTGTGTTGGCCAAACCGTCCCTCTATTTGTCGGACTTCTTCGAGCGCAATCGTGGCAGCTACTACGATGCCCTTACCCGTGTGCGTTTGTCCGGCGACCTTGTTCACTGGGTGCGGTTCTTCCTGCAAGGCGTAGCTGAAACCTCGGCCAAGGGCCGCGACACCTTCGGCAAAATCCTCACGCTGCGTACCGACGTGGAGCAGCGCATACTTACCTTGGGCAAGCGGGTGCCCAACGCCCGCGCCGCCTTGAATCTGCTCTACCGCCGCCCGGTGGTCGCCGCCGCCAACCTCGAAAGCGAGCTCGGCGTATCCGGTCCGACGGCCCAGGCGCTGGTCAAAGACCTGATCCGCCTCGGAATTGTCACCGAGATCACCGGCCAGATGCGCGGGCGGCTATATGAGTTCAAACCTTACCTTGATCTGTTCATTAGTTAAGGCAATCCGATTATCCTTAACTAAATATGACCACTAATTAAGCTTGCCACGGAAAGCATGAACCTCGTCACTCCAACAGACCAGCGGCCGGAGCCGCTCTTTGCCCAGGCCCGGGCGCTGTTCGATGCCGCCAACGCCGTCGACCCCAACCTCGACGAAGGCCGGGCGAAAGAGCTGCTCTATGCCGAGCGCATGAGTGACATGCTCGCCCGCTACCAGCCGGACGCCGCCGAAGTCGTGCAACTGGCCGTACGCGCCCAGCACATCGAGCGCTGGAAGGTGCCGCGCAGCGACTACCCGATGCACCGTGAAGGCTACCTGGCCTGGCGCAGCGGCTTGTACAAGTACCACGCGCGGCGTGCGGGCGAGATCATGCGCCAAGTCGGCTATGGCGAGACGGCGATTGCGGCCGTCGAGGCGGCCGTGGGCAAGCGCGGGGTCAAGGTCAATCCGGACACGCAACTGGTCGAGGACGTCGCCGCGCTGGTCTTTATCGAGCACTACATGCTGCCCTTTGCCGGCAGCAAGCCGGATTACGATGAAGAAAAATGGCTGGTCATCATCCGCAAGACCTGGAAGAAAATGTCGGAAGCCGCCCGGACCTTTGCCCTTTCCGGTCGCGTGCGCTTGCCCGAACCTTTGATTCCCCTGATCCAAAAAGCCATCGCCACCAAGGAGACCTGAATGAACGTCGGATTTATAGGACTCGGCCTGATGGGCCGTCCGCTCGCCCTGCATCTGGAAAAGGCCGGGCACGCGCTGCACCTGTGGGCGCGCCGTGCCGATACGCTGCAGCCCTTTGCCCGAGTCAACGCCAAGGCGCACGTCAGCGCCGCCGAAGTCGCCCGCCACTCCGATGTGGTCATCACCATGGTCGCCGATGCGCCGGATGTGGAGGCCGTCTGTCTGGGTCTGGATGGCATTGCCGAGGGTGCCAAGCCCGGACTGATTGTGGTCGATATGTCCACCATCAACCCCAATGCCGCCCGCACTATCGCGCAGCGCTTGGGCGAGAAAGGCATTGAGTTTCTCGATGCGCCGGTGTCCGGCGGCGAAACGGGTGCCATCAACGCCGCACTGACCATCATGGTCGGCGGCAAGGCCGAGGTGTTCGAGAAGGTCAAACCGCTGTTCGACAAGATGGGCAAGTCGGTCACGCTGATTGGCGACAGCGGTGCTGGTCAGGTAGCCAAGGCTTGTAACCAGATACTCACTGGCGTTGGCGTACTGGCCGTGGCCGAGGCCTTCAACTTCGCCACCAAGAGTGGCGTCGATGCGGGCAAGGTGCGCGAGGCGCTGCTCGGCGGTTTTGCCTACTCGAAGATTCTCGAGAACCATGGCCAGCGCATGCTTGATCGCAATTTCAAGCCCGGCTTCAAGGCGTGGATGCACCAGAAGGATTTGCGCATTGTCATGGAAGAAGCGCATCGCATGGGTCTGATGCTGCCGGCGGCGGCCGCGACGGGGCAGGTGTTCAATGCACTGGTCGGCAGCGGCATGGGCGAGAACGATTCGATCTCGGCACTGATGATGCTGGAAAAGATGAGCACCCCCGAGGCGTGAAGATCGGCTCCGTAACGCCATGAAGATCGGCTTCATAGGCCTGGGCGCCATGGGTCGCCCCATGGTCGAACACCTGATCAAGGCCGGGCATGAACTGCACGTCTGGAGTCGCCGTCCTGTCAGCACCGACTTGGCGATTGCCTCGGGTGCGACGCGGCATGAATCGCCACAAGCACTGGCGCGCGATTGTCCGATTGTGTGTACCAATGTTTTTGCCGATGCTGACGTCGAGGGCGTGGCCTTGGGCGAGGGCGGACTCATCCACGGCTTGCCGCACGGCGGCCTGCATATCGACTTCTCCACTATTTCGCCCAGTTGCGCGCGGCGCATTGCCGCGCGCTATCGCGAGCGCGGCATTGACTTCGTCGATGCCCCGGTCTCGGGCGGTTCGGCGGGGGCGCAAGCCGCCTCGCTGGCGATCATGTGGGGCGGGAGCGCCGCACTGGAGCCGACGCTGGAACAGATTTTCGGCGTCATCGGCAAGCGCTGGGTGCGCGTTGGCGAGGCCGGGGCCGGGCAGGTGGCCAAGGCCTGCAACCAGATGGTAATGGTGGCCGCCATTGAGGCCTGTGCCGAGGCGGCGCATCTGGCCGACGCTGCCGGTGTCGATTTTGCCAAGGTGCGGCAGGCCATGATGGGCGGCTCGGGCGCTTCGCGGGTGCTGGAGGTATTCGGCGGACGCATGGCGGAGCGCGATTTTCAGGCGGGCGTCATGTCCCGCTTGCATCAGAAAGATTTCGGCCTGCTGCTCGGCGAAGCGGTCAAACTCGGGGTGCCGCTGCCCGTAGCAAGCAGCGTGTGCCAGCAATTGAATGCGGCTCAGGCCAGGGGTCAGGGCGAACGCGATACTTCGTGCCTGCTGAGGGTACTGGAGGTCGCCGATACAGAATTTTCAACAGGAGAGGAAGTGCAATGAGCAGCATCACCACAGACAGCGGTTTGATCATCGAGGAACTGGAAGTCGGCGCTGGCGACACGGCGCAATCAGGCCAGTACGTCACGGTGCACTACACCGGCTGGCTTGACAATAACGGAAGTAAGGGCACCAAGTTTGATTCGAGCAAGGATCGTGACGATCCCTTTGAGTTTGGCCTTGGTCAGCGCCAGGTGATCGCCGGCTGGGACGAAGGCGTGCAGGGCATGAAGATCGGCGGCAAGCGCAAGCTCACCATTCCGCCCGCGCTTGGTTATGGCGCTCGCGGTGCTGGCGGGGTTATTCCGCCCAATGCCACCCTGGTTTTTGAAGTCGAGTTGCTTGCTCTCGGCTAAGCCAGCGACGGGCGCTCAAGCCCGCCAGTCGAACTCGCAGACCAGTTCGTTACGGCCTTCCCGCCGCCGGTAGTGGCAGCGGTCGGGAAGCTCCGCGACGAGATGTCGGCCCGCGCCGCCAAGACGGCTGGCATGCCCGGCATCATCAATGACCGGCGTGGCGGAGACCAGATCGGCCAGCGGGTCGTAGGGCTCAGCCGCGTCGGCGTAGATGATTTGCAGCTGGCGCTCGTCAGGGCAGATGTCCAGCCAGACTAGTTGGTTGGATTCGCCCTGATAGCCGTGATGAATGCTGTTGGCGAACAATTCTTCCACGACGGTTTGCGCACGCAGTAAAGTGGAAGCCGTCGCGTCGCGTGAGACCGCATCGACTCGCAATTTGGTGGCGAGCGGGGCGAGTAACTCGGCGAGCGACGCAAAGCGCGCGGGCACATTCAAAGATCGCTTGGAGAGTGTCATCAGGACCGACGGTCGGTTTTGTCAGCGCCAAGATTAGATGAGTTGGCTAGGCTGTTCAATCGTGAAGGAGATGAAATGACGACATTACGTAAAACACTCGTGGCTTTTTCCCTGACGGCAAGCGTTTTTGCCGGCGTGCCGGTGGCGGTAGCCGGCGAGGTGGCCGGCATTATCAAGACCAGCAAAGGGGCCGCGACCATTGAGCGCGCCGGCCAGAAACTGCCCGCCAGCGTGGGCACCTCGGTGGAAGCCAAGGATCGCATTGTGACCGGGCCCGATGGCGCGGTCGGCATCACCTTGCGCGACAACACGATGCTGTCGGCAGGAGCGAACTCCGTGCTCGATCTGAACAAATTCAGCTTCAATTCGACCACTCATGCCGGGGTCGTTGATGCCAGTATCAAAAAAGGCACGCTGTCCGTCATTTCCGGAAAGATCGCCAAGGCCAACCCGGATGCGGTGCGTTTCTCCTCGCCGAGTGTGACCTTGGGCGTGCGTGGCACCGAGTTTGTGCTGGAAGCGGGCGATGGTGAGTGACATGAGGTTGCGTCCGCTTGCGATGGCGCTGTGCGCTACATCTTCGTTGCTCGCCGCAGGCATGGCGTCAGCGCAGGCTGTTTCGGGGTATCTGGTCGATAGCAGCGGCAACCCGGTGCGTTCCGGCTTTGGCAGTTGCCTGCGCACCGGTAGTTGGTCGGCCGCACAACCCGGCATCGGTTGTGATGCGTCGCCCGATCGTGTCGTGCTGTTGCCCGACCCCGATGGCAAGGTGGGTGCGGTAGTCGTGCGCAGTGCAGCCGGCGAGAAAGTGCTGGACACCGCCTATGCCGGCGCCGAAGTGGTCAAGGGCGGCGCCATTACCCCGCGTCAGGAAAGTGCCGAGGGCGTGCAGGCGCGCTACGGTAGCGTGCTCGGCGCAACACCGCCGCGCCCGGTGTCGTTTGTGGTGAACTTCGCGACTGGCTCGGCGGCAGAATTGACCCCCGAATCCGCGCCCGTCATCGCGGCCATCAAGGCTGAATTGAGCAAGCGGCCTGCCCCTGAAATTACCGTCATCGGGCATACCGATCGGGTGGGCAAGCTGGAAGGTAACGACGAGCTGTCCAAAAGGCGCGCAGAGGCGGTGCGCGACATTCTGAGCGGTGATGGCATCAAAGCGGCGAGCATGGAGGTCGCCGGTCGTGGTGAGCGTGAGCCGGTGGTGGCCACCGCGGATGAAGTCGCCGAGGCACGTAACCGCCGCGTCGAGATCAGTATTCGCTGATCACCGAACTGCCGCCGGTCAGCTGACCGGCGGCGTCCATTGAATCACCAGCAGGGTCATGTCGTCCGAGGGTTCTGCCCCGGCGACATGCACCGCGACATCGGCCCGCAACTCGTCGATGAGGCCCTGTGCGCCAGGCGTCGCGCTCTGCGCAATGACGCCGAACATTCGCTCACTGCCGTAGATCGCGCCGCCCGGACTCATGGCTTCCGTGACGCCATCCGTGATCAGACATAGCGTGTCACCCGGCTGCAACTGCTCGTACTGCGTCCCGTAGGGGAACGCATCCATCATGCACAGGGGCGGCCCGCCGGCGTCGGGTGGGCTTTCCAGATGATCTACCTCGCCTGTGGCGCGGCGGCGCAAGGGAGCATCGTGGCCGGCATTGACCAAGGCCAGTGCGCCGCTATTGACGTCGAGAATGCCAAGCACGACGGTAACAAAAAGATTTTCCGGATTTTCCGCGACCAGAGCCTCATTGGCGAGTTCGGCGATGCGTCCGGGCGGGGCATCGACATGGCGGGCAATGGTCTGCGTCAGGGTTTTGGTCACCGCCATGAACAGGCTGGCCGGCAGGCCTTTGCCGGATACGTCGCCAACGATGAAGCACAGGCGTCGTTCGTCAATCATGAAAAAGTCGTAGAGATCGCCACCCACGTCGCGCGCCGGCTCCATGAAGGCGGCCAGACCAAAACGCGTCTCGCCGTTAAGGACTTTTTCCGGGCGCGGCAATGAGCCGAGCTGAATGCGCCGCGCCGCAGAAAGTTCGCCGGCAACCACCAGCGCCTGATCTTTGAGCTGCTGCTGCTCGGCGGCGAGGGTCCGATTGCGCTGGCGCACCTCGATGGTGGAACTCACCATCAGGCTGCCGAATACCAGCGGTAGCGTCAGTACGGCGGCGGCACCATCCACAAGCAGTGCGTGGTCAAGAAATGCCCAATGCCCCACGCCGGTGCTCACGCCGAGGAAACCCAGCATCAGCCAGGCCGAGGCTCGGGGCACGACATAAACGAAGAACGCGCCGAAGAGCACCAGCGCCAGCATTTCGCTGGTCTTGATCCACCAGGGGCGGGTGAGTACGCGGCCTTCGAACAAGGATTCAATGACCTGCGCCTGAATTTCAATACCGGGCACGTTCTCTCGCAATGCGGTGACCCGGCGATCGGCGAGGCCGTAGCCGGTCAATCCGATCAACACCAGCTTGCCAGTCAGCAAGTCAGGGTCGGCTTGCCCGGCGAGCACCTTGGCCGCCGAGACCGTGCGCCCAACCCCTGCTTGCTCGCGGGCAAAGTGGAGCCAGATATCGCCGTTGGGTTGGGTCGGTACCGTCAGATCGGCGACGGTGACATGGTCAATGGACTGCGGACTGGTCAGCAATTCGATGGCGCTTGAATTGGTGGCCACGCGCAGCATTTCCATGGCCAGGCCTGAGGTCAGCTGGTCGTTGATCGACACTACCAACGGAATGCGCCGGACGATGTTTTCCGACAGATCGACCGAAAGCAAGGCCTGTCCGGCGGCAGCCGCTTGCAGTTCCGGCAGACTCGCGAGCACCCACGGGTAGCGGCGCACTACCGAGAGCGGGTCCGGCCCCTTCACGACCAGTGGACGGGTGCGCATTCCGGCGCTGGTGGAAATGCTCTGAAAATCGAATCCGGCGGCACCCAACACGCTGGGGACGCGACGCAATGCCGCCGCCAGTTGCTCGTCATGGCTGGGCAAACGGCGTAGTTGCGCGGCCAGCGTGCCTTGCTCGGGCGGGAGATTGTCAGCGACTTTACCCGGTGAGGTGCCATCCGCTTCGGGCATGTAGATGTCCAGGCCGACGGCGGCGGGCGTGTGTGCGCCGATGACATCAATCAGCTTGGCCATACGATTGCGCGGCCATGGCCACTGCCCGATTTCATGCAGGCTGGCTTCGTCGATCTCGACAATGGTGACGGGACTGTGCGCGGGTTGTCGTGGTGAGATCAGCTGATACCCATCAAACCACCATTGACGAGTTTCTCGAAACGGCGAGCCCACGACGCGCAGGGCCGTATCAGCGATGCCTGGCGCGTCGGCCGAGGCGATGTCGTGTTCGCTGACCACATTGAGCCCGATCAGCACCGCCAGCAGCGCCATGGCCAAGGGGCGGCCGGCACCAAAGGTGAACAGCCGCTGCAGATGCTCAAGCATGGCGGTTAACGTGAAATACAGGCTGGGTGGTGTGTGATATCGAGCGCAGCGAGCCAATCAATAGCCCCGCCCCGGGGCGGGGTTGGGGTGGGGGGGCTTAGTTTGCTGCCTTGATGGAACGCGAAGCTGAAAAATTTCATCCTCTAGGGTGCATCGAGCGTGACTGCATGAAAGTCAGAGCGGGTGAACCAGTCCGTCGTAGGCGGCGAAGACTTCCAGCGGCTGGTCTTCACGGCTGATTTCCTCGTAGCGTCGGGTCTCGGCGAGGATGCCGGCAATCCGCGTGTCGTCGTGCGCGGGTTCATGGTGAAACAGCATCAGTTGGCGCACCTTCGCCGCCTGGCACAACTCGACCCCGATGACGTTGGACGAGTGCCCCCAGTCGGCCTTGACCGAGACGCTTTCCGCCAGCGAATACATGGCATCGAAGATGACCAGATCGGCGTCGCGGAAAAACTCGATAACCTCGGCGCGCTGCTGGACATTGCCGACATCGTGCTCGGAGTCGGTGGCATAGACCACGCGCTTGCCGTGGGCGGTAAAGGCCCAGCCGTAGGAATCGCCCGAGTGCTGTTGCAGTCGCGCCCGCGCCGTCATGCCCGCCACGTTGATATCAGTATCGGGCGCATGCACCTCAAAGCGCACCTCGGCGGCCAGTTGGTCAAAGCGCACCGGAAAAGACGGTTCCGCCTGTTGGCGCCGGAAGGCCCGCTCGACGTCGCGGTGACAACTGTGAATCACCACCCGGTTGCCGGGAATATAGACCGGGGCAAAGAATGGAAAGCCCATGATGTGGTCCCAGTGCAAATGGGACATGAACACATGGTAGGTTTGCGGTACGCCCGGGCCAAAGTGGTCGAGCATGGCCTGGCCAAGAGGGCGAGCACCGCTGCCCAAATCGAGAATGACGTGCTCGGGATGCCCGGTGATGAGCTGCACGCAACTGGAATGGCCGCCGAAGCTGCCGGCCACATCAAAGCCGAGCCCGTCGATAAAGGCTTCGATGTCATCGCGATGGTGGAAGGCACGATCGCGTGAGGCAATGAGCGCAGCGATCAGCTTGGCGCGGATGTCAGTCGCGGTGATCGAGACCGGAATCGATCCGCGAGTACCCCAAAACCGGACTTTCATACTGATAGGGCCGCCGCCGCGGCGTCTGGCGTCGCGAACACCTGGAAGACAAGATTAAATCGACTGATCTGGAAAACCTCGGCCACTACCGGGGTCAGGGCGGCAATGGCGATGCGACCACTTTGCGACTTGACTTGCCGTGAGGCCAGCATGAGTACGCGCAAGCCCACGCTGCTGATGTAGTCAACGCCGGAAAAATCGATGATCAACGGTGCCTCACCGTTGCGGCAGGTGTCGAGAAATGGTTTGAGCGCTTTGTCAAAGAGATCGGCGGTGCTTTGATCAATACGGCCGGATACGACAATCACGCGTGCTGATTTTCCGTTCGGTGCGCTCAGGGCGGGGGATTCGATGATTTGCATGGGGTGCTCGCTAAATGGTTCCGTTCGGTTGGTTCCAGGTGAATCAGGTTTATTTTGAGTTTATCCGTCTCCGGCACTTACGGGCACAATGTAGCGCATGTTTATCGTGAGGATTGCGCTATGAGCTCACTGGTCCTGCCATCGCGACTGCCCAGGGTCGGAACCACCATATTCACGGTCATGTCGCGCTTGGCCAGTGAGACCGGGGCGATCAATCTGTCACAGGGCTTTCCTGACTTTTCTCCTGCGCCGCAATTGCTGGAGCGGGTGACGCATCACTTGCACGCCGGGGCCAATCAATACGCGGTGCTGGCGGGTGTGCTCGCGCTGCGTGAGGCGATTGCCGAGAAGGTCGGGCGGCTCTACGGGGCATCGTACGATGTGGGTGAGGAGGTGACCGTGACCGCCGGGGCGACCCAAGCGATCTATACCGCCATTGCCGCCTGCGTACGCCCGGGTGACGAGGTGATTCTGTTTTCGCCGGCGTACGATTCCTACGCACCGGCAATCGAGCTCAATGGCGGTACGCCGGTATTTGCGCGCTTGGGGCATCCGGACTATCGGCCTGATTTCGCCCAGTTGGCGGCACTTCTGTCGCCACGCACGCGCATGATCGTGCTCAACACGCCGCTGAATCCGGCAGGAACCGTGTGGACTGCCGAGGATATGGCCCGGCTTGATGAGCTGCTGCGTCCGACGGATGTGCTGGTACTGAGTGACGAGGTGTACGAACACATGATCTATACGGACGGCCCCAGCGCGGGGCGACATGAGAGCGTCGCGCGCCTGCCGGGCCTGCGCGAGCGGGCTTTTGTAGTTTCCAGCTTTGGCAAGACCTACCACGTGACCGGATGGAAGATCGGTTACTGTCTGGCCCCACGCGCGCTCATGGCGGAGTTTCGCAAGGCGCACCAGTTCATCGTATTTGTGGTCAATCACCCGATGCAGTGCGCGCTCGCCGATTTCATGCAGCGCTACCCTGAGTTTGCTGATGAGCTGCCAGCGTTCTATCAGCAGCGGCGAGATGCACTGCGGACGCAACTCGCAGGATCGCGCCTTCGTGTCCTGCCTTGCCACGCGACCTATTTTCAGTTGCTCGACTACAGCGCCATCAGTGATCTGCCCGATACGGAATTCGCCGTGTGGCTGACCAAGGAAGCGGGGGTGGCAGCGATTCCGGTGTCGGCGTTTGATCCGGTTGTCGACCCGGCGCAGACGCCGCGCGTTGTGCGCCTGTGTTTTGCAAAGACGGATGCGACCCTGGTGGCGGCCGGCGAGCGTTTGCGGCGGCTGTAGGCGGCCTGCATCGCCGTGTTGCCAGCGCCGACTTGCGGATTAGCGGCACCCTTTCCGTACTTTGGGTGCCAAAAAAAGCCGGTCCAGGAGGGCCGGCTTAGAAGGCTGCACAGGAAAAAAGCTCAAGCGGCCTTGCGGTTCTTGCTTGCGCTCGCTGCCGGACGCGCCGGCTTGGCGGTCGCGCGGGTCGCCGCTTCGACATTCGCCTCGGCCAGATCGGCGGCCTGGCGTGTGGCCTTGCTCAGGTTGTCATAGGCCGAGTTGGCGGCGGCGAAAGCCGACTTGACTGCGGAAATAGCGACGTCAGAACCGGCAGGGCCGCTCTCGGCAACGCTGTCGAGCGCCGAGAAAAGGTTCTTGTTGAATGCATCGCGCTGGGTTTCCGGTGAGCGCGGCGAGTTCTTCGGCGGTCTGCAACTGAATGTCGTAGATGCTTCGCAGGTAGCCCAGAGTCGTTTCCAGAACTGGGTGGCCCAGGCTGCTGGGCAGGTCAAGCAAGTCAGTCGGCGTTTTGCCCGACATCACGCTACGCGACGTTTCGAGACTGTTTTCGAGTGCGCTGCGGGCGGTGCGCAGATTCAGGGCAAGCAGTTGCTCGGTGCCGGACATGAAGGTATTGGCGATATTGAACGCCAGAGTGACGTTGGCTTGGTGTACCGCGAGAAGTTTTTCGGCGGGGAATGACATGGCAAATCTCCTGAGTAGGGTGGGGGTGAATTTGTGTGAATGTTGCGATGCAACATAAGCAGAAGTGTAGCCTCCCGAAGCGCGCTGTCAAGGAAAAATTTGTGCAATGCACAAATAATTTGGGGCGCCGCAGCCCCGTGAAAATAGGCCCACCCTTTAGCAGGTTGTCCGGTCGCTATGGAGGGCGTGCCGGCTGGCTATGTGGAAGCCCTCGGCGCGACGCTTGGACGCGTTCGCGCGCCGGCGCGTGCTCAGGGTGTGGCAGGAGCGCTCACTGGCGACGGATCGGTTTTTGGCTGAATCACCGCGCGCACACGCCCCCCCGAGGCTTCCGGTGCGGTGGGCTTGCCGGTGGCATCGAGGTTGTTCACCAGGTAGCTTTGCGACTTGGCGTCGTAACGAATGTACGGCCCGCTGACTTCATCGGCCCCATTTTTTACCTGCGCTTTGCCGATGAACTCGGTGATTTCGTTCTTGCTGTCGTGCACGATCTTGTCAGCCTGACCTTCAACATAGTCAGTGCGGCCTTCGCGCTTCTGCTTGAACCACGCCTGAGCTTTGCTATCCCCCTGTGCGGTACCGCGTTGAAAGCCAGAACCATCCTGTGTTACCTCAAGTCGGGCGGCCTTCAACTGCAATGTGCCTTGAACCAGATTGACCGCACCGTCGAAAATCTGTGATTGCGACTTGTCATCCACCGTGACTCGATCGGCTTCCAGTTCCACAGGTTTTTGCCGGTCAGCACGCTCGGCGAGGGCCTGGCCCATGGTGAGCGTGCAAGCCAGTACGACAAAGATAGTGCGATGGAACGAAGTCATGATGGGCAGGGGCGTCAAGGTTTGCTGGGGGGGAGGGTGGCGCGCACGCGGCCTTCGAGCACCGAAACTCCTGTGCGGCCATCGATGCGGTAGCTGCCCGCATTCACGACGCTGCCATTCTGTTCGATACGCACGGCGGCACGGCCTTCTGCGAGTTCAATGTCGGGATGGACGAGCATGCGCTCGGTACGCACACGCAGCGGGCCCTTTCCTGCATTCTTTCCCCCTGCGGCGGTGCGATCAAGTTTGACATTGCCGATGAACTCCACGCTTTCAGCGCCGCTGCTGGCCAGAGCGCGATCCGCCGTGATCGTCATTGACGGCGCGCGCGCGGTATTGATCTTGGGCGTGAGTAACGTGCTGCTGTCGTCGGAACTTTCATGGGTGAGCCGACTGGCGCTCAGGGTGCTTTTCAATTTGCCGTCCGGCCCGAAGCTCTTGACGGTGAAACTGTCCGCCCAAAAGTCTACGCCCGTGTTGGGAGTTTGCGGCTTCACGCTCTTTTCTTGCACGACGCGATCAAGCCAAAAGCTCAGTGCCGCCAGAGCAATCAGCAAAATAACCGGAAGCCAATTGAATGAGCGAACGCTCACGCTGATTTTCCCTGTGACTTCAGAATAAGGTCGCAGACCTCACGTACGGCGCCCTTGCCGCCGCCCAGGCGGCTGACAAAATCCACATGGCGGCGTACTTCCGGGTGGCCATCGGCAACGGTCGCAGAAAAGCCGCAGGCGGTGAGTATTTCCAGATCGACCACGTCGTCGCCCATGTAGCCCGCTTGCGCAAGCCCCAGCGTGCGTTGAGCGAGCAGGGCGCGCAGGCAACCCAGTTTGTCTTCCACCGCCATGTGCAATTCGGTGACACCCAGATTCTGCGCGCGCAGTTCCAACGCCCGCGATTGCCGGCCGCTAATGATGACCACCTCGATGCCCACCTGCCGCAGCAACTTGATGCCGTGACCATCTAGGCTGGAAAATGCCTTGAGTTCGTCGCCGCCAGGGCCGAAGTAGAGCGTGCCGTCGGTCAATACGCCATCGACATCAAACCCCATCAGCGCCAGCGAAGCGGTTTTTTTCAGTGCGCGCATAGGTGTGTCATGGTCATACTACCTTGGCGCGGAACAGGTCATGCATGTTCAGGGCACCCGCCAACTTGCCTGTTGCATCGAGCACCACGAGTTGATTGATCTTGTGCCGCTCCATCATTTCCACCGCCTCAACGGCCAGCCGTTCAGCAGTGATGGTGCGCGGGCCGCGGGTCATGACCTCGGCGACGGGCGTTTGTCGCAGGTCACCTAGCTTGCCCATGGCTCGGCGCAGGTCACCGTCGGTGAAGATGCCGGCGACATTGCCCTCAGCAGTCATTACCACCACCATGCCCAGGCCGCCGGCGGTCATGGCCGTTAGCGCCTCGGGCACCGGCAGCGTGGGGGCGACTTCAGGGACATCCGTCCGCATTACGTCTTTGACATGGGTGAGCAGTTTGCGCCCAAGGGAGCCGCCGGGGTGCGAGCGGGCGAAGTCGGTGGGGCCAAAGCCACGTGCTTCCAGAAGGGCCACAGCGAGCGCATCGCCCAGCGCCAGTGCGGCCGTGGTGCTTGCGGTAGGGGCTAGATTCAGCGGGCAGGCTTCTTTGTCAACGTGGGCGTCAAGATGTACGTCGGCCTCAAGCGCCAGCGAGGATTGCGGGTTGCCGGTTATCGAGATGAGCCGCCCGCCCTGGCGTTTGAACACGGGAACAATGGTGAGGAGTTCATCCCCTTCGCCGGAGTTCGAGATGGCGATCAGCACATCCTCGCCGGTAATCATGCCCAGATCGCCATGAACGGCCTCGGCGGCGTGAACGAAGTAGGCGGGGGTGCCGGTGCTGGCGAGGGTAGCCGCAATCTTGCGGGCGATATGGCCGGTTTTTCCCAAGCCACTGACCACCACGCGCCCATGACTGGCCATAATCAGATTCACGGCCTGCGAGAAACTGTCGTCAAGGCGTCGGGAAAGGGTACTGAGCGCTTCGGCCTCAATGTCGAGGACCTGGCGCCCCAAAGAAAGATGGTTCATCGCGGTCATGCTGTAGGAGTTGTGGCGATTATGCCACCGCTGTATCGACGCCGTTCCGCAAGTCGGCGCTGGTGAGACGGCGATTGGGACTTCTGGAAATGAAAAAGCCCGCCGAAGCGGGCTTCTTTCTGGTTTGGTGCTGAGTTGCTTACAACGACATACAAACCGTGTAGGAGGTTGCATCCACAATAGCTGTGCTTGCTACAGCTGCTGCCGCGACAACTGTTGCGTTGAGTGCAGTGACGTTAGCAATGGCGCGTACTGAACCCGTTTCTGTGTTGCCATCGTCCATCGTTACATCAAGTTGCTTGACGTACTTACCTAAAATGCTGGTTGAGCAAACAATGTACGTGCCCGCCAGCCCTGTTACCGGGGTGTTTGACCCGCTGGTAATGCCGATGAATCCGCCATCAGCATTCTTCGGCAGAAAATCGAGAATGTTTGCAGCGGTAGGCGCTGTTGTTACACCCGCAGCCAAACCAGCAAGTCGCACATGTTGCCAAAAAAGAATCGACTCATCTGTCTGGGTTGCTGAATTCCACGCCCCGTTGATAACCCCGTTTCCTTGGCTACTTGCCGGTGTGGTTGCCGCAACGACGGTTACGCCATTTACAGTTGCACCCAAGTGGGTGGTCGCTACCGAAGAGTCGTCGCCAGGCAACGCCTTGAACTTATCCTGATAGCCGTAAATAAACAGCGGAATATTGCGGAAGTCGGTCGCCATATTCTTGACCTTTGCACTATTGATCAGCTCCTGCCCCTTGAGCACGCCGCCGAGCAGCAGGCCGACGATGACCAGGACAATCGCGATTTCGATGAGGGTGAAGCCAGATTGCTTGGAACGCATGATTTTCTCCGGTTTGTAAATTTGCTATACGTTACTAAGCACACATTGTGCCAGGCAATGGTGAGGCGGAATTCGTGGATTCCGGGCTGTTTGAGTCGTTTTCGTGAGGGCTTTCGTCAGTAACTCGACACCTTGTGTCGAAAACTCGTCACATCGGGGGGTTGTAATGACGACATAGTGACACCGGCGACGTCCGTGCCCCCGACTAGAATCCGGCCAATGATGTCGAGAAACCTCCGTGAGTCCAGCCTGTCCTCAATCCCTACCAGTGGCGGCAGGGCTCGGGCTGATTGGCTACAGCAAAATCTCGGGCGCTTTCACTCGCTCATCTTCACAGCCATGCTTGGCTTGCTGTACCTGATGTTTCTGGAGCCCCCTGGCGCGGTGGCCCTGCGCATCCTCTTTGTTACGCACCTTGGCCTGTTCATCCTTTGGCAACCGATCATTGAGCGCAACCGGGAGTTGTCAGGCAATTCGGTGATGATCATGGGGGTGGCTGTCGTGATGGCGACCTTTTCACTCAATGCCTGGGTGCTGGTGCTGTGGACGGTACTGCTCGCCGGTGTGGTGGGTGGCAAGGTGTTGCTGGCAGGCTCGCTGCGCCTGCGCTTCAGTTACCTAATGGCGCTGGCGTATCTGGCGATTGGTCTATTGGTGTTTGCCTTGCCCAGTGCGGTACCCGAAGCGGTGGTGATCGAATCCGTTCGCCAGATCTGCTTGTGGTGCCTGCCGCTGATGCTGGTGGCCGTGTTCGCGTTGGCAACGGGGCGTGTCCAGACCGCCGATTCCGAGGTGCTCGATCTGGTCAATAGTTTGCTTCTGGTATTGCTGCTCAGTGTGTTGGTACTCGGGACGCTGGCGAGCATGTTCCTGTTCAAGCTCTCGTATCTATCTGCCCTGGTGCAAAGCCTGTTTGCACTGGCCGGATTTTTGGCCTTGTTGGGCTGGCTATGGAGCCCGCATTTCGGCTTTTCTGGCCTGCAGAGCCTGTTTTCGCGTTACCTGGCATCAATCGGCATGCCGGCTCAGGAGTGGTTACAGGCATTGGCCGATCTGAACCAGCGGGAAGAAAACCCGGAACGATTTTTTGCAGCGGCTTGCGCGGATCTGGCAGAGCGGGTCGTGTGGATTCGAGGTCTGGAATGGAAGCTCAGCGAAAACTCGCGGGCATCGGGTTTGGTTGGCCGACCGAGTGGCGAGCGGACAAGTTTTCGGCATCCGGAATCGGAGGTGCATTTGTACACTCGGTATCCGCTCCCCCCCTCGGTGGTTTTGCATGTCAATCTGCTCACTCAACTTCTTGCCGAGTTTTATGCCGACAAGCAGCGGGCACAACGCTTGCGTGAACTGTCGTATCTGCGTGCGGTGCACGAGACGGGTGCCCGCCTGACCCATGACGTGAAAAACCTGCTGCAATCCATGCAAACATTGATCTATGCGGCCGAAAATTCCGGGGAAAGCGAGTCGGAGGCGTTTCGGTTTCTCATGCGCCGACAGTTGCCCGCCATCAGTACACGCCTGGCCACGACACTGGAACGTCTGCGAACGCCGGCCGATGAGCCACCGGATAATTTGGTGCGCTTGGACGATTGGTGGCGGGCGGTGTGTGATCGCTATGGCGCACAGCCCTGGCTGACTTTCGTGGTTGATGAGCAGGACTCAAACATGTTGATCCCGGAAGCGGTGTTTTCCTGTGTGCTGGACAATCTGATTGCCAATGGTGCCGATAAACGGGCACGGCAACCTGAACTGCGCATGCGCATTTCAGCGACGCAGGTGCGCAACCGGGTCGATGCAATCAGTGGCGTTACTTTGGAGGTCGCGGACGATGGTGAGCCAGTTCCACTGGACATCGCCAACAATCTGTTCCTGCGGCCGATTGATTCACGCAACGGGCTGGGCATCGGGCTGTATCAGGCGGCACGGTTGGCCGCCTCGGCTCACTATGCGCTGGCGCTTTGTGAGAACACGCCCGGTCAGGTCAGGTTTGCTTTACAGCGCGCCGACTGAGTGCGCTCGACGCCTGCCGGCGATACGATACGTGGCTAGAGCACCCTTGCCCTTGAGGGGGAGTATGGTGACGTCACTGAATTCGAACATGCCTTTAAGACGATCGTGGGTGGCTGAGTCACACTGAATGTCGCCAGGGTTACACTCCGAGGTCAGGCGGCTGGCCAGATTCACAGTGTCGCCCCACAGGTCATAAATGAACTTCTTTTTCCCCACGACACCGGCGACGACCGGGCCGGTACCGATCCCGATGCGTATCTGAAGTTTTGAGGCGTTGATCGAGAAGTCCCGTGCCAGCAAGTCGCGCATGGCGATGGCCATATCCACGATACCGCCGGTGTAGTTCTCGGCGCTCTGGTTGATACCGCCGGCCACCATGTAGGCATCGCCGATGGTCTTGATTTTTTCGACCTCAAAGCGCTCGGCCAGTTCGTCAAAGGCAGAAAAGATGCGATTGAGCATGGTGAACACTTGCGAGGGCGTCATGTTGCCCGCCACTTGGGTGAAATTCACGATGTCGGCAAACATGACGGTGACATCGGAAAAGCCATCGGCGATGGTTTGGTCGGACGACTTGAGACGTTCGGCGACGGGCCCGGGCAAAATGTTGAGCAACAGTTTCTCAGATCGTTCCTGCTCTTCGCTGAGGCGCTGGTGGGCGTGTTCGAGAACATCCTGGGTCTTGCGCCTTTCGGTGATCGAGTGGCGCAGGAGCAAGTAAATGATCGTCGCTACCGCAATGAAGTTGAGCGCAAAAAAGACGATGGCGGTAGGGATGGGCACATTGCCAAATACGGCCCCTGGTTTGAGCGCAAGAGTTGCCAGATAGTAGTCAGCCGCTCCGGTCAGCGCGGTCAAAACAGCCCAAGCAATGAACCAGCCCAGTGATTGACTCACGCCAAAGCAGAGCAGGGCACCAATTGGAGCCAGCAAGCCCCAGAGCACGACCCCGCTGGACGAGATGAAATTGCCAATCGACCACTGGGCGATGAAGGGCAGAAAGAGGAACATGCCCAACTGCGAAACCTGGAAAAAATCGAAATTTCGCGACAGTGCGTAAAGGATGATGTTACCGGCCAGCAGCAGTTGAAACAGGAAAGGCAAGGTGCTGGAGAACTGCGGACCCATAGCCCAGTACAGTGCCACCCAGAGCATGGCCGCCATGCTGGTGAGCCCGGTGGCGAGCATGAGCAGTGACTTGGCGAGCCGGGTTTCCTCGCTGTCGCCCACTTCGATACCGCCGTTACGCAAGCGATCGATGAAGCGTGAGGGAACGATGACCGTATCTGGGGGCATGATTGCAGGCGTGAAGATTTGCAGCAGTGTCGCAGGAATCGCCGAGTTTGGTCAATATCGATGCAAAAGCAATGGCGAATACTCGCTCCGTATTCAGGCGAGAATCGCACTTTGTGTGTTTTGGAAGCAGCAGGATGCATTCAGTTACTGTGGGCGGGGTGGGTGCGATCGCGGCGTTAGCGTTGGGAGCAGCCACGCCATGCGCGAAAATGTCGGCGATGGGCGAACTGTCAGCGCTGCTGCCGACGTGGGCGGATGCTCCTGCCGACGTTGAGTTTTCACGGTTTTTTTGCCGTGACGCCGAGCGCGGCGAGTTTTCCCGCCTCGAACTGGTGACACCCGACAAGGTGCCGCGCCGCCGTTCGAGCACGGCGAGTGGTCGCGCTGCCTTGCTGCACTCGATCGCCCACATTGAGTATGCGGCGGTCGATTTGGCACTGGATCACGCGCTGCGCTTCGACGGCATGCCGACACGGTATTACCTCGATTGGCTGCGGGTAGCCGCGGACGAGGCGCGTCATTTTGAAATGCTGCGTGCGCACCTGCAGACGCTCGGTTACGACTATGGCGACTTCCCGGCGCATGCGGGTCTTTGGCAAATGGCGGCAAGAACTGCGCACGATGTCTTGGCGCGCATGGCCATGGTGCCCCGTTTGCTCGAGGCGCGGGGACTTGATGCCACTCCGCCTATTCAGCGCAAATTGGCTGAGGCTGGTGACGAGGCTGCCGTACGTGTGCTCGAGGTCATTCTCCATGACGAAGAAGATCATGTTCGTCTTGGCGATGGCTGGTTCAGACAGCTTTGCAATGAGCGCGGGCTTGAACCAGAGTTGGCGTTTCGTGAGCTGATTGTCCAATATCAGGGACCTTGGCCGCAGACGCCGATGAACATCCCCTCACGGCTGGCGGCGGGCTTCAGCGCAGCGGAACTGAACGACTTGACCCGCCTGCGTCCGGCCCGGTAAAATTGCCCGACAAATTTACTCAAGTTAATTACTTACTTCTCGAGGCAAAACGTATGGACGCGCAACAAAAAATTCATCAAACCGTGACCGGCAACCCGGTAGTGCTGTACATGAAGGGTACGCCGCAGTTTCCCCAGTGCGGGTTCTCTTCGCGGGCCGTGCAAATTCTTCAGTCGTGCGGCGTCAAAGACTTTGTCGCAGTGAACGTCCTGGCCGATGCCGACGTGCGTCAGGGCATCAAGGACTATGCTAACTGGCCGACCATTCCCCAGCTGTATGTGCAGGGGGAGTTCGTTGGTGGCAGCGATATCATGACCGAGATGTATCAGTCGGGCGAGTTACAAAAGCAGTTGGAGCCCTTGATCGCCGCTGCCAAATAAAGCGAACGCCGGCCGCCGGCACTGACGATCTACAAGGTCACAGGCGTGCATCCCCAAGTCGGCGCTGGAAGGGCGGCGATTGCGCGGGGGTGAGGGCACCGTCAGGTCAGAGGCTGGACAGCCGCTCGTTAGCGGTGTCAAGGCGGCCGGAAATGACGTGCAGAAATTCTTGATAGAAGCGCATCCGGCAGCCTTCTGAGGCATTTCTGAGGGCTTCTCCGCTAATGCTGACGATCTTCGCTGTGGTGAGGCTTGTTACGTTGGCACCACGAATGCGCTTGTCGCGGCCGCTCACGGCCATTTCGCCAAAGCAGTCGCCTGGGTGCAGCAGACCCAGAACGACGGAATGCTTGGTGGCCTCCGCCTCGCCTTCGATAATGAAAGAAAACGAGTCGCCCGGTTCTCCGTCTTTCATGATCAGGGTGTTTGGAGTAACAATTTCCCAGCGCGAGAAACGCACTGCTTCCCAGATCTCGACGTCGGAGAAGTCGATAAAGAAATCGAGTTCGCGCAGAGTTTCGAATTTCTCGCTGTCGGGAAATTCTTTATGCATGGCCGCCAATTGCTTATTGCGAAAAGCCTGGGCCAAATCGTGAGCGAACTCTTCCCAGGTTTGGTAGCGCGCATCGAGTTCGCGCTGCATGGCGCGCGCGACAATTGCGTCGAGGCTGGGTGGTACATCGGTGCGAAACGTGGACGGTGCCGGCGGGTCCACGTTACAGATTTGATAAATCACGGCGTAGTTGCTGCCCGCCTGAAACGGCAGTCGCCCGGTGAGCAATTGGTACGTCACGATACCCAGCGAGTAAATATCGGTCTGATGGTTCAGGGACTGCTCACGTACCTGTTGGGGCGACATGTAGGCAGGCGAACCGACGCCAGCCACCTGAGTTTGCGTCTGGTCGTTACCGGTCATCAACGCGGCACCGAAGTCCGAGATCTTGATATCACCCCCTGATTTGCCGGCCAAACCGCCTTCCTGTGCGATCAGAATATTGGCTGGTTTGATGTCGCGGTGGGTAATGCCAAGACGCTGCGCGTAATCAAGCGCCCGCGTGGCCTTGAAGATAATCTCGACCACGCGATCGATGGGCAGCAGGGTGCTGGGCGTGCAATACGGCTCCAGCGTGCCCCCGGCGACGTACTCCATGACAATGTAGCTCTGTTCCTCGTCGATGATGGCATCGAAGATTTGAACGATATGTGGGTGCGACAGTTTTCCCGCGAGCGACGCTTCGGTCACCAGCAAGTGTCGGTACAGACGGCCCTTTTCCTTGTCGCGCAGGATTTCGGGAAATATCAGCTTGATTGCCACCTGGCGATTGGCAAACGAATCAAAGCCCAGATAGACCGCCGAGGTGGCACCTTCACCCAACTTGCTCAGGATTTCGTACTTGCCGATGCGCTCCGGATTGGCCATGAAAGAAAAGTATTTATTTGTTCAGCCGCGCGCGCGCTCGCTCGATCGCGGCGCGTACTTGCGTCGGGGCGGTGCCGCCAAAATGGTTGCGTGCCGCCAGTGAGCCCTCGACGGTCAGCACGGCGAACACGTCGTCACCGACCAAGGGTGAAAACTGGCGCAGATCGTCCAGGGACAATTCGGCGATATCACAGCCACGACGCTCGCATTCTTTCGTGGCCAGCGCCACCGCTTCGTGGGCATCCCGGAAGGGCAGTCCTTTTTTGACCAGATAATCGGCAAGGTCGGTGGCGGTGGCATAGCCCTGACGCAACGCGGCACGCATGGCTTCTGGCTTGACCTTGATGCCCGGCACCATGTCCGCAAAAATACGCAACGTGTCGCGCAAGGTGTCGGCGGTATCGAACAAGGGTTCCTTGTCTTCCTGATTGTCTTTGTTGTAGGCCAGGGGCTGGCCCTTCATCAGGGTAAGCAGACCGACGAGATGGCCATTGACTCGCCCTGTCTTGCCGCGGGCAAGCTCGGGCACATCCGGGTTCTTCTTTTGCGGCATGATCGATGAGCCAGTGCAAAAACGGTCTGCCAGATCGATAAAGCCCACGCGCGGGCTCATCCACAGGATCAGCTCTTCCGAGAAGCGTGAAATATGGGTCATCACCAGCGCGGCGGCGGCACAAAACTCAATGGCAAAATCACGATCAGAAACTGCATCGAGCGAGTTTTCGCATACGGCTTCGAAGCCGAGTTCTTCGGCCACGGCATGACGATCGATCGGGAAGGTCGTGCCCGCCAGTGCCGCTGCCCCGAGTGGAAGGCGATTGACACGCTTGCGGCAATCCGTTAAGCGCTCACGATCACGCTGCAGCATTTCCACGTAGGCCAGCAAATGGTGCCCAAAGGTCACGGGCTGAGCGACCTGCAAGTGGGTAAAACCTGGCAGAGGAGTTTCAGCATGGGTATGTGCAAGATCGATCAGTGCGCCTTGCAGGTCACCCAGCAGGCCATGAATTTCGTCGATCGCGTCACGCAACCAAAGACGTATGTCGGTGGCCACCTGATCATTACGTGAGCGACCGGTATGCAGTCGCTTGCCCGCATCGCCGACCAAAGCCGTCAGGCGCTTCTCGATGTTCAGGTGCACATCTTCGTCGTCGAGATTCCAATGGAAGTCGGCGGATTCAATTTCCTGGGTGATCTGGGCCATACCCCGCTCAATGGCGGACAGATCCCCGGGCGAAATGATCTTCTGCGCCGCCAACATACGCGCATGCGCCAGCGAGCCACGAATGTCCTGCTGCCACATGCGCTGATCAAAATCGACAGAAGCGGTGTAGCGTTTGACCAGTTCAGACACAGGTTCGGAGAACCGTCCGGACCAGCTTTTGGGGGAGTTAGCAGGGGTGTTCATGTGCAATATGTTCTAAATCAAAGGCTTCAGTTTTTATTCAGGCGATGAGTATAGGCGAAGCCACTGTGTATGTTCGCTGGCAAATTGACGTGGCTGCGGACGCACCCTAACATCTACGCGTTTTTGTCGCTTCTCCAATCACAGTGATCGCTAACCCGCTCTATGCGCTGATCGACCAGGATATGCTGGCCGTCGACGCGGTTATTCGTAAATCTTTGCATTCCGACGTGGTCTTGGTGCGCCAAGTGGCCGAGTACATCATCTCGGCCGGAGGCAAGCGTATGCGGCCGGCATTGGTGCTGATGGCAGCGCGAGCTTGTGGTTATCAGGGCAATGCCCACTGCGATCTGGCAGCGGTCGTGGAATTTATTCACACGGCGACGCTGCTGCACGATGATGTGGTTGACGAGTCCACCTTGCGCCGTGGGCGCCGGACGGCAAACGCCGAGTTTGGCAATGCCGCCAGCGTGTTGGTCGGCGATTTCCTGTACTCGCGTGCGTTTCAGATGATGGTGGGCCTGAACAACATGCGTGTCATGCAGGTGCTCGCCGATGCCACCAACGTAATCGCCGAGGGCGAAGTGCTGCAGTTGATGAACATCCGCAACGCGGATGTTGATGTAGATGGCTATCTCACCGTCATTCGTTACAAGACCGCCAAGCTGTTTGAGGCGGCCGGGCGTCTGGGCGCAATCTTGGCGGGATCGACTCCGCAAATCGAGGCAGGGGTCGCTGCCTACGGCATGCATCTGGGCACGGCATTCCAGATCGTCGATGATGTGCTTGATTACTCGGGCGACGAAACTGAAACCGGCAAGCATCTGGGTGACGACCTGGCTGAAGGTAAACTTACGCTGCCCTTGATTCACGTCATGCAAGGTGGATCAGAGCCATGGGCGGGTCACGTGCGTGCCGCCATAGAAAATGCCGACAAAGCAAAGTTCCCAGAGGTGTTGGCGGCGGTCAAGGCCACGGGCGCGCTCGATGCCGCCATGCAGCACGGTGCGCGAGAAGCTGCGAGCGCGAAAGAGGCTCTGAGCAGTCTTCCGGATTCAAAATTCAGGCAAAGGCTGCTAGAATTCGCCGACTTTGCAGTGCATAGACAGTCGTGATTTCCCGAGTCTTTGCCTAGCTGCACAGGCCGGCGAGTGCGCAAGCGATCGCATGGCGTGAATAGTTTGTCGGGGTGTGGCTCAGCCTGGTAGAGCACTGCGTTCGGGACGCAGGGGTCGGAGGTTCGAATCCTCTCACCCCGACCAAACAAATCAGCTTGCGGTTCTTTCGAGCCACGGTGTCCAATGACCATTGCCACGAACCCTGCAAGCCATCCACAACGATTAGTCATCGCGACGCGCGAGTCGCGCCTTGCACTTTGGCAGGCCGAGCATGTTCGCGCGCAGCTGCAAGCGCAGTACCCTCAGTGTTCGGTCGAGCTTCTGGGCATGACCACGCGCGGCGACCAGATTCTGGATCGTCCGCTCGCCAAGATCGGTGGCAAGGGTCTGTTCATCAAGGAGCTGGAAACCGCTTTGCTGGCGGGTGAGGCTGATCTGGCGGTGCACTCCATGAAAGACGTGCCGATGGAACTGGCACCGGAGTTCTTGCTCGCGGCGATCGGTGAGCGCGAGGTGCCGCTGGATGCGCTGGTATCCAATCGCTACGGCAGCCTCGACGATCTGCCGCCGGGGGCAGTGGTGGGAACCTCAAGCTTGCGCCGTGAAGCGCAACTGCGGGCGCAGTATCCGTATCTCTCGGTGTCACCGCTGCGCGGCAATCTTGATACGCGTTTGCGCAAGCTCGATGAGGGCCAGTTCGATGCCATCATTCTTGCCGCCGCCGGCCTCAAGCGGCTGGGGCTGGGCGAGCGTATTCGTGCGGTCATTCCCGCCGAGGTCAGTTTGCCGGCGGTCGGGCAAGGGGCGATTGGCATCGAAATTTGTGCCGCGCGCCCGGAACTGGCAGCGTGGTTGGCCCCGCTGAATCACTCGGCGACAGACCTTTGTGTGCGTGCTGAGCGTGCCGTCTCGCGCGCACTGGCAGGCAGTTGCGAGGTGCCGCTGGGAGCCTATGCCCTGCTCGACAACGAGCAACTCTCGATTCGCGGTTTTGTCGCTCACCCCGATGGCACTCAGATGGCCCGTGCTGAACTCTCTGGGCCAGCCAATGCGCCAGAGGCACTGGGTTTGCAGTTGGCTGAGCGATTGCGCGAGCAGGGTGCCGAAGAAATCCTCGCGTCGCTCGCCCACCCCTTCAACTAGGCTTGCCTGGCATGTCTGCGTTGGCGGGGCGTCACGTGGTGGTCACTCGACCTGCCGAGCAGGCCGGCCACTTGTGCGCGGAACTGGCCGACAGGGGGGCGATTGCCGTGCGTTACCCGGTTTTGGCGATCAGTCCGGTCGAGGATGTCACGCCGCTCCTGGACAGGGCGATTGCGCTCGACAGCTATCAATTGGTGGTCTTCGTCAGCCCTAACGCCGTTGAGCACGCGCTTTCCGTTATGTTGCGGCATCGGTCTTGGCCCATCGAAACGACTGCGGCGGGCATGGGGCGTTCGAGTGAGGCTGCCTTGGCGCGCTATGGGGTGGGCAAGATCATTGCACCGCAAGAGCGCTTTGATTCGGAAAGCCTGTTGGCCATGCCGCCGCTGAGCGATGTGCGGGGCTGGCGAATCCTGATTTGCCGGGGTGATGGTGGGCGCGAGTTACTGGGAGAAACCTTGAGTGCCCGTGGAGCTCAGGTGGATTACCTGACCTGTTACCGGCGTTCGCGGCCCACCCTCGATCCGGCACCGCTGATACGCTTGTGGCAGGGAAACTCGCTGGATGCCATTACCTTGACCAGCAGCGAGGGGGTACGCCATTTTGCTGCGATGATCGGTCACCTTGGGCTGGCCTACTGGCGGAACACGCCGACCTTTGTCAGCCACGAGCGCATAGCTGCTGAGGCACAGAGATTTGGTCTGCACACGATGCGGCTGACTGAGCCGGCGGATGCAGGCCTATTGGCGAGCATGGAGGCCCATTTCTCAGCCCATGATCCGCAAGTCGGCGCTGGCAGGACGGCGATTTAGGGCCGGCTCAGGCCAGCCAGTCGCGTGGCGGCAGGAACTCGCTGTACAGCGTAGCCTCCGGGCTGCCGGGCTCCGGTTGCCAGTCATAGCGCCACTTGACGATGGGTGGCAGCGACATGAGAATGGATTCGGTGCGTCCGCCTGACTGCAGACCGAACAAGGTGCCTCGGTCCCAGACCAGATTGAATTCCACGTAGCGCCCACGCCGGTAGGCCTGAAAGTCCCGCTCCCGCTCGCCATACGCCTTGTCGCGTTGGTGCGCCAAAATAGGCAGGTAGGCATGAATGAAGGCATTGCCCACGGACTGCATCAGTCCATAGCAGCGCTCGAAGCCGCCCTCGTTGAGATCGTCGAAGAACACACCGCCCACACCGCGGGCCTCATTCCGGTGTTTGAGAAAAAAATACTCATCGCACCATTTCTTGTAGCGCGGATAGACATCGGAACCAAACGGCACTAATGCGTCATGGCAGGTTTGGTGAAAATGGCGGGCATCGTCGCTATCGCCGTAGTAGGGGGTCATGTCCATGCCGCCGCCAAACCACCAGACCGGTTCGCTGGTGTCGTCGGTCGGTTGCGCGACAAAAAAGCGCACGTTCATGTGCGCTGTCGGGCAGTAGGGGTTGCGCGGATGCATTACCAGCGACACGCCCATGGCTTCCCAGCGGCGGCCCGCCAGTTCGGGTCGATGCGCGGTGGCCGAGGGCGGCAGCTTGTCGCCCATCACGTGTGAAAAATTGACGCCGCCACGCTCGAAAAAATCACCTTCTTCAAGGAGGCGCGAAATACCACCGCCGCCGGCGGGGCGATCCCACGAATCCGTGCGAAAACTTTGCCCGTCAAAGCGCTCCAGTTCGCCGACGATGCGGTCTTGCAGGCTGGTAAGAAAGTTCTTGATTGAGCCGGTATCGAAGGTGGTCATGGGGTCTGCTCGGGAAGTCGTATTTCGCCGTGTCCGAGTTCAACAACGCGCCCGCTGACGAAAATCTCTCGTTGCGCGTTGACGTGAAGCTGAAGTTGGCAGGGTTTGCTGATGGCAGTCCCTTGGGCTAGTTGCCAGCGCTGGGGCAGGGGAGTTTCTGTGGCCAGAAGATAGCCGCCCAAGTTGGCGCAAGCAGAACCTGTACCGGGATCTTCGCAGGGCGAGCCATTCTTCGGGAAGAAAAAACGCACCTGCGCCTGTTGTATGCCATCGCGCGGTGGGCCGTCAGGAGCAAACACATAGACCATGGCGCGCTCTCCATTGCCGCAGTGCTTCGCCATCAGCTCGGCACTGGCCGCGCAGCGGGCTACAGCGTCAGGCGATATCAACGGCACCACCAGTTGATCGCTGCCGGTGTCAACCCAGAGCGGCTCGCCGATAAGGTCGTTCTCGCTGAGCGAAAGGGCACTGGCGATTTCGGCGCGGGTGGCATCGGGCCTGCGATGAGTGGGCGTATTCGCGCGCAAAGTCCAGGTGTCGGATTGGTCAGCAGTGCTGACTACAGGAATCAACCCGGCACGCATTTCCAAACTCAGCGCCTGGTCACCCAGGCCCAGCGCACGCACGACCTGCGCGCTACCCAGGGTCGGGTGACCGGCGAAGGGCATCTCGAATGTGGGCGTAAAAATTCGGACACAGGCATTTGCTTCCGGCAGCGTCGCTGGCAGGATAAAGGTGGTCTCGGAGAGGTTGAATTGCAGCGCCAATGCCTGCATCTCGGCGTCTGAAAGGCCTTGGCCATCCTCAAAGACTGCGAGCGGATTGCCCCCCAGGGTTGTCTGGGCAAAGACGTTGAGCAGGCGAAAGCGGTAGGTGCGCATGCTTAATCGTCAGTCAGCGTCATGCCCAGGACCTTCTCGGTCTGGCGGGCGCGAAAGGCGTTGAGCTTGACGGCAAGTTCGCGACCCAGATCGTCGTTCGCGGTGGCAATGATGGCAATGGCAGTGAGCGCGGCATTCGCCGCACCTGCTTCGCCGATGGCAAAGGTTGATACCGGTACGCCGCGCGGCATCTGCACGATGGAAAGCAGCGAGTCCAGGCCCTTCAGGTGCTTGGAGGGTACGGGCACACCGAGAATCGGCACGATGGTTTTGGAGGCCAGCATGCCGGGCAAGTGAGCGGCCCCGCCGGCCCCGGCGATGATGGCGCGCAGGTCGCGCTCTTCAGCCACGGCGGCGTAATCGAAAAGCAGGTCGGGGGTGCGATGGGCTGACACCACGCGCGCCTCGTAGGGCACGTCGAACTCCTTGAGAACGTCGGCGGCGGCTTTCATGATCGGCCAGTCCGAATCCGATCCCATCACGATGCCGACCAGCGGCTTGGCGTACTTGGCGTTCATTTCAGGCTCCTGCTGCCGCGCGCTCGGCAGACTCAAGGGTGTTAGTAAGCAACATGGTGATGGTCATGGGGCCAACGCCGCCCGGCACCGGCGTAATCAACCCGGCCACTTCCTTGGCTGTCTCGAAATCGACATCGCCACAGAGTTTGCCGTCAGCCGTACGATTGATGCCTACATCAATCACAGTGGCACCCGGCTTGATCATGTCGCCGGTGATCATCTTCGGCCGGCCAACCGCAGCCACCAAAATGTCGGCGCGTCGGGTATGCAAGGCCAAATCTCTTGATTGCGAATGGCAGACAGTCACGGTAGCGCTTTCACTGAGAAGCAGAAGCGCCATCGGCTTGCCGACAATATTGCTGCGGCCGACGATAACGACTTCTGCCCCCTTTAGAGGTACCTCTTCGCTTTTAAGCATCTGCATGACGCCATAAGGTGTGCAGGGAATGAAGCGGGGATTGCCTTGCGCGAGCGCGCCGATGTTTTCCGCGTGAAAGCCATCGACGTCCTTATCGGGCAAAATCGCCTCGAGCACGGCCTCGGCATCGAAATGCTTGGGCAACGGCAACTGCACGAGAATGCCATGCACCAAGGGGTCGGCATTGAGTTCGGCGATGCGCGCCATCACCTCATCTTGGCGCGCGTCGAGGCCATAGGTGAACTTGAGCGAACGAATGCCGGCCTTCTCGCAGCCCGCCACCTTGTTGCGGACATAGACGGCAGAGGCGGGGTCTTCGCCAACCAAAATTACGGCGAGGCAAGGTGCTGTGCCGCGCGCCGTCAAGGCGGCAGCACGTTCGGCAAGTTGCCCTCGGACCGTCGCGGAGAGGGCGTTTCCATCAAGAATGCGTGCGCTCATCAAAGCTCCAAAGCAAAAAAATATCGACCTGCCGGGAACGCTGATCGTTACGGCAGGTCGTCGTTCGGATTATGGAAAATTCGGCGACCGAAGTCGAGAACCAGTCATTCAGCGAGCAACTTTCTATGGGGTGCGCCCATGAGAGAAAAAACTTGCTAATCTCCCGATGATAGGCAGCAAGCTCGCGCTCGACTGCTCAAAACCATCCTGGAGGAGACCATGCACGACAACGAAAATGCCGGGAAAGAATTACGGCGCATCGTGCGTATCAGTGAAGAGATCAAGCGCGTTGTTGCCACGGCGTTCAAGATCAATCTAATGGCCATGAATGCGATTTTTTTGGCCAAGCGTGCGGGGCAGTCAGCCTTGGGGTTCGGGGTGCTCTCGAATGAACTCCGCCGGTTTGCGACAGATCTGCAAACCCAGATGGAGGCGCTCCGTGCGATGACCTATGGGAGCACCTCGACCGTAACCGCCTTGCTCAAGCAAGCGCGTGTCAATCGATCGCTGGAATTGACGCTCAAGACCAGCAAGGGCGAAGGCCGGCGAATTGTCGAGCAACTGCTGCGTGAGCGCCATGCCGAATCCCTTGCTGATCGGCAGGCACAGATGCATGGCGTCAGTCGGCGCTTGCGCTCGATGATCGATTCGACGGCGCAACTGGTTGAACTGGGTAGTGTACTGGCGCGTTCTGCAAAAATTGAGGCGGCCTACGGCGGCAGTTTTTCTACGTCGCTGATGCAGGTATCCAGTGATTTTGAAAAGACCATCGGGGACATCCAGCAGTCCCTGGCGGCATTGACCAAGCACCAAACCGAGGAGATGGCGGGATGAAGACGGCACGGACAATTTTCGAGGACGGCGAACACAAGTGGATCGCTATCGTACGTGACCCGGAGCGCCCCAACTACCTGATCGATACCAACGAGTATCTGGTGGTTCACGGCGACGAAGCCCTTCTTCTGGATCCGGGCGGCAACGAGGTATTCCCGGCGGTGTTTTCTGCGCTGAGCACCGTCTATGATCCGCGCCGGCTTGATCGCATTTTTGCTTCGCATCAGGACCCGGACATTATTTCCTCACTCTCCCTCTGGATCGAGTTCAATCCCAAGATCAAGTGCTACATCAGTTGGCTGTGGGCGAGTTTTGTGCCCCATTTTGGTGGCACTGACGAGACCTTTATCCCGATTCCTGATAACGGCATGGACGTCATGCTGGGAGGACACCGGTTACAGACGGTGCCGGCGCACTATCTGCATTCGGCAGGCAACCATCAGTTGTATGACCCCAAGGCGAAAATTCTTTTCTCGGGGGATGTCGGGGCCGCCTTGCTCCCGCCCGGTGAAGATACCCTGTTCGTCGAGAATTTCGATCAGCACATTCGTCACGCCGAGGGGTTCCATCGGCGCTGGATGGGGTCAAACAAGGCCAAGAATGACTGGTGTTCGCGCGTGGCTTCAATGGACATCGACATGCTGTGTCCGCAACACGGGGCAATTTATCAGGGCGAGAATGTGCGCCGTTTTATCGACTGGTTCTCGCGTCTTGATGTCGGTGTGCTGAAGTCCTGAGCGGCGGCATCGTGGCGGCGACCGGGCGTCGCCAGTACGCTCTCAGCGCGACATCAGGGCCTTGAGTCGTGGAATGTCGAGCAGTCGGATGTGCTTCTGCTGCACCGAGATCAAGCCCTCGTCCTGGAAGCGTGAAAAGCAACGGCTTACTGTCTCCAGTTTCATGCCCAGGTAGGAACCTATTTCATCGCGCGTCATGCGCAGATGAAATTCCGCCGGCGAGAATCCGCGCGAATTGAAACGTTGCGACAGGTTGAGCAGAAATGCTGCCAGGCGTTCTTCGGCACGCATTTTCCCGAGCAACATCATGACCCCCTGGTCACGTACGATTTCTCGGCTCATTAATCGGTGGAAGTGGCTTTGCAGCGAGCGAATTTCACTGGCGAAGTGCTCAAGGTTCGCGAAGGGTATCGGGCAGACTTCGCTGTCCTCAAGCGCCACCGCGTTGCAGCTATGTTTGTCGGCACTGATGCCGTCGAGCCCAAGCAGATCACCCGTCATTTGGAAGCCGGTGACCTGATCGCGACCATCTTCGGTCAGTAGATCGGTTTTGAAGAAGCCGGTCTTGATCGCATAGATCGCTTCAAAGTGATCTTCCGTACGGTAGAGATGCTCGCCGCGCCTGAGTTTGCGCCGATCACCCACCAGATTGTCCAGGCGCTCAATCTCGCTTTGGTTCAGGCCAACAGGCAGGCAAAGTTCTTTGAGGCCGCACTGGGAGCAGGCCGCCTTGAGCGTTGGCGTGTGAGTAGCCGTACATTCTGTATGGGCTTTAAGTGAGGAGGGCATGCAAATTACCAAGGACGATGCAGACAACGAGAGACCCTTTGATGTGCGTCAAAGTCGTGTTTGGTGACTTGCCTCATTCTTCCGCCACCATGCGCTTTCCCACCGCCAGTTCGCAAGAGCTGATCTTCGACCCGCAGTTGATCCGTCGTTTCGACATCAACGGGCCTCGGTACACCTCGTACCCGACGGCTGACCGTTTCGTTGAGGCGTTTGGTGCCGGGGACTACGTTTCGTGGTTGCAAAAGCGCACGGTCGGAGGCATCAGTCGACCGCTTTCATTATATGTGCACGTACCGTTTTGCAACACGATTTGCTACTACTGCGCCTGTAACAAAATCATTACCAAGGATCACGGTCGTTCTGCTAAATATATCAAGTACTTGGGTAAAGAGTTGGCCATGCAGGCGGCGCAACTCGACGGTAGTCACGATGTCATCCAGCTGCATTTTGGCGGCGGCACGCCAACCTTCCTGTCGCACGACGAGATGCGGCAGTTGATGGATCTCATCCGCAAGCATTTCCGGCTGCTACCGGATGGTGAGTATTCGATCGAAGTTGACCCGCGCAAGGTGGATCGCGAGACCGTCAAGTTACTGGCCGAGCTTGGCTTCAATCGCATGAGTGTCGGCGTGCAGGATTTCGACCCGCGCGTACAGCAGGCGGTCAATCGCATTCAGTCGCTCGAAGAAACCAAACTGGTGATTGATTCCGCCCGTGAGTTCGGTTTCAAGGGCGTGTCGGTCGATCTGATTTACGGCTTGCCCAAGCAAAATGTGATCAGTTTCAACCATTCGATCGATGAGGTGCTCAAGCTAAATCCGGATCGTCTGTCGATCTACAGCTACGCCCACCTGCCCAATCTGGCCAAGCCGCAGCGTCGTATTCAAGAGGCTGATTTGCCCTCGGCCGATGCCAAACTGCAGATTTTGCAGTTGGCCATACGCCGTCTGACCGAAGCCGGCTACGTCTTCATCGGCATGGATCATTTCGCCAAGCCCGACGATGAGTTGGCGGTCGCCCAGCGGCAGGGCCGGCTCCACCGCAACTTTCAGGGCTACTCGACGCACGCCGAGGCTGATCTCATGGCGTTTGGCGTCTCGGCCATTGGCAAGGTTGGCCCCAGCTATTGCCAGAACGTGAAGACGCTGGACGAGTATTACGACGCGCTCGACCAAGACCAACTGCCTGTTCTGCGTGGCATTGAGCTGACTGCCGATGACTTGCTGCGCCGCTGCATCATTCAGGCGCTGATGTGCCATTTCTCGCTCTCGATCGAGTCGGTCGAGATTGCGCATCTGATCGACTTCCGCAGCTATTTCGCGGACGAAATTGCCGAACTCCAGACGATGCAGGAAGGCGGTCTGCTCACTATCGATGAGGGTTGGATCACCGTCCTGCCGCGCGGACGCATGCTGGTACGCGCCATCGCCATGGTGTTTGACCGTTACCTGCGTCAGGACCGGCAGCGTACCCGCTACTCGAAGGTTATCTGAGCAGCAACCGCCGTCTCACCAGCGCCGACTTGCGGAACGCGGCGCGTGCTTATTGGCACTTTGGGATGGTGCTGCCAGAATGCCCGATTGTGCGGTTTGGATTTTCCCGGCTCCTTCCGTCATAATCACCAGCAAAAGGCCAATTGGATTTTTGTCCATCGGGGGAGGCTATGGCATTAGCTAGCACCAGCACCAGACGTTTGATGACGCGGTATTCGCTGCGGCTTTGGCGCGCACTTGTGATCGCCAGCGGGTTGACGGCCGTGACAGGGTGGGCTGTCGAGCCGGTGGCCGTTGCAGGCAAGGTATACGTACAGCAAGGTGATCGCGGGACAATCGTCATCAAGACACCGACGACCCTGAATGCCATGGCGCATATGCTTTATCCCGATGATCGTGCGGCACGGGATGCCTATCGCCTTGCGTTCGCCCGTGCGAATCCGTCGGTGTTTGCGGGTGGGGAACCCATTGGCCAAATCCCGCTCCCAGCGGGCACCGAACTCAAGGTTCCGGCCAGCGGGACCAGTGCGGCGGCTCCCGTCAAGTCTGCGACCACCTCCGCCTTGCCAGCAGCGCCTGAGCAAAAGCCAGCCGCACCAACGTTGGCAGAGGCGTTTGAGCGCGTGACCGAAGTGACTGCGGCTCACGACCAGTTACGCACCGAAATGACTGGCCGGGTCGCCGAGCTATCTGGAGACATCGAGCGTCTCAAGGCTACGACGGCGGCGCGGGAGGTGCTGCTTGCGCAACAGGCCGAGCAAGCGGCTCGTCACGCACAAGCGCTCGAGTCCAGGCCCGACCGTCTTACCCTGGCAGCGTTCGCGCTATTTGCCGCAATGTTGGGCGCGGGCTTGGTGCTGCTTCACCACGCGCTGGCACGGCGGCGTGTTATGGCGTCGGCTCGTCCTGAGCCTGCAGGCGACACACGCACGATGGCCAAGGATATACCTGGCACGTCAGGCGAACCCGTGCAAGTGGCATTGCCGGCCGCGGCCCCGGTGACACCTGAAGAATGTGTACCAACTGCTGATCTGCAATCTTCGCCCGGTGCCGTGTCGGCAGAGACTCCATCCGCCAGCGCTGATACCGAGGCTGAATCCACTGCGGCAATGCCTGAAGCCGGAGCGAGCGGGGAGCCGGCCCCTGTACCGCAAGAGAGCATGCATTCTCGAATCGACATCGTGCCGCCGGCGGCGACCCAGGCCATGGCGGAATCCGTTGTGCCTCAAGAACAGATAACTGTGACTCAGCCTACGGCGGCTTCAGAAGCCCCTGAGTCCGTTGAGAGCGCTCAACCTGCAAAGCCTCAGGCGGAGGTCGGATCTCCCGAAGTACCTGCGCGGGCGCCGGAAGCCGGCAGTGAAGCTGTTGGCGGCACCAGGAGTGAGGTAGGTGACGATCCAGGGCAGTATCTGAAGTATCTCGCCGCCGAGCGTGACGCTGGAAGAATGGATGGTACGGACTACCAACGTGCGCTGAGCGACTTTCTCAACCGTTTCAGATCCGCGCGTATGCGCTCGCTCGGCGATGCAATACAGCCGAAGACTGCGCAGCCGATGACCGCGCAGCCGATGACCGCGCAGCCGCCGAGTGCCCAGAGTCTGTTGGCACCAGCAACGGGTGTGGCCAGGGTGACGCCGACGCCCGCCAACAAGGACGCCGCTATCGTATCTGCCCTTGAGTTGGCAATGGCCTACGAAGAGTCAGGTAATGAAGCAGGTGCCCGTGAACTGCTCGAAAAGGTGTTGGCCGAGAAGCGCTAGGGCGCATACCCCCATGCCCGGGATCAGTCTGAACATCTTTTGCGACTGAATCCATCGAATAGCGCCGAAAGCAGAGTTAGCCGCTTTGGAAACTAGCTGCGCGAAAGTCGCTGCAGAGCGGCGATTCGTGCGCTGCAGCGCCGAAGGACTCGCAAGTACGCGAAAATATGGTCATGCCTGATTCCGGTTTCTTCGCGGTATTCCTCGTTGGCTTGCTCGGTGGTGTGCATTGCGCCGGCATGTGCGGGGGCATTGTGTCGGCACTTAGCTTCCACATGCCTTCGGGCGGAGTCAAACGTAGCCCCGTCTGGCGGATTCATCTGTCGTACAACCTGGGCCGAATCACGAGTTACTCCCTGGCAGGCGCGCTAATGGGCGCGATCGGCAGCGCCGGGCTGCTGCTCAACGGCGCGCTCCCGGTACAAATGACGCTGTATGTCGTAGCCAATCTTATGATGATTGCGCTGGGGCTTTATCTCATTGGCGTGCAGAAAAGTCTGGCCATTGTCGAACGTCTGGGGCAGGGAATCTGGTGCCGGATTCAACCGGCCACCCGGCGCTTCTTGCCCGTGCGTGGTCCCGCACAGGCCTTTCCCCTGGGCTTGCTCTGGGGTTGGCTGCCCTGCGGCATGGTCTACAGCGTGTTGGCGCTGGCTTTGCTTTCCGGTAGTGCCGGGCGAGGTGCTGCTACTTTGTTGGCGTTTGGCCTGGGTACCTTGCCCAATCTCTTGCTGGCGGGCTTGCTGCTGGTACGCTTTCGTTCTGTGGTGCAGCATCCGCAGGTGCGCTGGGCAGCGGGTGTGTTTGTCGGTGGCTTTGGCGTGTGGGGCTTACTCAATGCGTCGACGCTCGGCGGGCGTCTCTGGGAAGGTGTGGTGTGTCATGTCTGAAGTGCCGGAAGAAACGGTTGAACTGGCCATCCGGGGCTTGCGCTGTGCCAACTGCGCGAGCCGCGTCGAGCGCGACCTCAATGCAATTGACGGAGTGCAGGCGGTGGTTAACTTCGCGGCCGAGCGCGCCTACGTGCGTTACGACGCGGCGCGCGTGACGGTGCCGGGGCTGATCGCCTCGGTGACGACCAGCGGCTACTCGGCGACGATGTCTTCAGAAGACACGCGGGCCGACGAAAAGGCAGCGCGTGAGACGGCCCTGCGCGCCGATCTGCGCATGTTCTGGTGGGCACTGGCCCTGACCCTTCCGCTGGTCGCACAAATGCCCTTCATGCTGGGTGCACAGGCTCATGCCGACGTAATCCCGCGCTGGCTGCAACTGGCGTTGGCGACTCCGGTGCAGTTTGTCGTTGGTGCGCGCTTTTATGTGGGCGGCTGGAAAGCCTTGCGGGGTGGCACTGGCAATATGGATGTACTGGTGGCACTGGGTACGACCATGGCCTGGCTCTATAGCACGGTGGTCACCCTCGCCGGTTGGCAGCATCAGCATGTGTATTTCGAATCTGCGGCGGCGGTGATCACGCTGGTCATGCTCGGCAAGCTGCTGGAGGCACGCGCCAAAACGCATACGGCTGAAGCTATCGAGCAGTTAGTCGCCATGCAACCCCAGACCGCGCGCGTTGAACGCGAACGCCAGGGCGTCACCGTCATTGATGATGTGCCGGTAGGCAAGCTGATTCCCGGTGACATTATTGTTGTGCGTGCCGGCGAGGTCGTACCGGTGGATGGCGAGGTACTTACGGGTGCGTCGGCGATCAACGAGGCGATGCTGACCGGTGAAAGCCTGCCGGTGGCGAAATCGGCCGGTAGCAAGGTCTTTGCTGCCACGATCAATGGCGACGGCATGCTGCGCTGTCGCGCCGAGGGCGTCGGCAGCCATACCCTGCTGGTGCAGATCATCCGCATGGTGGAGGCGGCCCAGGGCTCGCGGGCACCGGTGCAGCGCATGGCCGATCAACTCTCGGCGATTTTCGTGCCGGTGGTGCTGGGCATTGCGCTGTTGACGTTTGGGGTTTGGTGGTGGCTGGGTGATTTTCCGCAGGCGCTGATCAATGCCGTGGCCGTGCTGGTGATTGCCTGCCCGTGTGCGCTGGGGCTGGCGACGCCGACAGCGATCATGGTCGGTAGCGGGCAGGGTGCCCGCGCCGGTATCCTGATCAGAAATGCCGAAGCGCTGGAGCGTGCCGAGAGACTTGATGTGCTGGCCGTGGACAAGACCGGTACGTTGACCCTGGGCGATGCCCATGTGACGCATTGGGATTTTCCGCAAGTCGGCGCTGGTGATACGGCGATTTGGCGTTACGTGGCGGCCGTGGAGCAGGGTTCCACGCACCCCTTGGCGCGCGCGCTGCTCCAGCATGCGCGCGCGCTGGGCATTGCGACGGTGATCGCCGAAAACGTGCTTAACGAGTCGGGCAGAGGTGTCAGCGGCACGGTCGACGGTCACAGCGTGCGTGTCGGGCGGCTGGATTGGGTGTGGGCATCGGTGACCGCACCGTGGCAGGAACGTGCCGAGCATCTGGGCAACGTCGGGTGCAGCGTTGTCGCGGTGGCGGCGGGCGACCAGATGCTCGGTCTCATCGGCATTTCGGACCCGCTGCGGCCCGGTTCGCCGGCGGCGATCGCGCGTTTGCAGCAAATGGGGCTGCGTGTGCTCGTGCTCAGCGGCGACAATCCGGCCACCGTGCGTGCCATGGCGCATCAGGCCGGCATTACCGACGCCAGCGATATCCGGGGGCAGCTCCTGCCCGCTGACAAGGTGGCCGTGGTCGAAGCCGAGCGCGCTGCCGGTCGCTGCATTGGCATGGTGGGCGACGGCATCAATGATGCGCCGGCGCTGGCGGCCGCCAGCGTCAGCTTTGCCATGGGCGCGGGTACCGACGTGGCCATGAAAACCGCCGACATCACATTGATGCGCAACGATCTGGGGAGTGTGGCCGACGCGATCTCGCTTTCCCGCGCCACGCTGAGCAAAATCCGGCAGAACCTTTTCTTTGCCTTTATCTACAACATCATCGGCATTCCTGCGGCAGCCATGGGCTGGCTTGATCCGATGCTTGCCGGTGCGGCCATGGCCGCCAGTTCCGTTTCGGTAGTGAGCAATTCGCTGCTGCTCAAACGCTGGCGTGTGGGGTCGAGTCGGGTGCCGAATCGGACAAGCTTGAAGTAAGCCGCTCTGGCTATAATCGGTCACTTTCCACAAGGAGTGCCGCCATGGGTCTGGATCGCGTACCGTCGGGCAAGGACTTGCCCAATGATTTCAACGTCATCATCGAAATTTCGATGCATTCCGAGCCGATCAAATACGAGGTCGATAAAGACTCCGGCGCAATTTTTGTGGACCGTTTCATGTCTACGGCCATGCACTATCCGTGCAACTACGGCTACATTCCTCATACCATCTCTGGCGATGGCGATCCTGTGGATGTTCTGGTAGTGAGTCAGTTTGCATTGCCTCCAGGCGTGGTGGTTCGCTGCCGCCCGATCGGTATGCTCAAGATGACGGATGAAGCAGGCGAGGATGCCAAACTGTTGGCGGTTCCCGTAGATAAGCTAACACCAATGTACTCCAGTGTCGAGAGCGCACGCGATCTGCCGCAAATCATGCTGGACCAGATCGCGCATTTCTTTGCTCACTACAAGGATCTTGAGCCAGGCAAGTTTGTCAAAGTTAACGGCTGGGTCGGTATCGAAGAGGCCAAGACCGAAATCATGGATGGCGTGAAGAACTACAAAGATGCCGAGAACAAACCGGCCTTCTGAGTAAGGGCGGCTGCGAAGTCTCCGATGCGCGTCGCCATAGCGCAGATCAACGTGGTTGTCGGCGATCTGGCCGGCAACATGCAACGCATCCTCGCAGCGGCCGATCAAGCCCATGCCGCAGGCGCGGATGTGCTGCTGACGCCGGAGCTTGCCCTGTGTGGCTATCCGCCGGAAGACTTGCTGCTGCGCGAGGACTTTTTTCGTGCCTGCGCTCAGGCGCTTCGATCCTTGGCGGTACAAGCGCCGCTGCCATTGATTGTGGGGCATCCCGAAGGCAGCGACGGTCATCGTTACAACGCCGCGTCCTATCTCGCGCAGGGTGAAGTGCGCGCCACCTATCGCAAGCAGCGCCTGCCCAACTATGAGGTGTTCGACGAAGAACGCTACTTCACGGCGGGCAAGAATCACTGTCTGGTAGAGATCAAGGGCGTGATCTGCGGCCTTGCCATCTGTGCCGATCTCTGGGAACCCGGTGCCGCCGAGGGTGCGCGGGCGGCGGGAGCGCAGGTCTTGCTGACGCTCAATGCCTCACCGTTCCATATGAACAAGCAGCACCGGCGCTACGACATTCTGCGCCAGCGCATCGCTGCGATTGCCTGCCCGATCGTTTATGCCAACCTCGTCGGTGGGCAGGATGAACTGGTGTTTGATGGCGGTTCCTTTGTGCTCGACGCCACGGGTGCATTGACGCATCAGTTGCCGGCCTTTGATGAGGCCGTGGTCTGTGTGGATATCGATCCTCTTGGCATGGTGTCAGGTGTGGTGGTGCCGCGTGACACGGTAGAAGCCGAAGTCTATGGTGCACTCAAGACCGGGGTGCGCGACTATCTGGGCAAGAATGGTTTTCCGGGCGCGATACTGGGTCTTTCCGGTGGCGTCGATTCGGCGCTGACGCTTGCGATTGCGGTCGATGCGCTGGGTGCCGACAAGGTGCGCGCAGTCATGATGCCTTCGCCGTACACGGCACAAATGAGTCTGGATGATTCGCGCGAAATGGTCCGGCGTTTGGGTGTGCAATACGACGAAATCGCCATCGGGCCGCTGATGGAGGCCTATGCCGGTACGCTCGCTCCGCTACTGACACCGCTTGGCCCCAAGCCAGCCTGGGATACCACCGATGAAAATCTGCAGGCGCGCATTCGCGGCATGCTGCTGATGGCCTTGTCCAATCGCACCGGGCGCATCGTGCTCACCACCGGCAACAAGAGCGAGATGGCGGTCGGCTATGCCACCTTATACGGCGACATGGCGGGCGGTTTTGCGGTGATCAAGGACGTATTCAAGACCTTCGTGTATCGCCTGTGTCATTGGCGGAATGCACAGGGCGAGGTAATTCCCGGCAATATCATCACGCGCCCCCCGTCCGCCGAACTCAAGCCCGGCCAGACCGATCAGGACAGCTTGCCTGCGTACGACGTGCTTGATGCGATCATCGCCGCGTATATGGAGCGCGACGAATCACCGCAGACCATCATTGCCGGGGGGCTACCGGCAGAGGACGTGATCCGCGTCGTTGCGATGCTCAAGCGCAACGAATACAAGCGCCGCCAGGCCCCGGTAGGGGTCCGTGTGACGCAGCGCGGTTTTGGCAAGGATTGGCGGTATCCGATAACATCCCGCTATGTTGACGCCGTGTGACGGCGCACCTTCACCCCGCCACGAACCCAGTCAGGAAGCCAGAAATGAAAAAGATCGAAGCTGTCATCAAGCCCTTCAAACTTGACGAAGTGCGCGAGGCCTTGTCAGAGGTGGGTGTTACCGGCCTGACGGTGACCGAGGTCAAGGGTTTCGGTCGCCAGAAGGGACACACCGAACTGTACCGTGGCGCCGAGTACGTGGTGGACTTTCTGCCCAAGATCAAGATCGAAATCGTTGTTGCTGATGCTACCGTGGAGCCAGCCATTGATGCCATCGTCAAGGCAGCGCGCACCGGCAAGATCGGCGACGGGAAGATTTTTGTGACGACGGTCGAAAGTGTTGTTCGTATCCGTACCGGCGAGACCGACGAAGCCGCCATCTAGAAGGCGCATCGCCGGTCCCTGTTGTGCCGGCGATTTCTGTGGTTACGAACGGTAAAACATGTCGCTGCTGACCACATTGTTGGTGTTGGTGGTTGTCGCACGCTTGTTCGGCAAGCTGTTTGCCAAGTACAACCAGCCCGAGGTGGTGGGGGAAATTCTCGCCGGTGTGCTGCTCGGCCCCTCCGTCCTCAATTTGATCTACCCGGATCGCCAGTTGGCCGGCATTGCTGATCTGGCGGTGTTCCTGGTCATTCTCGCCGCCGGGCTGGAGATGCGCTTCTCGGATATTTTCAGTGCGATGCGCGGCCGTGGTCTGGCCTTGGCGGCCTTTTCGTTTTTTGTGCCCTTTCTGGGGGCATGGCCGGTCGCCGTGTATTTCGAGCTCGACCCGATGCGCACCATTTTCCTGGGCTTGTGCGTGTCGATCACCGCCTTGCCCGTGGCTGCAAAAATGCTTGAATCGATGCAGATTCTCGATTCGCGCATCGGCAACTACGCGGTTGCCACGGCCATCCTCAACGACGTGGCGGCGCTGCTGGTGCTGGGCGTTGTTTTAGCCTTGCCCGAGCAGCCGACCGCGCGCGAGTTTCTCAGCGTGGGCATGCTCTCGGCGTTGAAGCTGGCCGGGCTGTTTGCGTTGGTGCTTGCGGTCAATGGCGTGCTGCTGGGCATGGAGCGGCTCGGCATCGCGGTGAGCGCAATCCCCGAGCGCCTGATCGGCGTATTTGGTCCCGAGGCCTTGTTCGGCCTCGTCGTGCTGTTTGTGCTGGGCTTCGGTAGTGTCAGCGAAGCCTTGGGTTTTCACTTCGTCATCGGTGCGTTCTTTGGTGCCTTGCTGATTGACAAGCGGCACTTTCTGGCGTCACGTTACGAGGAGCTCAAAAAGACGCTCGCGTCCGTTACCGGCGGCTTTCTCGCGCCCGTTTTCTTTGCCTTTATCGGCCTGAAATTTGACGTCGACGCCATTGAAGAGATCGGCTTTGTGCTGGCGGTGCTGAGTGTGTCGATCGTGACCAAGGTCTTTGCTGGCTGGATCGGCGGGCGCTGGGTGGGTATGTCCTCGCGTGAGGCGCTGGGACTGGGCTGCATGCTCAACGGGCGCGGCATCATGGAACTGGTGGTGGCGAGCATTGCCTACCAAAAGGGCTTTATTGGCGCGGTAATGTTCTCGACGCTGGTGCTGATGGGGTTGGTGACCACATTGCTGGCCCCGTTCCTGTTCAACCGGGTCATGCCGGCGGCCACGCTGGAGCGTTACCGCCAGGGTGAGACGGTCTGAGCTCGCCAGTCCGCAAGTCGGCGCTGGCGGGACGGCGATCCGGCGTAAACGCAGGGGCATCGTGAGATTCAAGCGTGGCTTGAGGAGCACGCCGTTTGCCGGTATCGGATTAAAAGAAGATTAAGTGGCGATTGCGCTTCTTTTTGGCCTCCCGGAGCAAAGGCGCAGGTATAGAGTGCCTTCGATGATCACGAGACTGAGTCAGTATTGTCAGAATCTTGTCCGCCTTGGCGGATTGGCAGTGCTATGCGCCACGCTTTCCGGCTGCGTTGCCATGCCGTTCAAGTGGCCGACAACCTCGCCCGAGCCGGCCCCGTTGCCGGAGCGCGAAGCGCCAGTGCTCACTCGCCCATTGCCACCGCTGCCACCGCCAGTGCCGGTTGCGGTGCAAACCGGTGCCGGCATGACCACCAGTAGCTACTCCGAAGTTCCCGTGGCGGCAAATCCGCCCATGACCGAGCAGGCCAAGTTACAGGCGGCGCAACACTGGGCGCGCATTGCCGACGATGCCGGTCAGTCGGCGGTGTCCATGCTCAAGAACGGCAAGCTGTGCAAGGGTGGCATCGAGAAATGCGGCCTTATCTATGTGAAGCCTGCCGCAGTTGTTTCGGACTTCAGCCGGGTGTTTCGCAACCAGCTGATTACGCGTCTGGTCAAACTTGGGGCTCCGGTAACCAAGGGAAGCAGCGGCGTGCTGACGGTTGAGATTGATGTTCAGCCCATCGTTTTTGCCGCCAATCGTCCCCAATATCGCTATGCGGGAGTGCCAGTCGAACTCGGCCCCGGAATATGGGCGATACGCGACGTGATTGATGGCTCTGTCGATAATCCCGCGCAGTCACCCGTTGTACCCGATGCCTTGCATTGGTTCCGTAGCGAGTTTGCCGCGGGGCAGACGCCACGTACCGAACTGTTTATCACCGTGTCCATCACCGATAGCCGGCGCTTTCTCTCGCGCAGTTCCAACGCCTATTACATCACCGATGCCGACAAGCATCTCTACGATCAGGCCCTGTGCTCGGTCTTCCAGCACTGCCCCAAGACGGCGGAGGTGGCCAAGGCCGCCAACGAGGCAAAGGCGCTTGAAAAGCAAGGTCCGCCCGCACGTACCTTGGAATTGGTCGGCTCGCCCGCGCCCCCAGGCAAGCCGGCAAAGCCAACTAGCAAGCAGATGTGATGGTGCGCCTGATCTCCACACTGGTGGCTGCCTTGCTCGTGAGCGGCTGCCTTGAAACGCTGATGGGGCCGCCCCCGGCGGCTATGCCCGTCTATACGCCCCCACCCGCGACGGATATCACGGCCAGCAACTATGCCGCCGCTGATGCCCTGATGGAGCAACTGCGGCCTACTGTGCCATCCTCTACGCCATTGGTGGTCGCAACCATCGTCAATATCAACAGCCTTGAGGACTCGTCCCCGCTTGGCCGTCTGATGACCGAGCAGATTTCCGGCCGGCTGACGCAGGGGGGCTACAAGGTGATCGAGGTCAAACTGCGCAATCAACTGTTCATGAAACGCAGCGAGGGCGAGTTGATGCTCACGCGCGAGCTACGTGACATTGCCAAGCGCCACAGTGCCAGCGTTGCTGTCACCGGAACTTATACCGACAGCGGCAAGCGTGTTTTCGTCAATCTGAAAGCAATACGGCTCGACGATAACGTCATTGCTGCCGCGGTGGACTACGACTTGTCCCGTGATGCGCAGATCAAGACGCTTCTTGGCACTAGCGGCAGTGGTAGCAGCCTGAAGTAAGCTCGGTTGTAAGCTCAGTTCGCGCTCAGTAGCAATACCAGCGCACCGGCTCCGCCCTCGGCAGCACGCGCCTGACAAAACGCCAGCACCTCGCGCCGCTGTACCAGCCAGCCTTGCACCAGCTTTTTCAGCACCGGGTCGCGCCCTGGCGAGCCGATGCCCTTGCCATGCACAATGCGCACGCAGCGCAGACTGCGCGCGCGACACTCGCGCAGAAATTCTGCGGTCGCCAGCCGCGCCTGATCGCGGTTCATGCCATGCAGGTCGAGTTTTTCCTGACGTACCCAACGCCCCCGGCGCAGATCGCGTAACACCGAGCGGGGAACGCCCTCGCGAGACCACGCGGCTTCATCACCGCCCTCGAGTTGCAGGTCCAGCAGGTCGCCGCCATGCAGCGACTCGGCGAGGGCGTTGCGCGCATCTTGGTGCGAATGGCGCGGCCAGGCGGGCGGGGCCGGTGGCTCGTGATGTACGCGATCAATCGTCAGCGGCTGGACATCGGCGACCTCGGCGCGAAAGTGCGCGAGATCGTCGCTGTGCTCCGGGTCATTGAGCCTGTGCCGGGAACGTCCGGCGGGCATGGCGCGTTAGCCGGCGAGGCCCAGGCTATCGAGATAGCGCTCGGCATCGAGAGCCGCCATGCAGCCGGTGCCGGCGCTGGTGACAGCCTGACGATAGATGTGGTCCTGCACGTCACCGGCAGCAAACACGCCCGTGACCGAGGTCGCCGTGGCATTGCCGCTGCGGCCCATCTGGGTCACGATATAGCCGCCTTCCATGTCGAGTTGTCCGGCAAAGATGTCCGTGTTCGGCTTGTGGCCAATGGCGATGAAGACCCCCATCAGGCCGATATCTTCAGTCACACCGGTCTGGGCGTGCTTGATGCGCATACCGGTCACGCCGGTTTTGTCGCCCAGCACTTCGTCCAGCGTGTGGTGCCATTTGATGGTCACTTTGCCGGCCTTTTCTTTCTCGAAAAGTTTGTCGGCCAGAATCTTTTCGGAGCGAAACTTGTCGCGGCGATGCACTACGGTGACATGGCTGGCGATGTTGGCGAGGTATAGGGCCTCTTCGACCGCCGTGTTGCCACCGCCGATTACCGCAACGGGTTTGTTTTTATAGAAAAAGCCGTCGCAGGTCGCGCACGCCGAGACGCCTTTGCCGGAGAACGCTTCTTCGGAAGGCAGGCCGAGATACTGGGCGGAGGCCCCGGTGGCAATGATCAACGCATCGCAGGTGTACTCGCCCGCGTCACCCACCAGACGGATGGGCTTTTCCTTCAAATGCGCGGTATGAATGTGATCGAACACCAGTTCGGTGTTGAAGCGCGTCGCGTGCTTTTCAAAGCGCGCCATCAGTTCCGGCCCCTGCACGCCATCGGCATCCGCCGGCCAGTTGTCCACCTCGGTGGTGGTCATCAGTTGCCCGCCCTGAGCCATGCCGGTAATGATTACCGGATTGAGGTTGGCGCGCGCGGCATAGACGGCGGCGCTATAGCCGGCGGGGCCGGAGCCGAGGATCAGCAGGCGGATGTGGCGGGGTGCGGTGGCGGGCATGCGGGTTTCCTTTGTCGGTATTGGATCTGCGTCTGATTATAGGTCGCAGAGGGCGATCGTTGCCTTGGTCCGGCGCTGCAATGCACCACCTCATCGATCGCCTGCCTGTTTGGGCGAACAAAGCTGCATTTACCGTAGTGACACTCCCTCGTGCGCAGGTGCCGCGTACGGCGGCTACCACTTTTATTGACGTTGGACGCCTGATCTTGCCGTCGCGGATGGTGAGACGGCGATTGCTGCCCTCATTTGCCGGCGAGGCACGCATCGCCGGATAGGCGGACGAAAAATGGGCGCATCCCGTGCCGGGGTGGGCTAGGTAAAATAAAGCCATGACGTCTGTGCCACTACCTGCCACCCTGTCACTTGATCCGCGAGATCGGCGCGAGATCGAGCGCGTTCTCGCGCGGGTGTTCAGACGTAATGGCGTACTGAATGTGCGATTGTTTGGGTCGCGCGCGCGCGGTGACAGTCGGCGAACGTCCGACATAGATATCGCATTGGGGACTGAGACGACAGCACCGCTGTCGGATCTTGCCGACTTGCGCGAAGCACTTGAAGAGTCGCAGGTTCCGTTTCGCGTTGATCTGGTTGATTATGCGAGCGCGGCGCCGGCGCTGCGTGCTGCGATTGACCGGGAGGGAATTGCATGGCCAATGTAGTCCAGCGCCTTGCCTCGGCTCAGCGCGCATTGGCGACACTTGAGGCGCTTGCCGCCATACCCAGTGATGCGATCGTTCGCGACGCCACAATACAGCGCTTTGAATATTCGTTCGAGGCTATTTGGAAAGCCGCTCAAGCCGTATTGCTGGACCGTTATGGCGTTGAGCTGGCCTCACCCAAGCCGGTAATTCGCGGTTGCTTTGAGAATGACTTGCTCAACGAAGCGGAGTCGCGGCTTGCGCTGGCAATGGTGGATCACTGGAATCTCACGTCCCACACCTACAACGAAGCGTTGGCGTGCGAAATTGCTGCCGCCATCCCTGCGTATCGGGCTTTGTTGCGTGACTGGCTGGACCGATTGTCCGGCGTAAGCCCAGAGGACTGACGAGCCCCGCTTCCATCGCCGTCCTACCAGCGCCGACTTGCGAACAAGCCCGGTGTCTGCCTCCTGTTCCGGGGGAGGGCGGCGCGATGAGCGGCCGATAATCGTGCCATCCTGCCCGGAGATGTCACGTCATGAGCGCTACCGATACCGCTGCCCCGTCCCGTTTTGATCGCCCTGCGGTCACCGTTCCCCCTGCCTGAAAAGATTGCCCAACGCATTCACGAGGCGCGCTGGCTGTTGTTCGGGGCGCTGGGCTTTTATCTGGCCTTGATCCTCGGGGGCTTCGATCGGGCCGATCCAGGCTGGTCGCATGCGTCGGCGGTCGAGGCGGTGAAAAACCCCGGCGGGCTGTTCGGCGCGTGGATGGCCGATGTGCTGCTCTACAGCTTCGGCTTTTCCGCATGGGGTTGGGTGGCGCTGGCGTTCTTTCTCGTGGCCTGGGGTTATCAGCGCATGAGCCATGTGTTTGGTGGCGACCGACGCCCGCTCGTTGTGGCTGTGGTTGGCTTTGCCATGCTCATGCTGGCGGCCAGTTCGCTTGAGGCGATCCGTTTCTGGAGCGTGAAGGTGCCCTTGCCCTTTGTTCCTGGCGGCTTGCTGGGCATGGAAATGGGGCGTCTGGTGACCACCAACCTGGGTTTTACCGGTGGCACACTGCTACTTATCGCGGTCTGGATGGCCGGCTTCAGCCTGTTTGTCGGTGCTTCCTGGTTCACCATTGCCGAAAAGATCGGCACGCTGCTCGAAGGCGCGGTGGTGGGTGGGCGTGCCCTGTGGGAGGGCTGGCAGGACAAGCGTATCGGCAAGGTGGTCGCCGAAAAGCGGGAAGCACACGTGGCCGAGGTGCGCAAACAGATCGAGGTGAGCCCGACGCCCCCCGTGAAGATCGAGCCGGTCGAGATGGAGATACCCGTAGCCAAGAAGGCGGTAGTGCGCGCCGACAAAGAGCGCCAGGTGCCCATGTTTTATGACGCGCCGGGCGAAGGGCTGCCGCCCTTCCATTTGCTCGCCGAAGCCTCGCACAATGCGGGCGACCTGCCCAGCGCCGAAACCATGGAATTCACCTCGCGCCTGATCGAGCGCAAGCTGGCCGACTTCAATGTGCAGGCCACGGTGCTCTCCGCTCACCCCGGCCCGGTGGTGACGCGCTACGAGATCGAGCCGGCGACGGGTGTCAAGGGTTCGCAGGTGGTCAATCTGGCCAAGGATCTGGCGCGGGCGCTCAGTTTGGTCAGTATCCGGGTGGTCGAGACCGTGCCGGGCAAGTCGTGCATGGCGCTGGAACTGCCCAACCCCAAGCGCCAGATCGTGCGTCTGTCGGAAATTCTCGGCTCACAGGCCTATCACGGCATGCATTCGCACCTGTCGGTCGCGCTGGGCAAAGACGTGAACGGCCAGCCGGTGGTGGTCGATCTGGCCAAGATGCCGCACGTGCTGGTCGCCGGCACCACCGGCTCGGGCAAGTCGGTGGGCGTCAATGCCATGATCCTTTCGATGCTTTACAAGAGCGAGCCAAAAGACGTGAAGATGATCATGGTCGACCCGAAAATGCTGGAACTCTCGATCTATGAGGGTATTCCCCATCTGCTGGCGCCCGTGGTGACCGACATGAACAAGGCGGCCAATGCGCTCAACTGGTGTGTGGGCGAGATGGAACGCCGCTACAAGCTCATGAGCCTGCTTGGCGTGCGTAACCTCGCCGGCTTCAACGCCAAGATCACGGACGCGGCGAAGCATGGCGAAACCATTCCCGATCCGACCGACCTGACCACGACCGAGGGGCCAGGCGTTGAAACCGGTATTGCGCCGCCACCGCTGACCACGCTGCCGCACATTGTGGTGATCATTGACGAACTAGCTGATCTGATGATGGTGGTGGGCAAGAAGGTCGAGGAACTGATTGCCCGTTTGGCGCAAAAGGCGCGTGCCGCTGGCATTCATCTGATTCTGGCCACGCAGCGCCCCAGCGTTGATGTGATTACCGGCCTGATCAAGGCCAATATCCCGACGCGCATGTCGTTCCAGGTGTCGAGCAAGATCGATTCGCGCACCATTCTCGACCAGATGGGTGCCGAGGCCTTGCTGGGGCAGGGCGACATGCTGTATCTCGCTCCGGGTACCGGCCTGCCGGTGCGCGTGCACGGCGCGTTTGTGGCCGACGAGGAAGTGCATGCCGTCGTCGATCACCTGAAGAAGATCGGCCCGCCCCAATACGAGCCGGGTGTGCTGGCCAGTCCGATCGAAGATTCGGAAGTCGGCGCTGGTGGGACGGCGGCTGACATGGAAGCCGACCCGATGTACGACCAGGCCGTCGAAGTCGTGCTGAAAAACCGGCGCCCGTCGATTTCGCTGGTGCAGCGGCATTTGCGCATCGGCTACAACCGTGCCGCGCGTATGATTGAGGCCATGGAGGCGGCCGGTCTGGTGTCTTCGGCCAATGCGACCGGCGCACGCGAGGTACTCGCCCCCGATCGCAACGAATAAACAGCGCGGGGGACGGTTGATGAACAAGTTGGTGCAGACGGGCCTGAAGCTGGCCATGGATCGGGGTTTGGCGCTCAATGAGCGCGGCGCGGCCATGGCCGCCAACGGCTTCGATTGGGTATTTCGCCGCAGTGATCTGGTCAAGTCGGGGCAAACCTGGTTCGAGGTGATCCGTGAATGCGACCCGATGCGTGTGCGCCACTACGATCTGCGCAGCGATGGCTTCATCGACCTGGCCGATGGCAGCACGCTCGATGTGGCGCAAAAACAGCACGACATTCCTCTGCTGCTGGTGCCGCCGCTGGGCGTCACGTCCGACACCTATGACCTGATGCCCAACCGCAGTCTGGTGCGCTATATGGCCGCGCGCGGCTACAAGGTGTACATGATCGACTGGGGCAAGCCGACCAAGCGCCATGCGCGCCTGCGCCTTTCCGACTACGCGGATCGCATGATGAGCATTGCCATGGACTCGGTGCTGGAACACAGCGGCGCGCGCAAGGTGTCGCTCATGGGTTGGTGCATGGGCGGCTTGCTGTGCCTGATGCAGACCGGCCTGAAAAAGTCTGATCCGCGCGTGGCCAACATCATCACCATTGCCAGCCCCATCGACATTCGCGGCGGCGGTGTGATTGGTGGCCTGGGGCGTGCGCTCAATCCGGTGGCAAAAGCCGTGCGTACCTTTTCTGACTTCCGTCTGCAAAACGTTGACCCGGACAAGATGCACATGCCGGGTTGGGTCACCACCCTGGCCTTCAAGCTGACCGATCCGGTGGGGAGCGTGACCACCTATTGGGATCTGCTCATGCGTCTGTGGGACCGCGAGTTTGTCGAGTCGTACACCACCACCTCCGACTACCTGAACAACATGCTGCCTTATCCCGCTGGCGTGGTGCAGGACATGCTGGTGACTATGGCCGTCGACAACTCTCTGGCCCGGGGCGAGATTCCCCTGGGCGGCAAGGTCACTCGTTTTTCCAACATCACCGCGCCGATTTACGTCTTTGCCGGTGCCTCCGACGTGCTGGTGGCGGCATCGACCACGCGACAAAGTCTTGATATGGTGAAATCGAAAGACACGGCCTACGAAGTGGCACCCGGCGGCCATATGGGCGTCATCCTGGGCGGCAAGGCACAAGACGCGGTGTGGGGGAAATCAGCCGACTGGTTGCGCCAGCGCTCGGTCGAAAAGCGACCCCGTGCCAAAGCGATCGCCAGCAAACCCGCGCGCCGAAAGAGCCGTGTCGCCGGGCACGATGATTCCGCTGTGGTGCTGGTGTGATTGGCTGGCGCTGGAGCGCGCTGCTCCTGAGTTTGGTCAGCGTTTCGGCGCTGGCCGATGGCGTGGCCCAGATGCAGGCGTTTTTGAAAGAAGTACGCTCGGCGCGCGGCAGCTTCGAGCAGCGTGTGATTGCGCAGTCGGGTGGCAAGGCGCAAGTATCGTCGGGCAGCTTTGCCTTGCAGCGCCCCGGGCAGTTTCGCTGGTCCTACGAAAAACCCTATGCACAGTTGCTGGTCAGCGATGGCAAACAGATGTGGAGCTACGACCCCGACCTCAAGCAGGTGGTGGTGAAAGCCGTGGGCAAGGCGCTGGCCGGCAGCCCGGCGGAGTTTTTATCTGGCGGCGACATCGACAAACACTTCCAAGTCGGCGCTGGCGGGACGGCGGATGGGCTCGAATTCGTCGATGCCACGCCACGCAGCGAGACCAGTGGCTTTACCCGCGTGCGCATTGGCTTTGCCGGGCAGCGACCGGTGCTCATGGAGCTTCACGACAGCTTTGGTCAGATCACCTTGCTGCGCTTCACGCGTTTTGAGTCCAACCCATCGCTGCCCGGTGAAACCTTTCGCTTTGTGCCGCCCAAGGGGGCGGATGTGATCGGCGACTAGCCCAAGCCGGCCCCTGCTCAGGCGCTGAACTCGGCGCCACGGTCGGTCAGCGCGGCGGTTAGTGGGGCGAGAAGTGCCGGGAGCTGCTGATGCAGCGCACGCGTTTGGTCGGGTACGCCTTCCTTGATCGCACTCTCCAGCAGCTGGCAATGGTCGGCCAGGCGCGTAGCCCCGATGGCACGTGCCGATGACTTCATGCGGTGAGCTTCGGCGCGCAACGTATCCCAGTCGTTTTGGGCGACGACCTGATTGATCAGGGGAATCCAGACTTCCAGACTGCGGGCGAACTTACGTAAAAAGCGGCTTTGCGCATTCGGGTCAATGCCGACAAAACGCGCGAGCATGTCCGGGTCAAAGTCGGCGGACGTGCCCGCTGGGCTGGCAGGGCTGGCAGGGTCGGCAATCGACGTCAGCGCGGGACGTGCTGTCGCCTCGGGCGTAAGCCAGGCGGCCAGACGCTCACCGAGCAGATCAAGCGGAGCCGGTTTGACAAGCACCTCGTCCATACCGGATTCACGGCAGCGTGCCGCGTCGCCGGCCAGCACGTGAGCCGTTAGCGCCACGATGGGTACATGCCGCGAGGCGTGTCCGCTGGCCGTCAGTTCGGCTTCCCGGCGGCGGATTTCGCGGGTGAGGGCAAAGCCGTCGGTCACCGGCATCTCGCAGTCGGTGACAATCAGGGCATGGTGCCCCGGTTCGTATGTTTTCAAGGCTTCCGCGCCGTCTTCGGCCAGATCGTAGTCGTAGCCCAACTCGTCAAGCTGCTTGGCAATCAACTCAAGATTGACCAAGTTATCTTCGGCGACCAACACACGAGTGCGAGCGCCATCCTTGGTCGCGGGTGCGCGCAGCCCGGTGGGCGGGCGCGATTCGCCCGGCTTGAGGGGGGCCGGGGTATAGATCGCCGGGTTAACCTCACCTGACTCACCCGCTGGCGCAAAGGGAATCATCACGGTGAAACAGGCGCCTTCGCCCGGCGTGCTGTCAGCGTCAATTACGCCGCCCATCAAGCCTACCAGCCGGTGACTGATCGCCAAACCCAGTCCGGTGCCGCCGAAGCGGCGAGCCACCGAGTTGTCGGCTTGGGTGAAGGGGGTAAAGAGCCTGGCCTTGACCTCCGGGGTGAAGCCTTGTCCGGAATCGATAACTTGCACCCTTGCCCACGATACTCCGGGAACCTCGCTGGTCGCCCGGTCGGCCCTGAGCTTGACCGTACCGCCTGCGGGAGTGAACTTGCAGGCGTTGGAAAGCAGGTTCATCAGTACCTGGCTGAGGCGGAAGCCATCGCCCAGAACGCGGTGCGGCAGATCATCGGCAATCTCCAGCGTGAGTGTGACGCCCTTATGCCGGGCAATGTGCTCCATAGCGGCAGCTACGGCTTTCAGGGTTCCCGGCAGGCTGAACGGCACGGTTTCCAGCGCCAGGTGTCCGCCATCGATCTTTGAGAAATCGAGAATGTCGTTGATGATGTGCAACAGCAGCTGCGCCGAGTATTGCGTCGTGGCCAGCATGGCCCGCTGCTCGGGGTCGGAAAGCTGGCGCTCGAGCAGTTCGATCATGCCCATGACCCCATTGATCGGCGTGCGAATCTCGTGACTCATTACGGCCAGGAATCTCGATTTGGCCGTATTGGCGTCTTCTGCTACGCGACGGGCTTGCTCCAGTTCGAAAGTGCGCTCGGTGATACGTTCTTCCAACTCGGCGATGAGCCGAAAGATTGCCTGCTCCGCCTGTTCGCGCTGGGTGATGTTGCCCCCGAGCAGGCTGGAAATCTGCCTGGCCAGACCCAGGGCAAAATCGCGTATGCCCTCGCTCGACTTCATGTCACCCAGCGTGCGCAGGATCAGATCGACGCCACGCTGCGTCGAGCCGACGGCATGGATCTGATCGTAAGAGCGAATCGCGGCGGTCAGCGCGACGTAGAGCTGATTGCGTGTCAGCTCGGCTTTGGTGCGGTAGTCGTTGATATCGTAGTCGCGAATAACATCCATCGCCGGCGCATAGCCTGGTTGACCGGTGCGCAGGATGATGCGGGTCTCAAGAATTTCCAGCTCGCGGCGAATCGTGCGTACCAGACGCAGCCCGGCATCCGGTGTTTCCATCACCACGTCCAGCAAGATGACCGCGATGTCTTTTTCTTTCGTCAGCAGTTCTGCGGCTTCGGCGGCGCAGTAGGCATGCAGAAAAGCAAGCGATTGCCCCTGTATGGTGGTGTTTTTGAGGGCAAGTTCGGTGGAGGAATGGACGTCGATATCGTCATCGATAATGAGCACGCGCCACGCGGCCTTGCCCTTGGTGGCATCGGGTTCATCATCTTCGACCAGGGAAAGGAAATCATCGCTCACGACAGGGCTTTCGCTCAGGCCTGATTCAGCTGTTTCAAAAGCTCCGCCATGTGCGCATCACTGGTGCTATCGGCGTTGTACAGCGACAGTGCCTGCTCAACCGCGTGTTGGGCTAACTCGGCCAGCTCGCGTTCCTGGATTTCCTTGAGGCCCATGCTCAGCATCGATCGCTCAAGCGTGATGCGGAAATCACTGAAGATCCGCGATGTTGCCTGACGTTGAGAGTGCCGTTGCTTGTCGATTTCATGCAGCGTCTCGCGGGTACCGTCAATCAGGCGCTTGAGCGCCGCCTGCTGCTGACTGAGCCGGTATTCGCCGTCAAGCGAGGTGACGCGCTCATCCGCCCCTTCGGCGAGCAGGGCGAGATTGTCTTTCATGCGCCCGTAGCGGTCTGGATCTTCCTTGGGCATGTTGCGCACAATGATCGTGGCACCCGGATAACTGAAGGAGGTGCGGGTGCCGAAATCGACAGTGCGGCCCTGGTTGGCCATATTGGTCAGCACCGACTCCTCAAGCGGCGAGCACGGCCCCTCGGCATTCCGTGCGACGGCTCCCTGCTCGCCGCGCAGTTGCACGCTACAGTCCAGACCGTGTCCCTGAGTGACTCTAAGTACCTCGCGCGCGATGGCTTCATAGTTGGTGCAGGCAAAACTGGCGCGCAGAAATCTCAGGACCGCCCCTACTTCGGCAGCACTGGACATCGCCGTAAGGGCAGTCGCGAACGCGCCGGACAGCTCGGTCTTTAGCGTCGCCTGCTCATCGCGAATCTTGAGTACCCGGGCCACTTTGTTGCGCAGTTCGCCCGGTACCATGGGTTTGAGGAGATAGTCGTCTCCACCCGCTTCGTAGCCGGCAAGTCGCTCGTCAGCGCCCACCATGCCGGAAAGGAAGATTACCGGCAGTTCGCTATGCTGGAGATTGTTACGAATTTCACGACACACGTCATAGCCGCTCATCCCGGGCATGGAAACATCCAGCAGTACCAGATGTGGCGTACTTGACTGGAGGGCGACCAAGGCTTCCTCTCCGCTCGCCGCGTGTTGCACGGTATAGTCCCCGTTCAGCGCCTCCTGCGCGAGGTCTGCTGCAAACTCATCATCTTCGACCAACATAATCACTGGCTTGTCGCGCATGCCGCCTCTCCCTGTATGCTTTGTGGTACTGCCGCGTCGCTCTCAGGCTCCGCAGACTGAGAGTGAGCTTACCGGATTTTCCGCATTCTTTTCCCGGCAAGTGTGACGCGCCTGATAACTAGCCGATGCCAGATCTCTTCCCCGCTGCTGCTTCGAATGTGCCCCTTGCCGAACGTTTTCGGCCGACGGCGCTTGACCAGATGGTCGGGCAACGGCATCTGGTCGGAGCGGGCAAGCCGCTGCGCCTGGCGTTCGACGCTGGCACGCCGCACTCGATGATTTTGTGGGGCCCGCCCGGTGTGGGCAAGACCACGCTCGCGCGTCTGATGGCGAGCAGCTTCGATGCCGAGTTTGTGGCGCTGTCCGCGGTTTTTTCCGGCGTCAAGGATATTCGCGACGCCATGCAGCAGGCCGAGTCAGCGCAGCAGCGCGGACGGCATACCATCCTTTTTGTTGATGAGGTCCATCGCTTCAACAAAGCCCAGCAGGACGCATTTTTGCCCTATGTCGAACGGGGTACCGTGACCTTCATTGGTGCCACCACCGAAAACCCGTCGTTCGAAGTGAATTCAGCGCTGCTCTCGCGCGCTGCGGTGTATGTGCTCAAGAGCCTGACCGATGACGAACTGGGCGAGCTGCTTGACCGCGCCGCTGCGGAGGCCTTGTCAGACATCGAGATCGAACCCGAGGCGCGTGTCCGCCTGATCGGCTATGCCGATGGCGATGCGCGGCGCCTGCTCAACGTCGTGGAAACCCTCGGCACAGCGCTGCGCGCCGCACATTTTCCCGATAATCGCCGTGTCGCCAGCGCCGACTTCCTGCAACAGACGCTGGCCAGCGACATGCGCCGGTTCGACAAGGGCGGCGATGCCTTTTACGACCAGATCTCGGCGCTGCACAAGTCGGTGCGCGGCTCCAATCCCGACGCCGCACTGTACTGGTTGCTCCGCATGCTTGATGGTGGCGCTGATCCGCTGTATCTCGGGCGGCGCATCGTGCGCATGGCGATTGAAGACATTGGCCTGGCCGATCCGCGTGCGCACGACATCGCGCTCAGCGCCTGCGCCACCTACGAGCGACTGGGTAGCCCGGAAGGCGAACTGGCGCTGGCCAATGCGGTCATTTATCTGGCGATTGCGGCCAAATCGAACGCCGCCTACAACGCTTACAATGCGGCCCGCGCCTTCGTTGCCAAAGATGCATCGCGCCCGGTGCCCGAGCACCTGCGCAATGCACCCACCAAGCTGATGAAGGCGCTGGGCTACGGCGCTGCTTACCGGTACGCCCACGACGAGGCCGAGGGCTATGCAGCGGGCGAAAACTACCTGCCCGACGGCATGCCTGCACCGAACTGGTACCAGCCCGTGCCGCGCGGCCTGGAAAAGAAAATCGCCGAGAAGCTGGCGCACCTGCGGCAGCTCGACCGGCAAGCAACAAGAGACAAGGACTGAGCACCATGCTGGATATTCAATTACTGCGCACCCACCTGACTGACGTTGCCGCTCGTCTGGCGGGCCGAAAATATGTGCTGGATACGGCAGCCTTCGAGGCGCTGGAGGCGGAGCGCAAACGGCTGCAGACGCGCACACAAGAGTTGCAGGCGCAGCGCAATGCGCTCTCCAAGCAAGTGGGCATGCTCAAGGGCAAGGGTGAGGATGCGTCGGCTGTGCTGGCGCAGGTGGCGGGATTGGGCGATGAACTCAAGGTCTCCGAGGCCGCCCTGGCGGAGTTGCTGCCGCGCTTTGACGCCTTTGTGTCGGTTATTCCGAACTTGCCGCACGAGAGTGTGCCGGTCGGCCACGATGAAGCCGGCAATGTCGAAGTGCTGCGCTGGGGCAGCCCGCGTGCCTTCGATTTCGCGGTTCAGGATCATGTCGATGTCGGCGCTGCGCTGGGTCTTGATTTTGAAACCGCTGCCAAGATTTCAGGAGCCCGCTTCTCGCTGCTCAAGGGACCGATGGCGCGCCTGCATCGTGCGCTCGCCCAGTTCATGCTCGATGTGCATACCAACGAGCATGGCTACACCGAGCTCTATGCACCCTATCTGGTCAATGCCGACAGCATGTTCGGAACCGGGCAGTTGCCCAAGTTCGAAGAAGACCTGTTCAAGGTACCGCGTGCTGATGGCACGTGCCTGTATCTGATTCCTACGGCCGAAGTGCCGGTCACCAATATCGTGCGTGACGAAATACTGGCCGCTGATGCGGTGCCGTTGAAATTCGTTTGCCATACCCCGTGCTTTCGTTCCGAGGCCGGCAGCTACGGGCGCGATACGCGCGGCATGATCCGCCAGCACCAGTTCGACAAGGTGGAGTTGGTGCAAGTCGTGAAGCCTGAAGATTCCTGGGCCGCCCTCGAACAACTGACGGGTCATGCCGAGGCGATTCTGCAAAAACTCGAGCTGCCGTATCGCAAGGTGGCGCTATGCACCGGCGACATGGGTTTTTCTGCGGCCAAGACCTACGATCTGGAAGTCTGGTTGCCGGCGCAGAACGCCTACCGGGAAATCTCCTCGTGCTCCAATTTCGAGGCCTTCCAGGCCCGGCGCATGCAGGCGCGTTTCCGCAACGAGAAAAACAAGCCCGAACTCGTGCACACTCTCAACGGTTCCGGTCTTGCTGTCGGGCGCACCTTGGTCGCGGTGCTCGAGAATTTTCAGAATGCCGACGGTTCGGTGGGCATTCCGGTGGCACTGCGTCCGTATTTGGGCGGAATCGATACGCTCATCCCCGCACCCTGATTCGCTGCGTGCAGGCGGGCTGCCCGGAGTCGTTGAGCAGACAAATTTCTCGCCGCGTTCAGGGTTAATTGCGGGCACGCGTGGCTATAATTCGCGGCGTCGGAGGGGTGGCAGAGTGGTCGAATGTACCTGACTCGAAATCAGGCGATGTCGCAAGGCATCCGTGGGTTCGAATCCCACCCCCTCCGCCACCTGTGCTTGATAACGTGTTGTTTTGTAAAAGTTAAATAGAAATAATAGTTTTTTAACCCACAAATCAACCCGCAAAATTATCTGGGCTCGCTTAAGTACAAAGTACGTGGGGTGCCGGCGATTCGCCCTCGCAATTCGCATAGCTCTCGCCGAAGCAAGATGTTCACGCGATTCCGAGCATCGCAATGATTTCGTCGATGATCATGCTTTCAGACGTGACAAAAAATTGCGCCTGCACATTCATTTTGCGAGCTTGATTGGGACCTAACCCCGAGAATTTTGCTTGAGCGGATGTTGTGCGTCCGGGACATAGCGAAATAGCCAGCGAGCGACTAAGTACGCCCCGACACTAGGCCTTGCGCGGTAGAGCGCTGGCCTATCGGCACCAAGTTGAGCAGGGTGTTCTGCACGCTGAGGCTGTCGACGATCAGCACGAGGCTGTGGTCGTCGCCGAAGTCACTACGCCCATAGCCATCGACCAGCATCTTGCCGAACGACGTCAGCACATCGCGGACTACGCCCCCGCGCACGTTGGGCTGGTCTTCTATCGCGATGCGCACGTCGGTGCCGACGTGGTATTGCGAGTTGGCCACCAGCGACCACGGGGTGTCGGCGACGACGTCGTACTGGTTGGCGAGGGGTGTTAGCGAGGCATGGGGCTCAGGCTTGTCGCCGATGGTGATCTTGCCTTTAGTGTGCTCGCCAGCCAGCAAGACGGCGAGGCGGTAGTCGAGGGATTGGGTCTGAATCGCGCTGGCAAGCACTTCCTGCGGTCGTTTGCCCTTGCCCTTGCCTTCGGATGAGATGGTCGTGAGGTAGGTGGCCTGCTTTTGCTGGGCGATGATGTCGTCGAGGGCGCTGCGGAGGCGGGCGGCATCGGCGGGCAAGGATGGGGGCGTTGTGTCGATGTCGGCCTCGTTGCCGGCATAGGCCAAGTTGAGCTCACGCCGTGCGGTGCTCGCTGTCCAGGTGCCGTTGGCGAGGTTCTGGCTGATTTGCTGGTAGATCGGTTGCAGGCGATCGCTCAAATTCAGCGCTGCCTTGAGCGCTGCCGGGTCGCGGCGTTGAGTGTTGAAGTCGGCAAGCACGCTGGTGAGGCTGTGGCCGGGTTTGACGATGCCAACGCCCGCGCCGTTGAAAGTGACGACTTGTTGCAGGCTCGCGGTGGGTGGCCCTTGGGAGAGTTCTTCTCTGCGTAGCAAGTTGAAGGCGGTGGCCAAGTGCCCGCCAAGGCTGTAGCCGGTGACGGAGAAGGTTTGGCCGCCCAGCCTGGTGGGGTCGGAAGCCAGTTCCTTGTACCAGTCTTCCATGTCGGCAATCTGACCAAAGGCCCAGCCCTTGGCAAAGATTTCCTGCGTGTTCGTGGCGACGTTGTCGCGGATGTGGTCGTCGACGAATTCGGTGGAGCGGAATGAGACGACGAGTTCGCCGGCGACGAGTCCTTTGCTCGGGTCGGTGATCTTGCTGCGGAACAGGGTGCCGGAGAAGCCGGTGCCGGTGTTGGATCGTTGGTCGACAACTTCCCATTGCTTGGCGAATTCAGTGGCGGCGATTTCGGTGAAGACGGACGCGTGCTTGTTGCCTTCAATCAGCGCATCAATAAGTTGCTGTCCACTTGCTGCAAGAATTCCTGTTTTCTCATTGCGAATAAATGCCTCCGCGGCCATTTGAAGGTTCGCGTAGTTCAAGTAAGCAGACACAGCGAGCGTTGTCATGTTAGTTCTCCTGCTTTGGTTTCAAGACGGACTCTACAAAGGCTTGGGTTTGTCTTCGTTGGGCGGTAAAGCCATGTTGAGGTGCAAATTCCGGACAGGCGTTATCGGCAGCCGATAACCATGGCTTCCTGCCACCGGAATTATTGCCCTGCCCGCCATCCATCATGTAACCGATGCGCTCAGCCATGATTTCGTTGGTCTTGAGGTCGATCACCTTGAGCGAACTGCCGGCGATCCAGTACTCGCGTTCCGCCGGCGTGGATATGTCTTCGTAGGTGACGCCGTAGCGCGAAGCAGGGTTTGGGGCGGGAGTTTTATCGAGAACGAATTCACGCACCCATTCACCATAGCGCTTGTCGCGAAGCCACGGCTGATCGATTCTTCCGGTATAGCGATAACGTTTGCCATCTTTGGGGTCTACGGCGTCGACGTAGCGATAGCCCAGATACTGAGGTGAGCCTGGACTCAGTGAGCCTTTGTTGTTGGCCCAAAAACTCCCTCGGACGAACGTCTCTATGTAACCATCACCGCCAGAGTCATGCCCATAGGGGTCGTTTAGCTGAAATTGATCATCGAAATCGGGATCAACATTTCTGGGTCTCACCTTGAGCAGAAATACCCCTTCGACGTTCTCAGCCGTCCGATGAATAAACACCCCCGCACTCTTGCACCGCTCGGCAAACATCGCCTCGGCGGTCGCCAGACGCGTGCTCGCCGATTCGGGTTTTTGTTGCGCCGTGGCGGTGCATCCGTTGAGCAGCGCTGCGGCGATCAGCAGTAGGGTACGCAGGGCGCGGTTCATGCCGCGGCCCTCCAGCGTGCGGCGTTGGGCGCCTTGTCGCCGTGTCGCCAGCGCCGACTTGCGAATGAACGCTCAGCCGCACGATCGCCTTCGAGCACATCCTGCCCGCCTTTGCCTTGGATGCGGTCGGCACCGAGGGTGCCGATGAGGTGGTCGTTGCGCCCAGGGGATTCGGCCTGGGTGACGATGACGTTGCCGTCGAGGTCATAGTTTTCGTCAATGACATCGCTCGTGCGGGTGTCGAAGTCCTTGGGCAGCAGATCGCCCACTCGCGGTTGCGCGGGGTTGCTTTCGGCAAGCGTGAGCCGGCGCAGACCGAAGTCCCCGTCTTTGAACTCGCTGCCCAGATCGACGCTGGCACCGTCAGGCAGGGCGAGCACCCAGCGGGTCTTGCCATCGTTCGTCTCCTTGCGCAGGGTGGTCGTGCCGTCGGGGCTGACCCAGGTGGTGGCGTCCTTTTGCAGGAGGATGCCTAGGCCGCGCGTGGGCGTCGTCGCGTCGTCGGTGCTTTCCACCAGCAGGCGGCCTTCCTTGATCTTGTCGGGGTGGGTGTCGCTGTCGATGTCGATCAGGGTGTCTTGGCCGTCGCCACCACGTAGCAGGTAGGTGTCCCAGCCTTTGCCACCGTAGAGCCGGTCGTCTCCCTTACCGCCATCGAGGAGGTCGTTGCCGGTGCCGCCTTCGAGGCGATCCGCGCCGCCCCTGCCCGTCAGGGTGTCGTGGCCGTCGCCGCCGTAGAGGTGGTCGGACTCATCGCCGCCAGTGATGGTGTCGTTGGCGGTGCCACCAAAGCGGTAGTGACGGGCCGTGTTGCGAAGGTTGTCTTCGGCATTGTCGGGGTCAAAGCCCTGGGCAATGCGGTAGCCGCTGGCAATGTCTTCGTAGTAGGTGGAATCGGTCTGGTAGGCATGGGTATCTTTCGCCTTATCCAGCTTCTCTTTCTCGGGGTCGCGGTTGTTCTCGCCAAACCACTGCTTGCGCTTGAGGAATTCGGCACGGTCGGTGAGCCAGGTGTCGCTGAAGGCAGCTTTGCCGGTATCGCCGTGGTCTGGTCCGAGATCGATGTCATCCTTCCACGATTTACTCAGAGCCGGGTCGACAGCCTTGAGAGCCGCCAGCGCGGGGGTATCGCTCGTGGTTAGGGCAAACGGGGCGAGGTGGTAGAGGGCAAGAAACTGGCCGTAGTCAGTGCGGGCTTTGCTGCCCTCGGTGGTGGGGGGTACGAGGCTCACGAGGCCGTTCTTGGCGGCGTCGGCCAGGGCTTTATAGGCAGCGCTGCCGACAATGGCGGTGAGGCTCTTGTAGAGGGCGTCGCGGCCGGTGTAGCCCTCGGGGTTTTTGGCTGGGTCCCAGTCCACTTTGGCCCAGGTGTTACCGTCGGGGCTGCCCTTGAGGTGTAGTTTTTTGGCGTCGTCGGGCGGCAGCACCATGCCGGCCAGGGCGTTGACGATGTTCTCCAGGACGTCGCCTTCGGCTTTGCCCGCGCCGTTGTTGTTTTGTGCGGCGAGGTAGGAGGCGTGTTTGAGGATGCCGTCGATCAGGGGTTGGGGGTCTTGCCGTTGGCCCACCGACATGAGATTGAGCAGGGTGTTCTGTACGTTGAGGGAGTCGAGGATCAGCACCAGACTGTGGTCGTCGCCATAATCGTTGTGCGAGAAACCATTCACCAACGGCTTTGACTTGGCCGCGCCCGCCAAGGCAGCAAGGTAATCCCCCCGCGTCTGCGGCTGGTCTTCGATGAACACGTGGGCATCTCTGCCCGTGTGATAGAGCGTATGCGCCGCCACCGCCACGGGTTTGGGGGAGGAGAGCTCCCAGCCGACCACATCGGTCTGATTGCCCAGGGCACCATCATCAGCAAGGAATTGCAATTTGTCGATGCCGCCGTTCTTCACAATGTCCCAGCCCACCCCAATCTTGCCGCGATTGTCGATGACATGACGCTTCTCGACCAGCAAGGTGGCGAGCTGGTAGTCGAAGCTGGCGCCAGCGATGTTGGTAGTGGGGATGTTGGCCGGGTTGTCGGAGTCCGCACTGCCCGATGCGACCCCACTCACCGTGGTCGCCAGATTCACCACGGCACGCACCTGCGTGAGCGCGGTGCGCAGCAGGTTTTCGTCTTTGAGCAACTCGTTGGCCTCGTTGGGCGCGACCACCTTGCTCAATTCGTTAATGCGGATGCTGGCATTGAGTGGCAGTGCGCCACCATGCGTCAGCGCATAGCTGTGCAGTTCGCGATAGAGCTTTTTGCCGGCAGTGCTCGATAGCCGATCAACCAGTCCGTCAGTGGTGCTCGCTGCGTCGCGCAGGTCGCGGAAGTCGGCCATGATGGTGGACAGTGGCTCACTGAAGCGACCGATGCCGGCACCGTTGAAGGTGACGACCTTGTCGATCTGGCCAAAGCTATTGTCTTCGTGACGCCGCAGATTGAAGGCGCTGGCCAGGTGGCCGCCCAGGCTGTAGCCGGTGACACTGTAGCGGGCACCTTCGGGCAGCAGGCCGCTGGTCTTGAGGCTGGCGTACCACGCTTCCATGTCGTCGATCTGACCGAAGGCCAGCCCGAGATTCGCCATTTCGTGGCTGTCCGCTTGCAAGGTGTCGCGCGCGGCATCGTCAGCGAATTCGGTGCTGCGGAAGGAGAGAACGAGTTCGTTGGTCGCGGTGTGCCTGAAGAGCGTGCCGGAGAAACCCGTTTTGGTGTTGGAGAGGGGCTCGACAACTCTCCAGTCTTTGTCCAATCCCGAGAATGCCACTTGGCTGGGTGCGAAACGACTGGCGCGTTCGTTGCCTACAACCAAGTTCTCACTGGTAAGTTCGATGCTGGCTATTCTCGTCCCAGGCACCAAATCATTCCGTTTGAGCGCATTTTCGCCGTACAGGGACTCCGCCGCCATTTGCAGGTTGGCAAATTTCAAGTAGTCAGTATTGGTGAGTGAAGCGGACATCTCAGTTCTCCTTGCTTGGCTTGGCAACCTGATCGACGAAGTAGCGCGTTTGAGTGCTTGCGGAGCCAACGAAGTGGCAACCGTATGCGGTAAGCCAGGGGCTCGGATTGCCAATGCTGGATGTCCCACGTACGACATAGAATGTCTTTTCCGCCAACACTTCGTTTGCGTGGAGATCAATTACTCTGATCGTGCTGCTGGCAACACCTAAGGCGCGCTCCTCGGGGATGACATGATCCTCGAAGGTAACGCCGTAGCGGGGTTCGGGATCAGGGGCGGGCTTCTTGTCGAGCGTCCAACGGTATACATTCAAGTCGTAATTTGGGTTCTTGCTCAATTCAAGTTGAACGTTGAAAGCAGTCTTGTCCTTTTGCCCAACTACTTTGTCTGAGCCGGTGTACCGCCAGCGCTTGCCATCTTTGTCGTCGATGACATCGGCCCAGCGGTAGCCATTTCTTGATCCAATTTGCCTGGTCTCCCCAATATATCCACGCTCGCTGGGCGAGCTAGGCGAGCGCCCGCCAAGGTAAGACTTTGGCAATTCATATCCAAGGAAACTGGCAATGTAGCTATCGCCCGTGCGCTCTTCTGCAAACGCGGCCCCAGGCCAATCTGGATCATTCCATTCTCTTTCCCCACGGTTGGGTCGCAGCTTCATCAACAAAATGCCCTCGACATTGTCGACGGTGCGATAGATTTTTTCCCCGGCAACCGTGCGGCACTTCTGTTCCCAAAGCGCACGGCCGGCCTTGACGCGCTCTTGCACCGTCAATTTCGAAGGGTCGGCCGAATTGGCGGAGTGGGCGGGTCGGCCGCCACCCGCGCAACCGGCGAGCACCAGCGCAATCGCCGTGAGGTACGAAACGCAACGGGCGTTCATACGGCGCTCCATTGCGAATGTTGCGCCGGGCAAACAAGCAAATCGCCGTTCCGCGGGCGCCGACTTGCGGAAGATTTGGCTTTGGCCGTGACAGCGGCACGCCGCATATGCTGCCCGCGCACGCCGGGGCATGGCCGGCGCGGTGAATGTGCCAGCCTGAACGAAGCCGGCCATGCGCTGGCGTGCGCCCCTCGGGCGGCGCGCATCGACACTCGGCGCTGGCGATACGGCGATATTGGCTTTCTAGAACCCGCTTGCTTCCCAACGTCTGCGCCGTGCGACCGGAAGCGCGTATCCCAGCCCATCCCAATCTTGCCGCGATTGTCGATGACATGACGCTTCTCGATCAGCAAGGTGGCGAGCTGGTAGTCGAAGCTGGCGCCAGCGATACTGGTGGTGGGGATATTCGCCGGGTTGTCGGAGCCCTCACTGCCCGAGGGGACCGCGCTCACTGTGGTGGCGAGATTGACGACGGCACGCACCTGCGTGAGCGCGGTGCGCAGCAGGTTTTCGTCTTTGAGCAGCTCGTTGGCCTCGTTGGGCGCGACCACCTTGCTCAATTCGTTAATGCGGATGCTGGCATTGAGTGGCAGTGCGCCACCATGCGTCAGCGCATAGCTGTGCAGTTCGCGATAGAGCTTTTTGCCGGCAGTGCTCGATAGCCGATCAACCAGTCCGTCAGTGGTGCTCGCTGCGTCGCGCAGGTCGCGAAAGTCGGCCATGATTTTGGTCAGCGGCTCACTGAAGCGGCCGATACCGGCGCCGTTGAAGGTGACGACCTGCTCGATCTGCCCGGCGCTATTGTCGTCGTGGCGCAGCAGGTTGAAGGCGCTGGCCAGGTGGCCGCCCAGGCTGTAGCCGGTGACGCTGTAGCGGGCACCTTCGGGCAGCAGGCCGCTGGTCTTGAGGCTGGCGTACCACGCTTCCATGTCGTCGATCTGACCGAAGGCCAGCCCGAGATTCGCCATTTCGTGGCTGTCCGCTTGCAAGGTGTCGCGCGCGGCATCGTCGGCGAATTCGGTGCTGCGGAAGGAGAGGACGAGTTCGTTGGTCGCGGTGTGCCGGAACAGCGTGCCGGAGAATCCCGTTTTGGTGTTGGAGATGTGCCGGTCGACCGTCCAGTCATCGGCGAGATGGGAATACTCGACCTGGGTCTTGGTGAAGCGGCTAGCGCGTTCGTTGCCGACTTCGAGGTTAGCGCGTCCGTTGGCGGATGGATTGATAGGACCGACGTAAGGGCTCCCAGGGGTTACATTGGGGTCGATCTGCGCGTTCTTGTCGAATAGAGACTCTGCCGCCATTTGCAGATTGGCGAACTTCAGATAGTCTGCAATTGTCAGTGTGCCGGACATATCAATTCTCCAGTTTTTTGGGGATCAGAATTTGGTCAACGAACTTACGTGTGGTTGCACCTGCATCCCCCTTGAATTTGCACCCATAGGCGGTAAGCCAAAGCGTAGGGTTGTATTTGCTTAATGCGCCGCTCACGACATAGGGGGTGTACTCGCCCATGACTTCATTGGTCTGAAGGTCAATCACCTTGACCGTGCTGCTGGCGACGCCCAGGTCGCGCTCTTCAGGGATGACGTGATCCTCGAAGGTGACGCCGTAGCGCGGGGCGGGATCGAGGGCGGGTTTCTTGTCGAGCGTCCAACGGTATATGTTCAAGTCGTAGTTTGGGTTCTTGGTCAATTCAAGTTGCACGTTGAAGGCGGTCTCGTCTTTTTGACCAACCACTTTCCTAAAACTCGTGTAACGCCAGCGCTTACCATCCTGCTCGTCAACGACATCCACCCAACGGTAACCTGGGAGGTTGGAAGCGTCGCGCGGATTGAATTCGGCGGTGACATAGCCACGGCGCTCTTTAGAGACGGGCAACCCTCTTGGATCGCTTGAATGCTCGTAACCCAGGAACGTCTCGATGTAAGCGCCATCAGTGCGCTCGGTCGCAAACGCCGCTCCCGGCCAGTTCGGATCTGAGAGTTCTTCACTGGGTCCGGCACGACGCAGCTTCATCAGCAATATCCCTTCAACATTCTCGACCGTGCGGTAGATTTTTTCCCCGGCCACGGTTCGGCACTTCTCTTCCCAGAGCGCACGGCCGGCCTTGACGCGTTCTTGCACCGTCATCGTAGCCGTGTCGGGCATTGCGGCTACTGTCGCGCTGCCCGACTGGCCGGGGTTGCTGCCCCCGGCGCAAGCGGCAATGGTCAGCGCAAGCGCCGTCAGCAATGCGGCGTGGCGGGCGTTCATGCCACGCTCCTTGCATAGTCATCATTGTTCGCTTGGCATTGCAGATCGCCGTGTCGCCAGCGCCGACTTGCGGATGCGTCACCATCGCTACCCCGGCCACCCGAGAGCACATCGCCGTTGCTGCCCACGATGAAGTCGGCGCTACGCCCGCCCGTGAGGTGGGTGTGCCCGGTGGCGTCGGTGCCACGATAGACGCCTTCGCCGTAGTGGCCGATGAAGCGCGTCATGGAGAGTTGGGTCGCCGTACCACCAGCGCCGACTTGCACGTGCTCAATGTTGCCGGCCAGCCCTTGCCCGACCAGCAGCAAATCGCTGCCTTCCTGCCCTTGTTCGGCCTGGGCCTGGCTACCGTAGCGAATGAGCAGGTTGCCCTCGTCGTTGTCAATCAGTTGCAGGGTACGGGTGTCGACGCTGGCATCGAAGGCGAGCGTGTCCACACCGCCTTCATCGACCACCATCTCGACTTGCACAGCGGTTTCGCCGTTGATGTCGATGGTGCGCGAGGCACCATCACCCGCGCGAAATACATAGGTGTCATCCCCCAGCCCGCCATCGAGCGCATCGGTGCCCGTGCCGCCGGTGAGCCGGTCGTTGCCGGCCCCCGCCTGCACGGCATCGTTGCCGGCTTTGCCGTCCATGCGGTCTTCCAGTGCCGTGCCGGTGAGCAGGTCGTCGCCCTCGGTGCCGTCCAGATCAAAGCCGCGGGCGAGCAGTTGCGCCCAGGTGAAGGTGCCGCCATCGGCAAACTCGAAGCTCGCGACGCTGGGGTCGGCCAGCGGGTCGTCAGGGTTGAAGTTCTCGATATGCAGGGCATCGCCGTCGCCGAAATCGAGCAGCAGGGAGCCTTTGCGCAGGATGACGTCTTTGGCCGCGATGCCTTTGCCAAAGATGAGCACGCTGGCATCCTTGAGCGCGTCGTCATCGTAGATGCGGTCTTCGCCGTCGCCTTTGTTGTAGATGTAGGTATCGCGCCCCTTGCCGCCCCACAGAAAGTCGTCGCCAGCGCCGCCGATGAGCACGTCGTCCTTCGCACCGCCGGCGAGCACGTCCTCGCCCGCACCGCCCAGCAAGGTGTCGTGGCCGGCTTCGCCGAACAGCACATCGTCTTCGGTGCCGCCGTCGAGCAGGTCGTTACCGGCACCGCCGAGCAGCCAGTCGTTGCCCTTGCCGCCGTAGAGGGAGTCGTCACCGCCTTCTTCGTCACGGCCCGTGGTGCCGCCGTTCGTGATGGTCCAGGTAAAGGTGTTCTCCGCTTGGTCGGAGGATGTGAGTTCCTCGGTGGATGGGCGTTTGAGGGTAACACCCCAGTCGCGGGAGCTTCCCACCGCAATGGTCTGGTCACCATGCAGCAGGTCATCGCCCGCCCCGCCAATGAGCAGATCGCTGCCCACACCGCCGGTGAGCAGGTCTTGGGCCGCACCGCCGATGAGGATGTCGTTGCCCTTGCCGCCATCGACCCAGTCGCCGCGCGTGGTTTCGCTCTCATCGGTGCTGCCGGATTTGAGGGCGGCGGTGACGGCGGCGATGCTGGCGCTGGCCGTGGTGGCGTCGCCGGGTGCGCTGCCGCCCCACAGGAGGTCATTGCCGCCTTGCCCGGCGACGATGTCGCTGCCTTCGCCGCCCTCCAGGCGGTCGTCGCCGCCGTTGTTCTCGGCAAGGCTGTTGTCGCCGCCGTCGCGCAGGGCGGCGCGGTCGCCTTCGAGCACATCCTGCCCGCCTTTGCCTTGGATGCTGTCGGCACCGAGGGTGCCGATGAGGTGGTCTTGACGATTCGGGGCTTCCTGCTTGTCGTCCCTGACGATGACGTTGCCGTCGAGGTCATAGTTTTCGTCAATGACATCGCTCGTGCGGGTGTCGAAGTCTTTGGGCAGCAGGTCGCCCACCCGCGGTTTCGTGGGGTTGCCTTCGGCAAGCGTGAGCCGACGCAGGCCGAAGTCCCCGTCTTTGAACTCGCTGCCCAGATCGACGCTGGCACCGTCAGGCAGGGCGAGCACCCAGCGGGTCTTGCCCTCGTTCGTCTCCTTGCTCAGGGTGGTCGTGCCGTCGGGGCTGACCCAGGTGGTGTCGTCCTTCTCCAGCAAGATGCCCAGGCCGCGCGTGGGCGTGGACGCGTCGTCGGTGCTTTCCACCAGCAGGCGACCTTCCTTGATCGGGTCGCCTTGGTCACTGTTGATGTCGACCAGGGTGTCTTGGCCGTCGCCGCCACGCAGCAGGTAGGTATCCCAGCCTTTGCCACCGTAGAGCCGGTCGTCGCCCGTGCCGCCATCGAGGATGTCGTTGCCGGTGCCGCCTTCGAGGCGATCCGCGCCGCCCCTGCCCGTCAGGGTGTCGTGGCCGTCGCCGCCGTAGAGGTGGTCATCCACATCGCCGCCGATGAGGGTGTCGTTGGCGTTGCCACCAAAGCGAAAGTGTTTGACGGTGTCGAGTTTGTTGCTGGCTTTGTCGGGGTCAAAGCCCTGGGCGATGCGGTAGCCGCTGGCGAGGTCTTGGTAGTAGGTGGCGTCGTTCTGGTAGGCGTTGCCTGTGGAGCCGGTGACGTACTTGGCATTTTGCGGGTTGAGGTTCTGCTCGCCAAACCACTGCTTGCGTTTGAGGAATTCGGCACGGTCGGTGAGCCAGGTGTCGCTGAAGGCAGCTTTGCCGGTGTCGCGTTGGTCTGGTCCGAGCTTGATGTCCTCGTCCCATTGGTCGCTCAGTGTCTTGTCGACGGCCTTGAGGGCGGCCAGTGCCCCCTCATTGTCGGTCTGGAGCGCAAACGGGGCGAGGTGGTAGAGGGCGAGGAACTGGCCGTAGTCAGTGCGGGCTTTGCTGCCCTCGGTGGTGGGGGGTACGAGGCTCACGAGGCCGTTCTTGGCGGCGTCGGCCAGGGCTTTATAGGCAGCGCTGCCGACAATGGCGGTGAGGCTCTTGTAGAGGGCGTCGCGGCCGGTGTAGCCCTCGGGGTTTTTGGCTGGGTCCCAGTCCACTTTGGCCCAGGTGTTACCGTCGGGGCTGCCCTTGAGGTGTAGTTTTTTGGCGTCGTCGGGCGGCAGCACCATGCCGGCCAGGGCGTTGACGATGTTCTCCAGGACGTCGCCTTCGGCCTTGCCCGCGCCGTTGTTGTTTTGTGCGGCGAGGTAGGAGGCGTGTTTGAGGATGCCGTCGATCAGGGGTTGGGGTCTTGCCGTTGGCCCACCGACATGAGATTGAGCAGGGTGTTCTGTACGTTGAGGGAGTCGAGGATCAGCACCAGACTGTGGTCGTCGCCATAATCGTTGTGCGAGAAACCATTCACCAACGGCTTTGACTTGGCCGCGCCCGCCAAGGCAGCAAGGTAATCCCCCCGCGTCTGCGGCTGGTCTTCGATGAACACGTGGGCATCTCTGCCCGTGTGATAGAGCGTATGCGCCGCCACCGCCACGGGTTTGGGGAGGAGAGCTCCCAGCCGACCACATCGGTCTGATTGCCCAGGGCACCATCATCAGCAAGGAATTGCAATTTGTCGATGCCGCCGTTCTTCACAATGTCCCAGCCCACCCCAATCTTGCCGCGATTGTCGATGACATGACGCTTCTCGACCAGCAAGGTGGCGAGCTGGTAGTCGAAGCTGGCGCCAGCGATGTTGGTAGTGGGGATGTTGGCCGGGTTGTCGGAGTCCGCACTGCCCGATGCGACCCCACTCACCGTGGTCGCCAGATTCACCACGGCACGCACCTGCGTGAGCGCGGTGCGCAGCAGGTTTTCGTCTTTGAGCAACTCGTTGGCCTCGTTGGGCGCGACCACCTTGCTCAATTCGTTAATGCGGATGCTGGCATTGAGTGGCAGTGCGCCACCATGCGTCAGCGCATAGCTGTGCAGTTCGCGATAGAGCTTTTTGCCGGCAGTGCTCGATAGCCGATCAACCAGTCCGTCAGTGGTGCTCGCCGCGTCGCGCAGGTCGCGGAAGTCGACCATGATTTTGGTCAGCGGCTCACTGAAGCGGCCGATGCCGGCGCCGTTGAAGGTGACGACCTTGTCGATCTGGCCAAAGCTATTGTCTTCGTGGCGCAGCAGATTGAAGGCGCTGGCCAGGTGGCCGCCCAGGCTGTAGCCGGTGACGCTGTAGCGGGCACCTTCGGGCAACTGGCCGCTCTTCTTGAGGTGGGCGTACCACGCTTCCATATCGTCGATCTGGCCGAGGGCAAGACCGATGTTCGCCATCTCGTGACTGTCCGCTTGCAAGGTGTCGCGCGCGGCATCGTCGGCGAATTCGGTGCTGCGAAAGGAGAGGACGAGTTCGTTGGTCGCGGTGTGCCGGAACAGCGTGCCGGAGAATCCCGTTTTGGTGTTGGAGATGTGCTGGACGACTCCCCAGTCTTTGTCCAATCCCGAGAAGGCCACTTGGCTGGATGCAAAGCGGCTGGCGCGTTCGTTGCCTGTGGTAAGGTTGGTTGCTTTACCCTCAGCGGTGGCGAATTCGACGGGGCCGTTCCTGTATAGGGTATCTGGATCGCCGATGGTGCCTGGCTTTTGGTTTGGGTTTACTTGTGCGCTAAATTTGAAGAGGGCCTCCGCGGCCATTTGCAGGTTGGCGAATTTCAGCGTGTCGGCAATGGTCAGGGTTGGCATGTCATTTCTCCTGGTCGATCGGGACGAGAATTTGGTCGGTCAATTTGCGGGACTCGGCACCGCCCTGGCCTTTGCCGTAGGGGCAAACATAGGCGGTCAGCCACAAGGTCGGGTTGTATTTGCCGATGGTGCCTGCTACGACATAGCGGGTCATCTCGCCCATGACTTCGTTAATCTGCAAGTTCAGCACTTTGATGGTGCTGCTGGCGACGCCCAGGGCGCGGTCTTCCGGGACGACGTGGTCTTCGAAGGTGACGCCGTAACGGGGGGCGGGGTCGGGGGCGGGTTTTTTGTCGAGCGTCCAACGGTATATATTCATGTCGTAATTGGGGTTCTTGCTTAATTCGAGTTGCACGTTGAAGGCTGTCTTGTCCTTCTGTCCGACGACTTTGTCGGAACCCGTATACCGCCACCGCTTACCGTCCTTCTCGTCGATGACATCGACCCAGCGGTAGCCGGGGAAGTTGCAGTCTTCGCACTCATCGATTCGGCCGGTGCTGATCGACCCCCGGCGTTGTCCAGATCGGTGTTCTTTTCTGATGTGCTCATACGCAAGAAAGCTTGTAATGTAGGCTTCACCGGAGTACTCATGGGCAAACGCCGCGCCCGGCCAGTTGGGATCGCTCAACTCCCTGTCGCCGACATTGGGACGCACCTTCAACAGCAACACGCCCTCCACACCTGGCACAGTCTTGTAAATCTTCTCGCCCGCTTCGGTGGCGCATTTGTGCCGCCACAGGGCGCGGCCAGCCTGGATCTTGTCGCCGGGGGTGAGCTTCTCGGCCTCGGTAACTGTCAGCGGCTTCGGTGCCGGCGGGGGTGGCCTGACGGTCGAGGGATCGACCGCAGGATCAAAGGAGGGCTTGGCCTTGCTGGCCGAGCACGCCGCCAGCAAGACGGCGGCGATGAGAATGATCGGGCGCATCATGCGACGCCCTCCCATAGACCAGTGTTCTGAGCGCATTCGCCGTCCCGCCAGCGCCGACTTGCGGAAGATGTTGCCGTGCTCGCCGCGCACCGCTGCCCATCGCCGCGCACGGCGGGGCATGTTCGGCACTGGCGGGATGAAATGGCCCGCAGCGGGTACGGCGATGTGGGCTTTGTAGAACCCTCGTTTTTCCAAACTGCTGAGCCGAGCAACCGGCAGCGCGTAACCGCCAGCGGCTTTGCACAGCCGCTGGCCGCCGCTGGGCGCGACGCATGCGTCGCGAATTCCCCAGCGGCGTTACCCCGGCCCCCCGACACCTCCTCGCCGTTGCTGCCCACGATGAAGTCGGCGCTACGCCCGCCCGTGAGGTGGGTGTGCCCGGTGGCGTCGGTGCCACGATAGACGCCTTCGCCGTATTGGCCGATGAAGCGCGTCATGGAGAGTTGGGTCGCCGTACCACCAGCGCCGACTTGCACGTGCTCAATGTTGCCGGCCAGCCCTTGCCCGACCAGCAGCAAATCGCTGCCTTCCTGCCCTTTGTTCGGCCTGGGCCTGGCTACCGTAGCGAATGAGCAGGTTGCCCTCGTCGTTGTCGATCAGTTGCAGGGTACGGGTGTCGACGCTGGCATCGAAGGCGAGCGTGTCCACACCGCCTTCATCGACCACCATCTCGACTTGCACAGCGGTTTCGCCGTTGATGTCGATGGTGCGCGAGGCACCATCACCCGCGCGAAATACATAGGTGTCATCCCCCCAGCCCGCCATCGAGCGCATCGGTGCCCGTGCCGCCGGTGAGCCGGTCGTTGCCGGCCCCCGCCTGCACGGCATCGTTGCCGGCTTTGCCGTCCATGCGGTCTTCCAGTGCCGTGCCGGTGAGCAGGTCGTCGCCCTCGGTACCATCCAGATCAAAGCCGCGGGCGAGCAGTTGCGCCCAGGTGAAGGTGCCGCCATCGGCAAACTCGAAGCTCGCGACGCTGGGGTCGGCCAGCGGGTCGTCAGGGTTGAAGTTCTCGATATGCAGGGCATCGCCATCGCCGAAATCGAGCAGCAGGGAGCCTTTGCGCAGGATGACGTCTTTGGCCGCGATGCCTTTGCCAAAGATGAACACGCTGGCATCCTTGTCCGCGTCTTTGTCGTAAACGCGGTCTTTGCCATCGCCCTTGTTATAGATGTAGGTGTCGCGCCCCTCGCCGCCGCGCAGAAAGTCGTCGCCGGTGCCGCCGATGAGCACGTCCGCACCTTTGCCGCCGAAGATCTCGTCATCTTCTGAGCCACCATCGAGCCAGTTACCGAACTTGTCCTCGGTGATGTCAGGGCTGTCGCCGTGGAGCACATCGCTGCCGGCACCGCCAAGCAGGGTGTCGTGGCCGGCTTCGCCAAAGAGCACATCGTCGTCATCGCCGCCTTCGAGCAGGTCGTTACCCGCGCCGCCGAGCAGCCAGTCGTCGCCCTTGCCTCCGTAGAGCGAGTCGTCACCGCCTTCAGTGTCGTTGCCGACGGTGTCGCCGTTTTTGATGGTCCAGGTGTATTCGGTCTTCACCTGGTCGGGGGACTTGGGGTCGAAGGGGACTTTGGGGTCGACGGTGACTTCCCACTCCCTTGAGCTGCCCACCTTGATGGTCCGGTCACCATGCAGCAGATCATCGCCCGCCCCGCCAATGAGCAGATCGCTGCCCACACCGCCGGTGAGTAAGTCTTTGGCCGCACCGCCGATGAGGATGTCGTTGCCCTTGCCGCCATCGACCCAGTCGCCGCGCGTGGTTTCGCTCTCATCGCGGTCGCCCGATTTGAGGGCGGCGGTGATGGCGGTGATGCTGGCGCTGGCCATGGTGGCACCGGCAGGTGCGCTGCCACCCCACAGGAGGTCACTGCCGCCTTGCCCGGCGACGATGTCGCTGCCTTCGCCGCCCTCCAGGCGGTCGTCGCCGCCGTCGTTCTGCGCGGTGCTGTCGTCGCCTCCGTCCCGCTCGGCTGCGCGGTCGCCTTCCAGCACATCGTTCCCGCCCTTGCCTTGAATGCTGTCGACACCGAGGGTGCCGATGAGATGGTCTTCGCGGTTGGGGGCTTTCGTTTTTGCATCCGAGATGACGACGTTGCCGTCGGGGTCATGGACCACGTCCAACACGTCCGGCGTGCGGGTGTCGAAGTCCTTGGGCAGCAGATCGCCCTCCAGCAGCTTGTCTGGGTTGCCTTCGGCGAGCTTCAGGCGACGCAGGCCGAAGTCGCCTTCCTTGAACTCGGCGCCCAGATCGACACTGCCGCCCTCGGGCAGAGAGAGGGTCCAGCGGTCTCCGTCCTCGCCCTGCTCCTTGCGCAGGGTGGTCTTGCCGTCCGGGCTGACCCAGGTGCTGTCATCTTTCTCCAGCAGCACGCCCAGGCCGCGCATGGCCTTGGACGGGTCGGTGCTGCCCACCAGCAGGCGGCCTTCCTTGATCTTGTCGCCTGTCTCGCCGTTGATATCGACCAGGGTGTCTTTGCCATCGCCGTCACGCAGCACGTAGCTGTCCCAGCCTTTGCCGCCGTAGAGTTTGTCAGCGCCTTTGCCGCCATCGAGGACGTCGTTGCCGGTGCCGCCTTCCAGCCGGTCGTCTCCATCTTTGCCACGGAGTTGGTCGTGGCCGTCACCGCCGTAGAGGTGGTCATCCACATCGCCGCCGGTGATGGTGTCGTTGGCGCTGCCGCCAAAGCGGTAATGTTTGACGGTCTTGCGTTTGGCGCTTTCTTCGTCGTCGGGGTCGAACTCCTGGGCGATGCGGTAGCCGCTGGCGAGGTCTTCGTAGTAGGTGGCTTCGGTTTGATAGGCATGGAGGGGGGGAGGATTTTTTCCCGCGAGCACGCGCTTGATGACCTCGGGCTCCTGGTTGTTGTCGCCAAACCATTGCTTGCGTTTGAGGAATTCGGCGCGGTCAGTGAGCCAGGTGTCGCTGAAGTGGGCCTTGCCGCTCTCGCCTTGGTCGGACCCGAGGTCGATGTCTTTCTGCCATTGTTCGCTGAGGTCTTTGTCGGCGGCCTTGAGGGCGGCCAGCGCCCCCTCGTTGTCGGTCTGGAGCGCGAACGGGGCGAGGTGGTAGAGGGCGAGAAACTGGGCGTAGTCGGTGCGGGCTGGTGGGGGGTACGAGGCTCACGAGGCCGTTCTTGGCGGCGTCGGCCAGGGCTTTATACGCAGCGCTGCCGACGATGGCGGTGAGGCTGGCGTAGAGGGCGTCGCGGCCGGTGTACTTATCACCGTTCTTGATGTCAGCCCAGGTGCCACCTTTGGGGTTGCCGTGGAGTCGCACTTTCGTCGCGTCATCCGGCGGGAGGAACATGGCAGCCATAGCATTGACGACACTCTCGATCACGTCGCCTTCGGCCTTGCCTTGGGTGCCGCTGGCCGATTCTGCTTTCAGGTAGGACGCCGTTTTGAAGATGGCATCGAGGGTTTCAAGGGTGGTTTTGGTTGACTGGCCGGGTGGCAGCAGATTGGCCAGTGTGTTCTGGACATTGAGCGTGTCAATCAGCAGCACCAGGCTGTGGGTGTCGCCAAAGTCGTTGATCGTGTACTTGTCGACCAGCGCACGAATGGCGAAGTGTTTGAACGACGCCTGGATGCTTTCCGAGACGACGTCGCCGCGCGTTAGGGGTTGGTTTTCGATGAAGATGCGCTGCTCGGTGCCATAGCGATACTGCGAATGGGCGACCATGAAGGTCGGGGTGTTGGTATCCATTTCCGTGGCAGCGACGTCGATCTGGTTGGGCAGCGTGGCAACCCCGCGCGTGCCTGTGCCGGCGATGGCGGCGATGCTGCCGGCAAGACTGAGTGCGCTGGTGCGGTATTTCTCGGCGGTTAGCAACACGGCGAGCTGGTAGTCCAGCCCGGCACCGGCAATGGCCAGTTGTTGCTGCTTGGTCACCGGGTCGAGGTAGGTGTCGGGGACGCGAGCGGCGCGAGCGGGGGCGGTGGGGTCGCTGCTGCCGGACTTTTGCTCGGGCGCGTAGTGGGCGTAGTCGAGCACAGCAAGCGCGCGGATCAGGGCACCGTTGCCATCACCGGTCAGCGTTTGGCGGATCAGCAGGTCGCGGTCGGCCTGCCACAGGATGTCTTCGTCGGCCTTCGTTGGCGCGTACTTATCGACCAATGCTTTCATGCCAGCAGCGGGTACGCCGTCCTTGCCGGCCAGCGCGGCGCGCAGCGCCTGGTAGGCCTGGCGTCCACCCTCGGAATGGAAGGCGTCGATGAGTCCGTTGGCGCTGGCCGCTTGTTGGCGCAGGCTGCGGAAGTGGGCAATCATTTCTGTCAGCTGGGTGCTCAGGCTGCTCAGATCATTGGCCCCTGCGATGGCACCAATGCCGGCACCATTGAAGGTGACCACCTGCTGAGCCGCGTCAGGGTGCAGGAGGTTGAAGGCGGTGGCGAGGTGGCCGCCCAGGCTGTAGCCGGTGACGCTGAGCGAGCCGGTAATGCGGCTTTTCAGGCCGGCGTACCAGTCTTCCATATCGGCAATCTGCCCAAAGGCCCAGCCCTTCGCCTTGATCTCTTGCAGGTTGGTGGCTTCGTTGTCGCGCGCGGCGTCGTCAGCGAATTCGGTGCTGCGCAGGCTGAGTACGAATTCATTCGCGCCATTGCGCTTGAACAGCGTGCCGGAGAAGCCGGTGGTGGTGTTAGATTTGTGTTCGACGACTGCCCAGTCGTCGGTGAGTTGGGAGAAGGTGACTTGGGTGGGAGCGAAGGCGCTGGCGTGGCGGTTGCCGGTGGTGAGGTTGTCGGCTGTTAATAAGCCAGTAGCATCCTGCCCTGGGATCAGATTGGAATTTTTGTTGGCATCAAAGTTATATAGCGCTTCGGCCGCCATTTGCAGATTGGCAAACTTAAGATACTCAGCGACAGTCAGTGACGGCATGTCAGTCTCCCTTCTTTGGAATTAGGACTTGGTCAACAAATTTCCGCGTTGCGGCATTCGCCCCAACAGCATGACTGGGGCATTTGTATGCCGTGAGCCACGAACTCTCGCTGGGGTCGCGGCCGATCACACCCCAGGCATAGCGCAACATTTCGCCCAGCACTTCGCCGGTCTTTAGGTCAATCACCTTGACGGTGCTGCTGGCTAGCCCAAGGGCACGCTCGGCGGGAATAACGTGGTCTTCAAAGGTGACGCCGTAGCGGGGGGCGGGATTGGGGGCGGGGGTTTTATCGAGCACTACTTTGATCCATTCATGGTCTTTCCCTGGCATAACCTTATTGAACAACTTGTACCTATAGCGCTGGCCGTCTTTGTCGTCCAGGACGTCGACGTAGCGGTAACCGGGGCGACCCATGAGTCCGGGGCGACGGTCAGTTTCGATGTAGCCGCGATAAGTTGGTGTTATCGGCAAAGGCACACCGTTGAGTTTTGCTGCGTATTCATACCCAAGAAACGACGTGATGTACTCATCTGACTTTGCCTCCAACGCAAACGCCGCCCCCGGCCAATAAGGATCGCTCCATTCCGGCTGCCAGGCCTTGGGCCGCAGCTTGAGCAGCACGAGACCCTCGACATCGGGCACGGTCTTGTAAATCTTCTCGCCGGCGACGGTACGGCACTTTTCTTCCCACAGCGCTTCTCCGGCGTGCGCGCGTTGCGCCGCATCGCTTGGCGTTCCTGTCGCCTGCGCATTCGCGCGCGTGGCCGGGGTGCTCGCACAGCCGACGACAATCAGCGCGCCCAGTAGCGCGAGGGCGCTGCGCAGTGGGTGCGCGCTCATGCGGCGACCCTCCAACGTGTGGCATTGGCAGCGTCGGGTGCCTTATCGCCGTGTCGCCAGCGCCGACTTGCGGACGCGCCACCATCGAGCCAGTCATCGCCCGCCCCGCCGATGAGGATGTCGTTGCCCTTGCCGCCATCGACCCAGTCGCCACGGGTGGATTTGCTTTCATCGCGGTCGCCGGCGTCGAGGGCGGTGGCGATGGCGGCGATGCTGCCCTCTGGGGTGGTGGCACTGGCAGGTGCGCTGCTGCCCCAGAGCATGTCGTTGCCGCCCTGGCCGGCGACGATGTCGCTGCCTTCGCCGCCTTCCAGGCGGTCGTCGCCGCCGTTGTTTTCGGCGAGGCTGTTGTCGCCGCCGTCGCGCATGGCGGCGCGGTCGCCTTCGAGCACGTCCTCGCCACCCTTGCCCTGGATGCTGTCGGCGCCGAGGGTGCCGAACAGGTGGTCGTTGCGGTTGGGGGCTTCGGTCTTGGCGTCGGTGATGATGACATTGCCGTCGAGGTCATAGCTCTCCTGCACCCCATCCGTGCGGGTGTCGAAGTCTTTGGGCAGGAGATCACCCACCCGCGGGTTGGTGGGGTTGCCTTCGGTGATCTTGAGCCGACGCAGGCCGAAGTCGCCCTCCTTGAACTCGATGCCCAGGTCGACCGTGCCGCCCTCGGGCAGGGTGAGACTCCAGCGGTCGCCGTCCTCGTTCGTTTCCTTGCGCAGGGTGGTCTTGCCGTCCGGGCTGATCCAGGTGCTGGCGTCTTGCTCCAGCAGGATGCCCAGGCCGCGCGCGGACGTGGACGCGTCGTCGGTGCTCTCCACCAGGAACCGGCCTTCCTTGATTTGGTCGCCTTGGTCACTGTCGATATCGACCAGGGTGTCGTTGCCGTCGCCGCCACGCAAGGCGTAGGTGTCCCAGCCTTTGCCACCGTAGAGCCGGTCGTCGCCTTTGCCGCCATCGAAGATGTCGTTGCCGGTGCCGCCTTCCAGCCGGTCGTCTCCATCTTTGCCACGGAGTTGGTCGTGGCCGTCACCGCCGTAGAGGTGGTCATCCAAATCACCGCCGGTGATGGCGTCGTCGCCGGTGCCACCAAAGCGGTAATGCTTGACGGTCTTGCGTTTGGCGCTTTCTTCGTCGTCGGGGTCGAACTCCTGGGCGATGCGGTAGCCGCTGGCGAGGTCTTCGTAGTAGGTGGCTTCGGTTTGATAGGCATGGAGGGGGGGAGGATTTTTTCCCGCGAGCACGCGCTTGATGACCTCGGGCTCCTGGTTGTTTTCGCCAAACCATTGCTTGCGTTTGAGGAACTCGGCGCGATCACGAAGCCAGGTGTCGCTAAAGGCGGCTTTGCCAGTGTCGCGTTGGTCTGGATCGAGCTTGATGTCCTCGTCCCATTGTTTGCTCAGGTCTTCATCGACGGCCTTGAGGGCCTTCAGCACCTCTTCGTTGCTGGTCTGGAGCGCAAACGGGGCGAGGTGGTAGAGGGCGAGAAACTGGCCGTAGTCGGTGCGGGCTTTGCTGCCATCGGTGGTGGGGGGGACGAGGCTGAAAAGGCCTTTCATGTCTCGGTAGACCGCGCTGCCGACAATGTCGGTGAGGCTGGCGTAGAGGGCGTCGCGGCCGGTGTACTTGTCGCCATCACTGTTCTTAATGCGGTGCCAGGTGTTGCCGTTCGGGTCGCCTTTGAGGCGCAGCTTTTTCTCTTCGATGACTTTGGGCGACAGCACCATGCCGGCCAGGGCGTTGACGATGTTCTCCAGTACGTCGCCTTCGGCTTTGCCTTGGCTGGTGCCGATGACAATGGCGTCAGCGTCGGCAGTGCGCCAGGAGGCTTGCTTGAAGATGTTGCGCACGATGTCTTGCGCCGTCGTGCGCTGCCCGCTCGACATCAGGTTTAGCAGGGTGTTCTGCACGTTGAGGCTGTCGACGATCAGCACCAGGCTGTGGTCGTCGCCGAAGTCACTGCGCCCATAACCATCCACCAGCAGCTTGCCAAACGACTTGATCACATCGCTGACCACGCCCCCGCGCACGTTGGGCTGGTCTTCGATGGCGATGCGCACGTCGGTGCCGACGTGGTATTGCGAGTTGGCAACCAGCGACCATTCGGTGTCGCCCACAACATCGTATTGCCTGGCCAGGGGGGTGAGCGAGGCATGGGGTTCGGGCTTGTCGCCGAGGGTGATCTTGCCTTGGGTGTGTTCGCCCGCCAGCAGCACGGCGAGGCGGTAGTCGAGGGACTGGGTATTGATCTCGCCTGCCAGCACTTCCTTGGGGCGTTCGCCTTTGCCATTGCCTTCGGAGGACAGGGTGGCGAGGTAGGCGGCTTGCTTTTGCTGGGCGATGATGTCGGTGAGAGCCTGGCGGATGCGGGAGGCATCGGCGGGCATGGACGGGGGCGTGGTGCTGTCTTTGTTGCGGCTGGTCGCGTAAGCCGAATCCAGTTCGTTGCGCGCGGTGCTCGCTGTCCAGGTGCCGTTGGCGAGGTTCTGGCGGATTTGCTCGTACAGGGGTTCCAGGCGAGTGCTGATGTTCAGCGCGGCCTTGAGCGCTGCCGGGTCGCCGCGTTGGTCGTTGAAGTTGGCGAGCACACTGGTCAGGGTGTGGCCGGAGTCGACGGTGCCGACGCCCGCGCCGTTGTAGGTGACGACTTGTTGCAAGCTCGCGGTGGATTTCCCCTGGGTGAGTTCTTCTTTGCGCAGCAGGTTGAAGGCGGTGGCCAGATGCCCGCCGAGGCTGTAGCCGGTAACAGAGTAGGTTTGGCCGCCCAGCTTGCCGGGGTCGGCTGCCAGTTCCTTGTACCAGTCTTCCATGTCGGCAATCTGGCCGAAGGCCCAGCCGTTGGCGAAGATTTCTTGTGTGTTGGTGGCGATGTTGTCGCGCACGTAGTCGTCTATGAATTCGGTGGAGCGGAAGGAGAGGACGAGTTCGCCTTTGCGTATACCCAGGGTGTCGACGGTGTTGCGTGCCTTGAACAAGGTGCCGCTGAAGCCAGTGCCGGTGTTGGCGCGTTGGTCGACGACTTCCCAATAAGTCTCGAATTCTTCCGCTTGGATTTTGGTAAAGCGACTGGCGTGTTTGTTGCCCTCAACGAGGGCGTTGATCAATAGCTCGCCGTCTGATGCCAGTTGTTTCGTCTTTTCGTCTCGAATGAATGCCTCAGCCGCCATTTGGAGGTTGGCGAACTTCAGGTAATCGGTGACCGTTGGTGTATTCATTTCAATTCTCCCGTTTTGGCTTGAGGACACTCTCGGTGAAATCCAGCGACTGATAAGGCTGGGCTCGCGATCCATTTCGGGGCGCGAACTCCGGGCACGCGTTGTCGGCGGCAAACAGCCACGGACTTCTACCGCCAGAGTCATTGCCCTGCCCGCGATCCATCATGTAACCGATACGCTCGGCCATGACTTCGTTGGTCTGGAGGTCGATCACCTTGAGCGAACTGCCGGCGATCCAGTACTCGCGTTCCTCGGGTGTGGAGATGTCGTCGTAGGTGACGCCGTAGCGCGAGGCAGGGTCGGGGGCGGGAATTTGATCCAGCACAAATTTAGTGCGCTTGACCGTGATACCACTGAGCGGTGCTGTCACTTCGACTTCACGAACGGAACCCGTGTAGCGATAGCGCTTGCCGTCCTTGGGGTCGAGGGCGTCAACGTAGCGATATCCAAGACGTGGGGGAGAGCCTGGGGCAGGCGTACCTTTGGTCTGCGCTTGGTAGCTACCGCGTACGAAGGTCATGATGTAACCCTTTGCGTTCAGATCCTTCCCATACGGATCATTCAACCGAAACTGATCGTTGAAGTCCGGGTCTTCGTTCTCAGGCCGCACCTTCAGCAGAAATATCCCTTCGACGTTCTCTGCGGTGCGATGGATAAACACCCCCGCCTTCTTGCACCGCTCCGCAAACATTGCCTCGGCGGTGGCAAGACGCGCACTCGCCGACTCGGGTCTTTGCTGCGCCGTAGCAGTGCAACCATTGAGCAGCACTGCGGCGATCAGCCATAGGGTACGCAGGGCGTGGTTCATGTCGCAGCCCTCCAGCGTGCCGCGTTGGCGACATCAAGCGTCCTATCGCAATGCAACAGCCTTGTGCGGCTCTGCATAGCCGCACAACCGGCGCTGGGCGCAATGCGATGCTTGGCGAATTCGCCATCGCCGTCCCGCCAGCGCCGACTTTCGCAAGGGTCGGCTTTTGCCTTGAGGGTCGCACGCCAATCACGCACGCCGGGGCATGGTCGGTGCAGTGAATGTGCCAGCCTGAACGAAGCGAGCCGTGCCCCGGCGTGCGCGCCTTGGACGGCGCGCATCGAAACTCGGCGGCGAAGCAGGGAATTCGCAAGGCGAAGCTGGCGGGACGGCGATGTGGGCTTGGTAGAACCCTCTTTCTTCCCAGCGTCTGGGCTGTGCGATCTGCCGCGCGTAACCGCCAGCGGCTTTGCACAGCCGCTGCCGTTGTTGGTGAGCTTTGCCAGATAGCCCACTTCGCTGTGAATCTTGTCGATGCGCCCCAGGGCGATGCTGATGTTGAGCGCTTGCTGGTGGGTCAGGTTATCGACTGTGCTGCCTTTGGGCGGGGTGATGAAGGCTTGCAGTGCGCGGCGATCAGCGGCGGCCACGGGTTCACCGGCGTCAGAGGCGGTCTTGATGCGGGCGTAGAGTTTGGCCAGATCAGGGTCGGCGAAGGCGTGGGCGCTGCCGTCGGGGCTGTCGCGCCGGGTCTGGAATTTGTTGATGAGGGTGGTGAGTTTGACGGTGGGGTCGACGGTGCCGATGCCAGCGCCGTTGAAGGTGACGACTTTGTCTATCCTGCCAGCGCTGTTGTCTTCGTGACGCAGCACATGGAAGGCGGTGGCGAGGTGGCCGCCCAGGCTGTAGCCGGTGACGCTGTAGCGACTACCCTGAGGCAGCAGGCCGTCGGTGTGCAGGCGTTGGTACCAGTTTTCCATATCGGCGATCTGGCCGAAGGCATAGCCGTACTCGCTGATCTCGAGGGTGTTGGTGGCTTCGTTGTCGCGGGCGTGGTCGTCAATGAATTCGGTGGAGCGGAAGGAGAGGACGAGTTCGCCGACTTTAGCGCCGGTAGTCGGGTCATCCCGGACGCATTTGAACAGCGTGCCGCTGAAGCCGGTGCCGGTGTTGGATTCTTGGTCGAGGGCGATCCAGTGGTCAGCAAAGTCAGCGGCGGCAGCTTCGATGAATTTGCTGGCGTGGTCGTTGCCTGCAACAAGTGCATTGATCAGCTTTTCTCCAGCGTATTTTTCCTCGCCCGTAACCTCAATCTTCAAGAAGGCTTCGGCCGCCATCTGAAGATTGGCGTATTTCAGATAGTCGCTGATCGCGGGAGTCGTCATGTCAATCTCCTTGCTGTTTTGGTTTCAGAACCTGTTCAACGAATTTTTCTGTTTGGGTCGCTTGTCTGCCTGATCCCTGACTGCTTCCAAAGCTCGGGCAAGCATTGTTAGCAGCTAGCAACCATGGCGACCTGCCTCTAGAGTCGTTACCCTGACCGCGATCCATCATGTAGCCGATGCGCTCGGCCATAACTTCATTGGTCTGGAGGTCGATCACTTTGAGTGAACTGCCGGCGATCCAGTACTGACGTTCCTCGTTGGTGGAGATATCGTCGTAGGTGACCCCGTAGCGCGGGGTTGGACCGGGTGCTGGGGATTTGTCGAGGACAAAGCGGGTGTAGCCTTTGAGATAGGACTTGTCGGATAGCCAAGGCTCTTCAATGCGGCCCGTATAGCGGTAGCGCTTGCCATCTTTAGTGTCGAGGGCGTCGACATATCGATAGGCACTGCGCGCTGCAGGGCAGGGTTGTCTCCTGCATGGGTCGCTGGAGTAAAACAGGTCGAGAAAGCTCTGTATATAGCCATCTCCTGTCAAATCCCTCCCATACGGATCATTCAACCGAAACTGATCATTGAAGTCCGGGTCTTCGTTTTCTGGCCGCACCTTGAGCAGAAAGATGCCTTCAACGTTCTCAGCCGTCCGATGAATAAACACCCCCGCCTTCTTGCACCGCTCGGCAAACATTGCCTCGGCGGTGGCAAGACGCGCACTCGCCGACTCGGGTCTTTGCTGCGCCGTAGCAGTGCAGCCATTGAGCAGCACTGCAGCGATCAGCCATAGGGTACGCAGGGCGTGGTTCATGCCGCACCCCTCCCGCGTGCCGCGTTGGCGACATCAAGCGTCCTATCGCAATGCAACAGCCTTGTGCGGCTCTGCATAGCCGCACAACCGGCGCTGGGCGCAATGCGATGCTTGGCGAATTCGCCATCGCCGTCCCGCCAGCGCCGACTTTCGCAAGGGTCGGCTTTTGCCTTGAGGATCGCACCCCACTCACGTTCGCCGCGCACGCCGGAGCCTGGCCGGCGCAGAGAATGTGCCAGCCTGAACGAAGCCGGCCATGCCCCGGCGTGCGCGCCTTGGACGGCGCGCATCGAAACTCGGCGGCGAAGCAGGGAATTCGCAAGGCGAAGCTGGCGGGACGGCGATGTGGGCTTGGTAGAACCCTCTTTCTTCCCAGCGTCTGGGCTGTGCGATCTGCAGCGCGTAACCGCCAGCGGCTTTGCACAGCCGCTGGCCGCCGCTGGGCGCGACGCCGAATTGGCAAACACGGTCGCGAATTCCCCAGCGGCGTCATCGCCCGCGCCGCCTTCGAGCCGGTCGTCGCCGCCCCGGCCGCTGAGCTGGTCGTTGCCGTCGCCGCCGTAGAGGTGGTCATCCACATTGCCACCGGTAATGGCGTCGTTGCCGGTGCCGCCAAAGCGGTAGTGTTTGACGGTGTCGAGCTTGTTGCTGGCTTTGTCGGGGTCGAAGCCCTGGGCGATGCGGTAGCCGCTGGCGAGGTCTTCGTAGTAGGTGGACTCGGTTTGATAGGTATGGGTATCTTTTGCTTCATCAAGCTTCTCTTTCTCGGGGTCGCGGTTGTTGTCGCCAAACCACTGCTTGCGTTTGAGGAACTCGGCGCGATCACGAAGCCAGGTGTCGCTGAAGGCGGCTTTGCCAGTGTCGCGTTGGTCGGGGTCGAGCTCGATGTCCTCGTCCCATTGGTCGCTCAGTGTCTTATCGACGGCCTTGAGGGCGGCCAGCGCCCCCTCATTGTCGGTCTGGAGCGCAAACGGGGCGAGGTGGTAGAGGGCGAGGAACTGGGCGTAGTCGGTGCGGGCTTTGCTGCCGTCGGTGGTGGGGGACACAAGGCTGACGAGGCTGTTCTTGGCCGCTTTGAGCAGTTCTTGGTACGCAGCGCTGCCGACAATGGCGGTGAGGCTGGCGTAGAGGGCGTCGCGGCCGGTGTACTTGTCGCCATCACTGTTCTCAATGCGGTGCCAGGTGTTGCCGTTCGGGTCGCCTTTGAGGCGCAGCTTTTTCTCTTCGATGACTTTGGGCGACAGCACCATGCCGGCCAGGGCGTTGACGATGTTTTCCAGTACGTCGCCTTCGGCTTTGCCTTGGCCGCTGTTGCCCTCGGCGACAAGGTAGGAGGCGTGCTTGAGGATGCTGTTGAGCAGGGGCTGGGGGTTTTGCTGTTGGCTCGCTGACATGAGCTTGAGCAGGGTGTTCTGGACGTTGAGGGAGTCGAGGATCAGCACCAGACTGTGGTCGTCGCCATAATCGTTGTGCGAGAAACCATTCACCAGCGGCTTTGACTTGGCCGCGCCCGCCAAGGCGGCAAGGTAATCCCCCCGCGTCTGCGGCTGGTCTTCGATAAAAATGCGGGCATCGCTGCCCGTGTGATAGAGCGTATGCGCCGCCACCGCCACGGGTTTGGGGGAGGAGAGTTCCCAACCGACCACATCGGTCTGATTGCCCAGGGCGCCCCCATTGGCGAGGAATGGCAATTTGTCGATGCCGCCTTGGGTCACAATGTCCCAGCCCACACCAATCTTGCCGCGATTGTCGATGACATGACGCTTCTCGATCAGCAAGGTGGCGAGCTGGTAGTCGAAGCTGGCGCCAGCGATACTGGTGGTGGGGATATTCGCCGGGTTGTCGGCGCCCTCACTGCCCGAGGGGACCGCGCTCACTGTGGTGGCGAGATTGACGACGGCCCGCACCTGCGTGAGCGCGGTGCGCAGCAGGTTTTCGTCTTTGAGCAGCTCGTTGGCCTCGTTGGGCGCGACCACCTTGCTCAATTCGTTAATGCGGATGCTGGCATTGAGTGGCAGTGCGCCACCATGCGTCAGCGCATAGCTGTGCAGTTCGCGATAGAGCTTTTTGCCGGCAGTGCTCGATAGCCGATCAACCAGTCCGTCAGTGGTGCTCGCCGCGTCGCGCAGGTCGCGGAAGTCGACCATGATTTTGGTCAGTGGCTCACTGAAGCGACCGATGCCGGCACCGTTGAAGGTGACGACCTTGTCGATCTGGCCAAAGCTATTGTCTTCGTGACGCAGCAGATTGAAGGCGCTGGCCAGGTGGCCGCCCAGGCTGTAGCCGGTGACGCTGTAGCGGGCACCTTCGGGCAACTGGCCGCTCTTCTTGAGGTGGGCGTACCACGCTTCCATATCGTCGATCTGGCCGAGGGCAAGACCGATGTTCGCCATCTCGTGACTGTCGGCCTGCAAGGTGTCGCGGGCGGCGTCGTCGGCGAATTCGGTGCTGCGGAAGGAGAGGATATATTCACCGGCCTTGACGTTGTTAGCGAGGTCGTTCCTGATCGCTTGAAACAGCGTGCCGGAAAAGCCGGTGGTGGTGTTGGAGATGTGTTCGACGACGGTCCAGTCTTGCGTGAGCTTGGAGAAGTCGACTTGGGCGGAGCTAAATTTACTGGCGCGATCATTGCCGACAATCAGGTTCGCGACAGCAAGCGATTCATTCGTGCGTTTGTCGCCGGGAGTCAAAACTGTGCCTGGTGGGTTTGCGTTGAAGTTGTACAAGGCTTCAGACGCCATCTGAAGGTTGGCGTATTTCAAGTAGTCCGCAATAGTCATTTGAGTCGGCATATCATTTCTCCAATTTCTTGGGTCTTAAAACTTGGTCGACAAACTTTCGGGTAGCGGCGTTGGTGCCGCGTGCATGATCGGGACAGCGATAGGCCGTGAGCCATGGACTTGGGTTGGCATCGCTAAGGGTTCCACTGACGGCGTAGCGGGCCAACTCACCCATCACTTCCTTAGTCGTTAGGTCAATGACCTTTATCGTGCTACTGGCGACGCCCAGGGCGCGTTCCTCGAGAATGACATGATCCTCGAAAGTAACGCCGTAGCGCGGCGCTAGGTTAGGGGCGGGGGTTCTATCAAGCGAGAACTTGATATAGCCCTTCAGGTAGTCCTTGTCGGTTTGCCACGGTTCGTACCAGCGTCCCGAATACCGCCAGCGCTTGCCATCCTTTTCGTCGATGACATCGACCCAGCGGTAGCCAGGGACGCCGCCGGGATTTTGGTTGGTATTTATAGATCCACGATACGTCGGGGTAATTGGCGTTGGTGTGCCATCTAGCGTAGAACCCCCTTCCTCGTAGCCAAGAAACGTCGCTATGTACTCGTCGGTCTGTGACTCGCGAGCAAACGCCGCCCCCGGCCAGTTTGGATCGCTCCATTCCCTTCCGCTGGCGCGGGGCCTGACCTTCATCAGCAATATCCCTTCAACATTCTCGACCGTGCGGTAGATTTTTTCCCCGGCCACGGTTCGGCACTTCTCTTCCCAGAGCGCACGGCCGGCCTTGACGCGTTCTTGCACCGTCATCGTAGCCGTGTCGGGCATTGCGGCTACTGTCGCGCTGCCCGACTGGCCGGGGTTGCTGCCCCCGGCGCAAGCGGCAATGGTCAGCGCAAGCGCCGTCAGCAATGCGGCGTGGCGGGCGTTCATGCCACGCTCCTTGCATAGTCATCATTGTTCGCTTGGCATTGCAGATCGCCGTGTCGCCAGCGCCGACTTGCGGATGCGTCACCATCGCTACCCCGGCCCCCCGACACCTCCTCGCCGTTGCTGCCCACGATGAAGTCGGCGCTACGCCCGCCCGTGAGGTGGGTGCGCCCGGTGGCGTCGGTGCCACGATAGACGCCTTCGCCGTATTCGCCGATGAAGCGCGTCATGGAGAGGTGGGTCGCCGTCTCACCAGCGCCGACTTGCACGTGTTCGATGTTGCCGGCCAGCCCTTGCCCGACCAGCAGCAAATCGCTGCCTTCCTGCCCGGCGTCGGCCTGGGCCTGGTTGCCGTAGCGAATGAGCAGGTTGCCCTCGTCGTTGTCGATCAGTTGCAGGGTACGGGTGTCGACACTGGCATCGAAGGCGAGCGTGTCCACACCGCCTTCGTCGACCACCATCTCGACTTGCACAGCGGTTTCGCCATCGACGGTAATGCTGCGTGAGGCACCATCACCCGCGCGAAACACATACGTGTCATCGCCCAGCCCACCATCGAGCGCATCGGTGCCCGCACCGCCAGTGAGCCGGTCGTTGCCGGCACCCGCCTGCACGGCATCGTTGCCGGCTTTGCCGTCCATACGGTCTTCCAGCGCCGTGCCGGTGAGCAGGTCGTCGCCCTCGGTGCCGTCCAGATCAAAGCCGCGGGCGAGCAGTTGCGCCCAGGTGAAGGTGCCGCCATCGGCAAACTCGAAGCTCGCGACGCTGGGGTCGGCCAGCGGGTCGTCAGGGTTGAAGTTCTCGATATGCAGGGCATCGCCATCGCCGAAATCGAGCAGCAGGGAGCCTTTGCGCAGGATGACGTATTTGGCCGCGATGCCTTTGCCAAAGATGAACACGCTGGCATCCTTGGCGCGTCGTCATCGTAAATGCGGTCTTCGCCATCGCCCTTGTTATAGATGTAGGTATCGCGCCCCTCGCCGCCCCGCAGAAAGTCGTCGCCGGCGCCGCCGATGAGCACGTCCTCACCTTTGCCGCCGAAGAGTTGGTCATCTTCCGAGCCACCATCGAGCCAGTTACCAACTGTCCTCGGTGATGCCAGCGCGCCGGGGAGCACGTCCTCGCCGGCACCGCCAAGCAGGGTGTCGTGGCCGGCTTCGCCGAAGAGCACATCGTCGTCAGTGCCGCCTTCGAGCAGGTCGTTACCCGCGCCGCCGAGCAGCCAGTCGTCGCCCTTGCCTCCGTAGAGCGAGTCGTCACCGCCTTCAGCGTCACGGCCCGTGGTGCCGCCGTTCTTGATGGTCAGGTATATGTGTTCTGCGCTTGGTCGGAGGATGTGAGTTCCTCGGTGGATGGGCGTTTGAGGGTGACTCCCCACTCCCTGGAGCTGCCCACCTTGATGGTCCGGTCACCATGCAGCAGATCATCGCCCGCCCCGCCGATCAGCAGATCGCTGCCCACACCGCCGGTGAGCAGGTCTTTGGCCGCACCGCCGATGAGGATGTCGTTGCCCTTGCCGCCATCGACCCAGTCACCGCGCGTGGCTTTGCTCTCAGCGGTGTCGCCGGATTCGAGGGCGGCGGTGATGCTGTCATTGGTGGTGGTGGCATCGGCTGGCGCACTTTCACCCCACAGGAGGTCATTGCCGCCTTGCCCGGCGACGATGTCGCTGCCTTCGCCGCCCTCCAGGCGGTCGGCACTGCCTTTGTCCTGGGCGTTGCTGTCGTCGCCGCCGTCCCTGTTGGCGGCACGGTCGCCATGCAGCACGTCCTGCCCGCCTTCGCCTTTAATGCTGTCGCTACCCAGGGAGCCGCTGAGCACATCGTCTCGCCCAGGGGCGGCGTTCTCGGTAACCTGACGACGTTGCCATTGGCGTCAACGTCCAGCGGCGTCTTGCGGCGCAAAGTCGCCCACGATGGCCTTGGCCGGTTGCCCTCGGCGAGCTTGAGGCGGCGCAGGCCGAAGTCGCCTTCCTGAATTCGGTGCCCAGATCGACACTGCCGCCCTCGGGCAGAGAGGGTCCAGCGGTCCTCGCCCTGCTCTTGCGCAGGGTGGTCGTGCCGTCGGGGCTGATCCAGGTGCTGGCGTCTTTCTCGATCAGGATGCCCAGGCCGCGTTCGCCCACCAGCAGGCGGCCTTCCTTGATCTTGTTGCCTGTCTCGCCGTCGACGTCGACCAGAGTGTCGTTGCCATCGCCGCCACGAAATACGTAGCTGTCCCAGCCTTTGCCGCCGTTCAATACGTCATCGCCTTTGCCGCCGATCAGGGTGTCGGCGCCGCCTTCGCCGATCAGGATGTCGTTGCTGGCGATTTCATTACCATGGCCGCCGTAAAGACGGGCGTCGAGCAGGACCACATGGTCGTCCTTGACTGCGAGCGCCAGCTTGGTCTTGGGATCAATCGCATGGTCGCGCCCGGGGTCGAGGTAGATGTTGGTGGCGAGGTAGGAGTCGGGGTTGAGGTCAGCGAGTGACGGGTTGTTCGCCTTGAGATCGGCAAGCAAGCGATTCTTCGCTGGCGTGAGTGCTTCGACGATGAATTCGGCATGACCCCGCGGAAGGTAGCCAAGAATGCTGGCGTAGTCATCATTGGCGAGCTGAAGGCCATTCTTGCCTTCCTCTTTCGGTTGCGGCTGGTAGAACACTGACCCCAGAAAGGTCCCTGCGGCATCCGTCCAAAGGCCGTGTTTCAACTCGTAGGCCTTGATGGCGTCTCGATGCAGAGTGAAGGTTCGGTAGGCTTGTCTGGCTTCGTCTACCGTCGGATTGGCCGGATCGGCATAGAGGCCGAAAAGCGAGGATTCGTAGTA
>JADJEF010000004.1 GCA_016702335.1 Rhodocyclaceae bacterium
TCGGTTGGCCACCCACGCGAATTTCGCCACCCACTGCCGCCGCAATCTCTGCAGCGCCGCCGCAGAAGAATGCCGCCCGCACCACCGGTACCCTGGGTTGACACCACCGTGCCATTGGCGGGCGACCTGACGCCGCCATTGGCGTCGATCAGCAACGCGATGCCCGCCCGCCGAACCACTCGGCATAGACAATCGGCAATTACGGCTCGCTGATTGTCTCGCTGGCCGCGCGTGCTGAGGGTGACCGAATTGCTTTCACTCGAAGGTGGGTCATCGCTCGATGGGCGCAATCGGAACGGGCGCATCTTTACGCGTATCGGCGGCACGCGGATCGTCGGCCGGATTTTCCCGGCCCGGCAAGCCTACACATCCGGTCATCAGCCGTTGGGCGGGCGATACTGCTAACGGCGCAGCGGCAATTGGAACGGCCATGGCGACTAGCGGTCAAATACACACATGACCCCATCAATTGCACGGACCGTGCCATCCGAAAAACTGCCTAGTAATCAGCGGTCTGACGCCTTTCACAGGCCAAAGCTTGCCGCCGCGAACGGCGGCGCAAACGCGCACGGCACCCGGATCATCTTGCCGCCGCCTTCTTCCCCAAGTCGGCGCTGGTGCTACGGCGATCAGTGGCCTGCGGTGGCCGGTTCCAGCGTCTGCCACGGGCATTTGCCTTTGCTTTCGCCGGCCACCTCAGCCAGCACACGCTGGTGGTCCGCCAGTTCTTCAGGCGTTGCCTTGAGCAACCGCACCGACGGCCGCGCAGCGCATTTAGCCTGATCGCGATGCCGGGTACCGGTGAAATCCATCGCCAGCGAGTTCTGCCCACGCGTCATGGCCAGATACGCTTCGGCCCAGCAGTTCGGCGTCCGAGGCAATGCGCCGTGCCACTGGCGATTGGAGTTTCTCGACATGCCAAACTCGTTACTTTACAGGGCATCAAGGCTGTTCTTGCGCCCGGGCCGCATGTTCCGCGCCTCTTTGAGGGTGTCGATGGCCTCGCAGCCGCACGGTTCGAGCAAACTCAGCAAACCCACTTTCGTGGAGCTCGTTGTTCAAAAGCCCACATCAAACGAGGCGTTATGAATGATCAGTTGCGCGTCCCGCACAAACTCTCTACAAACTCGCCGGCCACATCGCGAAGCAGGCTTATCCGACGAAACTCATCAGTCAGGCCGTGGATCGCTACCGCCCGGGATCGATCACCCGCTCCGGGGTTGAAATTACGTGGTAGCCGCTCGCTGGTCACCTGCCAGCCTTGCATCACAACGCAGCCGATCTCGATCACGCGGTCGCCAGTGCGCCAATCCACCCCGTGGTTTCGGTGTCGAGTACCACCTGCCGACGCGTGCTCATGCGGCGCTGCCTTAGCCGCGCGGCCACCCAGCCCGCCTGGCGAGACGCGCCTGCTCCAGCCCGGCACGCGCGCCGGGCATCCGCACGTTCGTTCTCCGACGTGGCCCCGCGTGCCCCTGGCCCAGCACCACTCGACCGTATGCCCCGCCGCGGGCGCATCGAGCCGACGCCAGAGATCTTCGTTCTTGACCGGCTCCTTGTTGGCTGTTTTCCAGCCCTGGCGCTTCAGCCGTGTATCCACTCGCTGATGCCTTTTTGCACGTACTGCGAGTCGGTCGCCACGCGCTTCGACCGGGCGCCCGAGCGCCTCCAGCGCCTCTATTAGCCAGCAGTTCCATACGGTTGTTGGTCGTGGCCGGCTCCGCCGCCGCAGTTTCCTTCGAGTCTCGCCCGGGCGCAAGATGGCACCAACCCCCGGGCCGGGTTGCCGCTACAGCCCCGTCGGTGTAAATGTCGATGGTCGTTTTCTGTGTTTCGTTGCGTACAATTGGTGGGGCTCGGATCACGGCGGCCGCTCGCGCCTTGCGGTCGTGCCATTTGGCGTAATCAGGCGCAGTCCATGCGGGTTTGACCGCCTGACGACGTAAGCCGCCCCATGGATAGCCAGGCATTCGCTCCCCAGCGGTCATAAAGCTGCGGCGCAACCATTACTCATTGGCAAAGGCCCGGAGCGTAGCATCCGAGCACACTGGTCTGGTACTCCAGCCCCAGCAGCGACAGCCATTCTTTGAGTCGCCGGGCGCAATGTACTTGCCGCGCCAGAGGTAGCGCGGTGCGCCCGAGGCGCCGGCAGGTGCCGGAGGCTCATCGGATTAAACCGCTCACCAGCACCTGCCCTTCGGGTACCAGAACGCGCTCGACCTCGCGCAGCACCTGGTGTGGGTTGCTGTCAAATTCGAGGGTGTGCGGCACCACTACCAGGTCGATGCTGTTGCTGGCAAAGGGCAGATGATGCACATCGCTGAAGACATCGACCCGTCCTTCGGCACGCACGTCATCACTGTAGAGGCGCAACGGCATGCGGTTGCTGCGCAACAGGTCGTGCGCCGGCAGCGCAGTTGCACGGCATTGGCCGAAAATGTCGGCCACCAGCGCATCATGCGTGCGTTGCTCCACTCAAGCACATATTGCCCGGCGGGGGTGTGCAGCCACTGCTCCAGACCTTGAATTGACATCGTGCGGGATTAACCGAAAAATCGTGACATGAATACTACCAAGCGTGATGCCCCCATGACTGCCGTGACCATCCTTCCGCTGCCCGCCTTCAACGACAATTACATCTGGGTGCTGCGCAGCGGCGCGAATGTCGCTGTCGTCGACCGGGTGATGCGACCCCGGTGCTTGCCTACCTTCGCGAAAGCGGCGCAACGCTCAGCGCCCTGCTGATCACTCATCACCACGGCGATCACATAGGCGGGATCGACGCGCTGATCAAGGCTGCCAATGCGCCGGTACCGAGTGTTCGGACCTGCCCGCGAAAGCATCCTGGCCTCACCGATCCGCTCCAGGGTGGCGAGCACCTGAGCCTGCCGGCACTCGCCCTGGAACTGGAGGTACTTGCCGTTCCCGGCCACACCGCCGGACACCTTGCCTATTATGGTGCAAACCTTGGCACCGACGGCGCGCTGTTCTGCGGCGATACCCTGTTCGGTGCCGGCTGCGGTCGCCTTTTTGAGGGCACAGCCCGCGCAAATGCAGGCCTCGCTGGCGAAAATCGCCGTGTTGCCAGCGCCGACTTGCGTATCTGCGCCCACGAATACACGCAATCGAATCTGGGCTTTGCGCTGGCGGTAGAGCCTGACAACCCGATAACCCGGCAACGTGCCCACACGGTGGCCGAGCAACGAGCACGAGGACTTGCCACCGTGCCCCTTACGCTAAGCGAAGAGTTGGCAACCAACCCGTTCTTGCGCTGGTCCTCTCGGAGGTCATTGCAGCCGCGACGGTACAACTCAGGCATCCTCCAGAGGATAAGGGTTCAGACCTTCGCCGCCATACGGCGCTGGAAAGACGGGTTTTGATCGGCGAAGGTGATTTGAACTGCTATTTCGCAAAACAAGGCGCACCCGACCCAACGCGGTGGCGCACTTGTTTCGCCCGGCGCGAGTCCTGCTGTTCCGTTACGCGCTGCCCGATGCCGTGGCACTTGTGGCTGACGCTGGCGGGTAGTTCCAGCAGTACCAGTTCTTGTTCGCCAAGATGGCGCCACTGCCCGTTATCCAAACCCAGCGCCTGCAAACTCAGATCGCCAATCGCCACTCGGCGCAACGCGACGCAATGATTTCCGGCGGCGGCGAGCATGCGTTTGACCTGATGGTATTTGCCCTGCTCGACCACAATCTCCAGTTCAAACTCGGCGATTGCTCGGCAATGGGTGGCGCGCAACGGAAACGGTTCGTCGTGCAGTTTGACTCCCATGCTCAGCATGGCCACCAAAGCCTCTGTGACTGGCTCGTGCGTGACGGCGACGTACACTTTGGGCACCTGCCGTTTGGGTGAGCTTTGGGCGTGAATGAAGGCCCCATCATCTGAAAGCAGCAACAAACCCGTCGTGTCATGATCAAGGCGACCAACGGGCTGAACATCCCGCGCGCGAAACTGATCCGGGAGCAAGCTCAGTACTCCCGGGTGGTGCGATGGCTTGCGCGAGCATTCAATATTGGCCGGCTTATTCAGGGCAAGATACACATGACGGCGATATTCCCATACGGTGCCCGCAACCTCAAAGACGAGCCCCTGGGGTTCGACCGTCTGGCAGTAGTTGTCGACCACTTCACCGCCTACGCTCACAACCCCTGACGCAAGCAAACCCTGACACTGCTTGCGCGTGCCAAAGCCTTGCGAGTGCAGCAGTTTGTCCCAGGCAATCAGGCTCATGGGTATGCCGGCTATACGCCACGGCGCGAAAGACGTCGCACCTCGTTCCCTTTCGCACTCTGCGTAGTGAGCGCGCGACTGGACACGCCCACCAAGTGAGCACGCGGCACAACGGCAATGGCCTCTACCGCGAAGAGCATCTCAAGCAAAGACAGATAGCATGTCATGGCGTCATTTTATTCCTCTGCCCGCGCTATCCTGCCCAATTGACCATTCAATCGCCGTCCTACCAGCGCCGACTTGCCGTTATGCCCTTGTTTGAATTGCTTGCCATCCTCACGCTAGTGATTTTGGCGTGGTTCTGGATCGATTCGCTGGCCGCGCGCGACGTTGCAATCGCAGCCGCCCGCCAAGCTTGCCAGGCCGACGGAAAGCAATTTCTTGACGAGAGTATTTCAGTGAAAAACTTACGCGCCCTGCGTAACGACGAAGGCCACCTCTGTATCGGACGAACCTATGAGTTCGAATACAGTGAAACCAGCGACGACCGCCGTCGCGGCAGTGTTGTGATGCTCGGACGCCAGGTGATCATCGTCAATACCGGGTTGGTACGGGTGCACTGATGGCACTACCCTCCACGGTACACAAGCTCTGTTTGGGCATTTCGGACATGGATCGCGCCTACTATGCCGAGCATACCCTGACGCTGGCCCGCCACCCGTCCGAAACCGAAGAGCGACTGATGGTGCGCGTGTTCGCCTTTCTGATGCACGCCTCGGATGCGCTGGAATCGGGTCGCGGCCTTTCCTGCGTTGAAGACCCTGACTGGTTCGAGCGCTCGCTTACCGGTGAGATGCTGCACTGGATAGACGTCGGTCAGCCCGATCTCAAGCGCGTGAAACGCTCGCTTTCGCAGGCACGACAAGTCACCGTGCTAAGCTACGGCAACAGGGCCACCGATGTCTGGTGGGAAAAGGAGGGCGCGGCCATGCGCGGGCTCGAGCGGGTGCGCATCTACCGCCTTGACGCCACGGCTAGCGGAGCGCTGGCAGCCCTCGCCGCGCGCACTATGAATTACCAGTGCATGGTGCAAGATGGCGAGTACTGCATCGGTACCCAGAGCGGAATGGTACAGATACGACCGCAAACGCTCGTGTAAGCGTCCCCCTTCGAGGGCGATCGCCAAACGCTGACCGAAACATCTGGTAACAAGCACCGCGCGACTGTCACACTGGTGAAAGATAGTGCCGGTACTCTGCGCGGCATGTCTGTTGAATCCCACGCCACTTCCGCAATCAGCGGTCCTCTGCTTGAGGACGTTTCTTTACTCGCCGACAAACAGTTGGAGGTCACTACCTCCACGACTGGTCAGCGCCGCTACCGGATCGCCGGCATAGCGATGGCTTGGTGTTCGTCGATGGCCGAGGCGGTCAAAATTGGCTCGATCCTGCAGCGCATGGACCGAGCCGCCGCGTAGGCCAAATTTACTCGCTGACCGCTCCGCTCAGATAGTACCAGCGCCCGTCCTCGCGTCTGAAACTGCTCACTTCGCGCATCCGGCCCGCACGGCCATTGACCTTGTAGCGAGCGATAAACTCGACCAGTGCGCAGTTAGGCTCTGCTTCTACTGCGATCAACTCGTGCCGCAGCACCTCAAGGCCCACCCAGCGGATCACGGCAGCACCCTCTTGAGCGATGGTCAGCGGACGGGTATCAGGGTGCCAGGTGGCGAGTACATAATCATCCAGGCCCATCACATAGGCACAGTAGCGCGAGCGCATCAGCCGTTCTGCATCGGGTGCCGGCAAACCGGAGTGCCAACGTGCGCAGCAGTCGCCATAGGGCACCCCTAGCCCGCAGGGGCAGGCCTCAGCAGAAGCGCGGCGCTTCACTCGTCGCGTGCTCGCAACCAGTCTTTGAGGTCAGCCGCCGCCATGGCCCGGGCGAATAGCCAGCCTTGCCCTTCATCGACGCCCAGACCTTTGAGCAATTCCATCTGAGCTTCGGTCTCAACGCCTTCGGCAATGACTTCCAGCTTCATGTTGCGGGCCAACTGGGTGACCGTCGCAGCAATTGAACTGTCGATAGTCTGAGTCGTCAGCTTGCCGACGAACGCCTTGTCGATCTTCAAACGGTCAACATCGAGTTCTTCAAGATACGAGAGGGACGAAAACCCGGTGCCGAAGTCATCAATCGCCACGGCGATTCCCCGCCGCTTGATCTGCGCGATTTGTCCGGCAATATCATCGTCCGGCCTCATCGCCATCGACTCGGTGATCTCGAGTTCCAGTAGCCCCGGATCGACCTTGCTGTCGGCCAGCGCGGCGTCGAGCATGGCAAAAAATGCGGGGCTGCGCAGTTGTGCCACCGATAGATTCACTGCCATGCGCAGCGGATGTCCGGCTTCCCGCAAGCGGACTGCCTCACGGCAGGCCATGCGTAGTACCCACTCACCTATCCCGACGATAAGCCCCGAGTGCTCTGCCAGCGGAATAAAGCACTCGGGCGAGACATACTCCCCCTCTTCCGTCCGCCAGCGCAGCAAGGCTTCGACGCCGACCGTCTTGCGCGAGACCAGGTTGATCTGCGGCTGATACACCACATGCAGGTGCTCACACTCAAATGCCGTACGCAGTTCGTCAAGCAGGCGCACCCGCTCACGGATGTCGTGCAACATGTTTCCGGAGAAATAGCAGTAGGGCGATTGGCGCTGACGCTTGGCGACTTGCAGAGCGATATTCGCATCTTTCAACGCATCACTGCCGGAACCATCGGCATCCCCAAGGCGCAGGATTCCCAGCGTGATCTGAACGCCGGCCTGCCGATGCTCAACCGTAAGCGGTTCGTTGACGACCGCGAGTACAGTTTCGGGGGCAAGATCAACCTCCAGTCCAAGCAACCCGAAGGTATCACCACCGACCCGGGCCACCGCTGCCTTGCCGCCGAATTGCTGGGTCAGCCGTAGGGAGAAGGCCTGCAGCAGTCGGTCGCCGTAGGCATGTCCGAAGGCCTGATTCAGCTCCGAGAAGCGATCTATATCAACGAGTACCAGTACCCGCGCATCAAAACCGGGGCCTGGCGTGCTTGCTCTACTAATCCGGCCAGCGCTACCCGGTTGGGCAACTGGCACAGCGCGTCTTGATAGGCCGACGCGCTCAATTGGTTGAACATCCGGATGTTGTCGAAACAAGAGGCGATGTTGTTGCAGAAAACTTCGATCAGCTTTTCATTGATATCGTCCAGAGGCTCGGTGAGATCAAGGTAGACCGCCATATCTTGCCCGGTAGCACTGCCAAAGAACAGCACCGTCGCATCACCCTGAAACTGCGAGCGTCGCTCAGCGAGACAATGTGCCAGCAAATGCCGAACATGCTCGTTACTCAACTGGTCAAGCGGCCGGTCAATCATGTCCTGATAGTGCCCGGCGGCCGCGACGATGCGTGGACGCCAGCTTTCATCCTCTGTGCTTTGGTGGGTCTGGGCACAGACCAAACCTTCCGGGCTCACTTGCAGCAGTGCCGCCAACTGTGTGATCACCCCGATGGCAAAGTCATGCAAGCCCTGAGCCGCCATCAGGCGGCTGCTGGCGGCAAGGATCAATTCCAGACCCCGCCGACTGGCGTTGATGGCGTGGATTTGCTGATAGGAACGAACCGCCGAGGTCAGCGAGGCAAACAGCTTGTTGCGTGTCAGATCGCTTTTGGTTTTATAGTCATTGATATCGAAATCGCGAACCGCATCGGTTTCAGGTGCGTAGCCAGGCTGCCCGGTGCGCAAGATGATGCGCACCTCCTTGAGATCGAGTTCCCGCCGAATGGTTTCAACCAGCTTGAGGCCAGAGTCGGTTTCCTCCATCACGACATCGAGAAAAATAACGGCGATACCTTTTTCACGAGTCAGCAGTTCGCGTCCTTCACGACCCGAATAGGCATGCAAGAACTCTATCGGCCGACCCAGAACAAGCATATCGCCGACAGCAAGCTTGGTCGACGCGTGAACATCGGGCTCGTCATCGACAATCAACACGCGCCAGGTGCGCGTCACTTGCACAGCAGGCTGTTCAACTTCCTCGGCGAAATCGATCAGTTCATCTTCCATGAGTACTCTCTCCTCGTGCAGATCGTCGGCTGCCTGCTCCCGACATTATCGTAGTGATCTGACCCTGCCAAGACGTGCTTTAGGCGTTCTTGTGCGAGCGCAAATTGTTCGGACAATCATTACCCTATCAGGCGGTGCAGGGTCGATTGCAGGATGCGTGCATCGTTGCTGGCACGATGACGCTTGAGATCCATCTCGGCAATCACAGACTGTTTCATACTGCCCCAGCTCCCGAGATATTCAACGGGCAACACCCTAAGGACATCCTCCAAACGAAATTTCGGTGAGCAACCGGCCGCGTCATAGAGGCGGGCCAACCAGTTGTAATCGTGATACCAGGAGTCGGTATAGACGGTCATTCCGTGCAACAGCCGATTCAAGTCTGCCGCCACCTCGAGTGCCGTGCGTCCGTGCTCGTGCAGCACCTCACGGGTAATACCATGCACCGCTTCGGCCGAGGCATCCCAGTGTGTCCAGTCTGACTCAGGTCGAATCAGCGTGCAAAACAAGGCACCATCAGGTAGCACCAGGCCAATCTCGATGGGGTAACTGTTGGCCGCAAAGCCGGACGCCTCAATATCGATAAATGGTCGTGGCAGTGTCAGAGTCATTGGTCGGGGCTCGGCGTGGAGGGTGGAAGCACAGTGTCGGATAGGTGACTGGCGGACTCGGCCGAACGCTGACGGCGACGACGCTGAGGTGTGCCAAACAACCAAAGAAACAAAGCCAAGGGCCCCAGACCATAAAAGAGAAAGGTAAGCAGCCCCGCCACCAGCGAGGCTTCGGTGGCGGCCATCAGGATGGTCACGTACAGCCAGGCGATAGCAATGATATACATGATCCTATTGTAGTCACGGCCGGTTCGTAATCCTCAGGTAAGCATTGGCAAGGACAATTGCCGCACTGCACCAATTTTGTCACTACAATCCGAGGAGATGAAAATGCAAAAAGTAGCGCTGGTAACGGGCGGCATGGGTGGCTTGGGTGAGGCAATCTGTATCAAGCTGGCAGCCCTTGGCTACAAGGTAGTCACCACACACAGCCCCGGTAACAAGACGGCCTCCGAGTGGCTGCGCGTTATGAATGACATGGGCTACGGCTTCAAGGCCTACCCGTGCGATGTGGCCGACTTCGATTCCTGTGCCCGCTGCGTCGCTGCCGTGGAGAAGGAACTGGGCCCGATCGAGATTCTGGTTAACAACGCTGGCATCACCCGCGATATGACGTTCAAGAAGATGACCAAGGCGGATTGGGATACGGTCATGCACACCAATCTTGATTCCGTGTTCAACATGACCAAGCAGGTCATGGATGGGATGCTCGCACGCGGCTGGGGCCGGGTAATCAATATTTCCTCTGTCAATGGCTCCAAGGGTGCCTTTGGTCAGACCAACTACGCGGCAGCCAAGGCTGGTATGCACGGCTTCACCAAGTCGCTGGCGCTGGAAGTGGCCAAGAAGGGGGTCACCGTCAATACGATTTCGCCGGGATATATTGGCACCAAGATGGTGACGGCGATCCCGCAAGACGTTCTCGATAGCAAGATCCTGCCGCAGATTCCCAATGGTCGGCTGGGAAAACCGGAAGAGATCGCCGGCTTGGTGGCCTACCTGGCGTCGGACGAAGCGGCATTCGTGAACGGAGCAAACATAGCCATCAACGGCGGTCAGCACATGCAGTAGAGGCACGGGTGTCTGCCCCCAATGGGCGTTGATTGGGGGCGCTACTTGAGGCCTGATTTTTTATTGTTACTTTGGGGAGCAATCATGGCAAAGCGAGTGGCATTGGTGACGGGTGGTATGGGCGGCTTGGGCACGGCGATCTGTCGCGCCCTCCATGACGCGGGGTTTGTGGTGGCGGCAAACTGCCTGCCCAACTTTGCCCCGGCAGCCGAGTGGGTGGCCAAAAACAAGGCCGAAGGTTATGAATTTCATGTGGCTGAAGCCGATGTATCCGACTACGACGCCTGCAAGGCGATGGTGGCCAAGCTGGAGGCAGCGCTGGGCCCGGTCGACGTGCTGGTAAATAACGCGGGTATTACCCGCGACGGCATGTTTCGCAAAATGGAAAAGTCGCAGTGGGATGCGGTGCTGTCCACCAATCTCGATTCGGTGTTCAATGTAACTCACCAGATTCTTCCCGGTATGGCAGAGCGTGGCTGGGGCCGTGTGATCAATATTTCGTCGGTCAACGGCGTCAAAGGCCAGTTCGGCCAAGCCAACTATGCCGCCGCCAAAGCCGGCATCCTCGGCTTCACAAAGTCGATCGCCGCCGAGGTAGCCAAAAGGGCGTGACGGTGAATGCCATCGCTCCCGGCTATATCGGCACCGACATGGTCATGGCGATCAAGCAGGAAGTGCGCGATTCCATCATTGCCACGATACCGGTTGGCCGCCTGGGCAAACCCGAGGAAATCGGTGCCCTGTGTGCCTATCTGGCGTCAGATCTGGCGGGATACATGACCGGTGCAACGCTGAATATCAACGGCGGCCTGCACTTTTGCTAATCTGCGCGCTCCGAGCGGCGCTGGCTCAAGCCAAACGCCGTCTCACCAGCGCCGACTTGCCGACATTTTGCCGGCAAACAGCCGCCGCACAGCGCACAGGAGCCGCAGACCATGGCCGTCCGACTCATCAAGAAATACCCCAACCGTCGACTCTACGACACTCGTACCAGCACTTACATCACCCTGAGTGATGTGAAAAAACTGGTACTGGAGCAGGAATCGTTCACGGTGATTGATGCCAAAACCGGTGACGATCTGACTCGCAGCATCCTGTTGCAGATCATTCTCGAGGCCGAGGCCGCCGGCGCGCCGATGTTCTCCAGCGACATGCTGGCACAGATGATCCGTTTCTACGGCACGGCGACGCAAGGCGTCGTCGGTCAATACATGGAAGGCAGCATGCGTTCTTTTCTGGACATGCAGGAGCAGATGCGTGACCAAGCCAAGACTCTCATGGGTGAGAGCGCGCTGAATCCGAACGCCATGTGGCAACAGCTTGCCGGCTTGCAGCCAGCACCCCTGCAAAAAATGATGAAAGCCTACGTTGATGGCGGCCAGCAATTGACGCAGCAGATGCAGGAAATGATGACAGCGCAATGGCGCTCGCTCTTTGGCACCGACACCAGCGGAAAGAAATAAATGACAAAAGCAAACACCAAGGCCCGAAAAATCTCAACTACGCCTACGGTCGGCTTCGTCTCGCTCGGCTGTCCGAAAGCAGCTTCCGATGCCGAGCAAATTCTTACTCGCCTGCGCGCCGAAGGCTATGAGATTACGGGCGGCTATCAGGATGCCGATCTGGTGGTGGTGAATACCTGCGGCTTCATCGATGCCGCCGTTGAAGAGTCACTCGATGCGATTGGCGAAGCCCTGACCGAAAATGGGCGGGTCATCGTAACAGGTTGCCTGGGGGCGAAAAAAGACGCTTCCGGTGCGGGGATCGTCAGCGGTGTGCACCCCAAGGTATTGGCTGTCACTGGCCCCCATGCCACGCAAGAGGTCATGGAAGCGGTGCATGCGCACTTGCCACCCGTGCATGATCCCTTTATTGATCTGGTGCCACCGCAAGGCATTCGACTCACGCCCGAGCATTACGCCTACCTGAAAATCTCTGAGGGGTGCAACCATCGCTGCACCTTCTGCATCATCCCCAGCTTGCGCGGCGATTTGGTCTCGCGCCCGATTGGCGATGTACTGAAAGAAGCCGAGATACTGGTCAACGCTGGCGTCAAGGAACTACTCGTCATCTCGCAAGACACCAGCGCCTACGGCGTCGATGTTAAGTACCGCACCGGTTTTTCGGGAGGGCGCCCGGTCAAAACCAGGCTCTATGATTTGTGCAATGAATTGGGCAAATTGGGTGTGTGGGTGCGCCTGCATTACGTCTATCCGTACCCCAACAAATGACGACCTGCTGCCTCTGATGGCCGATGGCAAAAATTCTGCCCTATCTGGATGTGCCGTTTCAGCACGCCACCCCACGCATTCTCAAGCTGATGAAGCGGCCCGCCTCCGCCGAAAAAGTGCTGGAACGCGTACGCGCCTGGCGCGAGGTGGTGCCCGACCTGACCATCCGCAGCACTTTCATTACCGGCTTCCCTGGTGAAACCGAGGCCGAGTTCAACCAACTGCTTGATTTTCTCGACGAGGCGCAACTGGATCGTGTTGGTGCTTTTTCATACTCGCCCGTTGAAGGGGCGACCGCCAACGAGTTGCCCGGTGCCTTGCCTGAAGAAGTCCGCGAAGAGCGCAAGATGCGACTCCTACGTCATCAGGAAGATATTTCCACGCAACGCCTCGAAGCGAAAATCGGACGCAGGTTGCGCGTACTGGTCGACGAGATTGATGAAGACGGCGCAATGGCCAGGTCGGAAGGCGACGCTCCCGACATCGACGGCCTGGTTCGCATCACCGACGGCCATGACCTCGAGGTCGGCGAATTTGCCGAAGTCACCGTGACCGACTGCGATATTCACGATCTGTTTGCCACATTGGAGTAGATGTAGTGTCTGGCGATCCGCTACTGGCGCGGCTAAGCGAGATTGTCGGTGACACGCAGGTACTGACTGGCGCTGAAGATGTCAAATCGTATGCCACGGATTGGCGAGGCCGATACTTTGGAGTTCCGCGCGGCGTGGTTCGCCCCGCTTCGACGCAAGAGGTTGCGCAAGTGGTGCGCTGTTGCGCTCAGGCGGGTGTTCCGATGGTCCCCAGGGCGGCAATACTGGCTTGTGCGGTGGCGCAACGCCCATCGGCAACGAGGTACTGATCAGCCTGACGCGACTCAATCGGGTACGTCACACCGATCCGCTCAACAATGCGATCACGGTAGAAGCAGGCTGCCCGCTCCAACGAGTACAAGAGGCGGCAGCGGATGCCGGTCGCCTTTTTCCCGTTGTCGCTGGCAGCCGAAGGCACGGCGACGATAGGCGGCAACCTATCAACCAATGCCGGCGGTGTTCAGGTTCTTCGCTATGGCAACACCCGCGATCTGACGCTGGGACTTGAGGTCGTTTTGCCCAGTGGTGAAATCTGGGATGGTCTGCGTGCTCTGCGCAAAGACAACACGGCTACGACATGAAGCACCTTTTTATCGGTGCGGAAGGCACACCTGGCCTCATCACGGCAGCCACGTTAAAGTTGTTTCACGCCCAAAACATGTCGTTACCGCCTGGGGATCAGTCAGCTCGCCAATGCAGGCGGTTCAACTGCTCGGCTACCTGAGAGATCGGGTGGGCGATTCGGTGACCGCCTTCGAACCGATCTCGTCGGTATCTCTTGAACTGGTGATGCGACATATTCCGGGCAGTCGCTTGCCCTCGCCGGCCCAGCCCCTGGCAATTTCTTGTCGAGTTTTCAAGTGCGGGCGAAATGCTCGCCGAGGTGACAGACGCCTTTCAAGAGGCAATGCGAGATGCGCTGATCGGGGATGTCGTGATTGCCGGCACGCTGACTCAGGCACAGGCGTTGTGGGCGATGCGCGAGAATATTTCGGAGGCGCAAAAGCGTGAGGGAGTCTCCATCAAGCACGACGTATCGATGCCGATTCCTCGCATCGCTGAGTTTATTGCGCGCGCCAATGAAGCGTTGACTACTACTTTCCCCGAAATCCGTATTGTCTGCTTTGGTCACATAGGTGATGGAAACCTGCACTACAACCTATCCAAACCTCGTGGGCAGGGCAATGAGGCGTTCATCGCAGCCACTCATCAGGTCAATCGTGTCAGTACTGATTTGGTGACTGCCCTCGGCGGCTCTATTTCCGCCGAACATGGCATCGGGCAACTCAAGCGCGAGGAAATTCTGCGCTACAAGTCGCCAGTGGAAATGGAGATGATGCGCGCCGTCAAATCGGCGCTCGACCCGCAGCGATTGATGAACCCGGGCAAGCTTTTCGCACGCAAATAAAAAACTTCGCGCAGCTCTTTACAGACCAATGTTCCCCCGTATAATGCGCGCTCTCTTGTGGGGGTATAGCTCAGCTGGGAGAGCGCTTGCATGGCATGCAAGAGGTCATCGGTTCGATCCCGTTTACCTCCACCAAAACGATACGTCCCTATCGTCTAGAGGCCTAGGACACCACCCTTTCACGGTGAGAACCGGGGTTCGAATCCCCGTGGGGACGCCAGAACAGCGGCGCAGTAAGTAGCGCAACATAGCAAAAGCCCTGAGAAATCAACCTCTCAGGGCTTTTCTTTGGTACTTAGCCGTGCATACCATTGCATTGAATTGCACCCTTTCTGGGGGTAGTTTTATGGGTATTCGTGCTGGGGGTACATTTCTCTGGGGGTATACCGGCAATGGACAAGCTCAATGAGCAACCAACCGCTTCAAACTCCCTCACGCCCGGCCCTATGGCCTTCTGGCACCTTTAGCAAAATGACAATTCAGAAATTCCAAGACGGCTTTCGCGTAGCGGGACGGAAACAGTCGAAAGTCCAGCAAGGTCAAATTCGACGCGAATTCTGCCCCGGAATTTTGGCAGCCAAATGAACAGCATCGTCACGATGGTGAAGTGGATCAAAGCGATGTCCAATCACCAACGTCGGCACGTCGATTGCCGCCAGAACCTTGGCGTCGTGCAATGGAATAGGCGATTGATCGATACCGTCAATGAGCGCCGCCGTTGCCAGCAAATCCATTGAAACGGTGTTGCGCAGCACCACCAACTCCGGATAGCGAGACGTCGCAACCAGCTTTCGTACAAGCCCCGCGGGCACCCCCAAAAATCGCCCGAAGCGGCGCAAGGCTTTTCCTGCGCTAACAAAGGTGTATCTTGCCGGCCCTTCGCTGGCGCTCAAAACCGGCATTTCGATAACGAGGGCACGCACCCGTGCCGGGAACAGGTGGGCAAATTCCAGTGCTACGTTGGCACCAAGCGACACGCCACCGATCACGGCCTTCTCTATGCCCAGCTCATCCATCAGGCGCGCACATCGCTTGCGAACAAGCGCCAACTGTAACAACGGCTCTGCCTTGGCCGCGAAGACCCGCCGTGACCGCGCACATCAACGCCAATCACCCGCCACCCTTGAGTCGGGTAGCCAGGGGCTCGAACATGGACTGGACAGTAAAACGCCATGCACCAGAATAATCACCGGGTCACCGGGATTACCCCATTCCAGATAATGGATCGATAGTTTTCCGTGGCTAATCGTCGGCATTGCCGCCTCTGGCGCTATCGATCATTCCGGCTGGCCCTGTTGGAAATCGCGCTCAGTGCGCAGGCAGATCAAGATTCCTTCCCCTCAAAAACCTGGTCGGAGGGGAGCTTTTTCGCGTGTTTCGGGGCAACAAGCGGGAACTTCAGAATGAACCTGGTGCCCTGCCCCTCTTCTGATTGTGCGATGAGTGTTCCGCCCAGAACGCCGGTTACGATATTCATTGAAACAGATAGCCCCAACCCGGAACCGCCTTGCCCCAAGCGGGTGGTGTAAAAGGGTTCAAAAATATGACCAAGTACCGACGGTGGCATGCCATTGCCATCGTCGGCGCAGGTGATCTCTGCATTTTGGCCGCTCACTCGCGCTGTAATCGTCACCGTTCCACTTTCACGTTCCGCAAACGCGTGCAACACGGCGTTCTGCACCAGATTGGAAATCACCTGCCCCAGTGGCCCTGGGTAGCTATCGCACGAAATACCCGTCGGAATATCCACATTGATCAGCCACGGCTGATGCCTGAACGAGGGCCGTAGTGCTTCGATATTGTCACTAATCGTCGTGCCCAGGTCAAAAACACGACGATTTTCAGAGGTCTGATCCACTGCCACCTCTTTAAAGCTCGCAATCAGTTTTGCCGCCCGATTTGCCGAGCGCACAAGTAGCTGTGCCGCCTGCGTGGTGTCCTCGAGAAACTGGGTCAATGTCGACTTTCGCATTTCGCCCGACTTCGCAGATTCGCGCAGCGAATTCATCGAATGATCCAGCGTAGAAGCGACAGTGACTACAACTCCCGATGGGCGTATTGAGTTCGTGAGAAATGCCGGCTACCAGAGAGCCCAGCGATGCGAGTTTTGCAGACTGCACCAACTCGGTCTGCGTTTGCTTCAATTGATCGATGGCCGCCGAAAGCTCCAAGGTTCTTTCCGTGACACGCTGCTCCAAGAGTCGCTCGGAGGTTTGCAAACTATCGACCATGCGCTGCTGGGCCTGTAACGCATCACGCTGGGCGTCAGCCTTTTCTTTCCTGATCTGATTGAACCGATCCGCCAGCGCCAGGGCCAGCAGAACCATCTCCAACGCCGAGCCAACCTGCAGTCCATTCGCGGTGATGAAATTGTCAGGGAGCACCCCGAGGCCACGCAACACAGTCACGATTCCGCCGATGAGCATGATGAAAAACGCAATCAAGAAGATATAGGCCGTGCGTTGCCGCTTGAGCGCGCCCACCACTCCGACACAAATACAAAAAATCAGGCCAAGTACATTGGCAATGACCGAGGGTGCTGCAAACGCCTCGAACGAAATAGCCAGGCCGACAGCCATGACCATATACAGCCCTACAAGGGGTTTCATCATCCGGTCGAACCGTGGCATGACCATTTGGGTGTCCAGCATCGTGCGCAAAAACAAGAGCACGACTGACCCGGTAAATGACCAGCCGATAAAGTGGGCCACATCTGACCAGCGCGTCGCCCTCGGCCACAGAAACTCGTGCGCCAGGCCATTGAACGCGAAAATCGAGAGCGCCATGAAGCCGACGCTTGCGACATAAAGCAGATACCGGATCTCACGCAAGACCACAAACAGCAAAAGATTAAACAGAACCATCGCGGTCGCCATACCGAAGTACCAGGCCTGCAACATGTAGTCGGTCCGCGCGTGCGCATCGAAAACCTCGGGCAGCCACATTTGCGCAGGAACTACCAAGCCATCATGCGCCTGTATCCGGAAGTAATACACCTTGCTACTCTGCGTTGGCAGGGGATCGGAAAAACAGGGAAACGGTGGGCATAGAGCCGGGTGGCAAAGGGCCATAGGCTCCCGGTTTTTGATTCAGGTAGCTGCCATCTGCCTGCGGTTGGAAAAGGCGATCTCCGAGAGGGCATAGTTGCTGATCTCGATCAGGCGCTCAAGTGGCAGCTCCCCCGGATTGTCGATGGCCAGCCGGAACCAATAGGCAGACCGCGTAAAGCCATAACTCAGCGCCGAGCCAGGAACCGTGACAGGTTCGAAGCGACTGCCCCACTCCGGCGTTTGGACGTCAGCAAGCGTAAGCACACCCTCTGGGGTCTTCAAGAACCGCAAAGTGGGTAGTCAATGAAAGCGGCTTTTGAGCAACCGTGCGCGCATCGAGCGTGGCGAGCGCATCCGAGTGGGCCAGAAGAAGCATGGAGCTACCCAGCAGCGCCAAAATAAATCGCCAACACACGCTTGCCGAGGCTACTCACATCATCTCCTTGTTGGACAATTTTGCCGCAGTTTCTCGCGGCTATCGTCTTTCACTCTTGGCATGCAGATTACTCAAATCGCGCAGAGATAGTTGCCGCACACAGGGCAAGTGCCTACGCCAACCAGATGCACGTCGCCATACGGCCGGTCACGCCATCGCGCCGGAAGGAAAAAAGCGGGCGGGATCACTGACAGTGCAAGTCGGCGCTGGTGACACGGCGCACGCCCAATGCGAACAGGCGTTCGCGTGCCAATCTGGGTAGATCGCACCAAAACTTTCCGCCAGCCTTGGCCACAAAGGCGGCATCCGATTTGGGGGCGGCGCTCGTGAACGTCTCGCGCACATCCTCGCCGACCTCAAAGGCGGTGGGACCGATCGCGGGGCCGATCCACGCCAGCAGACGCTCAGGTGCCGCCGCCATCGCACTCACGGCTGATTCGATCACACCCCCGGCCAGCCCGCGCCAGCCGGCATGCACTGCAGCCACCACCGCACCGGCATCGTCACAAAGCAAAATAGGCAGACAGTCGGCCGTCATCACGGCGCAGACCACACCGCGCTGACGGGTCCAGACCGCATCGGCTTCAGCGCCGGTGACCGCGGCAGCGGCGTCAAGGCATGCAGTGCCATGCACCTGATTTAGCCATACCGGCTCGGCCGGCAGCAAGCGGCGCAGACGCCGGCGATTCTCAGCAACCGCTGCCGGTGAGTAGCCTACGTGATCCCCAAATTGAAACTACCCCAAGGCGCAGCGCTGATGCCCCGCTGCGCGTGGTCACCACGGCCTTTACGCCAGCCGGAGCGTCCCAGCCGGGCACAATAAGTTCAGGCGTCCCGGTCACCACGCACGCTATCCAGAAGTTGCGCGAAATCGTCAGGCAAACGCGCTTCCCATGACACGAGATCACCTGTCGCCGGCACCAGCCCAGTCGCCAGGCATGCAGTGCCTGGCGGGAAAAAGCGTCGAGTCGCGGATCACCGCTGCAGGTTTTGCCAGACCGGATCGCCCGCCAAGGGTGGCCAAGCGAGGCCAGATGCACCCGAATCTGGTGGGTTCGCCCGGTTTCCAGCTGACACTCGATCAATGTGCAGCGGGCAAAGCGCTCGCGAATCTCAAAGTGGGTACGCGCCTCGCGCCCATGGGCCCCGCGCACAACGGCCATGCGCGTCCGATGCATGGGATGCCGGCCGATCGGCGCATCAACGCTACCCGCGTGCGCCACCAAACCCAGCGCCAGCGCCCGATAATGACGCTTGACGGTACGTGCCTGCAACTGGCGCACCAGATCCGTTTGCGCAGTCAG
>JADJEF010000005.1 GCA_016702335.1 Rhodocyclaceae bacterium
GGTGTTGTTCGTGAGCGCGGTGCCCCACTTGGCGCTCACGCCCGTCCCGTCCGACTTGTAGACCGCGATGAGCGGCTTGGCGTCAGAGCCGGCCTGGATCAGGAACTCACGGTCGGTGTTCGGGCTGGCCTTGTACTTCGTGAGGAAGCGGACCGTCCCGCCGTTCTGGATGGTGTGGCCGTTGAACCAGCCCGAGATCGTCCAGTTACCCGTGAAGTTGAGGCCCGCCTCGTCGGTGCGCGTGAGGGCTTCGGACGACGCGGCAACGAAGTCGGTCGCATTGCCCTTCTTGCCGCTCCCCGTGTACCCGACGGTGTTCACGTCGGTCATGTCGAACGCCCCGTGGGCGTCGTAGCGTGTACCGGAAGTTTCGTTGAACTCCCACCATGCGTTCAGGTTCGTTCGGCCGGGGTTCGTTGCCATCTCTACACCACCGGCTCGATGTCGGCGTACCAGTCACGAGCACTGCCTTCGGGGTCGGACGAGCCGCTCCAGACCTTCGTCCAGACCTCGCCCGTCAGCAGCACGCGCGCCGTCACGGCGTAGCCCCAGCCGCCAGGGCCGTCGTAGACGTCGATGGCGAGGGTGGCCGGGACGCGGCTCGGAAGCGAGGCGCCAAAGTCTGCCCATCCCTCCGCCTGATCGTGCGGCTTGAGGGAAAGGTTCGAGTTCGTGTCCGCGCCATCGACGGCGGCCGTCCAGGCGACCCCCTGGAAATAGCGCCCGCCATGGGCGCTCGCGTAGGCGTCCTGTAGGCTCGCCAGCGCACTCAGGCGGCCCTCGACCCACGAAGTCACGGCCGAGCGCGCGGATGACGCGCTTCGCCCCCGTACGGCCACCGTGGCGGCCACCCACGGCGCCGAGGTGATCGTGGCGGCGGAAGGGTTGTCGCTGGCCGCTTCGAGTTGCCGCTCACCGTAGCCGATCCCCACGCCGCCGCTGCCGCCCGAATTGGCGGTGCCGACCTGGGCGTAGTTCGCCGGAGGATTCGAAACGGCCTGCGCAACGTCCGTTCCGACGAGCGCCAACCAGCCATTCTTGTCGGAGCCCCAGGACGGCGTAAGGGACGGCGGATCGGGAACGGTGGAGCTTCCGGAGGCGGTGGCCGCCTCGATCTCTGGCGGGCTTGCGAAAGTGCCCTTTCCGATAATCCAGGACCGTGCCTGCATCTCCTCGGACGGAGTGGTAATAGTGATCGAGCTGCCGTTGGAAGAGGCAACTCGATAGCGAAGTTCACCCACCATCTCATTCTGGCTTGTCCGGCGGAGAAACACCTGCGTCCATCCCGCCGGCCATGTTGGGGTTGTGTTCCCGTCAAGCGCAACGAACACGATCAGCAAATCTCCGTCCGTCGGGGTATCGGAGAAGCTGATCGCGTGAGAAGTGTTGTTGGCCGTTGTCGCGGAGTTATTGCGGCCCAAAACGACCGGGAAGGGCATTAGTTGCCCCCTTTAGGCCACCGGAATGTAGAAGATTCCGTTCGCGGACCACTGGATGACCACATCGCCACCAGACGTTGCCGTGTCCACGAGGTCGATGTAGGCCAGGAGCGGCGCGGCGGAGTCGGCGGCGTTGTAGATGTAAAGGACCGCCGCGACGATCGTCTCCCCTGCCGCGAGGGCGGAGAATGTCACGTCGCCCGCGTCATACACCACCCTGTTGTTCGTGTCGTCTCGCGTGATCGCCTCGCCCGTAAGGGCTTGTCGAGAGTACCCGGACACCGTAATCTCATTCGACGCGGGCGTGAGGTCGGATACGAAGTCATGGTCAGGATCGAACGTATAACCGCTCTTGAGGAGGAGGCAGCGCACATCGGCCGGGGTGTCCAGGTTGATCGTTCCGTCAAGAATCTTTTCGAGGCCGGTGTTGTAGAGAGAGCTAGCCATGAATCACCCCTAGATGTAAAACAGCCCGAGCGCCGCCCATACGAGCGTGAGATCGGCGCCATTGGAAACGTAGGCCGTGGAGAACTTCCCAAAGTAGATGAGCGGAGACGTGGCGTCGTTCCCTGTGTCCTTGAAGACCACAACGCCATATACCGACCCCACGTCAGAGCCAAGGGCAGTCCAGGTGACGTCCGTGGCGTCCACAAGAACGCGGTCGTTCGCATCGTCCTTGGTAATCGTGATGGCGAGAGTCTTTCGGACGTAGCCCGTCCCGGCGCACTCATCTGCAACAAGGTCGGCCACGAAATCGTGATCCGGGTTCTCGGTGTAGTCAGTGTCGATCAAGAGGGCCTTGATCGTATTTGTGTCAAGGTCGATGGTACCGTTGAGGATACCTTCCTTACCCGTGTTATAGACGAGAGTGGCCATTTCGGCTCCTAAACGAACGTGATTTCGCGCTGGACGGTAACGACCTTAGTGAGATCGGTCATCCATGCTTCGAGGTCTCCGAATAGGCCCGGCATAATCGACGCCCCGCTTGAAGGCCACGACACGACATGAATCACATCGGAATCGGTGAGCGTAAAGTGGACCTTGGAATCCAGCGCCTTCTTCACCGCCCAGGCGGTATCGCGAAAGGCGTCCTGAGATTCTGCCGGAGATTCGGCCATCGCGCGAAACCCCCTGATGAAGAAGGTGAAGCGATCCTCCACAACCCCGTCGTTGAGAGAGTTGCCCGCCGTCTGAACCGCATTGCCCCCGAGCGGCTCCACGATCTGCCAGCCCTCCAGGAGATCGCCGTCCTCGGTCTCGGTGGTGAACTGTTCCAGGAAGTCGGGCCATGTCTCCAGCTCTGGGAGGTGGCCGACGACAACAACCCCAATGCCGTCAATGCCGGACAGTACCCCAGCCAGCTCCGTTGCAATCTCCCTCCACGGGTCCATGATTCCCCCCTACGCCCCAAACATATGACGCCTAAGCGCCGCGATGAAGTATGCCTCGTGAGCCACCATGGCCGGTCTGAGGAACGGCCGGGGGGCGATTCCCCTGACGGCGATCTTCCGCCGAATGGCGTCCTCGGCCTCGACCGGGATGTCATGGCGAGCCATCCAGCGAAGCAGTTCGCCCTTGGGTGGCATCGGGCCGCCAGGCTTGCGCCCGTATTCCATGGCCAGGGCGTACGGAAGGGGGCTGAAGACGCGCCCCCAAACGACGTTCTCTGTCCCCCACGTGTCCCAGGTAATGGATGCGGCGAGCGCCCCAGTGTCCCTCGGGGCGTCCCTGGTGGCCATCGAGGCGATCTTGGCGGCTGTTTCGTCCACGGCGGCCGATGCTCGCCTGGCAAGCTCGGGGCCGGTGAGACGGTGGAACTTCCCAAGCTGCCTGGTATCTACTGAGATCGCAATGATCATGGCTACCCACTTAGGCTCGAACGGCGCCTTCGTTCGTGAGTGAGATAGGTACCATCAAACCCTGGGACACCGTCCCAGTCGAAGATCGCGCTGGCAGCAGGGGCATCACCGCCGGTGGCGGCGGGCGAGGTGCCGATGCTTCCGCTACCCAGCCCGACGTGCGCCCTGTAGCGCCCCTCCCAGTACTTCGCCGCCTCCAGCCACCTGCTCTGTGCATCCCCGTAGCGGACCCCCGTAGAGCGAATCTGCCCGTCATGGGAGGCCGCCGAACGGGAGGCCGCTACGAGACATGCGTAAGATGCGGCCAAATCAAGTACTGCCGAGTAATCCTGTACTGGGATAGTGTTAACATCACCGCCGAGAACGTGGGGCGTCGTGAGGACGACCCTCACCACCTCCCCGGCATCCGGCGCACTGTTGAGCATGTGAAGATAGGTTGTCGTTGCGGTCTGGTACTCGCGCCAGTCGCGCTGAGGGTCCAGGAGCGACGGCCAGTTGGATTCGTCGGGCGCGTCGAGCGCGGGGAACTCCACCTCCCTGACCGACGAGAAGCCGGTGACCCAGTCCTCGATAGCGGCGAGGTCGAAGTACGGGAGTCCGGCGCCATCGAGGTCTGCCACCACCACGTGCGGGGTGCTGCGAGAGTAGTCACGCACGGCGTTCTGGATAGCGAGGTCGATCGCCGTCTCTGGGACGAATGGCTTGCTTTCGTTCTCGTCCTGGATGCGGATACGCACCCCGGCGATGGCGGCAGGCGGAGACGGACCCACCGGGACGTGCCGGAGCGCAACCGTGGGCTCCGGGAATGTGAGATCAAGCCCCGGTGGGTTCATCTACTACGCACCAACGTAGGTGATCAGCCAGGCCCCGGCACCGATCAGAACGCCATCGCCGACATCCTCGACCTGGAAAATGAGGCTCTGCCCGGCGGCTACGGCCGTGCCGGCTGCTGGCACGTCGAGTGAAACCGGTGTCCCGGCTACGAGGTCAACACCAGTGGGGAGGTCGTAGTTGCCGATCTCGGCCGGCGTGCCGTCGTAGAGTAGAACGTTGAGATTCTTCGTGTCGGTGTCGTTGCCCGTCGTGGCCAGCGTCGGCAGGAACCGAACGGCGGTCACCTTGCACTTATACGGGGCGTACCAGGCGGCAGTGAGGACTGTGTCCGTCGCCGCGAGTACTGGGGCCACATTGAGCTGGGCGATGTGATCGCCAGGAATGTCGTGAAGAGTCAGCATGGTCTAGCCTCCGACGTAGGTAACGAGCCAAGTCCCGGCGCCCACGAGGACGCCCGTGCCGACCTTCTCGACCTCGAAGCGCAGGCACTGGCCGGCGGCCATGGCCGTCTCGGCTGGCACGTCGAGGGCCACCGGCGTGCCAGCGACCAGGTTGGTGCCGGTCGGCAAGTCGTAGTTGCCAATCTCGGCCGGGGTGCCGTCATCCAGGATAACGTTGAGGTTCTTGGTGTTTGTGGTGTTCCCCGTGGTGGCCAGCGTCGGTAGGAACCGGACGGCCGTGACCTTGCACTTGTAGGGTGCATACCACGTACCGACGAAGACGGTTGCGGTGGCGGCCAGGCAGGGCTCAACCGGAATCTGCGCGAGGTGATCACCGGGGATGTCGTGGAGTGTAAGCACTGGATTCTCCCTTGAGAAGAGGGGTGGCGGGCGATTCCCGCCACCCCTGGATGATCAGTCGGAAAACTAGGCAAGCTCGTTGCAGTAGACACCACGGTGATCGAGCACGCCTACGCCCCAGAACATTCGCACCTTGTAGGTGATCTTGTCGGCGGTGAAGGCGGCACCGTTGTTGTTGCCCAGGTCCTGCACGAACAGCTCGGGAGCCTGGCGCCCGTTGAAGAAGCCGACGACGAGCATGTCCACGAGCGACGGGTTGGCAGTGGCGAACCAGTTGTTGTTCCCGGCGGCGGAGAGCTTGTCGTAGACCGTCACGCCAATGCCGCTCTCGGCGAAGGCGTACGGATCGAGACCGTTGTACGCATCCATCTGTCGAACGGGCGTTGCGCCGTTGTAGATGGGCGTGTTCGAGGCGCCGAACCTAGTGCTCGGGCTGAGCAGGGCCTTCGCTCGAAGCTCCATCGCCGGATTGACGATGATCTGGGTGATCTTGTTGCGCGGGCCGAGGAACTCGGTCGAGGGCGCACCGTACGGCTTCTGGAGCCGCATGGCCACCTGCGTGTCGTTCATGCCGGTGACCGTGAGGTCCTTCGTGCTCTTGTTGGCGTGGGTGGCGTGGTAGAGCGCGAGACCGTCATAGGTCGTCACATCGGTGAGGCCCTCGGTTGTGATCGTATCCATGACCGACTCAAAGAGCGTACGGACGGAGGCGTAGGCCATCGCGTCCGGGATGCGCTTGAGCTGGGTGAGGTAGTCGTTCGCGACGGCCTCAAGGGTGAGCTGCTCCAAACCACCGTACTTCGCGATCGAGTAGCTAGCCTTCTCGTCGCCAGGAGTGGTCAGGAAGCCGTATGGCTGACCTTCCCCAACCGTTGGGATGTTGTCGTACTGGCCCATGCGAACCCAGTTGTGCGTGCGGAAGTCCGACACGCTCTGGACCTCGGTCGCGAACTTTCGCCAATCACTGTAGGGTAGGTCGGCGAAGACCTTGAGCAGGCGCATGTGCATCACGTCGGCGAACAAGTTACCGAACGTGGCCGTAGAGACGGCCTCCTGGATACGACGGCCGTCACGCTCGGAGTCGTAGGGCTGCTGGAGCGCCTGCATGATCTCGTAGGCGTTCACGTCGGGCCAGTAGCGCCCGGCGTTCGACGGGTGAGAGATGAACGCCTCCTTGATGGAGCGGAACGGCTGCGCGCCGTTGACCGGGGCTCCGTCGAAGGTCGCCATCAGGGCATCCCGATAGTTGTCCACCGGCTGGTGCGTGCGGAGATCGGCGGGCGTTCCGGCCGGGTTCACCGGGTTGAGGGCGGCCACGAAGTCGCGCTCGCGCTGGATCATCGTCGGCACGTCGTCGGCCGTGAGAGCGCCGGCCTCAAGGAGGCGGGTCATCGTCTCGCGGGCGCGGTCCACGGAGGCCGTCGGAAGTCCCTCGGCGGCGCCGAGCGAAGCCTCGATGAGGTCGCGACCGCGCTGTAGGTACAGCTCCGCTTCGAGGTTGGCGATGCGCTCCTCGGCGGCGCTGAGCACCCCCTGGACGGCCTCGGAGATGTCATTCGGATTGCGACCTCCGCCCGAGCTGGCGGTGGCGCCCTCGGTGACGTCCGCTTCCGGTGCTGCCGGCGCATCGTCGTCGTCGTCGTCGTACTCGTCATCCGCCTCGTTCTCGGCCTCGTAGGCGTCGATGAGGGACTGCCGGAAAGCGTCGTTGGCGCGATTGGCGGCGGACGTGGCCGCTTCGTCAATCATCGCGCGAATCTGGTCTGGCGTAAGACCCTCGGCCGCCGCCTGGGCGGTCGCGTTGGGATCAACTACTGGTGCGGGCATGCTAGAACCTCCGTGGTTACTTTCTAGGACATCTCTAAGCTCACCGCCGGCAGATGGTTCAGAGACCAAATCGACGGTGCGGACAAACTCGAAGCCGTTCACATCCTTGACAGCCCGGCCATCAACCGTCACGGGGGTGAAGGAAGACGCGCGGGCGTTGATCGACAGACCCGCGAAATCCCTTCGCCCCGCACCCCACGCCTCAAGCATGGTCTCGCGAAGGTCGGGCTTACAAACCACCATGTCGGCATCGAGCCGAAGGCGGCCATCCGGGTCGGTGGCGACGTGGACCTTCTCGTAGAACACCGCCTTATTCGCGACGGACCCGCCGGGGCGCTGAGCGGCCTCGTAGTCGGTCGGATGATCGACGTGGCCCCACTTCCCCTCGAACATGGAACCCGCTTCCTGAATCAGCTTGCGCGAGTAGCGCCAGCCGTTCTTGGAAACACCTTCGCGAAGAAGGGTCACTCGCCATCGCTTCCCCGTTCGGGGTGCGACGTTACGAATGATCTCTGCGCCTTCGAAGATCAGATTGGGGTCCATTCATACCTCAACAAAAGAGCCCCCGCCGCAAGGGCAGAGGCTCGGTGGCCATGGTGATGGTGAGTCTATGCTGCGTTATGTCGCTGCACCAACTCTACCTTCAAGCTCAACCATTCGGCGCTCTCCGTCCACGATGACGATGACGCGCTGCTTGCACCGCCGACACAAGATCGCCGCACGCAGGCCGTTCGGGGTCGTCATCTGGGCGACGATCTTGCCACATCCAGGGCAGACGATGGGCGGAATGCAATCAAAGACGCTAGACATCATAGTACTCAAGGTTCTGCGCATCCCTGGCGATCCCGAGATCGGCCTCCAGGCTGCGCTGCCAGTCCTGGGCGATCCTCGCACGCTCCCGATCTGCAAGGCGATTGCCAATGGTGGCATCGTACTCGTTGGCCCCGGCCGGGATCAGAACGACGGTGCAGGTGCAGTTGACGACCTGGCTCGCCGGCAGACGCGAGTCGTGAGGTCCAAACGCCTTGTACTTGAGCCCCTTCTTGTCCGCCCATTCGAAGTCGCTGTTCACGGGGACCGTCTTCCCATGAAGGGCACGGTGCTCAGGGCGAGGGTCCTTGCCGCCGCCTCCGTGAAGCCACATCTTCGTCGCGCCGGGCAAAAAGGTGGACGACTGCTTCATCCGCTCGGCATGCGACAGATTGGACGCGCGTAGCCCCTCGGAGCGGTAGATTCGCTCCGCCTGCGAGGCGATGCTTCCCCAGTGCGTTCGGCGCGGGTCGGTCTCCAGGACCCTGCCGATCTCTAGCTGGGCCTCCCAGGGCGTCTGCTGCCCCATGGCGGCTCGGAACATCACTCCGTGGAGCTGCTGCCGCGCCGAGGCGGATACGCCCTGAACGAGCGACATGCTGTACTGCTGCGCGAACTGGACGTGAAGAGGGTCGAGACCGGGCAGCTCGATGCGAAGGCCGGCGGCGGAAAGCTCCGCCGGAAGGCGCTCGGCACCCATGCCCATCATACCGCGAACGTGCTGCTCGATCCCCTGGCGCAGCCGCGCGTTTAGCCTGGCCGTTACGAGGTCCGTTGCGTCGAGAAGCTCTCGAATGTGGGCGGCCTGAACGGATGTGCTGCCGTGGCGTAGGATGATGCGTTCCAGCTCGTCCCGAAGCTCGATGCGTGACGCCTTGATGGCCACGAGCGCCTCGCCCACCGCCGCCCTGTTGACCGCGTGGAGCTGACGCTGAATGCGCGCAACCTCTCGCTGATGCTTCTTGATGTTAATTGGGGTAGCCATTAGGCGAAGGTCCTAGAGAGAACCCTTCCGGCCGCCCGTGCGGCCTTCTTGCCGGTTGTCACTGGGTGCCGGCGGATGCGATAACCGGCACGGTACAGCATGTCCGTGTCACGCTTCACGGACTTTGCCGCCGTGAGCCATGGGCCGAGCTTCTTCAGGACGCGAGCCCGCTGCTCGGGCTTGAGGCGGCTTCGGAGAATCTTGACGGCGTAGTCCTCGCTGCCCCTCCGCACCTTCCTGCCCGCATGCCCCGCGCGGAGGAACAGACGCTTGGATGCCCCGGACTTCGTGAGGAGGCGGCCGGTGGCGACGTTGGTGAGGAGGCCGAGGCCCATGGCCTCTCCGCCGGTAATCCCTGGGAGGTAGCGGTCGAACCTCTTTCCGACCTTGCTCCCGAGCTTCGCCCCGAATCCCCCGCCGGCCATCCCGCCCCCGAACGCCCCTGCTGGGCCGAGGGCAAGGCCCGCCGCCGAGCCGAGCATCGTTCCAACGGTGGCGCCGGCCGTCGAGAGAACCGTGGAGGCCATTCCGGCGCGATTCCCGGCCTTCATCTGAGCCTGGCGGTAGCTCCCATATGCCTTCGCCCCCGCTCGAAGCTTGCCGAGGCCGGACTGTAGCCCCGTCCCCACGCCCCGTGCTGATCCCATCCCGCGCGTGAACTTCCCGTCGCGAGAGCGCGGGTGCTTGCGTTCATCGAAGGCGCCGCGCATGCCACCGAGCGCCTCGGACAGGTCGCGAGACCGTTCGAAGCGCTCGGTGTAGTGGCGTAGGGCTACGGCGTCCACTGCCTACGGTCTCCCCGCCCGAATGGCGTTGTTAGCCCTTGCGTTTGGTCTTCGGTGGCGCTTGCGCTGTCGCCTCATCGTCTTCGAGAAGTACTGCGATGCCAGCCGCTCCCCAAACCTCGCCGCCACGCGCTCGGGGAACGACCCGCTACGTCGCAGGTTCCTGATCTCGTTGCGCAGCTCGAACTTCACCCGCTTCTCGTTCTTCCTTGCAATGGCAATCCGCATCGCCTGGGCGCCAGACGGCGGGCGGCGCTGCCAGGTGCGCTTAGTGAGGGAGTGCTGAGACGCCTTGGCCATCGCCTCGGCCGGGCTCATCACAGACCCCTTGCGGGCTGACTTGATCTTCGAGAACGGCACCGCCTTGATCGTTCGCTTCCCCTGCACGAGCAGGCGACCAGTCGTCGTCGGGATACGCCCCTGTGGCCGCCATTCGGCGCCCAGGTAGGTCGCCTTGCGTCGTAGGTGCCCCACGCGCACGCCCTGCCCCGGAGACGCCTCCTGGCCACTCTTCGTGGTGATCCGCTGGTGCTTCTGCCACGCGATGCGGCTGTTGCGGTCGTACTTCACTAGCCGGGCCTGATTGCGCTGCTTGCGGGCGCCAGGGAGCATGTTTCTCCCGGCCACAACGCCACCAATGGCCGTTGCCGCGCCGGCCAGCACGCGCCCCTCCTTCGTCTTCAGCACGCGCCCGACGGTGCGCGCCCCACGGCGTAGGACGGAGTGATCGTGAATGGTGTGTCGCTGGACGGAGACGGCGCCGGTGGCCGGATCGACCTTGGACACCAGGGCGCGGCGGAACTGCGTCTCGGACGCAGCCTTGGCGGTATTGGACGCAAGGCGCCGGCCGCTGGCAACCAGGACCCCACCAATGCGGCCGGCGGCGGACCCGAGGCGCTTACCGCTCGCCCCGACAGGCGTCAGGCGATGGCGAGCCACCGAGGGGAACGGTCCGCCTCGTCCGCGATTGACGGCGACGGCCCGATTGATCATGCGCTCGGTCGTGGCCGGGACCCTTCGCACCACAGAGCGACCGTTCACCAGGCGGGATGGCATGACGGGGCCGCCGACCGAGCGCACGGAACGACGAAGCAGGCCACCCAGCTTCGTCGTGAATCTTCCCTGCTTGTCGCGGGGGTGGAGTGCGTTCGTCCACTTCCCTTCGAGTACGTCTAGGTCCGTCATGTTGCGATCCTGCTACTTGGTCGCCCACTTGTCGGCGAGCTTCTGAGCCGTTCCGATCTTCTTCATCGGTGCCTTCCATCGGTACGTCGCGCGCACCCGCTTCCTGCCCGTGGCCTTGTACGCCGCATCTCGCGCCGTCCGGCCCGCGCCGCGAGCGGCCCCACCCACGGCCTTCCCGAAGGCCGGAGCAGCCTTGGCAATCGCCGCTCCGCCCTTCTTCCCGGCGTGCTTGCCGAATGCGTAGCCCGCAACGCCGGCAGCGGCGCGGGCAGCGGCGCTCTTTGGCTTCTTCAGGCCCATTCGCTTGCCAACCGCATCACCGACGCGACGACCCGCCCTCGCCCCAACGCGAGTTCCGATGGCGCTCCCGGCCAGTCCGGCCACCACGCCCAACAACGCGCCCTTACCCGCGCTTCCCCTTCCGGCATAGCGACCGAGTGCCACACCGGCGCGAGCGCCAAGCTCTCCGCCGGCACCAATCCCGGCACCCTTGCCGAACGATCCGCCAAGGTTCTTGGCATCCGGGCCAAAGAAGGTGGCCTTCTTCTTCCCCGGCCGCCCCCCGGCCGCCTTCGACCCTCCACCCATGCCGCCCTTGGACGCGAACTTCCCATCCTTGTCGCGACGGTGCTTCCCCTCGCTGTATCGCCCCTTGCCCTCAAGTAGGTCGTGGGCGGTTGCGAATTCCGCCGAGGCCAGCGCAATGCTGTCTGTGCTCATGTTATCTTCCCCTTCTGGCCGCGCGAAGGGCCTCTAGCCGCGCCTCGAAGACCGAGGGCGAGGTTACGCGCGTCTTGGGTCGGCGGCCTCCGGTAGGTCCGGCCCGATGGCCGAGCTTGCGATTGAGATACCCACCGATCTCGCCAGCGGCTCGCCTTGTGCCCGACCTGCCGAGGTAACCAGCCACCGCGCCGCCGTAATAAGTGGCGGTCCCCGTGAGTGCCCCCTGCTGCTTCAACCCCAGGCGCTTTCCGATGGCGTTCCCGATGCTCCCGCCGCCCATGCCCATGACACGAGAGGTCGCGTAGCTGCCAACGAGAGAGCCGACGAGCTGGCTTGTTTCCCCCATCCCGTGCTCCCTGGCAAACTGCGCGCCCCACTGAGCCCCCTTCCTCGCCCCGAACCCGGATGCCACGCCGCCGCCGAGGTTGAAGAGGATGTTGCCGTCCTGCCCCTTCCCGCCACTCCCGACCTGTCCGATGGCGCGGCGCTTCCCTCCCACCCCTAGCAAGCGTCCGGCCGTCGTGGCCGCCGCGCCGAGCTTAGAGGTAAACCTTCCGTTCCTGTCACGAGGATGCTTAGACGAACTAAAAGCCCCCCTTGCCTCCAGGATATCCGTAGATCGATCGAATCGCGTACTAAAGACTTCGATATTCATGCCGTTCTCCCATTACCAATCGTAGTGGCCATCCCCGCTAGTCACCGTTCCCGCCACTCGCCCGTATGCCTCGGCCTGCCTCTGGGCGATGGCGCGGACGATCCGGCTACGCTTCATGTCCGCCGCGACCCGCTTGCGCTCGGCGGCCTGCTTCTTGGCGAACGATCGCTGCATCTTGCCGACCTTCCGCCCTCCAGCATCACCGGTGCGCTTCACGACGTCGGCGATGACCCTATACGTCTGAGGCCCCTCGAAGTAGCGATCGTAGGCCCGAGTGGCCGCCTTTCTCGCGAGCGCACCGCCCACCCATGGCGCCGCCTTGGCGGCAAGCTCCCCGGCCGTCCTCTTCCTGGCGCTCAGCCCCGCACCGCTTAGGTACACCTTATCATCAATCGCCTTGCCTGCCATCTGGCCCGCGAGCTGGCCAGCCCTTCCGGCGCCCCACCCCACGGCCATGCCGCCGAGCCGCGCCACCATGAGGTCCTGCTTTTCCTGTCCGGTCAGGCGATTCATAAAGTCGGTAGTGACCCTCTGGGAGGAGTCGCCTCTCGCCGACCCGCGAGAGATGTCATTCCAAAGCCCGCCAGGGGTCTTATTCCCCATCTCCTGCCAATTTCCCCGGCGGTCAACCACTCTTAGAGACTTGCCCCGCCCAACCGAGTTGATGTCCGGCGGCGAGAACCAGGCGTAGTTGTCCTTCCCGCTGCCCCCTGGATGGTTGTGGGTGAAGCGATTCGCCCTCATGTTGGCCAGGAGATGTGGCCCAGGACCGACGGAATGCGAGTCACCACGGTTGATAGCCAGGAGCCTGTCGCCTCTGAACATCCCGAGCATCTCGCGATTGGACTGGGAGATGTACCGTTCCGTCGCCTCCATACGCTGGTCGGCCGGGAGGCGGTTGATCATCTTCTTGGCGAGGTGGCGCCCGTAGAGTCCGTGCTGACCCCCGAGGGCTCGCCCGGTGGCGTTCATAATGCTGGCGAATCGGCCCATCTTGTCGCGCGGATGCTTCCGCTCGTCAAACCCGCCGCGACCGCCCTTCGCCTCTCTAAGCTCCACTGAGGATGCGAATGCGATGCGGGCTTCTTCTACGGTTCTCATTATCTCATTACCCTTCTCTCACTACCATCCGGCCGCGCTCGCGCCGCCGGTCGCCCCGGAATACGTGGCGGCCTAGCCCCGGCGGGCGGCGACCCCGGCGGGCCACCCTCGTCCATTCCCCCGCCCTGTGCGGCCATGGCCTGCTGCTGCATGCCGAACATCTCCATCTGCTTTACGTCGCGCTCGGCCTCTTCCTCGTCAATCTTCGCCTGCATGTCCGCGAGCTTGATGTCCATGCCCGTTGGCTTGAGGGCGAGCACGAGCAGCTCCTGCGCCGTCCCCTTGTCCACCAGGGACGCCTGCGTGGCTGCGATGAGGGCCGTCACGAGGGAGGCGAACGTCGTCGCCGTGGACGACATGTCGTTGACGGAGAGGTCGGGCATCTGGACGACGAACGCCTTCGACGTGTCGAGGTCGGCGGGGAGCATGCCTCGCTTGACCGCCTGGTCGAGGGCGAAGCGCACGAGCATCGTGATGACGTTCTTGAACTCGTCCTGGAGGCTCGTGAGGTCCTTCAGCGTTGGACCGGTGAGGTTCTCGCCGTTGGCCCTGTTCGGGTCGTTATCGCGCCCGAACCACATCCCCGGCATGCCCTGGGACGTGGAGATGTAATTGATGAGGAGGTCACTCTCCTGCATCGCCTCGCCGCTACCAAGCTCCGGGCTGACGGCCGTCCACTTCACCTTGTCGTTGTGAACCTGGAGGGACCCTGGGCGGGGCGTCTTGCCGTTCTTCTTGATCCAGTCGGCGATGCCCTTGTCATCCATGTTGGCCAGCTCGACGCTCCAGACGAACGCCATGGCCATCGCCTGGCGCTCAAGCCTGTTCCACACGAACTGGTCGTAGGCGTCCAGCACATCCCCGATGGCGAGAAGGTCCGATCGACCCCTCACCATGTCCGAGAGCGTGTTGGCCGCGAAGAAGAAGCAGTCACCGTCGAGGCGCTCGATGGCCGTAGGATCGTCCTCGTTCGGCTGCACCCTAACGGCCCGGAGCGGCTCACCCTCGCTGTCGCGCTCGTCGCGCTTGACGTTGATCGTGGTAACCTGCTCGATGTCGTCCTTCTCGGTGCGAACCTTGAGCACCATCTCGGGGCTTACGTAGGCCAGCCGAACCTTACCGTTGAACTCATTGACACCCACCCGGAGGAACAGCTCTCCGTACGCTCGCCACGAAGTACACCACTTCAGGAGGCGCTGTGGGAGATCGTTGCGCGCGTCGGTCCAGAAGCCGTCGATGACCTTCTGGATCGCCTCCTTGGACTTGTCGTCGTCGGCATGCGCCAGGACCTCCACGCCCTCCCCGAGGACGTAGTTCACCGCGCGCCGGATGACGCGGGCAGCCATGGGGTTGTTCGTCCACAGATAGGCCGCCGTAGCCAGCATGCGATCATGCTTGTACTCCGGGAGGTCCTTCGGCTTCGCTCCCGAGAGGCGGCGCATGAACTGCGTGCCACCGGCATCCGACGAGAGGCCGTAATCGGGATCGTCCTGCGACCCCTCTAGGATATCGCGAGAGGCGGCCTTGGGCGGCGACTCATCCAACGACGAATCGCGCCTGCCACGGTTTCTTTCTTCGATGGCGGCGCGGATCAGGGCGTTCTTCTGGTCGGAGTTGAGCGAAGACGGCTCACGGGAGGCTCGCTCCCGGAGCACGGAAATGTCGTATGCCATGTGATCCCCAAATCAAGACGGGCGGACCAATTCGGCCCGCCCGTCAGATGGTGCGGCGGGGCTTCCCGAGGGAAGAGTAGCTACGCAGCCCCGCGAACACGAAACCTCTACCTCAGGACGCGAAGCAACCCCGCGCCCCTGATGTTCATCGCTGTCAGCATGTCGGCCGCCGCCTCGTTCACCGCGATGATCTTCCCCGTGAGGCCGATCGAGAGATCGTGACGCGCCTCACCGGTGGGCCTCACCTCGCTATCGGTCGGCTCAGCGGAGAGGAGCTGGATGCCGAACACCGCCGTACGCCCGTCGGGCGCCATCGCCGTCAAGGCCACGTCGGTGAAGACGTCGAACTGACGGGGGTCGATTACTTGGACGACTTGGGCTTCCATCCCCTACCCCCGATCTGCACAGCGATGACGCCGAAGATCAGCACGCCCCACCATGGCTGTGCGGGCACGGCGATTTCAACCTGGCGCAGCGCGTAGATCGTCGCCCATCCCACGCCGTAGATTATGACCGTCACCAGGGCCACCGCGAGGGCCTTGGGGAAGAGCGCGCTAAGCACCACGCCGAACGCCGCGCTGGCGGAGGGCTTGATGACCTCTACCTTCTCCCCGTCCGGAGCCACGACACCAACCCCGCTGCTGGCCAGGAGCTGCCCGAGCAGCTCTGTGTTCACCTTCTGTCCCGTTGCCATACGTCCTCCTATCGTCCACGAGGCGCATTGTAACCGTTGTCACGTGCGCGCAGGCGGTCACTTCCGCGAGTGGCATTATACACACTCTCCCTGAATCGTTCAACCCCCTCGGGGCCTCCCGGCCTCCCAGGGCGATCGACGCTCATCGCGGCAGCCATCTCGGTGCCGTACAGCACCGCCACGGCGATACCGGACGTGTCCACCCGGTCGTTGCGGATCGCCGTGGGGAACTCCAGATGCTCCTTGATCCACGCAGGCTTCCAGGCGGCAACCTTGGGCAGGCGAACCTTGAGGGCCTTGAACACCGGCACGGACGAGTCGGCGCGAGCTTCCTTCGATGTCGTCGCGAGGCGCCTCTGCGCCAGGTCGTCCGGGTCGGGGAACGCCACCACGGGGATCGACGTCGTCTTTTGGATCGTCTGGATGAGTGACTGCCCACTCGCCTTGTTCTCCACGACGAGGGTAGGCGTGATGCCCGTCATCTTGAGCGCCTTGTTCCACTGAGAGATGGCGGCATCCACGAGGTCCTCATAGCCCACCTGCTCCGCCCAGTCGTCCAACACGAAGAGATCGGTGTTGTTCTTCCCCCACGTGTTGATGGCGGAGTTGCTATTGGAGACACCCTCCTTGAAGGCCGCGTCCACCACGACGATCACGCGGCGAAGTCCGAGCCCCTCGATGTCGTTGGAGTCGTACTCGTTGACGAACCACGGCTTCTTGAAGACGAGGCCCTCCATGGCCGACGGCATCTGCTGGTAGAGCGCGCTCCACCCGCGAGGCCCAACCGCGCCCTCGATGCGCTCCCAGTCCGCGACCGAGTATCGTTCTGGCCACAGGCGCTCGCCAGGGAGCCTCCCTAGAGGGTCGCCAAACGGCACCCACTCGGGACGATCGGCTACCCCGTACGAGATCGCCGGGATCGAGACGATGTCGTAGTGCTCTCCGCCGTCGAGCATCTCGTTGATCACCATGCCCGCCAGGTCGCCCTCGTGCCATCGCGTCATCAGGATGACGATGCGCCCGCCGGGCGCGAGGCGCGTATAGGCGACCTCGCGGAACCAGTTCCAGGCGTTTTCGCGGTAAGTGGGGCTGTCGGCCTGCTTGCGGTCCTTGACGGGGTCGTCAATCACGAGCAGCTTGGCGCCCTTGCCCGTAAGGGCACCGCCAACGCCCGCCGCGATCATCCCGCCTCGATGTCCCGCGATCCCCCACTGCTTGACCGTGGCCTCGCCCTTGCGCAGCTCAATGGGGAACGGGTAGTCCTCACTCCGCACGTCGGCACGCACGCCCTTGGACATGTCGTAGGCGAGGTCGGCGCCGTACGAGGCCACCATGACGCTGTCGTCGGGGTTGTTGCCCAGGAAGAACCCTGGCAGCGACAGGCTCACCAGGGTGCTCTTCGAGGTTCGCGGGGGCTGGAAGAGCAGAAGGCGCTTGCTATCCCCCAAGAGGACGCGGTCGAGCGCATCGGTCGTGACGAGGTGGTGCGCCGACCAGTCGAACCACGGGCGCATCGTCATCGTGTAGGAGAGGAAGTCGTCCTGGGCCGCAATGCGCGCGGCGGCGAGTTCCTCGGGGGATGGGATGGCCATTAGATCGTGTTGATCTCCCTGATCCCAAGCCTTCCACACCTCTCGCATGCCCGAATCTGGGTTACGTAGAACCCAACGGGCCTCCCCTTGTCGGTGATGTTTCCACTCCTCACCCTCGCCCACACCGACCAGCGATGCAGCTTGAGCGCACATAGAAACTTACCCAACATCACTATCCTCCTCAGCCACCTTCCCCGTGAGCGTCACGATCCGTACGACCTCGGGTGCTGGACCGTCGGGCGATAGCGTCCCACAGCGGATATAGTCCCACCCTCCGTCCACGAACACCGCTTCGCACGAGCATTCGCGGAAGTCGTGGCGGTGACGCGACCAGATGGCGTCACCGCACGAGGGGCAGCGTACGCCCGTGACGATCTCGGGAACGGGATCGGGGTCTCTCTCCGATCCCGTTTCGAGCCACTGTAGGTACCCCGCTGGGTTATGCGCCATCATCACGACCCCCCGTTCTCGTGCCACAGGCGCTCAACGACGGCAAACGTCGCCTCCCTCACCGTCGCTTCACGATCAGCAGTGGAAACGCCTGCCACCATGGCCACCGAGGCCGCCGCGTTCTCGTGGGGTGTGGGGAGGGCGTTGGACGTCGCGTTGGCGTTGCCGTCTTCACGCGGGTAGTCGTAGGGGAAGAAGTGGAAGTTGCCGTGGGCCGTCGAGTAGAGGTGGCCGTTGCGGGTAACGGAGTCGAGGTTGCCGTCGAGGTACTTGACGACGGCAGCACCAAGAAACTGGACAGGGCCGTCAGATTGGGCCTCCTCAATCCAGAAAGCCTCCCAGTCAACAGGACTCCCGTTCGGTTGATCAGCCCCAGTACGTCCGCCCATCCCACACCTCCAGATAGTGCGAGCGCCACTACCCCGGCCGCCACGGGCGCTGCCATCGAGGTGCCGCTCATGTTGCAATAGCGCGACGTGACGCACGTTGACATAATGCTCTCGCCGGGGGCACCGAGATCGGCGTTCACCCCCCAGTTCGTCCACGTCGTCCCGACCTCGCCGTCCTTCTTCGTCGCGGCGATGCCGATACACTCCGGGTAAGCGTTGGGGTACGTCGCAACGTTACTTCCGCTGTTCCCGGCGGCGCACGTGAAGATCACCCCACGCTGCGTACCGTATTGTACAGCATCACGCATGACGGTGCCTAGCTCATCACCGCCGAGGCTGAGGTTGACGATCTTCGCCCCCCTATCCACGGCGTAGACGATGCCCGAGGCGATCCACGAGTCGAAGCCGCTGCCCTCGGCGTCCAGCACCCTCACCGATAGGATGCCCGCGTCCGGCGCGATGCCCGCTCCGCCGATGCCGTTCCCATTGCGCGCCGCGACCGTCCCGGCGACGTGCGTCCCGTGGCCATTGGGATCACTGAGACTATTCTCGCCGGTGAAGTCCCTTCCGGCGGCCACGCAGGCCCCGGAGAGATCGGGGTGGCTGCACTGCACCCCTGTGTCCACCACGGCCACCACGACGCCCTTCCCGGTGACGCCGCGTGCCCACGCTGCCTGCGAGCCAAGCTTGGCATGCGCCCACTGGGCATTGATCCCAGGGTCGGGCACGGCGAGCATGTCGCCGATTGGCGGGGTGAGGCGGATACGACGGTCTGGGATCACAGTCCTCACGAAGGGTGCAGCCTCGATTGCACTCACGACGCCGTCAGGGTAGAGATCGCCCGTCGTGAAGACGAGGTAGCCAAGCTTCTCCAGCTCGGGGCGCTCAAGCAGGCGCGGTGGATTGCTCGACCCGCTGGCCATCGCGAACGAGCGCGTCATGTCGAGGATGCCGGGGATCGCCTCGGCCTGCCTCTTGGGGTCTACCTTCACCAGAAGCGTCCACTCGGTGATGCCAGTGAGAGGCTGGGCGATGCGGCGCGAGTTGTCGGAGCAACCGGCGAAGAGATACACCGCGCAGAGGGCCGCGAAGGCGATCAGGATGGCTCGGGTGATTCGGGCGATGACTAGAGGCCGCACGATGCACCATCCGTGTAATCGCAAATCACCTCGCGGCTCGCCCCCACGTCGTTGATGCCAGCGTGGATGACGAACTCCATCGCGCCTGAGGAGGCGAAGGCCCTCCATGTACCATTCGGCGGAGTGGTGTCCACGATGGCGTGCTCCGAGAGTACACAGACCCACGAGTTGTAGCCCTTCGTAACCAGCTCAGACTCCATGGCCCGGAGGTGCGCCTTGACTATCTCAACGGCAGCAAGCCCGTCGGGATGCGTGAGCTTCTCCTTCGCCATCAGCGGTCCGGTGTGCGTCTTCATCTTCAATCCCCTTCATCCCTAGTAGCGCCCTGCGCGCCGAGGCTAGTCTCGTCTGCGCCTCTTCTAGCGCGGCATTCCAATGAACATCATCGCTCGTCGTGGTGCCGATGAGAAACCCTACGTGGGTGGCGGCGCCGATGACGCAAGCAACGGCGGCCTCTACCTGAGTACAATCTCGAACCATCCGCTCACCTCCGGCGTCCCTGCGCCCAGGCACGTCGCCATGATGTACACGTCGGCCCCGCCGGGAATCGGCTCAGGGACAACGAAGCCCTTCTCCCACCCCGACGCTGCGACCTGGAGAGAGGCGAACGATCGCCGCACTCCGCTCGCGCGTTCGAAGAACTCGATCCGCACAGGGTTGTCCACGTCGCCACAGAACCCGCCGACGTTTACGACGTACCCAGTCTTGCCCGTGGGTACCCTAAAGACGCCCGTGTGACTCGACCCTGCGCCTACGGCCATCTTGGCATACACTTCGGTCGCGGTGTCGGGAACGCCCGCCGTGGCGGCTCCCGTGAAGCAGTAGATGTCACCAGCATTCACTTCCCCAGTGCCGGCGGTGAGGGAGCGAATCTCGTGAATGCGCTCGAACGCCAAGGCGAGGGACACGGGGGTCGTTCCGTTCATGGTCGCGTCCTCGGACGTTTCCACGCCTCCCACGAGGCCATACACCCTCACGGTCTTCGTCCCAGTACCAGCGGCAGCATCCGATGCGCTGCTCGACGCGACCTTCAGCGTGGTCGCCGCGACAACGAAGTTGTACGCCCCGCCATAAGCCCACAGCGCCTCGGCGGTAGCACCCACGGCGGGGTTGGCCCCGAACGCACGATAGCCACCACGAGGGGCGGCGGGGATGTCATAACAGAGAACGGAAGAGATGGGCATGACCTACTCCTTGTGCTGAAGGGAATCGCCACCGCCGACGCCCGGCAGGACTGGTGTTATTATTACGTTTGGACATCCGACGTGGGGCGGAGCACCAACGCGCCCGTCCCATATCTCCCCCATGCAAATGCCGGCAGCCACGCCGAACGCGAATCCGATCATGGCCACGATGTCCACCTTGCGCCGCCAGCCCACGTCATCACCTCCAGACGTAATAGAGTAGCAGGGGGAGAGGCCCCCGCACCAATGCGGAGACAAATGGCAGCCTAGACACCCCGTAGAGCGTCCAGGCCAGCCATTCGCCGTACGTCGAGCTACGCATCGCCGCGACGGACGACAAGAATGTCGCTAAGAGGATGGAGTGCCGGGGGCTCGGCACGGATAGAGGGCGGGAATCCATCAGGGCCGGGACGTTGTTCCAGGACGACGCTGCCCGACAGCACCCCCCTGAGAACGTACCAGTTCCATCCGGGGCCGGACGCCCACTTAACGTACACATTCCGGCCGACGAGCCCTTCAAGTTGGCGAGAGAACGCTTCGCGAGCGCCGTCCCGCCCATCGTCCAGCCCGTCAGAGGCGGGGCCACCGTTGACAAGGTCGGTTTGGTAGTTCATAAGGCCAGGCGGGATGGGCGGATTCAGCTCACTCACCACCTCCGCCTCAACCGTCAGCGCCTTCGTCCTCATCCCCCGCTTGACGGCCTTCGAGAGCTTGTTCCACCCCCGCGTGGCGTCCTCCTCGCTGATCCCCGCCGGGCCGGAGCACCCACAGTCGCAGCGTACGATCGGGCGCGTGACGTTCGATTCGTCAACAACGGTGGAGTGGTACACACCCGCCTGCCAGCGAGGCCGCCCCGTCAAGCGGCATGCGGGGCATCGTCGTGGTTCTCTTGCCATTGTCCTACTCCTTGATCTCGATATTGGTGCGAGCATCTCGACTCGCGATGGCGTCGTGATACATCGCAGCGTAGTGATCTCGATTAGAGGCAAGGGCCTCGATAAGGTCGAGCGCCTCACAGAGGCAGACGACGGCGGCCGAGGTTGGCATGCCCCTCACCATGTTCCACCACCGGTCGAGGGAATGGGCGACGGCAGCGGGGGTCGTGTCAGTCGGCATCGGCGTCCTCCTTGGCTTGGGCGCGGGCGTAGGCGCGAGCGGCGGCATTACCCGCGCGATACGCCCACCACGGCCCGCCGGGATCGAGGCCCGGCGGCAAGGAGGAAACGACCAGCCACCCGGCGCGAAACGCTAGCCAGTTGCGATACGTCGACTTCACGCCGCGCAGGCCACAGGCGGACAGGTGGGCCGCGCGCCGTGCCTCCACCTCGCGCGCCACGTCGTCGCCGCTCATCGGCCGTCATCCAGCCCGTCGGTCGGCGGGCCGCCGTGGACGAGGGTGGGCGGGGTGGTGGCGAGTTCATCGCGGATCGCGCGCAGCTTGTCGGCCATCTCGACCGCCTTGGCCCACGCGCGTTCTGCTAGCGCCTCCGCCGCGTCGGCCCGCTCACGCTCGGCCTGGACGGCGGCGGCGTGGAGGGCGAGGAGGCGGGCGCGGGCGGTGTCGACGCGCTCGATGCCGACGTCTAGCAGGGGGTCACTTATGTCAGCCCGCTCAAGCGCGCGCGTTGCCCGGGCGAAAGCGTCCACGGCCTCGACGAACGCCGCACCGCCACCGGCATCCCGCTCGCCCACGCCCGCATCGCGTGCGGCGGGGGGCGTCGCGGCGGTCACGGTTGCACCGTCTCAGACGGCCGACACGTGAACGCCGTCACGCCCTCGCGTTGGAGGAACGACACGACGGCTTCGCGTGGCGTGCGGTGCGTCGGGATGCCATTGCGGTCAGCCAGCGCCGTCGTCTGGTGAAGGCGTAGCCCGCGCCCTGATACCGAATCACGGCAGCACCATCGCATTTCGTAGCCCATGAGCGTCGCGCAGTCGCCGAGCACGTCGATAACGTCGCCGGTCTGCGCGGTCGGATCGTATGCCATCGCTCCCCACCTCCCATGCACCCGCCTACGCGGGCCGGTGCCACGAGCCCCGTGGCCGGGTTGTTGTCACACGCTCCCAACGTCCTTGGGTACGGACAGCGTAGCAACCTGTGCCTTGCAGGCGCCCGACTCCACGCGCAGGCGAAGTCCTTCAAGGTGCGCGTCCTCCGCCTCCATTTCCTGCGCGAGCGTCACGAGCTGCTCGATGCGCAGTCGTCGCTCCTCGGCGAGGGCCAGTAGCGCCAGTCTCGACTCGTACACGGCCATGAGAAGGTTGGCGGCGCCAGTAGCCATCTCCTTGTCAATCGCGTCAACGAGAACTTCCTCCCCCGCGAGGCGCTGCAACCACAGCGCCGTCAGCCCCACGTTCACCCCCACCTCGCGCTCGTCCATTACATCCTCCCCGCTAGGCCCATGCGCTTGCACTCATCCCGCACAATCGCGAGCGGGAGTGACAGGCGGATGGCGATGTCCGTCATCGTGAAGCCGCCAGTGCGCATGGTGAGAACGGCCTCACGCTCAGACTGCGAGATCGGCTCACGCACGCCGTACTTGTGACCCTTGCGCCTCCCACGGGGGCGGAAGACCACCCCCTCGCCCTTGAGGGCGTGATGCACCACCTGCTTACCCACGTCAGCGCGCTCGGCGATCTCCTCGATCGTGAGGCCCCCGTAGTAGAGCGTCACCCACAACTCGCGCTCCTCGGCAGGACGCTGTGGGCGCCTACCCATCGGTGGGCTCCGGCGACTCGGGGGCGTCGAGGAACGGCATGAAGACGACGGCGGGCACGCCACCAGGGACCACGTCCTCCTCGGTGAACCCCATGCGCTTCTCCTTCGGACTAAGGTCACGGAGGCCCACGCGCCCCGTCTTGGGATCGACGGCGGCCACGAAGAAGCCCTCCATCTCCGAGATGGCCCCGTCGCACTCATTGATACAGATCGCCACGAGCGAGTCCGGCTCCCCAAGGGCTGCCAGCTCCTTGCTCAACTCACCCACGGTCATCTCGTCCTCCATTGTCGTTCTCGACACATCGTTATGTCAAGATTTTTTGGTGTTGCATTCGTGGTAAAATGACGGTTGTTTCCCCAGGGAAACGGAGACGGCGTTTCATCTACCCACGAGCATCGAGCACTACCTTGATTGCGACGAACTCGCCCTCCTCGATCTTCCCTGTCTCCCATACGAGGTGCCCAGGGCGATACACGAGCACCATCCCCTCCGTAGGACGAATCGTCCTCATCCGCGAGATGCCATCCCCCTTCCGCGTCCACAGCGCCATCATCCCCCCACGCTCCGGCGCCCTCAGTACGAGGAGCGCGACCACCCGTAGGTCGAGCGGGTCCGGCGCGAGGTCCCTACTGTCGAGCCACCACCCCGTCTCATCTCCCTCCTCAAGGTAGACGAACGTAGGGTCGCCGAGAAGCACGTGCCCCCACTGCTGGGTGTTCGGCGCGCCCGGTTCCGCCACCCACACGATCGTGTCCCTGCACGTCTGCGCAAACTCCCACGCGAGCGCCATGGCGGCGGCGGGTGCGTCGTGAGTCCCACCGCCGCCCAGCTCCTCAAGGGCCATTGCCAGGTCCTCGGGCTCGTAGGCGCGATACCACAGGGCGTACTGAGTCCCCCCATCCACCCCGCCCCCCCAAGCTCTAGTGCCCACTACCTGGGCCTTGGCGTCGGCCGCACATAGCGGTACGTAAACGGAAGGTGGATCACGCTACCAGTCACCGGAGTCGCCTCCACTGTCGCAGGAACCGTAGGAGTCGCCTGAACCGGCGTCGGGAACAGCGCCGTGACCGTCATCCGAAGGGCCGCAAGCTCCGTCTGAAGCGGACCAGGATCGAACGTCGGCGCAGGCGTCGATGTGTGTGGCGGCAGCGCCGTCTGTGTTTGGATATTCGTTGGGGTAGCCCTCGGGGATACCGAGGGAACTGATGTTGCCGTCCCAGGCGGCACTGTGATGGTGCCAGAAGGAGAGATTGTTACCGTGGATGTGATTTGGGTCAGTGCCCGAACGACCGCCGTGCCCGTAAGACTCATCGCCGCGCACTCGGTTTCGGCGGCGCTTACAGCCGTCGCACATACAGCCGGTGGCAACGAAGGGGTCATCACCATACACGCATTCGGTGGATAGTGAGGCGGGAGGGTTGGCGTAGGCGTCTGGGCGTTGACGATCCCCAAGGTCAAGTACAATGCGATGGCTAGGCAGATCGGCAAGCCAGCGAGAAGTCTCAAGGGCGTTCGACCGTTCGTATTCATGGAACCTCCTCATCCACGCCAGGACCGGCATGGTTAGCTTCGCCAGGACCACAATGGCGAGAAGTATGGCAATGACAAGCAGGCTAGATTGGAGCATCATCCACCTCGTCATCCTCCGGCGCCACGCCGAAATCGAACGACATCTTGCCCAGGCCGGACAGCGATGCCGCATTGTTGAGTACGGCGAACGCTCGCTCGTCCCACCAGCCAGGGAGTGACCCGTAGCTGTGGGTATGCCATTGGGCGGGCTGCGCCTGCACGGCCAAGGCCCCCTTCGCGGTCACCCCAAAGCGCATGCCGTCGAGAATGGCATAGCCCCTCTCGTTTCGACAGCGGTCCGAGGCGCTGGAGCCGTAGAACGCCCAGATCGCCCGCCGCACCCTCGTGTACCGCTCTGCCTCCGCCTGTCGCCGCTTGCGGGCCATCTTCTCACGGTCGGTGCGGGCGGCCCGCCTTGACAGCTCCATCACATCGTCGGCACCGCTCATCTTACGGCGAAGCTTGAGGAGCCTATGGGCGAATCCCCCAACGATAAAGGCTGTCGGGATCAGATAGATGAGCCAGGGGGTCGTCATTCCATTCACCTCCAGTGTGAACGAACTCGCAGTTCATGGTCGTACATCGTCGTGCCGTGTGATTGATCATCACTTGCGTGAGCATCCACCCGTCGTAGGTCGCCGAGCGCACCAGCTCAGGGGTGATCACACTCGCCGGCAGCAGTTCGATCTCCTGGCTCACCGGAAGGGCCACCATCCCGTCGCTTCGAGAGGGCGCCAGCCCCGCCATCGGGGTGAGGGCGACCGCCATGCCCCCCATGCCAATGCGGCGAAGCAACTCGCGGCGATCAAGCGCCATCGCCAGCCTCCTTGCGGAAGCTCTTGATCGCCTTCCCGACCTCGCCCACCGCCGCCGGCAGCTTCCCCGCACCGAAGACCAGGACCACGATGATCCCGATCACCATGACTTCCGGCATTCCAATCCCACCGAGCATCTGAGCACCTCCAGTTTCTCGATCAGCTCCCGCATGCCAGCGCATGCAGGCCATGGCTCGTACTTCACTTCCAGCCCGCCGTACGCCCGGTGGCACGAGAGGCAAAGGACTTGAAGGTTGTCGTCCTCGTTCGTGCCGCCCATCTCGCCACCGATAGGAATGACGTGGTCGATCGTCAGGTCTTCAATTGTACCACAAAGCGGGCAGCGGTAAAAGTACAATGCGAGAATGCGGCGGCGGGCGCGCTTCTTCCGGTTGTTCCACTGCTTCCGGACGAAGGAGCGGCGGGCCGACATCACCACCCCCTATGGGTTCGTGTACCCCATCCAGTTTCGGATCGCCATGACGAACGACGGGACGCCGATCGCCATGATCTGCGCCCACGTTAGAGGGTCGTAGTCACCGGGGCGCCATAGGGCCATCGCGGCGCAGAAGAGCGCGATGGCCATCCACGCCCAAGCGTATCGTCGGTGCAGCACGGTCTGTGGGCGCCTCACGGCGACACGCTTCCGTTCCGACGGAATCCCCCTGCGCCGGGAGGGGGGGTGATCTCCAGGGGCGCGGGGACGATGGCGCCGGGCGGCATCTCGATCACCGTCAAGTCAATCATCCAACCGTCTTTCGCGGGGAACTTGATGAAAAGGTGCTTCCGAGCCTCAACCTCGGCCCAGTCCCTCGTCGGCCCCTCCAGGATTCCCACGGCGGAGCCGAGGTGAACCTCCAGGCCGGCACGCAGGGCGATACCAACACCAACCATCCAGCGCCTTGCGGGCTCGTCGGAATCGGGGAATGGGGTCGCAAGGAACCCGAAGTCATCCAGGAACCTGCCGACATCAGTCGCAACCACGTCCCTCACCATCGCCCACCTCCTATGGGGTGATCGGCGGAAGTCGAATCCGCTTATCCGGGATCACAACCCGGCGCCGCAACCACTTTGGCTTCGATCACAGCCTACGGTGGGAGGCTCGAACTCCCAGGCCCTCTCGGGCTTACACGGTTAGCGGCCGTGCTGCTCACCAGTTCGCATACCGTAGTGAGTGAAGAGGGGGTCTGGGGGCGCATCCCCCTCGCCCCCCTATCGACGCTCCACCGCCGCCTCTGTTACCGCGAGGAACGGGGTCTGCCCTATGTGGCCACCAAATCAGCCGCACTTCATCGTCGTCGGCGGACTGAGGCCCCCGTATCGCTACGACCCCCCGCGCTGCGTTCCGCTACAGATGCGGCAAGCGTCTACTCTCGCTTGCTAGAGTTCGCGACCATGCGGGGTCGCGATGGCGGAAAGCGGGAGGCTCGAACTCCCAGCCCCTCTCAGGGTACCATCTTTCCAAGATGGCCGCTCACCAGTTCGCATGCTTTCCGTATGGCGGAAGCGGGTGGACTCGAACCACCACGGCCTTTCGGCCTTCCGGGTTTCGAAGCCGGTTACTCGCCAATTCGCATCACTTCCACAGGTCTCGGCGGAGGGATTCGAACCCCCGACCACTCGGGTCCAGACCGAGTACGCTGTCCACTGCGCTACGCCAAGATACATCGCCCGAGCTGGAATCGAACCAGCCACCTCCCCCTTTGGGGGCGCGCTCTGCCACTGAGCTACCGCACTTCTCGTCTATTCCGGGCCGTCAATTCGACCGCGCATCGATGTGATCACGCCCTGGGTCATCAACCGCTTGCCGTCTGTTGCGGGAGTGGGATTTGCACCCACGACCTTCGCCTTATGAGGGCGCCGAGCTACTACTGCTCCACCCCGCACTAACGTCCGTCTCTCCGGACCGTCACGGTGCGTGTGGGCAAGCACCGTTCCCCGGTGGATTCACCACCATCCCCGTTCTTCTTGCGCAAGGGCGTCCGGGCAGCGCCTTGTTGCTCTCGTCGGACTCGAACCGACACTGGACAGGCTCTCGACCTGTTGCCTCTGCCGTTGGGCTAGAGAGCAGTACTCCGTGGGAGAATTGAACTCCCGCCTCCTGGCTGAGAACCAGGGCCGCTGCCACTACGGGAACGGAGCTTGGATTCGGGCGCGACACAGTTGACAAAAAGACCGCACCCGAATCTGGAGCCATTGTACCACAACGACAATGGCGTGTCAAGTTCTATTGTTCCCCCTCGGGAATCTCGTCCTCATCCCCCTCGACGGCATGGCCGAGTACGCTCACCGGACTCCCGTGGCGGTTGAGGAAGATCGGAGCGCCAACGATTGTCTTCTCGATGTACATCACCACATCTCCGTCGTCGTACGGGGACTCAAGACCCTCAAAGACCGCCACTGTTGTCGCGAGAAGAAGGCAAAAACGCTTAGCGTCCCCTGCCTCATCGAACCCCTTCGCTTCGGCGGGGTACATCCCAAGCGCCAACGCGAACGCCTCTCGTGGCTCCCAAATCGCCCACAATGGCTCCGGGTCGTCCGGGCCGTCCGTGAGCTTCGTGATCATCCAGCCGTAGGGCTTGAGGATAAGGCAACAGCCATTCTCTAGAGACTCCCAGTGAGTCTCCTCGTTCTCGGCGAGAAGCCTATCCGCCGCCGCCTTCGCCGCCTCCGTGATCTTCATCACCTTGCACTCGATCCCGTCCATCACCATCCCCCTGTTTTGGGACACCGCCAACGCGAGCCTCAATGCTCGCCCGGAGTGTCTGCGCCAACTCCCTCACCGTCTCCGTCGATACGGGGACGTGAACACCTTCGTCATCCACGAGAATGTGCGCCTGCTCGGGCGCATTCTCCGCCCTGCTGAGTTCGAGGGCAATCTTGGCAATCGCCGCAACGTCGCGGGGCGGGATGTTTACCAGTGTCGGGATGTCGCGGATCATGTCGGCCAGGCGATCCGTCATCCCCTCGGACGCCTCAAGGAGCCTCGCGGCCACCCTCAGGCGCTGCTCCCTGGCTGAACGCATCGCATCAGTCACGTCATTGGCCACACGAGACGCCAGAAGCATGTCGTAGTCCCGCGCCCTGGCCGCCCAGTCGTTCGCATTGTGCCACGACTTGAGAACCTGGAGGGACTCAGTCGGCGTCGGTAGCCCCGCCTCGGCCCGCTCGCGGTAGAGCTTGAGAAGGCGGCCCAACGTTCGAGTTGCGGGCGCCAGCCCTAGGAAATCCACGAGCCCAGCCCAGGCTGCGATCGGCTCCTCTGCCAGTCTGTTCTCGGGGTGCTCGGGGTCCCATACGTTGGCCATTATCCGCCCATTACCCTCGCAAGAAGCTGCGCCGCAATCTGGTGTGCTGGATGGTAGGAATCTTCCTCACTCCATCCCCGCCTTGCGAATTCCTGGCCGGCCGCCGCAAAGACAGCCATGTAGGTCTTGGCTGCATGCGCAGCCACGGCCTTCATCCCAGAGAGATCGTCCCTCTCATCCTTCTCGATGTCAGAGGCGTTCTTCTCGATGAGGAACGCACTCACCAGAGAGGACACGCTATCGGGGCTCTCGGCTTCGCGCGAGGGGTCGAACTTCTGCCTCTTTCGGCTCATGCCTGACCTCCAGGAGCTGATTCGGATCGAGTCCCTCCAGGATCATAAGGTGGATGGCCGCCAGAACCAGAGTTCGGCCCGCCGCGAGCGCCTCTTCCGCATCCCTGGGCTTTCGCCTGAAGCGTGCGTGCCCAAGCTTCCCGAGCGTCCCCACGGCCATCATGGACATGTGGGCGAGCTGGATTGGCGCGGCGCCGTGAAGCCTCGCGTACGATACCAGCCCACCCCATGTGCCGTCCACCCTAGTTGGTGGAGATTGTCGGCCCGTAGGCCCCGTCCGCACCAAAGACGTTGATGCCGTTCGGCGGCGCAATCTTCATCGTGCATGCCTCGATGTCGGCCGTCAGGAGTGCCGCGCTGGCCGGATCACCACCCGCTACGCGCACCGTACCGTCGCCGAGGAACACCGTGTAATCAACGCCAGGGACGGGCGAGAGTACGAACGACGCATCGCTCGTCACCTTGGCGCCAGGAACGACCGCTCCCTGACCATCGAGTTCAAGTGCCGGCGCGAAGAGCGAAGCGAGGGCGTTGATATCAAGAGCGATACCCGCACACGGCCCGGTGTCGCCGGTCGCCGTGCGCACCTCTACGCCGATCCGAGCGGAGACCGGGGAGACTGGAGCCGCCGGAGCGACAGTCTGCGCAGCGGCGCGAGATGGGGACGAGAGGGTCCCAATGCTCCCTCGGTAGGCGAACCAGACGAGGCCACCGACGAGGATCAGGAGAACGGCGGCGGTGACGGCAAGCTTGTAGGCAGCGCGCTCAACGGAATTCACAAAGCACCTCCATAGTGACGATTGGTCCACAACCCATCAACCGGACGGAGGTCCCCCCCCGCCCGGTCTCCGGGGCACCCTACCATCGGCCGAAGCCGCAAGGTTGGAGCACGAGTATAACAAACGCTGAGGAGGATGTCAAATGGTGGGGGCGGATGGAGTTGCACCATCGTCACACCGGGTAAGAGCCGGGCCTTTTCTGCCTAAGTTACGCCCCCGAAGAGCGAGCCTGCCTCCACTTTCTCTGCCAGGCCCTGCTGCACTCGCGACACACCCTCGCCCTGTTGTCCTTCCGAACGTAGGTATTGCGCTCGTCGTACAGATGGCCATGAGGGCAATGGGTTCTGTCGATCACGGTATCGTCCGCATTGTCCTGTATCGTGCCCTCCCGGATATGGAGTCCGTTGCAGCAGGCACGATTATGGCACACAATGGGCTCGTGTAGCGCCAGGCCAACCAACGGGCGGCCCAGGCGAAGCTCAAGAGCGATCCGATGGGCGCCGAGAATCTTACCGTTCGCGCCGAACTGGCCATACCCCTCCGTCGTCAGGGACGCAAGCCAGGGCCAGCAGGCTTCCGGGCCACCGGACCGATCGACCTTCTGCCAGAACCGCTCGATGTCTTTGTCTGATAGTTGCATAGCTGAACCTCCAGGAATCGAACCTGGTCATCATCCGGGTAACAACCGGCCGCTGTCCCATTTAGCCAAGGTCCATTAGAAGCCTATGCGGGAATTGAACCCGCGACCTCCCCGGTAGGAACGGGGCGCTCTTTCCACTGAGCTAATAAGCCAGTCCCCGTGGGTCGATTCGAACGACCACCTTACCGCTCTTGAGGCGGCCCGCTCTGCCAATTGGCGTACACGGGGATAGTTCAGGAAAAAGGGGTCGAACCTCTACATCGCGGGTCAGAACCGCGCGCCCTACCAATTAGGCTATTCCTGATCGTTCCATTCTACCTTCGCCCAGAACCGCTCGACGTCCCGCTCTGTAAGCTTCATCTTCGCCCTCCCCAGTGCCTGCCCGGCGATTCGAACGCCGACTTTATGGGTTCTAAACCCACTTCCTCTGCCGTTGGGATAGGCAGGCATGGCCGGGTCACCCCGGCGCTCGAACTAGACCCTCGGTGGCCAATGCCAAGTGCCAGTCACGTCACCGCGCGTATTGAGCGAGATGCCGCCGTCGGCGAGCGAGTGGAAGAACAGCCCCGACGGATTGATCACACACAGCCCCACGATGTACGGATTGTCCGGATGGACCTCGGTCACCGTCGCCGCCCGATTGGCCGGCGGGAACTTCCCGTCCAGACTTCCGCGCGAGACGTAGTAGACCTGGCGGCCGACCGTCGGCTTCTGCACTTCCTGCATCGCACCATCGTCCATGACTCACCTCCGTTGTGCGCACAATAGAACCAGAGCCAGAGACCCGGTTCGAACGGGCAACATCCTGTTTACAAGACAGGCGCAGTTCCAATTTCTGCTTCTCCGGCACAGTGCCCGACCTCCGATTCGAACGGAGAACCTTGAAGATGTAAGCTTCCTGCGCTTCCGTTGCGCCAGTCAGGCTTGCGCCGGTCTCTCCCGGCTGTCCGTACTACGATCCCATGAACTCGGTCGTGACCTCATCGGCGATGGCCTCTGCCACCGGCCGCGTCACCCGCGCCGACCACGCCCCCGCGAAGGCCGCGAAGCGCACCGTCTCGCGCGGCTCCGGGAGCTGGAAGCGAGCGTGCTGTAGCTTCTGCTTCGTCTCCGGATCGCCGCCCGGCCCGAGGGCCGCCACGACATGCCCCACGAACGCCTTCGCGCTCGCCGTGGCCTCTGCGCGTCGATAGTCGTCCGACTCCATTGCGTCCTGCATCCAGCACCTCCAGTGTGAAAGAGAAACCAGTACCCACCGAGGTAGTCGAAACCCCATCTCCACGTTCGAAGCGTGGCGTGCTATCCATTGCACCAGGCGAGCATGACCCGGACACCTAGTGCGGTAGGATATCCGGGGTGTCTTCAAGGCTGGACTCGAACCAGCGATCTCCGGGTTCGCAACCCGGTGCTCTATCCACTGAGCTACTCGAAGATGCGAGCGCCTCGCCTCACTTTGACGGGCGGACGAGGCGCTCTTGGAGAGGATGGTGCCGCTATGACTCAGCACCATGGCGGTTCGTAGGGGTAACGATCCCCTCGCTTCCGTCTTGACAGGACGGCGGTCTACCTCTGACCTAACGAACCGTGAGTCCCCGGCTGGAATCGAACCAGCGACCGTCTCGGTAGAAACGAGGCGCTCTGTCCGCTGAGCTACGGGAACATAGGGGATGGCCGCCGGAGGGAGTTGAACCCACATACCGCCCTTCGCGAAGGCTACTCTACCGTTGAGCTATCAACGGCCATCCCTTGGCCGAAACGGAGGGACTCGAACCCCCAACCGACTCTTTTGGAGAGAGTTGCGCTACCAGATTGCGCCACGTTCCGGAAGCGGGGGTGGCAGCCCCCTCAAATACGACGACCAATGCGATCGAGCCGGCTCCCACGAAGAAGCGGGCGCATCTGCCACTGCGCAGTAGGAACGGCGGGGTACGATCCCGCACCCATCGGTTTGAAAGACCGATAGCCTGCCAATTAGCCTACGTTCCCATAGAGCGGTCGGGGATGATCGAAATCCCGTTCGATGGTTGGAAGCCACCTGCCTTACCACTAGACGACGACCGCAAAACCGGGTGCGGGACGTGAGGCCGCCTAATGCTACCCGGAAGCATACGTTGGGGTTTGCAACCCCCGCTGTGTGCCGAGCCAAGGTTACGATCCTCGTCGCCCGAAGGACGTGTTTTACAGACACGCTGGACCTGCCAGGTCCTCCCGCTCGGCATGTCGGATGCGGAGGGTATGATCCTCCAACCTCCCCCTTATCAGAGGGGCGAACGCCCGCTTGTTCTTCCATCCGGTGGTGCCACCCCGAGGTGCCGACCCTCGTGCCCCTGGTGTTTCAAGCCAGTGCTCTGCCGTTGAGCTAGAGCGACATGGAGATCGCGGGAGGAGTCGAACCTCCGTAATAGATGGTTTGCAGCCACCGGCCTTACCCCTTGGCTACGCGATCACGCAACCTCACCCCCTGCATATGAAGCCGATTCCTCTCCCGATGGCATAGCCGACAATGCCGCCGGCCTCGACTAAAATAGGTATTGGCCACGTCGTACGGATGACCAGCCGGGCACTCCTCCCGATCGTGACCTGGGATGATATGAGTCCCATCCTCCATCGCGTCACGGACATTGTCGCCGTAAGAACCTTCGTATAGATGGGAATCGTTACAGCAAGCCCTGTTGTGACAGACCACGGGCCGGTGAAGCGCAAGCCCGTCGATCGGCCTGCCCAGCGAAAGCTCAAGGGCAACTCGATGAGAACCCACCTTCTTCCCGGAAAGCTTGAACGCTCCGTAGCCGGAGGGATCAAGCGCCCCCAACCACGGCCAGCAAGCCCTTGGGCCGCCGGATCGGTCAACCTTCGACCAGAACCTTCGAGTGTCCGCGTCCGTCATTGACCAACCCCCTTGTAGGGCGAGGGATTCGAACCCTCAACCTTCTGCTTGCAAAGCAGCCGCTCTGCCGTTAAGAGCTAGCCCCACATGAGCGCGAGCCCGAAGGCCCGCGCCGTGTACATCTGCTGCTTGTGAAGGTACTCGTTCTCGACGGCGGCCATTGTACCATAGCCCGCCAGCGGTGTCAAGTTCCCGCCACCTCATCCGTCAGCAGCGACCACCGCCCGTTCTCGATCCTGAACTTCGCCTCCGCGTAGCGCGTCAGCAGGAAGTCGATCCGCGCAACCTGCTCGGGGTCGTGCAGCTTGGCCGCCAGCGCCCGCGAGGGGTCCATGTTATCGGCGAGGTCCGCCAGCTTCACCCGCTTGGCCGTCTCGTTCTGGCACAGACGGTCGATGTACTCATGGTGGCTCTCGCCCGGCGCATGCGTCAGGGCAATCACCGCCTCCACCGTCTCCAGCGAGAACCCCGCCTCCAGGAGGCCAACGGGCTTGACGCTCGCATCCTCCACCACGTCGTGGAGCCACGCCACCGCCACGTCCTCGCCCTCCGGGACCACGTAGGCCACCCTAGCAACGTGCTCGATGTACGGTCGCCCGGCCTTATCCGTCTGTCCCGCGTGCATCACGGTCGCCAGGAACTTCGCCGCCAGGCCCTCGGAGATCATTCCCGTCACCAACATTACGCCGCTCCCTCCTTCCTTGTCGCTGCTCTCCACCCACTTGCACGCGCCACAATGCCAATCGCCTCGCCAAATGTCGGGGCGCACACGAGTGGCCCGTCCATCCACGTCACCGCAACCGTGTTGCCCGCAAAAAGAACCTGTAAGCCACGATCCCTCAGCGGGGCCGGTGCGGTCGGCGCCGCGAAGCGAAGCAGGTAGTCAACCTGCGCGTCCACCACGTCACCCGCCCCCATTGTCCTTCCCCTTCTTCGTCGCCGCCCGCGCCTTGCGAACGTGCGATGCCAGTCCCGCCTGAATCTCGTCCAGCCTGGTCCGCTCGGCGGGACTCATCCCCCACCCGTGCCGAATGAGCGCCCTGGCCTCATCGGCCCCACTCACAACGTTCGGGCACTCTTCCTCCAGCCGCCCGAGTGCGTCCAGGACGCACCCACAGGAGAACCGCTCCCTGCCCGCCTGGCGATCCGCCAGTGCGGTCTCGCTGATCACCTGAACCTCCAGTTCCAGTTCCACCATCCACCTCCTACTCGATCTCTTCGAGCGCCGCCATCAGGAACGCCACATCCTCCGCGTAGGCCACCATCCAGGCCGGGGCGCGCAGGTAGTCCTCGTCCCCTCGCTCGTGATTCAACTCCTCAGTCAGCTCGACGGCCGTACGCGCCTGCAAGAGGCGATCGGCGATCCTTGTGAGAATCGACAACTCCCTCGCGCCGCTCGGTGACGCCTTCAGCATCCGAATTGCTTGCTGACGCAATGCGGTCCCTCCACGTGATGCAATAGGACCGATCGGTCCAATCGCACGGATCGTCGCCGCGCAGAAGCGCCGCCTCGGAATCATACACCATCATGCCGCTGTGATAGGCGATCATCCCAAGCAAGTCCGCCCTACGCGGCCCGTGAACCACAAAAGGGCGGCGCACCCGCTCGTACCACGCCGCGCCGCAACGCAGGTTGAGAGCGCCATCCGCCCATCGACTGACACAGTGGCTGCCGATCTTCGAAATGATTCCCGCCTGGTACTGCGAAAGCCCCAGCTCTCCGGCGGCACCAACGGCAAGCGGGTTGCCACTTGTCTCGATGCTGACGATCCCGGCCCACGCTACGGGGTCCACGCCACCACGGCGAGCGGCGTCCTGGATGTCCGGCCACCATTGCCACTGGGCGCCCTTCAGGAAGGCTGGAGCGGGCGCGGCTTCTGGCGTTTCTGCCATCTCCGCTTGCGAAGAGGGATGCCTGGATAGCGCCACTCCCTCACGTGAACCCTGGCTCGCCAGTGCGGCGACGAGGAACACAAGGACCGTGCCACAGACGCGGACAATCTGCACCTTCTCCCCCTCCTACATGACCTCTCGAAAAACGAGAGGCGGAACGCGGCCCTCGGAGACCGCCCACTTCAAAAGCTTCACCCTGAGCTGATACGCCTGCGTTCTGGTTGGCGCCGACTTCACGTCTTCGACCACCAGCGTCCCGTCCAGCAGGCGGTATGAGAAATCGGCCGTGTAGCCGATGGCTCGCACCTTCTTCCCCTCGGAGTCCACAAACGCTGGAACAAGTTCGAACTGAGGCTGGCACACCAGGTCGGTAATCTCGTCGGCGGCCTCCTGGTTGCGAAGAAGGAGATAGCGGCTCAGCTCCGCCGAACTATCGAATACCTTGTCGCCCCACGCTGACCGCCGGTTCCCGTACTTCCCCATAGTATTCCACCCCCACTGACCGAGCGCGCTCACCGCGCTTATCGATCCTGGCGCCAGTGTCGTAGGCATGCCGACGGGCCGCCTCGAAAGCCATCGCAAACTCTGGCCATGTGCGCGCCCAGGAGTACACCGTCTCTCGGTTAATCGGGACGGATGCGCATGCACCCGCCACGCTCATCCCCCTGCGAAGAGCCTCGATGACGATCGTCATAACGAGGTCGCGCTCCTCCGGCGTCCGCTCGACACCGTTCTCGGGGGTCTCCTCTTCGAGGTCTGGGACGTGCAGACGGTAAAGGGACTGGCATGCCGTCTTTAGGAGTACCTCGTCACTCGTGTGGCGAGCGAAGAGGAGAAACGCCAGGTTCGCATAGAGACGTTGATGGGCATCCGCAAGTGGGTCGGACATCATGTCAACTTCGCCAAATCGCGACCTCCCGCCAACGATCTTGCTCCATGCCCACCAAAGCGTCTCCCCCTCCTCGCACCACGAGAGTCCGCTACACACGCTCCCTGACCCACCCATTGAGGAAGGCTTCAGCCTCCGCGAACGGAAGCCCCTTCGCCGACAGATTGGCCACCCACGTTCTTTCCCGGCGCGCGAGGTACACCTCATCCAACTTGAACGTTGTCATCCCAAGGACGATGGATTGGCCAAGCTGGAGAACGGGGGGCGTGTCCTCCCGGAACGACTGCTCCAGGCTCGCGGAGACCCCAAACTCCCCCTCCTCGCCGTCCATCCGCCACACCGAAACGGTCTTGACTTCCCACTCGTTCATCTCGTGCTCCATGGGGCGATTCTACCTCATCCGGATAGAGGTCGCAAACCTGTCTACATCACACCCCATTGACAAGAGGTACTCGTCGGGATCGACCGGCATTGGCACAACGCGACCCCGCCCATCCGGAACCTTCGCGGCGAAAGCCGACCAAATCGGCGCCGCGCCAGCGTCACAGAGCCAGTACGTTCTATCGAACCTCCCCATCCTTCTCGCCAACGCCTCGACCGTCTCTGCCTTGGGGCGGAGCTGTGGAAGCGCCACGGTCGATGTGATCCCCGCCGAGATCAACGTTAGAGCGGTCAGCGCCCCCTCAACGACGTACAGCTCATCGGAATGCGGGTGGGTCAACGCGCTTGGGTTGAAGAGCCTGCCCTTCCTGAGGTCGTGATGCCAATGCACCTTCGGCGCCTCACCGTCCAGGTGTCGATACTGAACCGCGTCGTAGTGACCCGGCCTTCCGATCGCCTCCCATGGGAGGACCAGACTTGGCCGGCGTCCCGGCGGACCGTAACGCTCAGGGGCGTCCCCCAACGGAAAATCGTCGTAGCCAAGGCCGTACGCCTCAGCGGTTTCCTGATCGATACCCCGCCGCGCCAGCTCCTTGAGCGCCCCAACGTGCCTCAGGAGCGCGCTTGCCACCTCCTCGAAGTACTCCTTGTTCGTCAGCCGCGCCTCTGCTTCGAGAGCGTTTTGCGCCTCCAGTAGGCGGCGCTGCTCCTCCACCCTCATCGCCTCTGCGACCGCTTGTGGGTCCAGCGGGCGGATATTGATCACGCCCAGGTCCGCGAGCTGTAGCTCGGGCGGGAGAAACGCCGGTGTGGCAACCTGGCCCTTCTTGAGCCCACTAGCAATGGTGGCCCCGCAATTCCTCGGACCATCGTCCTTCAGGAGGCCGTTGGATTCGCACGCCTGAAGGAGCTGCACGGCAGCCTGCTCCGGCCCAATCCAGCCAGCGGCGACCATCCGGCCCATGGAGAAGGCACCCGTGTTGAGCGCGTCGTTCCGCTGGCCTTGCGGCGCCGCCATCACCCTCCGTAGGGTCTGCGCGATGGCGGCCTCGATGTAGTTCTTCGCCCGCTCTTCGAGTGGACGCTCTCTCATTTCCTCGTCACTCCTCAAGTGGGACGAGACGGAATCCCATCTCGTGGGCCATTGATCGCAGGCGAGCAAGTGCTTCGTTTTCGATGAACAACGCGGCGATCTCAATATCCGTGTAGTCCATGTCATCGACTCCGGCCACCGTCCAGTCCATCGTCGCCCTCACGCCATCATCCGCGTATTGCCAAACCCTCGCACGGAACCGCCATTCCCCGAATGGGCAACCGACACTTAGGGCAAGAGCCCTGCCCTGGTGGAGCCCAGCGACGGCATCGTCAGTCCAGTTGAACTTCACTTTCATAGGAACACCACCGCCGCCTCCCTGCCCCTCGGGATCGCCGAACGGAGCTTGTTGGTCGCGAAATCGTGGGAAAGCATGAACCGCGAGCGACCACGCCGGCCACCCTTCTGCTTCAGGAGCTGCAAGAGGACCAAGTCCTCGGTAACGTCGTACGTTATGTCTGATCGAAACGGCCACGGCCCGTAGCCGTCGTCGGTGTACTTCTTGACGAGCTTCTCTGGCCAACGCGCCGGCCTGGTAAGGGACATGAGCACGTCACAGCTCTGTTCCGCGACCGCGCTCCACTCGCTGTCACCGATCTCCGGGATCGGCGGAAACCCCTCACGGGCTGAAGAGTCTACAGCACGACGGGCCTGTGACGCAAGCACGACCGGGACGGCCAGTTGCCGGGCCAGAAGACGGCACGCCCGAGCGTTCTTGGCCACCTCGTGCCTCTGATCGGACGCCTCTAGGCCAAGGAGCTGGAGGTAGTCCACGCAGATCAGCGAGGGCTTCAGGCCAGTGCTCCGGTAGAGCGCCTGGATGTCCTCCCAGATAGCCTCACCCGAGAGCGCGGCCGACGCGAACTCCGATCCCCAGACGTTGGCCCGGTGCTCGTTCATCACGTACATCGGCACGTCCACGGCATTCCGGGCCTCGGCCCTCAGAACATCCTCACCCACGAGGCCGAGAGCGTAGTCCACGGGGCCATGCTGATCCCCGGCCACCAGGCGAGAGACCTCGGCGCCGTCCTCCTCCAGGCCGACGAACAGCACGTACTCCCCGCCCTCGACCCAGTGAACGCCGCGATCGGCGGCCCGCTGCTGGATAGCCGCGCACTCCTGTCGAGCGAACTGGTACAGCAGGAGCGACTTGCCCTCCGATGGGCGCCCGAGCACCACGACGAACTTCGGACCTGCAATCGTGTCCACCACCCGGTCTACAGCCCCCACGCCGATCGTAAGGGGGGTTAGCCCGCCCGCCACGGCCTTGTCAACCGCGTTGAGACGGTCCATCGCCAGGTCGGCCGGTGTCTTGATGAACACGCACTGGTTCGCCGCCCAGTGATCGCGCATCTTCTCGTCAGCGCGCAGGCGAGCCGCCGCCAGCCACGGATTTCGATCTTCGCTCATTCATCACCCCCAATGGCGTCCATGCCGGGGAAGCCGGAGATCGCATCGAGTCGTCGCTGGCGGTCCTCTGGAGTCTCGGTGCGCTGCGCGGCCCACTTTCTGGCCACCGCCTTCGCGTACACCTCCGGCGAAGACCTCGCGGCCAGTCGAAGCTGGTGGGGCCAGTTTCCGGGCGTGGCCGAGATGAAGCGAGCGGAGTCCAGGACCCACACCTCCAGAACCCGGATCGCCGCGTCCACGTCCGATGGGTCGCCGCCAAAGTCCTCCACGATCTTACCCGCCGCACCGGCCAGTTGTCCAGCGAACGCCTTCGGCGAGCCACGCTTGCCGGTAGAGGCGGATCGCCTGGAGACGAGGGGGTTGACAGCCAGGAGTTCATGGATGGCTGCGTAGAAGGGACTCCAGCGTCCGGCGGGATCACCTTCCGGAATGTCCGAATCCGCGTTGATCGCCAGATCAACAAGTGTCTTAATGTCTTTGTCTTCACAACCTTCTAGGTTGTTGTCTCTTCCGTCTAGGAAGAGACCAGGAACCTGAGACGCGCGCTCGCCCGCGCCCGCACGTGTCGGGCGTACGCGCGGGTATATAGAGAGCGCGGTACTCAGCCGTACCAGCGGGCACGGGAGGTCGCGAACCATCCCTCTCGTCACATCCACCAGCCCCAGCCCCTCGGCCTTCCTGGCGGCTCCCACGGGCGACAGGTGTGGTAGGGCCATCCACATCTCGCCCTCGGCCTCCACCATCTCGCCCTCGGCTTCGGAGCGGAGGATGCGACCGATCAGCCCCGCTACGGGCCAGCTCCCACCAGCCACATTCAGCGCCCAGTCCGGGATGAACGTCCCAGGTACGTCATCGTCCACGATCCACCTCCATGCGATTTCTTTTCGTAAGCGCCCCTACGGCGCCACCCCTACACCAGGTCCAGTTTCGGCAGCGCGGCTGCCACACACCCCCTCTACCCATGCCACGCATCGCGCTACGACCCCGAATCGTCCCGAAGCGACATGAGGGCGGCGAGAACCCCAACGTCGGCGGGCGTCAGCTCGAACCATTCGCCGTTGAGGCGCTTGACCCGGAAGTAGTTGTGCAGCATCAGCTCCAATCGCCGAGCCTCCTCCGAGGACTCGGTCGGCCACGCCCGCACGATCTCGACGGCGTACCCCGATGCGGTGGAGAGCGCCTTTCGGCGAGCCTCCACGTTCACCCCTACGCCGATCTTGTAGATTCCATTGGCCCTCATCAGGTACACATTGGACGAGCGCGGCGGGCGGAGGTTCTTGGAGCCGGCGGTGCAATACCCCTCGACCGGTACTTCACCCCTCGCCGCACTGCGCTCCATCTCCGGGACGAGGGAGCGGATCGCCGCCCCAAGCTCCTCGTTCGAAAGGGACTCGATGAGCGGCGCCGTGGCGCAGATGCAGTCATGGAACTTCCACCCATCCGGCGTGATGCAGACCACGTTTGTTATGACGAGTGCGGCCTGCTCGGCATCGTTGAACAGATACTCAAGGACGCGCATCAGGCGCTCCTGTACTTGCGCTGCTTGAAGCTCTTGATGCGGCTTATCTGGGCCTGGGAGACCCGGTATTCGATGGCCAGCGCCGTTTGGGTGGCCGACTTCTCGGTCAGCCTGGTACGGATGTCATCCACGTCGTCGTCAGTCAGCCTGGCGCTTGGGTGCCCCTGCCCGTAGGCTCGCGGCGGCAGCTTATCTGATCGGTTTTGAAACACATCGCCCTCCTTGCTGCTCGCCGGCTGGCGTGCTATGGTTAGTTCCGTCACCTCCAGTGATCGTCCACTCCACCAGCACGATGCCCCGGCCAGCACGGTCGGGGCATCGTGCTGTTTGACCTACGGGCTCTTCGTGAACCCCGTCTCAGGGGCGTACTGATAGCCGTAGCCGGCGAGCATCCGAACGAGCCTCTCCGTGGGCTCTGTCGTCGCGGTCCGGCTGTTCGCACGCCGGATGAAGGAGGCCATCTCGTCGGGGAAGTAGAGGCCGACCAGCTTCTCTACCAGCCCGCGTGACGTGAGACCGCACTGGGCCGCCATGCCCTCGATGGCGACGGCGGCGATGCCGAGCTTCGCGTCGGTGACCATCTCTTCCGTTCGCCCGGCGTTCTTTTTGCGCAGTACGGCCTTGCGGCGCGGTGTGGACATCTTAGTCATTGAGGGAGCCGGCCCTTGCAACGCTGGCGGCGATGTTCTCGTGAACGGAGTCCAGGGTAATCGCCACGATCACGGCCGTGATCATTGCCGCGTAATTCTGGGCAATGTCGAACGCCACACCCCCCCGTTCGGGCGCTATCTCGATGTCCGGGGCACCGATTGCGAGGGCCGTGGCGGCGTAGAAGTTCGCCAGAGCGATCGTCACGACCGTTTCGATTTCGCGTTCCTCGACCCTGTCTACGATCCTGTCCTCTCGGGCGGCGACGGAAAATGATTGTCGAAGCCTGGGGAGGAAGTCTGCGAGCGGCCCCTCGTTTCCGGAAACCTCCTCGACTCCGTTGATAAGCTGCCCAAGGGCAATGGTCGCGTGCTCGTTCATTGGTCATCACCTCCATGGTTGCGGGAGAGGGCGAACTGTGCCTCCTCCAATTCGATTAGTGGGCGAAGCGCCTCGAATGGTACGAAGTAGGCCGCCTCGCGGCCACCGTGCTCGCGAAGCCACTCGGGCCGCTTCGCGTCGTCCCCCATGATCCATCCGCGCACCCGGAAGTGGGGCGCGATCCCCGTCACGAGTACAAACGGGCGGTTGAAGTCGTCCTTGCGGACGATCAGGTCGTAATCGTGTCTCGATCTCGTCCGAACCTCCACCCCGCGCCCGATGTCACCAGCGGGACCCTTGAACGTGTTGATATTCGGCGTCCACGGGAGGTGGAGGGCGATTGCGGCGGCGTACTCCCCGCACGCCCCCTCGATGTGGAGCGACCAGCCCCCGGCGAGAGCCCCATGACGGTCCTCAAGGCCGCGCCTTAGGGCCGCCATGTGCCTTGCAGCCCCTACATTGACGGCCGACTGGAGCTGTGAAGGGTTCAGCGTAACGCACCCGTCGTGGCTAGGCATTGCACCACTCCTTCAGCCGTTGAATCACGTCGCCCGTGACGCTGTCACCGGAGTAGCCATCCAGCTCGCTGCCCGGAGGGCTCTTGAGGACGCGAATCGTGTGGTCCTGATCCAGCGAAGCGAAGAACGAGAACTCGTAGACGGCGCCGTCCTTGAACGCAGGACCCTTGCCGGCGGAAACGAAGCTCTTCTTGCCGCGATCGTCCACCTGCTCGACCCACTCGGTGCGGGTCCGCATCGTGCAGATGGTGTGGGTTGGGTAGCGGACGATGGCGTCCATGAGGCGCTTGATTTGGGGGTTCAGCTTGGCCCAGGCGTCGAAGCGCCCGCCGGCCTGATCCTTCTGAGCCAGAATTCCTCCAGGGCCGTCCCAGAACGCCGACAGGCTGTCGATGACGAGCACGCCGTACAGTCCAGACTTGTAGGCGTCGGTCATCATGGCGAGGTAGTCTTGAACGGAGAACTTTTCGAGCTGCGCCTCATCGAAGTCGAAGAGGTCGGCATACTCCCGCGCCCGCCCGCCCTCCGTATCGATGAATGCGACACGCTTCCCCTCCGGACAGAGCGCCTTCGCCAGCTCTAGGGCGAAGCGAGTCTTCCCGCTCCCGGCCGGTCCGAAGACTGCGCTTCGGAGCTTGTGGTCGGTTCTGGCGGCCTTCTTGAAGTCAGACACTCAAGTCCCTCCTGTGTGATCCGGTGCCCCGCTGGGGAGAACCGGATCGTGCTCGTTTCGGATTCGACCAGTCCAATGCTCTGGAGAGCGCGTAGCGTGTCTCGCGTCGAGTACGTCGGACCTTTCCCTCCCAACTCCCTCGCCGTCCATGCCCTCTCCGGGTCTTCGGCCATCTTCTTCAGGATGTCCAGGGAGCGCCGCCTTGCGCGAACGGATGTTACGATCGGCCTCCTTGGGGGTCGTGCCCCCCATTCTGGCGGCGGGTTGTTGCGGAAACGGATCACCGCCTCGGCGGTGTCGGGTCGGATTAGCGCGTAGAGGAGCTTCCCTGACGAGTTTACGACCGGAAGATACGGGTACCCACACGTCCTGAGCCAATGCAAAACCTGCGCCGCCCAAATCCGTTCCCCCCTAGATTGGGCGATTGCCTCGACTTCCTTCGTCGTTAACAATCCATTCCTTGTCGGCATCGCGCGCCCCCGCATACAGCTCGTTTTTCCCGATCCGAATGGTCACCTCTTCACCCTTCACGGTTTCGATGATAGCCCCCATTAGTGCCCGTACGGCGACGACCAGGAAGCCCTCGATTGGCCGCGTTGCCATCGGCCGGTCGTCCAGTGTGACGATTTTCGTCCTTGCCATCTACCACCCCCTCTTCTCAACGATGCGGCGCTGCGCCACGTCGTACTCTTGGTCAATGCGGTTCTGGGCGTCCCTGAGGTTCGCCTGGTGGTCTCTTACGATCTCTTCCGCCAGGATGGCGGTCGGCCCGCCGGAGTGTCGGATTGTGAATGGCGGAAGCTCATCGAGTGCCAGCCCGAGGTAGTCCGCAACCGCCGCACTCGCTTCGCGCAGGGTTCCACCGAATGCCGTCACGATTCGATGCCCACTCAAGTCGAGAATGCCAAGCCAGACTCCGGCCGGCCCCCCATCGAGAAGGATGATCAGATCAGACCACGCCGGGTACATCGTCCACCTCCAGTAGTTCTCGGAGCGCCTCGACGGTCACGCGCGCCACGACCTTGCCATCCACGCTCAATTCCAGGACCTCGTCGCCACCGGCGACCCATCCACCGAGATAGACCTCCCGCTCCGACTCAAGTCTCACACGCCGGAAGCGCCACGTCTTCATCGGAGTCGATAGACGAACGAGTGCCCGCCAGGCGTACGGAGGCCCTCGATCGGATGCCCTCCGTACTCCGGACGTCGCAGCTCGCGAATGCGGGCCGACAGCCCTGTCTCACAGTAGGCGACTCCATGATCGCGCCGGGCTCGCCATGCGAGGTCACGGACGCTATGCCACTCGCCGTCCGAGAGGAGTTTCAGGACGACCTCGCGTTGACTGAGGGGCGGAGCAGGCTCCGGCTCCCCCGGCGAGAAGACGCGACGAATAAACGCTCTCATACCTTCCTCCCGAGTCGCTTTACGGCGTTCGAGCGCCGCATCAGCGCGAAAGTCATCTCAAGGGTCCTGCGTGCTTCCTGCCTCTTGTTCTTTGAGAAGGCAGAAGAGATGGCGGCCATCTCCCGGTCCCCAACCTCCGTTGCTAGCTCATCGATGAGCGCCGCAACCAGCCTGGCGGTCTCGAAATCAATCACAACCGCCTTCCTCCACAGCCGGTCAAGGTCCACCCACCACCTCTGCGTTGGTGGCCCAGGATCATCCCCGCCGATGTCTGCCAGAAGGTCCGTTGCCCAGAGTGGCTTCATGGTATACTAGTCCATAACGGAAGTCAAGCCGGGCGAGGTGACGTATCCCGCCAGTGCCCAGATGACCGTCCACGTTCCTCTGCATCGAGGGCAGAGGACCTCGGCGGTGTAGTTGCCATCATCGCGCCACTCGTCGTCGGTGATCATCGCCGGAGTCTCGACTAGGCAATGGGGACAGATATGGCCTGCGCGTTTGCGAAACTCATCCAGGGACAGCATTTGACAGCAGCTCCTTGATTGTGAACTCGACCACGCCACGCCCCGGTCCTGGCACTGCCAGCCCGAGCGCGTCATAGCCAGCCGACCGGTAGCGTTCTACCCGCCAGCGCGAAAGTGCGACCGCTCCACGATCCGGCAGCGTCCAGCCGCGCCGCTGGTCGTGGAGCGTTACGATGAGCGGCCGTGCGTCCGGTCCGAAGAACCGGACGACGGCCGAGAGTGGGGTTGTCGTGACCATGACCCTAGAAGTCGTACTCCGGGCCAGGAGACCAGTCCCGCCAGCCCTCACCGATGAACTTTCCGCCGAGTTCCTGCTCGATCGCCGCTGCGATCTCCATCGAGATGTCGCGGAAGATCGCGCCGCCTTGCCGGAGGTAGGCCAGCATCTCTGAGCGAGGGCCAGAGAGCTGCTGGCGCGACTCCATCCCCTCCAGGTCGGCAAGAACCTCCCCGAGCTTGCCCTCTGGGATGCACAGGGAGTACAGCCAGCTCCGCTGCACCCCGTTGATGGGCGGCCCGTCGTCGTCGGTCGCGTAGTCGCCGACGAGCATCACGCGGTCGCCGGCCCAGCTCCCCAGGACGAACGCCCCGTGACTCGGGTCTCCGCCGCCGCGATACTCCCTCGCCTTGTCTGCCATGAGCAGGATCATGGCCGTTCCGATCCCCGGCCCGCCGGACCCCATCTCCAGGAGCTTGAGTCCGTCGCCGAGCGTGTGTGGGTGGACAAACTCCATCTTGTCCACGTTCACGAGCTTCCAATACTGGCCCATTCTCTACCCCTCCCCGTTGTAGCCCATGAGATGGTTTTCCCACAGGCCCTTGCACTTCTCGTAGGCCGCGTGCGAACTCGCACCGCCCATCCCGTCGACCACGCCCATCACGGCCTGGCAGAGGGCCGCCCAGAGGTCGCTACCCTCCTCGCAGAGCGCGTCGGGCCACATGCCCTCCTCCTTGTGGCACACCTTGCACGGTGCGTTCATACGATCTCGGCCACGTTGCCATCCTCCAGGTCCGCCAAGTAGTCGTCGGTCGTCTTCCACACGGTCGCGGACTGGATGGGCCTGGTACTGTTGCACTCACAGAACTCCAGCCAGAGAGCCAGTTCCATCGGGTCCTTCAGACCCTCCGCGTCCGTGAGGTCCATCTCCAATTCGACCAGGAACTTCCGCTTCACCCCACACGCTCCTTTGCCTCTTCGAGTCGATCGGCCGCATCCTTGGCCATCCGCTCCATCTTGGCGATGTAGTCGGCCGGCGGACGCAATTCCCAGTTCATTGCGGACCAGATGAACCTGCCGTTGGCCTGCGCTGCTTCGAGGTCGTCCGGCGAGAACCACAAGTCCTGGTAGGTACAACGGAACCACAGGCCGTCCCTCCGCGCCTCCGCGAACATGGGCGCCAGTTCGGCCAGGATGTGCGCCCTCGCTTCCCTTTCGTCCATCGAGTTCTCCTAGATGTGAATGTCTACGGCGGTGAGGATGGCGGCGCCCGGAATCTTGTCGTAGATCGCGTGCGCCTCCCGGTGCCACGCATCCTGCTCCGTGTCACCCTCTACGACGCCGAAGAATCGCATCTTCCCGCGCTCGATCCACTCCCCGTCGATCAGGAACGCGAACGGCATCCCGGCCCCGAAACCCGCCGCGTGGGCGTAGTCGGCGCGCGGGCGGAGGTACTCGTCTGGCCCATCCCACCACGCCGGATGACCGGAACCGAGGTCCTTCACCGCATTGACGGCCGCCTGTCCGTTGTACGCATCCCGCGCTCCCTGGTGATCGACTGGATGCGCCTCGCGAACTTGCGCCCACGTCATCGGGACGGGGTGGGCGTCGATGACCGCGTGAACCTCATCCCATCTCTTGCCAGCGGCCTCGGCGGCCTCGTCGTACATCCGCGACCAGTCGATGTCCACCCTCCGGGTGACGTTCACTGGGGTGGACGGCACCCGGCGGCCCGTGTGAAAGCGTTGCCACCCCTTCCAGAACCCATCCCACCGTCCGCCCACGACGTACCAGTCCCACTTCGACTTCGGGTTGTACGTGGACATCTGATAGACACCCTCGTCGTCGGCGAGGTAGGACCCGCTATCCGAGAACTCGTCGTTCAGCTTGGCGGCGATGGCCGCCCAGTCACCCGCCGGGGCGCCATTATTGACTGCGTACTCGATCTCCCAGTCCCCCACGGGATGGCGATATGGCTCCACCTCCACGTTCTCATCGAATGGCGCCAAATGTTCCGCCAACTTGTCGGGATCACCGACGACCACCACTACGTAGTGACTCATTCCGTTCTACCTCCCATAGTAGGTCACGCCGTCAAAGTCGAACGACGTGTAATCCTGCTTCAGCTCCCGCGCCGCTTGCTCCCAGTCGATGCAGTTGAGCGGCCATCCGTAGTCGTTGTTGATGGCCCCGATGTCGCTGGCCATCTCCTGGGCGTAGTCCTCGAAGTAGCTCTCGCGGATGAGGGTCGCGCCGTACTGCCAATCGTCGCAATACCCCTCCGCCTCTTCGGCAAGCGCCGTTAGCGCCGCCAACTCCGCCGCCTCTTCGTCCGTGAATTGGTCACCGCCCTCTTCGTTCCGTAGGTACTCGATCCGGTCGATGATGTCTCGCGAGTCGATCGTGTCCGCCGAGTTGTCGATCTCTGTGTCGCCCTTCATCCACTCACCTCCTCGCGAAAACGATCACGAGCGATCCGTTCGACCAGCTCGTTCAGCACTTGCATCTCGCCGTTGTCGGCGTTGATGAACAGATCGCGTAGGTCCAGACTGGCCTCCACTCTGCCGATCCAGTTGTCCCGCTCCTTGTTCGTCATGGATTCCCACTGCTCCTCTGCGTACTCGTCCTCATCCCACGTCTCGAACGCGAGGTGGCACGAGTCGCACTTGTGGAGCAGATGCCCGATGCCGGGCGTGACGTTCGTGCTCTTGCAGTCCGGACAGACCAGCTTCCTCATTATACCATACCTCCACTTAGTACGGGTAGACCTCGCCGTCCACCCACGATCCGTCGTAGGTCAGCACCGTCCCCACCGCCCGGTCCTTGCTCACCACCACCACGAACCCCGCGCCCCATTGCGGGTTGGTCGCGTATTCGGTGAGCTTGCACTCATCCCAGATACGGGTAAGGACATCGACTGGGGCGTTCGATCCCTCTCCGCCATACAGGATGCCTTTCGCGAAGATACAAAGCCCCACATCCTCCACGAGTTGCTCGGGCGTGAGCCCTTCCGGCGGTTCGCCATCATCCCACAGGTCGTCCCAGACCACCGCCGGACAGTTGTCGCGCAGCTCGTAGCTGTCGATGGATAGCTCGCCGCCCCAGTAGGAGTCGGGACCCGCGCAGCCACCCTCCGACTCCCAGAACGTCGGCGAAGAGAATCCGCCGCGCGCATCGCACCCGTTGTGGGTACGGAGGATGACGAACTCGTCGCCCGCTGGCGTTTTCATCAGATCGTACACGATGTCTTGACTGAGGCAGTTGTCCTCATTGTACGTGTACGCTCCGCCCTCGCGCTTGTGGCCGCACTGGTCGGCCCATGCGTCCAGAAGCTCCTCCCACGACCGGTTCGAGCGATACTCGCCCGCCGCATCCGCTCGCTCCTCGCGTGCGCCCTCTTGCCGAAGGAACTGTCCCCACGACCGCCGGACGCTCGTGGCGATGTCGCCGTCGTGTAGCCACTCACAGAGCACGTCGAGCGTGTTCCTGGTGTACCCACACGACAGCCTACCGCCGTAGACCTCCCATTCGTACCACTCCATCGGCTTGTCTTTCGGCGGGGACTTGGCGTTCCGCTGCCACATGCGCCCGTTTGCGCCGCCACTGTCCATGAAGTGCGTCCCGGTGCTCTCGCACAACTGCGCGTTCAGGCGTCGGCGCTTGCTTTCGTACGCCTTCTGCCACTTACTCTTCACAGACCCCTCTCTTTCATGTAGAGCTTGCGCCCAAGCCTCATCATCAGTCGGTCGAGTGTGTCAGTGTCGTCGTCGTCGCCATTCGCCTCGTCGTACAAATCGCCAATCGTGGAGCACCCTTGCGCCCGCCATGACCAATCATCCCTCTCCTCGTCGGAGAGAAACGCCCAACTGCCCACCGCGTCCGCGAAGTCCCGTGCGTTTTTCACCTCCGTACTCTCCACCTGCACGATCTCCCCGTCGTAGAACACCCTCTTTCCGACGTCGATCGGCAGCAGTCTTCCCATGCACCCAGCGATCGGGTAGTGGCGACCGCCCCGGACAAAGCTGTTCGATTCCACATCGTGCTTGTCGATCGTTCCGATGAGTTTCATCACATCACCTCCTCGCTTGACCGCCAGATGATGTTACCTGTCGGCAGGTAGACAATGTGCGCCCACCGCGTACCGCTGTCCGTCACGTATCCCCGGCAAAACTCCTTCGCCTCGGAATCGTTGAACATCGTCCGCTTCAGGTCATCCCATCCCCCCGCCTTATCGTAGTGGTTGTCACCCGCGAAGACCAGGTACGTCCCCATGTCCATCGCCTACCGCTCCCAGACTGGCCCATTGGCCAACGCCGCTTCGAGCACGCCGATGAACTCGTCGTCATCCATCGGAACGCCGCTCTGGTACTCGCACTCGCCCCTCAGATCGCGAGCGACCTCCCGGAGATACTCGTTCGTTGAGGCTTGCGAGAAGATCACCTGCCCCTCATCGATGGCGGGCCAGGAGCGGCGGGCGGACCCATATTCCATCCCGAAGAGCGCCGCGCCGGATTCCAGTTCGTACTCCTTGCCGTCGTCGCCCGTGATGACCGTGGTTTGCTCCACCACGATCCCGACGTACTGCCATTCGTCGCGGAAGTACGCTCGCGCGATGTCTACGCAGTCCTTCGGACGCGGGCAGTCCGCCGCCGGCTTGAGCCAGATCACGTATTGACTGTTGTCCTGGTGGCGGCCGGTCGAGCGGGTCACCTTGTAGTAGCCGCCGTCCGGGCGGCCCGTCTCACCCCGCTCCCACCCGTACCACTCCCCCAGCCAGTCGCCATCCTTCAGGGTGGAGTCGTAGTCGTTCACGAGCTTGATCGTCACGCGCCTGTGCTTCGGTTGCATGTTACACCTCCCGGAATCGGATGTTGCGCCGTTCGTAGCCCTCTGCCACCAACAGGTCGAGCGCACGCCGCGCTTCGCTCCTACGCCAGACGGCCCACCCGCCCGCCGGTTCGGCGGGCAGTCGGAACCGGTGCCCGTCGTTTGTTGCGAGCGTCCAGAACATCGAATCCGCCGATCCACTCCACGTGGATTGGACCTTGACCTTCACGTCACCCTCCGTAGAAATAGATCAGCCCGTCATCTCCCACCACCGGGTCGCACTCCCCGTAGGCGTGCGCCAGCCGCGTCAACTCGTTGCCGTTCGTCGGATAGTCGCCGTCCCAGAATCCCGTCCCGTGGCGGTTCCGCGTCAGCCAGAAGTTGTGGCCCGCGTCCCCGTCGTCCCCGTCGTCGTCGTACCAGAGGTGACCGTAGGAATCGTAGAAGTCGCGACAGTCCCGCCGCGCCGACTCCAGCGAATCCGGCGCGATGTCGGCCGTTGTGTAGTTGCGATCCAGCGGCTCACCCCCTTCCGGCGTGCTCTCGTCCGTGCTGGACCACAGCGCGCAGCGCAGGTAGCCCCCGAAGAAGGCGTCGAATCCGTGGCTCACACTCATTAGTCATCCACCTCCCATCTCGCGATACGTCTTGACAATTCCCCTCGCGATGGCGGCAGCCTCCCGGTACGGGATGTCCCGCACGACCGTGAACCGCCAGTTGTGGCCATCCGAGTTCTGGCCGCTCACCTCCACCATCCACCCCGGCGTGTTCACGCCAGCCGCCCCCGCCCCCGCCGCGAGCGCCCACGGCCACGTCAGAAGATCGACCGCCGTCATGTTGTCTACGTCGTTCGGGTCGCAGCGGAACCGCCACCCGTGCCATCGGTTCCCGGAGAGTTCGGTGGCATCTCTCATTCGTCGTCCACCTCCGGCTCGTGCCCCGTCCGCCAGTCGTGCGGGCCGGGTTCGTCATCCGCCCCGTCCTCGCGTTGCTCTTCGAGAAACTCGTCCCACCCCTCCGCGCAGTCCGTGCAGACGGAGTGGCGGTTCGGGCGTTCCTCCGGGATGAAGTCGCACCCGCATTCCCAGCACGGCGTCGGCAGCCCGACCCCGTATGCGTCCTTCCAGTCCGACGGGCACCCTTCCTCGTGGAAGTACCCACCCGCCCCGCCCAGCCGGGCGTATGTCAGGTTGCAATCGTCACAGTGCGCCTCACGCCCCTTCGCCATTTTCGTCCTCCAGCGCCAGTCGGTACGTCCCCACGACGTTTCCGTTCCTGTCGTGGACGTTCTGGTAGTGTGGGTAGCCGTGCGACTGCATCACGTTCGACGCGATCTCCCGAAGGATGCGCGCCACCTCCATCCGCCGCCCTTCGGACCACGGCCCGTCGTTGGCGTCGTCAAAGGAGACGAATGCGTCGTTGTCGCACGTCATCCGTAGCCTGAAGACTACTTCACCCATCGCCCCTCCACCTCCTCCCCCTCATTGTTGATCCACACCACGTCCTCGCCCACGGCCCGCGCCGCGACCGTCTGGTGATTGGTCGTCGTTGGGCTGTACTTGGTCGTCGGCATGACCCACGGCCCCCCACCGGACGGTAGCCATGCGATCGGCGTGTCGTAGCTGTAGACCGCATAGACCGGGTTGTCGGCCCTCCACCGGTTCCGTAGTGCGGAGCCGAGACGCCCGCCGTATCCGTAGTATGTCCCGAGTCTCCCCGAGAGGGAGCTGGCCGTAAAGTCCACTCGATCCCGGATGAAGTCCATCGCCGTTTGACGGTTCGCCCGTTTCATGTCCCACCCCTATTCGATGCGGCCCCACCGGCCCGGATTGCGTTCGGCCATCTCCACCAGATCACCCCAACTTCCCACCCACACGCGGCCCGTGTCCCGGTCCACGAGGAGCGTATCCGCATACGTGTCCCCCGTGTTCAGGTACAGATAGCGCGGCCCGTAGCGGCTGTCGTCCTGCCGCCCGTCCGTCCAGATGCACTCCACGCCATGCGTGTTGGCCATGCTGTCCAGCCGGGCGAACAGGGTATCAACGGCCGGAGGTCGCGACCCATCGCGCCACCTCTCCAGTTGTCGCCGCGCATCGGGCGCATCATCCCCGAACACGCGCCGTAGCGTCTTGACGCTTGGCAGATTCATGCTAGTCCTCCGCGTATGCCGATTCGATTCGTCCGTTGCAGTGGGCGCAGAACAGGTCCGCGTCCTCCCAGTTGACTTCGACCGCAATCAGCCGCCACTGGGCGTCCGATGGATCGTCCTCGTCCGCGTCCCGCACCTCGGGCATTCCGCCGCACGTCGAGCACAGCGCCTCACCATCGGCGACGATCCCGTAGAGGGGATAACCGCCGGGCCAGGCGTACTTCTCGGCGAGCGTGTTCCAGAGTATCTCATACGCCCGGCGTCGGTTCATCGCCCCTCCCTCCACCCGATCACGAGCATCGAGTAGTACCGCTCGGCCGCTGCCGAGAAGTCATCCCACGGCCAGACGTCGTCCGCCATGTCAGCCGCCGCCTCACCCCATGTGTCGAACGGCCCTTGCGGGTCGCCGCGATCCAGGTAGCCGGGCATCGAGTACATCCAGTACCATTTGCCCGCCTCCAGGTAGAAGGGTTCCTCCTCCTCGTCGCACTGTGGCTCAGCGTATCCCCACTCGGTCATCCCGTCGTCCTGCCACACGTCGTAGCAGGAGAGGTAGTGGGGGTCATCCCACCGACGCGGGTCGCCGTAGTTCGCGAGTTGGCTATGGCGATACATCCACCACCTCCCATTCGTCCTCCGACATCCCACCCCCGTCGTCGCGCCATGCGTCCGGCAGGAACCCGCCGCGAGACATCCACTCGTCCAGGTCGCACGCCAGGTCCGCGAGCACCTGGTAGTCGTCCAGCGTCGGCACCATCTCCGTCGGAGTGTGGTGGAGCTGGCATGTGCGATGTTGCCCCCAGGCGATTGCCCGGATGCGCTTTAGGACTTCGTTCGGGTCCATAGGACGCTCCCATCTATCGCGTTCGCCGTATCATCGGCGACGGTTATAGTATACACTGGCCACGACGACCTGTGTATTTCACTGTCGGGCGGACCGATTCCTCAGTCCCAGGGGATTGGGCGGGAGTTGAACCCGCCAGCGCCGACCGGCTGCGCTCGCCCGATTACGCAATCCCATATAAGCCGCTCTGCTCTTTGTACCGTTCGCGCTACACCTATAGTATACACGAACGATAACCGGCTGTGTTTTTCGTCGCTCGGCAGAGCGATTCCCGGTTCACTTGCCCCTTCGGCGCAACGCCCGCCGCACGACAATCCGCACGGCGATTAGCGCCAGGAGTAGCAACGCTATTAGCATCGCCGCACCCTCATCCATAGTATACACGAGACAGGAACGTCTGTGTTTTTGAGCCGGCAGCAGACCGGTTCCCCAGCCTTGCCGTCGTCCGACATAGAACGCGGTCGGCACCGTAACCGTTACCAGTTATGGCGCCGACCGCGTTCGCAATCGACTATTACAGTATACACGAGACCGAAACGCCCGTGTTTTTCGACACTCGGCAGACCGGTTCCCCGGTCGTGCCGCCGGCCGACATAGAACGCGGTCGGCACCGTAACCGTTACCAGTTATGGCGCCGACCGCGTTCGCAATCGACTATTACAGTATACACGAGAACCAAACGCCCGTGTTTTTCGACGCCTGACAGACCGGTTCCCCGGACCGACAGGCCCCTCTATGGCATCGGCCGAACGGCCGAACGCCTGCGCGCCGACCGTCCGGCCGAACGTCCACATTATACTATTGCCCGACCGCGTTGTGTATTTGACCGATAGACGCACTAACTCCATTGTTGGCGCGTCTGGCGCAAATGCTCGGGGAACATTTGTTCTACGCTAGACGCGCAAATAGAACGGCCGTTCTACCTTTGACAGTAGAACGGCCGTTCTATTTACGCACCTATGTAATTATCCCGCTGTCCAACCCTCAGCATACGTGAGGCGCTCGCCCTCAATTGGCGCCGACGGCACCAATTGCCACGTTATCGGCGCCGATTGCGCGAGAATGTCTGCCATGATGGCAATATCCGCGCGACTATCGCCCGCAAGCTTGGCAGCGTCCAATGCTGCCCTTGCCCATCGCTCGCGCTCGCCCGGATACAACGGATATGCGCACCATTGACGCTCCAAGCGCAATTCTGCAATCGCGTTTTCCTTGGAAGCTTCAAACGTGCGGTACCTTGCATCGTGGCCAAGATCGCCGGGAAAGAATCGCAACGGTTCGATGTTGCGCGGAGTGCGGTACTCCCGCGTTGCAACGTGGCCACGTCGACCCCTGCCATCAATGTACCAAGACATAGTAACACGCTCCCTAGGGGGATACGCTCCGCCTATCGCCCGCGACGTTTGCGCGACGGGCGATTGACTGGCGGAGGATGTAAAGGATGCGCGCGACGTTTCGCCCGCACGCCTATAGTATACTCGTGAAAATGAGAGAGACATTAATGCAAGGTGAGAGAATATCGACAGGCTAAACACGGGCGAATTGTAGCGAACGGATGTTCTGTAGAACGGGCATTCAGTGAACAAGTGTTCGACAAGCGCATGTATACAGTGCATGTACTATACTACCGTGTATATCGTGTATATCGTGTATATCGCATGGTAACGTGTGCTTTTCGTGTACATCTCGCGTACAAAGGGAAGACCCCCGTTTCCGGGGGCCTTCGTCCTTGTCGGGTATCCCGAGCCCTTACGGCCAGGGGCGGATGTAGCCAGAGTTCGCGAGCTGACCCTCGTTGTAGGTCACTCCGTTGATCACCGCCGTGCCAATGGACCCCTTGGGGACGATCTGCCCCACCGCATAGGAGACACCGGCCGTACTGGTGAACGCTCGGAGAACCTTCCAGTTCGGGAGGCCGGACAGAATCGCCGCGCCCGCGAGATCGACCGGGAGATCGGCGCCGGAGCCGAAAACCTTATCGTAGATGAACAGGTAGATGCCGTTGGCAGTGGCGGTCACCTCACCGGCGGTGAGCAATACGGCAGCGAACCACGTGAACGGATTTCCGTCGGTATAGCCAGCGGGGAGGGTGACAAGCGAGCCGCCGTTGGCGAGGTCGAAGAGAACCACGCCGACAGAGACGGCGAACGAGAGCCCAACGGCCGCCACGCCGCTGATCTTGTAGCCCGTAAGCCTGGTCAGGCGCTTGATCACCTCAGTGAGGGTTCCAGACGCTACGGCCAGGCCGAGCCACTCCGGGATGCCGGCCGGAATCGGTACGGCGTCCTGGAACATCTGCACGAGACTCGGCAGAAGGTTTACGGTTGCGAGAGAGAGACTGAACACGGGGGCCTCCTTAGATGTAGGCGATTGGACGGGGATTCTGGGCGCCCATCCGGCGCATCTCCACGACGTGGGGCATTAGGTTGTCACCGGGGCAGGCTGTTGCCTTCAGCTCCCGGTGTCCGGGCCACCGCCTGTACGCCACCACGTCGTCTAGCGTACACAGTAGCACGTATGTTGAACGCAGCGCCTCGGAAGAGGGCTGGAAGCTCACGTTGCGCCAGACGCCGTTGCGCAGCTCCTGGTGTGGGTGATAATGACCCGGAAGGCAGATGTGAACCGTGGAGTCGTTCCACGCTGGTCCCGCCCCATACGAAATGTACTTCACGGGAGGGATGGACATCGACACCTCTCCATCATACTCTACGACGAAGTGGTACCCACAAGTATTCCACCCGATCCGGCGGTGGAAGGCCCAGAGGTCCCTCCCCGTGTCGAGGTGAGACCCGGCGCTGTGGTGGACGGTGAACGCCTCGATCCCACTCGGGGTGGGATTGGGGCGAGCCACGAGGGTGCCACCCAGGGCCTGGATGTACTCCGGGCCACGGAAGCCGCGATAGTGCTCACCAAGGCGCTGCCGGAGCCTTGCGTCGAGCGTGGCGTCGAGGCCAGTAAGTGTTACGCTAGACAAAGAGCACCGCCTTTCCTGGGAGGTCCACCATGCCCCCGGCGATCCACGACGGGTTGGCGTACTTCACGGCCGCTACAATTGGCCCCATGACCGCCGCTGGAGCCGTCGGGAGACCGTAGCAGCGCCGCACGAGTGGCCACGGACCTTCGCCTGGGTGGATGAAAGTCTGAAGGCCGCGCAGCCCCCCTCCGTCGAAGGCCATAACGCCCGGCACCTCGACGCGAGAGCCAATCTTCACTGGCCTATTCTCGTTGGCCGCCTGAACGGCCTTGACGAACGGGAGTGTGGTCGCCCAGGACGTGTTGTTCTCCTGGCCGTACGCCTTACGGGCGATTGCCGAGTACGAGTCTCCTCGCCCTGGCAGCCAGGCCAGATCAGAAACTCCACCCTTCGTCGTTCCAGGCGTCGGCGCGATCGGAGACGGCGCGATCGGGATTGGCCGTGGGTCGGACGGTGTCCCGAAGAGCGGCAGGCGCTTCTGGGTCTGGATAAGGCGCTCGAATTCCGTTGGCGTCTGGCTGTAGTCGAACGAGAGCCATGCCGGGTCCGCCGTGGCGAACCCAAAGTCCGTCCAGCCATAAATGTAGGAATCGTGGCTGGCTTGCCACATTGTCCAGTAGAACTGATCCACCATGTCCCCGACCCTGTGGTCGGTAAAGTGCTCGCAATTCGTGAAGTCTCTCCACCCTCTGCCATGTCCGCATGGCCTAGGGTTCACGTCGTCACAACCGCTCTCGGTGATGGCAAATCCGATATTCTTATAGCCCTGCGCCACGAGAACCTTGCGCAAACGTCTGTAGCGCAGTACCCACCACCCGACCCTGCCTGGGTCCCAGTAGGCGGAACGGTCGCCCTCGAAGCCAGTCCAGCGGTGTCCCGAATGATCCCATTGATCCGGCCAGGGGGCGTTCTCTCGGCCCGGCTTGCCGGTGCCGTACTGCATGTAGTGGCCATACTCGTGGAAGTGAAGCAAGCCAAGCTCGGGCGGTACCGAGTTGAGGTAGTCGAACATGGCGCGGCCGTAGGTCCACGAGCGGTCGCTCTGAAGGTTGTGATCCAGGTAGCCGGTCGAGAACCCACCGATCATGGCGCCGATGCCATGTCTGTTCAGCTCCTTGGCGAGGGCGACCTCGGCGGTGGCGAATGAGCTTGCGTTGGCCATGGTGAGCCCCCACTCGTTCATCCCCTCCATGTACTGGACGGAGCTGTCCCGAGCGAGGTCAACGGCTGCTGCCTTGAACTCCCCGTACATGTCGAGGGATTGTCGATCCCAGTGCTTGCGCCCGATGACCTTCGTCACGCCCTTGGAGGCTCGACGGATTGCGGCAACGACCTCCCGGTTGGGGTCAAGGAGCTTAACCATCGGTGGCTGGACCTGTTCGACGTAGCGAATCATCAGGTCCATGTTGTTGTTTGTATTGGCGTGGAGACCCAGGCGCATCGCGCCCTCCTTAGACCGTGATCTTGATGGAGTCCGGGATGCGGAATCCGGTGATCGCGCTTCCGTCATCCGTGGTTCGTTCTTCCCACGGATACAACTCCACCACGGGAGAGCCGACGTAGCCAGGGAAGAGCATGGCGCGTTCCGCGTAGGAGGCGCCGTTCTTCACCCACGACGTGAGGAAGCTCCCCGTAATCATGGCATGCACTTGCCTCACGTACGCAACGCCAGAATCGGTGACGCAAGCCCTGTGCCCAGGCGAGATTACCGCGTCGTGAACGTGGCCATGGATAATGAGGTCGGCGTCTACGGCCCACGCTAGCCGCTGGAGCTTGAGGGCCTTCGCGCCCTTGAGCTGCCCACCGCCGTGCCCGTGGTGCATCCACACTCGACACAGGGAGGACTTCCCGGTCGAGCGGATGAACTTGAGGAGCATCCAGCCCGTGTAGTCCAGGCGAAGGGTGTCCATCTCAACGCCCTTGTCGCGGGCGATGGCCGCCACGATCTCGCCGTAGGCATCCCGCTCGTAGTACTTTGAGATGGTCATCTCGTGATTGCCGGCGAGAAGCGCCAGGCACTTGTCGTGGATCGGAGCGGTTAGCTCCAGGAAACGGTCTCGTTGGGCTGTAACGATGTCGGCAAGAGCTTCGCGAGTGAGCGCCCAGTCCGGGAGATCGAATGTCGAAAAGCGCGGGTCGCTTCGATTGATGGCGTCTACGTAGTCCCCAATACCCACCCACATCCCGTCCGGATCATCGGCGATTTGCTTGACGTAACGGGCAAACGCCTTCTCGTCGCAGGCCCGGTGGCCGATGTGAACGTCGGATACCGGGTAGAGACGGGTGAAGTTGGACCGTCCGTCATGCTGGATCACCTGCGTGATCGTCTTCACAGACTCCTCCTACCGTGCCCTGGCCCTTTCCAGCTCGGCCGTGAAGCTCGCCTCCCGGAGGTGTGCGATCTCCTCGTCCTTCTTGTCGTTCTCGATCTTCAGCTCGGCCAGGGTTGCTTCAAGTTCGCTGATTCGCATGTGGTATGCGCCATACAGCTCGCCCCGAAGGACCTGATCCTGGGCGACTCGGCGATCAATGTAGCTCAAAAGGAAAGTAAATGCAAGCGACAGGATCACGCCGATGATCCCGCCCTCAGCAAGCTCTGGGCTCATGCGCGGACTCCATGTGGCCAAGGATAGCATCTACTCTTTGAAAACCGCTTTACCACCCCCCCCGATTGGACAGCTTCCCGCCGCCCGTTCTTCCTCCGGCCATCCCGACGGACTGGGTGAGTTCGTGAATCCAGTTCCTCGGCACGTCTCCCACTATAATCCCGACACGAGGGAAGCCGTTATCGAGGCCGAGGCGCCACCCGACCACCGTCCCGGTCTTGGCAACACCATAAAATGGCATGCCGGTCTTATAGGTCCAGGACCCACCCTGGGAATCCATCCCGTGTTCATTCCCGAAGAGCGGGTGTTCGAAGGCGATGGTGTCACGTCGGCCGAACGAGTAACCGAAGACGTACTCGTCCGAGAGGATTACGTCGAGGTCGTAGGTGATTCTCGGGAATCCGAGCTGCTTGACCTGTAGCGACCCCTCGCTGGACACGGCCGTGACGTTGTCGTTCGAGCTGACCGTGCCGCCGTCCTCGAAGATGCCGTATCTCGTTACCGATTCGGGATTCGCTCGCCAGCTAACAACCTGCGAGCCCTCCTTCCCCGACCCCCTGCTTTGGAAGACGTTGGCCAGCGTGGAGTAGTCCACGTTTCGGATGACACTCTTCAGCGTCCCGTTTGCGACGGAGAAGATCACCTCGGCCGACAGGTCGTCGCGAACGTACGGGGCGTAGAAGTTATAGCTGAACGCCGTGAGGCCGGATCGCGAGAGCCCAATGGCCATGTCTCCCCGTTCCATCGCGTCGTACCAGGTGTCCCAGAGATTCCCTCCGCTCTGCTCCTGCCAGGCGATTGTGTCTCCTGTGGCCACGGACCCCATGGCCACCGTCCATGGGCCGAAGTTGTCTCGACCGGCGTAGGGATACGCGGGATACATACTCACAGACGGGGAGAGGGAGTGCCCCCCGATGCTCGAAATGAGCGTTCCGGCGGGGGCGGAGATGAAGTCCGAGACCGTGTTCAGCGCAGAGGCCGAAAGGCGCCTACGGGCCAAATGGTGGACGAAGCTTTCGCACTCCAGCTCGATCCGTGGATATGCGTCATATGTTGTGCGAGCACTAAGAACGGGACCGAACCAGAGCGGCATGAGCTTCGAGGCGGTAGCTCGATCGAGAAAGTTGTTAGACACGGCGACGGACCAACCGTAAGAATCGCCAGCAATCAGCTCTCTGACATCGATGTCGTTCGCGTACAGGCCGAACCCGATCGACAGGTCGCCCTCCCCCTGCTTCCCCTCGGAACACGACAAGCTGTCGATCGAGTGCAGCTCGTACCGCTCCATGGCAGGCGAGACGAGATCGACGCGGTAGACCTCCTTAAACGTCGGCCCCTGGGAGATGGCCACTTAGAACCCCTCATAGATTGGCGTTACGCGAAGATTGATAGACGTCGTTCCGCTGCTACCGCCGGAAAGACCCATCGAAAGCGTCACGGGCACTCCCGGCGGAAACGAAAGCCATCCATTGGACTGAGGCACGGCAACGGCACGGCGCCAGGACTGAGTTCCGACGTCAAAGAAGAAAGATCGCGCGCCAATGGGATGCCCAAGGTCGGCGGCGGGGTCCCAGTACTCCAGGACCGTTCCCTGGGCCGGGGTGCCGTCCGGGAAAATGATCGAAAGGATTCCGACCACATCGACTCCGTCCAGAGTGTAGGTCGTTGTGAGGGTCATTGTGTTGCCGTTGTAGGTGGACGCCCCAACTTCCATCTGGAACCCAACCCATCGATCGCCGGGATTTGTGATAATCACCGGCTGCGAAGGCGTCACCGTCGCGTCGAAGCACGGGACCGTGTCCACGAACCACGGGAACCGGGCAACGGCCGATACCCTCGTCCGGATGCGGGCGGACCCGCGTACACCGAATTCGCCCTCCCCGCCTTGCGGCTTCCAGGCCCACGGCGGCGCGTAGTCGGAAAGGACGCGAAGGTAGCGCGAGATCGGATCGTCATCCACATCGAGGCGGTCAAACCGAAGTCGAACTTCGCCGTGCTTTGGGGAGAAGATGTCGGACAGTGCGTTCGATTCGTTTACCGCATAGCGGTAGGCAAGCGGGAACGTCGCCTCCTTGATCCTGCTTTCGACGGTGAACGATACGCCTCGCGGGAGGGGTACGGGCTCACCGGCGATTGCCACGCCGTATCCGGGGAAGGTCTCCTCGCGCCACTCGTAGGTGATCGGCTCAATCTCCGGGGCGCCGTACATCGTTCGGGTGACATTGGGGTCATCATATTCGATCGGATTCCCATTATAGACTAGGGACAGTTCCTCATTCGCCATTATGGCCTACTCCTCCACCCTCGGCTCCTGCGAGCCCGCTGTCCTCTTGGCCCGGCGTCGTAGCCCACGCGAGACCTCTGCGTTACACTCCCGCCACTGCCGGCGGTCGGGCTTGGGGTCTTCGGCCCAATCATCTCCGCAATCATCTCAACGGCCCCTGTCGGCAAAACGAAGTCGGCATGCAAGTCCACCTTCGGTGGCTGCACGTCTACCTGGACGTCCACCGTGACATTCGGCCGGATGCCCTCGATGGCCGGAACCAGTGTATCCGCGAGTCCTTCGAGGGATGGCATATTGAAGCTCGTGAAGGCAGACAGCATGGAATCGGTAATGATTGGCCCGATGCCATTGCTATCCCCGATGGGCAGGATGTTGTTGCCCACGCCAGGGATGGAGAGGAGGCCGGCGAAGGCGTTGATGATATCGATGATGCCGTTCTCGTCGCCACCGGGGATGGAGAGGAGGCCGGCGAAGGCGTTAATGACGCCGGGCAGGCCGTTCTCGTCGCCACCGGGGATGGAGAGGAGGCCGGCGAAGGCGCTGATAACGTCGGGCAAGCCGTTCGGGATAGGCCCGACCCGCCCTTCTTCTCCGCCAGGCAAGCTGTTCGGGATAGGCCCGACCCGCCCTTCTTCTCCGCCAGGAAGGCTGTTCGGGATAGGCCCGACCCGCCCTTCTTCTCCGCCAGGAAGGCTGTTGCTGCCCGCGCCGGGGATGGAGAGGAGGCCGGCGAAGGCGTTGATGAGATCGATGATGCCGTTCTCGTCGCCACCGGGGATGGAGAGGAGGCCGGCGAAGGCGTTAATGACGTCGGGCAGGCCGTTCGGGATAGGCCCGACCCGCCCTTCTTCTCCGCCAGGAAGGCTGTTCGGGATAGGCCCGACCCGCCCTTCTTCTCCGCCAGGAAGGCTGTTCGGGATAGGCCCGACCCGCCCTTCTTCTCCGCCAGGAAGGCTGTTGCTGCCCGCGCCGGGGATGGAGAGGAGGCCGGCGAAGGCGTTGATGAGATCGATGATGCCGTTCTCGTCGCCACCGGGGATGGAGAGGAGGCCGGCGAAGGCGTTAATGACGTCGGGCAGGCCGTTCGGGATAGGCCCGACCCGCCCTTCTTCTCCGCCAGGAAGGCTGTTCGGGATAGGCCCGACCCGCCCTTCTTCTCCGCCAGGAAGGCTGTTGCTGCCCGCGCCGGGGATGGAGAGGAGGCCGGCGAAGGCGTTGATGAGATCGATGATGCCGTTCTCGTCGCCACCGGGGATGGAGAGTGGATTCGTACCACCCGGCGGCTCGATGCCGGGTGGCTCGATGATTGGGCGGCTACCACCGCCACCGATGGTGATCGTCCCACCCTTGTCGATGGTGACGAACAGCCCGCCAAGGGCGGCGGCTGTGGCCTCGCGAGTCAGCCGCGAGACCGCATTGACAACCGCGTCGATACTGGCCGACTCGGCGGAGGCGAGGGCGTCCAGGAGCGCGCGAAAGGCCGCCACGGACTCGCCGGAAAGACCGCCAGCCTGAAGCCAGGCCGGCATGGTGATCTCGGAGAGCTGGCGCATGACGGACACCAGGGCGTCCACCTTGGCCTTGTCCAGGTCTGGCGTAAGGGCGATCGACCCTACGGCCGTGATGAGGCCAGACAGGACGGCGGCGAGCCGCTCCATAAGGTTGATCTGTTCCATGTCCGGCATTTCGTTCTCGCCAGAGAACGCTTCCTTGACGGCGTCCACGATCACCCTGATATTGCGCTTGATCGCCTCCTTGAGGAGATCGGCCTGGTGCTCGGCACGGTTGGTTCGAACCTGCGTCCACCACTTCGAGACGCCACGCTGGTTCCCCGCCCGTCCGCCGAACGACATAACGGAGAGCGGGTTGTCCATCAGGCCGGTGATCAGCTCGTTGATCGACTTGAATACGCCCATCCCGCTTCCGACGGTCTCTAGGAATGCCTTCAGCTCGGCTAGGTAGACAGCCCAGTCGGCTCCTGGATTCGACTTCGCAAAGGCGGCCCTAAGCGTCTCCATCGCCCCCTTCAGCTCGGAAAACATCACGTTGACGAACCCGGTGAGGTAGGAGATGTTGTCCTTCGTGACCTGGATGACTCGCGGGAATCGGAACTTTCCGCTCGCCGTCACGGAGCCGCGCCCGCCGGCCACTCGCCGTCCGAGGCGCGCGGACGTATCAGCGTCGTTCCCGGCGTCTAGGGTCTCCCACATCAGTTCGTCAATGGAGCTGAGGGTGTCGATTACACCCTTGATTGGCGCGAAGATGGAATTCACGCTGTCGGCGAATGTCTTCACGGCCGCCAGGTTGAGGTCACCAACGATCGTCCCCGCCCGCCACTGGTGGGCCATTCCCTCGAACATCGAGAAAAGAATGGTGATCGCGCCAGAAATTGCGGACTGGGCTGTTACCGAGACCTGTCCGAGCTTGCCGGCGTTGTCCGTAAACGCCACGAGGGTGTCGATCGTGCTCTTTACGGCCCCCATAGCCCCGCCGACGGCGTCCGCGAACGTGCGAATCGAGCCGTGGTGCCGATCGCGGTCCGCGATGCCCCTCTCGCCGTCCTGGAAGGCGAATCTGGACCATTCCTCTCCCGTCCACAGCTCCTCGAAGTTCACCAGGAACGCCACCATGGTGTTGCGCAGCCGGTTGATCATCGTGCTGGACATCTGGGATGGCATCACGCCCGTCGTGTCCTTGAGGAGCGCGAAGGTTCCGGAAACTGCCCCCAGGATGCTGGAAACGGTCTGGGACCACTGCTGGATCGACGCGGACTGGAGGTCCGGGCGACGGTGGCCGGCAGCCCAGAACGACGCGATGTCCTCGAATGTCGAGAAGAGCGAGAGGATGGTCGTCTTGATCTTCGTCATCGTGCTCGGGGCGATCCCAATATGCTCGATGACGTTCAGGCCGGCGGTAGCCGAGATGGCGCCAACGAGCGCCTGTACGATGGCACTCCATGCACCGATGCGCTTCGACATCTCGTCGGCATCGTCAACGTCCTTCGGCATGGAGTTGGTGGCGATTTCCTTGAACATCCCCCAGAGCGCCGCCATAGACTCCTTCACGCCCATGAATTCCGTCTCCAGGGGCTTGACATAAGTCTGAAGCTGGATGCCCGCAACCGAACCCACGGCCCCGGCAAGCGCCTGCACGGTCTCCTGCCACGCCTTGATGCGCGGCGCAACTTCCTCCTCCCAGTGGATCGGGTCGGCGATGGCGGTCTTCGCCAGCCCGGAGAACTGGTCCCAGACCGTCGTCATGGCGTCCTTGATATTCGCCCACTCGGTCGGCAGGGGCTTGACATAACCGATCAGAGATCGGGATAGGTCCGCGACCCTCGCCGCTGAGTCCACCATGGTCGAGAGCGACCCGGCGATGACGGCCATGACTGTCGGCCCGTTGGCGGGGTCCGGGTCGTCCTTGACCTTTCCGTAGAAGGAGTCCATCGTTGCCCACAGGCGGGCGAAGACGCCGTCGATTGTGACGAAGACCGTCTCGGGTACCTCGCGCACGCGCAGGAGGCTTCTGGATAGATCGCCCATCTTGGACGCCAGGTCCACCCAGGCGCCCAGCGTTGCTGCCACGGCCTGGGAAACGGTCTGCATGTCAACGCCACCGGCCATGGCGCCGGAGACGAAGGAGGTCCACGACTTCCCGGCGAGCCACGTGAGGGTGGACCAGATGGTCTCCAGCTTGCCGGAGTCGCTCAGCCCATCGGTTCGAACGCGACGGAGCGCCAGGCTAAGGGCGTCGAACTTCGTGAGAAGGTCAACCCATGCCCCGAGCGTGCCGGCTACGGAGGTCGAGATGTCGAGGTAGAACTTGCTATCCGTGTTCCCAAGAGCGTCCCGGAAGGAAATCCATGTTCGCTCACCAATCAGGCGCATGTAAGAAACCGCAAGCCCGATGGAGTGTTCGGGGTTGCCGGCGCCCAGGGCGTGGCGAAGCGACATAAGCGCATCGCCGATCTTCGCGAGCGGGTCGAGCCATGCGTTGAAAGCGCCCGCCATGGCGCTTGTAACGTCCCAAATCTCCTTCAGGGCCTTATCGGTCAGCCCACTCCTCGCGAGGTCCTGGTAGAGGCCCCAGACCATCGTTCCGAGAGATGTCAGGATGCCGCGAGCGAAGTCGAATCCAACAACGCCGCCCTGGGCCCTGAAGAGGCGAAGGTTCATCATGGTTGAAAGGGAGCTGTCAATCAGGGCGAATGCCGGCGCCCACGCGGCCATCGACTCGCCGATCGTCTTAATATCCTGCGCGAGAAGGTCAAAGTGGCCAGATGCGCCAAGGCGCTGCGTCTGCTCGCCAGCGATATCATTGATGAGCAAGACCACGCCGCCCAGGAGGTCGCGCAGGGCTCCGGTTCCTGTCGTTCGGTACCGCTGAATGGCGACGGTCTTCTCCGCCAAGTCCGCAACGGAGCCAAGGAACGTTCCCCATGGCCCCATCGCCTCGCCGAGGGCCTTGAGGTCGGCGGCAACGCGGAGAATGCTCGACCCATGCGTGGCGAGCATGCCGCCCACCGCCGCCTGAATGGACCCAACGGCGGCAAGGAGCCAGTCGCCGACGCGCTCAAACGATGCCTCGGAGTGAACGCCGTAGGCGGCCGAAACGAGGTCGGCAATGCCGGAGAGCATGCCGATCCAACTCGCCATTCCGTCTCCGATGATCTGGGCGTCCTCGGCCGCGAGCATCCAGTAGTCGCCGTGGCCGGTCTGCCACGCCGTGGCAATGGCAGTCCCGATGTTCATCACTTCCATCGCGGCGGCCATAAGGCCGTTAAACGACCCGCCCAGCCGTGTGAGATTGGACTTCGTGATCAGATCGGCCACGCCGGACAGGGTCCCTGTCCAGGCGCCGATACTCTCCGCGACCGCCTTCATCTGCTGGTCAACGAGTGCAAACGGTCGGGTCTCCGACTCGTTCGCAGCCATGGTGTTGACCAGGAAGGCGGCGCGGTGGAAAATGTACTCAGCGGCATCGAAGACGGGGGCTAGGCTAACGTCCATATGCGACCCGGCAACCGCGTTGGAAGCGTCGGCAATGGCCGTCAAGGACGCCGCCCACGTCTGGACGATCGTACCCATCTCCTGCATGAACGTTGTCTGCTTGACGGCGTCCTGAAGATCGTCGAGGTCCATCTCCTCGATCGAGGTCATGGCCGCCTTGACGATCTGTCCCATGAACTCGAATACCTTCGTCACGGCCGAGACCGGCGGCGTGCGCATGCGGAAGAGCGCCGACGACATATCGATCGCCGACGTCATCGCGCCGAACGTTCCGTTTAGGGCGTCCATGGCCCGCTGGACGCCATCGGCCTCCTCGACGGACATGGCGTTGTCGGCGAGCTTAAGGGCGCGCTCCATCAAGTCGTCAAGCCACAGGAAGAGCTTGTCGAGCTGGGAGTCCGGAGGAGCGCCCATAAACTCGGTCCAAACCGACTTCGCGGCGTCGATACCGGTCTTGATCGCCCCGGAAACAGACGAGATGGCCTCCATCGCCTCCTTCAGTGGATCGCGCTTCGCCTCGGAGCCGTCTCCGCCCGCCCCGTCCTTCTTGTCAGCCCCGCCGCCCCCGCCCTTGCCGGTTGCTGCTCCTTCCTCCTCGGTGCCGCCCCCGGCAAGTGCGCCGCCAGCCCCCACGTCAAGGCCGGCGAAGTTCTGCTTGATCGCATCCGTGATGTTGCCGAGAACGTCGCGCCCGATATCGGCCAGCGACTCTCCGTTACCGACCTTTCCACCCGGCGTTCGAACCCCAGGCATCTTCCATCCAGAGCCGCCCGGCGAAGGGGGTCCGAATACCTCGCCGCCACCGCTCGGCACATAGTCGAGCGATCCACCCATCCCGTCCTTCGACTTCTTCCAGACGACCGAGAAGAGCTTCTTCGCGGAGGCGAATGGGTGCATCAGAATGTTGCCCAGGGTCTTCATAAAGTTGCCGACGGCGGCAAGCACCGGGTTATCCGACAGGCTGAACTTGTTAGCGATGCCACTGAGCCACTCATCGATCGGACCGAGCCCGTTATCTGCGAACCATCTCCAGAGCGCGTCGACAGACTTGATGATGCCATTGAGGGACATCTTGATGAGTTCCCCGATGACGCCCCCCAGGACATCAAGAACGAGCAGCGTGAGGGCTACGCCGATCTTGACCAAGGTTGGGTAAATCTTCTTGTACGCCTTCCATAGCCCCGATCCAATGCGTTCGAAGGTCGGCCCCCACTCCGGCATCTTCTCTGCAAACTTATCGCGCAGCCGCTGCCAGGCGACACCGAGCCCCTGCCAGACGATTTGCACGGCGACCTTCAACTTGGCCCCGGCTTCCGCCATTTCCTTGTTGACGGCTTCTCCGGACTTCTTCGTACCAGTCCCAAGGAGGTTGGCGATAGCCCCCACCATCTCATCGACGGCGAGAACAATGAGATCAACTACCTTCGTCAGTGCGCCCGGAACATGCGCCGCAATTCGGAGGAACATGTCAGCAACGGAATTCAGAATCGATGGCCCTGCCGTCGCGATCAGGTTGGTCAACTCAGTCCAAATCTGATTCATCAGCTTGATCGCACCGTCCATCGCGGTGCTGAACATGCCGACCCAGCCAGTAATGAGGCCGCCGATCGATCCACCAACCGCGCTGCCGGCCCCGGCGAGCGTGTCGGACAACCACTTACCAATCTCGGCGCCGAGCCCGGTAATTCTCCCCTCCAGCCACAGGTAAGCAGCCTGAAGCCCTTCGCCAAAGTACTGCATTAGCCATGCGCCGAAGTTCATCACTTCCGGCAAAACGGTTGTCAGAACGTTCCCGATTCTGCCGATCAGCGCCGACATGAAGCTCCCAATGCCTTCGCCCATTGCATCGCCGCTCACCCCAAGCGATTCGCCGATGCTGGTGACGAGCTTGGGAATCCATTCCTGGAGATGGGCCAACGATTCGCGAAGGAGGTTGAGCTGTGTGTCAAAGTCGGCCGCGAAGAAGGAGGAGAGGAAGCTGGTGAACGCCTGCTTACCAGCTCCGAGAACCTCGACTAGCGGGCCGATGGAATTCTCGCGCAGGTTGTTCAGCCCCGTGGCGAGCGCATCGGCGATCCCGGAGAGGCCCAAATTCTGGCGGCGCAATTCGCCAACCTCGATACTTGTTGTTCGAAGGTCGGCATTGAGGGGGTCAAGCCGTTCGTCAAGGGCCTGGAGGCGCGAGGCCATCAGCGCCGTGGCCTTCTCGTCGTCGCCGAAGGCAAAGACCTTGCGAAGTGGCCCGAGATCGGACATTGCCGTACGGAGAGACGCCACGCGCTGCTTTAGGGCGGCAGTAGCCTCCGGGCCAAGCCCCATGATCTTGCCGATATCAACGGTCTCGCCCTTACCGCCGGCCGCGACCTTGAAGAAGTCCCCGAGCGCGGCGCCAAGGTCCTTGGCCTTGTCTCCGCCGAGGGACGCCTTGACATTCTCAATCATTTGCGTAACGAGCGGACCGGCGGTTGTGTCGCCCTTCAGCTTGAAACTGGTTTCAATCAGATCGTGGAACTTCTTGGCCGGGTTGTCCCAGTCCGCCCTGTCCAGGGCGTCCTTAACCATCTCTGGGAACTTCACGAGGGGCTTGAGGAGGTCCTGTAGGCCAAGGAAGTTGTGCCGATAGGCGCTAGTGAGCCCGATCAGGGCCACGCCGAAGCGACTCGCCCACTTAGACAGGGACTGGAATCTCTCCTGCGAGATGCCAAGCACGTTCAAAAGCTGCGATCCTGGACCGGAGGACAGGATGTTCGTCACGAGCCCAAGCGCCGACATGGCAACGATCAGATCGCGAATTGGCTTCGGGATAGACCGAACCAACCCCCAGAAGGCCGTCATGGGCTTGATCAGGCGATCGAGCCCGTCCACTCCGTAGGAGATTGTCCCGAGAAAGTCCTTCATAATTGGCATGAAGGTCTCGGCTAGCCGGAACGAGAGATCCTTAAGCGACACGCCAATGCGCTGCGCCTGGGTGCCGACGCCGCCGGTCGAAATGCCGTACTGATCGACCAGGTCCCGACCCTTTGCTAGAACCTCGTTGAGGAGGGCGACCTTGCGCTCGGTGAGAGTCAGGGCCGTCGTTGCCTTGCCCACCTTCTTCGCGGCGCGCTCGTACACATCGCCTAGCTTAAGCGACATGCCGAGGTTGTCCAGGATCATCGGGGATGCGCGACCGATACCCATGATGATCGAGTTGAACATGTATTCAACGTTCTGGCCCGTCGATCGCGCGGCGGCCATCGACGTCTTGATCATATCGGCAAAGACCTGATCGATCGAGCCGACGCTCTTGAGAGCGTCCGTGCCAATCAGGGCCGTGGCCGTGTTGATCTTCTCCATCGCCTCGGCCTGAGAAACCAGCCCGAGCGACTCGCGCGAGAGTGTCTTGATCAGCCCCTCGCCCTCAAGCCCAAGACGCTTCGCCGAGAGCGTAAAGGCGTTAAAGACGGAGTCCGTGCTCTTCGCCTCCCAGGCAAGCGCGGCAAATCCGCCGGTCAGGGTCTTGAACCCCTTCCACGCAGCCCCGGCGGCGTCCTGGAGCTTGTTGATGGAGAACCGGACCGCCATGAACCCCTCTACGATGGCGGTCGGGTCGAACCAGGAGAGCTTCTCCAGGAAGGCGTCAAACCCCTCGAAGGCGTTCCTGATGCCCTCGATGGTGCTTACCACCGCCTCCTTGATAGACCCAAAGTCGGTGATCAACTTCCAGGCGAACTTCGCCACTTCGACGTGGGCCTTGATCCAGAGGCCAATCAGTCCCTTGATCCCATGCCCAAGCGCCTCAATGGTGTGGATTACAACGACGGCGGCAACGCCCCACGGGCCGGTCAGTGCGAGCGCGGTTTCCGCGACGGTGCGCGCCATCGTCATAAAGGCATCGGCGATCGACGCGACCTTCCCGCGCCCACTCTCGATATCCACGGTGGCGGACTTGACGGCCGTGCCGAGCGACATGACCGCCGCACCGCCGAGCAGGAAGTGGGAGGCCGCAAGGCCGGTGGCCTTCCCGACGCCGGCAAGTGCCGACGACAGGCCCCCGTAAACCTTCGAGCCGGCCAGCACGGCTCCGGTCGTCTTGACGGTCGCCTGCCCGATATGGTCGAGGGCTTCGCCGGTTGCGAACGACTTGTCAGCGGCATTGGCGGCCTCCTCGTTCCAAACACGATAGGCCGTTACGGAGGACGAGATTGCGCGAGTGGCCTCGATGGCTGCGTTCCCGGATGCGAGGAAGGCTCGTTCCGTCGAGAAGATGCGGTTGTTCGCCTGGTCGGCGCCGTCCTTGACGATCTTCAGCGTATCCGCGATCGAGGCCAGCGAATTTCGGAAGGCGTCGGCCGCCTTATAGGCCGTGTCGAGCTTCCCGCCGATTTGCTGGGCGGAGGTGGCCATCTTGTCGAGCTGGCCCCTGAATCCACCGGCGGCAGTGCTGGCAAGGTCGATCTGGCGAGCCAGCCGGAGCTGTCCCTCGGCGTGCATCTTGGCGGCCTGGTGATTCGAAAGCATAGACGCGGTGAGGCGCGAGGACTGAAGAACGCCTCTTGCCAGGGCGCTGCGAGTCTTCTCCAGCGCGGCCGAGAAGTCGAGCTTGGAGGCATGGACCTGGAGTTCCGAGAACTGCGTGCTGACTCCGGCGATACCGGAGGAAACACCAGTATCGCGGAGCCTGAGAAGGACCTCAAGCTCCGCCCTACTGGTGTTTCCTCCGCCGAACCCCATTCCGCTATCCACGCTTACGCCTCTTCCTGATGGCGGCCACCCTCTCCTTATCGGCTCTCAGCCGAAGGATTTTCGCGTTCTGCACGTCATAGACGCGCTTCCGCCAAGCGGCCGGAATGTCCTCCTCCTTTACATTCGGGTCCCTCGAAGCCTTCCAGGCATCCCGGTAGGCCCTCAGGAACTGAATGTCAAGCAGTGTCATCAGGTCGATGTGGACACCGGCTTCTTCAATGGCGCGAGCACCAACATCACCAAACTCTTCCAGGATGATCCCGACTAGCCAGTTCGCTGGCGGGGCGCCATTCCCCGTCTCCAGGTACTCGTCTAGGCGGGCGAGCCTTCCCCCGTGTCAACATCCTGGGCCGCGCCGAGGCCGGCATTGACCAGCCAGACCAGTTCCTCGATCGAAAGTGCCTGAAGCACCTCGACGGTGGGCTTCGCCGGGTACGGCGCATCGGTGTCGTCCGTCCAGTTCCACCGGATGATGAGCGTGGACAGCTCCCGCGTGACCTCCGTGAAGGCCGCCCCGAACTTCCCGACCTCCTCCGGGGACAGCGCGTCCATCGACACGCCCATGAATCCCTGGAGCTGCATCGCCACGAGGAGCGTGCGGATACTCATTGTTGGGGTGAACCACACCGTCTCCCCGACGTGCGGGTAGAACGTTTGCCCGCCGGAGGTCTTCGTACAATCACTGCACTCAACCTCTCGCAGGACCGGCTTCGATCGCACCCTCGGCGCCACGGCGGCGACGGTCGGGAACTCCGCGATATTGCCCTGTTCATCAGACATAGTACTTCCTCCTGTATCCCCCCTGTGAAAAGAGAACCCGCAAGCGGGGTCGCGTGGCGCAGGAGGGCAACACCACGCGACCCCGACTTACGGCTACTAGGTAACCTCGCCCTCGGTGACCAGGCTGGCGAGACGAAGGGTGAACTCCGTCTTGAGCAGGGCGCCGCGCTCGGCGGTGTTATTGCCGGCAGCCACGATCACATTGGCCTGCTTGTAGGCGCCACCCACGCCGCCGATCTCGACGCGCAGGGAGCGCGTGTCGCCAATGGCCGCGTTGAGCAAGGAGTAGGCGGTCCCGCTCGCAAGGTCGGTGAAGACCTGAAGAGAGATGTCACCCATCTGCTTGATGCGAGTTGTCTCGTGGAAAACCCAGGCGCTGGTGTACCCGTGCCCCTCTTCGGTGATGGCTTCGATCGGGAATCCGTTCCACGAAAGACACTGGGTCGAGATGTCCACCCACGCGGCGCCGCCAGCGCCAATGACATCAACGTCGGTAATCTTGATGACAACGTCTACGGACGAAAGTCGAGACATGCTGAAACTCCTAAAATGAAAGCCCGCCAACCCTAATGATTGGCGGGCTCATCGGCCCTGGTGAGGGCCTCATGGTAGGGAGGAGAGAGAATCTACACGAAACCCCCCGCCTACACGACCGGACGAACGTACAGGCCAACGGTCACGGTGGCCGCCGCCGCCGCGCCCGGCGTGCCGGTCCACTCGAAGGTGACCTTGTATCGTGGCCCCACCGTCAGGCCCAGCACGTCGATTGCCTGACCGCACAGAAGGTCCGGGTCTTCCGGGTCGTCCGTGGTGATCTCCGCGAACTCGATCATCTCAACGAAGACCTCCGGGGAATCCGGGGACTCCATCACGCGAACGATGAGGCCGTCCGCGCCATCGAGATTGATCGACGTGACCGAAAGGACGGCGACCCCGCCATTGACGTACGGAGTGGCCCCCGTGTCCACCACGGTGCCAGCGGTGCCGTTCTCGTCGATCGAGGAGAAGTAAATCAGCTTCCCGTCGTAGACCTGGCCACCGGAAGCGTACGAGGCGTTGGCCTTAACCAGCGCGCCGCGCTCGGCCGTAACGTTGAACGACGACTGAAGCGCGCCGACAAAGAGCCTGACGATACTCCCTAGGGCCGGCGGGTTGCCGGCAACGCTGAAGAGGCCGGAAATCGGTGCCGATCCGAGCCTCGCGCCCAGAGCCTGGTTAGCCCCCGCCTCCTCCGTGGTAAAGAAGCCGCTCTGCTCCATCGTGCTCTTTGTAACTCGAACCGTGTCGTGATAGACCCAACTGTCGCCGAGGACGTGGGCCTCTTCCGTCATCGCTTCGAAGTTGTAGGTGAACATAGTCGAGAAGCCCCGGATGTCGTATCCGCCCATATGGAAGATGCCGACATCAACACTGGTTGCCTTAGACACTCTCCACCTCCTCAGTGGACCACGCCGTCGGTGGCGCCCACTCCGGTTCCGCAAGCATTTCCTGAATCTCAGTCGGTGCGACCCCGCCAACGGGCGGGACGCCCTCGACGCGAATCGCCCCTCGCGAGATGAGGTGCAGGAGAAGGTCCCCCAACTCGTCCGTGGTGACGTAAGTACCGGACTTCACGGTCTGCCCGTGCAGCTCAAAGCCGCGCAGGACCTCGCACCGACCGCTACCCCTGTCTGCCTTGTAACGCGCCATCAATTACTCCTATGTTTCCAGAAAGTGAACCGAGTCCGAATCCGGCACGGTCCCGATAGTCCAGGGAAGTTCGCCCTCGCTGCCGGGGGCGATGAGAAGGGTGTAGACACCCGCGCCGCTTCGCGAGATGTCCCTACGAATGAAGTGGTACCAGAACCCGTCGTCGTCCGTAGTGACGGTGACGGGCACGCCGTAGATCACGTCGCCGGAGTCCGGACCGAAGTTATCGTTCTCGTTCAGGTCGAGGCGAACCTGCACCCCGGACACCGGGTTGCCGTTGGCATCCTCCAGGAGCCCGTAGACGCAGCACAAATGCGAAGCGTGCGGCACTGGCGGGTTCACCGCCGTGAGTTCCACCGCCACGCCCTGGTCGGTCCCCTGGACGCGAATGGCGCGATACCTGATGACATAACGTCCGGCCGGGAAGGTGTAGGCGGAGTGCGTGTACGACTCGTGCGCCTTCTCGACCGCCACGCCGCCCAGATGGGCGACGGGGAGCGACCCGCCGATCCCGCGCGTGCAGCCGGTGTACGTGGCTGTCGCCTTCGCGCCGAGGAGGACCATCTCGTTCCTGCCGATCGAGACGTAATCACCCTCGGCGAAGTTCGTACCGCTCGCTAGGACGATTGTGGTCGCGTCGGCAGCGATGTCCCCGGAGAGCGTAGTGGCGTAGGGGGAGTAGCTTCCGTCGCCGCGATTCGCGGAGTTCTGCGTAACGAGTACGTCCCACTCGTCGGCGGCGGCGTTGTTGTACTCGATGCGGTAGTCGGTGTCCACGTCGGCGTCGGAAGCGGCGACCCACCGGAGGTTTACGGTACTCAAGGGTTACCTCCGGCGGTCGATGATCAGGCGAGCCAGGTCGGCGGTTTCCGCCTCCGGCACCGTGATGCGATATGTCGAATTGGCGAAGGAAACCATGTACTCTCCTACGGCGCTCGATGGTGGGAGGAGGAACGAGACCTCGCCCTGCTTGCCCACCTCGGCCCGGATCGACAAGCGAGAGTAAACCGCGCCGGCCCAGACGCCGCCGCGCTCCGAGCGGATCGACACGAACGTCCCCGTCATCGGGGAGCCGTCCACGGCCAGAATCTTCCCCGTGACGCGGCATCCACCGCTAGACCCCTGCTTAGGCAATCCCCACCTCCGCGCTTCCGAATCTCACGCCGATCGCCGGGTATGGATGGTTTACCACGCCCGTCGCCGTTCGGCACGGCCCAACCCCCGGCAAAACAAAGCCAACCGCCGCGCCCGCGCCGCGAACGGGCGGGGCCACAACCGCCTGGCCAATGCGGCATGCGATCGGCCACGCGGAGACGACCGCCGCGCCGCCGCGTGCGTTTGTGACACTCGCCACATTCGCGAAGCCACTTCGGCAGCGCGCCGGGCGCAGGTGATCGACGGACGCAAACCCACCTCGCCCCGACGGGATTATGTCACCAAGGAGTATAGTTGGACTTCTGGTTACGAGCAGCAGGGGCACAACGCCCATGGTCAATTGCTCGGCCGCCGTCCACGTCGGCGCATTGGAGACCGGCGTGGCATTGATGGCCCCGAGGGCGGTCGCGAACGCCGCCGAAACGACCGGCGGGGACGCCACGGCGGTTGCGTTGACCGCGCCCATGGCCTGAGCGCCCTGCGCGGCCGGCGGAGTTGCCATCGCGGAGGCGTTCACTGCGCCCATGCTCCGCGTTGCGGCGGCACTCACGGTTGGCGAGCTTGGCACGGCGGTGACATCCACGGCGACCAGGGATCGGGATGCGGCGGCCGTGATCGCCGGAGACGAGGCGGCGGCGGTTGTGTTTACGGCCCCGAGATCGCGCGTTGCGGCGGCGGTGATTGCGGGAGCCGTCGCGACGGCGGGCGCGGCCACGGCACTGACGGCAACCGTTCGAAGAAGAGTGCCCGCCGGGAAGACGGTCGTAACAACCAGGGCCTCCGGCGTCCTGGTGAGGTTGATGACCGTCGTCGGGAACGTGATGGCCGGGGCAATGACTGCTGGCAGTAGGGTGAGGCTGATCGTGGGCGCCGGAAACACGATCGCGGGCGCGATTGCGACCTGTGGGAGAGTTAGGGAAAGGGAAGCCGCCGGGAACATGATCGCAGGCGCGATGACGGCCTGGGGGAGGGTTACTCTCCTGGCGGGGGCTGGGAACGTAGTCGTTAGCGCAAGGACGGCCGGAACGAGCTTGCGGTTGATCGTCGGCGAGGGGAACGTGATCGCGGGCGCGATGGCGGCCGGGGTGAGCGTGACGCTGGAGAGCGTCTCGGCGTAGGTGCGACCCGTGCCCGAGTTGTAGAGCCAGTCCCGCTCATCGGTAGTGAGGATGCGTCCGTACCAGCACCACTCGTCAAGGTTGCCGTCGAAGTAGCCAGACGCAGCGCCGTCATAGTTGCCGAACATGAGCTTGGCGGCGCCGTTGTTGACCGCTCCGGTCCAGGAGGCCGTAACTGGCGTTCCGCCGTTGATGGAGATGCTGATAAGATCGTTCGTATGGTC
>JADJEF010000006.1 GCA_016702335.1 Rhodocyclaceae bacterium
GCCACTGCCGACAATTCAAGCATGAGTTGTCGGCCAATCGGCAACAAATGCGCCACTGTTCAAACAGTGGCGCGTGGCGTCTCGCTAGCCGTCATGGCGGCTAGTTCGGTTCGTGCTGCACGAACCGCGTGTATGAGCGCGCGCTCAACAACATCGGCGACGTCCAGTGAAAAGCCGTGCTGATCGGCTTGGCGCTTGATGTCATCGAGTTCCGCCGCCACCTCCAGCGGAACGCGCACGCTGATGGTCTTGGTTTTAGTAGCGGTCTTAGGTTTCAGTAGTGCCATGTCTATTCTCCAATTGTTTGCAATAAGTATTCGTAGCCGCCGAATGCCAGGAGCGACAAGTGTCGCTCCTGAATCGGCACACGCGAACCCGCGACGACGACATCCTTGATGCTGGTAATAATGGTTTGTAGTCGCGTCGACAGTTCGTGGGTAGGACATAGCCAGACACAACGCTGAAACTGGCCACGCTTGATCGCTTGCAGGCGATCTGCCAAAACGGCTTCATACCGCTTCACAGTCTTGATGGTGCGCTCGCATTCAATCGCCACAAGATTCCCCTGCGGGGATGTTGCCAGTGCGTCAGGCCGGCTGACATTGGCCTGCCATTTTTCCAGCCGATCACCGAGTTTCCAGTCCGTCCATCCGGCGCGTTCAACCTGAATGCTGATGCGTTGCAGATCAAGCGTATGGGCTAGCACCGTAAGACCGACACGACCGGCCTCGAAGTATTTCGATTCCGGTTGTTCGCCTGCATCGGGGTTGAAAGCCAATGCCTGACCATGTGCAGTAATTCCCCACAAAGTCCATTTACGTCCATTCGCTTCGACGGTCTCACGGCGCAGCATGTCATCCCGTTCCATTGCCGCCAGCGTCGTGTGTACGCCCTGGCGACTGGCAATGCCCATCACCATGCCAGCAATCTCAGCGGAGGTGTAATAGTTCTTGCGCAGGAATCGCAGCAGTGCCTGACGTTTGCTGGCTGTGCGTGCTGCGCGCTCTACCGGCGACGAAAGCAATGTCCCCGTAACCATCAGATCAACTCCGTCACAGCTTGAGGTGATGCGGCATACGCTTCAGCGACCGCCAGTGCCGGCATGGGACATGACTCAGGCACAGGCACCGGTCCAACATGAAACAGCTTGGCATTGCCGACACCGAACAAAACACCCACACTGGCCTGCCCCTTACGATCACTGGGCATCGGCAGATGTGTCAGCAGATCCATGTCGATGTGTTGCACCTTTTCCTCACGCCAGCTGCCCGTGGCCGCACCGTTTTCGTCCAACTGCTTCGAGCTGTTGTCGACGTAAGTGCGCTTTTTGCCAGAAATACGCGACATCTTTTCTGCATACTCATCGTCGCCAATCTTGTAGACGATCTTGATCGCGGTGTTGTCGACGACCGCTCCGTGTGCCTCGGCAGGGTCAATACCAGGACATGAGCGCAGATCCCCAATACTTTGATGCGCCAGCAAGAAATGGGTATCAAAATCCCGAATGACACCTAGGCCCGTGAATGCAGACGGCGACAGCATGTGTTTGAACTCATCGAGGACCACACAGGTTGGCGCATGCTTGGCCAGGCGGTCACGACCTTTGATGATCTGCATGACACGCACCAGCAGCAATTTCTGCAACATCTTGACCTGCTCATTGTCAGCCGAGCCAATGATGTAGATCACCGCACGGTTGGCAATTGCCTGAGACAGATTCAGGCCACCCGTCGTATTAACGGCCGGCAATCTGGCGAGTTTTTTGAGCTTGCGCCAGAAATTCTCTTGATCGGTAATGCTGTCACGTGAAACGCATGCCTGGAACAATCCAGGAATAGACAGGTTGCCTGCATCAGTAGCGAGTTGTGCGGCCTCGGCAGCGGCATCTTCATCTTTCCCTCTATGAAAATCTCCATCGGTACCCTTGGCACGTAAATCGAAGGCGGCGACCAGAAGCTCCTCTATCTCGAAGGAATTGGCACCGTACAAGGGGTTCAACTGTGGCCCAGTGGATGGATTCAGATTGACCAAATGAAATGGGCGACCAGCACGCTTCGCGGCAGCAGCAAGGATGCGCGGAGAGTAGCGGTCAAATTTTGGGTCAAACCAGACTAGGCACTCACCAGCCAGGACGGCCTGATACGCAATAAGTGACATTGCCACGCCCTTGCCACTGCCGGTCATGCCGAGAACTTGGACATGTGTTTCCAGCAGCTTGCGCCAGGGAACATAGATTGCCACCCCCTTGTCATTTCGGCCGACAAAACAGCCCTTTTTGACATCAATATGGGGAATCGGGTCATACCATTGAACTGCTTGAACCGCCCTACTAAATCTTTGATGTCGGGTAGTCCATCTCCCCGTTCCCAGCCAGGAATTGCTCGCCAAATCAGCGGCAAGGAAATGACCAACGCGATTGCACTGCCAAAGCCCCACGCGGACAGATGATTTTGGCCATACTTCCACAACAGCGCCCACGCACTAGCGAAGGCACCGATTGGCGTCTGACCGGACAATACTTGATGCACATATAGCAGCAGCATGACAAGCAAGCCCCAACCCACACTGGCGCCTGTGATCAAGATTCCAATCAGTTTTGCCCAGCCACCCGCCGAGCGAAGAATTGGCGACAAATAGGGCCGGTCCGGTTTGGTAATTCGGCCGGCACGCCCACCCACCAGCCACAGCACCACACCAAAAAATCCAATTGCGGCAATAAATCCCCAATGGACAGCCAGAACCGGATTGGCCACGGTCGCTGCGGCATCACCCGCCACGGCCGCCAAGCGATCAGCGAGTCCCATGGCGACCAGCAACCTGCAGTTCGGCCCAGCCCTGGCGTCGCGGTGAGAAAACCGCCGGAATCGTGGGGTTTCCAACTGGCAAGGCCCCAACTTGCAGCACTGCGAGCTTCGCCAGGCTGATCAAGCTTTTCTCATCCAACTTTTCAAGTTCTGCAAGCTCATCTTGATAGCCAGGTTCACCCATCCTTAAAAATTCACGGCGCACCGACTCCATCACCGAATGGGCCGGCTTCTGTCCACCATTGAGCAGCCAGTCTTGGTCAGTAGCATGCAGGTCGAAGTGCATCAGTGAATAAAGGCCGCCCTGGACCACCAGCTTTCGTGTCGTCTGATCCAAAACAAATCCCACAACCAGGCGAGCAGGCCGGTTCCCAGTCTTCTTGATGATTTGAACCTGTGAATCTGTATTGGCCAACAACTCATAGGTGTTGCGACTGCCTTCGTGGTTTTGCCGATTCAGATACTGGCGGCAGATTTCAGCATCGAGCTTCGACATGAAAACAGCAACCGCCTCATGCTCTACCCCACCAATCGGGAAACCAATGGTCAGGAATTCTGTTACCTCGGTTGCTTCAAGCTGCGGAATCGTGATTGCCGTTCCACGCATCTCGCCCAGCAGATAAAAACTTTTGTCTTCCATTTTCTTGTAGCACTCCATAAAATGTCCGCAGATATTTAAAAAGGCCGCCAATCGGCCTCCTTACTGTAACGACAGTGTAGCACGACATAATTTAATGAGTCAACAACTATCGTCAGCCTCAGCTGTCCTTGATGCAATTCAGCAACGCGCGCAACAGGGTGCCCCCTGGCCGCGTACAGCACAGATGGCTTCCACCATTGTCAGCGGGGACACTTGGCGGCAAACTCATGGATCGGCCAGCGACTGGCTGACAGAAGCGGCCTCGCGCACCCCGCATGCGCTAAATACCTTTCGGCGCCACATGCGCGTCGCGGAGTTTGTCGAAAGCAAGCTCCCCAAGGAGCAGATCGAGAGGCTGTTTGATAGAGACCTGCCTTTTGGCCCGTTGGAAGTCCTTATGCGACTCCATGATGTCGATCAGGAGCAGGCCACGTCCCTGTTTCCCAAAGTGCTGGAAGGATCCATCACCTACAAAAAGATGTTGGACATCTACCAGGATGCCAAAGCTAAATCAGGAGAAACTTTCCAAGGAAGACGCGCTTTCGCCGAACGAGGACAGCAATTCGAGGCCAAGGCCATTGATTGCATTAAGCACCACCAAGACCAATTCTTAGGCGGACTCCCCAGAGGAACAAGGGTCGAATTCAGAACCAATACCCGTGGATTTTCCTATGGAGCGGCGGACCTGCTGGCCATTGGCAATGATTTCATCGATGGATTCGAAATCAAACTTTTTGGTGCCGACGACAATCGCTATGTACTGATCCGGACGCTCGAACAGATCTCACTGATGAGTACGTTCTACCGGCAGACTTGGTTGATTTATCCGGATACTGGCCAGACCCAGAGTAGCCACAAGGAATTCATTGATACCCTTGGCGTGCATCTCATACGTCTTGAACTGACTTCCGTAGGAGTAGCTCAGATTTCGGAAGATCTGACACCAACACCGTCAATCCGCATCTACCCAGAGCCGCAGCAGGCACCACGACAGCATTTGCTTAGAGATTTTTTGCGAGGCCGCTGATTTTTACGAATTACCCAAACAACTCTGAATGCGTGCCGGCGCGCACGAAAATGACCTGGCCGGGTTTGCAATCGTCAATGAGTTTGTAGGCCAGCAGGAAATCGCCGCCGATGTGACACTCGCGGTGCCCGATCCAGTCGCCACCCGTCAAAGGATGATCTTTCCATTCCGGCCCGAGCGGGCCATCGTTGGCGACTAGCAACAACATGGCTTCCTTGAGCCGGTTCATGTCGAACCGGCCTGACTCCGATAACCGCGCCCAATCTTTGCGAAATGACTTGGCGTAGTCGGCGGCACGCGGCAGCGTGCCGCGCTTACTTGCCGCTGTTTTCTTCAAGATCGCGGAACAGATCGTCGGCGGAAGCGAAGCGAGCGCTATGCGCGGCGGCAATAGCATCGGCCTCGGCCATCGCGGCGCGCGTCTCGGCATTCGGCACCTTTAAGGCGAAAGGCAACTGCTTTTCGACGGCGATGCGGGTGAGGAACACACGAACGGCATCGGACACCGAAAGGCCCATCGAAGCGAGCGCTTCGGATGCCTGAGTCTTGACCTGCTCATTGACGCGAACATGCACCATCGCAGTGGTAGCGGACATGATGATCTCCTGAAAGTGAGATACATTGTAGCGCACGCGTGGCGGGAATAAAAGTCGATGCTCGCGGGACGCCAAAACGAGCCGCGATAGCGGCCCTATAAGCCATTTTTTCTTGTTTGGCAGGAAATCGGTCGACCTCACCCCTGATCGCTTGCCTACGGCCCGGATTAGGCCATCTGCGGCGTCTAAAAACGCTATCCCTATCCCATTTTCGGAGCGCTGGCGATAGGCCTAGTTCTCTTTCTGAAGACCGCTTTTTACGGCCGCCGAGTTTCGTGGCGGTTTTTTCTTGGTGGTGATGGTTGATCTGGGATGGTTTGCGGGGCACTTGGCGTCCCCGCTTGCGGGGACTCGATAACGGGAGGGGGAGCCGGCTTGCCGGGGAACCGAAGGGTGCCCGCGTAGCGCGTTAAAACGTTAATAAATGATTTGTTAAAAACCGCGCGCGTTGTTAAGGAATCTGAAACCCTCACCATCACTACGTTTGCTGGGTGGTAACGTCTCCGATAGCCGGTAAACACCATCCCCGATAGCCGGTAAACACCATCCCCGATAGCCGGTAAAAACATCCCCGATAGCCGGTAAACAAAAAGTGTCCTGCTTGTAAGTCTTCAAACATCCCCGATAGCCGGTAAGTTATCCACATAGACGTCGGCCATGTAGTTCGGCTCGATTTCTTCAAAATAGTCCGGAAAACGTTCTCTTTCGAGTAAGGGCGAGCGTCTCAGTGGTGTAGACAAACTGAAAACACATCCCCGATAGCCGGTAAAAACATCCCCGATAGCCGGTAAACATTCAACTGTGGCTCATCTTCAAACATCCCCGATAGCCGGTTTAACCGGCCGTCATTTCCGTCCGCTCTAGGGTAACGAACCAATGCGACAGGTTGAGACGGACCAATTCACGGGAAAGCTTGCCACTATTACGCGTGTAGAAAACCACATCAGTTGGTTTGGCCGACGTATCAAGCGCAAGACGGTACTCGGGTAAAGCATCGGCCTTGATGGTCTGACGCAGCTCGTCACGAAACTTTGCACGGCTAACGCGGGTGCCGATCTTTTCGGCCAGGAGGTCGATGTTGATTTTCCACATGGGTTGATCGCCACAATGTTTGCGCGCAATCTCATACAGACGGCGTTCGATGGAACGTGAAAGACGGAAATAAGCGTGGTCGAGGGTGAGTACCTCGTAATTCATCAGGCCGTTGTAAAGCCACTCGCTGACCGTAACTGAGAATTGCAGGACGCGGGAAATGTTGCGGGTAACTTCTTTGCCGCGGTCGTCGACCTCTTTGATGGTGCGTTTCTTTTCGTGACTGATCTTGTAGCCATCGATCAGGCCGAAACCTTCAGTCTGGAGAATGCCTCCAGTCTCGATGTTGGTTTGTATCGTAGTGCCGCGCAGGCGGTTGAGCAGATCGACAATGCGCTCGAAGGAGGCGCGGCCGTCGCCTCGCTCGGTGCCAAGGAGAAAGTCGCAGCTATCGATAACGACGGTGCGTGACGTCGGTTTTCCCTTGTTTTTGGCTTCGATAAGCTGGCTGGCGATGTAAAGCAATAGGTCTTTATCGAAGACCGTAGCCGCCCCGACGCTCGACGGAATGATTTTGACGACACGATTCCCGCGCCTGTATTCGCGCGTTTCGAGATCCTTATTCTTGGCCAGGGAGAAGATGGGGAATTCCATGCTGGCCAAATCGTCCTTTAGCGGCCAGTTGGTAATGTCGCAGCGGAACAGATCGCCCTGCCCTGTATCAACCTCGGAAAGCCGTTTTTTTGCCATGTAGTTACCAGCTTAATGAGTAATCACACCTGCGTGTTTTTACTCAAAGTTTCATTTACTGCACTCTCAATCAACGTACCGAGCGAGATACCGCGCTCGATTGCGGCCATCTTCCATTGCTTGCGGGTACCTTCGGGGACATTGATATTGACCCTTACAAGGGTCTGCCGGCCAACTTCATCGACCGGAACGGTGGGACGTACGGCGTCCAGTTTTTTGGGTGTCAGAGCCATCCGGCTGTCTCCAGTTCATTAACGATCAAATCGATTTCGGCCTTTGCCTGGCCGTCGCGGGTTTCGTAAACGCTCACGCCATCAGTGAGCGCTTGGGCGTAGCTAACGCGGTTTGATATGGCGGTATCCAGCATGTCGAGGCCATATTCGTTCCATGCGCCGCTAAGGATTTCTTTCGACAACTTGGTATTGCTGGAAACGCGAGTCGCCAGAAACGCAGCTTCAACATTACCGCCGAGGTCGCGTTTGCCCTGGATGAGTTTGACAGCGGCAGCCGATGCCCATACGTCGGCCCCGGATGGCTGCAAGGGAATCAGTACCACGTCGGCGATTCGCACCACGTTGGCAGCCATCTTCTCAGCTTTGGCCGGGGTGTCGATCACGGCAATATCGGCGGCCAGTGTCTTGATGGCGGACAACAGCATGTCGGGCCGGTCAAGCGCAACGACCGGGGGCAGATTGGCCTCAGGCGGCGAGGCTTCACGCCAGTCGCGGGCAGTGCCTTGCGGATCTGCATCAATCAGCACCACGCGACGCCCGTCGCGGTGGAGCGCGCAAGCGATATTGATCGCGCAAGTGCTTTTGCCAGCGCCACCTTTCTCATTGAGCAGGGCAAGAATTTTCATTTGAGCATTTCCGCTTTTGAGTAAATGAGCAATTGATCTTAATAGCAATATGAGTAAAGGTCAACTTTGATAAAAGCAACATTTCAACCTCAAATACAGATTCGGGTCACGTACAGAAACAAATTATTGTTTTCTATTTCTTATAAAAAGTAATGATTACCTCTTGACAGTATCAAAAACTTGACTAGACTTCGCTCCATCAACAGGAGATCAACAACGATGCAAACAACACGACACATTCAGCAGCGCATGTCCCAGCGTGGCGTAAGCCGCGACATGGTGGACTTTGTGATGGATCACGGTACTGAGGAACAAGACAAATACATACTGGGGCGCAAAGAGGCGTTAAGCCTTCTGGAAAAAATTCAGAGACAAGAGCGGCTGCTGAAAAAGATTCTTGATAAGGGCGGTGTAGTCGTAGTCGCCGATGGTGACGCGCTGATAACCACCTACAACTGCGAACATCGCAAGCACTGACAGCTCGAGAACATCATGAACGACAAAATTCTTTATCAGATGCTGGAATGCCTACGGTCAACGGCCATTGATCATGCTGAAGCATTCGAGCTTGCCCTGCAAAGCCTGGCGTGGGCGAAACTCTCTGCCAAATGTGCGATAGCGGAACCGTTACGGCTCACCCCAGCGCTAATAAGCGATCCATCACGAGCAAAAGATGCCCTTATCCAATTAGGGCGGGGAGAAGAACAGTGGCGCACCGCGTTTGCCAATGGACAAACGCTGGAGCGTCTCCCCCCCCCGCAAATAGCCCCGGTACTCGAATTGGCCTTGCGCTTCAGTGAAGCGGGCGGATTGCAGGCATTTGACCCGGCCGATGCCATTACCTTACAGTCTCGCTCAGCAGGTGAATTTGCGCTTCCCCCAGATGTCGCCGCACTGCTTATAGGCCTGTCCGGCATCAATGCCGACGACACGGCGTACACCCCATGGGATTTTGGTGGTCAGCTAGCCGCCCGCGCAGCAAACCGAGGCGCAGCGGTCTATCTTGAGACTCCCATCCAGTCCGCCGTCCCGGCATTAATCAGCGTCCTGGGCGACCACTCATTCCAGGTCGCCTATGCCGACCCGATACGCAACCCGTCAGCCATTGAGAATGGCAAGCCCCGACAGTTCGATGTAGCGCTTGCCTCACCGCCGTTCGGTTTGCGCTATGACCTCGATGTCGTTCAACGCGACTGGTTCAATCGTTTTCCAGAACGCACCGCCTCCGGGACAGTGCTGTCGGTCCGGCATTTGCTCGCGCAGGCCAGCCGACGTGTCGTGATCGCTGTAACCAATAATGTGTTGTTCAGTAGTGGTGCCGAGTTGGCCATGCGACAAGACCTCATTAAGCGTGGCATCGTGAAGGCCGTCGTTGCTCTGCCATCCGGGCTTCTGGAAAACACCAACATTCCGTTCGCTGTACTGATACTAGATCCAGCCGGTGGCCATCAGCAGGTAATGTTCATCAATGCGGATTGCCCCCAGTTCCGTGAGCCGACATCAAAGGCCAAAGCAAGACTGATCAATCTGGAACATCTGATTCAACAGACGTTGAATGGCGAACCCTCAAAGGACGCGGCCATTGTGCCGGTTGCCGACATACTCGCCAACGATTCCCAGCTCCAAGTAAGCCGCTATGTTCTGCCCGATACCACGAAGCAGCTTCAGGCTCTACTGGCCAAGTCCAAAACCGTGGCGCTAGGTGACCTTGTGACTACCATTCGTCCATTGCCAGCTGCATCGGGCGACACGGATAGCGTCGATGCCTTAGAGGTAGGAGTTGCCGATCTTCCTTCACATGGCTACATCGGCGCACCGGGACGCACTATCAAAGTGCCAGTCAAGAGCGAGCAGCAATTTCTCAAACCGCTCGACATTGTTCTGATCGTAAAAGGCAGCGTTGGCAAACTTGGCATCGTACCGACCGACGTCCCCCCTCCTGGGGAAGGCGGCTGGGTTGCCGGGCAATCGGCCATGGTCCTGCGTGCGGTCCCTGGTGCCCAGATCGACCCACGAGCGCTGGCATTACAACTCCGCTCACCGCTTGGCCAAGAGTTGATCGGCGGCGTCGTTTCCGGTGCCACCATACAACTCATTCAACTAAAAGAGCTTATGCGCTTGCAAGTGCTCGTCCCCGATCTTGAGACTGCTCACCGCGCAGCAGATGCCCTTGAACAAGAAGCGCAATTGCAACGCGAGATTGATCGCTTGCGACAGGAACAGACACAGGCCACCGCTGGCCTATGGACGCTCGATTGATTGACCCCCTGACTATCTAAAAAACAAAAACAACCATGATCGACGACATCAAGAAAACCCTCTGGGCCACTGCCGACAAGCTGCGCGCCAACATGGATGCAGCCGAATACAAGCATCTCGTGCTCGGCCTCATTTTCGTTAAATACATCTCTGACACCTTCGCCGAGCGCCGCGCCGAATTAACGCGCCGCTTTGCCGATGCGGCCGATGACTATTTCCTGCCCGATGCCGATGCCGCGCAACTGGCCGACGAACTGGAAGACCGCGACTACTACAAAGCGGTCAACGTCTTCTGGGTGCCTGAGACCGCACGCTGGGAAAGCCTGCGCGCTTCTGCCAAGCAACCCGACATCGGCAAGCGGATCGATGACGCACTCGCCGTCATCGAAGCAGAGAACCCCCAAGCTCAAGGGCATTCTCGACAAACGCTATGCCCGCGCCCAACTGCCAGATGGCAAGCTCGGCGAATTGGTGGATCTTGTCTCCACCATTGGCCTACGCGACAAGACTGGGCAGGCGCGCGACGTGCTGGGGCAGGTGTATGAATATTTCCTCGGCCAGTTTGCCAGCGCCGAAGGCAAGCGCGGCGGACAGTTCTATACGACGGCCTGCATCGTCAAGACGCTGGTCGCCGTGCTCGCCCCGCACCACGGCAAGGTGTACGACCCCTGCTTTGGTTCGGGCGGCATGTTCGTGCAGTCCGAGCGCTTCATCGAGTCCCACGGCGGCAAGCGCGGCGACGTTTCCATCTATGGCCAGGAATCCAACCCGACGACCTGGCGACTGGCCGCGATGAACCTCGCCATTCGCGGCATCGATTTCAACTTCGGCCGCGAACCGGGCGACACCTTCACGCGCAACCAGCACCCCGACCTGCGCGCCGATTTCATCCTTGCCAATCCGCCGTTCAACATCAGCGAATGGTGGCATGGCAGCCTGGAAGGCGACCCGCGCTGGGTGTATGGCACGCCGCCGCAGGGCAATGCCAACTATGCCTGGTTGCAGCACATGCTCTACCATCTGAAGCCCACGGGCCGGGCCGGCATCGTACTGGCCAATGGCTCGATGAGTTCCAGCCAGAACAGCGAAGGTGAGATTCGCCGTGCGATGGTCGAGGCCGACGTGGTGGAAATCATGGTCGCGCTACCCGGCCAACTGTTCTTCAACACCCAGATTCCCGCCTGCCTATGGTTCCTCGCCAAGCAGAAAACCACGCGCAAAGGCGAAGTGCTGTTCATCGATGCGCGCAAGCTGGGCAGCATGATTAGTCGCGTGCAGGCGGAACTGAACGATGAAGTCATCGAGCGCATTGCCGCCACCGTAGCCGCCTGGCGGGGTGAAGCCGGGGAATATCAGGACATCGCCGGGTTCTGCCGCAGTGTCAATCTCGCCGAAATCGCCGAGCATGGCCATGTACTCACGCCGGGCCGCTATGTCGGCGCGGAAGAAGTCGAGGACGACGACGAAGTGTTTGCCGAGAAGATGCAGAAGCTCACCGAGCAATTGGGCGAGCAGATGGCGAAGGGCGCAGAACTGGATCAGTTGATCCGGCAGAAGCTGGGGGGGCTCGGGTATGAGTTCTGATAATCCAGTAACCGCCGTCCCGCCAGCGCCGACTTTTGCGGGGGGCAGGGGAATGAGTCCTGAGTGGAGGGGCGTGACGCTAGGTAATATTTTGACCTTACAACGCGGCATGGATTTGCCTGTTCAGGACAGAAAGGGCGGAACGGTACCAATCGTTGCATCAACGGGTGTAGTTGGCTACCACGATCATGCACCCGTAAAGGGCCCCGGTGTTGTTATTGGCCGTAGTGGAAGTATTGGAGGAGGACAGTATGTCGATTGTGACTTCTGGCCGCTAAATACGACCTTGTGGGTCAAGGACTTTCAAGGCAACGACAGGCGATTTTGCTATTACCTTTTGAGGTCGATTGACTTTAGCGGCATGAATGCAGGTAGTGGGGTACCTACACTCAATCGCAACCATCTACACCCAATGCCCATGCTTCGCCCACCGCTTGCAGAGCAACAGGCAATTTCTCAGTTTCTTGGTTCCCTCGACGACCGCATCACCCTTCTGCGCGAAACCAATGCCACGCTCGAAGCCATCGCACAGGCGATGTTCAAATCGTGGTTTGTCGATTTCGATCCCGTTCGCGCCAAGCAGGAAGGCCGCGCCCCGGAAGGAATGGACGAAACCACCGCTGCGCTGTTTCCTGATGGGTTTGAGGAATCGGAGTTGGGCTTGGTGCCGATGGAGTGGCGGGTTGGTGTGCTGGGCGATATTGCTCAAACCACAAGGCAGCAGATGCAGGTTTCCGACTTGCACGCTGATTTGCACTATGTCGGGCTTGAACATATTCCGCGAAAGTCGTTGAGCTTGACTGCTTGGGGCAATGCCGAAGGTTTGGAAAGCGCAAAGGCGGCTTTTTCAGAGGGCGACATTCTGTTCGGCAAACTGCGGCCTTATTTTCACAAGGTGGTCGTTGCCCCGTTCGCGGGTGTTTGTTCGACGGATATTTTGGTTTGCCAGCCCAGAACCACCGAGTATTTTGGTGTGGCGGCAATGCACTTGTTCAGTGAGACGTTGATCGACTACGCCAACCGCCTCTCAAACGGTGCAAAGATGCCCCGCGTAAGCTGGAAGGATTTGGCGGCTTATCCGATTTGTATTCCACCTGCAAAAATAGCGGCCAAACTGAATGAGTCAATTCGTCCGTTGATTGCGCGCATGACGGTAAATACACATCAAGCCCAAACCCTAGCCACCCTCCGCGACACCCTGCTCCCCCGCCTGATCTCCGGCCAGTTGCGGCTGCCGGAGGCCGAGACCATGCTTTCTTGACCGGGCCATTGATATGACAGAAGACCAACTCGAACAGGAAACGCTCGGCTGGCTGGCCGCCGTGGGGTACACGCCAATCTACGGGCCAGACATCGCCTATGACGGCACCAATCCGGAACGGGCGGATTACCGGCAGGTGTTGTTGCTTTCGCGTCTGCGCGCCGCCATCGAGCGGCTGAATCCTGAGATTCCGCTCGCGACCAGGGAGGATGCGTTACAGCAGGTTGTCGACTTGGGGATTCCGGCGCTGCTCTCGGCCAACCGGCGTTTTCACAAGCTGCTGATCGCTGGCGTGCCGGTGGAATACCAGAAGGATGGCGAGACACGCGGCGATTTCGTGCGGCTGATTGATTTTGTGGACGCCACGCAAAACGAGTGGCTGGCGATCAATCAATTCACTATCAAGGGGCCGCACCATACCCGCCGCCCGGACATCATTCTGTTCATCAATGGGCTGCCGCTGGTGTTGCTGGAACTGAAGAATCCGGCCGACGAGAATGCTGACATCTGGAAGGCTTACGACCAGATTCAAACCTACAAGGAACAGGTCGTCGACGTTTTCCAGTACAACGAGGTACTGGTGATTTCCGACGGCAGCGAGGCGCGGCTGGGATCGTTGTCGGCGGACCCGGAGCGCTTCATGCAGTGGCGCACCATCGACGGCGTAACGCTGGACCCGCTCGGCCAGTTTAACGAACTGGAGACCCTGATTCGGGGCGTACTGGCACCGGCTTATTTCCTCGATTACCTGCGATTTTTCGTGTTGTTCGAAGAAGATGGCGAGCTGGTGAAGAAGATCGCCGGCTATCACCAGTTCCACGCGGTGCGCACGGCGATTACCCAAGTGGTGGCGGCTTCACGCCCTGGCGGTACGCATAAGGGCGGCGTGGTTTGGCATACGCAGGGCAGCGGCAAAAGCATCACCATGACCTGCCTCTCGGCACGGGTGATGCAGGAAGCCTTGATGGAGAATCCAACGATTGTGGTCATTACCGACCGCAACGACCTGGATGGGCAGTTGTTTGGCGTGTTTTCCTTGGCGCAGGATTTGTTGCGCGAGCAGCCGGTACAGGTTGAGACACGGCAAGATTTGCGCGCCAAGCTGGGCAATCGTCCTTCTGGTGGCATCATTTTCACCACCATTCAGAAGTTCATGCCGGGCGAGGATGAGGACAGCTTCCCGATGCTGTCCGACCGTCACAATATTGTGGTGATCGCCGACGAGGCGCACCGCACGCAATACGGTTTCGAGGCGAAGCTGAAAACGGTCAAGCCTTCCAAGTCCTCCAAGGCGGCAAACGATGCCCAGTCGCTCAAGGTGGCAGAACCCGTCGCGGTCTATCAGGTAGGTTATGCCCAGCATTTGCGCGATGCCTTGCCCAATGCCACGTTTGTGGCCTTCACCGGCACGCCGATTTCCGCTGAGGACCGCGATACCCGTGCCGTGTTTGGCGACTATATCCACATCTACGACATGCAGCAGGCCAAGGAGGATGGCGCAACGGTCGCCATTTATTTCGAGTCGCGCCTGGCCAAGCTGTCACTGAATGCCGAGGAACTGCCGCTGATCGACGACGATGTCGACGAGCTGGCCGAGGATGAAGAGGAAAGCCAACAGGCGAAGCTGAAAAGCCGCTGGGCCGCCCTGGAGAAGATTGTCGGCGCAGAACCGCGCATTGCCAGCGTCGCCGCCGATCTGGTGACGCACTTCGAGGAGCGCAACAAGGCTCAGACCGGCAAGGCGATGTTTGTCGGAATGAGTCGAGAGATTTGCGTTCACCTTTACAACGAGATTGTGAAGTTGCGGCCCGATTGGCACAGCACCGACCCCGAGCAGGGCGCTATCAAGATTGTCATGACCGGCTCGGCCAGCGATAAAGCCCTGCTGCGGCCGCATATATATAGCGCCCAGGTGAAGAAGCGCCTGGAGAAGCGCTTCAAAAATCCGGCCGATCCCCTGCGCATCGTGATTGTTCGGGATATGTGGCTAACCGGTTTCGATGCACCTTGCGCCCATACGCTCTATGTCGACAAACCGATGAAGAGCCACAACCTGATGCAGGCCATCGCGCGGGTCAATCGCGTGTTCAAGGACAAGCAGGGCGGCCTGGTGGTCGATTACATCGGCATCGCCAACGAGCTAAAAAGCGCCCTGAAGGAATACACCGCGAGCAAGGGGCGCGGCCGGCCGACCGTGGATGCCGCCGAAGCCTATGCGGTGATGGAAGAAAAGCTCGACGTGTTGCGCGGCATGCTGCACGGCTACGATTACAGCGATTTCATGACCAGCGGCCACAAGCGCCTGGCTGGTGCCGCCAACCATGTGCTGGGCCAGAAGGAAGGCAAGAAGCGCTTTGCCGACATCGCCCTGGCGATGAGCAAGGCGTTCACGCTGTGCTGCACGCTGGACGAGGCCACGGCAGTCCGCGAAGAAGTTGCCTTCATGCAGGCTGTAAAGGTGATCCTGACCAAGCGCGACATCAGCCAGCAGAAGAAAGCCAACGAAGAACGGGAACTGGCCATTCGCCAGATCATAAGTTCCGCTGTGGTCTCGGAAGACGTAGTGGACATCTTCGATGCAGCTGGCCTCGACAAGCCGAACATCGGCATTCTGGATGATGATTTTCTGGCTGAAGTTCGAAACCTGCCGGAGCGCAATCTGGCGGTTGAACTACTAGAGCGGTTGCTGGAAGGCGAGATCAAGTCGCACTTTGCGGGAAATGTGGTCCAGGGGAAGAAGTTTTCCGAACTACTCACCAACGTCATCAAGCGCTACCAGAACCGGGCTATTGAAACAGCGCAGGTCATTGAAGAGTTGATCGAGATGGCAAAGAAGTTTCGCGTTGCTGCCAATCGCGGCGCGGAACTTGGGCTCAGTGATGATGAGGTTCGCTTTTATGATGCCCTGGCCGATAACGAGTCAGCCGTGCGCGAGCTCAGCGACGAGACCCTGAAGAAAATCGCCCATGAATTGACCGAGAATTTGCGGCAGAACATCAGCGTCGACTGGGCGCAGCGTGAGAGCGTGCGGGCCAAGTTGCGCCTGATGGTCAAGCGGATATTGCGCAAGTACAAATACCCGCCAGACCAACAGGAAGGCGCCGTCGAGCTTGTGTTGCAGCAGGCTCAGGCGCTGGGGGAAACATGGATGGCGTAAATTTTTGGAGCCTGGAGGGAGGCCGCATAAATTGGAACTATGCTGGCAGCGTGAGCTTAGCTTAGCAACCGCCAGAATCAAATTTCCACTCACCAGAAATCGCGTCGTATTTTCGTTGAGCCTGAAAACGGACCTTTTTGCCATCGTCGTAGGTTCGCCAACAGGTTGCGTTTAGGCAACGCGTATTGCAGCTCACCCGTCCAGGAATCTTGTTTGGTCGATTCGGAAATGGATCGTCCGAGACTTGTTGCGCAGGAACTGCGGCGAGAGCCTTTGGTTTTTCTTTGATAGTCGGATTCTTGCTGTAGGTGTCCAATGCCTTTAGAAGATTGCCGGGCTTTCCTAGCTCGCGCGTCAGGGCCTGTCCGGCGCTTACCTCTTGAGCTGACATGGACGTAGTAACTCTGGCCCGGTTTTCGGTTGCACTGTTGGTGCCTGAGAGGTTAAAAAGAGCGTAGGCGATCACGCGGTTCGCTGGCACGCCTTGCCCGTCCATGTACATGGCTCCCAGGTTGTTCTGCGCATTCGCATGTCCCTGCTCGGCGGCTTTGCGAAACCAAGCGACGGCCTGCTGGTAGTCCTGCGGCACGCCCTGCCCGTTCATGTACCTGAGTCCTAGGCCCGTCTGCGCACTCGCATGCCCCTGCTCGGCGGCCTTGCGGAACCAAGCGACGGCCTGCTGGTAGTCCTGCGGCACGCCCTGCCCGCTGCTGTACATGACTCCCAGGTTCGTCTGCGCAACCGCATGCCCCTGCTCGGCGGCTTTGCGGTACCAAGCGACGGCCTGCTGGTAGTCCTGCGGCACGCCCTGCCCGTCGCTGTACATGACTCCCAGGTTCGTCTGCGCAAATGCATCCCCCTGCTCGGCGGCTTTGCGGTACCAAGCGACGGCCTGCTTGTAGTCCTGCGGCACACCCCGCCCGTCCATGTACATGACTCCCAGGTTGTTCTGCGCAATCGCGAGCCCCTGCTCGGCGGCTTTGCGGTACCAAGCGACGGCCTGCTTGTCATCTTTCGACACGCCCCTCCCGCTCTTGTACATGGCTCCCAGATTGTCCTGCGCATCAGCGAACCCCTGCTCGGCGGCCTTGCGGAGCCAATCGATGGCCTTCTTGTCATCTTTCGGCACGCCCTGCCCGTTGGCGTACATGACTCCAAGATTGCTCTGCGCATCCGCGAGCCCCTGCTCGGCCTGTTGCATGATCTCTGCGAGTGATGACCCACCGTTGATTGACGTATCAGCCGCATAGGCAGACAAAGACAGCAGTGCGAACGCAATCGTCGCTAATCCTGACTTGAGCATGCTCGTTTCCTCCGCTTCTTTTAATTTGGTAATTCTAAGTGACGACAGATCGACCGCTCCCCCAGGTAGTCATCTCGATCCCGGTACAGCGGATGCGCAAGTCCTAAAAACGGTGCTTTTTAAGACCGCCGACCAGAGGGCCGATTCCGGCCCTTTTTCTGACAAAAACAGTCTTAAAACGAGTACATAAAACAACGTCCGCAAAACGTCGGAGAAATTATCAAAAATACACATTGACGTTACTGTATTACCGTACTATCATACGTTACAGTAATACGACGTAATACAGTAACAATACTACGGAGGCCAACATGGCACAACAGAAAGCAAGTTACGAAGCCGTCGCCCAGGCAATCGAGCAAATCCGCGCCGAGGGCCGTAGCCCCACGGTGGCGGCCATTCTGGCCATTACCGGCGGCAGTAATTCGACCATCATCAAACACAAAGCGCGCTATGACGCCGAGCGCCCGCAGATTCAGGCCGCCAAGTCCGTGCAGATCGACCCGGCACTGCTCGACCTGCTGACCGTGACCATTGCCAAGGCCGCCGACCAGGCCGCCGCCGAGGCCTCGACGCGGCGCGCCGAGATTGAGGCCGACATGAACAAGGTCGCCGAGGAAGCCGAGCAGGCGCTGGCCACCATCGAACAACTGGAGAAAGACCTGGCCGAAGCACAGACCGCCCTGCACACCCAGGCTGGCCAGATTGACCAACTCAAGGCCGACGCCGACGCCATCAAGGCCGAGGCCGCCGGCCAGGTGGCAGTCGCCCAGGAGGAAATGCGCCGGCAGACCGAGGCGCGCGAGCAAGCCCAGATGCAGCTCGCCCAGGCACAGCTCCGGCTGGAGGCCTTGCCCAAGCTGGAGGCCGAGCTGGCGACGCTTCGCGCCGCGCTCGATGAGCAGAAGAACGCCCGGCAGGCCGCCGAGCAGGCGCAGGCGGTGGCCATGGCCAAGCTGGAGGCCGCCGACAAGGCCAAGGCCGACGCCGACAAGCGCGAGGCCGCCACGGCCGCAAAGATCGACACCCAAGCGAAGGAGCAGGCCGCCCAGCACAAAGCGCTGGCTGATCAGTTGGCCGCGCTTAACAAAGCGCTGGCCACCGCCCAGGCCGAGACTGCCCAGCTTCGCGGGCGCCTGGCCGAGCTGGAGAAGGCCGACAAGAAGACTAGCAAGTGAAACAGCCCGACGACACCAAAACCGCCGAGCTGCCGGGCCATGCCCGGCGGATCGGCTACGCTCGCGTGAGCACCGACGACCAGACGACCGCGATGCAGCTCGACGCGCTACGCGCGGCCGGCTGCGTTCCCATCTACGAGGAGCACGCCAGTGGCAAGCAGATCGACCGGCCGGAGCTGGCGCAGGCACTCAAGGCGCTGCGCCCTGGCGACACGCTCGCTGTGTGGCGGCTCGACCGGCTGGGCCGGTCATTGCCGCACCTGATTGAAACCGTGCGCGCCATCGAGGCCGCCGGTTGCGCCTTTGAATCGCTCACCGAGAAGATAGACACCAGCACGGCCACCGGCCGGCTGGTGTTTCACTTGTTCGCCGCCCTGGCCGAGTTTGAGCGGAATCTAATCAGCGAGCGGACCCGCGAAGGTCTTAAAGCGGCGCGCAAGCGCGGTAGTAAAGGTGGGCCCAAGCCGGCACTAACGCCAAAGGATGCAGACATGGTGCGCAAACTAATGGCTGACCGGGAAACCTCGCCTGCAGATGTTTGTCAGCGTTTCGGCATCAGCAAGGCCACCCTTTACAAATACGTCAGGAGCAGCGCATGACCACTACGCTTATGCGGCCGCCTTCATCGGTTCCGCTGCGGCCTTTTCCATCAGAAAGGCGTGCGCCTTCGAGGCCTGCGAGGCGGCCGTAAAAATCGCCTTCTTGTCGTGCTTGAGCACCTTCAGCCAGGAATCGATATAGCTGGCGTGGTCGTCCATGGTGGCAGGAATCAATCCCAGATCCGCGCAACAGAACGCCGCCCCCAGCTCGGCAATCAGTTCCTCGAAGGCGTATGCCTCCGTGCCAAATCGCCCGGAAAAGTCACGCGCCAGGCGCGACTTGTGGCCGGTCCAGTGTGTCAGCTCGTGCATGGCCACGCTGTAGAAAGCCTCGTCGGAAACAAAGCGGCTGCGCTCGGGCAGATAGATTTCATCGATGCTCGGCCGGAAAAATGCCTTGCCGCCCTGCTCGATAATCGTCGCCCCACTGGCCTGCATGACGGCCTCGGCTGCCTCGTTGCCGTGAAATGTGCGCCGCTCGATGCCGGTTTCGATGCCTTCGCACTGCTCCAGGTTGAACACGGTATAGCTTTTGAGGAAACCGACCTGCCGGGCTTCGATCTCGCCTGTCTCGCTGTCGGTATGATCGCGCTCGATGGTCGAGAAATACACCACCTGCACGCCCTTGCTGCCCTTCTTGATGTGCCCGCCCAACTCGCCGGCCTGCTTGTAGGTCAGCCAAGCCGATGAACTGAAGCCGGCCTCCATGGCGGCAAACCACAGCATCAGGACGTTGACCCCGCTGTAAGCCTTGCCGCTCTTGCGGTTGTACGGCATCCCGGTCGCTCCAGCACCAAACCATAGTGGCTTACCGTCGCGTTTCACGCCCTGCTCGATGGCTTCGATAATCCTGTTCGTGGTTGCCTGATATAGATCGAACTTGCCGCCCTTCCCCTGCTCTTGGGTGAGTCCGGGGGGTACGGGGGGAACGCCCGTGTCGTTTAAGTTGGCAGGTATGGCTTGGGTGTGTGCTGGCATGATTTCGTCCTTTCGCGGTTGTGATTTCTGCTCTTCGGAGCCGTCCGCAAACGGGCGGGGATCGAGCGGCCCGAAGGGCGACCAGGCGAAAGGGAGTGGAGCAAGCCGGCATGCCAGCCGGGGTTTTCGGGGTGAGGAATAAATAGCGACCTCAGGGCGCGGTTTATGCCGGAACCGCGCCGGCTGGCGTGACGGATTGCAGGTGTGGCCTTATCGCACCGGTCTAACTCCCGCCGGGTCAGCGAGGAGGCGCACTGGCGGCTTCGCAGGGCAGATGTCCGCGAAAGGTATGGTCAGCACACACCGGTTTTGCCATGCCTGCTAGCGCTATCAATGCCTGTGCAACGCACAGGCTGCTGTGTACGCCTCACCGGGGAACCGCGCAGCGGGGGCAAGCGTTCAGCGCAGCCCCCCGCAGGTGCGCCGGCCCCAGCCGGCCGCCGAGGGTTGGGGGGAGCCGCGAGCCAAATTTCGGCCCCAGCCGAAATAGGCCCGCCCACGGGCCGGTTGGTTCGTGGGGGGCGAAGCCCCGCCCGGCAAGCGCCTTGCGGCGCGCGCCTCCCCTTCGTGGGACGAGCAGGCGAGCAGGCGCGCGAAGCAAGACAGCTCGCCGTCGCGAGTCTCCCTGCGGTAGCAGGGACAAGACTGCAAGACGGGGCAACCTTGACCAACCGAGCTACGCGAGCTTGGTCAAGGTTGAGGACGAAATGTCGCAACGCGACGTTTTGACCGACCCCGGATTCAGGCGCAGCCTCGAAGAGGGGAGGCGCGCGCCGCAAGCACGTCCCGAACCTGGGTGAATCTCCGGAGGGTGGCGTCCAGCCACCACGCAGGAAGAGAGGGCAAAGCCATCAAGCAAGGCAGCCCGTCCAGGGATGCCGCCGCGCCTCCTCGCTGACATAGTTCGTGACATGCTCCCGCTGACACGCGGCGGCGGCCGGATCCTCGTGCGATCTATATCAATGATTCTCAACAACGACGGTTTTGCGGTCGTACCTGGTTCGCGACACACAACCAGCCGTGGTGCCGGGGGTGAATGGTTGAAGTGGCGATGCCTATCGCGACTTCAACCAGA
>JADJEF010000007.1 GCA_016702335.1 Rhodocyclaceae bacterium
ATAAAAGAGGCTGAACGTGAAGCAGCCTAGAGGACAGCCGGCACATAAGCCGACAGACGAGACACGCAAGACGGCTGAAACGCTATCAGGGCTAGGATTGCCGCTAACGCAGATTGCTGTGCTGATCGGCAAGGGCATCGACGTTAAGACGCTTCGGAAGCACTACGAGAAGCAACTGGAAGAGGGCAAGGCCAAGGCGAATAGCCAGGTCACCAAGAATCTGTTTCAGAAGTGCATGTCTGGCGACACCACGGCACAGATTTGGTGGACTAAGACGCAGTTGGGTTGGAAGGACACAAGCAGGGTTGAGCATACGGGCGCTGACGGCAAGGATTTGACCGTCACCATGTCCAAGAATGACGCCAGCCTGTAGCCTGACGCCTAAGCAGCAGCAAGCCAATGCGCTGCTCGGTGGCTCAGAGACAAACGTCATGCTGTTCGGTGGCTCACGCTCAGGGAAAACCTTCCTGCTGACGAGAGCTACCTGCGCTAGAGCGATCAAGGCACCCAAGAGCCGGCACGCCATCTTGCGCTTCCGGTTCAACGCCGTGAAGAACAGTATCGTCATGGATACCTTCCCCAAGGTCATGAGCCTGTGCTTTCCGGGCGTGAAGTACGAAATCAACAAAACGGACTGGTTCGCTACCTTACCCAACAAGAGCGAGATATGGTTCGGCGGACTGGATGACAAAGAGCGCACCGAGAAGATCCTCGGCATGGAGTTCGCCACGATCTACCTAAACGAGTGTTCACAGATCCCGTATGGATCAGTTGAGACCGCACTCACTCGATTAGCGCAGAAAGCCGACCAGATCATTGACGGCAAGAGTAGCCAGCTAAAGAACAAAGCCTATTACGACTGCAATCCGCCAAGTAAAGCGCATTGGGCGTATCGGATCTTCAAAGAGCAGCGGCACCCAGACACGAAAGAGCCGCTAGTCAGACCGACTGACTACGCCAGCATGCAGATCAATCCCGGCGATAACGTCGAGAATCTTCGTGATGGGTACTTGGAAAGCCTGCAAGCCCTGAGCGCCAGAGGACGGAAACGCTTTCTCGATGGGGAGTTTGCCGATGCGACGCCGAATCAGTTATTTGCTGAAGAAGATATTGACCGCTGGCGTATTACTGACGGGATTACTTCTGACTTTGTGCGCGTTGTTGTTGCGGTCGATCCTTCTGGCGCTGGCGACTCTGACAATGCGGACAATGACGCGATAGGGATCGTTGTAGCAGGGCTAGGAACCGACGGAAACGCTTACCTGATAGAAGACCTCACCGTGAAGGCGGGGCCGGCTACATGGGGCAGGGTGGCGACTGATGCTTACGATCGTCATCAAGCAGACGCGATCATTGGTGAGACCAACTACGGCGGCGCAATGGTGCAGCACGTTATCAAGACGGCTAACCCAAGGGCGAATTACCGGCAAGTCACCGCAAGCCGAGGCAAAGCCGTGAGAGCCGAGCCGATAGCGGCACTGTATGAGACCGGCAAGGTTCGGCATGTAGGACGGTTTAACGATCTGGAAGACGAATTAGCGGCATTCAGCACCTCGGGCTATATGGGCGAAAGCTCACCTAACCGAGCAGACGCGGCGATATGGGCGATATCAAGCCTGTTTCCGGGCATTGTTAAGCCTGCCGCAGAGAAGAAAGACAAAACACCCATGCGCCGCACTGGCTGGATGGGCTAAACGATCAAACGCCGTGAGGCGCTGGCAGGGCAAATCATCGCCCTGAAGACATTGGAGCAGTACATGAGTGATGATCCCCTAAAAGCGCACCGGGAAGCGTTCAAGACGTTTCTTGATGCGTGGAACGACGACCGCAAGCGGTACGTCGAGGATCTGAAATTCTCGGCAGGTCATCAGTGGGACGAGAAAGACTTAAAGGCCCGCGAAACCGATGGCCGGCCTGCGCTCGTTGTCGATAAGGTCAATCAGTACGTCAAGCAAGTCGTCAATGACTCACGGCAGAATCGCCCAGGCATCAAAGTGCGCCCTGTGGATTCAGGCGCAGACGTTGAGACCGCCGAGGTATTCAATGGCCTGATTCGCCACGTTGAAGACAACAGCAACAGTGATACCGCGTTTGATACCGCGCTGGAGTGTGCGGCAAAGGGTGGATTCGGCTTCTTCCGCATCATTCGGCAGTATTCAGGCACCAATTCATTCCAGCAGGAACTGTGCTTCAAACGGATTCGCAACCCGCTGACAGTCCTATTCGACCCAGATTGCCAAGAGCCTGACGGTTCTGACGCCAAGCGCGTTTATATCTGGGAAGACATGCCGGAAGCCGATTTTAAGGCGACCTATCCCAAGGCTAAACCCGTTGATTGGGAATCGATCGACAACGGGAAAACAGACTGGTACACCGGCAAAAAGGTACGAGTAGCTGAGTGCTACTGGGTCGAGACCGAAGCGACCACGATGCACTTGCTGGCTGATGGCTCAGTCGTCAGTCAAGAAGAGATCGACCAAGCCAAGGCTGAAGGTATCGCCGCCCCCCAGATCATTGAGTCTCGGGAGATGGACAAGCCCGTGGTCAAGTGGGCGAAGTTCAACGGCGAAGAGTACCTCAAGGAACCGCAGACCGAGCCGGGCAAGTGGATTCCGGTATTCCCTGTCTGGGGCAATGAGACCGATATTGAGGGCAAGATCATCCATACCGGAATGATTCACGCGGCTAAGGATGCTCAGAGACTCTACAACTACGCCAGAACCGCTACGGCAGAGAGATTGAGCAAGCCGGGCGTGTATATCGCTGCTGTTGGGCAGGTCGAGTCCTATGCTGAAGATTGGGATGGCTCTAATCGCAACGTCGCGGTTAAACGCTACGACCCGATCGATATCAACGGCACGCCGATGCCGCCGCCGCGGTTTGATGGCACCGATATCCCGTCTTCGCTCGTGCAAGACATGCAGATCAGTGAGCACGATATCCAAGGCTCGCTCGGCATGTACAACGCCAGCCTGGGCGAAAAAAGTAACGAGAAGTCCGGTAAGGCAATCATGGCCCGCCAGCGCGAAGGCGACATGGCGAACTTCCACTATCACGACAACCTGGCCCGAGCGATTCGACATGCTGGCCGGTATCTGGTCGATGTATTGCCGCAGATTTACGAGTCCAAGAAGGTTATCCGTGTGCTTGGTTTGGATGGCAAGGCTGAGATGGTGGATATCGACCCGACTCAAGAAGTGGCGCACCAGAAGCTCGGCGCGAAGTCCATCTATAACCTCAATGTCGGCGAATACGATGTGTCGGTCAGTGTTGGCCCGAGCTACACCACGCAGAGACAGGAAGCCGCCGAAGCGATGTCGCAGATGTTCCAAGGCAACCCCGCGCTGATGCAGATCATCGGTGACTTGTACTTCCGCAATATGGACTTCCCAGGCGCTGAAGAGATGGCCGACCGCATGAAGCTCATGCTTCCGCCGCCGATTCAGGAAGCTGAGAAATCGAAGGGCGAAGAGAACCCCGAAGTCCAGCAGGTCATCCAGCAGGCCGAGCAGGTCATCGCGCAGAAGGATGAACTGATGCAGGGCGCGGTGCAGAAGATCGAGGAACTGATGCAGCAAGTCCAGCAGATGCAGGACGAGCGCGAGATTAAGGCCGGCGAACTCAAATTGAAGTCGCGGGAAATTGGCGTGAAAGAGTACGACGCTGAGACCAAGCGCGCGCAGGTCTTAGCGCCAGCGTTTGGCCCTGAACAGATTCAGGCTTTGGTGATGCAGACGCTTCAGGACATATTCAACCAGCCGGTACAGCAAATGCCTGAGCCGATACCAATGGCACCGCTAATGGAAATGATGCCCGAGCCTATGCCCGAGCAATTGCCGCCCGAATTGTCCATGTAACGAATCGCAGGGGAATCCCTGACCGACTAGCCGGTAGCTAGGTCTTTCTAACGCTGAGAAGCGCCGAAAGGTTACAAATGTCCGACGAAGTTATCGAAGTCACTCCCACGGAGGTAGTAGCACAGGCAGTCCCAGAAGTACAACCCGAGACCCCCGAAGTCACCCCGGAAGAAAAGCCGGCCAAGACTTTCACGCAAGCCGACCTTGATCGACAGATCGAGCGAAGGATTGCAAGGGAACGCGCCAAGCATGAACGAGAAACCGCCGAATTGCGGCAGATCGCTCTACAGCGTGAGCGGCAGCAGGAACCTCAACGGCAAGCCCCACAAGGCGAACCGAAACTAGAGGACTTCGATAACTTCGATGCGTACATCGCCGCGAAAGCGGAATTCATCGCAGACAAGAAAATAAACCAAACACTCACCGAGCGCGAACAGCGCCAGGCTGAGGAACGAGCGCAGACGGCGCGGCTTCGAACCGTCGATAGCTGGAACAAGCGGATAGCCACCGCAGAGGCCGAAATGCCTGACTTCCGCGATGTGATTGGTAATGCAGACGTGCCAATGACGGCACCCATGCAACAGGCAATCATGGAGTCGGACGCCGGCCCGAAATTGGCCTATTACCTCGCTACTCACCCGGACGAAGCGGCAGGCATTGCCGAAATGAGTCCAGTGGCGACGGTACGCGCACTCACGCGAATTGAGGACAAGTTACTGGCGCAGCCGGTAGCACGCAAATCCAACGTATCACCTCCTGTCGAACCGGTCGGCGTCAAAGCGAAAGCAGACAAAGACCCGTCTTCCATGACCGACAAGGAGTTTGCCGAGTGGCGCAAACGGCAGATCGCCCAGCGCCGCTAATCCCATCACGCCGAGAGGCGCACCCCGAAAGGAAAGACCATGAGTAATTCACTCGTTACCATCGATATGGTGACACGCGAAGCCCTGCGCATCGCTCACGAAAAATGCCAATTCATTGGCACGGTGGATCGTCAATATGATGATTCGTTCGCCAAAACTGGCGCAAAGATCGGCACCGCTCTTCGTGTTCGCAAGCCGAATCAATACACCCGTACTACCGGCTCCCGCGTCATGGACGTGCAAGACCAGACCGAGAGCAATGGCACGATCACTGTGGCGACCCAAGACCACGTTGATATGCGCTTTAACTCGGCTGAACTGGCTCTGAGCATCGACGAAATCAGCAAGCGTTACATTGAGCCGGCGGTATCGGTTCTGGTGTCGGGTATCGAAGCCGACTTCCTGGCTTTCGCGGCCAAGTCCACCTACAACCTTGTAGGTACAGACAACACCGCGATTACCACCCTGGACGTACCCGGCAAAGCTCGCGCTCGTCTGAATCAGTGCCTTGCCCCCAAAGGTGATCGCTCGATTCAAGTGGATTCAACCACGATGGGTTCGCTGGTTAATGGCATGGCCGCGTATTTCAATCCTTCGAGCGCCATTGGCGATCAGTACAAAGAAGGCTTGATTGCTCGTACCGCGATGGCTGACTACTACGAGAACGAGCGCGTATGGTCGATGCCTAACGCGGCTGACGTAGCCACCACGCTGGACACCTACACCGTGATTGAGGGCGATACCGATATCACTGTGGCGACACTGTCTGCGGCTCCGGTAGCCGGTATGGTCTTCACCATCGCGGGTGTGTATGACGTACATCCCGAGACCAAGACCGCCTATAGCCACCTCAAGCAGTTTGTGGTCGGCACAGGCTCCACCACGACCAACGTCGTGTTCAGCCCCGCTCCGTATTCGTCGGCTTCTGGTGCGTTGCAAAACGTGTCGGCCATGCCAGCGACGACCGCAGCGGTGGCGTTCTTCGGCACAGCGTCGAAAACCTACGTTCAGCCCTTGATGTACCACAAAGAGGCGTTCCAGTTCGTCACGGCAGACTTGCCGCTGATGGACGATGCCGCCAAGTGTGTGCGTCGTATGCAGGACGGTCTGAGCCTGCGCGTGTGGCAAGCCAGTGACATTCGCAATGACGAATTGCTCATGCGAATTGATATTTTGTACGGAATGGCTGCGCTGCGTCCCGAGTGGGCATGTCGCTTGTCCGGTGTGTACAACTAAGCAAACCAAGGGGGCTACGGCCCTCTTTTCAATTCTTGAAAGGAAATTCAAATGGCTACATACGAACGGATTGACTACGGCTCTGCCGATGGTTCCCAGTGGGGCGGTTCAGCCTCGGACAAACTTGGCTTTTACGGCAAGGTTCCGGTGGTTCAGCGTCCCTATTCTTCGGCGCTGCATGCCACATCGGGGATATCGTCCTCGTCGGACTTCGGCGCTACCCAGCTTGCTTGGGCGCAGGAAGTTCAAAACACCCTGATCGGTCTGGGTGTTTGGGCGACGGTGTAATAAACGCGGGGGCTTCGGCTCCCCGTTTTTTTTGCGAATAACCAGGACTCGCGCATGAATTCAAGCTCCTACACCACGCCATTTAATTTCCCGTCGCAGGCACTCAAGGAAGACGAGAAAAAGAAAGTGGTGTTTTGTATCCCGACGATCTCCAAACCGTATCAGGTCACGCTCGATTCGCTCGAAGCCTCATTGCCTGCACTGGAAGCGGCAGGATGGGATCATGCGGCGGTGTATCAGATTGGTTGCCCGTATATCTCAGCGGCTCGCTCGATGATGCTGCGCAAGGCGCTTGACGCCAAGGCGACGGTGGTTGTCTTCATTGATCACGATCTGTCATGGGATTCCGGCGATCTGTTGAGGCTGATCGAGACAAAGGGCGATGTAGTCGCGGGAACGTACCGATTCAAAGGGCCAATCGAAGAATACATGGGGGCGATTTTCCCCGGTATCGACGGCACGCCGATTGTGCGCGAAGACGGTTGCATCAAGGCGCATTCCATTCCCGCCGGGTTTCTCAAGATCACGCGGGCAGGGGTGAATACTTTCATCATGAATTACCCAGAACTGACCTACGGCGAGAAGTGCGCGCCGATGGTGGATTTGTTCAATCACGGCGTCTTGGATCACACATGGTACGGCGAGGATTACGCCTTTGCCAAACGGTGGCGCGAGAAGTGTGGCGATATCTGGTTAATCCCAGACATGAACATCAATCACCACTTACCCACGGAAGAATTCAAGGGGAATTTTCACCGCTATCTGCTCAAGCAGCCCGGAGGCTCGGAATGTTCGACGTCCTAGAGAAAAACGGGGCACTGATGCCGGTGCATTCCCTTGCTGACCTGAAGCATCTGATGGCGCGAGGATGGAAGCAGCAAACCAAGCCGGAAGTTCCGGCACCGACTCAACCACAACCCAAGAAACGCGGCAGACCAGCCAAGAAGGGCTAACCATGTACAAACCGAAACTCGGCAGCATCTTTAGCGTCTGCAATCAAGCCGTCGTCTCAACGACTGCCGGACTCGCAACGACCTTTACCGGACTGGCGATTGCCAATCCCTCTACATCAGGCGTTGATCTGATCCTGAAGCGATTCACCTGCACACAAACAGCGGTAGGTGTGGCCGGTTCGGTCGGTCTGATGGGTGGCGTAGGAGTCGCTGCGGGATCATTGACGCCGATCAATCGTAACCTCGGCTCGGGGATTGTCGCTAAAGCCACCGCCTCCGCCGGCGCGACGATTTCAACCCCATTGCTGATCGAGACGTATGGCTGCATTGGCTCAGTCGCTACCACTGGCTACGGCTTGCAGCGCGGCATTGTTGTTGAGCTTGAGGAATCCATCATTGTGCCTCCCGGTTCGTTCCTCGCCAGCTACACCACAGCAGCGACCACGAACGCGCTGGTGTTCTCGATGACTTGGGAAGAGCGGCCCCGTTAAGTCATGGCCACCGCACAGACCATTATCGACCGAGCATTAAGGCTCATCGGGGCGATTGCCTCGGGTGAGTCCCCGACTACGGACGAAGGTACAGACGCTCTGACCGCGTTGAATGCCATGATTGATTCGTGGCGCAATGACCGGCTGATGGTCTATGCCCTGAGCGAATCCACACTCACGCTGACACCTACGGATGCTAGTTACACCATCGGATCAGGCGGGAATATCAACACGACTCGACCGGTAAAGATCGAGAGCGCATTTTGTCGTGCGGGATCGGTGGATTTCCCGGTTGAGGTAGTCGATAAGGCTCGGTTTGACGCTATCCCCGACAAAACCACGACCTCGGATATTTCGCAGTTTCTTTACTACGACTCGGCAGTCACCACGGGGAATATCAACATTTGGCCGGTGCCAAGTACCGCGAACGTCCTGCATGTCACCATGTGGACAGTCCTGAGCACCTTAGCCGCGGTGGAGACTACGGTCACGCTTCCACCGGGCTATGAGCGCGCCTTAGCGTACAACCTCGCTATCGAGGTCGCCCCCGAGTACGAAAAGACCGTATCGCAGGAAGTCGCCAAGATCGCCCGCGAATCCCTTGCCGCACTCAAGAAGATCAATTCCCGCCAGATCATTGCCTACTCGGAACTTTCCATCAATGGGAACCGACGCGGCGATATCTATGCCGGTGATTAAGGGGCTTATCTAATGCGCTTGCCATTAGTCCCGCCGATAGACAGTCGTGACGGTACAGATGAGAAAGACTGCTTGTGCAAGAACCTATTGATCGAAGCGGAGGACGGTATTCAGTTAGCCACACTGCGCCCAGGACTGACGCTCAACACCTCATTCACCGCAGCAGCAGGGAACAACATTGTTGAGTTCAACGGGAGCCTAGTGACCTCCTTCGGTACAAAGCTGTATATCGAGGGGGTTGAGATTGCCACGATCAGCGCGGGGATGAAAGACTTCGCCCAATCCGCATGAGACTTCCTCTCGTTCCCAAGTTATCCACCAAGGATGGATCATCTGACAGCAATGGTCGGATGACGAATATGTTGGTGAATACGACTTCCATCGGAGTGAGTCATGCCGAGATACGTCCGGCGCTTGCCCTTCAGGAAACCACGGCGACACCCGCACAAGGAAATGGGATCGTTGATTTCAACGGTACGTTACTGAGCATCTATGGTACAGACTTGATCATTGTTGATCCGCCCGAGGATGTGACTGCGTTCCCCTCCGTTCAGGAGATAGAAGTGCCGCTGATCTACGGGATCACTGCAAGAGAGTTCAGTGGGTTCAGTTACATCTATGATTATGAATTCGTCGGGCGCGGGATGGTGACTCTTGGGGCGACTCAAGAAGGGTACGCCAACATCAAGGTCATCGGCGTCAATTACATAACGGACTGATCATGGCAGATACGACATTCGGCTTTGCATGGGAAGATTCGCAAGGAGTATCGACTATCCCTATCAGCATCACTACCTACGCCATCCCTCATGTGATGGCTGAGAGTGGGGAGGTGTTCGGGATTGAGGTTAACCCGTTCTCCCTTGTTGGCGGCAATGTCATCAAAATCAACAATGACGGCACAAAGACGGTGATCGGAACTGCGAACTCAGTGGATATTCTGAGAGTGTTGCAGGCAGGGTTCGATGGGAACTCCGCTGTTGGTTTCAGGGAGGTACAAGGTGCTTGAAGAACCTACAGCGAGTCAAGGGCAGTCGTTCTTCTGGACAGAACGATACGGTTTTCAGTGGGTAGAACCGCTGCTGCCTCTGCTTGTCGGCCTAGTGAATTACACCTCCATCATTCGCGGAGTCACAGCTTATGGTGAGAGTGGGGTAGGTACATCACAGTTACGTGCCGTGACCTGCACACCGCTAGGGGTACTGACTGCCCTCGGCACAGACGGAACGCTTGGGGTTCCTCCGACGTTGGCAGAACATCTCTGCTCTGCAATGGCGATTACCCCTGATGGCACAGTGATTGTCGGCATGGCGTATGACCCGATCTACGGTAAAGGGCAGGTGTTCAAATGGACATCCGGCACAGGAATGGTTCGCATTCCTCGGCTACCGTCTGGAATCAATATGCTTTGGCGGTCACAGTTGCTGACTGAATTGCCGTGGGTAGCGACAGACTGTACGGTGACAACTGGCGCTACTGACCCGGATTCAGGGGGCAATGCTCAGACTATTGAAGCCACAGCCAATGATGGAACGGTATATCAGACTGTACCCATCCAGACCGCTACCGCTAATCGGACGTTCAGCATCTACGTTCGCCGTGTCACAGGTACGGGCGATGTGAGCATCACGGCCAATGGTTCCGGCTTCGATGTCGTTGCTGTGACAGGTTCGTGGGTGCGGTACAGCACGACCCAAAGCGTTGCGCCGAGCAGTGTAGCGATAGGAATAAAACTGGCGGTACTTGGGGATGTTGTGGAAGTGGCGTTTGCCCAGTACGAAACAGCGGCATCACCCTCGACTTACGTTCCTACAGGTAGCTCGTACTACAAGTGCTGCATCACACAAGGGTCGAACGAAATCCCCGAATACATGGGTGTATCGGATGACGGCCTCACGATCTACGGTAGCGGCGACTTTGAAGATATTGGTCACTCCTCGTTCATCTGGACAGCCGCCGCAGGATGGACGTATCTGCAACTTTCCCCTGCGGCTAGTTGGGATCGTCATGTGGCGACTTCGGCCTCGTCCGACTGCTCGATCATTGCTGGTACGTCCGCCACATCCAGCGCGAAATTATCGTGGTCATGGACAGCAGCCGGAGGTGTGGAGCTAATAAGCCCATTGCCTGACGGTTTTGTATCGACCTACAACTGGAATGTCTCTAGGGACGGCACTGCGCTGTCCGGGATGATCATTTCTGATCTTGGCGAGATACGGATGGCAGTAAAGGGCGGGAACATTGTGCGCGGGGCAACCCGGCCAGTATCTACCTTGTCCGATTCATTCTTTGATTTCGCACAGGACGTATCGTGACACAACTCATCATCAAGTCTAAAACGGCGGCCTGGGTGCTTTCTCAAAGCAGCAATCTGCTATTGCAATCGACCGACTTTGACACAACCCCGTGGGTAGCGACAACGGCTACCCTCACAGGTGGGCAGACTGATCCGACGCTTGGCACGGATGCGTTCAATGTGCTGGCGACCGCGAACAACGCCACGGTGCTTCAGCCGATTACGCTGACAGATGGAAACAATAACCGCGTGTTCAGCATCTACATCAAGCGCATTACCGGAACCGGAGCGATCAGCATCACCGCTCCTGATGGATCGTTCGTAGTAACGGCGATCACAGGGGTCTGGACACGCTACAACGCGACGGCAATCGTCAGTGACAGCACCGTATCTATCGGGGTCAAGCTCGCGGTGGATACGGATGAGATAGCAATCTACGCCGCACAGTATGAGAACGGTATCACGCCGACAACTTACGCCGGTACGACCAGTACCCCCTACACCACGACACAGATTGTCGATGCGGATTACCCGGCCAATACCTGCCGTGGAGTCGTGTTCCTTGATGGTCGGTTCTTTGTGATGAACCGGATAGGGGAGATATATCAGTCGGCGCTGGAAGATGCGCTCACATGGTCGGCGCTGGAGTTTATTCAATCCCAGATCGACTCGTCGGACGGCGTGTATCTGACCAAGATGAACAACTATGTCGTAGCGATCAAACAGCGGGGGATCGAGTTTTTCTACGATGCAGCAAACCCTACGGGGTCAATTCTCTCGCCAGTAAGCAATGCGTATCTCGAAATGGGCTGCGCGTCTGAAAACTCAGTGCAGACCGTAGGTAGTTACGTGGTGTTTCTTGCTCAGACGTCTGACGGATTCGGGCGAAGCATCCAGGCCCTTAGCGGCACAACTGCCGTTCCAATCAGTACGCCGAATGTTGAGAAGATACTGGATCAAGACGATCTAGCCGCCGTGTCCTCCTGGACAGCTAAGGTGGGGTCACACCTCTTGTACGGCCTAACTCTCGGCACGATTGAAAATACGTTGGTGTTCGACTTCTCTACTAAACAGTGGTCGCTCTTCACTTCGTTGGTCATATCCGGCAGCACATTCGCGGGAAGTATTCTCAGCGGAGTTCTGACCTTCCCTAGTGGGGAAATCGTGGAGGATGATATCTTTGAGATTACGGGGGGAAGTGCTGCGGCGAATGGGTTTCATATTGCCACCAATTCCACAGACACGACCTGCCAACTCCAGACTACTGTGACTGACTACGATGGGCCAGTGACCATCCAGCTTTACACCGAAGGCGTTTTCCCTGTAGTGGCATCCACTCGTTCGGGTGGACGTCAGTATATGCAGGACGCGACCAGTGGCGCACTGTATGAATTCTCCCAGACAGCTTATACCGATACATCGGCGGCTATTGCTGCCCGAATCCGCACCCCGAAGCTGGACGGGGGTGACGCAAGACGCAAGACGATGGGGTCAGCGGAAGTGATTGGAGACAAAATCGATTCTGTTTTGTCGCTGAGATATACCGACGATGACTATCAAACTTACAGCACGTTTCGTCCGGTACAGCTAGGGGTGGAACGGTCACGAGTCAGACGTCTAGGCGATTACAGCCGCCGTTCGTTTGAACTGTTGCATCTTAAAAATTACTTGTTCAGAGTCGAAGCTCTGGAAGTCAATTAAGGAGAATCATTATGGGTGGATTGGGATGGGGTGAGTTTCAACGGAGTCTGCTAAACGATGATCGGGCATATAAACTGCAGCAGCAAGCCGCAGCGGAGCAGGCGCAACGTGCCGCCGAAGCCTCCCGACGTGAAGCGTGGCAACTCCAGAACGATCAAGAGATGGCCGGAATTCAGGCGCAGACGGGTCGCCAAGCAAATAGTCAGTGGGGTGATGTACTGGGGCATGCGAAGTCGATGGATATCCTCGACCGTCAGAACGCGATGACGCAGTACGACAAGCTATTTGGCTATGCGACAGGTACGGGCGCGTCTGCTGGCGGTGGTATGGGAACGTCCTCTGTGGCTGGAATGGGGTATAACGGCATAGAGAAGCGACTGGCCGATCTGCTCGATAACCCTGACAGCATTAAGCAGACCGGCGCGTATAAGTTCCGATTGAACCAAGGGCAGGAGGCTCTACAGCGGAGCATGGGCGCAAAAGGAATGCTGAACTCAGGAAATAGACTGTCGGAGCTTACCCGCTACGGTCAGGATATGGCATCGCAGGAGTATGACAACCAATACGGGCGACTCAGCGATCTGTTCGGCAAATACTCAGGGTCGAGGGATGCACTGTTTGGCAACTTGACCAGCGCACTGTCTGGTGGGCTGGGTAGCGGTGGGACGGGGAATATCTGGAATGCCTACAACACCCATACCGCAGGGGCAAACAACGGATATGCGACTCGCATGGGGCAGGGCGGTGCAGCGATGAATGCTAATGCTTCGATGTTCGGTTCGTTGCAAGATGCACAGGCGAGGTCGGAAGCAGCAAAAGCTACTGCGGCATCGGCACAATACCAAGCGGAGGCAGACAAGGTTAAGAGTGCCAACGAAGCTACCGCCAAAATGTATGCTGCTCGTTACGGGAAGTAATCAACCATGAATCTCAGTGACTTGGTGAATGAGTACAAACGCGCCGGCTATGATAAATATCGTCTAAGCGGCGGCCAGTTGATTGACGAAGGCGGGCAGGTCATGATGAACGCCACGCCTGAAGATATTGAGCGATACAAAGAGTACCAGCACGCCCAATTTGCGGCAGGTAACGAGCCTGACCCTGCGCCTGCGCCGAGAGCGGTACAGAGACCAATGGCGACCAATCAGCTACGCCTTGCCGACTTGATGCGGGATAACTCAGAGGCTGGCGTGACCTTTGCGCAGCCTGATCCGTATGAGAACGAAACTCGTCGGTTGTCGAACTATGGCGGGCCTCAGCCGGAGGCTATGCCGGCTCAACAAGACCCGGCGAACGTGCGTCTCAGCAAGATGATGAGCGGCGGCACGACTGGCGGGTGGTCGAACCAGAACGGACGGCGCACGCTGACGATGACGGGTGGGCCGAGAGCGCCAGCGCCTACCGCAGAAGAGATGTTCCAGAAGCAGGCAATGCAGACACTTCAAGACCCGTCCATTCCTATGGCGCAGAAGATTCAGGTCTATCAGGCCATGAATAAAGGGCAGGATATGGACTCGGTGCTCAAAGGGCTGCAAATCAAGAAGGCCGAGAGAGATCTCAATGCGCCAATCCCCGGCGAAAAGCCGCCTGCTGGCTATCGCTTTACGCCATCCGGCGATTTAGTGCCTATTACTGGCGGGCCGGCTGATCCAAGGAATCAGGCAGACAAGCCGCTGACCGAGTTTCAAGGTAAATCGACTGCGTTTGGTACTCGCGCAGCAGTGGCGCACGGGATACTTAACTCAGTTGGAAATGGCGGGAAAGTTCAACCTGGGATGATTAAACGATCCCTTGAGGCAGTACCGTGGGCTGGTGAAGGGCTGGGAACGCTATCAAACTGGACGCAAAGCCCCAAGCAGCAGCAAGTAGATCAAGCGCAACGGGACTTCGTGAATGCCGTATTGCGCCAAGAATCAGGCGCAGCAATTGGGCCGGATGAATTCGCCAACGCAACAAAGCAGTATTTCCCACAGCCGGGGGATTCGCCAGATGTCATAAGGCAAAAAGCCGAGAATCGAGAGACGGCGATTGCTGGCTTTGAATTGAACGCGGGCAATCGCGGCGGGGCGGCAGTTAGGGCCGCAGGTGGATCGGTAAACACCGTAACGCCTCCAGGTAGCCCTGCACATAAAACTGATTGGCTCGCACGGGCGAAGGCGAAGAATCCCGGCATGTCAGGGGCGGCGCTGGAAGCGGAGTATCTCAAAAAGTTTAGGGGTTAGCTATGGGCGCTCGATTTATTGATCCTGATGACGATATCGGGAGTGGCTTTATTGATCCTGACGATGAGCCATCTGCACAAACGCCTTCGTTCACTAATCAACTACGAAACGAAGTTGCCGGCAGCCCGATGGATTCGTTTCTGTCTCAGATCGGCACAACCGTTGCGAAGACGGGTAACGCGCTTGGGCTGGTGGGCGACAAGACCTATGCCGATTGGGAAGCGTTATCGCAAGCAAACAACGCTGAAAACCCGAAGGCGTCACTCGCTGGTGATGTTGTCGGGATGGCTGGTCAGGCGTACCTAGGCGGACGAGGGTTACAGGCTCTTGGCAGTTTAGTTCCGGCGACGGGCGGCCCTGTGGCCGGAACCATCGCAAACATCCTCAACGTATCAGGCAGGTCACTTACTGCGCCCCAAACATTACGATTAGCGGCGGGGGCGGGGGCGGGGTTTGCTGCTGTCACTACACCAGGCGATCTATCGGAGCGGGCGACAGCGGGCGCAGTTGGCGCAGCAGGTGGGGCGCTTGGGTATGGCGCAGGTAAAGCTATCGGATCGGCAGGAAAGGCTCTATACGACAAAGCGGCACAGGTAGCGCAGGGCTTCAAGCCAATTCAGGCTGCTGACTTGGATGCAATGATTACGCGGCTTGGAATTACGCAAGAGCAGTATCAGTCTATGCCGGACGCAGGCCAGCAAGCACTTCGTAAGATGGTTGGGGATGCGCTACAGGCAAATAAACAGATCACGCCGGAAGTAGCGCAGCGCATGGCTGATTTTCAGACAGCAGGGATTACCAATCCATTAAAAGGATGGCAAACGCGCGACCCTATGGATTGGGTGCAGGCGCATGAACTACAGGGCGTTAGCCCGCAAGTCACACAGCGGTGGAGCAATGCGTTACAGCAACTCAATTCAAAGATTCAAGGGATAGCCCCGAATGAATCCGATTACGCACTAGGGACTCGTTTTGCCGGGAATATCTCAGCGAAAGCAGACGAACTAGCTCAGGCAACTGATGCGGCTTACGCCAATCTCAGGAGCATGGCCGGGAAGGATTTGCCGCTAGACAAGGCGCGATTTACGAATGCTGTTTCTACTGCCCTAGATGACGCGCAGGCTGGGGATAAACTTCCCCCGAAGGTGCTGAATTGGATTAATGATCTGCAAACCGAGCCATTTACGATGGACTCCGCTATGCGTCGGTTCAAGTCCATTAATGGGCTGATCAGAAACGCTACAGATCCTCAGATGAAGTTTGAGCTACAGACGGTCAAGAAACATCTAGGAGACGCCATCACTGGTTACGGGCAACTCACCCCGAATACCATGCCTGTGCCTGCCGGAAGCAATATGGGCAGTCAGCAGGCGGTCGCTGATGCCTTTGCGAATGCGAGGCAAACGGCTAAGAGGGGATTTGACTTTGAAGAAGGGTCAAAACTTCACCAGATGGTTACGTCCGGTAAGTTTACCCCTGAGAAGCTGCCTGACCTGATCAAAGGGATAACCGTCAATGACCTAAAGGCAATTGCCGCAAGTGACGCTCAATATGGGACGAACGCTATTGGCGACCTTCGCAACGCAGCCGCAGCTTACGTTCGTGACGCCGCAACACTACAGGGTGAAATGGGCGGCAAGTATTCTCAGGCAGGGCTTCGCAAAGCACTCGACCAGATCGGCCCTGAAAATGGCCGGGCCTTGTTTGGTGCGAAGTGGGGCGAACTGAATGCCATCCTTCGTGCTGGGGGCAATATCATGAATCAGCCTGGTGGCGTGATCGCAGCCAATAGCGGCACTGGACAAATGATTGCAAGAATGATGAACGCACTACCTGTTGGCGGCGGGGCAAAGGGTCTCGCGCTGAAAGGCATTGGCGCAATGCAAAACGCATCAGCCGCTAATAATCAGCTATCAGGGGTGCAGTTCAAGCCGTTGTCATTAAGCGACCTGATGCGTCAAGACCTTAAACGTCCTGGCGGGGCGTCGGCGGTGGCCGGGGCTTATTTTGGTAGAGGTCTCGCAAATTGAATTCGCGGCCCATGATTGTGTGCTTGTATTTACGTTCGAGCCATTCCTGACCTTTATTGATCAGGGCGCACAAGGCTAACGCAGCGCCAATAACTAGAGATTCATACATCCGTAAATCGTAGCACACCAACCGCCTCCGGGCGGTTTTTTCATTCTGGAGACCGTATGGCGCAAAACCCACTCGCCCCGCCGCCGCCCTCGGGTAACGGGGGTTTTGATCGGTGGATGTACCTGCTATGGCGCAGACTGACGCAGACCGGGCAGATTCTCTGGGCATCGCTGGACTTCACCGGATCGAACCTGACGGATCTGGCGACTCGGAACCATGCCGATCTTCAGAACATCAACACCACCAGCTACACGCACCTGACGAGCACACAGGCCACTGACCTGACTGATGCGGGTGACTCGACGCTGCACTACCACGCGACCGACCGAGACTCAGCTAACTTTACAGGCACAAACTGGACAGACTTGACCGATGCAGGGGATTCAACTCTGCACTACCACGCGACAGATAGGGCTAGAGGTAATCACACGGGCACGCAGCTTGCCGCAACGATTAGCGACTTTGCCTCAGCAGTGGGAGCCGTTGCGACTCCGGTCACAGTCACGGACAGCGCTAGTGTCAATCTGACCTTAGTCGGGCAAGACATAACCGCCGATGTGCTTCCTGCTGGAGTCGATCACTCCGCACTTGGATCGCTGAACAGCACCAGCTATTACCACTTGACGCAAGCCAATCACACGGACTTGACCGATGGTAACGACTCGACTCTGCACTATCACGCCACGGACAGAGACAGGGCGAACCATTCCGGCACACAAACAGCGGCAACTATCTCCGACTTCGATACAGAGGTCAGCAATAACACGGATGTGGCCGCCAACACCGCGGCCCGCCATGCCGCCGTCACGGTCACTGACACGACCACAGTGGATTTATCCCTAACAGGCCAAGACCTCTCGGCAGACGTGAAGCAAATGAACCTTTCCTATGTCCTAGCTTTCTCAGCGGCTCACTAAACCATGATCAGACTACCCAACACAGGCACTTACTCGCTAGAACTGATCACGGCACAGAACGGTGCGCAGTCGGTCGTTAGCTACTCGGACGCCACCAGTTCAGCCTATACCGGGGGCACGCAGGTTGCCTCGATCACCTCAGCTACCACGACCACGATCTGCTCAACGCCTGCCGCTTCGACCGTTCGGGATGTGGATCAGATCAACATCAAGAATACCTATGCCGGTAGCCACACGGTCACGGTTCAGGTCGATGCGAACGGTACGAACTACCCGCTGATTGTTGCTGCGTTGCTCACTGATGAGAGTCTGAACTACACCCACGGCTCGGGCTGGCAGGTCAAAGACGCGAACGGGAATACGAAGAATTCAGCCCTCTCTGCAATGACCTCGGCGCAACTCGCGGCGATCCTGACCGACGAGACGGGGAGCGGGGCGGCTGTATTCGCTACCGGGCCAACGCTGGTAGCTCCGATTCTCGGCACTCCCGCCAGTGGCACAGTCACCAACCTGACCGGCACAGCTTCGATCAACATCAACGGCACAGTCGGCGCAACGACACCGGCAGCAGGCACGTTCACCACCCTGACCAGTACCGGAAACGCCACCCTCGGTGACGCCGAAGCCACCGACACGCACACCATCAAGGGCGCAACCACACTGCTCGCCAACTCCGCAAGCGCAGCCCTAACCATCACCCAAACAGGCGCAGGGAATGCGTTTGTGGTGG
>JADJEF010000008.1 GCA_016702335.1 Rhodocyclaceae bacterium
TAACGAATCGCAGGGGAATCCCTGACCGACTAGATGAATATCTAGGTTTTTCTAACGCTGAGAAGCGCCGAAAGCGGGTAATAAATGTCCGACGAAGTTATCGAAGTCACTCCCACGGAGGTAGTAGTACAGGCAGTCCTAGAAGCACAACCCGGAAACTCCTGAAGTCGCACTGGAAGAAAAAGCCGGCCAAGACTTTCACGCCGCAGGCTGACCTTGATCGACAGATTGAACGAAGGATTGCAAGGAGCGCGCCAAGCATGAACGAGAAACCGCCGAATTGCGGCAGATCGCTCTACAGCGGGAGCGCGGCAGGAACCTCAACGGCAAGCTCCACAAGGCGAACCGAAATCTGAGGACTTCGATAACTTCTGATGCGTACATCGCCGCGAAAGCGGAATTCATCGCAGACAAGAAAATTAATCCAACACTCACCGGAGCGTGAAACCAGCGTCCAGGCAGAGGAACGAGCGCAGACGGCGCGGCTTCGAACCGTTTGATAGCTGGAACAATGGGATAGCCACCGCAGAGGCCGAAATGCCTGACTTCCGCGATGTGATTGGTAATGCAGACGTGCCAATGACGGCACCCATGCAACAGGCGATCATGGAGTCGGACGCCGGCCCGTTGGCCTATTACCCTCGCTACTCACCCGGACGAAGCGGCAGGCATTGCCGAAATGAGGTCAGTGGCGACGGTACGCGCACTCACGCGAATTGAGGACAAGTTACTGGCCCGACGGTAGCACGCGAATCCAACGTATCACCTCCTGTCGAACCGGTCAGGCGTCAAAGCGACAACCAACAAAGACCGCGTCTTCCTGACCGACAAGGAGTTTGCCGAGTGGCGCAAACGGTAGATCGCCCACGCCGCTAATCCCATTTTTCTAACGCCGGCGGAGCCGAAAGGAAAGACCTCGAATAGTTCTCGATACCATCGATATGATGACGCGAAGCTCAGCGTCGCTCGCGAAAATGCCAATTCATTAGCACCATGGACCGGTGTCAGGGATCGAGGCCGACTTCTTGGCTTACGCGTCCAAGGCTACCTACAACCTGGTGGGCACGGATAACACCGCGATTACCACCCTTGACGTACCCGGAAAAGCTCGCGCTCGTCTGAATCAGTGCCTTGCCCCCAAAGGTGATCGCTCGATTCAAGTGGATTCGGTAACGATGGGTTCGCTGGTTAATGGCATGGGCGACGTATTTTCAATCCTTCCAGCGCCATCAGTGAGCAGTACAAAGAGAGCGATTGCTCGTACCGCGATGGCTGACTACTACGAGAATGAGCGCGTATGGTCGATGCCTAACGCGGCTGACGTAGCCACCACGCTGGACACCTACACCGTGATTGAGGGCGATACCGATATCACTGTGGCGACACTCAGCGCGGCCGCGGTGGCTGGCATGGTCTTCACCATCGCGGGCGTCTATGACGTGCATCCCGAGACCAAGACGGCCTATAGCCACCTGAAGCAATTCACTGTTGTTAGTTCAACGACCACAGCGGTGACGTTCTCGCCAGCGATCTACTCATCGGCTTCTGGTGCGTTGCAGAACGTGTCCGGCTTGCCGACCACGACCGCAGCGGTTACGTTCTTCGGTACAGCGTCGAAGACCTACGTCCAGCCCTTGATGTACCACAAAGAGGCGTTCCAGTTCGTCACGGCTGATTTGCCGCTGATGGACGATGCCGCCAAAGAGTGTGCGTCGTAGGCAGGACGGTCTGAGCCTGCGCGTGTGGCAAGCCAGTGACATTCGCAATGACGAATTGCTTATGCGAATTGAGTGTTTTGCTGGATTGGCTGCGCTGCGTCGAATGGGCATGTCGCTTGTCGTGTGTACAACTAAGCAAACCAAAGGGGCTACGGCCCCTTTTCAATTCTTGAAAGGAAATTCAAATGGCTACATACGAACGGATTGACTACGGCTCTGCCGATGGTTCCCAGATGGGCGGTTCAGCCTCGGACAAACTTGGCTTTTACGGCAAGGTTCCGGTGGTTCAGCGTCCCTATTCTTCGGCGCTGCATGCCACATCGGGATATCGTCCTCGTCGGACTTCGGCGCTACCCAGCTTGCTTGGGCGCACGAAGTTCAAACACCCTGATCGGTCTGGGTGTTTGGGCGACGGTGTGTAAACGCGGGGGCTTCGGCTCCCCCTTTTTTGCGAACAACCAGGACTCGCGCATGAATTCAAGCTCCTACACCACGCCATTTAATTTCCCGTCGCAGGCACTCAAGGAAGACGAGAAAAGAAAGTGGTGTTTTGTATCCCGACGATCTCCAAGCCTATCGGGTCACGCTCGATTCGCTCGAAGCCTCATTGCCTGCACTGGAAGCGTCAGGATGGGATCACGCGGCGGTGTATCAGATTGGCTGCCCGTATATTTCTGCGGCTCGATCAATGATGCTGCGCAAGGCGCTTGACGCCAAGGCGACGGTGGTTGTCTTCATTGATCACGATCTGTCATGGGATTCCGGCGATCTGTTGAGGTTGATCGAGACAAAGGGCGATGGTCGCGGGGACGTACCGATTCAAAGGGCCAATCGAAGAATACATGGGGCGATTTTCCCCGGTATCGACGGCACGCCGATTGTGCGCGAAGACGGCTGCATTAGAGCGCATTCCATCCCTGCTGGGTTTCTCAAGATCACGCGGGCAGGGGTGAATACTTTCATCATGAATTACCCCGAACTGACCTACGGCGAGAAGTGCGCGCCGATGGTGGACTTGTTCAATCACGGCGTCATGGATCACACCTGGTATGGCGAGGATTACGCCTTTGCCAAACGGTGGCGCGAGAAGTGTGGCGATATCTGGTTAATCCCAGACAGGAACATCAATCACCACTTACCCACGGAAGAATTCAAGGGGAATTTTCACCGCTATCTACTCAAGCAGCCCGGAGGCTCAGGAATGTTCGACGTCCTAGAGAAAACGGGGCACTGATGCCCGGTGCATTCCCTTGCCGACCTAAAGCATCTGATGGCGCGAGGATGGAAGCAGCAAACCAAGCCGGAAGTTCCGGCACCGACTCAACCACAACCCAAGAAACGCGGCAGACCAGCCAAGAAGGGCTAACCATGTACAAACCGAAACTCGGCAGCATCTTTAGCGTCTGCAATCAAGCCGTCGTCTCAACGACTGCCGGACTCGCAACGACCTTTACCGGACTGGCGATTGCCAATCCCTCTACATCAGGCGTTGATCTGATCCTGAAGCGATTCACCTGCACACAAACAGCGGTAGGTGTGGCCGGTTCAGTCGGTCTGATGGGTGGCGTAGGAGTCGCTGCGGGATCATTGACGCCGATCAATCGTAACCTCGGCTCGGGGATTGTCGCTAAAGCCACCGCCTCCGCCGGCGCGACGATTTCAACCCCATTGCTGATCGAGACGTATGGCTGCATTGGCTCGGTCGCGACAACCGGCTACGGCTTGCAGCCCGGTATCGTCATTGAGCTTAACGAGTCGATCATTGTGCCTCCGGGTTCATTCCTCGCCAGCTACACCACAGCGGCGACTACAAACGCCTTGGTGTTCTCGATGACTTGGGAAGAGCGGCCCCGTTAAGTCATGGCCACCGCACAGACCATTATCGACCGAGCATTAAGGCTCATCGGGGCGATTGCCTCGGGTGAGTCCCCGACTACGGACGAAGGTACAGACGCTCTGACCGCGTTGAATGCCATGATTGATTCGTGGCGCAATGACCGGCTGATGGTCTATGCCCTGAGCGAATCCACGCTCACGCTGACCCCTACGGACGCCAGCTACACCATCGGATCAGGCGGGAATATCAACACGACTCGTCCGGTAAAGATCGAGAGCGTGTTTTGTCGTGCGGGATCGATCGATTTCCCGGTTGAGGTAGTCGATAAGGCTCGGTTTGACGCTATCCCCGACAAGACCACGACCTCGGACATTCCGCAGTTTCTTTACTACGACTCGGCAGTCACCACGGGGAATATCAACATTTGGCCGGTGCCAAGTACCGCGAACGTCCTGCATGTCACCATGTGGACAGTCCCTGAGCGCCTTAGCCGCGGTGGAGACTACGGTCACGCTTCCACCGGGCTATGAGCGCGCCTTAGCGTACAACCTCGCTATCGAGGTCGCCCCCGAGTACGAAAAGACCGTATCGCAGGAAGTCGCCAAGATTGCCCGCGAATCCCTTGCCGCACTCAAGAAGATCAATTCCCGCCAAATCATTGCCTATTCGGAACTCTCCATCAATGGGAACCGTCGCGGCGATATCTATGCCGGTGATTAAGGGGCTTATCTAATGCGCTTGCCATTAGTCCCGCCGATAGACAGTCGTGACGGTACAGATGAGAAAGACTGCTTGTGCAAGAACCTATTGATCGAAGCGGAGGACGGTATTCAGTTAGCCACACTGCGCCCAGGACTGACGCTCAACACCTCATTCACCGCAGCAGCAGGGAACAACATTGTTGAGTTCAACGGGAGCCTAGTGACCTCCTTCGGTACAAAGCTGTATATCGAGGGGGTTGAGATTGCCACAATCAGCGCGGGGATGAAAGACTTCGCCCAATCCGCATGAGACTTCCTCTCGTTCCCAAGTTATCTACCAAGGATGGATCATCTGACAGCAATGGTCGGATGACGAATATGCTGGTGAATGCAACTTCTATCGGGGTGAGTCATGCCGAGATACGTCCGGCGCTTGCCCTTCAGGAAACCACGGCGACACCCGCACAAGGAAATGGGATCGTTGATTTCAACGGTACGTTACTGAGCATCTATGGTACAGACTTGATCATTGTTGATCCGCCCGAGGATGTGACTGCGTTCCCCTCCATTCAAGAGATAGAAGTGCCGCTGATCTACGGAATCACTGCAAGAGAGTTCAGTGGGTTCAGCTATATCTATGACTATGAATTCGTCGGGCGCGGGATGGTGACTCTTGGGGCGACTCAAGAAGGGTACGCCAACATCAAGGTCATCGGCGTCAATTACATAACGGACTGATCATGGCAGATACGACATTCGGCTTTGCGTGGGAAGATTCGCAAGGAGTATCGACTATCCCCTATCAGCATCACAACCTACGCTATCCCTCATGTGATGGCTGAGAGTGGAGAGGTGTTCGGGATTGAGGTTGGCGGCAATGTCATCAAAATCAACAATGACGGCACAAAGACGGTGATCGGAACTGTGAACTCAGTGGGTATTCTGAGGGTGTTGCAGGCAGGGTTCGATGGGAACTCCGCTGTTGGTTTCAGGGAGGTACAAGGTGCTTGAAGAACCTACAGCGAGTCAAGGGCAGTCGTTCTTCTGGACAGAACGATACGGTTTTCAGTGGGTAGAACCGCTGCTGCCTCTGCTTGTCGGCCTAGTGAATTACACCTCCATCATTCGCGGAGTCACAGCTTATGGTGAGAGTGGGGTAGGTACATCACAGTTACGTGCCGTGACCTGCACACCGCTAGGGGTACTGACTGCTCTCGGCACAGACGGAACGCTTGGGGTTCCTCCGACGTTGGCAGAACATCTCTGCTCTGCAATGGCGATTACTCCTGACGGCACAGTGATCGTCGGCATGGCGTATGACCCGATCTACGGTAAAGGGCAGGTGTTCAAATGGACATCCGGCACAGGAATGGTTCGCATTCCTCGGCTACCCTCCGGGGTCAATATGCTTTGGCGATCACAGTTGCTGACTGAATTGCCGTGGGTAGCGACAGACTGTACGGTGACAACTGGCGCTACTGACCCGGATTCAGGGGGCAATGCTCAGACTATTGAAGCCACAGCCAATGATGGAACGGTATATCAGACTGTACCCATCCAGACCGCTACCGCTAATCGGACGTTCAGCATCTACGTTCGCCGTGTCACAGGTACGGGCGATGTGAGCATCACGGCCAATGGTTCCGGCTTCGATGTCGTTGCTGTGACAGGTTCGTGGGTGCGGTACAGCACGACCCAAAGCGTTGCGCCGAGCAGTGTAGCGATAGGAATAAAACTGGCGGTACTTGGGGATGTTGTGGAAGTGGCGTTTGCCCAGTACGAAACAGCGGCATCACCCTCGGTCTACGCTCCTACAGGTAGCTCGTACTACAAGTGCTGCATCACACAAGGGTCGAACGAAATCCCCGAATACATGGGTGTATCGGATGACGGCCTCACGATCTACGGTAGCGGCGACTTTGAAGATATTGGTCACTCCTCGTTCATCTGGACAGCCGCCGCAGGATGGACGTATCTGCAACTTTCCCCTGCGGCTAGTTGGGATCGTCATGTGGCGACTTCGGCCTCGTCCGACTGCTCGATCATTGCTGGTACGTCCGCCACATCCAGCGCGAAATTATCGTGGTCATGGACAGCAGCCGGAGGTGTGGAGCTAATAAGCCCATTGCCTGACGGTTTTGTATCGACCTACAACTGGAATGTCTCTAGGGACGGCACTGCGCTGTCCGGGATGATCATTTCTGATCTTGGCGAGATACGGATGGCAGTAAAGGGCGGGAACATTGTGCGCGGGGCAACCCGGCCAGTATCTACCTTGTCCGATTCATTCTTTGATTTCGCACAGGACGTATCGTGACACAACTCATCATCAAGTCTAAAACGGCGGCCTGGGTGCTTTCTCAAAGCAGCAATCTGCTATTGCAATCGACCGACTTTGACACAACCCCGTGGGTAGCGACAACTGCCACACTCACAGGTGGGCAGACTGATCCGACGCTTGGCACGGATGCGTTCAATGTGCTGGCGACCGCGAACAACGCCACGGTGCTTCAGCCGATTACGCTGACAGATGGAAACAATAACCGCGTGTTCAGCATCTACATCAAACGAATTACTGGAACCGGGGCGATCAGCATTACATCACCTGACGGGTCGTTTGTGGTGACGGCTATCACGGGAACTTGGACACGATACAACGCGACCGCTGCGGTAGGTGACAGCACGGTATCTATCGGCGTCAAACTTGCTGTCAATACAGATGAAATAGCGATATACGCTGCACAGTACGAAAACGGCATTACCCCGACAACCTACAGCGGAACGACGAGTACCCCATACACCACGACACAGATTGTCGATGCGGATTACCCGGCCAATACCTGCCGTGGAGTCGTGTTCCTTGATGGTCGGTTCTTTGTGATGAACCGGATAGGGGAAATCTATCAGTCGGCGCTAGAGGATGCGCTCACTTGGGCGGCGCTGGACTTTATCTCATCTCAGATCGACTCGTCGGATGGTGTCTATCTGACCAAGATGAATAACTACGTTGTAGCGATTAAGCAGCGGGGGATCGAGTTTTTCTACGATGCAGCAAACCCTACGGGGTCAATTCTCTCGCCAGTAAGCAATGCGTATCTCGAAATGGGCTGCGCGTCTGAAAACTCAGTGCAGACCGTAGGTAGTTACGTGGTGTTTCTTGCTCAGACGTCTGACGGATTCGGGCGAAGCATCCAGGCCCTTAGCGGCACAACTGCCGTTCCAATCAGTACGCCGAATGTTGAGAAGATACTGGATCAAGACGATCTAGCCGCCGTGTCCTCCTGGACAGCTAAGGTGGGGTCACACCTCTTGTACGGCCTAACTCTCGGCACGATTGAAAATACGTTGGTGTTCGACTTCTCTACTAAACAGTGGTCGATCTTCACTTCGTTGGTCATATCCGGCAGCACATTCGCGGGAAGTATTCTCAGTGGAGTTCTGACCTTCCCTAGTGGGGAAATCGTGGAGGATGATATCTTCCAGATTACTGGGGGGAGCGCCTCGGTAAATGGGTTTCATGTCGCTACCAACTGCACAGATACGACATGCCGACTCCAAACCACTGTCACTGACTACGATGGGCCAGTGACCATCCAGCTTTACACCGAAGGCGTTTTCCCTGTAGTGGCATCCACTCGTTCGGGTGGACGTCAGTATATGCAGGACGCGACCAGTGGCGCACTGTATGAATTCTCCCAGACAGCTTATACCGATACATCGGCGGCTATTGCTGCCCGAATCCGCACCCCGAAGCTGGACGGGGGTGACGCAAGACGCAAGACGATGGGGTCAGCGGAAGTGATTGGAGACAAAATCGATTCTGTTTTGTCGCTGAGATATACCGACGATGACTATCAAACTTACAGCACGTTTCGTCCGGTACAGCTAGGGGTGGAGCGGTCAAGAGTCAGACGGCTAGGCGATTACAGCCGACGCTCGTTTGAACTGTTGCATCTTAAAAATTACTTGTTCAGAGTCGAAGCTCTGGAAGTCAATTAAGGAGAATCATTATGGGTGTGGTTAATTTTGATGATGGGTATGGATTGGGATTGGGTGAGTTTCAACGGAGTCTGCTAAACGATGATCGGGCATATAAACTGCAGCAGCAAGCCGCAGCGGAGCAGGCGCAACGTGCCGCCGAAGCCTCCCGACGTGAAGCGTGGCAACTCCAGAACGATCAAGAGATGGCCGGAATTCAGGCGCAGACGGGTCGCCAAGCAAATAGTCAGTGGGGTGATGTACTGGGGCATGCGAAGTCGATGGATATCCTCGACCGTCAGAACGCGATGACGCAGTACGACAAGCTCTTTGGCTATGCGACAGGTACGGGCGCGTCTGCTGGTGGGGGTATGGGAACTTCCTCTGTGGCTGGAATGGGGTATAACGGCATAGAGAAGCGACTGGCCGATCTGCTCGATAACCCTGACAGCATTAAGCAGACCGGCGCGTATAAGTTCCGATTGAACCAAGGGCAGGAGGCTCTACAGCGGAGCATGGGCGCAAAAGGAATGCTGAACTCAGGAAATAGACTGTCGGAGCTTACCCGCTACGGTCAGGATATGGCCTCGCAGGAGTATGACAATCAATACGGGCGGCTCAGTGACCTGTTCGGCAGATACTCTGGGTCACGCGATGCGATGTTCGGGAATCTGACCAGTGCGCTGTCTGGTGGGTTGGGTAGCGGTGGGACGGGGAATATCTGGAATGCCTACAACACCCATACCGCAGGGGCAAACAACGGATATGCGACCCGCATGGGTCAGGGTGGCGCGGCGATGAGTGCGAACGCTTCGATGTTCGGGTCGCTACAAGATGCTCAAGCAAGATCGGAAGCAGCAAGAGCCACAGCACAAGCCGCGCAGTACAAAGCGGAGGCGGATAAGATTGCGAGCGCCAACGAAGCTAACGCTAAGATATATGCTGCTCGTTACGGGAAGTAATCATAATGGCTAAAATATTCGTCCAAGGTAAGGGGTAAGCCGCCATGAATCTCAGTGACTTGGTGAATGAGTACAAACGCGCAGGGTACGATAAGTACCGACTCAGTGGTGGGCAGTTGATTGATGAGGGTGGGCAGGTGATGATGGATGCCACGCCTGAAGACATTCAACGCTACAAAGAGTACCAGCACGCCCAATTTGCGGCAGGTAACGAGCCTGACCCTGCGCCTGCGCCGAGAGCGGTACAGAGACCAATGGCGACCAATCAGCTACGCCTTGCCGACTTGATGAAGGACAACTCTGAGCCTGGCGTGAGCTTTGCGCAGCCTGATCCGTATGAGAACGAGTCTCGTCGGTTGGCGAACTATGGCGGGCCTCAGCCGGAGCCTATGCCAGCACCGCAAGACCCGGCGAACGTGCGTCTCGCCAAGATGATGAGCGGCGGCACGACCGGCGGCTGGTCGAACCAGAACGGACGGCGCACGCTGACGATGACGGGTGGGCCGAGAGCGCCAGCGCCTACCGCAGAAGAGATGTTCCAGAAGCAGGCAATGCAGACACTTCAAGACCCGTCCATTCCTATGGCGCAGAAGATTACGGTCTATCAAGCCATGAATAAAGGGCAGGATATGGACTCGGTGCTCAAAGGGCTGCAAATCAAGAAGGCCGAGAGAGATCTCAGTGCGCCAATCCCCGGCGAAACGCCGCCTGCTGGGTATCGTTTCAATGGGGAGCGATTGGAAGCCATTCCTGGCGGGCCGGCTGATCTGAAGGCTGAAGGCAGATTCAATCAGGACATGGCGGCAATGACCTCGACTGAGGCCGCGATGAATGACCTCGCCTCTGTCGCAAATCAGCTTAAAGAGCATGGCGGGCTTGATGCCGCTACGGGCTGGCAAACGATGTTTCCGACAGTGCCCGGTAGTAAAGCCGCTAACGCCACAGCGCTGATGGACACACTCAAGGCGAAGACGGCATTTGGCACTTTGCAGGCCATGCGTGACGCATCCAAGACAGGTGGCGCACTAGGTGCGGTTTCAGAGAAGGAATTGAAACTGCTTGAGTCTGCTTTAGCGCCTCTCAGCACCGCGCAGTCGCCTGATGAGTACCGCAATGCCCTGGATAACCTGATTAAGCACTCCGAAGCGGCGAAAACGAGATTGCAGGGGTCATTCAACATGGTGCATAAAAATCGCACAGGCATGCAAGGCAGTCCATCTCAGCAAGCGCCGCAAGGGAATCATGCCGTAGTTGCGAATGATGCAGACTATTACGCATTGCCGAAGGGGGCGATATACGTCACTCCTGATGGACAGACAAGGGTTAAACGATAATGGCCGCATGGGATAGAGACCCCGTTATCGGGGCAAATGGCCCGGTATGGGCGAATGATCCGGTAGTTGGTGGCAAGGGTTCGGCCCCGATCAAAATTGGCGCTGAATCATTCCCTGACCAACTTCGCCAAGAGCTTGAGAATGCAGGGTGGGCCGGCAGGAATCTCGCCGGGGCCGGTTCTGCCGTGGTCAATGCATGGGAAGGGCTGAAAGGCTTGGTCGGTCAAACCGATCCAAATCAGGTACGCGATCAGAAGATCATTGCTGACTCTGCGCCCGTTGGCAACATCGCCGGCAACGTCGCCATGCTTGCGCCTACGGCCCTAATCCCCGGTGCGAATACGGTTACGGGGGCGGCAACGATTGGAGCCGTCCAGGGGGCGCTATTGACGCCGGGGGATATAGAAGAACGAGCAAAAGCGGCGGCATTTGGTGCTGCTGGTGGTGCTGCCGGCGCAGGACTGTCTAAAGTCATGGGGGCCGCTTCACCTATTGCCAGAAATTCCGATGCTGATGCGTTGGCTCGGCAAGGAATCCGACTCACTCCTGGGCAAAACGCTGGTGGGTTCTTGAAGACACTGGAAGATAAAGCCACCTCGCAACCGTTTATTGGTGGCGTGATCCAGAATGCCCGTAGAGAAGGGTTGAAGGATTTTAACGAGGTGGCACTGAATCGCGTTGCCAATCAAGTCGGTCAGCAGATTGATGATGTGGGTCGTGAAGGATTCGCGGCGACCAAGCAGGCAATGGGTAACGCTTACGACGATCTATTGCCTAAACTGAACAACATCACAAAAGATGCTGACTTCGATCAGGCCATGCAGCAGCTTCGGGTAATGTCAGCCAACATGCCGAAGGACAAAGCCGCCCAATTCGACAACATGATTGATTACTACGTCAATAGTCGATTTACTCCTGCGGGCCGAATGTCAGGAAATACCATGAAAGAGGTGGAGGCTAATCTCGGGCAAGAGTCTCTAGCGTATCGCAAGAGCCTGATGCCTGATGATAAAAAACTAGGTGACGCATTACGTCAGGCCCAGCAAAACCTGCGCGAAATGGTGGAGCGAACAAACCCTAATGAGGCGGGCCAGTTGCAAAAGATCAACAAAGCCTATGCGGATTACGCCATTCTCAGGAAAGCGGCAAGCATGGGTGGAACTGCGGGTAATGAAGGATTATTCACCCCGGCGCAACTGAATAGCGCCGTTCGCATGGCTGATTCGTCGGCGGGTAAAGGCGCTTACGCCTCCGGCAAGGCCAGAATGCAGGACTTCAGTGATGCGGCAATGAGTGTGCTGCCGTCAAAAGTGCCTGATTCAGGAACCGCTGGACGATTGATGTCAGATGTAATGAATCCGCTGAATTGGCCGGGGCTTGCGGGCAAAGCGGCGGTGGCTTTGCCTCTGATGGCCGCTTACTCTCGCCCAGGTTCAGCCGCTATCAACGGCGTAGTGAATCGGGGCGCAATCCCGTTAGCGGAGTTAGTTCGTAGTCTTGGTGCGAACAATCCCAATCTGCTGCGCCTGCTTGGTACGGCGCTGCCAGGGGAAATGGAATTGATGCGATAGTGCTTTCTTGATCCAGCCGTCGTCCATGCGCTTGATCGCGTTATGGATGGCCTGCAAGCAGCGTTTTGCAGTGTTAGCGAAAGCAAAAACGATGGCAATCGCTACCGGCTGATTCCAAGAAGAGTTCCATTCCATCCCGTAACAGTAGCACATGAACCGCCTTCGGGCGGTTTTTTCATTCTGGAGACCGTATGGCGCAAAACCCACTCGCCCCGCCGCCGCCCTCGGGTAACGGGGGTTTTGATCGGTGGATGTACCTGCTATGGCGAAGGCTGACGCAGACCGGGCAGATCATCTGGGCATCGCTGGACTTCACCGGATCGAACCTCACGGATCTGGCAACACGCAACCATGCCGACTTGCAGAACATCAACACCACCAGCTACACGCACCTGACGAGCACACAGGCCACTGACCTGACTGATGCGGGTGACTCGACGCTGCACTACCACGCGACCGACCGAGACTCAGCTAACTTTACAGGCACAAACTGGACAGACTTGACCGATGCAGGGGATTCAACTCTGCACTACCACGCGACAGATAGGGCTAGAGGTAATCACACGGGCACGCAGCTTGCCGCAACGATTAGCGACTTTGCCTCAGCAGTGGGAGCTGTGGCTACTCCGGTCACTGTTACGGACAGCGCTAGCGTCAATCTCACCTTAGTTGGGCAAGACATCACCGCCGATGTGCTTCCTGCCGGGGTGGATCACTCGGCGCTTGGATCGCTGAACAGCACCAGCTATTACCACTTGACGCAAGCCAATCACACGGACTTGACCGATGGTAACGACTCGACCTTGCACTACCACGCCACGGACAGGGCTAGGGCGAACCATTCCGGCACACAAACAGCGGCAACTATCTCCGACTTCGATACAGAAGTCAGCAATAACACGGATGTGGCCGCCAACACCGCTGCCCGTCATGCCGCCGTTACGGTCACTGACACGACCACAGTCGATCTGTCACTAACGGGACAAGACCTCTCGGCAGACGTGAAGCAAATGAACCTTTCCTATGTCCTAGCTTTCTCAGCGGCTCACTAAACCATGATCAGACTACCCAACACAGGCACCTACTCGCTAGAACTGATCACCGCACAGAACGGTGCGCAGTCAGTCGTTAGCTACTCGGATGCGACCAGTTCAGCCTATACCGGGGGCACTCAAGTAGCTTCGATCACGTCAGCGACAACGACGACAATCTGCTCAACGCCTGCCGCTTCGACCGTTCGGGATGTGGATCAGATCAACATCAAAAACACCTTTGCCGGTAGCCATACGGTCACGGTGCAGGTCGATGCGAACGGCACGAATTACCCGCTGATTGTGGCTGCGTTGCTCACCGATGAGAGCCTGAACTACACACACGGTTCTGGCTGGCAGGTCAAAGACGCGAACGGGAATACGAAGAATTCCGCGCTGACCTCGATGACCTCGGCGCAACTCGCGGCGATCCTGACCGACGAGACGGGGAGCGGGGCGGCTGTATTCGCTACCGGGCCAACGCTGGTAGCTCCGATTCTCGGCACTCCCGCATCAGGCACAGTCACCAACCTGACCGGCACAGCCTCAATCAACATCAACGGCACAGTCGGCGCAACCACTCCCGCAGCCGGCACCTTCACCACGCTGACCAGTACCGGAAACGCAACCCTCGGTGACGCAGAAGCCACCGACACCCACGCGATCAAGGGTGCAACCACGATCCTCGCCAACTCCGCAAGCGCAGCCCTAACCATCACTCAAACAGGCGCAGGGAATGCGTTGGTGGTGGGAGGACTCTGCGAGTCCTGACGCAAGTTCGTTTGTGATTAATGGTGCAGGGGCGGTGGGGATCGGCGGGGCCACCGGCGCAGACATAGTTACCATCACTACTGCGGTGAATACAGGCATTTTTCTTTCTGACGGGACATATTCGTTACGAATGGCCCCTTCTGCGCTCGGCGGTATCGCCCATTTCGTCACCACTAATCACCCGCTTATCTTCGGCACGAA
>JADJEF010000009.1 GCA_016702335.1 Rhodocyclaceae bacterium
CCTGCACCAGCTCGTGCATCTCGCGACTCGCAGCATCAATACTGCCCACCAGCTCACGCGCCCGGTCAGTCACACGCGCTGCCAGCAGTTCGCAAGAACTGGCAATGACCATCAACGGCGTGCGCAGTTCATGGCTGACATCGCTGGTAAATAAGCGCTCGCGCTCAAGTACCGCACGTAGTTCACCCAGGGCCGCGTCAAACGCAGCGGCGAGTTGCCCGACCTCATCGTCCGAATAGTCGGGCGCAAGCGCCGGAGCAAGTGCATGCAACTGCTCACGTTTGCGCACCCGCCGCGCCAAGTCAATAACTGGGTCCAAGACACGCTTGGCCGTGAAGTTTCCGATCAGCCAGGCAAGCAGTACCGAGGCAATGAAACCCGCCATTACCGCTGCGTAAACGAGTCGCTCTTGCGCCTCAAACTCGCCCTGATTGCGCACGAGAATATAGGACTGCCCGTCGATGATCTTGCGGAAACACGTAGTAGGCATCATCGCCACTGACAATTTCAGTAAAGCCTTGCGCCACATCGGCAAACTCGGCAGGTGGAAGCTCGTGCAATCCCGGCGCATAGAGACGGGTATCCCCACCAACTCAGGCCAGCGCTGCGTCGTCTGGTAGCTTTTCAGCACCGAGCTGATCTGGTGATCCATGGACTCACTGACTACGTCGTTCTCGACCCAAAGCACAACGCCGACTACGGTCAACGAAAACAAGCCGCTCACCACCAGCGTAAGGGCACGAAAGGCGATGACAATGCGTCGCGCCAACGCCTGCCTACGCGCCATGATCGACCTTGGCCAGACGGTAACCGATACCGTGCATCGTGTGCACCAGGGGCTGCGGAAAAGGCTTGTCCACGATCTGGCGCAGCAGATGCATGTGGCTGCGCAGACTGTCGCTGCTGGGCGGTGCATCGCCCCATAGCGCCGTCTCCAGCGCTTCCCGGCGCACGGTGGCCGGGCTTTTTCGCATCAGCAGTTCGAGGATCTTGAGGCAGGTCGGATTGAGCTTCAGCGCCTGACCGGACCGCTCGGCCTGAAGCGTGCCCAGATCAAGTACCAGATCCGAAACACGCAGTTGGCGGGAATGACCACCACTGCGCCTTAGCACCGCGTCAATGCGGGCCGCCAGTTCCGAGAGAGCGAACGGCTTCACCAGATAATCGTCGGCGCCCGACTTGAGGCCGTGCAGACGATCATCCAGGGCATCGCGCGCGGTGAGCATGATGATGGGGATGCTGCTGCCGGCGTCGCGCAAGCGCGCACAGACGGCGTACCCGTCCATCCCGGGCAAGCCGATATCAAGGACAATCAGGTCATAGGCCTCGGTCAGCGCAAGATGCAAACCACCCGGGCCGTTCTCCGCGCAGTCAACGATATGCCCCTGCGCTGCAAGGTAATCGGCGACATTGGCAAGAATGTCGCGATTGTCTTCAATGACCAGCAAGCGCACTAGAGCATATCCCTCAGCCGGAACCAGAGCATGCCGGCCACCAACGCCGGGGTGCGCAGCAGCTTGCCGCCTGGGAAGGGCAGATGCGTGATGCGCGTGTACAGATCGGAACGCTCCGACTGCCCGGCAATCGCTTCGGCGGAAGGATAGGAAATCCAAAGGGCATTCGGGGAGTATGGCTGACGCCTGGCACCCCAGTCAATCGCCGTTTTAGGGTCGGCATGCGTCACGATTTACAGGAAAGCCACTCGAATTGCATAGGACTCATTCGGAGTGAACACGGCTATGAGTGCAAAGGTCGGGTTGAGTCTGCCAGCTTTTGGTCAGCCGACAGTCGGAGTAAATTTGTTGCGTCGCGGCGTTGAGACTGACGCCAATGGCCCCAGCACCTCCGAAAGCTGCCTTACGTTTTCAGCTGCTGGCACATCGCCGCGCGCACAATTCGAAGATTCATCTCGGTAGCCCCCTGAGTCAGAATAGTTGTCGCCCCACCCAGAAGCGGATGATCCGCTGGAAAGCGATAGCAAATGAACCGGAAAGCATACCCTGAGGAATTCAGGGAACAGGCCTTGAGCAAAGCCAGAGCACGAGGCGAACGAACACTGGCAGACATAGCCAAGGAACTCAATGTCTCGCTGGGGACCTTGAAAGGCTGGATTCAGCAACAAAACAAAGCGCAAGCGCTCACGGGGCAACCTACCCATCTGCCAACGAATTTAGCATCGAGTCAATGGAGTGCTGAAGAACGTCTGAGTGCGCTGCTCGAAAGCCATGGCTACAAAGATCAGGCCCTGCATGCCTGGTGTCGTGAGAAAGGCGTGTTCGAACAGCAACTACGGCAGTGGCATCACGAGTTTTGCCAGCCCAGCAAAGGGCACTTGCCGGCGGAGCTCGCCTTGCGGCAAGCCAAACAAAGGAACGACCAACTGGAACGTGAATTGCGGCGCAAAGACAAAGCGCTGGCGGAGGCAGCGGCGCTGTTAGTTCTGCAAAAAAGTTCCAGGCGCTGTGGGAGGACGAGGAAAATGACCGGCCTGACACAGCGCCAAGACCTGATCTTGCTCATCAAACACGCCTGTCACAGCGGCGCACGGCTCCATCAAGCCTGCCAGCTGCTCGGCCTGAGTAGTCGCACCGTGCAACGGTGGTTACGTCCCCGACTCAGCCAAGAGCCGACTCCTGCGTTGGCACCGCCGGGCGCGAGGAGCCGCAGGCGACGGTAGCCCCAGCGGTGCCAACGCGCGCGCTGACGGATCCGGCATTGAGCGCGCCGGCTTCCAGTCACGCAGATCCTGAAGCGCCAACGTCTTCCCGATCATCCCCTGGATACCCTGAGCCAGGATCGCCGTCAAGCCGGACTGCGTCGGGCCGTCACACCCCACAACAAGCTCACCGACACCGAGCGCGCCGCCATCATGGCCGTCATGAACAGTCAGGAGTTCAAGGACTTGCCACCGAGCCAAATGGTGCCTCGCCTGGCCGATCAGGGCCGCTATCTGGGCAGTGAGTCCACCTTTCAACGACTGTTGCGACACCACCATCAGCACACACGCACCGCCGCTTGGAACGGGCACCTCAGCGACGGCACAAGCCCAAAGCCCACATCGCTACTCACATCAATCAGCTGTATTCGTGGGACATCACCTACTTGCCTACGCAGATCAAAGGCCAGTACTACTACCTCTACCTGTTTGTGGATATTTTTAGTCGCTACATTGTCGGTGCGCATGTCTTTGCGAGTGAAAGCGCCGATCTGGCGGCACAAGCGCTGCAGGAGGTCTGCTCGCAGCAAGGGGTATTGCCAGGTCAAGTGGTTTTGCACTCGGATAACGGTTCGCCAATGAAGGGACAATCCATGCTGGCCATGATGCAGGCCTTGGGTGTGGAACCTTCCCGTAGCCGCCCTCGGTGAGTAATGACAACCCGTATTCAGAATCGTTGTTTCGTACCTTGAAGTACCGCCCGCTCATGCCCGTACGCCCGTTTGAGTCGATCACGGCGGCCCGCCAGTGGGTCGTCGGCTTGGTGGCTTGGTATAACGAGGAGCATCGCCATAGTGCGATTGGTTTCGTCACGCCGGCTCAGCGTCATGCCGGTCAGGATGCTCAGTTGCTGACTCAGCGCTCGCTACTCTATGCCCAAGCCCGTGCCCAGCATCCTCACCGCTGGTCGCGTGGCATACGTAGATGGTCACCAGTCTCTACGGTGTTTCTTAACCCTGACAAACCGACTGCTCAGGAGAACTTATGACTCAGTAATTGACCCCGCTGTAATTCAACTTTTAGCGACAACTTACTTGACTTCTACCGGTAGATCTAGTGGCTGCAGTCAGTCTCACCCCCCCCGGATGGACTGGAGCGGCGTATGTCTCTTGTGAGGCGGAAGTGATCATTCGGTTTTTGGAAAATCACTTACCTTGCGTCACCCAAGCTCTCGCCTCAAGCACCGTCCCAAAGATATTCACAGAGGTATTGACAATGGTGGCACTGATGAATGTCGTCACTGTGTTCCGCATAGATGGCGAGGTAGCCACATAGGCTGTCTTGAAGTGCCTCAATATCTTCTGCGGCTTGTGCGCATACTCAGCACCAGAAACCCTAGCCGCGATGTCCTCTATCTGATCTCGGGTGATCTCTAATGATTCGCACTCGGAGAAGTCATTAATGACATAGGAGAGGTCTTCATATCGGGGGGCCGAATGAACCTCGGAAATGGATTCATTGACCTCTGCCCATGAGACCCTACCGGAGTAGGTTCGAAGTAAGCCTTTTGGTTCCCAGTCAAGCTTGTACATGGGTGAAACTCTACCACCACCAAAAAGCCTCAGCCAATAGCTACCAATGGGGATGTCTGGCCCTCCACTCTCGGTGCTAGGCCTTTTCCGGGGGGCGGGCTCCTTCACGCCCGTTCCTAGACATCGGCAGAATTTGACTTCTACCGATGTTGTGCAACACAATGCCTGATATGAATACCACCAACGACCGGCTTATTGCCCTCGTGCGATCCCAGGGACTGCTTCGCCCATGCGATCTGACAGAGCATGAAATCCCCAGGGTCTCCCTGACTCGGGCGGTTCGGCGCGGACAACTGGAGCGGATTGGCCGAGGTCTTTACGGGCTGCCTGGCCGCCAGGTATCAGAACACGGATCACTTGCCGAGGTAGCTCGCCGCGTGCCCAAGGGGGTCGTTTGCCTGCTCTCCGCCCTGCGGTTTCATGGCCTGACAACGCAAGCCCCGTTCGAGGTATGGCTCGCCATTGACAACAAGGCTCTGGCACCCAAGCTGGATTACCCGACGCTGCGCATTGTCCGGTTCTCTGGTGTGGCGCTGACGGAGGGGGTTGAAGCGCATGTGGTCGACGGCGTTACGGTGCGCGTGACGAGTGTGGCCAAGACCGTTGCCGACTGTTTCAAGTACAGAAACAAGATCGGACTGGACGTGGCCCTCGAGGCCCTGCGCGAGGCTTGGCACGCCAGGCGGATGACGGGGGATGAGCTCTGGCATTACGCCAAGGTATGTCGTGTGGCCAACGTCATGCGCCCCTATCTGGATAGCCTGTCATGACCGGTCGAAACCTGGCGGCATCCATCCGTGACCGGCTGCTGAACAAAGCCAGAGCGGACAAACAGACTTCAACCAGCTGCTGACTCGCTATCCGCTTGAGCGCATGATCTACCGACTGAGCATCTCGGCCGTATGGGACCGTTCTTTGCCGCCGTAGGGCTCGGGTACTCGACGCTTCGCTTGTCGTCTTTCCCCATCGGTCATAAGCAATTCCTGTACGGTAAGGTCAACCTGCGCCAACCTGAAGCCATTGGCCTGCGGCTTCAGCTCACGCAACACGACGACGGCCATCACCCGACATTGATAGCGAATTCGTTCTTTCCAATCGCCGGTAAGCAGCGCTTTTCGGGCGTGGGCAAACCCCTCAGGGCCCAGGGCGCGGCGCAAGAAGGATCGGGCAGCGTTAGTGAAGTCGCCATCATGAAGGCATGCGTATTCATCGATCATCCCGTCAATCGCGAGCAACCCGGCCACACGAGGAGACAGTGTCTCAGCGAACATGGCATTGGCGCCGATGTCCAGCCCCAGATCCGGGAAGTTCGCCAGCAGATCGCGTGCGCCACGCTGCTGGGGTGTGGCCAGCAATCGTTGAACCTGACGATCGACCACATCCATCTCTGTCGCAAAATCATCGTCGTTGTTTTCCCGTAAGACGGTCAGGCCGATGACCCGGCAGATTGTGATGTAGGGGGATCCCGGATCTTTTCGGTGATACGCCTGACGGGTTTTGGAAACCCCCTTTGACAGCAAGATCTGCCGCAGAAGCTGGGCGGCGGCTTCCTCGTAGGAAAGGCGCAATCCCTGCGCGCCATTGTCGATTACGCACCAGACATTGGCTTCGGGGACGCCCGTCAGTCCTTCGCTGTAGTACTGCGCACAACTCTTGCCCGGATCGATGGTGGGGACGGGGCCATGGACATACTTGAACCACTTTTCTTGCAACGTGAGTGCCATTACTTTTTTCCTTTCAGGTAAAAACTACACAGAGGACGCAATTTCGATAAGGCATGCGCCGGACCCTTTTTCTTTTCAGCGACCGAGGTAGATGGCCGTAATCTGTTCGCGCTCATGGCCCAATTCGCTTGAGATTTGCAGACGCGCGGAGCGATCGATTTCCTTTTGCAACTCCGTCAGCGCTTTGCTGGTGGGTCCGCCGCACGCGGGACACTCCCATCCCGCCAATACGCGATAACGCTGCTGCGCGTAGGCATGCCGGTGGCCATGCACGTGATCGATTCCTGCCTTTGCGCATTGGTACTTGAACCGACGCAGCTGATCGATGTAGCGGATCCCGGCGGGAATCAGGCTGGCACCACCGCAATACGCACGCACGGCATCGAGCAACTGCCGTTGTTCCACCGTGGTCACTGGGATCGTGCGCGCACGGCCGCCTTTGCACCACGAGGCTTTCAGCACCAGACTTTTGCACTGATCGGCATAGGCTGGGGTGAATTTGATCGACTCCTCAAGCCGCAAGCCAAACGCTGCCTGCAACTGCAAAGCGAACGCGGTACAGGGGTCGGTCACCTTGGCCAGCTGCTCACCTTGGAGTTCTCGCGCCTTGCTGGCATTCGTCACATAGACACGGTCGGCAATGGCATACGTCGCGTTGTCATTGGCAATGACCGACCGCTTGTCAATCTTCTCTGACCACCATCTCAGGTGGGCCATGCGGTTCTTGATCGTGCCGGCCGAAAGGCCTTCGTTTTGCCAGCGATTCACCAACCCTTTCACATGTTTGGGCTTGAGGCTGTGTACCGACATGCGGCGGTGGCCCAACTCCAGGAGTTGTGTCGCGGAGAGACTCAGGTCGCGCTCGCGCGCCAGTTGGGTTGCATAGGATCCGTCGCGATTGCGCAAGCACAGCTGTTTGATTTGGTAGTTCAAAGTACGCATGAAATTTCTTTCAGAAAAGTGATCGTTGAGTAATGACGACCGGATCCTCGGCACGCGATCAGCGGACAGGCGCAAGCCTCCCGGCAATCGCTGCCATGGATCAATAAAGTCATCGGAGAAAGAAGCCTCCCGGAGGGAGTCCTACAGCGCGGCGAAGAAGTTCAGGTAAGTGTTTCTGCTCGGTCTGACGGCCAAGGCACGTCAGAGGGGGGTGGGACTGAGCACGGGACACCGCATCCCGTTGTGTGTGAAGTGAGTTTTGTTATTTCTTGGCCGATGTCACACCATCGTTTGGCCGCACGGAGCACATCTGTGGATGTGATTGGCGTGGACGTACCTATCCCTAGGATGAAAGTTGCCGTCAAAAACGGCCCCCTTCGATAGGTGGCATGACGCGGGGGGACAGGTTGTCCCAAACCATTCGGCAGCACGCCTAAAGAGGCCACCTGCCAAAATGGTACACGCACCATGTGACTCCGGTCCCAAATTTCACACTGCTCGCTCCACAGTGCTTTGGGGTTGCGGGTCGGGGAGCAGAATCGCTCCGAGCTGCGGCCCCGATCCTCACGGATCCGGGTCACCGTACCACACACATGCCTGCGCGTGGTCAGTGAAGGGCAGGTAGGACCTAGCACTACGGTCCGGAAAGATGCACTTGACGCTGCGCAACGAGCGCAGGATCCGTTTGACGTTGCGTAGGAAGCACGCTAACGGAATCCCGATTCATCCGGCCAATGCATTCTTGGCCGGGGTCCGGAGATCAGGAAGCAATCACCGAAGTAGCGGGTCGATCTCGACGACCCGTAGAACGCTGGTTAGCCGGAACCAGAACCGTTGAGAAACGTTTTGCTGAACTGCAGCAATGGGCGAATTCTAGCGCAGTATTTTCGGCGTTGGGTACGGTTTGTAAAGCACCGTCCCGTGGGGATGCGCCCCGCTCTTTGCCCGCTTCCCCTCGACCAACACACATGCGTGCGGCTGGAACGTTCCGGAAAGAAATTCCAGATTCACCGGGGTCAATTTTTTACAGTGCCAGGACGAGCTGACGCCCCAACCAAGACACGCTATGGACCTTCAGGCGCAGGTCGCCCTTTAACCCTGATGAGGAATCCGTCATGACCACACACCCCGCCACGATCTTCCAACACGCCAGTCCGGATTCGCCGGCACGCGTTCACTATATGCAGGCCCTGTTACGCCAGGACTATGCCCGCGCCCTTGGGCCCCTGCACACTGCCATCGCAGACAACGATGCCCGGGCCATGGGTCTGCTCGGCACCTTGTATATGCTGGGGCATGGCGTCACACAGGATGCCCAGACGGCCTATGGCTGGTTCCGACACGGGGCGGTCCGCGGCGACCTGCCCTCACAAACGGCCCTGGGGTTGTGTCTCGCGAGCGGTCGGGGGACCGCCCTGAATCGTCCGGAAGCCGTGTTCTGGTTGGGCCACGCCGCCCGCGCGGGGGTAACGGTGGCCCGGGAGACGCTCGACTGGTTGCTCCGTCAGCACCCGGATCTGGTCGGGGAACACGTCGCGCACGACCAGCTCAGCGCGGTCGTCCGACCCACGCCGGCCGGCCCGGCGGCACGACGCGCATACGGGTGGGCCGCCTGTGTTTCCGCGAAACGCCATCGCCAAGGAGGCTGACCGGATGTCCGCAATCGACAGAGCGCAGGTCATGGCCATCGCAGTAGGCGCGCTGCTGGGATGGGTGTTATTCCGTGAGCTGGCAAAGCACGGCTATTCACTCACCGATACCGCCACCCGCGGCACGGCCTGGGTCATCATCGGCGTCTTTGGCGCGGGATGGTTCGTCGTGGTCTGGGTGACGCTGTCAAAACTCCCGCGCTAAGGCGTGAGACCAGCCACTGCCGATGCCGGTCGTCGCGTTCGCATCGGGGGTGCGCCCTGCGACCCCCGGGACGACGCCCGCACCCGGCAATAAGCCCGCTGACCCTCCGAAATCGACGGGTCCGGAGGCCATCACGTGCACGCGTCACGCCGAAATCCGTGCGTAATCTATTGAAAATTATTGCAAATTTCAGGTCGTCACTAGCCGTGTGATTTTTAAACCTCCCCCAGACCCGGGGCACGGCGGACGGGGGCTGATCCAGCACGATGTTTTGCTGCGGCGTCACAGCGGCGTCGCAGCGGCGTTACAACTTCCGAGCACGATAGCTCCGGCGTCACGCCGGCGTTACAACGGCGTCACGAACATCAAAACTCCTGAAAGTGAAAGCTCCGGCGTCACAGCGGCGTCACAGCGGCGTCACGACTCTCGCAATCCCCCCATAAAAAACCTCGGGCGTCGTAGAGGCGTCGTACAGGCGTCGTAGCGGCGTCACCAACGCGGCCGTTGTCCCGCCCAGTGTCTGACGTTCAACCCGCGACATCCGCCGGAGTGGTGGTCATCCCAAATGCGATCAGCCGATCCACGGCGGCCTTCCGGCGTTTCTTGCCCGCGTGACTGTAGATCGCGGTGGTCGCCGGACTGGCATGCCCCAGGTTTTCCTGCACCTCTTCGATGGCCAATCGGGTGATTGACGACGCGGTTCAACGAACTCATCCAAGCGTCTGAGTAATCGTTCGGCAGATCGCCTCACCCCGCTCACGCCCGCGAGAATAAATCCTCACCTGTAGTCACTGTCGAGTTTGACGGCGCGTCGTGCGGTGTCCGGATAGTGCTCAGTCGCACGCCAACTTGTCCGAGCTCGACGCTGCAACTGTCTGGAATCAGGTGTGCACGTTCCGTGACCTCCCAGTCCTGAGAAAACAGGTCGGCAGCAAAGAACTGCGTTGTGCCCGAGACCATCGCTGGTTCCGCGATCACGTCACTTACGGGATCGGCCTCGAGTTCCTCGTGCAGGGCGATCAGCACCTTGTGCCGGACCAGCCGTTTGAGGAAGGCCGGATCCCCGGTCAGGATGGTCTGCTGTAGGACCTGCTGCTTGCGAAACGCTTCCCGGTGCCAGCGCTGTCGTTCCTCGATCGGGATTTCCGGATCGAAGGTATCGATGTCCGCCAGTTCCGCGGCCATCATGGCCTCGACGTAGGCCTCTTCGCCGCCTGCCAGCAGGTGCGCAATGGAGGCCGTAAATGGAATGGTGATCGAGCCCCTTGATGTGGGTAGCAGACATGTGACTTCCTCCCTACGTGTCGCGTCTTGGGTACGCGTGCGAATGAGCTTATCGAGGGGAGACCACCGGTCAGGGCAACAACACGGTGGCTATCCCGCCGCTAATCGACGCGCGCCGGGACGGTGACGATCAGCGATAAAGCCGGGAGGTGCGCTCGAGCACCGTTTGGCAATCGACGCAGCGCACCTTGCCTAAGTGCAAGCGGGCCTTCGGGATCGCGACATCACACCTGACGCAGTGCGTGCCATCAAAGTCCGGGTGAGTTTCCGGGGCCGAGCGCCGTCGTGCCTCGGCAATCGAATCTTCGTTGAACTGAAGTTCAACCAGGGTGGCGCGGTCGTTCTCGTCGATTTCGACAGTGTGGAATTCGATCTCCGTCGTCATGGCCACCTTAGGGATATTTTTTGTAGGGCGCGCAAGATAGACGGTTTAGGGAACCAATCGTGTATTGAGCGGACGAGCAGTATCGCGCACTACCGACCAACTACACGCATCGAAACTGATAGGCGCAAATTCGACCCTTTGCCGACCGTGGTGCTTCAACTGGCTATGACGGCCAACGCCTCCTATGCATAGATCGCAACTAGGGATAGTTTGGGCCGGCCTCTCCGTTACAACGCAGTCATGGAGAAGGTTTTGGCAAGCTCGGACCGCGAATATGTAGACATAGTATTTCCGGCGGAGTGCAGTGGTGGTCCCAACTTTTGGAGACCATCATGGGAAACACACGATCATCACTATCCAACAGTATCGACTGGCTTGCGAATGGCCCATTCGCTCCCCACATCGACACGTATAAACACTACCTGACCGAGCGCGGCTACGCAGCGAGCACGGTCAGCAATTGCATGAGCAGCATCGCCCACTTCGCTCAATGGGCACATGGCCGACGACTGCAGGCCCAGCAAATTACTGAATCTGTCGTCGTTGAGTTTCTTGACGGTCACCTGCCCCAATGCCGCTGCACTGGTTCGGTTTGTCGTCATCGCGCTAGCCTGAGCGCTGCGCTGGGACATCTACTCGTCTTACTGCGCACGCACGGCATCCTGGTGCCGCCAACAGTCAGGATGACGCCGGTTGCCGAGGAACTCCAGAGATACGACGCGTACATGGATCATGTGCGCGGCCTTGCACCCAAGACCCGGAGCATGGCCGTGCGCATTGTGAGCCGGTTACTGACCACTCGTTTCGGAAAGGGATCAGTCGACATCGCTGCGATCCAGCCTGACCATGTTCGCCGATTCTTCGCGCAACAGGCCAAGCTTTACAGCAAGCCTGCAAATGCAAAATCGGTGGTGGCAACATTGCGCGGATATTTCCGTTACCGCACATCACTAGGCGATGCGGTGCATGGCTTGATCGGTGTCCTGACCTATCCTGCCAATTGGCAGTTATCGGTACTACCCAAGGCCCTGAAACCGGAGGAAATCGAGCAGTTGGTTGGTGCGCTTGGTCAATCCGGCCAATCCATGCGGCGCGCTGATGCCATTGTGCGCTGCGCGCTCGATCTCGGACTTCGCAGTGGTGAGATTGCACGTATCGGGCTCGACGACATCAACTGGCGCACCGGCACGATCACGCTGCGACATACCAAGGGCCGCCGCGAAGACGTCCTGCCACTGCCGGCAGCGACCGGCAAGGCCATCGCTGCCTATCTCAAGCATGAACGTCCAAAGACGAGCAACCGAGCGGTCTTCGTGCGCCATGTGGCGCCACGTGATGTGCCCGCTGGCCCCGACCTTGTACGCAAGACCATCCGTCAAGCCTTTGCGCGCGCAGGCCTTCCCTATACGCGCTCGCACCTGCTGCGTCATACGATGGCAAACCGATTGCTGGCTGGAGGATCTTCCCTCAAGGAAGTAGCCGATGTTCTGCGCCATCGTTCGCTGAACACCACCATGATTTACGCAAAGCTGGACAGCCGGAAACTCATTGAGGTTGCCCTGCCGTGGCCGGGGAGTACGTCATGAGTGCGACTTCGCTTCACAGGCGTGTCGAGGACTATTTTGCTGAGCGTCACCGACTCGGATTCGTCAACCGCCGGCAGGCATATGCCCTCCGCAGCTTCGCGACACATATTCAGACGATTCGTCATCGTGGTCCGCTTACCGTTGAGGTCATGGCCGACTGGGCACGACGCGATAGTCACGGTAGCACTGACCCCCTGACCTGGGCCCGCCGACTGAAACTGCTGCGCACCTTCATGAGGTGGTTGCAGCAGTTTGAGCCGCGTACCGAGGTTCCCGACGATACGATATTCGGACGCTTGCCTGGACGACAGGCTCCCCATATCTACACAGAGCAGGAGATTATCGATCTGCTGGCGGCTGCACGGCAGCTTGGCACTGCGCCGGAAGTGCGAGGGGCTATCTATGAAACGCTCTTCGGCCTGATTGCCAGCACTGGCATGCGCTTGTCCGAGGCACTGGCGCTACGCAACGAAGACGCTGATCTTAGGTACGGCATCCTCACCATCCACCAAACCAAGTTCGGCAAGTCGCGCCAGGTGCCGATGCACGCAAGCACCGTTGAAGCACTGCGCCACTACCGCTCGATGCGTGATCTGGCAGGCCTGCCCACAGATGCCGACTCCCCTTTGTTTGTAGGTACCAGGGGGAGGCTGCGCGGCATGCCACTGAGCGGTCGTACCGTGGACCGTGTCTTCGCTCGCTTGCGCGAACAATTGGGTTGGCACAACAGAGGTACCCATCATGCGCCGCGCGTTCATGATCTGCGACATACCTTTGTTGTGCGCCGCATCCTGCTGTGGCAGGCTCAGGGGGTGGATGTTGATCAGGCGATGCTGTCGCTATCGACGTATGTCGGCCATGCGATGGTGACCAATACCTATTGGTACCTGTCGGCAGTCCCAGAGTTGATGTCGTTGGCGGCCGGACGGTTCGAGTCATACAAGCAGAACGCGGAGGTGCGTGATGCGTAAAGCCACCGTACCAACACAGCCATCTTTCCCTTCGCTGATTCAGCAGTTTTTTACCGAGTATCTGGTTGTGCAACGTGCGCTCAGTCCGCGCACGGTCGCCTGCTACCGCGATGCGTTAATGTTGTTCCTCGAGTTCGCCAGCCACAAGTTGAGTACGCAGCCAACCAGCCTAAAGTTGGCCGACATTCAGCCCGAGCTGATATTGGCATTTCTAGACCATCTGGAGAGCCGACGACACAACGCAGTACGCAGTCGCAACTTGAGACTCACTGCGCTACGTACATTTCTGAAATTTGCTGGTCGACGTGATGTGACTTCGTTACAGGCGGTCGAACACGCTTTGGCTGTCCCGATGAAGCGCTTCGATCGGCCAATGCTCGGCTTCCTTACGCGTGAAGAGATGCTGGCGGTCCTTGGACAGCCCGGAGAGAGTTGGACATCGCAGCGTGACCATCTACTCTTGGCGATGCTCTACAACACCGGCGCCCGAGTATCGGAGATTATCGGCGTACGGGTTGCGGACGTCGTTCTCGACGGTGGAGCATGTGTGCATCTGCAGGGCAAGGGGCGCAAATTGCGTTCCGTGCCGTTATGGAGCACCACCGTCACAGAGGTCCGGGCCTGGCTTCGACTCAACCCAATGTTCCGCGGTGAGGCACCCTTGCTGCCCAACCGCGATGGCCAGGTGATGACCCGCTGCAATGTCACTCAGCGCCTAAATCTCGCGGTCACGCGCGCAGTAGAACAACTTCCCACCCTCGCAAAGAAGAAGGTCTCTCCGCATATCCTGCGCCACACTACGGCAATGCATCTGCTTCAGTCAGGCGTGCCATTCAACATCATCGCGCTGTGGCTTGGGCACGAGAGTCCCAATACCACTCACCGATACGTGGAAGCCGACCTGGCAATGAAGGAGAAAGCGCTCGCCCGCCTGCAATCACCAGACACAAAATTGCGGCGGTACCGCGCTCCAGACTCGCTCATGAAGTTCCTTCAAACGCTGTAACTATGTAAAGGTTGCGCTGGCGCTTCACGGCGCCAGCGCACCATTCTCAAGATCACTATCCCTAGTTGCGATCTATGCATAGGAGGCGCTATGTAAAGCTTTACATAGCGCCTCACTGCCGTCAGTCAGCCAGGAACTCGAGTAGGTAGCCGACTCCCCATTGCCGACAGTCGAGAAAGTAAAAGCGGCCACTCGCAGATTGAGATAGCAATAGCAAAGCGGTCGTTCAAGTCGAGCCAGGTCCAGACTCCTTGCGTGATCGACCTTTTGGATCAACGCTTGGGCTCAGATAGCCCCGGCTAACTCTCCTGATTCGGCTCATCGCTTAGCCAGGCTGGGATATCTCGACTACCGTGAAGCACTCGCCAGATGTCGATCTGTTCGTTGCTCTCGAAGTAAAACACCAAGTAGGGAAATCGCTTGCAGCCCCAAAATCTCAATCCCGGCAGATTCAATTCGTGCGCATACCGAGGCGACCCAGTACCGGGTTGGCGCTGAATGTGGCGGTATGCTTTTTCCAAGTCATCAACGAAAGTCAAAACATGCTCGGGAGCATTCAGCAGATAGTAATCAACAGCCTCCTGAACGTCCAAGTCCGCACACTTGCGGCGGACCAACGGCTTCATGCTGATTTTGCCAATCGCTTCTTGATGTCTGAACGAAGTGAGGCAAAGTAGTCTGCATCGGCTATGCCGGTCGGGGGCGACTGCGCTCCCTCGAGCAATAGATTACGTAACCGAATCCGATCCTGATCGCGACGAATCAGTTGGCGCACATACTCACTGGACGTGCCATAACCAGCGGTGCTTACCTGCTGATCCACGAACTCCTTGAGCGTATCAGGGAGGGAAATGTTCATTGTCGTCATGGGCGGCACACTACAATGTTTGGCAAAATTGGCAAGTCCAGCGATAGCCCTGTCCGTAACCTTATGCCGCTTCTGCGTTCTGGTAACTACCTTAATGGAAGCAGAGAAACCGACAGCCACCGCTGACGGCTAAGTCCATTCTCAACCCGCCGGTGGTATCCGTAGCGAGTTGGATATCTATCCGGCCAGGGCAAATGCACTGACCGGTGTTACCGATTAAATATCGGTTTGCTCCGAAATCTCAAGGGCGTCGTCGACCTCGATGCCAAGATACCTCACGGTCGATTCCAGTTTGGAATGGCCGAGTAATAGCTGAACTGCCCGCAGGTTCTTGGTGCGCCGGTAGATCAACGTTGCCTTGGTCCGACGCATGGTGTGGGTACCGTAGCCCGTCGTATCGAGCCCGATCATGCTCACCCATCGGTGCACGATCCGAGCGTATTGCCGAGTAGAGATATGAGGTGAGTCGTGCAGGCGACTCTGAAACAGGTGCTCTTCAGATTTCAGATGTGCCTTGTCAATCCACGCCGTGAGCGCCGTCCGGGTCTGCTCGGTAATCTCGAATTGGACCGGGCGTTTGGTCTTTTGCTGCATAACCATGGCGCGTGAGGCCACCGTGTTGCCGTGAGAAACATCCCGTACGCACAGATTGACCAGGTCGCACGCCCGTAACTTGCTATCGATCGCCAGGTCAAACATCGCCAACTCGCGTGTTTCCTGTGCCAACTGCAGGCGGGTCCGGATGGCATAGATTTCCTGCAATTTCAGTGGCGCTTTCTGGCCGATGAGTTTTCCCTTATTCCACGGGATTCGTAACTGTTTGGCTTCCATTTTCAGCTCCTTGTGAGTGAATCGGAAGTGAAGTGTGTTCCTTTCTGTGGCAATGTGTCTGGCGTACCAATAGTGATACAGTTTGCTTATGCCATGAAAGCCGATTCTTGATGTCCGATTTTTTTCACCGCAGGTGGCGCATAGCCTGTACGTGTTTGGCTACGGTCTCTGCCTGCCGCTGATAGAAAAGTCCTCGGCGAAGATATCAAGACTGTTCAGCTTGGGTGGCCGCTAGGTATGCCCTTGGTGGACCATTTTGGTGGTGGGATCTGGGAAGTGCGAAGAAAGTTGGTTGGGCGCATTGCCAGAACCTTGTTCGTGATTGAAGAAGATGTGATGGTGTTGCTTTACTTGTTTATCAAGAAGCAGCAAAAGACGCCGCAGCCAGAGTTGGACCTTGCCAAAGAACGATTGAAATTGCTCAGGAGACGAAAATGACTAAGCCGCACGTTGGCAGTAGCCTTGATGATTTTCTGGCGGAAGATGCCATGCTGCAGGAAGTCACCGCCATTGCGGTGAAGCGTGTCATCGCCTGGCAAATCCAGGAGGAAATGGCCTCGCAGAAACTAACCAAAACGGCAATGGCAAAAAGATGCATACGAGTCGTGCTGCACTAAATCGGTTGCTGGATGAAACCGATACGAGTCTGACGCTAACCACGCTTGCGGGGGCCGCCGCCGCATTGGGACGCCAAGTACGCTTTGAGCTCTGTGCAGCCTAAGCGACTACAGTAACGGCCGCCTCACTTGGGCTGGGCGCGAAACCTCAGAAGCGAAATGGGCACTCACGACACTCAATAGCCCTGTGGGTTTTGACCCCTACGGCGGCTAAGCCGCGAAAGCAGCCATGCGCGTTCGGATTCGCGATCGAGGCAGTTTTCATCAAGGGCTGACTACCTTCGGCGGCTCGAATTGCTCCAGTCAGTCTGGCGCCAACTCGCCGACCCGCGATGTTGCAGTGTGAAACGATGCGCCCGAAAGGCTCAAAGCGATGGCGCGGTCGATTCGTTCCCGATAAAAACTTGCGAACTCGCTCTAGCACGGAACCGTGTAACTGGGTACATCTCTGCATCGCAAACCCGATACCCTGTCGAGTGCGACTAGCCTTTGGATGAGGATGGATAGTTGTATTGTTCGACAGGCCTTCAACGACAGTCGAACCCGATGTGGTGATGATCAATGAATCACCTGCGTGCAAGAAAAGTCCTGCACGCAACCGGTCACCGTAACCCACGCTGCGCCGGATTCCACGGTCAGCACATTAACGGCTTTCGCATCGATTCGGAAAACCTCATTGATGGTTAGTAGTTTGGTTTGTGCGGTTTTCATGGCGGTCTCCTAGTAAGTGACGACACCACCATGCTAGAAATTATGGGTAAAGCAGTACAGATGCAATGCAATTGAATTGTGACCATTACAGATGTGTATTTTGGTAACTGTATTGGTCAATAATCTAGCGAACTGTGCACCTCACCCAGTTCTTGTTGAGGCGACAATTCATCCATGATGCTTTACGAAACACTCGCTACAGAATTTGCCACGCTGATCGGCGACGGTCACATGAAGGCTGGTGATCGCCTACCTTCTGTGCGCCACTTGGCGCAACAGCGCACGCTATCCATTTCGACAGTTGTACAAGCCTTGCGGGTCTTGGAATCCAGGGGGCTGGTCGAAGCGCGCCCTCAATCAGGCTATTACGTGCGGCGCTTAGCACCCCGTATGGTCGAACCCGCGATTTCTGTCATAGCGAACAAACCTGTCACCGTGGGCGTTAGTCGTCGCCTGGTTGAAATACTACGGGCTAACGAAGCCAGTGGCATGGTGCCATTTGGATCTGCCCTACCGGCACCAGAGTTGTTGCTCTCGCAGCGACTGAGTCGAATTTATGGCAACGTGGCGCGGCGCCATCCGCACAGTTGCTCGCCGGCACCAGCCACGGCGACTTGAATGACGCACCGTTGATTAGAGCAATTACGCGGCGTGCCCTGGAATGGGGTTGTCAGCTCAATGAAAATGAAATCGTAGTCACCAACTCCTGTACTGAAGCGATGACGTTGTGTTTGCGCGCTGTCACGCAGCCAGGTGACACCGTTGCGGTGGAATCTCCAACGTATTACGTCATGTTGCAGTTGCTGGAGTCGATGGGTTTGCGTGCGCTGGAAATCCCGACGCACCCACTCACCGGCATTTCTCTTGAGGCGCTGGAGTTGGCTACTCGCGAGCAGAAGATTGCCGCCTGCCTGCTGACACCCAACGGCGTTAATCCAATCGGGAGCGTGATGCCGGACACTGCCAAACAAGCACTGGCAGACTTGCTTGGTGAGCGCAACGTGCCATTAATCGAAGACGATATATATGGCGACATCTGTTCGACGGCAAGCCGACCAAGGCCGGTTCATGCATTTGACAGTCACGGAAACACGATGCTATGCACGTCATTCTCGAAGACCGTTAGCCCGGGCCTTCGCGTAGGGTTTGTAGCCGCCGGCAAACGGGCAGACGAACTGGTCTTACAGAAAACGCTTACGAGTGGAAAAACAAGCGCGCTCACTCAGCGTGTGCTGGCTGAATTGCTTGATACCCGAGGCTTTGATGTGCACTTGCGCACGCTAAGACGACGATTTGCAGAACAAATTGCCTGTACTCGCGATGCGGTATCGCGTTACTTTCCCAAGGAAACAACGGTGACTGACCCACCGGGCGGGCTTGTGCTGTGGGTGGCACTGCCCGACGATGTCGATGCCTCTCTCTTACATAGTAAAGCGATAGCGGAAGGCATTGCATTTGTCCCCGGGGCTCCGGCTAGCATGCGGCCACCGTGGAGCACCCGGTCGGATGACGCCTTACGTCGACTGGGACAACTGATAAGCCAGTAAATGAAAATTGAAACACAACTTATGCAAGTGGGTCGGAATTCCGGGGCGCAAACCATCCGGTGAATCCTCCTCTGGTGCGCGCTTCGACTACGCTGTTTTCTTGTTTGGCTGATTTCAAAAAATCGTACGAGGCTTGGCTTGGAGTCGCCACGCCACGGTCGCTCCGGCACGAGCACGACGTTTGAACTCCAGACGGCCTGGCCGCCCTATCGCCTGCGCAGGGTTGCATCGCCACCGCAAGCGGTCTTGGCCGCTGTTGCTGCCGTCCTGATTGCATATGCAAAGCCCGGTAAGAAAATATTGGTGCAAGACGCGGCACACGGCCCCACGCGCACTGTGTGATTTAGTTTCGCCTGCGCTCCCGGCTGCACGGTTGAGTTCTTCAATTCAACAAAAGCCCTGTCTGAGCGCATCAGTGCCGAACAACGCTGATCTTTATCGAAATTCTCGTCGCAAACGATGGACATGCTGGATGTCGAAGAAGTCGCTCGAATTGCTCACCAAGCTGGTATTCCTGTCGCCTGTGACTCGACGTGGGGGACGCCCTTGTTCTTTGATGCCCATGCGCTGGGAATAGACATCTCCATTCATTCCGCAACGAAATATATCAACGGTCATTCCGATGTCTTGCTGGGCTCATTACGGGGTCTTATGAGGCACTTGCATCGACTCGTGTCTGGTGCGACAGAGTTGGTTCGCATGCATCACCCGATTCGTGTTGGCTCGCTTTGCGTGGCCTCAGGACCCTCGCGGTGCGCATGCAGCGACCCAGGCCAGCGCATTGATGGTGTCGCAATGGTTGCAAGCCCAGCCACAGGTGAGGCGGGTGTTGTTTCCCGTGCTTCCGGAAGATCCAGGACATAAGCTATGGCAGAAGCAATTTTCTGGCGGCGCCGGGCCTTACGTTTGAATTGCGCCCGTGCAATGAAGCCGCTTTTGAACGCTTCATTGACGCACTCAAAGTTATTTGGTATTGGCACCAGTTGGGGCGGGTTCGAGAGCCTCGTTATGCCCGCGATACCGCATCATCTTCGCGCCCTTAAGTGCAGCCCGATGAAGGACGTTTGGTACGACTCCGTATCGGACTGGAAGATCCGGCTGACTTGTGCTGACTTGAAAATGCGCGTGCATTTGTTTGGCGCAATCATCTGAGGGCTCCCCGTGCAAATGTCCAGCATCCCATTCGGGATCACCGCGATTGGTCTCGGCTATTAGAACCCACTGAACACAAAGGCGAAAGCGGGCTGGCACATTGGCGCCCAGGAATTTTGGAAGTTACCGGGTCCGTTTTGTGGTTAGTGCACACCCGGCTATCTCGCAGATCATTGGTGCGTGAAGGCCACATACTTTTTGTGCGTCGAAGGGAACTCCATACTGAGCTGGAGGATGGTCGCACGTTTGTACTCACGGCGGGAATGAGCTATCAAGTCGCCGACAATTCCTGAACCTCACCGATCCTCAACTGAAGCAGGGGCAAAGCTCTTCATTGTCGATTAGGACGAGAGTGTCTAGCCGCCACCAAACTTTGGGTCCGCAATGTGGGCGGCAGCGGGCAGCCACGTGGACACCCATCAAGATGACCTCGCAACTACATGCTTCCTTTGTCCGGAAGCAGCGCGGTCGCATTCGCGGCATTCCGGCTCGCCGGATTAATAATCTT
>JADJEF010000010.1 GCA_016702335.1 Rhodocyclaceae bacterium
TGCCACACGCGGGTCTTTGAGGCCGAACACGGGCAAACTACCGATCTTCTGCCTAAGCAACTCAACTGCACGAAGATGGTAGCCTTGCTTGCGTAGCACTTCGATATCACTTGGCTCAATTAGTGTTAGACGGTTCCAATTGCTGTTGAGCGCCCCAAGCATATCCGTGTCGAGAATATGGAGGTCCATATCCTCCCAAAAACCTTTCGCATTATCTCCGGCAATGGCTGGTATCAGCCTTTCGCCAAGTTCCACCCCCATGACCTGCAACCTCGCGTAATAGCACTCCATGCCACTGCGGTGCATTCCCAATACGACAATCAGCCTTTTTCGCGTTCATAAATTACCGACTCTTCAATCTTGGGTTTGTTTCTAGTTCTATTTCCGAGAGCAGCCAAAATCAACAATGCTCGGTTGCCAAGTTTTCCGCATCGGGCATAATTCTAAACATGGCGATATCGATCAGGCGGTGCAGATAAGTTTCACTGCCGCCCACATCCCCAAGTACGCCAGCATTCAGAAAATACACGCCCGGGTTCAGCGCACAGCGGAAACGGAATTCGATACGATAGCTTGATCCCTCTTCAACATAAGCCAGACTTTCTCTCGGTGAATTTGCCGATGCTCCTCCGCCTAACTCAATCCCGGATGTGGTCTTGATGAGCATCCCAAAACGAACATTACTGGCACTCTTGGTGAAGCGAACGGTGTACACATAACGATAGGTCTTGCCCCGTACGAGGTTGTTAACTTGCTCACCAGCCAATGTAAACACCGCAGGTGATTCGATGTAAGCCCCATGCGACTCATATTCGATGGTGCTGCTGGGCCTTAGGTTCGGGTCAAAGCTTTCCTGCGGTTCTTGCGTGCGCTCACAGTGTGCTTCGTCTTGGTTCGCTACTGCTTCTAGGGTATCGGCATGCTGTTCTGTATGCTCACCCATTCGGCGAATTTTCTCCCGAATGGCTTCCTGCTTGTCTGCTGGTGCATATAGCAGCTTTTGGTAACGACCTACGATTTGTTTGGGCGTTCCGACAGCGAGCTTTTCGCCCGCATCCATCAGAATTGCGCGATCACACAATTCGACGATTTGCCCACCGGAATGGGAGACAAATAGGATAGTGGCCCCGCTTTCCCGTATTGCCTCAATACGGGAAAAACATTTCCGCTGGAATAATTCATCGCCTACCGAGAGCGCTTCATCTACGATCAGAATTTCCGGATCGACGTTTATCGCCACAGCAAAGGCCAACCGCACCACCATACCGCTGGAATAGGTTTTTACTGGTTGCTCAATAAAATCATCAATCTCGGCAAATGCGGCGATATCATCAAAGCAAGCTTCGATTTCTTCATTACTTAACCCTAGCACTGAGGCGTTCATATAGACGTTCTCGCGCCCCGTGAATTCGGGATTGAAGCCGGAGCCAAGTTCTAGCAACGCCGCGATGCGACCATTAGTTTGAATATTGCCAGTGGTGGGGTTCAGCGTTCCGCAGATCATCTGCAGCAACGTCGACTTGCCACTCCCGTTCCGGCCAATAATTCCGACCGTTTCGCCCTTCCTGACTTCAAGGGAGACGTCTTTCAGCGCCCAGAATTCACGAAAGTATTGTTTGGGCGGTTTTCGCGCAATTCTTTGCAGACGCGGCACAATAAACTGCTTTAACCGATCATGCGGCGAGTCGTAGATTTGGTAGCACTTGCTGAGGTTTTCTACCTTGATGGCAATATCAGAGGACATCAGCAAACCCCTTTCTGGTTTTTGGAACCAGGCATAGCCAGCCAGGCCACGGCGGTGGCCATCAGGGTATAGATTCCCAGTCCGGTCCAGTTAGGCGGCCCCAGATGAGCACTTCTCGCGCCTGCTCGATAATGAAGGTGAGCGGGTTGGCCATGACCCAGGGCGCATTTTTCCGGCAGCGCTGTAATGGGGTAAAAAACGGGGGCAGAAACATCATGACTGTGGTGATGATGCCGATGGTTTTGGCCGACGTCGCGCAGAAACACGCCCAATGATGCCAGCATCCAGGCGAGACCCAGTGTGAGGATGACAAGCGGCAGTACTACCAACGGAGCAAGAACGGCTGTCCAGTGCAGGTAGCCGATTGATTGGCGCAAAGGCCATCAGTAATACACCCAGACTCACCAGGCTGTGAAAGAGGGCTGCCCCATGCTGATAACTGGGAGGATCTCCAAAGGAAGACGACTTTTTTGACGTAGTTGACGTTGCCTAGAATCAGCCCGGGGCGCGGTTGAGTACTTCAGCCAGCAGGCCATGCACAATCGTGCCGACGAACATTACCACGGCGAACTGGGCTTTACTTTCCTGCCCCCCCAACGTGCTTTGAATATCACGGAGAAAACAAAGGTTACACCGACAGCATGAACACTGGGTTCATGAACGACCAGACCAGCCCCATGATCGAACCTTTGTACCGGCCGATCACATCGCGCTGCGCCATCTTCAGGATGAGCTGGCGGTTGCGCCAGAGGCTTGTGGTCAGTGTAACGATCGAAGTGGGACACTGTTCTGCGTTGGAGTTCATGAATATCAGTGCGTGAGCACATCACGAAAGAAAGCTTAGGGGACGAATTATAGGGGGAGGTTGCATTGCCACGCCGGGTTCGCCGTCGCCCTTGCGAAAAATGAAACCGCCCAATTGAGTGATCGGGCATTATTATCAAGTCGTCTTATCAAGTGCACATAAAATTCGAGGTCATGTGATAATAGTACATTAGCGAACCCGCCCGTCTCTGTTCGTTCCGGCCGTACATGACTACCCTTTTCGTGACTGGCGGCGCCGGCTTTATCGGTTCCGCTCTGATTCGCCTGCTGATTGCCGAAAGTGAATGGCATATTGTCAATATCGATTGCCTGACCTATGCCGGCAATCTGGAATCATTATCGTCAGTTTTCGAAAATCACCCACGCTACCGTTTTCGCGCACCGATATTGGTGATCGTGCGGGGCTGGATGCTCTGTTCGCCCAACATCAACCCTCCGGCGTCATTCACCTGGCGGCAGAAGTCCACGTCGACCGCTCCATTCATGGCCGGGCGATTTCATCCGCACCAGCGTGACCGGCACATACACACTGCTCGAGGCGGTTCGGGCTTTCTGGGCGACTCTGGAGCCTCTGACAGGGATACCTTCAGATTCCACCATGTCTCGACCGACGAAGTCTTCGGCTCGCTCGGCGATACCGGCTTCTTCACCGAAACCACGGCCTACCAGCCCAATTCGCCCTACTCCGCGTCCAAGGCGGCGTCGGATCACCTCGTGCGCGCCTGGCATCACACCTATGGCCTGCCGGTGCTCACCACCAACTGCTCGAACAACTACGGCCCCTGCCACTTCCCGGAAAAGCTCATTCCACTGATGATCCACAATGCCCTCGCGGGCAAGCCCTTGCCCATTTATGGCAAAGGCGACAACGTGCGCGACTGGCTCTATGTCGATGACCATGCCCGCGCTTTGCGCACCGTCTTTGAGCGTGGTACGGTGGGTGAGACTTACTGTGTGGGCGGTCACAACGAGAAAACCAATCTTGAGGTGGTCGATCTGCTTTGCGCCCTGCTCGATGAACTGCGACCGCGCGCCGATGGTCAATCGTATGCCTCGCAAAGACCTATGTCGCCGACCGGCCGGTCACGACAAGCGCTACGCCATTGATGCCGGCAAGATCCTCCGCGAACTGGGCTGGACGCCGCGCGAGAGTTTCGAGACCGGCCTGCGTAAGACCGTACAGTGGTATCTCGACAATCCCGATTGGTTCGCCGCACGTGGTCAGTGGTGCCTACCAGCAATGGACCGAAAAGAATTACGGAGGCCGGGCATGATTAGAAAAGGCATCATCCTCGCCGGTGGCTCGGGCACCCGCCTGCACCCGGTGACACTGGCGGTATCCAAGCAGCTGCTGCCGGTGTTTGACAAACCCATGATCTACTACCCGCTGACCACGCTGATGCTGGCGGGCATGCGCGACATTTTGCTTATCTCGACCCCGCAGGACACGCCTCGTTTTCAGCAATTGCTTGGTGACGGCAGCCAGTGGGGCATCAACCTCCAGTACGCCGTCCAGCCCAGCCCCGATGGGCTGGCGCAGGCCTTCATCATCGGTGAGCGGTTCGTCGGCAATGAGCCATCCGCGTTGGTTCTGGGCGATAACCTGTTTTACGGTCACGACTTCGCCGACCAATTGCAGCGGGCCTCGCAAGTCGGCGCTGGTGAGACGGCGATTGCAGCAGAAGGGGCGACCGTTTTTGCCTATGCGGTCAGCGATCCGGAACGCTACGGCGTGGTGGCCTTTAATGAGGCCGGCAAGGCCATCAGCATTGAAGAAAAGCCCAAGCAGCCGAAGTCGCGCTACGCCGTCACGGGTTTGTATGTTTACGACCGGCAGGTCTGCTCAATTGCCAAAAATCTCCAGCCCTCACCGCGCGGCGAACTGGAGATCACCGATCTGAACCGTGTTTATCTGGAGCGCGGACAACTTTCCGTCGAGATCATGGGCCGCGGCATGGCCTGGCTCGATACCGGTACACGAGTCGCTGCTTGATGCCGGCCAATTCATTCAGACGATCGAGACACGGCAAGGCCTGAAAGTCGCCTGCCCGGAAGAGGTCGCCTGGCGACAAAATTGGATCAACGATGGGCAACTGGACGCCCTTGCCTTGCCGCTGGCCAAGAGCCAGTACGGGCAATATCTGCAAGGTCTCCTGCGTGACAAGGTGTTCGGATGAACCGCATAGCCACTGCCATTCCCGATGTTGTGCTGCTCGAACCCAAGGTGTTCGGCGACGCCCGCGGATTTTTCTATGAGAGCTGGAACAAAGAAAACGCTCACCGATCTGGGCATAGACGTCGACTTCGTTCAAGACAACCACAGCAAGTCCCAGCTTGGCGTGTTGCGCGGCCTGCACTACCAGATCGAACAGGCTCAGGAAAACTGGTGCGCTGCACCGCTGGCGAGGTTTATGACGTCGCCGTCGATCTGCGCAAATCCTCGACCACCTTGGCCATTGGGTCGGCTTTACTCTCTCCGCGGAAAACAAGCGTATCGCCTGGATTCCTCCCGGTTTTGCCCATGGCTTTTGCGTCACCTCGGATAGCGCCGAGTTCCTTTACAAGACCACTGATTACTACGCCCCCGAGCACGAGCGCAGCCTGCTCTGGAACGATCCGGCGCTAGGCATCCAGTGGCCCCTGACTGGCCCACCGAAACTGGCGGCGAAAGACGCCGCGGCGCTACCGCTGGCCCAGTGCCCGAGCTTCCCATGAAGATCCTGCTGCTCGGTGCCGGCGGCCAGCTGGGACGTGAATTGAAGCGCTCGCTGGCCCCGCTGGGCGAAGTAGTCGCCTGCGACCGTAGCCGGCTCGATCTGGCGGATGCCGATGCGCTGCGCCAGCGCGTGCGCACGGAACGGCCGGCGCTGATCGTCAATGCGGCCGCCTACACGGCGGTGGACAAAGCCGAAACCGACACCGCGAGCGCACTGGCGATCAATGCCCACGCCCCCGGCGTACTAGCCGAAGAAGCCAAAGCCCTCGGCGCCCGGCTGATCCACTATTCGACCGATTATGTCTTTGATGGCAGTGGCGTGCGCCCGTGGCGCGAAGGTGATGCCGTGGCGCCCATCAATGCTATGGCGGAACAAAGTGGGCCGGAGAACAGGCCATCGTGGCCAGCGGCTGCCGTTACCTGATCCTGCGCACCAGTTGGGTATTTGGCCTGCACGGCGCCAACTTCATGAAGACCATGCTGCGTCTGGCGCGCGAAAAGGATGAACTCGGCATCATCGACGACCAAGTCGGTACCCCGACCTGGACCCGGCATCTGGCCGACGCCACCGCCCTGCTCGCCGCCAGACCTGACGCGCACGGGCTGTATCATCTGGCCAGCGGCGGCGAAACCACTTGGGCGGGGTATGCCGAAGCGATCTTCGCCGAGGCCCTGCGTCTCGACCTGTTGGACAAAACACCGCATGTGCGCCGTATCACCAGCGCCGACTTCCCGCTGCCGGCCAAGCGCCCCAGCAACTCCCGCCTCGACTGCTCGGCGCTCTCACGCGACTACGGCATCGCGCTGCCTGACTGGCGCATCGCGCTGGTCGATTGCTTGGCTGATGCAATTTAACGAACGGCATCTCTTTCAAGTGAGGGATATCGAGCAGCGCCCAGTCCGGCGCGTTACTCACGAGTGATACCAGAAAGCGCCGCTCTGATGTATGTCGGCTTCCAGTGGTGCTGCGGCCAGTGGCGTCAGCCTGAGCAGTGCAACGAAGTACGCTGCTACTGGATGTCAGGTGACCAAAGGTTGGCTAGCTTGCTCGACCCGCCCCTCAACAGATATCAAGGATGACGACGTTGTCGGGTCGCTTCTCGGGGTAAGCGGCCGCGGATTTCTTGAAATGTGGTGAACGGCGAACTGCACAAGCCTTGCTCAGGCCAATACTTTCAATCCGTGCTTCTGCACCACGACCAACAGTTTGAGCGCCATGCCGCTGGGGCGTCCCGTCTCCCATTTCTGAACGGTAGATTCGCTGGTATTGAGAAAACGTGCAAATACGGGTTGGCTCACCTGATTTTGCTCACGAATACTCTTGATCTGCTGCGGGTCGATTTCCGTCGGAACAGACAAGCAAGACTCATCAAACTGGCGCAGCGTAGTCTTGCCAATGGCGCCGACCTTGAACATGGCTCGCGCTGAAGAATGAATCGCCTCAAAGGCATCGCTCTTGAATTTTGCTTAGCTGTCATGGCAGATCTCCGTCAGGTCTTTGTCTTGCAAAAGGCGTTCAACTTGCTTGTCCGTCAGATCGGCATAGGCCTTGGCCAGTGTGCGGAAGGCGGCCAACTCATCATCGGCAATGTTGTCCCGATCCTTTTTCGCAAACAGATACTCATATACCCAATAGCGTCCGCCCTTCGCCAGGATGATCGAGCGATGCCTATTGTCGTTAAGCCGTTTCTTGTGTAAGTGGCGGTCAGCACCCGTAAAAATTTGGCGTTCGCGAGCAAATGTGGCGAAACGACGGTGTGATTTTGTTTTTTGAAGTTCAGGCATGAACATGCCGGTTTTACGGTTTGCGCCCGCCAGGCATCCGGCGGACAAATGGCGCAGCCATTGTCGTCTGGCAAACGAAGTGCGGCAGAGGGCGAAGCCGATGGGGTAGAAAGCGGGCCGACCGGTGGAAACGCAGGCGCGACACCGATCCCAACCGCCAAGTCAGATCCGCTGTCGCGCCCCGAAGCCCCCTGATGAGGACGACGTTGCCTGCATAGTATTTCACGAAGCGCACGTTTGTGTCCGCTGTCCATCGGCCGTGATGGCCCATGGATCCTTCCGGAAGACGCTACGTGTGCGCAGCCTGCCGCACCGCTGTACTAATTTGCAGCCACTGTGATCGCGGTAACCGCTACTGCACGACGACGTGCGCCCGGCAAGCCCGCCAATGCGCGGTACGTGCCGCCGGCAGCCGCTATCAAACCAGTCGTCGCGGCCGTCACACCCACGCCGAGCGCCAACGTCGTTATCGGGCCCGCGCGAAGATAGTGACGCATCACGGTTCCCCCGCACCCACCTCGGCTGATCAACTCCCGCCTGAACCGTCAGCGCCGGCCACGGTGCTGTCCGGGAACTGCTGCCGTTGCCAGCGACCGTTATCGGCGTGGGTACGACAGGATTTCCTGCGTCCCTCGGTTCGTCGAATCCCACCTCACCGGAGAACCTATGGCCCTCACCCCCGAAACTGAAGCACAGATACTTCGTCACCACCACGCCGAACGCTGGCCCATCGGCACCATCGCCACGCAACTCAATCTTCACCGCGACAGCGTCGCCCGGGTTATTGCCCAAGCCGGCTTGCCGACCCTTGGCACGTCTGCGCGACCCAGCGCCATCGACCCCTACCTGCCGTTCATGTTGGAAACGCTGACCCAGTACCCCCGTCTGCGCGCCAGTCGCCTGTACGACATGGCCAAGGATCGCGGCTATCCCGGACGCCCGGATCACTTTCGCCACCTCATCGCGCGCCACCGGCCGCGCCCGAAATCGGAAGCCTACCTGCGCCTGCGCACCCTACCGGGCGAACAGATGCAGATCGACTGGGGGCTATGCCGAGCTCGGCATAGCCCCCACTATGCCGAGTCTCGGACTATGCCGAGTTTTATCTGGTAGCGTTGAAATCAAGGCAACTAGCCCGCCTCGGTGAGCGGATGACTCGGCATAGTATTTGCGTCAAAGCGCTTTGAGGAAAGTCAGTAACGCATCATCCGGTTTATAGACGCTCGCACATCCATCGTGCGGCGTGGTTTTGGCAGAGCTTTCTCCTTCATGGCCAAATCGGCCTCCAAATAAAGTTGTGTGGTCTCGACCGACTCATGGCCCAGCCAGAGCGCGATCACTGTGGTATCGACCCCCGCTTGCAGTAATTCCATGGCGGCCGTGTGCCGCAATACATGCGGTGACACGCGTCTGCGTAGCAACGACGGGCAAACTTTACCGGCGGTTGCCACATGCTGCGCCAACAAATACTGAACCCCATCATTACTCAAACGTCCGCCAGCGCGATTGGGAATACGACGTGGCCTTCACCCAATGCCAACTCATTGAGCCATGCTTGCAAAGCGGCCGCCGTCTGCTTGGTCAGCGGAGTGCAGCGTTCCTTTCGGCCTTTGCCCAAGACATGAACATGCGCACTCGCACCGAAATGCAGATCCTCACGCACCAGCCCTGCTAATTCAGACACACGTAAGCCGGTCTGCACCGCCAACAGCAACCAAGCGTGATCACGGCGGCCTGACCACGTGTTTGGGTCTGGTGCCGCGAGCAAGGCGTCAATTTCCTGGCGCGATAGATAGTGGATTTGCACATGGTTGTAACGTTTAGCAGGAATAGCCAGCACTCGCTGAATTTGCTCAGCGTGCGTGGGCAACTCGAAAGCCGCGTAGCTAAAGAAGGAACGGATGGCGGTCAGCCGCAAATTGCGGCTTCGCGCTGATATACCCCGTTGTGCTTCAAGATCATCGAGGAAGGCACTGATCAGCGGGGCATCAATAGCCTCCCAGGCAAGCTGCGACGGCTCCTTGCCGAGACGAGCCTTTGCAAACTGGAGCAGAAGACGGAAGGTATCGCGGTAGGAACCTGATCGTATGGAGGCTGGCTTGGCGTTGCTGCATCAAACGCTGAGTAAAGAAACGTGTCAGCAACGCGGCAAAGGTGACGCCGGCCTTCATGATGGCTGCTCCCAATGGTGTTCCAGTCGAGTCTTTGCAGTCCCCAGTAATTCAGGACAGGCTGACAGATACCAATACGTGTCCCTGACTTCTACATGACCCAGAAAAGCCAACAATACCGGGAATCGTTGCTCCACATCCTGCCCATCGCGATACCAATTCAATAGCGTCTTCAGCGCAAAGCGATGACGAAGATCGTGCAGGCGTGGTTTGATCGACCCGGCTTGACTGGGCAGTCCGGCACCCTTGGTCAGGCGATGGAAAGCGCCAATCGCGTTGTCGTAACCCAGTCGCGTACCTTGAGAATTGATAAACCAATACGGCATCTGACGCCCGCCCAGAAATTGCTTCCGGCGTTCCTCGTAATCCACCAAGATGTTGACGGTTGTCTCATGCAATGGAATGAGGCGTGACTTACCGAATTTGGCGGAGCGGATCGTCAGAATGCCCTCGTCGAGATCGACGTCCTCCGTGGTCAAGTTCAACGCTTCACAAATGCGCAAGCCCGACACGCTGAGACCGAACAGACAGTGAAAGGTGATTCTGCTAAACCCTGTTTGGCCGGTAATTCAAGCGCCCTCGCATCAAACTGGCAATGTGCTCATCGGTGAAGAAGTAGGGCTGGGCCGTTGATGACAGAACGGCAATAACCCAGCGGGTGGAACCGGAGTGGTGCATCAATCGCGCTGCAATAGTGGGCAAAGCCACGAACGTAACTCAAGCGCTGCGCCCACCGTCCCGGCCGAACCGAGGTCGATGTCTTTGCCCAAGTAAGGGCCAGATCAATAGCTATCCAATCCGCCTGACTTCTGCTCCATGAAGGCGACAAACGACGCCAGAGCGACACCCTCCGAATGGAGCTTGAACCCCAGGAACGGCGTAGCGCCAGGTAATCTTGCAGGGAGGTTCGCAGCGTGATCATTTCACACCTCCCGGCCAAGGCAGGCTGATCGGACGTAGCGCTGCGAAATCTACTTTGGCGTAAATGCTGGTCGTCTTGGTATGGCGATGGCGCAGCACGCTGCCGATTTCGCTCAGCGTCGCACCGTGCCGGAGCATATCGGAGGCCAGTGCATGCCGGAATTGGTGAGTGCCATGGTGGCGTGTATCGATGCCAGCGCGGCCTATTGCCGCAGCGACAATCGTCGCAATGGTTGTCGGTGACCCAAGACCGCGAATGGGTGCGTTAACGCGCAAGAACAGCACTCGGCTGCTGGTGGTCGGGCGTCCGTACTGCAGATAATCGGCGATGGCTTCGCCCACTTCGCCGGGAAGCGGTAAGGATGCCTCCTGCTTGCCCTTGCCGGCACCCTTTCCCTCGACTTCAATGGAACCGGCCTCCCAGTCAAGCCATCCAAAGTCAGCCCCACGATTTCGCAGGAGCGTAAAACCCAGTCGTGCCAACAACAGGAGGATCGCGTAATCACGGCGACCGACCGTGGTATCGCGGGGCAATGCGAACACGGCGCGCAGATGTTCCGGGCCAATGGCGCGGGAATCCCGGTCATTGACCAATTGGGCACCGTTGGCACGGCAGCGACGAGATCGATTTGAATCTCCCGCGACAGCGTAAAAACCGGAAGAATGAACGCAGTGCAGTGGTCGCGGCTTTGGCTCTTGCCGGACTCAGATGCGCGGCTTGTTGCTTTACAAACCCAATGACGTCGGCAGCACGCAAGGTCGCTAACGCGACAGGCCGATTACCGAAGCACTCCGACAGAAATCGTTCGGCAAACGGACAATATTGAATCAGCGTCTTGTCGGAGAGCGCCTGCTCCTGCCGCAAATAGGCAGCGAATGTGGCGATCACGCGCTGGATCGCCGTTAATTCGATGGTCTTGGTCGCCGTGTGGGTGACGCCCAAGTGACTCAGGAAATCCAACAGCCGTCTCAGTGTTGCGCGTTCACCGGCGCCAACGCTCGGCCGGCGTATCGTTTCATCAAGGAAGTGCTTTGCATGTTCGTCGGTGATTAGCTCTGCCGCAATCCGCTTGGACTGAAGCCATTGACTAAACCTCGCCGATTCACGAATCTGCGGACCAGATGCTTCCGTTTGAATCCTTGCCTCCTCAAGTTCCCTGGCGAATAGATCAAGGAAGGGCACCAGCGGCCTTCAGGTTCTCGTAACAAGACCCAACGTTTTTCGGCAACGTGTTCCATTTCACTTCTCCTTCCACATAGATGACCATGGGACGAGAAATGCTATGCCGAGTAAAAATCAGATCAAGCTATTGCCACGTTTGGGTATCTGACAAGTCTCGGCATAGTCCGGGACTCGGCATAGTGGGGCACTTTGGCCATCTGGACATCGGGCGGCCCATCGCCCACCTCATGGCCTTCGTCGCGGTGCTGTCCTGGTCGCGCCAGATCTTCCTGCGCTCTATCTGGGGGCGCACATGGAGAATTTCCTGCGCGGCCATGTCGGTGCCATTACCGCGTGGGGTGGCTGCCCACGCGTGGCGCTGTACGACAATCTCAAGAGCGCTGTACTCGAACGTCACGGTGCAGTGATTCGCTTCCACCCAACCTTGCTGGCCTTGTCCGGCCACTATCACTTCGACCCACGCCCGGTGGCTGTCGCGCGCGGCAACGAGAAGGGTCGCGTAGAGCGGGCCATCCGCTACATCCGGGATGCCTTCTTTGCTGGGCGCACCTTCACCGATATCGACGACCTCAATGCTCAGGCCGACGATTGGGTCTCGGGTGTGCCGGCGAACGGCGCTGTCCGGAAGATGAAACGCTGACGGTCAGTGAAGCCTTCGCCCAGGAGAAGGAACGCCTGCTGGCCTTGCCGGGTGATGCCTTCCCGACTGATGAAATCAGGGCCGTGTCGGCCGGCAAGACTCCGTATGTGCGCTTTGATCTGAACGACTACTCGATTCCGCACACCTGTGTGGCGCGCACGCTCACCGTCGCTGCGACCCCCGGGAGGTACGCATTCTGGATGGCTCGTCAGTGATTGCAGCCCACCCACGCAGCTATGACCGGCGACAGCAGATCGAGCGTGCCGAGCATATCGCGACGTTGGTCGATCATAAACATCAGGCCGGGGCGCACCAGGTACCGATCACCTGATCAAGGCGGTGCCGGTGAGCCGCGCGTTGCTAACGCAGGCCACGGAACGGGCGAACCTCTGGGGCGGACGGTGCGTGCCCTGACCGAGATGCTGGAGACCTATGGGGTGATGGAACTGGAGGCGGCCATCACTGAAGCCATGGCGCGGGAGGTGCCGCATCCGAATGCGGTGCGACTGGCACTGGAGCGGCGACGACAGGGGAGTGATACGCCGCCACCCATCGCGATCACGCTACCTGATCACGTTAAGCACCGAGACGTACCCGTGCGCCCGCACAACCTGAACGATTATGACCATCTGATGGAGACCGATGATGACGACTGCTGATAACCGCCAACGCGCTACGGCCCTGCAACTGCACGGGGTGCTGGCGCACTGGAGCGAGTGTGCTGGCCAGCCTTGGCTTGCGCCCTTACTGGACTGGGAGGAAAGTGAACGGGCCCGACGCTCTCTGGAGCGTCGTTTGCGGTGCGCGCACATTGGCCGATTCAAGCCGCTGGTGGATTTCGATTGGGCGTGGCCGACCCAGTGCGACCAGCGGGCGATTGCTGAACTGATGACGCTGGAGTTTCTGAACTCGGCAACCAATGCGATTCTGGTGGGGCCCAGCGGACTGGGCAAGACGATGATCGCGCAGAACATCGCGCACGAGGCCATTATCCAGGGCCATAACGTGCTGTTTGCCACCGCCGGTCAATTGCTGGGCGGAGTGATTCGGCGCTGCGTTACCGGTTGCGCCGCTATGCTGCTCCGGATTTGCTGGTGATTGATGAGGTGGGGTACCAGTCTTATTCAAACCGGCATGCCGATTTGCTCTTCGAGTTGATCAATCGCCGCCATGAGAAGAAGAGCACGTTGATTACGACCAATAAGTCATTCTCAGAGTGGTCGGAGGTGTTTCCCAATGCCAGTTGCGTGGTGGCGATGATTGATCGTCTGGTGCATCACGCGGACATCTTGCCAATCAAGGGCGATTCTTATCGGCACAAGGAGGCGCAGATGAGCGGCGGCCAAGTCCAAAAGCGCAAGGGCAAGGCTCCATGAAACTCATCCATCAGCCATCGGGCTTGCAGCGGGGATCGATGTGCTTATCGATCCTCACTGGTCACCTGAGCAAGCCATGGCGGTTATTGAGTTGCTTGACGATCTGCGAGACAGGATCTGGGCCCACTATGAACCGTGCTTGCATCGGAAGTTTCGCGATGAGCGGGTGACACTTCATCAGGTCGAGATCACCGATCCGCCATTCTGAGCAACACTTCTTCGAGATAGTTCATCGGGGCCTTCGTGGCCCCTGTTTCATCTGCGCCGCCGCCAAATTCCGCCGCCATTTATTGCCGCCAAATTTGTGCGGATTCACGCCGCCGGCAACATCTTGAAAACTCCACCGCCCAAGTCATCTGCCTGCCCTTGAATGGCCTCACGTAACGCCACACATAACTATGCATCGTCAATGTGTGCCTTCCGTGCGGCCTTCGCAAACCACGCGGTTTTGAATGCGCGCACTGACAAAACTTTGCTTTTGCTCATGCCTTAGTATCGCACCAGGTGCTACTTATTACAAGCTCCGGCTGATCTTCGACACTAAAAAAACGAGATCAAGGTCAACCGACCGTTTGCTCTTACGCATCGAGCGTTTTACTTACCCGCTGCATCAGCTTGGCATAAGTGGGTAGCCGGGCCACAATGGTTGCGAACGCTTCGGGGTCGTAGATGTGGCTTAACTTGTTGCGGTCATCAATCGCTGCGATTAAAGAGAGGTAGTCGTCTTCTGACAGATGCCCGGCCAGGTACCAAGCCTTGACAACTGTTTTGGGGGCGGCTTCGTCAATGCCTTCCTGCTCCTTGAGCGCTACTTTGCTGGCCTTCCAGCAAAGTTCGAGCGTGTATTCGAATTTTTGCGCTTTGCCGTTATCCAGGCCATCAATGAGGCGTTCGTCCAACTGCGTCGCCAGAGCGGCCATATCAACTTCGGTCAGGTAAGAAAAGCTTTCCAGCGCCTCTGTGAATGCCTTATGCCTTACATCCATTGCCGTGCCTCCGATCTGACGACTTCACCAAATTTCCCCTTCAGGCTGGGCGTGGTGACAATGTCGACTTTGAACGGCACAAAAGATTCCTCCAATTCGTCCTGCATGTCGGTGATAAGTGCATTGGGGAGATCGGCATCGATCCACACGTCATAGTCGGAATTCCACCGTGCGGTATTTCTGGCGCGGGAGCCAAACAGATAGACCTTCATATCGGCGTGCAGATATTTGCGCAAGGTGTCGCGAATAAAGGCTTCGGAGTTTGCTTTCAGTTCGGACTGGTTCACTTAAACCGCCCCCAGCTTTCTGCACTTGTTGGGCAAAAAAGCCAGCTTTTCATGGGGGCCTGCAATTAGCGCCGCTTCACGGTGCTCTGCAAGATACGTCAGTTTCATAGCAGCACGCCTTGTTCCCGCGCTACGCGATGTATCGGCTGCTCTGGGGTGCGCGCGTCCTTGAGAATGATGTCGATTTTGCGGTCTCCCAGTGCCGTGACAAGTCTTCCTCCAGGCGACATAGGCTGCCACGCGGTTGGGCAGGACATTCTCGGTCTCAATCAGCAAGTCGATGTCTCCACCGCGCTTGGTATCGTCAGCGCGGGACCCAAAAGCCAGATTCGGCTATTCGTGTCGATCACATTGGAGACGGCGGCTTTAATGGTTGCTCCTTGAAACTCTGTAAGGCGCATTTTTAGCTTTCAAGTCCGAAAGTTTGATCAACATCGCGGCCAAGCAGCGCTTGAGCAGTGTCACAGTCAACCAGCACGTCGTAGCGCACAGAACACCTTCAAAGTCCCATTGATGTTGGAAATTCTAGCCCATCAAGAACAAAAGCAAGCCGGGCCCTGGGGTTTGTGGCTTGCTCAGAGAGGCCAATGGCAGAGCCATTCATCTGGTTACATGGAATATCAAAGATTTCGGCCCCGCGTCACACTTTGGCATCGGGGCCGTCACGCCAGCTGAATTTCTTGCCTTGCAACCCCATGCATCGAGTTCGTGGGAGCCGCAACCAGCCGCAACCATGAAGCGTTCCTTGCGTTTCAAGTACGCACAAGTTAAACTTGATCAAGTTATTGAACAAGTTAGGACTACCATGAAAGTCGTTACCTACTCCCATGCACGCAATGCGCTCAAGTCCATTTTGGATGATGTTGTCCAAGATGCAGACGTGACGATCATAAGTCGCCGCGATGCGGAAGGTGACGCTGTGGTGATGTCACTGGATAGCTACAACAGCATCATGGAAACGCTCCACTTGACGAGCAATCCAGCGAATGCTGCGGCATTGGCCAAGGCAATTGCACAGGATAAAGCGGGGCAGGCGCAAGAGCGACGACTGAGCCCCGCTGATTGACCGTGCGCTCGATTCGTTTTGTGCCTGACGCATGGGAGGCCTACCTTTACTGGCAAGACCAAGATAAAAAGACGCTCAAGCGATTGAATTCACTGATTTCAGCGACTGCGCGAGAACCGTTCGCGGGGATCGGCAAACCAGAGCCCCTGCGCGGCGAATTATCTGGCTATTGGTCAAGGCGGATCGACGAGGCAAATCGTTTGGTGTACCGCGCAACCGATGCCGATTTGGTGATCATTGCTTGCCGGTTTCACTATGACGGTTAGCTACGTCAAAGCGCACCGGTCCGCAGTTCGACGCTGACAATGTTTTTCGTAAATGGACGGTAGCGCTCATGCCGGCAGCGCTTAGGCACCTGTGACTTGGCCGGTTTGAGGTGCAAAGAAGGGCCGGGTGTGATGATCGTCAAATGTTTCAGCTTGCAGCGGCAGGTAGCCAGACAGTGGCATCGCAGCTGGTCTTGAGAGCCAGTCCGGCCTGTAACGGAAATTTAGCCGCCCCTCGGTCAGCTCCAGGGTGCCAACCCGGTCAGCGAACAGCCAGACGTCCAGCTTACCTGCCATGGTCATTGCGCTCGTGGCGATCTTCGAGAATGTTCGACGGCAACCCGCGGAGTTGTAGCTCGCCGCCTAACGCATCAATCACACGCAGCACTTTTTCCAGGCGCAGGGTGGGCTTACCGGCTTCCAGGTCGACGATGAAGCGCACACCCACCCCTGCCGCCAAAGCCAACTGGGGCTGCGTCAGGCCCAGTTGCTTGCGCGCAGCACGCAGTGCGTCACCAAGTTGTATGGTGGTTCGTATGGAGCTCATCGCCAACCTCATTTCCCGTTCGGGAAATTATCGGACAGCAAAAGGAGCAGCGCAAGTAATATTTCCCGATCGGTAATTTTTGACATGCGCATGCGCTTGCCAACAGACACATTAACGATCGGAAAATCCGCTGACGCCGTTCCGCAAGTCGGCGCTGGCAACACGGCGATTTGTCCGCGTCAGAGCTTGCGCAGCAAGGTTGCCACCACGAGACCCGCATTGCCTAGCGCCGTGTGCCGATAAACACCGGCCCGACGAATACCCGTCACCCGCGGAATCAAACTGGCCGTGCGCGCCTTGGCAAATTGCGCGGCAAGGCGGTGGCCCTCGGGCGACAGGTGCCGCTCAAGACGCATCAAGGCCCGCAGATTGCGCTCATTGGTGCTGACGAATTCGCCTGCCAGCAAACCTTTGATACGCTTTGTGCGGGCGCGCAGCCCCAGGTTTGAGCCCACTGCATTGGCACCGTGTTGCCGGTAGTCAATCGCCGGAACAGGGTCGTAGTGCACGACGCCGCGGCAAGCCGTGACGGCGATGTAAAGCCACCAATCGTGCGTCTGCACATCGACGGGGCCGGCCTCAACCATCAGTTGCCTGGCGGCGCGGTTGAACACCATGGTATTGGCCCCGACAATGCTCTGCACCAGAGCGTTGTGCAGCGACGGCGGCTTTATAAACAGCGGCGACATGCCCTCGATTTTTCCAGCCGCATTGATCAGGCGGGTTCGCCCGCAATAAAGCGCTGGCACGTTATCTGGAATGGTCTTGAGCCAGGCAAGGGCGCGCTGCAACTTGTCGGAGTGCCAATGATCGTCTTGATCGCAAAAGGCAAACCAGCGCGCATCGATTGCGGCATCACAGACGAGCGACATGAAATTCGGGCAAAAGCCGCGACCGGGGCCGGAGTTAATCGCTAACCGGGCTGGGCCCCACTGCGCGCGATAGCGAGAGAGAATCTCGCGGGTTGAATCGGTTGAATGATCATCAGAGACCCAGACTTGCCAACCGGTATGGGTTTGCCCCGAAATGCTGTCAAGTTGCTCGGCAATGAAACGCTCGCCGTTGTGCGTGCAGAGCAATATGGCGACGGTGTCGTTGAGCACTGCCGGCAATTCGCCGGCTAGTAAGTTCTCTGTCATAGGCTCGGCAAGACTGTCGCGAGTGGTCGCTGATTTTCCGGCCGGCCTATTTGCGCTGCATCAGAAACTCGAACTCCTGGTTCGATTCGGTGCTGGAAAGCAGCTGATTGCCTGTCTGTTTGGCGAAGGCAGCGAAGTCTTTTACCGCGCCGGGGTCAGTGGCGACAATCTTCAGTACCTGGCCAGACTGCATATCCGACAAGGCTTTTTTGGTGCGAAGGATCGGCAAGGGGCAATTCAGGCCGCGCGTGTCGATTTCTCGGTCAATAGTCATGGCGTAGGTTCTTTCGTCAGCGGTTCGCTTGCCAGGCTGGCAAGCCTATAGTGTTTCACAGCATTATGAGGTGTCTTATGCAAGCCACAAAATACCACCGTGAGGCCGCGAATGCCCGATCGCAGGCTTTTCGCTGTGCTATGCTTGCGAACAGAGCATACCTCTTGCATTTTATTAGAACAGTTATTCAAGCTCCTGATCTGTTTGACGTTATCGCAAGTGGCCACCTAATGAGGTACAAATTGTCCGCAGAACATGCGTTAGCGCCACTCCCCCGTGTTCCTTTTCACCGCGCGGCTGTCATGTCGGCGCTCGTGCTGGCCTTGTCTGGCTGTGCCGGCCTGCCGGCCCCGGTGCCGGCAAGCGGGCATCTACAGAAAGAGCCGGTCGCTACACCCAAGGCGGGGATTCCGGCCCCCGTGATGGCCACGCCGGTGTTGCAAGCCCCCAAGGCGACTGCAAAAACCGAGACGTATTCCGTTTCGGTGCGGAACATCCCGGCGCAAGAGCTGCTGTTTGCCATTTCGCGCGATGCCAAGCTGAACATTGATCTGCACCCGGGTATTGGCGGCAATGTCACCATCAACGCCATCGACCAGACGCTGCAGCAGATTCTGACGCGCGTCTCGAAACAGGTGGATATGCGTTGGGAGATGGACGGCCCGAATCTGGTGATCTTGCCTGACACGCCTTACTTGCATATGTATAGCGTGGATTATGTCAACATGGCGCGTACGCTAAGAGGGAAGGTCTCCATTGAGACGGAAATCGCGACTACTGGCGGTAGTGGTGCTGCATCTAGTGGAAGTGGCGCGAACACGACCCTCGACTCAGAGGCCAAAAACCAGCTGATGAATTCAATCGTCGACAACGTTACTAGCCTCTTAAGAGAAACTGATCAATTCATTCCGCTTGGCGGCATTCAAGACTCCACCGAAGCGAACGTCTCCGGACGTGTCAATTCCTCAGGTAGCGGCAGTGCCTCGGGCTCCGCGCCCTCCAGTTCTGGTGGCTCGCAAACTGCCACTGGAAACAACGTGAGCCAAGCTGCCAGCGGTGAGAGTTTCTCCGGGCGCGGAGAGCAAAACGTGACAAACCAAGCCTCGAGCAACGCGGACCGCAACCGCACCAACTTCGCTTTTGAGCGCCGCGCTTCGGTAATACCGAACTACGAAACCGGGGTTTTGGCGGTGCGCGCTACCAAGCGCCAGCATGAAAAGATTCAGGAGTTCCTGACCAGCGTCATGAGCGCTGCTCGCCGCGAGGTGTTGATCGAGGCGACGGTTGCCGAGGTGAGGCTGAATAACAACAATCAGCAGGGCATCAATTGGTCGCGTCTCGCCGCAGGCGTTAATGGCGGCCTGTCCTACAACCTGTCTCCCATTAGTAGCGGAACGACAACGTTAGGCGGCACGAACGATGCCAGCTTCCTTCGTCTTAATTTCACCAACCCCACTTCTCCAGTCGGCAACATTGCGGCCAGCATTAGCCTTCTGGAGTCCTTCGGTTCAGTCAAGATTCTTTCCAGCCCCAAACTGAGCGTGCTGAACAACCAGACCGCGCTGCTGAAGGTGGTCGACAACGAGGTCTTTTTCAACGTTAAGGCCACAGTCACACCAGGCGTTAATGGTGCAGCGCCGATCATCGCCTACTCCACTGATCAGAAAACCGTCGCCGTAGGATTCGTCATGACGGTAACACCGCAGATAGCCTCAAACGGCGACATTACCTTAAACGTTCGCCCTACGCTGTCGCGCATTTCCGGATACAAGAAAGATCCCAATCCTGATTTAAAAACTGCTGAGATTGAGAACTTTATCCCCATCATCCGTACGCGCGAAATGGAAAGCCTGTTGCGCCTGCGCGATGGTGAGATCGCAGTGCTTGGCGGCCTGATGCAAGAAGAGTCCTTCGACAACCGCGATGGCATTCCCGGAACTTTGGGCTCCAATTGGCTCACCAAGCTAGTCGGCCAGACCAACGAAGGTCGAATAAAAACCGAACTAGTGCTGTTCCTCAAGCCAACCGTGATTCGCGACCCGAGCCTGAACGGTGACTACCATCACTTCGCCAAAGACTTACCCAAGAGCGACTTTTTTGCTAATCAGCCGACCATGTCGGGCCGGTTGATCGGCGACGAGGCCCGCTAAGCGTGAGTTTACTCATGGAGGCCTTGAAAAAGGCCGAGATGGCCAAGCGGCTGGCTGCCAACGCCGCCGCTGGCGAGGGTTCGCTGCCTGACCTGAATGCCCCTGATGCGCTTTCCATGGAACCGATGCCCGTGCGTACCGTGGCCAAGGCGCCTGAGCTTGCTTCGACACCGGAGCAGTTCACCGAGAAGCCCGTAGAGCCCGTTGCCAGGACATACACTCGCGAAGAGAAGCCGCGGCTTGACGAGTTGCCCGGGTTCCACAATATTTCACTGGATGAACCGGTCATGGCTCCGCGACCACTCGCCGCTGCGGCTCCCGCGGCCACAGCGGTTCCCCGGTCACTGCCGCACCTCTCACGCCCGCAACCCAGACCTTGACAGTGCCTGAGAGCACGGTCAAGGAGCGCCAGAACGTGGCCAACGTCTTTCAGGCAAAGCAGGCCCATGCCCAAGCTGCGGCCGGAAAGCGCAGCTTTGCTATTGCCATCGGCGCGACCATTTTTTTGGCCTTGATTGCCATCGGCATTTACTTCTGGTGGGAATTGCAGCCCAAAAGCGGCCTGGTGCCGCCCCTGTCTGCCGCAAGACCAATTGCCCCGCCGGTTTCAAGTGCCCCGCCGGTTTCAACCGCCGCCCCGGTAACCGCCACAAACCCTGCCCCGCCCGCGAGCACCGCGGCACCCGGCACTGAGGCCGGTTCAGCCACTACCCCCCTGGCCAATGCCGATGGCGCTACGCCAGGCCCCGCGACTCAACCCGCGCAGACCAGCACGCCGAACGCGGCGGCAGGCGACAGCGATGACGCGCCCGCGCCGGCACCGAAACTAAAGCCCACTGCCCCGACGCTTGCCAAAGCGCCGACTGACGAAGACCGGCTGTTACGCCCCACCCGATCGCCCCTGCGCGTCAGCCCCGCCCTGTCACGCGCCTTTGCAGCGATGAATCGTGGCGACTTTGCCGGCGCGCAGCAGGCCTATACGCAAGCTTTGGCGGCCGACCCGCAAAATTCCGATGCGCTGCATGGCCTGGCCAATCTGGCGACCAAGCAGGGCAAACTGGCCGATGCCGAAAATTATTTCCAGCGCCTGCTGCTGGCCGACCCGCAAGACACGGCCGCCTTGGCCGGCTTGACGCATTTGCAAAGCCGGCAAAATTCGGCACAGGCAGAAAACCGCCTCACTGCGCTGGCCAGCGCCAAGCCTGAAGAAGTCGGGACCCAGATCGCGTTGGGCAATCTTTACGCCAGCCAGTCGCGCTGGGCCGAATCGCAGCAGGCCTATTTTGCCGCGTACGCCCTGCAACCGGAAAACCCCGATGTGCTCTACAACCTGGCCGTCACGCTCGAGCACCTCAACCAGCCTGCCCTCGCCATTCAGTATTACCGTGAAGCCCTGCAGGCCAGCAAACACCGGCCGGCCGGGTTTGTACCCGCCCATGTCGAGGAGCGACTGCGCGCGCTGGTGCCCTGAGTGCGCGCCGGTCGACGAGGCTGCGCTCGGTCGCAATACGCCGCAATAAGCCGCAATCGGGCGCACTCGCATCACTGCCAAAAGCCGCATAATGCGCGAATATGACTGACCAGAACGCGTCCAAGCCACGCCAGCAGCCGATCGGGCAAACCCTGATCAATCAGGGCGTCATCAGCGAAGATCAGCTGCGCATTGCACTGCTCGAGCAGATGCGCTCGAACCAGCCGGTGGGCAAGCTATTGGTCTCTCTGGGCTTTGTCTCCGAAGCCACGCTTCGTGATGCGCTGGGGGCCTCGCTGGGTCAAAAGGCGGTTGATCTGGGTCACTCGATCGCCGACCCGGAAGCCTTGCGTCTGGTCCCGCGTGATCTGGCCAAGCGCCATGTCATGCTGCCCATCGATTACAACGCGACCGAGCAGCGCCTGACCATTGCGCTGGCCGACCCCAACGATGTCGTTGCGCTGGACAAAATACGTTCGCTGGTTTCGCATGACCTGACCATCGACGTGGTCATGGCCGGCGAATCGGAAATCAACCGGGCGATCGACCAATACTATGGTCATGAGCTGTCGATCGACGGCATCCTGCACGAAATCGAAACCGGTGAAATCGACTATCGCAGCCTGTCGGCCTCGATGGATGAATTCAGCCAGCCGGTGGTGCGTCTGGTCGACGCGCTGCTGACCGATTCGGTCAAACGTGATGCCTCCGATGTGCACTTCGAGCCCGAGGCCAGCTTTCTGCGCATCCGCTACCGTGTCGACGGCATCCTTCGCCAGATTCGCGCCCTGCACAAAAGCTACTGGCCGGCGATGGCCGTGCGCATCAAGGTGATGAGCGGGATGAACATTGCCGAGACGCGCGCCCCGCAAGATGGCCGCATCTCGCTCAAGATCAGCGGCAAGGAAGTCGACTTCCGCGTAGCCGCGCAGCCGACCATCCACGGCGAAAACATTGTCCTGCGGATTCTTGATCGCGACAAGGGCATTGTGCCGCTCGACGGCCTCGGCTTGTCTGATGTGCAGCTCAATCTGCTCAAGCTCATGGTGGCGCGGCCCGAGGGCATCATCATGGTCACCGGGCCAACCGGTAGCGGCAAAACGACCACGCTCTACTCGGTGCTCAACCACATCAATGAAGAGGGCGTGAACATCATGACCCTCGAAGACCCGGTCGAGTACCCGATGAGCATGATCCGGCAAACCTCGGTCGCCGAATCCGCCAAGCTCGACTTTGCCAATGGCATCCGCTCCATGATGCGACAAGATCCGGACGTGATTCTGGTCGGCGAGGTGCGTGATGCCGATACCGCCGAGATGGCGTTCCGCGCGGCCATGACCGGCCACCAGGTCTACACCACGCTGCATACCAACTCCGCCATTGGTGCGATTCCGCGCCTGCTCGATATCGGGGTATTGCCCGACATCATGGCCGGCAACATCATTGGTATCGTCGCCCAGCGCCTGGTGCGCCGGCTGTGCAAACACTGCCGCAAGCCTTACCCCGCAGAGGCGCACGAGTGCCAGTTGCTGGGCATGACCGAACTGCCGAAGCCCCCGCCCATCATCTACCGCGCGGGCGGCTGCGACCGCTGTGATTACCAGGGTTACAAGGGCCGCATTGCGATTATGGAACTGCTGCGTATCGACAGCGATCTTGACTACCTGATCGCGCAACGCACGCCCACGCGTGACATTCGGGATATGGCGGTGAGCAAAGGGTTCAAGACGCTGGCGGATGACGGCTTGCGCCGGGTGCTCGACGGCTCGACCTCGCTGGAAGAAGTCGGACGCGTGGTCGACCTGACCGGGCGCATGTAAGCCCGATTCCTCACTCATGGCCCTTTACAACTACAAGGCAGTCACCGACCACGGGCGCATGGTGCAGGGTCGTCTGGATGCGATCAACCTGCTTGATCTCGAGATGCGGCTCAAGCGCATGGAGCTCGACTTCGTCAACGCGACGCCGATTGCCAATAACAGCGTCTTCAATCGCACCACGATTACCCGCCCGGAGCTGATCACCTTCTGCTTTCACATGGAACAGCTCGCCCGTGCCGGCGTGCCGATTATCGAAAGCCTGGCCGATCTGCGTGACAGCCTCGAGAACCCGCGCTTTCGTGAAGTGATTGCCGGGCTGGGCGAAAGCATCGAGGGCGGCAAGCCGTTCTCCGGCGCGCTGGAAGAACACCCGTCAATTTTCGACGAGGTATTCGTCAGCCTGGTGCGCTCAGGCGAGGACACGGGCACCCTGCCCGAGGTGCTGGGCAGCCTGGTGGAAACGCTGAAATGGCAAGACGAGCTATCGGCACAAACCAAGAAGCTGATCATGTACCCGAGCTTTTTGCTCGTGGTGGTGATCGCCCTGACCACCTTCATGATGGTGTACCTGGTGCCGCAACTGGCCAGCTTTATCCGCAGCACCGGTGCCGAATTGCCCGGGCAGACCAAGTTTTTGCTGGCGACCTCGGCGGTCTTTGTGAACTACTGGTACCTGCTGCTGACCGTGCCGCTCGTGCTCGCCGGAACGGCATGGGCCATGGTGCGCAGCAACCCCCACCTGCAACTGCGGCTCGATGAAGCCAAGCTGAAGATTCCGTACATCGGCGAGATCCTGCGCAAAATCATTCTTTCGCGCTTTGCCGCCGTGTTTGCCATGATGTACCAAAGTGGCATTACCGTTCTCGATGCGATCAAGTCGTGTGAAGATGTGGTGGGCAATCTGGCCGTGCGCAATGCCCTGCGACGGGTCGGTACGCTGATTGGAGAAGGGCAGAATGTCACCGCCGCGTTCCAGAGTGCGGGGCTGTTCCCACCCCTGGTGATCCGCATGATTCGCGTCGGCGAGAGCACCGGCGGGCTGGACAAAGCACTGCGCAATGTCAGTTATTTTTACAATCGCGACGTGAAAGAGTCGGTCGAAAAAGTGCAGTCGATGATAGAGCCGGTGATGACGGTCACGATCGGGATCATTCTGGGCTGGATCATGCTGGCGGTGCTTGGCCCGATTTACGACATCATCACCAAACTCAAAACCTGAACCGCCCCGCCGACCCCGCCATGGCATCGACCTACGTACTATTTTTCGACGGCAGCGAAATGACCGCCCTGCGTGCGCACGGTGGGCGTGTCGAGTCGCTTGAGCGCTTCGCCGCCACCCCGGTGGGCATGGAGGCGTTGGTCACCTTGCTGCGCGCGCGCAGCAAAAAGCCAGTGCTGGTACTTGCTGACATTGCCGAAGAAGGCTTTCAGCTGGAGAACATTCCGCGGCTGCAGAGCAGCGATCGCAAGGCCATGATCAACCGCCGGCTCGGCCAGTATTTTTACGGCACGCCTTATGCCACGTCGCTCTCGCTGGGGCACGAAAGCGGCGGGCGGCGCGACGAGCGCGTGCAGTTTGCCGCGCTGACCCGCCCGAACATGCTCATGCCCTGGTTTGACGCCTTGCGTGAGGCGCGCATCCCCGTGCTGGGCCTGTTTTCCGTACCCCTGGTGCTGGGCAAGCAAACGCTCGGATTCGCGGCCGGCGAGAAGCGTTTTGTCGTCGTCACAACCAGTGCCGGCGGCTTGCGCCAGACCTTCTTTGACAACGGGCAAATGCACTTTTCGCGCTTGACGCAGCTGCCCAACCTGCAGGCCGAGACCATCGCCAGCACCTGCAGCAAAGAAACCGCCAAGACCGTGCAGTACCTGCTTGGGCAGCGCCAGATTACCCGTGGCGCGGCACTGCCCGTATTTGTCCTGGCGCACTCCTCGCACCATGCCATTTTTGCTGCGCACTGTACCAATATCGGCGATATCGATTACCGCCTGATCGACATGCAAACGTTTGCCGGGTCGGTGGGGTATACGGGCACTGTCACCGACAGCTTCGTCGAAAGCATTCTGGTGCATTGCCTTGCCAGCCGCCCGCCGCCGGAGCAGTTTGCCCCCGATACCGAACGCAAGGTTTTTCGCCTATGGCAACTGCGCCGGGGCATGCGCGCCGCCGCGTTCCTGCTGGCGAGCACCGCGCTGATCGCCAGCACAAAGATTTTCATCGATGCCGCCTTACTCAAGAGCGACAGTTCGGACATGCGCGCCGCAACGCTGGTCGACCAGCGCCGTTACGAAGCCCTGCTCAGCGGTCTGCCACTGGTCTCGGTCAGCGCTGACAACCTGCGTGCCGTACTTGTCGCCTATGACGAGGTCGAGCGCCGCTCACCGGCCATCAAGCCGGCCCTGATGCATTTGGGTGCCAGCCTTGCCGAGTTTCCCGGCATCGACCTGAAACGTATCGAGTGGAAGGCCGATGCCGGCAGCGACAGTCCAAACCCGCGCGCCGCCCCGGGCACTACCCCGGCCGTCGCAAAAACCATGCTCGAGGTCGAAGGCACCTTGCCGCTGGCACTGGCCGGTGATCAGCGCCGGCAAATTGAACTGATGGAAAAACTGGCCAGCCATCTGCAGCGCGACGGGGCCCGCGTCACGGTCGTCACCATGCCCGTTGAAGTGCAGCTGGAAAAAGCCCTGCGTAGCGACGAGCGCGCCGGCGGTACTGGCGCGCCAGTAAAGAATTTTGTTGTGCAGATCGTGCTGCCGCCTCCGGGCATGGCCGTCGCAGCGCCGGGGGGCAGACCATGACATCGCGCCAGGAAGACATCCGGTTTTTGCGCGGGGCCGGGGTTACGCTCGCCCTGTGTCTGGCTCTCGGAGCGGGTGCCGTCGCCCTCGCCTATGTGTATTGGCAGGGGGCATTGCGTGAGCACACGATCGCGAAGAACGTGCAACAGGAAACCAAGCGCAAGCTCTCGCAAGCCAGTAGCGAGGAGATCGAACTGAAAGAGAAAATCGGACGCTATCTGGCGCTCAAGCAACGCGGCATCGTCGGCACCGAAAAACGTCTGGACTGGGTCGAGCAAATCAGCGCGATCCGGCGCGAACGCAAGCTGCCCGATCTGAGTTACGAGCTGTCGGCGCAGCACCCGGCCGACCGCAACCTGCTGCCTGCCGGTGCGAGCGCGGGTGGCCATGGTTATGTCACCAGCACCCTCCAGTTCACTACCTCGATACTGCATGAAGGTGACCTGACCGGAATCCTGGATGACTTGCAGAACCAACTGGCCGCCCGCATCAGCGTGCGCGAATGCCGCCTTGAGCGGCGCGCTGATCAAGACCGCACCCAGGGGTTTGCCTACGGTCTGCGCACCGACTGTCAAGTCGAGTTGGTCACGGTCAAGGAGCCGGCATCATGAGTCGTAGCGCGTATCGCCGCTTTGTTCGTCTCGCGCTGATGCTGGCGCTGGTTCAGCCAGCGGCAAGCGCTCTGGCCGAATCGGCCCCTGAGCTGGGTCGTTTGTTCTTCACCGCCGAGCGTCGCGCGGCGCTCGAACGCCAGCGCCAGTTCAACATCATGGAAACACGCGCCCTTGAAGGCGCCACACTGAGTCTTGATGGCGTCGTTGCCCGCTCGAGCGGTAAATCGACCATCTGGGTGAACGGCCGGCCGAGCGATGACGCGGACAGCACGCAAGCGGGCGTACGCGCGCAGTTGCAGCGCAGCAACCCGGGGCGCGCCACACTGACCCCCGGCGACGAGAACCCGACCCAGATCAAGGTGGGCGAAGTCATCAACCGCGGCACCGGCGAACGCGACGACCGCCTGGGGGGCGGCAAGGTGGTCACCCCGAACAAGCGATGACTTTCCGCAAGTCGGCGCTGGTGAGACGGCGATTTGAGGCCAAAGTCAGCCCACGACGCCAGCGGGGCATAGCGCTTTTGATGTTGGTGGCAATTACCACGATGTCCACGCTGTTTCTGTTTGTCGGTAACTTGACTCCCGAGATTCAGCAGTCCCTGCGCCAGGCGAGGACGTATGCCGCACTGCGTCAGGCGCAGGTCGCGCTCATTGGCTACGCCGCGCGCTTTCGTGATACGCAGAACGATGAATGGGCCGTCGAAGGCTACCTGCCCATGCCCGATATTGGTCCTGATCGTGGGACGACCGCCGACGGCAATTGCCGCGACGCCGGTTTGAAACCACTGGAAGGCTGTCAGGCGCCGCCTTCGCCCAGTGACATAGCTTCGTTCGCTGGCAGCCTGCCCACCATGGTCGGTCGCCTGCCCTGGCGCACATTGGGCCTGCCGCCCCTGCGCGATGGCGACGGCGAGTGCTTGTGGCTTATTGTCTCTGCGCCCTTTCTCTCAGGGAACTACAAGGCGACCAACCCGATCCCCGTCAACTGGGACACGACAGGTCGCCTTGAACTGATGCGCGTCGATAAAGACGGCGCGTTGGTCAGCCAATCCGGCAGCAATGCGCATGAGCGGCCCGTCGCCGTGGTGGTAGCACCCGGCGCGATTCTGGGCGAACAGAACCGCAATTCCGTTGCGCAGGCAGTGGAATGCGGCGGCAACTACGACCCTTCCAACTACCTTGACGAGTACCCCGCAGGGAACATTTTCAACTACCTCAGCACAACAAAGAACGCCAGCGCACTCGACCCCACAGAAGTGACACCTGGTCAGCCCTATGCCGCAGATCGCCTGTTGGTGGGCGGCAAAACTTATAGCCAGGGAGGCCGACTCTACGATGTCAATTGCATCGGCGAATGCCCGCCGGTCACCAACGACATCGGACTCGCAATCACCAGTGCTGATTTGTTCGGCCCCATCCTCGGGATCAGCCGTTTCCGTGCCGGCATCGATGCAACCCTGCAGGAGATCAAAAATTGCATCGGTGCGGGCAGCACGCCAGCCACTTGCCTGCCCACCTCTGGCTATGGCCTGCATTACGCCTCCATGATCACTGCGGTGACCGGCGCCGGCAGCTATATCGTCAATACAGTTTCAGGGTGCGAAGGCGCCGTACTCTTTTCCGGCACCCGTGCCGCCGGGCAAAAGCGGAGCACCAGCACCGAGATCGCGACCGCCAGCAACTACTTCGAAGGCGGCAATGCAACGACCGGTAGCACCAGCTTTTCCGGCACCGCTGCCTTTGATGGCACCCTCACGGACACAACGAGCGACGTTGACAAAGGGATCAATTGCCCCGACCCCACTAATCCGGGCAAAACCGATGGCGGAGGCACCCATGTGCAGTCCAGCAACCTGACCGCGAACAACATTGGCCAACTCACCGGCTACGATGCGGCAAGCCAAAGCATCACACTCGGCACCCCGCATTCCAAAAATTATGGCACCAGTATCGCCACCGATTTGTACGGCTGTACTTGGTTTGACAGCTACGACCTGACGGTCGGCCTGCGCAGCTACTTCACCTTCACGATTCTTGAATCAACCGCTTTCTCCAGCGGTAACCCTCTCGATGGGTTTACCTTCGCGCTGGCTGATGCCGACCACAATGGCAGCGATGTTTGCGGGGCGGCACGGCAGCATCTGGGTTACTCGGGCAACAACGCCGACACCGCCTTTTTAGCCCCCCCGAAAATCGGCCTCGAAGTCGATACCGAAGGCAATAATCTCCGTAAGCTCACCGGCACCACCCCTGTGTTCACTAACCCGAACGGTTACCAACCCGGCTACAGGCTCACCTCGGCGTCGGGTATCAGCTACCTCAGTAACGGTCGGAACGACCCCTTGAGCACCAATACCGTTTACAAAGGCGGACATGTAGCGGCAGTCTACTGGGGCGGGGAAACCGACATCGACACTGGCCGCTCCTGCTCGCCAAGCTGCGCCTCGCCTACCTATTGCAGCACGGCGACCTCGACTTGCATCATGCCCTCCGAAGATGACGACAATGTGCACGGTCGCAGCGGTAATCGGAGCGGCTATGTCGCCGTTCCGGGCAACCCGCTCTGGCCGTTCACCATAACCAAAGGTGCCGGCGCTTACAACCTCGACCCCAATTTGAGTAAGGTGCCGGTCGATCGGGAATTCCATGTCCGCGTCGAACTCACGCGCGGGCCGCCAGTGCTCGGTGCCGTCAGGGTCGCGAGCACCGGCAATATCGATCTCAGCAACCCCGGCGCGACGATCGACGGCGTTGCACTGGCGGCCGGCGACCGAGTGCTGGTCAAGGACCAGACCACCGCCAGCGCCAACGGCGTCTATGTCTGGCTGGCCGCCAGCAGCGCACTGACGCGCGCCGATGACGCCAACACCGCTGGCGCACTGATCAATGCCTCGGTCAATGTAACGGCGGGGACATCGCATAGTGGCACCTGGTGGCGACAGACCACCGCACGCGTAGTCCTCGGAACGGATAGCGTCACGTGGACCAAAACGCAGGGCATCGGTTCCGTCGCTGCCAGCCAGGTACTCAGTGCGCGGCTGGCCTCCACAGGGCCGGTGAGCCTCACGGCACCCGACAGTTCGCTCGACGATGTGAGCTTGAGTACAGGCGATCGCGTGTTGCTGAAAGATCAGACTAACGCCGCTGAAAACGGTCTTTACGTCTGGGACCCCACCACCTCACCAAAACTTAAGCGCGCCACCGATGCCGACAGCCTGAACGAACTCGGTGGTGCCATTGTCGCCGTCCGGCAAGGTGCCGTAAATGCCAACCACCGTTTCCGCCTGGCCCAGAGCACCTTCACGCTCGGCACCGATAGCCTGCGCTGGACCGAGCTTCAGGTCAAGCTCGCCCCTGGCGGGAATGTGGCCCTGGGCAGCCCGGGCAACAAGCTTGATGGCCAACTGATGAGCATCGGGGACCGGCTCTTGCTGCTCGATCAAGTTGTGAGCAGCGAAAACGGCATATACATATGGAATGGCAGCACGAGCGCCCTCACTCTGGCCAGCGATGCGGCCGCCTCGGGCACCGGTACCGCGGTGCAAGTACAGCAAGGCACCCGTGCCGGTAGCTGGTGGCAACAAGGAAGCGGCGGCTGGCAGCGCCGCGCCGTGCGCGTGGCCAGCCAAGCTAATCTTGACCTTTCAGCCCCCGGAGCGACGATTGATGGTATTTCACTGACGGTGGGCAATCAGGTGCTTGTGCGTGCCCAAACCGTAATCGCACAAAATGGTCTCTATGTCTGGCAGGGCGCCGCCAGCGCCATGACCGCTGTGACAGGCGCCGCTGCGATCACTCAGGTGCTGGAAGGCATGGATGCTGGCCGGGCCTACCGCCAACTCACGGGTACAACCACCTGGGCGGCGATCGACCCCAGCCTGTTTTTCCGTTTCGACGCCTGGGTGCTGGGCGAAAACAATGTTGACCAGATCGCCGCCCTGAAAGACCTGACCCGCGCCATGAGCCAAAGCTACCCCAGCTTCAGCCCGCACCTGCGCGACCAGCCCTTAATCGGCTATCCTTTCCGCCGGGCGCGGCTGGGCTTGACCATCGGCCAGAACCGCGCCGCCACTGACCAGTACGTCACCGTCCAGAATTTTTCCGCCACCGCCCTGCAATGATGCTTCCAACCGCCGTATTACCAGCGCCGACTTGGCGTAACGCCGGCTTTTCTCTCGTTGAACTGGCCGTGGTGATGTTCATCATCTCCTTGCTCATCGGCGGCATGGTAATGCCATTGTCAGCACAACAGGATTTGCGCGCCCTCGCCGAAACAGACAAGGCCGTACGTGCCGCCCGCGATGCGCTGCTCGGCTTTGCCATGGTGCACGGACGGCTACCCTGCCCGGCGACGGCAACTAGCAACGGTGTGGAATCCCCCCAAGGCGGTGGTACCTGCACCAATCCGCATGACGGACTACTTCCAGCGGTAACGCTGGGCTTGCGCTCAGAAGCCAGCGATGGCTACGCCTACGATGGCTGGGGACAAGCCGCGACGAATCGCCTGCGCTACGCAACGACAGCCGTCGCCTCGCCGGGCTTCACCACCGTCGATGGCCCGAAAAACTTCAAGAATCAATATGGTCTGGGCACCAGCTTCGCCGGCGATCTGGTGATTTGCAGCTCGGCGACCGGTATCACGGCGAGCAGTTGTTCCGGCACGCCCACGACCCTGGCCAGCAATGCCGTCGCCATTATTTTCTCGCTAGGGAAAAACGGCACCACCACTGCATCGGCTGAAGAGGCTGCCAATCTGAATTCGCCTGCCGACCGGGTTTTCGTCAGCGCGCCGCGCTCAACGACATTCGACGATACCTTTGAGTGGATATCTGCGCCGCTACTAGTGCCAGCGCTGACCGACGGCGGTCACCTCAAGAGCACTTCCGGCTCCTGATCATCCGCAAGTCGGCGCTGGCAAGACGGCGATGAGCGGCGGGGAGCACTATGCACCACCCAGCGCCCCTCACTTTTTTGCGACAAACCCCACCTCCAGCCCAAAAATATCGGCGATCTTGACCAGCGTTGCTGTTTTCGGCGAGCCGGTGCCACGCTCGATCTGCTTTAACGTCGGCAGGCTGATGCCGCGGTGGGCGGCGAATTCGGCCTGAGTCAGGCGGCTCATCTTGCGCATCGCTTTCACCGCCTGGGCAATCGACAGCGTGCCGTTCTGAATATCCTGATAAAACTGGTCGCGAAATGCCCGCTCGGCATCGCGGTCGATGTGTTTTTTCCGCTTATCCACGGCGACCTCGCGTTTCCAGCGACGGCAGGCTGTCCAGCCTGGCGACTTGGGCGGCGATACTGGCGCTGCAGTCGTCGATGATGCGCTGATCAATGCCGCAGGCGCTCATGGTCACAGGCAGCGCTTCAACGTCAGTCTGAAACGCCTTCAGCTGGCCGGCGATGGTTGCTGCCTCGCCAGAATCTTGGGTGATTTTTTGAATGATCGTCTCCCACGTTTCGCACTCTTTGCCGCCATCGGGTAGCCACTTGCAGCCGCGCACAATGAATTCCGGATCGAGGTACATCGGGGCAAAGTCAAACAGTGGCGTCAGGCGCACGGTGCCATCAGGCAAACGCTGCACCGCCGTATTGCGCGCATGATTGTCGGTGTTGCGCAGTGCCAGGTTGAGAATGTCGCGCTTGAGAAACTCGATGGTTTCTTGCGTGCGGTCGGTGACGTATCGTCGCAGCGCCGCCGTCAGTGTGAACAGCGAGATCGGCCGGCCAAAGCTGCGCACCCCCGCAAGCGACGCCAGACTTTCCTGGTGAAGCCGGTGCAGTTGCCCATCGGCATCGATCAGCCGATCAAAGCGTCGTGAGAAAAGCATATTTCCCTGCATCTGCGCGGGGTGCTCCACGCGCAATCCGCACCGCTGGGCCACGGCGGCATACGCGGCTTCATTGCGCAGCACCAGACGATCATCCTCCTGCCTGCCGCGTGCCAGTTTGATCAGCCAGTGCGCGGCGGCGTCATCATCCGGTAGTGCGGCATCGGCAAACCAGAGCCCGTCGTGATTTTGCGTGAGCAGGAATTTTGGGGCCGCCCCCTGCACGCCGGTCGTGCCGGCCGACAGCATGGCGTGCTGCCACAGGTGCGTAAGAAAGTCGTCTTGCTTGCGTACGATGTCGTCCAGCGTGAAGCCATCGCGGGGGGACGGCGCCTCAAGCGCCAGGCGCTCGCGATAAAACGTGACGGCGGTATCGAGACGGAGATTGCCGATCGGGTTGAAAGCGCCGAGCTGTATCAGCAGCAGGTCATTGACTTCCAGCGTTGCGCCGGGGGGGGCGATTTGCTCGAGGTAGCGTCTGCCGCGCCCCTGCGGCACCAGGTCAAGAAGAAACGCGGGGCAGTCGGGTGCCTCGCCCACGGCATCCAAGCCCTGCCTTGGCGAATTGACCGGCAGACCAAGGGCGATGGGTACCGGGTTCTCAGCGCTAAACACGTACTCGGGAAGATAGTCAAACACACCCGCATACGCCCGCCGCCGGTCAGGTTTGAATTCGGCGGCCGGCACCCAGGCACCGTTCAGGAAGATCTCTATCGTGCTGTACATGGTGGCGGCCCGTGATACTTCGACTACTTTATTGTACTAAGTCAGAGCATAGACCGTAATAAATAGCTAAATGTAATTATCTATTCGTGTGATTTCCGCAAGTCGGCGCTGGCAACACGGCGATTTTCCGCAATCAACCCGCGCTCACCGCTCCACCACATCCAACCCACCGCCGAGCGCCTTGTACAGCAAGGTGGCATTGGTCAGCTCGGCCCGGCGCATGGACGACAGCTGTTGTGCGGCCGCCAGTTCTTCGCGCATGACATCCAGCACCTCGATGTAGCTGGCCGAACCGCCCCTGAAACGCGCCTCGGTCGCAATCGCCCGCTGCTGCTGGACCACCCAGGCGGATTCCACCGCGCGTCGCTGTCTGGCGACCCCGGCTTGCGCGGCCAGCAGATCGGCCACCTCGCGAAACGCGATCTGTATGGTGCGCTCATAGTCAGCGACGGCAATATTTTCCCGCGCAGTGGCCAGATCGACACTGCCGGACGCCCGGCCGCCGTCAAAGAGCGGCATGGTGAAGTTGGGGATGAAGTTCCAGGCACCGCGACCATCGGCGGAAAACAGCTTGCCCAGCGAAAGACTGGCCAGACCGAACCCCGCCGTCAATAAGATGCGCGGAAAGAAGGCGGCGCGGGCCGCATCGACGTTGGCCCGCGCTTCGATGAGCCGCTGCTCCGAGGCCATGACATCGGGGCGCTTGAGCAAAATCTCGGAGGGCAGGTCATACGAGAACGCGGCATCAAGCCGTTGCGCCGCCAGCGAGTAGCCGGGCGGCAGATCATCGGCCTTGTGTCCGGTAAGAAAGGTCAGGTAGTTGCTCGTGGTATTCAATTGCGTCTGCATGGCGCTCAACTCGCCGCGCGACGTTTCCAGGACCGCCTCGGCCTGAAGTATCTCCAGCTTCGACACCGCGCCCTGCTCAAACGCCTGCTGCATGAGGTTGCGGGTTTGCTCACGGGCGGCAATCACCTCGCCCAGCAAACCGGTGCGCGCCGTCAGGTCCAGCCGGGAGTAGTACGCATTGGCAATCTCGGCGATCACCGTCAAGCGTACTGCCCGGCTGGCGGCCTCGGTGCCGGCCAGGCGGGCGCGGGCGGCGTCGCTCATGCCGCTGATACGCCCCCAGAAATCCAGCTCGTACGAGACCAGACTCATCTTGAGGTCAAAACTCTGGAAATTGGTCTTCTCGACACCCCCGGCAATACTCTTGGATTGCGCGGACTGGGGTGCGGAACCGGTCAGTGCCACATTGGGCAGCTTTTCCGCACTGGCAAGGCCATAGGCGGCGCGCGCCTCTTCGATACGATTCATCGCCAGGGCCAGGTCCCGGTTGTGCTCCAAGCCCAGTGCGATCATGGCACGCAAGCGTGGGTCTTGAAAGAAGTCGCGCCAATCCAGCTCGCGCGGTGACTGGCTACCCACCTTGTAACCGGTGGCCGGCCAGGCATCGGCAATCGGTGCCGGCGGACGCTCATAGGGCCGGCCGCCGCACCCGGCTTGCGCAAGCGCCAGCATGAGCGCCAAAACAGCACGCGGCGACGCCGCAGAAAAGTAGTCATCAAAGCGCATGGCGAGAATTTTAGGGGGCGCTGAATCCGCCCCTCCCGCGAATAGCAGCACTTTGTCTGGGCAGTTGGCACGGTATTCGCTCAAGAGAGCTACCACCACCCACCTGGAGATGATCATGCCTGTACTATCTAGCGGCCGCCGTATTGAATATTCCCTCGATCGCTTTCACGCCCTGCTGGCGCGCATGCCGCTGGCCGAGGCCGAGCGCACCGTCGCGGCCCTGAAAGAGCCGAACGACCTGCTGTATGTGCTTGATGTCGTCGAGTTTGACCAAAACGGCGAGCCCTACTTCGCCAACGTGATGGCCCACCAGTTCGAGCTCTACGCCATGAGCTGGCCCACCGAAGACCAGGACGCACTGGTCACCTGGATCGAGTCCGAAACCGCCACGTACTACCGCAGCGTGGCCATTCGCGAGATTCACGACATGGTGCGCGAAGTAGCCGAGCGTTCGCAGACCCTGTTGCAAGCTGCCTGAACACGAGGCCAGCGGCCATGCACCCGAGCACCGGCAATCGCCACCCTGCACGTCCGGCAAGAATTGCCCGGAAGACGCAGGCAGAGGCGGCAATTGCCGGCAACTATCGCAATTGGCCTGCTTTCGCCGCGCACTTCGTCGTTTTCGCACCCAGTCTTACCGTCACACCTGTATTGGCACACCGATTGCTAAACACCAGTCGACCGCGCAACGTGCTGCGCGCTCAGCGACGCATCGAACTCATTCGCCGTTCTTTGTACCGCCACTGAACCGTCAGGAGAAGCACCATGCCACAGATTATTAATACCAATATCTCGTCGCTCAATTCGCAGCGCAACTTGAATCGTTCGCAGAATGACCTTCAGGTCTCGCTGCAGCGGCTCTCGTCCGGCCTGCGCATTAACTCCGCGAAGGACGATGCGGCGGGTCTGGCGATTTCAGAGCGCATGACCACGCAAATCCGCGGCCTCGATCAGGCGCGCCGGAATGCCAACGACGGAATCTCTCTGGCGCAGGTGGCGGAAGGTGCGTTGCAATCCACCACCGACATGTTGCAGCGGGTACGCGAGCTGGCCATTCAGGCCATGAACGCGACCAACTCGGCGAGTGACCGGCAAGCCCTGAATGCCGAGGTGCAGCAGTTGGCCCAGGAGCTTCAGCGGGTAGCGGTGACCACCGAATTCAACGGCTCGAAACTGCTCGACGGCTCGTTTACCTCGGCCATCTTTCAGGTCGGTGCGAGCGCCAATCAAACCATTACCGCCACCTCGGGCAACTTCCAGACCAGCAACTACGGCAATTATCGTCTGGGTGCCTTGGCGGCAACGACGCAAACCGGTTTTGGTGATCTGCCACCGGGCAGCGCCACCGGGGCGCGCATCACCACCGCATCGGTGCCTACGGCGGCAGATACGGGCGGTGATCTCTCGCCCATCGGCGTGGCCGGCGAGTTGAGCTTCAACACCATTTCTGGCGTATCGCGCATCCCCTACAACGCCGGGGCATCGGCTTTCGATGTCGCTACATCGATCAATCAGGCACAAATCGGCATCCGCGCCAGCGCCACTACCCAGATCGTTCTTGGGGCCGACGACGAGGGTGCCAACACCGCCACACGCTTCAAGCAGAACACCGCCTACTCGTTCTTTTTGTCGATTGACAACTCCAGCCCCACCGTCGCCTCCGACCCCACCGCCGGCTTCGTCTCGGTGTCGTTCGTGACCGGTGGCGTAGCGCTGGGCACCGACATCGCCTCGGCCGATCAGCTCAACGCCGCCGCCCAAGCCTTTAACGATGCGGCTGGAAAGACCGGTTTCACCGCCCGGGTAGTGCGCACCGACGGCAACAACTTCGGCCTACACATCGTCAATGAAGCCGGTATCGATCTGCGTATCGTCAATACCAGTGCGCAGAATGTCTCGCTCGAAGACGCGCGCGCCATCGACAACGATGCCGCCAACGACTCCACCTTCGCTGAGCTCATTCCCACCGCGACCAAAACCACTTGGACCACCGGTGCCGGAGCCTGGATTACCGGGCAGGTGCTCCTCGATTCCGAGTCACCTTTCTCGGCCACCGACACCAACGGCGTTCCTGCCGCCTCGGCCGCCGCGCATACCGAAAGCTTTCTGTTTCACAGCGGCGCTGTCAACAGCAGCACAACCGCCCAGGCCAGTGTGTTGCAGCAAACCAAAGATGTCGACGTCAGCACGGTCGATGCCGCCTCGCGCACCATCTCGATCAGCGATTCGGCCCTGACCTCGATCAACACCCAGCGCGCCCGCTACGGTGCCCTGCAGTCGCGCTTTGAATCGACCATCGTGAATTTACAGACCAATTCCGAGAATCTCTCGGCGTCGCGCTCCCGGATTCGTGACGCCGACTTCGCGGCCGAAACGGCGATCCTGACCCGCAATCAGATTCTGCAGCAGGCCGGCATTGCCATGCTCTCCCAGGCCAACGCGCTACCCAATCAGGTCTTGCAGTTGCTGCAACGTTAAGCCAGAGGACGTATCGCCCCGAAAGGGCCGGCCCCCGACGCATGGGGGCCGGCCCTTTCGCTTTAATCGCCGTCTTACCAGCGCCGACTTGCGGAAACCGGCAAAAATTGCCTCAAGTTTGCCGCCCCCTCTCCGATAACACTCTTGTCGGCGGCATATTGCTGCGCAAGAACCCCGAACGGAGCAGGTGATAAAGAGTTAGTCACCTGATTTGTTAGGAATTTCTACTGAAGGAGCTTAGTCATGGCACAGGTAATCAACAGCAACATCCAATCGCTGAACGCACAGCGCAACCTTGGCACATCGCAGATGAGCCTGTCGCAGTCGCTGCAGCGCCTGTCATCCGGCTTGCGCATCAACAGTGCAAAAGATGATGCCGCCGGCCTGGCGATCGCCAGTCGCTTTACTTCGCAGATTCGCGGCCTGGACCAGGCTCGCCGTAATGCCAACGACGGCATTTCGCTGGCGCAAACGGCCGAAGGTGCGCTGGGCTCGATGCAGGAAATTCTTCAACGGGTGCGCGAACTTGCGGTTCAGTCGGCCAACGAAACCAACTCGGCCAGTGACCGTGCCGCGCTGCAAAGCGAGGTGTCAAATCTGACCTCGGAATTGAATCGTCTGGCCCAGGCCACCCAGTTCAACGGGCGCAATCTGCTTGACGGCTCATTCACCTCGGCACAATTTCAGGTGGGTGCCAACTTTGGCCAGACCATCAACGCAACCTCTGGCAATTTCCAGACCAATTCCTACGGTAATTACCGTATTGGCGCACTGGCCGCAACAGCGACCAGCAGCCAGGGCAGCCTTAACTTCGGCTCGACCGCAGGCGGCAATATTGCCGGCCTGGGCACAACGACGACTGGCATTTCGCGCATCACCGGTGCGGGCACGTTGACCGTTAATGGCTCGTTGGGCACGCAAGTTGTCAACTACGCAGTCGGCGCATCCGCCAAAGATGCCGCCGCTGCCGTCAATGCAGCGACTGCGTCTACGGGCGTCAGCGCTTCCGCCAAGACGGAAGTGCAACTCGACACCTTTGCAGTGTCGGCTTCGTTCTCGATTTCGATTGCCTCGGACAACCTGACCAGCCAGCCCAAGACGATCTCCTTCACCACAGGCGCAGCCGCCAACGCCGACGGCCTGAGCTCAGCAGTCAATGCATTCAATGAAGTATCTTCCACCACGGGAGTCACAGCGCGCCTTAACAGCGCCGCCAACGGCATTCTGCTGACGAATAGCAGCGGCAATGACATCCGGTTGTTGAATCAATCCGCTGCTGCCAGCGTATTCACGGTCACCAGCCAGGACGAACTGGTCGCCAATGACGTGGTGATTGTTGGTCTGGCCGGCGTAGGCACCTTTGGTACCGTGGCCGAACCCCCGGTGGGCGCCTCGGCGACCGGCAATGCCCGAATCACAGGCGAAGTGATTTTTGATTCTGACAAATCATTCAACGTGCTCGATTCAGCAGGTGGTGCCACGGGCTTCCTCGCCGCCGCCACAGGCACCAGCGGCGAGTTGCAAAGAACCTCGGAGCTGGATGTAGGCAACGTCGCGGCCGCCAACCGTTCAATCGCCATCGCGGACAGCGCCCTGAGCACGGTGGCGACCCAACGTGCCCGCTACGGTGCCCTGCAGAACCGCTTCGAGAGCACCGTTCAGTCACTGCAAACGACTTCGGAGAACCTCTCGGCCTCACGCAGCCGCATTCAGGATGCCGACTTCGCCCAAGAGACAGCCAACCTCACCCGCGCCCAGATTCTGCAGCAGGCGGGCGTGGCCATGCTGGCTCAGGCGAACGCACTGCCGAATCAGGTTCTCACACTGCTCCGCGGCTAATTCGATCAACGCTGATGCCGATCATGCCCGCTACACGTAACATGATCGGCTGCGCAAGGAGACCATGATGACGATACAGTCCTTGAGAGGGTACCCGGCACAAGCGCCGGCGAGCACCCCCGCTCCCCGGGAAGCGCCGGCGGAAGCGGTGGTGGCCGCCGTAGCCGCGCCGAAGCTGGCACCCGAACCGCAGAAGTCAGCGCAGGTTACGCAAAAGCAGGTAGAACAAGCCTTTGAACAGCTCAAAACCAAGCTGGCAACACCG
>JADJEF010000011.1 GCA_016702335.1 Rhodocyclaceae bacterium
GATCTTTTCTGGAACAGCCCTTCCTGCTTGATGTGCTCGTCGAGATGCGGGCGCAGAGCAGCCAGCTCACTGATCTCATGGCGCAGCGAAGCGACGTCGACGAGCAGCGTGTTAAGCACCTCAAGTAGGGGGTCTTCTTTCCTGCGGCACTGTTGCTGAGCGGGAGCTGGCGGCGGAACCATCACACCCCTCCGTACGCGACGACGCGCGTTTTGTGCTTCGCACGCTCGATGTCTACACGAGCGACGTTGCGGCAATACTCTTCGAACAGCGCTTTGCACACATCCGCGCGCCCTTTATCGAAGGTGTCTGCGTCTGGCTTCAGAAAGGCTTTGTACTCCATCCAGTTGAGCAGCTCGCTGTGATGATCTTCGTGAACACCTTCGAGTTCGTCAGAGTCGTCAACCAGTCGGACGCGCGGCAGGCGGCGGATGATCAGATCTACGTCGTCATCTACAGCCGGCACGTTGATCCAGCGAATCTTGTTCTGCTCCATGCCAATGACACCGCTATGAACATCGCCGACCGTATTGTCGAGCTTGATCGTGCGCAAGAGTCCGTAGTCTGTTTCGACTGACTTGCCGAGGTCGGTGTAGTTGATCAGAGTGATATCGAGCCCGGTACTGCGCAGCGTTGCCGACAGGATGCGCAGGATCGACGGGTCGAGGGTGCCTACCTCGTAGTTGGCGATGATCGCCACAGAGGTGGCCGCGCTCGTGAAGTCCTGGATACCACCGATCAGGCGGACAAACATGCGGTGCGCGTCGTTGGCGTAGCGCCAGACTTCTGACTCGCTCCACAGATAGGGGTTGCGAACGTCTCCGACGTCCTCGCGGAAGGCGTCGCAGAGTTCGCCTGCGTTCACTTGTCGGTAGCCAGTTTGAAGGCCTGCCAGTAGTCAGCAAGTTCACCGCGGTCAAGCTCGATGCCGGAGTACTTGATCACAGCTTTGATCGACGGCGCGCTGCCTGCGAAATCCCTGGAGTCGTTCTTCGCAAGGATGTCAGCGAATGCCATCCGTACAAGCGCCTCGCGCTCGTCAAGCGGGACACTTGTGCGGACACCACCGTCGACTTCGATGAATGGTGTCGAAGAACCTCCGACCAGTTGTCCACCCATGGAGATGACATCTGCCTCGAAGATCTGAGGGATATTCACAGGTTTCCCAGGTTCGAATTTGAAGCTCGAACCGCCCGTGGTTCGGAGGACTGCAGACCTGTTCAGAGTGTATTGAGGCATATGAGGTAGCTCCCTGTGCTAGTTAAAAAGGAGGGCGGCGCAAACCGCCCTCAAGGCCCTGCGAGGAGATCAGACGTTATTAATCGTCGCGCGGTTGTCGATCACGTACTGCACACGCACCGTCGCTTTGCCTGTAGTACAGACGTCAGCATTGGTGATGGTGATCCGGAGAGGCTCACCCAGGCTGCGGTAACCAGTCGGAGTGAGCGCAGTGCGCGCTGCAGCCTTCCGGTCAGCAGTGGTGAGGTAGCGGTTCGTCGAAGCCGAGTCGCCGATGATTACCGCATACGACGCGGTGTCGAACGCCGTCTCGACGACCAGCTCGCCGCTGAGGATGACCGCTCCGACAGGCAGCTGGATGATGTCGAGAGCCGTCGCGACGATGTTCGTCTTGCCGAAGTCGACTCGCGTCGTTCCGGCAATCGCCGTACCGCCAGAGACCGGAACCATCTGGTCGTCGAAGTTGAAGACGAACGAGGAGTTGATGACCTCCTGTCCGGCGCGAGTTGCGATGAGATTTGCCATGATGACTCCTTATTCCTGGCTGACGTAGGCCGAGATCACGCCGTGATCCTGGAGGGCTGACCCGGTGTAGGGGCTCGTGAACTGCGGCTTGAGGAAGCCCAGCATCTTGCCGACGCTGATACCCGGCTGGTTGCCGTAGTCGAACTCCTTCTCGATCCACTCTGGTTCGCCGAGATCGGCCATGCCGAGCGCCTGTGCGCCGCAGAAGAGGATCTGGCACCCTTCGATGTCAAGTCCTGAACCCCACTGACTCGTACCCGAGACACCGAGCCGGTTGTTCGGCACGTGGCGGTGTTCGTGCAGGCGGATGTTGTCGATCTTGACGGTCGCGCCGGTGAAGAGCTCGTTGTCGGCACCACGAGTCTGAGCGTGCCGCAGGTTGTCGCGATACGTTGCGTCGGCCTTGAGCTTGGCAAAAGCCATCGGAGTGAGAAACGCGTCGTAGGTCTCTTCGCCGTTGACGTCGATGCCGCGCATGTAGGTTTCCTTGGCATGCGCTTTGAGCTGAACGAACAGTTCCCAAGCCGGCGTGTCGGTCGTAATCACGTCTCCGGTAACACCGCCGACGACGAACTTCTTCGTGGTGTTGTTCCAGCGACCCGAGCGCTGGCTGGTTGGCGCAAGCGGAACGTTGAAGTCCAGGTTCTTGAGGTCCGAACCGGAACGCAGCGTACCAATCGCCGAGTTCTGGAACTTGTAGTCGATGCCGCCGAGCGTCAGGAAAGCCATCTGCGTGATGCGGTCGGCGATCCAGTAGGCCAGCTTGTCGCGGACAGTCTCGCGGAAGTTGACGACGGAGCGCTGCTCGGCCATCTTACCTTCGTGGCGGGAGGCGTTCCGGAGCATGTCGATGAGGATCACTGCGTCTTGCGACTTCAGCGCCTCTTCGTTGCCTTCCAGCGTGCGATCCCCGACGATACCGTCACCTTCGAGGTCGGTAAGGAGCGTCAGGATTGCTTTCGCGCCCTTCTTCGTCTTGGTGAGTTCGGTGACCTTCTGGATCATCGCGTTCGGGCCGGTGCCCGTGAAGCGCGTGACAAAGGACTTGTTGCGAGCCTGCTCCCAGAACTCGCGCGACCATGCGGTCAGCTCGTTCGAGGTAAGCAGGCCAAAGTTTGTTTGAGCCATGGTGTTCGTTCCTGTTGGTTGTGATCGGATAACCTGACGCACTCTCGTGGCGTCTCGCGGCTGCCTTTGTCGCTGGCAACTTGCGAAGTCATCGATCTCTGACGGGAACGAACCGGCTACCTGTGCTGGCAGCTAAGCTACTGAAATATCGTCTTCAGTCCCACGACGGGGTGCTCCTGGTAGGTGCTTCGCCCAACAGACTGAAGGGGAGGACAGTCTGCTGGGCTAAGCGGCACTGGGGAGCGTGCAGTGAGAGTCTGACAGACTCTTTAAGATTACGCAAGCATGTAGTATGTGTTTAGCACTTACCTGGTGTCGGCGGTTTCACCGGTTTTTTTCTTCATCATCGCTACTCACCTCCTTTCGTTTACTTGGGTCGATAGTTACCCAAGATGTCCCACCCCTTCACCGAGTGTTTTGTTAGGGTAGATATCCACTTCGAAGACACTCCCGTCTGGCAGACATGAGCGGTGGTGCCACCCCTCACCGGCTGCGAGGAGGTCGTCGATGTGGTGCTGCTTCTTCGACAGGATCGTTGCGATGGCCGTGGCGAACATAGCTGCGTTCATGCTCATGAGAGCATGTCCCCACGCAGCCTTGACCGAGTAGCTGCGGGCAGTGAAGCAAACTCCTCGTCCGTCATACGGCTGACGTTCGGTAGCGGTCCCTTCTGACCAGCCTTGTCTGAGTCAAGCCCAACGTCGCGCAGCGCAGCAGGCTGAGCCTTCTGCACGGAGAGAGCTTTGGCAACAGCTTGCGCCTTGCGATCAGGTGTAGTGGCTTTCGCCAGACCTTGGGGTTCGACTGCGGGTTCAGGAGCAGCTTTCGGGCCGAACTGCTCGAGGATCGACTTCGCTGCGGCTGTCAGCGCTGTCGACGGCTTCATACCTTGCTGAGTAATGAGGCGGCGCTGCTCTGATAGGATGAAGTTGGTCAACCCCTCGTTGAACTGTTCACTCGCAGGGTTCAGAACCGGGTTGTCCGCCTCCAGCTGGGCGATCGCCAGGTCCAGGCGCTCGTTTTCAAGGATCTGAGCCGTCGTCGTACGCGAAGTGCGCTCGGCCTCAGCGGTGGCGATGGCCCGTTCAGCGAGGCGGATCTGCTTCATCACCTCAGCGGCCTTGACGCCCTCGTTGTCCAGCAGCAGCGCAGCGTACTGAGCCTCGAGTTCCGAGATGTGCTGCTCTGTCTCCTCGATCTGCGCGGATGTGACCTGCGCAGCGCGCTCGGCAAGCTGAGCCTCGAGCAGCGCGACACGCTGCTCTGCGGCAGCGCGAGCCTGGCGCTCCTTCCCGACAGCCTCGTCGAAGCGCTCCTTCGGGATACCTTTCTGTGCGAACCGCCCTTTGTCGTCACGAGCCTTCGGCTCTTCCTCGACAACTGCAGCCTCTTCGTCGACGGCTTCAGGCTCGACGACGGCTTCTCAACCAAGGCTTCTTCGAGGGCTTCTTCGAGGGCTTCTGGCTCACTGGTATCCGGAGCAGCCTCCTTGATAAAGTCGCCGCGCGCTTCAGGCCCAGTCAGGGGTTTTTCAAGTACTTCTGTGCTCATGCCTGTGCTCCTTTGTTGACCTTCGCTGCGTTGTCAAAGAGTCGATCCTTGAGCGCATAGCCCATGAGTGGCCAGACTTTGCTGATCGCGTTCTCTCGAGCGATCTTCCGGCCAAGCTCAGCGTCGAAGTTCTCCGGGCTGACGCACGCTGACTCTCCGGTGACGGTGAAGCCGTTGCGCAGGACGAGGACGCAGAAGGTGAGCGTGGAGATACTTGGACATTCCACACCAAGTTCAGGGTTAGTCTTCGCCAAAGCGCCCTGCGCACCTTCCTCGGCAGTGAAGAAATGCGTCTGCTTGATGTTCGCCTCGATGTCAGCCGGCGTGATGCGCGGAGATGCCAGGTACTTGTCCTGGATTTCTTGCTCAATTTGTTCGTTCATAGCTCTTCCTTACAAGGTCGTCTCGGCGGATTGTGATGCGCCCACGCGGGACGCTTGTGCACGCTGGGCAGCCGCCGTCTGCTCAGCCTGCCGCTGCCTGTTCTCAGCCTCCTGTGCTGCCTGCTGAGCCTTGATCATCTGGTCCTGCTCGTGCATCTGGCGCTGCATATCGAGGCGCATCTGATGCTCTTCGCGCTTCATCTCCAGATCTTCACGCTTCGCCTGCAGCTCCATGTCAAGCCGCTCGCGCTCCATAGCCAGCTCGGCCTGCATCTTCGCCATCTCGGCACCGTCGCCACCCTGAGCCTCTGCACCTTCTTTCTGTGCACGCGCCATCTTCAGCTGTGCGTCTGCGTTCTTGTTCGCCACGTCGGCTTCGAGAGCTGCGACCGTGGCCTCAGCCTCGCGCTGCTTCAGCGCCGCAGCGGCCTGCGCTTCCGGAGACTCCTTGTCGCCCTCCATCTGCTTCAGGATGTCTGCACGGCGCAGAAGGCGGCTGTTCTCGATCAACACGCTATCCGGAATCGGCACACCGATCTCGCGCATGGCGCGTGCCTGCTCGAACTGTGAGTCCTCGAGGCTGGCCCGGAACGGAGAGCTGGTGACGACGATGTCGAACTCACCGATGGTGAGGTCGTTGGTGATCTCTCCGGTGACAGGGTCTTCCTCGTTCACCGTCACAGACTCAGGGCTCTGCGTGAAGTCTTCGTGCGTGATGGTGATCAACCGCTGCTCGGTGTAGTACTCCTGCACGATATCGATGACGTTGCGGGCCAGCAGCCAGTCCGTGCGCTCAAGGCTGTCAAGCGCCTTGCTGTGCGTGACGCTCGAGCGGCGCTGCTTGTATGCGATGGCTTTCGCAGCAACATCTTCGCGGTCGTCACCCTGCATGCTGTCGGTGACGTTGCTGATCGTCTTGATGTGCTCCTCAGCCTTGTAGGTGAGGCGCTCAAGCCCGCTCGGTACCTGGTTCGGCAGGATCTTCGCCGGAGGAGTGGAACCCTTGCGGAACTCCAGCACAAGACCTGTCGCCGCACCGTTCGCTTCAAGCTCCTCAATCGACATGTTGAGCAGGCTGTCCTGCTCAACTGCCCACCCGCTGTTCGCAGTGGTGTTCACCACGTGCAGCTCCTGGCTAGAGAGCTTGTTCAGCATCTCCTGCGGGTCGATGAGGTTCTCTACCGCGCCGATGGCTGTGCCGTTGAAGAACACCGGGAAGTACGGTACGAAGGTGAAGTGCTTGTATGGAGACCAGTCGTCGTGTAGGACCACGTCGTCCGCCGTCGTCGTCCAGCGGATGCGCTTGATGCGCTTTTTCGCAGTAGTGATCGCACCACCTGCTTTCTCGATGACCAGAACAATGCGCTCGCGATCCCAGCTTGCCGGAATCTGGCGCATATCCCCAGTACGCAGGTCGACGAAGTGCTCAACCGTGGCCAGCTTCCTGTACTGCCTGTCGATTATGCGGATGTTGCGCTGGACGCCTTCTTTGTCGTCATAGTCGAATGACGAGGCCCGGTTCTTCGAGAAGGTGTTGCGCACACGGTCGATACTGTCGAAGTCGTAGCGCCTGCCGCCAACGTTCTGTCTATGAAGCAGCTCGGCGTCTTCCTTCGAATACAGAACCTCGACGTCCTGCGGGCTGACCCACTTCGTCTCGATGACGTCGGCCCAAGTGTCCGGGTCGTACTCGCTCGCGTCAGGATCGATGATGATGTTCTTGCTGTTCGGGGCAGTGATGCGAACTTCTCCGATCATGGTGTCTGTAAAATCCAGCCTGACGTCGAAGAACCCTCTACCGCGCACCAAACCTGAGAAGAACACGTCGCTGCGCACCCACGGCAGCTGGTTGCTCTGGCTGATCTGCATCCACACCTTGCTCAGGGCGTCTGCGACCAGGGCGCTGGCACCGTTCTGTGGGCGGAACAGCACCTCTGTGCGGTTCTGAATCTGGTCGCCGAGCAGTGTGCTGATCGTCGGCAGAATCTTGTTGATCGTCAGAGCCGGGCGCGTCCCGAGCTTCGTCTTGTCAGCCGCCAACCACTGCTTGCCAGCTACGAAGGCGTCGCACCTGTCGGCAAGAACGACGAAGTCCAAGTGCCCGTTGTCGCGACACTGCTCGTAGCGCACCCACTGAGTGTGGGCCAGTTCCTCGTTAACTGGCATAGTCACCACCGAAGGCGTCGCCGCCCTCCTCGTCAGGAATCCCCGCCTCGATACAGAGCGCCCTGTGCTCTTCCCTCAGCGTATGTGCCATGCGCTCCAGCTTGTCGGCTATATCCCGGAAGGTGTCTCGTTTATAGAAGTCCACAGAGGCCCTCATGCGGACATTCGTGATGCTGAGAGTTACGTAGTTTCCGTAATCGCATAGGTCGCTCAGAGATACGGTGTAGTCGTGAGCCTTGAAAATCTCAGCCATACGTGCTGTCCTGTGGTATTTCGCGGGAGTCTATCAGAGTTCGTTCGAGTGCGGTAGATATGTCGGAGCTCTACGCAGACATGTGCGAGCCGACACCTGCTCCACCACCGATGTGGTCCTTGAGCTTGTCGCGCCAGCTCTTCTGCGGAGGGGGCGTGCGAACCTGTGGGGGAGTGCGTGTCAGAGTAAGGCGTATGGACCAAGCCAAGCTGTCGACGCAGTCGTCGTTTTTCACGTTGGGAAAGTGCAGCAACTCTTTCTGCTGCACAGGGAACCAGTGCGCGTCCTTGTCGAAGAACACCTTCCCCGCCTGCATGCGGCCACGCAGTGGCGCTGCACGTACTTTCTTGTCCGTCAGCGTCTTCAGCACCTCGTAGCTGGGGAAATAGCGCTTGTCCGTACACGCCTTGAGGAACTGCGACTCGAGAGCCTTCCATATCTGCCCGTCCTCTACTCCGAGTGCATCGACGCGATACTCCTGGGCGTACTCGACCATGTACTCCGCGATGAGGATGCCGTCACCGCTCTTGAAGCGCCGCACGTCGAGCACGTGGGCGTTGTCGCGGTGGTCGACACCTATCGTCGTTCCGACGGTGTAATCCGACTCCTTGCCGGTGCTGATCGCGAAGTCCCACGCCTGGTAGACGTACATCTCACTGCGCTGGGGTGCAGTGCTGTAATACCTGAACATGTCCTTGCTGAAGAAGTGCCCCTCGTCCGGTATGGGGTTCTGCTGGTAGAGCGCGTCCCATACAGCCTTCTGCCCTGACATGACCAGGTTGTTCTTGATGCGCAGCAGCGCCTCAGTGGTGTAGCGCTCCGGGTGCAGCGCAGTGCCTCTGGGGCGCGTGAGCCGCGCACCTTCCGGCACAGGCTCTTTCTCTGCCACCTGTATGATCGTGTCGTCGGGCAGCAGGTACTCATCCCCGTACTCGTTGACGGCGGGGAACTTGATCACCTCGTACACCTCGCCACCGACAGTCATGGTGTCCTGGATACGCCCCGCCCAGTCGTCCGCGTGCCAGTTCGTCATCAGTGCGATGACCCCACCACCAGGTGCTAGCCGTGTGTAGGCCGTAGAAGTCCACCACGTCCAGGCTGCGTCGCGCTGTGTGGCCGACTGAGCAGCCTCATAGTCCTTCACCACGTCGTCTACTATCAGGCAGTGAGCCCCTCTGCCAGTGATACCTCCGTTCAAACCAGCTGCGAGGTATCCTCCACCCTTCGTCGTGTTCCAGCTCTCCACTGACTGACTCTGTGGGTTCAACACTGTCGCTGGAAACACCGCTGTGTACGCAGGGTCACGCAGGAGGTCGCGGATGTAGCGCGAAAACTCCAGCGTCAGGCCCCCAGTGTGGCTACAAGCGATAAGCTCCCAGTCCGGGTGCTTGCCTAGAATCCAAGCGGGGAGTATTCCGGCTTAGAACCTCGGAATTATGTGTAACAGTCATCTTTGTTCCGATGACATATAGTCCGTCTGGGCTATCTACCTGAATGCAATTCCCTTGTTGGGTATCGGCAACGCGCTCGACGCTGACAAGGGCTACCCGCCTCTGCTGAGCGATCCGTGTCACACGTTTGCGCTCCAAAGCAACAGGAAGTTCTGTCGTTGGTTGGAACCCAACGACGTAACAGACTTTTCGCCCTTGGATGCCTGATGACGAAAGTGTTGGTTGAACCTCTTGTATGTAGGGGCGCATACCCAAGCCTTCGCAAAGCCGCATGATGTCGTCAGCCAGCTCGCGGCTCACAGTTGTGATTGTGATGCGGCTTTTTTCATCTGTAGTGCCGTCTGTGTCGACGATACCTGCTAGCAGCTCCAGGCGAAGCTCTATGCGCAGATGCTGATACTCTATAGGGATTCGCTTCTGCTTGTAGATTCTCAGGCCTTGCAGCTCTAGAGTCATTCGCCCCGAGTTATTTGGCTTAGGTCCGCTGAAATATGTCGTTATAACCCCAGTCGTTTTGTGTGTACATACCGCGCTTACAGGGTATCCCAGGCTCTCGATCTTGTCGATGATGGCACGGTCGCTTTTTGCCCCGGTAATGCAGGGTTTTCCAGCGCTACCGTCTCCGAGCCATGCCCCAAGCACATAAGGATGGAGCGTATAGAAGCTGTTACTGTACTCAAGCGGAGCGACTGTTGGTAGCTGGTAAATACTGCGGGCCCCGTTCAGCAATTTCGGCGGTCGCCCCAGATGCGACTGACGCAAAAAGTGCCCAGCTTCTAAGGTTTTCCACGCACCGCGCTTGCGGTCGAACAAAGTCCATTCATGGTTCTCGTGGCACAGATAGCTGGAACCATCCGAGAAACCTACTCTCACGTCTGCGACACCCTTCTGGCTGACAGCTACAACCTGAACTGTCTTTCCGGAGGGATGGAACACCTCGTCGCCTGGGAGCAGGTCACCGTGAAAGCGATAACCACGCGGAGTAGGAACAAGTGTGTCGTCTGCTAGCAGTTTCCCGCTTCTCGGCGGCATCATAAGAAGCAGGCGCGGACTCTCCTTGCGCTCTACTCTCTCGACGAAGCGCTCCACACGCCTGCAGATGTCTTTGTGCACCCATCCTGCGAGGTAGTTCGGACGAAAGCGCAGGATGAACGGCAACAGACGCCTGCGGCACAGCTCCCTCTGCGCCAGTTCAGACACAGGATTGGCGTTCGCAGCGTTGAAGTCGAACTGAGGGGGCTCTGTCGACTCGAGCTGCTCAGGATTTCTCGTCGTAGCCGCTTTTGAGAACAACGGCTCCTTCGTTTTCTCCACATCCTGCATCACACGAGCAGTTCTGACCGCTTCGAGGTACTTCTTAGGCACCTCGTAACCCATGCAGATCAGCTTCCGCACACAGTTGTTTGCGACAGTGGCGCTGACAGACGGCCTTTTGTCCTTTACCCACGCCAGGTACGCTGCCTTGATGAAGTCGCGCTGCCCTGGGTCTAGCGCGTTGAGTGCCTCCTCATGCGGGTATAACCCGTTGGCATCCTTGTGTACGAGATAAGTTAGGGGTCGCGACAGATACCCAGGCAGTGCCGTGTCGTCTCGCGTCACCCAACCACCTCGCCGTCGACAACAGTGGCCCGTGACGATGCCAGATCAGCCAATTCATCGTCGCTGAGTGACCTCAGCTTGTTCTGTAGCAGGTTCTGATCCATGGTCAGCTCAAGACGTTTGGTTTCTGGAGCGTAGTAGCCGAGCATTTTGGCGATCTTGTCTGCACCGTTGATCATGTTTGCCGGGTCAGCCATGGTTCTTGCCATGTCGATGGCTTCCAGAAACAGGTTCATCACATCGATGCGCTTGAGGGTCGTGATGTTCGAGATTTCCCTGCGTGCCTCTTCAATAAGCATCTGGACCTGGTTCGTACGCAGGACGTTACCTGCACTTGCTACAGGTATTCCGGCTGCTCGTGCCGCATTGCTCAAGTTAGACCCCTCTAACACCGCATTGGCAAACGTCTCCTGCTGCAGAGTGATTTCTGATGGCGTACGTGGTTTGACAACACGGGTCGTTGCCGCTTTACGCTGCTTTTGCTCTGAGGTGTAAGCCATACACAAGCTCTCCAGTTTTCGAGAGTATAAGGCCTTCTCAGACCGTATGCAAAATGTATGTCTTTGTGGTCATTTTTCAGAAAAATTTTGGAAAATTTTTGTGGGAAATTTGTGGGGACGAACTTGAAGCTAAGGGGCAAAAAGTAAGAAATTAGAAACTCTGCGTGCGCGAAATGTATAAAAAGTACTGAGAAGGTATGCATTACGTGGGTGAAATGCATAAAAAGTACTGGGAAGGTATGCATTACGTGGGTGGTACCCCTCCCCCCTCTCTCGCAGAGCCCCCTGCCAGTTCGGATTCACTTCGTGGAGAGCGGCAGGGGGACCCAGTGCTCGGAACTGCGCACACCTCTCGTTGATTCCAAAAGCCCAGGTCGTTCGAGCGTAGAAGCCCGCGCAAGCGCGTGTCGCGCAAGCGCGACAACAGCATCTGGTTTCGTTGAGTCAGAGAGGTCTTTGACTCCGTTTATCTGGAGATGGAGATGGCAACTGTTAAGGAATTGGAAGCACGCCTTGCCGCGCTTGAGGCGGCTTTTGCGAAGCGCGTCGCGGAGACCGAGGAGCTCAGAAAGCAGTTTGCAGAGATCCGGGTCGCTGCCGATAAGGTTGCTGCTGCTGAGAAGCCTGCTGCTGCGCGACCGGCTGCTCGCTGCGGCACCACCCACACATACGCCTCGGTAAAAGAGGCGATGGCGGCTGCGAAGGAACTTGCAGTCGCGGGTAAGCACCGCGTCTGCGTGACGGGTTGTGTCGTCACGTCGTTCCCTCGTTAGTCGCTTCGCGACGACGACATCTGGTTTATCGAGGTTGGGATGGTCCTGACCTCGACTTTTTATGGAGACTCACATGGCTGCTGCTACTCGTAACACCAACACCGACCGCAATGACGCGGCCTTCATCGCTGCTCGCGACGCTCTCGCTGCGAAGCTCTTGGCGAAGCGTGAAGCGCGCGCGCCTGTCGCTGGTGCGGGCTTCGCACAAGCTGCGGCGAACGCGCTCGCGCGGTCTGGCAACGGCGTCGGTACCATCATCGGTGCCGCCCCGGCTGCGAAGGACAACTTCGCCATCGCGTACGCCTCGCAGCGCGAGTTGCAGGCCGCAAGGTCTGCTGCGTACGCCCTCGAGATGGCGGAGAAGGTCTTGAAGGCGTAGCACCTCAACACCGCTTGCCAGGCTCAGGCCTGGTGAGCGGGTGCGGGGAAGTCAAAGGCGCGACCCCTCCTATGGGCAAGCGCGATGTTTTTAACAACAAGGAGGGCACCATGCACATCCGCTACGACAACGAAGGTGTCGATCCTGGTATCTGGTGGGTCTGCACGTCGTTTGGTCAGGACCTCGTGGGCTACAACACTGAGGAAGAGGCCGAAGAGGCCTTGGAAACGTACCGCTCGTACCGCGAGGAGGGGCAAAACGTCGACGTCAGCAGGCGATACGCGGGTCTGATTTGATCAAACCACTGTACAGCCATACAGCCTTTTGCTCCTTGTCAGCAAAACACCTGTATGGCTGTACAGTGGTTAACACCCTCGCTGAGGTGCTCCAAGGGTCAAAACGCTTAAAAAATAGGCAAAAAGTCGTTGTGCACCGCAATAATTATGACATCTGAGTTGCGAAACCTGTTGCGAAATCCCGATGGCATAATACCAATAATCAACCACTTACGAGCGCAAGCGGCCTCCGAATTTTCGCAGGTATGGACCGCAACCCGTTGTTTTTATAAGGACAACCATATCTACGGACGTTCCGGAAAACCCGTTTTCGGGGGGACATCTGCTGGCAGCGTATACACCCTTTTTTCTCCCTTCTCTCCCCCTTCTTACATATACATAGGCCCAGCAAGCTGGAGTTTCCTAAGCTTAATTTCGTACCATTCTATAAAGTATTGTTTTCATTGATATTTGCCACATTAAGTCTGTTCCGGTATTTTTCAAACATCAATGAAAACAAATACTTACCCTCACCTCAAAACCCACGTTTTGGGTCCAAAACAGCCATTTATGACGTTTGAGTTGCGATCTTTCACGACGATTCACGACGATTACCGAGGATTTACCGGCAATTTACGATCTTTCGCTCTCAATCCCATCAACGCCTCTTATAACCCCACTCTAGCTGCCTTATAGCTACCCTACTGAATGCCCTGCTTTCGATAGCTCTAAGCTATCAAAAAGGCCTCGCGAACCCTCTCCAGGCTATTCTTCAGGGTCGCGCAAGCGCGACAACGACTTCTACTGCATAGCAACAAGGACTGGCCTTGCTTGCAATCACAGGAGAAAGCTATGGATTACGCTGTTTGCTACATCGTTTGGCCTGACGGTACATACGTCGCTAAAGACGACTACGTGGAGTCCGACTGGACGCACAAGTCCGACGACTATCTGGCTGTATGGGTTGACAGCAACCTCTCAGACGATGAAGTTGCATCTCTCTTAAGGAGGGTCGTAAATGCTTGACTTCGATATCCCCGACTACGAAGGCGACCCCCTCGTGCAACTGCTCCAACGCGAAAGTGCTGACGACGAAGCTGATATCCTCATCAGCCAATACCGTAGCGCGCTGCATCGGAAGGCTACTGAGGAAGTGGAGCGCCTCAGCCCGCACGACCACGTGCAGATCCACATCGCTTTCCCGTACCACTAACCATCACTACCACACTACGAAAGGTCTCACCATGAACAAGCTCGTCTCCAACATCCCTCTGTTCTCAACCGCTCTCGAGTACTTCGACCGTCAGACCGGAGGTGCATGGCGGCTCCGCTCCTGCCTCACCGGCATGAGTGTCTGGTCCTCCAACTCCCACCTCTGGGCACTGCAGTCCGGTGACCCCGACACCATCTCCAAGTCGATGATCGTCCTGGCCACCATCCGCACGTGGCTGCACGAGGTCGCCAAAGACGGTTTCGCGCTGGACCTCACTACGTCCAACATCCGTAAAACGCTCGGCCTCGAAAAGGTCATTGATACGCACGAGGAGGCAAAGCGCCTTGCACGGATCAAGTGCATCAAGGCCCGGTCCTCGACCAACTTCGTCAAGTGGTACAAAGATGGCTTCGAGCAACTCGACGAACAGCGCAAGCGTCGCGAACAGAGCGTCGAACAGATCGCTGAACTGCTCGCCGGCACCGGGTTCGAGACTACCGAGGACGTCGCAGACCACCTGCAGACGTTCTACGCAGCTCCTCATAACACCCACGGCTACTTTACCGACACAGATCTCTACGACGAAACTGCTACCGAGCGCCAGCTCGACAGCCTCTCAGAGTGCTTGGCCAACGTCCTGGTCACCGCCAAGGAGTACTGTGAAGGCATGTATGCAAGAAGCCATCACCGAAGCGAAGGTCGCCAAGCTCGGCGGCTTCCTCAAGGCCCTCGACATGGGTCTCGAGATCGTCGGTGTCGACACCAAGAAGCTCGCCACCCGGCGTGCCAAGCTCGACGAACTCATCGAAACCGAAGCCAGCAAGGTCGACGGCGAGGTGAAGAGCCTCGACGATCAGATCGCCGAGCAGATGTCGCTCCTCTCACAGCCTGTGCAAGGCAACCCGCACGTCACCACGGTCATCAAGAGCGACGCCCGGCTCGCTCGTGAGGCTGCAGAGATCGCCGCAGCTACCGAGCGCGAAGCTGCCGAGCGCAAGGCCAAAGCCGAGGCCCTGGCTGAAGACCAGAAAGCTGAAGCCGCTGCAGCGAAGGCACGCAAGGCAGCCCTGGCCAAGGCAAACCGTGAAGCGAAGCGCACCACCGCCAGCACCACAAACACCGTCAAGGATCTTTCCGAAATCGGTAGTCTGATGGTATCGTAACCGGTACCTCTTTCGCACCACCACCGAGCCGTGCGTACGCTCACTCAGGTACATGGCGCAGCGGGAAAACTACGTCAAACGGCTCGGTGTTTCTCACGTAACACACCTAACCTCACCCTCTAGGAGACTCACATGTCCATCGGAATCCGCACCATCTTCAAGAACTCCGTCAAACCCATCTCCACCGGCGCGCTCATCGTCCGCCGACTGCAGAACAAGGTCAAAGGCTTGGGCTACTGGGCCGCCCACGACTTCGCCAGGAAGAACATACAAAGCGAACCGCCCCGGTAGGAACCGCGCATAACCTGTCGCAGCAGGCTATGCAGGCACTCTTGCCTAACACTGGGGACGCATCATGAATATCTCACTCCTGCATAGCTCAATGGAGCCTCTGCTCTATGGCGTCATCATCTTCCTCGGCATCGCCAGCATGTGGTACAAAATCACCACCCGCCGCTGGCTCGCCGCTACCATCGAGATCACAGTCTTTGTCCTGGTCTTCAAGCTTCACGGTGGGACCATGAACGGCGGTTTCGCTGCCACCGTCGCAGCACTCCTGGCAGGGCTCATCCTGCCACTATTCGTCAGAAGGGGAACGTAAATGTCAAGCAAGGAAGTATGCCCAGCATGTGCCCACTACTGTGGGTACTGTGGTGGGTCAGGGCATCCGTCGTGCGGGTGCTTCGTGCGTGGGAGGGCTTGTAGCGCCCACCAGGAGGACGTCTACCATGCCACGTATAAGGCGGAGATTGGTCGCGGTGCTTCCGAGCAGGTCGCCGAAGAGGCGGCCTATCAAGCTGCCAAGACAGCATGACCCCAATACAGAGGGCCATCCGAGGGGCAATCGGATGGAAAGAAGAATGGCATTGGGCATCAACGTGGGCTAACGCCACAAACGAGAAGCACGACATGCTCCACGCGCACCTCTCGCTTGACAGGTACCTAGCGTGCCTGAAAGCGATAGAGGAAGAGGGCTACCCTGAGACAGCCAATTTTTTACGAAACTGGAGATATTGAAATGTGTGTCATAAATCTCACGCAGCACAAAGCCACAGCCGAGCAGGTCGCAGCCGGCGTCGTCGACCTGGACGGTGAAATGCGTGAGGAACTCGTAACATGCCTCACCTTTAACGAAATGCCGAACGAATGGGACATACGGTCCCGTGTCACGG
>JADJEF010000012.1 GCA_016702335.1 Rhodocyclaceae bacterium
ATGGAAGCTCACATTTCATCGTGGTACAAGAATCAGCAGACCTTGGCCCCACGGTGGCGGCTTGGGAAAGGTACGCATGTACCAAGGCCGATCACGGAAGCCAGCCGGCGAACGATGGAAAGCCGGAAGAAACGCTCCAATGTTGAGTATCTGAATAGCAACTACGTCAAAGGTGAGCGGATCTGTTGGGGTGGCGTATGCCTCTAGACGCGAATGTGGAAGCAGTACGCCAGAAGCTCAAGGCGCGGGCAGAAGTCGGGATGCTCAAGTATGGCGTTTCGACTGAGCGCACCGACATTGATCTGGCGGGATGGATCGTCCATCTTCAAGAAGAATTGATGGATGCCTGTGTCTATGCAGAGAGAATCTTGCGTGAAATCGAGGAAAAGAAATGACTGAAACGCTACGCGAGCGCTCTAACGCCGTATCACCAGCGCCGACTTAGGTATGCGTTTTTAACGACCAAACAGACAGGGGCCAACTATGAGCGATGAGGATATTTTTGCCGAATTCCCGCATCTAGATGCAACCGAATTGGCATTGCTGCAACAGCAAGTTAATGCGTTCTACCGAATGGTTTTGGATGGCGGGCGCATCATCTCCGGGTCGCCCACTCCGTTAATGCTGCGTCCAGTAGGTGAAAACCCCAAAGACGAATAGAAATCGACGAGTCTTTGTAAATTGGTCTTTTTGTCTAATGGGGATGCTCCAAGCTTTGCTGTGTATCCAGCAGCATCGACCTCGCCTAACAATTCCTGCATAGCGCGCCTTGCCTCTCCGCTACCTCTGGCAGACTGCGGAACCCTCAAAACTCCTATATCAACCTCTCCTGCACCTGGGTGCACTGTATAGCTTACTTTCGCTTTACCAAATTTTTCATCATTGAATAATTTAGGGTCAATCTTGGGCCAGTCAGTGTGCTTGGTAATGACCCCGCCCATTGCAGGCACGAATGGCAGCGCACCAAGCGCCCCAAGTCCTGCGCCTAGCCAATCACCCTCACGCGCACTCTGCACCCCGTCATAGGCCGATTTAACGTCACCTACGACGGGCGTGAAGTCAGCGATTAGGCCGGCAAGCGTCTTCGGGTTCTCCACCAGCATATTCAACAGCCCTTTGGTCTTTGGCTGGCGATTCATCGGCAAGTCACTGAGTCTCATGCCGCCGTATTGGTCGAGTAGTCCTGCCATCATTGCACCTCTAAGTCGTTAGCCCTCGCCCAAGCCTGCCACTGCGTAGCTATCACGGTTGTTTCGGCACACTGCTCGGCAAGCTCTCGGACTGGATCAGGTACATCGTCGGCAAATCCCGCATCAGGCTCGCCGGCACTGTCGGCTTCGCTAGGATCTGCGGGCATGTTTGGCAACCTGACAGAACTACCGCAAGCAGCATTAGCGCCGTACTTTTTGAGATAGTTGGCATACGCTGTCTTTTTGGCCGATTCCACCAGGGCGATATGTTGTTCATTTGTCTGCCTCGCAATCGCGTTTGATCTTTCGTTGAAGGCTTGAGCTTCGCGTTTCATGAAGTCGATCTCCGCTATCTTCGCGTCCAGATTGGCACTCAGGTAGCGGCCATGACTCAAAGACAGCGCCAGACCTAAGCCGAGCAAAGCTATCACCGCTGCCTGCCAATTCCTTGCAATCATCTTGAGCCACATTGCGTCTCCTAATCTCTACTGATTTATTATCCTGATCGCTGGATAATGGATAACAACTAGCGGCGACGATCAAAACAATTCAACATCATTGATCCATTTTCGCCAAGACGAATCCATGTAGCTTGCTTGTAAAAAATCATCAATACTTCCTTTTTCAAGCAATCCGATTCTGTCGTTATCTTTTGCTGATTGCTCAATGATGGTGGGTGCATTTCTTGACCTTTTTGCAGCCTCAAGCGCATGATGACCATCTTGTATGACTCTCACCGCCTCACCGTCCAAATTAAACCTTGGACTAACTTTCACGGCAAAATCGCGATCCCTAATTTTTTTTGCAACCGTGTCGCGATCTAAATATTTCTGACTGCTTATCAAGTCTGAAACGTCATCGCCAGGAACCCAATCACCCTTCCGCATGACTCCACCAATTGAAGGAATAAAAGGAAGCAATCCTAACGCGTTTAGCGCTGCCTCGCCATAGTTACCATGGCGCGCACTATCAAAGCTGTCATAGGCTGATTTAACGTCACCCACAACAGGCGTGAAGTCAGCGATTAGTCCGGCAAGCGTCTTCGGGTTCTCCACCAGCATATTGAGCAGCCCTTTGGTCTTTGGCTGGCGATTCATCGGCAAGTCACTGAGCCGCATGCCGCCGTATTGGTCGAGTAGTCCTGCCATCATTCCACCTCTAAGTCATTTTTAACCACAAACTGCTGGCATGCCTGAATCATCACGGCTGCTTCGCTGGCTCGGTCGAGGAAGTCTCTAGTAAGAACCCCAACGGATTCGGCTGCATGATCACTCGGGGCGCTACTGGCTTCGCTAGGATCTGCGGGCATGTTTGGCAGCCTGACAGAAATACCGCAAGCAGCATTATCGCCATACTTTTTGAGGTAGTTGGCATACGCTGTCTTTTTGGCCGATTCCACCAGGGCGATATGTTGTTCATTTGTCTGCCTCGCAATCGCGTTTGATCTTTCGTTGAAGGCTTGAGCTTCGCGGGCCATGTAATCTATCTCCGCTATCTTCTCGTCCCTCTCGGCTTTCAGCGCGCGGCCATGAAGCATCGAAGCTCCGAGCGCGAGTGAGAGCAAAAGAATCGCTATCGACAAGGCTTGGTTCAAAGGGGTAAGCGGCCACATCAGAACCTCTCTTCGTAGAACTTCTCAATTAACGCGGACAGCGCGTCCTGATCGAAATCACCACCTTCACCAGCAAGGTCGCCTGACTCTCGACCAATCCAGATGCGACCTTCTTCCATGCCCTTGGTCACGAAGAACTTTCCAATCACTACGCGCGGATCGTCTTCCATCACCAATCCTCCACGATAGGCGTTCCGTGTGAGCAAGGCTGAACCCACTCCGGCCATTTCCGATCTGGGTGCATATCGAGCCACATGCTGCTATGGCAAACGTCGATGTAATGAAACTCCCATCTGCCGCCATACCATTTGCGATACCACTGGAAATTTCCTAGTAAGTGCTTGAACCAGAACAAGCGGAATAGATTCATCATCGCAATTCCTGCAACGCTTCACCGAGCGTGTGGATCAAATCAATCAGCGTTCTTACCTTGGTCTTGAGTTCGGCGTTCTCAGCCCGAATCTGCGCGAGTTCTTCGAGGAATTGGTAGGTTTCGCTCATGGCTATTACTAATTTCTACTGATCTGTTGATGAATTAGTAGTCTTGATCTTTTGGGCGGTATTGCCGGCAATATACGCCCCAACCGTACCAAGGACAATCAGCGCATAGGTCGAGCCTGCCGCATCGATCTTGCCGAACCACTGCAACACCGTTGCCGTAATCCCCGCGCCCATAGACATGACAAAGCGCCGGCCACCGTAGGACTCCAGCTTGTCTCTCACGGCCACATCATCAAGGTAACGGCGATGCAGCCAGCGATGACCATCACGCTGCCAAGTACCCACAGAAGGATCTCGTCTTCGCTCATCACTTGTCCTGTTTCCCGTCGAGCTTGTCTTCTATACGGTCGAGCTTGCGAAAGATGGCATCAGTCATATGCTGAAGGTCATCCTTATGCACTCGCTCGGTTGCTACCTCTTCCCTAAGATTCGCCAGGCCACGCTTCTGATGTTGCAGATCATCCCACATGTTTTTTCCTATCCAAGAAAGCACAGCGACTATTCCACCTAGAACGTAATCGAACAATTCCTGAAGCCCCATAACTCCCCCGTTACTTGACGCCGTTGTACTCCATACTATAGTGATTGCCGTCTGCGAACCGGCCACCCCATCTAGCAAGTTCGTGCTGCTTCTCCCACCACTCACCCAGGGGCCGATGATCTTCAGTCGATGAAAGGAACGTGCCGCCCTTAAACAGATTCAAATCAATCGCTAACCGTGCCTTGTGGGCGCTTTTGGAATGCCCATAGCCCATCTTCACACCCAGAGCCCCATGCACCCTCGGGTCTCGGTAGGCGTCACCTAGACTGACTTCGAAGCCGAGTTCATAGGCTTTATCGATCAATCTCGGGATTAGCCTGGAGAATTCGCTCTGCGTGTCAAGTGTGCTCATTTAGGACTCCATGCACTTCTCAAACGCTTCCGCCGCTGCGAGGCGCGAGTACCCGCGATCATCGTTGGAGCGTTTGACCACATCGGCCCAATAGATGTCCTCGCCAATGGCGCGGCACTTGGCGCGTTTCTCGGCAGACATGCCGGGATAGTCCTTGTACGTCGCCTGTTCGATAGAGAGGTTCTTGTTGCAAGCGGTCAGCGAGAGAAGAACGGCGGTTACAGCGATTAGTGTTTTCATGCGGGTTCTCCTTGGGTGGCTTCGTAGGCGGCAATAACTTCGGGCGTCCATGTCTGTGTGCAGACGGTAGTGATACGGGCAGAGTCTTCAACACTCACCTCAGTCTTGCCCATTTGCACAAGATGCTCATTCACCGCAGCGATTTGTGCGGCAACATCATGCCCGGGCGGGAAGGCAGTACGATGCCACTTGCTGTCAATCTCTGTACCGTCTTCAACAAGCAACAGACCAAGGCGCACCTGTACCGTGCCGTTTCTGGTGATTTCGATCTGGTCGATGATGGTTTTCTTTTCGATCATTTTG
>JADJEF010000013.1 GCA_016702335.1 Rhodocyclaceae bacterium
CAGCTTGAACCATCACCAAGAGCGGAGTTGTAGATCACTGCCTCATCGGTCATCACGAAGAAGTACCCATCGAGGTACGCTACCCCCGGTACAGTTTCTTTGCCGCCATACGCGGTGATCGTGCCTGTTGCTGGAGTCGCTGGACTGCCTGCTACGGTATAGGTAAAGGTCGTGCCGCTCGTGACCGTGATCACAAAACTGCCGTTGTACGCCGCTTCTCCTGCGCCTGCGATCACTACCGTCTGCCCTGTTGATAGGCTGTTGGTGGCTGTTGTCGTGACCGTGGCAGTCGTGCTTGATCGAGTGATCGAAGTCACGGCATAGGTATGCTTGCCGGGGTAGTCGGTGTCAGTGATTAGGGTTAGTGGCATGACTACTCCGTATAAATCCACGCCTGATCATCAGACTTGATGAACAGTTGTTGTGACGATTGCGCCGACCCCGTCGCCTCTGCGAACAGAGCGAGTGATGGGGTTACGGGAGAGAGGTCAGTGATTGGCGTCGGGGTTACTTCGTCGCCGCCGTCAGTCTCGGTGACGTGGCGTATCTCCGCCCGGTTGCGTTTTCTGCCTCGCCACCCGAAACAAACTCCATCCGTTAGCGGCATCTGAGAGCCGCCCGTAGTGCCGATGGTTGTAAACTGATCACCAATCACCCCATACTGAGCGAGTATGGCTGGCTGGGCATTCAGGAAAACATCACCCGTTGAGCTTGACCGCACTGTTGTACTGTCAATGTAGCCAACATCATCAACAGTAACCACGCTCCATGCCGCACCATCGGAGGATTTGTAAACATCCCCTGCATTGATAGTCAAGAAGAAATAGTCATGAACGGACGAATAAGCAACTGATGTGATCTGCCCCGACCCCGGAAGCCCTGATGTGGTTACGGTACTAAATGTGATCAAATCAGAACTGGTAACGATTAATGGCACAGCCCCTGCCGTTCCTCCGCCAAACAGCCACAGACTGCCATCGAAACAGCAATCATTTAACGCCCCACTTAGACTGACGCTTTGCCACGTTGCGCCATCGTCAGTCGATCTACGCACCCGGCTTGCTGTAGTGAAGTCGGTGAGAATGGCTGCGAAAGCTCCTCCCCATAACGAACCCCTCCGGCCACTGTATGTTCCTGATGTTGATTTCTGCGTGAAGACGTAAGGGACTACCGCTAAAGGGGCCGTCCATATCTCAGCCTCAAAACTACCTTATCCGTAATCATTCTCGCGTAACTATCACAATCGTGGTCGCTGAAGCGGCTATGCCGTAGGGTGTCGTATCTACGGCGGAACCGGAATCAATCCGGTTTGCCAAGGTGACTATTCCGCCCGACTCGTTAATCGATAGCAACACTCCGAGCGTATCGTCTTCGTCGTAAAGATACCCAGAAATTCGCCATTGACGTACTCAAATACAGAAACGCATCAGCTAGGGGTAAATGCGGGGCACGAATGAAATCGATATCGGTCGAGCTCATACCCAGGCGGCACGGTCGTAACGATCAAGCTCGCCAGCGAATCACTCACCACACTAAGTAAGCCATTCCAACAGGTGAGCAACTGTGCCGCGCCGGCTTCGATCAGCCCTAAGTCGGTATTTCCCGGACGCTTCCGCACTCTTCCAACTTCGCCCTTTATCTCGACATACCCATTCTTGATGCGAGCGTCTTTCGTGACGTTACCCTGCCGAGTTTTGAACTGAACTGGAAGGGGGATTCTCACGGCGAATACGTCCAAGCTTGGGCAGAGGTCTTAATCAGTATCTGAGCCGTTTGCGCGGCCCCGTTGGTCTGAGCAGTGAGAGGCAAATCCGCTGTAACCGGAGACAAAGCACCTACGACTGTCGGAGTCGCTACATCGCCAGAGATACTGATCGAACTGAGCGCATCGTCAATCACGGCATAAGGTAAATCGAAGCACCAGAGCAACTGCGATACGCCGGTATCGATCAGCCCGAGATCAGTACATCCGGGACGTTTGCCGACCCCTTCTTGATTGTTGAACGCATTAACGAGCTTGGCATCCTTACTGAGCGAGCCATTCCGCGTCATCAAGTCGGTAGCCAGAGGCAAGCGCATTAGATAAGCCCCTTAATCACCGGCATAGATATCGCCGCGGCGGTTCCCATTGATGGAAAGTTCCGAGTAGGCAATGATCTGGCGGGAATTGATCTTCTTGAGCGCGGCCAATGATTCGCGGGCGATCTTGGCGACTTCCTGCGATACGGTCTTTTCGTACTCGGGCGCAATCTCGATAGCAAGGTTGTACGCTAAGGCACGCTCATAACCAGGGGGAAGCGTGACCGTTGTACTCACTGCGGCTAGGGTGCTCAAGACTGTCCACATGGTTACATGCAGGACGTTTGCAGTCGTTGGCACCGGCCACAGGTTGATATTGCCGGTAGTGACTGCCGAGTCGTAATACAGAAAGTCCGGTATGTCCGAGGTCGTCGTTTTGTCGGGAATCGCGTCGTAGCGGGCTTTGCCGATCACATCAACCGGAAAATCAACAGATCCCGCACGACAAAACGCGCTCTCGATCTTTACCGGTCGAGTCGTGTTGATATTCCCGCCAGTGCCGATGGTGTAGCTGGCATCAGTCGGTGTAAGCGTGAGGGTGGATTCGCTAAGGGCATAGACCATCAGCCGGTCATTGCGCCATGAATCAATCATAGCGTTTAACGCCGTGAGAGCGTCCGTGCTTTCGTCCGTAGTCGGGGACTCACCCGAGGCAATCGCCCCGATGAGCCTTAATGCTCGGTCGATAATGGTTTGAGCAGTAGCCATGACTTAACGGGGCCGCTCTTCCCAAGTCATCGAGAACACCAGCGCGTTTGTAGTCGCTGCTGTGGTGTAGCTGGCGAGGAACGAACCGGGAGGCACAATGATGGATTCCTCAAGCTCAACAACAATGCCGCGCTGCAAGCCGTAGCCAGTGGTAGCGACTGAACCAATACTGCCATACGTCTCGATCAGTAATGGGGTTGATATCGTTGCACCAGCGGAGGCGGTGGCCTTGGCGACAATCCCTGAGCCGAGATTGCGATTGATCGGCGTCAATGAACCTGCTGCGACTCCGACCCCGCCCATCAGGCCAATCGACCCAGCAACGCCTACCGCAGTTTGCGTGCAGGTGAATCGCTTCAGGATCAGATCGACGCCAGAGGTGGAAGGATTGGCAATCGCCAGTCCAGTAAAGGTCGTTGCGAGTCCGGCAGTCGTAGAGACTACTGCTTGATTGCAGACGCTAAAGATGCTGCCGAGTTTCGGTTTGTACATGGTTAGCCCTTCTTGGCTGGTCTGCCGCGTTTCTTGGGTTGTGGTTGAGTCGGTGCCGGAACTTCCGGCTTGGTTTGCTGCTTCCATCCTCGCGCCATCAAATGCTTCAGGTCAGCCAGGGAATGCACGGGCATCAGTGCCCCGTTTTTCTCTAGGACGTCGAACATTCCGAGCCTCCGGGCTGCTTGAGCAAATAGCGGTGAAAATTCCCCTTGAATTCTTCCGTGGGTAAGTGGTGATTGATGTTCATGTCTGGGATTAACCAGATATCGCCACACTTCTCGCGCCACCGTTTGGCAAAGGCGTAATCCTCGCCGTACCAGGTGTGATCCATGACGCCGTGATTGAACAGATCCACCATCGGCGCGCACTTCTCGCCGTAGGTCAGTTCGGGGTAATTCATGATGAAAGTATTCACCCCTGCCCGCGTGATCTTGAGAAACCCGGCGGGAATGGAATGCGCCTTGATGCAACCGTCTTCGCGCACAATCGGCGTGCCGTCGATACCGGGGAAAATCGCCCCATGTATTCTTCGATTGGCCCTTTGAATCGGTACGTTCCCGCGACTACATCGCCCTTTGTCTCGATCAACCTCAACAGATCGCCGGAATCCCATGACAGATCGTGATCAATGAAGACAACCACCGTCGCCTTGGCGTCAAGCGCCTTGCGCAGCATCATCGAGCGAGCCGCCGAGATATACGGGCAGCCAATCTGATACACCGCCGCGTGATCCCATCCTGACGCTTCTAGTGCAGGCAATGAGGCTTCGAGCGAATCGAGCGTGACCTGATAAGGTTTGGATATCGTCGGGATGCAAAACACCACTTTCTTTTTCTCGTCCTCCTTGAGTGCCTGCGACGGGAAGTTAAAGGGCGTGGTGTAGGAGCTTGAATTCATGCGCGAGTCCTGGTTATTCGCAAAAAAAACGGGGAGCCGAAGCCCCCCGCGTTTATTACACCGTCGCCCAAACACCCAGACCGATCAGGGTGTTTTGAACTTCCTGCGCCCAAGCAAGCTGGGTAGCGCCGAAGTCCGACGAGGACGAGATCCCCGATGTGGCATGCAGCGCCGAAGAATAGGGACGCTGAACCACCGGAACCTTGCCGTAGAAGCCAAGTTTGTCCGAGGCTGAACCGCCCCATTGGGAACCATCGGCAGAGCCGTAGTCAATCCGTTCGTATGTAGCCATTTGAATTTCCTTTCAAGAATTGAAAAGAGGGCCGTAGCCCCCTTGGTTTGCTTAGTTGTACACACCGGACAAGCGACATGCCCACTCGGGACGCAGCGCAGCCATCCCGTAGAGAATGTCAATTCGCATGAGCAGTTCGTCATTGCGAATGTCACTGGCTTGCCACACGCGCATGCTCAGACCGTCCTGCATACGACGCACACACTTGGCGGCATCGTCCATCAGCGGCAAGTCTGCCGTGACGAACTGGAACGCCTCTTTGTGGTACATCAAGGGCTGGACGTAGGTCTTCGACGCTGTACCGAAGAACGTCACCGCTGCGGTCGTGGATGGCATTGCCGACACGTTTTGCAACGCACCAGAAGCCGACGAATACGGAGCGGGGCTGAACACGACGTTGGTCGTGGTGGAGCCTGTGCCGACCACAAACTGCTTGAGGTGGCTATAGGCGGTCTTGGTCTCGGGATGTACGTCATACACACCCGCGATGGTGAAGACCATACCGGCTACCGGAGCCGCAGACAGTGCCGCCACGGTAATGTCGGCATCCCCTTCGGTAACGGTGTAGGTGTCCAGAGTGGTCGCCACATCAGCGGCATTCGGCATTGACCATACGCGCTCGTTCTCGTAGTAGTCAGCCATTGCGGTACGAGCGATCAAACCCTCCTTGTACTGATCGCCAATGGCGCTCGAAGGATTGAAATACGCGGCCATGCCATTGACCAGCGAACCCATCGTGACCGAATCCACCTGAATGGAACGATCCGACTTGGGAGCAAGGCACTGATTCAGACGAGCGCGAGCTTTGCCGGGGACTTCCAGCGTGGTAATCGCGGTGTTATCTGTACCTACAAGGTTGTAGGTGGATTTGGAAGCGTAAGCCAAGAAATCAGCTTCGATACCAGACACCAGAACCTTGACTGCCGGCTCGATGTAACGCTTGCTGATTTCATCGATGGAAAGGGCCAACTCAGCCGAGTTAAAGCGCATATCAACGTGGTCTTGGGTCGCCACAGTGATCGTGCCGTTGCGCTCGGTCTGGTCTTGCACATCCATGACGCGCGAGCCGGTGGTGCGGGTGTATTGGTTGGGTTTGCGGACTCGCAGAGCGGTTCCGATCTTTGCGCCAGTCTTAGCAAAACTGTCGTCATATTGACGGTCAGTGGTGCTGATGAATTGGCAGGACTCATGAGCAACGCGCAGAGCTTCGCGCGTGATCATGTCTATTGTGACGAGACTATTGGACATCTTTATTCCTTTCAGCGCCTCTCGGCGTTAGAAAAATGGGATTAGCGGCGCTGGGCGATCTGCCGTTTGCGCCACTCGGCAAACTCCTTGTCGGTCATGGAAGACGGGTCTTTGTCTGCTTTCGCTTTGACGCCGACCGGTTCGACAGGAGGTGATACGTTGGATTTGCGTGCTACCGGCTGCGCCAGTAACTTGTCCTCAATTCGCGTGAGTGCGCGTACCGTCGCCACTGGACTCATTTCGGCAATGCCTGCCGCTTCGTCCGGGTGAGTAGCGAGGTAATAGGCCAATTTCGGGCCGGCGTCCGACTCCATGATTGCCTGTTGCATGGGTGCCGTCATTGGCACGTCTGCATTACCAATCACATCGCGGAAGTCAGGCATTTCGGCCTCTGCGGTGGCTATCCGCTTGTTCCAGCTATCGACGGTTCGAAGCCGCGCCGTCTGCGCTCGTTCCTCAGCCGCACGCTGTTCGCGCTCGGTGAGTGTTTGGTTAATTTTCTTGTCTGCGATGAATTCCGCTTTCGCGGCGATGTACGCATCGAAGTTATCGAAGTCCTCTAGTTTCGGTTCGCCTTGTGGGGCTTGCCGTTGAGGTTCCTGCTGCCGCTCACGCTGTAGAGCGATCTGCCGCAATTCGGCGGTTTCTCGTTCATGCTTGGCGCGTTCCCTTGCAATCCTTCGCTCGATCTGTCGATCAAGGTCGGCCTGCGTGAAAGTCTTGGCCGGCTTTTCTTCCGGTGCGACCTCGGGAGTTTCGGGTTGTGCTTCTGGGACTGCCTGTACTACTACCTCCGTGGGAGTGACTTCGATAACTTCGTCGGACATTTGTAACCTTTCGGCGCTTCTCAGCGTTAGAAAGACCTAGCTACCGGCTAGTCGGTCAGGGATTCCCCTGCGATTCGTTACATGGACAATTCGGGCGGCAATTGCTCGGGCATAGGCTCGGGCATCATTTCCATTAGCGGTGCCATTGGTATCGGCTCAGGCATTTGCTGTACCGGCTGGTTGAATATGTCCTGAAGCGTCTGCATCACCAAAGCCTGAATCTGTTCAGGGCCAAACGCAGGCGCTAAGACCTGCGCGCGCTTGGTCTCAGCGTCGTACTCTTTCACGCCAATTTCCCGCGACTTCAATTTGAGTTCGCCGGCCTTAATCTCGCGCTCGTCCTGCATCTGCTGGACTTGCTGCATCAATTCCTCGATCTTTTGCACCGCGCCCTGCATCAGTTCATCTTTCTGCGCGATAACCTGCTCGGCCTGCTGGATGACTTGCTGAACCTCTGGGTTCTCTTCGCCCTTCGACTTCTCAGCTTCCTGAATCGGGGGCGGCAACATGAGCTTCATGCGGTCGGCCATCTCTTCAGCGCCGGGGAAGTCCATATTGCGGAAATACAAGTCACCTATGACCTGCATCAGCGCCGGATTGCCTTGGAACATCTGCCCCATGGCATCAGCGGCTTCTTGTCTCTGGGTCGTGTAGCTCGGGCCTACAGAAACCGACACATCGTATTCGCCGACATTGAGGTTATAGATCGACTTCGCGCCGAGCTTCTGGTGCGCCACTTCTTGAGTCGGGTCGATATCCACCATCTCGGCCTTACCATCAAGACCAAGCACGCGAATGACCTTCTTTGACTCGTAGATCTGCGGCAATACATCAACCAGATACCGGCCAGCATGTCGAATCGCTCGGGCCAGGTTGTCGTGATAGTGGAAGTTCGCCATGTCGCCTTCGCGCTGGCGGGCCATGATGGCCTTACCCGACTTCTCGTTCGACTTCTCGCCCAGACTGGCGTTGTACATGCCGAGCGAGCCTTGGATATCGTGCTCACTGATCTGCATGTCTTGCACGAGCGAAGACGGGATATCGGTGCCATCAAACCTCGGCGGCGGCATTGGCGTGCCATTCACGTCTATCGGGTCGTAGCGTTTGACTGCCACGTTCCGATTCGAGCCGTCCCAATCCTCAACATAGGACTCGACCTGCCCCACCGCAGCGATATACACACCCGGCTTGCTCAGTCGTTCCGCTGTCGCAGTTCTGGCGTAGTTGTAGAGCCTCTGAGCGTCCTTCGCGGCGTGAATCATCCCCGTATGGATGATCTTGCCCTCAATATCGGTCTCATTGCCCCAGACAGGGAATACCGGAATCCACTTACCCGGCTCGGTCTGCGGTTCCTTGAGATACTCTTCGCCGTTGAATTTCGCCCACTTGACCACTGGCTTGTCCATTTCCCGAGTCTCGATAATCTCTGGGATCTGGATGCCTTCGGCCTTGGCTTGGTCGATCTCTTCTTGACTGACGACTGAGCCATCAGCCAGCAAGTGCATCGTGGTCGCTTCGGTCTCGACCCAGTAGCACTCAGCGACTCGGACTTTCTTTTCGTTGTACCAGTCTGTTTTCCCGTTGTCTATCGATTCCCAATCAACGGGTTTAGCTTTGGGATAGGTCGCCTTAAAATCGGCTTCCGGCATGTCTTCCCAGATATAAACCCGTTTGGCGTCTGAGCCGTCAGGCTCTTGGCAATCTGGATCGAACAGGACAGTCAGCGGGTTGCGAATCCGTTTGAAGCACAGTTCCTGCTGAAATGAATTGGTGCCTGAATACTGCCGAATGATGCGGAAGAAGCCGAATCCACCCTTTGCCGCACACTCCAGCGCCGTATCAAACGCAGTATCACTGTTGCTGTTGTCTTCAACGTGGCGAATCAGGCCATTGAATACCTCGGCGGTCTCAACGTCTGCGCCTGAATCCACAGGGCGCACTTTGATGCCTGGGCGATTCTGCCGTGAGTCATTGACGACTTGCTTGACGTACTGATTGACCTTATCCACCACCAAAGCAGGCCGGCCATCGGTCTCACGGGCTTTTAAGTCTTTCTCGTCCCACTGCTCACCCGCCGAGAATTTCAGATCCTCGACGTACCGCTTGCGGTCGTCGTTCCACGCATCAAGAAACGTCTTGAACGCTTCCCGGTGCGCTTTTAGGGGATCACCTCACTTCAGTGGATTCAGCCATTGTTGCTCCATGTCTTCAGGGCGATGATTTGCCCTGCCAGCGCCTCACGGCGTTTGATCGTTTAGCCCATCCAGCCAGTGCGGCGCATGGGTGTTTTGTCTTTCTTCTCTACGGCAGGCTTAACAATGCCAGGAAACAGGCTGCTAATCGCCCAGATCGCGGCGTCCGCTCGGTTAGGTGAGCTTTCGCCCATATAGCCCGAGGTGCTGAATGCAGCGAGTTCGTCTTCCAGATCGTTAAACCGGCCAACGTGCCGAACCTTGCCGGTCTCATACAGTGCCGCTATCGGCTCGGCTCTCACGGCTTTGCCTCGGCTTGCGGTGACTTGCCGGTAATTCGCCCTTGGGTTAGCCGTCTTGATAACGTGCTGCACCATTGCGCCGCCGTAGTTGGTCTCACCAATGATCGCGTCTGCTTGATGACGATCGTAAGCATCAGTCGCCACCCTGCCCCATGTAGCCGGCCCCGCCTTTACGGTGAGGTCTTCTATCAGGTAAGCGTTTCCGTCCGTTCCTAGCCCTGCTACGACGATGCCTATCGCGTCATTGTCCGCATTGTCAGAGTCGCCAGCGCCAGAAGGATCGACCGCAACAACAACGCGCACAAAGTCAGGGGTAATCCCGTCAGTAATACGCCAGCGGTCAATATCTTCTTCAGCAAATAACTGATTCGGCGTCGCATCGGCAAACTCTCCATCGAGAAAGCGTTTCCTGCCCCTGGCGCTCAGGGCTTGCAGGCTTTCCAAGTACCCATCACGAAGATTCTCGACGTTATCGCCGGGATTGATCTGCATGCTGGCGTAGTCAGTCGGTCTGACTAGCGGCTCTTTGGTGTCTGGGTGCCGCTGCTCTTTGAAGATCCGATACGCCCAATGCGCTTTTGATGGCGGATTGCAGTCGTAATAGGCTTTGTTCTTTAGCTGACTACTCTTGCCGTCAATGATCTGGTCGGCTTTCTGCGCTAATCGAGTGAGTGCGGTCTCAACTGATCCATACGGGATCTGTGAACACTCGTTTAGGTAGATCGTGGCGAACTCCATGCCGAGGATCTTCTCGGTGCGCTCTTTGTCATCCAGTCCGCCGAACCATATCTCGCTCTTGTTCGGTAAGGTAGCGAACCAGTCCGTCTTGTTGATTTCGTACTTGACGCCCGGAAAGCACAGGCTCATGACCTTGGGAAAGGTATCCATGACGATACTGTTCTTCACGGCGTTGAACCGGAAGCGCAAGATGGCGTGCCGGCTCTTGGGTGCCTTGATCGCTCTAGCGCACGTCGCCCGAGTCAGCAGAAAGGTTTTCCCTGAGCGTGAGCCACCGAACAGCATGACGTTTGTCTCTGAGCCACCGAGCAGCGCATTGGCTTGCTGCTGCTTAGGCGTCAGGCTACAGGCTGGCGTCATTCTTGGACATGGTGACGGTCAAATCCTTGCCGTCAGCGCCCGTATGCTCAACCCTGCTTGTGTCCTTCCAACCCAACTGCGTCTTAGTCCACCATCTGTGCCGTCGTGTCGCCAGACATGCACTTCTGAAACAGATTCTTGGTGACCTGGCTATTCGCCTTGGCCTTGCCCTCTTCCAGTTGCTTCTCGTAGTGCTTCCGAAGCGTCTTAACGTCGATGCCCTTGCCGATCAGCACAGCAATCTGCGTTAGCGGCAATCCTAGCCCTGATAGCGTTTCAGCCGTCTTGCGTGTCTCATCTGTCGGCTTATGTGCCGGCTGTCCTCTAGGCTGCTTCA
>JADJEF010000014.1 GCA_016702335.1 Rhodocyclaceae bacterium
GCACTCCTGAGTCGCTTCTGTAACTGCGCCTCCATCCACTCCAGCGCCCCTTCAATAATTGCCACGCACTCGTTCGTCGCCTTGTGCCGTGGTCGTGGCTTCTTGCCCGTTCCGCTGCACGTCTGGCACTGATGCTGCTCGAAGTCGATCACGCCGCGCCCTTTGCAGTCTGGGCACTTTGAGTCATACCAGTACGATATGGCGTCGTTGGCTACGTCCCATGATTCCTTCTCGGTGCAGACCTTCAGCCTGGGTAGTTCTTTGGCTATCAGCAGCGTGACCAGCCGAGCATTAATCCGGTTCGGGTGGCTCAGCAGGTGATCCAGTGCGAAGGCGATCGGGTTGCGTTGGCCGGATAGACCATGCGCTAAGACATGGTTTTCGCTCCATTCATAAGCCACTCCCACGGTCAATGCGCATAAGGTCGTTTCCACTCGATTCAGATCGTTCATGCCTTCCCCCTTCGTGATTAATACATCGGGCCTGCGGATTGATGTTTGGGTACAGCTTGCAGCGGTTGGTTTTTGTGGATTGCGCCGGCTTCTGTATGAAGTGTTTGCAGGTTTGGCAGGGGTGAGTCATAGCGTCTTTACCTGCTCGGAGTAGTAAGCAATGGCTTCTTCGGCTAACTCTCTGACCTCTGATGGCTTGCATACCTTGCGCGCCATCCGGTTTAGCTCATCCACAAAGTCCCGCCCGTAAGCGTCCAGCATGACCAGCGTGTATTCCCGCTTGTGGTACTCCTTGCGATACACGTTGCAACTTGGGCAGGCGGGGCGTAGGTTCTCTTCTAGCCACCTTGTAGCCGTCTTGGTGCGCTCAACGTAGTGGGCACAGTGCATTTCCTTCCAGTGCTTGACCGTGGGGCATGTGCAGCATTTCACGTAGCCGTTTGAGTCGGCCCACTTCTGCCGGATGTACTGGCTTGTTATCGTGTCGGCTTTGGTCTTGAGATTGGGCAGGCTCTGCTTTTTCATGCCGCCTCATCCCACTGCCAGCGGCTTGCCGGTACTTTGATACCCGTAACAGCCGTTGCCGCATTCAGCCATTCGATCCACTCGGCAAACTTCTTCTTGCCGTACTTGCTGGTGCGCCGGCCTAGCATGACGATCCCGCCGTCGTAGCCTTTGGCGATTCTTGGATTTGTCTCTTTCTCAAACGCCGCCGTGAGAATGTCCTTGTAGTCTTCAGCGGTGATCCACATCATTTCGCCGTTGATCGGCCATTGCTTCTGCTTGGCCCATGCGTGAAGGATCGGCCACTGATAGCGGTTCTGGGCAATGGTGCGCCAGGTGTCGCCTTCGCCGGGTAGGTCAATGTCAGTCATGCGTCCACCTTTAAGCACTCATCACCTTCGGCCACATACATCGCGTAACGCAGGTTTTGCGCTATCTGGTCGATGTTGTCTTCGGTTATTCCGGTTCCAACAAAATCCATAAACGTCACGCCAACCGGATCAAGCTCGATCATCTTGTCGATCATTACGCGCTCAAGTGTTCCCTTGGCTGGCATCGAAAATCCATCGTCACTCATGCCGCTTTCCTCATCGTTATCGACTTAACCTGATCTTTGACATAGGTCTTGATCGACTCTGCGCGCTCCGCTTCCGTGGCTTCATACAGTCCAAGCTCCTGCAACTTTTGCCAGTTCGCCGGCTCGTTGATATAGCTGCTCATCCATGCCACAACCTCACCGACTGGCACATCGAACAATTCCGCGTATCTCTGAACCATCGGCCCTGCCGAAATTTTGATCATTCGCCTGTCTACCTATAGCTACCTTCTACTACTAAGATCAAAACCAACTTCAAAGTCAAACCCATGAACCCGAGCTAGACGGACTCAGCCATCCTTACTGAGTCCTTCACCTGAACCGTCGCCGTTTCAAGACCCGCCAGCCTTTTCGGACAAGGGTGCTAACTTCGCCGCCCTTCGCACTGTTTCAGTCCTATCCATCCGGTAGTGCGCTCCCCCTGTGCCGCCGCTGTTGAGTCCCCTGCCAGCACAGTGTTAATTTCGTTTATTTCTATGGCGGTCGTTTTCTGACCTCTAGAATCTTTTGTGCCACCGCCATCACGCCGACACGCTGATGCAGATCGTTCGCATCCTCGCCAACTCGATCACTCATCACATAGGGCAATCCGGTCGCTATGGCGACTTTCTCGCCCGTCTGTGACTCGTCGTTGTCCGCGAACACAAAAAGCCGGCCTGCGCTGTTCTGTGCCACGTGGACAAGGTTCTGCGCCGAGAAGCACACCAACACCGACGCATTCAGCTTGAGTAGTCGCAAGGCGGTGTCAACAGACAGGCCAGTGGAGTACCCTTCAACTAAATACGTCTCTGTCGATGCTCTCGACCCAATGCGATACACGGCACCTTTTGCCTTCATGCCGTAAATCATTTTCTTTTCCCATTCCCTGTGACTGGGAGCGAGCTTGATTACCTGAATGCCCATCAAAGCATTCGTGGTCTGGTCGCGCATCGGCACCAGCATTTCGCCATCCGGAGAAACCAGCGTCTTGACCTCTGGAAAGCCTTTTTCTACCAAGTAGGGGTGCGTGCTTTGCTTGGCGGTTGATAGCAGCGCCACAGCGCGTTTTACGGCGTCTGCGTAGCCTTTTTCTTTTAACTGCTTCGCAGCGGCTTGCTTATTGGCCCATTCGCGCTTTTCTGCGTCTGACCACGGCGTAGCCTTGTCGTCGTTCCACCACTGGGCCGGCTCTCCGGTTTCCCAGTTCTGGACAAAACCTCGGCGGCCATCGAAGAAGTACGCGCCATTTTTTGATCGTGGATGGTCTGTAGTCGGGCACCGATAAATGCGGTCGCCCTGTTCAAGTCGATCAATCTCAACCCCATGCGCGCGGGCAAAATCAACGAAGGCCATCATGCGGCTCTCCTCCAGGCGATCTTGTTGGCTTGCGCCTTATTCCTCACAGCACGACTGACTGGCACATTCGGCGTCTGGTCAAAGTCAGGCAGGTTTCTAGGGAATACGCCGGTAATGCTCCGGTACAAATGCGCCGCCCGACCTTTGGCAGTTTCTGGCTTTCCATAGCCGCGCTCATGCGTACAGCATTGCTCCCATACGGCCAGCTTGTCGCCCACGGTCGCCTTGCCAACCATGAATTCGCGCATTTCGCCGGCCTCGTGGCCTATTAGTGATTGACTGACATGCTCCCAACCACAGGCAACACATCGTTTTCCAACAGGCTTGTAATTGCACGCAGGGCAGGCTTTGCCTTCGGGCTTGTCCTCGTCGTCTTTGCGAATCGCTTTGTCCAACTTCTCGCCCATGTCGAGTGAGTCCAGCCCGTTGTAAAAAACGTCTGCGTAGTCCTCGGCAAATCGGATGATGTTTCCCGAAAAATCCAGCAACAGGCAATCAGTCTTTCCAGTCTCGGGAGAGGAACGTAGACCTCTGCCCCACATCTGGATCGCGGTTGAAAGCGATTTGCGTAACGGACGGCAGTCACACACACAACCAACGTCTTTTACGTCAAAGCCTTTCGCCAGCGCTTCGACCGATATCAGCACTCTCAACGCTGAATCTGGTTTGCTGTATTCCTTGAGCAGAACGGCTCTTTGCTCTTGCGTCGTGTCGCTGGTGAATGTCGCGGCCATGATTCCGGCCTCGTTGAACTGCCGGCACATCGCTTCACAGTGGTCAATCGTGGCCCCGAAAACAATCGTCTTGCGGTCGCTTGCGTATTTGGCCCACTCGGTCACCACATCGCCAATGATTTCCATGCCGCGCTCTTCCGCCGCACGATCTGACCACTCACCACCCACGGTCGCCGCACCGCGCATATCGACCTTGGTGCAGCTCATGACCCGCATCGGCACCAGCACGCCCGCTTTGGTCAAATCGTCCATCGTCGCGGCATTCACCAGATTCGTGAAGATCTTGCCCATGCCCGCACTAAACGGCGTTGCAGATAACCCAATCACCTTCGCGCGACACGTCTGCACATGCTCCGTCCATGCCGCATACAAGGTATGACACTCGTCAATCACGATAATGTCGGCATCCGGCCAGCCACGGCGGGCTAAGGTTTGGCAACTGGCAATCTGGAATTTGCTCTCACGATCCACCCGCCAGTGATTCGCCTGAAGTATTCCGTGCGCAGTCAGGCCGTAGGTATCAGCCACGGCGCTCGTCTGATTGATCAGGGTTGTGCGGTCACAGACAAACATCGCGGAATGACCACGAAGCAAAGCCTCGTGAATAATCCGCATTCCAAGGTAGGTCTTACCTGCTCCAGTCGGAGCCATCACCGCCTGAACCCGATGCCCATCCTTCACGCCTTGGCGCAACTTGCCGTGCGCAACTTCTTGGAAGTCACGCGGAGGGGGAAAGCTGGACGAGGCATAGTTCGCCTCTTCGCGCTCAAGCAGTTGAGCTTGCATTTAGGCCAACTTCTCCGCTTTGCGCTGCCAAGCCTGCGCAGCGCGTTTTGCTGCCAAGCACTCGTTTTGCAATCCGCGCACCCGCTCTTCAAGAATGCGGTTCATTTCGCGCAGCTTTTTGTTTTCCTTGTCCAGTGCGGCCAGCTTGTCGTCGGCTTCAAAGGCAACGGCCATGCTGTTGTTGTCGTCAATCAGTTCCTTGATCGTCTTGCCCTGCTCGGCATAGGCTTCGCGCAATTCCTCGTTTTCGGTACGCAGCGAGGCAAGTTCGTCGGGAACGATTTCGAGCTTGGGCGGCTTTGGCGTAGCTGGCTTTTCCGGCTCATTGGCTTTTGCGGCCCTGAGCATCGCTGCTGTCGTTACTTCGCCGGCAATGTCTTTAGCAGCAGCTACAGCCTGCTCAAACTGCTCTTCGGGCACTGCGGCGAGTTTCTGCCAGCGCGATGAATCGTTCTTGCTGACGCCCATCTGATCGAGCGTTTTTGCATCATTTACCGGCGGTACCACGATGGGACCGCCGGTAATTCCCCCATTTACCTGCGTGCCTTTGGCTTTCGGCATTTCCGCTAACAACTGCCCAGCACGACGCTCGGCACGCACCTTTATTTCAGTGACCCACTGAATCATTTCCGTGTCTTTGGCTTGGCGCGCATACGCCGCCATTGCTTCGTACTTGTCTCGAATATCCTTGACCTCATCGACTGAGTGAGCCTCAGCAAGCGCGATTCGGGCGGCGTTGTACTTGATCAGATTTGTCATCGGTTCCTCGTTATTGATACGTGTTTGCAAGTAGTCCCACTACCGTGGACGCGCTATCCATCACACTGCCCCGTCGCGTCCTCCGATAGTTCTGCCCAGCACTCTCGGCTAGCGATTCGCTGCACTTGGCGCTTGGTGATTCCGTACTTTTTCGCAATAGCGTCGTCAGTCAGTTGTGTGCGGATATGCTCGCGCAATGCCTCACGCTGCCGAACTGCTGACCGGATCGACTCGACGCAATCGCTGGTTAATTTGGCGTGACGGCAAGCCTCACCAGAGGGAGCCATACTACGGTGGCCTGGTTGGAATAACCAATGACTCATGCCGCCACCTTTCGCGCCACCAGCCGATAGAACCAAAGCCCGCTAGCGCCCCGCATACGCTCTACCGTATGCCCGCCGAAGCGTTCCTTGCGGAAGTCTCTCAGTCGTGCCGATACGCCAGCCTCAGAGCCTCCTGATGCCTCTGCCAAGTCTGATAGGGTGTGCCAGTCACCGTCCATCATGATGGAAAACACGCGCTGGAATTGAGTCGTTAGGCGCTGGCCGTCTAGTGCGAAGCTGAAGGTCGCGCCGCCGAAGTGTTGAACTTGCATTACAATTCCCCCTGTTCCTCCGAACCCGCTCTTGCTAGTGCGCCTTTAGCGGGTAATCCAGCGCACTCACGGCCCGGCTATGTCAGTAGCGCGGGCTTTTTCCTTTTCCGACGTTCTTTTGCGACGACCTTTTCGTAAATCTGCTGGATCACCAGCGCGTCATTTACGGCGGCACAAACGTCACCATTTGCCCACCTTGAAATCCGTGGCTGCGGTATGCCAGTTTCCGCCTCGATCTCGATCTGCTTAATGCCAGAGTCCAAGATCACATTCAGCATCGTGGTTACATTTATCATGCGGCTTATTCTATACGAGAAAAAATACAGTCGCGGGAAATTATTTTCACAAAGTTCGCGCGTTTGTATTTTTTGGCGTATATTTCTACTCACCGGCTGACAACGGTCACTAACAGGAGAGAACGAAATGCCCACAACACTACTGCACGGCGAAACATGGGAACAGGCCCGCTCCCGTCGCTTCAGCGAAGAAGCGCGCGACGACGAGCGCATCACCTGGATTGTTGAGCGCACCGAGCAAATCATCAGCGACAAAGACTATCGCCCTAAACATTGCCGGCCAGATCGCGCTAGACCATCCCGAGCTACTCCTCGCCATGGCCGACGCCACCAGCGCCGACTACATCAGCGCCATCGGGGCGTTTAACGAAAAGATGGCGAAACGCGCCCGCACCATCGCCAAGAGCGAAGCCAATATCCACTTTGCCTACGTCTGGAACTGATTATGAAAACCACACTAAACGCCTTCCTGCCACCCTACTCAAGTCTTACCCCGGCTGACCTAGCCAGCGGTGCTGATGACATAGCCAAAGGGCTGTTCTATCACCATGACGCTACATTCTGCGACGGCTACACGCTCGTCGGTACGGCAGAGGTGGAAGTCACCCTGATTGCCGTGTCGGAAGTGATCGACCAAAAGCGCAAAGCCATCGAAGCGCAGCTACAGAAAGACATGGCCGACTCCGAGGTACGCCAAGGCAAGCTGCGTGAGCAGATCCAGCAATTGCTTGCACTGCCTAATGGGGTGGAAGCATGAGCGCAATACAATACAACCTGAGCTACCGCGCGCCCCTGCGTGACACGGTAATCATCATTCACGTCACTCGCTGGATGGAAGCGGTAGCGGTAGTAGCTGGCTTTCTGATGGTGACTGGACTGCTTGAATTGATAGGAGCGATGGCATGAGCCGCCTAACCCTGCCCCTTGAAGTCTTGCCCGTCCAAATCGGACAACGTATCCCATCGCTATCCGGCACACCGACCGACATGTTTCCCCTAACGCTCACCGAAGCCATTGCACTCAAGAACGATCTGAAGTCGCCATTCTCAAAGCTGATGGCCGGCTGGATCGCATGTTCAACGAATACATGAATGAAGGAGTACCCGTC
>JADJEF010000015.1 GCA_016702335.1 Rhodocyclaceae bacterium
CGGGGTTTACGATCCTGAACCTCGCGCAGCAGCTCGGGAAGCCAGAGAAACGGATCGTTACCGTGCCGTTCACGAACGGTGTCGAGCAGGCCTACGTTGTCGGTGGTGGCCGAGAGCACGGTGATGAAATCGTCCATGCCACTGAGGTCCAGCTCGCAGATGGCGCTGCTGTGGCCTTGTTTCACGAGAAAGCGGCGCCCGCCTTGCGCGCCGAGGCTGCGCACGATGCCGAACTCGGCCTCGCTCAGGCCAAAGCCTTCGACGTACTCCTCGCGCACCGCTTCCGGGTTGGCCAGGAGAAGATCTTGGTCCACGCTTTGTTCGACCATGGTCCGCCCGATGGGGTGGCGCAGCACATCGGATGGGCTCTGGGTGTCGAAAATGCGGGCCGTTTGCTTGCGGATGGTCTTCTGCTTCTGTTTGGCGAAGTCGCTGAAGATCTCGTGGTCCAGCGCTTTCCAGAACTCCGAGATCACATAGATCAGGCGTTCGCCGTTGACCAGCTCTTCCATCACCTGCAGCAGGTAGAGCATGACCGGCGTGCGCACTTCGGGCAGGTCCAGAAACTCGGTGGTGTCGAAGGCGATCACCGATGCCGCTTCCAGGTCCGCCAACTGGTCGTTGGCTTGGTCGGCACCCAGCCCGGGGCACCGCCCTCACACCAGCGCCCGAGCCGCTCGTACAGGCTGTTTTCACCCGACTTTGGCAGGTTCTGGCGAACCGTCGAGAAGCGGCGCAGGGCAGAGTGGCATGGTGGCCACCGTCTTGACGGCGTCGGCAATCGCGCGTTCATCGGCCGGCAGCAAAGGCAGGAGCAGGCGTGGCGATGCAGATTGCAGATCAGCTGCTCCAGAACTGGATGCGGGCTGGCGTGGGGTCTCGCTGCAGCGGGTTCAGGTGGGTGGGCTTGCCTGCTTCGAGGTGAAATAGCGACCGTTCAAGGCGCGGATCGCGATCTCGCAGCCTCGGTCCAGGTCGAACAATGCCGGGCGAGGCGCCGGGTTCCGCTTGCAGTGAGCGTGAGCAGGAACATCTCCAGCGTGGTCTTACCGACGCCAGTGGAGCCGATGATGATGGTGTTGCCGGGCGGCTTCTTGTCGGCGGAGTCTTTCGCCTTCCGGGCTGCTGTGCGGGTTCAAATAGAAGGGCTGGCCCGATGGGGTGCGCAGCAAGGCCAGCGCCTCCCCAGGGGTTTCCGTCTCGCTTGCCCCGGGCAAAGTGACCCGCTGGCCAGGGCCGCAAAGGCGCGGGACGACAACTTGGCATCGCGCGGGCGCCTGCCAGTTGCCGGGCATCTGGGCAAACCAGGCGGCATCGGCCACCAGATCCACCGGCGACATCTGCAGGCTGGACGCTTCGCCCACGGCCCAATCGCTTGCGCTGCCCGCCGCCCGGCATCAGCCAGGCTGTCTTCGCCGGGCTGACCGGACACCGCAAACTGTGGTGGTACTCGCCCATGCAGAACTGCCCATCGCCCAGCTCGTTGCGACTTCGTCCATATCGGCGATCTGGCTGGCCTCACGTCGTCGCTGGCAATCAGCTGGTCGCGTTGCAGCTCCAGCGCTCGCATGGCTTCGCGCCGGGGCAGTATCGAAAAGCTCTGGTTTCGATGAACTCGCTGTCTTCATACAGCAGCGCGTTCAGGATGCCAGGCTCCACCGCGTCGGCGTATTCGCCCTGATGTCCACCAGGGCCGCGCAACGGCGCTGTTCGCCATGCGCAGTTCAGTTTGTCGCCACCGGAACGACAGGCGGGTGGTGGGAAGCGTGCCGGTACAGCGGCCCCGCCGCAAGTGGAACTGGCCTCCAGCTGCCGTTGACCAGATAGCCCAGAAACTCGCCAGTTCGGGTACCGCCTTGGACCTTGCATGCGCGCCCAGAAGTTGAGGCCAAAGCCGCGCAGCACCCGGTGCACGAACGCGGTTCGTTCTTCCATCACGCGCAAGGCCTCAGTGTGCGCTGCGGCAATAGCGGTCTTTGAACGCTGGGTCGATTGCAGCGCCCGGCTGAGGCGTGAAGCATTGGGCGGTAGACCAGCGTCGGGGTACAGCTCGTTGCTCATCATGGCGTGCTTGCCCAGCCTGGCTTGGTAGGCCTGTGACAGGTCGCGCGCAAAGCCTGCCTGGGGCGGATCTTCCAGTTGGTCCTGAATCTTCCGGTGCAGCCGGTGGGTCCACACGGCCCATTGGCCGCCCGCCAGATTCCGCAGCAGGCTGCACAGTGCTTCATGCCGTTCTGCGATCAGGTGTTCGTCGGCACATTCAGAAGGCCACGCCGTCAAGACGCCAGACAACGCATGAAATCGCCCCACGCGTGATGACATCGTGCTCGCTGACCAGCGAGGAGAAGGGGACAAACCGTGTGAGCGGGTTTTCCTTCAGCGCTTGTGCCCAGTGGCGCGGCTGTGGCTGCCCTGCAGCAGGTCGCCCAGGGCGACGACGTGCCGCGCCACCCGCTCGGTCAAACATGCCAAACATCGGAGCCTCCCCGGTAGAGCGTGGGCGAGTAGCTGCGCGCGCGCCAGAACCGCCGGTTACGGTCGTGCAGCTTCAGCTTGAGGGCTACAACCATCTGCCGGAACCGCTGGTCATCGCGGGCTGTCAACCAGCGCATCCAGAGCAACACCGGTGCAATGGAAAGGACCACACCAGCGCAAGCCCCAGCTCACCAGGATGCCGCCCCACGCAGTCAGCAACATGCCGGTGCCAAACAGGATCACCAGCGGCACCAGCGGTATGCCCAGCTTCGCCCGGCCCGGGCGCGTGGCGCCCTTGTAGATGGCTTCGGCCTGCATGGTCGTCACCTTCAGCCGTCAGCTGACGATGTAACTGGCGAAGGCCGCCGCTCCGCCCACCAGCGTGCCGCCGATCAGCACATTGGCCACGTCCGCCAGGCGAGCGCCCTGGAAGATCATCTTGAAGCCGGCCAGATGATCGCGATGGTCACCACCGCAATCGAAATCGTCACCAGGATGGTGTTGACGTTGGTGACCGTGGTGTTGATCTTGTCGAAGCCCTGTGCCCAGCTCTTTGAGGCTGCGGCCAACAGCAACAGGGCGGTTGCGGTGTGGCGCATGGAAACGAAGAGATGAAAGCGGTTCATGACGGCTCCTTCACGGGGTTGGGTTGGCTGATGGGAAGAGGGTTGCGGGCTGCAGCGACCACCTTGCGCACGTAGCCATGGCGAAAGCCGGTGCTGAAGTTGCCGCTGTAGTAGCAGGAGAGGGCAGCGCGCAAGGCGGCCTGCTCTGCTGATGTCCGAGACGAATTGCGTCGCGCCCGCTCGAAACACTCGCTCAACACGGTCTGCATGGCGGCCAGGTTGGAGCAAGGTTCGAAGGCCGATTCCAGCGACAGGCCCAGGCGCCGGAAGTTGCCCAGGTTGATCTGCCCGAGGCCCACGCTGAAGTTGCGGCCGGCGGCCTGCAGAGCCAGTGCGGTGGCCAGTGCCTCGGTGCGGTGGCGGGGTTGGCGTTGCAGCGAACCGCCCACGACGCCGATGGCCCAGGGGTTGAAGGCACTTTCGACGGCGACGAGCGCCTGTGCGGTGGTCAGGTGGACCTGTGGCGCGCAGGCCAAGGCCAGTGCCGCGAAGGTAGAGGCTTCCATGGCGCAGCCCTCACGGACGGGAGCGAAGCCAGGTGGCGTGGTCGTTGTCGTACTGGGTGTCCCAAGTGCCCAGCTGGGACTTCGCGACTGGGCTGAAGTCCGTCACGGTGTCGCCACCCATGTCCCACCAGGTGCGTGTGAACGGCTTGCCGTCGATCGTGACCGTGATCGCCCCGATGTAGTCGCAGGTGTAGATCGGACCGCTCTCGGACTCATGCACCCGGGTGTACTGGGGTGGGCAGTTGCCCGGCGCCCGAGCCCACACATGCCGAGCCGAGTTGCCCGCGCCAGACATCCCGCACGTAGGAAAGGCCTTGCCCCGAGCCAGATCCCGAAGCACCTTTCGGATCGGTGGCACACACTGAGGGACTGACTTCCAGCTCGGTGCCGCAAAGCACAGCAAAACCAGGCAGCCATCGACGGCGCGTGCCGCCGATGGTGCGGGCTTAAAGTGAGCAACAAGCTGGCGGCGGCGCTCGCCAGCGTTGCCGCCAAGCTTCTAGGCAAGTTTGCCGCTTTCGTGGAGCGCCAGCACAGGGTGTCGGCGAGAGGTGGATGGTTCATGGACAAGTCCTCGGTTCGACGTTGTTCGTGAAGGGGCAGTGCTTGCCGTTTCTCTGAACACCGTGAGGTCAATGTAGGACTTGAAACCCCCAGCGCTGCTGCTGGATTTGGGCTGTTTTCCAGCACATTTGCACCGTGCGCAGTCGGTGTCTGCTGGGCACGCTGAAAAAAAGAAACCCGGCGCAAAGGCCGGGCAAATTCAAAGTCGCTGTCACACGACTTTTCAGGGAGGAGGGCCGACTGTTCAGGCCGACCGGAACCATTATCGATTCAGGTCGCTGAAACGTCTACGAAAAATTGGGCCTGATGCACAGCAGTGCCCCTCACTGGGAGTATCACGTCCGCACCACGGGCATGTCTTCCCATCGCGTTGTGTACTGCGGCGTGCGCCGCTCCTGTTTCATCGACCAGCGCCTGCGATCTCCTTCTGGGCCAGAGCTGCCCAGGAGGACCGTGCCCCGGCCATAGCGGCGGTTTAGCCCATCCAGGGCGCCCATCAACCGCCCTTGTCCCGTCTCTCCTCAGGCTCCTCGTCACAGCGCCAGTTCATCCTGGTGCACCGAAGCCGGTTGAAGCTCCATCAGCATCACCCCGGCCTTGGCGTACAGGAAGTCCGGTTTGTAGATGCAGCGCAGGCCGGTCATGGCCGCATCGGCGATCAGCGAACTGTCGGCGGTGGGTCTTCGTAACGGCACCACGATGGACCGGCTGTACTGGGGATCGGGCCGGAACGGACTGGTCCGCACAAAGGTCAGCACCTGGTGGGCGAGACCTTCTTGGCGCCGCAGCTTCTCGGCCGCCCGGCTGGCGAATTCGCTGACGGCTTCGCTGAGGTCTTGCAGCGCGGTCACCGGGCGACCAAACGACCGTGTGCAGGCGATCTCCTGTTTGTCTGGTACCGCGTCTTGCAGATCCACACAGGACTGCCCCTGCAGCTCCCGCACCGTGCGCTCCAGCACCACCGACCAACGCTGGCGTACCGTGGCCAGGTCCATGCGGGCGAGATCCAGCACCGTGTGGATGCCACCCTCTTTGAGCTGCGCCGCAATGCGACGGCCCACACCCCAGACTTCCTCGACCGGCGTGGCCGCCAGCACCTCATCCCGTGCTGTTGGTTCCAGTGCAGCCAGGTTGCAGATTTGAGCCAGTTCGGCGGGGTAACTGCCGGGTTTGCGTTCGGCTGTCTTGGCGATGTGGTTGGCCAGCTTGGCCAGGGTCTTGGTTTGCCCAATGCCGATGCAGCAGGGGATGCCCACCCACTGCAACACCCGCTCGCGGATCACCCGGCTGCGTTTGAGCAGATCACCTCGGATGCCCGAGAGATCCACAAACGACTCGTCGATGGAATAGATCTCCTGCCGGTGACCGAGCCCGGCCACCAGGCTCATCATGCGGTCGCTCAGGTCTCCGTACAGCGGGAAGTTCGCCGACAGGGCCACCAAGCCGTGTGATTCGGCCATGTGCCGGATCTTGAACCAGGGCGCACCCATGGCGATGCCCAGCGCCTTGGCCTCGTTGGAGCGGGCAATCGCGCAACCGTCGTTGTTGGAGAGCACCACCACCGGTTTGCCGTTCAGGCTGGGGCGGAACACACGCTCGCAAGAGACGTAGAAATTGTTGCCATCGACCAGGGCATACAGCGGAGCAGCCATGAAACACGCTCAACCAAGGTTCGACAGCTTCAGCGCTTGCACTGTTTGATCGCCCGCGATCACCACGCCCCCACCTCGACCGTCCGGCCTTCGGTGGGCACGATGTCGGCGAGGTCGGGTTGGCGGCCTGGAGCTTGGGCCGCCCCGCGTTGCCAGAGCTGCTTGCAGGTGAAGTCTCCATCGACCACCGCCACCACAATCTGGCCGTGGCTGGGCTTGATCGCCCGGTCCACCAGCAGCACATCCCCATCGAAGATGCCCGCCTCACGCATGGACTCACCCCGCACCGTCATGCTGTAGGTGGCCTGAGGGTGCTTGATCAGGTGTTCGAGCACGTCGATGCGTTTGGCTTGGAAATCCTCGGCCGGCGACGGAAAGCCCGCCCGAATCCGGGATTCAAGTTGGAAGGCGGAGGGCGTAATCGGCCAAGGGCTTTGTGCTGCAGCGCCCCGGACTCGGCGCCATGGAACAGAGGTGACAACAGGTGACCTTCTACAATACTGGACATAACAACAGTATAGAAGCCAAGCCCGTCCTTGGGGAATGCTTCACATTGAAAACCGGCGCGAATCCGCGCATAGGATGGAACTCATGCAGTCACTACGAAGGCGTGCGAGACGCAGGTCTTGCGAAAGGTGTTCCAGGTGGAGCCACCGGCCGACATGGGAAAAGCCGATCTCTGGCCGGGATACCCCGGCCTGCTGATCCGCCGCCCTAGGAGAAGGACTCGGGGGGATGATGCAGTACCAGATCGGAAGCGTTACCCGGCCTGTTTGGCCCCGGTGCCCCACTGGGCGACCGACTTGAAGATCTGCCGCAGTACCTACAACGCCCGCAGCGAGACGGTGGCCACCAAACCGAGTTTTCGGGGGCCTGGAAGAGGGCGCAGCACTGCATCATCCCGGCCCAGGCCATCTACGAACCGGACTGGCGCAGCGGCAAGGCCGTTCCCACTCGTATCGAACGGTCAGACGGTCGGCCCATGGGCATTGCAGGTTTGTGGTCTGCCTGGAAGTCTCCCAAGGGGAATGGGTGCACAGCTACACCATGCTGACGACCAACGCCGATGCCCACCCGCTGATGAACCAGTTTCACAAGCCGACCGACGAGAAACGCATGGTTGTGGTGTTGCCGGGAGTCGGTCTATGACGAGTGGCTGGTGGCGACGGCTGAGCGCAGTGGGCAGTTGCTGGTGCCGTTGCGGCGGAGGGGTTGAGGTGGGGAGGAACGAGATTGAAGGAGGTGGGAGACAAGTTGCAGCGAGATCGGCCTGTCGGCGTATTGACCATGAAGGTCTGCTTTTTTGACACAGTTCGCCTTCGACATAGAGCCCTAGACGCTGCCTCCACACGATGGCGACCGAGCAGCCGCTCCAGAATGCGAGACAATAGCGAGATCATGGCGAACGGCGATCAACTCAAAGCACTGCTGCGTTCTCACGCGGAGGGCGACGATCGCCACTTCTACTCGGTGGCCATGCAGATGGCCGCCCATGAGGCGAAGCAAGGTCACGGAAAGCTGGCCGAAGAGCTGCGCGAATTAATCGATGCCGCGAAGGCACGCCGCAACGCGAGCGGTCGGGGATGGAGCGATCCCGCTCACAAGGCCCAAAGGCGAGCTTGCAGGGCTGTTGAGCGTCTCCTACCCTTCGCTCCGATTTGAGCGACATGGTGCTGTCCGAGTCGTTGCAGCAGAGCCTGCAACGTGTGCTCAAAGAACAAAGGCATCTGTCGAAGTTGCGCAGCCACGGACTGTACCCGCGGCGCAAGCTGCTACTCATCGGCCCGTCGGGTACCGGCAAGACGATGACCGCCTCGGCGCTCGCGGGCGAACTCGGTATGCCATTGTTCGTGGTTCGTTTGGACGCGCTCATCACGAAGTTTATGGGGAGACAGCGGCGAAGCTGCGTCAAGTCTTTGACGCCGTAACGTCGACTCGCGGCGTCTATTTCTTCGACGAATTCGATGCGATTGGCAGCCAGCGTGGAATGGCGAACGACGTGGGCGAAATTCGCCGGATCTTGAACAGCTTCCTGCTCATGATCGAGCAGGACGATTCCAACAGCGTGATTGTCGCAGCGACCAACCACCCGGACATTTTGGATGAAGCACTCTTCAGGCGCTTCGACGATGTGGTCGAGTACCACGTGCCGTCTACGGCGGAGGTGCAGGCGCTGCTGCGGATGCGCCTAGCTGTCTATGTCAAGTCGAAGAAGGACCTTGCAGGCCTGGCAACAGAGGCAAATGGCCTAAGTCATGCGGAGATCGCGCGAGCGATCGACGACGCGCTCAAAGAAGCCGTGATGCACGATCAGGAAATTATCCCGGCCGAAGCGCTGCGCTTCCTGCTGCAGCAGCGCCAGGCGTGCGCCGCCGCACCGCTGGCGGCAAAGATTAAGCGCGTTCATTTGCATGGCCACAGAGAACCAACAGAGGCGCCCGCATCTCTTTCCACATGACACTCGCTCCACTGAGGGTACACCGCTAAGAAGGCTGTCGTCGTAAAGGCGGCCGTACCGCCTCAGCCGCGTGTGCAACACGCGCAGGAGCTGCGCACCCAGTTTGCACAGGTAGAGGCGGCTCAGCTTCAGCGGGTGGCCGAGCAGAAGGCCGCAGAAGTGCAGACGGCAATCGGCATCCAGATTGAGTTCGAGAGCCAACAGGGGGTTGAGTTGGCTGCCGAGAGCTTGGCCCGCGATCGCCAGGGCATTGAACTCATGAACGTGCGGGAGCAGGATAACCACGTGCTGGCTACCGTTTTCGTGCCCCAGGGAAAGCTGACGCACTTTGAAAAGCTGATCGAAGCCTACGCCGAACACCGAACCGGTGCTGGCGGTCGCTCGCTCGACAACCAGTCGTTGATCGATGCAATCCGATCGGTGCGTGTCGCAACGTTCGACTCCCTGTGGACGGACAGCGCCGCGGCGCTGCCGGCCAACGACACCGATGCAATCTGGTGGGAAGCGTGGCTTCCCGCCGGCGGCAACCGGCCGCAGGTCACCGCGGACTTCCGCAAGGTAGGTGAAATGGCGGGTCTGCTTGTACGGGAGCGGGCGCTCCACTTTCCGGAGCGATCGGTCGTGCAGATGTACGGCAGTAAGGCTCAGTTACTTCAGTCCTCGCTAGTCCTCAACATGGTAGCCGAGCTGCGTCGAGCGAAGACGACTGCTGAGTTCTTCGCTGCACTACCGCTGGAGGAACAAGCTGAGTGGAGCGGGAACCTGCAAGCCCGCCTCATGCCGCAGCATGCGGGCAACTCGTACGTCACTTTGCTGGACACCGGCGTCAATCATGGGCACCCCCTGCTAGCTGCGATGGTCGCCGACCTCGACCGACACACCGTGGATCCTGCTTGGGGACTCGATGATGCCAATGGCCATGGCACCGAACTTGCCGGCTTGGCATTGTTTGGTGACCTGACACCGACGCTTTCGGAGGAAAGCGCACTGTACGTGCCGCATCGCCTGGAGTCTGTGAAGATCCTGCAGGGACCAGGCGACAACGACGGTCAGTCCTACGGCTCGATAACAGCGGAAGCCGTAGCGCGTGTTGAGATTACCGCTCATGACCGGCGCCGCGTGTTCGCGATGGCAGTGTCGTCCACGGACGGCCGCGATCGAGGGCGCCCTTCGTCTTGGTCTGCAGAGGTCGACCGTCTCGCCTGCGACTACGAGGGTCAGGGGGATACGCCGCGCCTGTTTGTGCTCTGCGCTGGGGAACACTCAGGATCCCAATGCCTGGGGTGAGTATCCGGCCAGCCTCTCGACGAACCTAGTACACGATCCTGGGCAGGCCTGGAATGCGCTGACGGTGGGCGCGTATTCTGAACTTACGACGATCTCTGAGGCCTTCGGCCAGGAGTACACCCCGATCGCGCCAGCCGGTGGGCTAAGTCCGTACACGACAACATCGTCGACTTGGCAGCCAGGCTGGCCGTTCAAACCCGACATCGTGATGGAAGGTGGCAATGCAGCGGTCGATGGGACTGGCTTCACAAGCCAGGTGGATAGCCTGTCGCTTCTGACGACCAATTACAGACCCCACGAATGCCTTTTACATTGAGCTGGGCGACGAGTGCATCCACTGCCCTGGCAGCGGGCATGGCCGCACGGATCCAGGCCGCGTATTCCAACTTTTGGTCTGAAACCATCCGAGCGCTGATGGTCCACTCGGCTCGATGGACGCAGCCAATGCTCGACTCTTACACCCCGAACGGGCTTCGCAACCAGGCCAACATGCGTCAGCTGCTCAGGCATTGCGGCTACGGCGTTCCAAGTTTGGAGCGGGCGTTGTACAGCGCGAGCAACTCGCTCACGTTGATCGTCCAAGACCAGTTGCAGCCGTACCAAAAGGTGGGCTCGACGGTCCGCACCCGCGATATGCACCTGCACGACCTGCCTTGGCCGACTGAGCTGCTTCAAGCGCTGGGCGATGCGCAAGTGACACTTCGGGTCACGCTCTCGTACTTCATCGAGCCGAACCCTGGCGAGCGCGGCGGCATTGACAAGTATGCGTACCAGTCGCACGCGCTGCGATTCGCGGTGCGGCGCTCCTTGGAAACCGAGGCGGCCTTTCGAGGCCGCATCAACGCCCAGGCGGTGGCAGAAGAACAAGGCCTTCCCGCGGTCGGTGGCGCCGACGCTGGCTGGACCGTCGGTGAGCGCACGCGCGCCCGCGGCTCGCTCGTCAGCGACAGTTGGACTGGAACCGCCGCGGCGCTCGCCAACCGCGGACAGTTGGCAGTCTTCCCTGCGATGGGATGGTGGCGGAACCGCCCGAGCCACGGACGGTTCGAGAGGGCGGCCAGGTACAGCCTCGTTGTGTCGATAGAGGCGCCCGAGATCCAACAGGACCTCTACGCGGTAGTTGCGCAGCAGATAGCGGCACAGGTCGCAATCGAGATAACGGTCTGAACTACAGGCACCCGAGCTCTTCCTTCCCCCAGCAGCACCCCACTGAGCGAGAGTAAGCCACCTGTTTAGGCGAAATGCCGCTCTGAGGTCGGAAGCTGCCTCTTGACTGGCTTGGGCCGAGGGACGGCAACCAGCCTTTATGTAGAGCTCTACATAAAGGCTGTTATGCACAGGTCCCAGTTATGAACAGTTCGGCCCCGCATGGCCGCGACGCTCCCTCGAACGAGAGGAGTCGTCGCGTCCACGGGCTGTACATAGTCACAAGGTCTTGAGGAAGTCCAAGAGCGAGTCATCGGCCCGGAAGCGGCGTGCGACGATGCCGGGGTCCTGCAGCCGGGACAGCGCCTTCTCCTTCATCGCGAGGTCGGCTTCGATGTACTGATGGGTTGTCGTCGGACTCGTGGCCGAGCCACAGCGCGATCACGCTGATATCCACGCCGGACTGCAGCAGATGCATTGCCGTCGAGTGACGCAAAGTGTGCGGAGAGATTCGGCGACCGGCCAGGCTGGGCTGTGTGCGCGTGGCTGCCTGCACGGCCAACGCCAGCCGCTGCGTCACGTTGGATCGTGTCATCGCCTCACCTTCCCGGTTTGGCAGCAAGGCCGACGCCGGGCCCAGGTCGGGGTTCAGTCGCAGCCATGCGCGGAGCAACCTCACCGTCGAGCGCCACAGCGGCACGGAGCGCTGTTTGCGCCCCTTGCCGTGCAGGTGCACGCAGGCGGCGGGCGCGAGTACAACATCGGCCACCTTCACGCCGATCACCTCCGACACCCGAGCGCCGGTGTTGTACATGAGGGCCAGCAGCAAGACGTCGCGTTGACTGACCCAGCCCACGCCGGGCGTTCCGATCACCGCCAGCATCTCTTCGCGCGTCAGGAACCCCAGCATGGGCCGCTCGAAGCGTTTCATTGGTACGCCCAGGGCCTGCTCCACGATATGCAGCGACGCCACATCCTTGTGTGCCACGAACTTCAGGAACGTGCGCAGCGCGGCCAACCTCGCATTGCGACTGCGAACCGAGTTGTGCCGGTCGGCCTCAGATGGTCAAGGAAGGCCATGATGAGAGCGGGCGTCAGGTCCGAGAACTGCATTGCTGTGGGAGCCTTGTGCAGTCGAGTCTGGGCAAGCTCCAGGAACAACAAGAACGCATCTCGATAGGCTGCCACGGTACGTGTACTCAGCCCACGCTGCTGGGGGAAGATAGTCCGCAAAGAACGATTGCACCAACGCACCGGAAGCTCGGTGGCTTGTGTTGATTGGACCTATTCATAGTCGCACGCCCCGAGGTCGGCATAGTGTTCGAACCGGGCACCGACCAAGGCCATCAGCTCCGGCACCCCACTCAGGTACCAGTACGTGTTGGAGATCTTGACGTGGCCCATGTACGTGGACAGCGCCAGCATCCGCTGATCAAGGTCCGCCCCTTGTTCATGCCACAAGATCAAGCGCCTCACGGCAAAGCTGTGGCGAATGTCGTGGATCCGAGGCTGTCCATGCCCGCCGCGATCCACCCAGCCCAGTTGCCTTCGCAACTGCTCAAACATTCGGTGGGCCTGCCTGTCGCCCAGCGGCTCACCCCGATTCACGCCGCGCGAACTGACGAAGAACGTAGTGTTCAGGCTCGAACGTACATGCTGCCGGCGCAACGCCCGGTAGGTCGCCAGCGGTCCGATTGCGCTGGGATGCAGGCTCACTTGGCGAGACTTGCCGAACTTGGTCTGTCGTATGGTCAGGAGCGCGGCGTCCAGGTCCACGTCAGCGTCATGCAGGTTGAGCGCTTCGGAGATCCGCAACCCGGTCGAGGCAAGCAACCCGAACAACGTCGTATAGGTGGCGGCACGAAGGCCATCGGACGGACCGAGCTGGCGGGCAGCGTCGAGCAGCGCGACCATCTCTGCTTCGCAGTAGATGTGCGGGGCAACACGGCCCGGGAGAGCCCCGACGCTGGAGTCATCTGGGACTTCGGTGGCTGGCTCGAATTGTCGTAGCCAGCGCATGAATGGCCGTAGCACCACCAGCCGGCGCGCGACTGTGCCACGGTCGGCTTGACCGTCCACCATGTGCCTGGCATGAACCTGGCTGGCCCATTGCACCATCAGGTCTATCGTCAGAGGTCCGGTGTGATCGGCGTTGGCAACGAAACGCTCAAATGCAGGCAGCATCCGCAATGCTGCCTGCAGCTTGAATCCCAGTCGACGTCGCTCATCAAGGAATTGCTGCACCCTGGAGGCAAGGTTACTGCTGGGGCCTTCCGGGGCATTCATGCTGCGCTCCCGGGCCAAGGCAAGGCCACCTCGGCCAATGCGTGCCTGTCGAGCTTTGCATAGATCAATGAGGTGTTCATAGACCTATGCCGAAGCACGTCGGCAACCTCCTTGATTGAGCTGCCGTGGTTCACCAGGCCGCAAGCTAGGGTGTGGCGCAACGAGTGGCAACTGCGATCAATGCCGGCGTGTCGCAGGGCACGCCTGATGGCGCGGCTCACCGCGTCTACGCCGATGGGCCTGTCGTGCGGTGCCATCCGCCGCACGAACAGGGTTGGCAGCGCGGTCGCCGGCCGCTCATGCATCACGTACGCGGCTAGCGCTTCTCCGGTCGCTGCTGGCGGTGGCAGAACATCCTGACGCAGTGACTTCGTGCCTTTCAAGGTCACGGTTCCAGCCCGCCAGTCGAAGTCGTTCATCTCCAGTCGGGCGATCTCGCCCACGCGCAGACCGAGGTCCAGTGCCAAATGCACCATTGCCAGCAAACGCAGCGGCGTCGACCGGGCCTCGGCGCAACTCGCCAGGAAGCACCTGAACCTGCTCGTCCGTGAGCGCACGCGGCAGTGATGCCAGGCTCCACCGCGCCGGTGAGGAGATGACGCCTAGCAAGGCATGCAAGGCATCGCCGCAGGTGGCGCGATAGCGGAAGTAGGCTCGCAGTGCAGCAGTCAGCGCGCTGGCGTGGGACACGCTGTTCACTCGCATGAGTTCGGTTGCAATGAAGCCGCGAACGTCTTCTGGCTGCAACTCTCCAATCGCGATGGCGGTACCGGCGAATTTGCATTGCAACAGTCTGCCTACGATCGCCAGGCGACCTTTGCGCGTGCCGACACAAGACCACGGGCGTCGCGCATATGCACGTTGTAGCGGTGCAATTCCTCCGCGATGGGGCCACTGGGACCGGGGAGCTCCACGATGACATGCTGCTCACGCAGTAACGCCAACAAGTGTGCGAGGCTGGCACGCAAGTCGTCATGGCTACGCAACGCCGTGGCATGGCAATCGCATCTCGGCACGTGCGAATCCAGGAACAACTCGACGAGCGACTCGTCAATCTGATCGGCAGAAAGCCGACACCGTGTCATCCAATGCGCGAAGTGCGCCAACGCGCGAAGGTCCGTCGACACGGTGCCCTCGGCGTACCGGCCTCGTTCCATCAACGCCTCGAACCTCTCGACATATGGCGAGAGCGGGCCATCGAGCAACCAGGCCTTGGCCATCGGATGCAGCGAACATGTCGAATCCATGGTGATCTCCAGTTGTGAGATCACCAGTCTTGTGTCGGCCCCTGGCTTATGTCCAGATCACGAAGACCGCCGCTGTCAGTGGCATAGGCGAAACCCAAGCACTCAGCTCGATCGCCTTCGGCAACTGTTCATAACTGGGACCTGTGCATAACAGCCTAAAGCAGGCCGTAAAGGCGGGCGATGCGTACCGCTGTGCGCCTGTCGGGCGCGCCCAGCTTTGCGTTGACGCGCTGAAACCGGCTGTCGATGGTTTTGGCCTCAAGATTCATGGCAGCACCGATCACTTTGCTGCTTTGCCCTACGGCCTCACAGCGCAAAAGGTGCAGGTCGGCTTCTGTGAGGCTCCACCCCCGGAGCAGTTCCTCGCGCATGGATTTTGCAATCGAGTGATGCAGCTCCATGGCGAGCGCGCGTGCCAGTACCCTGACCCTGGGGTAGCTTTCGCCCTCGAACCTCTCGGGTCAGCTGATCCCAGGCACAGGACGCCGACCCTTGAGAGGCCAACCGAGCTGGGGGCGGGTGCGATCAAAGCAGATGCGAAGCCATGCTCTGCAGCTGCGCGGATGAAGGCGTTTTCTTCGGGGGATGTGCAGGGGAGGTAGCTGGCACGGGTGGGTTCCGCGTCGCACGATGCATAGCGCAACCAGGGATCATGTTCGAACCATCGTTGAGAAGCGTACTCCGCCGGCCATGCTGGATCGCATGCCCAAAACGATCGAAATGAGGTTCGAGTTGCATCGTCTCGAAGGCAACTCAGGAAGTAGCCTGCATCAGCTCCCAGCCCCACAACGGCCTCGCGAAACAGTGAGATCACTTCGCCCGGGGACCTCGCATCTGTGATCAATGGGAGGATCCGAAAAACGCGCGCGTTGTCCTCTACCGCAGGTCTGCCTGGCGCAGGCTCAATGCGGTCAGGGGTGGATTGCAAATGCGGCATGACCCTGTCGTCCCAGTTTGCTGAACAGAAGGCCATCATCAAAACGCAACGGCTCGACCGCACACCAGCGGTCGAAGCTCTTCACGTCATGAAAGACCATCGTCTGTACCAGCCGCATGCCCGAAGCTTGGCGTTGGGTGCGCTCCATCAGCAGCCCGTAGCGGGTGGCGCGCAGGAGGAAAGTCACGGTGCCATCGTGGTTTGCCAGCAAGGTATCGCCCTCAGCGATGCGCTCCGCATGGCGGTCAGACGTCGATGCGGCAGCGTTGGAGCGCTTTGCGATCAACGCCAAACGTTTGGTGCCCAGGGGGCGGGCGGGTGCGTCGATAGGATCGATACGGCGTTTGACCGATGGGCGTGTCACGACCGCAGATGCTGACGGCGTCACCTCGGGAAGTTGAAGGTTGTTCATTCCCACTCCTGCAGGTCTGGTTGACCGACAGGCCACGCAGCGTTCAACCCGCGTAACCCACCCCCAAGTCTCAACTGACTGGATAGAGGGTAGGGTGAACAAGCGCGTCGCGTGATGTCAAAGGAAATCCGGGCAGGGCGACCAAATCTGCAGCGGGTTCAGTCGCGCTAAACGACGAAGACCCGGGATACGCAGCACATCAAATCACTGCCGGTGCACTGTTGTGGCTCAAAGCGTTCAGCAAAGAAAACGCGTCATCGGCTCGCTCAACCGGAATGAACAGGTGATCGTGGTGGAAGGCTGCGACTGCATTGCAAGGGATGCCTGCTTTGGCCAGGGCCGAGGAGATCGTGGCCAGAAAGCCGATGGCTTCCAGTGAGGAGTGCACGGTGAGCGTGATGAGTTTGGCCTCAAAGATGAACGGCACCTTGGCCTGTATGGCTTGAGAGCGCTCAACGATGGCCGTCAATCCCTCTGTCTCCCTGAACGTGCAAATGGGAGAGAGGTCAACGGGGAGGCGATGGTCCTGGAAGGTGCAGTAGACGTAATCTCTGGCCGTAGGTCAAGGGCCATCATTTGCTGCAGCCGAACGTGGTCTTTTTCTCCGCTCACTCCGATGTCCTCCTGCACAGGGAAATGGTGTTGGCTTTCGGCGTTGATTATGGGCGGCTGGGATTGACCCGGGGTGTGCACAAGTGCGCAGGTGCACCGCAGAAGGGACTGGTTTAGCTGAATTGACGCGCGGCCAAAGTTCCTAAACCACCGCGCGCTGTAGGGATCTCCTGATACCTTTTGGCGCGGCCTGGGCTTTGTGCTCCGACATACGCTACCGTGCGCTGCGAGGCCGTCCGCAGTCGCATGCCGTGAGGAAGGAGTGTCCACCATGACAACGACTTCGCATGTCCTTTCGGACATGGCCGCGCTTCGATCAGAGCTGCGCCAACAGGGTGATCCGCACTGTGAACTGTTTCGGCTGCACCCTTGGCGCGCCGTGCTGGACATTGCTTTCGACTGGCTCATCGTTCTCAGCTCGGTGGCGCTGGTCTTGTGGTGGGGCGAGCTGTTCGCGCCACTGGCTGTTGTGCTGATCGCCAACCGTCAACGCGCGCTCGGCAACATCCTCCACGACGCGGGGCATCGGAATCTGTGGCAGGATCGACGGCGAAACGACCTGGTGGCCCGACTTTTCGTCGCGCCCTTGTTGTTCGCCAGCCTGACACGCTACCGGGAAACGCACTTCAAACACCACATGGAACTCGGGACCGACGGGGGTGACCCCGATCTCCTGTTGTTCGCTCGCAGTCGGCCGACGACCTGGTTCTCGAACTACCTGGGCCAAGTCTTTTCCCTAAATGCATGGCTGTCGTCGATGGGTGGACACCTGTTGTCGCGCCAGGTTCGCACGGCCAGTCAGCTCTACATCCTTGGGTGGTGGCTTGGGGCGGTGGCGTTGATGTGGGTTGTGGCCGGCCCCGACTTCACGGTCACCTTTCTGGTGCTGTGGCTGCTGGCCAGGGCGACGGCATTCCATCTGATCACCACCTTCCGCGAGATGTGTGATCACTTCGGCCTTCGGCCGGGCGGCGTGTTCACCTTTACGCGTGACATGGCTTGCCACGGTTTCTGGCGTTGGCTGATCCACCCCCGCAACAACGGTACCACCTCACCCATCACCTCTTGCCAGCGGTGCCCTACTACCGACTGCCCGAGGCGCACCAGTTGCTGAAAGGGCAAGATGTCTTTCGGGATCGCGGCAAAGTTTGCTCTGCCTACTTCACAGGCGCAGACCCTGTGACTGGCGCATGGCAGTCGCAAGGGCGGGTTCCATGAACAGGGCGCTGGGGAGCTTGCAGGTTGCGGCACTCCTGGTCTCGGCCAGCTATGGGATTGGATTCCTTTTCGGGTCGGGCGAACTGGCACTTTCCCATGGAATGGCAGGCAGCATCTATGGGGTGGCTACTGGCTTTGGCATGCTGGTATTGGCCGTGTTCGCACGGCAGCTCTGGGCGACGGGGCTTCCGGTCTGGGATTTGTTTGGTCGTGCCTATGGCAGGCAGCTTCAAGGCGTTGTGGCGTTGCTGTCATTGATCTGGATGTCGGGTGTGCTGGCTGCCCAGATTCAAGGTGGCGTTGCGGTGCTGGAGTTGCTGGGCCTTGAACAAGTACACAGCTACCTGGCGATCTTGCTGCTGATCTACGGCGCATCTCGATTGGATCTGCGGTTCGCATCGGCCCTGTTCGCTATGTGTCTTCTTGCGAGCGCCGCTGTCCTGGTCTACGCGCTGATCGTGGCCAACGGCATGGGCGTCTACCTGCAGGCGATTCCCGCCTTTGCCGAAGACCTTTCCACGTTCAGTCCATCCCGCATGGTGGCCATATCTTTGGCCGTCGGCTTGCTGGTGTGTACCGGTGCCGACTACCAGCAATTTGTGTTGGCCGCGCTCTCCTTGGCCGCCGTGGGTGGTTGTGTTCTGGCAGGCTGCTGCTCTTTGTGATCGCCTTTTGCCATCGGCCGTGGTGGTCGCCATGCAGGGTGGTGGCATGTTGGGCGACTTGGTGGACGCAAAAAGGTGGTTCCCTAGGTGCTGGGGCAGGTCGCTGGATCGGTGGGGCAGGGCGCAGACAAGTTGATGCTCATCGCGTTGTCGGTAGCAGCGTTGGGCGCGGGCGCTGCGATCTTGCGCGCCATGACGGAGGCGCTGGCGTGCGCCGCTTCTGGCAGCCGTTCTGCGGGTTACCCGATGTTTTCGCTGATTGCATTGGCCTTGAGCGCGTTGTTGGCATCACTTGACCGGGGCATTGTGGACACCATGGTGTCGGTCAACGTGGTCTATATCGCCAGCATCAGCGTTTGCTTTGCCACCATGGTCACAGGCATGGTCGTACCGCCGCAGCACGCAAAGTGGATTGTGGCGGTTGGCTTTGCTGCTTCAGTCGCCGTGCAGCTGGTGGGCTGGCTGGGGCAATACAGCGAAGACGCCGACGTGGTGTCACTGGTGCTCGGATGCTTCTTGTCCGCTGGCACCGCCCTGTGGTTCCGCTTTGCGGCCGGAGGGTGGACTGGCCGATTCTCCAGCCTGCGCCGTTGATGGCTCGAACCCGACCGATGGCTCCAGGCTGTTTCTGGCCACCTTGACGATCAGGGCAGTGATGTCACTGGCCATCGGTGGTTCGAGGTCCCAGTGGTGCCAGAACAGGTCCACCATCTCTCGCTCATCGGGGCAGACGTCCACGAGCTGTCCCGCTTCCACCAAAGGTGCCGCCTGCCAGCTGGGAATCAGGCCATAGCCCGCGCCCATGGCAACCCCTTCGAGCAAGGCGACAGGAGAGGGCAGGTAGTGTCTGGCGTACCGCTCAACGGCAAACCCGAAATGCCTTTTCAGGAAGTCGTCGTGCAGTGAGTCCTTGCGGTTGAACAACACAGCCGGTGTCGAGAGCACAGCGGGCACCGTGAGCCCGGTTGGGAAGTGCGTGGAGGCGAAGGCTGGTGTCGCATAGCAGCGGTATTCCATGGCACCCAGGCACTCGGCCAAGAAGCCATCTGCGGGTTTGGCAGATGTCGATATGCACCCGATCACATCGCCGCGAGCCAGCAGGGCAGAGGTGTGATCTTGATCGTCTGCGATCACCTCCAGCGCCACCAACTGGCCCAACAGCAACTCCTTGAGGACCTCGGGAAACCAGGTGGCCAGGAGTCGGCATTCACCGCGATGGCCAGCGACACGGGCGCGTGTGGCTTGGCGGTTGGCGCAAGTTCTTGGAGTGCCGATCCCTCAAGGATGCGCAGCGCCTTCACATGGCGCAGCAGCACTTCACCGGCATGCGTGGCCGCCACCGGCCGTTCGCGCTTGACCAGCACCGTGGACAGAGATTCTTCCAGCGCCTTGATTCGCTGGGGAGACAGCGCCCCGTGTGATGCTGAGCACGCTGGCCGCGCGGTCAAAGCTTTGCTGCTCGACCACACAGTGGCAAACGTTTCCAAATGATCACGATCCAGCATATGGGGCGGCTCCGGCGATGCCAGCGAAGGCAGATCGCTGTCTGTATCCATTTAGCTGGGAGCTGCGAAATCCTGTCTAGATGGCGCGGGTATCTTGCGCGTCTCAATGGTTTCCAGTCGTATCCGTCCGTCGGTGCCTGTTGGAACCAATGGATGGCGCGCGACATTGCACGAAACGAGATTCATAGAGCTGAGTGTCCGCCATTAGGACGGCCCTTCCGAAAATCTTCTCAAGGTGCCGTCCCTGAAATTTCGCCGCTCGCCGACTTGCGAACCATAGCGCTGCCGGCGCATTCGCCAAGGCCTTTCGCGGCATAAACAGCCGCCTTCCCACCACCGTCGTTTCACTCTGGTAGGCCCCTTCCATTTATTCCACGGTGCCCAGGCATTCGTGCCTTGACGCAGCGCTGTGGGTGTCGCACGGCGACCGACGAATGCGGGGCAGGGTGCGCACCTGAACAGACTCGATGACCGAGGGACGGATTCCCAATCCAGCTCCCTCGGAAATTAGGGCAGTGTTCTTTGGGGAACAGACGACATGATTTGGTGGATCACTGGGCTGGCCATGAACCCGCGAGCGATGAAACATCTTTTACGGTTGTTTGCCGTGTGGACTCAATCACCGGGTGGGATCTGGCAATGTTCGATCGCTTGTTGTGTGCCTTTCCATTCTGGTCATTGCCGTGGGCCGAACGGACAAGGAGAGCAACGGACTTGGTCAGCGACGAAAGAAATGACTGGAGGTTGGTATGTGGCTGCTCGTTGCGCGTGAACCCCGGGCCAATGCACCGCACTGGACCGGTCGACGATGGCCCACGGCCATCGATGCGGTAACCTGGCCGTTGTTCCTGGGTATTCCTCTTGGGCCAGATCGATGCGCCCGTCGGAATCGTCGGCCCCATGGTCGTTGCGATTGCGCTCCTGGTCTCAGCAGAGCGAGTCCATCGCGCGATATGGGTCAACCATCGCTACTGGTTCACCACCTGGCGCTGGGGGCGGATCGTGATGACCTTTGTGGTGATCGGTCTGGTTCTGAAAATCGCGGCAGGGTCGTGAAACAGCACGGTTGACTCCGCCCGTCGTTGATGTTTATCGAAGGCACAGGATAAGTGCCAAACGAGTTCAGCGAAGCAATGACAAGTTGGTCAGCGAATACTGCATTTCCCTGAAGCCTCTTGATAGTCCAGTCTCGTCGCTTCTCTTTGTCGCTGAATGTCGGCAGTGCTTCGATGTGCCTCACAAGCTGAGCCGCCAGATGGTGAGGGCTGTTCCACAAAGATCGAACATGCTTTCCTCGTCCAGCTGACCTGATTCAAGGCTGTTCAATACGTCCCCCGGACTGAGTTGCCAGACCGGTGTGCGGCAGTCGCACCTTCAGGAGTTCCTAGTCGTCTCAGCAACAGTGTTTGAGCATCCGATCCAGCTATGCGGATCAGATTGTCATTTTGGCCTCGCGCACTAATGGGCAGCGCCTCCAACAAAGGTTGCCGCCAGGACTTCGGGAAAATTTGTGGGAACGCTCGCAAAACTGCAATCTGTTCTGAATCGACCTGAGCGATGAACTGGGACGGCGTTGATTGTTCAATCGCCCACCGCCATATGGCAGAGCCGAACAGGAGGGCATGGCGGTATGAGGCCTTGTCCCTTGAGAAGCCCTCATACACCGATGACAGCATTGCGCCCAGTGCCGCAGTTGCGACATCATTTGATTGCCGAAATTTCAGCTGCTCAACCAAAAATCGGTCGCCCACCGGTGATGCGCTACCTGATCCCACCAGTCGACCGGAATCCTCTCGCCTTTGAATAGCCCTGCAGCCAACAACAGTGGCGTTAGCACGTTGTTTTGGGTCTCGTCTGGAGCCGATGGCCAAACAGTGAGCTCCACCAGTGAGATGTGCATAGCCTTCAGAAAGCGACGCCACCGTGGCGGGCTTGATTGGTTCGACCAGTTGGACTTGCCAGGATGATCTGGTATGGGTGGCATCGTTGCGTTCTTGCCCGACCATCCAGGAAACAGCTGCAAAATCTGCGCGTCGAGCTTGCGAAAAACCTTCGGACGATTCGTCAAGCTCCAACCCATACAGGCAGAGATGGTTCGAAGTATGTCCGGGTGATCAACGCGTGACACCGCCCTTCGGCTCAAAAGCAGTGCCGTCCCATTGTTGCCAGATTCGAAATAGCGGTTCAACACCATCTCCAGGATGCCCTGCATTTCAGGCGCAAGCGACTGTCCTCCCGCTCGGCGATTACCTAGCTCGAGGAAGAGCGACTCACTCGCCCCAAGGACAGTAGCTTCCCAAGGATCCGCAGCCAGGATCCAGCGGACTGTTTTCAGTAGGTCGCTCATCGTTGCAGCTGACAGGGCCGCGTCGATCAGGTACTGCCTCCCCCGATCAAGAGACAGTCGTCCCAAAACCTGAATATTGGCTGCCTGAATTCCCGCTACCAGCAAATCGCGAATGCGCAAGTCAGCCAACAATTGCGGCTTCAAGGCGCTAAGTCACCCGACGCGCGTCGTGGCACCGGTACCAGAAGACCAATGCGCTTCAGATCATCCAGCAACGTGGAGGCTCCACCGGTTTTCTGCTGGGACCTCTTGCTTGCTCTGACCTCTTTCACAGCATGTGGGTCCTTTGCAGGTCTCCTCAAACTCTGGTTACCGTCGAACGTGCTTAGGATTGCGCCATTGGGCCCAATCAGGGATCACCCATGGCAGATCCATGTGTTTGCCAGACAGTCTCAGCCAAACGATTGAAGATGTCTGAAGTTCTGGAATCAATGGGGACAAGACAAGACTGGAGACGGTGACCAACGTCCCGACTGGCGGCGTCAGGCCGGCTTTTTCTGGATCGACCGTGAAACATACGGCAAACCGTCAGCAAATCCGTAGGTGTCCGGATAAGGTGCTCCTCAGGGTCAAAGATCTCAAGCCACGAAACCACCTCCGCTTCCTCGAAAAGAGTGTCAACCTTTTTGCTGTCAAGGCGCTGCTGAACCCACGTGATCAGCCTTGTTCTCCAATCGTCACGCAGTGCCCACTTGTAGGGAGAGCCAAGGCTGCGCAGATCCCGCTCTGCTTTTGGCAAGTTGGCCACCTCCCAATCTATGGGCCTTGCATACATATCAGACCTCCCTGCCATCGGCATTGGGAAAGGAGAGAGATCCTGAACGCGGATTCGGGTTGGCTTGCAAACAGCGCAAGATCCTCACGCTCAGACTGTCTTGAGACCGAAATCACAACCGGCTTCGTCGCATGGGCATGGATCTTTACGTCTTGAAGGCTTTCAACCTCTAGGACCTCAAAGGGGGACCTGACTTGCAGCTGATTGATAAGCAGGTCTACACCCAACTCATCGGGCACGTACAGCCAAGAAAAGTCGCGTGGCATGTTCCGTCTGTCGAGCATCTGGCTTTCGAGCAACCAGGGCTCCAGGTCTAGTGCGTCCTCTCTGTCGAGCATTTCATGACCTTGGTTCTCGCTGTCATAAGCGCCGAAGGCAAGGTCGCAAGGGGACTCATACCTCCAGATCAAGCGGCGGTAGTTCGGGAAACTCGGCGAATGAAAGAAGTGATCAGCCGCCCCTCGTGAATACCGATGTCCGCTGGATCTGCGTGCAGCAGTTCGGTGGCGCATCCAAACATACTGGATTCTTGCGCCACCAGTCGATCTCGCCTTTTGCCAGCTTGCCAATCCTCGCGCCCAGGCTTCTCGCTTGCAGACTTGAGGCCAGCTCAGGCCTGTGCCGAAGGATGGCCTGCGCCAACGCATCGTTGGACCTGTATCCGGCCTTGCTTCAGGCTTGTTCGATCAATTTGTTCATCACCGACTCCTTTGTCCCGAAGACTAACAGGCGGCGACGATAGTGCATCAAAAATGCATCGATGCGCAGCGATGCATTAACTTACCAAAGCAGCTGCGGAGCTCCTAACCTGACGTGGTCAAAGTTTTCCCTCAACCGCATCCGCAAGGAGTTCATATGCAAGTTCGTTTTCTTGGCCCCCTCGGTGTCGTCACTGGTTCGTGTACCTGGATGAGGGACACCGCGCGCGATTGGAGCTTTTTGGTTGACTGCGGCATCCAGCAAGGTGAGCCGACTCAGGATCTCTGGAATGAGGCCAACTGGCCGTTCGATCCCAAGGAGATCAAGTTCGTCATCCTTACGCACGCGCACATGGATCACAGTGGCCTGATTCCAGCCCTTTACCGCAAGGGTTTCAAGGGGCCTGTCTTCTGCACACAAGAGACTCAAAAACTGGCCGTCGAACTCTTGAAGGATGGCATCCTCCATTCCGAGCTCCCGTACGCTCCCGCCGACATTGAGCGAGTCATCTGGCGAGAGCCCGGTACAGATCAACCTTTCGGGAACTACCTGCCGGTCGACAACGATCTGTTTCTACAGTTCTTCCGAACTGGACACATTGTCGGTGCGGTTTCCGTTGTCGTGTCATGGGGCCCGAAGGGTCCTGACCAGCGCAGCATCCACTTTTCCGGTGACATCGGCCCGGGAGCTGAAGACAGAGAGACTCTGCCTTTGCTGCGGTTTCGCATGGCGCCCAGCATGACCAGCCACTACGCGGTTGTTGAGTCCACATATGGGGCAGTGGTTCGTACACCAGAACGGCAAGACGCACAAAAACGCCGGGTAGCGTTGCAGCAGTTGCTGGACCGCACGCTTGAGCAGAACGGAGCGCTCGTGTTGCCCGCGTTCTCAATCGCTCGGACGCAGGACCTTATGTTCGATCTGCACTGGGTGGTTGCTGACGGGAACGGCAAATACGATCGCATGAAGTTCGTCCTCGACTCACCCCTTGCAAGAAGAGTGCATCCTGTGATCCTGGAAGCACTCAATAGAACCGAGCGGACGTACAAGGGCAAAGTCCGTCCGCGGTGGCTGGGCAAGCAGTTTTTCCGAGATCTTGGCCTCGACGACAGAACCCCCTTGACATCGCGGAGGGGCAAGCCGTTCTGAGGATGGTTTTCGATCCGGCGCACAACAATGCATCGCAAGTCATCGCGGCGGGTAATCGGATCGCAAGGAACTGGCGCCCGATTTTTGGAAGCGCGAAGGAAGCACGCCAAGCACGCAACGCCGAACCCAGCGGCCCAACTGTGGTTGTCACTAGTTCAGGGACTTGTGACGGTGGCCCTGTCGTACAGTGGTTGTCCCGATTGCTAACCTTGGACACCACGACCGTCGCGATGATGGGACACTGTTCGAGCTCCGTTGGGAAGCTGCTATCTATTGGTCATGTTCCCCTGAACGAGCGAGTGCGGGACACGGGTTCGCTGGCGTTACCAGATAAAGACAGCATCAAGGTCTCAAAGATTCGAGCTCGCATCTGCAAGGTTGAAGGCTACTCGGCGCATGCAGACCAGAGCGACCTCCTTAACTGGCTGGCATGGGAACGCGAGGACATCTGCAACCTGGCTGCGCGCGAAGTGTTCATTCAGCATGGCGAGGACCGCCATCGGCAATCACTGGCATCGGCGCTTAGCGAACGCGCTCGGGCACGTCGACTTGTTGTGCGAACCCAACTTCCGAACGACGCCAGCCAATGGTGGTCCCTTGAGCAGACTTCAAGTACGAACGTCATTGACCTTGATGCTGAGCGTGCAAGGCTTGAAAGAAATCTTGGAGCTGCGCTTCCGACTAAATGCAATGGGTTGACTGCCGTTCGAGGGTCATTGCATTGCAGCTGGACGTGACTGGCTCCATAGATCCAGTTCGCTGCGGCGCCAGGCCACTGCGCGCACACCGAGACGAACGGGGCAGGGGAACTGTTGTTGGGCGATGAGCCTGTAGATCGTCGATCGACCCAAGCCCGTCATCTGTATGACGGATGGCATGCGCCAGAAACACGGTCGGCATGATCGTGCAAATCTGGTGGCGGGCTGGATGGCTGCTGCACGGCGTTCTCCCGGTGGAGGCGTGCGGCTACTTTAGGGTCCGATTAGGACCCACGTCACTGGATTCGCTGAAAAATCTAGCGCACAGAGCTCTGTCACCGAGCCTCTGAACGTTTTCGATGCCGTCTGGGCAAGACCGGTCTGTTGCGATCCGGACACATGCCTGCATCCGCGAAGAATTTCGGACACGTGTCGGACACGGAGGATCCAGAAAGCAAAAAAGTCAGCAGGCGCTAACCTGCTGAGTCGTGATTTACTTGGCTCCCCGACCTGGACTCGAACCAGGGACCTGCGGATTAACAGTCCGTCGCTCTACCGACTGAGCTATCGGGGAACAAGCCTTGCATTATATGCTGAAATTTACCGTCTTCGACGAAGCGATGCGCGCGGCGTCATCGCGCTATCATGCGGAAGCCACTCCGGGGTGCCCGCGCCAAGCGTGCTGAGATGGCTGAACGTCAGCCGAACCCGTCAACTTGAGCCGGTTAGCTCCGGCGTAAGGAAGAGCAGGACTGCAAGGCGACGCGCACCGCAAACCCCGGTGCCGACGCGGCGAAGAGCGGCCCCGGAGTCTGTTGACCAGCCCCCAGGAGACCCGCCGATGAACGCCCCCGACAAGCTCGCCCACCTGCTCGCCCTACGCGCAGGCCCCTTCCCACCTCCACCAAGGGCGCCATCGCCGGCAACCGGCCGGACCTGCGCGTGCCGGTGCGCGACGTGCGCCTGACCAGCGGGCGCGAGGTGTCCTTCTACGACACGTCGGGCCCGTACACCGACCCGGCGGCTGCGATCGACGTGCGGCGGGGCCTGGGGCTCGTGCGCGGCGCCTGGATCGTCGAGCGCGGCGGCGACCACCAAGCTACGAGGCCGCCTGGCCCACATCCTGGACGACGGCGGCAAGCTGGAGGCGCGCGACGCCGAGCGCATCGATCAGTGCGCCGGCGGCCTGCCCCGCTGCAGCGCCAGCCGCGCCGCGCCAGGCCGGCGCCAACGTCACGCAGATGCACTACGCGCGGCGCGGCATTTGTCACGCCGGAGATGGAGTACATCGCCCTGCGCGAGAACGGCCGCACAGGTGGACGAGGAATTCCTGGGCGACGCGAAGCTGAGGCGCGCCGGCGCAGCAACCCCATGGGCGCCACGATTCCGCAAATCATCACGCCTGAGTTCGTGCGCGACGAGGTGGCGCGCGGCCGCGCCATCATCGGCCAACATCAACCACCCGGAAGTCGAGCCGATGATCATCGGCACGCAACTCCGCGTGAAGATCAACGCCAACATCGGCAACAGCGCCGTCACCTCCAGCATCGAGGAAGAAGTGGAAAAGCTGGTCTGGGCCATCCGCTGGGGCGCCGACAACGTGATGGACCTTTCCACGGGCCGCAACATCCACCACGCGCGACTGGATCATCCGCAATTCGCCCGTGCCCATCGGCACCGTGCCGATCTACCAGGCGCTCGAAAAGTGGGCGGCATCGCCGAAGACCTGACGTGGGAGATCTTCCGCGACACGCTGATCGAACAAGCCGAGCAAGGGGTGGACTACTTCACCATCCACGCCGGCGTGCGCCTGCCCTTCATCCACCTGACGGCCAACCGCGTGACGGGCATCGTCAGCCGGGGCGGCTCCATCAGCCAAGTGGTGCGTTGCGCACCACCAGAAGCTTCCTCTACACGCACTTCGAGGACATCTGCGACATCATGAAGGCGTATGACGTGTCCTTCAGCCTGGGCGACGGCCTGCGCCCCGGCTGCGCGTCCGGACGCCAACGACGAGGCGCAGTTCGCCGAGCTGCACGTTGGGCGAGCTGACCCAGGTGGCCTGGAAGCACGACGTGCAGACCATGATCGAAGGCCCCGGCCGCGTGCCCGCACCTGATCAAGCCAACATGACCGAGCAGCTCAAGCACTGCCACGAGGGCGCCGTTCTACACCCTGGGCCCGCTCACCATCGACATCGCGCCCGGCTACGACCATCGCCAGCGCCATTGGCGCCGCCATGATCGGCTGGATGGGCACCGCCGTACGTGTGCTACGTCACCAAGGAACACCTAGGCCTGCCCGACCGCGACGACGTGAAGCGGGGCATCATCGCCTACAAGATCGCCGCCCACGCGGCCGACGTCGCCAAAGGGCCACCCGGCGGCGTGCGAGGGACGACGCGATCAGCCCGCGCGCTTCGAGTTCCGCTGGGAAGACCAGTTCAACCTGGGTCTGGACCCCGACACCGCGCGTGAATTCC
>JADJEF010000016.1 GCA_016702335.1 Rhodocyclaceae bacterium
GGGCGCGGACACAGCCAATTGCGACGGCTGCAGTTCCGCTTATGCTTGGGCAGTTAGGGCTTCGATGTGTGTCATAGGCGGCCTAACTTAATACCGTTTCTTTAAACAAAGAAGCGGCTTCTTCTTAGTGGCGGAAGGTGGCACTAGCAGTGAGCGACTAAGCTGACGCTTTCGCTCTATCAACCCATGGAGTTTTTGGTCAAACTATGATCGCCGTAATCAGGATGAACAGAAATGGGTAATACACATGCACATCCCGGTTCTGCCCAATGCGGTGACGCGGTCTGTACTTTGGTCTTCTACAGCAGGATTCCACCACCGAGAGAGATGAATGACATGATTTGCAGCGGTAAGTATCAAACCGACGCCTCCAGCACGTGGTGACAAAATCATTACATCAAACCCGACACCTGCTTGGAAGCGTTCTACTCTCTTTTGCCTTTCAGGAGCGGCCACAGTGCCATTGATTACCAAAGGGAGCGTTTCCAATTTGTAGCGATTCTTGAGAATCAATGGCAGTTCTCTTGAATTCTGCATGTCTAGCGATTCAAGAAAAATAAGTGCCTTTTCGCCTTTTTTGTGGATTGAGTCGAGTATTTCAATGGACGCTGCAAGACGTGCGGAAGCATTGATATATGCATCATCGCTACACGCCGATGATTCCTGGTTAATGAAGGGATGAAGCGAAATACTGCGAAGTCGATGAAGCACTTCAAGAATCATCGTGTCCTTGGCCCCGAGCGCTTCTCGTACCACCTGTGAGTACGCTTCGGCCTGGACGGTCGGCATGCTTCGTACTAGTGAATGCGAATGTTTATTCGGTAGAGCATCAAGGCTGTCTTCCTTCATGCGACGAAGCATGAGGGCTGGCTTCGAATCAGGAATGTTCGACTGCCAAATCTTTTCCTTCAGAACCTGTAACGTTCCCGCAGTGACTTCACGTTCATATTGCTGGCTGAACGTTTTTAAGTCCCCCAATATTCCCGGGTGGGATGTATCAGCAATACACCACAAATCAGCAAGACGGTTCTCAACAGGCGTGCCTGTCATTGTGACCGTGAAATCAGCGTTGATCGCCTTCGCAGCCTCAGTTGTCAGAGTGCCAGGCGTCTTTATTTTTTGTGCTTCGTCAAATACAGCGATTGAGAATGGAATCAAGCCAAAACTGATCTGGTAGTCCCGGAGTGTTTCGTAACTGGTGAGAATCCAGTCAGCCCGAATTAACTGCTCGCGATCTAGAACTGAATGACCACTTTCCAGTTCTCCTTGGCTAGACTTTCGCAAGCGTCGAACTCCTTGACCATAGACCGTCAGCAAGTCGCCAAGACCTGGTTTGAGCATATGTAGGGCATGCTCCGCTTCCCAGTTGCGAAGCAAGCCAATCGGCGCAACGATAAGTATCGGTTTGCGAGGAGTCATTCCGGCTGCTATCTCCTCGCGAATCCATGCCAAGAAGGCTAAAACCTGGAGAGTCTTGCCCAAGCCCATGTCATCAGCTAAAAGAGATCCCGGCGAGCCTCTTATCCAATGATCTTGAAGCCAGCGCAAACCGTCTTTTTGATGGCGCTTCAACTGAGTTTTAAGTAATGCAGGGACCTCGGGAGCGGATGCGCGATGACTTCTTCTCGATACCTCGTAGTCGATACCATCAAGGTTGTCGTGAATCAATAGAACGTTTCTTTGTGATGACTTGGGTTCTTTTGAGACCCCATCAGAAGAATCGCCTTCCTTCTTCTGGCTTTCATGAATTAGGGTATTAACCGCATCAAGGACATCGTCAGTAGCCTTTACTGTATGACCACCAATGTCGACGTTGTCCCCGCCGTTCGTCAAGGCTTGCTCAAGACGCTGTTTGACGTCTGATAGTTGCTCGTTGGTTAGTGCGACACGATCCCCTTCGATCAGTAAGCCCAAGGATTCGGGTGGCAACCAGGATTCACCCGTTCGTTGAACCCATGGCAGAACCTTCTTCTGCCATAGACCGATCATCTTCACCCGTTCCGAAAACGCCTCCGTTTCGACAAAGAGTTGTTCGAGGATATCCTCTGCAACTACCTCGCCTAACTCTGCAGCTAATGCACCACGAGGATTTCAGCAAAAGACAAGCGTTCTTCTGGAGTTCCAGTAGCTACCCTCTTCACGATAGAAAGCGCTTGCCTGCAAACTGGATCCACTACGACGTAGGCTCCCTCATCGAGTGGGTAAGCAGATCTCGCATCGTGAAACTCTCCAAATCGCTGAGAAAAGACGTCCTGATATCGATCAGGCAACACCTGTGTCGGCTCGTCTGAATCCCCGAATATCTCAACCTGATCGCCTGCTAGAGGTGATTGATTCATCAGTACTGGAGAGAATGAGACATCTCTGATACCTAGCGGGTCAATTCGCAAGGTAAATCTGCTTCCGGAGTAGATTCGCGTATCGCGCAAGTAATAGTCGTTCTGGAGTTCCGAAGGTGACTCACCGAGCAACCTACGAATCTCTCCCCAAGCACGCATCCGATCATCCCTGTTACTCGGCGGGCTTGAGTTAAAGCGCTCGATATTCTCCAACACCGTACAAAGCGGTTCCGGGATCCTAAAGTTACGGTTCTCGACCGTGGCAATGCAACCGGTTCTTTAAGTTCCGCATTGAGCGGCAGTCCACTCGAAAGAACCCATCTGGTCTAAAGCGAAATTCCGGATTGCTTAGGTCGCCATCGCTCCGAGATCGAGCCGCAACGGAAGATCAGTTGGAAGCGATAGCGCTTTCGCATCGATACCTGGCGAAGATATGTGCCTTGTTGAAACATAAATCGAATCTTGGTCGGTGCTAGCCTTCTCTTCCTCGATAAGCGAAAACAGTATCGCTATACCCCTTCGATGTTCTATCGGGGCAGTTTGAGTCCATGACTCGGGCGGCTTAAAAGTCCCTTGAATATCCTGCAGTTGAAAACGAATACGCTCATTTGTCCACGTTGGAACTAATCTCATCCATGCCTCCTAGCGCCAGTCGCTTTCACTTACTACGATTCCTGTTTCTCGCCGTATATAGGTACTTATCTTGCGCTGCCAGGTCCCGTAGTCGGATGCGTGGTGGGCTTGGTCAAACGAACAGGATTTCGTAAATCATCCGCGAAATAGACCTTTCTGTAGAGTCCTGGGGCTAGGCGATCATTCTCATTCCAGAATCTACAGGCTCCGCTATGGCTCCATTCAGCGACGATGAAGCTGCCTAGCTTCATGATGAGAACAGACTGGTTCTGAGCTGCTCGAGAGAGATCCCCAAATTGAAGTTTTTGCTGGCGCCCTAGCGCTTGCGCGATTGGCCCTAGTGCAAACCAGGCTTCGCTGATCGCACCTCGCTGATAGTAGGCGGTCCAGAATTTCTTCCGGTATTCCCATATATCGTCAGCGGTGCGCGACAACAGGTTGAAGAAGTGTGCCAGTGTTTCACCCGCAAACCAACGCAGCATGATGTCATGGCAGCGGAGTCAATGCCTTGCCAGGCGCCTGGTTTTACGCGCGGATCACCGATTTGCTGAATGAGAAATTGCTGTATCAGTTCTTTGGTATTGGCGTCTGGTGACCGTGTCTTCCACGGTAGAAGCATCGTAGCTGCGACCTGACTGATGAGTTGAGGATAGCGAAGGCCCCCTTGTTGTGGTACCAGAGGTAGGGACCATTCAATAAGGCGGCGGATTGTTCCTTCGGCCGAGCCCTCACCGAGACTTAGGTTCTCTTTGGCGACAGACAAACTCCGAAACGTATGCAGCTTTGAGAAATGAGTCAGCGCTCTGTGCTATCGAACTTTCCAGTCCGACATCTCTCAGGCCTTCTATGACCGTTTCGGCCCCAAGGATGTGACTGGCGACTCCAGTGGGACCCGCTGCCACATCAAAAAGCCTCCAGCGACGATGTCTCTCCGCCCACGGTGCAAGACTGGGCCAACGATTAGACAAAATCAGTTGTTGTATTGCCCTCGAAATGGGTGGAAGAGATGAAGACTCGGAAGGAAAACGCGTGAGGTAGGCATTGATGGTGCTTTGATCCATGTTGGTGATTTTCGATCTGCGGCGCGATTCAAAAAGGCCAGGACAATATCTCGATTGAGAGCTACCTGATCATCGATGTACCAAAACACCCATGGGGTGTAGCGCCACTCTCGCTTTTTCACGGTATCGAAAGATCCGGCTTCACTAGCGGCCAGCAACCGCTGTTTAAGTCTCTGCATATCCTGCGGGGAAATCGTTGCAGGTCGGAGTCCTGCGGCTCGTATCTCAACCAGCGACGCGGCACGTTCAATGTGTAATGGGGCTGGGAAGTCAGCCCATTTTGCAGAGGCCTTAAGTTGAACTGTCCGGCCAGCCCGGAGCGAGCCTCGAAGAGTCATTTCTTCAGGAACGCTTTCGTTTCATTAAGCGTCATTGGCTAGGTACCGCCATAATAAAACGAAGATCAATACGTCTATTCTTGCGTCGGTTGGCGTCACTTTCGTTATCAGCGAGGGGACGACGTTCTGCGTATGCGCTGAAACTCAAGAGGGCTGCTCGATCATTTCCATTTTCTCGAGGGCTGGAGCGCCCTTCGTCAGTTCAGATAAGTACCTTTAGCACGAGCAACCGACAAGTCCCAATTGTCTTTGAATAGCGTGTTGTGGATAGGAACGTTGTCCGTATGCCCCTCGATAAATATGGCATCAAGGTGACGTGTTTTCCCATCTGGGGCACTACATTTATCGGCCGTCGTACTTCCGCTGGCATAACACGGGAGAACTTGCGAAAGATTTTCGGCGACGATGCGTAGAGCGTCCCACCTGAATCGCGGAACTCGGCTTTGCCGGAATCAAATAAAAGCGGTTCCGGAACCGCAAGACGCCGTTGAGTGTGTCGATTTCTACCTGAATACCCTTTTCCCGAAGCGTTTTCTGCACATTTTCAAGCAACTCCTTCCTATCCATTTGAGCGTCCGAGAGTTGTCTGTTTCTTTCCTCTGCTTCCTTCTGACGAACGTCGGCTTCAGTCTGCGCCACGCGATAATTGAGCGCAAATGCCATCAGCAATATGATGAATATAAAGAGTACACCGATAATGAGGTCGCTCAAAGAGGCGAGATAGCTGTCTTCGCTATCACGTGGCAGTACCGTTGGATTGGCATCTGTCATTGTCGATTACCCTCAGTTCTTTGATCGATGCGCTTCAGCCAATTCCTCAGCCGTGTCGCTTAGTTCTTGGACGAGGGCGCCCAGGCTTTGAATTGCAGTTCCCATCTGCTTATCCAGACCTACGTGAAACTGCTTCACTTTTTCCGAGTAATTGTCGAGGCCATCCTGCAGCGAGTTGAACACAGCTTCTAGATCTTCGTCGACTGCTTCGAAACGACCCTGATACGCTTCCCATGCGCCCTTGAGTGCGGTGGCAACGGCTTGTACCTGGTTACCGCTTTGCTCGATTGATGACAAGGCAGAACGGGCTCCGTCGAGCATCTGCCGGACCTGCATAGATGTAGAGTTCTGTGACTCAATGAGTCCCTTGATCGAACTATCAAGCGTCGAAGCCGTCTCATCGATCGTCGTGCCGACATCCTTCAGTCCTGTCAGCGTGTGTCCAAGGGAACTGTAGAGTGTCACCAATTCTTCAACGTTCTGACCAAGCAAAGTGGTAGTTCGTTCCGCATTTGATGTTGCTTGTTTTACGACTCCCTCTAGGTCGACTACGTCTGCTTTAAGGTTAATGAGGACATCTTCAAGCAGCTTGGCCCCGCCAGCTATATCTTCTCCAGCGCCGCTTAGCTTTCCTTGTAGGCCCAGTGGGAGCGAAGCTGCGATTTGCGACATAGAAGTATTCGCTATTGCAAGGTGACTCAATACGGTACAGAGATTGTGCCGGATCGGATACCCGTCGCGATCTCTTCCATCGTCTTGGCGAATCGGTACAAGCCCGGATATTCGCCACATAGTGAGTTGATGTCTTCCTCGTTGCAGATAGCCATCAGGCGTTCGAATAATGGCATCTGTGGCGCCGATACGGCGAGGAATTCCAGCAGGTTGGCGTGCGCGGGGATATTGCCGCCGACTGCATCGAGCATCACGGCGATGGTGCGCTGTTCGCGTCTGCGCAGTTCTTCACTCAACGGTTCGCCCTTCGGTGGTTTGATGCGACCTTCGAACACCGCCATGCCTAATTCGCCATCATCCATGCGCAGGACGGCATCGATCGTGCCCGGTGCCATTTCCTTAAGCAAGGCCAGCGTCTCGGCCACTGTCATTTCAATCTGGTCTATATCCTTGCTAAGTCGGGATAGCGCCTCGCGCTGCGAGCGTGACGGTGATGCTTGGCGCCAGCGGCTGAGCTGTTCTCGATAGGTTGGCACCATCGCCATCTGGCTGTTGCACAGTCGGGTGGCGCGATTGACCTCAGCGTCGCCGAGTATGTGTGGGCGGCTGCGCGCCTCCCGCAGCGACTGTTGAAGATCAGAGGCGGCCTGCAGCTCCCCGGCCGTAATCTCAGCGATCATCGGTAGCATGGCGATAGGATGGTTGATGTCATCCTGCGGCGGATCCTCGTGCTCCACAGACTGGATTGGGGTGTCGGCGCTGAGTTCCGGCGTGGACGCTGGCGACAGTTCCATCCGATCCTTAACAAGATCGAGATAGGACAGATCGCCCCGGCAGACCCACTCCAACACATGGCCGGGCGGTTCCGGCCGTTGATAGAATTTCGCAAGCACCTTGTCATACTGCGCACCGCTGGTGGCCGAGCGAAGGATTCGCGGTAGGTGATCAATCAGACCAGTCAATTTCGGCGCGCCAATATCGGCGCGAAAGGCGGTGACATGCTCGTCTGGGGCGATGGCGAGAATAAAGTAGCTGCCAAGTTCAACCATACGCTGCAGCACTTCGCACACCACTGGATCGCTCGGATTTAGCAGTACGTGATAAGACGCAAAGCCGCGAAAGTCAAACGTGAACTGGACGATCTCATAGTCGCTATCGCCCAGCACTGAATGGCCGAACTCGAAACCTCGCTCGGTGACGTGGCCGGGCAGCGCGATGCCCGGTCGCAAAGCCAACAGCGGCAGCACCTGCTTTCGTTCCGCGATGACGCCAACCGCGCAGGACAACTCCGGGGCATCCAGGAAGTCTTGCACAAAGCGCCGGTTCAGCGTTAGCTTTGGCAACAACGGATAGATGTTGCTCAAGCGGGATTTCCGTATCAGTCTTCGTCGCTCAACATTTTGGCAACCGCGGGAACCAAGGCAATCCATTCTTGCCCCGTCCGTTCTATGGCTTCGGCCAGCGTGTAGTCAATGCTGGCCAACCAGTCGGCTCGGTTTAACACCAGAGCAACGGCAACCTTCTCGCCCGTCGATTGCACGCTCCACGAATCTCGCCCGCCGCGCTTTGCATCCCGCGCTTTACCCACCAGGTGATTGAATTCGGCTTGGTTCATTCGATACTCCGTCAATGATGTTCAGTTTCTTGCGCCGTCTGGCGCGCAGCCGGCAGATAGCGGTACAGCGTGGACGGCCCAACGCCAAGCCGGCGCGCCACGTCTTCGACAGTAATTCCGGGGTCGGCTAACAGAGCACGCGCCTGCTTCAAATCCTTCTCAGCCAGCGCACGTGGACGCCCGCCCTTGCGCCCCCGCGAACGCGCCGCATCCAGGCCAGCGCAGGTACGCTCACGGATAATCTCCCGCTCGAACTCCGCAATGGCGCCGAACACGGTAAAGATGAGACGGCCGCCGGCAGTGGTGGTGTCGATATCCTGCGTCAGCGCTTTCAGTCCAATGCCCCGCAGCGCCAATCCCTCCACGGTGTCGAGCAATTGACGAGTGGAACGGGCGAGTCGATCCAGCTTCCAGATGACCAGCGTGTCACCGGCGCGCATGAAATCCAGGGCGGCTTGGAGTTCTGGCCGTTCGCGCTTGGCTCCGCTGGCCGTCTCTTCGAAGATGCGATCGCAGCTGGCTTCATTCAACGCATCCAGTTGCAGGTGGGGCTTCTGGTCGCGTGTCGAAACGCGGGCGTAGCCGATCAACATTGCGCAATGTCCGTTTGCGCAAAATCGTTGCCGACGAACAGCAACGGTTCGTTGAGAGCTTTGGCCAGCGCATAGACCGCACAGTCGCCCAGGTTCAGTTGGGCCGGATGGCCTTGCCCTTTGCCGTAGCGCTGAAAAGCCTCATCGGCGAGGCGGGCTTGCTGTTCGTCGAATGGCGTGACGATTGCGCCGATTTCATCCAGGAACCGTTGCAGCTTGCCCGGCATGGTGGGATGCTCGCGCGCCCGCACCACGATGTGGGCCTCCAATAGGCTTACCGCCGATATGCGGCACACCTCATGCGCTTCCAGGGCGGCGACAATACGAGCACGTTCCGGCTCATGTTTTAGCCAGGCCAATACAGCGGAAGTGTCGATCACCATGCGCCGTGCTCGTTGTAACCCAAGATATCGTTGTCACTACGGGTGTCGGGGCTGTGCGGCAACGCATCGACCTCGCGCGCCAGCGCGGCAAGCCGTTCGCGTAGCGGTAGCTTCCTGGTGGCCAATCCACGTAGGCCGGCTAGGGACAACAGGCTCTCGCGCACCACTTCGGTGATGGTCACGCCCTCCGCTTTGGCAAGCTGTTGCGCCAGTTGTTCCATTTGCACGTCTTCGATCACAATAGCCACGTCGTTCTCCCATTACTCATAAATATGATCGCTGTTAAGGGGGAATAAATCAAGAGATAGTTTTGGGAGAAGAATTCGGGGCATATGCGATGGTTGTGCCCCACTTATGTCTTTCTCCACAAAACCTTCGTTTTCGGGAGATCATGCGGCAAGTAGAAGTCGCCGCGCCATGTCCAGCTCGATGCGACCGTAGGGGTTGACGTGGTGATAGATCAACGGCGACAGCGCACGCCAATCGTCGACCGTCATGCGCTCACGCCACACGGGCTCGGCCAGTACATCCTGGATGAACAGCGTGTTCACATACACCAGGCAGGCTTGTAACAGGTGCAGCGAGAGCATCGCCAGTTCCTGGTCTTCGACGCGGTTGGTGGCAATCTCGCCTCTCTCACCGTAAAAGATGAAGTTGTTCGCGCTGTTCCAGTTCTCGACCACGTTCAGACCCTCGTGAATCTCGCGACGCAGCGCGTCCTCGTGCAGGTAGCGGCACAGGAAAATGGTCTTGATCGCCTTGCCGAGTTCTGCGATCGCCTGGTAGGTTGGGTGGGCCGGGTCCGCGCGCGTGAAGCGGCGCAGGATCGCCTCCGCGTCACCCGTGCCGAGTCGCAGCGCGGTGGCGTACTTGATGATCTCGTCGTATTGCTGGGCGATCAGTTCCCACTTGATGACGCGCGTCAGGATCGGTTCCAGGTTCGCGTACTCCATGACGTCATCGGCGTCGACCATGGCCAGCTTCTGCCGGGCGATGGCCTTGAAACGTGGCAGCAGATCGAAGCCCAGGATATAGCTGAAGGCGAAGGCCACTTCGCTCTGACCGTGGGTATCGACGTACTGCTGTGTGATCTCCATATCGGTGCAGTGGCGCAATACACCCTCCATCATCGCCGCCACTTCCGACGATGAGCAGCGTTTGATCTGTGAGTAGACGCACGTCGAGTTTTTGTCGACATGCCAGTAGATCATGATGCCGCGTCCGCCGTAGCGCGCGTGCCATTCCGTCATCAGGTTCTGGTCGTAGGCACCGAACTGTTTGGAGTCGGATGCACACGACGTGGTGGCCTCGCCCCAGATCGCCGTTTGGCGGATAGCAAAGGTGCCGTTGACGACCTCGGCGACGGCTGCGCGCAGCGCCTCCTTGTTGACATAGCGGCGCTTGACGTAGCGTAGCTCGTCGACGGTAACGCTGGGTTGCTGGCTGGCGATGCGCTTGAGGCCGACGTTGGTACCCATGCCGAACAGGCATAGCAGCAGGCGGCGCTGCAAGACGGATTGATCCAGCGCTTCGCGGCTGGCGGCGGTGCGGAATGCTGACGTGAAATTGAGGCGCAGGTCGACCTCCTTGACGATGTCGATCAACTCGACGTCGGACCAGCGTCGGCCGATTTCGCGCTTGAGCGAGGCTGTGTTCGGCGGCTCGGTCTGCTTGGGCGTCGGCGACAGATGGATGGTGTTCTTGCCCTGCGTGCGCAGTTTCACCAAGAGATTGTTGGGCAGGCCGTCGTTGAAGGTCTTGAGCCACTGGCGCATCGTAGCCTGCACCTGTTCGACGAATACCTGTGGGTCCTTCGGCACATTGAGCATGTCGTAGTAAGTATCGCGCTTCTCGGCGAAATCGGCGGGCAGGTCCTGTTCCGGATCGCGGTAGCGATCAGCACCATCGATCCAGATTTCCTTGATGCGCACGCGCTTGCGCAAAGCGCGCAGCACGCACACCTCGTAATCAATACGGTTGACGCGCTCGCTGCCGTCCTTAGCGGTGTCGATGACAATGTGGCGCCACTTCTTCGGAACGACACCGTCGATCGGTACTTCGTCGACCTCATAGTATTGCTTCTTGCTGTCGCGGTTTGCCTGCAGCACGACGAGCGCATCGATCACCGGGCGGTGCATCGTGTTGTTCGAGCGAAATGCCAGCGCATCAAGCGCCAGCATCAGCACGCTACGATAGCTATGGCTGTAGGACGAACGCATGGTTTCCTGGACCTCGCGCTCGAAATCCGTGCTCAACGCCCCAAACTCGGCCACCAGTTCCTTCAGCGTCTTCTGACTGACCACCGGATAGACCACGTCCTTGACTACGCCTTCGGGCTGGTCGACGGTGGCTTCCGCCACCTTGTACAACAGCCGAGCCTTGCCGCGCACTTTCTTGAACGCGGCGAACTGCTTCTTGTCGATCCGTTTCTCGGCGCGTGTGCCGATATTGTGAATGAGCTGCAGCAGCATATCAACCAACGCGTCGGTCAACTGCTGTCGCCGACGCCAGCAAAGCATAGCCACCATGCTGTAGCGTATTGGTGCTGGATGGCGGCGCAGTTCGCGGATGGATTCGGTGGCGCTGCGCTGGCGGAACTGGTCGATGAACTTGGCCGGTACACCCTTGAATACGTCCGATACTAGGCCGATGGCTTCAATGATCTGGCGCCGCTCGATGCCGAGCAGTAGGTTATCGCGGCTGGCCCGACCGAGATCGGCCTTGAGTTGCGTGAAGGCCGATGTGGATGCGGCGGAACCCGAATCGACCTCGCCATCGGATTCTGCTCCGGCCAGCAGTCGGTCGATGGCGGTCTTGCTGGTGACAGACAGACGCAGGTGAATAGCTTCCAGCAGATGCCTCTCGAAGCGATGGACAGTGGAGCGGATCGCGCGGTCCAGTTCGCCCAGCGCAGGTGGCTCTAGGCGCTGGGCCTCGAACCATTCCAAGGCAAGCTCGTGCCCATGACGAGCCTGCGAGTCAAATGGCAGCACGTCGCTGGCCAGCCACTCGCGCAAACGGGCGAGGTCGGGACCGGTCGAGAGTTGATAGCCGAGAAAGCGACGAATGATCTGGCGATGTCGCTGGCTTTGCCGGCTATCAAGGTCATATGTTGACAAGGTGGTCGCATCAACGCCAACTTGTTGTGCCAGTGTCTCGACGATATGTGGGGCAATCTTATCTTGCCGTTCGGGATAGCGACCATTGACCTGTCGGAATTTGAGCTGCAGGGCAAAGCCCAATCGGCCTGTGTCGATTCTGCCGGGCAAAAGCAACATTTCGTCGGACTGCAGCAACCAAAGCTCATCGTTGAGTTCGTTCGACGTATGGGTCATGGCTTCCGCCCATGGCAAATTGATACGGCTCGACAGAATATCACTGCACCATGGCTTGCTCTGCGCAATGACTACTTTGGTGTTCGTGTCACATATCGGCAGTGCATACGTGTCGCAAATCGTAGCTTCGCTCCCACTGGGCCATCAAAGGCAGGCGCGGGGCGCAGTAAAGGTGAGTCAAGACAGTAGGCGAGAATGCTTGGGGACGCCTTCCAGTAAAAAGAGCATCTGATCGTGAATGATCTTGCGATTGCTCAGAATCATCGCCTCGTGCCTGTTCGGCACATACGGAACATAAGCGAGTGGCTTTCGCGCTTCTTCCGGCGTTCGAGCACCCTTGTCATGGTTGCAACGCTTGCACGACGCCACTAGATTCATCCACGTGTATCGGCCGCCACGAGATTCCGGCTGGATGTGATCCACCGTCAGATCGCGTTCATGGAAGTGCTCCGCGCAGTAGGCGCAGACCCCACGATCGCGCCGGAAAACCAATTCCCGTGTGACCGGGAGCGGTCGGTAGTCCGCCATAATCAAGGATTTCCCGGACACCGAGATGATCGGCTTGATGACCAGGGAGGAGCGCTTGCCGGACTTGGCATTGGTGCCGCCGAGCAGCACCGAGACACCGGCGTCCCCTAAATCCCAGGCAACCAGATTTTTTGCATAGTAGAACGCCGCTTGTTCGCGGCTAACCCATTTACTGGGAGCGCCAGCGGCTGTAAGCATGAGTACAAGTGACACGATGGCCTCCTTTCTGGAAAGAAAATGGGTTGGGGTGTGCGGGGGAATCGAACCCTCGCCTTCTGATTCACAGTCAGATTTGCTACCACTACACTACGCACACCACTGGAACTGGTCGTCCGTGTTGGAATCGAACCAACCTCTAAGCCTTATCAAGACTTTGCTAAACCACTCAGCTAACAGACGGAAATTGGTTGGCCGCCGCGGAATCGAACCGCGTTAGTCCGGTTAAGAGCCGGGTGCATCGCCACCTATGCTTGCGACCAGAAAATAGAGAGCCGCCGAAGCAGCTACCCCTTAATGCACAGCACTTGCTTCAACGTGTGCTTGATTGACACCAAGTCGGCTTGCGCTGCCATGACCGCGTCGATGTTTTTGTAGGCCAGCGGGATTTCGTCGATAACCGATTCATCCTTTCGGCATTCCACACCACGGGTTTGCTCAATCAGGTCTTCTTGGGAGAATTCCCGCTTTGCGGCCCCGCGTGACAAACGACGTCCGGCACCATGGGAGCATGAGCAATAGGAATCCACATTGCCCTTGCCTTCAACGATAAATGACTTCGCACCCATGCTGCCTGGAATGATGCCCAACTGGCCCGCCCTGGCCTGGACTGCGCCCTTACGGGTAATCCACAGCTTCTCGCCGGCGTAATCCTCCAGTGACGAAAAGTTATGGTGGCAGTTGATCACCTCAGCACGAACACCCATGCGCTCGCCAAAGGTTTCGCGCATGACCTTCATCAGCAAGTGCAACATGACATCGCGATTCAGCGCGGCGTAGTCCTGAGACCACAGCATCCCTTCGACGTACGCATCAAACTCGCGCGTGCCTTCATCAAGCCAGGCAAGATCGCGATCAGGCAAGCTGATCTGGCGATCCACCAGCGCGGACTTAGCCATGTTGATGGCGCATTCCCCGATGGTTTTGCCGATGTTACGGCTGCCCGAGTGCAGCATCAGCCAGACCGAACCGGCCTCGTCCAAGCACAGCTCGATGAAATGATTCCCGCCACCGAGCGAACCGGATTGCAGCCACACTTTTTCAGGATGCTGGAGCTTGCCCAGCCATTCGAGAATACCGAGGCGCTCGAAGCGAGCATCCAGATCTTTGGTGCGCCGATGCAATGCGATCCCGTTGAGACCATCGTTGAATGTACGCACCGGTGCCTTGTGGGCAGAAAATCCAACAGGGACCACCGCCTCCATGGCCGCTCGCAACGACGACAGAGAATCGGGAGATCTTCGGCACGCAATGTGGTCTGAACGGCCAGCATACCGCAGCCAATATCGACACCGACAGCCGCTGGAATGATCGCGCGCCGAGTGGGAATTACTGATCCCACTGTAGCCCCCTTGCCCAAGTGAACGTCGGGCATGACAGCAATATGTCCCGCAATCACAGGTAGCGCCGCAATATTGTGCAGTTGCTTCATGGCGTCCGATTCAACGGGGACACCGTTCGTCCACAGTTTGATCTGGTGCGACATGATGATTCTCCTAAAAATTGGTGTCCCGCCCAGGATTCGAACCTGGAACGACGGCTTCGTAGGCCATAGTGATTATCCGTTTCACCAACGGGACATTTTTAACTGTAGCAGGGGCGCCTGGATTCGAACCAGGTCTGACGGTGTCAAAGACCGTAGTGCAGCCGATACACTACGCCCCAACAAATGGATTACTGCAGCAATTCCAGACGCCCATCTCGTAGATCCCGAAGGCGGCATTGCTTGCCCGTTCGGTGATCCGTCACCTGGTCATCCTGTTCGCGATAAGTACGTACTTTGTCGCCGCGCATGCCCGACCCGACCATGGCGCGCCGCGTATCAGCGGTTGCCTGATTGCTCTGGGATCTGACTAGCGCCGCAACGCGCGCCTCGAGCATCGCTCGAGCTGTCCGCTTGTTTTGATGCTGACAGCGCGCAGAGGCCTTGGCTTCGATGCCGGTGGGCCTGTGAATCATGATCACGCAGGATTCGGTCTTGTTTCTATGCTGTCCGCCGGGTCCTGAATCTCGTGTGGTCGGATATCAATATCGGACTCACGCAACCGGAATTGCTCGGTTGGCTTTATCTCGAAACAGGCAACCGTTACCGTACTGGTGTGCACCGGCCCCTTTGCGCTCCGTAGGAGGAATACGCTGGTAGCGATGACCGCCTGATTCGGCCAACAACATAGCGGCCTGTTCGCCTTCGATCAGGAGGTCAAAGCTGGCCCCGACCACCTTCTTGTACTTCCGCAGTCATCTGGGTGCGCTCAGCAAACCGCAGATAAATTTTGGCGTGCTCCGTAACGAGCAAACGTGCATCTTCGCCGCCCTCGCCGGGGCGGATTTCAACTAGGACTTTCATGATGATCTCCTTTGGGTTGCGGATTGATAGGCATCCGCGGCCGTACTGCACTGGTAGTTCGTGCTGGAGTCGAACCAGCGGCCTCATCGGTTATGAGCCGAGTGCTCTGCCAACTGAGCTAACGAACTATTGTTTTGGCGCACCCGGAGAGATTCGAACTCCCGACCTCGACGTTCGAAGCGTCGCTTTCTGTCCGCTGAATTACGGGTGCAAATCGGTGGTGTGTTGGCCCGCCCGAGGAGTCGAACCTCTATGTGCCCGCTTAGAAGGCGGGGCCCTATCCGTTTAGACGACGGGCGGAAAATTGGTCACCGTGGCAGGAGTCGAACCTGCAACCCTGCGCTTAGGACGCGCCAGCTCGTCCAGTTGAGCTTCACGGCGAATCGTGTTTTGGTGCCGCCACGAGGTGTCGAGCCTCGCCCTCCTGCTCTTCAGGCAGGCGCTTCCACCGGGTTAGCTTTAGCGGCAATGATGGCGCCGACGACGAGAATCGAACTCGCATAAAGACGGATAGACAATCCGCTGACCTGCCAATGGTCCACGTCGGCAAAATGGTGCGGGTGGCCGGCCTCGAACCGGCGGCCTCCTCGTTGGCAACGAGGCGCTCTGCCAAACTGAGCTACACACGCAAAAAATGGACTCCCGAGTCGGATTTCAACTGACCTCGACATGGGTTGCGGCCATGCGCCTAGTCACCGGCCATCGGGAAGTACTGGTGCGGAGTGAGAGACTCGAACTCTCAGGATCCAGTTTCTAAGACTGGCGCGTATGCCAATTCCGCCAACTCCGCAAATTATTGGTACCCCATGCAGGACTCGAACCTGCACCGCATGGCGCCGGGTCTTAAATCCGGTGCGTCTGCCAATTCCGCCAATGGGGCTTCTTGTTGTTGGTGCGAACGGCGAGGGTCGAACTCGCACGTCAAGGACCTGCGTTTTGAAACAGGTGCGGCTACCGGTTGCACACGTTCGCAATACTGGTAGTCGGAGAGAATTTCGAAATCTCGACCTTCGCTTTGTAAGAGCGTCGCTCTGCCTCTGAGCTACCCGACTAATGAGGTGGCTCCGCGAGAACGATTCGAACGTTCCTCACCCGGTTAACAGCCGGGGGTGCTCACCGAGAATACTATCGCGGAATAAAACGCATACGACTGAGGCCGACGAAGACGCAGACGTATGAGTTCTGGTGGGTCGGGAGAGATTCGAACTCGTCCTTGGTCTGGTTAAAAGCCAGATGCGCGGCCACTACGCCACCGACCCGAAGCCTTGCTTTCTCGGCGCGCCGGAGTGCCTTTTCGGACTTCCATGCGCCCCTGCCTTCCTGAATTTGGCCGCCGCGACGAAGGGTTTCGCGGCACCAGTTTGCCTTTGTGCATTGATACTCTCCTATGCTGAATATGAACGCACACCAGCAGGAAGAAGGTCTTCCTTCCCCTGCCGGAGTGCCTGGTTGCTGGCGTGCCGGAACGCTCGTTCCTCACGCTTCACCTGAGCGTTGCCAAATGCCGAGTGTTTGGAATACTGGCATTGGCGACACGAACAGGATTTCGGTGTTGCCTTGACAGACAAGGATCACCTCCTTTCGCTGGGTGCTGCAGTGGGCGGGTTCCGCTCCCGCATGCGGCGTCACCCACGTTC
>JADJEF010000017.1 GCA_016702335.1 Rhodocyclaceae bacterium
TCCCGGCAATCACCCAGAATCAGCCGGCAATCCCCTATCGTTACTTCTTCCATTTGCATTACAATTCCCCCTGTTCCTCCGAACCCGCTCTTGCTAGTGCGCCTTTAGCGGGTAATCCAGCGCACTCACGGCCCGGCTATGTCAGTAGCGCGGGCTTTTTCTTTTTCCGACGTTCTTTTGCGACGACTTTTTCGTAAATCTGCTGGATCACCAGCGCGTCATTGACGGCGGCACAAACGTCACCATTTGCCCACCTTGAAATTCGTGGCTGCGGTATGCCAGTTTCCGCTTCGATCTGAATCTGCTTAATGCCAGAGTCCAAGATCACCTTCAGCATCGTGGTTACATTTATCATGTGGCTTATTCTATACGAGAAAAAATACAGTCGCGGGAAATTATTTTCACAAAGTTTGCACGTTTGTATTTTTTGGCGTATATTTCTATGCATCGGTCTGACAACCGTAACCAACAGGAGAGAACGAAATGCCCACAACACTACTGCACGGCGAAACATGGGAACAGGCCCGCTCCCGCCGCTTCAGCGAAGAAGCGCGCGACGACGAGCGCATCACCTGGATTGTTGAGCGCACCGAGCAAATCATCAGCGACAAAGACTATCGCCTAGACATTGCCGGCCAGATCGCGCTAGACCATCCCGAGCTACTCCTCGCCATGGCCGACGCCACCAGCGCCGACTACATCAGCGCCATCGGTGCGTTTAACGAAAAGATGGCGAAACGCGCCCGCACCATCGCCAAGAGCGAAGCCAATATCCACTTTGCCTACGTCTGGAACTGATTATGAAAACCACACTAAACGCCTTCCTGCCACCCTACTCAAGTCTTACCCCGGCTGACCTAGCCAGCGGTGCTGATGACATAGCCAAAGGGCTGTTCTATCACCATGACGCTACATTCTGCGACGGCTACACGCTCGTCGGTACGGCAGAGGTGGAAGTCACCCTGATTGCCGTGTCGGAAGTGATCGACCAGAAACGCAAGGCGATTGAAGCTCAGTTGCACCGTGACATTGCCGATTCTGAGGTACGCCAAGGCAAGCTGCGTGAGCAGATCCAGCAACTGTTGGCCCTGCCGAATGGGGTGGAAGCATGAGCCAATTCGATACAGGAAACCTGAGCTATCGCGCGCCCCTGCGTGACACGGTAATCATTGTCCATGTCACTCGCTGGATGGAAGCGGTAGCGGTAGTAGCTGGCTTTCTGATGGTGACTGGACTGCTTGAATTGATAGGAGCGATGGCATGAACCGCCTAGTCCTGCCCCTTGAAGTCCTGCCCGTCCAAATCGGACAACGCATGCCCATCGCTATCGGCACACCGACCGACATGTTTCCCCTAACGCTTACCGAAGCCATTGCACTCAAGAACGATCTGGAAGTCGCCATTCTCAAAGCTGATGGCCGGCTGGATCGCATGTTTAACGAATACATGAATGAAGGAGTACCCGTCTAATGAACGCACCTACACCCGCAGGCGTATTGCCCCGCGCCTCGCTTGCTTCATCGTTTGTAAAGGCTCAGAAAGGCTTTGCGCCGGCCCTGAAGTCATCCACTAATCCGCACTTCAAATCCAAGTACGTTGACCTTGCTGGCTGCGTTGAGGCAGTGATTGACTCGCTAAACGCCAACGGCATTGCCTTGATTCAGCAGACGCACGAGTCAGACAGTGGCGTGATCGTTGAAACCATCTTCTTGCATGAATCCGGCGAAACACTCTCTTGCGGAAAGCTCCATGTGCCCGCCACTAAGCACGATGCTCAGGGGTATGGCTCTGCTTTGACCTATGCCCGGCGCTACAGCCTCATGGCGGCTTGCGGAATAGCACCGGAAGATGACGATGGTAATGCAGCTACCAAGAAGCACCTGCCGCCCGTTAAAGCGGCCATGCAGTCGGTAGAAATTGATCCAGCCTCACAAACCATCATGCGCGAACTGGCTGCGGAACTGGTGCAGATAGTTGAAGTCGAAAACAACCCGGTACTCGCCTACACCCGAATGGAAGAAACGGGGCTTAACGCCGACGAAAAGCTATTCCTTTGGGATGTACTCAGCCCGAATTCAAAGACCCGATCTGCCCTCAAGAAAGAAGGCCAGAACCGCCGACTGGTAGAGCAAGCATGAGCCAATTACACCAATCCCGCGAGAACTGGAATACACACCCCGATCCAGGCTCAAAGCTGATCGGCTTTACCTGCCCATGGTGCGGCGTTGAGTCCAGCGACGAGGATAACTGTGACGAATGCGGCAAGCCCATGTGCGGCTCGGATCACTACGAATGCCCGTACTGCGGAACGATTCATTTCGAGCTTGTGCAGTGCTGCTCAGAGATGCACTCGGAACGATTCGAGCTACCGCGCTGCCCTAAGTGCAAATCGGCTGACTTCACTAGATACCACGTCAGCGCCGAGAACGCAGGGGCCGCAGGTTGCGATACCGATTACAAGGTATGCGACAAGTGCGATACCCAGTTTGACCACCAATAACTCAAGGATCAATCATGAATGTATTTACCGCAACCGGAAACATCGGACGAGACGCTGAGACTCGATTTATCCCCAATGGCGAGGCTGTTGTCAGCTTCACTGTGGCCGTGAAATCGGGGTATGGCAAAAGCGAATCAACCACCTGGGTGCAGTGTTCTTTGTGGGGTAAGCGTGGCGAAGCTGTTGCGCCTTACTTGCTCAAGGGAACGCTAGTCGGTATCTCTGGCGAAATCTCGCTTGATGAATACGAGGGGAAAGACGGCACGAAGAATAAGACGCTCAAGTGCCGGCTGAATAACGTGGATCTGCTCGGCAAGAAAGCGAGCGGGGACGCGCCAGCACAAGCCCCGTCGCGCAGTTCGCAAGGCGCAGGGCCGGTCAATGCGTTTGACGACATGACCGACGACATACCGTTCTGATGTCAGAAGGACTAACCATAGGGCTACTACTTGCCTGCTTGCTGGCATGGGGGCTGAAGCGATGAGTAACGCAAAAGTGAGGGGGCGAGCGGCCTTATCGCGAAGCTCCCTCTCGACTGACGTGTTGGGGGTTGGCGATGAAAACCTGCACCGTATGCGGCAAGGAAAAGCCAGAGGGTGACTACCGGCTGCACAGCGACAAGAAAACAGTGATGCGCTACTGCAATGACTGCCATCTTGCGAAGCGCAGAGCACAGCACTCGACAAAGCGCGAAGAACGGAACGCGCAATTCAGGGCGCGATATGCAGCGAACGTAAACGGGGTGAAGGACAAGCATGCAGCAGCAAGAAAAGCCAAGTACGCAAAGCAAGGACGGGCCGCGCTGATTGCATGGGCCGCAGAGAACCCGGAGAAAGCCGCAGAAGCGAATCGCAAGAAGATGAAGCGAGGGCGCGAACGGTTGAGCGACTACTACGTTCGGCGGTTGCTGTGCCACCCGGAACGCTCGGAGGTAAAGCAAGTGCCTGAGATATTGATTGAGTGCAAACGACTGCAACTGATGATTGAAAGGGAATGCCGTGAAAAACGCTGAAGAATTGAGAGCAGAACTGTCGCAGACCTTCGCGCAACTGAAGGCCGGAGAAATCAAACCGAGCGAAGCCGCAGAACTGGCGAACCTCGCCGGGAAGATGATCGGCAGCGCAAAGGTGCAGGTTGAGTATTACGCGCTACGGAAAGAACAGCCGCGCATTGAGTGGCTTGAGTCACCTAACGCAAAAGTCACCGGCGATTCGCCGGCCTTTATGGCGAAGCGTCCGGTGGACTGACGTGTTATGCCTTTGACCTTATGAAGCTGCGCATCGTGCCGACAGACCTTAAAACCGCAAACGAGTTTGTGCGGAAACTGCACCGCCACAGCAGGCCGGTAGTAGGACACCGTTTTGCGGTTGGCGTGGCCGACGAGGACGGCACGCTGCGCGGTGTTGCGATTGTTGGCAGGCCGGTAGCGCCACGACTGGACGATGGCAAGGCGGCAGAGATAACGCGCCTTTGCACGGACGGCACACGGAATGCCTGCTCGATGCTCTACGGCGCGGCACGGCGGGCAGCAAGGGCGATGGGGTGCGAACCGATTTACACCTACACGCTGCCGGAAGAAGGCGGCGCAAGTTTGCGAGCGGCAGGGTTTCAGCTTGACAAGACAGACGCAGGCGGAAGCGCGGCGATGTGGCACAGCAGACCTGGAAGAACGGCGCAACCAGTAGGCGATGACTTGATAGGAGGGAAATGGCGATGGAAGGGGTAAAAGTCGGCGCTGGCAGTACGGCACTAAAGCCACAGCATCACTCGGTTTTGCGGCGCAGGACGATACCAAAGCCGCGCGGGCTGGCGAGCATGAACATGGAGCCGGATGCTCGGGCGTTCATTGAGCAGGAGGCGCTTGAGGTTTTCGCGGCGATGACGAACAGCGGCGCTACGTTTCAGCAATCACTCGCAGCGGTATTCCTCAGCGGGATGAGTGCGGGGCATAACGCAGAGTAGCCCCCATTCCGTCCAATAACACCACCCACAAGGCACAAAAGCCCCATGTGGGAAATAAGCTGGAGTTAGAAGGCTACGGTCAACGTGAAAAAGGACGAAAAAATGGAAGCATTTTGGTTTTGGATAATGAAGCCGGTCGCAGAACTAGCCATTGGTTTGGCGGCGCTTATTGTTGCTGCTGCCGGGTATGGGTTGATCTGTTTGCCTGGTTGGTGGAAGCAGCGCAAATGCCCCCATTCCCGAGTGAGAGAAACCGGTGCCTGCGATGCTATCTGCCAAAGCTGCGGAAAGAATCTCGGGTTCATTGGCGCATGGCGCGATAAGCAGAAGGACAAGCCTTCTAACG
>JADJEF010000018.1 GCA_016702335.1 Rhodocyclaceae bacterium
CATGCGTGATCTGGTGCAAAATAGCAGGAGATCGTCCGCCCGACTGGTCTCCTTGACCTCTATCGATCATGTAGCCGATGCGTTCAGCCATAACTTCGTTGGTCTGGAGGTCGATCACCTTGAGCGAACTGCCGGCGATCAGTACTCGCGCTCATTCTGGTGGAAATGTCGTCGTAGGTGACGCCGTAGCGAGAGGCGGGATTGGGAGCGAGGACTCTATCCAGTATGAAAGCGTAAATATTCAGATCGAAGTCAGGATTGCGCCTCAGATCGACTTGAACGTTGGGCGCTGTCGCGTCCATGCGGCCAACAACCTTTCTGCTCCCCGTGTATCGGTAGCGCTTGCCGTCTTTGGGGTCGAGGGCGTCGACGTAGCTGAAACCAACGGGAGATCGGGGCGCACCTTTGATAGGCGTTCCAGACGTTTCGGCTTCGTAGCTTCCACGCAGAAGCTCTTGATATATCCATTCCCTGTCATGTCCCTTCCATACGGATCAGTCGTCGCAAACTGATCGCGGTAGTTGATCCCCTCGGGACGTAACTTAAGCAAAAACACCCCCTCGACGTTCTCTGCCGTCCGATGAATAAACACTCCCGCCTTCTTGCACCGTTCGGCAAACATCGCCTCGGCAGTGGCCAGGCGCGTGCTTGCCGATTCGGGCTTTTGCTGCGCCGTGGCGGTGCATCCGTTGAGCAGCGCTGCGGCGATCAGCAGTAGGGTACGCAGGGCGCGGTTCATGCCGCGGCCCTCCAGCGTGCGGCGTTGGGCGCCTTGTCGCCGTGTCGCCAGCGCCGACTTGCGAATAAACGCTCAGCCGCACGATCGCCTTCAGCACATCCTGCCCGCCTTTGCCTTGGATGCGGTCGGCACCGAGGGTGCCGATGAGGTGTCGTTGCGCCCGGGGGATTCGGCCTGGGTGACGATGACGTTGCCGTCGGGGTCATAGTTTTCGTCAATGACATCGCTCGTGCGGGTGTCGAAGTCCCTGGGCAGCAGATCGCCCACTCGCGGTTGCCCGGGGTTGCTTTCGGCAAGCGTGAGCCGGCGCAGACCGAAGTCCCCGTCTTTGAACTCGCTGCCCAGATCGACGCTGGCACCGTCAGGCGGGGCGAGCACCCAGCAGGTCTTGCCATCGTTCGTCTCCTTGCTCAGGGTGGTCGTGCCGTCAAGGGCTGACCCAGGTGGTGGTGTCCTTTTGCAGGAGGATGCCCAGGCCGCGCGTGGGCGTCGTCGCGTCGTCGGTGCTTTCCACCAGCAGGCGGCCTTCCTTGATCTTGTCGGGGTGGGTGTCGCTGTCGATGTCGATCAGGGTGTCTTGGCCGTCGCCACCACGTAGCAGGTAGGTGTCCCAGCCTTTGCCACCGTAGAGCCGGTCGTCTCCTTACCGCCATCGAGGAGGTCGTTGCCGGTGCCGCCTTCCAGGCGATCCGCGCCGCCCCTGCCCGTCGAGGTGTCGTGGCCGTCGCCGCCGTAGAGGTGGTCGGACTCATCGCCGCCAGTGATGGTGTCGTTGGCGGTGCCACCAAAGCGGTAGTGACGGGCCGTGTTGCGAAGGTTGTCTTCGGCATTGTCGGGGTCAAAGCCCTGGGCAATGCGGTAGCCGCTGGCAATGTCTTCGTAGTAGGTGGAATCGGTCTGGTAGGCATGGGTATCTTTCGCCTTATCCAGCTTCGCTTTCTCGGGGTCGCGGTTGTTGTCGCCAAACCACTGCTTGCGCGTGAGGAATTCCGCGCGGTCAGTGAGCCAGGTGTCGCTGAAGGCAACTTTGCCGGTGTCGCGTTGGTCTTCCCCGAGCTTGATGTCTTCCCCCCATTGTTCGCTCAGCTTCTCGTCGACGGCCTTGAGGGCGTCAAGCGCGGCGGTATCGCTCGTGGTTAGGGCAAACGGGGCGAGGTGGTAGAGGGCGAGGAACTGGCCGTAGTCCTCGCGGGCTTTGCTGATGTCGGTGGTGGGGGGTACGAGGCTGACCAGGCCGAACTTGGCGGCGTCGGTCAGTTTTTGGTAGGCAGCGCTGCCGACGATTTCCTTCAGGGTCTTGTAGAGGGCTTCGCGGCTGGTGTAGTTGTTGGCGTCGTCTTTGCCAATACGCGCCCAAGTGTTGCCGTGTGGGTCGCCTTTGACGCGCAGCTCTTTTTCATCGATTTCTTCGGGCGGTAGCACCATGCCGGCCAGGGCGTTGACGATGTTCTCTAGGACGTCGCCTTAGGCTTTGCCTTGGCCGCTGTTTCCCTCAGCGACAAGGTGGGAGGCGTGTTTGAGAATGCTGTCGATCAGGGGCTGGGGGTTTTGCTGTTGGCTCAGGGACATGAGCTTTAGCAGGGTGTTCTGCACGTTGAGCGAGTCGATGATCAGTAAGATGCTGTGGTCGTCTCCGAAGTCCTTCTGGCTGAAGCCGGGAACGACCAGACGAACCCCCATCTGAGCCACGGAAGCGATTGCCGCGTCCCACGCCACGCCACCTCGCCGCTGCGGCTGGTCTTCGATGAAGAGCTTGACACCTTGGTCGACGTGGTAGAGCGAATTGGCGACCATGGCCACAGGGTCACTGGCCGAGACTTCCCAGCCGACGAGGTCGGTCTGCGGGGGCAAACCCGACGCCACCGCACGAGTCAAGCCGCCCGACAGCAGAAGCTGGGTGCCGTCGGCGATCAGGTTGCGCGTCGATACCGGATACGTCTGGGCGGTGGTGATGACAGCAAGCTGGTAGTCCAGCTTGGTGCCGTCGATATTAACCAGTGGTATCGGTGCCGGGTTGGGGCTGCCATCGCCGGATGTCACGTTATCGATGGTGTCGGCAGCGCGGCGAATCTTGCTGGCGCGGTCAAAGGCCAGCTTGAGCAACTGGTAATCCGCCCGGGCGTCGCCGGTCTGACTTTCTCGGAGAATGAGTTCGATGACATCCGACACCGCACCGCGTACGGCATCTACGGTCCTGCCGAGTTCGCGCAGGGTTTTGTAGGCCGTGCGGCCGGCCTCGGATTTGAAGAGATCGATCAGGCCGGGGCCGGCGATGGCTTCTTTGAGGACATCACGGCGCTGATCGAATTCGCGAATGATGGTCGACAGCGGTGTCGATGTCAGGCCGATGCCGGCGCCGTTGAAGGTGACGACTTGCGCGGCGTTGGGGTTGAGAATGTTGAAGGCAGTGGCCAGGTGCCCGCCCAGACTGTAGCCAGTGACGGTGAGCGGCCCGGTGATGCGGCTTTGGAGGCTGACGTACCAGTCCTGCATGTCAGCGATCTGGCCGTAGGCGAGGCCGTAGTCACCCACCTCGAAAGTGTTGGTGGCGACGTTGTCGCGGCCGTGGTCGTCGAGGAATTCCGGTGCTGCGGAAGCTGAGGACGTATTCGCCGGCCTTGACGTTGTTGACGGGGTCGCTCCTGATCGCTTGAAACAGCGTGCCAGAAAAGCCGGTGGTGGTATTGGAAAGGTGTTCGACGACCGTCCAATTTTTATCCATTCCCGAGAAAGCTACTTCGGTTGGGGTGAAGCGGCTGGCGCGCTCGTTGCCGCGAGTCAGGTTGCTTGTTGTGGGGTCTTGTTCGCTTGCAGCGACGCCAAACTCCACCGCACCGTTGCGATAGAGCGTATTTCGGTCGGTAAGGTCGCCGGGCTTGCGGTCTGGATCTAGCTGTACGCCGAAAGTAAACAGTGACTCAGCGGCCAGTTGCAAATTGGCGAGTTTTAGATAATCAGCGATTGTTAGCATCGTCATGTCATCTCTCCTGGTCTATGGGGATGAGGATTTGGTCCACGAGTTTGCGGGCGTCAGTGCTTCCTGCCCCCTTGCTGTAGGGGCAAACATAAGCGGTCAGCCACAAGGTCGGGTTGTATTTGCCGATGGTGCCCGCCACGACATAGCGCGTCATTTCGCCGAGCACCTCCTGGGTCTGCAAGTCCAGCACCTTGATCGTGCTGCTGGCGACGCCCAGGGCGCGTTCTTCCGGGACGACGTGGTCGTAGAAAGTGACGCCGTAGCGCGGGGCTGGGGCGGTGGCGGGGGCGGTGGATTTGTCCAGTGAAAACTTGATATAGCCTTTCAGATATGACTTGTCGTACTGCCATGGCTCATCCCATCGCCCCTTATATCGCCACCGCTTGCCGTCTTTCTCGTCTATGGCGTCTACCCAGCGGTAGCCAGGGAAGTTGCAGTCTTCGCAGAAATCATCACGTCCGGTGCTGATCGTGCCGCGGTTGCGTCCCCCTCTGGTTTTTCTATTGCTGTGCTCATAAGCGAGAAATGACGTGATATAGGCAGTACTGCCATATTCATGCGCAAACGCCGCTCCCGGCCAGTTCGGATCGGACCACTCCTTGTCGCCGGCGTTGGGCCGTAGCTTCATCAACAGTACCCCCTCCACACCCGGCACCGTCTTGTAAATCTTCTCGCCCGCAAAGGTGGCGCACTTGTGCAGCCACAGGGTGCGTCCGGCCTGGACTTTTTCGCCGGGGGTGAGCTTTTCGATGTCGGCCAGCGTCAGAGGGGGCGGTGCGGGGGGCAGCGGCCTGACGGTCGAGGGATCGACTGCTGGATCAAAGAAGGGCTTGGCCAGGCTGGCCGAGCATGCCGCCAGCAGTGCGGCGGCCAAGAGGTGGACGAGACCGCTCATGCGGCGGCCCTCCAGCTTGCAGGGTTGGCGACGGTGAGCGCCTTATCGCCGTGTCGCCAGCGCCGACTTGCGAAGCGCGTAATCATTGCGCGCCCCGCCATCAAACACATCAGTAGCCACCTCACCCACCTGCAGCGCCAGTTCGCCGCTCGGGCCCAGGCCCAGGCGCAGATCGTCCGCCGTTACCCCCGCGAGCCGCAGCACGTTGGCGTTGCCGTTGCCGTCGCCCCGGTTCGTGCTCACCCGGTCGGTGCCGTCGCCCACGGCGTAGTGCACGGTGCTGCCGGTGCCCGCGAGCACGATGCTGTCGTTACCCCGGCCCCCCGACACCTCCTCGCCGTTGCTGCCCACGATGAAGTCGGCGCTACGCCCGCCCGTGAGGTGGGTGTGCCCGGTGGCGTCGGTGCCACGATAGACGCCTTCGCCGTATTGGCCGATGAAGCGCGTCATGGAGAGTTGGGTCGCCGTACCACCAGCGCCGACTTGCACGTGCTCAATGTTGCCGGCCAGCCCTTGCCCGACCAGCAGCAAATCGCTGCCTTCCTGCCCTTGTTCGGCCTGGGCCTGGCTACCGTAGCGAATGAGCAGGTTGCCCTCGTCGTTATCGATCAGTTGCAGGGTACGGGTGTCGACGCTGGCATCGAAGGCGAGCGTGTCCACACCGCCTTCATCGACCACCATCTCGACTTGCACAGCGGTTTCGCCGTTGATGTCGATGCTGCGCGACGCTCCATCACCCGCGCGAAACACATACGTGTCATCACCCAGCCCGCCATCGAGCGCATCGGTGCCCGCACCGCCCGTAAGCCGGTCGTTGCCGGCCCCCGCCTGCACGGCATCGTTGCCGGCCTTGCCGTCCATGCGGTCTTCCAAAGCCGTGCCGGTGAGCAGGTCGTCGACCTCGGTGCCATCGAGATCAAAGCCGCGGGCGAGCAGTTGCGCCCAGGTGAAGGTGCCGCCATCGGCAAACTCGAAGCTCGCGACGCTGGGGTCGGCCAGCGGATCGTCGGGGTTGAAGTTCTCGATATGCAGGGCATCGCCATCGCCGAAATCGAGCAGCAGGGAGCCTTTGCGCAGGATGACGTCTTTGGCCGCGATGCCTTTGCCAAAGATGAACACGCTGGCATCCTTGAGCGCGTCGTCATCGTAAACGCGGTCTTCGCCATCGCCTTTGTTGTAGATGTAGGTATCGCGCCTGTGGGTGGCGAATTCGTATTTCATGATGCAACGGGGAGCTGAAACAGCCCGCGACAGTGTTTTTTCCAGCAATAACTACGCAAATTTCCACGCAGCGGCGGACATATTGCGGTTCGATCATCAGGCGTTGAGCCATCAAGCGACCGATGCACCCGATGCGCGTTGTAATAATCACGGAATGTGTCCAATTTTCTCTCCAGGTCACGTTGATTCCAGAACAGTGTTTGATCGAGATACTCGCGGCGGACGGTGCCGATGAGGCGCTCGACGAAGGGATGCGATGTCGGTATGTGCGGCAGCGACTTGAGTTCGTCCATGCCCTGCGCCCGCAGCAGTGCCCGCCACTCGTGAAAGCGAAACAACGGGTCGTTGTCGGTACTGATGTGCTTCGGCGCTGGCTGCCCGGCGCTTGCCCGCTCGAACATTCGGCACACTGCGATGCCATCCATGGGCGCCGGCGCTACGCCGAAGCCAACGATGCGGCGCGTGCACACATCCATGACGACCATGACCCAATGAGTACGCAGGAAAATCGATTCGCAGCGGAAGAAATCGGTGCTCCACAGGCTGTCTTTGGCTTGAGCCATGAGCGTCAGCCACGACGGACCATCGCCGCTGCCCGGTGTGGGGCGATAGTGCGTGGCAAGCACGCGGCGCACGATATCCTTGTCAATCGAGATGTCGAAGGCGTGAGAAATTTGCTGGGCAATGCGCACGCAGCCAAAGCGCGGGTTGCGCTGCTTGAATTCGACGATGAGCTTGATGAGCTCGGCCGAGGGGCCTTTCGGGCCCGGTTTTGTATTCGCATGAGCGAAGCAAAAGAGCGATCGATAGCACCGCTGGACGAGCGCCCGGTGAAACCTCAATAGCGTCGCCGGACTAACCAGGACGGCAAGCCTCGGCAGTCGCCGCTCGCGCACGAAAAGCGTCGCAAGTCCGAGCACAAAGCGGTCGCATGAGGTCAGATTCGGTGCGCGGATTCTGGAGCGATTGCAGACGATCAACTGTTGCCTGAGTGCGACATTCTCTGCCACCACTGCGCCAACGCCACCCGGCCGCAACAGTTTCGCCAGCATGACGATGAGGTGAATCGCGAGAAAGATGAGATCGCGCATGGGGGGCTATTGCTCTCAGCTCGCAAGCCCTTGGCTCGCATTGGTGGTGCTAGCCGGGGTGGGCGGCTCCGTCTCTGCACCGCCGCCCAAGGTCACCACCTCATCCACCTGCAAGGTCTTGGGAATCTGGTGCGTGATGAACAGCATCGTCACCTTGCCTTTGAGCTTGTTGATGGTCTGGGCGAAGTGCTCCGCCGTGTCCTGGTCGAGGTTGGAGACCGCTTCGTCGAAGATCAGAATCTTTGGCCGCTTGAGCAACGCCCGGGCAATGGCAACGCGCTGGCGTTGCCCGCCCGATAGGCCAATGCCGCGTTCGCCGATCTCGGTCTGGTAGCCGTCCGGCAGGCGTTCCAGCACATCATGGATTTCCGCCAGACGGCAGGCGGTGATGATGTCTTCAAAGCTGGCGTGCGGATTGGCCAGTTGCAGGTTGTCGTAGATGGTGCCGGAGAAGAGTACGGTCTCCTGAGGCACCACGCCGAACATCTGGCGCAGCTCGTTGGCAGAAAAATGCCGGATGTCTTGGCTGTCGATGAGGATGCGCCCATCTTGCGGGCGGTAGAAGCCGAGCAGCAGTTTGGCGAGGGTGCTCTTGCCACAGCCTGAGGGGCCAGCGATGAGCGTGGTTTTACCAGGCTTAAAGGTGACGTTGAGGTTGCGATAAAGCCAGGGGTGGCTATCGCTGTAGCGGAAGGCCAAGCCTTGCAGCTCGATATGCCCATCTTGCTTGCGTGTGCGACTGGGTTGCAGGGCATAGGGTTCGGTGGGGGCATTCATCAGGTCGCCCAGGCGCTTGACGGCGAGATTGGCCTGCTGGAACTCCTGATACAGCCCGACCAGGCGCAGCATGGGCTGGCTGAGCCGGCCAGAGAACATTTGAAAGGCGACCAGCATGCCGATGGTGAAGCCGTCGTTGTTCATGACAAGCAGGGCGCCAACGATGAGCACGGCCAGGCCTTGTAGCTGCTCGAGCCCGTTGGCGATGGTGTTGTAGGTGTTGGCGAGTTGGCGGGTGTCGAAACCGGCCGCCAGGAAGCTGGCGAGGTAGCCGCCGTAGCGCTTGTCGAGCTGGGCTTCGAGTTGGAGCGATTTCACCGTCTCCATGCCCGCGAGGTATTCGGTGACGAAGGCCTGATTGCGGGCGCCGAACAGAAATTGCTGGTTAAGTCTGTTGCGGAACAGTGGTGTGACGGCAATTGATAGCAGCGACAAGAGCAGCAGTAGGGCAATGGCAATTAATGAGAGCTGCCAGCTGTACCAAAACATGACGGCCAGCAGGACCACCATGAAGGGGAGATCGAGTATCAGGCTGACCGCTGCGCCGGAAATGAATTCGCGGATGGTTTCTACGCCGTGCAGACGGGCGACCAGTGTGCCGGTGGGGCGGTGCGCGAAATACGGCAGTGGCAGGCGCAGCATGTGGCCGAAGACCCGGCTGCCGAGCACGGCATCGATGCGGTTGCCGGTATGCAGGACGAGGTATTGCCGCACCCAGGTGAACGCTGACGAGAAAATCAGCGCGAGTACCATTCCGACCCCCACCGCGACCAGGGTGCTGTTGGTCTGGTGCACCACAACTTTGTCGATCACCACTTGGGTGAACAAGGGGGTCACCAAGCCCACCAGTTGCAAGGCCAGAGATGCGAGCAGTATTTCCCGCCAGATGGGTCGGTAGCGCAGCAGCTCGGGGATGAACCAGCGGAATCCGAAGGGTGTGTCTGTCGATGCTGGGTGACCATTGGCGTCAACCTCATCATTGTCGACAGCGGGTTCGGGCTCGCGTTGGAATGACCAGCCGAGCGGTTTGAACGTTGCCTTGAGCGCCGGCAAGCTGAGCAACTGAGGCAATTGGGGCGGCTCTGCACCCGCAGCAAGACAGCGTAACTGATCGCCTTCGGCACACAGCACCAAGCTGGGCGAGCCAAACATCGCCGTACCATCGTTCCCACCCGTTGCTGCGCCCGGCGGAAAGACGACCATGGGAAGCCGAAGGTCTGCGACCGCTTCAATCTCTGTGAGATCGATTTCGTCGGCGTGCAAACCGAACTTGTCGGCAGCCTCAAGCAGCGTGGAAAACGCGTAGCCGCCGCCTTCTTCAGGGGCGAAGTGCTGGAGCAGCAGCTCCTGAGCAAAGGGAGCTCGATGCAACCGGCATAGTCCGGCGATCAAGCGGACAAACTCTGCGCGGCTGAGTGAGGCATGCAAGGCCATCAGGCATCAGCGGCGGCAGAATGTTTCGTGCCGGGCGATGTCGGCCCATGCATCTGGGCCATGGCACTCCCTTGTGCGTGCTGCCGTGCATCCATCTGCCGGCCTCCCCCGTTATTTTTTATGTTTGCTACTCTACGGAACGGGAGACGACGCATGCAGCCAACCCGCGCAATCGACTCTACTCCCGTATTTCCAGGAGATCAACCGGAGGGATTGATGTAGGGATTCATGGTGTGCGGCTCGCTCGGCCGTACTGAAGCTTCAGAGCAACGCCGGAGAAAAAATGGCTCGTTTGCTGTCGCGAGTGCGCCCGATCATTGATAAGCTTTGCCGCATTCGCGGCGCGAATTCGCCCGCCCGCCCTCGTGGATTTGATCCGGAGAAGGACTATGAATAAGCGGAAACTTCAAGTTGGGGTGTCGGGAGTCCGATAGGGAGGTCCGCTCGCTTAGCCAAGGCGTGCTCGGCCTTCAAACACAACCCTGTCGCCAGCCAGGCGAGCACCCACACGCCGATAACGCTCCAAAACACCGCCGAGCCGGACATCCGACGCGTGCCAAAGAGGACGAGCACTATCGACGCGGCCAAGACAATCAATTTCAGCAGTGTTTGCTTATTCATTGGTTCATTTGCTATCACTGGTCAGGACAGGAGCATACCGCCTTTCTGGGTCGGGGCGATGCCCTTGACAACTATTCTGACTCAGGGGGCCTGGTGGTCGTCTTTGAGACGCGCGGCGATGGGTGCAGGGAGGATGTTCAGCAGAAGCTTTTCCGAGTGGGCTTGCTCATGTTCGAGGGCGCCCTGTATGCGGTCGCGTTCGACGATGAAAAAGCGTAGCGCGATGAAGGCCAGTGTCGATACCAGCAGGATGTTCTCTGCGAACAGGACAATTGTGTCCATATCGAGACCCAGCTGGACGTCCCGTGCCGTGATGCCCAGCACCAGCAGGCCGAACGCGCCGAACCAGAGCGTGGCCCAGCGTGTGCCAAAAAACACCAGCGCACAGAGCGGGGCGAGCAGCGACCAGAGCACGATGCCACCCGAGGTGGCGAAGCCGCCCATCTGCCAATGAATAACCGCCGGTGTCATCAACAGTGCCAGGAGTTGGAGCCCGGCGGCGACGGTTTCGCGGCGGGTGATCAGCAGGAGCAGCAGCGCCACAAGCGAAATTGCGGCGAAGCTCAGCGCCGCATTCGCTGCCTGCGGCAGCGACAGTATCGACAAATGCCTAGCCACCCAGGGGGCCAGGAGCATGCCGGCCACCGAGAGAAAGATTAGCAGCGTTTTGCGCAGGCGCACCGGTTCCGAGTCGCCATCTTGGGTCGCCGCATGGTCGATACGGTCGATCAGGCGCTGAATCACCGGAAAGCGGGTAGTGGTCGGCGGGCGTGTTTCGTCCTGATCCAGGTCGACATACCAACTAATGTAGAGCGCATACATCACCCCAAGCGCTCCCGTGATGGCGGCGCAGATGAGTGGTTCGGGCCCTGAAATTCGCAGTTCTGGGGCAATGACGAGGAACACGATGCTGCCACCGATGACGCCTAGTGTAATGAACGGGTTGTAGTGGGCGAAGATGGCAAGGTCTCGGCCAAAATAGAGGCCGACGACCAGATAAAGGCCGAAGAGTGGGTACAGCCAGAGATCCCCGAAGCACAGCCAGATTCCCAGGAGCGTCGAAAACAGGACCACGGGAAGGTGCACCAGCAGGCCCGGCGAGCGGTAAGCCGAAAAGCCGGTGGTGGCGGGGAAGGGCGACCCGAAGTAGCTCCAGAATGACATCGTTTCCTCTTTCATGCCGCTCGCACGACTGCATTGGCCGCCATAGGTGCTTGCTGTGAGCCCGAGCTACTCAGTTTTGATCAGGCTAATGATACCCGCGCCGACAAGTTAAGCCGCAACACCGGCTGGCGCTGCCACGAGGCCCCCAAATACATCTTCGCGGACGACGACGATGAACTATCCAGGAAAATATCACGATAAACCGTGACTCCAGCGGCCCCAACCCTCCCTAATCGCCGTCCCACCAGCGCCGACTTGCGGAATGCTGCCGACTTCGAGAACTAAAGGGATCAGAGTGGGGACACGATTTTCTCTCACGTCATGAACCTCCAGAGCTCGGCAATCGCCGTCTTGCCAGCGCCGAGCCAGGGGTGGCTGTCGCTGTAGCGGAAGGCCAGCCCTTGCAGTTCGATATGCCCTTCTTGCTTGCGGGTGCGACTGGGTTGCAGGGCATAGGGGTCGGTGGGGGCGTTCATGAGATCGCCCAGGCGCTCAAACCCCACTGGACAAGGCTTCCACTTTCGCCTCTGGCGGCTGGAGTGTATGATGTACAAAATACTGTACATCTCGTGTGGTTCAGGAGGCTATCATGGGTATTTCCGCAAGCGACGTTATCCCGCTCTCGCACGCACGAGCAAACTTTTCCGAACTGGCTGAAGAGGTCAAATGCGGTGCCGAGAAGATCATTACCAAGAACGGCGAGAGCTACATCGCCCTGATCGATGCCAACCGTCTGGACTACTACCACCAGCTGGAACGAGAGCGCATCCACTTGTTGCTGATAGACGACGCAGCAAAGGGGCTCGACGATGTGGCCGCTGGCAAGGTGAAAGACGCCCGTAGTGTGATTCAGTCCATCAAACGCCGTCGCAGCGAGTAAGTTGCGACGGAGCCTGCTTGTGGCAAAAAAGCCTGTAGTCAAATTCACCGCAAATTTCGAGCGCAACCTCGAAGGGATAGAACACTTCCTAACCGGAGCAGAAGCACCGCAGGCCTTCGACAACTTGCTGGACGAACTGCTCGAAACGGTGATTTCCAACCTTGAGTGCTTCCCTGAGCTGGGCAGACCGTTTGTGGCCCGCCAACCGCGCTCGGTCGAGACCACCAACGCACTGGCAGCGCTCCGCACAAAGTTATCGGCGCTGACACAGGACATGGACGCCTTACGCGAATACGTCCTCAAGGATTACCTGCTGCTTTACGCGCTGATTGGCGGAGCGATTTACCTCCTCGCCATCAGGCATCAGCGGCAGCTTTCGTTTGACTTTGAAGGCCATTGGGGATCATAGACCAAGGAGCTAAAGGGGTCAGAAACATTACCTTCTCGCCTGTCGCACATCGATTCATCCATCCTTTCAGAACGGTAATGTCTCTGAAAATCATCTAGGCGGCGTATCGCCGTCTCGCCAGCGCCGACTTGCCGATTTTGGCGTCAGCTCAAGTGTTAGCGGGCCACGGGTTGTTGGCATAGATAGACTGGCTGAGGGCAAGGGGATAACGAATTGGCCCCTTGCATCGACCCGCAGTAGTAGTCGCCAGCCCAGAGTAAGGTGCCGCTTGCGAGAGGTGGCTCATGCCTGTAAGCCCGGAAAGTCTCCGCCAGCGGCTTCAGAGCGACTTACTCGTACTTCTTGTTGATTTTTTCGGTGGTGCCGTCTTTCACCATTGCTTGCAGCGTCGTATTCAACTTGGCGATGGTTTCTGCCGCCACCGACTTGTTGCAGGCGAGATACAGTTCGGTTTTCTTGAAGTTCAGCACAGGCTTGATCTTGACCTTCATTTTGTTGGCAATGAAGGGCGCAGATAGCCCGCCGGTGGCCCACAAGTCGATGCGCCCGGCGTCGAGCTTTTGCACCGTTTGCTCATCGTTGGTGGCTGCGTCGATCACGAACCTCAGGTTCTGCAGATGCAGCGTAGTGGCGTCACCGCGATAGCCGCCGATCTTGTATTTTCTGGCGTCCTCAAGCGTTTTGAGTTCGATCTTGCTGTCGGCCTTGGACCACAGCACCCAGTCGTTGGGCGCAACCGGACCCACCCACAGAAAGCTTTTTTCGCGCTCTTCCGTGCGCGTGGTCGAATAAACGCAAGTGTCCTTGTCGACCTGCGCCATTTCGATCGCGCGTACCCAGGGAAACATCTTGATCGTATAGGGAATGGCAGCGCGCTTGAAGAGTTCGTGAATGGTCTCGGTGGCACTACCGACGATGGTTTTACCGCCATCCGTGGAGTAGTTGTACGGCGGCGCATCTTCGGTGGTCAGAATCAGGCCATTGGCAAACGCGGCATTCGATACCAGCAGGCCTATACATAGCAGCTTTTTCATGTGGACTCCTCTCGATCGTGTGGGTGATTGTGCTGTCTGCGCTCGCAGTAATTGAGCACATAAATCCTAGCAGCCTTTTATTGCAAGCAGGAGATTATCGAGACGCGCCCGGGTGCTGTGACGTGAGGAACCTCACAGTGGAAATAGCAGGCTGTCAGAAGACTAAGGCGCGCCCGTCTTTCTCAGTGCGCAGCCCACCAGGATTTGCAGTTCTTCTTGTACGTCGTCCAGCGGTTTCACGCAGCGCGCGGCGCGACACATGGCGACGGTGCCTTCGACCGAGGCGACGATCAGCGCCGCCAGCCGTTTGGCCCGTGCTGGCTTGAGGCCTTCCCGGCGCAATGCCTCGGCGATCAGGTGTTGCCATTCGGTGAATGCCTCGTGGGCGATGGCGAGAAGTCGCGCTTGCTCCGCCGGTGCCAACGTGCCGGCCGGGCCGGGTTCGTCGCTTACCGGGCCTTCCAGGCACACCGCAAGGACCGGACACCCGGCTTCGAAGCCGCTGGCTTGCAATGCCTGCCGCCACAAATCGATGAATCGGTTCATGCCCTCGAGCGCACCGCGCTCCTGCATCAGGCGTTGCAGCGGCACGGCAATCGCCTTGCCGGCAAAGCCTACGGCCTCTTCGATCAGTTGCTGTTTGCCGCCGGGAAAGTGATGGGCAATCGAGCCACGGGGCGTGCCGGTGCTGCGCACTACCTCACGCACGCTGGTGGCACTGACGCCGCGCCGCGCCATCATCTCGGCGGCGCCGGCAACCATTCGGGTTCGGGTATCGGCGTTCATGGGGCCATTATGTCATGCGGCATACTCCGTGTATGATGTGCTCACTATGTCGTGTGACATACCTTTTCCAGCCAATGCCAAGGGAGCACTCCATGACGACAGAAAAGACGGCCTGCATACTGTGTTCGCGCAATTGTGGCCTGGAGGTTGAAGTTGAGGGCGGGCAGCTGAAGAAGATTCGCGGAGACAACGACCACCCCGGCTCGCACGGCTATATCTGCAACAAGGCGGCGCGGCTCAATTATTACCAAAACCATTCCGGGCGACTGCAGCATCCGCTCAAACGGCAGGCGGACGGCGGCTTTGTGCAGGTGAGCTGGGACGAAGCACTCAGCGATATTGCGCAGCGCCTGAACGGCATTCGTGATGCCCACGGGGGTGACGCGTTTGCCTTTGTGGGCGGCGGCGGGCAGGGTAACCATCTCGCCGGGGCCTACAGCAGGCAATTGCTGTCGGCCATGAAGAGTCGCTTTGTTTATAGCTCACTGGCGCAGGAAAAAACCGGCGATTTCTGGGTGAATGGGCGCATGTACGGCGCGCAGAACTGCCACCCGACGGAAGACATCGAGCATGCCGACTATGTCATTTTCATCGGCTGCAACCCCTACCAGTCGCACGGCATTTTCAATGCCCGCGACCTGCTGCGCGCGATCAAGAATGATCCGGCCCGCACCATGGTGGTGATCGATCCGCGCCGTACCGAAACGGCCGATCAGGCCGACATTCACCTGCAGCTCAAGCCCGGTACCGATGCCTATCTGCTGCTCGCCATGCTGGCGGTGATTGTGCGCGAGCGCCTTCACGATCAGGTCTTTATCGACGCGCACTGCACCGGCTTTGAGGCCGTGCAGGCGATGTTGCTGGAAATTCCCATCGCCGATTATGCCGCCCACGCCGATGTGCCTCTGGCGCAGGTGGAGCGTGTCGCGCGCGGCTTCGCCACCGCCAGACGGGCTTGTGTGCGTGCCGATCTGGGCACGCAACATACCTTGCACACCACACTGAATGCCTATCTGGAAAAACTGCTTTATCTTGTCACCGGCAAGTTTGGACGCCAGGGTTGCAACAATCTGCATACCCACTTGCTGCCCTTGGTAGGCAACACCGACGAGACCAAGCTCAAGCCCGGCAAGTCGCTAAAGCGCACGAATTTTCATCAGATGCTGCCCATTGGCGGCATGTACCCGCCCAACATTCTGCCTGACGAAATTCTCAAGGCCGGCGACAAGCGCATTCGCGCGATTGTCTGCGACAGTTCGAACCCGATGCTGACCTATGCCGACGGGCAGGCGCAGGAAGCCGCGTTTCGTTCGCTTGAGCTCTTTGTGGTGATCGATGTGGCGCTGACCGAAACCGCACGCCTCGCGCACTATGTGCTGCCGGCCGCATCGCAGTACGAAAAAGCAGAGGCTACCGGCTTCAATCTGGAGTTTCCGAAAAACTACTTTCACTTGCGTCACCCGGTTGTGTCACCGCCCGGCGAGGCCTTGCCCGAGCCCGAAATTTACACGCGCCTGCTCGAAGCCATGGGCGTATTGCCCAAACGCTTCAGCGTGCTGTCGGCCATTGCGGCGCTTGAGCCGGCAGCTTTCGGGCATCGCGGCTATCTCATGGCCCTGGGGCTTACGCTGGCGCGCCACAAGCGCTGGGCGGCCTACGGGGCGTCGATTTTGTACCGAACCTTGGGTGCGCAGCTGGCGCGCAATGCAAGCGGAACTCCGGGCCCAATCCCCGTCCAGTTAGCCGCAGCAGCGCCACTTCTGCCCATCGCCCTTGGTTTCGCCCGCGAGCACCCGGTGGCGGTGTGTCGTGCCGGTCACGCCGGCACTGGCTTGGGGCTGGGCGTGAGCTTGTTCCGCTCGATCTTGAACAGCGCGTCCGGCACCATTATCAGTCACCATGAATTCGACGAAATGTGGGCGCTGCTCAAGACCGATGATCAGCGCGTGCACCTGGAGGTGCCCGAAATGCTGGAGGCCGTGCGGGCGCTGCCCGGTGAGCTGGAAATCGGAACGACGCTGGGCGGGGCCTACCCATTCCTGCTCATGGCCGGCGAGCGCCGCAGCTACAACGCCAACCAGATCATCCGCGACCCGGGTTGGCGCAAGGTCGATAAGCAAGGTGCCATGCGCATCCACCCGGACGATGCGCTGACCTTGAGCGTGGCGCAGGGCGATACGGTGGTGTGCCGGTCGTCACGCGGTGAAATAGAGGTGCCGGTGGCTATCGACGACACGCTGCGCCGTGGCGTGGTGTCGGTACCGCACGGCTACGGCGCGCGCCATGGCACCGATGCGCCCTTGGGGCCGGACATCAATCGCCTGACCTCAGCCGAGCATTGCGACCCGTTCTCACGCACGCCGTATCACAAGTATGTACCGGTGACGATCGAGAAGCGCGCTGCTGCCTAGCCTGAGCCGCTGCGCCTCAATGGCCTGCCACCATTAACCACAGCGGCATGGTGAGCATGGCCAACAGCGTACTGGCCGAAATCTGCCAGGCCACCTCCGGGCCGTCGCCGCCCATGCGTTGGGCGAGGATGAAGGCCGAGCTGGCAATGGGCAGGGCGGCGAAGATGAGCGCGATGTCGGCATACAGCGGTGGCAGACCGAGCCAGCGGGCAAGCCCCAGCGCGACCAAGGGCATTGCGAGCAGCTTTACCGTCAGCAAATAGGCGCTAGCCGCCGTCCTGCCAGCGCCGACTTGCCGATTTTGCATACGCAAACCGGCCCCCACGGCGAGCAGACCCAACGCGACCGCGGCATCGCTCAGTCGCGTCAGCAGTTTCAGCGCCGGCTCCGGTAGCTGCAGCCCGGCAAGATTGGCGATCAGCCCGGCGACGGTGCCAATGATCAGCGGGTTTCTGGCCAACTCGCGCAGCACCTTATGCTCGCCGTGACGGGCGAGCACATAGACCGCGGTGACGTTGGCCGGCGGTACCATCACGCCCACGACGATGGCCATGGCCGCGACACCCGCCGGCCCATGCAGGCTGCCAGCAACGGCCAGACCGATGTAAGAGTTGAAGCGGAAGCTGCACTGGTGCAACGAGGCAAACTGCCGTGGCGCGAGCCCGAACAGGCGCAGCCCCGACCCCAGCGCCATGGCCGTGAGCATGGCACCCGCGGCTACGGCGATCAGCGGCCCGGCCGCCTGCCAGTCGATGCGGGTGCGCACCAGGCCGTTGAACAGCAGGACTGGGAAGAGTACGAAATAGACCAGCTTCTCGACCCCGTTCCAGAAGTGATCGCCCAGATGCATCACGCGGCGCAGCGCCGCACCGAGCAGGATCAGCGAAAAATCGGGCAGAAGCAGGAGGGCAGCAGACATGGTCGGGCCATTATGCCGCTGCTGATCGGCAGGACAGCGACGCCTGGCCGTCGCTAAGGGCTGCTATGGCCCGCTAAGACCGCGGATCATGAAGAAGACGTAGCCCCCGAGCAGCACCACGCCCACCAGTCGGGGCAGATGACCGAATACGGCGATGGAAAAAAAAGTGTATGGTACCGGCACCGGCAATGACCAGCACGCCCAGCTCGAAAAAGCCCGGTACGGCAATGCTGTCAGACAGTGCGAACAGCCCCAGGCACATTGGAATGCACATGTGGCCGTCACCGACTTGCGAACTGACCACAATGTCCTGCCGGTGCTTGCTGGCGAAGTAAAGCGCGAGCAAGGCGTTGGGCAAGACCATGAGCATGCCGCTGAGCCAGCCCAACTGGGCGGTGCCGATATAGCGGCTGGGGCTGCTCTCCACCCATTGCACCAGATGATCGACGCTTTGGTAGATGCACCAGGCGCAAACGCCGATCAGCGCGAAGTCGATGACGATGGACCAGTGAATGCGGCGGTTCTTGCGCACATTGGTTTTGAGCACTTCGAACACATGCAGAATCTGCCAAAAGACAAACAGCCCGACCAGCACCACCCCGTCGTAGAAGTCGAGTACGCCATCCTTGGCCAGCGCCCAGAGCGTGCCGGTGAACAGGAACAGGGCGATCAGGGTGAATAGCAGGTCGAGCCGGTAGATGCGATAGACATCGCTTGCTTTGCCCGCCTTGCCGCCCTTTCCCGCCATCGCGGGTGCCTGGGTGCTGAGCAGGGCGGTCAGGCCGAGAATCAGGGTCAGGTTGGTGACATTGTTGACGAGTGCGTTTTCCACCACCAGCGTGCCCTTGCCCCCCGAGCGGCTCATGACAAACGCAAACACCAGATTGGCGAAACCAGAGCAGTAGGGCATGATCAAGGTGCCGAGTACGGTACCTTCAAACCCTTTGTTCTCCATGGCGTGCAGCCGCCAGATCATCAAAATGGAGGCAAGGGCAAACAGCGTCAGCAGCACCGCAGGGTGGCTGGCGTATTGAGCCCAGAGGCTGACCAGGGGTTGTAGCACGCTGTTCACGCCGCCAGGCTCCTCACCTTGTGTTGCCAACCGACTGAAGACACTGAAGAAAGACTGAATTCATGACCACACCCACTGCACTCCCTGCCGATGCTGCCGCCGAGCGCGTTGTGCGCTACTTTCAGGCGCAAGGATTTTCCGGCATTTCCGAGGCGCTGATCATCCGGATAGCACTGCGAAAAGGCGATCGCGCCCAGGTTGAGGCGATTTTTGAGGAGGCGCTTGAATCCGACAAACTGCCGCCGGTGCACGAGTGCTTTGAAATCTACCCGGCCGGGCATTACGCCGCCACGCGCAGCTTCGCGCAGGCACGCGCTGCGATTCAGAGTGATTTCGCCGGCAGTTTGCGTATGGAATTGCCGCGCATCTTTTTTGACCCGGCGCCGGTGTTGGTCGATGACCCGTTTGCCACCGGAACCCGCTACGACGCCATGATCAAGCTGCGCGATAACGCCAACGGCTATGCCTACGCGATCTTGCTCAATGATCCGGAATCGTCATTCATGGAATACCTGGGCACGCATCGGGGCAATGACTGGCAGGCCATCATGGGCGACTTCGGCGATATCGCGACACAGGCGGTTGATCTGCTCGATATCGGCTGAGTTGCGCTCAGGTCAGGGCGCCGCCTCGAGGGTTCCCTGCAGTGCCAGCCAGCGTTCCTCGGCGGCCTGCAGCTGTGCGCTCAACTCGCTCTGTCGGCGCGTCAGGGTCTGGGCTTGCGCAACATTGGCATACAGCGCCGGATCAGCGAGGCGTTGTTCGAGCAAGGTGAGCTCGCCCTGCCAGCCGGCCATCTGTTTTTCCAGTTGCGTGACCTGTTTTTCCACCTCTCGCCGTCCTGCCAGCGCCGACTTGCTGAGGTCCACCGGCTTGGCGGCCGTCGGCGGCACCGTTGCCAGCGCAGGGGCTTCTGCCTCGCGCTTGCGTTCCAGCGTGCGTTGCTGGTCGAGCCAGTTGGCGTAATCGTCGAGATCGCCGTCAAAGGGCGTGAGCTTGCCATCGGCTACCAGCCACAGTTCGTCGCAGGTGGCGCGCAGCAGGTGGCGGTCGTGCGAGACGATCACCACCGCCGCTTCGGTCTCCTGCAGGGCCAGCGTCAGCGCTTCACGCATTTCAATATCGAGGTGGTTGGTCGGTTCGTCGAGCAGCAGCAGGTTGGGGCGGGTGCGGATCAGCAGGGCCAGCGCCAGACGCGATTTCTCGCCACCGGAAAAGCGCCCGACCGGCGCATCGACCTGCTCGCCACGGAAGTCGAAACCGCCGATGTAATCGCGAAATTCCTGCTCGCGGGTGCGTGGCTCGGCCTTGACCAGATGCCACATTGGCGATTCTTCCGGGCGCAGCTGTTCCAGCTGGTGCTGGGCGAAGTAACCCAGATTCAGGTTGCGTCCTGCGACGCGGGTGTCGTGCTCGACCCCGTTCTGGTCGATGCGTCGCGGTGAGCCCAGTTCGCCGGCCAGCAGTTTCATCAGCGTCGATTTACCCGCGCCATTGCGCCCGAGCAGGCCGATGCGGCTGCCGGGGCGGATGGTCAGGCGCAGTTGCGTGAGCAGCGGCTTTGATATCGCCGTCTCACCATAGCCGACTTGCGCACTATCAAGCTCCAGCAAGGGGTCGGAGTAGCCCTTGGGCTCCATGAAACTGAAGTTGAACGGGGCATCAACGTGCGCTGCGGCAATCTCGCCCATGCGTTCGAGCATCTTGATGCGGCTTTGTGCCTGGCGCGCCTTGGTGGCCTGGGCGCGGAAGCGGTCAACATATTTTTGCAGGTGGTCACGCTGGCGCTTCTGCTTTTCCGCGAGCGCCATCTCGTTGGCCAGGCGTTCGGCGCGGGCGCGCTCGCAGGCGGTGTAGTTGCCCGTGAACAGGGTCATGCGCTTGTTCTCGACATTGAGAATGTGGCTGCACACCTCGTCGAGAAAATCGCGGTCGTGCGAAATCAGAATCAGCGTGCCCTTGTAATTCTTCAGCCAGGTTTCCAGCCAGAGTATGGCGTCCAGATCGAGGTGGTTGGTCGGCTCGTCGAGCAGCAGCAGGTCGGAGCGGCACATCAGCGCCCGCGCCAGATTCAGGCGTACCCGCCAGCCACCGGAAAAGTCGGCCACCGGACGCACGAAGTCGGCGTCGGAAAAGCCCAGACCGTGGAGCAGCGCTGCCGCCCGCGCCCGCGCCGAATAGCCGTCGACATCCCCGAGCTTGCCATACAGCTCGCCGATGAGTTCGCCATCACCCGCGCCATCGTTGGCGGCTTCGGCCTGCGTGATGGCGCGTTCAATACGGCGCAGTTCTTCGTCGCCATCGAGGGTGAATTCCAGTGCCGCGTCGGGGAGCGCCGGCGTATCTTGTGCCACATGCGCCACAGCCCAGCCGGGCGGGCGCTCGAGGTCGCCGCGTTCGGCGTGTATCTCGCCGCGCAGCAGCGCCATGAAGGTGGATTTGCCGGCGCCGTTGGCACCGGTGAGGCCGACTTTCCAGCCGGGGTGCATCTGCAGCGAGGCGCCATCGACAAGGCGTTCCGCGCCGCGGCCAAAGGCCAGGTCACGCAAGAGGATCATTACTTGATTAGTTGGATGGGTGAGGTGTTGCGGTCGGTATGTCCGCGGCGGCCTCCATAGGCCTGCGCCAGGATGGCCATGTCGGCGGCTTCATCACCGCTTAGCGTGACGTTGGCAATGAAGCCGACCTCGCGCTTCGGGTAGTCGATGGTGGCCGCAACCACCGGTACTTTGGCGTCTATGGCGATACGGTAGAAGCCGGACTTCCAGCCTTTAGTGAGCTTGCGCGTACCTTCGGGAGCGATAGTGACGAGAAATTCATCGTGCCGGGGAAATTCCTCGACCATGCGCCCGACAAAGCCGGTGCGCTCACGACGATTGACGGCAATGCCTCCGAGCGCACGCATTAACGGGCCCCGCCAGCCCTTGAACATGGTGTCTTTGCCGGCCCAGCGCGGAGTAAAGCCGAGCGCCATGAGCCCGAGCACCGCCCAGGGAAAGTCCCAGTTCGAGGTGTGCGGGTAGGCCACAACCACCGCTTTTTTCGGACGCTCAACCAGATCGAGCAATTTCCAGCCGCACAGCCATAGCACGCCGCGCGCGAGGCGTTGAGAAAACGTCATGACACTCCTTCACGGACGCGCCTCATTGGCGCGCTGTCTTTTTTATTGGATCATGTGCCGCCATTGTTCCCACTCAAGCTGGCACGACGCGGGGGCGGGAATGGTGGTGGGCACAGTATTGCAGATGAACGGTGAGAGCGAATTGGCCACCCTCACGGCTTTCGCCAACGCGTCAAACCATGAGCGCATCTCCGGGTGCTGGCCGCTGATGGCATGACGTATGGTGTCGGGAAACGCAAAGCGCTCAAGGTAGCGATCAGAGACCTGCGCAATGCGGCAGGGAAAAATCTCGCGGTAGACACGCGCTTTGGTGATCGGGTCGGCGTCTTTACAGCGCTCAAGGTACATGGTCATCAGATCGGGATAGGTCTCGGCAATCACCAGCCAGCCCATGCCGGCAACCAGACCTGTCGTGAACGCTTCATCCGCCATGCGTGCCGGCAGCTCGAATTCTTCCAGCAGGCCACGCATGGCTGCGCCGGTGGCAATGGCGTTCATCCAGTAGGCGCGGTAATCAAACGCGGGGCAGGAACCCTTTTTGTAACGGGCCATCATCTCGGCGACGAAAACAATGCGCTTGACGAACGAGCTACCGAGGCGGACCACGGCCTGCGGTACTGAGCCGGTTTTTGCGGTGGCGGCGAAGCGGGCGGCATTGGCCGAATTGATCAGGGCCGATGAGAGCACCGGGTCGGGCTGAATGGCGGTGGCGATGGCCTTGGCATCGCCGTCCTGTGCGGCGGCGTCGACCTTTTGAAAGATGGCGCCGGGGGCCGGCAGGCTGCCGTGCGCCTCGATACGATCGAGGAATTCGGCTTCGGTGGGCGTGGTCTCAGTGGCGCGTGGCGCTTCAAGAATCGCCGAGAGCAACTCGATCACCGCTTCGCCGGTGGCACCTGCGGTCTTGAAGAAGGCTTCGACCGACAGACCTGCAGCAAAGCGCTCGACGGCCACCTGGCCGTCAGCTTTGGGCACCAGCTCGAAGAAGCGGCCGTAGTTGTCGATGCATGCCCAGCACATCGTGTCGGCGTCGACACTCAGGTCAGCGGCAATATGGCGCAGTGCGGCGCGTGCGTAATCGGTAATAGGGCGCTTGGGGTCGTGCCGCGGATCGCAGGCCATGGCGACGACGGGGCGCTCTTTCTCGGCCGCCGGCATGTAGGCGACGAGTATGCCCTTGCCGGGCTCGGCGACGCTGCCGTCGGCGCTGAGCGCGAGCTCGTAGGTCTTTGGTTGGGTGGTCAATTCAACCCCTGGCTGGCGAGATAGTCTTCATAGTTGCCACGGTAATCGACGATCTGGTGGTCCAGCTTGATGTCGATAATGCGGGTGGCCAGCGACGAGACGAACTCGCGGTCGTGCGAGACGAAGATCGCGGTGCCGGTGAATTTATCCAGCGCGGTGTTGAGCGACTCGATCGATTCCATGTCCAGGTGGTTGGTGGGTTCGTCCATCAGCAGCACGTTATTGCGTAGCAGCATCAGGCGACCGAACATCATGCGCCCCTGTTCGCCGCCCGAGATCACATTGGCCGGCTTCTTGGCATCGTCACCCGAAAACAGCAGGCGGCCGAGCGTGCCGCGCACCAGGGTGATCGCGTCGTCACCGGCGTAGCCGCCCTCACGCACGTAGCGCGAGATCCAGTCGGTCAGCGGGGTGGCCTCGGCGAAATCGGCCGCGTGATCTTGCGCGAAAACGCCGGGGCGGGCCTTTTCCGCCCACTTGATGGTGCCGCCCTGCGGCGTGAGCCCGCCCAGCGCCGGGTTGCCCGTGCCGCCGGCCAGCAGGCGCAGCAGCGTGGTCTTGCCGACGCCGTTTTCACCGATGATGGCGATCTTGTCGCCGGCTTCAATGCTGGTCGAAAAATTGCTGATGATGGGGGTCTTCGGGTCATAGCCAAAGCGCACATTTTCGAGTTCGACGGCGAGGCGATGCAACTTCTCTTTCTCGTCGTAGTCGAAGCGTATCCAGGGGTATTGCCGCGAGCTGGGCTTCACATCTTCGGGCTTGATCTTGTCGATCAGCTTCAGGCGCGAGGTGGCCTGTTTGGCCTTGGATTTGTTGGCCGAGAAACGGCGCACGAAATCCTGCAGGTCGGCGACGCGTTCCTTGGCCTTGGCATTGGATTGCATCTGGCGTTCGCGCGCAACGGTCGAGGCTTCCATGAAGTCATCGTAATTGCCGCCATAGACCTTGACCGTGCCGTAGTCGAGATCGGCCATGTGGGTGCACACCTGGTTCAGGAAGTGCCGGTCATGGCTGATGATGATCATGGTGCTGTTGCGCCCGTTGAGGATGTCTTCGAGCCAGCGAATGGTGTTGATGTCGAGGTTGTTGGTCGGTTCGTCGAGCAGCAGGATGTCGGGGTTGGCGAACAGTGCCTGCACCAGCAGTACGCGCAGCTTCCAGCCCGGGGCCACCTCGCTCATCGGGCCATTGTGCTTTTCGATGGGGATGCCGGCACCCAGCAGCAGTTCGCCGGCGCGGGCCTCGGCGGTGTAGCCGTCGTACTCGGCGAATTTGCCTTCGAGTTCGGCGGCCTTCATGTAGTCGTCTTCAGTGGCCTCGGGGTTGGCGTAGATAGCGTCGCGCTCACTCATGCACGCCCACATTTCGCTGTGCCCCATGAGCACCACATCGAGCACCCGCGTGTCTTCATAGGCGAATTGGTCCTGACGCAGAAAAGCCATGCGCTCGCCCGGATCGAGCGAGACGTTACCGGCATTCGATTCAAGCTCGCCGGCCAAAATCTTCATGAAGGTGGATTTGCCGGCACCGTTGGCACCGATCAGGCCATAGCGGTTGCCTTCACCGAACTTGACCGAGACGTTTTCAAACAACGGCTTGGCGCCGAACTGGATGGTAATGTTGGATGCGACGAGCATGGAGCGGATACCGGAGTGCTGCCCCGCGTAGGCCAAGGCAGCGCCCTGAAGGGACGTTAAAACGGGAGGCAGGCATTGTAGCGGCTTCGCGTCCGCAAGTCGGCGCTGGCAGCACGGCGATTGGCGGTGTGTCGTCAAGCGCGGCGCTGCAGGTTCATAAGCAGCGCAGTGCCGGTGCGTCGGGCGCTGCGCGTTTGCTCCCGTGACCTATCGACGGATATCCCATCGCAAGATCCAGCGGTGGGCTAGCTCCGGCTGGCCAATACCGGAAACAGCTGGATCAGGCCGTCGGCCATGACTTCGACCGCAATTGCGGCGAGGATCAGGCCCATCAGGCGGGTCATGACATTGATGCCGGTCTGGCCGAGAATTCTGCCAATGCGTTCGGACGCCGAGAGCACCACCCAGGTGACCAGGCCAATGATCAGCCCGTAGCCGATGAGGGTGGCGATACCGGTGAAGCCTTTGGCTTTTTCGGCGTAGATCACCACTGTCGAAATCGCCGCCGGGCCGGTCAGCAAGGGTATGGTCAGCGGCACCACAGCAATGCTGGCCCCGGTCGCTGCACGATCGGCACCGGCGTCGACGTCCTGGCCTTTTGATTCAGCGGGTTCGGCGTGCAGCATCTGCACCGCGCCCATGATCAGCAGCAGCCCGCCCCCGACCTGGAACGAGGCCAGCGAAATGCCGAAAAAGCTCAGCATTTGCAGGCCGAACAATGCGCTGGTGGTGATCACGATGACGACGGTGGTGGCAGCGACATGGATGGTGCGCCGCCGCTGTGCGGCATCAAACCCGCGGGTGAAGTGGATGAAAAAGGGCACCACGCCAATCGGATTGACGATCGCGAGCAGGGTGATCAGCGGTTTGAGCAGAGATTCCATGAGCGCAGGGGAGTGACCAATGGGATGCCTCACGAGACGAGCGGCGCTACGACACCTTGCCGCGCAGAAGACCCTTAGCCGCCAGAGTTTAGAAGACCTGTCTTGATTCGCACGACGTCCAGGGGAGTCAGCTTTTCCATGCCACTGTCGCTCACGCGATGAATGACGGAAATGACCGCATGCTCATGATCCGCGCGCAGTACCTGACCGGAAAGACGGAAGACCGGATCATCGATACTGGTCTGGAACTCCACCTCAACATGCGCGCCCTCAGCCATGGGGGGCAATTCAGTAGTTTTTCCCCTTGGGATCAAGCGCAGCGACTGCTCGGAAAAATCACAAAGCGTGCAGCGCGCTGGTTCAGCATCGGCGCCTTGATGCAGGTCGGCGGCCACTTTTGCCGCCACACGAGACTTGCGCCGCTTGTCGGCAATTTCCAAGCTATTCAGTTGGGGCGTTACAAGCACCGTATGCGTGTCTGCATAGGGCCCTGATGCCAGCGTTTCGCGCCGATCAACCGTGGTGTCGACGGTGGGTATGCCGCGATCCTGAGTTTGTGCCTGCAGTGTGATGGTGTTGCCGGTGCGGAACTGCCCGGCACGACCAAGCTCGGCGCGCGTGAAGTAATCGAGTTTTTTTTCCAGATCCGAGGTGTCGGGCAGAAGGATTTGAAACGATTTGAGATCACTTAATCGCACGCGCGTCTTGGGGCCAATACGAAACGCGCTCAGATCCCCGTGCTCGTCGCGTTCGACATCATCAGCCGTATAGATGTACTGCCCATTCACTCGGTAAGCGATGATGATTGTGGGGAAAACCACCTCGCGCATGAATTCCGGAAAGTAGCTGACCGGGCGTCCAATTTGAAAGTGGTCGCAGAGCAGGCGCAATTCATCCGCGTCGTACGCTGAGCTTGGCGGGCGATCCTCCTCGTCGGAGGCCCCGAGTTTTTTCCACAATGATTTGAGCACAAGACGAGTTTAACCACATTCAACAGTGATGCGGCGTTGCGCGCCGTGCCCAGTCCAAAGCAACGACGCCGATAGCAAAATCCCCTGCAGGCCAGGCGAGCCGGGGATTCTGCTGGCGCTTTCTTAGCCAGCGATAGCTGCCTGGGCCGCCGCCAGCCGCGCAATAGGCACGCGGAAGGGCGAGCAGCTGACGTAATCGAGACCCGCCCGGTGGAAGAACTCGATCGAGGCCGGGTCGCCGCCGTGTTCGCCGCAGACGCCCACCTCGATGTCCGGCCGTACCGAGCGTCCCTTTTCCACCGCCATCTTTACCAGCGCGCCGACACCCTTCTGATCAATCGAACGGAACGGGTCGCGTTCGTAGATGCCGTGCTTGACGTAATCGGGCAGGAACTTGCCAGCGTCGTCGCGCGAGAAGCCCAGGGTCATCTGGGTCAGGTCGTTGGTGCCAAACGAAAAGAACTCCGCCTGCTTGCCGATGCTGTCGGCAATCACCGCCGCGCGCGGCGTCTCGATCATGGTGCCCAGCAGGTAGTCGATCTTCTCGCCGCGTTCGGCGAACACCTGGTCGGCAGCGGCGCGGATGACTTTAGCCTGGGCGTTGAATTCGCGCACGGTGCCCACCAGCGGCACCATGATTTCGGCTTTGACATCAATACCCTCGATGCGCACATTGAGCGCCGCTTCGATCATGGCGCGCGCCTGCATTTCGGTGATCTCGGGGTAGCTGATGCCCAGCCGGCAGCCGCGGTGTCCCATCATGGGGTTGAACTCGTGTAGTTCCTCGACGCGCATCTTGATCTTGCCTAGCGGCACCTTCATCTCGCCGGCCATGATCTTCTGGTTGGCGTCGTCGTGCGGAATGAACTCATGTAGTGGCGGGTCGAGCAGGCGGATGGTTACGGGCAGGCCGTTCATGGCGCGGAACAGGCCCTCGAAGTCGCTGCGCTGGATCGGCAGCAGCTTGGCCAGCGCGCGGCGGCGGCCGGCCTCGTCGTCGGCGAGGATCATTTCGCGCATCGGGCGGATTCGGTCGCCTTCGAAGAACATGTGCTCGGTGCGACACAGGCCGATGCCGGTGGCACCGAAGTTGCGCGCCACGCGCGCGTCGTGCGGGGTGTCGGCATTGGCACGCACTTCGAGCGTCTTGTACTTGTCGGTCAGCGCCATCAGTGTGCCGAAGTCGCCCGACAGCTCGGCTTCCTTGGTCTTGATCTGCCCCTCGAACACTTCGCCCGTCGAGCCATTGAGCGAGAGCCAGTCGCCTTCGCAGTACTCGTGACCATCGACGGTCATGGTGCGTGCCTTGTAGTCCACATGAATGGCCCCGGCCCCCGAGATGCAACACTTGCCCATGCCGCGCGCGACCACGGCCGCGTGCGAGGTCATGCCGCCGCGGCAGGTGAGAATGCCTTTGGCCACGCTCATGCCGCGCAGGTCTTCGGGCGAGGTTTCCAGACGCACCAGAATCACGTCTTTGCCCTTCTTGACCCACTCTTCGGCTTCGTCGGCGAAGAAGACGATCTGGCCGGTGGCAGCGCCGGGTGAAGCGGGCAGGCCGCGGGCGATCACTTTGGCCGCCTTGGCGGCGGCGACGTCAAAGATCGGATGCAGCAGGTCGTTCAGTCGCTCGGGCGAGACGCGCTGCAGGGCAGTTTTTTCGTCGATCATCTTTTGCTGCAGCATTTCCATGGCGATACGCACCATGGCCGCGCCGGTGCGCTTGCCATTACGCGTTTGCAGCATCCAGAGTTTGCCTTCCTGGATGGTGAATTCCATGTCCTGCATGTCGGCGTAGTGGTTTTCGAGCTGGGTCTCGGCCTTGATCAGTTGCTGGTAGATCTCGGGCATGAGTTCCTCGAGTGAGGGGAAGTCGCGCTGGCGCGTCTTTTCATCGACCATGGCCAGTTGTGCCCAACGCTGCGAGCCGATTTTGGTGATTTGCTGCGGGGTACGCACCCCGGCGACCACGTCTTCGCCCTGAGCATTGATGAGGAACTCGCCATTGAACAGGTCTTCACCGGTGCCGGCATCGCGCGAGAAGCACACGCCGGTGGCGCTGCTGTCGCCCAGATTGCCGAACACCATGGCCTGCACATTGACCGCCGTACCCCACGACTCGGGAATTTCGTTGAGCTCGCGATAGACCTTGGCACGGTCGTTGTTCCAGCTTTCGAAGACCGCAAAGATGGCACCCCAGAGCTGCTCCCACGGGTCGGTGGGGAAGTCGCGGCCGATGCGCGCACGGATCAGGGCCTTGAAGCGCTGCACCAGTTCCTTGAGGTCGTCGGTATCCAACTCGGTATCGAGCTTGACGCCACGCTTTTCCTTGACCATGTCGATGATCACCTCGAACGGGTCGTGATCTTCCTTTGAGACCGGCTTGAGCCCCATCACCACATCGCCGTACATCTGCACGAAGCGGCGGTAGCTGTCCCACGCGAAGCGGGCATTGTTGGCCTTGCGCGCAAGGCCTTCCACGGCCTCGTCATTGAGCCCGAGATTGAGAATGGTATCCATCATGCCCGGCATGGAGGCGCGGGCGCCGGAGCGTACCGAGATGAGCAGCGGATCGTCGGCGTTGCCGAACTTCTTGCCCATCTCGCCTTCGACAAAGGCGATGCCATCAAGCACCTGTTGCTGGATGGCGTTCAGCAAAATGTCATGCCCCTGCTGGGTATAAACGGTGCAGGCCTCGGTGCTGATGGTGAAGCCCGAAGGCACGGTAATGCCCAGCCGGCACATCTCGGCAAGGTTTGCACCTTTGCCCCCGAGCAGGTTTTTCATGTCTGCCGCACCTTCCGTGCGTGCTGCGCCAAAGAGATAAACGTACTTGTTTCCGCTAGTCATGACTTGCTCCGTGATTTGAAAGGATGGAACTTTGATCTTGCGAGCAACTTCGGTGGCTGTTGCTGATCCAGATCAATAGTGGTGCTCGCGCGAGCTGCACCGGGAAATGCGCCGGCTGGCGGGCTATCGGCTGAGCGCGGCGGCGCGCCGGGCGAGATGATGAAGGCGCTCGGACAGCGCTATGTGCAGTAAGTCAATCGCACCTACCCGAATGGCCGACCGGCTGACAAATCGCTGAAGAAAATCAAAGCGAGGCTGACGGAATTGACGGGGCGAAACCTGACCGCCATCCCTTTGGGCGACGTGGTGGGGAATGTGAATCGCAGCCTCAGAGGCTGGGCGAACTACTTCCACTACCGAAACTCAAGTCAGACGATGAGCAAAGTTAGGCAACATGCGGAAGACCGGCTGCGAACGCACTTGATGAAGCGCCACAAGGTCATCAACAGGAAAGCGGCGTTATGTCGACTCGCTCGTCGAGATATCTATGAGCGCTACGGGCTACACAAGATTTCCGGAACAGCCGGCTGGAACTCGGCGCATGCCTCGGCATGAAGAACATCGGAAAGCCGTGTGCGGGAGAACCGCATGCACGGTTTGATGAGGGAGGGCGGGCGAAAGCCTGTTCTCTGCTCTACCTGAGTTTTCTCTCTGAGGTTTCTCTAGAAAGCGGATGATGGGCGCGGCCAAGGAGGAGATCGGCGAAGTCGGCGGTGCCGTTGCGATAGTTTGCAAGGCCAGGATGCCCAGATTGGCGATACGGCGATTGCACATCGCTTGCAATACACATCCACATATGTATGATTGTGAACATGCGCTGCACATGGGATGAAGCCAAACGCGAAAGCAACTTGCAAAAGCACGGGCTGGATTTTGCCGATGCGGAAAAAGTCTTCGCCCAGCCGGTCGTTCTGTTCGAGGATACCCGCGCCGACTACGGCGAGCAGCGCATGATTGGCATCGGCCTCCTGGATTTCCTGGTGGTGCTGATCGTTCATGTCGAATCGGACGGGGAAATTCGTATCATTTCGATGCGCAAGGCGGACAGTGATGAAACAGACCTCTACTACAAAAATGCCGGATATTTCTAAAGCCGCCGATGACGACGCGCCGAAGCTCACGCAGGCCGATTTCGACCGTGCCCGTTTTCGCGTCGGTCTGAAGGACGCCAGCCGCGCCGAATGGCAGGCGGCGGTGCGCGCACGGGTAGTCAAGCTGCGCATCAACATCATGCTAGACGCCCCCATCGTGGAACATTTCAAGGCTCTGGCCGGAGATCGGGGTTACCAGACGCTGATCAACGATACGCTGCGCCGAGTGATCGAGACCGGACATCTGGAGGCCGATCTGCGCCGCTTGATCAGGGAGGAACTGCACCCGAGTTGAGGGAGTGGTCATTGCGATCAAGTCTTTTCCCCGCTCAGGGAACCCATGTTCGTGATGACCGTAGCCCGGCGTGGTGCGCCGTTCCGCCAGGGCCGCCGCGCGCGCCTCGCTAAAAGGGACAGACCACAGTTTTCCTCTACCCGACTATTACTTGGGCCAGCGTTGGCGCGCATGTACGACATTGAGGGCCGTGATGGTGGTGGCATCTTCGACCAGGATGACGATGTAGTTTTGATGGGCGGCAAGTTCGAGGGTGCCGGGCACGCGCCCTTTACGCCGGGGGAAATTGCGATCGGCCAACTTCTCCACCTGCTCATCAATCACTAGCCACATCTCCAGTGCCGCACGCGGGCTGTCAATGGCGATGTGCGCTTCGATGGCAGCCAAGTCGTCGCAGTAGCTGACCGTGCGCTCAACGCGCTTGGCTTTCACAGCGCGCGTCGCTTTTGCTCACGGATTTGCTTCCACTCCTTGGCGGGAATGATCGAATTGCCGCCATCGGCAAGGCCGGCCAGCGACGCACCGACTTTCTCGCTAAGCCACGTGTCATAGGCCGCTGCTTCGTGGGCATGCTTCATTCGGGCGCTGGCATCCGTACGCTGGCGGCTTGGTTGCAGCGCCGTGGGATCATAGTGCGATGCATCCACCTGGTACTTGACGATGCCCAGGTCGCGCAAGTAAGCCGCCAAGGTTTCAAATCGGCGAAAGATGCGAACGGTGCCCCGCTTTGCGGCCAGCGTGCGTTGGGTCATTCCGTACTGAATCACAACACCCCAGCCCCCCGGTTGGCCGACGATTTGTACAGCGCGCACCGCCCCCGCCTCGATCAGTGTGGAGAGTGCGGCGTGGTCAATGGTTTGGGGGGTATTGGCCATAAGGTCGAATCGGGATAAGCCGACGACAGTATGACCGCTTTATAGATAAACGGGGAGCCTGCGTTCGGCCGCTATGTCCCGCCAGTACAGAACAGGGGCAGACCACGGTTATCGCTCACATCTTCATCGCCGCAGCCACTTAATCGCCGTCTCGCCAGCGCCGACTTGCGGAAATGCCGCGCCTGTCCTCCTGCCATCACCATTGGTCATATGGACCGGTCAAGCGCGCGAGTTTAGAAGCGCAGCTATCGCGTCAGCACGCGCCGCACCACGTGGCTGACCGCATCCACCACGGCTACCATCAGTAGCATGACACCCAGTATGGTGGCGGTTTTGTTCATCTGGAACAGGCCCATGTGAAAGGCCAGCAGTTGGCCCAGACCACCCGCGCCCACCACGCCCAGCACGGCGGCGGCGCGGATGTTGTTTTCCCAGCGGTAGAGCATGTAGCTCATGAGTTGCGGCAGCACCTGCGGCAGGGTGGCGTACCAGAACACGCGCCCGGCAGGAACTCCTTGCACACGCAGTGCATCGGCCGGGCCGGGCGGGGCGTTTTCCAGACTTTCGGCAAACAGGCGCCCAAGCACGCCGGTGGTGTGCAGCGCCAGTGCCAATGTGCCGGCAAACGGCCCCAGCCCGGCAGAGATTAGCAACAACGCGGCCCACACCAGCTCAGGAATGCTGCGCAGCGCATTCAACACCAGACGCGTGGGCGTGCGTGCCCAGCCGGGGCGTGCCACCGCCGCATGCCGGGTGGGGGCATGGCTGGCAGGTAGCGCCAGGGCCAGCCCGGCCACTGCCGCCAGCAGCGTGCCCAGCACCGACATGGCCAAGGTTTCCCATGCACCGATGAGCACCTTCTTGAGGAACACGGGCGACAGATCGGGCGGGAAAAACTCGCTCAGAAAGCGGCCCATGCTGCGCGCCGCGTCGAGCGAGAAAAACTGTGCCCACTGCAAATCGAGTGACCAGAAGCTGGCCACGACCAGCAGCAGCAACCCGGCGCTGAGCCAGCAGGCCTGGCAGCGGGCATCGAACAGGGACGGTGGCAGCCGGTAGGGCTGGTTGGCGGCTTTGGGCGCGTTCATGTCAGCCCAACGCCTTGCGCAGCCCGGCACTCACGCGATCCGCCAGGGCCACCAGTGCAACGAACACCAGCAACATGCTGGCTACCTCACCCCCATTGAACATTTTCATGCTGTTGTCCAGTTGCTGCCCCAGGCCACCCGCCCCGACGAAGCCCAGCACCACTGACGAACGGATGGCACATTCCCAGCGGTACACGGTGTAGCTGGTCAGCTCGGCAGCGCTGGTCGGCAGCAAGCCGTAAAAGAAGGCTTGCAAGCGCCCGCTACCGTTGCGCAGCAGGGTTTCGGTGGGTTGGGTTCCGCTGCTTTCCAGAATTTCGCCGTACACTTTGCCCAGCATGCCGCCGTAGGTGAGCGCAATGGCCAGCACCCCCGCCGTGGGCCCCAGACCGACGACGCGCACAAACACCAGCGCCCACACCAACTCGGGGATGCTGCGCAGCACGATCAGCAGCCAGCGTACCGCCTGCCGAACTAAAAATGGCACGCGCGCCATGCGCCCAGACAGCGCTGAAACCGAGAGCACGCGCGTGTTCAGGAGCGTGAGGGGGATGGCAATTACCAGCGCCAGTGTGACCCCGACGGTCGCCATGGCGACCGTGCGCCAGGTGTCGCGCGCCACCATGAGCAAAAACTCGCTGCTGTGCGCCAGCGGCCAGAAGCTGCTGATGAATTGGGCGCTGACGCGCAGATTGTCCGCTTCCAGCAGCACCCATGGCTTGAACTCGGTGGCGACCGTCAGCGGCCAGAGCAAGACGACCAGCACGCTGAGCCAGGCCACGCGGCCGACCCATGCGGGGTCACGCAGGGGTGGCGAGCCGAAAGGGAAGGGCGTGAGCGTGGAGGTATTCACGTAGGCAATTGACGGGGGCAGTGGTCGGGCAGCGGTCGGGCAGCGGTAAGCGGGCAGCAGACCGCTCAGCGGCAGTGCATGGCCACAGGCTGTGGTGCTGCGGAGGGCGCATCGCTGACCACAAGCACCTCGCCACGCAATTCGTGCTCGTACTGGTCGTACAAGCGGGTCAAATGCTCACGGCTGACCTGGGCGGCGGGTAGATCGAACGCCACCTGGCCGTCGCGCATCCCCACTACGCGGGGGAAATGGCTCAGTGCCACATCGACCTGGTGCAGCGTGGCCACCAGCGTCAGCTGTCTGGCCTGCGCTTCTTCCACCAGCGTGGCAATGGCTTGCCGTGAACGGGTGGGATCAAGTGCGGAGAGCGGTTCGTCGATCAGCCAGAGCCGGGCGGGCGCGAGCAAGCCACGGGCGAGGCCCACACGCTGGCGTTCGCCGCCGCTCAGTCGATCTACCCGTTCAAAGAGTTTTTCGGCCAGGTCGAAGCGCTCCAGCGCCTGAAATGCCGCCGGTATGTCGCCGGGGTAAAACAGTGAGCGCAGGCTGGCCCACAGGCCCATGGCGGGCAGGCGACCGGCCAGCACCGAAGTGACCACACGCTGGCGGGGTGGCAAGGGCGGCACTTGCGGGGCCAGAAACAGTTGCCCGCGCAGGGTTTGCAGTGCGCGGCGCGGCAGTTGCCAGGGGTGCTGATCATCCAGCGTGTAGCTGCCCTCCGTTGGCGGCAAGGCACAGGCGAGCACCTGCAGCAGCGTTGTTTTGCCAGCCCCCGAGGGACCGATGATGGCGACCTGCTCGCCGGCATTCACACGCAGGCTCACCCCTCTGAGGGCAGCGGCAGCACCGGACCGGGCCGCCGGGTGCCGCGCGCTCAGGTCCACGAGCTGGAGACTCAGCCCCGGGTTGCTTGTAGTCAAAGCGGTGGCTACTGTCAAAGCAGGCCCGCGCTGCGTGCGGCGGTCTCCAGGCCCTTGTAGTTGGACGGCTGGGTAGCGATGTAGCGCGTGGCCCGGTTGAGCTTGAGAATTTCAGCATGCTCGGGATTGGCCGGGTCCAGTGCCAGCAGCGCGGCTTTGACCTTGGCCTGCATGTCGGCAGGCATGTCGGCATGGACCGACCAGTTGTAGTTGAAGTAGCCGGGGGTGGTGTAGAACACGTCCACCGCTTTGGTGTCTACCTTGTTTTCGGCGACAAACTTTTTCCATACTGTGATGTCGAGCGCCGCGGCATCGACCTTGCCGCTGACCACCGAGGCGATGGTGGCATCGTGCGCACCGCTGTAGGCAATACGCTTGAAGTCTTTTTCCGGGTCAATCTTCGCTTCCAGCAAAAAGCTGCGCGGCATCAGGTGGCCGGAGGTGCTGCTTTGCGAGCCGAAGCTGATTTGCTTGCCCTTCATGTCGGCCAGGGTCTTGATGCCGGAGTCGGTCTTGGTGATGAACACCGACTGGAACTTCGCATCTTCTTCACGCTGGGCGAGTGGCACGACCTTTCCGCCGGAACGCAAATTGGCCTGTACGTGGGTGAAGCCGCCAAACCACACCAGATCCACCTTTTTGTTCACCAGCGCTTCGACCGCCGCGGGGTAGTCGCTCACTGGGGTGAACTCCACCTTGACGTTCAAGGCTTTTTCCAGATAGCTGGCCAGCGGGGTGAACTTGCGAATCTGCTCGGTGGCCGCCTCTTCCGGAATCGTGGTCACGCGTAAAACCGTCTGCGCGTGCAGTGCAGAGTGGGTGAAAACCGCGGCCGAAAAGAGAATGCAAGACACCAGGGCGCGGCGGGTGCGAGAGGCTAATGAGCTGATCATGGTGACTCCGGTAGGGTTAGGGTTGGGCTCGGGTGGGTTCAGACCCGACTTTAACCAAGCCAGTGGCCTGTCGCGACGCAAGGGGTAGATAAATCGCCATCATCCGCAAGTCGGCGCTGGTGAGACGGCGATGGGTGCCGGTTGGCGGGCGATTTCGCCAGCCAGCGCCTCGATTCCGGCATCTCTCAGGCTGTCGGCATCGATAACCGTGGCACTGTCAAGCTCACTGAAGTTGGTGTTTTGCGAGCGCAGGTAGAGTGGGTCGTAGTGCTTGACCAGCAAGGCCTCGACCAGCGCCGGAAAGTCATGCGCGTGAATCAGCTGGTTCCAGTGGGCGAGCGTCTCGTTACTGTGCAAGCCATGCAGATGACCCAAGTGGTGACTCAGCCAAGCCGGGTCGGCGATGGCGTAGTCGTAGTCGCGCAGCAAAAAGTTAACGCGCTCGGCAAGGCTGGCCCCAATGCGGTAGCAACGGCCGGCCCGTATGCGCTGGATCAACTGCTCGGGCAGGTGCAGCACGCCAATCTTGCGGCTCTCGGCCTCCACGTACACCGGGCGGCTCGGGTCAAAATCGTGCAGGGCGGCATACAGGGCTGACTCAAAGCGCCGCTGCGCGGGTTGTTCGATGCCGGGCAGCTCGCCCAGTACCGAGCCCTTGTGCGCCGCCAGTTGCTCCAAATGCAGCACCTGTTCGCCCTGGCGCGCCAGGGCCTCCAGCACCCGGCTCTTGGCGCTGCCGGTCGGGCCGGTAATCACGCGAAAGTGAAGATGGCCGGGCAGTTGTTCGAGTTGCTCAAGCACATGTCGTCGCCAGGTGCGGTAGCCGCCTTCGAGCCGTGCCGCATCCCAACCCACCTCGCGCAGAATGTGGGTGAACGCCCCGCTGCGCTGACCACCACGCCAGCAATACACGAGCGGGCGCCACTCTTTGGGTTGGTCGCTGAACTTCGCTTCGATGTGGTCAGCGACATTGCGTGCCACCAGCACGGCGCCCAGCTTGCGCGCGGTGAACGGTGAGGCTTGCTTGTAGAGGGTGCCGACCGCAATGCGCTGCTCGTTGTCGAGCACCGGGCAGCTGATGGCTCCGGGCAACTGATCGTCAATAAACTCGGCGGGCGAGCGCGCATCGATGAGAGTGTCGAACTCGGCCAGCTGGGCGAGTGTGGCAATAGGTTTGGACATGCTTATTTGAGTAGCGGTTTGAGCGCTGACCAGACGTGCTCGAGCAGGCGTGGCTGGGCCGCGGCCACCGGATGCAGCCGGTCGGGCTGAAAGGCGTTTGCGTCGGCCGCAATGGGTTCGAGCAGGAAGGGCAGCAGGGCGGCTTTTTCTGCTTTGGCCAGTTGGGCAAAGCTGGCCTCAAAGGCCTGGTTGTACGCGGGGCCGTAATTCGGCGGCAGGCGCATGCCTACCAGCAGCACCCGTACCTTGCGCTCACGCGCCAGACGCAGCATGGCGGAAAGATTGTCGCGCATCTGTGCCACCGGCAGACCGCGCAGCCCATCGTTAGCCCCCAGTGCCAGAACCATGACCGCAGGCTTGCTTTCATTGAGCGCGGCTTCCAGCCGGGCGCGGCCGCCGGCGGTAGTTTCGCCACTGATGCTGGCGTTGACAAGGCGGTAGGGTCTTTGCGCGCTGGCGAGACGTTTTTGCAACAAGGAGGGCCAACTCTGCTCAAGCGCGATACCATAGCCGGCAGAAAGGCTGTCGCCGTAGATGAGCACGGTGGGCGGCGAAGGCGCTTGCGCGCGGGCAAGTGGCAGCCACAGCGACAGCAGGAGCAGGACGAATGACAGGCTTAGAACCAGAGAGCGATGAACAGTGGCAGGCATGACCGACTCAGAATCAGGAAATAGAGACCAGGTGGTGGAGGTGCTGGGCGTAGGCAAGGTCGTTCCCCTGGGTAATCTGGGCAGCGGCGATGCCGGCGTTGCCCAGACGCTCACGATTCTGCATGAGATTTCCTTTTCCGTGGCGGCCGGCGAGTCGGTGGCCATCGTCGGTGCTTCGGGCTCCGGCAAATCGACCCTGCTCGGTTTGCTCGCGGGTCTCGATACCGCCTCGCACGGCCGGGTTTTGCTGGCGGGTGCCGACCTTTCGGTGCTTGATGAAGATGCCCGCGCCGCCCTGCGTGGGCGCTTTCTCGGGTTTGTGTTCCAGTCGTTTCAGTTACTGCCGGCCTTGACCGCACTGGAAAACGTCATGCTGCCACTGGAGTTGGCTGGCGTATTGTCGGCACGCGAGGCGCGTGCCAGCGCCCAGCAGATGCTCACGCGCGTTGGGTTGGGCGAGCGACTCGGGCACTACCCCAAGCATCTTTCCGGCGGCGAGCAGCAACGCGTGGCGTTGGCGCGAGCCTTCGCTCCCCGTCCGCAACTGCTCCTGGCCGACGAGCCGACCGGCAATCTCGATGCGGCGACCGGCACCGCCATCATTGAACTCATGTTTCAGATGAATGCCGAAGCCGGAACGACGCTGATTCTTGTCACCCACGACGATCGTCTTGCCGCTCGCTGCGGTCGCGTCTTGCGTATGGTGGGTGGGCGGCTGATGTAAGGTCTGCGGGTACCCAGCATAAGCGCGCTATTTGCTTGCAGGCGCTTTCTTGGCAGGAGTCTTGGCCGCCGTTTTGGCTGTCGTCTTGGTTGCGACTTTGCGCACGGGCGCTTTTTTCTGCGCCTTGACTGAGCTCTTTCTTGCGTTGGAGCGCTTGCTCGCTGACTTGCCCGACGATTTGCTCGCAACCTTGCCTTTTGCCGCCGCTTTGCCCTTGCTCGCAGCGCTAAGGCGCGCATTCTTCGAGCGCTTGTCGGGATATTCGGCAGTTTTTGGCAAGGCGTCTGCGACGGCCTCCGATTGAAGTGCATTGGGTCCGGGCACCAGCAGCGTCATACCAGGAACGACCTTGGTGCGCTTGGTAATGCCGTTGAGACGTCTGAGCTTGGCACCGCTGATGCCAAAGCGTTTTGCGACGCTGTCGATTTTTTCCTTTGGCTTCAACTGGTGGGTATACCAGTTGGAAAGCGGCTTGGAGGTGTTCTCGTAATGTTCCAGATTGGCCATGAAGATGGCCAGTTTCTCCGCCGGTATGACCAGCGGGTTATCGTTATGGCCGGGAATGACGGGCCGGCTGTAAGCGGGGTTAAGGGCAATGAAGTCTTTGAGCGGAATTTCGGCCAGATTCGCGGCGATGCTGACGTCTACATTGCGATCCATTCCGACCGTGGCAAAGTAGGGCCGATTGGGGATCGGATCGAGGCGGAAGTTGAAAATCTGGGGATTGGCGATGATGTTTTTGATGGCCTGCAACTTGGGCACGTAATAGCGTGTTTCGTCGGGCATCTTGATTGACAGGTAATCGGTCGGCAGGCCCTTCGCGGCATTTTTCGCCATGGCCCGGGCGACCGCGCCTTCGCCCCAGTTGTACGAGGCCAGGGCCAGGTGCCAGTCGCCATTCATTTCATAGATGTTCTGCAGGTATTCCAGCGCGGCATTGGTCGAGGCGATGATGTCACGGCGCTCGTCCATCCACCAGTTCTGATTCAGATCGTAGTTCTTGCCGGTCGAGGGGATGAACTGCCACATGCCGAGGGCGCGCGCGGGCGACTGCGCCTGCGGGTTGAACGAGCTTTCGACAAATGGCAGCAGGGCCAACTCGGTCGGCATACCGCGCTTTTCGAGCTCTTCGACAATATGAAACAGATACTTGCTGGCGCGCGTGAAGGTATTGCGCAGGAGTTCGGGCCGGTTCAGGTACCACGCCTGATGCGAGGTGACGGAGGGAGTCTCCAGGTCTGGCATGCCGAAGCCGTTGCGGATGCGCTGCCAAAGATCATCCGGCGGGATAGTCAGGTCGATGGTGGGAACGCGCGGGCCGTCATCGGCAATGTCGGCGACCGTCGCGGGCAGGCCCTCGGGAAAGGGCGGCGCAAGCGTCGGCGTCGTTGCGGCGGGCAGGGTCAGGTGCGTGCTTGCGCCACGCAGGGGCTCGGTTTCCGCCGCGAGGGACTGAGCCTGCGCGTTAGGGGCCAGCGTACACCAGGCGAGGGCAGCAAGACCAAGTCGCCTGAAACTGCGGCGTGTTGCTGCTGCCGGGAGAAATCGGAAAATGGACATGCTTGAACCAGGTTGTGCCGGCTCGCGCAGACTCGGCGACCGGACGCAGATTGATAAACAGGCAGCTTAGGCCTCGAAAGATGAGGCGGTTAGCACGAGCAGCCAAAGAAATTCGGCGCTAAACGCGTGCGCACCAGAGGCAAAACCATGATTCGCTCATGGCTGAACCGGGTCGAATTGTACCCTCTGGCATAGAATGACTCGTCTTCAGTCAAACGGTGGGCGGGTATGGTGCAAGCAGCAATCAAAGGCAAGATCGTCATTGTTGATGACAACGACATGACTCGGGCTTTGCTGCGCGGACTCCTGGTTTCCGAGGGCTACATGGTCGTTGGTGAGGCCAACAACGGCGACGCGGGATTTGAAATGATCCTGCGAATTCGCCCAGACCTCGTCTGTCTTGACGTCAATATGCCGCGTACCGATGGCTTGACCGTACTCAAGCAGGTGCGCGACCAGTTGCCCGACCAGGTGGTGGTCATGGTTACCGGGAATACCGACCGCGATACGGTTCAGGGCGCAATTACCGGCGGTGCGGCCGGATTTATCGTCAAACCCTTCAATAGTGCCAAAGTACTTAGCTCGATTGAAGCGGCAATGAAAAAAGTGGTGACTCATCCGCGGGTTGGCGAGCAGGGGTTGCCTGTAGCGGCACCCGTTGCAGCGCCAGAGGCGGCCAGCGCGGCAGCGGCCTCGAATGCGAGCGACGCCGCCAGCGAGCCGCCAGCGCAACCCTGACAAGGCGGCGTCAGCCGCGTCAGCGACCCCATGTCGCCCGCCTTGCGCCTGAATCGGGCGAGGAGCCAAATCATCGCGTCCGCAGATTCGGGAGCCCGGTGGCCATGCCGGGAATCAGAAATTGGCGCATCGGCAGGAAATCCGTCCGTAAGATGTCAGCCACCCCATTCGCAGGAGTCATCATGAAACGCATCGTCAGCATCAGCCTGGGCAGGCACGAACAGGATTTCAAGCTCAAGCTCGAGTTCCTCGGGCGACCCATGAGCATCGCCCGGCTCGGTGCCGACGGTGACCCGATTCGCGCTGGCGAACTCCTTTCGCACTGGGAAGGGCGCTGTGATGCTATCGGCATCGGGCTGGCCAGAGAGAGCGACGTGGTGGGTGCCGAGCGCTATACCAGTAGCGCAACCCAGGCATTCCTGCGCCAACCCCGGCTGGTGCCGGTGACCACCGGAGGCCGGCTGGGCGACATCTTGCAGGAATGGGCAGTGCGCCATGTGCAGGTTTCACTCGGGCACTACTTCAATAATGCCAATGTGCTGTTCTTTTCAGGCCGCTCCAGTTTCAAACTGGCGCAGACCATGTCGGAATACACGCCCAACCTGATGTTTGCCGACCCGCTGCTCGACCTGGGCGTGCCGAAACTGCTGACTTCACTGGGTGCGCTCGAGCGTTACTCGCGCGGGGCCCATTACGTGACCCAGTGGACCCCGCAAGGCGCGCTGAAGACGCCGGCGCTCGAGCAGTGGCGGCACTTTATTCTCCGTAAAGCCTTGCAGAAAGCGACCGTCGTGGTGGCTCCCGTGCATCTGTTGGACGAATTCGGTCTCGAAGAACTGGCGGGCAAGACCATCGTCACCGCGACAGTGAATGACGAGCGTATCGCGGCCTTCGCCGCCAAGGGTGTGCAGATGGTCGTCGATGCCGCGCCGATGCTGCAGCAGCATGTGATCGGCCCCGATCTGCTCGATGCGATGATCGTCGCTGCGCTGGATAAAGCGCCCGAGGATCTGCTCGAAGACGATTACCTCGAAATCCTCGCGGGCCTGGGGCAGGAGCCCCGCATTGTCTATCCCTGCGGGTTCCGTCGCGTCAATCGCTTCGCGTTCGTGATTCACCCCCTATCGCAGGAATACTTCAAGAAAATTCGACCGATCGACATGCTCTCGCAGGTATCACCCCCGCTGTTCATGAATTCGCTGGAAAAGGCGATGGCCTATGCGCCGCCGTTTGTCTATTCGCGTGTGACCGGCATTGTCTCGCCGACGGGCGTCGAGGCGGAAGGGTGGCTTATTTCAGTGGGCGGCACGCCGCGCGAGATCATGCGTCACAGCCCGGAATTCACCTACCGACGTCTGCTCGCGGCGGCGGCGATGGCGAAGCGTCTGGGCGCGCAGATCATGGGCCTGGGTGCGTTTACCAAGGTCGTTGGCGATGCTGGGCTGACGGTTGCCAAACGAGCGCCCTTGCCGATCACCACCGGCAATAGTTACAGCGCTTCGGGTGCCTTGTGGGCGGCGCACGATGCCATGCTGCGTCTGGGCTTGATTCAAATCGACCACGACGGGGACAAAGTGCCGTTCAAGGCCATGGTGGTCGGTGCCACCGGGGCCATTGGCTCGGTGTGCGCTCGCCTGCTGGCCAAGGTGGCGCGCGAGGTCTATCTGGTGTCGCCGGAGACCGCGAAACTGCTGGCGCTCAAGGAATCCATTCTCCTGGAAACGCCCGATGCTCATGTGTTTCTGTCGGCGCGTGCCGACAAGGACATCGCCGCGATGGACATGATCGTCACCGCGACCTCGGGTGCCGGCAAGAAGGTACTGGACATCATGCAGGTCAAGCCCGGCTGTGTCATCACCGATGTCGCCCGCCCGCTCGATCTGCCCCCCTCGGAAGTCGCAAAGCGGCCCGATGTGCTGGTGATCGAGTCTGGGGAAATTCTCTTGCCCGGCGAGGTCAGCATGAAAAGCATCGGCCTGCCGCCGAACGTGGCCTATGCGTGCCTGGCCGAAACGATCGTGCTGGCGCTCGAAGGACGTTTCGAAAACTTCACTGTCGGGCGCAATATCGAGTGGGAAAAAGTGCGTGAGATTTACAAGATGGGCATCAAACACGGCATGCGTCTGGCCGCCATTTCGGGCGTGAATGGCGTGTACTCCGACGATGACATCGCCAAGGTGCGCACCCTGGCACTCGCCGCCCGCGCCAACGTCGGGCGCCGCGCCCCGCCGTCTTTACCCCAAGTCGGCGCTGGTGACACGGCGGTGCCGCCCGTCAGGGCGACGGTTCGAGCCCCGGCAGTTGGCCGCCAGACGAGTCGGTGAGCAAGTAGATGAGGTATCGCGGGAGGTTGAACAGCAAATGCGCGTGATTTTGTGAGCGTCATTTTCATGGTTGGCATCGAAGGGCTCCCCTCTAACGGCCCCCCAGCGCGCCACCCACAGAGATTGCCATCGTCGCATGCTAAACCCTGAAGAAGAGCTCCAGGTGCGAGACGCCCTTGCCAAGGTAGAAGCCGCGGCATCCCGCGTCGTTCGCCGGGCCACTGAGGCATGGCAGGCCATTGCATTCGTGAATTCGTTGCACACCAGCGTTGACGCGGTCGTCAATGCGCATACCTCGGATGAACTGCAGCCCGAGTGCAGACCCGGTTGCTGCTTCTGCTGTAGCGCAAAAGTCGAGGTATCTGACCCCGAAGCGCTGCATATTGCCGCTGCCGTACGCTCGCTGCCTGAGGGTCGGGTCAAGTCACTCATCGAGTCGCTGCGCCTGCAACGTGAGCGTCGCCAGAGTGGCCCGGCCAACGAACGAATTCGATGCGCATTTCTCGACGGCGACCTGTGCTCCATCTACAAGTACCGGCCTGCCGTTTGCCGAAAAGCCCATTCACTGTCGGCCGCAGCCTGTGCAACGAACCAGCCGACTCTCCCGCAGATACTGAACCTGTCACTGCAATGCGAAGTCATCATCTCGGGCACCAGTCGTGCCTACGAAGGGCTCAATCTCCCCGCCGGCAAACACGAGTTGTCGGCCGCTGTACTGGCGGTGCTTGAGACGAGTTGTGCCGCTGAGCAGTGGTATGAGGGGCGCAAACTGCTGGAGTGACGTCCTGGTGATAGCCGCGGGTATTGGCTTAATTCAGAATGAACCTAGTCTCCACGTGACTTCATGAGTAATAGAACGTCAAAAATACCAATACTGCTAACAAACCAAACAAGACCAAGCGCTCTGAAAACGTAACAGCGGCTTTATCAGTGGGCGGTTTCAATGACCAAGTGCAAAAAGTGAAGCGTGATGATGCCTGAAGTCAAAAGCGTCTGCAGAGAACAATTCGGCGGGACAGTTGAAGCCGAGGGATTTGCGAGGACGCGTGTTCAATTGCCAAGCAACGGCATCGAGCTCATCTTGAGTGAACGCACTCAAATCAGTTCCCTTGGGAAGTACTGTCTGAGCAGGCCGTTGGTGTTTTCGTTGATGCCACGCTGCCATGGGCTTGGGGATCAGCAAGGACGTCCACCCCGGTGGCCTGGCTCAAACGCTGGTGTTCAGTCATCTCTTTGCCCTGATCGTAGGTCAGCGAAAGCCGCTTCTGCGCCTCGATGCGATTGAGCACATGGCTGAAGCCACTGAGCGCGGATTCGGCACTGGCATCCTCCATCCGAGAGAGCACGTGAACAGCGTGGTGCGCCCACCAGCGTGCCAATCGCCGAACGGTTGAACGCGCCTTTGATCAGGTCACCTTCCCAGTGGCCCGGCACCAAGCGTTCGTCCACCAGGCGGCCGGTCATGGATGCTGACCATAGCGGGAATACGACCACGCCGGTCTTCGCCACGCGCCCGGGGCGGCGCTTGGCATGACCAAAGCGCAACCAACCAATGACCTCGGTGCGCAACTCACCACGAGGCATTGCGTAAATGGCGGTGTAGATGGTCTCGTGCGAAACCTGCAGGGAGGGTGTATCGGGATGCACAAGCGCCAGTGTGCCAGCAATCTGCTCCGGCGAGTATCTCGCCTTGAGGTAGTGGCAAACCCGCTCCCACAACGGCGTGCCAGGTCTCAGCCGACGTTCAACGCGTGGCTTCGTCGTGCAGGCCTGCGCGCGCCGGTGCGCTTCCTCACAGCGATACCCTCCCGCCAGCAGCGGTCGCCCACGCGCTCGCTGCGACTTCGGTCGAACCCATCCGTTTCCTTCAACTCACGCGAAATCGTCGATGCGCACCGTCCCAACCCCTTGGCAATCGCCGCCGGTTTAACCCCTATCGCCAGTTGGGTTTGGATCAGCGTCCGCTCTTCAATGCTCAACTGTTGTAGTGTTTTCCCATGCAACATTTTCTCCCGATAATGTTGCACTGGTTTTTGAGCGCGCCGTGTCAAATTGCTTGCGAGTCAGTCGAAATATCAAAAAACCAATAATTGATCCCTCGTCCCATACCCACTTTTCCTCGCATTGTTTCATTCACGCTTGGCATCGCCATTTCCTTACCGCTCCCTCAAGCTCTCATTCGTATGCTGCAACAACGGACTCAAGAAATACTCAATCACCCGTCGGCGTCCCGTCTTGATCTCCACCGTCACCGCCATACCCGGACTCAGATTGACCGTCTTGTCGTCCAAGCGCATCGTGGAGCGTGCTAGCTGCACCCGGCTGGAATAAATCAGCCCGCGCTTCTCATCATTGATCGCATCGTGCGAGACGTGCGTCACGGTCGCGGGGATGGTGCCGTACTTGGTGAAGGAGAAGGTTTCGATCTTCACTTCGGCATGTTGGTCAGGATTCACAAAGCCGATGTCCTTGTTCTCCAGGAAGGCTTCCACTTCCAGCGCATGGTCCTGCGGCACCACCATCATCAAGGCCTGCGCAGGTGTCACCACGCCGCCGACCGTATGCACCGCCCGTTGCTGCACCGTGCCATCCACAGGCGCAATCAGCGTCAACGTCCTGCCCCGTGCCTGGTTCTTCACCAGTTCCTGGCCGTAGCTGGTCGATTTCTGCGCCGCTTCATTCAGGCTGTCCAGCGCCAGGCGTCGCGTCTCGGCCAGCAGCGCGGTGCGCTGGGCCTTGGCTTCCATGAGTGCCGCCGCCAGTTCCCGGAGCCGGCTTTGCTGGGTCGCCAGCTCGCCCTCGGTCTCGATGCGCACTTGTTCCTTTTCCAGAAAGCCGTGCTTGGAGATGAAGTTTTTGTCGACCAGGTCTTTGAAGTCCTGCGCACGTTGGCGCGCAATGGGGGCGGTTTGTTCCAGACGGCGCACGATCGTTTGCGTGGAGGCCAGCTCCGCCTCGCGCTTGGCGATCTCGGCTTCGATACGGCTTAACTTGGCCTGATATTCGCTGTATTGGCCGTCGAGCAGACGTTGCTCCTGGGCCAGGCGCTCGGCGGAGAGCGAATCACCGTTTATCGCCGTCCCACCATCACCGACTTGCGGTGATGTCAGCACCGGCATCTTGCCACTGGTCAGACTTGCCAACAGGCCTTGCGCGCGCAAGGCCTGCAGCCGTGCCGTGAGTTCATCGTTCGCCGTGCGCGTGGTATCCGCCTGCGCATTGGTGGCATCGAGCTCGATCAGCACATCCCCCGCCTTGACCGTCTGACCGTCGCTGACATGGATGGCCTTGACCATGGCCGTCTCCAACGGCTGGATTACTTTGGTGCGGTCACTGGGCACGATCTTGCCTTGTGCCGTGGCGACCACGTCGATGCGCCCGAAGATACTCCAGAGCAGCGCCAGCGCCGCAAAGCTGATGATCATCCACATAGCAATGCGCGGGGCGGGTGAGACCGGGGTTTCTTGCAACTCTAATGCCGCCGGCAGGAAGGCGGCTTCGTGCGGCAGACGCGGAGCCGGGTCGAGTTGTTTTCGTTGTGCCCAGACGGCGCGGAAGATAGCGCTGTAGCGTTGCCACAGATCGCGCAGGGCTTGGGTATGAATGCGGGCAGCCGCCAGCGATGAGGTCAGCGAGGAGGTCAGGGCTGCGACTTTTGTGTTCATGGTCGTCTCCTCACGCCATCTGCAGCCGATGCAGCCGAGTGTATTGCCCGGCTTCATGGCGCAAGAGTTCGGCGTGCGTACCCTGCTCGACGATCTGGCCGCGTTCCATGACCACAATGCGGCTGGCATCGCGCACGGCACTGAGCCGGTGGGCGATGATCAGCACGGTGCGGCCCTGGCAGATGGCCTTCATGTTGTTCTGGATGATGCGCTCGGACTCGTAGTCAAGGGCGCTGGTGGCTTCGTCAAAGATCAGGATGCGCGGGTTGCTGATCAGGGCCCGGGCAATGGCGATGCGCTGGCGCTGTCCGCCCGAAAGCGTCGAGCCGTGCTCACCGACGGGGGTGTCGTACCCCTCGGACAATTCCAGAATGAAGTCGTGGGCACCGGCCAGTTTGGCGGCCTGGATCACCGCTTCCAGCGGCAGGCCGGGGTCGGCCAGGGCGATGTTCTCGCGGATGGTGCGGCTGAACAGCATGTTCTCTTGCAGCACGACGCCGATCTGGCGGCGCAGGCTGGAGCTGTCGGCCAGGGCCAGATCGATGCCATCGACCAGCACGCGGCCACGCTCGGGCAGGTAGAGGCGCTGGGCGAGCTTGGTCAGGGTGCTTTTACCCGAACCGGAACGGCCAACGATGCCGATGACTTCGCCGGGTTTGATGGTGAGCGCAATACTGCGCAGCACTTCGGGGCCGTCGGGGCGGTAGCGGAAGACGACGTTATCGAACTCAATGCGCCCGGCGATTGGGGGCAACGCGCCCTTGGCGGTGCCGGCCGCGCCCCCGGCAGTCTCGGTTTTGGCATTGAGGATGTCGCCCAGGCGCTGTACCGAGAGGCCGGTCTGCTGAAAGTCGGTCCAGAGCTGGGCCAGGCGCATCACCGGTGTGGCGACCCGGCCGGCGAGCATGTTGAAGGCGATGAGCTGGCCCATGGACAGTTGGCCTTCCATCACCAGGCGGGCACCCAGCCAGAGGGTGACGATAGTGACCAGCTTACCGATGAGGTTGACGCCCTCATGGGCGATGGTGCCCAGGCTGGCGGTGCGAAACCCGGCGGCGACATAGCCGGCGAGCTGGTTGTCCCAGCGGCGGGTCATCTGTGGTTCGACGGCCATGGCCTTGACGGTGTCGATGCCGTTAATCGTCTCGACCAGGAAGGACTGGTTCTCGGCGCCGCGGTTGAATTTCTCGTTGAGCCGGGCACGCAAGAGCGGCGTGATGGCCAGCGAGAGGCCCAGGTAACAGGGCAGCGAGAGCACTACTACCAGTGTCAGCAAGGGGCTGTAATAGAACATGACGGCGATGAACACCACCGAGAACAACAGGTCGAGCACCAGCGTGATGGCATTGCCGGTGAGGAACTGACGGATGTTCTCCAATTCGCGCACCCGGGCGACGGTGTCGCCGACGCGGCGGGCCTGGAAGTAGGCCAGTGGGAGATTGAGCAGGTGGCGGAACAGGCGGGCGCCTAGTTCGACGTCGATACGGCTGGTGGTGTGAGCGAAGACGTAGGTGCGCAGGCCCGAGAGGGCGACTTCGAACAGCGAAACAACCAAAAGGCCGACGGCCATGACGTCGAGGGTACTCATGCCCCGATGTACCAGTACTTTGTCCATCACCACCTGGAAGAACAGCGGCGTGGCCAGGGCAAACAGTTGCAGCACGAGGGAGACCAGCAGTACTTCGCCCAAGAGCTTGCGGTATTTGACGACGGCGGGGATGAACCAGGTGAAGTCGAACTTGGCGAGTTCGCCCGCCAGTGAGGCGCGGGAGGCGAAGAGGATGAGTTGGCCGTTCCAGCGGGTGGTGAGTTCGCTAAGGGTGAGGATGCGGGGGCGGTTGGCCGAGTTGGCGGCGGCATCGGCGACGGGTGCCGGATTCGCCGAGCCACCCGCGCCGAGTTCCTGGATCAGGGCCTTTTCTGCGCCGGGGGTGGCGTCGTAGCGGGCGAGCAGGAAGAAGCGGCCGTCCATGTCCACGGCCAGGGCTGGTAGCGGGGTGCGGTCCAGGCGGGCGGCTTCGCTGCGCACCAGCGTGGCCTTGAGGCCCAGGCGCTTGGCGGCGAGCAGGATCTGCGGGATGCCCAGGGGTTGGCCGTCTTCTTGATACTCATGGGCGAGCTGGGCGGGGTCGACGGCGACTCCGTGAAAGCGAGCCAGCATGGTCAGGCCAATCAGCCCGGTGTCAGCGGCGCTTGTGTCTTGGGCGGACGGAGGTGGTGGGGTTTGGGGAGTGCCGGTATCGGTAACGACAGTCAGTTCAGGGCTGCGCTGTGGGGGATTTTTCATGGCATCGGGCTAGGTAAGCGCACGGGGTTTGCGCGGAGTCCGAATGCTGAAGGGTGAGGCTGGACCGAACAAGCGAAGAATTGGCCAAAGTGTTATCTACATAACACTTTGGCTCATTTACTTGCGCAACCCGTCGAGGTGAAGCATCCCCGTTACTGCCAATTGGCGGCGATTACCCCTCCCAGTGCGTCCTGATAGTTCTGCGGCAGCGTGCTCTGGCCAGCCGAAGGCGGCGCAAAGGCCGCCATGGCCTGAACCAGCGCCTCGACGTTGCTGTCGATCAGTGTCTTGCCATCCGCTGTCTTGAACTGCTCGACGTGATAGGCGTTGCCGGTATACCAGTGCTCGATGGTCAGCTTGTCGCTGGTGCCAATGATGCTGGCTTCCAGGTTATTGCCCACATGCCGTAACCAGATCTGATCAGTGGCGATGCCGGACATGAACTTTGCTACGTCGGTGTTGCCTGCAGTGGTGTCGTTCTCTCGGATCAGATCAGCGCCATAGTCGCGTCCAAGGACATACGTGTCGTTGCCGCTACCGCCACTTAAAGTGTCCAACCCGATGCCCCCGTCGAGAGTGTCGTTCGAGTACGTACCCGTCAATGTATCGTTGCCGCCCAATCCGCAAATCGTGCCGGCATAGCCATTTACTCCCGTCAGGGTGTCGGCCCCGTCCGTCCCGTACAGGTTGTTACCCAGCACCGTCACTTGTGGCGCACTCAGCGTGCTGCCGTCCGCGAACTGGAAGCTCTCGATCTGGTATTGCAATGAGGCGAACCAGTTCTCTACGGTGATCTGGTCCGTCACCGATGGGTCGGCCGGGTCGTTGACCTTGAGCACCAGATGACTCCCAACGCGACTCAGGCTAACGTCACTCAGACTAATGCCGGCCGCGAATACAATCCGGTCGGCTTTACCTCGAACCCCATGATCAGTATCGCTGATGATGTCTTGCCCGTCGCCCCGGTTGAAAAGGTACGTATCCGTTCCGTTGCTGCTCTCGATACGGTCGTTCCCCGCACCACCCTGAAAGGTGTTGCTGCTGTTATAGCTGCTGCTCCCGGTGTGGTACGTCGCGACCTTGATCAGGTCATTGCCGCTGCCGCCATCAATGGTGTTGTTAGCGTCGCAGCTGAAGGTAATCGTGTCGTTGCCTGCCCCGCCACGCAATACATTCGTACCGGCACCTTGGTCGATGATCATATCGTCGCCCGCGCCGCCATCAATCATGTCGCTGCCGTAGCTGTCGGTGATCGTGTCGTTGCCGTTCAGACCGTGGATATTGTTGTTGTCCGAATAGCCGCTGAGGGTGTCGGCCCCGTCCGTCCCGTACAGGTTGTTACCCAGCACCGTCACTTGTGGCGCACTCAGCGTGCTGCCGTCCGCGAACTGGAAGCTCTCGATCTGGTATTGCAATGAGGCGAACCAGTTCTCTACGGTGATCTGGTCCGTCACCGATGGGTCGGCCGGGTCGTTGACCTTGAGCACCAGATGACTCCCAACGCGACTCAGGCTAACGTCACTCAGACTAATGCCGGCCGCGAATACAATCCGGTCGGCTTTACCTCGAACCCCATGATCAGTATCGCTGATGATGTCTTGCCCGTCGCCCCGGTTGAAAAGGTACGTATCCGTTCCGTTGCTGCTCTCGATACGGTCGTTCCCCACACCACCCTGAAAGGTGTTGCTGCTGTTATAGCTGCTGCTCCCGGTGTGGTAGGTCGCGACCTTGATCAGGTCATTGCCGCTGCCGCCATCAATGGTGTTGTTAGCGTCGCAGCTGAAGGTAATCGTGTCGTTGCCTGCCCCGCCACGCAATACGTTCGTACCGGCACCTTGGTCGATGATCATATCGTCGCCCGCGCCGCCATCAATCATGTCGCTGCCGTAGCTGTCGGTGATCGTGTCGTTGCCGTCCAGACCGTGGATATTGTTGTTGTCCGCGAAGCCGCTGAGGGTGTCGGCCCCGTCCGTCCCGTACAAGTTGTTACCCAGCACCGTCACTTGTGGCGCACTCAGCGTGCTGCCGTCCGCGAACTGGAAGCTCTCGATCTGGTATTGCGATGAGGTGGAACCAGTTCTCTACGGTGATCTGGTCCGTCACCGATGTGTTGGCGGGGTCATTGATTTTGAGCACCAGATTATTGCCGACACGAGTGCCGATCAGATCGCCCTGGCCGATGCCCGCCCCGAACGCGATCTTGTCGGTCTTGCCGTAACCGTAGTAATCGTAGTCGTTGATCGTGTCCCGGCCATCGCCCCGGTTGAACAGATAGGTGTCCGCGCTGTTGCCGCTTTCAATCCGGTCGTCGCCCGTGCCGCCCTGCAGCGTGTTGACGCTGTTGTATTGGTATCGATAGGTCTGGCTCGCCACCCGGATCAGATCGTTGCCGCTGCCTCCGTCGACGGAGTTGCTTGAGCCGATGGCGTAGGTCACTGTGTCGTTGCCGGCCCCGCCATACATGACATTTGTGCCGCCGATGTCGGTGATGATGTCGTCGCCATCCAGTCCGTAGATGGTGTTGTTGTCCGCGAAGCCATTGATCGTGTCCGCTGCCCCGGTGCCGTAGACATTGTTGCACAGCGCAGTCAGTTGCACGGCGCTCAGGCTGCTGCCATCAGCGAACTGCAGGCTCTCGATCTGATACTGAGTCGAGACATACCAGTCCTCGACGGTAATCTGGTCGCTGGCCGTCGGGTTGGTCGCATCGTTGATCCTCAGCACCAGATGGTTGCCCATCCGGTAGCCACTCAGATCGCCTTGGGTAATGCCGTTCCCGAACACGATCCGGTCGGTCTTGCCGTAGCCGTATGCATCGTTGTCGTTGATCGTGTCCCGCCCGTCGCCCCGGTTGAACAGATAGGTGTCCGCGCTGTTGCCGCTTTCAATCCGGTCGTCGCCCGTGCCACCCTGCAGCGTATTGACGCTGTTGTATTGGTATCGATAGGTCTGGCTCGCCACTTTGATCAGGTCGTTGCCGCTGCCTCCGTCGACGGTGTTGCTGGAGGCACCGAAGGTCACGCTGTCGTTGCCGGCCAGGCCTAAGAGGATATTTTTCCCCGTCCCGCCCACAATGACATTGTCCAGCGCATTACCCGTTCCGTTGACAGACCCGCTGCCTGTCAGCGTGAGGTTTTCGACATTGTCGGCCAGCGTATGGCTCGCTGCGCTTTGCACGGTGTCGATGCCCGAGTTGGCCTCTTCAATAATTATGTCGGTTAGGCCTGTCACGACATAGACGTCATCACCTGCACCCCCCAGCAGTAGGCTGTGCCCGACGCCGGTGAGGGTGTCATTGCCAGCCTCACCCATGAGCATGCCATATCCGCCATTTCCGGAAAGTGCGTTGTTAGCGGCATCGCCGCGCTGGAAATCGCCTCCCCATCGACGCAATCTGTACCGCGAAGCTGTCGCCGTTCAGATCACCGTGCGCATGAATCTCTAGTAGCAAGTCAATTCCAGGTGCCCCCATCGCCTTGAGTCCATGCACAAGCTCCTGAATCCGCTGTTGCGTCGCCACGGGGTCCAGTGCGTAGTCTGCCTGAAGCAGCGCTACCGTCGGGCTGACATCCAGCGCTACCTCCCCGCTGCTGCTGTTCCAACGCAAGCCGATACTGTCAAACAACGGCTTGAGCCGGGTTTGCGGCAGGAGCTGGCCTTCCACATAGCCGATCAACGTATCGAATGCTTGCAGCAGCACGTTGGCCGAATTTCCCCCCGGGTTGTTCGTCCCCGCATTGGTACCCGAGCCCTGGATGAAACCCTGCCCCATGAAGGCTTCCAGCGCCGCCAATTTGCGCGCATCGGGTAAATAGCTTCCCCGGCTGTTCGGAGCAATGCCTTCGACGCCAGCCCAGGCGTAGATGAGATTGGCGACCGTGGCGGCGCGGGCAGTGGATCGTCGGTAACGGTGTATTGCGCCACCAGCGCTTGCAGATGCCCACTGGCGTCCGTCGCCATGGCCTGGCGCAGGCTATGGACGTTGCCGAAGCCGGCGACCTCGGGCAGCGCGGCGATGGCGGCGTCGACGGCGACAAGGTTCTGGTCGACAGTACGCGCAAGGTCGCTGGCGAACCAGACGTCGGTGAGGGAGGCGCTGCCGCCATCGGTCTTGGTGAAGGCACCGATCTGCTTGTGGGCGTTGCCGTTGGCATCGACCGTAGAGGAATTGGTATAGCCGGTCGCCAGCGATTGCACGCCGGCCTGGGTGAGCGTGAGCAGTTCACCGGTGTCGGCGATGCCGTTGCTGTTGCCATCCTTCCAGACCCGCAATTCGGCGAAGGCGGCGTCATTGCCGTCGATGATGTCATCGTGGTTGCCATCAAGCTCGGCGAGCGCATCAAAGCCGTTGGGGGCCTTGCTGCCGTTGACGAGCGCGGAGTTGTTGCCGAAGAGTTCGGTGCCGGAATCGATGGCGCCGTTGCCGTTGCGGTCAAGCACCAGCAGTCCGTCGTCCCGACCCACCCAGCCGGTCTGCTCGGCAAAGCCGTTACCATCGTGGTCGAAGTGGAGGTCGGCGGCAAGGCCGACGGTCTCGATCCCGTCGCCGTCGAGATCGAGGATTAGTGGGCTGACGGTGGATTTGGCGGTTTGGAAAAGGCCGGAAAGGGTGCCGATGAGGTCATCACCATCAGGACCGACTGGCCAAGGCATTCCTGTAAAGGGATCTCCCTCAGTACCCTGCTCCGAGCTGGGTGGCTCAATCCATTGACGCGTTTCTGTCGGGTCATTTATCTTGTTTATCGTCGCCCCTTGCTTCACCGCATCATAAATCCATTCATCCAAAGATTGTGTTGTCTGACCCGATTCACTTGCCTCTTTCCATCTCTTGAACTCTTCGCGACCGACATTGTTGTTCCACTTGTCCATGTTTCTTTCAGCCGCCGCATTTGTCGGACTTTGAAATCTATCTTCATGGTCATCTCCTAGTTGCTTGGACAATCCTTCGCCACCGTAGCGAGACCAATATGCACCCGCCAATGCATGTCTATAAGCGTCCATCTCGTCATTGCCACCAAGGTTGACAAGAGGTGTTTTTCCATCTTGGTCTCCAATACTGTCAGCGGTGTTCTTGGCGTAGTTGCGAAACTTTACAGCAAGTAAATGCGCTAAATAGTCTGACATATTTTTCCTTAAAAGTGATAGGCGATAAACGAGGCGCTCTTCTCGACATGGACCAAAGCCTTACCCGGCTTAGAACAAAGAAGTTGTCTATCAGTAGCATCCATAAGAGAACGCGGGACTTCTATCCAGGCTTCCGTACCGTCCTCTCAAAAACATCCACCAGATAAACGAATCTTCTTCGAGGTCCTTCCATCTGACCCTCGTTTTGAACGTCCGACCTATCCGCTTTTGGAAGTCCTTTCGTTCGGCATAAGGTCCTTGCAGGCAGACAACAGATATTGTCTTGTCAGATAACTTGGACAAATCGATGGTTGCGCGATCCTGTCCGCTCATCGTGGTCTGTATCCCCTCGATGACCCGCGACTCAAGCTCCGCATCCCTTCCTTTGAGGGTCATGAAGAATCCCGCGACAAACGCTGCTGCGACGATGCCGATAATCAATAGCCACTGCGATATTGAAAAAGATTTTTTGGAAATCTCTCGTTCTTCGTTCATGTCGGTAGAAGTCAATATGTTGTCGCTAAAGTTGAATTACAGCGGGTCAGTAACGAGTCATAAGTTCTCCTGAGCAGTCGGTTTGTCAGGGTTAAGAAACACCGTAGAGACTGGTGACCATCTACGTATGCCACGCGACCAGCGGTGAGGATGCTGGGCACGGGCTTGGGCATAGAGTAGCGAGCGCTGAGTCAGCAACTGAGCATCCTGACCGGCATGACGCTGAGCCGGCGTGACGAAACCAATCGCACTATGGCGATGCTCCTCGTTATACCAAGCCACCGCCGACGACCCACTGGCGGGCCGCCGTGATCGACTCAAACGGGCGTACGGGCATGAGCGGGCGGTACTTCAAGGTACGAAACAACGATTCTGAATACGGGTTGTCATTACTCACCGAGGGCGGCTACGGGAAGGTTCCACACCCCAGGCCTGCATCATGGCCAGCATGGATTGTCCCTTCATTGGCGAACCGTTATCCGAGTGCAAAACCACTTGACCTGGCAATACCCCTTGCTGCGAGCAGACCTCCTGCAGCGCTTGTGCCGCCAGATCGGCGCTTTCACTCGCAAAGACATGCGCACCGACAATGTAGCGACTAAAAATATCCACAAACAGGTAGAGGTAGTAGTACTGGCCTTTGATCTGCGTAGGCAAGGTGATGTCCCACGAATACAGCTGATTGATGTGAGTAGCGATGTGGGCTTTGGGCTTGTGCCGTCGCTGAGGTGCCCGTTCCAAGCGGCGGTGCGTGTGCTGATGGTGGTGTCGCAACAGTCGTTGAAAGGTGGACTCACTGCCCAGATAGCGGCCCTGATCGGCCAGGCGAGGCACCATTTGGCTCGGTGGCAAGTCCTTGAACTCCTGACTGTTCTGACGGCCATGATGGCGGCGCGCTCGGTGTCGGTGAGCTTGTTGTGGGTGTGACGGCCCGACGCAGTCCGGCTTGACGGCGATCCTGGCTCAGGGGTATCCAGGGGATGATCGGGAAGACGTTGGCGCTTCAGGATCTGCGTGACTGGAAGCCGGCGCGCTCAATGCCGGATCCGTCAGGCGCGTTGGCACCGCTGGGGCTACCGTCGCCTGCGGCTCCTCTCGCCCCGGCGGTGCCAACGCAGGAGTCGGCTCTTGGCTGAGTCGGGGACGTAACCACCGTTGCACGGTGCGACTACTCAGGCCGAGCAGCCGGCAGGCTTGATGGAGCCGCGCCGCTGTGACAGGCGTGTTTGATGAGCAAGATCAGGTCTTGGCGCTGTGTCAGGCCGGTCATTTTCCTCGTCCTCCCACAGCGCCTGGAACTTTTTGCAGAACTAACAGCGCCGCTGCCTCCGCCAGCGCTTTGTCTTTGCGCCGCAATTCACGTTCCAGTTGGTCGTTCCTTTGTTTGGCTTGCCGCAAGGCAGCTCCGCCGGCAAGTGCCCTTTGCTGGGCTGGCAAAACTCGTGATGCCACTGCCGTAGTTGCTGTTCGAACACGCCTTTCTCACGACACCAGGCATGCAGGGCCTGATCTTTGTAGCCATGGCTTTCGAGCAGCGCACTCAGACGTTCTTCAGCACTCCATTGACTCGATGCTAAATTCGTTGGCAGATGGGTAGGTTGCCCCGTGAGCGCTTGCGCTTTGTTTTGTTGCTGAATCCAGCCTTTCAAGGTCCCCAGCGAGACATTGAGTTCCTTGGCTATGTCTGCCAGTGTTCGTTCGCCTCGTGCTCTGGCTTTGCTCAAGGCCTGTTCCCTGAATTCCTCAGGGTATGCTTTCCGGTTCATTTGCTATCGCTTTCCAGCGGATCATCCGCTTCTGGGTGGGGCGACAACTATTCTGACTCAGGGGGATGTCGGCAACCTCCATTCACCACTCGGACAGTCGAAATCGCCGTCCCACCAGCGCCGACTTGACGCACTTCGCTGCTGTTGGTTAGCCACTTCCTTTTCCTTTTTGTTTTAATCCAGTTTGTCATCGCTAATTGCTCCTATCTTTCCCCCAACCCCTCATACGCCCGAACCAACAACGGACTCAAGAAATACTCAAGCACTCGTCTGCGCCCGGTCTTGATCTCCACCGTCACCGCCATCCCCGGCGACAGATTCACCGTCTTGTCCTCCACCCGCATCGTCGCCCGGTCGAGTTTGACCCGGCTGGCACAAATCAAGCCCCGCTTCTCGTCATTGATCGCATCGTGAGATACATGCATCACCTGAGCCGGAATCGTCCCGTACTTGGTGAATGAGGTGGTCTCGATCTTCACCGCCGCGTCCTGATTGGGATTCACAAAGCCAGTGCCCTTTTGGCTCATTTACTTGCGCAACCCGTCGAGGTGAAGCATCCCCGTTACTGCCAATTGGCGGCGATTACCCTCCCAGTGCGTCCTGATAGTTCTGCGGCAGCGTGCTCTGACCAGCCGATGGCGGCGCAAAGGCCGCCATGGCCTGGACCAAAGCCTCGACGTTACTGTCGAGCAGTGTCTTGCCATCCGCTGTCTTGAACTGCTCGACGTGATAGGCGTTGCCGGTGTACCAGTTCTCGATAGTCAGCTTGTCGCCCGTGCCGATGATGCTGGCTTCCAGGTTATTACCCACATGCCGTAACCAAATCTGATCAGTGGCGATACCGGACATGAACTTTGCTATGTCGGTATTGCCTGCGGTGGTGTCGTTCTCTCCGGATCAGGTCGGCTCCATAGCCGCGACCCAGCACATAGCTATCGTTGCCCGTGCCGCCGATCAGCGTGTCGGCACCCGCCGCGCCATCGAGCGTATCGTTGCCGGCGTTACCAGTCAGCGTGTTGGCGGCACTGTTGCCGATCAGGACATTGGCAACCGCGTTGCCCGTGCCATTGATCACCGCGGTGCCGGTCAGGGTGAGGTTCTCCAGATTGGTGGCTAGGGTGTAGGTCAGTGTGCTGTTGACCGTATCGGTGCCCTCGTTCGCTTTCTCGGTGACCACATCGCCGGTGTTGTCGACAAAGTAGCTATCGTTGCCGGTCCCACCGAGCATTTTGTCTGCACCCGCGCCACCGTTGAGCGTGTCGTTGCCGGCACCGCCGGTCAGGTATTGACGGCGGAGTTGCCCGACAGCACGTTGTCAAGCGTGTTGCCCGTGCCGTTGATCGCACTGGTGCCGGTCAGCGTGAGATTCTCGACGTTGGCCGCGAGTGTGTGTGTCACACTCGATTGCACCAGGTCGATACCCTGGTTGGCGTTTTCTGTGATCACATCGCCGGTGTTGTCGATCACGTAGGTGTCGTTGCCGTCGCCGCCGAGCAGCTTGTCGGCACCACTGCCGCCGTTGAGCGTGTCGTTACCCGCGCCACCGGTCAGGGTGTTGATTGCACTGTTGCCTGTGAGCACGTTGTCCAGCGCATTGCCGGTACCGTTGATCGCTGACGTGCCAGTCAGGGTCAGGTTCTCGACGTTTGCCGCCAGGGTATGGGTAACACTTGAATTGACGGTATCGGTGCCTTCGTTAAGGAGCTCGGTGACGACATCGCCAGTGGCATCGACGATATAGGTGTCGTTGCCGGCACCGCCGATCAGGGTATCGGCGCCTGTGCCGCCGTTAAGCGTGTTGTTGGCGGCATTGCCCACGATCTGGTTGGCGAGGGTGTTGCCGGTGCCGTTGATGGCGGCGGTGCCGGTCAAGGTGAGGTTTTCCAGGTTGTTGCCCAGAGTCCAGGTGATGTCGGATACGACGGTATCGGAGCCGGCATTCGACCCTTCGGTCACGGTGTCGCCCGTGCCGACATAGTAGGTGTCGTTGCCGGCACCACCGGCGAGCACATTGGCGGCGATGTTTCCAATCAGCACATTGTCCAAGGCATTGCCGGTACCTTTGATCGCGCCTGTACCGACCAAGACAAGATTTTCGACGTTGGCGCCAAGCGTGTAAGTAACGCTTGAGCTGACGGTATCGGTACCCTCGTTGGCACTTTCGGTAACGGTATCTGAGATGTTATCGACCACATAGGTGTCATCGCCCGCATAGCCGACCATGCTATCGACTCCTGCCGCGCCATCGAGCACGTTATTTGCGGCATTGCCGTCCAGTCTGTTGTCTGTCGCATTGCCGGTGCCATTGATCGCATTGACACCGGTCAGCACCAGCGCCTCGACGTTGGCTGTCAAGGTCATGCTGACGTTGGAGTACGGAATCCCAACCTTCGTTGGCCAACTCGACCAGAGTATCCAACTCATCCACCACATAGATGTCATTGCCCAAACCACCGCTGAGAGTATTCGCCGCCGAGTTGCCTTCCAGCGTATTGTCCAGATCGTTGCCGGTTCCGGCGATGGCGGCGGTGCCCAGCAAGACAAGGTTTTCAACATTGGCGCCCAAGCTGTAGCTCGCGCTCGACTTGACCGTATCGATACCCTGAGACTGCTCCTCTACGCCCAGGTCGCCCTGATCATCGCCAATGTAGGTGTCGTTGCCGTTGCCAGCGCGCAACGTGTCAGCACCGGCACCCCATCGAGCACATTGTTACCGGCGTTGCCGAGCATGACATTGGCCAGCCCGTTGCCGGTGGCGCTGCGATGTTCCATGTAACCGCCAATGGTGAGGTTTTCGAGATGGGCGCCCAGCACATAGCTATCGCTCATGCTGATCACCGTGTCCAGCCCGCCATCCGCGGTTTCGACGACTTCATCATTCGCGTCGACCCGATACGTATCGTTTCCTGCCAGGCCGACCAGAACATTGCGCGCCGTGTTGCGCGAACCATCCAAGACGTTGTCGGCCGCATTTCCGACCCCATGGTCGCCCCGGTTCCAATCAGGTGAGGTTCTCCAACACGGCGGTGAGCATGTAGCTGTTGCTGGTTTCGACGGTGTCGGTGCCTTCGCCGGCAAACTCGACGATGCTATCGCCCGTGCCCAGGACATAGATGTCGTCGCCCAAACCGCCCGTGAGGATGTTTGTCGCCGCGTTTTGCGAACCATCAAGGCGATTGTTGCCGCCATTGCCGGTCGCGCTGTCCGCATCCGTGCCCGTCAACACCAAGTTTTCGACATTGGCACCCAAGCTGCAGCTCAAGCTCGCCATGACCGTATCAATGCCGAATGCCCCCGCCGCTTCGACGACGACATCCCCGACATTGTCGACGTAGTAGGTGTCGTTACCCACGCCACCATCCATGCGATCGGCCCTTATGCTTCCAGCGTCAGGTTTTCCAGATGGGCACCGAGCGTGTAGTCATAGACGCTGAAGACCGTATCGATCCCTTCGCCGGCCAGTTCGACTATCGTGTCCTCAGCCGGCGGCAGGGTGTAATAGTAGGTCGGTACCGCGCTTGTGATGCGCTGCGGGTCGAGGTAATAGCTGTCGTTTCCCCCGGCCACCAAACAGCGTGTCAACGCCCTGCCCGCCAAAGAAGCTGTCGTTGCCGTCCATGCCATAGAGCAGGTTGGCGTTCTGATTGCCCTTCAGGATGTTGTTGCCGGCGCTGCCGGTGCCCGCAATCGCCGTGCTGCCAGCGCCGAGTTCCAGCGTGGTCACGCTGCCGGTCATCACCCAGTCAATGCTGCTGATGACTTTGCCGCTACTGCCAAACACCTTGTCACCCATGTTGTCGACATAGTAGATAGTGTCATAGCCACCAATCATAGTGTCTGCCCCAGCACCGCCGTCGATGATATCACCATAGACATTCGACCGACCAATGATCACATTGTCCAGCGCATTGCCTGTCGCGGTAATGCCGTAGACGTAGCCACTCTGAATCGTAAGGTTTTCAACATGGGCCCCCAAGGTATAGCTCAGGTCCGAAATGACCGTGTCAATGCCCTCGTCGGCATTTTCGATCACCGTGTCTGCGGTGCTTGGTGTGATGTAGTAGGTGTCGTCGCCTCCGCCGCCCTTGAGCGTGTCGTTTCCGCCCCTACCGTCAAGAATGTTGTTGCCGCTGTTACCGACGAGCACGTTGTTCTGGGCATTGCCGGTTCCATTGATATTCAAAGGGCCCGTCAGCGTAAGATTTTCGAGATTGGTTCCCAGCGTCCAGTTCATGCTCGACTCGACGGTATCAATGCCTTGATTGGCCGCCTCGGTGATGGTGTCGCTGCTGTGGTCGACGACAAAGGTATCGTTGCCGGCCGTGCCCTCCATGGCATTCTGGGCACTAGCCAACACGCGGGCATTGATTGCCGCAGTATCCCAAACCGTCGCATCGGCAAACACGATGCGCTCGATCTGCGTCGCACCGGCATTGAAGTATCCGGACACCCAGACCTGCGTCGGGCTGCCATCGATCACCAGCGCAAGATCGTTGCCGTGGCGAAACAGGCCGACGTCGTCACTGGTAACGCCTGCGCCAAGCTCTAGGGTGTCCGTATCGCCCGCCAGGCCAAGGTCGTCGATGCGGTCGTGGCCGTCGCCCCGACCAAAGCGATAGATGTCGTTGCCTTTGCCACCACTCAGGTAGTCGGCCCCGGTGCCACCGACCAGCACATCGTTACCGGGCCCCCATACAAGCTGTCGTTGCCGTCGCCACCGATAAGTGTATCGTTACCGGTTTTGGTGAAGCTGTTGTCATCGCCATAGAGCGTGTCATTGCCCGCCCCGCCCGCCACTTGGTCATCGCCGCCATTCCCCATCAGGTAGTCGTTTCCGCCCAGGCCATCCATCACATCGGCGACATCGAAGCCGACTGGCGTATCGTTGCCTTCGGTCGCGGCGGTCAAGCGGGATTTAATCGCGGCCACGGTCCACACCGTGCCGTCGGCAAAGCGGATTTCATCCACGGCCGCGTTTTCGTTGTTGGCGAAATAGCCAATCATCGCCAGGCGATTGCTCCCCAGCAGCAAGAACAAGTCGGCACCAGTACGCACCACCACCACATCCGTCGGCAGCACGTCGGCGGCCAGCTCGACCGCATCGACCGAACCGGCCACGCTATCGTCGCAATACAGGGTGTCCCAGCCGCTGTTGCGGCCAAACGTGAACGCATCGTTGCCGGCCCCGCCGTACAGCTGATCGTCACCAGTGCCTCCGTCAGGACATCGTCTCCCGCCTCGCCGTTCAGCATGTCGTTACCTCGTCACTTTGTCGTTGCTGCCGTTGAGCCTGATCACCAGATCGTCCTGGATGCGGCTGAGTGCGACATCGGCTTCGGCAATGCCCGCCCCGAGACGCAGTACGTTCACGTCGGTCGCCGCGCCGTATTCAATAATTCGGTCGGCACCGTCGCCCCGTTGAAAGAGATACACATCTCTTCCGGCTTCGCCCATGAGCGTATCGTCGCCGGTGCCGCCGGCTATCAAGTCGTTGCCATTGCCGGCGATCAAGGTGTCGGCGCCGCCCCACCGGTCAGGCGGTCATCGCCCTCGCCGCCGTAGAGTTGATCGTTGCCGGCACCCCCATCGAGCGTATCACTCCCGCCCCGCCCGATAGGTTATCGTCACCCTCGCGCCCGAGCAGCACATCGTCGCCCTCGCCACCCGCGATCACGTCATTGCCCGCAGCACCGACAATGACGTCGGCAAAGCCGGTGCCGGTCGCCGTCCCCGTGGTAACTCCCTTGACCACGATGCCGGCACCCTGCAGTGCTGCGCTGATCTCGGGCGTCAGCGCATGGCTATCGAGAAATTCGCCGAGCACTCCGGCTGGGTTCCAGTCGCTACCGGCCAGCATGGACCCAGTGGCACGGGAGAAATCGGCCAGGTCGGCGAGACCATTGACCGGGTCGGCGCTCAGGCCGGCCACGAGTGCGGCCTCGACTTCGCTCAGGTCGAGCGTGATGCCCGCTGCGTCCACGGTGAGCTGTACCTTATCCAGCAAGGGCTGCAAGCGGCTCTGCGCGACCAGGCCGGCATAGACCGATTGCTTGAGGCTGTCGTAGCTTTGCTCCAGCAGGCTCTGAGCACCCGCCAGCAGGGTGACGGAGACGGCCCCATTGCCCGCCGGCACGACGTTGAAGGTGCGGCCGTTGAAGCGTTCGAGGATGTCGAGCTTGGCGGCCCAGGCCTGATAGGCGGCGCTGCCGGTGGCCACGCCCTCGACATTGACGGTGAGGGGATGGCCGGCGTAGGCACCGGCAAAGGTGGTAGCCATGGGGCTGGTGGCGGCCCAGGCGGCGAGAAGTTCGTCGAGCAAGGCCTGTTGTTCGCTGCGCGTGGGGGCCTGGGCGTACTGGCCAAGCAAGACGGCGAGCGCTGCGCCTTCGGGCGTGGCCAGGCTGGCCGCCTGGCGCAGGCTTCTGACCATGCCGGCGCCAGCCATGTCGGGTAGCCCCTGCGTGGCTTCGGTGAGGGCAACGGTATCGGTGAATTGGCTGTAGAAGGGGTTGCTGGCCAGATCGATGTCGGCCATCTGGGCGGTGTCGCCCAGGGTGCCTCCACTGCCATCGCTGCGCACGAAGCTGCCCAAATCGGCCAGGCGGTTGCCGTTGGCGAGCATCTGGGCATGGCTGGTGCTGGCGACATTGAGGGCGATGACGCCTTGCGCCGCCAGGGTGCTGAGTTCGTTGGCTTGCGATACACCGTCCTGATTCAGGTCGCGCCATAGGCGCAGGTCGGCAAAGCGTGCGTCGAGGGCGTCGACTTTGCCATCGGCATTGGTGTCTTCTTGTGCGAGGGCGGCGAAGCCATCACGGGCCAGGCCGCCAGTGTAGAGGGCAGTGGCATCACCAAAGAGTTCGCTGCCGTTGTCGATGAGGCCGTTGCCGTTGCGGTCAAACACCAGCAGGGCGTCGTCGGGTTTGATCCAGCCGGTGGCGGTCTTAATGCCATCGCCGTCGTGGTCGAAGAAGATGGGGGCGGTGGGGGTGATGCCGATGGTTTCGAGGCCGTCGTTGTCGAGGTCGAGGGTTAGGGGTTCTGAATACGCGGACTTGGGTGGCGGTGGTGAAGGCGGTGGCGCAACTGGGGTCGATGTCCGGATACAGCATGTCATGCAATGCTGAACCAGCATTCTGCTCATTTATCCAATCAATTGTGGCACCAGTCAATTCGGCGGCAAGCCATCCTCCGAAGCCTGCAATTTTCTCCCATTGGTCGATTCGACCTGTTATGGCATAGCCAAATCTGATCAATGGCCAACCCGTTCTAATTGCAATTTCTGTCGCGACACCGACACCAATCATTGCAGTAAGTTTTGCGACTCCCGCTGCCAAATCTTCTGCATTGGCAGCCTCATATGCATCCTGAATTGTGTCAACGGTTTTGAGGGTTTGAAGTACTGTGGGCATTGCTGATCCTTAGCGAAGAATTCGAAAAATTGGTATGGCGGCTAGACACAAAATTGCTATCGCAGTCAGTAGGCGGTCGCCGGTAGTTTTGGCAGAAATGTCAAATCTGATGTGGGCGGCAAGTAGGAGTAATGGCATGAAAATAAATGAAATTCTGTAGTCGTTGCTTATCTGGACATCATGTTGTTGCAAGTAAATGACTACCGACTCGAAGCAAATAAATGCCAAAAGGTATGAGGACGAAAGCACGAGATAAAGCCACCCTTCAGGTGTCCTGAACAACTTACTGAAATAGGGCAACACCGAATCATGCGAGGTCTTCATTTATTTCTCCGGTATGAGTCTTGTCCGAACTGGAAGTATTAAGTAGGGTCAGAAGGGGTCACAGCAAGAGTTGAGACTCTCGCTACCAAATCGGCGGCGAATGATGTCGCTTGTGCGTCGTTCAACGCGATATTCGATGTAATACCTTGGCTCGTGCGCCAGTTGTCGACGAAATCGATCAGGCTTAGTGTGGGAGTAGTCATCTTTTCGTGAATTTATACGTAGAGAATTTTGGAGAATTCGACGGTCACTGTTTTGGCTGGATATTTGCTTCTATGCTCAAAAGCGACGAACGCTTCTGCGACCAAGGTCTTCATTGATTCGATTTTGTTTTCCAACGCTTTGGGTACCTTGGTGCACGTGATTTGGTGCAGAGGCACAAACTCTCGGTCGCCAAAGTCTTGCTGCTGTAATAAGCCTCAAGCTCCACGATCTGTCCGTGCCAGGCAAAAGCATAAAAATACGGTGGCTCGGCACGCTCGGGCGGTAGGTAGCCTCGCCCGCCAAAGTCGACTCATGAGCGCATCGCGCTCAGCATCAACAACCCAGTCGGCTGGATAACGAAAGGTATGAAGGGATTCTTCAAATGCAGACTGTCGTATTTCGGTTGGTCTGCTTCGGCAAATTTACGTAATTCAAAAGCCATTTTCATACTCCAGATTCGAATGATCCATTGACCGGAACGCAAACAAGGATGCGCCAAGATATCCCGTCGCCGTCCCACCAGCGCCGAGTTGCTGTAGTCATCGTGCTATCCATACCGCTCTCCATCTCATCTTCATGCCACTCCAACAATCAGGTGCAAGGCCGTTGCGCGAGGCCCGAATGCTGAACGAGCCGTCAAGGCCGGACAAGAACAAATTGGGCCAAAGTGTTATCTACATAACACTTTGCGTCATTTAGTTGGGCTGAGGCTCACCGACTTAAGCGGCGACCCGCCACTGCCCATGGTTAGCGGCAACGGGCATGCATCGCCGAACCCGATTCGGGACATTTCATTCCGCCAGCGCCGACTTCAGATGTTGCCTATCTCAAGGTAGCCAAGCGTGCACCGCCTCGCGGATGCTCAGTTCGAGGCTGTCCAGATGCCTTGAGCCAGGCTTGCAGCGCCATACACGGAATCTTTGAGCGCCTGATACGATTGATCAAGCACAGCCTCGCGTTTGGCGAAGAAATCATTTTTGGGGACAGAGTGCGCCAGTACAAACTGGCAAGTGATAGTTGGTGAAGTCAATACAAGGAAGGAGTAGCGAACCGTCTTGACCCCGAGTCATGCGTTGCACATCGCGAGGTGTGCGGCGAAGCGTTGGCAGGGGACACCGGCAGGCCAGCCATTGACCCGCGAAATCATAAATCTGGAACGCCGACGCTGTTCTGTCAAGCGGAAGGCAACACGAAGCGAGGCGTTAAACGCGAGTCTCGTCGAGGTTCCACGCGGTCGGAGACCCTGAGCATGCCGGGAAGTTACTTGCGCAGGAACTGGGAGGTCTCATCGGTATCCGCCGGAATATCGGCGGGTGGGGCAGGGAAGGGAAACCGTACTCCTGCCATCGACACCGATGAGAAGTCGGATGCGCCCGTGCATTTTGGGGACAGACCACGGTATTCATCGTCATTGCTCACGCGACCACCCTCCATATCTCATTCGCACAATCTAAACCGCCGTCCCACCAGCGCCGACTTGCGAACGGCACCGGCATAAACGTCCCGCGAATGACCCGCACCAGCATCGCCTCCCCATCCAGCACATCATTCCCGCCTCGCCCGAGAGCGTATCGCCGCCCTCGCGCCCGAGCAGCACATCGTCGCCCTCGCCACCGGCTATCACGTCATTGCCCGCAGCACCGACAATGACGTCGGCAAAGCCGGTGCCGGTCGCCGTCCCCGGGGTAACACCTTTGACGACGATGCCGGCATCGTGCAGCGCCGCGCTGATCTCGGGCGTCAGCGCATGGCTATCGAGAAACTCGCCCAGCAGCCCGGCTGGGTTCCAGTCGCTACCGGCCAGCATGGACCCAGTGGCACGGGAGAAATCGGCCAGGTCAGCCAGGCCGTTGACGGGGGTCGGCGTTCAGGCCAGCCACGAGTGCGGCCTCGACTTCGCTCAGGTCGAGGCGTGATGCCCGCTGCGTTGACCGACAGCTGTACGCGGTCGAGCAAGGGCTGCAAGCGGGTCTGCGCGACCAGGCCGGCATAGACCGATTGCTTGAGGCTGTCATGGCTTTGCTCAAGGGCGTCTGGGCACCCGCCAGCAGGGTGACGCTGACGGCGCCATTGCCCGCCGGCACGACATTGAAGGTGCGGCCGTTGAAGCGTTCGAGGATGTCGAGCTTGGCGGCCCAGGCCTGATAGGCGGCGCTGCCGGTGGCCACGCCCTCGACATTGACGGTGAGGGGATGGCCGGCGTAGGCACCGGCAAAGGTGGTAGCCATGGGGCTGGTGGCGGCCCAGGCGGCGAGAAGTTCGTCGAGCAAGGCCTGTTGTTCGCTGCGCGTGGGGGCCTGGGCGTACTGGCCAAGCAAGACGGCGAGCGCTGCGCCTTCGGGCGTGGCCAGGCTGGCCGCCTGGCGCAGGCTTCTGACCATGCCGGCGCCAGCCATGTCGGGTAGCCCCTGCGTGGCTTCGGTGAGGCAACGGTATCGGTGAATTGGCTGTAGAAGGGGTTGCTGGCCGGATCGATGTCGGCCATCTGGGCGGTGTCGCCCAGGGTGCCTCCACTGCCATCGCTGCGCATGAAGCTGCCCAAATCGGCCAGGCGGTTGCCGTTGGCGAGCATCTGGGCATGGCTGGTGCTGGCGACATTGAGGGCGACGACGCCTTGCGCCGCCAGGGTGCTGAGTTCGTTGGCTTGCGATACACCGTCCTGATTCAGGTCGCGCCATAGGCGCAGATCGGCGAAGCGGGTGTCTAGGGAATCGACTTTGCCATCCAGATTGGTGTCTTCTTGCGCGAGGGCGGCGAAGCCGTCCGCGGCTTTGCCGCCGGTATAGAGGTCAGTGGCGTCGCCGAAGAGTTCGCTGCCATTGTCGATGAGGCCGTTGCCGTCGCGGTCGAACACGAGCAGGGCGTCGTCGGGTTTGATCCAGCCGGTGGCGGTCTTAATGCCATCGCCGTCGTGGTCGAAGAGGATGGGAGCGGCGGGGTTGATGCCGATGGTTTCGAGACCGTCGTTGTCGAGGTCTAGGGTTAGGGGTCTTTGGGTGGGGGCGGACTTGGGTGGAGGTAGTGAAGGTGGTGGCGATGGTGTTGGAGATGCTTTTAGTCAAATCAGCGCTAACAGACTTGGCAACGTCCCATAAATGATCGATCAGGCCAGCTAACTCACCCGTGTTATCTATTTGCCCATAGAGACGTTCGATGTTGTCAATGAAGGACTCATCGGCAGGTGATCGGCCTTCAACCGTATTGGCCTGTATCGTAATCTCTCGAAGTTCTGATAGAGATGCTTGCTTTTCCGCGGACGCCGGATGTTCCCCGCAAATTGTCCCAAGTCGGGCGATGGCGGTGTTTCGTACCAACCACCATCGATTTCGTTGTACGTGAAACCGGCAATATGATTTGGATCAACGAAACCACCAAGTTCGCTCGTTTGTAACAACGCGCCAGCGCCCAACAACTTGGCCCCAACAAGCCAATTGACCCCCATTACAAAGCCGGCCTTGGTCACAACGTCCTTAAAGTTCATGTAAAGCTCCTGTTCAATAATTTGCTAACCGCTTTTCAACTTTGCAAAGATGCCGCCACGAGAATTGCCCCAACAACGACCGTAAATCCAAGGACTGAGACGCAAAACACGACGAATGGTGATGATTCCGAAAGCGTGATCTTTACCCTGTTAGCCGTAACCAGTCTCAATATCCACGCTCCGCAATTGAAGAAAACCGCTTGTACAAGTGCCGAAAATATCCATCGCAACATTTCGTCGATCATGATCTCTGGCTCGGGCCAATTGAATTACTAACATCGTGATCACGACCACGTGTCGTCCGTGACCAGTAATCATTTGGATGCAGACGGGAAAATGCTTGAAACTGGACGTCCCTTGTCACTTGTGTTCTCAGCGCGCCGTCCCGCCAGCGCCGACTTGCCATAGTGCCCATCCTGTCCATACCCACTGTCCATCTCACCGCTCGATTCGTGTTTAGTGTCGTCATTTTTCTCACCGCTTCCCTACCGTTGTAGCCCGGCGGCGCAAGGCTGTTGCGCAAGCCCCGAATGCTGAACGACCCGTCAAGACCGGACAACAACAAAATGGGCAAAAGTGTTATGTACGTAACACTTTGCGTCATTTAGCAGCATTTTTGGGGACAGACCACGGTTTTCATCGTCATTGCTCACGCGACCACACTCCATATCTCATTCGCACAATGTAAAACCGCCGTCCCACCAGCGCCGACTTGCGAACGGCACCGGCATAAACGTCCCTCGAATGACCCGCACCAGCATCGCCTCCCCATCCAGGCCGTCATTCCCTGCCCCGCCCGAGAGCGTATCGTCACCTCGCGCCCGAGCAGCAAATCGTCGCCCTCGCCACCCGCACATTTTTGGGGACAGACCACGGTATTCATCGTCATTGCTCACGCGACCACCCTCCATATCTCATTCGCACAATCTAAACCGCCGTCCCACCAGCGCCGACTTGCGAACGGCACCGGCATAAACGTCCCGCGAATGACCCGCACCAGCATCGCCTCCCCATCCAGCACATCATTCCCCGCCTCGCCCGAGAGCGAATCGCCGCCCTCGCGCCCGAGCAGCACATCGCTGCCCTCGCCACCCGCGATCACGTCATTGCCCGCAGCACCGACAATGACGTCGGCAAAGCCGGTGCCGGTCGCCGTCCCCGGGGTAACTCCTTTGACGACGATGCCGGCATCGTGCAGCGCCGCGCTGATCTCGGGCGTCAGCGCATGGCTATCGAGAAACTCGCCCAGCAGCCCGGCTGGGTTCCAGTCGCTACCGGCCAGCATGGACCCAGTGGCACGGGAGAAATCGGCCAGGTCGGCCAGGCCGTTGACGGGGTCGGCGTTCAGGCCGGCCACGAGTGCGGCCTCGACTTCGCTCAGGTCGAGCGTGATGCCCGCTACACCCACGGTGAGCTGTACCTTATCGAGCAAGGGCTGCAAGCGGGTCTGCGCGACCAGGCCGGCATAGACCGATTGCTTGAGGCTGTCGTAGCTTTGCTCAAGGAGGGTCTGGGCACCCGCCAGCAGGGGTGACGCTGACGGCGCCATTGCCCGCCGGCACGACATTGAAGGTGCGGCCGTTGAAGCGTTCGAGGATGTCGAGCTTGGCGGCCCATGCCTGATAGGCGGCGCTGCCGGTGGCCACGCCCTCGACATTGACGGTGAGGGGATGGCCGGCGTAGGCACCGGCAAAGGTGGTGGCCATGGGGCTGGTGGCGGCCCAGGCGGCGAGCAGTGGGTCGAGCAAGGCCTGTTGTTCGCTGCGCGTGGTGGCCTGGGCGTACTGGCCGAGCAAGACGGCGAGCGCCTCGCCTTCGGGCGTCGCCAGACTCGCGGCCTGGCGCAGGCTTCTGACCATGCCGGTGCCAGCCATGTCAGGTAGCCCCTGCGTGGCTTCGGTGAGGGCAACGGTATCGGTGAATTGGCTGTAGAAGGGGTTGCTGGCCAGATCGATGTCGGCCATTTGCGCCGTGTCGCCAGGGTGCCGCCACTGCCATCGCTGCGCACGAAGCTGCCCAGGTCGGCGATGCGGTTGCCGTTGGCGAGTAGCTGGGCATGGCTGGTGTTGGCAACGTTGAGGGCGACGACGCCTTGCGCTTCTAGGGTGCTGAGTTCGTTGGCTTGCGAAAGACCGTCCTGGTTCAGGTCGCGCCACAGCCGCAGGTCGGCAAAGCGGGCGTCGAGGGCGTCGACTTTGCCATCCCGATTGGTGTCTTCTTGTGCGAGGGCGGCGAAGCCGTCAGCCGCTTTGCCGCCGGTGTAGAGATCGGTGGCATCGCCGAAGAGTTCGCAGCCGTTGTCCATGAGGCCGTTGCCATTGCGATCGAGCACCAGCAGGGCATCGTCGGATTTGATCCAGCCGGTGGTGGTCTTGATGGCATCGCCGTCGTGGTCGAAGAGGATGGGGGCGGTGGGGGTGATGCCGATGGTTTCGAGGCCATCGTTGTCGAGGCTCAGGGTTAGGGGGTCGGGGTTGGGGGGGCGGACGTTTGTGGCGGAACCAAACATAGAGGCGATGGCGTCGGCGACCCTATGTACCGCAAACTCGCCGCCAATCCCGCCGGCGATGCCAGCGATAAGCGTCAGGCCACCGGCGATGGCGGCACCCGCCGGCCCAGTGAGATACAACGGCGCGAGCGCGGATGCCGCCAGCTTCGCAGCCAGGACGCCGCCAGCCAGACCACCAGAAAATTCCAACGCCCAGTCACCGACAATCTGATTTCCACGAGCGGTGTCGCCTTCGGCGTAGGCGGCGTTGGCGTCGCGGGCTACAAGTCCAATGAAAAGCAGATCGCCCATGACACCTAATTTGGAAAGCCAGCGACCGGCATCGACCATCTTTGTGGCATCGCCTGACGCTTCGGCTAGCGCGAAACGCTCTTGTCCGTATTGCTTTAGATAGTCGTTGGCGATCTGCGAGTTGCTAATAGCTTCACGCGACTGCGCGATCATTGGCGGATGACCTGTGACATCAAAGGGTAAATCACTGCCGAGGCCAGACAATCCAATCCTATCGAGATAGGCCTTCGTCCCTACGCCTGCGAAGTTTCCGCCACTATCCAACGCCAGCGTAAGCGCACGGGTCTGCTCCAATGATCCGGTGTTGATCGTATCGCGCATGATGCGATTGACATAGTCGACATGAGCATCGGTCATGGTCGAAGAACCGGCCAGCAGGTCGTTGCGCATCCGCAGCAAGTCCTCGCGCAGCATGCCGTTGATGGTGCGGGCTTGACTATTCAGTGCCGCGTCGATTTCGGACTGGACAAAGACGCTATCCATTCCAGCGTTCTCGGCCATCGTGACGATGTTGCCCGTTGCCGAACTGGCCAGGTTGCGCGAGGCGTCGTCCCAGAAGGACGTATTGCTTACCCGCAGATTTCCTGTGACGTCTCTTCCGTCGAGGATGAGGTTGTAGGTTTGTGTATTTTCCCCAACGGCTTCAAAAAGGGCTCGTTTGAAGTTCGGGTCGTCCAACAACTCAGCAACAGCGGTGTCCGCCATCGTAACGACTCGTTTTAGCCCGTCCGTATCAACAGAGCCGTTGCTGACCGTATCAGCGATGCGCCACGCGTCCACCCCATCAACATCTTTGCTGTACAGAAGCAGCGTTGCGTCCGGTGCGGCATTGATCGCGATGGCGGAAGTTTCGTTGACCAAACGGCGCAAGCCGTCAACGCCGGTATAGCCATCGGTACCGATTTTGCTCAGTGCATCTTGATAGGTGAGTGCCATGATCGTTGCTCTCTTACTTGAATTCGACGCTGAAGGACTTGACGTTGCTGCGCGCAGTCATGTTGGGATCGGCTACGGTGCCACCGTCAGCAAATGGTCTGCAATAGGTGTCTTCCTCCAGCGCCTCACGCAACAGCTGTTTAATGCCTTCCCGACGCAGTTCGAGAACGGACGGCACAATCAGCTCATGAACTTCGTCTATAACGTGCCGTCCCACTGTGCCGTCACCGGTCCTCGACGAACCACATTGAACACGATCACTTGACCATCAAGAATCAAGACTGCGTAAGGCATTCGTCCGATGTCGTCAGGAGAACCGCCACCGCCAAGCTGAATTAAGAAGGCGTTTCGTTCTCTGTCGACAGTCCAAAAACTTGGAATGTGGAACTTATGAATCCAGCGCGAAATCGCTTTAATGCACTCGTAATTAACCAGCTTGGCAACCCACTCCCGATCCTGCTCGGAAATCTTTTCATTCACGAATGCCATGCTTTGTTGCTCCTGTATCAGTTGTTGTTGATTGTTGTCATATCGCTGCTGAATCGCTATGAGCGTATTCATGCCGGACCATTGGCGACCGTCCTAGCGCCGTCCCACCAGCGTCGACTTGCCGTACTGATCGCCCTGTCCATACCCGCTTTCCATCTCGAGCATTTTTGGGTAGAGTAGAGAACAGGCTTTCGCCTGCCCTCCCTCATCAAACCGTGCATGCGGTTCTCCCGCACACGGCTTTCCGATGCTCTTCATGTCGAGGCATGCGCCGGGTTCCAGCCGGCTGTCCCGGAAACTTTGTGCAGCCCGTGGCGTTCGTAGAGGTCTCGACGGGGAAATCGGCATAACGCCGCTTTCCTGTCTTTGACCTTGTGGCGCTTCATCAAGTGCGTTCGCAGCCGGTCTTCCGCATGCTGCCTGACTTTGCTCATCGCCTGACTTGAGTTTCGGTAGTGAAAGTAGTTCGCCCAGCCTCTGAGGCTGCGGTTCACATTCCCCACCACGTCGCCCAAGGGGATGGCGGTCAGGTTGCGCCCCGTCAATTCCGTCAGCCTCGCCTTGATCTTCTTCAGCGATTTGTCGGCCGGTCGAACATTCGGGTACGGCTTTCCAGTTCTCGCCCCTCGACTCATCTGTAGCGTAAAACCCAGGAAGTTGAAGCTTGCTTGAGTGGCATCGACGACATGGGTCTTGGCTTCGTTGAGCGTCAGTCCCAGTCGTTCCAGTACGTGCTTGACCACCTTCAGCGGTTCCTCTACATCTTTCCGGCACAGGACAACAAAGTCGTCTGCGTAGCGCACCAAGTGCGCTTGCAGTTTTCCTCTCAAGTGCCGCCGTTGCCATATCCGGTCGAGAATATGCAGGGTAGCAGTTGGCCAGCAACGGAGAGATGACACCACCTTGCGGTGTCCCCGTGCGATTGGCTTTGCCGCCGCCGACAGTTTTCTTGACGCCCGCTCCGTCTTCACCGATCACCGGCGCTTTGAGCCACTGCTTGATGATGGCCAAGATGCCACCATCCACAATGCGCTCGGCCACCACGGCCATCAGTTTGTCGTGCGGGATGCTGTCGAAATATTTTGACAGGTCAGCGTCTATGACGTGGGTGTAGCCGGCCCAGAGTGTGTTGGCAATGTCATCCACGGCATCGTGGGCCGACCTCTTGGGCCGGAATCCGTACGAGTGCGCACAGAAGTCGGCTTCGAAGATCGGTTCGATGATGAGTTTGACGGCCATTTGCACGACCCGGTCACGGATTGTCGGTATGCCCAGCGGACGCAGGCTGCCATCCGCTTTGGGAATCATGACGCGCCGCACGGGTTGGGCTCGGAGGTCTTGTCTTTCAGATCACGGGCCAATTCCCGCAACAACGTGTCTATCCCGATTCCGCTTTCTATGGCCTCGAAATTCATCCCATCGACACCGGGACTGCCTCGGTTGGCCTTGACCAGTCGCCATGCGTGATGGAGGACATCGTCACGGCTGACCTTGTGATAGAGCGCGTAAAAGCGATAGGCCGGTTCTTGCTTGGCCTTGGCATACAGCTTCCTCTGCAGCGTCCTGATCGTTTCCGGGTGGTTAGCATGTCTGCAATCCCTCGATCCTCAGCTCTTCGGTTGCACGAACAAAGCAGGGTTCCTTCCCTCGGCGGGGTTATAGTTGTCCCGTCGCCTCAAGCAGTACTATGAACCCCTCCGACTCCCGCTGACAGCGGCTGCGCTTTCGTTTCCTTATACGCATCAGTTGGTGGCCTCCCCACCTCCGCCAACGGGTCTCCAGCACTGGGCAATAAATCTGCGAGAACATGCCGACCCTGCTACCCCCGGGAGTCAATGCGCACTACTTCCGTTGTTCCAGCGCGCATCCAACGGCCTTCCCCTTCTGTCCTGGGGTCGGCGTCTCCACTTCGTTTTCGAGGCTACTCATAGGTTCACCCGCGTTACGGCCTGCTCTCTTGCTGTTTGAAACTCACGACCCCGTGTTACCACGACGCCGCTTCCTCATGCTACCGAGGCGTACGGACAACTCCTCGGACGGGACTTTAACCCGCTAGATTTACTGCTGTTACTGCGAACGGACAGACCACGGTATTCATCGCAACGCTTCATATGTTTCTTGCGTGATCTCAACGGTTCTTGTGTATTCGAGCGGGCCTGTATAGTAGTCATCGTCTTGACCATGTGCATTCACTTCACCAGGCCCGTGGACTCGTTCTAGTAGCGGTGCGCCGGCAACGGGCGAGAAACCGTAGCTTTGTGTAGCTCCGTTGCTGTCCGTTAGCGAGTACCACATGTGCCCGACCAAAGACTCCTCTCCGTCAAGTAGCCTGGTACCCACTGCCGCAATTTTGATTGTTAGTGTTGGCATGAAATTTCCTTTACTTTGTTTTGGTGGAATAGGTAATTCTCAGGAAGACGGGAGTGCCATCTAGTTCGGGTACGTCTTTCAGGTTTTTCAGCACTTAGGTGATAGCGTCCGGGACTTAGAGCAACATTCGCAATATGCTTGCTAAAAATCACCGCCCCATGACCTCAGACGCAGTTCCGAAAACTCTGTATCAAATATTGGCCTTTCACCGTCAGCAAGAATCGAACTGACACCTATCTTCAAAGGCGTTGGAACGCCTGGGTCACCGTTCTTGTCCTGACCATCCTCGCCAACAAGTTTTTTGACGCGAGCTCGATCCGCTGGGTCGTCTTTATTGAACCGAAATACAAGGCTGAATATGTATTCTCTATCCTCGACTATATGAAAGTCTGTTTGCACTTTCATACCAGCCTGCTGCATCAGAATTGGTAAATCAAACGGTAGGGGTTTGCGTTTCATTGAATTGCCCCGTACAGAAATCCATAGAACTAGTACTACGAGGAATATGGCTAGCAAGCGGCACTTGATACTCATATGGTTCTCATCCAAGTGAGATTGACAGCAATATTTAACAAATCGCCGTCCCACCAGAGCCGACTTGCTGTACTGATCGTCATGTCCAGTCCCGCTCTCCATCTCATTGTTTGATTCGTGCTTGGTGTCGTCATTTTTCTCACCGCGTCCCTACCGTTGTAGCCCGGCGGCACAAGGCCGTTACGCAAGTCCCGAATGCTGAACGCGCCGTCAAGGCTGGACAAGAACAAAATTGGCAAAAGTGTTATGTACGTAACACTTTGCGTCATTTAGTTGGGCTGAGGCTCACCGCCTCAAGCGGCGACCTGCCATCGTGCATCATTAGCTGCCACTTCAAGCGTGACGCCACTCCCGCCAATGCTCAGTTCGACGGTGTCCAGATGGCTTGAGCCGAGTTTGCAGCGCCAGCGCGCCAAATACGGAATCTTTGAGCGCTTGATACGATTGATCAAACACGGCTTCGCGTTCGGTGATGAAATTGATGCTCAGCGTCGAGCCGGCGGGATGGGTGGGAAGCCCTGGCCGTTCAAACGCTCCAGGATCGTAAGCTTGTCGATCCACGCCTGATGCGCCGTACTGCCAACGCCGACTTCCGCAAAGCTCAAGTTCAGCGTGCCGCCCGCACTGACGGCATCGACCGTTTTACTCGACTAGTGACTACCGCCGTTACGAGGCTTGTCTCTGGACGGGGCACGATTCATACGCAGGTTCTCGCGCTGCGGCTGGCTCCGACCATGCGTGCTATCTCGGTTTGCGTCAACCATTGCTCGACATCCAGCCCCTTGGCCAAACACTCTCGTCGCAACGCACGTATTCGGTCGTCGAGCTCACCGCGCATTAGTTCTACCTGCCGGTCGGCATCGACTAGACGTTGTGCCATCTTGCGCACAACGGCTAGAGCAAATGGGGGGAAAGCCAGCAATTCACCCATAAAGTACACGCCCGGAATGCTGACGACTTCGCAGTGTGTCAGCGCGACAATGGAGGCGGATCTGCCGCGGTCGAGCAATGTGCCGATTTCACCGACAATGTCACCGGGACCCAGTAGCGCCACCATGACTTGCTGGCGCATACGTATTCGCCGTTCGGAGTCACTTTTAGGGGGCGCATGGAATCCCAGATCACCACCCCGCAAAATTTTCACAAAGCCGGATACCACGAAGAAAACCTGATCGGAGGATTCGTTCTGGCGCGCGATTATCTCGTCAGGTGCGCATTTGCGCCAGACAGCAACTTCGGCCAATCGAGCCAGCTCGTCGTGATCAAATTCCGATAGCACGGAAACAGTGCGCAGTGTGATGGGGCTCGGTTTCGGAACCGGGGCAGACTTTATTTTTTGCGTCTTCTCGAAAGTTGGCGAGAGCTGTGCGCGGCGCTTGGACAAGGCTGGAGGGCGAATGTCCGTCGTAGCATCCGTATTGTTGTTCGCGAGATCAGGAGGCGTTTGGAACGAGGTCATCGGGTTAAAGTCCGGTAGTTGACGATCGCTGTATTCTGAAAGTGCTGAGTCTCGCTTCCTTGGCATCCAAACCAAAGGGGTCGATGGTGTCGTACGGATACGCGAAGTGTCCGCCGCCTGCTTCTTGGGCGAAACGCTGGAGCGGCAATTCTCGTGAGAACGGTACATACCAGCGGCACAATCCAGTCACCAGACCATTCAATCGCGTTGCGAAATCACCGCTCGGCGCTTTGCCGTTTTTCTCCTGCCATGCATCCATTGGTCAGGTTCCGTCTTCTCGATTTTTGTGGTGCAATGAGACAAAGGGGGGACCAGCTGCCCATCGAGAAAAATCTCCCTGACGCCAACCCATTGCCTAGTGTGCCCCCTTTTGCTTCCGCCTGCCTATCTCCCTGATGTTTGACTCTACTCCAATTCAAACCGGCTGCGCGCGTGGCTGTTTCGGGTCGCTATGCAGAGGTTTACATAGCGACCCATTTGCGTCATTCGAGCATCGCTGCAATGTATGGTCGGTTTGCGCAGTATTGCCGGCACTCAATTGGGACTACGCTTGGTCCAAAAGCACTTCGAAGGCTTCTTTTGGCTTGGCAAAGCCCTTCAATGCCAGCGCGCCAATTGCCCATAATTGTTTGCTGGCCCCGGGTGCACTTATCGACGCCGCTTCCGATACCAAAATCTGTCCGTCCTGTGCCTTACGTAAGCTCGAATTCACTCCAGTCCATCCCGCAGGGACTTGCACAAGGCCAAAGCGCCAGTAAAGTCGAACTGATTCACGGCGCTATCAATCGCTCGCAGCTGCTCGCGTGCCGATGGCATAAGCGCACTGGCATGGTCGGCTACTATGCGAGCGGAGGTTTCCATTGAACGCATGTTGCTGGCCGCAAGCAAGCGTGTCAGCTCATCGAGCGCTTGCAACAGCGCGGCGGTATCCAGGGGGGCGGTCGGCGTTGCGCTCTCGCGATCGGCCGTACTCACATTTGGCGCGCCGATCTCTGTGAACACAGCTTCCAGTTGCGTCTGGATTCGGTCTATCAGGCCTTGCACGTGCTGCGTATCCCAAGTTACGTCCGTCCTGAGCTCGGTTTCAAGCGCTCTGGCCACGTTTGACAATAAGCCCGCGCCGATGGTCGCAGCCAGACCCTTAAGTGTATGCGCGCAGCAGGTGGCATCCTTGAGGCGGCCATGCTCCAGATGCTGTTTTGCCTCGCTCAGCTGGGCTGGCGCATCGATGCGGAACGAGACCAGCACCTTGTCGTAGAACGCACGGCTACCCCCAAGACGCGCCAAGGCGGTATCGGTGTCGAGCACCGAGGTTGCCACCTGCGAACAGGTCGGCGCTGGCGGGGCGGCGATGTTCGCGCTGTCGGTGACACCCGACGATTTGCCGGCGCTGACTTTGTCCGGCGCGAGGTGCCTGAGCAGTGTCCTGATCAGAATTTCCAGATCAATGGGCTTGGCCACGTGATCAACCATGCCCGCCGCACGACACGCCTCCTTGTCGGACTCCATCGCGTTGGCAGTCATGGCGATGATGGGCACACTGTGCATTTGCGTTTCGGCGCGGATGCGCCAGGTCGCCTCAGGCCATCGATGTCGGGCATCTGTATATCCATCAGGATGGCGTCGAAGGGTGGCATGGCGTTGAGTGCCTTGCTCACCCCCTCGAGGCCGCCGCCGGCGATCTCGACCTGGGCGCCGCTGTGGATGAGAAGTTCGCGCGCAATCTGCTGGTTGAGCAGGTTGTCCTCCACGACCAGCAGGCGCAAGCCCTCCAACCGGCGACCGTCCTGCACCGTGGCGACCATCTGCACCGCTCCGGAGCGGTTGGCGCGGGCATCGACGACGCTGTCGTAGAGCATGGAACCGGTGATCGGCTTGACCAGATAACCATCGAGCAACTCCATTTCGCGGCGTGAGCGCTGGGCAAAGTGTTCATGGCCGCTACAGCTCACCATGATGACGATGGGCGTCTCCCGTCCGCCAGGGCGCGCGGTCTTTTCACCCAAGCGCTGGCGTAACCGGCGGGTCATTTCCCAGCCGTCGATACCGGGCATGTGCCAATCGACCAGCACGATGTCGAAGGCCTCGCCGCCAGCCTCGGCCTTGAGAATGCATGCCATTGCGGCGTCGCCATCAACCATGCACTCGCTGGCCCAGCCAGGGAGGTGACGATGCTCTGCGTCACCTGGCGGGCCATGGGGTTGTCGTCCACAATCAGGGCGCGCAGATTGCGCCCTTCAACGGTGAGCGGCGGCAACGCGACCGGTTCGGCGCGACCAAGGTCAAAAGACGCCGTGAAGTAAAACCGGCTGCCCTTGCCCGGTTCGCTCTCGACCTGCAGTTCGCCGCCCATAAGGGCCACCAGGCGTTTGCTGATCGACAGGCCGAGCCCGGTACCGCCGAAGCGTCGCGTGGTGGAACTTTCGGCCTGGCTGAAGCCTTCGAAGATGTGTTCCAGTTTGTCCGCCGCAATGCCGATGCCGCTGTCCCTGACCGAGAATTCCAGCGTCGCTCGATATTGATTCTCTGTCGCATGCGCAACAGCCCGGATAGACAACACTACGTCACCTTGCCCGGTGAATTTGACGGCGTTGCCCGTCAAATTGAGCAGCACCTGGCGTAAACGCAGTGCATCGCCTACCAGCACAGGGGACGCAGGGGTCGAGATCAAAGAGAATCTCGACCGGTTTGTCACGCCGATTTGCAGAGACAATGACCGAGAGTTGGCGCAGCAGTTCGGGCAGATCAAACTCGCTGTAATCGAGTTCCAGCTTGCCCGCTTCAACCTTGGAAAAATCCAGAATGTCGTTGATGATGCCCAGCAGGGCCTTGGTGGCGGTTTCGGCCTTGATCGTATAGTCGCGCTGCCGCTCGTTCAGCTCCGTGCGGGCCATTGGTTGCGGCATGCCCAGAATGCCGTTCATCGGGGTGCGGATTTCGTGGCTCATGGTGGCGGAAAGCTGCTCTTGGCGGCATTGGCATGTTCGGCAGTCTCCTTGGCCGAATTCAATGCCAGGGTGCGCTCCTCGATCCGGCGCTCAAGCAAAGGTTCAGGCTGCGCAAGTCGTGCTGCGAACTCTGCAGCCGCGACAGCATATTGCGGAATGCTTGGTCCAACACCTTGAGCTCGGTCGCCGAATATTTGGAAGACATCGTATTGATATCGCCCACATTTTCTTCATCGCCCTGCGAGATGGCCTGAAATGTGCGCGTCAACTCTCTAACCGGGGCGACCACAGCGCGAGCGATCATCCACGCCGCAATCCCCCACGATAGCGTAAAGGATGGACAACCCCAATGCGGTCACCAGCAAGCTGTCACGCTCCTTGATTACCGACGCGTTAGAGTAGGCCAGAAGGACGCCACCCAAGAATGTGTCCTTGTAGTTGAACGGTACAAAGACCAAAATTTCGGCGCCAATATTCACGGATTGAACACCACTGCCCTGCACGAGGACCGCACATCCGGCGCCAATGCCTTGCCAAACGCATTGCTTGCCGAATTGCCGATAACGGTACCGCGACTATCGACAAACTCAACCGCCTTTATCAACGCATATGTTTTTCGCAGCTCGAGAAACTCGTTATAGGCCAAGAGTTCGCTGTAACTGGCCAGCATCTTTGGGTACTCTTCGGGATCAACAATATTGTCGAGATTGCCCGCTAACGTGGCCAAAACAGGTGCTGTAATGCTTTGCGCTTCGCTTTGAATTCGATCCACCACAATGGTGCGAATCTGAATGAAGTGCAGCAGTGAAGAGATCAACTGCAGCAAAATGACAAGTGCAACGACAGCGGCAACCAAGCGACTCTGAATGGACTTGAACATGGTTACCGAACAGACCTGCCGTCGCCAACACGAGACCCATCATTTGTCTGTTGCAACGTCACTTTGCTTCGAGTTTTGCCTTGTGACGCTTGATGTCGTCGGGCTTGTCGCGGGTCAGTTGGATACCAGGCACCGTGATGACCTTCTCCACTAAGCTACCCTTAATAGCCTTTAGGGCGACTTCCACAGCCTCTTGCCCCATGCCAAACGGCTGCTGGCCGGTGACTGCTTGCAAAACATCATCATCAGCCAGGAGCATGCTGACTTGCTGTTTGCTGGCGTCCGTGCCGAAGACCTTTACTTTGTCGGCCAGACCGGAATTCTTGACTGCCAGTTGGGCACCCACCGTCCCCCTTCATTCGCAGCAAAAATAAGGTCCACGTCGGGATTCGTCTTGAGAATCTCAGCTGCCACGGCGATGGCCTTGTCGGCAACCCAGCCGTCCTTGCGCACCTTTAACTGAACACCCGGCAGACCGTGGGTCACCGTTGTCAGGAAGCCCTGGACACGTGCATCGCTTTGCGTTGGCAGGATCGAGTCAAAGCACAAAACAGCCACCTTGGCCCGCCCACCCATCTTTTCACTTATGTATTTGTGCGCCATTTCCCCAGTCGACATTCCCAATTGCCGCTGGTTGCTGGCAATGGTTGACACCAAAAATTCGGCATTCACTGTGTCGTTGTAGGCAATAATTTTGATGCCCTTGTCATGCGCTCGTTGCAAGGCGGCGACCGATTTATGCGCATCCACCGGCGAGAGCATGATCGTCAACTCCCAGCTTAATGTAGCTGTCGATGATTTTTTTCCTCGGTTTGCAGATTCGAGTTGGATTTGGCCAGAAGCAGGTTGACCCGTTCTTCTTGGCTGAGGCCCTCATTCCTTCCGTTACATCCCGAAAGAAAAGGTCGTCAAAAGCGTGATTCCCACGACGGTGACGGGCTTGTCAGCGGCGAGCGCAACTGAACAACATACCGATAGTACCGAGGCGACTAGCGCGCAAACTGTGTTGCAAAAAAAACGGTAGGAAATGTTCATGTGACTCTCCATTATTTTTTATACCCAAAGTTTCCAGGCTTCATTGCCATTCTCCCAGAGTTGGAATATTACGTTAAGCGATGCAGGTTGAAACATTCCAATCAGCTGGCACATGAGGGTAATACGGCGTAATGCCGACACTAAGATCAGTTAAGCTTTCTCGTCTCGAACGGCTGGAGTTGGCCGCCAGCAGTCCGCAAGTCGGTGCTGGCGACACGGCGATTTCTCAAGTGATTTGCTCTGCTGCAGCTTCTGGTCGAGAAGAGACCGATGCGACCCAATGTTTCGACACTACATTCTGCGTTTGCGATAGCGCGATATCTCCTGTAAGCGTCGCTGATTGCAATAGTTATATCATATTGATATAGTTTAGCCATGCACATCATCCGGAAGCGAACTTGGTGGTACTTCGGTGGCGTGTGCGGCGAAGGTTTACGGGATGGCGCAGCGGCCCCATCCCTTCTCAATCGCGAAAGATCGCCGGCGCGATCTTGTTTGCCAGCCACGCCGAACCCTCCTCACTAAGGTGCCCTGAATCGTAAATGGTCAGCACGCGCCGCGTATCTTCGTCGATCCAAGTCTTGCACAGTCCAGGCTGGCGGCACATAACGTCGAGCACCGACACGAACTCGCCGCCGGCGCGTTCGGTGGCGCGGCGAAGCATTTTCTCGAAGCCATGCGCGCCCGTCTCGTAGCCAGCCGCGGTGAACAACGGCGCCTCGATCAGGTGGTTCCTGCGCATGTCTTCGGCCAGCGCCTTGGCTAGGGTAGGCTGCCAACGCGGACTGGGACCCATCACGATCACGCGCTTCACACCCATGTCGCGTATCGACTCGATGGTTGGACCGATAGCTTCGAGCACGCCATTCAGCTCATAGAAAGTCCACCGACTCGACAGCACCACTACTTCGGGCATTGCCGCGCGGATCGCGGCAAGTGCCCGCAAACGCATGAGCCCGCACTTCGGATTAAGCTCTCCAACGGTGTGGATCAGCGCCGGGCATTGGCTGATCGTCAGCTGGGCGAGCCGCCAGCGCCGGGCATCCGCCTCCCCCTGAAGACCTGGCCAGAGGTGCGCCGCGTAAGAGTCGCCCCAGAGGGCCAACCGTGGGCGTAAGGCCGTCCCACTGCCGAGGCATTCGAGTCCGAATTGCGCCTCGTTGCCGAGATTCACAAAGCAGTTTCGGCCCTCACGCCACACGTCGTGGCCGGGTCCGGAATAGCTCTCTAAGTACCTCAGCGCCGGCGGAGCGAACCCGACCGGCCGGTACAGCAGGCCGACACTCACCAGCAGCGCGGACGCAAGGCCGGCGATCCAGAACAGTCGGCGCGGTGCCAGCGGCCAGCGCCACCGTCCGTAGCGAATCGGATTCTCTACCCATCGAGTCGAGGCACTGGCCAGCGCGACCGCAGCAAGCATGAGCAGAACCGCCATTTCCGGCGGCGGTGGGCCGCCGAAGCGATAGCGAGCGAAGACGAACACCGGCCAGTGCCACAGGTAGGCCGCATAGCTGATCCGCCCGAGCCACGGCAACGCCCCCCCCCCCGAAAATACCCATCGATTGGGCGCGGCGCGCGGCCCAGCCGCCAGCACGAGCAGCGTGCCGACGGCCGGGAACACCGCGCGCCAGCCGGGGAAATCCCGTCCCTCGGCCAGCCAGGTCAGTGCGCCGAGTAGTAGCGCCAGGCCGAGGCCTGCGGCCGCCGCGCTGACCGCCGGCGACGGCCGCCAGGGTGCCCGCTCCTGCCACGCAAGCCACGTTCCTGCCAGCAACTCCCAGAAACGGAAGAACGGCAGGTAGAAAGCGGCGCTGGCGTCACGCAGAGTCGCCACAACGCAGGCGCAAAAAGACAGCCCGGCGAGAAGCGCTAGCGCGCCGCCAAGCGAAGCCCGGTGCCGTTGCCACAGCAACGCCAATATGACCGGCAGGAAAACATAGAACTGTTCTTCGACACCCAGTGACCAGAGATGGAGGAGCGGCCGGTAGGCGGCATCGCCGTCGAAGTAGCCGGACTGGAGCCATGCCAGCACGTTGGGCACGAATAGCATCGCCGCGGCAGCCTGAAGACCCAGCGCCCGCAAATCGTCGCCGCCAAGGAACGCGGGTGCCGCCGCTAAAGTTGCCGCCACGACCAGGATCAGGGCCGGGAAGATGCGCAGGACGCGGCGCGCATAGAACTCGCGGTAGGCAAAGCACTGCCTGTCCAGATCCGCCAGCACAACGCGGCCGACCACGAAACCCGAGAGCACGAAGAAGATATCCACACCGGCAAACCCGCCGGGAAGCCAGGCAGGTACCCCGTGGAACACCATCACCGCCAGAACTGCTAGGCCACGCAGCCCTTCGACATCGGGCCGCCATGGCGGCGGCGTGTCGAACTCTGGGCACCTGCCGCCTTCGCCGGCAGCCTGTATGTTCGCATCGTTCATGACTGCCTAAAAATGATTGGAAATTCAACCGTCATCCAGAACAAATCTCAGTTCGTGCAACCCAGTGCCAGTCGGGCATGAGCGTTCCCGTCGGGCAGATTCCGCAGCCCACCGCGACAACGCGATCCCGCTAGTTGTGGAATTTGTTTCATGTAATTGTAGAAAATCAACGCTTTTGAGGCGACTATCACCGCTCATTCACCCAATGTCAAACGAGAGTTCCGCTGACGAAGCGAACGCGCTCACATTGAATCCTCACTTGAAGCTCAAGGCGCTAGTCGGCCCGTGGCAAGTTGCACAACTTTACGCTTTCGTCAGCGTAGTCCGACCCCGGCGATCTGTGCGGTTAGTTTTAAACTCAAGCAGCCGATCGTATGACTAGCTCCGTTCGTAGAGAAGTGCGGCAGCAGTTGGCCGACTGCGTGAGTAGATCGAACCCGACGTCAAAGTCGGCGATAGGTTCAGAGTGGTCCGAGGGCAAGAGAAGATGACGGACCTCTCCTGGCCGCCAGCAGTCCGCAAGTCGGCGCTGGCGACACGGCGATTTCTCAAGTGATTTGCTCTGCTGCAGCTTCTGGTCGAGAAGAGACCGATGCGACCCAATGTTTCGACACTACATTCTGCGTTTGCGATAGCGCGATATCTCCTGTAAACGTCGCTGATTGCAATAGTTATATCATATTGATATAGTTTAGCCATGCACATCATCTCGCTCAAAACGCTGCGTGAATTCTGGCGGAAGCATCCGGAGGCGGAGCAATCTTTGCGGAACTGGCATACCGTCGCCGAGAATTCGCGTTTTACCGATTTGAATGATCTAAAACGAAGCTTCGGTGCAGCGGATTATGTTTCGCCCTATACGATCTTCGATGTGGGCGGCAACAATTTTCGAGTCGTGGTGGTGGTTCGCTACCGTGACGGCAAGATATTCGTGCGTTGGGTAATGACGCATAGGGAATATGACAACTGGTGCAAGCTGTACCGCAAAGGAAAGGTGTAATCATGGGCACTGTCGCTGAAAATTTTGACGTTAAGGCGTTGCAGAAAACCTGGGCTGCCTTTGATCGGGTGGCGCATCTACGTCCCATCCGTAATGACCAGGAATACGATCGTACGGTCTCTCTCATGAATCATCTGCTTGACGTCGTTGGTGACGATGATCACCATCCCATGTCTGGCCTGCTCGAATTGGTCAGCGAGTTGGTGGAGGATTACGACGCCGGGCATTTTTCGGTAGAGGCCTCGGAACCCAAGAAGTTCTGCGCTACCTGATGGAAACGCGCGGACTGAAGCAGAGTGACTTGGCCGAAATCATTCCCCAGAGCAACCTGTCATCCATCCTCGCCGGCAAGCGAAAGATCAGCGCTACCCTCGCCGGCAAGCTGGCTAAGTTCTTCGACATCAATCCAGCCGTCTTTGTACCGACATAAGAATTTCGAGTGCGTCGAGAAAGATAGTTCGCGGCCGCCAGCGATCCGCAAGTCGGCGCTGGGGACACGGCGATATCGCAAGCGATGCGCTCTGCTGCGGTAATTCCCCCTGCAGCTTATGGACGAGAAGAGACCGATGCGACCCAATGTTGCGACAATACATTACGCGTTGACGATAGCGCGGTATCTCCCTGCATCAATCACAAAGACCGGATAATCGTAAAACCTTGAGCTACGCCGCTTTGAACGGCAGGTGCGTCGCCGACTCGGCGGCATAGTCCTGCATGGCGGCGTCTTCGCGCTCGAGATAATTGGCCACGGCCCGGCGCAGCCCCGGGTCGGCAATCCAGAAGGCGCTCCAGGTGTCGGTTGGCTCGAAGCCGCGCGCGAGTTTGTGTTCGCCTTGCGCGCCGGGTTCAAAACGTTCCAGCCCGTGGGCCAGGCAGTAGTCGATGCCCTGGTAATAGCAGAGCTCGAAGTGCAGCCCCGGTACCTGTCGCGCGCAGCCCCAGTGGCGGCCGTAGAGCGTGCTGTCGTCCCGGTAGCAGATCGCGCTGGCGACCAGCTCATCCTCACCGGCATCCTCGCCTCGCCAGGCAAGAAAAACCACGAGTTGTTGTCCGAGTCGTGCGCCGACGGTTGCGAAAAATTCGAGCGGCAGGGCGGGGTGATTGCCGTATCTGGCAAAGGTTTCCTGATATTGCTGATGAATGCGTTGCCAGAGCGCGGCATCGAGCTCATTGCCGTGCCGTGTTTCGAGGCGCAGGCCGCTCTCGGCGACACCCCGCCGTTCGCGCCCGAGCTTCTTGCGTTTCTCGGAGGTGCAGCCTTCGAGCAAATCGTTGAAATCGCGGTAGCCGGCGTTACTCCAGTGAAACTGCACGCCCCGGCGCAGCAGGCAGCCTTGCGCGCCCAGCACGTCGCGATCGGCATCTTCCACAAACAGGCACTGCCATGAGGACGCGCCCATTCCCTGCGTCGCGGCGATGGCAGCACTGCTGAGCTTTTCGGCCCAGTCGCGATGGCTCAGATCCCGGCGCACCAGCAGCCTTGGCCCGGGCGAGGGCGTGTAGGGAATGCCACTCACCAGCTTGGGATAGTAAGGCCGCCCGGCTTGATGCCAGGCGTCTGCCCAGCCCCAGTCACGCGAAAAGTCACCGAAAGAGTGCCGGCGCAAATACATCGGAAGCAGGGCCGCCGCCTTAGCTTGCTCGTCGCGCAGCAGCAGATGCTGCGGGTGCCAGACCAGGGCCGGATGATCGGCCTGGCCGCCAATCGCCGTACCCTCTGCGGGGCATGCCATCTGACCACAGCTGACGTGGTCGAAGCTGCCGAGGAAGCTACGACTGGCAAACGGGTCTCCGCCGGTGGCCAGAGTTTGCCATTCGGACACCTGAAAGCGCCTCAGCAGAATCGAGAAACTCAACCTGCATCGGGCACTGCTGAGGGCCTGTTTTGGTCAACCTGATGCTCGATGCAAGGGTTTGCTGGCATTTGGTCCTGATGGGCGGAAGACATTCTTGGTCGTACTTCCGGCGAGCCGGTCGTATGGGAATGGTGTAAAGATACGGTGCGTCGCGGTGCAAATTCGACAGGCACTGGGGTTGCCGGGAGACTACTACTGGAGACAGGCATAAGCACGCCGGATGGGGTCAGGGTCGCCAATTCTCCGTTCCGCCTTCGCCTACCACCACAAAGGGTGCCCAGAACATCGGGTGGGCGTATTCCGGATGATCCGGCGTGGCAATCAGCGCCAGCATGGCCTTGCGCTGGGCCTCGGCTTTGCCATTGCCAGGGTTGGCTTCGTACTCCTTCATCATGACGGTGGTGAGCAGCACGGTGGCTTCAGATGCCACCGGCCAATGCGAGACCAGCAGAGAGCGGGCACCGGCGTAGAAGAAGGCCTTGGCGAGTCCAGAGAGCCCTTCCGCGCCGGGTGTGCCATCTGCGGCTGCGGTGTTACAGGCCGAGAGCACCACCCAGTCGGCATTGAGCTTCAGGCGTGCGATTTCACTGCTCGAAAGATAGCCGTCGTCCTCCGGTGATCCCTGTTGCGGGGGAGTCAGGATCAGTCCAGGTTCGCCGATACCTTTGATTTCACCGGCCATAACGCCATGCGTGGCAAAGGCGAGCGTGCGATACCTGGCCAGATCAAGCCGTTTGATGGTGGACTCGGTGGCACTTTGCTGTAGCCAGAGCGAATTGGCATCGGACTTCAGCGCCTTGGCCATGGCGCGTAGTTCATCCGCAGTTTCCGCCAGCCGTGGCGCACCGCGAATTGCTTCCACGTCGGCAATTTCTACATTCTCGCCAGCGGGCACGATCACCGCAGCATTGGGGTTGATTTTGGTACTGAGAACCAGATTTCGAAACACGGCCGCGACATCAACGCGGGTGCGCTTGCCGCGCGCAATCTTGTCGCTGGAACCCTCTGCGCCTTCCCGCGCATTTCCTATCAATGGATCGCCAATTCCGGCAAAAGGTTTTTGCTCACCAGGCTTCCTGGCAAACTGGCGCAGCGCCTGAATCGAACTCACCGACGGCAGGACCGAAAACGCGTAATGGCTAGCCAGCCAGTCCACCTGGCGATAGTCAGCGTCACTCGTGATCTGCGGTGGCGGCGACGCTACCAGCATGCCCAGCGGCAGACTCTGCAATGCGCCGGCGGCAATGACCATGACATGATCAACGCCGGCGAGATGCGGTAAAACCGGCTCGAACAGGCTCCGGTAGAGCCCGTGCAAAATGCTCAGATCAACAGGCGCAGGATGGCCGGCAGAGTCAAATTCCATTGCTGACCGGACAGCCGCCACCTTGGCCGCCAGCGCCTTTGCGTCGAGGGCCGGGCCAGGAACTTCCGATGTCCGGCCGGATTACCCACATAAACGCACGCTGTTCATGGTCAAGCACATAGACCAGCATGGCTTCGCCGGGTCTGAGCAAAGCCTGGGTCCGGCTCAGGTCAAGCGGATCGGGGCGGATCAGTTGCTGATACTCCGGAAAGCGTTGTGTCAACTCGTCGTCAATGCCGGCCATGGTCTGGCCCAGGCGAATGATGTCGTCGCGCAATCCTTGTTCGGCGGACGGTTTTCGTAGCTCAGGTGACTTGCTCGCGGCATTGAGCAGTAGGCCTTCGGCTCGGGCAATGTGTTCGGCGGCGTCCTGTTTCGCCTTGACCAGATTAGCCAGTGCATCGTCGCCGCTGGCGAAGCGGGCAGCCATCTTGGCGATCGCCGATGCGGTTCCGGAGGTCTGCTCAAGTTGGGCAATCTGGAAAGCCTCATCGGCCAGCGTATCCACGGCCTCCGTGGTCGCGGCTGCCGAGATATCTGACAGTAGAGACAGGTGACGCAGAAAGCCGCGTCGATTCATCGACGCCTCGCGAACCGCTGCATCGTCGGCACCACCCGCGGCAATCCGCTTCCGGTAGATCGCACTGGCACGGCGGGCCAAAGGCAGAGCCTGGGCGTATTGCGTCTGCAGGTGATGCAATTCGGCAAGTCTGTTCAAGCTCTGGGCGACACGCAGATGCTCCATGCCGAGGGATTTTGCCGTACCTCCAGTGCCCGCAATTCGAACTGTTCGGCCTGTGCAAATTGACGCTGTTCGCGGTACAGCGACGCAATACCCACCAAGCTGCGGGCTACATCGGGATGGTCGGGGCCGAGTGCCGCCTCGCGGATCGCCAACGCACGCAGTTCCAAGGGTTCGGCTGCGTCATACCGGCCCTGGATGCGGTAAAGCGCAGCCAGATTGCCCAACGCTTGCGCCACATTGGGATGGTGCGGGCCGTAGGCCTTTTCCCAAATCGCCCGCGCGCGCAGGAGCAGCGGCTCCTGCTGTTCGTACTTCTTCAGATCGCCGTGCAGCACGGCCATGCCATTCAGGGCTGTCGCCACATCGGGATGATCCGGACCGAGCGCTTTCTCGCGAATCGCCAGTGCGCGCCGCAACAACGCCTCGGCCTCAGGGTACTGAGCCTGGTTGTAATAGACCTGGGCGAGGTTGCTCAGGTTGGTGGCCACATCGGGGTGATCGGAACCGAGGAATTTTTCATGGATTGACAGGGCGCGCTTGAACATCGACGCGGCCTCGGCGTACTGACCCCGCGTGTGGTGCAAAATCGCCAGATTGTTCAAGCTCTCGGCCACGTCGGAATAGTTCGAGCCAGTGGCCTTCTCGCGAATCGCCAACGCACGTTTGTACAGCGGCTCGGCCAATGCGTAGTAACCCTGCTCGCGGTACAACTCCGCAAGACTGTTGAGACTCTTCGCGACGTCCTGATGCTCGCTGCCCAGGGTCCTTTCCCGAATCGCCAGGGCGCGCTTGAGTAGCGGCTCGGCCCGCGCATACCTGCCTTGTTCGCTTTGCAAACTCGCGAGACTGACAAGGCTCGCGGCGACCCGCGGATGATCGGAGCCGAGCGCTTTTTCCCAGACCGCCAGCGCACGTTGGTACAGCGGCTCGGCCGCATCGAACCGGATCTGGGCCTTATACAGGGCGGCAAGATCATTGAGGGTTACTGCTACGTCGTAATGATTCGGACCGAGTTGTTTCTCCCGAATGGCCAACGCGCGCGCGAAGAGCGGCTCGGCCAGCGCGTACTGCGCCAGATAATAGTAATTGCCGGCAAGACTGTTCAAGTTCGTGGCGACATCGATGTGATCCCGACCAAGAATCTTCTCGCGTATGGCCAGCGCACGCGCGAGCAGGGGCTCGGCCTGCGCGTAGCGCTTCTGGGCCTTGTATTGGATGGCCAGGTGGCTCAGGCTGTCGGCAATGAGCAGATGCTCATCGCCGAGAAGCTTGCGCCGCATCGCGAGCGCGCGTTTGTAGAGCGGCTCGGCTTTGTCGTACTGATCCCTGAGCTTGTAGAAAAGCGCAAGATCGTTCAGCGTTGTTGCCAGATCAAGATGGTCCGGCCCCAGCGCTTCTTCCCGGATCGCCAGCGCGCGGAGGTAGGCTTGTTCGCTAAGTGCATGGGCGCCTCGGATGTCATAAAGTTCGGCAAGCGCATTGAGGATGCTTGCCAGGTTGGCACGATCGGGCGTTGGCGACTTCTCGCCGATCGCCAAGGCGCGCTCAAACAATGGCTCGGCCGCGTTGTATTGACCCCCGGACTTATGCATCATCGCCATGGCGTGCAAACTTCCAGCGACCAATAGATGATCCGGGCCGAAGGTTTTTCCGCGACGGTAAGCGACTCACGTGCCGCGTCCATCGCCTGAGCATGGTTGCCTTGCGTATAAAGCGATACGGCTTCCTTGTAGAGCCTTTGCCACTCGGCCTCCTGAGCCCGTGTCGGCCCCGCGATGCATAGCGCGATTACGGCGAGCAGCGTCAGCCGAATCCGCAGGTGCGGCACGATCTTCATCGCCGGTCTTCGCCCGTTCGAGTGGCGCCGCGATCCCAACCGTGGTTTTTCAAAGGCTGGCGCGACTCACCGATGTGATCGATAACTCTCCCCACAGCGCTGGCATCGTTGGAACGCAGGAGATTCAAACCGCATTCTCGGTCATCATCGGCTCCGAAAGCGCCGTCCTGCCAGCGCCGACTTTGAGAAACTCGGCGCTGGCAGGACGGCGGCATTGGGCACTCTGGGCGGGCAGCTTGAGTTGGTTTATCCGGGCCAAGAGGGTAGTGGAGCCTGCTGCCCAGTCGTCTGCGAATTCGTTGCTCGTTCGCAGAAACGTTGCCAACCGTTGTGAGCCGGGGTATCGAGTCAATCAAGCGAGTTGCGCTTCACTGCCAATACGCGTTCACCATCGTGCTCGATTTCGCAAAGTTCATCGCGCAAGGCCGAGTACACGGCAAATGTTCGCCAGCGTTTTTCACTGATTTCCAAACCCGGCAGACGCAGGCGAATTCCCCCGCGGCGAGCCTGTTCACTCAACTCGCTGAGCGAGGTTCCAGGGCGCGCATTGCTGCAGAATTCGTCAAGTTGACCGCGACCTTGCCAGTCGATGACGCCAACGAGCACAACAGCGATCAGCAGCAGTATGCCAATGATTCTGAGCAGGCTTTTGAGTAGTCGCGTGATCAGGCTCGGCTTCATGATGGACAGCATTTTGGAAGGGGTAGTGGTTGCTGCCCTGAACAGCCGGGATGGCAAAGAGCCATAACGAAGATCAGGGGGGGGCGGGTTGTGGAGCCTGCTGCTGAGGCGGGTGTGGCTTCGTCGCGCGCTCACGCAAACGTTCCTGGTCTTTTTGGTAGAGCGGATAAAGTTGCCCGGCGATGGCAAGCGCGATCACAAGAACGACGGCCCCGCCAAGGCGCGGGCTGGTGGGCCCGACGATGATGGGAGCCAGCGAACAAAGCGCCGCTAGGCCCATACAGAAAAGCCCGCCAGCGGGAGCGCCTATCGCCGCCCCGACAATAACCAGGATCGCGCCGCTCCACATCAGCGTCCGCGCCGATTCAGGCTTCATCATTTGTCATCTCCTTGTGCTGGAAAAATCGGTTCAGGTTGCTGCCTGGCTTGCGCCCTGTTCATTTGCGTTGCCACCGCTCTCAACACGGCGGGGGCGGTTCAAGCAACCCACGACCGCCAGGCAAGGCTGTCCCCGGTACGACTTCCCCGGAGGATGTCTTGTTGCAGCCGCGATTGGTTTTGTAGGTGCGCAGGTCGTGACATTCCAGCGTGGGCACCAAACCGCCGCAAGAAAAAACCTTGACCCCTATGGAGGGTGCCGAGTCTTTGATGAACCGGTCCATGGCCTTTACATCAAGCAGCCCGACGTTCAGTGCGGCCTTGGCACTGAACGCCATGGCGACCGCAGGCACCGGATCGTTTTGGTTGAGGTAGATCTGAACCGAGCGCACACGCCTGGACTTAATGAGTTGTTGCCAAAGAGCCAAACTCTCGGGCGTGATCTGCGGGCCGTAAAGCACCACACGATCGGCAACGATGTCTTTATTTTCCAGCGCTGCCAGGCAGATCATCGCACCGTTGCTGTGGCAATCCAGTTCATCGAAACTTCGCCCCTTCAGGGAGTTATAGGCGCTCTGCATTTGCGGTGTGGCTTTTCCCGCGGACAAATTGTCGAACAGGACGCGCTTGCGCAGATCGGTGAAGGCCGCCGTCGAGCTGGCGATTCCCAGCACAAAACTGAATCGGTCGAAATCGACTGCCTCGTTATAGGGAATACCCGCCAAAACCGCTTGCTCGCGAAACCTTTTCTTGGCGTGCGCACGCAGCTCGGGGCTCGATCCCGCCGGCACGTTGTATCCCGCGATCCACGTGGTGCCGCCAATCAGGCCATTGCCGGAAGGCACGTAGGTTCTTTCCACTGACATTTCTGCAGCCTCCGGAGCTTGCAGCACGATAGCCCGGGACATATTTGCCTGGGTCGCCAGCAGCCGTTGGTTGATTTCAGCGATGTACTTGAAATCCGCATCCGTAAACAGTTCAGGCCGGGCTTTGTACGCTGCCATCAACTTGTCCCTGGCCCTTAAATAGTTTTTATTCCCGACTTCCTGGACGCCACCGTACCAGGTGATCATGGCCTCCGCCTGGGCGATAGCCTCGCGCAGGGCGTGGCTATCCTGGATCGCCTGCTGCTGACGGTAAAGATCCCGCGCGTGGGTGTAGGCCTCCAGGCGTGCCTGCGGCGAAGCATGGGTCTTCGCCTCGGCCAATACACGTCGCACCTCGGCCCCGATCTTTTCGTAGCGCTCTTGCCCGGTATCGACCGGGGGCGGAACGTATTGGTCATGGCCTGAACTCGGCGGCGGAGTGCCCCCGCCTGTGCAGGGATTTGCGACGGTCGGACTGCAGCCCATATCACGCCCCTGCGAGAATGCCGATGCCGATGAAATCAAGATCACGCCCGACAGAAGCCAAAGTGCGCGACGCGAACGACAAACGCCTTGCTTCCAAGTTCGATGCTGATTCACGAAGATCCCTTCCAATCGTTCAATTCAATAATCATTGTCCGACGGAATGCGGACGCAGCATCCCGGCGCGCCGTTTCGGCTCGCCGGGGTCATTAACGACTCTTCCATCCGGCGCTTATCGGCTTGCCAACTCCCCCTTCAACTTCAAACCAGTGATCTGACATAAAGAAGCTGTAGATCAACCTGAACCCACTGAATTCCTTGCCATTGCCGCCGTTCACTTTATCGTCGTCGGCAATAACTGAATAGCGCATGTTCCCATTAAACAGCGGCGAGGCCTTGCTTCCGCGCGCTCGCCAGCCTTCGAGTGTGGTGGGACATGACCCACTATCGTTGCAAATCTTATTGACGCGACTTGCAACCTCAAGTATCTCGGTCTTTCCCCCGAAATAGAACTCCGTAAAGCCATGCCCTGCATAAAAATATGCAATTAAAAGGATGAGCCCGATTATTAGAAAATTACCTGCTTTTCGATACATCAAGATGCGTCCTCGCGCATTTCATCACTCTTGCTCATAGAGACCTCGCCCACGTCGTGTTGTCTTGCGGGCGCGGATAATTCTGATGGCGCGCCCGCGCTCCGCATGCACCACCGCCAGTAGGCGATCTTCCTGAGGCACGCCAAAGGTCAGCATTCGATCTTCTTCCTCTTATTGATCAGGGTCGGGAAAGGTTATAGCGAGAGAGTCGCCAACTATGGAGGTAGCTTCCTCAAAAGATACGCCATGCTTGGAGAGGTTGGCGATTGCTTTGGTGGTATGCCATTCAAATTTCAGCACCACGTGGGCTCAGATAGTTGGCATAACTGCGTGTCAAAGCATACCACGCTGTGCTATTCGCTGACGCATCACCGATTGGCTCGGTGCCCTCGATGTCACACGTGACCGATCCTGGATTTCACGTTAAATTGCGCTAACGACTCGCCATGTCGGCAAGTCGGCGCTGGTGAGACGGCGATTTTTGGGATAGCCGACATGTTCAACAACGAAGTGGTGGTGATTACCGGGGGCTCGAGCGGTTTGGGCCTGGCTTTGGCGCACAAGTTCGTGGCGGCGGGCGCTAGCGTCGCGTTGGTGGCACGCGACACCGTCAAACTCGCTGCGGCCGAGCAAGATCTGGCGGCGCAGTTGCAGAGCAGCCAGCGCGTCATGTCGTTCGCCTGTGATGTGGCCTGTTCCGAGTCCTGTGAGCGCGTCATGGAATCTATTGCCGGAGCCCTGGGTGCGCCGACCCTGCTGATCAATTCAGCCGGCATTCTGCATGAGGGGTATTTCGAGCAACTCTCGCCGGAGATCTGGCGTTCGATCATCGATATCAACCTGATGGGCACGGTCAATACCTCGCGCGCCATCCTGCCTTATTTTGCGCGCCGGGGCGGCGGGCGCATCGTCAATGTGGCCTCGCTCGCGGGGAAGTTCGGTACCTTTGGCTACACCGCATACTGTGCCTCTAAGCATGCGGTGGTCGGCTTTACCGAGTGTTTGCGGCTTGAGCTTGGACCGCGCAATATCAAGGTGCAGCTGGTTTGCCCGGGCGAGTTTGACACGCCCATGGTGGAGGGCATTGCTGGCAGCCGTACTCCCGAAAACAAAGCCCTGACGCACACCGTGCCACCGATGTCGCTGGCCGCCGTGACAGACGAAACCTTTGCCGGCATCGTCAAAGGCACCTATCTCATCATTCCCGGCTGGATTGGGCGCTGCTTGTATCGGCTTGGCCGCTGGGCTCCGGGCCTGGTTTCCTGGATCATGGACCGCCAACTCAAGGCCGTTTATCGCGGGCCATCGCATCGACAATAACTATCAACTGGACACAGTACGCATGCTTGCGCTCTCTCGCTTTACGCCCAATCTGGCCGGTGATTTCTGGGGCGGCCTGGCCGCCATGCTGGTGGCCTTGCCCTCGGCGATTGCCTTCGGCGTCACCATCTATGCACCGCTCGGAGGCTCGTATGCCGCCTTTGGGGCGCTGGCGGGCATTCTCGGGGCCACGGCGCTGGGGCTCATTGCACCGGCATTGGGCGGCACTCAGCGCCTGATTACCGCACCCTGCGCGCCGGCGGCGGCGGTGCTCTCGGCGTTTGCCATTGAGTTCATGCGCTCGGGTTCGACGCCCGAGTCGGTGCTGTTTCTTTTGGTCGCGATCGGCATCCTCGCGGGTTTGCTGCAGGTGATCTACGGGCTGGTCGGGCTGGGGACGCTGATCAAATACATGCCCTATCCAGTGGTCAGCGGCTATCTGTCCGGGGTGGGGCTGATCATTATCGGCAGCCAGGTGCCCAAGTTGCTGGGTACCCCCAAGGAGCTCGGCTTTGTTCAAGCGCTGGGTGCATTTTTTACCCCGGGGGCCTGGCAATGGCAGGGAATAGGGGTTGGCCTGGTGACGATTGCGGTCATGGTCGGCGCACCCCGTGTGACCAAGAAGATACCCGCCGCCATTCTGGCCCTTGGTGCCGGTGTGTTGGCCTATTTCGGGATGGCAATTTTTGACCCCGCCCTGCGAGTGCTCGAAGGCAATCGCCTCCTGGTCGGGCCGATGGGTGGGGGTGCGGGTGGGGTGGCGGGCGGGCTTGCCGAGGCGTTTTTTGGGCGCATTGATGCCATGAGCAGTATCGGGATGGCGCAACTGCAGGCGCTGCTGGTGCCGGCGCTGACGTTGTCGGTGCTGCTCTCCATCGATACTCTTAAAACCTGTGTGGTGCTGGATGCCCTGACTCGTTCGCGACACAACTCGAATCGCGAACTCGTCGGCCAGGGGCTGGGTAATCTGGCGGCGGGTGTGGTGGGTGGCATTCCCGGGGCAGGTACCATGGGGGCGACCTTGGTCAATATGTCGAGCGGGGCGGTGAGCCGGCTCTCCGGCGTTTTGGAAGGCGTGCTGGCGTTAATCGCCTTTTTGTTGCTGGGAGGGTTGATTGCCTGGGTACCGGTCTCGGCGCTCGCCGGCATTCTGATCGTGATTGGCGTGCGCATGATTGACCGTCACAGCCTGGCCCTGCTCAAGTCGCGGCATTCAATTCTTGATTTTCTGGTGATTCTCGCGGTGGTTGCGGTGGCCGTGTTTGTCGGCCTGATCCCGGCCTCGGGAACGGGCATCGTGCTGGCCATCTTGCTGTTTGTTCGTGAGCAGATGGGTGCCTCGGTTCTGCGCCAGAAGATTCTGTGCAACCAGAGTTTTTCCCGGCAGTCGCGCCCGCATGCACAGATGGAGGTATTGCTGGCCAAGGGTGATCAGGCGGTGATTCTGGAACTGCAAGGCAGTCTTTTCTTTGGGACCACCGATCAGCTCTACAGTGTGCTGGAGCCAGAAATCAAGGTACGCAAGTACATCGTGCTGGACATGCGTCGTGTGCAGTCGGTCGATGTGACCGCCGTGCATTTGCTCGATCAGGTGCGCGACATGATGGAAGAAAAAGGTGGCTATCTGGTTTATGGTCATTTGCCCAGGCACCTGCCTTCGGGCCTCAATATGGAGGCGCATTTCAAACAACTGGGGCTGACGCCCTACAAGAGTGCCGCCCGCGTTTTTGATGAGGTGGATAGTGCCAAAGAATGGATCGAAAACCGCATTCTCAAAGACGCTGCCGTTGTGCTTGAAGACGAGCAGCCACTCGATCTGCACGAGATCGAAGTGTTTAAGGCACGCAAGGCAGAGACGCTGGCCGAGCTTGACACTCATCTGGTGCGCACCAGTTTCAAGGCGGGAGAGAAGATTTTTTCCCGGGGCGATAGCGGTGACGAACTGTTTTTGATCCGCAAGGGATCGGTACGCATCATGCTGCCCCTGGGCGAGAATCAGAGCCGGCATTTGTCATCGTTCGGGCGCGGTGCTTTTTTTGGCGAAATGGCTTTTCTGGAAGGCGCTCCCCGTTCGGCGGATGCGCTGGCCTTCACGGATGTCGAGCTGTATGTGTTGTCGCGCAAGGCTTTTGATGCTTTTGCCGAGGGGCATAAGAAGTTGGCCAGCAATCTCTTTGAAAGCCTGGCCAGTGCGCTTAGTGCGCGTTTGCGTTACCTGACGGCAGAGTTGCAGGCACTCGCTGCGTGAGATTTGCACAGGCATCACCTCAGTTTGGGCGTCAGGGCGGCCGAAGTGGGCCTATTCAAGGCTTTGCCGACAAGGCCGGGGCGGGCCCATCGTTTACAATGAGTCGCAGTTTTCCTCAGGCTTCCCTCCATGCGCATCCTCCTCAGTAACGACGACGGCTATCACGCTCCGGGCCTGGCCGCCTTATATGCGGCATTGGCCGATATCGCTGAGGTGTCCGTGGTCGCCCCCGAGCGCAATCGCAGTGGCGCGAGCAACTCGCTGACCCTCGATCGCCCCTTGTCGGTACGCACAGCCGCCAATGGTTTTCGGTATGTCAATGGTACGCCCACCGATTGCGTGCATCTGGCGGTGACCGGGCTGATGGATCAGCTCCCCGATATGGTGGTTTCGGGGGTCAATGCCGGGCCCAATATGGGCGATGACACGATTTACTCCGGGACCGTGGCGGCGGCGACAGAAGGCTACTTGCTGGGTATTCCGTCGATCGCGATTTCGCTGGGTAGTTTCGAAGGGCGGCATTTCGAGACGGCAGGCCTGATAGCTCGTCAATTGGTGACACGCTGCAAAAATTCCCCGTTTCACGAGCCGGTGTTGCTCAATGTCAATGTGCCGGATTTACCCGTGGGCGAGATCAAGGGTACCCAGGTAACCCGTTTGGGCCGTCGGCATCGGGCTGAGGGCGCGGTGCGCTCTGTGACTCCGCGCGGGGAGGTGGTGTATTGGGTCGGCGCTGCCGGGCCCGCCGCTGACGCCGGCGAAGGCACCGATTTCTATGCATTGGAACAGGGTTATGTGTCGGTGACGCCATTGCAGATTGATCTGACGCACGGTGAGCAGATGGGCGGGGTACGTCACTGGATCGGCGGAGGCCTCTCATGAATTCGACGGCCATGCAGGGGATCGGCATGACCTCGGTGCGTACCCGTGCGCGCATGGTTGAGCGCTTGCGCGAGCAGGGTGTTCGCGACGAGCGTGTGCTGGCCGCAATGGGTGCTGTGCCGCGCCATGTGTTTATCGAGCAGGCGCTGGGTCATCGCGCTTACGAAGACACGGCATTGCCTCTCGGTTTTGCCCAGACCATTTCGCAACCCTATGTGGTGGCACGAATGATCGAGTTGCTGATCACCGGGCGCGAGTTGGGCAAGACGCTCGAGGTAGGGGCGGGTTGTGGCTATCAGGCGGCTATTCTGGGTTGCCTGTCGAAGCAGGTCTTCGCGGTCGAGCGCATTGCGCCCTTGCTGGCGCGCGCGCGTGAGAACCTTAAGCAAGTAAAACTCACGCATATTCGACTCAAGCACGCTGATGGCAGTATTGGTCTGGTTGAGGCGGCACCGTTCGATACCATCATACTGGCGGCTGCCTCCAATACTGTGCCGGTGAAGCTGTTGGCCCAGTTGGCACCGGGCGGTCGCTTGGTCATGCCCTTGGTGGTGCCACCGGGCCCGAGCGAAGTCGAGCAGGTCATCACGCTGATCGAGCGTACTGAAGCTGGCATGGTCGAAAGCCGCTTTGACGCCGTTCGGTTCGTTCCCCTGTTACCGGGAGTACAGCAATGAAGCGTTCGTTTGCGGGGGGCTCGGTCTGTGTCATTGCTGCGCTCTTTCTAGCCGCATGTGGCAGCGTACCGCCAGTCCCCGTCACTGATCGCGCTGGATCGGCCACCGTGGTCGAGGGGCGAGGCAAGAGTGCTGCTGCGCCGGGTATTGACGGACCCAGCTATACGATCAAGCGTGGCGATACCTTGTTCGCCATTGCGCTGGATCAGGGCCTGGACTATCGCGAACTTGCTCAGTGGAACAACCTCGACAACCCCGATCGTTTGCTGGTTGGGCAGGTCTTGCGGCTCAGTGCCCCGACCGCGCTGGCCGGCGCGAGCGATAGCGGTGTGCAGATCAAGCCAGTCGCGGCCACCCCAACTGTCCAGATCAAGTCACTCGACCCCGCCGTCACCTCCGCTCCGGCACCCACGGCAACAACCGCCCCAATGGTGATCGTGGCTGACAACAGCAGCACGCTCAAGCGTACGCCCAAAGGCGGCACTCAGCCCTACAGCGAAGAGGCGCTGGCGCGCCAGAAACAGATTGACGGCACTGATGGCAAGGGTACGGCGCTGGCCACTGCGCCTGCCGCGGTTGCGCCCAGCCCCGCCGCGGTTCCGCCGGCGGCCCAGCCCGCGGTTTCGGCTCCGGCCCCGGCTTCAGCGCCTGTTCCCGCCCCCCCCGCCCAGGCAGCGCCTGCACTCCCCGCCACTCCACCGGTGGCCGCCTCAGCGGTCTCCTGGCTCTGGCCGGCTCCGGGCAAGGTATTGGTGGGGTTCAGCGAGGGCGCTAACAAGGGCATCGATATTGCTGGCAAGCCCGGTGAGCCGGTGCTCGCGGCGGCCGCTGGCAAGATTTCGTATGTCGGTAGCAGTCTGCGCGGTTACGGCAAGATGGTGGTAGTAAAGCACCCCGGCGAGTTTCTCTCGGTCTATGCACACAACAATAATGTGCTGGTCAAGGAAGGGGAGAGCGTGAGCGCCGGACAAAAAATTGCTGAGCTGGGCAGTACCGATACCGACAGCCCCAAGCTGCATTTTGAAATCCGCCGACAGGGTAAGCCGGTCGATCCAATCGGCTTGCTGCCGCCGCGCTAAGGGCATGAGTCAGGGTAACGGCAACGTCGCCGATGACGATGACGACCCGACTGGCGAGGCGGATTTTCTCGTAGCGGGCGTTGACGCAGCCGAGGTGCCGGCGGACATCGGCGCAGATGCGGTGACCCCGCCGGTTGGCGAAGACGGCTTTCTGGATGACATTACACAGCTTTATCTGCACGAGATCGGCAGCAGCAGCCTGCTGACCGGCGACGAGGAAAAGTCGCTCTCACGCGCGATGCGCGCCGGCGATTTCGCCTCGCGGCAGCGCCTGATCGAAAGCAATCTTCGTCTGGTGGTCAGTATTGCCCGGCGCTATCAGCATCGCGGTCTGCCGCTCGATGATCTGATCGAAGAGGGCAATCTGGGTCTGATTCACGCGATCGAAAAATTCGATCCTGAGCGCGGCTTCCGGCTGTCGACCTATGCCACCTGGTGGATTCGGCAGAGCGTTGAACGGGCGATCATGAATCAGTCGCGTACCGTTCGCTTGCCCATCTACGTGGTCAAGGAGCTCAATCTGGTGCTGCGTGCCATGCGTCAATTGGAGCAGGGTGGCGGTGTCGCCCCCAACGCCGGCAGCGAGGCGGATGCCATTGCCCGGCTGCTCGATCGGCCGAGTGACGAGGTGCGCGATCTCCTGCTGCTCAACGAACGCCCCGCGTCGCTCGACGCACCGCTGGGCATCGACCCGGATATGTCGGTAGGTGACTCGATTGCCGATGAACATGCCGGCGATCCCGAATCCAATTACGCCCAGCATGAAGTGGAACTTCGTGTCGGCGAATGGGTTGGTCGGCTCAACGAGCGCCAGCGCTATGTGGTGGAAGCCCGCTATGGGCTCAATGGCCGCGACGTCGCCACCCTGGAAGCCGTGGCCGACGAACTTGGGCTCACCCGCGAGCGCGTGCGCCAGATTCAAATCGAGGCGCTGATGGCTCTGCGCAAGATGATCCGGCGCAGCGGCAGCGATCACGATGCCTTGTTGTAACTCCGGGCAAGTGAACAGCGCTTTTACCGCCGATATCGCCGTGTTACCAGCGCCGACTTGCGGAATGGCGCGGTGCTGATGCCGACGCTGGCCTTGATGGCGCATCCTGCCAGTGCCGTGCCTGCGCACTGGCGCGTTGAAGTGCAGCTCGAACTGAGCGCCGATGCGCTGCGCCTGCACTATCGTTTTTATGCGGCTGATCTGCGCCTGCCTGCTGCCGTAACGGAGAACGCTGCGCTGAGAGCCGACGATCTTTGGCAACACACCTGTGCCGAGCTGTTTGTGGCCAGCGGCGATGACGATGCCTACCGTGAATTCAATTTCTCGCCGTCTGGGCAATGGGCGGCCTACGATTTCGAGCGCTATCGGCAGCGCGCGGCGGCCCTGCCGGCCATCGCTGCGCCTCGCATTGCCGTTGGTGCCCGCGGTGGCCCCGGTGCCGAGCTTACCGAGATGACGGTGCTGCTGCCCCTTGCTGCCTTGCCGGACACCGCTTACGGCCCGCGTAGCGTCGGTCTTACGGCGGTGCTGGAGGCCGCTGATGGTCTCCTGAGTTACTGGGCATTGACGCATCCAGAACGTACCCCCAATTTTCACCAGCGCGCCGGCTTTGCGCTCCCGCTTTGATCATGCACTTCGGACTCGACACACTCCTCTCTTCCGCTGATCTGCAGCGGCAACTGTTCGGCCGGCGTGTGGCCTTGCTCGCCCACCCCGCCTCGGTAAGCCCAGACCTGACGCACAGTCTCGATGCGCTCGCGGCGGTGCCGGGTCTGCGCTTGACCGCCGCGTTCGGGCCGCAGCATGGCCTGCGTGGCGACAAGCAGGACAACATGGTCGAGTCGGCGGAATTTATCGACCCGGTGCACGGTATTCCCGTATTCAGCCTGTACGGCGAGGTGCGCCGTCCGACCGAGGCCATGATGGCTACCTTCGATGTGCTGCTGGTCGATTTACAGGATCTGGGCTGCCGCATCTACACCTTCATCACCACCTTGCGCTACGTGCTGGAGGCGGCGGCCGAGCACGGCAAGTCGGTATGGGTGCTCGATCGACCCAACCCCGCAGGGCGCCCCATCGAGGGGCTGAGCTTGCGTCCCGGTTGGGAGAGCTTTGTCGGTGCCGGAGCCATGCCCATGCGCCATGGCTTGACCATGGGGGAACTGGCCCGCTGGTTTATTGCCGAACTGCATCTCGATGTCGATTGCCGGGTGATCGGCATGAGCGCTTGGGAACCTGAGACCGGCCCCGGCTATGGTTGGCCGGAAGGCCAACGCAGCTGGATCAACCCCAGCCCCAATGCGCCCAATCTGTCCATGGCGCGCTGCTATGCCGGTACCGTGATGCTCGAAGGGTCGACGCTTTCTGAGGGACGTGGCACGACTCGGCCACTCGAGCTTTTTGGTGCCCCTGACATCGATGCCACAGCCGTGCTCAAGCGTATGCAGCAACTGGCACCACAGTGGTTGCAGGGCTGCCAGTTGCGCGCCTGCTGGTTTGAGCCGACCTTCCACAAGCATGCCGGCAGGTTGTGTTCGGGTGTTCAGATTCATGTCGATACAAACGCCGGTTACCAGCACCAGGCGTTTCGTCCGTGGCGTCTCATGGCGCTGGCGTTCAAGGCAATTCGGCAGTTGCACCCCGACTACCCGCTCTGGCGCGATTTCCCTTATGAATATGAACACGAACGTCTGGCAATCGATCTTATCAACGGGAGCCCCTTGCTACGCGAGTGGGTGGATGACACCACCACCCGGCCCGGCGATCTTGAGCAGTGCGCAGGCGTTGATGAGCAATCCTGGCGCGTGCAGTCGGCACCGTATTTTCTCTATCGCTAGCCCGATGTTAGCGACCAGGAATTACCGAAAAGCCAAACCTGACGGTAAAGTCATGTCTCGAAACGAACTTCGGAGGAACTCCAGATGAACATTCTGATCGTCTACGACAGCGAGGCCATCCTGCGCATAGAGCGTTACGCCGTGTTGTCAGGTTTTCCGGATGCCACGGTTCGCTTTGCCGTGTCGGGCGCCAGCGCCCTTGAAGTTCTGGCGCAGTGGGTGCCTGATATGGTGGTGGCCGACTACCATCTACCCGATATGGATGGATTTCAGTGGCTGTTGGCGGTGCGCAAGCAAGCGCCGGCGGTACCTGTCGGGTTTGCCACTTCCGAGACCAACCCGCAGGTGGTGCGTCGCATGCAGGCTGCCGGAGCCGTTTTCTTCTTGAGCATGCCTTTCAACTATGAAGATCTGGTTGCCGCCGTCAAGGGTGGATTGGTGGCATCGGCAGCCGCCGGAACAGTGGGCTGATGTCGGCTGTTTTGCGCGCAATGACCTCAACCGCGATGTCTGCCAAGCCAGGCTTTGACCCCTTCTGGCTCTGGCAGGACGTAGTGCAGCAGGCGGCGAGGTTGCTTGACTGGGGGCCGAAACGCGGAGACCCCGAGAACCCGTCGGCCTTGATGACCAAAGTGAGCGAGCTGGTCACGCTGATTGAGTTTCTCACCGAGCAAGACGCCGACGTCGGTATTTTCGAGTTGATGCAGATTGATATGTCCAGCTACGTCGTGGCGCACCATGTGCAGACAGTCTTTCTTTGCGGCCTGATTGCCAACAAGCTAGGCCTGCCGGAAGCCCGTCGGAACAGCTTGTGTCGCGCGGCCTTCACCATGAATGTATCGGCGATGTCGTTGCAGGAATCCTTGTCAAAGCAGATGGGGCCCATCACACCCGAACAAAAGATCCAGATGACCGGACATGGCCCGCGCAGTCGGGCTCTGTTGCAGAATTTTGGTGTGACTGACCCTGACTGGTTGCAGGCGGTGCAGGAGCATCATCCTGAGATATTGCCGGCGGGGCAGGTGGTCTGCGAGTTGGCCAACATCATTCACCATGCCGACATTTATCTGGCCAAGATTTCACCGCGCGCTTACCGTCCCGCCAAGACCGCCGATTTAGCGGCGAAAGAGCTGCTGACGTCACCGGCGGCCGACCGGCGTATCGTAAGTATCCTGATCAAAGAATTCGGCATTTATCCGCCGGGCTCTTATGTTGCGCTGGCCAATGGCGAAACAGCAATTGTCGTGCGCCGGCGCGAAAAGGCACACACGCCCATGGTTTATGCGATCAGCAAAGGCAATGTCATTCACCACACACCCGTCGAACGAGACACCGCGCTGGCACCGTTCGCCATCACCGGAATTGTTCAGCGCAGCGAGGTAAAGGCCAGCATCAACCGCGCGGCATTGTTGGGTTATCACCATGTCTGAGTCGCTGCGCTTTCTGGTGGTGGACGACTCCCGTGCGGTACAGGCGATCGTTCGTCGCTCGCTGCTCAGTGGTGACTTTCGTCAGGCCGAGATCAAATTCGCCAACGATGGCGAGGAGGCGCTGAGCCTGATCGAGGAATGGTCGCCGACCCTTGTGCTCAGCGACTGGCACATGCCCAACATGGATGGCATGCGGCTGCTACAAACCTTGCGCAAGCACCATCCGACCCAGCGGTTCGGCTTTGTTACGTCGGAATTCGAGCGCGACAAAATCGATCTGGCGATCGAGGAGGGCGCGTTATTTGTTGTGCAGAAGCCCTTTGATCAGGCTACGCTGACTGCCGCCGTGCATAAGGCGTTGAAAGTCAGCTTCATCGGCCGTGACGACACCGTGGCGGTGCGTGAAGAGAAGTTGATGGTCATGACTATCAACACACAAGGTATCGGTGAAGTGATGGACAGTACTTTCGGTAGTGGTGTGTTCCACGTCGAGCCACTACCCGATGTCGATGTTGACACGATTGATCTGCCCAGTGCCGTAGGTGTTTTTTTGCACGAAGGCAGCAAAGAGATTCGTGGTCTCGCGCTGATCGATCACGCCGGCATCTTGCTGCTCGGCGGCAGCCTGGCACGCAAGCCCTTTGCCGAGCTGGAAAAGCTGATGATGGCCAATGCCGTGCCGCCAGACATCTGGGCGCACGCCGAGAAATTTCTACGCGAACAGGCGGCGCGAATGTTTCTGGCCAGTGATCGCGGTCACTTTCAGTTGATGAAGTCGCAAATCATCAAGCATCGACCCGAGCAACTGGTCGGCATCATGAAGCGCTCGTCTACGCGCAGTGATTTCGAACTCACCCGGGCTACCTTGCTGCCGGGGCGGATATCGTTGATTGCGAAGTAGTCTGGAGGGGGGGGCGAGGCACAATCTGTTGCTCAAGTGAGCCCACTTTTTTCCAGCAGCTGGTGTGGGAGACGTGCCTCTCCTCGACATCCCGCCAGCGCCGATAACCGAAAGAGATTTCTTTGGGAGTTGCGGATGGGTCAGCGGCTTGCCACGCCGCCGGCATTTTCAGTGCGCAACTCGTGGTTCAGCCAGAGCACCAAACCGAACAGCGCCATGGCACCACCCTGATGGGCCGTGCCGAGCGCGACGGGCACTTGCATCAACAAGGTCGAGATTCCCAGGGTGATTTGCACCACCAACATAGCCAGCACTGAGTTTGAGGCCAGCAGGGCCCGCGGAGAAACGGGAAGTTGCCTAACCTGCCACCATAACCAAGGCACCAGCGCGGCCAGCGCCCAGGCACCGAGGCGGTGGTTGAACTGAACCAGCGCCATATTGTTGAACAGATTCAGATACCAGGGCTCGAGTAGAAATGACTCGGGCGGCAGAATGTGGCCATTCATCAGCGGAAAGGTGTTGTAGGCCTTGCCCGCCCGTATGCCGGCGACGAAACCGCCAGTGACCACCATGTAGCCGATCCACAACGCGATGCCAAAGGCGAGGCGACGTACCCGCTGCACCGCACTATTGGCCTGCACGCGTAACGCTTTGATCAGACGTGGTCGGGTCAGATCGAGCGCCAGCCAGACAATGGCGGTGAAGATGATAAAGGCGAGCGAGAGGTGGGCAGTCAGTCGGTATTGGCTGACTCTGGGGTCATCGATCAGGCCGCTTTTGACCATATACCAGCCCATCGCGCCCTGCATGCCGCCCATCAGGAAGATGCCGATCAGACGCCAGCGCAAGGCGCTGTCGAGATAGCCGCGCAGCCAAAAGAAAATGAACGGCAGGGCGAATACGACGCCGATCGTGCGCCCCGAAAGGCGATGGAGAAATTCCCACCAGAAGATGCCCTTGAATTCATCGAGCGACATCTGATGATTAACCTTCACGTATTCGGGGGTTGCCTGATATTTGCTGAACTCGATTTGCCAGTCGGCTTCCGTGATGGGCGGAATCACGCCTGAGATCGGCTTCCACTCCACTATGGAAAGCCCGGAGTGTGTGAGTCGGGTACCGCCACCGACAACCAAGGTGCAAAAAACCAGGAAGGCGCAAACGAACAGCCAGAGAACGATGGGGCGGGTGCCGGGCGTGCTTGAGGACATAAAGCCGGGATTTGGGTGGAGAAAGTGCAGCAATTATAGAAACTAAGGCTACCAGCGCTTCACGGCGACTGCGAATTCGTCTGGCCATTCAAAAATATTTGCGCTAGATCAAGTCGATTGGTGGGGCGCATGTCTAACATCCACCGGCAATTTGGTCATAATGGCCGATGTGAACTTCGCGCCCCTGTGGCGCATAAACCAGGGAGAGGCAACATGGCTCAAGACGACAACACTGCTCAAGGCGATAACGACATTCCGCTGATGCAGAAAATTCTCGATAACCACTTTCTGCTGTTGTTTTTGGGGGTGACCATTCCAGCCGTTCTTTACACGGTTTGGGGCATCGTCGACATTATGTCGATTCCGCTTGCCAAGTAATTAATCGCCATTAGGGGGAAACAATAATGAGCGCACTACTGCCACCGAGCCAGCGTAACTGGTTCAAGCAGCCGATCGACAAGATGGAGTGGCTTTGGATAGGCCTGGCCTTTGTCTGGGGCATGATCCTGTTTTTCATGATGATCTACTGGCACATCAATGGTAAGCAGAACCTGTCGAACGAGACCTACAAGTCAACGCGGGAAATGTATTCCGCCAAGGCCGAAAAGTGGGTTGCTGAAAATACCGTCCGCAAGGAAACCGAGCGTGAGATCCCTGTGGTCAAGGCCAAGCCGGGTGAGGATGTCTATCTGATCGCCCGTCTGTGGGAGTGGTGGCCGATTGTCGAAATGGAGAAGGGGCAGACTTATCGCGTCCACCTCTACTCGATGGACTACAACCACGGCTTCTCGCTGCAGCCGACCAACATCAATATCCAGGTGGTTCCGGGTTACGAGCACGTCGTCAAGATGACGCCGAATCAGGCCGGTACCTTCGCCATCGTTTGTAATGAGTTCTGCGGCATCGGGCACCATTCGATGCTGGGCCGGATCTACGTGAAATAAGGGGCCATGAAAAATGAGTGAAACCACTTACCGAATCTGCCCGCGTTCCGGGATGCAGTTCGATACCAAAGCTGAAAAACTGATGCGTTGGAATGCCGTCGCCGGCGTGCTGGCCCTGCTGGTGGGCGGCATCATGGCGCTGGGCGTCATCCTGACTCGCTGGCCGAGTGTCAAGCTGCTTGACGCTGAGACCTTCTACCTGGTGCTGACCGCACACGGCGTAGATATGCTGCTGGTCTGGATCATCTTCTTCGAGATGGCCGTGCTGTACTTTACTTCATCCACCCTGCTGCGCTGCCGCCTTGCCACTCCCGGATGGGCGTGGGTGCAGTTCTGGTTGATGGCGATCGGTGCTGTTATTGGCAACGTGGCCATCCTTTCCGGCAACTCGAGCGTGATGTTCACGTCGTATGCTCCCATGCAGGCGTCGCACTGGTTCTATCTGGGCATCATCCTGTTTGCCGTGGGTGCGCTGATCGGTTGCTTCGTGTTCATGGGTACGCTAGTGGTTGCGCAGCGTGACAAGACCTACGAGGGTTCGATTCCGCTGGTGACCTTCGGGGCCCTGACCGCCTGCATCATCGCGATCTTTACCCTGCTGCAGGGGGCTGCGATTCTGGTGCCGACCTGGCTTTGGTCGCTGGGTGTAGTTAAGGAAATCGATGCCCTGGCCTATCGCATGATGTGGTGGGGCTTGGGACACAGCTCGCAGCAGATCAACGTCGCGGCCCACGTCGCGGTGTGGTACCTGATCGCGGGCGTGGTGCTGGGCGCCAAGCCGCTGTCGGAAAAAGTGTCGCGGATGGCCTACTTCATGTACATCCTGTTCCTGCAGCTCGCTTCTGCGCACCACCTGCTGTCTGACCCCGGTATGTCCTCTGAGTGGAAGGTGCTCAACACCTCTTACTTCATGTACTTCGCCGTGATGGCGTCCATGATTCACGGGTTCACCGTGCCGGGTGCGATTGAGGCGGCGCAGCGCAAGAAGGGCTTCACCAACGGCATGTTCGAGTGGCTGCGCAAGGCACCGTGGGGTAACCCGGTGTTCTCGGGCATGTTCATCTCGCTGGTCAGCTTCGGCTTCATTGGCGGTATCACCGGTGTGGTGCTGGGTACTGAGCAGCTCAATATGCTCATGCATAACACCTTCTATGTGCCGGGCCACTTCCACGCAACGGTCGTTTCGGGTACTACGCTGGCCTTCATGTCGCTGACTTATCTGCTGATCCCCATCCTGTTCAAGCGCGAAATCGCTTTCCCCAAGATGGCGCAAGCACAGCCTTTCGTGTTCGGCGGCAGCATGGCGGTTCTCACCGTCGTCATGATGGGTGCCGGCACCTTGGGTGTTTCCCGCCGTCACTGGGACATGGCCTTCAGTGGCGCACCCTTCCAGTATGAGTGGCCAGGTGCCGCGTATCTGATGATGGGCATGACCGGCTTCTTTGGCGTGCTGGCCTGTATTGGTGGTGCGATGTTCCTGATCGTGACAGTGGGCTCACTGCTGATCGGCAAGAAGCTGGACGACGGCCAGATCAGCGCGACCTGTACGCCGCATCCGAAGGGCTCGGTCTCTGATCGCGCCACGGCTCACGGTGATGCCGAGCATGTCGCTGTGCCCGGTACCGTGGCGCTGGCGATGCTGTTGCTGGCGACTTTCGTTCTCTACTACTTCGTTAACTGGAAGTATCTCTCCGAGGTCTGGGGTCTAAGCTAAACCGAAACGGTACCCGGCTCCGCCAGCGGCGGGCCGGGGACTTCTTCCGGTAGTCAAGTATGCAATCAACAGATTCACACGCGATGACCGCCCCCGCCGCAATACCGGTGTGGAGAGCGGTCATCAGTATTTTTAAATTACGCATTGGTCTGGTCATTGCGCTGACGGCGTTGGCCGGTTTGGCTATCAGCCCGTCGCCTGCTCCTGGGGCGTGGCAGATCGTGGTGCTGTTTTTCGCGGTGCTGGTCTCATCGGCCAGTGCAGGGGCGTTCAATCAGTACTACGAGGCAGATCTCGACCCGCTGATGCAGCGTACCCGTCAGCGTGTATTTGCCAGCGGCACCTTTGCCCGCAGCCCGGCTTGGCTGGCGGCGATTTTGATTTTGCTGGCGCTTTCGGTGGCAGCAGCGTGGTGGGCGCTCAATGTATGGGTGGCGCTGTATACCTTCCTTGGTGCATTTTTTTACGGCGTCGTCTATACCGTGTGGCTCAAGCGCCGCAGCTGGATGAATATTGTCATTGGCGGCCTGGCAGGCAGTTGGGCGGTATTGGCGGGTGCGGCGGCAGCCGACCCTAGCCTCGGTGCAGCACCTCTGGCACTGGCATGGATACTGTTTCTCTGGACACCCCCGCACTTCTGGAGCTTGGCCATGGTCTGTCGCGACGACTACGAAGCCGCCAAGGTGCCGATGCTGCCGGTTGTTGTTGGTGATGAGCGGGCGGCGCGCATCATTTTCTTCAGCACGGTCGCGCTGGTGTTTTCTGCCTTTATTCCGTTGGCCTACGGCATGGGTGCCGTGTATTTCCTTGCAGCGGCGTCGGGCGGTGGCTTTTTTCTGTATCGCGCCTGGCAACTGATGCGTGATCCCACCAAAGAGCGGGCACTGAAGTGCTTCCTTTCCTCACTGGTGCAGTTGTCGATATTGTTGATAGCGACGCTGCTGGAGGTGATTTGGTGACCGCGTTGTGACCCAGTTGCAGCGATGGGCTTGTTCACTTTGCTTGGTGCTGTCGGTATCTGTGAATGCGCAGATGGCGGACACCGCCATCAGCTCGCGCCCTCTGAACCCAGCCTCCGACCAGAACATTACCGTGCTCGATCAAAAGGTTGCGCTGGCTGCGTCACAGGCGGCTATTGGTCAGCAGATGCCTGACGTTGCGCTGCTTGATCGCAAGGGCTCGCCGGTTCGGTTGCACGACTTCAAGGGCAAACCGCTGCTGGTCAGCTTTATGTACACCGGTTGTTTTCAGGTGTGCCCGACAACCACAAAAAATCTGCAAAAGGCACTGAATGGTGCGGTGTCACGCCTGGGGCCCGATGCCTTTAACGTGATCAGCATCGGCTTTAATCAGCCCTCCGACTCGCCGCAGGCGTTGAAGTCGTTCGCCAATCAGAACGGCATGAATTTGCCGAACTGGGAATTTCTCAGTCCGACCATGGCGCTGGTTCCCGAGTTGGCCAGTGCTTTCGGTTTCCGATACGTGCAAACGGCGGCGGGCTTTGATCATTTGAATCAGGTGACACTTGTCGATAAGTACGGCCGTATCGTCCGGCAGATCTATGGCACCACATTCACGGCCGAAATGCTCACGGAACCCCTCACCGAGTTGAGCAATGGCAAGGAACTGCCTCCGGAAAGTCGCCCGCTGGATGAATTGATCGACAAAGTGATTCTGCTGTGCTCGCGCTATGACCCTTTGTCGGGGCGGTATCGCGTCGATTATCGAATCTTCATGGAAGCCGCCGGTCTCGTGACCTTCCTGTTGGTCATGATCTGGTTTATCTGGGGAGAGCGACGCCGAACGCGACTCGGGTAATTTGCTGACGCGGGCGCGATCGCTAAAAGCGCGCCTGCGGCCCTGCCGACCTAGTGGGTCAAGTGGACCTGGTGGGCCTGGGGCTTAGGGCCTGATCGGCCCAGTCGGGCTCCACCCGTTACGTCCGAAGCACTCATGTACGCCGTTACCCGAAAACTCGCTGGTCAAGTCTTCCAACGCATGGAAGGCCATCTGGATGTCGTTTTCGGTCACGCCGCAAATCCCATAAGGCATATGGGGGCATTGGTATTCTTTTTCTTCTGGATTCTCGCTGCTACAGGCACATACCTCTTTATCGTGGTGGACACCGGTGTCGTCGTTTCGTACCAGTCGATCGCGGCACTTACCGGGTGGTCGTTCGGCGGGGTAACGCGCAGTTTGCATCGGTATGCCTCCGATGCCTTTTTGCTTTTTGCCGTGCTGCATTTACTGCGCGAATGGGCGCTCGATCGCTACAGTGGTTTTCGTTGGTATAGCTGGGTCACCGGCGTGCCACTGCTCTGGCTCATGTTTGCCAGCGGCATCGGGGGCTATTGGTTGCCCTGGGATCGCCTGGCACAATACTCGGCCGTAGCTACGGCCGAGTGGATTGACTGGCTGCCGATTTTTGCCGAGCCGATTGCCCGTAATTTTCAGTCGCCAGACGCTGTGACCGACCGATTGTTCACCTTGCTGGTATTTCTGCACATTGGTTTTCCCTTGTTCACCATTCTGGGCGCATGGGCCCACGTACACCGCATCAGTCGCGTCGATCACTTTCCCAGTCGCGCCCTTGCTCTTGGGGGCGGGGGCTCGCTGTTGCTGCTGGCGCTGCTGCGGCCGGCGACCAGCAGTTCGCCTGCCGACATGACGCAGGCCGTGGCGAGCGTGCCACTGGACTGGTTCGTACTGTTTATCCATCCCCTGACCGAGCATTTCGGGGCAGGTCTGATGTGGCTGACCCTGTTCGGGCTGACCGTATTGCTGCTGGCCCTGCCATGGCTCGATCGGCGTGCGCGCGTCCCTGTCGCCGTTGTCGATCCGCCCAATTGCAATGGCTGCCGCCGTTGCTACGACGATTGCCCCTACGGTGCCGTCATGATGTTGCCGCACCCCGACAAAGCGCGGCGCGAGATCGCGGTCGTTGATGCCGACTATTGCGCCAGTTGTGGCATTTGTGTCGGCGCGTGTCCGTCATCGACCCCGTTTCGGCGGCAAGAACAACTGGTGACTGGTATTGATTTGCCCGCCAGCCCGATCAACCAATGGCGAGAGCGTTTGGAAAGCTGGTTGGCATTACCGGCACCGGCGATCCCGCGCATTGTCGTCTTTGGTTGCGATCGCGCGGTGCCATTGGCAGCGCTTGCAGCAGAGGCGACCTTGCCCCTGAGCCTGACTTGCGTCGCCATGCTGCCGCCCGCCTTTGTTGATTACGCATTGCGCAGCGGTGCCGATGGCGTGCTGGTGACCGGCTGCCGCCCGGGCAGTTGTCATTATCGCTTGGGCAGTGTCTGGACCGAAGCCCGTCTTTCCGGCGCGCGTCCGCCCGAACTGCGTTCGGAGGTGGCACGGGAGCGTTTGCAGATATTCTGGGCGGATGCGCACGAGGCACACTCGCTACGCACTGCGTTGGAACAATTTCGTGAGCATTTGCAAGATTTACCCCTATCCTCAGTAACCCCGGCATTTCGCCGAAGGAGCAACATCCATGTCCATCAGTCCGTCTAATGCCTCATCAACGTCCGCGCCCGGCTTGCCCAAGCCACTGGCTATTGCCGGGCAGGTTTTCTTTTACGGTGCTTTTATCGCGTTTATTGGCTATTTTTCCAGCAATCCACGCTACGAGCACTTGGCGCCCGACAAGGCGTTGCTGAAAATATCACTGGCCCACTTTGGCGACCGCGAATGTCGTAAGCGCAGCCCCGAGGAGCTGGCGAAACTGCCCCGCAACATGCGTAATCCGATGGATTGCCCACGCGGCCGTTCCCCGATCCGTCTCGAGGTCGATCTCAACGGAGTGCCGCTGGTGCAACACACCCTGAAGCCGACGGGTTTGTCCGGCGATGGCATTTCGACCATGTATCGACGCGTCGAATTGCCTGCGGGTGAGCACAAGCTGGCGGTGCGCATGAACGACAACGAACGTGAGCCGGGATTCAAATACGTGAAGGAAGAAGTGGTGAATCTCAAGCCTGGCCAGGTGCTGGTCGTCGATTACAACCCGGACCATGGCGGTCTGTTTTTTCGCTAAACAGCCCCGGAGACTTTCACTATGTTCATCGCACAACAACAGAAATTTTTCCGCGCTTGCTTCAGTCGTGCCGAGTCGGTATTCAATCGGGTCTTCGGCAACAAGCTCAATCCCTTTTACCACTTGGGCACCATTGCCTTCTGGCAGTTCTGGCTGGTGTTCGGCAGCGGTTTTTATTTGTACATTTTTACCGACACCGGCGTGCACGATGCGTACGACTCGGTGGAGCGCATCACCCATGACCAGTGGTGGCTGGGTGGCGTCTTGCGTTCGATACACCGCTACGCCACCAACGGCATGATCTTGTGCATGGTCTTGCACTTACTGCGCCATTTTGCTTATGACAAGTACCGGGGGTTCCGCTGGTTCTCCTGGGTCTCCGGGGTGATGCTGCTCTGGATAGTGTACATCACCGGTATCAATGGCTTTATGCTGGTTTGGGACCAGATGGCCCAGTTCATCGTGATCGCCGTGGCCGAGTGGTTTGATGTGCTGCCCATGTTCAATGGCACGCTGATTCGCAACTTCCTCTACGACGGCTCGGTGAACAGCCGCCTGTTTACCTTGTTCGCCCTCATTCATGTGGGAGCACCGCTGGCGACGGTGTTGCTGATGTGGATACACGTGCAGCGGGTGCCCAAGGCCCACATCAATCCGCCACGCCAGATTTACATTCCTCTCACCCTTGCCTTCGTCGTATTGGCACTGATTCGACCTGTCTTGAGTCAAGGCGGGGAGGCGGATCTCAGTATGGTGCCAACGAACCTGGGATTCGACTGGTTCGAGCTACCGGTATTGGTGCTGGTGTATGTCTGGGATCCGATGGTGCTCTGGGCCCTGGTCGTTGGCGTAACCCTGATGGCGCTCGCCACCCCCTGGATTCCCCAGCGCCTCTTCGCCCGCAAGGGAGCCGCTGTAAAGGGCGGAGAGATCGTATTCCGGCCGGATCGCAAGGCGGTCATGGTGCGTGAAAGCGAAACGCTCCTCGATGCCGGATTGCGGCAGGATCTGAACCTGCCTTTCGAGTGTCGCAATGGCGGTTGTGGCGTGTGCAAATGCACTGTTATGGTCGGTGAAGTCGATCCGGGCATGTATCAGCCGACGGCCTTGAGTGAAGAAGAGCGTCGGCAGGGCAAGGTCCTGATGTGTTGCGCCACGGCCAAGGGCCCTGCAGAAATTGTTTATGACGCACCTGAGCGGGCGGTGCCTATTCGTCAGTACGTCGGCAAGGTGCTGGCGTTGGACAAGCTCTCGTACGACGTGATGCGCGTGGTGATTGAACTGCCCGAAGGTGCCCAACTGCCGTTCCGTGCCGGGCAGTACCTCAATATCGTGCTGGGGGATGGCGAGCGACGGGCCTTCTCGTTTGCCAATGCACCGCATGAGGTCGCGGCCAATGGCGGCAAGATCGAACTGCATATCCGCAAGGTCGAGGGTGGCCGTTTCACCAACTACGTCTTTGATGGATTGCAGGTCGGCGACGCAATCAAACTCGAAGGCCCGTTGGGCGATTTTGTGCTGCGCGAATCTGAAAAACCGGTCGTGTTTGTCGCCGGAGCGACTGGCTTTGCGCCGGTAAAGAGCATGGTTGAAGATGCCTTTCATCGTGGTCTGAAGCGTCCGATCTACCTGTACTGGGGCGTGCGCCAGTTCCGCGATTTGTACATGCCCGAACTACCGACGCAGTGGGCGAAGGAGCACAGCAGCTTCAAATTCATCCCTGTACTTTCGGAACCGGCGCCAGACGATAACTGGACAGGCCGTACCGGTATGGTGCATAGCGCAATTCTGGAAGACTTCCCCAGTCTGCAAGGGCATCAGATTTATGCCTGTGGATCGGTCAAAATGGTGGGTTCGATCTTTCCGCATTTCCGTGCGCAAGGAGCGGATGAGGGCTCCTGCTTCTCGGATGCCTTTACCGTTTCAGCCCGTTCGCTCGCCCTCCAAGTACCCGTTGAAAAGGAAAACGCATGACCCCGATTCGCACTTTGAAGACCTCGCTCCTGCTGGCCGGAACAACTCTGCTGGTGGCTCTGGCGGGCCCGGCACTGGGGCAGGTGCCGGCCCCCGATCGGGCGGTGCAGTTTCGCACCGACATTGCCAACCCCTTGACCGTCGCCATACATCACAGCATGGAACAGCGTGCCTCGCGCCTGGTCAAGTTCTATGAACCCGGTGCCATTGGTCTGGCTAAGGATGGCAAGGTCGCGGCGGTGGGCGATACCTTCAAGTACAAGATCGGTACCCGTCAAATCATCGAAAAGCTGATCGATGCCGAGAACGGCGATCGCCGGCAGTTCGTCGCGGCGCTTGCCCTCGCCAACGGCGATGGCAATGACCTGACCCGTGCCCAAGCCGCTTGCCTGGCCCGTTGGCGCAGCGAGATGAAGCCGGGCTGGATGGTGCAGGACGATGCCGGGGTCTGGGCGGCAAAGCCGTAGTCGATGAGCCAGTAAATCGCCAATGAGCTTGCGCAGCAGGCTCATGGCGTGGAAAATCGCCGTCTTGCCAGCGCCGACTTGCGGAAAGCCGTAGTTCGCCGGCCTTTTCGCTGAGACCCGATGCGCATCACCGACCTCAAACTCCCGCTCGATCATTCCGATGCGGCCTTGCGCAAGGCCATCATCACGCGCCTTGGCCTTGGCGCCGACGAACTCATTGCGTTCACCGTATTCCGTCGTGGTTATGACGCGCGCAGGCGCTCGGCCATCGAACTGATCTACACCATCGATGTCGAGTTGCGCGATGAAGCCGCGGTGCGCCACCGCCTGCGTGGTGACCCGCACCTCTCTGAATCGCCGGATACCCGTTACCAGTTTGTCGTGCGCGCTGACGCGAGCTACCTCGCCCGGGCACGTTCGCGCCCGGTGGTGATTGGCATGGGGCCGTGCGGACTGTTTGCGGCACTCATACTCGCGCAATCGGGCTTTCGCCCCATCGTACTTGAGCGCGGTAAAGCGGTACGCGAGCGCACTCAGGACACCTGGGGCCTGTGGCGCAAGCGCGTGCTCAACCCCGAGTCGAATGTTCAGTTCGGCGAGGGCGGGGCGGGGACGTTTTCCGACGGCAAGCTCTACAGCCAGGTCAAAGACCCGCACTACCGGGGCCGCAAGGTGCTCGAAGAGTTCGTCAAAGCCGGCGCGCCCGACGAGATCCTGTATGTCAGCAAGCCGCATATCGGTACCTTTCGTCTGGTCACCATGGTCGAGCAGATGCGTGCCCAGATCATTGCCTTGGGCGGCGAGATCCGTTTTGGCCAGCGCGTTGAGCGCATCGAAATCGAGGCCGGGCAGGTGTGCGGACTGCAGGTTGTCAGCAGCGAACACGGGGGCAGCAGCGAACATCTGGCCACCGAGCACGTGGTGCTGGCGGTCGGGCACAGCGCCCGTGACACCTTTGCCATGCTGCATGATGTCGGCGTATTTCTGGAGGCCAAGCCGTTCTCGATTGGCGTGCGCATCGAGCACCCGCAATCCTTGATTGATCAGGCGCGCTTCGGTGCCCATGCCGGCCACCCCATACTGGGGGCCGCCGACTACAAACTGGTACATCACGCCACGAACGGTCGCTCGGCCTACAGTTTTTGCATGTGCCCTGGCGGCACCGTGGTGGCGGCGGCCTCGGAGCCGGGCAGGGTGGTAACCAACGGCATGAGCCAGTATTCGCGCAATGAGCGCAATGCCAATGCCGCGCTGGTGGTAGGCATTACCCCCGAGGTCGATTACCCCGGCGGACCGCTCGCGGGTATCGATTTTCAGCGCCACTGGGAATCGGCGGCCTTTATCGCGGGCGGTAGCAATTACTCGGCACCCGCACAACTTGTCGGGGATTTTCTGGCCGGGCGCGCCTCGACCCGAATTGGCTCGGTGCAAGCTTCCTACACCCCGGGCATTACCCTGACGGATCTGCGGACTTGTCTGCCCGAGTTCGTTACCGAGGCGCTGCGCGAATCCTTGCCGGCCTTCGGCCGCCAGATTCGTGGCTTCGACATGGCCGACGCCTTGATGACCGGCGTTGAGACGCGGACCTCGTCACCCGTGCGTGTGACGCGGGGTGCCGATTTCCAGAGCCGCAATACCCGTGGGCTCTATCCGGCGGGCGAGGGCGCTGGCTACGCCGGTGGCATTTATTCGGCGGCGATCGACGGTATCAAGGTGGCCGAGGCCGTTGCGCTCGCTTTAGTGGCCTGATGTCGACTCGCTTCGATCTGCCGCGTCGCCTGGTTCGACTGTTTGCAAACCTGCTTTACCTGCGCGCACGTACGCAAGTCATTGTCGGGCGTGGCGATCGTTTTGACCTGAACCCCGCGCTGCCGGTCTGCTATGTGCTTGAACACCGCTACCTCACTGATCTGGCGGTGCTGGACCGTGAATGCCGGGTACGCAATCTGCCCGACGCCATGGCCCGCCTGAGCATGCGCCCACTGCGCGGGCGGCGGGTCAGCATTGCCATGCAAGGCGGCCGGGGCCAGCCGATACACACCGAAGAGCTGGAGGTGCTGGTCAGCCACGCACTGGCCGACCCGAGCTTTGACATTCAATTGATTCCGGTCAGCATTCTCTGGGGTCGGGCGCCGGGCACGCAGGAATCGATCGTCGAGGCCTTGTTCGCGGAAACCTGGCAGGTCACCACCGGCTTGCGCCATATGCTCAATGTGCTCATTCACGGGCGGCAGACGGTGGTACGCATTGACCTGCCCGGCTCGCTGCGCGAACTGATGCGCGGTGACACCGATGTTGGTCATGCCACACGGCGTCTGGCACGCATTTTCCGCCTGCACTTCTATCGTGAGCGCACCCGCGCCATCGGCCCGGATCTGTCGCACCGCAATACCCAACTGAAAGCCCTGCTCGGCGCGCGCGAGGTGCGTGAAGCCATTGCTGCCGAGGCGCTGGAAAAGCATATCCCTTTCGTCAAGGCCGAAGCCATTGCCCGCGACTACGCACTGGAGATCGCCTCTGATCTTTCCTACACCCTGACGCGGGCCTTCATGCTGATCATGGACTGGGCCACGCGCCGAGTTTTCGACGGTGTGACCGTCGCCCATCTTGATCGCCTTGAAAGCCTGCCGCGCAATGCGACGCTGGTGTATGTGCCAACCCATCGCAGCTACCTTGATGCGCCGCTGCTTAATCACTTTCTCTACCGCAACGGCAACACCTTTCCGCACGCCGTGGCTGGGGCAAACCTCAACGTGCCGGTGGTCGGGCGCCTGTTGCGCGGCATCGGCGCGTTTTACTTGCGGCGCAAGATCAAGGGCAATGCCCTTTACACCACCGTGTTCAATCAGTACATGTACCAGATGATTGATCGCGGGTTCCCCCTGCAGTACTACATCGAAGGCACGCGCAGTCGCAGTGGCGCGCTACTTACACCGCGCACCGGCATGCTGGGCATGACGGTGCATAGCTACCTGCGCAGCCGCTCGCGGCCGCTGTACTTTGTGCCGGTGTATTTTGGTTATGAAAAGCTGATCGAAGGCGGTACTTACCTGGAAGAGTTCGGCGGCAAAGCCAAAAAGGGGGAATCGCTGCTCGGCATGATTCGCGGCACCCGCAAGCTGCGCCAGCAGTACGGCAAAGTGTTCGCCAACATCGGCGAGCCCCTGCGACTATCGAGCTTTTTAGATGCGCAGGCGGTTCCGTGGCGCGAATCCGCCGGCACCGGGCTGGTCGACGCCAAGGCACCGTGGCTGCGCGCCTCCGTGGGGGCGACCGGTGCCGAGCTCGCCCGGCGCATCAATGCCGCCGCTGTGGTGCACCCCGTGAGCTTTGTCGCGCTCTGCCTGCTCGCGACGCCCAAGTGCACCGCCGATCTGCGTGTGATCGAGCGCCAGATCGAGCATTTGCAGTACCTCGCCGGGCACTGCGGTCTGCCTGATACGGTGGTGTGCTCTGGCGACGCTCCTGCGGCGATGATCGAGCGGGGAATCGCGCTGGGCTTGCTCTCGCGCTACCAGCACTCGCTGGGCGATCTGCTGCGCGCCAGCGACGCACAGGCCGGCTTGCTTGCGTATGCGCGCAATAACGTCATACATCTGTTTGCATTGCCTTCATTGCTGGCCGGGTTGGTCAGTCACAATTTGCTGCTCAGTCGCAGCAAGGCGCGTGAAGCGATTCACGGCATCTACGGATTGCTGCAGGCGCAGCTGTTTCTGCCCTGGCCTGCCGACCAGTTATCAGGCGCGATCGATGCTACCGAGCGCGCGCTGATCACCCGTGGTCTGATCATTTATGACGAGGTCGCTGATCTGCTGCGCGCGCCGCTACCGCAGGCCGAGGCGCATGGTGATCTCACCGCCCTGGTCGAGATTCTGCGCTCGACCGTGGAGCGGCAGTTCCTGATTTTGGCCCTGCTCCAGCAGGTCGGTTCGGGCGTGACCAAGCGTGATGATTTCGAACAGGCCGGGCACCTTCTGGCGCAGCGCTTGTCGGCGCTCTACGTAATGAGTACCCCCGATTTCGCTGAAAAAGCCCTGTTTGTCGCCAGTGTCGGCAACCTGCTCGATCTCGGGTTACTCAGTCTCGATGCCGAGGGCCGGCTGTGTTTCGATGAACGCATCACCGTCCCGGCGGCTCAGACGCAATTGCTTCTGGCACCGCTGGTGCGCCATAGCATCGAGCGCCTGGCGCGGGTCAATTGAGCCGCGCCGCAGGCCTGTTCGCAACTCGGCGCTGGTAACACGGCGATTGGCGGGCGCTGTCAAGCGCCGAGTTGCTCCGCAGCGAGCCCGAAGCGCCCACGTAGTTCGTTCAGGTTCAGCGTGTCGAGAATGTCGGCAATGCGCTCCAGCGCGTTTTTGCGTGGCTGGCCAGTGTATTTGCCGATGATCAATTCGTTCTTCATCGAGTGCTCCCAACCGACCAGCTCGGTCACCGTGACCTGATAGCCGTGCGCCTCAAGTAGCAGGCAGCGCAAGGCGTTAGTCACCTGGCTGCCGAATTCGCGGGTGTGAATCGGGTGCCGCCAAAGCTCGGAGAGCGAGGTTTTTCCGAACGACGCATTCTTGTTCTGGCGCAGCGTCGCCGCCACCTCGGCCTGGCAGCACGGCACCAGCACAATGGCGCGTGCCTGCTTGGCAAAGGCGAACCGGATCGCGTCGTCGGTGGCCGTATTGCAGGCGTGCAGGGCGGTCACAATGTCGACCTGAGCGGGCAATTCGGGGCTAGCGAGCGAGGCCTCGGCAGAAAGGTGCAGAAAGCGCATGCGGGCAAAGCCCAGCCTTGCTGCGAGCTCGCGGGAATGGGTGACCAGTTCCCCGCGGGTTTCAATGCCGATGATCTCGCCTGCGGAACGTGACTTCAGGAACAGATCGTAGAGAATGAAGCCGAGATACGACTTGCCGGCACCGTGGTCGGCCAGCGTCATACCGGCTGCGGGGTGCTGTGCCGCCAGTGCAGCTTCGAGCAAAGGTTCGATGAACTGGTAGAGGTGATACACCTGCTTGAGCTTGCGCCGGCTGTCCTGATTCAGCTTGCCGTCACGGGTGAGGATGTGCAGTTCCTTGAGCAGTTCCAGCGACTGCCCAGGACGGATTTCAGCGATCGTGTTCATGTTTCGTGCACATCCTTGGCCGGTCAAGCGAAATTGTTTTTGTGCGTATCAAATTTACCGACACCGCTGGCCAATATGCCAGAGACTTGCTTGCGCGGTGAAAGTTCGGCGGTGAAAATGGTGGGCTGGAATGTGCAGTGAGCAATGATATGAACTACAACGACAGTTTTGATCCGATTGAGCGGGCCCAGAGGTCGATATTCTGGGCCTTCGCAGCCTTCGGTCTGGTAATGGTGGTGGGAACGGTAGGGTACAAGAGTTTCGGCGGCGACGACGTGACCTGGATCGATTCGCTCTATATGACCTTTCTCATGGTGGCGACTATCGGTTATGGGGCGGGCCTTGAGATTTTTCATCAACCCAACCGCGAGTTTTTCACCATGGCCATTGCCTTTTCGGGCATCGGCATCATGACTTATTTTTTTTCCAGCGTCACGGCGCTGGTTCTGGCCAGCGATTTTGACAAATCATTGCGGAGACGACGCATGGACAAACAACTCAGAAAAATAAACGGCCATTTCATCCTCTGTGGTTTCGGGAGAGTGGGCAGAAACGTGGCACATGAACTGCGTGCCACCGGGCGCAGCTATGTGGTCATTGATGAGTCCCAGGAAATACTGGACACTCATATCGAGAAGCACCCCGGAATGCTTTTTGTCGTCGGTGACGCCTCGGACGACGATATATTGATCGAAGCCAACATCCGGCAGGCGCGTGGCGTTTTCGCCGTTACCGGCGATGACAGCCGCAACCTGATGATTTCCCTGACGGCCAAGCAAATCAACCCACAAGCCAGGGTGGTTGCCCGCTGCAACGATGTGCGCAATACCGAAAAATTGCGCAAGGCCGGTGCCGACGCGATTGTTTCCCCCAACTTTACCGGGGGCATGCGCATTGCGTCAGCCATGCTTCGTCCTCAGGTTGTCTCGTTTTTGGATGAAATGTTGCGCTCGGAAAACAACCTTCGGATTGAAGAGATTCCGGTAGCCCACGGATTTAGCTCGTGCGCTCTGGGCAACATTCACCAGGATCGCAGTGACCACTATGTACTGCTGGCGGTGCGTACCGGGAATCAGTGGGTGTTCAATCCGCCGCGCGACTTCGTCTTGCATGGCGGGCATGTGCTCATTGCCATGGCGTCTCCCGAGGGACGGTTGGAACTGGAAGAAACGCTGAATCGACAATTGCTCGGCTGAAGCGCAGTATGATTTGCCATCATATAAAGGGGTCAGAGCGATTATCTTTCTCGCTAATGAGTCAGGGCAGGCGAGAGCCTGTCTTCTACTCTACCCTTTAACTACTTTTAACTATTGTCTTTTTCAGTAAGTTGTAGCACGCTTGCCGTATGCATCTAAGTACTGACTGCGGGTGCGCGTCACTGGCGCAAGACATGGTGAACACGGACATTGAATCCTTGCCGATTTGGACGAATCTTCGGCGCGTCTACTGCCGTTCGCCTTGCCCGCGCTATTACCGCTGCGTAGTCTGTGACACGATCTGGCAGGATTCACTTGAGCCCTTCATGCATGTCGACGTCGCTGTGGTTGCGCGCACCCGGCTCGATGCATACGGCGCACCGGTGGCAGTGCACTTCGACTTGTCCCGGCACGGTCGCGAACGGATCGGCTGACCCGGCTTGCCGCCAGACTCCGTTGGTAATCGCTGACCCCTTTGGCTCGACGGTCTAGGGATCGGTCGCGGGGTCAAGGAAGGGCTTCGTCAGGCTGGTCGAGCACGCCGCCAGCAGCGTGGCATTGATGAGCGGGCGGAGGCGGTTCATGCGGCGGCCGTCCAGTGTGCGGCGTTGAGCGTCCTATCGCCGTGTCGCCAGCGCCGACTTGCGGATAAACGCTCCTCCACCCCGGCATCGACCAGCGGAACCAACTAGAAAGGTCAGAGACACTTGGCGGTCGGCACAGGTGGCCCGTTGAGTGGCGGGGAGGTGGGGAACAAGAGATTTGCCGCAAGTTTACCTTGCCCCTTGGCGGCCACCCGCCTGGGCAACGACTGTGGTTAAACTTGCCCGCTCCACATCGTTGAGAAAACGCCATGAGTGTGAGTCACCTGTTCGATAGCATTTCCTATGAGGGCGACACCGCCAGTCTTGAGTTGAGTCCGGACTGGCTTCAGGGCCGCACTGCTTATGGCGGCTGGCAGGCCGCGCTGGGTTTGCGCGCCATGGAACGCGTCCTGGGTGACGCCGTGCCGCTGCGCTCGTTGCAAGTCAATTTCATTGCGCCAGTGCCGCCGGGCCGGGTGACGGCACATGCCGAACTGCTGCGTCGGGGCAAGTCGGCCGCGCAACTGGAGGCGCGAATTCTGATCGACGGAAAGGTTGCCTTAACCGCAGTGGGTATTTTTGGTGCGCAGCGCGAGTCGGCGGTGCGCGAAGTGCCGGTGGCACCAGCGGCGGCTGTGCCCGTCGAGACCGTGCCCGATGCGCCGCACGGCGGTTTGCGCCCGGCCTTCACGCGTCATTTCGACATGCGCTGGGGGGCGGGTTTGCCGCCTTTCTCCGGGGCAGAACATTCTGATGCGCAGATTTTCGTGCGCTATCGCAACGAGCCGGTCAGCAGCGATGCGCTTCTGGTGTGCCTGGCCGATGCCATTCCACCCTCGGCGATCTCGGTGTTCAAGGCCCCCGCGATGCTCAGCAGCATGAACTGGACGCTGGAATTCGTAACCCCGATGAATGAGGCCGAGCGTGCCGGCTGGCTGCGCTTTGATTCCGGGCTGACGGCAGCAGGCGATGGTTACGGCTGGGAAAACACCCTGATCTGGTCGGATCAGGGGCGGCTGGTGGCCATCAGCCGGCAGTGCGTGGCCTTGTTCGGGTGATGGGTACGGGCTGGGCGCGGGGACTCACATCACTTGAGCATCAACGAGGTCATGTTGGACGGGATAACATAAATGGCGTTCTTGTTCTCGCGCAGAGCGGCGACCATTTCTTTCTGAATCTGCAGCTCCATCACGCGGATGTTTTCCTTGTTGGCAGCGAGGGCGTTGAGTCGCTCGGCCTCCTTCTTGGCTGTTTCGACTTCAATCTGCTTGGTCTTGAGTTCATTCTGCGCACGCAAGACGTCGTTGGCAGATTGAATGATCGCCGCAGCCGGCTGCACATTGCGAATCTGCGCCTGGTTGACGGTAAGTGCCGCGTCAAGGCGTTCTTCCTTGAGCGTGGCTCGGATACCCTCGATGGTATCGGATTCAATCATCTGGCGCGCGTCGGCGACTTTCAGAGCGTCGTGCTTGCGCACCGCTTTGTAGGCCGATGAACGCGCAATGCTGGTCAGGTAGTTGTACATCAGGTACCAGTCGCCGTTATCGAAGGCGTGAAAGCCCCGCGACTTGGTGGTGTAAAGCTCGCCCACGCTGGCCGGGTTGATGCTGTAGATGACCATCATGTCGAAATCGGCCAGCGTGCTGTTGTCGGCCGCCTGCGGTGTCATGTTCTGAATATCCAGCGCGATGTCGCGCACAGGAAAGGTCAGAACGTCGCCGATCACGGTCTGATTGAATGTCCCGGGCTGCAGTTCGGTGAGATTGACTTGCTTGTCGAAGCCCACACGCAAACCCACTTCGCCGGTTTCGATCCGCTGAATGCAACCGGAGAGTGTGACCACGCTGGCGATGGCCAGGCCCATTTTTGCAAAAAGTTTCACCGTAATCTCCCGTTAAAAAATGAGTACAAACACCACGAGCGCCAGTGTGGCGAGGATGGCGGCGGCCAGACCGAGCAGCACGCGAGGCAACCAGAGGCTGGTATCACTCGCGCCCACCGGCCGAATTTGATGCAGGTTCTGGATTTTCCGTACTTGCGGCGTTTGTCGTGTATGCCGTGCTTGCCGTTCGTCGCGCAGCTTTGCCAGCAAAAAAACAATAACACACCACAGCACAACCCAAGCCACCACTCCTCGCAGCATAGCGCGCTCCCCCTCCGGGGAAATTGTAGTCGTATCTAACTGCGGTGTTGTGCGCTCGGGTCAAGGCATTCTGTGCCCGAGGCGGGGATGGGCCCGCCGGGTTACGGCACTTTCGCCGGCTGCTTGCCCAGCCATTCATGGACCGCCATGCCGGCGAGCATGGCCAGTACAAAGACCATCGCCTTGGGCTGTCCCGCGCCGACTGAAACAATCGCCGGGCCGGGGCAGAAGCCGGCCAGGCCCCAGCCCGCGCCAAAGCTCAGGCTACCGAGCACCAGGCGACGGTCTATAGCGCTGACGGTGGGTAGCTTCAGCGCGCCGCCGAGAAGGGTGGTGGTGCGCCGGCGAGCCCAGGTAAAGGCCACGATCGCGATACCGATGGCACCGCCCATGACCAGCGCCAGCGAAGGGTCCCACAGGCCGGCGAGATCCAGAAAGCCGATCACCTTGCCGGGGTCGGTCATGCCTGAGACGATCAGTCCGGTGCCGACGATGAGCCCGACGGCGAATTCAGAAAGACGATTCTTCATGGTCGATTCCTTGTTCATTGCGTGCTCAGGCGAGCAGGTGGCGGACAACAAATACCGTCGCAAAGCCTGCCCCCATGAACGACAAGGTTGCCACCAGCGAGCGCGGTGACAGCCGCGACAGGCCGCAGACGCTGTGACCCGTGGTGCACCCGCCGGAATAGCTGGTACCCAGGCCGACCAGCAGGCCGGCAGCGATAATCATCGGCCAACTGGCGTCAACGCGTGCGTGCATCGTGCCGACGAGGAGCTGGTAAAGGACGGGCGCGGTGAGCATGCCCAGCAAAAAGGTGATGCGCCACGCGTTGTCGCCTGCGGCTGGGCGCAACAAGCCGCCCAGAATGCCGCTGATACCGAGAATGCGGCCGTTCATCAGAAGGAACAAGGCGGCCGCCAGCCCGATCAGGGCGCCGCCGGCGAGGGCGCTCCATGGGGTGAAGTGGGTCCAGTCGATGGTCAAGGCGGCTCCTTGCTTACAGCGGTCGCTTTACGCTCAGAGCACCACGGATCTGGCCCAGGCTGTAGCCGGTGGCGCGGTCGTTGGGGTAGCTGCGGCCCAGTTCGGTACGCAGTGCCGGCTCGATCGACTCGGTCGCGCCGTGGCACGACAGGCACACCGTGCCCACCGGGATCGCGCGGATGTAGCGATAGACCGGCATGCCGCTTTCGCTCACGATTTCGCCGGTCTCCAGGGTTTCGACCTTTTCACCGTTGGCCGCGCGAATGTTGAAATCGGCCAGTTGCCGTACTTCCCAGCTATCGGGCGTCCCGCGCTCGGCATTGCGGGTTTTCAGGCTGACGCGGCGCATGCCCCAGCCGGTCTTGTCGGCTTGTTCCTTGAGCAGCAGGGGCGCTTTTTCCTTGCACACCGGGATCGCTGCCATGGCGCCGTGGGCGGCGACCGTCTCTTGCATCATGCCAACGACCCGGGGCAGGACGGGCAGGGCTTGCTTGCGCGTGTCAGCTTTCAAGGCGTCGAGGTCTTGGGCGGCATTGGCTGTGGCCGAGGCAGTGGTAATCAGCGCGAGAAAAATGAGGGTGAGTTGACGCATGACAAGCTCCTATCTAAATAAGAGTTTAATAATACTCCGATGTTGGCGCATTGGTGCATCGGCACACAGCGCGCGGCCGCACTTTCTTAATTTTCCTATGGAGCCCTCCATGATTCGTTCCCATGTGCTTGATGGCGCAAAGATCGAAACCCAAATCGACGACAAATTTGCGATCAGTTCCGACCAACCCGCGCCGCATGGCGAGGATTCCGCGCCGTCTCCCTTTGATGTGTTTCTCGCCGGCATCAGTGGTTGCGCGGCCTATTTTGCCCAGCGCTACTGTCGCAAATGGAAGCTGCCGCACGAGGGTATTTCGGTCGACCTGATTCCTTCGTTCGACGACAGGCACGCGCTGATCGGCGTCGACCTGCGCATCAATGTGCCAGACAGCTTTCCGCGCGAGCACCTTGACGGGTTGCTCAAGAATGCCAACGCCTGCCCGGTCAAAAAGGCCTTGGAAAACCCGCCGCAGGTCTCGCTGGGGTTTGCCTGAAGTCGTGCGCGGGTGAGTGGTCGTCATCGCTTTGGCGGTCGGTGTGACACGCGGCGGGACCGTTGCGACCGCAGAACTTCAATAGGGCGGCAACAGACGTCTGAAACCGTGCGCGAGCACCACGGCAAGAAAGAACAGGTTACGCAATGGCGTTGCCAGACAGAATGAGCGAACCTCGCTCAACGGCGTGTCTAGCTGTCGAGCCTGTGCCAACCGTTGTGCGACGCGCTCGATGAATTTGATCGACCGGGGCCAGTCGCGCAAATTGGCCAGCAGATGCGGTGGAATACCTTCGCACCCGACTCGCGCACCGATGAGGCCGCCGACAATCGCGGCGGTGGAGTCGGCGTCGCCGCCCAGGCGGATCATTTCGGTGACCCCGCCGATGTAATCGTCCTGGTGGCGGAGCCAGACGTGCAGCACGGCCGGCAAGGTATGCAGCATGTAGCCGGTAACACCGTTTCTTGAACCCAACGCGGCGACGAATGCGGGTGCCGGCTCCCCGGCATTCAGACTGGCAACCACTTTGCGGATGGCCTCCAATGTGGCACTTTGCGCAGGCAGACGCTCTGTCATGATGCGCAAGAACTCGTGTGCCGGAAGCGCGTTGGCCGAGCTTGCCGCCAGATGCGCGGCCATGGCGACCGTGAACGCTCCGTGTTCTGCCCGTTCATCACGGTGCGTGATGCGTGCACAGATGCGATTCAGACGGGTCATTGCGTCCACATCATCACCATATGCGACGCCCAGCACAGCGGCGCGCATCGCCGGGCCATTGCCGGCCGAAACAACGCCGCTCCATGACGGCGGGAAACACAGCCATAACTTGATGATCGCGCGTCCGGTGGCCATGCCAACGCCCGCCGGCAAGGCCAGCAGCCAAGCCCTGAGCCGCCAGGCGAAGCTGCGCGCAAAGCGGTCTTCCTGCCCCCCTGAGGTGATCAGGGACTGAGCCACCATCACCGTGTGCTCGGTATCGTCGGAAATCATGCCGGTACCGAACAGCAGCCCGTAGTTATCGAGCGAGGGAAACATTTTCAACTGTCGTTGAGGGCTCAGACCCTCACAGGCAAGGCCCAGCGCGTCGCCCACTGCGGTGCCTAGCATTGAACCGATCAATGCCCGCTCCAGCCGATTGGCTGCGTGGGCGCTGCCTGCCGCGTTGGGACCGCACGGACTATCCGCGGGAGAATTCATGGATCAGTTGTTCCTGCACGGTGGTTTCGATGGCTCTTGGTGACCTCACCTGGCGCACGGTGGCGATGGCTTCCCCGGGCGAAATGCCACGGGTTCTGAGGTAACACGCCGCCAGGGTGCCGGCGCGCCCCAGGCCCCCTACGCAATGCACCAGCACCTTGCTTCCAGTGTTCAGTTGCTCGTCGATCCAGGACAAGACATGGGCAAGCTCTTCGGCGTTCGGCGTACGTCCATCGACGATGGGCAGGTGATACACCTGCAGACCCTGTTGCCGATAGCGTGGCAACAGGTCTTCGATGCCATAGCGAGCGAATTCCTCCGGTGACAGCAGGCAGACGACGGCACCGACCTGTTGTGCAGCGATCGCCTGCAGGTCATCGTCAATCGATCGACCGTAGTCGCGACGGCCCGGTGCCATGGTGAGGCCCAGGCATCCGGGGCTCGTCTGCGCGCCTGGCAACCAGTCGATGCGCAAAGGTCCGGCGTGAGAAATGCGCCGACTCAGCGCCTCGGCCGCCAGGCTGGCCGAATACAGGGCCCAGCGTTTTTGCCAGGGGTTCGACTCGGCAAAGCCAAGGGTGTGTACCGCATAGCGCAGGTGGCCAATCAGCCACTGAACGGGATCGCGGTCGGCCTTGATCAAGTCGGGATAGTAGGAGCGCAGGACTTGCACCTGGCGAAACGCCCGTTGCAGCTTGCTGCAGGGAACATCGGTCGCAGCAAGATCGTCGAGCGGTCGGCCCAGGTCGGTCACGGCAATCAGTCGCTCAGTAAACTTCATGGCCTGCGCAAGCTCGTCCTCGTCGTCGATCTTGGTAAAGATATACAGCAGATCGCTCTCGAACTTGATCAGGTCCTTGAGGACGTGGCCACGGTGGGTGTGGAAGAAATCGATGAGCCAGACATTGCCTTGACCGTCGATGATGATGTTTGCCCCGTTGAGATCGCCATGCACATAGGAAAAATAATGCGGCCGTTCGAACAGGGGTACGATGGTCGCGATGTCGCGATAGAACTGACGCAAATGGCGCAGGCGCCGGCCATTGGGGAACTCGATGTGAGTGTTGTCGCCGGCGCTGCCGAGCAGTTCCTTGATGCGCGTGTCGACCGAGCTCGCCCATTCGGGTTTGAAGTCATAGTACTGCAACAGATTGCCGCGCTCCGGCTCGGCGACCCGATAGAAACGGCCCAGTTGCTCTACGAATACCGAGTCCAGAATGGATTTCACTTCCTGGTCGTCCAGGCCGCCTTCGTAGAGGCTTTGGAAAGAGCGCGAGGTGCCGCGTCCCATGGTCGCGTAGCGGTACTTGATCGCACCACGATCAAGGTGGTCGGCAAAATCGGCAATGCGCGGTGCCGAGTTGCCCAGCACAGCTTCGATGCGCTCGAATGCCGTGCGCTCGCGGCCAATCAGCGCCTTCGGTCCGATCTTGACGACGTGAGCCGCCTGTTCGTGACCATGTAGGTCGACGCTGCGTGTGCCGACGATCGCGTTGCCGGAGAAGCCGCCATCGAGCGTGCGCGCTTCAACACGGCGACACCCACGGAACAAATACCGGAGCAGCAGGCAATCCACCTCACTGAGTGGGGTCGCGTCGGAAAACGATATTTCCGGGTGCTTCTGGTTGAAGCCGATCAGCGGCGCATCCTCGCCCCGACCACCGAGGTACTCAATGAACTCCCCCACCGAAGGAATTACATTCACGCCAAGAATCCGCTCCATCTGGTCGAGCGCTATGAAATGATTGCCACGGGATGAACTGGCGGTCAGCGCCGAGCACACGGCCAGTTGAAAATGGGGGAAGCGGCTGCGCAAGTCGTAGGCGAGAAACGTGATCTTCGCCTCGGTCCAGACGCCCATCAGGCCCACGCGAATCGTCTCGCCCTGAAACGGCGCCAACACCGCGCCCAATCCGGCACCGACAAAATTGCTCAGCGTCGTGGCCTCGACGATTTCAAGGGTCTTGCCTTCCTTGGCGTCCTCAACGTTGAAAACAAACTGCGCCCCGGGCGTATCTCTCAGGCAATGCGCTCCGAATTGCTCCAGATGCTCACGCTGCTCGGGGTCGCTCAGGTCATGCCAGTCGCGAATATGCACCACCTTGAGAAGCGCATCGCCCTGGGCATGCGCCCAGGCAATAGTTCGCGCCACCGGCCCCTCGGCCGGATTCGGTCCGAGCAGTCGCAGTGACTCGTCGTGCCCGACGTGCAGTGCGTTGGGCATGCCGTCGAAACGTCCGATCGGGCCAACGAAATCGTTCTGCAGGCAGTCGGTAATGAGTATCGACGGCACGGGTTCAAGCACCTTCAGGCCGACATCGGCAGTTCATTCCTAGCTCCTTGCATACCACCTCCCCGGCGATGTGACCGAGCGGGGCCTTAAGCGCGCTATCCGCGATGTACGCCATGGCCGCCGCCAGCCTTTTTTCTGGTGGCCCGGACATCGCCAGATGGGCGATGCCTCGGGCATTCAAGTATTCAAGATACCACTGGTGCTGACGCTGACGAAAATCGCTGTCGCGGCGCGTACCGTCCTGAATAAATTCTATGTCGGGGCTGCACAAAATTATCGTGTCATAGCCCCGCTCGGCAAGACGCACCAGTTCCGGGTCGGCCTGACCGAACATGGCGTGGCTATAGAAAAGCGTTGTCAGCGGCGAGGTGTCGCAGATCAGGAAGCGCTGGGCGTGCGCCAACTGCATCCGCTCTTTTTCTACTTGCATTCTGCCTATCGCTACCATGTCATCGAAGACCAGTTGCCCGTCCTTGCACTCCCAGAGTTCGCGTCCGTATTCAGGGACCCAGGTGGTATCGAGATTCGCCGCCAGTGCTCTTGCCAGCGTGGTCTTGCCACTGGACTCGCCGCCCAGGATGCCTATCCTGCGAACGAAGCTGGCATATACCTCGGGGTATAGCTGCGTTCGGTGACGATGCGGGTTGTTTCGGATTTGTGTGCCACTGATCGGATGCGTCACGCGCGCCTTGTCGACGCAGACATGCGCGACGGGTTGAGCGAATTGCTCCGCCAGAACCCTGGCGAAACCATCGCCATAGTCTTCGCTCGTGAATACGGCATCGGGGCGCCTGTGCAGGAGGTCGGTGCACAGCCAGGCGACGAATTCCCGGTGCTCAAGCTCGGGGGCATCGTCGGCTGGGAGCGAAGGCAACCGTGCAATGCCCAACTCCTTGCACTGTGTCGCCAGCCGTGCGTCGTCGATGACGAGGCGGATCGTCCGGGGAAACCGTGCCTTCAGCCACGCCTCGCGTAGCGCGCAGTCATAGCCGGAGAACCCCGGTTTGGTGTAGCTGATGATCAGCACCTCGTCGCAATGAGCAAGGGCGTGGCCGATGACCAGTCCATGACCCCGGTGCAGTGGGCAAAACTTCCCGACAACCAGCCCGCAGCGATAGTGCGCCGACATCAGGTTTTCGCCGGTATCGCCGCCAGATGCCGCCACAGACGCCAGGACACAATGGCATTGACCCAATAGCCGGCGTAGAGAAAGGCCGTCAAATGCAGTTCGCGGCTGGCATACAAGGGCACGGCGAGGGTGTTCACCAGCAACCAGAGAAGCCAGGTTTCGATACGTCGCTGCATCAGGTAGATCTGGGCGATGATGCTGAACACCAGTATCGCGGAGTCCCAGAAGGGTGCGTAGGCATTGGTGTAGCGGTGCAGCAGGGTCCCGTAGATACCGGTGGCCAGGCCGCCGCACAGCGCGGCCCAGACAAACAGCCGCTTGCCGCCGCGGGTAACGGGCAGCACCTGGCCGTGCGCACCCCGCGACCACTGCCACCAGCCGAACAGGCTGGTGGCCAAAAAGAAGCACTGCAAGGCTACGTCGGCGTAGAGTTGCGCTTCGTAGAACACCACGCCGAAAAGCAGGCAGCCGATGATGCCGGTCCACCAGGTGTGGATGCTGTTGCGCCCGGCCAAGACGATGGAGGCCGTGGTCACGGCATTCGCCAGGAGCTCGTTCGTGACCATCATTCGATCGCCTGGGGAATATCCGAGCTGTACTGGAGGATCTTGTCGTCCAGGGCGATCTCGTCCACCGTGATCCGCTGTTCCTCGAACAGCGTGCACAAAAGTTCAGTCGCCTTGCGTGCCAGTGCCATGTCGGCACGGGTGAGCCTGAGTCGCACACTGCCGTCCACGTGCTGGTGCACGCCGTACTGCGTCAGTGCCAGCGGCCGTAGCACGTGGGTGACATCGATGTTGTTCAGGCAGCCGCCCCCCAGGGTGCGAAAACGCACCGGCTGGCGCCCGCTGAAGGCATGCAGGACTGGTCCCTCTGGGGTCCGGGTGAGCGAGGCAAAGTCGCCACTACGATAACGCAGTAGCGGCAGGCAGAAATTGAAGCCGCCGGTGAAGGTTATTTCGCCGCGCTCGCCGGCGTTCACTGGCTGGCCTTCTGTGTCGAGAATTTCCACGTAGAGCCGCGGCTGCAACAGCAGATGGCCGTTGAGGCTGGGATCGAACACGGCGACCGGGCCGACTTCATTCAGTGAGTACAGGTCCAGCACCGGACAGGCAAAGCGAGCTTCCAGACGCTGGCGCAAACCGGTCGACAGCATCATGCTGACCGATATCAGGGCGCGCGGGCGCAGTTTCACCGGCAGGTTCAGCAGTTCGGCGAAGGAAATCGGATCGCCGCTGATGATTTCCGCCTGCAAGGCTTCGAGATAGCGTACGCGGTCCAGCGGGTCCCGCCAGTCATCGGGGTGCAGGTTGATCTTGGCCAGCCCGGATTCATCCATCACCGGGGTCACCGAGACATAGGTGAAGCACTTTCGCTGCATGCCTATTAGCACGACGCCGACCTGGCCACGACCATGTCCGGGTTCGACACCAAAACGGCGCAGGGCGCGCTTGTGAAACGCAAGGTAACTCCCGGCCACCCGCGGATGGGAGGCGATCAGCAGGGGCGTTCCCGTCGTGCCGGTGGTGCGGAAGTTGATCAGGCGCTCGACGTCGGCGGTGTCGGGGACAAAGGGCGCGATGTCGGCGGCCAGATCAGCGCGGGTCAGTGTCGGGATATCCTCGAATCGTGAGGGCGGCATGCCCATGGCGCGAAAGTGCGGCACTTCGGCGTACGTCCGGGCGACAAACTCGCCCAGCCAGTGTGGCTGGCCTTCTTTCGGCCAGCCCACCGTGGAACACAGAACCTCGCGCTCGAAGTCGCGAAGCTGCGCCACCTCGTCGGCGAGCAGGCGATTACCACTCTGATTTCTGTAAATGGGTGCGGCAGGATGTTCGCGCAAAAAGTCGAGCATGGCCTGTCCGGACGCACTCAAGCTTGGACAGTACTCGCGGTCAGTGTTGCGGGCAGGCACTATTCGCGGCTCCATTTGTCGGCTGAGGCTTCAGCCTGCTTCCTGATCAAGGCTTCGCGGATGGCGCGCGCCCGCGCCTCTGCGGCACGGCTGGCAGCAAGCAGACGCTTTCTCTCGATGCCGCTCAGGGCCGAGAGCCGGTCGGTCGCCTGCGCCACACTTTCGCCCTGGGGCCGGAAACGCAGTCGCGCCAGCATCAGCCGACAAAGCTCCTCGCGCCGGTCGGGATCAGACAGATATTTCTGCGCGGCGAGGGCTTCGGCCAGTTCGCTGGCTGTTTCGTCCAGGAGATGCACAACATCTGCCTTTTCGATGCGCGCCTGGGCGAACCATTCATCGGCGAGCAACCAGACCATGATCGCGACCAGCGTCAGACGGTTGCGGTCGGTTCTGACATTGCGTCCGTGGAAGCGATCCAGCAGCGCTCGGTCGGCGTGCTGACCCAGGCGTGCCAGCAGGTCATTGACCAGTGCTGAGACCACGATCGTTCCGGTCGTCGCGATCCTGGGCTCATCGAGAAAATCCGGTGGCGTCTCGGCCAGACGGTGCGTAAGGCGCTCTAGCGGCGGTCCGGATTGGTCCATGATCAGACGGTGAGTTCAGGCGAAGAATTTGGCGAAGACCTGGGTCGAAGGGCAATCTTTGCACACTGGCTGGGGTGCGTCCAGTCGGTCCGTGCGGAAACGTGCGGCAAGGTCGGCGAGGTCGCTGCCACTGGTGAGGTCTGCGATGGAGACTCCATAGGCATCGCTGGTAAAGCTGCAGGGCGCGATCCGTCCGTATTCATCAATGAACAGGAAGCGCTCGCCCGGTGCGCAGTCGTGCACGGGCAGCGACTCATTCCTGGCGCTGGCATCCAGACGGCTTAGATATTTCGGTGCCGCGCACAGGCGCACGCCTTGCACTGCCAGGCGTGCTTTCAGGGCGGGCAGTCGGTGCAGGAATCCGTCGGCATCCTCGGGTGTCCAACGGTGTGCTGGGAAAAATTCCGGACGATCTCGCCCACCCAAGGCATTGAACGTGATCTCGTCGATTCCCCAGTCGGCCAGGGTCAGGCATAGCTCGTCAAATTGGGTCAGGTTGTCGCGCATCAGCACGATATTGGCGCGTAGCTTGAGCGCCGTGGCCCGCGCGGGCGCGTCGCGGCGCTCAAGCACTAGTGTCGCGACCGCCTCGTGCAGTTGCGCCCAGCCCCCGGGCCAGCCGCGCATCGATTCATGGAAGGGAGCGAAACCGTCGACGCTGATCGTCAGCTCTGAGAAATGCTCCAGGATTTGCGTCCGCCTGCGCGCCGAGTTCAGCGTCGTGCCATTGGTGGTGGCACTTTGCGCGATTCCCAGTGCGGCGATTCTCGGCGCCAGCCCGAACAGCGGTGGCCAGAGCAAAGGCTCGCCGCCCAGCCAGCTCAGCAGCACCGGATCGTTGCGCTGCCGCTGGTAGTCGCCAAGGAGGCGTGCGAAACGCCACACAGCCTCGCCATCGATGTCAACACGCTGGCCCGGGAGGCGCTTGTCCCAGGCACAAAACGGGCAGCTCAGGTTGCACCGCTGGGTGACGCGCCAGACAACGATCATGTGTCGATCATGCGTAGTGACGCCGGGCGAATGCACGGGCGAAGTCGACCAGGTCTTCGAGTCGGGATATGGCATGAATGTCCCAGCCTTGCTCAGAGCGTGCCTGTTTGAGTTGCGCGTAGGCGGCTGCCGCGTAGCCCTTGGTTTGCTCCTCCCAGCCTGTTGGGATGTTCAGTGCCATGGTTCCGCCGGCACCGGCCTGCTTGAGCGCCTGGGCGGATACCTCCCAGCCGCTCCTGCCACGCTCGTCATTGGCGAACATGGTGGTGATGCCATCGTCGGAGATCATCAGGATATGGGTTGGCCTTTGCTCCTTCGTTCTCTTTTCATAGGTTTCGCGCAGTCGATGGATCGGAAAGCAGGTAGCCCCCCCGTAGAACCCCGTCAGCACGCGCAGTATCTCGGTGTCGTTGCGAATAAAGCCTGACGTATGCATGAACTCGTTCTTTCCGCTCCAGAGCGTCACCTGTACCGCCGACCCGGAGCGCAGTGCCGACAGAGCGATGATGGCCCCGGCGAGGCTGAGGAAGGATGTCTGGTGCTGCGGGTTGGGCATCGAACCCGAGCTATCGACATAGAGGTCCAGATTGACGGGGCGCCGCTCCTTGACCACGCCGGGCTCGTGGCCGTAGAGGCGCCGCACCGTGGTCAGTCCGGGGATGGAGCGGGGCGATTGCATCACGCTCTGCAACCAGTCGACTTCGTCGAGCGGATCGCCGATATCCCAGGGTTCCAGTCCTTCCAGTTGCGGTTCGGGTGAGTCCGCCACCATGCGCGTGGGGAAGGGCACCAGATAGGGCAAGGCGCGTTCTCGATAGTAGCGAATGGCGATTTCGTGATCGCTCAGCGTGATGCCCGCGGCGCGCAGGATTTCTCCGTACTCGTAGGGCTCGCGTTTCTGCCCGCCGCCTGGCCCAGACGCCTTGTCATGAGCACTCGCCCCGTCCTCGGCAGCGTCTTCTTCTTCGAGTCCCGTCACCGCCGCGTCTTCCGAGGGGTGCTTGGCGCTATCAAGTTCGTCCGCATCGATGTCCAGACCCCCTTGCGGCTCGCAACCGGCGGCTGCCCCCGTGGTATCGAGCAGCCGGCCAATGAGGTTTTTTTTCTTGTGCTTCTCGTCCTCGACCAGGTAGCGCAGCAACAGCGCGGCGAAACGGCCGGCGCCAACCAGCCAGTCGCTGGCATAGACACGAATCAGGCGCGCACCCAGCCAGGCATCGCCCTCCAGGGACTCATCCCCCTTGTGCGCACCGAGGCTGCCGGGTGCGAGCTTCCAGAGATTTTCGTAGATGCGCAGGTAGAGATTCCAGACCTGCCCGCTGCCCTTCTTTTCGTCCTCGCTCTGCGCCTCGGACAGCCGGCGATAGATATCGCCCAGGCGTAGTGCAGACTGGCGTTGCAGGCGGTCGTTGATGATCAGGTCGCTGTATAGGTTGGCGACCATGGGCGCATGCCGCTCCAGTGTCGGCAAACCCTTGCGTATGCGCGCCAGCAAGCGGAACTGCTCGTTCACAGAGCCCGGCGCGAGCACGTGATGGCCGATTTCGTGGGCCAGAATCTCCAGCGCGTAGTCGTCCAGCCCGAGTTCCGCGACGGTTTCCAGATCGACCACCACGCTCTGATCGTTGAGCCTGATCATCGCGAAGCTGCCGTCCAACCCTTCCTTGGCCGCCTCGACGCGGCGGGTGCACAGGCGAGCATCGCGCAGCCGGGTGTATTTGCTCCAGACATTCAAGGCTTCGGGCCATGCGGCCTGCCAGCGCTTCAGTAGCGCTTCCTGGTGGCTCTCGCTAGGCACCGGACTCATTGCAAGGGGAATAAATGGATGCGATGCGTATAGGGCGAGGTGAGCGCGACGGTGTGGTCATTGGCGACCACGCGCAGACCTTCCGCAGGAAGATCGATGGCGACGACCTCGTCGGCAAACACCAGGCTCGCGCCCTTGAGCACAGGCGGGAGCTCGACGCCCCCCGTGGCCGGTGCCGCGTAAACGTCGCGACTGGTCGGAAACAGCACGGCACCCCAGGCATCGGCGAGCAGCAGGCCGTAACGCTCGTGACTTTTCACCAGGAAACCTGTTGCGCAGGCGCGCAGTTCCGGTGGCTGCGAAAAGGTACCACCCAGGCCAGTAAACTCGCCAAACAGTCTTGCCCGGCGAGGCCTCGGCGCGCGACCCGATGGCGAATCCGGTAGCCACCAGGGGTTGGCCTGCAACTGCTGACGTACCGAAGGCCAACCGGCCGTGGCGGCTGCGCCAACCGCCTTGAGTGCCAGTGCTTCGGGCAAGCGGTCGGCGGCGGCAAGCGCGCTCTCGCGAAACTGCGTCGCGCCGGCGCGCCAGGACAATAGCTGCCCCAGCGCCAGAAGTTCATCGACCGATTGCGTCTGCCCGGCAAGTGACACCATATGATTCAGCCACTCGTCGCCGCGCAGCGCAGGATTGCTGCTCATGAAAACCGCCGCGTTGCTCAGCGCTCCCAGAACTTCTCTGGGCTGCTCCGCCACCTGGCGTCCAAGCAAAGGAACGAGCTCACGCCAGGTGCGCCCGAGCAGAGCGCCGCGGGCATGGGCACCGGTGAGCACCTGCGCAGTCAGCACCAGCGCGATGTCGTACGCCACAATGGCGGCGGTCACGGCGCGTTCGGGTGCCTGCCCGGCCACGGCGACGACGACGCGGTCAACGCCGGACTCGAGAAACAGCCCGAAGGCCTCGCTGTCGAAACCCGGTACCCGCCGACGCACTTCCGCGACACGGCTGTTGAACTGGGCGCGGCCAGCGGTAAGGATGCGCGCAAAGGGCTCGGAAATCGCCACGATGTCTACTGCGCACGCAGCCAATGCAGGTAATTGGTGTACCGCTGGTGCAGGTACTTGAGTTTCTGCAGATCATCGTAGAGCGGGCCGTAGAGCTTGCGACCTTTGCTTAGCGTGACGATCAGGCGCTCGATCTTGATCAGGCGCGCGCGCGTCTCGCGCTCGCTGATGCCGTCCAGGCCGGCGTCGAATTCCAGCGCCAGGTCGCGCACCGGGTCGGTGCGATCCAGATCGAGGCGATTGAACTCGTCGCAGGACAAGTCGAACACGCGCCGCAACCAGCTCAGGCGGTCGGTTCGGTAGCCGGAGTTCTCGGGTAAATTGAAGAAGGGAGCCTCCAGGTCGGGCTGCAGTTTGTCGTGCAGCACAAAAGGCAGGATCTGGCGCAGGTCGTCCAGCGCCACCTCCCGGTTGCCCCGGAAGTAGGCCAGGGCCTTGGCGAAAACCAGCAGCGTCATGAGGTTGCGCACCGAAACGCCGTTTCGGGTCTGGCAACCGATGTCCTTCAAGCGGTCGCGCCCGCTGTCAGTCGCTACGGTCAGTGCCCAATCAACACCCGAAAGGCGGGCCGTGTCCTTGGTCATGTATTCGAACTGCATGCCGGCGGTTTCGAACAATTCGAACTGACTGGCGAAAAACTCCAGACGCCGCCTGACGCCCTCGGGCACCGCCACGGCGCGAATTTCCTCGCCCATGCGGTCGACTTCCTTTTCGGTGAAGATGATCTCGGCCGGTGCCAGTTCTTCGGGACGGGCGTTTTCCTCGATGCGCAGCAGCAGGTCGCCCAGGAAGCGCGGATTGAAGGCCAGCGCCTGGACGATCACATCGATCCGGTCGCGCAGCGCCTCGATGACTTGATAGGTTCCGCCGCCCTGGTCGTCGTTGGCGGTCAGATACCACGCCGACTCCGGGCACTCGAAGATGTGATTGAGAACCTCGGCATAGTTGTCGCCCATCACCGTCAGCAGGGCGCTTTGCGTGCGCGTGGGAATCCGGTTGTATTCGTCGACGATCTTGACCCGCATCCCCAGCCAGGAGCGCCAGGCAATGCGGATATCGTCCATTTTTTGGGCACTGACCAGATCGGCCGGCAGCGGGTTGCCCAGCAGGTCGGCGATCGTCATCTGCGGGTGGCCATGCTGCATGGCCCGGCGCACCTCGCGCACCGGGTAGCCCGCGAGCACGCCCATCAGGATGGCGCTGGCGGTTTTGCCGCGCCCCGGCCCGCCCACAAACAGACATTTGCGGCGCGTGGCAAAGGTCAGCAGTGGTAGCAGGATGAAGCTTGAATAGCTCTGCGCCGAGGGCAGCGCCAGGGTGCGCTTGCTGTCCCCGATGCTGTAGCTTTGTGCCGGCCCATCGTTGTACTCGATGTCGTAGTGCGGGCTGATGATGGCGTTGTTGACGATCCAGAAATACGCCTGCCGCAGTTTCTCGTCGAGCGCCTGTTGCGGTTCGCCCGGTGCCGATCCCAACGTGACCACCCCCTGATACAACTCCGCCACATCGAACTGCCGGGGTTGAGTGGCGGGCCCCGGATTGGTCGGGGCCCGAGAAACACGCTTGAAGACATCGAAGGCTGACATGGTGACTTTCCAGGTTCGAGAGAGTGTCCGATTTTGGCACCGAACCTGGGCCGCCGGATGGCGCGCGTCAATGTGATTGCATTGGCGGACGTTTCAAGCGGCTGTTGTTGTGGTCAGCACGGGTGGGCGTGCGCATTGGCTTAACGCGGAGCCGTTCCCGGCATGATCGGGAAGGCGCCGGAGAAGTCGTCCACCACATCCTTCAGCGCCGCCAGCGGTGCCGGGTTGCCCTTGACGGCCGCTTTGCCGCCGGCGATCAGCTGCTCCAGCGTGGCCTTGCGCCCGAGAAAGCCGAGCAGGGCCATGCGCGGTAGGGTGAGCGTGGCGTCGGCGTCGTCACGGCTGTAGCCGGAAATGCTGGTCATGGTCGAATTGCTGACTTCGATCACGAACGTTTCCCCGGCATCGGGCACTTCCAGATTGAGCACGAATTTCACGCCCAGCTTTTCGGCGCGCTGGCTGTTGAAGGCGATCGCCAGCCCTTCGAGCAGCAGGTGCGTGGGCACGGCCAGGGCAATTTCCTGCCCCATGCCCTTTTGCACGGCGTTGCCTGCACCCAGGCCATGGCGCAGCTCCTGTGCGGCAGCGAGGAAGCTGTTGCGCAACGAGGTGCTTTCCTTCTGGTAGCCCAACTGCTCGAAGGCGTCGGCGAGGAGGTCTCTGGCGGGCTGGTTCTGTGGCTCGGCATAGACCAGCTTGTTGAGCAGCTCGGTCGCCAGCAGGTACTTGCCTTCCTTGACCAACTGCTGGCTGCGCGCGAGGATTTTTTTCGCGCCGCCCATCATGCGCACGTATTCGGGCGCCGACTCGGCGGGCGAGAGCGGCATCAGGGTGGCCGGGTTGGCATCCCAATAGCCGAGATAACGGTTGATCACGGCGCGGCTGTTGTGCTCTTCCGAGCCGTGGTAGCTGTGCGCGGCCCAGTTCTGCTGCAGCGAGGCGGGCAGCTTGTAGACGTTGTGGATCTCGTTGATGGTGACGCCCTGGTTGGCCTTGTTCACCACGTCGTTGTGCAGGTGGGCGTAGGCGTCGCGCTGGGTGCGCAGCACGTCCTGTACGCGGGCGTTGCCAAAGCGCGGCCAGCTGTGCGCGGCGAACATCACGTCGGCATTACGGCCGTAGCGGTAGAGAGCGTTGTTGATCTGGCGTGACCACTCGAGTGCATCACGCACCAGCGCCCCGCGCAGGGTGTAGATGTTATGGATGGTGCCGGTGACGTTCTCGGCCGCCCAGAAGGCCTTGAACTGGGGGAACCAGGTGTTCATCTCGGCCGGGCTTTCGGTGCCAGGGGTGTTCTGGAATTCCATCTCGACGCCATCAACGGTGATCTTTTCGTAGGGCATGAAGATCTGTCGCGTCGGTGCGATCAGGCCGGGCGAGCAGCAGGCGGTGTTCTTGCCGATGGCCTGATCTACGTGGCCGAAGGGGTTCTTCGGTAGGTTAAACCCGTACTGGTAAAGGGCGCGACGGGTCATGGCCGGGCCGGCGTGCACGTTTTCGGCGATGGCGTGTTGCATGAAGTGAGCGGGCGCGATGACCTGCACCTTGCCGGCTTTGACGTCGGCTTCGCTCACCATGCCACGCACGCCGCCGAAGTGGTCGAGGTGGGCGTGCGAATAGACGACGGCAACCACGGGCCGCTCCCCGAGCGCTTCGTTGATCAGGTCGAGTGCGGCCTTGGCGGTTTCTTTCGTGGTGCCCACATCAATCGCGATCCAGCCGGTATCACCCTTGACGAAGGTGAAGTTGGCCAGATCAAAGCCGCGCACCTGCCAGATGCGTCCGGGCACGACTTCGTAAAGGCCGTAACTCATGTTGAGCAGGGCCTGCCGCTGCAGTGAGGGGTGGATGGAATCGAAATCCTTGCCCGGCTCAAGCAGCCAGTCGTAGCCGCCAATGTGCCACGCCGTCTTGCCGTCGGCGGCCTTGATTTCACGGCTCGCGGGGGCTTTCACGAAGCCGCGCGTGGCTTCTTCAAAGTCGGTGCGGTCGGCGAAGGGCAGGCTAGTGCGCAGGGCCTTCTGGCTGGCGACGGTAAAGCTCGACGGCGGTTTGCCCTTGGCGTCGAAGTGCGTCGGCGTAGCGAGGGCGGTGGAGAGCGCGCTTGATAGCGCGAGGCTGGAGCACAGGGCAAGCAGAACGGGACGAGTGAACATGGAATCCTCCTTTTTGTTGGGTCAAGCGCCGTCTCACCAGCGCCGACTTGCGGTACGTTGATTCTCTCAGGGCGGCTACCCTGAGTAAATCAGTGTCGCATTGTCAGCGCAGGCTGGATGACATATTTTGTTTTGGCAGACACTTCTCGTAGCATGGCGGCATGCCCTTGACCGACTCCGCTGACCCATTCCGCCCGCGTATCCGCGCCGCCGTTCTTGGTGGCTATCCGGAACTTGCGGAGCGTCTGGGCCTTGATCCGCTGGCCGAGCTGGCCCGCGCGGGTATCACGCCCGAACTGCTGGCGCAGCCCGACGAAAAGCTGCCGGTCGAGCAGATCAACAGCTTGCTTGAGCGCAGCGCGCTTGCGTGCGCCAAGCCCGATTTTGCCGTGCGTCTGGCGGCCAGCGTCAATGTCATGCGCCTTGGCCTGCTGCGCTTTCTGGCCCATGATCAGCCCACGGTCGGCCAAGCCTTCGACAGGGTCTCGCGGCACATGCGCTTTCATAACGAGGCGCTCAGCCTATGGGCCGAGCGCTCGGGTGAGGTGCGCGTGATTCATCTCGACCTTGTTGCCCGCGCCTTGCAGCCAATGCCTGCCATGGTCGAGCTGGCTACGGGGGTTACCTATTTCAACGTGCGCGCAATCTCCGGCCCGATCTGGAATGCCCACCGGGTGCTCTTTCGTCATCCGGCACCGGCCGGGGGCGAGCATGCCAGCCTGTTTGCTTGCCCGGTCGAATTCGCTTGCGATGTCGATGCCATCGTCTGCCGGGCCGCCGACTTCGATGCGCCCAACCGCTTGTTCGAGGCTAACGGGGGAGATCGACGGGCGCAACTGCGCGCCGCGGGGCTCATGCCAGAGAGCCGCCATATCGTCGACATGGTGCAGCGTCTGATCTGCGGGCTGCTGCCTACCGGCAATTGCCGCATCGAGGTCGTGGCCGGCCATCTGAGCATGACCAGCCGCACGCTGCATCGCAAGCTGGCGACGCATGATGAAACCTTCTCGAATCTGCTTAACAGCGTACGCCGCGATTTCGCCCTGCGCCACCTGGTGGCGAGCAATCGCCAGCTCACCGCCATTGCGGATTTGCTCGGTTTCAAATCCCTATCGGATTTCTCGAACTGGTTCCGGCGTCAGTTCGGCATGTCGCCGACACAGTGGGCCAAGGGGCATATGAGCAGCTCAACGCCTTGAGCGCGACAACCTGACGAGATGGATTGTAGTTTCGCTGTGTTTCACCTCTTGCAAGTCGACGAACCAGTAGGCAAAGCCTCGAAAAATTTCTATAGTCATGGGCCGTTCCACTGATACCACGCTATGCCGCTGCTCGACTGGCTCCATAAAAAACAGGCCGTAACGGCCGCTGCGCGCGTTCCCTACCGGCTGCTCGACGTCGAACGTGTGCATGGCGATCCGACGGCCGACAATTGGCTGATTCAGGGCGACAACCTCGAAGCGCTCAAGGCGCTGTTGCCCTTGTATGCCGGACGGGTGAAGTGCATCTATATCGACCCACCCTACAACACCCGCAGCGCCTTCGAGCATTACGACGACAATCTGGAGCACAGCCAGTGGTTGTCGATGATGTACCTGCGCCTGGAGCTGCTGCGCGAACTGCTGGCGGAGGACGGCAGCATTTGGGTGTCGATTGACGACAACGAGGCGCACTACCTCAAGGTGATCATGGACGAGGTGTTTGGGCGGGGGAATTTTGTTGCGACCAATGTTTGGCAGAAACGATATTCGCGTGACAACAACTCTGCAATTGGTGATGTTCACGACTATGTGTTCTGTTACGCCCAAAATGCCGAGCGATTTAAGTCTGCGCGGAATCGTATCGAGCCGGACGCCAAGACCCGTTCGGCCTACAGAAATCCAAATAACGATCCGCGCGGCCCTTGGCGCCTGATCCCAATGTCAGGTGCCGAATTGCGGCCAAATCAGCAATATCCAGTAAAAACACCGAGCGGAAAAATTATGTTTCCCCCAGAAGGGCGCCACTGGTCTGTACTGGAGCCAAAGTTTCTTGAGCTTGTCGCAGCAGGCAAGGTGTTTTTTGGCAAAAGCGGTGATTCGGCACCCGGTTTGATTCGGTACTTTTCTGAAATCGAAGGGCTCGTGCCATGGACATGGTGGCCTCATGAGGATGGGGGCCATACAGACGAATCAAAGAAAGAGATTCATGCACTATTTGGCAAGACCGATGCCTTTAGTACCCCAAAACCTGAGCGGCTTCTGAGACGAGTCTTGGAGATAGCCACCAACCCCGGCGACCTCGTCCTCGACAGCTTCCTCGGCTCCGGCACCACTGCCGCCGTTGCCCACAAAATGGGCCGTCGCTACATCGGCATTGAAATGGGCGAGCACGCGCGCAGCCACTGTTTGCCGCGCTTGCAAAAGGTCATCGCGGGTGAGCAGGGCGGTATCTCGCCAGCGGTGGGCTGGAAAGGGGGCGGGGGCGTTCGCTTCGTGACGTTGGGGCAGCCCGTGTTTCTCGCCGACGGCCGCATCAACCCCGAAATTCGCTTCGCCACACTGGCGGCATGGGTCTGGTATCAGGAGACGCGCACCCCGTGGGAAGTCGGCGCTGGTGAGACGGCGATGCGCGGCACGCCGCTGCTGGGTGTCCATGAGGGCAAGGCGGTGGCGCTGCTCTACAACGGCATACTCGGTGACCGGCGGCCACAGGGGGGCAATGTGCTCACGACCCCGGTGTTGGCAGCACTCAAGGCCTTGTTGCCCGAGCACACCGGCGCATGGCTGGTCTTTGGCGAATCGTGCCGTTTGTCAGCCCAACGGCTGGCCGGCGAGGGCGTGCGCTTCAAGCAAATACCCTACGACATCAAGGCGCGCTGATATGAGTCTGGCTCTGAAATCTTATCAACGCGCGGCGCTGGAACTGCTGGCGCGCTTTTTCGATCTGGCGCGGGGGGCCGCCGACGAGGCCGCACTCGATGGCGCATTTCGCCAAACGCTGCGCGAGCAGGAATTGCCGCCCGAGGCCATACCGCCTTATCTGGCGCAGGGCTTTGCCGGCATGCCGTATGTGTGCCTGCGCATTCCAACGGGAGGCGGCAAAACGCTGCTCGGGGCGCATGCCGTGGCGTGTGCCGCACGGCACTACACTGGCCAGGACCGGCCCGTGGCGCTATGGCTGGTGCCGACCAACACCATCCGCCAGCAGACCCTGAACGCCCTGCGCCAGCCAGGCCACCCCTATCGCGAGGCGCTGGAAGAACACTTCGGGGTCGATGGCCTGCGCGTGCTCGACATCACCGACTGTGAGCAATTGCGCCCGCAAGATTTCGGCGGCAAGGCCATTGTGGTGGTCGGTACCTTGCAGACGCTGCGCGTCGAAGACACCTCGGGGCGTGACGTGTATGCCTACAAAGAGGCGTTCGAGCCGCACTTTGAACGTGCGCCCGATCTCGCTGGATTTGAACGCGTTACGGAGAAAGACCTGGCGGCGCAACCCTATCTGACGGCAGCCGATCTGGGCAAGGTGAAGCGCAGTTTCGCCAATCTGATGTATTGGCACCAGCCCGTGGTGATCATTGATGAAGCGCACAACGCTCGTGGCGCGCTGAGCTATGAGACCTTCGCGCGCCTGCGTCCGGCGGCGTTGGTAGAGATGACGGCGACACCGGTGCGTGAGGGCAAGCATCGCAGCAATGTGCTGTATCACGTCTCGGCAGAAGCGCTGAAGGCCGAGCAGATGATCAAATTGCCCATCGTGTTGCAAGCGCACCCGAACTGGCAAGAGGCGGTGCGCGATGCCTTGCTGACACGAAAGCGCCTCGCCGCCGAGGCGCTGCATGAAGCCGATTACGTGCGCCCCATTTTGCTGTTGCAGGCAGAGGACAAGGCCGGCGAGGTGACGGTGGAAAAGCTGCGCGCGTATTTGCTGGAGCACGAGCATGTGTCCGAGTCGCGCATTGCCGTGGCAACGGGCACGCAGCGTGAGTTGGATGGCGTGAATCTGTTCGACCCGTCCTGCCCGGTGGAGATCGTGATCACTGTTGAGGCGCTGAAGGAGGGTTGGGATTGCTCGTTCGCCTATGTGTTCTGCTCGTTGCAGAAGATCGGTTCGAGCAAGGATATGGAGCAGTTGCTCGGGCGCGTGCTGCGCATGCCGTACGCACGCACGCGCAAAAGCGCCTTGCTCAATCGTGCCTATGCCCACTTGGCGAGCGCACAGACCGCGCAGGTGGCTAATGCGTTGGCAGACAAATTGGTGGCGATGGGGTTCGAGGAGCTTGAGGCGGCGCAGGCCGTATTTCCCAGTACGACGCCGTTATTTGATGAGGCAAGCGGTGGTTCGCAGTGCTTCTCCCCAGCACCTCTGGAATGGGTCGTGCCGCACAACGAGGCAGTGATGGCCGTTCTTGCCGCTGCACCAGCGGGCACGGGCGAGGTGAATTTTGTGCCCCAGAGTGGCGGCAATGTTGCACTCACCTTCGGCACCCCGCCAAGCCCCGATTTGCGCGCTGCCTTGCTCGCGTCCGTTGCCGACAAGAAGGCGCGCGCATCGTTTGAAGCGGCCCTTGATCGTTTCGAGTGGCGCAGTCAAGCGGCTCTGGCGCCTTCGCTGCGTGGCGTGCCATTCCGCCCGCTGCCTTTGCTCTGTGTGCGCTTTGCTGGCGACGGCGCGCAAAGTGAACTGGATTTGGCAGAAAAGGAAAGCTTGATTGATCTTGGCGGATTTTCCTTGGCAGGACAGACACCGGAGTTGCCAGCGTTCAAGCCGACCGAAGAGCGCAAACCCTATTTGCTTGATATTGACCAAGGCCATCTGCGTGTCGCGCAAGAGCAGGCGGTCTATGCGGTGAATCTGGATTTGGTGCCCACCGATGTGTCCGAGAACGATCTGTTGCGCTGGCTCGATGCGCGCCTGCGCACCCAAGGCATCACGCAGTCGGATCGTCTGGTGTGGCTGGGCCAGGTGCTGCGCTGGTTGCAGCGTGAAGGCCGTTTTTCGCTCACGGCACTGGTGCGCCATCGCAATCAATTGGCCGATACGCTGGCCGAGCGCCTCACGGCGCTGCGCGGGCAGGCGCAGAAGACCGGTTTTCAGTTGGCGTTGTTGGGCGACGATCCGCGCGGGTGCATCAGTGGCGATTATCTATTCTGCTTTTCACCGGGGGCCTACCCGGCGCAACCGCCTTATTACCAAGGTCGCTATCGCTTCCGCAAACATTATTACGGCCTGATCGGCGAGATGAAGGAGCCACCGCCCCGGCAGATGGATCACGAATTTCATTGCGCAGTGGCGCTTGATGAGCATCGCGCTGTGCGCCACTGGGTGCGCAATTTGCCCAAGAGCGAATTTTCATTCCGCCTGCCGACCGCAGAGCAGAACTTTTACCCGGATTTCGTTTGCGAGCTGGTGGATGGTCGGCACTTTGTGGTGGAGTACAAGGGCGAGGGTTACAAGAGCAATGATGATTCGATAGCGAAACGTGTGGTGGGTGAATTCTGGGCCAAGGCGAGCGGTAACCTGTTCTTGATGGCGGTCGAGCGCGATGACAGCGGACGCGACGTCAGGGCGCAAATCGATGCCTTGCTTGGTGACGTGACGATGCCGAAATTGTTCGCTGAGCATGCACGCGTGCGCCTATGTCGTGACATTGACAGTGAGGGGTATCGGCTGGGTCGTGACTCGATCGGCTCGGTGCTCGCCAGCTACGGCGACGGTCAGGCCTATGCCGTTGAGTTCGCCAACGTCAGTGGAGAAATTGCTGTTGTTACCGTGATGGCAGATGCTTTGGTAGTGGAGGCGAGCGCATGACGCAGCTACCGAACTCCGCCCAGGCACAGGTGCAACAAGCAAAGATTGTTGGTTATTTGCTGAATCTCACGCATGCGGACGGTGGACCGAAGGCTGCATTCTTTATCGCGCGCGGTTTTGTTGCCGAGCGATGGGACGAGATGGCTGACGCTTTGGTGACGCAAGGCCGCAACAATCCTGTGACCAAGATCGTTGCTCATCCATGGGGAGTGCGCTATCAGGTCGATTGCCATTGTCCGACACCGGATGGTGCCAACCCGTGCATACGTACGGTTTGGGAACTCGCCGATGTGCTCGCCGCACCGCGTTTGCTTACCGCCTATCCACTGAAGAACTGACAATCGCCGTCCCACCAGCGCCGACTTGCGGAAAGTGCTAGTTGCCTGAGCTTTCGGCCGCAACCTTGCGGTTCTTGAGGTAACGCTTGAGCGCCTTGATGTCGCGCCGCGCCACCCGCAGTTGCCATTGCGCGCGGGCCAGCATAAACACGGATGCGCCGAGCAGCGAAGCCATCAGCGGTTCGAGGGCTTCGATGGCCAGTTGGCTGATTGCAAGGTAGATGATGCCGGCAATGCCCATGGCCATGCCCAGAAAGCGCCCCACCGGCGGAATGTCGTCGCGCCAGGTTGTTGCGGCATTGCCCGGAAGCGGGCCGCTGCCACCGGTGACGCCATCGATGCCGCTTTCGCGGATCACCAGATCGAAGTCGGCGTCCAAGGCGACAACGATCTGCGCGATGGCATTGATCGAGATCGTCTCTTTGCCCGTCAGTACACGGGTCAGGCGCGCCGGCTTCCAGTTCAGGCGTTCGGCCAGCGCTGTGTGCTCGACCTGGCGCGCACTGATCAGGCCATTGAGCGTTTCGACGATCACTTGCCGCTTTTCGCGCAGCCAGCGGGTGTCGCCATCGTCGGGGTGCTCGGCGGGGTCGGGTGTGGTGTTCATTCAGTGTGCAAACCAGTGGTCAACCAGGTCGTCGGCATTGCAGCCACCCTGCAGCCGCTCGTAATCGCCCAGCTTGGGCAGGTGGCGGTAATCGGCGGCCCAGTGTTCGCCATGCGCTGCAACGGCCAGGATGGCCGCGCAGATGGCATCAATTTCATCATCGCTCATTACCGGGTGAAAAGAAACCCGCACCCAACCCGGTTTGTCGGTGAGATCGCCGGCGTCGATCTGGTCAGTAATGCGGTGCGAGTGGGCCGGATCGACGTTGAGCAGGTAGTGCCCATAGGTGCCGGCGCACGAACAGCCGCCGCGCGCCTGCACGCCAAAGCGGTCGTTGAGCAGGCGCACCACGAGGTTGTAGTGAAGGCCGGGAATGTAGAAAGAAAACACCGGCAGACGCTCTCGCGATGCCGCGCCGCCAGAATGACAATGCGCGTGCTGCGTTCGAGGTGGGCGAAGACACGTTCGACGATCGCGTGCTCGCGCTCGGCAATCCGGTCGATACCCATGGACTCTTTGACCTGCACCGCCATGGCCGCCCGGATCAGTTGCAGAAAGCCGGGGGTGCCGCCATCTTCACGCACTTCGATGTCTTCGTAGTAGCGATGCTCCTGCCACGGGTTGGTCCAGGTGACGGTGCCGCCGCCGGGCTGGTCGGGCACGGTGGCCGAGTAGATACCGCCATTAAACACGAGGATGCCGCACGAACCCGGCCCGCCGAGGAACTTGTGGGGTGAAAAGAAGATGGCATCGAGCGACTGCATTGGATCAGCCGGGTGCATGTCGATCGCCACGTACGGTGCCGAACAGGCGAAATCGACAAAGCACAAACCGCCGTGCGCGTGCATCAGCGCCGCGATCTGGTGATACGGGGTGCTGATGCCGGTGACATTGGAGCAGGCCGTGACCGAGGCAATTTTCAGCGGACGATGCGCATGGCGGGCGAGCAGGGCGGGAATGGCGGCCAGATTGACCAGACCATCGGCCGTCGCGGGGATCACTTCCAGCTCGACTTCGCATTCCAGCCACGAGGTGTGGTTCGAGTGATGCTCCATGTGCGTGATGAGCACCAGGGGGCGCTGCTCCGGGGCTACGCTGGCTGTACCGATGTAATTGGAGGGTGCGCGCAGGCCAAGCATGCGCTGCAGTTTGTTGATGGTGCCGGTACAGCCGGTGCCGGTGGCCAGGAGTACATCACGCGGGCCGGCATTGACGTGGCGCTTGACGATGTCGCGGGCTTTTTGGTAAGCCCGGGTCATGGCCTGGCCGGTAAAGCTGGTCTCGGTATGGGTGTTGGCGATGTAGGGCCCGATGTCGCGCAGCAGGCGCTCTTCGAGCGGCGCATAGGCTCGACCGCTGGCGGTCCAGTCGGCATAGCGCAGGGGCTGCGGGCCATGTGCGGTGGGGATGCTCGCCGAGTTGCCGACCACGCCCCGGGCGAAGCAGGCAAAGTGCTCGGCAAGTGAGAGAGCAGGAGACGCGGTAGTGGCCATGCGCAGGTTCCGTGGTTATCCTTGGCGGTCAGTATACGTTTCGGGGTAATGGCAGCAATGGCTTTGCACGACGAATTCTCAGAAAGTTTTTTGCAGCCCGTTGACCGCCTGGCCTGGTCAGCGACCAAGTGGGAGAAATACCGTGGCCGCGATGTGATTCCGCTCTGGATCGCCGACATGGACTTCCCGGTGGCACCGGTCATACAGCAGGCGCTGGCGGCGCATGTGGCGCATGGCAATTTCGGCTACATGAGCACTCCCCAGGGTCTGGCGGACAGGCTGGCCGGGTATTACGCCGAGCGTTACGGCTGGGAGATTCAGCCCGAGTGGATTGTCTGGTTGCCGGGACTGGTGTTGGGTTTCAATCTGGCGGTGAAGGCGTGCTGCGCGCCGGGTGAATCGGCGCTCACCTTCACGCCGGTGTATCCACCTTTCCTGCACGCCGCCAAGACGCAGGGGCGCGAAAGTATCGAGGTCGGTTTGGCTATGGAAACGGATGCGGCGGGCCGACTTGGTTACCACATCGATTTCGCGGCGCTCGAAGCGGCGGTGCGCCCCTCAACCCGATTGCTCCTGCTGTGTCACCCGCATAACCCGGTGGGCCATGTGTTCAGTGCCGACGAGTTGCACACGCTGGCGGATTTTGCCGAGCGTCATGATCTGGTGGTGTGTTCCGATGAGGTGCATTGCGACCTGATACTCGACTCCGGCGTGATGCACGTGCCCTTTGCCAGGCTGATGGGTGAGCGTATGGGGCAGAGCATTACGCTGCATGGTCCGGGCAAGGTATTCAATCTGGCCGGGCTGGGCATTTCGTGGGCGATCATCCCCGATGCCGGCTTGCGCCGGTGCTACCGGCAGGCGGCGCAGCGGCTGGTGCCGGAGCCTTGTGGCCTGGGCTACACCGCGCTGCGCGCTGCGCTCGATCAGGGCGAACCATGGCGTCTGGCTTTGCTTGCACGGCTGCGCGCCAACCGCGAGCTGGTCGTGGCGGCATTGGGGCGTATGGGTTTGCCCCACACATTCCCAGCGGCCACCTATCTCGTCTGGATCGACGCCCGTGCGCTGGTCGAAAGCGTCGGTAATCCGAGTCAATGGCTGGAGCAGCACGGGGTGGGCTTGTCTGATGGCGCTGACTTTGGTGCGCCCGGCTTTTTGCGCCTGAATTTCGGCACGGCGCCCAGCCTGCTGGAAAAAGCGCTCGCGCGCATGGAAGTCGCTCTGGCGGCGGTACGCGGCCAAATAATTGCATAATTGCCCGAGTGACAAAATCCGAAAATTTACCCAGCCAGAGAGAAATCATGGTTCAAGCCAACGTCATTGAACACCGACTGCACACCCCATCCCGGGCTGGCGTTGTCCTCGCTCAACGCCTCCGGGCAATGGGTCAGGTACATCTTTGGCTGATGATGTTCGCTCTCGTATTCGGGTTTTTATCGGTAGCGCTGGCCGGTGAGAAGGTGTACTACCCACGCCCCGAAAGCGCCAAGGACCCGCGCACGGAATATCCCGTCAAGCTCTTCAATCTGGCGATGAAGAAGGCGGGCGCCAAGTACGAGCTCGTTCCAAGCAAAGATGTCATGAACCAAGGGCGGGCTATTGTGGAGGTTGAGCAGGCCACTGGCAGTGTGACACTGGTCTGGTCAATGACCTCAGTGGAACGCGAGAAAAAGCTCTTGCCTATTCGCATTCCTATTTACAAGGGACTCATTGGCTGGCGCTTGCCGCTGGTCACGAAAAAGAATCAGGACCGGCTCAAGAACGTAACCGGTATCGAGGATCTCAAGCAATTTACTGCCGGACAAGGCCACGACTGGCCGGATACCGAAATACTCAGAGCAAACGGCCAGACGGTCGAAATCTCAAGCAATTACGAAGGGCTTTTCGCCATGCTTACGCGCGAGCGCTTCGACTATTTTCCCCGCTCGGTGGCGGAAATCTGGGCGGAGGCCGAAGGCCACGCGGGCGAAGGCATCATTGTTGACCAGAGCATCGCGTTGCACTACCCGGCGGCGTTCTATTTCTTTGTCAACAAGAGCAACAAGACTCTCGCCGAGGCTCTGAAAAAGGGCCTTGAGTTAGCCATCAATGACGGTTCGTTTGATCAGTTGTTTTATGAATACAACAGTGCGGTCATCACTCGTTCAGCGCTGGACAACCGGCGCATCATCGAGATGAGTAATCCTTTGCTGCCGCCTGAGACGCCGCTCCACCGGGCCGAGCTGTGGTTCCGGCCCAAGCAGGTGGTGATCTATCCCAATATCGACGGGCTGGGCTCCCGGGCGATCGGCTACAAGGTGCTGGAGCTGGCACTGGCCAAATCGGGCAAACCGTTTATCGCCAGAATTTCTGATAGGCCATCGGCCAATCAGGACCGCGCTCGCTACGAGTTGGAGGTGGGCGGCATCGGCGTCGTCGATACCGGGCTGATACCGGATGGCAATAGGGTCATCAGCCCCATTCCACTGCCACTCGATATGGGTATTCTGGGCTGGCGCTTGCTGCTGATTCACAAGGACAAGGCGTCGCAGTTTGAATCAATAAAGACGCTGGAAGGCCTGCGCACGCAGGTGGCCGGACAGGGGAAGAACTGGGGCGATGTCGCTATTCTGAAAAACGCAGGCATCTCGGTGATACAGGCGGAAAGCATGGAGTCGCTGCTGCGCGCCGGCAATGCCCAACGCTTCGACTTCATTCCCCTCGGGGCCAGTGAAGCGTTTGGAATTCTGGGTCAAAACAAAAGTGATGCGCCTGATCTTGTGGTGGAACCTTCACTCGCCTTGCACTACAAGTTTGGGCGATTCTTTTATGTTCGTAACGACAACAAGACGTTGCGACAAGCGATCGAGGCCGGGATGAAAAAGGCCGTCGCTGACGGCAGCCTTCAGGCACTGCTGAAGGAGCACCCGATGTACGGGGACGCTTTTGCCAAGGCAAATCTCAAAGGTCGCTCTATTGTCGAGATCGACAATCCCAACCTTCCGCCGTGGTTCAAGACCATCGACAAGAAGTGGTGGTTCAACCCGGTACGATGATCGAGGCCGAGCGATCATGTGGGGTGAGGCGTGTCGTTGGCTCGCACAAACCCGGAGCGCAATACCGTGGGGGGGCGGGTTTACCGCCTTGAGCCGACTACGGGTTGCGTCGGTGGCGTGTCGTCAGATCAGGGGCCTTCAGCGGCACGTGCACCGTAAAGCGGCTGCCCGAACCCAGCGTAGATGTGGCGGTAATACGACCACCGAGTACATGCGTGACCAGACTGTGCACGATGGCAAGACCCAGACCCGAGCTGCCCTGGCCCAGACGCGAGGTGAAGAACGGGTCAAAGACCCGTGTCAGGTTCTCGGCAGGAATACCTACGCCAGTATCGTTGCATTCGATGTCGACCGCGTGTTCGCCTACCGCCCGCGCACTCAGGTAAATGCAGCCTTCAGTGCGCCCGGCGAAAGCGTGGGTCATGGCGTTTTTCACCAGGCAGCCGATCACATGCTTGAGTGGGTCGGGGTAGCTGTCCAGTTCGATGCCGGGGGCGGAGGTGGTTATCAGTTGCAGCGAGGAAACCCGTAGCGCTTCGCTGACCTGATGTGTCACATCGTCGAAAATTTCATTCACGGTGAAGGTTCGGCGCTGTTCGGACTGTTGATTCGCGGCCAGTTGCTTGAACGACTGTACCAGCCCGGCGGCACGCTGGATCGAGCTGACCAGCAGGTTTGATCCAGCCATTGCGTTCGACAAGAATTCTTCGAGCGTGCTGCGCCTGACGGCACCCTGGCGAATGTGCACGGCCAACTCGTCAGCACCGTCCTGAAAGGATGTGGCCACAGTCAGCGCATTTCCCAGCGGGGTGTTCAGTTCATGGGCGACACCGGCGACCAGGCGACCGAGGGAGGCCATTTTCTCGCTCTCGACCAGTTCGCTCAGCGTCAGTTGCAGTGTTTCCATGGCTTTGGCCAACTGGTCGTTGGCGGCCGATAGTTCGCGCGTGCGTGCTTCGACCCGATGCTCGAGTTCGTTGGCATAGGCGGCTACCGAGGCCTCGGCCGCGCGGCGCTTTTGATTCTCAGCGGTGAGTTCGCGATTCACCTGTTCCATGCTGCCGATCAGTGCCGCCAGCGCCTGGCGGGTGTCTTCGAGGCTTTGCCCGACCCGACCGATTTCGTCATTGCGGTTCCAGACAATTTCCTGACTCAGCCGGTTTTTGGCAATGTCTCGCGATTGGCGTACCAGTCGGTCGACCGGGCGTACCAGTCCGATGTAAAAAACCAGTGACAAGAGGCCCAGTGTCGCGGCCAGCGTCCAGGCGGTTCGGGTGTAGAAGCGTTTTTCGGCTTCGTCCAGACGCTGATAGATGATTTCGGTGCTCAGTTCCAGCGAGAAGATCGCAACATCGCCTTGGGGCTGTCCCTGTTTCGGTGTGCCGGGCACATTGCGCGTGGCCGAGAGTACCGGTATGTCTGGGGCTATTTCACGGCTCATCGTCGCAATCAGGCGGCCATCAGGGTGCGTGACGGTGACTGAGCGAATTTTGGTATCGAGCATCAGCAAGGCAAGCACGCCGTCGATGTAGGCTTTGCTCTGATCGTCGCCGATGGTGCGTTCGAGAATGTCGCCGTAGCGGTCACGCTCGACCAGCAGGTCAGCGTAGAGCGCAGCTTGTACCTCGGCTTTTTCGTGCCGCAGGGAAAACCAGGAAGGCCCGACCAGCCCTAGCACCAGCGCCAGCACCATGGTGAAACGCAGGGAGTTCGGTGGGCGTAGTTTCCAGCGCATCAAAACACAAAGTCTGCGCTCAGGGTGAGCAGATTGAAGCGCTTGTCGCGCGGCGCATCGCCCAGACAGTTGGCCGAAGAGGTCAGCGGCGAGGTGCCGTTGCAGTAGCGATCAGACTTGAACGACAAATGCTCGACCTCGGCTTTGAGCGCTACGCTGGGCATGACATCCCAGCGCACGCCGGCGGCATAGGCATTGCGGCTGGTATCGTTGCCATCCAGAATGGTGTTGGTGCGCGCTATGGCCCCCTGCAGCGCCGCGGGGCCAACCAGGTTGAGGGTGCCACGTTCGTTGCCATGGATGCGCAAGGTGCCAACACTCAGGTAGGGCACCCAGTCATTGAAGCGTCGTTCCAGCGTCAGTTGCGACGCGACCATTTCGCCAAAGATGGCATTGGTTTCGTTGGCCGCCAACTCGCTGGTTAGCGTCCATTCGCCAAAGCGACCGCGGGCCCCGATCGTCGCCACGTTGTAGGTGGCACCTGTACGGCGCGAGCGTTCAAAGGCGTCGGCTTCCTTGCTGCAACCATTGCAGCCGAGCGCCGCAGCGGCGCGCAAGGCCGGGGGCAGGGCTTCCAGTGCAGCGTAGCCGTTGCCGCCCAGGGTGACGTTGCGGGCACTGGAATAGGAGCCGCGCAGGAGCCAGGCAGGGTTTTCCCAAGAAATGACGGCTCCGGCAAGCTTGTCGGAGTTGTAGCTGCGCGCGAGGCCGTTCTCGTCTCCGGCGACATCGAAACTCTCACGCCCGCCCCAGAGCTCAATCCCCAGGCTGCCACCCGCCAATTGCCTGGCCCAGCGCGCACTGAGGCCGTTGTGTTTGGAGAGCGGATACACCGCATACAACTGCTGCGAGACTCTGGTCGTAGCAAAGGCATAGCGGGCGAAGCGGTATTCGGACTGCATGAACGTGGGTGAAAGAAGGCGACCGGCACTCAGCCGCAGTTCCGGGGTCAGGTCATACTTTACGAAGGCCCACTCGACGCGCGGGGAAAAGCGGCCGGTGTGATCGGTGGTAGCGACCACCTGCACAGTGCCGGACAGATCTTCATGCGGCCGCACATCCATCTGCAGGGCGAGTAGTGAATCGGTATTGAAGGCCCAATCACCGGGCTGCACCTTGGGCTGGAAGAACTGGCGGTACCCCACATGGCTGCTGGTAGTGCGTGTCGCCGCCACCGAGCCAAAGCCATGAATGGCGAGATTGCCGTCCAGCAGTTCGACCGCACTTCCGGTCAGGGGCAGCAGCGCCATCATGCCCCAGAGTGAGCGTACCCTCATTGCGGCCACCTTGCCAAAACGCGATGTGTGTTGAGGAGAAACGGCGCATCGATATAACCGATGGCGTTGGGGTTGCTGCCCACGAGGGCGGCGACTTCCTTGCTGGAAAAGGCCTCGCGCGGGGGCGCGGCGCGGTTTGAAAACAGCAGCTTGGCCTGCTCGGCACGTGCCTGCGCAATGCTCATGTCGAGCAGGCGCTGATAAAAACCCCGCTTGATTTCCTGGCGGTCATTCTGATCGACGACCACGGCTCGCCGGCCATCGGGAAAGCGTGCTTCCTTGCCGGCATACAGGTCGGCAATCTGAGCCTCACTGAGCGTCGTCAGGTTGGCGCTATTGACGATGATCAGCAGATCGGACGCGTGTACCTGCAAGGCAACACACGACAGTGCAATCGGCAACAGGCGCAGAAAAAAACGTGCTATCGGATTCATGGTGAAACGAAAAAGCGGCGGTAATGCGACTCACGTCACCGGCTTCCGGATGTCTCTCTCCTGTGTTTTTTTATCTTTTGGGGGCGACACAATTCTACTTGAGCGGCCAGAGCTGACGGCGCGATTGCCCTGTCTTGAGGTCAATCAACGTCTTCCGGCGAGAATTCGGATCAAATGGAACCTGTTTCCATCCTCTGGCCCCATGGGCCATGACATTCATGCCCTTGCTCCGAATTGAAGATCCGGCGGTGCGCAAAGCGGCCTCGGGCGGCTTTGCTTTGTTTGCCCTCGGCTTTCGCCCCTTTTATCTCCTGGCCGCGCTGTTTTCTGCGCTGGCCGTACCGGCGTGGCTGCTGGTTTTTTCCGGGCACTGGACGGCGCCTATGCCCGGCGCGTTGTGGCACGGCCACGAAATGCTTTTCGGCTTTGCCTGTGCGGTGATTGTCGGCTTCTTATTCACCGCCGGACGCAACTGGACCGGCTTGCCCACACCCACAGGTGCGCCTCTCGCTGCCTTGGCCGGCGTATGGCTGGCGGGGCGTCTGATGATGGCGTTTGCCGGCGACACGGTGGCCGGTGCCGTAATCGACCTGGCGTTTTTGCCCGCCGCCGCGTTTGCGCTGGGGCGTGTGCTGGTGCAGGCAAAAAGCCACCGCAACTACTTTGTCCTGGTGCTGCTTAGCCTCTTGACCCTGTGCAATCTGGGTTTTCACCTGGCCCGTTTCGGGGTGCTGGCGCTTGATCCGCTGCAGGCGATCTGGGCGGCTTTGTCCTTGGTCACCCTGTTGGAAACCGCCATTGGCGGGCGCGTCATACCTATGTTTACCGCCAGCGCCCTGCGTGGTGTGAAGCAATGGCAGCACCCGCGGCTGAATCAGGCCGCCATCGCTCTGACGGCGGTGGCCCTGCTGCTCTGGGTGCTCGGATTTGCTGTGCTGGGGGCACCGCTGGCCCTGGTGGCCGCACTCCTGCAGTTGGTCCGCAGTGCCGGCTGGAACCCGTGGGCGACACGGCGCACGCCACTGCTGTGGATTTTGCATCTGGGACATCTCTGGATACCCATCGGGCTGCTACTGCTGGCACTGACTCAGTGGGGCTGGGTGCCGCGCAGCGCGGCGGTACACGCGCTGACCATAGGTGCGATTGGCGGTCTGATCATCGGCATGATGACCCGCACGGCACTGGGACACACCGGCCGCATGCTGGTCGCCGGCCCGGTAGAGACGAGCGCCTATGTGCTGATTCAGCTGGCGGTACTGGTGCGTGTGGCAAGCCTGCTGTTCGTGCCCTTGTGGGCGATCGCCGGGATTAACGTCGCCGGCAGCCTTTGGGCGCTGGCGTTCGGCCTCTACTTTGTGCGCTACCTGCCTTTGCTGGCGCGCGCCAGACCGGACGGCAGGCCGGGCTAACGCCCGCGGCTTTGTTTAGCCACCCCCAAGCCATGACATAGCTCGCAAGGGGGAGTCGTGGTGGCTTTTTGTATGGTTTTAATATACTGTATAAAAAGCCATGATATCAGTTTCCAATTTATCCCCTGCTACGGCGCTGCCCCTTGATCAACTGCTCACCCGAGCCGATCTCTGGCGCGGGGCGACGCCTATCGCCGTCTCGCCAGCGCCGACTTGCGGTACGGGCTTCGCGTCACTGGATGCGCAGTTGCCCGGTGGTGGCTGGCCGCGTGGGCAGATCACCGAAGTGCTCGCGGCAGAAGGTGGCGCAGGTGGCAGGGGCGGCGGCGCGGGGGAACTGTCGCTGCTGACCCCCGCGTTGGCGCGCATTACCCAGGCGGTGGGCAAGCTGGTGGTGATTTTCCCCTTGCAATGCCCGTGGCGGATGCATGCCCCCGCCTGGGCCGGTGCCGGCGTGGCAACCGGGGCGATGCTGCTGGTGCGTCCGCAAAATCTGCGCGATATGCTCTGGGCCGCAGTGCAAAGTGCCCGCTGCCCGGGCGTGGGCGCGGTGCTCTGCTGGCTGGACGCGCGGGTGCCGGTGAATAGTCTGCGGCGGCTGCAGGTTGCCGCCGGCGAGGGCGGTGGCTGCCTCTTTGTCGTGCGCCCCGCCGCGTGCCGGACGATACCCTCGCCGGCCCCCTTGCGTCTGGCGGTGCAGGCGCAGGGGCCTGAGCTGCTCATTGAGTTGATCAAGCGGCGGGGCCTGCCTGCCGGTTTGCCCCTGCGGCTACGTACCCGCTCATTTTTTACCGGCCAGGAGGAAGTCGATGCTCTGGTGCGTGCTGACACCGGCACCGCCCGACCCGCAGCGCTCATCGGCGCCTGACACGCCGGCCAGCCCCTCTGTGCCGATTGTGCCGATTGCGCCGGAAGTCGGTGGCTGGCCCGCGCTCGCCTGCTGGGCAGGCAACTACACCTCGCAGGTATCGCTGGAGTTGGCGGTACCGGCGCTGTCGTTCGAGATCAGCGGCAGTCTTCGCCTTTTCGGCGGGCAGGGGGCGCTGCTGGCGCGCATTCGGGAGGAACTTCCGGTCACGCCGCAGCCGCTTAACCTGGCGGTCGCGCCGGTGGCGCGTGGCGCTCTGTGGCTGGCCCGGGCCGGTGATCAGCGGGTCTATGAGGATTTATCAGGCATGCGCGCCGCGCTTTGCCAGGTGCCGCTGTCGGTGTTGCCCTGGCCGCTGTCGGTGCAGGAACGCTTGCGCGGTTTTGGCTTTCGTCGTCTGGGTGACTTGATCGATCTGCCGCGCGCGGCGCTGGCAACGCGCATTGGCCGGCCACGGGTGCTTGATCTGGCCCGGGCGCTGGGCGAGTTGGCCGACCCGCTGCCCTGGTTTCAGTTTCCGCAGCGTTTCGTTCAGTCACTGGAGCTGCCGGCGCCGGTGAATTCGGCGCCGGCCTTGCTCTTTGCCGCGCGCCGGCTGGTCAGTGCGCTGACCGGCTGGCTGGCGGTGCGCATGGCCTCGGCCAGTGTGCTGCACTGGCAGATCGCTCACGGGCGCGGGCAGCCGCCCACCTGTCTGCCGCTGCACTTCAGTGAGCCGGTGCACACGCCCGCGCGGATAGAGCGGGTGCTCAAAGAGGCGCTCGATCGTTTGCCCTTGCCCGCACCCGCGCTGGAACTTTGGCTGACGGTGGCGCAGGTGCAAGCGCAGGATGCGCGCACCCAGACCCTGTTCGCCGGGGGCGCGGGGGCCTCGGCAGAAACGGGGCTGGCCGAGCTGATTGATCGTCTGCACGCGCGCCTGGGGGTGGCCGCGGTAAGCGCCTTGGCGTGCCAGGCCGACCATCGCCCGGAGCGCGCCAGCGTGGAGGGGCCGCTTACGGATAAGGGCGCTGGAGTGATCCCCTATCCGCAAGTCGGCGCTGGCAACACGGCGATTGCCCGCCCACTATGCCTGTTCGATACCCCCGTGGCCCTCGCCGAGCATCAGGGGCGGCCCTGGCGCGGCGGTGCGCTGCAGCTATTGGCCGGCCCGGAACGGATCGAGTCGGGGTGGTGGGATGGCGATGATGCGGTGCGTGATTACTTCATCGCTCAGGATAGGCAGCGTTGCTGGCTATGGGTGTTCCGGTCCGGCGGCAGTGCGCCGCGCTGGTTTTTGCATGGCCTCTTTTCCTGAGCCGCGCTCATGGCGTGCGAGTATGGCCTTGGTGGCCGCACAGGCCCACAGGGCATAGGCGGGCGGTGCCGGATGAAAGCCGTCTTCGGCGATGTATTCGGCGCGAAGGGGCAGGTTGATGTCGAGCACTTCACAGGCAGGGTGGTCGGCGCTGAGCGTGTGCAACAGCGCGCTCAGCTGACCAGCGCGCAGGCCAAGATACCAGCGCAGGGGCTGGGGCAGTGCCGGAAAGTGCTGCATGGGGGGCAGGCGGGTCAGCAGCACGTGGCGGATGCCGAAGCGCCCGGTGAGCGTCTCGATCAGGTGCCGCTGCTGGCGCACCCAGCGGGCGTTGCCGGTACGCGCGGTGACGTCATTGACCCCGATGGAAGTCAGCGCCACATCGAAGGTTTCAGGGGCTTGCGCGAGCAGATGTGTGATGACCTGGGCGGTGGTATCGCCGGTGCGCGCGACGAGACGCCACTGGACGGTGAAGTGTTGGCCGAGGTGGCTGAGCAGCTGCCCGGAGAGGGCGTGTTCCTGGCTGGGCGCACCGACCCCGGCCGCCGCCGAGTCGCCCAGAATCAGGACGCGCAGCCGGGGCCCCTGGCCGCCGCTCCCATGGCGCTGTCCGTCGGGTTCGGGAAGGCTGGGGATGGTGCGCCGTACCCGCTGCCCCTGGGCGTAAAGCAGGGGCCCCAAACCCAGTGTGGCCAACGAGTATTTCATGCCGGGGTCAGCTGATGCCGGAATCAGGCCACCGCCCGGGGGCGCTTGACGAAGCCATAGTGACTCGTCAGGTCAGTACAGGCGATGCGTGACAAGGCAATGTAGTCGCCCCGCCACAGCAGACTCAGGTTCGGCGCCGTGGCGTCGTTCTCCAGCAGGCCGGCGATATCCGCGTCAGAACAGGGTGTGCGCCGATCGGCATGCCGAAGACAGACCAGCAGGCTGGGCAGGTCACGGTCATCAACCACCGCTACCCCATGCTCGGTGAGCAGGTAAATCCTCAAATCGTCACCGAGGTGAGCGGCGCGAATCCGCGTGACATCGAGGCCGCTGTGCGTCGTGGCGATAGGCTCGTTTTGCGTCGGGTGAAGCCGCACGGCGAATGGCGCGGCCTCCAGATCGACAAAGGCGCGTTGCGGCCCGTTCTGGCAGAACCACTCGCCGGCGTCGGTGCAGGCGTAGTTACGGCTCAAAAAGGTGGCCAGCCCGAGGTGGCGAACAATGTCACGCGGGCCACCATCGGGCGCTCCCAGGCGCCAGCGTCCGCGTGAATCGAGCGATATCCAGCCATGGCAGGCGGGAACATTGGGCCATTTGGCCAGCGCGGCAATGACAGCTTCATCCATGCGGATCAGTGTAGCGTGCAACAAATCAATCGGCGATACCTGTTAGTAATGCTTGCAACACGGGCACCACTGGAGGAAGGATTGCTTTCAAGTTCACATTGAATTACAGTCAGTCCAAGACCTGCGCAACCGCGGTCAAACAAGACCACCGAACGAAAAAAACGAAGGGCTTGTCCGATGTCAGTCTTCAGAACCTTCTGTCGCCGTCAAGATGATCACAGGATCTGAGTTGATGCCACAAATCTTGGCAAGCGCCGTGGTACCAGCGCCGATTTGGGGGAATAAAGAGTCGGGGGGCGGTGCGTGACTCTCCGCGACGCCTTGCGCGAGCGCTGGTTCCCGGGCCCGCGCGCACTGACCGTGCTGGCCATGGCGTGCATGCTGGGCATCGCCTCCCTGGTGGTGTATCAGATCGATCAGGTACACGCCCGCGCCCTGGCAAACGGGCGAATCCGTGCGAGCGATGCGGCGTTGCTGCTCCAAGACCAGCTAAACGCCAATTTTCAGCGCATTGCCGTCGATCTGGACGAATTTTCGGTTTGGATGACAAAACACCCGTCGTCGTCGCCCCCCCCGCAGCCAAGGCAGAGTTTGAAACCTGGCTGAAATTTCACACGGCCGCCTTCCCTCTGGTCGCGGCCTACCGGGCGTATGACCGGGCTGGCCGCCTGATCGCGTCGTCGCTGGGCCGCCTGGACAGCCGCCGCGACATCTCCGGCGACGCGTACTTTCGCGCCTTGCGCGACGCGCCGGCTAACGTATGGGCCTATACCAATGTCGTAGGTGGCACGGCCCTGCCCAGTAACCCGGACGGGCTGCGCATGATGATGGCCCGTGCCGTCACCGACGAGAGCGGGGTATTCGACGGCATGGTGGTGGCCGAACTCGATCTGGGTCAGATTCATCACGCCTTTTCCCTGCGCCGGCTGGGCGACCAGGACCTCATTTCCCTGCGGCGCAGCGACACCCACGTGCTGCTCGCGCGCTGGCCCCACGAGCCCGAACTGCTCAATCAGTCATTGCCCGCCAGCCACCCGCTGGTCGTACAGTTGGGGCGCAGTCTGAACAGTGCGGATATGGGGGGCACGCTCATGGCTGACGGGGTGCGCCGGCTGGTGGCCTACGCATCGCTTGCCCCGTTTCCGTTCTATATCGCGGTCGGTCTGAACGAAGAAAAGGTGCTGACGACGTGGCGCGACAATGCCCGGGTGAGTTTTGTGCTCACCGGCCTGTTGTTACTGTGCTGCGGCCTGCTGATGCTTGGCATTTACCGCACCGTGGCAAGCCTGCGGCAGCGTGATACCGACCTAGTCGCGGCCCACGAAACGCTCGATCAGCTTAACCAGGGTCTTGAGGCGCGCGTCGTACAACGCACGGCAGAGGTCGAGGAACGCGAGCGCCTGCTTGCCGAGTCGCAACGCCAGGCCCATATCGGAAGCTGGCGCTGGGACCTGCAGCAGACGATTGCAGGGTCCGACGAAGCCTTTCGAATCCTTGGTCAACCGGAAAACACCCGGAGTATTTCACTGGACACCTGTTTCGCCCTGCTCGATGCCGCGGATGCGCCACGATACAAGGGATGGCTCGATGCCTGCCGCAGCAATGAAAATCCCGGCGTCATCGATTTCAAGATCAACCTTCCCGATGGCTCGACCCGTTACGTAGCCATCCAGGGAGAGCTGGGCGCGATCACCGAGGGACGCCCGGCGACAATGAGCGGCACCGTCCAGGACATCACCCTGCGCCGGATGGCCGACCTGATTCAAGCCGCCACCCAGCGCGAGCGGGACAACATACTCCAGGCGCTCAATGAACACTGCCTGGTGAGCATTACCGATGCCGGTGGCAAAATTACCTTTGCCAATGAAAAATTTTGCGCGATCTCGAAGTATTCACGCGCTGAACTGGTCGGCCAAAATCACCGAATCCTGAAATCCGGCGTACACCCCCCCGAGTTCTTCGCCACATTCTGGGCCACCATTTCACGCGGAAACGTTGTGCACAGCGAGGTGTGCAACCGGGCAGCGGATGGCAGCTTTTTCTGGGTCAATAGCACCACCGTGCCCTTTCTTGGCGTGAAGGGCAAGCCGGTCCAGTACATCGCGGTCCGCACCGACATTACCGCGCGCAAGCAGGCCGAGGCGGAGCTCAAGCGCATGGCCGAGGAGGTGGCGCGTACCAGCGAGGTCAAAGAGACATTCCTGGCCACCATGAGCCACGAGATACGCACGCCGCTCGGTGGCCTGCTGGGCATGCTCGAACTGCTGGCGATGACACCGCTCGATGCGGAACAGGACGACACCTTGCGCACGGCGCGCGATTCCGGGGCGGCGCTGCTGCGCATTGTCAACGACATCCTTGACTGGTCGAAGATCACGCAGGGTCAGCTCGAACTGGCACCGCTCCCGGTCAATCTGGAGCAGATGCTGGCAACGGTGGTGGCCCAGTACGCCGCCTTGGCCAGTGCCCGGGAGGTCGTCTTGAGCAAGGACATCGACTCCCTGATGCACCCGGTGGTGGTGGTCGACTCGCTGCGCCTGATGCAGGTGCTGGGTAACCTGATCAGCAACGCCATCAAGTTCAGCCGCGGCGGCCGGGTCGCGCTGCGGGTCAGGCGCCTGCCACCCGACCTGGCGCAGGGCGAGGCTGAAACGACGCAGCGTCTCCGGTTCTCGGTCAGCGATACCGGCATCGGCATCCCGCTCGCCGACCAGCACCGGTTGTTTCAGCGCTACAGCCAAGCGGATGCCAGTACGGCGCGCATGTACGGGGGCACAGGATTGGGGCTGGCCATCTGCAAACAGCTCGTTAATTTGATGCACGGCGAGATTGCCGTTGAAAGCGCGCCGGGGCAGGGCTCGACCTTCAGCGTATCGCTCACGCTGCCCCTCGGTGAGCTGCCTGACAGCGCGGAGCCGGGCCTCGCCGGGGAACCCGCTCACCCCGCGCCGGGTAGCCCCGCTGAGTCGCTGGCCGACGCCACACCAGAGATGCCGCCCGTTCTGGTCGCCGATGACAACGAGATCAACCGCAAACTGCTCGCCCGGCAACTGGCGCTGCTGGGCTGCCACGCGGATACCGCGGAAGACGGGCAGATGGCGCTGGAGCGCTGGCAAAGCGGCAGCTACGCGCTGGTCATTACCGATTGCCACATGCCCGTCATGGACGGCTATGCGCTCACCCGCCAGATCCGGCACGAGGAAGCCACCCGGACGTGCCCGCGTACCACCATACTCGGCTGGACCGCCAACGCCCTGCCCGAAGAACGCGAAAAATGTATGGCGGCAGGCATGGACGACATTCTGGTCAAGCCTGCCAACCTGGCACAACTTAAGACAGCCCTGGCCGGGCTGGCCAGCACAGAGCCCGGCGGGCCCGGTGCTCCACGTGCCCCCGCCCCGGCGCTCCTCCCCGCAACTCCCGCCGCCCCGCGCGCCATCAACATCGAGGTGCTGGCCGCGCTGGTGGGGGATTCGCCCGAGGTGTTGCGTGACTTTATGGAGGCCTTTCTGGTCAGCGCCCAAAAAATCACCGTGGAGCTGGGTGCCGCTTGTGCCGACGGTGAGGCGGAGCGGGCGGGCGCTCTGGCGCACAAACTCAAGTCCAGCGCCCTTTCTGTAGGAGCCGTGGCCCTGGCCGAGGTTTGTCGCCAGATCGAAGAGGCCGGCAACGCCAATCAGCGGGCGACCGTACAGGCCTTGCACGCCCCCGTGCAGGACTGCCTGGCGGCCGTCATGGCCTCGGGAACGCAACTATTGGACAGCTGGCAGGCGACCGGGCCGTGAGTGCGCTTCTTGATCAGGCACTGCTCACGCTCGACCCCTCGGGCAGGCTCGCGCAACTCGCCTGTGCCCGCGCCACCATCGGGCTGTCGATTGCCCGACCCGATGGCACACCGCTGTGGCGTAACCCGGCGGCCTGCGCGCTAAGCGGCCTAAGCACCCTGAACGCCGAGTCGCCGACCGAACAGGCGCTCGGCGCACTGCTCTCTGGTGAGACATCAACCCTCGTAGGCGAACAACGCGTGGTGAGCGAAGCGCGCGGCGTACTCTGGTGCCGGGAGACCACGTCGGTCCTGGGCGATGCGGGAGGCGCGCCCGAGTTCCTTCTGACCACCATTGAAGACATTACCCTGCAAAAACTCACCGCGTTGGCGACCGAGGCGCTGGCGACCACGTGCACCGGCATCTCCTTGCTGGAACGGGTGACCCAAACCATGGCGGAACTGCTCGGGGTGGAAAGCGCCCTCGTCAGCGATCTGGGCAAAGAAGGCAGCGTGGAGCTCACGCCGCTGGTCTTTTGGTCCGGTGACAGCTTCATCAGCGCGGCTCCCAGGCCTTTGGCAGGCAGTGCCTGTCATAGCGTGATCGGTGAAACCTCGTTTCTCTTTGACGAGCGCGACAGTGATGCCCCGCTGATCGTGGCGACCGGCGCACGCGAACGCTTTCCGGACGATACCCTGCTCGCCGAACACGGCATCGACGCCTATGCCGGTGTCGCTCTGTGGGCCTCGATCAATGTGCCGATGGGTACGCTGGCCATCATGTCGCGGCAACCCTTAAAGAACATCGAGGCCGCCGCCTGCCTGCTCGGCTTTCTGGCCAGCCGGGTCGCAGCGGAGTTGCGCCAGCAGCGCGAAAACCGCCGGTTTCAGGACCTCTTTGACAGTTCGCCCATGGCCATCCTGCTGCTCGATACCCACGGCACCATTCATCTGGCCAACCGCGCCAGCGAAGCCCTGCTGGGCTGGACCAGCAAGGAACTGCCGGGCCGGGAGTTCGGCACCATTGTTCCGCACATCGGCGCGCTGGGTACTGGCACCGGCGCGGCGTCGGGCCCCGCCTATCAGCCTGGCGGCATGGAAACGCAGGCGTGCCACCGGGACGGCAGCACGTTTGCGGCCGACGTTCATCTGGTACCGATTGAAACCGGAACCGGTGCCATGGTGGTCGCCTATGTGGCCGATATCACGCTGCGCAAACAGATCGAGGAACTGCAGCGCAATGCGACCGAGGCGCTGGAAGAAAAGGTGCAGGAGCGCACCATAGAGATCAACGAGGCGCACCTGCGCCTGGCCAGGAAGGAAGAAGAGAACCGGGCCGTGCTCGACAACATTGTCGATGGTGTTGTGGGCATGGACGAGGCCGGCTGCATTTTGTCGATCAACCCGGCCGTTACCACGATGCTGGGCTATGCGCCGGGCCAGGTCATCGCGCAGCCGATCGGCATGCTGATTTCCGAGTGGCGCAACCAGCGGCCCGAACCCGGTGATTTCGAGCTGCACGCCCAGCCCCTCGATGCAGAGGCCTTCGAGTGCGAATGGACGGTGAGCGAGTACCGCGTACACGACCAGCTGTTCTATACCGGGGTGCTGCGCGACATTCGCGAACGCAAGCGCCTGATGCACGGGCTTGAGTCGGCGCGTGATGCCGCCGAGCAGGCCAGTCGCGCCAAAACCAATTTCCTGGCGACCATGAGCCACGAAATCCGCACGCCGATGAACGGCGTCATCGGTATGATCGAACTGCTCGAGCACAGTGGCCTGCGCGACGAGCAGCGCGACATGATCAAGACCGTCCGCTCGTCGGCCTTCAGTCTGCTGTCGATTATTGACGACGTACTGGATTTTTCGAAGATCGAGGCGGATCAGATGGGCGTCGAAAGTGTGCCGCTGAGCGTCGCCGCCATGGCCGAGGAGGTCTGCGACACGCTGGATGCCGTCGCTGAAAAAGCCGGCATCACCCTCTCGCTATTTACCGACCCGGCGCTGCCGCCAGCCTGCCTGGGTGACCCGACCCGGCTGCGGCAGGTACTGATGAACCTGGCGGGCAATGCCATCAAATTCACCCGCGCGGTTCAGGGCGGGCGGGTTGCGGTGCGGGCCGAACTTGAACCCGGTGAGTCCCCGCTGTCGACGCTAACCCTTCACTTGAGCGTGACCGACAATGGCGTGGGCATCAGCCCCGAAGCGCAGGCCAACCTCTTCAAGCCCTTTAGCCAGGCAGACGAAACGACGACCCGACGTTTCGGCGGCACAGGGCTGGGCCTGAGCATCAGCCGGCGGCTGACCGAGCTGATGGGCGGCACCATCAGTGTGCGCAGCGAGCCAGGCAAGGGGGCATGCTTTAGCGTACATCTTCCGGTGGTGCCGGCGACGATGCCGGAGAACGGCGAGCCGGCCGGCAGCCGGGCACCACGGGTCGACGTGCGCGGTACCGAGTGCCTGGTGGTCGGTGAGGTGCTGGGACTGGCCCCCGACCTTGTCCGTTACCTGAGCCAGGGTGAGGCAAGGATTACCCAGGTCCCGACCACCAAGCTGGCCGCCGACTGGATGTTGGCACAGGGAACCCGCCGCGCTGTGGTGATCGTGGACGAAGCCCACGCGCCAAAAAGTCCCCTGTCCCCTCCGGGTGAGGCCGCCGCAAGCCATGTGGTGTTTCTGGTCATGGGGCAGGGCAAGCGCCGCCAGCCCCGATTTGTCGCCGAGCGACGCGTGGGTATCGATTTCAATGTCATGCATCAGAGCGCATTCCTGATGGCGGTGGCGCTCGCGGCGGGGCGTGCATCAGTGCCGGTAAGCTCCAGCACCCCCGAGGCACCGACGGCCAGCCGCGCCCTTTGGCAGGGTGCACGCATCCTGGTGGCGGAAGACAATGAACTCAACCAGAAGGTGCTGCTCAAGCAACTCGCCCTCCTGGGCCTGCAGGCTGATGTCGGCGACAACGGCGAGGCAGCTTTCGATCTGTGGCGAAAAGGCCGCTACCCCTTGCTGCTGACCGACCTGCACATGCCCGAGATGGACGGCTACCAATTGGCGCGCGCGATTCGTGCCTCCGAAGTCGGCGGGGAGCGTATGCCCATCGTGGCCCTGACGGCCAATGCCTTGAAGGGCGAAATGCAGACCTGCCTTGACTGCGGCATGGACGACTACTTCACCAAGCCGCTGCGCCTGCCCCATCTGGAGGCCATGCTCGCCAGATGGCTGTGTGTGGCGGTGCCGGTGGCGGGGGAGGGCGTCCCGCCGGCCTCTGTTACGCCGCCCAAGGCCCCTGACGCCGCGCCCACCCCGAAAATCGCCGTGTCACCAGCGCCGAGTTGGGGAAACGGTACTCCGCCGGTCGATGTCAGTGTACTCGTGGCGATGATCGGCGATGATCCGGCGGATATCCGCGAGTTTCTGAACGATTTTCGCGTCAGCGCCGGCAAGATTGCCGCCGACATCCAGGCCGCCTATCAGCAAAACCAGCCGCAGCAGGTAGGTGAACTGGCGCACAAACTCAAGTCGTCGGCCCGCTCGGTGGGCGCTTTGGCGCTCGGGGAATTGTGCGCCAGCCTGGAAGTTGCCGGCAAGCAAAGCCAGAGCGCCGAGCTGGCAAGTCAAGTGCCTGTGTTCGAAAACGAGGCCCGATCCGTGATTTGTTACCTGGAATCCCACCATGGCTGAGATATTTTTGCCACACGGTCAATCGCCCGCGGTTGCGTGCATGACCGCCGTCGCCACCCCGCGCGTGCTCTTGCTCGACGATGAGCCGTTCATGCTCAAGTTGCTCACACACCTGCTCCGCGACCTGGGCCTGACCCGTGTCGAAGGCGTGACCCAGGCCCCGCAAGCGCTGGAACTCTGCGCCACCCGTACCGATCCGCCTGTGCTGGTCATGGTCGATCTCAACATGCCGGACATGGATGGCGTGGAATTCATCCGCAAGCTGGCCGAGCAAGGCTTCACTGGCGATCTGGTGCTGGTGAGCGGGGAGGATGAACGCCTCCTGCACAGCGCGCTCACACTGGTGCGGGCGCATGATCTGCGCATTGTCGGTTACCTGCATAAGCCGGTGACCCCGGGCAGCCTGAAGTCATTGCTCTGCGACTGGACGCCCCCGCAGCCCGCTGGGGCGGCAGCGACACTGCGCCGGGTGTACCCGGTCGAGCGACTGGCCCTGGCCATCGAGCACGGCGAGTTGCGCAATGTGTATCAGCCCAAAGTCGAGCTCGCAACCGGGCGCGTGATTGGTGTCGAAACGCTGGTCCGCTGGGCCCACCCCGAGGATGGCCTGATTTTTCCGGACCAGTTTGTCGCCCTGGCGGAAGCCCACGGCCTGATCGACCGCCTGACACGCTGCGTCGTGACCGAGGCCATCGCGCAGGCAGCCCGCTGGATACAGGCGGGGCATGATCTGCGCGTGGCGATCAATATCTCGATGGACAACCTGGCCTCGTTGCCCTTCGCCGATTTCGTGACCGAGCTCGCCTCGGCGCACAGCGTGCCTCCGGCGCAAATCGTCCTGGAGGTCACCGAAAGTCGCATCATGGGCGATCAACGCGCGCCGCTGGAGATTCTGACGCGCCTGCGCATGAAGCGCTTTCGCCTTTCGATTGATGATTTCGGCACCGGCCACTCGTCGCTGGCCCAGTTGCGGACAATTCCCTTTGATGAACTGAAAATCGACCAGAGCTTCGTGCACGGTGCCGGCCGCGACGATACCCAGCGGGCCATTGTTCTGGCCAGCCTCGGCCTGGCCAGGGGTCTGGGCATGGCCGTGGTGGCCGAAGGCGCGGAAAACCGCGCCGACTGGGACTTTCTGCGCGCACACGATGCCGGACTGGTGCAGGGCTATTTCGTCGCCCGCCCGATGAGCCCGGAGGCCGTGCTCGACTGGCTGCTAACGTGGGCCGCACGGGTACGCGACGAAGGGCTGCTGATCAACCCGGAGGGTGCCAAATGAGCGAGGCTGCCGACACCATACTGATCGCCTCGGACGATTCTGGCGATGCCGAGATCGTGCGCAAGCTGCTTTCCAATGACTTTCCCCATGTGCTTACCAGTACTGTCGAAGACAAGGCCGTCGAGCACTTTGACAAGCATCGCCCGTCTGTGCTGGTATTGGCGTTCAAGCGACTTGAGCACGCCCAGCGCTTCAGCCTCGGTCTGTACCGCATGAGCCGCACCATTCAGGGCCACCCCCACCGCACCGTCATCCTGTGCAACAAGGATGACGTCAAGACCGTCGCCGATCTGTGCCTCAAGCGCTATTTTGATGACTACATTCTGTTCTGGCCTATGAACTACGACGCGCCGCGTCTGACCATGTCGGTGCATCTGGCCCTGCGGGCACTGAACGAACACAAGGAAGCCGGGCCGTCAGTGGCCGAGTTTGCCGCCCAGGCCCGCCAGCTGGCGGAACTCGAGGCTCTGCTCGAAAAGCAGATGGCGCAAGGCGGCCGGCACATCGAAGCCGCGAGTCAGGCCATGGCGACGGCCCGCCAAAACGTCGGTGAGGCTCTGGATGGCTTCTCGAAGCGCCTCACCGGACCGGAGTTCAAGGATGTGGTCGAGGTCAAGAACGTAGAGGGCATGGCGCGGGAAATCAACCGGCTGAAGCAGGAAGAAATCCAGCGCCATCTGGGGGCCGCCAGCGTAGCCGCACAACCGCTCAAGCAGTGGAACGACAAGCTGCAGCAGGAATGTGCCCCGATGCTGGCCACCGCGCGCGTGCTCAACGAGATGGCGGAAAGTGTCAAGCCGGTGGTGCTGGTGGTCGATGACGATGAGTTTCAGCACAAACTGCTGGGCAAGATACTCGGCGGCGGAAGCTACCAGCTGCTGTTCGCCGCCAGCGGCGCGGAGGCCATGACCACGCTGCGAACCACACGACCGGATCTTGTTCTGATGGATGTCATGATGCCGGATATCGACGGCCTGGAAATGACCACCCGACTCAAGGCCATCCCTCACCTGGCGAAGGTGCCGATCATGATGATCTCCGGCAAAAGCGAGAGCAACGTCGTGGTGGGGTGCCTGAAGGCGGGCGCTGTTGATTTTGCGGTCAAGCCCTTTGACCTCGAATCGCTCAAGGCCAAGGTCGCCCGCTGGTCGCGCCCGAAAGGCGGGCCCAAACCGGCAACGCCCGCGACCTGACAGGCAACGCGGGGGGAGGCACGATGAACCATGAACTGACACGCAAGCTCGCGGCGGCGGTTGAGGCCATGCCCGCGTTTCCGAACAGCGTGCGCAAGATTATCGAACTGACTTCGAATATCGCCTGCCCGCCCAAGGACCTGGTTCAGGTGATTGATACCGACCCGGTGCTGGCGCTGCGCCTGCTGCGCGTGGTCAACTCCTCGTATTACGGCCTCGCCAGCCGACTGACCTCTGTGAGCCACGCGGTGGTGTTCATGGGCATCAATACGATCAAGAATCTGGCCTTGAGCGTTGCCGCCATCGGCATGATGCCGGCGCGAAATGCGGCGGGGTTCGATGTGCAGCAGTACCTGCAGCACTCGCTCTCCACGGCGGGCATTGCCAAGCAGCTGGCGGCGCGCACCGCCGATGCCGACCCGAACGACTGTTTCATGGCCGGCCTGCTGCACGACTTTGGCAAGGTGGTCTTCGCCCAATGCATGCCTGCGGAGTTTGCGCTTGCGCTGGAAATGAGCAAGGAGTACGACCTGTCACTGCATCTGACCTTGCGTAAAGTCGCCGGGGTTGATCATGCCAGCGTCGGCGCGGCGCTGGTGGAAAAATGGCGCTTCCCGGAGCCGCTGGTGGAAACGATTCGCTATCAGTACGGCCCCGACCTGCCCGACACGCCCGGAATCGCCGTAGTGTTTGCGGCCAACCAGATCAGCAAGAAGCTTGGCCTGGGCTTTGCCGGCAACGTCTGCATCGAGACGCTGACGCCGGCAATGACCGCGCGTTTGGGCGGTGATCTTGACCACCTCATCGGGCAATTGACCAATCTCGGTCGATTCAGCCAGGAAGCAAAAATCCTGGTGCCGTTTGCCGATGGAGAGCCCGGTGCCGCCGCGGCTTCTCCTGTCTAGCCGTCAGCGGCCGCGTGAATCGAGCGATACCCAGCCATGACCGGCGGACTTATTTGTCAATTTGATCAGCGCGGCAATGACAGTTTGATCCATGCGGGTCAGGGTAGCGTGCAACAAATCAATCGGCGATACCTGTCAGTAATGCTTAAAAATGTTGACGACTTTCGTTTATGCGCGTAAAAGTCGGAAAGTGTTTGTCGCAAGCTCCACAGCAGCCCCAGTTTTACTGTCAGGCCGTTTAGAACTTGGTAGTCAAACATGACCATGCGGTCATGGTTTTGCATGTCTGATTTTCAGTGTGCCGATTGCCGCAATTTTTTGTTTTCGTTTTAAGTTAAGGAAGAGGTTTATGGCAATTGGTACAGTCAAGTGGTTCAACGATGCCAAAGGTTTCGGCTTCATCACACCCGATGATGGCAGCGAAGATTTGTTTGCGCATTTCTCAGCTATCAACATGGCAGGCTTCAAGTCGCTGAAAGAAGGCGAAAAGGTCTCCTTCGACGTGGTGCAGGGTCCGAAGGGCAAGCAGGCATCGAACATCCAGAAGGCCTAAGCCTCGGTTATTCGAATTTAGAAACCCGTCCGGAGTGATCCGGACGGGTTTTTTTACGTGCACCCGGTACGGGCGCACGTAAAAAAGGGCAGGTCGCTTGCGCGATCTACCCTTTGTGGAAAAGCCACCTTCGTGGCTGTGCGATCAGGCTCGTGCTTTTGCCAGAATCGCGTTGAATGTTGCGCTGGGACGCATCACTAGCTTTGTCTTGTCGGGGTCCGCTTTGTAATAACCGCCGATATCGACCGGCTTGCCTTGAACGGCCTTGAACTCGTCAACGATCTTTGACTCGTTCTCGGTGAGTTCTTTTGCCAAGGGAGTGAAGTGCGCCTTCAGTTCAGCATCTTCATTCTGGGCCGCCAGCGCTTGCGCCCAGTACATCGACAAATAGAACTGACTGCCACGATTGTCCAGCTGCCCGGTTTTCGGCGAGGGTGACTTGTTGTTGTCGAGAAGCTTTCCGGTAGCTTCGTCCAGCGTTTTGGCCAAGAGCTTTGCCTTGGCGTTGCCGGTCTTGATGCCAAGATCTTCCAGTGATACGGCCAGTGCCAAAAACTCACCCAGTGAGTCCCAACGCAAATGGTTTTCTTCGACGAGTTGCTTGACATGCTTGGGTGCCGAGCCGCCAGCCCCGGTTTCGTACATGCCGCCACCAGCCATCAGCGGGACGATGGAAAGCATTTTGGCGCTGGTCCCCAGTTCCATGATCGGAAACAGGTCGGTGAGGTAGTCGCGCAGGATGTTTCCTGTTGCGGAAATGGTATCCAGACCGCGAATTACGCGCTCAAGGGTGTAGCGCATGGCACGCACTTGCGACATGATCTGGATATCCAGCCCCGTGGTGTCATGATCTTTGAGGTAGGTATGCACCTTCTTGATCAGTTCATTTTCATGCGGGCGATACGGATCGAGCCAGAAGACCACCGGCATGCCTGAGTTGCGTGCCCGATTCACGGCGAGTTTGACCCAGTCACGGATCGGCGCATCCTTGACCTGACACATGCGGAAGATGTCGCCTTGCTCGACATTCTGGCTGAGCAGCACCTCGCCAGTCGCCAGGTCGGTGATGTTGGCAACGCCATCTTCGGAAATTTCAAAGGTTTTGTCATGCGAGCCGTACTCTTCCGCCTGCTGGGCCATCAGCCCGACGTTGGGTACCGTACCCATGGTGCGCGGGTCGAAGTTGCCATGCCACTTGCAGAAGTTGATCATCTCCTGGTAGATGCGGGCAAAGGTACTCTCAGGCATGACTGCCTTGACGTCTTTCGGGCGACCGTCGGCACCCCACATTTTGCCGCCGATACGGATCATGGCCGGCATGGAGGCATCGACAATGACATCGTTCGGCGAGTGGAAGTTGGTTATCCCTTTCGCCGAATCGACCATTGCCAATTCCGGACGATGCTGATGGCAGTCGTGCAGGTCGCGGAGAATCTCTTCACGCTTCGATTCCGGCAATGTAGCGACTTTTTCGTAAAGATTGGCCATGCCGTTATTGACATTGATGCCGAGTTCATCGAACAGCTTGCCGTGCTTGGCGAATGCATCTTTATAGAAGATCTTGACGCAGTGGCCGAAAACGATGGGGTGCGAGACCTTCATCATGGTTGCTTTGACATGCAGGGAGAACATGACGCCCGTCTTGTATGCGTCGTCGATCTCTTTTTCGTAGAACTCGCACAAGGCCTTCTTGCTCATGAACATGCTGTCGATCACTTCGCCGGCCAGCAGCGAAACCTTGGGTTTGAGCACAATCGACTTTCCGCTCTTGGTGAGCAGTTCCATTTTTACGTCGCGCGCCTTGTCGATGGTCATCGACTTTTCCCCGTGATAAAAATCACCATGGTGCATGTGGGAAACGTGCGTACGGGACGCTTGGCTCCATTCGCCCATGGAATGAGGGTTTTTGCGCGCGAAATTCTTGACGGCATTGGGCGCCCGGCGGTCTGAGTTGCCCTCGCGCAACACTGGATTCACCGCGCTACCAATGCATTTTCCGTAGCGCTTCTGAAGTGCTTTTTCTTCGTCGGTTTTGGGGTCTTCGGGGTAGTCCGGGATCTTGTATCCTTGGGATTGCAGTTCCCGAATACAGGTCATCAACTGACCGACTGAGGCGCTGATATTGGGCAGTTTGATGATGTTGGTTTCCGGCAACAAGGTACGTCGGCCGAGGTCAGCCAATGTGTTCGGCACCTTCTGTGTGTCGGTCAAATACTCCGGAAACTCGGCCAACACTCGCGACGATACTGAGATATTCGCGGTTTCCACCTCTATGCCTGCGGGTGCCATGAAAGTACGTACAACCGGCAGAAAGGCACAGGTCGCCAGTAGCGGCGCCTCGTCGGTCAGGGTATAGATGATCTTTGATTGTCCGTCACTCATAACTGCACCTCGCGATAGATTATTGATTTATTGAATGTATACGTTGATAAGAGCTCTTTGGCGCGCTGTTCCCCAATGAATATGCCCTGTGCCCACCAAATTTCTCCCGAGCATACTCAGGCAAATTTACATCTGCCTGACGGTCATTGTGACCTGAAACGCGCTGCTAGAATCAAACGAGTTTCTGATTTTCTCCCTTAATTGATCGCTGCGCAGGCGCAGAGCGACAAAGTTGATGGTCGCGTTGCCGTGGAATTGATTGAGAATTTTGACCATTGCTTCTTTCTTTCGACAGTGCTTGGTGTTCGGACCACGGCTGTTTTTGTGATAAGTCAGGGCGTCAGGCGATCAGATTTTTGAGTCGATATACAAGTTGAGTCAAGTAATCTTGTTTAACAAGCCGCACGGGGTACTTACCCAATTCACTTCGGACGAAGACCGTAGGACCCTTGCTGACTTTATCGATGTACCGGGCGTTTATCCTGCCGGACGTCTTGATGCCGACTCTGAAGGATTGGTGGTTTTGACCGATGATGGGGTGATGCAGGCACGCATTAGCGAACCCAAGCATAAAATGACGAAGGTGTATTGGGTTCAGGTGGAGGGCGTCCCCAGTGCCGCAGCGCTGGAAAGCCTGCGTTCAGGCGTGAACCTCGGCGACTTCATCTCGGGGCGCTGTGAAGCTGACTTGATGGCAGAACCCGTGACTCTGTGGTCTCGTGACCCGCCGATTCGCTATCGGGCGGCAGTTCCGACATCCTGGATAAGACTTGCAATCACAGAAGGCAAGAATCGGCAGGTGAGACGCATGACGGCCAAGGTTGGCTTTCCTACATTGCGACTGGTTCGCTGGTCCGTCGGTCCTTGGACCCTTGATGGTTTGGAACTTGCGCAATGGCGTCGTCTTGCAGTCAGTGAGGTCGCGCCGGTTGCGAAGAGTTGGTCAGCCTCTGTGCCAGCGCTTCGATCAAACCGCCGATATTGACTCAGTATTTTGAAATCACAATGAAATCAATTTTTAATGTTTTTGTATTGTCGGTTGTGGGCTGCATTGTCATTCAGCCTGCCCAGGCACAGTTGGTATTCCCTCGCGTTGAATTAACGATCGGCATGTACAGAATTAGCGCCCAGGTGGCGGCCACGCCGCAAACCCGCGAGCGGGGGCTTATGCTGCGCGAGACCATGCCAATAAATGAAGGGATGGTATTTGTCTTTCCCCGCATGGAACGACACTGTATGTGGATGCGAAATACTCTGCTACCCCTCGCTGTGGCTTTTGTCGATGAACGAGGCGTGATTATTAACATCGAAGAGATGCAGCCGAAAACGGACACCACTCATTGCGCCCGTAGACCAGCGAAGTACGCTCTTGAGATGAATTCAGGATGGTTCAGGAAGCATGGGTTCAAGGCCGGTTCCATCCTTTCAGGGGTCGATCAACTCGATGGGGGGCATTGATTCGGGGCAACACCGCTGCGCTCGACTCTCGTCAAGCGGCTTGGGTGCTCGTGAGTAGCTGGGTGGGTTAAAATCACCGACTTTTGTTGTTAGCCAATGTTTGGCCACGCGGTGTGGCCTGTGCACTTTATCCGGAGAGTATCAAATGGCAATTGAACGCACCCTGTCAATCATCAAACCTGACGCTGTAGCCAAAAATGTAATTGGCAAGATCTATTCTCGCTTTGAGTCCAATGGCCTGAAAATCATTGCTTCACGCATGATGCAATTGTCGCAGCAAGAGGCTGAAGGTTTTTATGCCGTGCATAAGGAGCGCCCATTCTTCAACGACTTGGTTAAGTTCATGATTTCTGGGCCAGTGATGGTGCAGGCGCTCGAGGGGGAGGGCGCTATCCTGAAGAATCGTGATTTGATGGGGGCCACTGACCCAAAGAAAGCTGCTCCCGGAACCATTCGTGCGGACTTTGCGGACAGCATTGATGCAAACGCTGTTCACGGCTCTGACGCAGCCGAGACGGCGGCGGTCGAGATCGCTTATTTCTTCCCGGCTTTGAACGTTTACAGCCGCTAAGGAAGTGGCCCAGGTCAATCTTCTCGATTTCGACGCCAGTGGCTTGACCGACTGGTGTTCAGCGAAGGGCGAAAGGCCCTTTCGCTCGCGCCAGCTTTTGCGTTGGATTCATCGCAACGGGGAGAGTGACTTTGGGCAAATGACCGACTTGGCCAAATCATTGCGCACGATGCTGGAGGGCGCAGCGATCATATTGCCTCCTCCAGTCGTGAGTGATAAGACGGCATCGGATGGAACACGAAAGTTTCTTTTCGACGTCGGGGCAGGAAACGCCATTGAAACGGTAATGATTCCTGAGGCCGGTCGTCGCACCCTTTGTGTTTCCTCGCAAGCAGGGTGTGCACTTGCTTGTACTTTTTGCTCGACAGGGCGGCAGGGATTCAACAGAAACCTCAGTGTTTCTGAGATCATCGGGCAGTTGTGGTCTGTGAGCCGGTTGATTCGCGCCAGTGACTCAGGCGACGACTCTATGGATCATGCGATCACCAACGTGGTGATGATGGGCATGGGCGAACCGCTGACCAACTACGAAAACCTGATACCCGCGCTGCGTCTGATGCTCGATGACAATGCGTATGGTTTGTCGAGACGCCGGGTCACCGTATCGACGTCGGGAATTGTTCCTGCGATGGATCGATTGTCTCAAGAGTGTCCGGTCGCTTTGGCCGTATCTTTGCACGCGCCGACAGATGAGTTGCGTGACCGCTTGGTTCCAATAAATAAAAAGTATCCGCTGGCAGAGCTAATGGCTGCGTGTCGTCGCTATCTTGAATTTGCCCCCCGTGACTTTGTTACTTTCGAGTACGTAATGCTCGCCGGGGTGAATGATTCACTTGCGGACGCCCGGCGTCTGGTCGAACTGGTAAGTGATGTTCCGTGCAAGTTCAACCTGATTCCGTTTAACCCGTTTCCGGATTCGGGTTTAACCTGTTCTGCGCGTGATCAGATCAAGCGGTTCGCCGATCTTTTAATGAAGGCGGACATCGTTACCACGACCCGAAAGACTCGTGGTGATGATATCGACGCGGCGTGCGGTCAGTTGGCCGGACTAGTACGGGATCGATCACGCCGCACAGAAAAGGCAACATTTACACACCCCGCTTTCGGTCGTGTTTCCAAGACGATTCCCCTCGAGGTAAAGCGCTAATGTCTCTGCCGAAATTTCTCAAGATTCTCGTCATAGGTTCGCTTGGTATCTGGGTCTCGGGCTGCACTACGACTAACCCGAGTACATCCGACAGCGTTCCTTCACAACAACCAGTCTCGACGCGCCCCACGGGAAGCCCAGGTGCTGAGCGTGCAAAGGTGCATACTGAACTCGGGTCGGAGTACATGCATGCCGGCCAGTATGCGGTGGCCCTGGAAGAAGCCCGGATTGCATTGAGTGCTGATGCAAGCTATGCGCCAGCCTACAACTTACTTGCACTTACGCATTTTCAGTTGGGCGAAATCAATGTTGCTGTGCAGAACATTGAGCGGGCACTCAGTCTCGCTCCTGGGGATCCAGAGTTCAGTAACAACTATGGGTGGTTCCTTTGTCAGCAGCCGGGAAAGGAGCGAAATTCTTTCGCCCACTTTTTGCGAGCGGCAAAAAATCCGCTTTATACATCGCCGACGCGGGCCTACATGAATTTGGGAATATGTCAGGGAAAGGTCAAGGACTATGGGCCCGCAATGTCCAATCTGATGCTCGCGTTTCGTCTTGATCCGTCCAATACACTTGCCATCTTCAACTTAAGCGATCTTGCCTATGCTCAGGGACAGATGGCAGAGGCAAAGCAGTGGATGGTGGAACTTGAAAAGCGTATCGATCTGACGAGTGAGGCTACTTGGCTTGCGCTACGCATAGAGCGAAAAATGGGCAGTAGAGAAGGTGAGGCCCGCTACTCAAGTCAATTGCGGAAAAAATATGTTGGTACGCCAGAGCTCCAAAAATTGCTTCGTGGAGAGTTTGAGTGAACGGAGAAGCAGGCAACCTAAACAACCTAACCGTAGAAGTTCCTGAGGACGATGCGGCTGGAGCGATCTCCGGACGGGTAGCGGCTCCAGCTACCGTTGGAGGTATTCTTCGGCAGGCGCGTGAAGAGCAGGGGCTTAGCACTGAAGCGGTCGCTGAAGTTCTCCGATTCAGTGTTCGTCAAATCGAACACATCGAGAATGACGACTATCAAGCATTGCCTGGAGCTACGCTAGTGCGAGGATTTATTCGTGGCTATGCGAAGTTTTTGCGGCTCGACCCTCATGCCCTCATTGCTCAACTCGATGCCGCAGTGCCTCAAAACTCATCTGATGTTCGTCCACCGAGCAGTATTGCAGGCCCGGTAGGTGTTTCCGGTCTCGGTGGCGGCTCTGTACGTATGATCGCGGTGGCGCTAGTAGTTTTGGCTGTTTGCGTGTTCGGTCTGTACTTGTTTGTTGAAGCGGACGAACAGGTTCTTAGTCAAGCGCAGGTTCAATTGGAGCAGGTGAACAAGACTGCTCTGCCCGCCGGGAATTCTCAAACAAGCGCGGAGAGTCAGTCGGTTGCGTCTGTGAATGCGGAGACGCCACCACTATTGGCTCCAGAAGCAGACGCTACCGTTGTTGCTCTGTCTGAGCAAGCGGACGTTGAACCGGTTGCGATCAGTGCCCCGGTGGTAGGGCTGTTGCTTGAGTTCGACGATCTTTCGTGGGTCGAGGCGCGCGATGCAAATCAGGCTGTGGTGCTGGTGGGAGAATTTCCAAAAGGGACTCGCAAAGTGGTTGAGGGAAAGGCTCCGTTTACTCTTTGGATCGGACGGGCATCTGCGGTTCGGGTTAGCAACCAAGGGCGTGTAATTGATCTGAAGGCCTTCACTCGTGAAGATGTCGCTCGGCTGACCGTCGACTGAGAAAGTTTGTCCTTGTTTCAATTGTGTCACTGATGAGTAACTCCTTGCGGTCGCCCAGAGTGAGGCGCCAGAGTATCTGCGCAAAGGTCGGGGAAGTCGACGTTGGCGGGACGGCACCCGTTGTTGTGCAATCCATGACGAACACCGATACCGAGGATGTGTTCGCAACCTCGATGCAGGTAGCCGAGCTAGCCAGGGCTGGATCTGAACTGGTGCGCATTACGGTAAATACGCGTGAAGCTGCCGCTGCGGTTCCGCGGATCCGTGAGCGTCTGGCTCAGTTGAACGTCAATGTGCCGTTGATCGGCGATTTTCATTTTAATGGACACAAGCTTCTTGCCGAACACCCTGAATGCGCAGAGGCGCTTGCAAAATTGCGTATTAATCCAGGAAATGTGGGAAAAGGGGCGCGTAAAGATGAACAATTTGCGCAATTGATTGAGATTGCATGTCGCTTCGACAAACCAGTTCGTATTGGTGTTAACTGGGGCAGCCTTGATCAGGAGCTACTGGCGCGCATCATGGATCAAAATGCTCAACTCGCAGCGCCAAAGGATTCGGTAGCCATAATGCGTGAGGCGATGATTACTTCTGCTCTGGAGTCGGCGAAGCGTGCAGAAGAGCTTGGTTTGGCTGCGGATCACATCATCTTGTCCTGCAAAGTTTCTGGTGTTCAGGATCTGATTGCGATCTATACCGAATTGGCGGATAAGTGCACCTACCCCTTGCATCTTGGTTTGACCGAGGCTGGCATGGGGAGCAAAGGAATTGTCGCTTCAGCCGCAGCAATGGGGGTTTTATTGCACCAAGGAATTGGTGACACTATCCGCGTTTCACTAACCCCAGAACCGAATGGCGACAGAACGCGTGAGGTCATCGTAGCACAGGAATTGCTGCAGACAATGGGGCTGCGAGCCTTCACCCCGCTGGTCGCGGCCTGTCCTGGGTGCGGGAGAACCACAAGCACCGTTTTTCAGGAACTGGCTCAGGATATTCAGAACTACGTTCGTGAGCGAATGCCTGAGTGGAGGAGTCACCGAATAGGCGTTGAGAACATGACCTTGGCGGTTATGGGCTGCGTCGTCAATGGTCCGGGTGAAAGTAAGCATGCAAATATCGGAATTTCCCTTCCTGGGACAGGCGAGGCACCTGTAGCTCCTGTTTACATCGATGGTGACCGAGTAAAAACGCTGCGTGGTGACAATATTTCGATGGAGTTTCGCGACATTATTGATGGCTATGTGGCGCGAAGTTACCCCTTGCGAGTAGGTTAAGTCATGAGTCAGACCTTACAGGCTGTACGCGGAATGAACGACATCCTGCCGGAGCAGGCAGAACTGTGGGAGCACTTCGAAGAGGCTATCAGGGATTGGCTTAGATCTTACGGTTACCGGCCGATACGAATGCCAGTTGTTGAGTCAACACCGCTTTTTTCTCGGGCTATTGGTTCTGTGACTGATATTGTCGAGAAAGAGATGTACTCGTTCGAGGACTCTCTGAACGGCGAGCAACTAACGCTACGTCCTGAGGGAACTGCGTCGTGCGTACGTGCCGCCATTCAGCACAACATGCTTTACGATGGCCCAAAGCGGCTGTGGTACATGGGGCCGATGTTTCGTCATGAGCGACCGCAGAAAGGTCGTTATCGGCAGTTTCATCAGGTTGGTGTAGAGGCGCTTGGCTTTTGTGGGCCTGACATTGATGCCGAGCAAATCGCGATGTGCGCTCGCCTTTGGGACGATCTTGGTCTGACGGGATTGCGTCTGGAAATCAACTCACTTGGCCAACCGAATGAACGCGCTCAGCACCGGACGCGATTGGTTTCGTATTTTGAGGAACACCGTGATCAACTGGATTCCGACTCTCTGCGTCGCCTGGTAACCAACCCACTCCGGATTCTTGATAGTAAAAACCCGGTAATGCATGCACTCGTTGAGGCTGCTCCGAATTTAGGCGATCATTTGGGCGATGAGTCAAAGCGTCACTTCGAGTCTGTCCAGCAGACGCTGCGAGATTTGGCAATACCTTACCGGATCAACCCGCGTTTGGTACGAGGGTTGGACTACTACAACTTGACTGTGTTTGAATGGATTACCGATGACCTTGGTGCCCAAGGTACGGTGTGTGCAGGCGGGCGCTACGATGGCCTTATTCAGCAGCTCGGGGGCAAACCTGCGCCAGCGTGTGGGTTCGCGATGGGAATGGAGCGTTTGATCGCACTGTGGTCCGATCAGGGAAATCGTATCGCCAGCGCAGCGCCCGATGCCTACATAGTTCACCAAGGACAGGCCGCCGAGCGGTTCGCCTTTCAAGTCGCGGAGCGATTGCGTAGTAGTGGCTTTGCCGTGCATATGCACGTTGGAGGTGGAAGTTTCAAGTCACAAATGCGGCGTGCGGATGCGTCGATGGCTCCGGTGGCCTTGATCATTGGGGATGACGAAGTCAGCGCAGACCAAGTAGCTGTTAAGCCATTGCGTGCGATAGCAAATGGGGACGCGCCCCCGCAACAGTTCCAGGTAGCTCTGCCAAATTTGGCGGATGCCTTGGGTGATTTTCTATATTCTGAATAATGTGTTGAAAGCGAGTCATGGCAGCGTACGATCTGGAAGAACAGGAACAAATCGAGGAACTCAAGACTTGGTGGAAGCAGCACGGAAATAGAGTGACTGCCATCCTGTGTGTGGTGGTATTGTCGCTTTCCGGGTGGCAAGTGTGGACTTGGTGGCAGCGAACACAGAATGTGCAGGCAGCACAAGTGTTTTCGCAACTTCAACAAGCCGCTGGGCAGGGTGACGCCAAGCGTAGTAGAGAACTTGCCGGTACGCTGATCGAGAAGTTCTCTGGTACGCGATACGCTGAAATGGGGGCAATGATTTCCGCCAAGGTTCTGGTAGACGGTTCAGACACAAAAAATGCGCGGGCCCAGTTTGAATGGGTTAGCAATAATGCTTACGACAAGGCTTTCCGTGATCTGGCGAGACTTAGACTTGCATCCGTACTTATGGACGAAGGGCAGTTCGACGAAGCCCTGGTAACGCTTTCGCAGGAGCCTCAGGCGGAATTCAAGCCGCGGTTCCTTGAGTTGACGGGGGATATCCAGGCGTCACGAGGGAACATGGAGGGTGCCAAACTAGCTTATGAGCAGGCAACTACCCTTGTTTCCAAGAGCGAGGCATCCGTCGATACCGAAAGTAAGCGACGTGCAGCAAATTACCGGGATGTAATTTTGGCAAAAACTGATGGTTTGGCAGCATCATCGGTGCCTACCGGCGGGGTAGAAACTAAATGAAAAAGTGCTACTCGGTCCTACTTGCTGCTGCGGTGTTGATGTCAGCCGGTTGCTCTACGCTTGATGATCTGAATCCATTTTCAGGAAAAACAAAGGCAAAAGTCGGCAAGCTGGCCGAGTTGCCGCTCGGAGGCGACTTTAAGTACACGTGGAAGCAAAGTACTGGCTCCTCCGGGGTCTATGTTTTTTCGCCTGCCGTCCATGAAAAGAGCGTTTTTTCGGCGTCGTCGGATGGCTCGGTTCAACGCATTGAGAATGGCTCCGCTGTTTGGAAAATCACTCTCAAAGAGAAGTTGTCCGGTGGCGTAGGGACTGATGGAGCGCGTGTTGCGGTCGGAACACCAAAGGGTGAAGTGGTGGTGCTTGATGCAAAGTCGGGTATTGAACTATGGCGTGCTAAGGCGAGTTCGGAAATTCTCGCAGCCCCGGTCGTGGCAGAAGGGTTGGTCGTCGCACGTTCCGGTGACTCCCGAATTTATGCCTATGAAGGCGCTGACGGCAAACGGCGCTGGGTTTATCAACGAACTACTCCAACTCTGACGTTGCGATCGAATGTTGGCGTGGCCGTCAAGGGTGACAAGACGTTTGCAGGCTTGCCCGGGGGGAAACTAGTGGCCCTTTCCAACGTCAATGGAGCCGCTATGTGGGAGGCTACCGTTGCCTTGCCCCGTGGTGCGACGGAACTTGAGCGAGTAACCGACATTACCAGCGAGCCCGCAATCAGCGGTGCCGTTGTGTGTGCCGTTGCCTTCCAGGGGAAACTGGCTTGTTTTGACCGGGTAAGCGGTAATGCTATTTGGAGTCGCGATGTTTCATCGAGTGTAGGCATTGATGCCGACGCGAGTGCGGTGTACGTCTCTGATGACAAGGGTAGCGTTCACTCGTTTGCGCTACCAACCGGTGCGTCGGTCTGGAAGCAGGAGAGTCTCCAGGGACGCGGCGTAGGCCGCCCGTTGGTACTGGGTAAGCGAATTTCTGTATCGGACAATCAGGGTTACATCCATTTCATGGATAGCGGAGATGGGAGCATTGTCGCGCGCGGTAGTACGGATAGCTCCGGAGTGCGCTCTGCGATGTCCCGCAGCGACTCTGGGTTGGTCGCACAGACCACAGATGGTGCTGTCTATGCCTTCAGTAGCAACTGACCCCAGTGAAACCAACACTCGTGATCGTTGGCCGTCCAAATGTAGGCAAGTCAACGCTGTTTAATCGCCTCACAAAATCGCGTGATGCCCTGGTTGCGGATCAGCCTGGGCTTACTCGCGACAGGCACTATGGTCACGGCAAGATGGGTAGGAAGCCTTTTCTTGTTGTAGACACAGGTGGCTTTGAGCCGCAGATTAAGGCAGGTATTGTTGCGGAAATGGCTAAGCAGGCACAGACAGCCATTGCGGAAGCAGACATTCTTCTCTTTATTGTCGATGGCCGAGCGGGATTGACCGCTCAGGATGCTGTGATCGCTGATTTGCTGCGACGGAGTGGTCGCCCCGTGCTGCTTGCTGTAAACAAAGCGGAGGGTATGGATCGGGCAATGGTGTCTGCGGAGTTCCATGAACTTGGCTTCGGCGAGCCTGTCCCAATTTCGGGTGCGCACGGAGAGGGCGTTCGTGAACTCATCGATCTCGCTCTGGATTCATTTCCGGAGCCAACGATTGACGAAGACGATCACGATGGTCCCCGGGTTGCCATTGTTGGGCGCCCAAATGTTGGAAAAAGTACATTGATCAACGCCTGGCTCGGTGAGGAGCGCGTAATCGCTTTCGACATGCCCGGGACCACGCGCGACGCAATTGAGATACCCTTCGAAAAGCGCGGAAAAACTTACACCATCATCGATACGGCAGGATTGAGGCGCAAGGGGCGGGTATTCGAGGCAATAGAGAAGTTCTCGGTGGTTAAGACGCTGCAGGCAATCGAGCATTGCAATGTGGTGGTTCTTATGGTCGATGCCGCACAAGAAATTTCCGACCAAGACGCCCACATCGCAGGCTTTGCGATTGAAGCGGGTAGGGCGCTGGTGCTTGCAGTCAACAAGTGGGATGCTGTGGACGCCTATCGACGCGATCAGATAAAAACAGATATCTCAAGGAAGTTGAATTTCCTCGGTTTCGCCACCACTCACTTTGTTTCTGCACTGAATGGACAAGGAGTAGCAGGAATATTGACTTCAGTGGACAAAGCCTATGCCGCGGCAATGGTCAAACTGCCAACTCCGAAGCTGACACGAGCTTTGATCGCTGCTGTAGAAAGGCAGGCACCCCCAAGGCACGGTTTGTCGAGGCCGAAGTTAAGGTACGCTCACCAAGGGGGAAGCAATCCTCCAATTATCGTAATACACGGAAATTCTCTTGAGCATATTCCGACTTCCTATACTCGCTTCCTCGAGCACTATTTTTTGGAAACATTCAAGTTGTCGGGCACGCCGTTGAGAGTTCAGTACAAAAGTAGCCATAACCCTTTCGCAGAGCCCTAACCCTGATAAATGGGGTAGTCAACCCAGTAAAAATATGAGCTTAGAGGCCGCTCACCCGAAAAATCGGATAAATTGGGCTCCCAACAATCAGCTAGTGGCAGGGGTGTAAAAATGAGCAACAAAGGGCAGATGCTACAAGACCCGTTCCTGAATATTCTTCGCAAGGAACATGTACCGGTTTCGATTTATCTCGTGAACGGTATCAAGCTTCAGGGGCAAATCGAGTCGTTTGATCAATATGTGGTGTTGTTGAAGAACACCGTTACGCAGATGGTTTACAAGCATGCCATCTCTACAGTGGTTCCTGCTCGTCCGGTAAACTTTACCGGGGATGGTGTCGCCGAGTAGATTTTCCCTGCTGGTGCCGATTTGGCTCTAGCCATCGTGAGGAACACTATTGTTTGAGAGACCATCAAGCGGTGAGACTGCTCTCCTGGTGCAGCTTGATCTTGGTGAAAGGGACTATTTGGAGCGTTTGGACGAGTTCCGACTTTTGGTCTCGAGTGCCGGAGGTAGGGCCGTTGGTGTGATTGGTGGCCGCCGGGCATCGCCGGACCCCGCGTGTTTTGCGGGGAAAGGTAAGGTTTCCGAAATTCGTGATACTGCTGTGGCATTGTGTGCCGATATCGTCGTTTTCAACCACGAGCTCTCTCCTGGGCAACAACGGAACCTTGAGCGCGAACTTTCGTTGAGAGTGATTGATAGAAGCAGCCTTATTCTTGACATCTTCGCGCTCCGGGCGAAGAGTCACGAGGGCAAGCTGCAAGTTGAGCTCGCGCAACTTCAGCATCTTTCAACCCGACTGGTTCGAGGCTGGACGCACCTTGAACGGCAGAAAGGTGGGATAGGCCTGCGTGGCCCAGGCGAAAAGCAGTTGGAGACGGACCGCCGTCTGCTCGGTCAGCGGGTCGCCCTACTGAAAGAGCGACTCAGGAAGCTGGCGAAGCAGCGTCAGCTACGGCGCAGGGCGCGCGTTCGGCGTGAGGTCATGAGCGTCTCCTTGGTCGGGTACACCAATGCCGGCAAGTCGACCTTGTTCAATGCCTTGACGAAATCCAAGGCGTTCGCCGCAGACCAATTGTTCGCTACTCTCGATACCACTACCCGACGTCTATTTGTTCCTGACGTGGGGCCGATTGTTGTCTCAGACACGGTTGGCTTCGTGCGGGACCTGCCGCATGCTCTAGTCGCTGCCTTTCATGCGACGCTGGAAGAGACCGTGCTGGCAGATGTGCTTTTGCACGTCGTCGATGCATCCAGCGCTGCGCGCGAACAGCAAATTCATTCAGTCAATGCCGTATTGAATGAGCTTGGGGCCGACGAAGAAAGTCAGATAATCGTGTGGAACAAGATTGACCTCACCACCATTGACTCCGGGGTGGAGCGAGATGACTGTGGTAAGATTTCAAGAGTCAAGTTGAGTGCGCGAAATATGGAAGGGTTGCACTTTCTGCGAGATAGTTTGGCCGAAATCGCTGCACGCGGCACTGCGATCTCCGATCCCCGGAGCAGTGAAAACTTGGTACTCGACTGATTTATTTTTCGTCATTGCTTGGCTGGTGCCTGAAGCGCTGCGTTTTTGTGCCGTTTGCCGGCATGCTTCCCTTGCGAACACTTTATTGAGAATCGTTGATTCCTATGATTACCGGATTACTGATGTCTATGAATGACCATGGCTGGGGAAATTCCCCTAACGGTGGTAACAAGGGTAAAGGTGATGGCCCGCCCGATCTTGAGGAAATTTGGCGAGATTTCAACCGCCGGTTGTCAGGATTGTTTGGTAAGCGTGGTGGCGAGCCGTCACCAGTTTCACCCATTCGTCCGGGACAAATCGGCGGGGGATTTGCCGCGATAGCGGGATTGGCTGCCGTGCTCTGGCTCAGTAGCGGGTATTACATTGTTGATGCGAGTGAGCGGGGAGTCGTTCTACAGTTCGGTCGCTATAGTGAAACTACTGAACCGGGTTTGCGTTGGCGTTTTCCTTGGCCAGTGGAGAGTCACGAGATCGTTAATCTGACGGGGGTACGTACGGTTGAGGTAGGGTATCGAGGCTCAGAGAAAAATCGCGTCCCGAGAGAGGCTCTCATGCTGACTGATGACGAGAACATCGTTAGCGTGCAGTTTGCGGTTCAATATCTGATCAAAGACCCAAAGAACTATTTGTTTGCCCAGCGGCACCCGGATGACTCCGTGATCCAAGCTGCTGAGACGTCGATTCGAGAAGTAGTCGGAAAAAGTCGAATGGACTTTGTTTTGTATGAGAGTCGTGACCAGATAGCCGCCTCTACGCAGAAGTTGATCCAAGACATTCTTGATCGTTACGATACGGGTATCCAGATCCGTTCAGTGAACATGCAAAGTGCTCAACCTCCCGAGCAGGTGCAATCGGCATTCGATGATGCCGTCAAGGCCGGGCAGGATAAGGAGCGCCAAAAGAATGAAGGACAGGCGTACGCGAATGACGTTGTCCCTAAAGCGCAGGGCACGGCCTCAAGGTTGCTTCAGGAGGCCGATGGTTATAAGCAGCGCATGATTGCCACTGCAGAGGGTGATGCTTCGCGCTTTAAGCAAATTCTTGCCGAGTACAGTCGGGCGCCTGAAGTGACGCGGCAGCGGATGTACCTCGAAACCATGCAGCAGGTCTATTCAAATACAAGCAAGGTAATGGTCGATGCTAAAGGGCAGGGGAATTTGCTCTATCTCCCGCTCGATAAATTGATGCAGGTGACCGCGCCTCTGGTGGTGAGTGATACAAATACGGCACCGCCCGCGGGCATTGCTCCATCCATTAATCCAGTGACGTCTGCGCCTCAGCAGACGGTTCCCGACCGAGGGAGCCCTCTGGATCGTCCTGACGCGAAGGCTGCCAGTTTGCGCTCACGCGAACGAGGAGATCGCTGATGCACCGCTCAATTCCCGCGCTATTGGCCGCTGGCTTTGCCTTGGCGGTTCTCGCTGCAATGACAATCTTTACTGTTGATCAACGTCAATCTGCGATCATTCTTCAGTTTGGCGAAGTGAAGCAGGTGGTTACCGAACCAGGACTGACGTTCAAGTGGCCCCTGATTCAAAATGTTCGGATTTTTGATCGACGAATTCTGACGTACGACTCGCCTGAGCCCGAGCGATTTATCACTGCGGAGAAAAAGCCGGTCTTGGTGGACTCCTTTATCAAGTGGAAGATCAGCGACGTTCAGCAGTATTACATTTCCGTTCGAGGCGATGAGCAACTGGCAAGAACGAGGTTGGCCCAGACCGTAAACGCCGGACTTCGTGAGGAGTTCGGTAAGCGCACAGTTCACGACGTGGTTTCGGGGGAGAGAGAAGATATCATGAACGCAGTTCGTAGCAAGGCGGATACTGAACTTCGTACCATGGGCGTGCAGATTGTTGACGTGCGGCTAAAGAGGGTGGATTTCCCCCCCGAGGTCTCTGAATCCGTATATCGGCGAATGGAAACCGAGCGAAAGCGCGTAGCTAACGAGTTGCGCTCTCAGGGCTCTGCAGAAGCGGAGAAAATCAGAGCTGATGCGGATAGGCAAAGGGAGGTTATCGTGGCAGAGGCCTATCGTGACGCCCAGAAAGCAAAGGGTGAAGGCGACGCCAAGGCTTCTGCGATTTACGGGCGCGCTTTTGGTGAGAACGCAGAGTTTTATGCGTTCTATCGGAGCCTTGAGGCCTATAGAAACAGCTTCCGCAGCAGGTCTGATGTGCTTGTTGTAGAGCCGGGGAACGATTTCTTTAAATACATGAAAAGCTCAGGGCGTCCTCAGAAATAACTGTAGTAAATTTTGTGAATACGACTTTTCTTGTTGCTCTTGGCCTGATGCTCGTGATTGAGGGCGTGCTCCCCTTCTTGGCCCCAAAATTGTGGCGAGAGACGTTTCGCCGTCTCTCAGAATTGGCTGACGGGCAGATTCGCTTTTTGGGTCTGACGTCTCTGGTGGTTGGAGTTCTCGTTCTTACGGTGACTGGCTGATGCGTTGGATTCTTCCCGAGTCCATAGAGGATGTACTTCCCGGCGAGGCTATTCGATTGGAGGCACTCCGGCGAGCTATTCTCGACGGCTTTTCCTGTCATGGCTACGAGTTCGTCATTCCGCCAATGCTTGAGTTCCTTGACTCTCTTTTGACGGGGAGCGGGGGTGACTTGGATCTTCGAACTTTCAAGTTTATGGATCAGTTGAGCGGGCGCAGCCTGGGGGTGCGTGCTGACATGACGCCGCAGGTGGCCCGCGTAGATGCCCACTTGCTAAACCGGAAAGGTGTCGCGCGTCTGTGCTATTGCGGAAGCGTGTTGCATACCCTGCCGAGTGGAATTTTCTCCACGCGCGAGCCAATTCAGATCGGTGCCGAGATTTACGGGCATGAGGGGATCGAGGCAGACATCGAGATCATCCGACTCCTTGCCGATTCCTTGCAACTGGCTGGTCTTAGTGCTTCACGAATGGATTTGGGGCATGTTGGAATCTTTCGCGCTTTGGTGAGTTCTGCCGGTGTTGCCGAGCCCTTGGCGCAAGATCTGTTTTCTGCACTTCAGGCGAAAGATTCGCCGAGAGTCGCCGAACTGGCCGAAACCTTGCCGGAGGATGTCGCGCGTGCGTTACGGATGCTTCCTCAGCTTTATGGGGGGGCTGATGTGTTGGACTTTGCCTCGCAGGAACTGCGTGTTCCTGGCCTTGCAGGTGATGCTATCCAGTGTGCATTGGGTGAGTTGAAGACGCTTGCCGCTGCATTGGATGATTTGCCTCTCAGCTTCGATCTTGCCGATTTGCGTGGCTATCACTATCACAATGGCGTGGCGTTTGCCGCATACACATACGGTAGTTCAAGCGCAATTGCCCGCGGTGGTCGATACGATAAGGTCAGCGAAGCCTATGGGCGTGTTCGTCCTGCGACTGGTTTTTCGATGGATTTACGAGAAATCACTCGTTTGGTGCGGGCACCGGCGCTACCGCTAGCCATCCGTGCGCCTTGGTCTGCTGATCTTTCATTGATCACCGAGGTGAAGCGCTTGAGAGCAATGGGTGAGCGAGTGTTGGTTGCACTACCAGGGCATCAAGGAACCTGGCGAGAGGCGGGGTGTGATCGACAATTGGTCCGGAAATCCGGAGTGTGGGTAATCGAAGTGCTTGAGGAAGCTTGATATGGCCAGAAACGTTGTGGTTATTGGTACCCAGTGGGGTGATGAAGGCAAAGGCAAGATTGTTGATTGGTTGACTGATCATGCGCAGGGGGTGGTTCGCTTCCAGGGAGGGCACAACGCAGGCCACACACTTGTTATTGCCGGAAAGAAAACGGTCCTGCACCTTGTACCCTCGGGAATTTTACGTACCGGTGTTACCTGCTATATCGGCAATGGAGTTGTGCTGTCGCCTGACGCATTGATTAAAGAACTTGACGAGCTTGATTTAGCTGGTAGTGACGCCGAGGCCCGCATCCGGATTTCAGAGGCTTGTCCGTTGATTCTGCCCTACCATCAAGCGATCGATGTTGCACGCGAGGCTGCACGTGGTAGTGCGAAAATCGGAACAACAGGTCGTGGTATCGGTCCGGCTTACGAGGACAAGGTCGCTCGTCGGGCGATCAGACTGCAAGACTTGTTGCATCCGAAGCGGTTCGCCGAGAAATTGGCCGAACTTCTGGAATACCACAATTTTGTATTGAAAAATTTTCACGGGGCCGCCGCCGTGGATTTTCAAAAAGTTCTGGATGGGGCGCTTTCTGTCGCTCCGCGGCTAACGCGAATGGTGGCTGATGTACCTCGGGCTCTGTACGATGCACACAAGGCTGGTGCCAACCTTTTGTTCGAAGGCGCGCAAGGCACACTTCTGGATATCGATCATGGCACGTATCCATTCGTCACATCGTCGAATTGTGTCGCTGGTGCAGCCGCGGCCGGAGCTGGAGTTGGCCCTGGAATGTTGCACTATGTTTTGGGCATTACCAAGGCTTATACCACTCGTGTCGGTAGCGGACCATTCCCCACGGAGTTGTATGACGCTGTCGATAAACTCGATCCTGTCGGCAAGCATATGGCCACCCGGGGGCATGAGTTTGGTGCGACGACCGGCCGTGCTCGCCGCTGCGGATGGTTCGATGCCGCGGCACTGAAGCGGTCGATTCAGATCAACGGCGTATCCGGTCTGTGCGTGACGAAACTAGACGTGCTTGATGGACTCGAGGAAATGAAGATTTGCACTGGTTACAAGATAGATGATCGATTTTCCGACATATTGCCGGTCGGGGCTGATGATCTTGCGCAATGTCAGCCTGTTTACGAGACTATGCCTGGCTGGTCAGATAGCACGGTTGGCATCAAGACACTCGATGGCCTACCCGCAGCAGCTCGCGCGTACATCAAGCGCATGGAAGAACTTTGCGGTGTGCCTGTCGATATGATCTCTACCGGTCCTGACCGTGAGGAAACCATCGTTCTCCGTCATCCATTCAAGTAGAGTCAACCGCGACACTAAAAAAGGAAAAGGGCCGATCAGACGTATGGTCGGCCCTTCAGCTTTATTTACTTAGGTTTCTTCAATCGCTGGTGCCCAGGAAGGGACTCGAACCCCCACGGTGTTACCCGCTAGTACCTGAAACTAGTGCGTCTACCAATTCCGCCACCTGGGCAGCATTGAAGAGCGCTGAATTCTATAGGAATTGCCTACCTTGTCAAACAAGACCTCAAAGAAAATCAAAGTTTCGGCTGTGCGCAGAAAGGATCCGTTTCTTCAGCGCGAATCGGAAAAATACGCAGATCCTCTGCCTAGTCGTGAGTACGTGACTCAAACCTTGGCCGAGCAGGGGATACCGCTTGAGTTCAAACGTTTGTGCAAGATTCTTACCATCGAAGACGAAGAATGCGAGGCGTTTCAGCGCCGGCTTGGTGCAATGGCCCGCGATGGACAGTTGATGCAGAACCGGAAAAGTGAGTGGCTGATTCCGGATCGTCTGGATTTGATTGCCGGAAAAGTTGCTGGCCATCCTGATGGATACGGATTCTTGACACCCGATGCCGATGGTGAGGATGCGTATCTGTCGGCGAAGGAGATGACAAAGGTCCTTCATGGGGACAAGGTGCTTGCCCGAATTATTGGTGTGGATCGCAAGGGGCGTGCGGAGGCGCAAATTGTCGAGGTGACTAATCGGGCAAACAGCAGAGTCGTCGGGCGTGTGTACGAGGAACACGGGGTGCGCTTTGTCGTTGCTGAAAACAAGAGGATCAGTCAGGATATTCTGCTAGCGTCGGATGGAATAAAAGGTCCGAAGTTTCAGCCTGGTCAGGTCGTAACGGTTGAGCTTGTTGCGCAGCCAAGCAAACATTCGCAGCCGATTGGACGTGTTGTTGAGGTACTTGGAAACTACGCTGCCCCAGGGATGGAGATAGAGATAGCGTTGCGAAAGCATGAATTGCCATACGAGTTTTCGGCGAAAGCAACAACAGATGCCAGCAAGCTGCCGGACAGAGTTACGGACTTGGATTGGCATGGACGTGAAGATTTGACCGGTTTGCCTTTGGTGACCATCGATGGCGAAACTGCGCGTGATTTTGATGACGCGGTCTATTGTGCGAGACAAGGTAAGGGCTATCGCCTGATCGTGGCAATTGCTGATGTATCCCACTACGTCATTGAAGGCGGCGCGCTCGATCTCGACGCCTACGAACGAGGAACCTCGGTTTATTTTCCTCGAAGAGTTATTCCAATGCTCCCGGAGGAACTATCGAATGGATTGTGCTCGCTCAATCCCCGTGTCCAAAGATTGTGCATGGTTTGCGACATGCAGGTGTCTGGCTCAGGTGAGATTCGCCGCTATCAATTTTATCCAGCCGTTATTTTTTCGCATGCGAGGCTGACTTATACCCAAGTTGCTGCAGCCCTTTACGAAGGTGACTTAGCCGAACAAAAGCGTTTGGGCGAATTAGTGCCGCACTTGCAGGTGCTCGATGAGGTTTTTAGACAGTTTGCAAAGGCACGTGCCAAGCGTGGAGCAATAGACTTTGAGACTGTCGAGACTCGTATGGAGTTTGATGAAAACAGCAAGATTGCTGCCATTACCCCCTATGAGAGGAATGATGCGCACCGCCTCATCGAGGAGTGCATGCTGGCAGCCAACGTCTGCGCTGCTGACTTCTTGGAGCAGAAAAACTGTCCCGGGTTATACCGTGTGCATGAAGGGCCGACGCCGGAGCGCCTTATAAAGCTTCGTGATTTTCTTGGAACATTCGGTTTGCAACTGGGAGGAGGCGAGTCACCTGCTGCTAAGGACTATGCCAAGCTACTAGAGAAGATTGGAAAGCGCCCTGATCGACAGCTCTTGCAGACGGTTATGCTCAGATCACTACGGCAAGCAGTCTATACGCCAGATAATCTTGGCCACTTTGGACTCGCGTACGAACGTTATGCGCACTTTACTTCGCCTATCAGGCGCTATCCCGACTTGATGGTGCATCGAGTCATCAAGTCGGCGCTGGCAGGACGGCGATATGAGCCAAAAATTGGGAGTGGGGATTGGTTGGAGATCGGTGGGCATTGCTCGATGACAGAGCGTCGTGCCGATGATGCGACGCGCGATGTGGAAGCCTGGTTGAAGTGCTTTTACATGCAGGACCGTATTGGCGAAAAATTCTCGGGAAGTATTTCCTCGGTCGTTCCCTTTGGAATTTTTGTGGCGCTGGATGATGTCTTCGTGGAGGGGCTAGTGCACGTGTCGGAACTAGGTCAAGACTACTTTCATTTTGACGATGCTGCCCATGCGATGGTGGGGCAGCGCACTGGTCGCCGCTATCGCTTGTCAGATCGAGTCAACGTCCAACTTGTACGGGTTGATATGGAGGCGAACAAGATTGACTTTCGTCTTGTGTGATGACTATCAGGGATATCGTGATTGAGTCCTGACGTAGAATCAACTCCGCTGACAGAAAAGGAACCTTGGTATGTTTACTGGCGTTGTTGATTTGCCGTGGTGGGGGTATTTCGTATCCGCACTTTGTTTAACGCATGTCACGATTGCCGCAGTTACTATTTTTCTGCATCGGCATCAAGCGCACCGGGCATTGGAGTTAGGGCCCATCCCCAGCCATTTCTTCCGCTTGTGGTTGTGGCTGACGACCGGTATGGTGACAAAAGAGTGGGCTGCCGTGCACCGCAAGCACCATGCCAAATGTGAGACAGTCGAGGATCCTCACAGTCCGCGTACTTACGGCATTAGCCGTGTCCTTTGGCGAGGCGTCTTCTTGTATGTGAAAGAGGCGAAAAATTCAGAAACATTGAGCCGCTACGGGCATGGAACACCTGATGACTGGATGGAGCGTAAGGTGTATTCGCGTTGCCCCAAGCTGGGCTTGTTGGTGACTTTGTTGGCCGATGTGGTGATCTTCGGTCTTGGCATTGGTACGCTCATCTGGGTGGTGCAAGTTGCGTGGATTCCGTTTTGGGCCGCGGGCGTGATCAACGGATTAGGACACTTTATTGGCTACCGTAACTTTGGCTGCCCCGATGCCTCGACAAATATTTTCCCTATCGGAGTTTTCATTGGGGGTGAAGAATTGCACAATAACCACCATGCCTATGCAACTTCTGCAAAGCTCTCGAGTAAATGGTACGAAGTCGACATCGGATGGGCTTACATCCGATCGCTTGAGATGCTCGGGATGGCCAGGGTAAAAAAGATTGCGCCGGAGGTGAAATTTTCAGCACTTCGCTCAACTGTCGATCTTGTTACTTTGCAAGCAATTATTACCTATCGCTACGATGTGATGGCTCGATACGTCAAGTCCGCGCGCTCAGTCGCTAAGGACGAGTTCGGTAAGCTCAAGGTTTCAGCCCGCGAGAGACGTGTGTTTAGGAAGGCTTTGGATCAGGGCAGTGTAGCGCTATCTGCAGAAAGCATTTCCCCTGCAGTTCGTGAGCGAGTTGCGGCATTGTTGTTACAGAGTGAGCCCCTTAAGAAAATCCAGTCTATGAGGGATGAGTTGGAGGCATTGTGGGCTCGGTCCTCGTCATCTCATGAGCAGTTAGTGAAGCAACTGCAGGACTGGATAGCTTGTGCCGAGGCGAGTGGGATCCGTCAACTGGAAGAGTTCTCGATGAGTCTGCGTCGCTACGCCGTTTAATGGTAGCAGGAACAATCCAATAAAAAACCCGCCGATGGCGGGTTTTTTATTGGATTGTTCGACAGCTACTTTAACTTTACTTCTTTGTATGCCACATGCTTTCTGGCCTTGGGGTCATATTTCATGAACTCCAACTTCCCAGGGGTAGTCTTTTTGTTTTTTGATGTGGTGTAGAAGTGCCCGGTACCCGCAGTGGATTCCAGCTTGATTTTTTCGCGACCGCCTTTGGCCATAGTCTATGCTCCTTGAGTCAGTATGGATTAAACGCGCTCGCCACGACCGCGCAACTCGGCCAGAATGACATCAATGCCCTTCTTGTCGATTGTGCGTAAGCCAGCATTGGAAACACGCAGACTTACCCACCGATTCTCTGCCTCTACCCAGAATCGACGGCTGTGCAAATTGGGAAGAAAACGGCGCTTGGTTTTGTTGTTGGCGTGGGACACATGGTGCCCAACCATCGGGGACTTACCGGTTACTTGACAGACGCGAGACATCTGATGCTCCTGAAAGGCAGATTGCACAAAGGCCGAGAGTTTAACAGATACTCGTGATTAAATTCAAATTCGCTAAATGAAATAAAGCAGCGGAAAAGCAGGCTACTGCCCTACGGAAGCTGGCCAAGTTCAGCGAGCGACACTGCATCTTGGCCTCTAGCGATTATGAAGTGATCCAGAAGACGGACATCCACCATGCCCAGGGAGAGCTTCAGCATTCTGGTGAGCTCTATGTCACTTGATGAGGGCTGCGGGCGTCCTGATGGGTGGTTGTGGGCGACGATTAGTGCAGCGGCATTGTGTGCCAGCGCTTGTTTGACAATCTCACGGGGATGTACGCTAGTCTGTGTCAACGTCCCGCGGAACATTTCATCGACCGCTATCAGCTGATTTCCAGAATCAAGCCAGATTGCCATGAATACTTCATGAGGTAGCTGGGCGATGCGAAGCTGCAGCCAGTCCTTGACCAATTGTGGCGAAGAGAAAATGTCTTGGCTAGCGAGTTCCACGCGCAAAGACCGTCGGGCCAGCTCAATGGTTGCTGCCAGTTGGACGGCTTTGGCGGGACCCATTCCGGGGATTTCTGCCAAGTCATGGGGGCTTGCTTGTGCAAGTTTGGAGAGGTCGCCACCGTACGCGGTAAGCAAATCACGAGCAAGATCTACGGCTGAACGTCCGCGCACTCCGGTACGCAAAAATATAGCAAGAAGCTCCGCATCCGAAAGTGCAGCTGCACCTTGGCGAAGAAAACGCTCGCGTGGACGCTCTTGTTCCGGCCAGTCGTTAATGCTCATCATCTACAATCGGTTTTAATGCAGCGAATAGCTGTGGCAACATGGTAAGTCCTTATGCGTGAATTGCGAGATCATCGATTTGTATTGGGCGTCACGGGCGGGGTTGCTGCCTACAAGGCGGCGGAATTGGTTCGCTTGATGGTCAAGGCTGAGGCCGAAGTTGATGTGGTGCTTACCGACTCGGGCAGTCAGTTTGTCGGTGCGGCTACGTTTCAGGCACTTACGGGGCGTCCAGTGTGGCGGCAGCTTTGGGATGAGCGTATGTCGAACGGAATGGCGCATATCGATCTGACCCGTGGTGCCAGCGGTATTTTAGTGGTGCCTGCGACCGCAGACTTTCTGGCAAAACTCGTTCATGGGGCTGCTGACGATTTGCTTAGTACATTGTGTCTGGCGCGGCATTGTCCGTTACACGTTGCTCCGGCGATGAACCGTCAGATGTGGGAGAACCCAGCAACGCAACGAAACGTCGCCCAACTCGGCGAGGATGGAATCAGTGTTTGGGGCCCCGATGATGGCGATCAGGCCTGTGGCGAAACGGGGGCGGGGCGGATGCTCGAACCTTCGGATCTTTTTCAGGCACTTGTAGCGAGCGTTCAGTTGAAAGTACTGGCGGGGCATCGGGTAATACTTACGGCTGGCCCTACCTTTGAAGCTTTGGATCCAGTCAGGGGTTTGACGAATAGCAGTTCGGGAAAAATGGGCTTTGCCTTGGCCCGAGCCTGTGCCGACGCCGGTGCGACTGATGTTGTTTTGGTGGCGGGACCAACAGGCCTCGCGACTCCCTATGGCGTCAAGCGTGTGGACGTGAAGAGCGCTGTGGAAATGCGTAACGCAGTGCTTAGTGAGCTAGATAAAGGAGACGCCGCGACGACAGTATTTATTGGTGTGGCGGCTGTTGCAGACTATCGCCCACGAACCCTGTCGGAGCACAAGATCAAGAAAGGGAATGATGTCGTCCATATTGAACTTGAAGCGAACCCGGACATCCTTGCCGAGGTAGCTAGTCTCCCAGATCGGCCATTTTGTGTCGGATTCGCCGCAGAGAGCCAGAATCTTGCGGTGTACGCTGAAGGTAAGCGCGTGGCAAAAAGACTTCAGCTGGTGGTCGGGAACTTGGTGCGAGATGGTTTGGGAGGGGATACCAACGTGGTTTCCCTATTTGATTCTGATGGTGAGCACCCCTTAGGCCCAGCAGACAAGCTGACAGTCTCCCGACAAATCGTAGCGCACATTGCGCGAATCCTGAGGTAGCCGAATGCCTACTGTAGATGTAAAAATTCTCGATCTGCGCCTGAACGACGCTATGCCTGCTTACGCCACACCTGGCTCTGCGGGATTGGATCTAAGAGCATGCATTGACGGTCCGATGGTCTTATCGCCTGGCGAGACCTCGTTGGTGCCGACTGGGTTGGCGATTCATCTTGAAGACCCGAATCTTGCTGCGATGATTCTGCCCAGATCTGGCCTTGGGCACAAACATGGAATTGTGCTGGGTAATTTAGTGGGGCTCATTGACTCGGACTATCAGGGGCAGATTTTCGTTTCTGCATGGAACCGTGGGAGTTCAACCTTCACCCTCAATCCGATGGAACGATTGGCACAACTGGTAATCGTTCCGGTCGTTCAGGTGTCATTCAACGTGGTGGCGAAGTTTTCTTCCAGCGAACGCGGGCAGAGCGGTTTTGGTAGTACAGGTCAACATTGAGGCTTCCGTTCCCAAGTCGGCGCTGGTGGGGCGGCGATTGCGCGAACGAGATGCCCCTGTATGTGCTGTTGAACGGCACCTCATTCGCGCAGTTGCTTTACCTGCCTCGGAAATGGACGTGCACCTTTGATTGCGTTTGGGAGTTTTTTTAGATCGGAACTTGCGGCGCTTCGCGTTTCGTAATCCCCATAGATGACCCCTAAGCGGGTCTGATCTTTGATATACGCTCGGTAAACCCGGACCTTGGTCAGATCCAGTCCGACGGTTTTTGCTCTCCGTAAGAACGCTTCAACAGCGTCTGGTTGGGTTCCGTCACTAGCGAGCAATTGCAAAAACCAAGAAGAGTTATCCGCTTCCTCTAACCAGCGTATTCCGGCGGCGAGACTGAGTTTCGTTAATTGCCCAAGTTCCTCCGAGGCTCTATCCTGGGCATCGGGCGCTGCTTTTTGAGCTTGGGAAGAGCTTGCTGAGGTGGGGGAAATCTGGGGCGCTTCCGCTGTGGGCGTTGCCGCTGGAGTTGGCGGCGGTTCACTGGCAATTGGCTGACTTGATATCGCCATTGGGGCGGTGGGCTGCGGCGGGGCGATAGGCTGCTGTGGGGCAATTGACTGAGAGGGGGCGGGCGGGACTACGGCCGGTTGCTCCGATAGCACGGTGGGTCTCTGATCAAAAAACCATGCCATCACCGCGGCCCCTAAGAGTGCCGCTAGTGCGATTGTTGCCCATTGCCGAGTTTTGGTAGCAGTGCCAGATCCGCCCGATGACATGGTTGCGGTACTGAAGTCGCAATCACGAACAGCCGCCCGCAGTTCGCTTTTTCCGATGTGATGACGACCAGAAGAAAAGGCTGCTAGGAGGCACTTGTCTGCAAGGATGTTGACGCGCCGCGTCAATCCTTGTGAAATTTTTGCGATGGTTTTTATCGCTTTGGTGTCGAATGGGCTTGGCCCCTTGTACCCTGCGGCACGCAAGCGAAAATCAAGGTAGCTCGCGATGTCGTCTCTGACCAGGGGCTCAAGGGAGAAGTTGTGCGTCACACGCTCCTTTAGCTGACGCATATTCGGGCGGGCCAGAACTTCATTCAACTCAGGTTGGCCAAATAAAACGAGCTGCAGCAACTTGTTTCTGTTTGATTCGAGATTTGACAGCAGTCGTATTTCCTCAAGCGTCTCAGTCGGCATTGCATGGGCTTCGTCAATCAGTACAACGACCTGACGCCCCTCCCCGTAAGACTTTATCAAGTGATCTTGTAGCGATCTTAAGACAACTGCGGCCCTCGCATCTGGCGCGATCTCTAGGCGAAGCTCGTGGGCGATGGCGAAAAGTATGTCCTCTCGGGAGAGCGAGGGGTTTGCGAGGTAGATAATCGTGACCGTTTGTGGCAGACGGTCCATGAGTACACGGCACAGCATGGTCTTACCGCTGCCGACTTCACCGCTAACCTTGACAATGCCCTCATCATGAGTGATGGCGTAGATGAGGGCATCGAGCGTGGCTCCGCGGTTGCCGCCACCAAAAAAAAAGTCGGTATCTGGCGTGATGCGAAAAGGAGCTTCATACAAACCAAAGTGGTCAAGATACATGGTGTGATCGTAATGGATTAGAGGCGAACTAATTACTCTGAGTTGGCTAAAAAGTTTGGCTTGCGATTCGCACGAGCGATCGACTCCATGCGGTTGTAAAGTGTGGTGCGACTTACACCTAAAAGGCGTGCAGCGTGACTGATGTTGCCGCCAGCAATGTCTTGTGCAGCGGAAATATAGGCGGCTTCGATTGAGCGTAGTTCATCATCCAAAGAGAACTGTTTGCGTGCCGCTAAGGACGCACGGGCTGCGGAAAGAAAATTGCTCCGCTCATTCGCCGTAGCGGGGGCGTTAGTCTCTGACGCCAGAGTATCAGCCGCTGCTGTGGCCTTCAGTTCAATATCAAGCTCGCCCTCCATCTCGCGGGCAGTAAGTTGTTGGTCGGCGTATTTGGTAGTTAGTCGAATAGCAATGTTGCGTAATTCCCGCACATTTCCGGGGAAGCCATAGCTGTCGATGCAAGCCCATGCGTCATCAGTCAATACCGGCAGCGAAAGCTTTCCTTGTGCTGAAAACTCCCTGATAAAGCTTTCGAGAAGCGTACGTCGATCATTGCCGAGTTCGCGAAGCGCTGGCATGCGTACAGTAAAGACAGAAAGCCTATGGTAAAGGTCGGACCGAAATCGCCCGGCGCGCACCTCTTCACGGAGGTCTCGGTTGGTGGCCGCGACGATGCGCGCGGATGAAATCCGTGTTTGGGTTTCACCAACACGCTGAAAATCGCCACTTTCAAGCACACGAAGCAATTTGGGCTGCAATTCTATTGGTAGCTCGCCAATTTCATCCAAGAACAAAGTGCCTTGTGCTGCATCTTCGAAGTAACCCGAGCGAGTTACTGATGCGCCAGTAAAGGCTCCTTTGGCATGGCCAAAAAGCGTTGCTTCGACCAAGGTTGGAGTCATTGCTGCACAGTTGAGTGCTAAATAAGGAGATGGTGCGCGATCAGATTCTTCATGGAGTACTTTCGCGGCAAGTTCTTTTCCCGTACCCGACTCGCCTTCAATAAGAACGGGGAAGGGGGACTTTGCGAATTGTCGTAGTTGCTGGCGCAGCTGCAATATGGGCGCGCTGCTCCCCAGTAGTCGGCGACCGGGCGCAACGGAGCTACGTAGATTTGCGATGCGGGTAAGTAAAGTTTTCAATAACGCGGGCGATGCCGGCTTTCCGACGAAGTCGGTAGCGCCTAAGGTTCGGGCAAGGCGCGCGTTTGCATCGTCGTTCTGGCCAGACAGCACCACAATTTTTATTTCAGGCACGATTGCCAGAAGGTCTGTAATTAGAGCCAAACCTTCGGTCGGTGAGTGAGGGTGCGGTGGTAACCCGAGGTCTATCAGCGCGAGTTCGAGCGGCTGTGATAGCGTCGTCCGTTGCAGTGCCTCCTCACGCGATGTCGCAGTTACGATATCGAATCCCTCAGAAAGTACGAACCTGAGCGAGTCGAGGATGAGTTCGTCATCATCGACTATGAGCAAGATGGGCTTTCGAGTCACGGTAATTTCAGTAAATTGTTCAGACTTTGCCATCTTAGACAGGCAAATGCGTTTAGTTCGACCAATCAATGGGCATTTTGGCGGAGGTGGTGTCTCAATGATGCAAATTTAGACTGAATAGAGTCTGCCGTCAGTAGATTCAACATGCGATGCCGACAGGCCCTCTGCTAAACTCCACCCGCTATAAATTCTGCACATCGGTTAAAAGTGAACGACGACCCACTAGTTCAGATATCCAATCTGAGCTTCAGCTACGACAGCCGGCCGATTTTGTCCGGCATCAACATGACGATTCCTCGGGGGAAAGTCGTGGCCATTATGGGTAGCTCTGGCTGCGGGAAGACAACCACTCTAAGGCTGATCGGCGGTCAGTTGAAGCCGACATCTGGCAGCGTTACCGTCGATGGCCAGGTGGTCCATCAGTTGGATGCCGACAGCATGTATGCAATGCGACGCAAGTTGGGGATGCTCTTTCAGTTTGGAGCGCTTTTTACTGACATGACGGTTTTTGAAAACGTGGCGTTTCAGATGCGTGAGCATACCAACTTGCCTGAAGCAATGATTCGCGATCTGGTCTTAATGAAGCTGCATGCCGTCGGGTTGCGCGGAGCCCATGCACTAATGCCGACCGAGTTGTCTGGTGGTATGGCGCGTCGGGTGGCACTGGCTCGGGCAATCGCACTTGATCCCATGCTGATAATGTACGATGAACCCTTCGCGGGACTGGATCCTATTTCATTGTCTATAGTTGGCGAACTGATACGAAAGTTGAATGATGCTTTGGGTGCTAGTTCGATTGTCGTGACCCATGACGTACAAGAGTCCCTCAAGATTGTGGACTATGTCTATTTTGTTTCTGAGGGAAAGATTGTTGCTGAAGGAACTGCGGAAGAAATTCGCAAGTCAAAGACCCCTTACGTTCACCAGTTCGTTTGGGGAGAGGCGGATGGTCCTGTTCCATTTCATTATCCTGCGACTTCATATGCGGAGGAATTGATGGGGACGGTGAGCTAGCTGTGATTGGAATTCCTGCACGTGTGATTCGAGGCTTAGGTAAGAGCGTCAACGACCGGTTGTTGCGCTTGGGCTTCGCTTCTCGCTTCCTTGTTGCGATGCTCATGCATTCCGGCACAGCGTTTCGGCGCATTCATTTGACACTCCGTGAGATTTACTTCACGGGCGTGATGTCCTTGATCATCATTCTCGTGTCTGGACTATTCGTCGGGATGGTGCTTGGTCTGCAAGGTTATGACACGCTACAGCGCTACGGTTCATCTGAGGCGTTGGGTATTCTTGTTGCGTTATCCCTCGTGCGGGAGCTGGGGCCTGTCGTCGCAGCTCTGCTCTTTGCTAGTCGAGCCGGTTCGGCGATTACCGCTGAAATAGGGCTGATGAAAGCGACAGAACAGCTCTCTGCAATGGAAATGATGGCCGTTGACCCTCTGGCGCGCGTGGTAGCACCACGGTTTTGGGGTGGAGTGATTTCAATGCCGCTACTTGCAGCGCTATTTTCTGCGATGGGAATTTTCGGGGGCTATCTGGTCGGTGTTCAGCTTATCGGAGTCGACGAGGGCTCGTTCTGGTCTCAAATGCAGGCGAGCGTGGATTTCCGAGAAGACATCATGAACGGGGTCATCAAGAGTTTTGTGTTCGGTGCCATCATTAGTTGGGTCGCTGTTTTTGAAGGGTACGATGCTGAGCCAACAGCAGAGGGAGTATCTGGAGCCACGACCCGCACCGTTGTTACGTCGTCGCTTGCCATTTTGGCTGCGGATTTCATCCTTACTGCCTTCATGTTTAGAGGTGCCTGATAATGAGTCGAACTAGCCTGGATCTTTGGGTTGGATTTTTTGTTGCCATTGGATTGGTTGCATTGTTATTTCTGGCGATGAAAGTCGGTAATTTGAGCTCGTCGATGTCGGGGGAAACCTATGCTATTAAGGCTAGTTTTGATAACATCGGCGCTCTAAAGGTTCGCTCGGCAGTTAAAAGTGCTGGGGTTGTCGTCGGTCGTGTTTCAGATATCCGATTTAACTCGCAGTCGTATCAGGCTGATGTGACCATGTCTATGGATGCTCGGTTTAAGTTTCCGCGGGACACGTTTGCGACAATTAACACGAGTGGGTTGCTTGGCGAACAGTACATCGGCTTCGAGGTTGGTGGTGACGAGGAATATCTTGCTGCGGGTGATTCAGTTAAGAAGACACAATCTGCAGTAGTTCTGGAGAAGTTGATCAGTCAGTTCATGTTTAAACAGGCAGCTGATAGTGAAAGCGGTAAGTAAAAGTTTGCTTCTAATCGAATTTTATAAAGCGGGATTATGAATATGAACTCAACCATGCGGAATGATGTCTCGATCGGGAGAACCCTTGCTATCGTTGCGGTCTCCTTAGCCCTTGGTGCCTGTTCAAGTACTAGCGGGAATAAAAAAGATCCTATCGAAGGTTTCAATCGGGCCATGTTTGCAGTTAACGAGACGATTGACAGCTACGCGGTCAGGCCCGTTGCCAAAGCTTATGATGACTACTTGCCGGTAGTCGTGAAGGCTGGGGTGTCGAATTTCTTTGGCAATATTGACGATGTTTTCACTGGCGTGAACAATTTTCTGCAAGGTAAGCCGGGTGATGGTGCCAGTGACTTGGGGCGTTTCGTGATCAACTCAACCATAGGGATTCTTGGTATGGTTGATGTTGCTAGCGATATCGGTTTGGCCAAGCATGACGAGGATTTCGGGCAAACTTTCGGGCGTTGGGGGGTCGGCAATGGCCCTTACGTGGTGCTTCCTGTTTTTGGGCCTAAAACTGCTCGTGATACTGTCGGTTTCATGGTGGATCGATATGTGGACCCGGTTGGCAATATCGAGGATGTTTCGGTGCGAAACAGCCTTTCTGCCCTTCGTATAGTCAGCATCCGTGCGGAATTGCTACCGGCAGATAAAGTTGTAGATGAAGCTGCCCTTGATAAATACTCATACGTTCGGGACGGTTATTTACAGCGTCGGCGCAGCCAGATATTTGACGGTGATGCCCCGCGCGATACTGAGGAAGAGTAACAAGGTGTCTTCGATGAAAGCGATGCGTTTTCTTTTTGCAGTGGTTACTTTTTTGAGTTGCTCAGTTGCAGTTGCTTCAGAACTTGCGCCGGATCAGTTGCTGAAGAAGGTCACCGACGAAGTGCTGGAGGTGATCCGAAATGACAAGGAAATTAAGAGCGGAGATACGCGTAGGGCGATGGAGTTGGTCGAGACGCGCGTGGTCGGCCACTTCAATTTTTCACGCATGACCCAACTTGCAGTTGGGCGTGAGTGGCGTAAGGCGACCCCGGAGCAAAAAAAACTACTCACCGACGAATTTCGTAAGTTGTTGGTGCGCACCTACTCTAACGCGCTGACCCAATACAAAAATCAGACGGTGGCCTTTAAGCCCCTAGATTTAAAGGCGGGACAGATTGATGCCAAGGTGCGTACAGAGATCCGGCAGCCCGGGACCAAGCCCTTGAACCTTGACTACTACATGGAAAAAAGTGACGCCAGTTGGCGTGTGTATGACATTGAAGTTGAGGGCATAAGTCTTGTGACAAACTATCGGGGGACCTTCTCCAGCGAGATTCAGGAAGGCGGGCTGGATGGATTGATAGCTAGTCTTCGTACCAAGAACTCAGCGGTGCTGGTAGGTTCCCGGGCTTCCAAAACGTGACAATTGATTCTTCACGATTGAGGATCAAAGGGCCAATCCTGGTGGAGACTGCTGCCGGAGTGGTGCAATCAGGTAGCAATGCAATTGCTTCAGGGGTCTATCAAATTGACTTGGCTGAAGTGACGGAGGTGGATTCTTCAGGCCTCGCGGTTGTTTTGCACTGGATGCGTGAAGCCAAACAGCGAGATCATAATCTTGTTGTGTTAAACCTTCCGCCAGGCATGCGAAGCTTGGCCTCGGTGTATGGGTTGGCGGAAATACTCCCGCAGTAGTTGAGTAGTCGGAGTACCCGGTACTGGCCTACATTGGGTTCGGCCAAGAACGCTGTACAGTTCCCGAACGCAACGGGTCAAGTCACCTCGTATGAAAGACATCGCCGTATCTATCGAGAAGGTCAGCAAGCGCTATGGCCAAACGATTGCTCTCGACAGCGTTGATTTGACTGTCCGACCAGGGGAGATTCTTGGCCTGCTCGGCCCCAACGGGGCCGGAAAGACGACGCTGATCTCAGCGATGGCCGGGCTGGTTCGTACCGATGCGGGTGCAATCACGATAATGGGTCACGATGTTCAAAGAAATTATCGCCAGGCGAGACGGGCCTTGGGGGTTGTGCCTCAGGAGTTGGCTTTTGACCCGTTTTTTACGGTTAGAGAAACTCTGCGGTTACAGTCTGGCTATTTCGGAGCAGTCAATAACGATGATTGGATAGATCACGTTCTAGTTAGCCTTGATCTTGTCGCCAAGGCCAACTCAAACATGCGCACCCTGTCGGGCGGCATGAAGCGTCGAGTGCTGGTAGCCCAAGCTCTGGTCCACCGACCACCGGTAATCGTGTTGGATGAGCCGACAGCCGGAGTGGACGTTGAACTTCGGCAGAGTTTATGGAGATTTATTCGTGAGCTCAACAGGGATGGTCATACGATCATTCTGACAACGCATTATCTCGATGAGGCGCAAGCGCTCTGTGATCGAATCGCCATTTTGCGGGCGGGGCGCTTAGTTGCTCTGGATACCACGAGTAATCTGCTCGAGACATGTTCCGGATACCTACTAAGGATTCTTTTAGAGGGCGACATCCCCGCACCCTATGCGAACCTACTCGTTGTGTCGGGCGGATGGCGGGAAATTGAGCTCAAAAGCTTCAAAGAGTTGGAGTTAATTCTAAGTGCGATGCGTGAGGGCGGAACTCGCATCGTTGATATCGAGATCAATAAGCTAGATCTTGAGGCTGTGTTCTTGCGAATCATGCAGAAAGAGTCAGGCATATGATCGCCAGCGGCTTTATCGCTCTTTGCAACAAAGAAGTTCTCAGATTCGCAAAAGTGGGGTTCCAGACAATTGCCGCCCCGATTCTTACCGCCGTGCTCTATCTGTTGATTTTTTCTCACGCCTTGGAGGCAAAGGTCAGGGTGCTTGGGATCGGCTATACAGCGTTCCTTATTCCTGGTTTGGTCATGATGGCAGTACTGCAAAATGCTTTTGCCAACTCATCGTCGTCCATCATTCAGTCAAAGATCACCGGAAACATAGTATTCGTCTTGCTCTCGCCGCTATCGCATACGGAATTCTTCTTCGCATATGTCGTGGCGGCGATTATCCGGGGTATTTGTGTCGGGGTAGGTGTTTTTCTGGCAACGATCTGGTTTGCGAATCTCAGCTTTGAGTCACCGTGGTGGATTCTCACTTTTGCTGTACTTGGTGCCGCGATAATGGCAAGCTTGGGCCTTATTGCCGGAATCTGGGCTGAGAAATTTGACCAGCTTGCTGCGTTACAGAATTTCCTGATTATGCCGCTCACTTTTTTGTCCGGAGTTTTCTATTCGATACATTCGCTGCCCGATTTCTGGCAGAACTTATCGCGATGGAATCCGGTCTTCTACATGATTGATGGTTTTCGTTTTGGTTTTTTTGGCGTTTCAGATGTGTCGCCGTGGATCAGCCTGGCGGCAAGCTTGGGTGTTTTAACCGTGCTAGTCACAGCTACGCTTAACATGCTTCGCCGTGGGTACAAACTTCGTGCTTGAATAAAGGTAGGTGAGATGCTGGAATCTGAACAAATCAAACACTGGATCAGTGCAGAGGTGCCGTGCAGTCATCTCGCCGTGGAGGGTGATGGACATCACTTTTCCGCTGTAATTGTCAGCGAAGTATTTGCCGGTCTTGGTCGCGTCAAGAGGCAACAACTGATTAACGGCATACTGAAGCCCCACTTTGATAGCGGACTCCTGCACGCTTTGTCCATGCAGACAATTACTCCCGAGGAATGGAAAATCAATGGATAGCCTTTTGATTACGGGCGGACGGAGCCTAAAGGGTGAAATCGCCATTTCGGGGGCAAAAAATGCGGCGTTGCCTCTTTTGTGCGCAGCCCTGCTCACGCGTGATGTACTAACGCTGACGCACGTTCCACATCTGAATGACATTGGCACCATGTTGAAGTTGCTTGCTCAGATGGGTGTTAAGGTTCAGCGTACTGCTGGTGACCTCATGGGTAGCGGCGATGTGGTGACGCTTGATGCTTCTGGGCTGGATAGCGTGGTTGCGCCCTATGAGATGGTGAAAACCATGCGTGCAGCCATTCTGGTCTTGGGCCCATTGGTTGCTCGGGCTGGGGAAGCCAGGGTGAGTTTGCCCGGCGGCTGTGCAATTGGAGCCCGTCCCGTGGATCAGCACATAAAGGGGCTGCTGGCGATGGGTGCTGAGGTGGCCGTTGAACACGGGTATGTCCATGCCCAGTCTCCACGCCTGAAAGGGGCTCGCCTATTCACCGATATGGTGACCGTGACCGGCACTGAAAATCTAATGATGGCGGCCTGTCTGGCAGACGGTGAGACTGTGATCGAGAACGCAGCACGTGAGCCTGAGGTAGTGGACCTTGCGAACTGCCTGGTGGCCATGGGTGCCCGTATCTCGGGGGCTGGTACCGATGTCATTCGGATCCAGGGGGTTTCCAGCTTGCACGGTGCAACGCATCGCGTGATGCCAGATCGTATTGAAACTGGCACCTACCTTTGCGCCGCCGCTGCATCAGGTGGTGAGATTCGCCTGACGGATACGTCAAGTGCCTACCTCGACGCGGTTATAGACAAACTCATGGATGCGGGTTGTGATATCACAATGGAGCGCGACGCGATTCGGCTCAAGGCCCCGGAGCGTTTGACTGCGGTCAGCATCCGCACATCCCCCTATCCGGCCTTCCCAACGGATATGCAGGCCCAGTTCATGGCGATCAATGCCGTGGCAAATGGAACATCGGTCATACGCGAAACCATTTTTGAGAATCGCTTTATGCACGCGGTAGAGCTTACTCGGCTCGGCGCAGATATCCGAATTGACGGCAACACAGCCGTGGTAAACGGGAAACGGAAGCTGGATGGGGCCATCGTCATGGCGACCGATCTGCGCGCATCGGCGGGCTTGGTCATAGCGGGTTTGGTAGCGGAGGGTGAAACCCGGATTGAGCGGATTTACCATTTGGATCGAGGCTATGATGGCCTGGAGCGAAAGCTGGCTGCGCTGGGTGCAGATGTCCGGCGGGAAAAATGATGCAATGAACCGTATTACGATCGCCCTCTCAAAGGGCAGGATTTTCGAACAAACGCTTCCTTTGCTCGCTGCAGCGGGAATTGTTCCCAGTGAAAACCCGGAGCAATCGCGCAAGTTAATAATCGGCACGAATCGTCCCGATGTGCGGGTGGTGATCGTTCGCGCCTCGGATGTGCCCACGTATGTGCAGTACGGAGCGGCGGACATTGGTATTGCCGGTAGGGATGTCTTGCTCGAGCATGATGGCGAGGGGCTGTATCAGCCACTGGATCTCAAAATTGCTGCCTGCAGGATGTGTGTCGCGGTTCCGGTTGGGTTCGACTACTGGTCATCTGTCAGGCCCGGGGGGCGACTCAGGATCGCGACCAAATACCTCGATACCGCGCGTGAGCATTTTCTTGCCAAAGGTGTGCACGTTGATCTGATCAAGCTTTATGGATCGATGGAGCTGGCCCCGTTAGTGGGCTTGGCTGATGCCATCGTTGACCTGGTCTCCAGCGGGAGTACGCTCAAGGCGAACAATCTCGTGGAGGTTGAGGAGATACTGAAGATATCGTCGCGGCTTGTGGTGAATCAGGCGGCATTAAAATTGAAGCATGCAGAACTTCAGCCGATGATCGAAGCGTTTCAGCGCGTGGTCGAGTCAATGTCGGATGGGGAGCAGTGATTGTGCGCAGGCTCGACACAACTAATGCCGAGTTCTCTGTGCAACTGGATGCCTTGTTGCATGTCGATGTGTCGGTAGATGCGGCGATCGAGCAGACGGTTAGTGAGATTCTTCAGCGTGTCCGTAGTGAGGGCGATGCCGCACTTCTTGAGTACACGCATCGTTTTGACAGCGTCTCAGCCAACGTGGTGTCTGAGCTCGAACTATCGAAAGCCGCGCTTGAGCAGGCGCTTAACGGACTTCCATCCGGACAACGCGTCGCGTTGGAGCGTGCGGCAGATCGCGTGCGGGGGTACCATGAGCATCAGCGTGCCGAGTCATGGAGTTATGTGGATTCCAGCGGTGCGCGTCTTGGGCAAAAAATTACTCCGCTTGATCGGGCTGGCTTGTACGTACCTGGTGGTAAGGCGGCCTATCCCAGTTCGGTGCTCATGAACGCTATCCCTGCCAGTGTCGCAGGTGTGGGTGAGTTAATCATGGTGGTACCGACGCCACGTGGCGAGCGCAATGCGCTGGTTCTCGCGGCAGCTTGTCTGGCCGGTGTTCATCGGGTCTTTACCATTGGCGGTGCTCAAGCAGTTGGTGCTCTGGCTTATGGAACTGAGACGATTCCACAGGTGGATAAGATCGTCGGACCCGGAAACTCGTATGTGGCTGCGGCCAAGCGCAGGGTCTTTGGAACCGTAGGCATCGATATGATCGCCGGTCCGTCAGAGGTGCTGATTATTGCCGATAGCAGCGCCAACCCGGACTGGGTCGCGATGGATCTATTTGCACAAGCCGAGCACGATGAACTGGCCCAGTCTATCCTGCTATCGCCCGATTCTGAGTTTCTTGTGAAGGTTGAACGAAGTGTCCAGAGGCTGTTGCCGACAATGGGACGACATCAAGTTATTCGGGCTTCTCTGGCTGGGCGTGGGGCGCTTGTTAAAGTGCGCGATCTGGATGAGGCCTGTGAAATCGCCAATCGCATAGCTCCGGAGCATCTTGAACTAGCGGTGGATTCCCCTGATTGCTTGCTGGACAAAATACGGCATGCCGGGGCTATTTTCATGGGGCACTACGCGTCAGAGTCGCTGGGCGACTATTGTGCGGGTCCTAATCATGTTTTACCCACATCCCGTAGTGCCCGGTTTTCCTCGCCATTGGGTGTCTACGACTTCCAAAAGCGCTCTAGCATCATTCACGCTTCGGCCGCCGTGGCGGCAGAACTCGGTCCGATAGCATCAGTATTGGCTCACGGGGAAGGATTGACCGCGCACGCACGCGCCGCAGAGCTACGCTACAAGGACTAACAGGGCCGCGAGCAAGGCTTGGCATTGCGCATCCGTGCCAATGGTTATGCGCAAGAACTGATGGATGCGTGGCGCACTGAAATGACGGACGATAACACCCTCCTGGCGAAGCGCGGCGGCGATTTTCGCCGCGTCATGCATCGGATGTCGGGCAAAGACAAAGTTCGCAGCGGAAGGGATAACCTCAAAGCCGATTTGCTCCAGTCCTTTAGTCAGAGAGGTCCGGCTGGCAATCACCGCTTGTCGGGTCTTGGCGAAGTACTCCTCATCCTGAAATGCCGCGATGGCTCCGGCTTGAGCGAGGCGGTCCAGCGGGTAGGAGTTAAAGCTATTTTTGACCCGGTTCAGGGCCTCTATCAGGTCACTATGACCGGCAGCAAATCCGACCCGCAGACCGGCCAGAGAGCGTGACTTGGACAGGGTCTGAACAACTAATAGATTCGGGTACTTCGCCAGAAGCGGAATCGCCGTGGGGATCGAGCTAATGTCCAATCCGCCGCCGAAGTCGATATAGGCCTCATCGACAACGACCACCGAGTCGACATTTGCGGCCACCATTTCCTCGATTTCGCTAAGTGCGAGCAATCGACCTGTCGGCGCATTCGGGTTGGGAAAATCACTCCGCCATTTGCATGACGGTAGCCGGAAATATCAATTTCCATGGCGTCGTTAAGCGGAACGGTGGCGTAGCTAAGCCCGAACAGGCGGCAATAGACAGGATAAAAGCTATAAGAGATATCTGGAAAAAGAAGTGGCTCAGTGTGGTTCAGCAGCGAAAGAAACACAAGGGCCAAAACCTCGTCGGAGCCGTTGCCCACGAAAATCTGATCTGGAGAAAGCTTGTGATGGTTCGCAATGGTGGCTCGCAGTGCCTCTGCCCCCGGATCGGGGTATAAGCGCAGAGCTTCACTGGTTTGATCGTGGATCGCCGCAAGGACCCGAGGACTGGGTCCATAGGGGTTCTCGTTGGTGTTTAGCTTTACCAGCTTGTCGATTTTGGGTTGCTCACCTGGAATGTATGGGGTGAGCTGACTGACGATTGGACTCCAGAAGCGGCTCATGACGAATTAGTTGGTAAGTGTGGGAGGGACAGCGGATCAATGGCTCGGCGTTTAGGCCCGATGGTATTATGCCTTTGCTGGTTCGCCGAAGCCGAGCGAGTTGCTGCCGCGACGAAACGCTGAACCCTTTTTCCCATCCCCGAAACCACTTGAAGATTTGGTCACAGCCATGCGGCAATCTGAAGTTACACGCAACACACTGGAAACCCGGATACGGGTGGCGATCAATCTCGATGGGAGTGGAACTTCGGAGATAGCCACCGGCATCGGATTTTTTGATCATATGCTGGACCAGATTGCTCGTCATGGTCGCATCGATCTGGCTGTAACGGCAGATGGTGATTTGCATATTGACGCGCACCATACGGTTGAAGACGTCGGAATCACCTTCGGGCAAGCGCTGAACAAGGCGCTTGGCGAGAAAAAGGGTTTGCGCCGTTACGGCGATGCTCATGTGCCGTTGGACGAAGCCTTGTCACGCGTGGTCGTTGATCTTTCCGGGCGGCCGGGTTTGGTGTATCACGTGCCGTATACCCGCTCGACCATTGGCGTCTTCGACGTTGATCTGATCCGCGAGTTCTTCCAAGGTTTGGTCAATCACGCCAATATTACGGTGCACATTGATAACTTGCGCGGCGAGAATTCTCACCATCAGGCGGAAACGGTATTCAAGGCTTTTGGCCGTGCACTGCGCGCCGCCTGTGAGCGCGATGCGCGCGCCTCGGACGATATCCCCTCAACCAAGGGCTCGCTTTAATCGACTATTTGTTGCGTTTTTACTACCGTGACTGATTTTTTGGCAGGCAGCACCTCATGAAAGAAATGATTGCTGTGGTTGACTACGGCATGGGCAACCTGCGATCTGTCGCCAAGGCGTTGGAACATGTCGCACCCGATGCCGAGGTGCGCGTGACGTCTGTGCCTGCGGATCTCGCCAAAGCCGCGCGAGTTGTTGTTCCCGGCCAGGGTGCTATGCCAGATTGCATGCGGGAACTTGACTCCCGAGGACTCCGCGAGGCGGTCATCCATGCGGCGGCAAGCAAACCCTTCCTCGGTATCTGTGTCGGACTGCAAATGCTCTTTGGCTTGGCGGAAGAGGGCAACACGCACGGCCTCGGTATTCTTTCGGGTCGAGTTCCGCGCTTCCCCTCTGGGATGACTGCGCCTGATGGCAGCCTGCTCAAAGTACCGCACATGGGGTGGAACGAAGTTCGACAGACCAACGCGCATGCCTTATGGCAAGGCTTGCCAGACGACACGCGTTTCTACTTCGTGCACAGCTACTACGTTGCTCCAGATCAGGCTTATCTTGGCGCTGGTTTGACGAGTTACGGCATCGATTTTGCGAGCGCCGTAGTCCGTGACAATATTTTTGCTGTGCAATTTCACCCCGAAAAGAGTGCCGATGCCGGCTTGCGCTTGCTGCAGAACTTCACCCGCTGGAAACCATAAGCTTTTTTCAACCTACTAACCTAGACCCTACTGATTACGCCATGTTGCTGATACCTGCAATTGACCTCAAGGACGGCCAATGTGTGCGCCTCAAACAAGGCGCGATGGAAGATGCTACTGTTTTCTCTGAAGATCCCGCGGCCATGGCCCGGCACTGGATCAATCAGGGGGCGCGTCGCTTGCATCTGGTGGATCTGAACGGCGCCTTTGCCGGGAAACCGAAGAATGCCTCGGCTATCGCCAGCATTCTCAAGGAAGTGGGCGATGAGATACCAGTGCAGTTAGGCGGCGGCATTCGTGACCTCGATACGATAGAAAAGTGTCTTGACAGTGGCTTGGGCTACGTAATTATCGGCACTGCGGCGGTTAAAAACCCCGGTTTTCTGCACGACGCTTGCGGGGCGTTTCCCGGACATATCATCGTCGGGCTCGATGCCAGGGACGGTAAGGTGGCAGTCGATGGCTGGTCGAAGCTGACCGGGCACGACGTTATCGATCTGGGCAAGAAGTTTGAGGACTACGGCGTAGAGGCGGTGATTTATACCGATATTGGTCGTGACGGAATGCTCAGTGGCGTCAATATTGAAGCTACCGTGAAATTGGCACAGGCGCTGCGCATTCCCGTGATCGCCAGCGGTGGCATTACCGATACCAATGACATCACCGCCTTATGTGCCGTGGAGGGTGAAGGTGTGATGGGGGCGATTACCGGAAGGGCTATCTACGAAGGAACGCTTGACTTCAAGAAGGCGCAGGCAGAAGCCGACAGGATTTCGGCCAAAAAGCCTGCCTAATGCACATGGCTGCGTAGCGCCTCCCAACGCCATAAAACCGATCACGATCGTGACACCACACGCTAGCAAACGGCCCCCCGACCTGAGATTTTTTCCGCAAGGTGAAGCTCCGCTTGGTTCAATGGGGCTGATATTGCCCGGCTTGGGTTCTGTTGTTTCACGTTAAGGCGAACTACACACATGCTGGCCAAACGTATCATTCCCTGTCTTGATGTCAATGCCGGGCGCGTCGTCAAAGGTGTGAATTTTGTCGAGTTGCGCGATGCCGGCGACCCGGTGGAAATCGCTCAGCGCTATGACGCACAGGGCGCGGACGAAATTACTTTTCTGGACATCACGGCGAGTTCCGACGACCGAGACCTCATTCTTCACATCATTGAAGCCTGCGCCGCCAAGGTATTCATTCCGCTGACCGTCGGTGGCGGGGTGCGCAAGGTGGAGGATGTTCGTCGCTTGCTCAATGCCGGAGCAGACAAAGTCAGCATGAATACGGCTGCGGTGACCAATCCTCAACTCGTCGCGGATGCCTCGGCGAAAGTGGGTTCGCAGTGCATCGTGGTGGCGATCGACGCCAAGCAGACGGTGCCCGGGAAGTGGGAGGTGTTCACTCACGGGGGGCGCAAGTCGGCGGGACTCGATGCTGTCGATTGGGCCCGCCAAGTGCAGGCGCTTGGTGCCGGCGAGATATTGCTGACCAGTATGGATCGCGATGGCACCAAATCGGGCTTTGACATTCCTCTCACGCGGGCAATCGCCGATGCCGTCAGCATTCCGGTCATTGCCAGCGGCGGCGTAGGCACGCTCGAGCATTTGGCTGCTGGCGTAACCGAGGGGCGCGCCGACGCCGTGCTCGCCGCCAGTATCTTTCACTTTGGCGAATACTCGGTACGCGAAGCTAAGGAATACCTGCGTTCAAAAGGCATAGAGGTACGCTTGTGAGCGAGTCTGTGAATAGTTGGCTAGACCGATTGCGCTTCGATGCCGATGGGTTGATCCCTGCCATTGCCCAAGATGCCGCTACCGGTACGGTGCTGATGTTTGCCTTTATGAGCCGTGAGTCATTGCAGGAAACGCTGCGCCGGGGTGAGGCTGTGTACTGGTCGCGCTCGCGCGGCCGTTTGTGGCACAAGGGAGAAGAGTCCGGGCATACACAGCGGGTGATCGAGATTCGCACGGATTGTGACAATGATTCGATTCTGCTCAAAATAGCCCAGACCGGTGGCATCGCTTGCCATACGGGCCGTCAAAGCTGCTTCTTCAATCGCCTTGACGGGGGAGTGTGGACTCCCGCTGATCCGATACTCAAGGACCCCAGGGAGATCTATTCGTGATTCAACTTGAAGTGCTTCACCGTTTGCAGCAGACGCTTGTCGAGCGCAAGCAGGCGGCTGCAGACAGCTCTTATGTCGCTGGTCTGTACGCCAAGGGGACTGACGCGATCTGCAAAAAGATCGCTGAAGAAGCCGCCGAAACCATCATGGCGGCTAAAGATGGTGATCAATTGCATTTGGTGCGTGAAACCTGTGATCTCTGGTTCCACAGCATGATCTTGCTGACCCAGTTCGGTGTTGGCGTGGATGACGTAATGGCTGAACTGCGTCGGCGCGAGGGTATTTCCGGCATTGACGAGAAAGCCAGCCGTGGCGGCAAGGGTGGATCTTCATGAGCGACTGCATTTTTTGCCGCATCGTACGGGGAGAGATTCCGTCCAGAAAGATTTATGAGGACGACGACCTTTTCGCATTTCACGATATTCATCCGGCAGCGCCAGTGCATTTCATGATCATTCCGAAGAAGCATATCGCGTCGTTGATGAATGTCACCGAAACCGACCAGGCCGTACTTGGCCGAATTCTGCTCAAGGCCAATGAGATTGCTCGCGGCGAGGGTCTGAACGAGGGGTTTCGCACGGTGATCAACACCGGCAGGATAGGAAATCAGGAGGTGTATCATCTTCACGTTCATATCATCGGCGGCCCGGACCCCTTGGGTCAAATCGTTAGTCGCCGCGTAAATCAGGATTTCTGAGCGGGCCTTTGGGTCCGAACCAAGAGGAGAGCATGGTGGGAAGTTTCAGTATCTGGCACTGGGTAATTGTCTTGGTCATCGTCATGCTGGTCTTTGGCACCAAGAAATTGCGCAACATCGGCGGAGATCTGGGCGGCGCGGTCAAAGACTTCAAGCAAGGCATGCGCGAGGGCGGTGAAGCGGCCGAGAGCAAAGAGGACGTCAAGCAGGTCAGCGGGCAGACCATCGACGTCCAGGCTAAGCGCGAAGACACGAAGGTGTAAGCCCGTTCGGGCAGAGCGCTGTTTGATCGCCAATGTTTGACGTCAGCTTTTCCGAGCTGATGGTGATCAGCGTGGTGGCGCTGATTGTCATCGGGCCGGAGCGATTGCCTCGGGTGGCGCGGACTGTCGGCCACTTGCTTGGCCGTCTCCAGCGCTATGTAAATACCATCAAGTCCGACATTAACCGAGAGATGCATGTCGAAGATATCAAGCGCTTCCAAGAGCGCGTCAAGGCAGACTTCACTTCCATTGAGAGCGGTATAACTAGTGAGGTTGCATCGTTCGACAAGGCGGTGGCCGATATTGAGTCCGAGATAAAACCCGCCAAAGAGGGCGCAATCGCCGTGTCACCAGCGCCGACTTCCCGCATCGATGTCCCCATCGCCGGAGCAAAGACATCTGGCGATGCCTCCAGAGGCTGACATGTCTGAGACTCAAGAGACCTTCATCTCGCATCTGGTTGAACTACGCGACCGGCTGATACGGGCCCTGGTCGCCATACTCATGGTCTTTGTTCCGCTGGCGTTTTTCTCACGTGAACTGTACGCCTTACTCGCTGCCCCCCTGCTGGCCACCTTGCCGGCGGGTGGGCAGATGATCGCGACCGACGTTGTAGGGGTATTCCTCGTGCCGATGAAGGTGGCGTTGATGGTTGCCTTCCTGATCGCCCTGCCATATGTGATTTTTCAGGCATGGAGCTTTGTCGCACCTGGCCTTTACGTGCATGAGAAAAAGCTGGCCTTGCCCTTGGTAGCGGTGTCGGTGTTGCTGTTTTTCTGTGGCATGGCCTTTGCCTATTTCGCCTTTTTTCCTATGGTTTTCGGCTTTATGGCTGCCGTAGCCCCTGAGGGTGTGGCCTGGATGACCGATATCGAAAAATACCTGTCGTTTGTCATGACCATGTTTCTGGCCTTTGGCGTGACCTTCGAGGTTCCGATCATCGTCATTGTGCTGGCTCGCGCCGGCATCGTTTCGGTGGCGCAGATGCGCGAGTGGCGGCCCTATGTGATCGTTGGTGCGTTTGTCATCGCTGCGGTGTTTACGCCGCCTGATGTGATTTCGCAGTTCATGATGGCGGTGCCGATGTGTCTGCTGTTCGAGTTGGGTTTATTGCTGGCTGACTGGCTGGTAAAGCCAGCACCGGAAGCGCAAACATCCTGATCTATTGCTCGCGGCGAGGCAGGGGGCGCTTGCCCACCTTTACCGCCAGCGCGTAGTCCTGCCCTGCGCGGCGGATATTCACGCGCGCACTTTCCCCCGGCGCCAGTCGCGCGATGCGTTCCAGCATGGCCTGAGGGTCTTTGACGGGAATACCCACTACCCCAGTGAGTACGTCACCTGGGCGAATCCCGGCCTGTTCGGCAGGGCTGCCACGCATGACACCCGCAATCAGCGCTCCCTCGGTGCCTTTCAAGCCGAATGATTCCGCCAACTCGGGCGTGATGTCCTGAACTTCGATTCCGATCCAGCCGCGCGTTACCTGTCCGGATGCAATAATTTGCTCCAGCACGCTATTGGCCAACGAAACCGGGATGGCAAATCCAATGCCCATAGAGCCCCCGCTTTGCGAGTAAATGGCGGTATTGATGCCGACCAGGCGTCCCTGCGCATCAATCAGTGCGCCTCCGGAATTGCCCGGGTTGATCGCTGCGTCGGTCTGGATGAAGTTTTCGAAGGTATTGATGCCCAGGTGTGTTCGGCCCAGCGCTGAGACAATGCCAGAGGTCACTGTTTGGCCGACGCCGAACGGGTTGCCGATGGCCAGCACCACATCACCCACGCGCAAACTGTCGCTGCTGCCAAATCCTATTGCGGGGAGCCGGTGCGTGCCCGCAATACGCAGTACGGCCAGATCCGACTCGGGGTCGGTACCGACAATCGTCGCCTTGTAGCGCTGGCCGTCGTTGCTGGCGATCTCTATCGCATCGGCGCTTTCGATCACATGGTTGTTGGTGAGCACATAGCCGTCGCGCGAGACGACCACCCCGCTGCCAAGACCCGAGCGCCGCTGCGAACCTTCGCCGAAACGGTCGCCGAAAAAGTGTCGGAACAGCGGATCATTGAGGAATGGATGCTTGGGACTTCGCACTTCCTGACTGGTGAAAATATGCACCACCGAGGGAAGTGCCACCTGTGCGGCGTCGGCATACGACGCTACGGCTTGCGGGGCGGCGGCGGTGTCACCGGAAGACGTCGGACCAGCGCCGAACAAAGGATTGGACACGCTGCCGGTGCTGGGTGAGAGCTGTTGCAATTGCCAGCTCGGGAGCCAGTCCGGGCGCAGCGTTTTGAGTACGAACAGGGCGGCGACGCAGACCGTCACGGTTTGGGCAAAGATAAGCCAGAGGCGGCGCATAATCAGAAAGAGTGTTATTACGGAGAGTGGGAATGGAGCGAACAGCCCTGCAAACGTACCTGGACAATCTGCTGGGCAGCAGCCGCTTTCGGGATTATTGCCCAAACGGTTTGCAGGTGGAAGGTCGCGGCAAAATCAACAAGGTGATCTGTGGCGTGACCGCCTGTCAGGGGCTTATCGATCAAGCCATCGTCCATCAAGCCGACGCTATTTTGGTACACCATGGCTGGTTCTGGAAATCGGAGGATGGGCGGGTGACTGGCTTTCGTCGACAGCGCATGGCCAGTCTGCTTGCGGCGGACATCAATCTGTTTGCCTACCATCTGCCACTTGATGCCCATGCCGAGTTGGGGAACAACGCACAACTGGCGCAGACCCTTGGCTGGCGCATTGACGGTCGGTTCGGCGAGCAGGACATCGGCTTTTTCGGGTGCTTACCGACCCCAACGCCGGCCGGCGTGCTGTGTCAGTTTGTGTCGCAGACGCTCGGACGAACGGCGCATTTGGCCGGCAGTGCAGACCGATTGATCAGTCGCGTGGCCTGGTGCTCAGGGGGCGCCCAGGGTTACTTTGAGGCGGCCTTGGCGACGGGCGCTGATCTCTACCTGTCGGGAGAGATTTCCGAGCAGACGACCCACTTGGCGCGCGAAACCGGCATGGCCTATATCGCCGCCGGGCACCATGCGACCGAGCGTTACGGAGTGCAAGCGCTAGGTGAGCATTTGCATCGTGAATTTGGGCTGGATTGCCAATTCATCGACATCGAGAATCCGGTTTAGTCGAGCGCAAACGCCACCGGTAGCAGGATTTCGCCCGCCGTCGAGCGTAGCGGGCCGAGCGTTCGGGCGGCGTCGATAGCGGCGTCGTCGAGCAGGGTATGCCCCGACGAGCGCGCAACGGTGGCGGTGATGACTCGACCATTGGCATCCAGAGTCAGCAGCAGAATCACCTCGCCCTCCAAGCCCTGAGTGATGGCTTGGGGCGGATAGAGCAGGCGCTCCATGAGTTTGCTTTGCGCCTGACGCACCGCGGTAACGTCGCGCTTTGGGGCGGCCTTCTCACGAGGAACTTCTACCGGCGTGGCGGCCAGCGGCGGAGGGGACGGTGGGGGCAGTGTGGACAGTGGGAGCGGTTCAATCAGCGCCGGCGCATCGGGAATCGATGCCAGTTCTTCAGGCAGTGGGTCTTCGGGCTCTGCGGGCTCTGCGGGCATGAACTCTCCAACGGGTCGAAGTTCGACATCGAAGCTTGGCAACCGCTGAGCTGGCTTGGCGTGCTCCAACTGCGTAGTCACCAAAAGCATTGCGTGGAGCAACAGGCTCAGGGTCAGGCAAAGGAAGAGACGCATGCTGCATTTTAGGAGGACGGGGGCGAGGAGGATCAGCGCGGCTTTTATACTGCAGGCATGAACAAAACTCGTTTGTGGTTCCTTATCGGGCTTTCAGCATTGGGGTTTGCCTTTTTTTCCGGTGTGTCGCGGGCGGCGAGCCTGCCTGACGCGGTGGAGTTCGGGCGAGTGATCGAACTGGGGGATGTGGCCAAAGCGCGCGCTTGGCTCGACGCCGGCTTGTCGCCGGACTTTGAGGGCAAGCCGATCGGTACCGGTTTAATGATCGCGGCATGGACTGGCAACCTGCCCATGATGGCGCTCTTTGTCGAGCGCGGTGCCGACATCAACAAGAGCAATGCCCTGGGCGAGCAAGCGCTGTTGCATGCGGCATGGAAGGGTCAGCGTGCTGCCGTCGAGTGGTTGCTGACCAAGGGGGCAACGCCAAAGCGGGATGGGCCGCTTTGGGCAGCCCTGCATTACGCGGCATTTGCCGGGCCTGGCGATATCGTGAAGCTGCTGCTGGCGCGGGGGGGCGATGTCAATGCGCTGTCACCGAATGGATCAACTCCGCTGATGATGGCGGCCCGCGAAGGACATGAAACGGTGGCGGTCACGCTGTTGCAGTCAGGGGCTGATCCGAGCGTCACCAACGAATGGGGCGACAACGCCGAGGCCTGGGCGCTGCGCCAGAACAACACCAGCATTGCCCGTTTGGTGGCGAGTTCGGACCCGGCGTTACGCAAACCATTCAATCGCGGCTTGGCACCTCGCTCGCAGCCGGTGCCGGATATTGCCGATCGCCTGTTGGCGCGCGCGCGCATTCTCGATGCACAAGGTAAGCGCAGTGAGTCGCTGAAGCTCTACCAGTCAGCAATGACGGCGATTCGTCGGGCCGAACAAGATCAGGTGCGTGCTCAAGCACGCAAGGCCGCAGCGCCGCCCCGTCAGGTGGCGGCGCTGAAAATTACCGCCCGACGCAGCAATCCCGAGGAACAGCGGGCAAGCCTCCACTATGATCGGCCAGGGAGTGGCATCGACGCGCAACAAATCCAGCCGGGGCAGTCGCCGGGCGCGGCAAATGGACGCGTCGGACCCCTCGGACTCGACGGGGGCCGCATTCCGCAAGTCGGCGCTGGTGGGACGGCGATTGTGGGCGCGCAATCACTCAAGCAGGGCGAGGCGGGTGCTGGGGGTCAAGTGATTGGCGCCCAAGATCCGGTGGAGCGTCTGCTGGCAGAAGCCCGCCAACTCGACGCCATGGGTAAGCGCGGCGAAGCGCTCAAGCGCTACCGTCAGGCGGCTAAATTGCTAAAGCAGTTTTGACCCTGCTGTAGCTTTGCCCCCTGCCGGGGTCTCAACCGTTGCTTGGTCCAGCAACTCCGGATGGGTGGCTTTAAGAATGGCCACCAGCAAAATGATTTCCTCGGCCACCGGTTGGGGGAAGCCATTGCGCATGCCGTCCCGGTTGTCTTCGAGCAGTTGCCGCAGGTAGTCTATGCAAGCGCCGGGCTGCGGCCAGAGGCTGATGATCTGCTGCATTACGCGCTCATAGTTTTCGAGCGTGGCAGGTTTGCCGCCGACATCCAGCCAGTCGCTGGCGTTGATATTGAAGTTTTTGCGCAGTTCCCGCGCTGCTTTCTCAAAGTCGGTTCGGTGCCCGTCCTTGCGATACACGTCCAGCAGCTTCAGCCAATGCACCAGCGCTTCCCGGGGGTTTTCCCGGATATGTTCTTCAAGCGCTTGAGCGGCACCGCTGGCCAGCCCCATGGACAGCATGATTTCGGCAAGTTCAAGCGTTGGATCGAATATCTCTTGGCTATTGGTACTACCGATGTCGGTCGGCAGAACCGTGATCTGTTCTTCCCCCGGCTTGTTCGCCTTGGTTCGGGTTCGCTCGCCAGTCTTGAGCATTGCGCTGGCTGAATCCGATCGGGCGGGCGTGCCCATTGTTGGTGCAGTCTCCCTCGGTACTGGGGTAATCAGGGGTGCAAGGGTGGCCTCGCTGGCACGTGTTCGACCCGAGTCCGGCGCGCTCTTGGGCTGCCAAAGTGGAATATTCTCGCGATTGATTTCGCTGGCCGACGCCGTTGTGGCGATGCTCGCCTCTGGCACCACGGGCGTGGGCGGTCTGCTGCCACGGCGGCGTCCGATCAGCAGACCAATCAGCAACGCAATGACGGCGCTTCCGCCAGCCACGAGCGATACCGGCAATTGGGTGGCGGTGTCATCTTCCTGTTCATTGGAAATCACGACCGGTGGCGGCTTGGGGCAGACGGCATTGTTGCCGGGGCGGTCTGCCTGTGCCGGGGGTGGCGCACTGCTTGCGGCACCACTGGGTATGGCACCCACCGGCATGGCCTCGATCAACGCACGAATATCGGCGGTCGTGGATTCGATCCTGCCCATGCGTCCCATGATTTCATCGAGGATTAGCGCCTCGGTAGCCCGGGTCTTTCGCGAAAGCGCTTCAACGCGCTGCAAGTCTGCGTTGTCGCCCGTGCTCGCCAAAGCCACCGATGGAAACGCAATGCACTGGGCCAGCACAACCATAACGGCTGTGATTGTGGAGCGATAGGCGAGTGAAACGCGGTACGGTGACGTGGAGTGCACAGGTAGGGTCGCCCCGGGACGGTAAACACTTCGATGATCGCATTGCCGTGTTGTCGGCATTTTGGCGAGAACGGCGGTATTCGCGGCGGTTTTTTCGCTTAGGAACGGTGCGTACGATCGAACATCGCTTTGCGCAGCTTTGCTACCTTGGGGGCGACAACGGCTTGGCAATAGGGCTGTGCCGGGTTGTGCGCAAAGTAATTCTGATGGTGATCCTCAGCAGGCCAAAACACCGGGCCTTTGTCGGAAGTCTCTAACACCTCGGTGACAACCGGGTCGGGCCATAGGGCTGCTGCGCCAAATTCCGCAAGCAGGCGGCGGGCTTCGATGAGTTGCGCGTTGCCGTGAGCAAACAGGATCGATCGGTACTGGGTGCCGACATCATGGCCCTGACGATTGGGGGTAGTGGGATCATGAATCAGGAAAAAGGCCCGCAGGAGCTCCCGGTAGGGCAAGACCTGCGGGTCAAAGTGAACTTGTACGACTTCGGCGTGGCCGGTGCGTCCGCCGCACACCGCTTCGTAGCTTGGGTCTTCCACCTGTCCGCCGGCATAACCGCAGGCAATGCCGGTCACACCGTTGAGTTGGCGCAGCGCCGCATCAAGGCACCAAAAGCAGCCGCCGCCAAAGGTGGCAAGCGGTGTGATAGTGGGGCCGCTCATAGCGTTCGTCCGCACCGTAAGGCCAAGGGCCAGGAAATTGTTTTCGCCCGATCAGGGTCGCCCCACACGGGCAGCAACTCCTTGCTCAACGCCTGCGTCGGGTCGCTGCCGCGCTCTTTGATGTAGCGTTGAGTGGCCGAACAGGTGCGCAGATAGTCAAGCATCTGTGCGAGCGTCCAATGGCGTTCCATAAAAAACTCCGGTACGTTAACTTCGTCGAAGGGGAAGGGAAGGTCAAGGTAGCCACTATCAACCCAGCGCCGTTCCGGAGGCCACCAAGGGCCGACGGTTTGACTGTGGAACTGAGCTACGATCGCATTGATTGCCGGTTCCGCATCCAGCAAGCGGTAGGTCCAGGCGGCGAACACTCCGCCGGGTCTGAGTACGCGCCGAACCTCAGGATAAAAATGCTCATGGTCGAACCAGTGCAGCGCTTGTGCCACGGTTACCAGATCGACACTGTGATCGGCAAGGCCACTGCTTTCGGCCGATCCTTGCTGATAGCGGATGTTTTCCCTCGTGGGGGCCTGTGCCAGTTGCTGCGGCGAAAGGTCAGTGGCATGGACGTGGACGAAATGGTCTGCCAGGCCCAACGCGGCCTGCCCGTTGCCTGTGCCGCAATCCCAGGCCAGCCGGTGCCCCGGGCTCTGGCTGGCAAGCCAGGCAAACAGCTCCGTCGGATAGGTGGGGCGAAACCGCGCGTAATTTTGCGCGTGTGCGGAAAAGTGATCGGTCGGATGCGTAGTCAAAGGTTGAGCGCCGGCAATGTCGCACAATCATAGTCCAGTGGCTATGGGTTATAGTCGATGTTGTGACACGACATTTATCTGCGCGCACCATGCCAATGCCAATGACACGCTACGCCAAGCACGCTGCCAACAAGCCCCGCCACAGGAGTACCCGTGTCGCACCTGCTCCTCGATAAGCACAGAGACACGCTGCGCAAGGCACTGGCGGCAGCCCAGTCGCGTCGATACTGGAACCCCTACATCGATGCCGGGTCGGTCGATGCTGCTGGTGCCGATCAGGCGCGCGAAGCACTTCAGTCGTATCGCGGTGCGCAGTTTTATCTGGATCAGCCCGGGGTCATTCAGCGTTGTGGCGAGGAGCGCTCGCCGTATGGCTTGGCGTTATTGGTCAGCTACCCGCAGTGTTCGCCTGATGCCTTGATTTCTGCCGGAAAAACGGCGGGGGTGCCTTGGGCGCGGGCGGAAGTTGATACCCGCGTTGGGGTTTGCCTTGAGATACTGGATCGGCTGCATAAAGGCGGCGCCGAGCTGGCACAGAGTGTCATGCACACGACTGGTCAGCCCTTGTCGCTGGCCCGATCGCACGGCGTCGCTCAAGCCTTGGCCCGTGGTCTGGAGGCGGTGGCAGTGGCCTGGCGTGAAATGACTTCTGTCAGCGCCGGAGCCCTCTGGGAGCGGACTATCGGTGCGCAAGGGTCAGCGCGTATGCACAAGCGGTTTATCGTGACGCCGCGTGGCATCGCCCTGCTATTGACCTGCTCAACAGCACCTACCTGGATGGCGTTCCCTGCCTTGTTTGCCAGTCTGGCAACAGGCAATCCGGTGATTGTCAAGCCGCATCCCTCAGTGATTCTGCCATTGGCACTGACCGTGGCGGTGGTACGGCAGACACTCAAGGAGTTCGGGTTCGACCCCAATCTGGTGAGTTTATTGGTCGATGAGGCGGATGCCCCTGTGGCGCGTGAGATCGCAACGCGCCCCGAGATCACTCTGATTGATTGCAGCGGGCGCAGTGAGTTTTGTGTCTGGTTGAAACACCATGCCCGTCAGGCGAGGCTGTTTGCCTTCAGCTCGGCGATTAATTGCGTGGTTGTCGATTCGACGACCGATTACAAAGGGATGTTGCGCTTTCTCGTGGCGTCGATTGCCTGGTACTCCGGGCAGTTGCCGACCTCGCCGCAGAATATTTTTGTGCCGGCCAGCGGTGTCGAGACGCCGGAGGGGCGTGTCAGCGCGGCACAGTTCGGACGCGATTTGGGTTTTGCCCTGGGCAAGCTACTTGATGACCCGGTGCGTGCGAGCGAGGTTCTGGGTGCTGTTCAGGCCAACGCGACGCTCGATTACATGGCATCAGTGCGCGAAGGAGGGGAATCGATACGCGACAGTTCGTCGATCGAGCACCCCCAATGGCCGGGGGCACGGGTACATACACCCTTGGTTATGGCGTGCAAATTGTCTGATGAAGGCATGTTCTCCCAACGCGCGCCTGGTGCGGTCTGCTTCGTCATCGAGACCCCGACGACGTCTGTGGCAATAGCGACGGCTGAGCGCATCATGCACACGCACGGCGGCCTGGAACTTCAACTCTATTCGACCAATAGCCATGTGTTGCAGTTGGCGGAAGAGGCCGCAATGCGCGCGGGCGTGCGCCTGACGTCGAACCTCAGCGGGACCATGGCACAGGTAATGACGCTCAATTTGCCGAGCGCTTTTTCCGATTTTCAGGGGGGCGGAGGCAACCCGGCCAGTACGGCAACGCTCGTCGATGGTCAGTTTGTGGCGCAGCGCTTTTCGTTCATCGAGGTGCGCAGTGCGCCATGAGGGTATGTTCGCAAGGGCTAAAACTAGTATCCTCAGCGTTAAGCTTTGCGCAAGGTTTTTCGGTGATACTCGACCAAGTTGCGCAATGGTCGGTTTGGGGACAAAGGTCATTTCCCGGTAATGGGAACGGACTCTCTGTCAGGGTGTTATTTTCTCGGTAACAAGAAGATCAAGGAAACGGCATGAAAATTCATGAGTATCAAGGTAAGGAACTGTTGCGCAAATTCGGTGTGACCGTTCCGCGTGGCATCCCCTGCTTCTCGGTCGATGAGGCCGTCAAAGCGGCTGAAGAGCTTGGCGGGAGCGTCTGGGTGGTGAAGGCGCAGATTCATGCCGGTGGTCGTGGCAAGGGCGGCGGGGTCAAGGTGGCCAAGTCGCTTGCTGAGGTCAAGACTTATGCTGGCCAGATCCTGGGCATGCAGCTCAAGACGCACCAGACGGGCCCCGAAGGCCAGAAAGTGAATCGCCTGCTGGTGGAAGAGGGGGCCGACATCAAGAAAGAGTATTACGTCGCCGCGCTCACCGACCGCGCCAGCCAGAAGGTGGCCATGATGGCTTCCTCGGAAGGCGGCATGGACATCGAGGAAGTGGCCCACGCCACCCCCGAGAAAATTATCAAGATATTTGTCGAGCCCTCTGCCGGCCTGACCGATGCGCAAGCCAATGAACTGGCGAACGGCATTGGTGTGCCCGCCGGGTCACTGGCTCAGGCCGTGGATGCGTTGAAAAAGCTCTACACCTGCTACATGGAAACGGACGCCTCGCTGGCCGAGATCAACCCGTTGATTCTCGAAGGCAACGGTAACATCAAAGCGCTGGATGCGAAATTCAACTTCGACTCGAACGCGCTCTACCGTCACCCCGAGATCGTCGCCTACCGTGACCTGGACGAGGAAGATGCTGACGAAATCGAAGCATCCAAGTTCGATCTGGCCTACATCAGCCTCGATGGCAACATTGGTTGTCTGGTGAACGGGGCCGGTCTGGCCATGGCCACCATGGATACCATCAAGCTGTTCGGTGCCGAGCCGGCCAATTTCCTCGACGTGGGCGGCGGTGCCACCACAGAGAAGGTGACCGAGGCCTTCAAGATCATGCTCAAGAACCCCAAGGTCAAGGGTATTTTGGTCAATATCTTCGGTGGCATCATGAAGTGCGACACCATCGCCAACGGCGTGGTCTCTGCGGCTCGCGAGACCCATTTGTCCGTGCCGCTGGTGGTGCGCATGAAGGGCACCAACGAAGATCTGGGCAAGAAGATCCTGGCTGAATCCGGCCTGCCGATCATAACCGCTGACTCCATGGCCGAAGCGGCGACGAAGATCGTCGCCGCCGTCAAGTAAGGAACCGCTATGTCGATTTACATCAATAAAGACACCAAGGTCATCACCCAGGGCATTACCGGCAAGACCGGTCAGTTTCACACCGAAAAATGTCAGGAATACGCCAACGGAAAGAACTGCTTTGTCGCCGGCGTGAATCCGAAAAAAGCGGGCGAAAAAATTTTCGACATCCCGATTTTCGGCTCGGTCAAGGAAGCGGCCAAGCAAACCGGCGCCACAGTTTCAGTGATCTACGTACCGCCTGCGGGGGCTGCCGATGCCATCTGGGAAGCCTGCGAGGCCGAGCTGGACTTGGCCATCTGCATCACCGAGGGCATTCCGGTCCGCGACATGCTGATCGTGCGCAACAAGATGAAGGCCAAGGAAGCGGCGGGCGGCAAGAAAACCTTGCTGCTTGGCCCCAACTGCCCAGGTTTGATCACCCCTGACGAGATCAAGATCGGCATCATGCCCGGCCACATTCACCGCAAAGGCCGCATCGGTGTTGTTTCACGGTCCGGGACGCTGACCTATGAAGCCGTGGCACAACTCACCGAGATCGGTCTGGGGCAGTCGTCAGCCGTGGGTATTGGTGGCGACCCGATTAACGGTCTGAAGCATATAGATGTCATGCGCGCCTTCAATGACGACCCCGATACCGACGCCGTGATCATGATTGGTGAAATCGGTGGTCCCGACGAAGCGGAAGCCGCGATGTGGTGCAAAGCCAACATGAAAAAGCCCATTGTCGGCTTTATTGCGGGCGTCACCGCTCCAGCCGGCAAGCGCATGGGGCATGCCGGTGCCCTGATTTCGGGCGGTGCCGATACCGCGGACGCCAAGCTCGCCGTGATGGAGGAGTGCGGCTTCAAGGTCACGCGCAACCCATCGGAAATGGCGAAGTTGCTGAAGGCCATGCTGTAACGCATCCGTTGGCAAGTCGGCGCTGGTGAGACGGCGATTTGCGCCCCTCAGCCCCCTGAAAACCCCGTTCGGATGATTCCTGACGGGGTTTTTTTCTTTACATAGTCGCGTGCCGCAATAAATCCATTGACTCTCTTGACGTTTGACTGCAACAATTGGCACTATCGGTTTGTTTACGCAACGCGTTTTGTAGATCGCGGGATTGGTTTTCAGGGGAAAAATCATTAACCAGAAGCAGCAGGCGCCATGGCAGCGATAAAAAAAGCGGGGTTCTGGAAAAGCGATGCAATGCTTGGCATCGTCGTTTCCGTCGTTATCCTTGTGTTGGGTTCCAGTGCGTTTATACAGAGCCTGGAGCGTCAAGCCTACGATGCCGGCGTTAAAGCCACCGCGCGAACGCCTTCCAGCAAGATTGCCGTGATTGCCATCGACAAGGCAAGCCTGGACAATATCGGTCGCTGGCCCTGGTCGCGCGACATCATGGCCGACATGGTCGAGCGACTCGCGGCGGCCAAAGCCAAAGTCATCGCCACCACCGTGTTTTTCTCCGAGCCGCAGCGCGACGCCGGATTGACCTACATCGAGCGAATGATCACCGCCTGCGGCGTTGCGCCAGTGCCTTCGACGCCTCCGGCGGTTGAGCTTGCCCCGGTGGCGGAAGGCGAGGCCGTTGTGACCCCGGAGGTTACGCCGCTGTGCCCACTGATTGAACCTACCCTGCGTGAAGCGGAAATCAAGCTGAACACCGATCGACGGTTGGGCGCGGCGCTGACCAGTGCGGGCAACGTTGCGCTGCCCATGTTGTTTGCACTGGGTGAGCCCTTGGGGCGGCCCGATGGCGAGTTGCCGGCCTACGTCAAGAGCAATGCGGTGAGTCTGGCCGAGGGCGAGTCGCCGCCTTTGCCCGCATTGAGCGTCGATGCCAATGTCATTCCTGCCCTCGGTGCGGCGGCCAAAGCGATTGGTCACCTGAACGTCGATCAGGACGTAGATGGGGCCATTCGCAATGATCCGTTGATCGTCGACTATTACGGTCAGTACTACCCGGCTTTGTCGCTGCTGGTCGCGGCGAATAGTCTCAACCTCACGCCGGCAGACATCAAGGTGCGTGCGGGCAGTTCAGTAAGCCTGGGGCGCCTGAAAATCGCGACGGATCAGAGTTCGCGCATGCTGACCTTTTTCTATCGTGGCGCTGAGGGGGCGGAGTCCGCATTCACTATCGACTCGTTTTTTGATGTGGCCTCCGGCAAGGTTCCGGTCGAGAAATTCCGCGACAAGATTGTCCTGATCGGTCCCACGGCCTCTGCGATTGGCGGGGTGTTTGTAACGCCGGTTCATCCGGCGATGTCGGCCGTGGAGATGTTGGCGCATTCAGTCTCCAGTTTGCTTTCCGAGCACTTTTTTGTTGCCCCGGCGTGGGGCGTGTTTGTCGAACTCGGCATTTACTTTTTGATTGCACTGTATTTGATCTTGCTCCTGCCACGCCTTAAAGCGGGTGTTGGCGCGGCGATCACGCTGACCCTGCTGATCCTGCTGCTGGGGGCTCATTTTGTCTTGATGACCACGCAATTGCTTTGGTTGCAGCTGATGCTGCCCGTCATTCTGTTGGCGGTTGGACACCTGCTACTGACCACCAAGCGCTTCCTGGTGACCGAGCGGGGCAAAGAAAAGTCGGATGCCGAGTCGGCGGAGTCGAACCGGATGCTGGGCCTGGCTTTTCAAGGGCAGGGCCAATTGGACATGGCCTTTGACAAGCTTCGCAAGTGTCCGCTGGACGAGCAGTTGATGGAAAACCTCTACAACCTGGGGCTGGACTTCGAGCGCAAGCGCCAGTTCAACAAGGCCGAAGCGGTCTTCCTGTACATGGCCGAGTTCAATCCAAAATTCCGCGATCTGGAAACCCGCACCAATCGCGCCAAGCAACTGTCGGAAACCGTCATGCTCGGTGGTGGGGGCGGTACGCGCAGCAATGCCAGCCTGCTCGACGCCGATGGCAACGTTGAGAAACCCATGCTGGGTCGCTACCAGATTGAAAAAGAGCTGGGCAAAGGCGCGATGGGGGTCGTGTATCTGGGGCGTGATCCCAAAATCAATCGTGTCGTAGCGATCAAGACCATGGCGTTGGCGCAGGAGTTCGATGAAGACGAACTCGCTGATGTCAAGGAGCGCTTTTTCCGCGAAGCCGAGACGGCCGGGCGACTCAATCACCCGCACATTGTCACCATGTTCGACGCGGGTGAAGAGCATGATCTGGCCTACATCGCCATGGAGTTTCTCAAAGGCAAGGATCTGGTGGCTTACACCAAACCCGACAATCTGTTGCCGCTGCCCAAAGTCATGAGCATCGTCGCCCGGGTTGCCGAGGCGCTTTCCTATGCTCATGAAAACAATGTGGTGCATCGCGATGTCAAGCCCGCCAACATCATGTATGAGCCGGAGTCCGATCAGGTCAAGGTGACCGACTTCGGTATCGCTCGAATTACGGATTCCTCCAAGACCAAGACCGGTATGGTGTTGGGCACGCCCAGTTTCATGTCGCCCGAGCAACTTGCCGGCTACAAGATTGATGGGCGTTCGGACCTCTTTTCGCTCGGCGTCATGTTCTACCAGATGGCGGCAGGGCGCTTGCCCTTTGCCGGCGACTCGATGGCACAGTTGATGTACCGAATCGCTAACGAGGCGCACCCGGATATCCGTCAGATCGATCCGAACTTGCCTCAGTGCCTGGTGTTCGTCATCGACAAGGCATTGAAAAAGAAGGTGGAAGAGCGGTTCCAGACCGGTGCGGACATGGCCAAGGCAATACGCGCCTGTGCACTGATCATGGAAAAAACGGCAGCCAAGGAGGCAACATGAACGAAAAGCTAGCGTCGGCGCTGGAGGTGACAGCACAGACGAATCCTGGCGTTGTCAGGTCGCATAACGAAGACTCGGTAGCGACCCGTGAAGCGGTGGGTCTGGTCGTGTTGGCCGATGGCATGGGCGGTTATAACGCGGGTGAAGTGGCGAGCGGCATGGCGACAACGTTGCTGGCGAGCGAGCTTGAGCGCGCCTTTAGCGAACGATCCCCCTCCCAAGTCGGCGCTGGTGGGACGGCGTTTGCTCACACCGCCTTGGCGCAAGAGATCGCCCGTGCCAACGGTGCCATCTACCAGGCGGCACGCAGTCAGCCCCAGTATGCGGGTATGGGCACGACTTTGGTGACAGCGGTATTTCACAATAACTCGCTCACTGTCGGGCATCTGGGCGACTCCCGGCTCTATCGTTTGCGCAATGGCGAGTTCGAGACGATCACACGCGATCACTCGCTGCTGCAAGAGCAGATTGATGCGGGTCTCATCAACAAAGAGCAGGCCCGGCTATCACAGAACAAGAACCTGGTGACCAAGGCCTTGGGGGTCGACCCCGAAGTTGAGCCGAGTATTCAGACGCTGCCCGTACAAGTCGGTGACATCTATCTGCTGTGCTCGGACGGTTTGAACGATATGGTGGAAGATGAAGAGATCGGCATGACTTTAGGCATGCTGGCGGCAAATCTGCCTTTGTGTGCGTCGCAGCTGATTGAGTTGGCTAACGACAATGGCGGACGTGACAATGTTTCGGTGATACTGGTAAAAATTAAAGGCGACTTCGCTGAAGAGACGGGTTTTTGGGCCCGTGTCCAGGCGTTTTTTGCATCCTGGTTTAAATAGCAAGGTCTTGTGGAGAGACAAATATGGCAAAGCTCATTCTCAGTATGGACAGCCTGGTGCTCAAGGAAATTCCCCTGAGCAAAGAGCGCACTACGATAGGGCGCAAACCGCATAACGATATCCAGATTGATAATCTGGCGATATCGGGCGAGCATGCGGTGGTGATCACCATCCTCAATGACTCTTTTCTCGAAGACATGGGCAGCACAAACGGCACGTTTGTGAATGGCCAACCAGTCAAGAAGCATTTTCTGCAGAGCGGCGACACCATTGAGCTGGGTAAGTATCGCTTGAAGTATTTCAATGACGCCCCGCCCGCCGCCGAACGTGAAGATTTTGAAAAAACCATGATTTTGCGTGCGGGCACCACGCCAAAAGCCGCGACCGCACCGACCGACGAGACATTGTCTCCGGTTGCCCCGGTGTCGGGCTCTGCGGCGGCGGTTCCTGCGTCGGCAGCGAAGCCTGCGGCGGCCTCTGCTGCAGCGTCTCCGCTGGGGGCATTGCAAGTGCTGACCGGAAGCAATGCGGGCAAGGAGATGGAACTTGCCAAGTCACTGACCACGCTGGGTAAGCCGGGCGTGCAGGTGGCGGTCATCGCCCGGCGCCCACACGGCTATTTCCTTACCCACGTCGAGGGGGCCAGTTTCCCGGTGGTGAACGGCAAGTCTCTGGATGCGCAGGCACAGCAACTGGCAGATCATGATGTGATCGAGCTTGCCGGTATCAAAATGGAATTTTTCCTGAAAAACTGAACGGTCTGGACTCTTCGCGATTCAATGATTAACCGGACATTATGAATAAGACGCTTTCCCGCGTGGTGCTGGGCTTGCTGGTGGTGGCGGCAATGCTCGGTCACGCGGCGCAGGTGTATCAGATTGCCCTCATAAATCATCTGGATTCGATCATTTATGACGTCAAAGTACGTCTCACCATGCCTCAGTCCATGGACGACCGCGTGGTGATTCTTGATATTGATGAGCGGTCACTTGCGGCAGAAGGGCGTTGGCCATGGAGCCGCAACAAGTTGGAGGCGCTGCTGGACAAGCTGTTCGATCACTATCAAATCGGCGTACTTGGCTTTGACGTGGTGTTCGCCGAGCCGGATAGAAGTTCTGGCATCGACAGCCTGGAAGCTATGGCGAAATCTGCCTTCCGTGACGACCCGAAGTTTCAGTCGGTGCTTCGCGGCATGCGGCCGAAACTGGACTATGACGCTCGTTTTTCCCGAGCCATGAAAGGCCGCAAGGTAGTGCTTGGCTACTATTTTTCGGGGGTCGAAGACGGCGTAAGTACCGGTGCGCTGCCACCCCCGGCGTTTCCTGGCTTTGTTTTTCAGGGCCGAAATATTGCCTTCACCACGTGGAGTAGTTTTGGCTCCAATCTTCAGGTTTTTCAGCAGTCGGCTGCGGCGGCCGGACACTTCAATCCGCTCATTGATTTCGATGGTCTGGCGCGGCGAATCCCTATGCTCGCTGAGTATCAGGGCAATCTCTACGAATCCCTGTCTCTGGCGGTAGTACGTGTGCTGCTTGATATCCCCGAGGTTACCCCCGGCTTCACGGATGATGTGTCGGCTGACTACGCAGGCCTGGAGTGGCTCGATTTAAAGAAGGAGGGCCGTGCAACCTTGCGTATCCCCGTTGATGCGAATGTGGCGACCCTTATTCCGTATCGGGGCTATCGCGGCAGTTTTGCGTATTACTCGATGACTGACGTACTATCGGGAGCTGTGCCCAAAGAAAAGCTCGAGGGGCGCATCGTTCTGGTTGGCACGACCGCACCCGGATTGATGGATCTGCGGGCAACACCAGTCGATACGGCGTATCCCGGTGTGGAAGTGCACGCAAATTTGATCTCGGGCATTCTCGATGGCACCATCAAATACAAGCCGGCCTACATTCTTGGCGCTGATGTGGTGTTGCTGTTTTTGGTTGGCGTGCTGATGGCGGTTGTCATTCCTCGCCTCGCGCCTTTCAAGGCGACGGTTTTAGGACTCTTGGTGTTGTTCTTTCTGCTGAGCATCAACTTTGCCTTCTGGTACGGCAGCAATGTGGTGCTACCGCTGGCGGCGAGTCTTAGCACCGTGGTGCTTCTCTATGCGATCAACATGGCCTGGGGCTATTTTGTCGAGTCACGGACAAAAAAGCAGTTTGCCCAGTTGTTTGGGCAGTATGTGCCCCCCGAACTGGTTGATGAGATGGCGCGTAATCCGGAGGGTTACAGCATGGACGGACGCCGGGCGGATCTGACAGTTTTGTTCTCCGATGTGCGCGGCTTCACGACCATCTCTGAAGCCTTGCAGCCAGATCAGCTTGCGGCATTGATGAATGAGTATCTCGGTGCCATGACCGAGGTGGTGCGCGAGCATCGCGGAACGCTGGATAAGTACATCGGCGATGCGATCATGGCCTTTTGGGGAGCACCTGTTGCCGATGGGCAGCATGCCCGTAACGCGACACTGACTGCCCTTGGGATGCAGGCGGCACTCAAAGAACTGAACCGCGATCTGCTGGCCAAAGGTTGGCCGGAACTCAAGATCGGAGTAGGCGTTAACAGCGGGCCAATGACCGTGGGTGACATGGGCTCGCCCGTGCGTAAGGCTTACACGGTAATGGGCGATGCCGTCAATTTGGGGGCGCGTCTTGAAGGTATTACCAAGCAGTATGGCGTCGGCATACTCGTCGGCGAGGAAACCCACCAACTGATCGCGGATCAATTTATCTTCCGCGAGTTGGATCGGGTTCGGGTCAAAGGCAAGACCGAGCCTGTCGCCATCTACGAACCGCTGGGTGAGGTGGGTGCGGTAAATGAGGCTGAATTGACAACGCTACAACGGTGGAATGAAGCGCTTGCCCTGTACCGCTCCCAAGCGTGGGATAGTGCGCAGGAGGCCCTGACCACTCTGCAAGAGCAGTCGCCGCACTATGTGTATGAGTTGTATCTTCAGCGTATTGCGCATCTGCGCAATGACCCGCCGGGCCCCAACTGGGACGGCGTGACCACTTTTGAGACGAAGTAGAGTTTATGAAGACCAGGATTCTTGGCTGTAGTGGTGGCATTGGCGGGCGCCATCTGCGCACAACCTCGTTGCTTGTTGATCACGATATTCTGATCGACGCCGGCACAGGCGTTGGTGACTTGGCGATTGCTGAGCTCGCACAGATTGATCATGTGTTTCTGACACACTCGCATCTGGACCACATTGCCTGCCTGCCCTTTATTGTGGATACCGTGGGCGAGATGCGTAACAAGCCGCTGACCGTTCATGCCACCGCTGCTACGCTTGAAATATTGCGTGCGCATATCTTTAACTGGGCAATCTGGCCTGATTTTTCAGTCATTCCCAATGCGGCGAATCCGTTTTTGGCCTTTTCCGAAATCGAGGTGGGGCAACCCGTTGATCTTGGGGGGCGCACAATCATTGCGTTGCCGGCTGATCACACGGTGCCGGCCATTGCCATTCAGCTTGATTCTGGAAATGCCAGTCTGGTCTTCTCGGGCGACACCGGGCCTTGTCCTGCACTTTGGCAGGTAGTCAATCAGATCCGCAATTTGAAGTACCTGATCATAGAGTGCGCTTTTTCAAATCGCGAACGGGGTCTTGCGGTAGCCTCAAAACATCTTTGCCCCTCGCTGCTGATGGACGAACTGGCTCACCTCGAGCGTTCTTGCGAAGTGTTCATCACGCACTTGAAGCCAGGGCAGATCGAGCTCACGATGCAGGAGCTTGAGGACTGTGTCGGCGAGTTTCGCCCACGCATGCTGCAGAACAACCAGTTGTTTGACCTATGATTGGGCTAAGCAAGGCTTGCGTCGATCGCGCAACGCTTTCCAGGCTTGAACCGCTCTCATCCTTGTCGCCAGGAAGCCTCGGGAAGTTGCAGCAGATTTGTCAGGTCGATACCGTTCAACGCGGTGAAGATTTGCTCAAGCACGGCGAATGGTCGGGGCGTGTCATTTATCTCGTTCGCGGTGAGTTGAAGCTCGATTACCTGTCTCAGGATTTGCATCACGTCGTCATGGTGGTGGTAGGGGGGAGCGGGCGCGCTCTGTTGCCGCTTTGGAGTAGCTCATCCCCGGTCAGAGCTGCGCATCGCGCTAACGCAGGCGCACCGGCTGAGCAACCGGTACAAATGCAGGCCATTACTGATTGCCAACTCATCAGCATTGATGAGCCAACGATGGATCTCGTGGTCACCTGGGATCAGATGGCGCAGGAACTGCACACTTCGCCGACCCCACTTGCTGGCGCTGGCGGAGCCAGCCTTGAGCAGAGCCTTGATGCGCCGGAGTGGCAAAACCTCAGCGGCTTGTGTGCCGACCAAAGCTTGGTATCCAGCGCGTTTGCCAATGTTCCCGCCGCAAACATTTCCAATTTAATCGCAAGTTTCAAGCGGCTGGAAGTGGCTCGTGGTGATGAAATTATTCGGCAGGGTGATGACGGCGACTACTACTACCTGATCGAGCGAGGGCGTTGTCGAGTGACGCGCGAAATTGGTGGGGCACCCACACAGATCGCCGAACTCTCGGATGGCGATGCGTTTGGTGACGACGCACTGGTGTCATCGGCGAAGCGTAACGCGACCGTGTCGATGAAAACCGATGGCATCTTGTGGCGATTGGCCAAGGAAGACTTCCTCACACTGCTGCAGGAACCCTTGTTGCGCCGGCTGACCTATTCCGAAGCCACGAACGGAGACTTGGCTGATGCGGTGTGGCTGGATACCCGGTTCCCGGTGGAGTTTCGTGAAAACGGAATTCCTGGCGCGATCAACATCCCTTTGAATGAAATTCGTGATGCCGCGTCTGTGCTTGACAAAAAGCGCGAGTACATCGTCTATTGTCAAACCGGACGACGTAGTTCAGCGGCCGCGTTTCTCTTGTCACAACGAGGCATTCGTGCCTATCTGCTTGATGGAGGCCTCAGTGCCATGAATGAGTTGCAGGAGTTGTCTGTATGAGTAACTTGGCCCCTGATCCCGGTACTTCCGACGTTGGCAGTCGTCTGACATTTTTCAAGAATCTGCAGACTGTCACCAATCGTATTCACGCGACCTCGAACATTGACGAAATCATGCTCGAGCTTTCGGCCGATGTGTGCGAATTGTTCGGGGCTGATCGCTTGACCATTTATTCGGTGGGCGAGGACAAGGCCTCGATCGTTTCGAAGGTCAAGACCGGGCTTAACTCGTTCAAGGATCTCCGTCTTCCTATCGCTGACCAGAGTATTGCCGGCCACGTGGCGCTGGCCAAGAAAATCGTCAATATTCGTGATGTCTATGACGATGCAGAGCTAAAGGCGATCAACCCGTCGCTACGCTTTCTGCAAGAGGTCGATAAGCGTACCGGCTATCGAACCCAGCAGATGCTGGTCTCGGCGATTGTCGATCCACAATCGTCCGAGTTGCTCGGGGTTGTGCAGATCATCAACAACAAGTCGGGCGTGCCGTTCTCGGCGGTCGCGGAGGATGGCGTAAAGGGCTTGTGCGAAACACTGGCCATTGCCTTTAACCAGCGATCAAAGCCAGCGGCGGCGATCAAGACCAAATACGATTTCCTGGTGTCGGATGCGGTAATCGCGGTGCCCGAGCTGGAGCTCGCTACACGCACCGCGCGCAAGAAAAATGTCGATCTCGAAGAGGTGCTGCTAAGTGAACACAATGTCAAAGCACCTCAGATAGGGGCAGCGCTGGCCAAGTTTTTCGGCGTCCCCTACGAGCCGTTCAAGCCTGATCGCATCAAGCCCATGGACCTGCTGAACAACGTTCGGCGCAACTATCTGGAGTCGAACCAGTGGGCTCCGGTGGAAGAAACGTCCGAAGGCATCATGATCGTGTCGCTCGACCCCGAGCAGGTGAAGGGTTCGCGCATTGCCAATAACGTCTACCCGAAGAAAAAGATCGTCTACCGAGTCACGACCCTGCGTGAGTTCAAGCAGACCCTTGATCAGTTGTTCGGCTCTGGCGGTGGCGGTAACGCCAGCTTTACCGATGATAGCGATGTGGGTGACTTGCTGTCGACGCTTGACGAATCCGACGGCGAGAGCGACGGGTCGAGTGGCGACGACATATCGGCAGCCGCTGACAATGAGTTGGTCAAGCTGGTTAACAAAGTCATTATCGATGCCTACCAGATGGGCGCGTCCGATATTCACATCGAACCCGGTCTCGGTAAAGACAAGGTGATGATCCGTCTGCGCAAAGATGGCTCGCTGCAAAAATACATCGAAGTACCGGCGAGTTATCGCAATGCCATGGTCGCGCGTCTGAAAATCATGTGCGATCTCGATATCGCCGAGCGACGCAAACCGCAGGATGGCAAGATCAAATTCAAGAAGTTCGGCCCGCTGGATATCGAACTGCGGGTGGCCACACTACCGACCACAGGCGGTGTCGAAGACGTGGTGATGCGTATTCTGGCGGCCGGCGAACCGATTCCCCTGGACAAGCTGGGCGTCTTGCCCACCAATCTGGCGAAATTGAAAGAAGCGATCGACAAACCCTACGGATTGTTCTTTGTCTGCGGCCCGACGGGTTCCGGAAAAACGACGACGCTGCACTCGGTACTCAAATACAAGAACACCATCGACACCAAGATCTGGACGGCGGAAGACCCGGTGGAAATCACCCAGAAGGGATTGCGCCAGTGTCAGGTGAACAAAAAGGTGATCGACTTCCCGACCATCATGAAGGCGTTCTTGCGCGCCGACCCTGACATCATCATGGTCGGTGAGATGCGCGATGCTGAGACCACGGGCATTGGCATTGAGGCCTCACTCACCGGCCACCTGGTGTTCGCCACGCTGCACACCAATAGCGCACCCGAATCGATCATTCGATTGCTTGACATGGGCATGGACCCCTTCAACTTCTCCGATGCCTTGCTGGGCATTCTGGCGCAGCGTCTGGCCAAGCGCTTGTGCAAGTGCAAAGAAGAGTATTTCCCGGACGAAGAAGAAATTCGCTTGTTCATGAAAGAGTACACCAGCGAGTTGATCAACACCGAGACCTTCAAGGCCGATCAAGACAAAGCACTTGCCAATACGCGCGCTCGCCTGATCAAGGATTACGGCAAGAATGGCAAGTTTGTGTTCTATCGGGCCAAGGGCTGTGATGCCTGCGGCAATAGTGGTTACAAAGGGCGCTGCGGCCTGCATGAGCTGATGATCGGCACCGACGCGACAAAGAAACTGATTCAGGATCATGCGCGTGTCGTACAACTGGTGGCGCAAGCGCTCGAAGACGGCATGCTGACCCTGAAAATGGATGGTCTCGAGAAGTCCCTGCAAGGGGTTACCGATCTAAAGCAGGTCCGTGCGGTGTGTATCAAATAAGGGAATGCAGTGATGGCACACGTAGATTCCAGCGACAGTTTGTTCCGGCGCCTCGAGCAACTTAATGAGATAGGGGCCTCGCTTTCCAAGGAGCGCGATATCGGGCGGCTGCTCGAGCAAATTCTGCTGGCAGCAAAAACGATTACCCATGCCGATGGCGGCACGCTGTATCGCACGACCGAAAATGGCGCTGCGCTGCGCTTTGAAATTATTCGTACCGACTCGTTGAAGATCGCGATGGGTGGCAGCTCCGGTGTTCCCATCAACTTCCCCGAGGTGCCCCTGCAGAGCAACGACGGCAGTCACAATGACTCAATGGTGGCCGCCTATGCCGCCATTCATGACCGAACCGTCAATATTTCGGATGCCTACGCCGCAGAAGGCTTTGATTTCTCTGGCACGCGAAAATTTGATGCGAAAACCGGCTATCGCTCTCAGAGCTTCCTGACGGTACCGATGAAGAACCACGAGGGTGAGATCATCGGGGTATTGCAACTGATCAATGCCATCGATCCGGAAACCGCGCAGGTCATACCGTTCTCGGCAGCGGACCAGGGTCTTGCCGAGTCGCTTGCCTCGCAGGCGGCGATTGCGTTGACCAATCGATTACTGATTACCCAGCTTGAAGAACTGTTCGAAGCCTTCATCAATATGATCAACCTGGCGATTGACGAAAAATCGCCCTACACCGGCGGCCATTGCCAGCGCGTGCCTGATCTGACCATGATGATCGCCGAGGCAGTGAACGAAACCAGCGAGGGCCCGCTCGCCAAGTTCGTGATGACTGAAAAAGATCGGTATGAACTAAAGATTGCCGGCCTGCTGCACGACTGCGGCAAGGTCACCACGCCGGTTCATGTGGTCGACAAGGCCACCAAGCTGCAAACGATTTACGACCGTATTGAATTGGTGGACACGCGCTTTGAAGTCCTCAAGCGCGATGCCGAGATCGAAGCGCTGCGAAAGCAGCTGGCACTGCGCCCGCGTACCGATATCGAGGCTGATGCCCATATCTGGCAAGACTGCATGGAGCAAATTCGCTCCATCGAAGATGATCGAGACTTTCTTCGCGAAGCGAACATCGGCGGTGAGGCCATGACACCGGCAGCGCAGCAGCGCGTGCGCGACATTGGCGAGCTTCGCCGCTGGCGCAATACTCAGGGTGTCGAGTCTTCATTTTTGACCGCGAACGAGCTCGAAAATCTCACGATACGGGCTGGAACGCTCACGCAGGGCGAGCGCGACATCATCAATCATCACATTGTCGCCACCATAAAAATGCTGGAGCAGTTGCCGTGGCCCACGCACTTGAAGAATGTGCCCGAATACGCGGGTGGCCATCATGAGCGCATGGACGGCAAGGGTTATCCGAAGGGTTTGACGCGTGATCAGATGTCACTGCAGGCGCGCATGATGGGCATTGCCGATATTTTTGAGGCGCTGACGGCACGCGACCGCCCCTACAAGGAAGGTATGAAGCTCTCGAAGGCGATGAGCATCATGGCGAACTTTAAAAAGAACGGCCACATTGATCCGGACTTGTTTGATGTCTTTGTGGCGAAGGGCCTGCACCAGCGATATGGCGAAAAGTACCTGAACCCGGCACAGCTTGACGAGGTGGACGTCGGTTCGCTGTAGATTCCGCAAGTCGGCGCTGGTGGGACGGTGGTTTATCTGCTAATTCCCAGTTTTTGCCATCGGATGACGAAAAACGTCAGGTGGATCGCGCGGCTTGTACGTGAAACAGGCTGTTGGAGCGGTATATTTGGCTGGCCCAAGATTTGCTAATATGTAACCAGCGACATTCGTCGCACCTTTCGAAAGGAGAAGTAAATGAACAAGCTACAAAAGGGTTTTACCCTGATTGAGCTGATGATCGTGGTTGCGATCATCGGTATCCTGGCTGCGATCGCCATCCCCCAGTTCAGCGAGTACACAAAAAAGGGTGAAGACAAGGCTGCACAGTCGGACGCCAAAAACTTGCTGACGACTTCTGTCGCCAACTCGACGCAGTAAGCCTTTTATAAACAATCAAGGAGTTTGATATGAAAAAAGTTATTCTGGCTTCTGTTCTGACGGTAAGTGCGCTGGCAGCGGTTTCCAACGCCAACGCAGCCGCCTCAACTGGCGCGTACTGTACTGCGGCTAACGTGGCGGGTAATGGTGCTGCTGGCACTGTGAACACCGCGACTGATCAGAATTTCATCAAGACCGGCTTTACCCCGAAGTGTTCCGCCAATACTCACGTTACCGGTGAAGATGGTGGCAGCTACTTCCGCGTAGGCTCCGGCTCGACCAAGGGCAAGACCCGCTTTGGTGGCTCCAGTGCTGGCGGCGGCGTGATTTCGGCCGGCACCTGCGCTGCGACCGGTTGTGCAGTGAGCGATGCGACGACAGCGATGCAGTCGACTGCTGCCCCTTCGGCTTAAGCAACTTCCGTCTTGAAAAAAGCGCGTCGAAAGGCGCGCTTTTTTTTTGCTTGGATTCCCCTAAGATCGGGCGCATCGAATTTAATTCTTCCCAATGGCCGATGTATCTCGGCGCGACACATTCAGCACATGGATAGGCAGCCTATGACAAGCACTGCGGAATTGCCAGAACGCCTGAGCGCCGCCGACACTTTGCGCGATAGCGGTAAGCTCGACCAGGCATTGGTCGCTCTTCGCGCAGTTGAAGCAGATTTTCCCGATGTCGCCGACGTTCATTACAAGCTTGGAACCGTGTTTGGGCGCCTCGGCCAGAAGACTGAGGAAAAGAGCGCCTATGAGGCGGCCATAGCCCTGGCTTCGCGCCATGCACAGGCAAACAACAATCTTGGACTGCTGCATCTGGGGCGCGGAGAGTTCGATGTCGCGGAGCGACTTTTCCGGACGGCGCTTGCGGCAAACCCCGATTATCCGGAAGCGCACATCAATCTGTGTGGTTTGCTCAATGAAGCCGGTCTCTTTTTTGAAGCTGAATATCTGGCAAAGCGTGCCATCGCGTTGCAACCGAAAAATTCGCTTGCGCACGCACGGCTCGCGCACGTACAGCGTTCAACCGGTCGGCTTGTTGAGGCCACCCAAACTTTTTCCCATGCGCTTGACGTTGACCCCAATTCACCGGCGGTATTGACCGACCTTGGGGCGTGCTATTGGAATGTCGGGCGGCACGACGAGGCGGAGGGATTCTTTACGCGTGCCATCGAAAAAGTTCCTGAAAGCCTGGCGGCGTGGAACAACCTCTTGCTGATATCGAATTACAGAGCCCTCGATAAGCAGGCTGTCTTCGAGCGCCATCAAGCGTTCGGAGTCGTGGTTCGTCGAATTTGTGGTCGGCTGGAAATGCCGGTGGTCAATCGGCTGGATGCACAGCGTCGCTTGCGTATCGGCTTCCTTTCCGGAGATTTTCGGCGGCATTCTGTCTCCTATTTTCTGCGTGGGCCATTAGAAACGCTTAGTCGGCGCGACTTTGAACTGCATGCGTATTTCACGTCGCGGGTCGAAGACAGCGTGACGTGGTCGCTGAAGCCACATTTCCAGCGTTGGAATCATGTGCATGGCGTTCCCGATCTTGAACTCGCTGATCGCATTCGAGCCGATCGCATTGATATTCTGGTGGATCTGGCTGGGCATACGGCCGGCGGGCGCTTGCTCGTGGTAGGTCGCAAGCCTGCTCCTGTTGTCGTTACTTGGCTGGGCTACCCGAACACGGTGGGGCTGGATTGCATCGATTATCGGCTGACCGACGCAATAGCGGACCCGGAAGGTGAAGACCACTTTTTTACTGAGAAGCTCTATCGCTTACCCAACACGTTTCTTTGTTATTCACCCCCTGACGCTGCGCCGGCAGTGGCCGAACCTCCCTCGCTGGCGCGCGGTGCAATTTCATTTGGGTCGTTCAACAGTCGAGCCAAGCTTAGTGACGAGTGTGTGGCAATGTGGGTGTCAGTACTTAATGCGGTACCCGACTCACGCCTGGTGCTTAAGTCAGTGTTCGGCACCGACGATGAGGCGAATAGGGATGGGCTCAAGGCGCGCTTCGTCGAGTACGGAATCGCGCCGGAACGGATCGAAATCTTGCAGCGACGCCCTGAATGGTCGGATCATCTGGCAGCCTATGGTGAGATCGACATTGCGCTTGACACCTACCCCTACAACGGCACGACCACCACCTGCGAAGCACTCTGGATGGGGGTTCCTGTGGTGAGCCTAGCCGGTGATCGTCATGCCTCGCGGGTTGGCCGAAGCGTGCTCACCAATGTAGGATTTCCTCAATTAGCGGTCGATACCACCGAGGAGTTTGTCGAGATTGCGGCGGCCCTCGCGGAAAGCCCCGACGCGTTGCGCGACCTGCGGGCAGTGATAAGGCAACGCATGGAGGTCTCGCCACTCATGGACAAGAAGGGCATGGGTGAGGGCTTGGGAGCGGCGTTCAGGTCGATTTGGACGGAGTATTGCGCTTCGGTGACACCCTTGACCACTGCTGAAATTGCGCTGCCGGAGCCACTGCGCCTGCATTTGGGCGGGCGCGAGGTGCGCGAGGGCTGGAAAATTCTAGACATCGAAGCCCGTCCCGAGGTCGATTTCGTGGGCACTATTTCCGACCTCTCAGTCTTTGCTGACGAGAGCGTGCGGGAAATTTACGCCTCGCACGTACTGGAGCACGTGGGCTTCCGAGAAGTCCTGGATGTGCTGCGAGGAATCTACCGGGTGCTTGAAACCGGTGGAAGTGTCTATATCTCCGTCCCCGATATGGATTGGTTGTGCAGTTGGTTCTCGGCAGTGGGCTTGGACGGCACCCCTTTGTACTCTGCCAGTGAGCGCTTTTTGTTGATGCAGATGCTTTTTGGCGGCCAAGTGGATGAGTATGATTTTCACAAGATTGGGCTTAATTATGATTTGCTCTCTGCCTATTTGCGGGATGTTGGTTTCAGGACTATCGAGCATGTGGAAACCTTTGATCTCTTTCACGATACGAGTGAAACGCGATTCGATGGGCAGTTGGTTTCATTGAACCTTATCGCGACCAAATAAGGCAGAGTGATGGTGAAACAAAAAAAGCACAGGCCGCCGCCGCGTTTGCAGAAGCAAGACTTGGCATCGCGGCGACTGATGTCCTTTGTCAATCAAGGTGATTTTGCGCTGGCGGAAAAAGAAGCGAGAGCGATTCTTGCACGCCAGCCGATGCATGCCTTGGCCCAGAAGGCACTTTCCTTTGCGCTCTTGGGTTTTGGCCGTTGCAGCGAAGCAGTGCCTGTCTTGAATCAGGCGATCCGGCAGATGCCGTCCGACGGTGAGTTGTACAACAATTTGGGTATTGCCCAGTCGTTGCTGATGCGCTGGGAAGAGTCGTATCAAAGCTTTACCCGCGCCCGCCTGCTGCTGCCCGATGATTTCGAGGTGCACAAGAATGTCGGTCTGGCGTTGCTCCGCATGCACCGACGAACCGAGGCCGTCAATGCCCTGCTGGTCGCAATAGAAAAACATCCGGACGACTATCTCGAGGCCATTGCTTTGTTGTCAGATTGCCTGTTCGAATTACAACGCTACGATGAGGCAATGACCTGCTACGAAGAGTTGTTCCGCGCCGACGCGGGAAATCTCCATGCCCTCTCTCAGATCATTACGATGCGCCTGCGCCTGTCGTTATGGGCTGGGCTCGATGAGAGACTGCATCTGCTGCGCACCAGCAGCGACAATTTTTTCAAGCGCAATGGGCCACCGCTGTCGACGCTGTCGTTTCCGGGCGTGGTGCCTGAGGAGCACCTGCGAGTCGCCATGACCTATTCCGATTTTCATACTCAACTGTCACGGTCGGTTGATATCCCCAAACTCGAGTCAACGCTCGACGAACGTGACGTGGGGCGGCGCTTGCGAGTCGGCTATCTCTCGGGGGACTTACGCGTACACCCCGTTGGTTGGGTTATCGCCGAGGTGCTGGAGCGGCACGACTGCGCCCGGTTCGCGGTTTTTGCCTATTCGACCATGGCGGATGATGGCAGCGAAATCGCCCGGCGCCTGCGTCAGGCCGTCACGAAATACGTAGATTTGTCAGCGAGCCCGATGCGCGACGCCGTCGAGGCAATACGCCATGACAACATTGATGTTTTGATTGATTTGTCCGGATGGACAGCGAACGGCCGACCCGAGGTGCTATTTCAGCGTTGCGCACCCGTGCAGACAGGTTGGCTGGGCTACCCAGGTACGATGGGCCATGTGCAACTGCTCGACTACATCATTGGCGATGGCGTAGTCACTCCAAAGGAGTCACAATCGTTCTTTGTCGAGCATATTGCTCAGTTGCCAGGGTTTTACCTGCCATTTGATACCACTCAAGCCATTGACACTGCGCCGACTCGGGCGGGCGTCGGGTTGCCTGAGGAAGCGTTTGTTTATTGCTCGTTTAACGGGAATTACAAATACAACCCGGAGGTTTTTGACCTTTGGTGTGAGATTTTGAGCGCTGCAAAAAATTCTGTCCTGTGGCTGGGCGCAGCTACTCAGGCGGTGGCTGATCGGTTGAGGCAGGAGGTTGCGCAGCGCTGCATAGCCGGCGAGCGACTGATTTTTGCCAATCGGGTGGCTGATCGTGCCGGGTACCTAGCGCAAGTGTCTCTCGCTGATTTGGCACTGGACCCTTTTCCGTACAACTCGCATTCCACTGGGCTTGATGCCTTATGGGCCGGCGTACCGATGGTCAGCTTGCTTGGCGAGACCTTTGCTGCCCGTGTCGGGGCGAGCATGCTGGAAACCGCGGGATTGCCTGATCTGGTCGCCAAAGATCGAACCGCCTATCGCGACCTGGCTCTTGCAGCGTACCGGGATCCGGCTCTCTTGCGTACCTGGCGGCAGCGGGGAGCCTTGGCAAAGACGAACAGTGCATTGTTTGATATGGGTTTTTTTACACGCGAGCTAGAGTCGCTTTACTCCCGCATGTGGTCCAATCACTTGCGCGGGGAGCATGGCGGACTATTCCTTGAGCGCTGATACGATAAGGAGATACTGAGTTGCTTCCATTTTTGCAGGCTACCTGGCGCGCGGGGCTGAGAAACCGAAGCTTTCATGCGGTCTTAATTCTGGGTATTGTTCTCGTTGGTATCGCGTACCTGTCGGCATCGTTTTCGCCGCGCCAGCCGCGAACTGTGGCCCTGGATGTTGGATTTTCCGGCATACGTTTGTCGCTGGTATTGTTAGGCCTGTTTTGGGTGCAGGATCTCATCGCGAAAGAGATTGACCGACGAACGGTGCTTTGGGCGATTACCTATCCTGTGCCTCGTGGCTGGTACATCATCGGGCGTTTCCTGGGTGTCGCCAGCCTGCTCTTCGCCGCAGCCCTTTGTCTCGGTCTGTTGCTCTGGTTTGTCGTGCGATTTGCTTCAGGCGAATATGTTCAAGGTTTCGATGTCGCTTCCGGCGGGCCGTTTTTTTCTACGCTCGCGGGGCTGTGGCTCGACAGTGTGGTCGTGGTGGCGTTTGCTGTGTTGATTGCGACGATCTCGACGGTTCCGATGTTGCCGCTGGCGCTTGGCTTAGGTTTTGCCGTCGGCGGCAAATCCCTTGGGGCAGTCATCGAGTACTTTCGGCAGGGTGCTGACGGTGACCCGGCACTGCTGCGAATGGCGCCTATCATTGATGCGATCCAATGGGTTCTGCCTGATTTGTCGCGCCTTGACTGGCGAAACTGGCCCATGTATGGCCTCGCTCCAGATCTTGCTGCGGTTGGCCTTGCGCTTGGGTTGGCGCTAAGTTACATCCTCTTGTTGATGAGCTTAGCAATCATGGTTTTCATCCGACGAGAGTTTCAATGAGCCCGGCTGTTCCCGCAGATCGACACCCGCGATCGGTGGCATTGCTCGAAATGGCCGGAAAAGGGCTGGCCATGATCGCATTGTGGGGGCTGTTCGTGACGTTTTCCCTGGGGAACAGGGATCATCCACGCCGGATCTTGTCGCCCGAGATAGAGGTGACCTTGCCCTTGTTTGTGCAGGTGCTCGGGTTTGCCGGTGATCGTTATCTCGCTGCGAACATAGCGGCAATCCGGGCACTGGTGGTCGAGACGAGCAAAATGACGCCCGATCAATATCCGGTGCTTGGTCGGGTTCAGGAGGATGTGGCATGGCTTAATCCGGCCCATGAAGACAATTACTATACAGCGGCGGCCATTCTGCCTTGGAATGGTGAGCTGGAAGCGGCTCAGAATGTGTTGGCGAAGGCGGCAGCTGTCCGGTATTTCGATTACCAGCCGGCGTTCTACTATGCGTTTCATCGCTTGCATTACTACCAAGATCCTGTGGGTGCATCAGAGGCTCTGTTGCGTGCGGCAGAGCGCATGCCCGAGGGGGACGAGCGCTTGCAGATGCAAAATCTCGCGGCCATCTGGGTGAGCCGTTCACAAGACCTGCAAATCGCGATTCGTGTCGTTGAAGGAATGGCCCAACAGGCAAAGCGGCGTGATTTTCAGGCGTATTTACGCAAGCGCATTACGCGCTTGCAGGGCTTGAAGGACTTGCGTTCAGCGCAAGAGCTTTATGTTCAGCGATATCAACGACCATTGCCACGATTGCGCGATCTCGTGACATTCGGGTTGCTGGAAAAACTGCCAGATGACCCGTTGGAGTTTGGTTATGAGATCGATGCGGCGGGGCAAATCGTTCTTCGTACTTCCAAACCTAAAGAGTCGAACGAAAAATGACTGCTGCCATCGACATTGTTTCTCTCTGCAAGGACTATCCGCGGACTCTTTCTTCGCCCAAATGTCATGCCGTTCGTGACATCTCCCTTTCAATCAGCCCCGGCGAGGTGTTTGGCTTTATTGGTCCGAACGGTGCCGGGAAGAGCACCACGATAAAGATTCTTATTGGTGCCATGACGGCCACCACTGGTCGCGCGGAGCTTTTTGGTGTGGATGTGCGTGAGCCAGAGGCGCGCCGCGGGCTTGGCTACGTGCCAGAAAACTCAGGCTTACCGGAGTATCTGACGCCGCGGGAAGTCCTTTACACCGGGCTGCGCTTGCACAAGTGCGCCGTGCCTTCGGTGGATAAGCATGTGATGTACTGGCTGGATCGCTTCGGGCTGGCGCACGTTGCCCGCAAGCCGATCCGTGGCTTTTCCAAAGGCATGGCCCAGCGAACAGCCTTAGCGCACGCATTTTCAGTGAAGCCGCGACTGCTGATCCTGGATGAACCCTTGTCCGGGCTTGATCCGGTCGGCCGTAAGGATGTCGTCGACATACTTTCCGAGTACCGACAGCAAGGTGGTACAGTCTTTTTTACCTCTCACGTGCTTCATGATGTGGAGCGGGTGGCGGATCGTTTTGGTTTTATTCATGAGGGTGTTTTGCAGACAGTGCAGTCACCAGCGGAACTCTTCGACGGCGAGCAAATGGTGACTGTTCGAACAATTGGCATAGAAGCGCCTGCGGGTTTTGTGCGCGAAACATCCGGCCGGTGGGTGGGTGAAGTCAGCCGCGAGAATCTCTGGCCGACGATCGATGCGTTACGCGAAGCCGGTCACCAGATCAGTGAGATCAAGCCAACGCTTAACCTTGAGAGTGCCTTTTTTCGCTTCCTTGGGAAGAGCCACTGAGCCGAGTCCAATGATTTGGAGCGTATTCACGATGATAGTGTTAGCAAAGGAACTGAGATGACAATACCCGGACCGGTTCATTTGCACGAAAAGGTCAGCATAGGCATGGGTGCCTATGGGGGTGCCGAGATGACTGAGATGGCAGTGCAGTGTTTGCTGGGTGCAACCACAGGCGACTATGAACTTATTTTGGTCGATAACGGCTCACCCGACAGTACGTTGGAGGTTTTCAAGCGTGCCGCTCGGGAGCATGCGAATACGAAGATCATTCATTTTCCGCAGAATCAGGAATACGTGGTTTGCGTCAATGCCATCCTCTCGCATGCGCAGGGTGAACGGGTGATCTTTCTTTCGAATGACTACTTGACTACTCCGTCGTGGTTCAAGGGCATCCTGCAGTCGTTTGAGATGGACCCCACGGTAGGCATTTCCTGCGGTACGTCCAACTACTGTGACAATGGCGGTAATCCTTCACGTAACCTGGTCAATATGAACTTTTCTTTTGCAGATTCGGACGAATTATTTATCTTTGCCGATGGGGTAGCGAAGGCATTTGCGCAGCGTTCGCTCTTGGATGAACCCTATTTCCCAGGTGACGGTTTTGGGGTGCGACGCGAACTACTCGATGTCATTGGCACGTTTGATACCAACTTCGTGGGCTACATGGGAGACTTCGATTTCGCCGTTCGCTGCAAAAAAGCTGGCTACCGGGTGGTCGCCAACCAAGCCGCTTTTGCCTTTCATATTGTTGGGGGAGGTGTCGCCCACCTAAGTACCGCAGAGCAGCAAGCGCGACTCGATGAGCGCTTTGCACGCGCCAGGGTTGCCGTCAATCGGTTTATTGATAAATACGGACTCGCAGATGTGCATCCCTACGTTACTGAGCTAGCACCAGTGAGCGGGTTGGCTGAGTTGGAGTACGATGCGGTGCAGCGCGCGCGGGCAGAGCAGCTTTTTGTGGCACCTGCGGACTACAGCAAATTTATCTACCGAGACAGCCCGGGGAGTGAAAATCGAACCTCATCAAGGTGACATTGAGGGGAGATTCACGGTAAGCTTGCCAGCAAGCGATCATAGCCACGGTGCTCGCAGGCAAACTTGAAATCGGCAAACGCTTCACCGCGGCCGACCAGTTTGGCTATCAATGGTTTTGCCAACTCAAGCAATTCGTCCTCGGGCATGAATATCAGCATGTTTAACGGCCCGTGGAATCCGAAAGGTCGCTCGGATAGAACGCCGGTTTCATAGGAGAACTGTTTCGCGAGCTCAATCGGCGCAAACCTGAGGCCCTTCTGCTCAAGTTGCTTGCGGTAAATTCGGCAAATCACCACATCTTCGGCAGTACCAAACGGGAGTTCCGGGTGACGTCGCAAGTATGGGTTGCTGCACAGGTTGATCAACTCACGACTGCGCAGGCTGAAGCCGCCATTGCCAACCAGGTATTCATGAGCGATGGCCCCCGCTGCGCTTTGCACCTGTGTCAAGCCGGCAATGTCGCCATCCGGGCACCACGGGGCACCGACGTAGTCGAATTCAAGAAATTTCTCTGACCATTGTTCCGGGTTTACGACGAATCCGTCCCAGTGCACCGTCAGCGCAAAATCGGTGGCAATGAATGGCCAAAGGCATTTGAGAACGAATTCACTGTACGCCCCGAGTGACGGGAAGCGTTCGATGCGAATAAACTGCTCGCCCAAGCCGAGCGGCTTTTGGCCAAAAAACAGAACGTCGTCGACCTTGATTCCAGCAAGTGATTTCTCCACCGCATGGCGCGTCAGTGGCCATGAGTCAGGGTCAGTATCAATGGCAACGAGTGATATGGATGGAGGCATGCCGGGGTACCTGTGAGTGAAAAATCGTTCTTCAGTTCTTAGCCACTATCGGTTTGAGTCGACGTTAGAGGGAGGACGAAGGAGGCTACGGAGGATGGGATCGGACAGGCTGCCAACGTAGTGCGCTGGCAGAGCCCCGTGTTGCGTTGCCGGGAGCGTTTGGCTGTAGTCTGGCTTCCATGCCGTCCACAGCAAGGCTCTGGCGATTTCGTTGGCTGCCGAATGGGCACCGACAATGCATAGCATGGCGAGAAGGGACTTTCTGACGGTGTCGACGGTCGAATTATCTGTAAGCGTCTGCATGGTCAGAATAGCCAAAATGATTAACGCGGGGGTTGATCCGCGCAGCAGGAGGTCATTCGAAGGTCCGAAATGAACAAAAGGAAGGGTCGCCAGCACCAAGAAGGCGGTCCAAAACAGGGGGCGCGAGTGCTTCAAGAGGCTATATAGAACGAGTGCTTGGCAGACGAACTCCATCAAAATGAATAGGGTGTAGTTGCGCAGGAAGTCGACCAGCGGCGGTTCCGCGCTTGCCGTGCTGCCTGAATTCAGTGCCATGAGCGGCATTGCCTGAGCTCCGAGTAGTTGCACGCTCAGTACGGCAGTCAACAAGATGGCGCTGCTGAGCCACACCATCAAATCCACGTTGGCGAGCCTGTTGCGCAAGCGCTTGGACGCAATGGCGCAAACAATAAGGAACGGGGCGAGGCCCGGTAGAGCAAAAGGGGTCCAAAGCGGAAGGCTGGGCAACATGGTGGCAAAGACCGTTGGCCAGTTCGGGTGTCGCCAGTGGCGATAGAGCAGAGCGGTCGCGAGCCACATTGGCAGGGCATGGTTCGGTGCCCAAAGTAGCTGCGCCATAAGGGATGAGTAGGTAAATGCGCCACGAAAATCGTACTCCGCCCACCATTCCAGCCGGAGCGGGAATACGGCATAGTGACCATGCAGAAGAAAAATGCCCACTATGTCCATGCCGCTAAAAAGTGCGATTATCAGCAGGCCTGCAAGTAGTGCTTGCCAGGAGCGTCTGGGCAGCGGCAGCAGGAGCAGAAACAGCGTGAGCCCGAGTGCTGTCCAGACAAATGTAGCGAAAGGGAGGGTTGCGACGCCGAGTAGCTTTCCCGACAGGGCAACGGGGAGCAAAAACCCGATTGCAGAGCGAAGTATCTGGGGCGTTGCATCCGTGGTTTCGTAGGCCGGTGGCCAACCGGTTTGAGCTAAATCGGCGAGTACGGCATCGCGAACCACCCAGTCGGGGTTGGCATATACGAAGTGACTGCCACCGCCGAGTGCCGCCCAAAGGCAAGCAAAGACGAGCACTTGCAGAATGTGGCTGTGCCTTCGGGTCATTACCCGCGTGCCTACTATTGTGCGACATCGCCATGCGATCACGCCGCAGAAAGCCAGAAGTGCCAGAGCAGGCAGAGGTCGGAACCATCCACCGACGAAAAGCACGAGCGGCAAGGCGAGATAGGCCAGCGCCAGCGCCGTGACGAAGTCGGGGGCAACGTTGGCTGCCAAACGATGCTCCGCTGCTGATGGGTGGGCCCCCTTGCTCATAGACAACACGCTCAGTCAGAGTGCGGAGGTAGATTGATCCTCTCTCGTTCCACCACCATCGGTCGGTTCTGGACCTGGGTGTGGATGTTCGCTATGTATTCGCCGAGGACACCAATAAAGAAAAGCTGTACGGAAGCAAAAAAGAAAAAACCAATCAGTATGGGGGCGACACCCAGTGAAAACTCGTCCCAATAGATCAGTTTGTAGACCAGATATACGATAGCCATGATCAGGCTAAGGGCCGAGAGCGCGAAGCCGCCCATGGTAGCTATGCGTATCGGCACCTTGCTGTGGCCGGTAATGCCGAGCATGGCCATGTCATACAGCGCGTAAAAATTGCTCTTGCTGATGCCGCGGGTGCGCAACGGCTGTAGATACGGCACTTCGGCATGGGGGTAGCCCAAGTCGGCAATCAGCCCACGGAAGTAGGGGTAGTGATCGCCAATGGTGCGCACATGCTCGATCACTTCGCGATCGTAGAGACCAAAGCCAGTGTAATGGGCAATGAGCTTTATGTCGGCAATGCGACCGACGGTGGCGTAGTAAAGACGGCGCAGGGCGAACATGGCAGGGGTTTCCTTGCTCTGCGGCTTGACCCCGACGACAACCTTGAAGCCGGCTTCCCACTTGCGCACAAAATCGACGATCAGTTCCGGGGGCTCTTGCATGTCGGACGCCATGTTGATGATGGCGTCGCCGCGCGCCTGCAGCAGGGCGTAGTTTGATGAGCGGATGATGCCGAAGTTGCGCGTATTGACGATGGCTTTTACCCGCAAGTCGGCGCTGGCGAGACGGCGAATAGCAGCCACCGTACCGTCTGTCGAGGCGTTGTCGATGTAGATGTGCTCGAAGTCATAGTCCGGCAACTGCTCGAACTGGGTGACGATGCGCTGATGCAACTCTTCTACGTTGCCCTCTTCGTTGAAGCAGGGTGTAACGACCGATATGAGTTTGCGGGTGCTCATTTACTCAGATACCACGTTTGTAAATCAAGGCAGTCAAGGACTCGTTCGTCGCATAGGGGCTGTCGATGGCATCGATGCGTATCGGGGCGTTGGCGGGCACGGCCTGGAGCAGTACTTCGCCGTGCATGAGTTCCCGGCACGATATCTGGCCTTTCTGCAGCGGAATGGCCAGGTAAACGTCCTCGTCGCTGAGGGCATGCCCGACAGGCAGGTCGCGCTTTGCATACACCCCGCGCACCAGACCATCGAGATAGGCGATCTCACGTTGTTGCGGGATTCGCTTGGCCGTGCCCGGCGAACCGCACATCTCCACGGCTTTCTTCCATGCCTTGAACCAGGTATCGACCTGGGCGGGCGTGCTGCAATAAGGTGAAACGGGGACTCCATCGGCTTCGATATCGATATGTCTCTCGAAGGTACGCGCACCTTTGGCATAGGCGAGCATCACCGAACTGGTCCAGTCGTGATATTCATGAGTGGAGTAGCCGATAACGTTATACGGGTAGCGTTCGCGCAGAAAATCAATTTGGTTGATTTCCAGTTCGTTATCTTCCGAGGGATAGAGCGAGACGCAGTGGTTGATCGCGAGTGGAATGTTGCGGTTGGCGAAAAACTTCACCAGATCGTCGATATCTTTGAGCGAAGATCCACCCGTGGAAACGATGACAGGCTTGCGCGTCTTGGCGATTTTCTCGATCAGAATCCAGTCGTTGAGGTCGGAACTGGCGATCTTGAGAAGCTCAATGTCTAGCCCAACGCACAGGTCGACCGAACGCTCGTCAAAAGGGGTGGCCATGGTGATGCAGCCCCCTTGGCGAATGGCGCGAACCAGCTCGGCATAGTCGTCATAGGGCAGGCGCGTGTCGAGTGTCTTTTTTATATAGCGAATGTCGGTACGGTCGCGGAAATCGGCATGAATAAAGGCATCGACATCGCGAAGTTGCAGCTTGATGGCTGCTCGCACATTGTTGAAGCGGACGATTCGCGAAAAATCCGTAACGATCTTCAGCCCGCGCTCAAGATGCCCCCAGTGATTGTTGGCGAGTTCCAGAACAAAGAGGTCTTCAAAAATTCGCTGATGCAATGGGTTAACTCCTGCTAACGATGTCATTGAATTCATTTGAAAAGTCTGCGCTTGCCGCTGCAATGCCCAAATTGTCTTCGCAAAACTTGAGAAATGCTTTGGCGACTCGATACATTTCGGGGCGGAGCTCATGCAATGCATTGAAATGCTCAGCGATGGCAAGGTAATCCGTTTCGTAATCGTAAGCGGCTAGATTGCGCGCAGCGCGACAGGTTTGCCACGTGCTCACGGAATCGATGACGCCGACTTTTTCATAGAACGCGAGCGATTTGAGGAACGTGTCTGCGGGCTCGCTCATCAGGATAAGTGCATGCCTCATGGCAAGCGCCAACGTATCCTGGAGTTTGGCAAAGCGCTCGTTGATGGCAGCAAGGCCCCCAAATACTTGGGAGCTTTTCTTATTCTCTTGCAGAAACTCTGAAAACAAAGGCCAGGTTATCCCCGAACTTGCTGCATCGAGAAAATAGACGCAACGCTGAATCGCTTCCAATAGCTGCGCCAAATGTTGGCGCTCGTGCTCGAGCAGAGTGTCGGTCATTTGGGTGCCGTCAGCCGCACACCGGTATGGAGGGCGATCGCCTGAAATGGTGATGGCTTTGCATGGCTGTTTTTGGCGATAACATCCACTGGAAGTTGCAGCAAGGCTTCAAGTTGATTCTTGATCAGCGCCTTCTGCAGCAAATCCGGCGGGGTAGGGCTCTCAATCAACAGGTCAATGTCGCCGCCTCGACGTGCATCATCGGTGCGTGAGCCAAAAAGCACGACGCTTGCTTCGGCACCTGCTATTTTCCGAACGGTGTCGAGGATGATCTGCTGGTGCGAGGTAGAGAGACGCATGGCACAATTTTACGCGGGAACCGTATCAGGGCCGCCGGCTTGATTGCTGGCATTCGATCACGCGGGCTGGTCGTTATTTCAGCGCAACGTGATCAAGAACGCTTGTTGGCAACTGATTCAGTCGAGCGTGCTCAGGTTGTCGCTGTGCCGGAGTTTGCCGTTCGCGCGATGGCATAGCGTTGTCCCGCGCCATTTATGCCAGCGGCTACGCAACGTAAGCCGACGCGCTGCAAGAGTGTATCGAGCGCGGCTGCGGAAAAGAAATTCAGGTGCTCGCGCAGGCTGACAAAACCATACGGTGGTACGAAGCCTCGCTGGGTACGAAAGCCAGTGCTGTAAAAATCGGCGAGTATCAGGAGTCGCCGCTGGCGTACCAGCCAACCCAGCCAGCGGTCGCGCAGCCGCCCCGGCAGGCAGTGGCTGGCCCAGGTTTCGTCAGGTACTTCAATGTAGAGCCAGGCATCAGGCGAGCACACGTCAGCCAGCGCGCGCAGATAGGCGAAGGGGTCGCTGATGTGTTCGAGCACTTGACAGCTGAGCAGCAAATCGCAGTTGCCGGGAATGCGCGTAGCGTCGCGGGCCACCTCGACGCCGGCAAGGGTGGGGTAGCCGGAAGGGTCAAACACCACTTTGCGTTCGGCATGAATGGCTTGTAACAGGTGGCCACCGCTGCCGCCATGATCAAGCGCGTAGCGCCACCGGTTGGGCAATCCCGCCTGGTTCAGGGTGGCACGAAGGTCATCAATTCGTACAGACGATTGCGACCATGCGAGTACCGCTTGGTGAAGGCGATCTGTGTAGAAGGGCTCCCAGCGCTGGCGCTGGCTTAGGTAATCGGGGTTGCGGTAGCCGTGATAGAGATTGTCGGCTTCGTCATCGCCCAGCCCTCTGGCAAAAAATCGGAAGCTGCATCGAGGGCAGGTGACGAGTTGGGTAAGTGTCGGCGGGCCTTGCCAGGCGCGCTCGGCAAGAAAGCCTGAAATGACAGCAGTTTCGCGCTGCAGCGCGGGTTCGCCACAGCACAGGCAGCCGGCATTGGTTCGGTCAAGGTGTGCAGCGCTCATTGGCGGAACGGCCCCCGGTTCATTCGTTGACCGCATCGAACATGTTGCTGGCCAGTTCATTGCGATCCAGAAACGGAAACATGTCTTCCAGCGGCGGCGTCACGATGCTGCCGTCATCTAACCGGCGCGAAGTCATGCGTGGCTCAAAGCCTTGCTGCTCGTCAAGCAGCACGTCGAACAGCATTGGCCCCGGGGCGGTGAGCGTTTCGGCAAGCACTTTCCGGAAGTCGGCGCTGGTAAGACGGCGATTGGGGGTGCCAAAGGCCTGTGCGACGGCACAAAAGTCGGGAAAGCTGACGCTGTTGTCGGGGCTGGCACCAGCGCGGCGACCAAAGAATTTTTTTGCGAGGTCTTGATCGAGAGGTAGCCGTTGTTGTTTAGTTCCAAAATTACGGTGATGGGGTGGCAACGAGAAGACGAGATCACTTGATTCGAGCGATGTCTTGGCGCAAGAAATCCACGACAAATTGTTCTTTGTTGCCCTTGAGCATAAGGATGACCTGATCCATGTCGATGTTCATGTAGTCGTGCACGATACGGTTGCGCATGCCCACAAGAGATTTCCAGGTATTGAGTTCCGCAGAGGGCACTAAGTCGCAATCGCTCAGCGCCTTGAAGGTGTCGTACCCGGATATGGGTACGCTGAGGCCGCGTGACTTCAGTAGATGCTTGCCTTTGCCGATGGCGTTTTCGATCAGTATCTGAAGGGCATGAAGTACTCCGTTTTGCTCTAGCGAAGTAAGAGAGCGTCCTGTTGCCAGGATTGCCTTGGCCATTGCCAGTGCGGCTGCCTGCTCTTGAGCGATGCGCGCGGTTTCTGCCTGATAGAGATCAAGCCGCACGTTGATCTTCCTTGTCCCAATAAAACATTTCCATTTCACGCCATGTGCGGCTGAGGAAGTGCACCCAAGCGAGCGTATTGTCGCCAACTAGGGGAATGCCTTCCTCGGCAACGACGGCACGCATGGCGAGGCTGGCATGCGGCAGGTCGATGAGGTCGATAGCATCAGCTTGGACACTCAGGGCATTCGCTAATTGATGACGCAGGGTTTCGGTTTGGGCCAGTGTTGCCAGCCCGTCGAGCCCTCTTTTCCACTGAAGGGCAATATCCCAATCGCTATCAAAGCTAGCGCTCTCGGTAGCTCGGCTGCCAATCAGCACCGCAAATTCGAGATCGGCTGCTTGGCTTAATGTGCGGGCAAGCTGCTCGATGCGAGATTGATCCAGCCTTGACGCAGGCTCAGTGTTCAATAACTGTTTTGTGCTCATGGTTTGAAATCTAGCACGTTCTCCGCCAGTTCATCCCGATCGAGAAACGGAAACATATCTTCCAGCGGCGGCGTCACGATGCTCCCATCGTCGAGCCGACGCGAGCTCATGCGTGGCTCAAAGCCTTGTTGCTCATCAAGCAGCACGTCGAACAGCATTGGCCCCGGGGCGGTGAGCGTTTCGGCAAGCGCTTGCGGGAAGTCGGCGCTGGTAAGACGGCGATTGGGGATGCCAAAGGCCTGTGCGAGGGCACAAAAGTCGGGAAAGCTGACGCCGTTGTCGGGGCCGGCACCGGCGAGGCGACCAAAGAAGTTTTTTTGCGAGGTCTTGATCGAGAGATAGCCGTTGTTGTTCAGTACAAATAGCTTAATGGGTAGCTGGTAGTGCGCGATGGTTTGCAGTTCCTGCAGGTTCATCATGAGGCTGCCGTCACCAGCGAGGCAGATCACCCGCGCTTGCTCACCGCGTTCGGCAACGGCCCCGTAATAGGCGCCAATGGCCGCCGGCAGATCGTAGCCCATCGAGGCGCTGCCGGAGTTAGAGAAGAGACGCATGCCAGCGACGATGCGTCCGGCCTGAAACGGCACGATGGTGGCCGTGGCATTGCCGCAGGCGATGATGTCGGTGCCGTCGAGTTTGTCGAACAGGGTTTCGATGAAGTGGTAGGGGTTGATGCGCTCGCCGGCCGCTTCACGTTGATGGGGCTGCACATTGGGGTAGCGGGCAAGGCGCTCTTTGCACCACGCCAGCCACTCGCTATGCGCCGGCTGGGCTTGCCAGTTTTCGGCGTGAAGTTGCCGCTCCAGTTCGACGAGAAAGTCTTTGAGGTCTGCCTCGACGGCGAGATCGGGTTTGACGAAGGGTTTATCAAATTCCGCTGGGTCGATATCGACCCAGATTTTGTAGGCATGGGGCGCAAAGGCGACCCAGTTGTAGCTGACCTGGCGGATATTCAGGCGACTGCCCAAGATGAGCAGGCAATCGGAATTTTGTACGGTGAAATTCCCCGCACGCGTGCCAATGGTGCCGGGGCGACCGCAGAACAGCGGATCATCGCTGGCGATGAGGTCGTGCGTCCAGGCGGTGGTGACAGGCAGCCCGAGGCGTCGGGTGACCCGCGAGAACTCGTCAACAGCACGGGCGCAGCGCACGCCGGTGCCGGCGAGGATGACCGGGCGACGCGCATTGCGGAGTCGGGCGATAAGGGCGGGTATGTGATTTTCCGCAAGTCGGCGCTGGTGGGACGGCGATTCCGGGGTTTGCCAGCGTCGCAGGCTGACTGGGTCAATAGTTGCGCTCTGCACATCGATGGGGATGTCGAGCCAGACTGGCCCGGGGCGTCCGTTCAGAGCAAGGTAGGTCGCTTGATCGAGATGCCAGGCGATGTCTTCGGGGCGCTCCACCACCGCCGCATATTTGCTGATGCCGCGCACCATGGCGATGATGTCGCTTTCCTGATCGCCCAGTTGCCGCAATCCTGGCACGGGCGTAGTGGCCAGGCAGGTTGCTCGCTTGACCTGACCAGAGATGACGATCATCGGGATTGAGTCGGTCCAGGCGCCATAGACACCGTTCAGCGCGTTGATGCCGCCAGGGCCGGTGGTGACATTGAGTACCGGCGGCACGGAGGCAACGCGCGCGTAGGCTTCAGCCGCCATGGCGGCGGCTTGTTCATGGTGGAAAAAGACCGGGGCGATGGCGGGGTGATGGCTCAGGCCATCGTTGAGAAACATCGCGCCGCCGCCGGTGACGAGGAAGGCATGACGGACGCCTAGTTCAGCAAGGCGTTGGGCGAGGTAGGTAGCAACGATGGTCATTGATTAAGCGCAAGCGCGGTATCGAGGTGAGCAAGGTGTAGCTGACCTGGAGGCTATTCAGACGGCGATGGGAATATCGAGCCAGACCGGGCCGGGGTTTTAACGGTGGTCATAGCGGGTACATCAAACTGGCGGTGGTGGGCCATGCATCATGGATACCATTCATGTGTTGTGTGAGTGTTATCAGGAAATTCTGAAGAGCAACTGTCGCAGAGACTCCTTGATATGCGGCGGAAACCGTGCGGAAATATTCTCAAATCCCTTGAATGCGTGGCTGCCGATGATACCGAGAGTCGAGGCAATGTATCCGCCTCTCCATGGAGATTGCAGACCTCTTAGCCAGGTGCGCGGCGAGACCAGGGGACGGGTACTTTGATCGGCGATCAGTGGCGTACTCCAATTCGGCGCGTGGGTTTCGGTATGGATGAGTCTTCCTAGAATCTCTATTTCGCTTGAGCTAGGGAAAAACGAGAGATTGACCAAAGCATGCCTAGCATCTTTCAGTGACTCCTCCGCGCTGGGTGTGCTGGCCCTGCCAGATGCAACATAGGTGCGTGCAAAATCGAGGATGCCATCAATGATCGGCGCGCGCCACGACTCACTACGCATTTCCGCAACCCTGCTCGCCGTCCCAGAACCATAAACCGGAACAATGCCCTTGTTCGACTCTGCCGCCAAGCTAATTACAGGTCCATGATCTGCGCGACAAAGGGCTTCAATGATGAATGCGGCATGCCATGCCGCTCCTTCCAAGACGCCACGACCGTGACGCATGTCAGAGATCAGGCCGTGGAAAAGTTCGTCAGGTGCAACAGCCTGATGCGGATCGTCCGACCATAGACCAAGGTAATAGCCGTGGAGCGGACTAAAGCCCGGGCGATCATGATAAATCTGGTTCAGCGCGCGCTGGATGGAACCCTTCCATCCGACATCGACGAGGGCCGCACGCTCTGTCCCGAATACCGATTCCTGTTCGAGATAGGAAGTCAGGACCCCGAGTTGAGTGGCCCGGGCATGAACAACGAGTTTTTGCCCATCGGCCGACCTGAGCAGGTGCAGCGGATCGTTGCTGTTTGGGGCAATGTTCCGTAGCGCAGATTCTGGAAGAGCATAGTAATTGGCGAATCGGCTCACTGGGTCGCCTTCCGAGCGGATCCTCATCAATGCAGCGATTTCACTGGGACCGATTGTTGGCGTCGATGACAAAGCAACGACGCGCCGGGAAATTTGCAGATAGCTAAGCTGCGGTGAGTCCGAATGCGCCGGCATATGCGAGAAAAGCTCTGCCAGGCGCAGCAACAGGTGACCGTCGCGCGCGACAAAGAGCAAGCGCTCTATGTTGGCCTGGCGTGCCTCGATAAGAAGTTGGTGTGTAAAGGCCGCGAAGACGATGCCAAGGCACTCGCGTCCGCACTGAAACGCCGCCTCTCTCTGCGAATTGGTCATCGATTTGAAAGGTGATCGTGGATATCTTGCCTGACCTTGGAGAGGCAATTTTGATGCAATGACCGGGAGCTGCCGCCTATGCTCGCCACACGGCTCTTGTCTACCAATATCGTTGTCAGTCCGAAGCTCGCGCCGGAGTAGATGTCGGAAAGGCGGCTATCACCGATATGGAGAATATTGGCGGGACAAATATCACGCCCGGCCTGTGCAGACAAGCGTGCTTTGGCAACCCCGAAAAGATCGCCGCGGAACTTGCTTTTTTGGTAATCGCACGAGCACACCAGCGCATCTTGGATCATTTTCAGCCCCTTCTTTTGCAGCACTGCACATAGAAAAACGGCGGGCCATCGTGTATCGGAGCAGACGACCAGTGGCAGTTGCCGATCGATCACTGCGCAAATGAAATCAAGCGCTTTGTCCTCCAGTGCGCTGCTGGCTTCCAGTAACTCGAGTTCGCCTCGACACAGAACATCGGCCAGTGCGCCTGGCAGCCCTGCAAATCCGCAGAAACTTCGCCAAATAGCGAGTGCCGATGGCTCGGCGCCACCCGCGGCAGTTCGGGCGGCGGAAACACTTGCACGCCTGAGTATGGCGTCGGCGCTGCCGGAGTCGCGGTCTGCCAGCTCGATCGCCAAGGCTGCAATCGCTCGCTGTTCCCACTCCGGTTGCCATCGAGACAGGATCGTGTCAAAGCAATCGATGGAGACTGCGGAATACTTTCCCGACCGTAAGGTCGCGTGGGCTGTTAGCCACCCCCCTCGTAGATGCCTGTCGAGCCGAGTGGCCCCATAGGCAAGCCGGATCGTCGATCGGGCGGCAGATTTAAGTCGTGAACTCACGTTATGTAAATGGCCTGCCGCACGTCCGCAACCGTGATCAGGCGGATGCTTACGATCTTAGTCGCTGGAAGGCACGCTTCAACGCGGCCAGTGGGCGCGTTGGCAAATAGGCGATCAGCAGTGCAAAGACCTTGTAGACCGGACAATAGTTTCTATGCCTCAGAAATCTGTCAAATTTGTCTCGATTATAGGTTTGCTCGGCGCGCTGTGCCAGTAAGAAGGGTATGGATTCGTGCCAGAAGATTTCCTCTGAAGTACACCTCAGCGTTAGGATAAGTTTCGTGTCGCAAACGTCCGCGAGCCGGTCGAGAAGTTCAGTCCACCCATACATTACTTCGAATGCGTTGCTCGACCAGGTGGCCGAGCTGGCGTTCTCGGCACGATTGAGGACAATTGGCTCGCTAATTATGTACAGCGATTGACCGGCGATGCTTTCGACGATCACACCAACATGCGCAAAAAAAGTGTCCATGTATTTTTCGGGAATCGCCTGCAGCCAACGCTCCTTGTTGATGATGCAGGCACCGATGAATCCGATAGCCCAAAGGTACCTCGCAATAAAGAGGTTGCCATCGATCAAGCCATCGGAAACATCCAGTCGCTTGTCGCGAATGATTCGGGCCTGATCGTTCGAAATGTAGGAGTAGTTGGCACAGACAAAGGCGTAGTCATGGTTTTCAAGTACATCGAGTGCGCGCTCTATTGCATGGGGCTTCAATAAATCATCTTCGCCCATAATCCAGACATAGTTAGTCAGACAGCAATTCACGCTCTTTACAATATTTCGATCTATCCCGATGTTGCCTTCGTTGCGGACGTGATGCAGATGCGGGTACTCTGCTTTAAGGGTATTGATGACGTGCAAATTGGTGTCGTCGCCGGAATCATCGACCACATATATCGGAACCGAGTATTTCGACCCGGAAACGATGATCGAGCGAATGCATCGCGCGAGAAATTCAGGGCGCCTGTAGGTCGGCAGTGCTATGCCGATTCGCGTCGATTGAGGCGTTGGCCGGCTGTCGACCGAGGGTTGCACAAGCGTATTTGTCATCGAGCCGCCATCGGCTCTGTGCGGCATGTTCCTGCCCGCTCGATCAGACGAGCAACCGCCGGGCGCATCTCATCAAGACGCAAGTCGCTGACCAGATGCGGTGAGCGCAGAATTTCGCAGCCTTGCCCGTGGCTCCAGGGGCCGCTATAGGGCATGTGATTGACGAAGTGCCGATACCTGCCCATGAGGATCAGGCTTTCGATCTCAGCGGCGTTCGCAATGTGTGCGAACCCCGAATCAACCCCGACAAAAAACGAGGCACTGGAAAGCAACGTGGTCTGCAAGTCAAGTTCGAGTGCCCCGCCCAGAGGCACGGTGTCTTGATCTTCGTCCAGCAGTGGGTTGAGGCCGAACTCCACAATCGGGATGCTGCAAAGTTCACGGACATACTTCACGAGCGCTTGGGCTTGTTCCCTACTAATACTTCGGCTGGCGTCGGTGCTTGTTAAGTTAACTGCAGCGAAGTTGCTCGCCAGAAGTTGGTCATAGGATGGAAGCCTTGATCTCAACGCATTTTCCGAGTCCTGCCTGCATGCAAGCCGGGGTCGTTCATCAATGGCGACACCCAGACCTTGGCATGAAAAAGCGTGGAGGAGATTGCCCCTCCGATAGTAGTTGTCAAAATCGATGTCGAACGCCGTCTTGTTGGAGATGTGCAAGCCAAACCAGTTGCAGGGGTGTTGGTCGATATGGAGATTTGTTATTTTCACCCCGACGATCAGGCGCTCAAGCAGTATCCATTCGCTGGGGCAGGTAATTTCCACTGTGGCATCGATATAGGGGAGATGGCGAACGAGGGGTGCAAAGTCAGAGCAAACGACCCAAGCCGTCAGTTCGCCATCTCTTTTGCAATTGCGTGCGGCAGGCTCGGCCGCGACCAAGTCGCCCATCTGATTGCACAGCACAATCAAATGCAGGTTTAGCCCGCGTCGCCTGGCAGTCCGAGCCAGTTGTACGATCCGCATTCTGGTGCGTGGCAGCGACCATGCAAGAGCAAAGAGATGCATCAGCCCTTCACGTGTCAGTAATTTGCGAGCCTTGCTTGCTGCGATACGCAGCCTGCTAGCTGTTTCTTTCACTTCTCACCCGCTTTTTCAGCGATGACGTGAAGTTCGGCGCGATCAGTGTCAGGGACCACTGTCTTTCTTGCCTCCCGCAGTTGCCACGTTCGCCGACGAGTGCTGGCCCAAGCGGCCAGTTTTCGCCAAGACGGAATCGCGGACAAGACCGGTAGTCCCCACAGGGCATCAACAAGACGCGTGGCACGGGCACATTCGATATCGCTGCGACAGTTGGCGTCCCATCGGTCGTGGAACGAGACACTCGGGTTCTGAAATCCGGCGCGATCGAGAAGGGCTAGGAGCCCGCCAGGTGTGAAGTGGTGGAGGTGCGTGATCGGGGGTTGAGCCCATATCCACGACATTCCTTGAACGCGATAGCCGGACCCGGAAGCATTGGGTACGGCGAGGACAATGCGGCCGGCCGGTTGCAGCAGGTCGCGAGCATTTCTGAGAAACTGGAGTGGATCGGCGACGTGTTCCAGTACGTGCATGCAGGTCACCGTCCCGAATTCTCCAGGCCTTAGCTGTCGCTGGGAGCCCGGCGCGAACGGGTCATGGCTTACGGCCGCAATGTCCTTCCCGGCGAGGGCTCGGGAAAGATAGCCGATACCTCCTCCAAGATCGAGAACCTTTCCTTCCATCACGTCTGCAAGCTCGGTGGCGCGTTCCGCGGCATCTGCGTTCTTCCCGCTCGAGTGATCGGCGTACCAGCGGTAGTCGAACGATGTTTCGTAAAAACGGCGCAAATACGCCGGATCAGGTGTTGGGGATGTCGTAAGGCTTCCGCACTTCAGACATTTCACCAAACCGAATGACCTCCCTTGCCAGGAACCTGACCAATCAAGGGGCGCCGTATCTGAGTGTCCACAGGCGGGACAAGCGACGTATGCAGCACTATTGATTGTGGGTTCCGGGTGATCCATTGGTTCGGTCAATCGGCAGAACGAATGTCACTTTTCTCGAGTCGCCCAAGCTTGGTACGGACAAAGTCGAAAAATCGTGGCGAGTTAGAGTAGATCCGCGACCACCAATAGATGCGGCGAAGGCGCATCGCCCTTTTGGCAAGGAGTCTGCAGGTTTCCGGTTGCAGACGAAGCAATTCCTGCTGCTTCCGTATCGCCATTAAGAAGCCGCAGTGCATTTTATGATGACCGGCAGACATCGAATTCAAGTGGCGACGGTAAACGGCTAGCTTCCTTTCATCGAATCGCAATCGTGGCTTCAGCGCTAGGATCCTCATCAAGCAGTCCCAGTCCTCGTGATTCGGCAAATGTTCGTCGAATTGAATATTGTTCATCTTGAACAGCGCGGTGTCGAACAAGAAACAATGAATCGGAATCGATAGCTCGGCCTCCCAATGCAGAGCCACATCGTTCAAGGGGTCGGCAGCATTCATCCGGACTCTGACGATTTCAATCGGATTTGTGTTGGCCGATATTTCACTTTCGTAGCGATTGCTATAGCTGCAGTATGCGAGTCGCGGACTGAAAGGGTCCGACTGTAGAAGTGCCACCTGCGTAGCAAACTTGTCCGGCAGGAGTTCGTCGTCGGCATCAAGGAGTTGGATGTAATCGCCACGCGCTTCCCTCAGACCACTATTACGTGCGGCAGCAAGCCCGCAATTCGCCTGCTCGAAAAGTCGAATGCGCGGCTCGGTGCGCGCAAGTTCAAGTGCAACCTGGCGGGTGTCGTCGGTCGATCCATCGTTAATAATCAGGCACTCCCACTTCGGATAGGTTTGTGCGATGAGACTCGCTATCGCTTCCTCAAGAAATCGACCTTGGTTGTAGCAGGGGACGATGACGCTGACGAGCGGCAGTTGCTCAGACATCTTCGCCATCGTCAGTTTTTGCCGCTTTATGGCGAGATTGCGCAGATCGAAAATCCGATGGCGTTGGATTTTTTACTCGCTGGAAGCAAAGTGATTTCGTATATCGGCAAGCGGAACCACCTAGAAAAAACACTTTGTTTAGAGTCGGATACAGCCTAACGGATTGCCAGGCCGACAACAGCGCTTCGCGGTGTTGTCCATCTCCGTGAAGGAGATGGCGGCGCTCCAATGCGGCGTTTGCTTTCGCGGCTCGTTCCGTTGCGCCTGGAAATTTTCTCAGGATTCGCAGATGGATTGGATTTTCTACCGAGGCAATGATGACCTTGAATAAATGCAGGTATGGCTGTAACCCTAAGGGTTTGCTCCGCACCATTGATACGGCAAGCGTCATTGCGGATCTAAGGTTGTCATCACGCAGTGCAAGGTGGCACCATCCCGCCAAGACTATTTCTGAGCCGCCTGCCGCGGCGCCCTTTCTAAATAGTTCGGGATCTGGCGGACAACAGTTGCGCCTATGGCAAGCATCAGTCACAGCGTTGTAAGCGTTCTGGACTTGGAGATTTATTCGCTGGATCGAGACGCCTTGCCGGTGCACTCGATACGTCAATAGCACGTCTGGAAGATTTGACAGCACACCGACCTCAGCGAGGCGAAGCCAGAGATCCAAGTCTTCCGCTGCGACATAGTCTTCGCGGTAGCCTCCAATTGTTTGTACTACCCGCCGACGAAACATTGAACCGGGATGAGGTATCCCCCCGTAGCCGTGAAGACAGCTCGCGACGATAGACTCATGGTCAGATGGATATTCTTGCAAGCAGATCGGAGATCCTTCAGCATCAACCACCTGGATATTGCAACCGACCACGACACACTCTTGATGCTCGTTGAGGAAATGGACCTGCCTGGCGAGGCGATTTGGCAGGGAAATATCATCGCCATCCATGCGCGCGATGAGTTCTCCTCGCGCCATTGCTAGACCCTCGTTGAGCGAACTAATCAACCCTCTGTTTTCTCGGACAACCAGACGAATACGTTGGTCTGCGGCTTCAAACCTCCTCAGAACTCTTAGTGTGCTGTCAGTTGAGCCATCATCAATGAGTAGTAGCTCGAATGCACTCATAGTTTGAGTAAGGATGCTCTGTACTGCGTGTGCAATGTATCGCTCGCAGTTATAGACGGGCATTAAGACAGAGACATGTGGGTTATCCGGCATCTGCTTTTTTATACCTTGATCCACGTATCGGGCAGAAGGTCACGTGTATCCGCATGATGGATAGAGAACCATCGCTTTGGTGCAATGACGACTTTTCCTGGATGTACCCCTAGCCAGGCTGCCCACCAACTGAATGAGCTGTTGGCAATGATGAAATGCTTGCACGCAGACATGAGTCGCATGTCTTCGAAATCAGCGCGGCCGTGATTGATTCGCACGATTTCGGTGGGGCCTGGCAAATGCAAGTTTCGTTCTGCCCAGTCGGGATCATCAGAGAAGACAAAATACTTTAGATCGCCAACCTTCTGACGCATGATATTTGCGGAGGCAACGTAATACCCTGCAGAGCATGTTCCATGGATGCAATTTGTCCTCGCATTGCTAACGTAATCACCGCGCCGAACATGTACTGCGACAGATGTGACGCCGCCGATGCGCTCCAAATACTTTGCATTCTCGACGGTTGGGGGGGCACGAAACTGGAAATCCGAACGAATGACCGTCGCGTTGTTAAGAAAATACTTCTCACTCTGCCAGTATCCACGAACAATGAGGCTACCCGTCAGTGAGTGGACCGAGTTGTCAAATCCTGATTCGCTGTCCATTACGTATTGAATGGCGCCTCGCGAGGCAAACTGCATACCAAAAACTCCGATGCGTCTACCAAATGGGAGATCTGCAAGCTTTAGCAGTACGTCATAGAGAGGTGGCGCAAATTCAGCCTTTATGGCAAATGCCCCTAGCCCGTATTGCCGTTTAGTTCCTTTTGCCAAGTAGGAAAGATCAAGTCGAAGCGATGTTTTTTTTTGCAACGCAAGGGAACGTCCCATTGCATATTGAAACATCTGGTTTCCCAGACCGCCGGTCAACTGGATGAGTATCATTTTGAGGGGCGCCTAGACTACGTTGCTGCGTCATTATCCGTTGCTTGCTTTTTAGCAGGGTTTGCTTTGCTGGCAAGTAGATGGAATCCAAAGCATAGAACCTCTGATGATCCAGAATCCAATTTGCTGAGCCTCGATAGACTTGATAACATTACTCTTAACACAATTCGATTGATCACGTTCATGTGAGTTTTTGTGTACCGTTCCGCAACGCTTGGCAGGCGACGCAATTCTTGGCCAATATATTCAAAATAGCTTCCATTTGGATCGATTTGAAGTATTTCAAGATTGTATGTAGGACAGACCTCTTCGTAAAAATATCGACTAAACCCAGTTGAATAAAAGTGTGGCGCAAAATGTGTTAGGCTGCAAAATGGCGCAGTAAGGATCAGATGGCCACCAGGCTTGAGGATACGTGCAAATTCCTTGATGGCTAGTACTGGATTTTTAATATGCTCAAGCACTTCGGTACACAGAATTGCTTCAAACGATTCGTCTGGCACCGGAATATTGGTTATATCGCTAACAATATCGAGCTTGCCGTAGTCCCATTTTTTCGCTTGCAGTGCCGTTCGGGACGCCAAAGGATCGTATTGCGCAAAGTCTTGTGCAACGTATTCCAAGTGCTCGCAATCCTCACGATATTTCTGTTCGCCAGCTCCGGCATCAAGTATTCGACTTCCTCGCACCAAGTTATTTAGGACTTTCCTGACCCACGCATCACGAGCCGATTCGTTTTGGGTTCCGATTAAGTTGCTCATCATTTCTCACCTAGGCCAGCAGAGTTGGACGTGACCAAGCAAAGAATGGCTTCATTGTGCGTTCGAAACAATCGTGCGCCCCACAATCCGCCTTTTGGTCTAAAAAATCAGTGCTAGTTTTGAATGGGGTCGTCCTGTGCGGCGATGCCCCATAGCTTGTCTGTATCGCCAACGATAAACACATATCCAAGCAGTGTTAGAAAAGCCTGCAGCTGATCACTGTCTGTCGACGATAACGAATAATCATCCTCGTAAATAATAAATCGAGGTAGCTTTGAAAGTTGCTTTAAGGTGCTCAGTATTAGCCATTCAGCACCTTGAACGTCCAGTATTAATAAATCAATTCTTGTAATTGAGTGCTGTCTTTCTATGTCTGCCAAAGTGATGGCTTCTAATTCAATATTTAGAATTGAGTTAATATAACGGGAAATGTTTTGTTGGTATTTATTTCCTCTGAATTGATTTTTTTTTATCCAATGTACAATAGTCTCTCGCTGAAATGATCCTTGCCCATGTGCCCATCTATTCTTTGGGCCATCACCATCCATCTCATTTGCAACGATTGGGTCTATAAAATAGAATCTATTTGTGGTCCGTTCTTTTCCGATGACCGCGTTCACGATAGAGATATTTGATTTTTTACAGTATAGCATACGTACAGGGGCGCAGTAATAGGGAAGTGCCTCGACTAGTATCGTCTTCCCAGCATGGTGAGCTAAATATGACCGAAGAGGATCGCTACTGACTCCATCATTTGCACCAATCTGCACTATCACCGCTAATGGGGCGCCTTCAAAAAAATCGCGAAGAAAAATGGATACTGAGTTGGGCGATGCTTTCTTTAAATTAAATTCTAAAGTAATTGAAAATATTTCTATTTTCATCGAAGTAAATTTATTATTAGATTTTAATTGGTTTATTGGCAAGTAGTGGCTATATGGGGCATGATAATTTTCGAAAGTGACAAAGTGCATCTTTCGGAGTGATGGATGATTTGTGAATATTTCTAGATTACATGCAGGACCTAAATGGCTATATCCATTACGCAACCAGTGATTTCCATGTTTTTGTGGAATGGGTTTTGGACCCCTGAATCTTTCACTACACATCCATGTTCCAATTGTTTCATACTCACTAAATGGCGATGATCCTGATTCAGGGGTAATTGCTTGAAGAATTGTGGATTTCCAGTCGAGGTTGCTCCTTGATTCAATTTCCTGCAACATAGATTCAATTGCATGGCCATAGAAAGGAAGGCACTGAGCAACGAAAGACGATTTAATTGATCTTTTTAAGCCAAAAACTATTCTAATTAAATCGAAATATGGTTTGTGTGATTCGTTGCCGGTAAAGTATCGTGGTCTGCCGACCTCATCGAAAAACTTCAAAGGACGAAGCGGAACAGTATCGGCATCCCAAATTAAAATTCGTTCCTGACTGCAACTTCGCGCAAATTCAATTTTTAAAAACTGTTGGTATAGCCAGTTACTTCTTGAGCGCTGATCCCTTGTGTGATTTTGATCTAAATGACGTTCAATTTTTTTCAGATAGGATGATGGTAAAACAGTCTCTTCGCTGATAACTTGAATTGCAGGAACGGTATTTTCTCGGAATAATTTTATTGCGTGTTCAGGGACGATTACGACATATGATGCGCTATCGATATATTTTGGAATGGCTAGTGACGCGACGGACCATGTCTGAAGATCTTTGGTAGCACAAACACTGACGACTAAATCTATGTTTTTCAGTCGCATATAGAATCCGCCTACGAAAAATCTCCAAAAAAACTATCAGTAATTAATTTATTCTGGGTGGCGCTAGCAATGTGCATGGTAGTCTGAATCGATATAATTAAACGATTATTGTAGATGCTCATTTGACTTCCCAATTGAGCAGTGGACGTAGTACTCCATGCATGATCCCCTTGTAATCTCCACGGGTTGGCGCGTTAATATTGTCCAGTACCGTAATGGTTGTGTCAACGGAAACATGAATTCTTGTTGGGTTAGGTGATGTGAGTGCGCAGGTTAAGATGTATTCGCGATCATTTAGGAAGTTTTCTGGAATCCAGATTATCGCGCGATATTGTTTAATGGCAGTAAAGTTATCTGTACAGATGCTTTGAAATAGCTTAATGCCATCTGTAGTGCTTAATAGAATACATGGTTGAGGGTTGGCGTTGGCTTCTATGACATTAAAGTCGAATGCTATTCCAAATGACTTATCTACAACTAGATTTGTGACGGGTGAGTTATCGCGGTCAATTATTTCTATTGAACTTATGGTTGCAGTTTTATCCCCATCATTTATTGTAAGTTTGCTTGAACTCGGGTTTTTTCTATCAACCGTAGTTAAGTACTCATGAATAATTTCTTTTGTTTGGCCTTGGCTATGAATTAATCCATTCATCAAAAATATTGCCTTATTGCATAGAGTGGAAATTGCTCCTATATTATGACTAACAAAAATAACCGTTCGCCCGTCTTTTCCTATGTCATTAATCTTTGTGAGGCATTTCCTTTGAAACTGTACATCTCCAACCGCAAGTACTTCATCCACAAGCAAAATTTCTGGCTCAAGGTGCGCGGCAACCGAAAACGCTAAACGCATATACATTCCGCTCGAGTAATGTTTGACCGGTGTATCGAGAAATTTCTCCACTTCTGAAAATGCAACAATCTCGTCGAATTTTTGCAGGATTTCCCTGCGCCTCATGCCTAAAATCGCGCCATTTAGAAAGATGTTTTCACGGCCGCTTAGTTCTGGGTGAAACCCCGTACCTACTTCTAGCAGACTTGCAACTCGTCCGTGCAACCAGACATCGCCCTTGGTCGGTTCTGTAATTCTGGACAGGATTTTTAACAGAGTGCTCTTTCCAGCACCGTTTCGCCCGACGATGCCTACGACTTCACCCTGTTTTATCTCAAAACTTACGTCGTCTAGGGCCCAGAAAGTGCCATCATCTGGCGGTTCTCGGGTGCCTCCCTGCTTAACAGATGCATCGATTCTTTGACGGATCGCCCTAAATGGTGCCGTAGCCAAGTCGGTCAGGCTTTCAGTCAGTCGTCTGTAGGACGCTCGCTGGCCTAATCGATACTGCTTGCCTAAGCCTTCTACTCTTATGGCTATATCGGACATTTGATTAATTTGGTCATATCCACCTCCTGGGAATATTCATACCCAGTCCGCCATTGTTCGTTCCATGGCGCGAAAGTAAAGCATGCCGGAAATCAATGTCGTCAGCACCACGGTCAGCGAGACCACCAGTAAAAAAACTGGTGGCGCTGAGCTACCTAGTAGCGCCCACCTGAAGCCTTCCACCACGCCTACCATCGGGTTAAGCCCATACAGAAGACGCCATTTATCAGGAACAATACTTAGCGGGTAGGCTACAGGAGTTATGAAGAGCCAGATTTGAATCAGGAAACCCGTGGTGTAACGGAAGTCCCGATACATTGCACTCAGCGCCGATAGCCACAAGCCAACAGCTAGCGCGGTCAAGACGGCGAATGCGACCAGCAGGGGCAGAGTCAGTATCGCCCCTCCGGGGGGGATACCGTAAATTATCATCATGGCCAGCAGTATTGCGAAAGCGACGGCAAAATCAACCAAACTACCTATCACAGCTGCAAACGGGATCAGTAGTCGAGGAAAATAGACTTTGGCAATCAGGTTCTGGCTATCTACCAAGCTAGCGCTTGATGCACCCATTGCCTGGGCGAAAAGCTGCCAAGGCAGTAGCGCACAAAACGTATAGATTGGATAAGGTATTCCACTTTCAATCTGGGAACTCATACCGGCCAGATGACCAAAGAACACGCTAAAAACCACCATGGTGGCGAAGGGCTGCAAGACTGCCCAAGTAGCACCCAATGCTGTCTGCTTATACCGAACCTTGATGTCGCGAACTGCCAGAAACCAAAGCAGGTCGCGATAATGCCAAAGCTCGCCAAAGTCGATTCTCGCTAGGCCGTGCCGTGGTCGCAAATGGATCAAGATTGTGGGCGGTGCTACGGGAGTGGTTGAACCAGATCGCGGCGAAAAATCAGGGAAAGACTCAGGAGAGGAATCGGGCATGGACTTCAATGAACTGGTCTGTGTTGTATGAGGTACTGGAATGAGGCGTGACTGCCTTTCGTCGCGTGAGCTATCAAATATTCGATCACCAAGCCGTCAATGGTGCGGCGACAGGGTGATCATCGGGCGTGTATGGCCAACGTCCGACCAATGGCTTCATCAAGCCTGACCAAGGGGCGTAGTCCTAGAGCCGTATGCGCTGCAGTCAGCGTCGGAACGTATTGGGGTATTGGTGATGCGTCATTCTCGTGGCCTTCGATGATGACGTTCACATTGCGATGCGCGGCAATACGTCGTGCCAATTCACCAATGCTGACATCCTCGTCCGATCCGACATCGTAAGTCTGCGCTACGTCGCCGTTGACCAGGAGGGTTAGCAGCCAGACTGCCAGATCGGCGCCGTAAAGAAAGCTGCGTACCGGCGTACCGTCCCCTTGTACCCTTATCGGGCCACCCGCGAGAGCATCGCGAATAAAGCTGCCTACCGCAAATTTGTTAGTTAGTGGTAGGTACGGCCCTATGAAGGCGAACCCGCGCGCGATGACAACGTTCAGACCGCTGCCCAGATAGAGCGCCTCGGTCCGTTTTTTGAGCTCGCAATAGGCCAACTGGCTCGTAGTGCCATACACCGCACCTGAACTGGCATAGAGCACGCGTGTCGCGCCACTTCGCTTCGCATAGGCAATGACTTGCGCAGTAGAGGCGAGTGTGGCTTCCGCTAGCACCGTTCCACCAGCGCCGATTTCAGCAGCCGTGGGCGTGGCGAGGTCAATGACGAAGTCGCATGCTTGGGGGAAGTCTGCCGTGGCTAGCGAAGTGCATTGACACCAATCGAACTCCGGACGCATTGCCAGTCTGGGGTATTCGTGCGCGAACCGGGTGGGGTCGCGACTGGGTAGACTGGCGCTAATGCCGGTTCCGAGTTGGTTGTTGGCTGCGCTGATGCTTTCGAGCAACCACTTGCCATAAAAACCTGTGGCCCCGGTGATTAAAAAATGCGCGCCACGCAATGCAGACCAGACTTCTTCTGTATGCCGTAGCACATGATTAAGATCGTTTGCTGGAACTGAAGGTAACGTCATTTAGTAGTGCGGGTAAGTGGCTTCGCTCCGTCAAGCGAACTAACCGCAAGCCGGCGCTGGTGAGATGGCGATTTGATGTTTCTTACAAAACACTTATCGGCGACAAGATAAAGATGTCTCAGCTTAGATTTTGGGAAGTATAGGCTTCAAAGACTCGTGTTCTCGCGCAAAAGCCCACCATTCGACGGCGAGGTCAAAAGGAAAATAGGTAGAATGCCGCCCTTGCAGTCGAGCGGGTCCATCGTTGTTTGCCAACCGGAAGATCTCGCTTGCTTGCCCAGGTGGCGGAATTGGTAGACGCACCAGATTTAGGTTCTGGCGCCTCGCGGCGTGGGGGTTCGAGTCCCTTCCTGGGCACCAAAAACACTTTAAATTCAATAGGCAGAAATCACTATGACGGAAAACGCAGTGGCGACAGTCGAGACAGCGCCAGCCCCCACCAGTAGCTTGGAACGCCGGATCGATATGACGGTGGTGCTCGCGGATATTGAGCAGGATGTCGCAAAACGTCTTCAGCAGATGTCGCGCACGGTCAAAATGGCCGGTTTTCGGCCGGGCAAGGTGCCGATGAAGATGATTGCCCAGCAATACGGGTCGCAGGCGCGCTCCGAGTCGCTTGGGGCGGCTGTCGAACGTGCCTTCGGTGAGCAGGTACGTGCCCAGAACCTGCGGGTTGCGGGCTATCCTCGCATCGAGCCCTCGGCCAATGCGGCTGACGGGCAATTGGGTTTCTCTGCGATTTTCGAGGTGTATCCGAGCATTCAGTTGGCCGATGTATCTTCTCAAGCCGTTGAGAAAGCGACCTTGGCGGTAGGCGAGGCGGAAGTCGCGCAGACGCTTGAGGTCTTGCGCAAGCAGCGCGTGAGCTATGCACCCGCTGCGCGTCCTTCGCAGAAAGATGATCGTCTGGTAATCGACTTTGTTGGCACGAAAGATGGTGAAGAGTTCGCCGGCGGCAAAGCAACGGACTACACCGTGATGGTCGGCGGTGGCATGATGCTGCCGGATTTCGATGCTCAGTTGGAAGGGGCGAGTGCCGGCGAAGTCAAGAAGTTTGATGTGGCCTTCCCAGAGGACTATCAAGCCAAGGAGTTGGCGGGCAAGACCTGTCAGTTCGAGATGACCGTCAAGTCAGTCGAGGCACCGCTGCTGCCTGAGCTGGATGCCGAGTTTGCCAAGGGTTTGGGTGTTGCCGATGGCGATGTTGACAAGATGCGCGCCGAAGTTAGGACCAATCTTGAGCGAGAAGTAAAAAAGCGGCTCCAGTCTCGTATCAAGAATCAAGTCATGGACGCTTTGTTGGCGGTGAACCCCATCGAAGTGCCCAAAGCGCTGATCGAGGCGGAGTCGCAGCAGATGGCCGAGAACGCCAAGCGCGAGATGGAATCGCGTGGCATGGCGATGAAAAATATCCCGGTTGAGCCCGCCTGGTTTGCCGAGCAGGCAACTCGGCGTGTGAAACTGGGGTTGTTGTTGGCTGAGGTGGTGAAGAGCAAGGGCCTTCAGGCCAAGCCAGATCAGGTTCGCGCCATCGTTGATGATTTCGCAGAAACGTTTGAAGATCCGCGAGAAGTCGTGCGTTGGTACTACTCAGATCCCCAGCGATTGGGCGAAGCCGAGGCTCTGGCGGTCGAAAACAATGTTGTAGAGTGGATGTTGGCGAATGCTCAGGTGACAGAGAAGCCAGTAAGCTTCGATGAACTGATGGCGAACGCGAACTGAACGTAAACCGGAGAAACTGATGTCGAATCACATGAACGGCGGTGGAATCATGAGTGGTGGTGCGATGGATGCACAGGCCTTGGGCATGGTTCCCATGGTTATCGAGACCAGTGGACGGGGTGAGCGCGCCTACGATATCTACTCGCGATTGTTGCGCGAGCGGGTGATCTTTCTGGTCGGGCCGGTGAATGATTCGACGGCGAACCTGATCGTGGCGCAGTTGCTGTTCCTTGAGTCTGAGAACCCGGACAAGGACATTTATTTCTACATCAACTCGCCCGGTGGGTCGGTCACTGCGGGTATGGCGATTTACGACACCATGCAGTTCATCAAGCCGAATGTCTCGACGCTGTGTATTGGTCAGGCTGCCAGCATGGGGGCGTTCCTCCTTGCTGCTGGCGAGAAGGGCAAGCGCTATTGCCTGCCGAATTCGCGGGTGATGATTCATCAGCCTATGGGTGGGTTTCAAGGGCAGGCGTCGGATATCGAGATTCACGCCAAAGAGATTTTGTTTCTGAAGCAAAAGCTCAACAACATGCTTGCCCAGCATACGGGCCAGGCCATTGAGCGGGTCGAACGTGACACCGATCGCGATAACTTTTTGTCTGCCGATGCGGCGGTCGAGTATGGTCTTGTCGATAAGGTGCTGACTTCGCGCGAACAAGCCGCTGCCTGAGCTATTTGGGCTGGAAAGTAACTACGTTCAAGGATCGCTATGGCAGAAAAGAAATCCGGCGTTGAAAAAATGCTCTATTGCTCGTTCTGTGGCAAAAGCCAGCACGAGGTCAAGAAGCTGATTGCCGGTCCCTCTGTATTCATCTGTGACGAATGCATTGAACTATGCAATGACATCGTTCGTGATGAGATTGCCGCTGATCCGGCAAGCAAGTCAGGCGCGGATTTGCCAGCCCCGAAAGAGATTCGAGAGCGTCTCGATCAGTACGTTATCGGGCAAGACGGTGCCAAGAAGAATCTTGCGGTGGCTGTTTACAACCACTACAAGCGTATTCGGCATCAGGAAGGCAAGGGGCGCGGTGCTGACGAAGTCGAGTTGGCCAAGAGCAATATTCTTTTGATTGGCCCCACGGGTTCCGGAAAAACCCTGCTGGCTCAGACGATGGCACGTTTGCTCAATGTGCCTTTCGTGATGGCGGATGCGACAACACTCACCGAGGCCGGATACGTGGGTGAAGATGTTGAAAATATCATTCAGAAGCTGCTGCAGACCTGCGATCATGATGTTGAGAAGGCGCAGCAAGGCATTGTTTATATTGATGAAATAGATAAAATATCGCGTAAGGCCGATAATCCGTCGATTACGCGGGATGTGTCGGGTGAGGGCGTGCAGCAAGCTTTGCTGAAGCTGATCGAGGGCACGGTGGCGAGCATTCCGCCCCAGGGCGGGCGCAAACACCCGAATCAGGATTTCATTCAGATCGATACGACGAATATTTTGTTTATCTGCGGCGGTGCTTTTGATGGCCTGGAGAAGGTCATTCGCAATCGTTCCGAGCGTGGGGGCATTGGTTTTGGTGCCGAGGTTCGCAGCAAGGAAGGGCGCAACGTCTCTGATTTGCTGCAAGAGGTGGAACCCGAAGATCTGATCAAGTTCGGCTTGATTCCTGAGTTGATCGGCCGACTGCCGGTGGTGGCAACACTACAGGAACTCGACGAAGCTGCTTTGATTCAAATACTGACCGAACCCAAAAATGCGCTGGTTAAGCAGTATCAAAAGCTTTTCGGGATGGAAGGTGTCGAGCTTGAGGTTCGCACTTCGGCCTTGCATGCGATTGCTCGAAAAGCCATCAAGCGAAAAACCGGTGCGCGAGGGCTTCGCTCGATCCTGGAAGGGGTCTTGCTCGATACGATGTATGAGCTACCGACGACCGAAGGGGTCAGTAAAGTTGTGGTTGATGAGACAACGATCGACGGCTCTGCCCGGCCGTTGATGATCTATCAGGAAACTCCGGTCAGCCAGACCAAGCGCCCAAAGGTTTCTGGTTCGAACTGACAGGCTGCGGTATGCTGCCCCTTGAAAACAAGGGGTAGTGTCCCCAACTCCCCTGCTGATCCCCATTTGTGTCACTAAGGACATTGAAATGTCTGATATCTCTTCGCCTATGTCGTCTATCCCGTCACCCCTTCCGCTACTGCCATTGCGCGATGTGGTTGTGTTTCCTCACATGGTGATCCCGCTCTTTGTAGGACGGCCAAAGTCGATCAAGGCTCTGGAAATGGCCATGGAGGCTGGGAAAAGCATTCTGTTGGTGGCACAAAAGTCGGCTGCCAAAGATGAGCCATCCATCGAGGACATGTATCCCATTGGCTGCGTCGCCAACATATTGCAAATGCTCAAATTGCCTGACGGCACCGTCAAGGTGCTGGTTGAAGGTATCAGCCGAGCAACGGTGACTCGCGTGTTGGATCAGGGAGTTGTCTTTGTTGCAGACATCGAGTTGATCCCCTTGGCTGATCGCGCCGACAATGAGCTTGAGGCCATGCGGCGAACGGTGCTCGCGCAGTTCGACCAATACGTCAAGCTGAACAAAAAGATTCCTCCAGAAATACTCACCTCACTGGGGGGCATAGAGGAGGCGGGGCGTTTGGCAGATACGATTGCCGCGCATTTACCGCTCAAGCTCGAGCAAAAGCAGGAAATTCTCGAGGTGCTGGACGTCACCGAGCGTCTGGACAAGCTGTTGGCTCAACTTGAGTCTGAGTTAGACATTCTTCAGGTTGAAAAGCGTATTCGCGGCCGCGTCAAACGTCAGATGGAGAAGAGTCAGCGCGAGTATTACTTGAACGAGCAGGTCAAGGCGATTCAAAAGGAACTGGGTGAGGGCGAAGAAGGTGCTGACATCGAGGAAATGGAGAAGAAGATCAAGGCGGCAGGCATGAGCAAAGAGGCACTGACCAAAGTCAATGCCGAAATGAAAAAGCTCAAGTTGATGTCACCGATGTCGGCTGAGGCGACTGTGGTACGAAATTACATCGAAACTGTCGTGGGGCTGCCTTGGCGCAAGAAGTCGCGCATCAGCAAAGACCTCCCTGCCGCCGAAAAAATTCTCGACAAGGACCATTTCGGTCTCGAGAAAGTAAAAGAGCGCATCGTGGAGTACCTGGCGGTGCAGCAGCGCGTGGACAAGGTTAAGGCACCGATCCTTTGTCTGGTTGGGCCGCCCGGCGTTGGCAAGACCTCGCTCGGACAATCGATTGCCAAGGCAACCAACCGGAAATTCATCCGCATGGCCTTAGGTGGCGTGCGCGATGAGGCCGAGATACGTGGTCATCGACGTACCTACATCGGCTCGATGCCGGGCAAGATTTTGACCAACATGACCAAGGTCGGCGTGAAAAACCCGCTGTTCCTGCTCGATGAAGTCGACAAACTGGGGCAGGATTTTCGTGGGGACCCTTCGTCGGCACTGCTTGAGGTACTTGACCCCGAGCAAAATCACACCTTTCAGGACCACTATATCGAGGTGGATTTTGATCTTTCCGACGTGATGTTCGTTGCGACCGCGAATTCGCTGAACATTCCACCGGCTTTGCTTGACCGACTTGAGGTGATTCGTCTTTCTGGTTACACCGAGGACGAAAAGGTCAGCATTGCCGAACGCTATCTGCTGCCCAAGCAAATGAAAGCGAACGGCATCAAGGTCGATGAACTCACCGTAACCGAAGACGCATTGCGCGACATTGTGCGCTACTACACCCGCGAAGCCGGTGTGCGGGCTCTGGAGCGTGATATTTCAAAAATCTGCCGCAAGGTTGTCAAGGCCTTGGTGATGCGTCCGCGCAAGAACAAGATCATCGTCAATGACAAGAACCTGGATAAGTATCTGGGCGTGCGTCGCTACTCGTTTGGCGTTGCCGAGAAAGAAAATCAGATCGGTCAGGTTACGGGTCTCGCTTGGACCGAGGTGGGTGGCGAGTTGCTGACCGTTGAAGGAACGGTCATGCCCGGCAAGGGCAACATCATCCGTACCGGGCAGTTGGGTGATGTGATGAAAGAGTCGGTCGAAGCCGCTCGCTCGGTCGTGCGTAGTCGCGCCGCTAAGCTAGGAATCAGCGATGAAGTTTTTGAAAAGCGTGACCTGCATATTCATTTTCCCGAGGGTGCTACGCCCAAGGATGGCCCGTCGGCGGGTATTGCCATCACCACAGCGATGGTGTCGGTCCTGACAGGTATCCCCGTTCTGGCCGACGTTGCAATGACCGGCGAAATTACACTTCGCGGTGAGGTGTTGGCGATTGGCGGCTTGAAGGAAAAGCTATTGGCCGCCGTTCGAGGTGGGATTCGACTTGCCCTCATCCCTGAGGAAAACGTCAAGGATTTAGTCGAAATTCCCGATACGATCAAGAGCAAGATCGAGATTCGACCCGTACGCTGGATTGATCAGGTTCTGGAAATCGCACTTGAGCGTCAGCCGGTTCCATTGGCTGAGAGAGACCTTGCCGCAGTGGTGAGCGTAGACCCGACGGGGCTGCCTGCGACATCGAGCATCGTTACGCACTAAAAGCGGTTAAAATTTCATCTCGCTTGCAAGACGCATATCGCTCTTGCAAAAGCGGGCGATTAGCTCAGTTGGTAGAGCGCCTCCCTTACAAGGAGGATGTCGGCGGTTCGAGCCCGTCATCGCCCACCAAGAATTCATCGTGGAAGTAAAAAGCGGAACTGTGGTTCCGTTTTTAGTTTCTGGAGCTTGACGAGGAATCCGCTTTGCTCTTTGCTAATGAGGCGCAAGCTTCATGCGAGAATCAATCGCTGGATTTCCCTTTCACGCTCAATACTCTATGACAAAAGTTGCCCTGATCACCGGCGTTACAGGCCAAGACGGTGCTTACCTCGCCGAGTTTTTACTTAAAAAAGGCTATGTTGTGCATGGCATAAAGCGCCGTGCGTCGCTATTCAATACCGATCGAATAGACCATCTGTATCAGGATCCGCACGTCAATAACCGTAATTTCATTCTGCACTATGGCGACATGACTGACTCATCGAGTCTGGTGCGCATCGTGCAACAAGTGCAGCCCGACGAAATCTATAACCTGGCGGCGCAAAGCCACGTGGCAGTGAGCTTCGAGGAGCCCGAATACACCGCGAACTCTGATGCGCTCGGAGTGCTGCGACTACTTGAGGCCATCCGAATTCTTGGTCTGGAGAAGAAAACCAGGTTTTACCAGGCATCAACATCCGAACTCTACGGACTGGTTCAAGAAATCCCTCAAAAAGAGACTACGCCGTTCTATCCGCGCAGCCCCTACGCCGTTGCCAAAATGTATGGCTACTGGATCGTTGTGAACTACCGCGAGGCCTATGGTGTCTACGCCTGCAACGGCATCCTGTTCAATCATGAGAGCCCGATTCGCGGCGAAACCTTTGTCACACGCAAGATCACCCGGGCACTCGCGCGCATAAAGCTCGGTCTGCAAGACTGTCTGTATTTGGGCAACATGGACGCCAAGCGCGACTGGGGACATGCGCGGGACTACGTAGAAATGCAATGGCTGATGCTCCAGCAAGATCACCCGGAGGATTTCGTTATTGCTACCGGCGTACAGTACAGCGTGCGCGATTTTGTCAATGCGGCCGCCAGGGAGTTGGGCATTACTATCGCCTGGTCTGGTCAAGGTGTTGATGAAAAGGGCGCTCTCCCTGACGGAAAGGTTGTTGTCGCGGTTGACCCGCGCTATTTCCGCCCTACCGAGGTTGAGACCTTGCTCGGCGACCCGACCAAGGCCAGGGAAAAGTTGGGCTGGACACCGCGAACCACCTTTGACGAACTTGTGAGCGAAATGGTTCGAGAAGATCTCAAAGCCGCCGAGCGTGATGAACTCATCAAAAAGCATGGTTACAAGGCCATGGACTACCACGAGTGAATAGGGTGGCCGTTCGCATTCAGCCTGTCATCCTCTGCGGCGGTTCGGGCACCCGCTTGTGGCCGCTATCACGCGCGGGTTTCCCTAAGCAGTTTCTTTCGCTGGCTGGCGACGCGACGCTATTTCAGCAAGCGGTACAGCGCTTGGCAGCGCTGGCGGACGCGGCGCCGCCACTGGTTGTGGGTAATGATGAACATCGATTTCTTGCGCTTGAACAACTGCGCGAGATCAAGGTCGCTGGCGCAACCCTGTTGCTCGAGCCACTGGGGCGCAACACGGCACCAGCCTTGACCTTGGCCGCCCTCGCGGCCGTCGCCGCACAAGGGGAGGAGGGCGACCCGATTCTGGTGGTGACTCCGGCAGACCAGACGGTTACCGATGGCGTGGCTTTTTCCCAGGCCTTGCAGAAGGCCGTGACGGCCGCGCAGGACGATGCCATCGTCATTCTCGGCATTGCCCCCGATCGTCCAGAGACCGGCTACGGCTATATTCAGGCCGAACCCGCTGATCCCGCCGATGTTGTCAACTCGGCGCTGGTGGTACGGCGATTTGTTGAGAAGCCCGACCAAAGTACCGCCGCTAGCTACCTCGCGTCCGGTGATTACTATTGGAACGGTGGCATGTTCGTGCTCAAAGCCTCGGTCTGGCTCCGTGCCCTTGGGCGTTGGCGGCCAGATATCCTGGCTGGCACCCAGGCTGCCTGGGCGGGCCGCAAGGATGATGCCCCTTTTGTGCGGCCTGGCAAGGAGGCCTTTGCTGCCATTCCCTCCGAATCTATTGACTATGCGGTCATGGAACGCTGTCCGGGCAGTGAAATCTCCATGCGCATGGTGCCGCTGGCGGCAGGATGGAGTGATTTGGGTGCCTGGGATGCCGTTTGGCAAATCTCGCAGAAAGATGCTCATGGCAATGCGCAGCACGGCGATGTGGTGATTCAGGACAGCCACAACTGTCTGGTGCACGCTAACAGCCGGCTGGTCAGTGTGGTCGGTTTAAGCGATGTCATGGTGATCGAAACGGCGGACGCGGTTCTGGTCACTGACCGGACGCGCAGTCAGGATGTCAAGAAGATCGTGGGTATCTTGCAGGAACTGGAGCGTACGGAGCTTGCGCTGCATCGCAAGGTGCATCGTCCCTGGGGCTGGTACGACAGTATTGATGAAGGCGGGCGCTTCAAAGTCAAACGCATTCAAGTCAAACCGGGGGCTTCGCTGAGCTTGCAGATGCACTACCACAGGGCCGAGCACTGGGTGGTTGTTTCAGGTACTGCCGAGATTACCAACGGCGAAAAAATCATTGTGCTCAGCGAAAATCAGAGCACCTATATTCCGCTTGGTCAGACCCATCGTCTGGCGAATCCGGGCACCATACCGCTTGAGATCATCGAAGTGCAGTCCGGGAGTTATCTGGGGGAGGACGACATTGTGCGCTTTGAAGATACTTACGGGCGCACCCCTTAAGGCCAGCAGATGACCATACTCGTTACAGGTGGCACTGGCTACATTGGCTCACATACCTGCGTGGCCCTCGCGCAGTCTGGACATAAGCTGCTGATTTTTGACAACCTCTGCAATAGCAAAGTCAGCGTGCTTGAACGCATCGAGCGTCTTGCGGGGCAGCGGCCGGACTTTGTCGAAGGCGACATTCGCGATGCCGGTACGCTCGACAAAGTGTTTGCCAACCACCCGATCAGTGCCGTTATCCACTTTGCCGGCCTCAAGGCCGTAGGTGAGTCGGTCGAACAGCCGCTGGTGTATTACGACAATAATGTTCATGGCAGTGTCCAGCTGTTTGAGGCCATGGGTCGCGCAGGGGTCAAGACGCTGGTCTTCAGTTCCTCGGCCACGGTCTATGGTGAGCAGCCTGTGGTGCCGTTTGTCGAGACCATGCCCACGGGGGCCACCAATCCCTATGGCCGCAGCAAGCTGATGGTAGAACAGATTCTCTTTGACCTGCACCGGGCCGACCCACAGTGGCGTATTGGCTGTCTTCGCTACTTTAATCCGGTAGGCGCTCATCCCTCCGGCCTCATCGGCGAAGATCCGCAAGGTATCCCCAATAATCTTATGCCTTTCGTTGCGCAGGTCGCGGTGGGCAAGCGTGCGTGCCTCAACGTTTGGGGAAATGATTACCCGACGCCCGATGGCACCGGAGTTCGTGACTATATTCACGTGATGGATTTGGCTGAGGGGCATGTTTCGGCACTCGATTACCTGCGGCGCGAGGGCGGTCTGCTTACCGTCAATCTGGGCGCTGGCCGTGGCTATTCGGTGCTCGAGATGGTGGCGGCTTTCGAGCAGGCCAGTGGCAAGTCGGTACCCTTTACCATCGGCCCGCGCCGTGCCGGCGATCTCGCTCAGGTGTGGGCTGACCCAACGCTCGCCAAGGAAGCCTTGGGTTGGCAGACCCGGCGCTCGCTCCAGGACATGTGTAACGACGCCTGGCGCTGGCAACAATTCGCCATCTCACTGGCCTAGCTAAACCGCCGTGTTACCAGCGCCGACTTGCCGATAGCTGTTCTTAAACCCTGCAGATCGCCCACGTGAACATGAAACCAAGCTCCCGAATTTATGTGGCGGGCCACCGAGGAATGGTGGGCTCCGCGATCGTGCGCAATTTGCAGACGCGTGGCTATACGTGCATCTTGACCCGTACGCATACCGAACTGGATCTCACCAATCAGGCGGCGGTAACGACATTCTTTGAGACAGAGCGTCCCGAGTACGTTTTTCTGGCCGCTGCGAAGGTGGGGGGCATCCATGCGAACAACACTTACCCTGCCGACTTTATTGCGCAAAACTTGGCAATTCAAAGCAATGTCATCACCTCTAGCCATGCCAGCGGAGTGAAGCGTCTGTTGTTCCTCGGATCGAGTTGTATCTACCCGAAGCTGGCACCGCAGCCGCTGAAAGAAGAATCCTTGCTTACCGGCTCGCTAGAGCCGACCAACCGACCCTATGCGTTGGCCAAGATAGCCGGGGTGGAAATGTGCTGGAGCTTCAATCGACAATATGGCACGAATTATTTGGCTGTCATGCCTACGAATCTCTATGGGCCTGGTGACAACTACCACCCGGAAAACTCCCATGTCATTCCGGCCATGATTCGGCGCTTCCATGAAGCCAAAATTGCCGGGAAACCATCGGTCAGTGTCTGGGGTACAGGTGAGCCCCGACGCGAGTTTTTGTATAGCGACGACATGGCGGATGCTTGCGTGCATCTCATCTCGCTACCGGATGCTACCTATGCCGGTTTGCTCGGTAGTGATGAGTCGGCGACCGGTGAATTCATGCCGCCGGTAGTAAATATTGGTGTTGGCAACGACCTTACCATTCGCGCACTTGCCGAGCTTGTCAGGGAGGTGGTCGGATTTCCTGGCCGCCTTGATTTTGATTCCACCAAGCCTGATGGAACCCCGCGCAAGTTGATGGACGTCAGTCGCCTGACGCGCTTGGGCTGGGTCGCCCGAACACCCTTGCCGGAAGGTATTGCTCAAGCCTATGCGGATTTTCAGCGGGCTTCAGGCTGAGTTACCTATCGCGGTGATACCCGTCATATTTGCCGTTGTTCTCGCCATGAATAATGGGCTTGAATGGTAAGATTCGCGGGTTTGAGTTCTCCCTCCCTATTCAAGGCGAGCCCGATGCATGGGTATCGCCTTATTTCATTGTGTGATTAGCCGCCCATGTTTGATACCGTAAGAAATAACCGCCGCATCGTCCAGGGATTTCTTGCCCTGATCACACTCCCTTTTGCAATGTGGGGTGTCGAATCCTACATAAGCAATGATTCATCAGGAGCGGAAATTGCGGTGGTCGGCGACACAAAAATTAAAGAACATGAGTTTCAGCAGTCCTTGCGTGAGCAGGGCGAGCGGATGCAGCAGCAATTGCGCGAGAATTTCGATCCAAAGATGCTCGACACGCCGGAGGCACGCAGAACTGTGCTCGCAAGTATGGTTAACCAGCGACTACTGACGCTTGCGGCCAAGGATGCCCATCTGGCGGTCTCTGATGAAGCCTTGGCGCAATTCATTGCTCAAGTTCCTGTTCTTCAGGACAACGGCAAGTTCTCGCCCGAACGCTACGAGGCGCTGGTGTCTGCACGGGGAATGAGTAAAGAGGGGTTTGAGGCGCGCTTGCGTCAGGACATGGCCATGCAGCAACTCGTGCAACCCGTTGGTGAGGCGGTTGTCGTGGCCAAGCAGTCAGCGGCACGCTGGGCTTCTGTACAGTTGGAGCAGAGAACGGTTGCCGAGTATCGCGTGGCGCCGGAAGCCTTCATCAAGCAGGTAAAAATCGACGCTGACGCCGCACAAAAGTTCTATGAAGCCAACCAGAGCAAATTTCAACTTCCTGAGCAAGTTAAAGTCGAGTACGTCGTCCTCGATCAGGAGGCACTTGCGCAGCAGGTGTCTGTTTCAGAGGCCGATATAGAGGCACGCTACAAGGCCCATCCCGAGCGATACACGCAGGCAGAAACACGTCGTGCGAGTCACATTTTGCTCGTCGTAGCAAAAGACGCTTCGGACGCCGACATTGCCAAGGTCGAGACCAAAGCAAAAGAAATTCTCTCGCAAGTCAAGGCGAATCCGAAGACCTTTGTTGAACTCGCCAAAAAGCATTCGCAAGACCCAGGGTCGGCGCAAAAGGGCGGCGATCTGGAGTGGTTCGGTAAAGGCATGATGGTGAAGCCCTTTGAGGATGCGGTTTTTTCTTTGAAGCAGGACCAAATCTCAGAGGTCGTTCGGTCTGATTTTGGTCTGCATATCATTCGTGTTACTGGCATCAAGGCGGAGCGGGTCGTGCCTTTGGGAGAGGTACGCTCCGATATCGCGGCAGAGGTGAAGCGAGAGGCCTCGACGAGGAAATTTGCCGAAGCGGTGGATGCATTTAATAACACGGTGTACGAACAGCCAGACACGCTTCAGCCGGCTGCAGCGCAATGGAAATTAGTGACGCAGAAGAGCGACTGGTTGCGCAAGGGAGATCGCTTGCCGGCCCCCTTCGACAACCCAAAGCTGCAGGCAGCAATCTTTGCGGCCGACGCTACGTCAAAGAAGCAAAACACCGAAGCGGTTGAACTGGCCCCGGGAAAAATGGCAGCCGCCCGGGTGATCGAGCACAAGGCGGCGACCGTGCAAGCTTTTGATCTTGTCAAGGCTGTTGTGCTTCAGCAGATGACTCAGGAAAAAGCCAACGAACTCGCTATTGCGGAAGGCGAGGCGAAACTCGCTGCTTTGTTAAAGGGCGATTCCGATGAGGTTAAATGGGGCGCGTCGCGCAAGATTCTCCGTGCAGCGCCTCAAGGTTTGCCGCGTGATGCCGCGACGGCGATTTTCACAGCCAATAGTGCTGCGCTACCCGTCTTTGTGGGCGCAAAAGCCGAAGGGGGCGGCTATACGTTGTACAAGCTGACCGACGTTATTGCTGCCGAGAAGAATGACCCCCGTCTGGCCATGCTTTCGCAGCAGTACGCGCGACTCATCGCCGAGGAGGATTTTGGCAGTTGGATGAGTGGGTTGCGCAATCGTTACCCTGTGAAGATACGCGAGGATCAGGTGGTAAAAAAGCCTACCGAATAACCGTAGGCTAAATCGTTTGCATTCGGCCGTTCGGGAAAATATTTCTGCTATGCTCTGAGCGTTGGAGTGAGGGACGCATGGAAAAGAAACCAAAGCGCCGTACAAAAGAACGAATCCTTGAAACTTCGCTCGTGCTGTTCAATGATTTTGGCGAGCCGAATGTAACAACCCAGCTGATTTCCGATGAAATGGGAATTAGCCCGGGGAATCTTTACTATCACTTCCGCAGCAAGGATCAGATTATCGAGACCTTGTTTGCTGATTTCGAGAAGAAGATTGACGATATCCTTGCTGTGCCCGCGCGCAGGGTGCCCAATGTTGAGGATGTCTGGCTGCTACTCCACCTGATTTTTGAGCAAATATGGGAGTGCCGGTTCCTGTATCGCGACATCAACGAGTTGCTGTCGCGCAATCGAATTCTTGAAACGCATTTCAAGCGAATCATCGGGCATGAGGTCGCCACGATTGCGGCTATTTTGCAGGGTCTCGTTGCGACTGACGATATCCGCGCCTCCACTGGGGAGATACAGACTCTGGCAGTGAATGTAACCGTGTTGTCGACCTACTGGTTGTCGTTTGAGTTTGTTCGTGACCCCCGCCGAAAGCTTGACGGTGATGCACTTGCCCGGGGGACCTTTCAATGCATGGCATTGGTGGCACCCTATCTGGTGGGGCGATCGAGGGAGTGGTTCCTGGCCCTTTCTCGGGAGTACCTGAATACAGGAAGTTGATTTTTACGTTGACGCGGAGGAGGTCGAGATGAGTGCATTAAAAAAGAAATTTGAAACAGCTGCAGCAGACTCAAAGAAGCTGAAGGAGCGCCCGAGCAACGAGGTCATGCTGAAGCTCTATTCGCTTTACAAGCAGGCTACCGACGGTGATGTGCAGGGCAAACGTCCAGGCTTCACCGATATGGTTGGTCGAGCCAAGTACGATGCCTGGTCAGCGTTAAGCGGAACCAGCGAAGACCAGGCGATGCAGCAATATATCGATCTGGTTAGCTCGCTCAAATGAGCAAGTAAGCCCAGGCTGAACAGCGACCGGAGAAAAGCCGAGATTCAGGCTGTCTCCGGTCCGAAGTTTTCATCGCAGAAGCGATGTATTTCGCGCTCGATCTTCGACTTGATCGGGCGAAGCAAAAAGCTAAGTTTCGCGTTAATAGCGATGGTCTTTTTGTCCACGGCCATGGTGCCTGAAATTCCGCTGCGGTGAAAATTCAGCGTGTTGCCGTCCCACTCGTACTCAATGTTGAATTCATCAGATAAATCTGACGCGATTTGCTCCGCCGCAGTTTTCGCCTTTTTCAAGGTCAAGCCGTGCGATCGCTGAATGGTAATTTCACTCATGAGGCCAATCCGTGAGTTGTTCGTTGTCGTAAGCCATTGTGAAACAAAACGCCGAGGAGTTGTTAACTCTCTCGGCGCTCAAATATCTACGGTTCCTCGAATTGCACGCTTCCCAACTGAGAAGCCGGGAGCAGGCTTATGGGTGCGATCTATGGCGGGGTTGTGGCTGTTCTGCCATTGAGGACCAGACGGGCTTTACGCTGTGCTTCAGCTTTATTCATGGCAGTTACTTGTCGGCCATAAGCCTCACGCTCAAGGCGTCCCTTTTTTGTGGCTTCGATGCTGCGAATGCAACGCCAGCGTTTGCCAGCCTTGGTATCGATGAGTCGCATCTCCTCTTTTGGATGATGTGTCCTGCAGTGGTAGCAAAAGGCGGTCTCAGACATTCATCTTCTCTTGGCGGGTTTACAAGAGTCAGGATGATAGCATTTCGGGCAGGGGATTGCCATAGCAATAGCCCTCTATCGGCCCGTGTTTTGGCTACTTTACCTGCACCGCTTTGTGTCTGAAGCATCCTGTCACATGGTCGTTGACCATGCCGGTGGCCTGCATGTGTGAATAGATAACCGTCGGGCCGACAAAGCGGAAACCTTTCTTCTTGAGCTCTTTGGAGAGCGCCTCGGCGGCCGGGGTAAATACCGGTACCTCGCTCAGCGACTGCCAGTGGTTGATTACCGGCGTGCCGTCGACGAAATTCCAGAACAGGTCGTGCAGCGTCTGCCCTGCATCGTGCAGTGCGCAGGTGGCCCGGGCGTTTCCGATGGCGGACTCAATCTTCAGCCGGTTGCGGATGATGCCGGCATCGCCCATCAGTCGAGCGATGTCGTTGTCACTGAATCGCGCGATTTGCTGCGCATCGAAACCGGCGAAGGCCTTGCGGTAGTTTTCGCGCTTGCGTAGTACCGTAATCCACGACAAACCGGCTTGGGCTCCTTCAAGAATAAGGAACTCGAACAGGGTTTGTTCGTTGTGGCAGGGCACTCCCCACTCGGTGTCGTGATAGGCCACATAAAGCGGATCATCGGCGCACCAGCTACATCGGTTTTTTTGGGAGGGCATGACGGGTTTATCCTAAATAATTAAAGAAATACGTTGAACTTGACGAAACCACTGCATATACTTGCTCAAACTCATTGAAATAAAGGGGGATTTGCATGCGACAAGTCGCTTTCACCAAGTATGCGTTTCGGATAAAGACTCGACTTGGTTTGGTGGTTGATAATTTGACCATTCATGGCAAAGACGAGTCAGAGGCGCAAAAAAAGCTGCGTCAAGTCTATCCGCGATGCGAAATTATCGATTGCGTGTGCATGCATGGCGGCGTGCGCGTGCCCTCGGCGAGTTTTGAGGAAGTCGCTTCGGTGATTACTCGCTGAACAGCGACCCTGCCGGTTCGCTCACTCCGGCACACTGAGTCCGAATACGTCGCGGTACAGTCGTTCATAGTCTTCTGCGCCCCGCCCTTTGGGTGAGTGGCTGAAAACATCTTTCCCCAGGGCCGGCGATTCCGTCAGGTCTACGCTCTCGCGTATCACCATTTCGCAGGCATCATCACCAAACAGTTCGTGCAGTTGCGCCCGTATCTCGTGGCTGATGCGTCGGCGCGCGTCAAATCGTGTCAGCACGTAGCGCCGCTCGACACGTCGCTTGAGTACGCCATTTAGCGCGTTGAGCGTACGCTCCAGTTGTTGCGCACCACGCAACGCCAGAAAGTCGGTGGAAACGGGAGCGACCACCGTGTCGGCACAGAACACGGCATTGAGCGAAAGCACTCCGAGAAACGGGCAGCAGTCAATAATCACGGTGCGGTTGGGCTCATCGCTGCGGTATTGCTCCAGACCGCGATGAAGCTTGCCTAGAATCGCTGGGCCCTTGCCGAAGATCGAATCGACTTTGATCAGTTCGCTATGCGCGGGCATAAGCTTGCCCAGTCCGGGCCAATCAACGACGAGTGAATGCAGGGGTCGGTCGTCCTGATAGAAGCCGAACATGCTATCGCGGCCACGCTCGGGGGGGACGCCGAGTATCGAGGTCAGGTGTGCCTGCGGATCGAGATCAATGAGCGTGACGGTGTGCCCATTGCGCGCTGCGGCAGCGGCAAGATTCAATGCCGTGGTGGTTTTCCCGACGCCGCCTTTCTGATTGAAAACTGCAATTAGCACGCGCATTTGTCTCCGGTTATCGGCCGTCTTGCCCTGTTGCTCAAGGCGTGCGCGGCAAGGGTGTGCTGCTATACAGCCCCCTGTTTTTGACTTAACATTCTGACAGGTACAAGTGCGGCGGCCGGTTTTTCTTGGTCGCCGTCTGTTTTTTTGACGCGCGTTCCTTTTGGAGCGGTCTATGTCTCATCTAATGAACACGTATGCGCGACTTCCGGTCGCGTTCACTCACGGGCAAGCTTGCCGTCTTTACGACACCGAAGGCCGGGAGTACCTTGACGCCTTGTCGGGCATTGCCGTCAATACGCTGGGGCACGGTCACCCGCAACTCGTCGCTGACTTGGCGGCGCAGGCAGGGCGGTTGATTCATACCTCGAATCTCTACGGCGTACGCGAAGCCGAGGCGTTGGCGGATCGTCTGGCCGAGGTTTCCGGCATGTCCGAGGTTTTCCTGTGTAACTCTGGCTGCGAGGCCAACGAGGCCACGATAAAGCTGGCGCGGCTTTACGGGCACAAGCGCGGCGTTGATCAACCGGTGGTGGTGGTCATGGAGTCGTCGTTCCATGGGCGCACCCTAGCGACGCTCTCGGCCACAGGTAACCGCAAGGTACAGGCCGGCTTCGAGCCGCTCGTGGCTGGTTTTCTGCGCGTACCGTTTGGCGATCTCGCCGCATTGAAAGTAGTTGCCGAACATAATCAAAACATTGTGGCCGTGCTGCTCGAACCGATTCAGGGCGAAGGCGGTATCAATGTTGCGTCAACCGAGTATTTGCGCGGGGTGCGCGAGTTGTGCGATGCCCGGCAATGGCTGATGATGCTGGACGAGGTACAGACCGGTATTGGCCGTACCGGCAAGTGGTTTGCTCACCAGCACGCGGGCATTCGGCCCGACGTGATGTCGTTGGCCAAGGGCTTGGGGTCGGGCGTTCCCATCGGCGCTTGTCTGGGCGAAGGGCGGGCCAAAGGGGTATTTGCCCCGGGCAACCACGGCTCTACGTTTGGCGGCAATCCGCTGGCTTGCCGTGCGGCATTGACAACGCTGGAGGTGATTGAAAGGCAGGGCCTGCTGGCGAATGCCGAGCGCATCGGGCAACGTATTCGTGATGGCATCGCTCAGGCGTGCCCGGCCACCAAGGTGCGGGGCATGGGCCTGATGATAGGCATTGAGCTGGACCGCCCGTGTGCGGATCTGGTTAAGTTGGCCCTTGCCGATGGCCTGCTGATCAATGTGACGGCTGAGCGTGTGGTGCGTCTGCTGCCGCCGCTAATCTTTACTGAAGCGGATGCCGACGAACTCGTCGGCCGCTTGTCGGTGCTAGTCAATAGATTCCTCGCGGCCAAGTAAATGACGACTCCTCGCCACTTTTTGCAGTTTTCAGACTGCACCGCCGACGAGTTCGACTATCTCTTCAAGCGCAGTACGGTGATCAAAGGCCGGTTCAAGGCTTATGAGCGTTACTGGCCACTGGAAGACCGTACGCTGGTCATGATTTTCGAGAAAGCCAGCACACGCACGCGCTTGTCGTTTGAGGCCGGCATGCATCAGCTCGGTGGTGCCGCGATTTATCTCAATACCCGCGATTCACAGCTGGGGCGCGGTGAGCCCGTGGAAGACGCAGCGCAGGTCATCTCGCGCATGAGCGACATCATCATGATCCGCACCTATGAGCAGGCGATCATCGACACGTTCGCCAAGTGGTCGCGGGTGCCGGTGATCAACGGTTTGACCAACGAGTTTCACCCGTGCCAGATTCTGGCCGACATCTTCACCTTCATTGAGCACCGTGGCCCGATCAAGGGTAAGACGGTGGCCTGGGTGGGTGATGCGAACAATATGTGCAACACCTGGTTGCAGGCGGCCAAACTGCTCGACTTCAGGCTCAATGTTTCTACGCCCGCCGGCTACCCGCTCGACCCCGCCGTTGCGGGCGTGACCGATACCGGCTGCTTCGAAGTCTTTGCCGACCCGTACGATGCTTGTCGGGGTGCCGATCTGGTCACTACGGATGTTTGGACCTCGATGGGTTTTGAAGCCGAGGGCGAAGCGCGCCACAAGGCCTTTGCCAACTGGCAGGTCACTGACGCGATGATGTCGGTGGCCAAGCCTGACGCCTTGTTCATGCATTGCCTGCCCGCGCATCGCGGTGAGGAGGTGGCGGCTGATGTGATTGATGGCAAGCAAAGCGTGGTGTGGGACGAAGCAGAAAACCGCCTGCATGTGCAGAAGGCACTCATCGAGTTCCTGCTGCTCGGGCGGGTCGACGATTGATTAATTTTTTGATGGACTGTGATCATGGCAACCAGCAAAGCAAGCAAAAAAACCGGTGAGAAAAAAATCAAGCGCGTTGTTCTCGCCTATTCCGGCGGTCTGGACACCTCGGTCATTCTGAAATGGCTGCAAGACACCTACCAGTGTGAGGTGGTGACGTTTACCGCTGACCTTGGTCAGGGCGAAGAGCTGGAGCCGGCGCGCGCCAAGGCCATCAAGATGGGCATCAAGCCCGAACATATTTTTATCGACGACCTGCGTGAAGAGTTTGTGCGCGATTTCGTCTTTCCGATGTTTCGTGCCAACACCATTTACGAGGGTGAATACCTCTTGGGCACCTCGATTGCCCGTCCGTTGATTGCCAAACGCCTGGTCGAGATCGCCAGGAAGGTCGGCGCGGACACGATTTCGCACGGGGCCACCGGCAAGGGGAACGATCAGGTGCGCTTTGAGCTCGGGGCCTATGCGCTGATGCCCAACGTCAAGGTCATCGCTCCGTGGCGCGAGTGGGATCTGCTCTCGCGCGAGAAACTGATGGCCTATGCCGAAACGCATGGCATTCCCATTGACATGAAGCACAAGAAGGGTGGCTCGCCGTATTCGATGGATGCCAACCTGCTGCACATTTCTTTCGAGGGACGTCATCTCGAAGACCCCGCCGCTGAGGCGGAAGAGTCGATGTGGCGCTGGACGGTCTCGCCTGAAAAGGCACCGAACGCCGCCGAGTACATTGACATCGAATTCAAACAAGGTGACCCGGTGGCCATCAATGGCCAGAAGATGAGCCCGGCCAAACTGCTGGCCACGCTGAACACCCTGGGCGGCAAGCACGGTATCGGCCGGCTCGATCTGGTCGAGAATCGCTATGTGGGCATGAAGTCGCGCGGCTGCTACGAAACCCCCGGCGGCACCATTTTGCTCAAGGCGCACCGTGCGATTGAGTCGATCTGCCTCGACCGCGAAGTGGCGCACCTGAAGGACGACCTGATGCCGCGCTATGCCAGCCTGATTTACAACGGCTACTGGTGGGCGCCGGAACGCAAGGCGCTGCAGGCGCTGATTGATCACACGCAGGGTAACGTCAACGGTTGGGTGCGCATCAAACTCTATAAGGGCAATGTCATCGTTGTGGGCCGTGACTCGAAAACCGATTCGCTGTTCGACCCGACCATTGCCACCTTTGAGGACGATGCCGGTGCCTACGACCAGAAGGATGCCCACGGCTTCATCCGCCTGAACGCCCTGCGCATGCGTATTGCAGGTAACCGCGTCAGCATTAGTACGGACAACAAAGCGGCGACAAAGCAAGCGACGGGCAAAAAAGCGGCGGCAAAGAAGTAGTTTCCGCAAGTCGGCGCTGGCGAGACGGCGATGTTTGGTTTCTCCGAGGAGCAAATCGCGGGATTCGGCATGACCTTCGGGATCGGCGGGTTCATGCTGTACATGCTCTTCATCATCGGCGAACTGGCCTGGAAGTCCAAGGCCGGCAAACTGGGAACCTTCATCCTGTTTTTCGTGCTGTCGTTCGGCATGCTGGGCTTTGTCGCCAAAACCATCATTCAGAAAATTTGGGGAATATGAAATGTCGAGCAATTTTGAAAATGTCGCTGTGGTGAAGAAGGCCAATGTCTATTTCGATGGCAAGTGCGTGAGCCATAGCCTGGTGCTGGCCGACGGCACCAGGAAGAGCGTCGGCGTGATCATGCCGGCGACCCTGACCTTTAATACCGGAGCCGCCGAAATCATGGAAACCGTCGCCGGGGCCTGTCGTTACAAGCTTGCAGGGGCGGACTGGGTGTTAGTTGCTGCCGGCGAAAGTTTCAACGTGCCGGCCAACTCAGCGTTTGACATTGAAGTCACCGGTGAGCCCTATCATTACGTTTGCCACTTTGCCTGAGCCATCACATCATGCCGTCATTTGACATCACCTCCGAGACCGACATGGTGGCGTTGAAGAACGCCATCGATGTGGCAGGTCGCCATATCGGCAATCGCTACGACTTCAAGGGCACCTCGGCCAAGGTTGAGCTAAACGAGAAGGACAAGCTCATCACGCTCTGGGGCGATTCTGATTTTCAGCTGAGTCAGATAAAAGACATTCTGTTTCCAGAACTGGAAAAGAAGGAACGCGAAAGTACCAAGCGTCTTGAGGCCGGCGACGTGCAAACCGTGTCGGGCAACAAGTCGAAACAGGTTCTCACCATCAAGGTGGGCATCGAGGCGGAGCTCGCCAAGAAGCTGGTGCGCATCATCAAGGACAGCAAGCTTAAAGTGCAGGCGAGCATTCAGGGCGAAGCGGTTCGAGTGACCGGTGCCAAGCGTGACTTGCTTCAGGAAACGATTGCGCTGGTCAAGAAGTCGGTCACCGATTTTCCCCTGCAGTACGGAAATTTTCGCGATTGACGGCAAGCGCATGAGCGAGCCTGCCGGCTTGATTGCCCACCTGCGTCAGCAGCTTGATGCCGGCGTCTTGCCCGCCGAAATTGACAAGAGTTACATGCCGGAGGGACCGCTCGTGCCCGCCGCCGTGTTGGTGCCGGTTGTTCTGCGTGACCAAGAACCCACGGTCTTGCTTACGTTACGCACCAGTCACTTGCGTGATCACGCCGGGCAAATCAGCTTTCCCGGCGGGCGCACTGAACGTGATGATGATTCTGCCGAAGAAACGGCCTTGCGCGAGGCGGAGGAAGAGGTCGGCCTGCATCGCCGCCATGTTCAGATCATTGGTCGACTGCCGCCGTTTCTGACCATTACCGGCTTTGTCGTCACGCCGGTCATTGGCTTGATCAAGCCACCCTTTGAACTGAAGCGCGACGATTTTGAAGTCGCCGAGGTGTTTGAAACTCCGCTGGCTTTTCTCATGGATCAGGAAAATCATGTGCGTCACGAAGTGATGCATCAGGGTAAGCTTCATCACTATTGGTCTATGCCCTGGCAGGGCTACAACATCTGGGGAGCGACGGCGGGAATGCTTCGTCAGTTGAGTGAAGTCTTTGTTGGGAATCGGTAATTTCGCATCGTCAGTGACCTGTCAGTCGCTGCCGGTAAGGTGTCGGGCCTGTCAATTTAACTAGTTAAGGAGCAGCGGGATGTCGGAAAAGCGTGAAGTAGTCGTTTTGAGTGCCGTTCGTTCGGCAGTAGGGGCATTCGGTGGCTCTTTGAGTGGCATGGAGCCGGCTGAATTGGGCGGCCTGGTCATCAAGGAGGCGATCAGCCGCTCCGGGGTTACGCCCGAGAAGGTCACATTTGCCGCTGTCGGCACGGTGATCCCGACCGAAGCCCGTTACGCCTACGTCGCTCGCAATGCCAGTATTCAGGGCGGCATGACCATGGAATCGGTGGCTGTGGCTGTCAATCGTCTGTGCGGTTCCTCGCAGCAGGCCGTGGTGAGCGCCGCCCAGGCCCTGCTGCTGGGCGATGCCGATTACGCCGTTGCTGGTGGTGTTGAGGTGATGTCGCGCGGCGGATATCTCTCGACCAACATGCGCACGGGTGCCCGCATGGGCGACGTGAAGATGCTCGACACCATGACCTGTGCGCTGACCGATCCGTTCGGTGTCGGTCACATGGGAATCACCGCCGAGAATCTGGCAACCAAATACGACATTACCCGCGAGCAGCAGGACGCCTTTGCTCTCGAATCGCAGCAGCGCGCCGCCAAAGCGGTCGCCGAAGGCCGCTTCAAGACGCAGATCGTCCCGATTACCCTGCAAACACGCAAGGGCGACGTGGTGTTTGACACCGACGAGCACGTCAAGGCCAACACTACGCTTGAAACATTGGCCAAGATGAAGCCGGCCTTCAAGAAAGACGGCACGGTGACGGCGGGTAATGCCTCTGGCATCAACGACGGCGCGGCTTTCCTGGTGCTGGCCGATGCGGCCAAGGCCAAGGCCGATGGCCACAAGCCGATGGCGCGCCTGGTGGCCTACGGCATCGCCGGCGTGCCCAACGAAATCATGGGCTATGGCCCGGTGCCTTCCTCGCAAGTTGCCCTGAAAAAGGCCGGCTTGACGGTCGCGCAGATGGATGTGGTCGAGTCCAACGAAGCCTTTGCTGCGCAGAGCCTCTCGGTACTCAAGGGCCTCGGGCTGGACCCGGCCAAGACCAACCCGAACGGCGGCGCGATCGCCATTGGCCACCCGGTGGGTGCCTCCGGTGCTGTGATCATTACCAAGGCGCTGTATGAACTGGAGCGCATTGGCGGCAAGTACGCCATGGCGACGATGTGTATTGGCGGCGGTCAGGGCATCACCACGATCTGGGAACGGCTGTAATCCGGCGTCCTCTCCTAAAGATCCCCGCTCCGGCGGGGTTTTTTTTGACCGTCTTTCCCGGTGTGGGGATTAGGCGGCCAGAGGGCCAAGGCTATAATTTCGCCTCCCGCGACTCCTCGTTGAGTCGGCTGATTGTCTGAATTTTCCTCTGGCGCTCCCATGGCTGAATTTCTCGCGCTTCGCGGCACTGCCGCGTTTTCCGCTTCCCGTCTGGCCCGATTGCAGCAACAGCTTGAGGCGATCGCCCCCAAAGTCAAAGTTAGCGCCGAACACTGGTATCTGATTGACCTGAGCGCGCCGCTGAGCGCGGCCGAGCAAGCCCGCTTGGGCGAGCTACTGGCCGTTGCGCCAACGCGGGCGCCGGTTCCGGCCGGGGAACTGCTGGTGGTGACCCCGCGTCTGGGCACCATCTCGCCCTGGGCCTCAAAGGCCACCGACATTGCGCGTAATTGCGGCTTTGCCACGGTGCGCCGCATCGAGCGAGTGACGGCCTATTACCTGCAGAATGCCGGTGCTGCCAAGTCGGCGCTGGTAGCACGGCGCTTACATGATCGTATGACCGAGTCGGTACTGGCCTCGATCGATGAGGCGCGGGCGTTGTTCCATCACGTCGCGCCCAAGCCTTTGGAAACGGTCGATATTTTGGCGGGCGGGCAAGCCGCGCTGGAAAAAGCGAATGCCACGCTCGGTTTGGCGCTATCGCCCGACGAGATCGAGTATCTCGTGGAAAACTTTACGGCGATCAAGCGTAACCCGACCGATGTCGAGTTGATGATGTTTGCGCAGGCCAACTCCGAGCATTGCCGGCATAAGATTTTCAACGCCACCTGGACGGTCGATGGGCAGGACCAGCAGCATTCCCTGTTCGGCATGATCCGCGAGACGCACAAGGCGCATCCGCAGGGCACGGTAGTGGCGTATTCCGATAACGCCGCCGTGATCGTGGGCGCAGAAATCCGCCGGTTCTACCCCGGCCCCGATGGCACGTACCAGTATCGTGACGAACTGACCCATATTCTGGCCAAGGTCGAAACGCACAATCACCCCACCGCCATTTCGCCCTTCGCCGGCGCGGCCACTGGTTCGGGCGGGGAAATCCGCGACGAAGGCGCAACCGGGCGCGGCTCCAAGCCCAAGGCCGGCCTGTGTGGTTTTTCGGTATCTGACCTCAAGATTCCCGGCTATGGCCAGCCGTGGGAATCGAACTATGGCAAGCCGGATCGTATTGCCTCTGCGCTCGACATCATGATCGAAGGCCCGATTGGCGCGGCAGCCTTCAACAACGAGTTTGGCCGTCCCAATTTGGCGGGTTACTTCCGCACCTACGAACAACAGGTGGCCGGCGAGATGCGGGGCTATCACAAGCCGATCATGATTGCCGGCGGGCTGGGCAGCATTGCCGACCGCCATTCGCACAAGAGTGATTTTGGCGAAGGCACGCTGATGATTCAACTGGGCGGCCCCGGCATGCTGATCGGTCTGGGCGGTGGTGCCGCGTCGTCGATGGCGACCGGTACTAACACCGCCGATCTCGACTTTGCCTCGGTGCAGCGCGGCAATCCGGAGATCCAGCGGCGCGCGCAAGAGGTCATTGATCGCTGCTGGCAGATGGGCGACGCCAACCCGATTTTGGCCATACACGATGTCGGCGCCGGTGGTATTTCCAATGCCATGCCCGAGTTGGCCGATGTGGCGAGTCGCGGCGCGGTGTTTGACCTGCGCGCGGTACCGAGTGAAGAGCCGGGCATGAGCCCGCGCGAGATCTGGAGCAATGAAGCGCAGGAGCGTTACGTGCTGGCCATCGCGCCCGAGCGCCTCGATGAGTTTCGCGCGCTGTGCGAGCGCGAGCGCTGTCCGTTCGCGGTGATTGGCAAGGCCACCGTCGAGCGACAACTTATCGTGGCCGATGAGCACTTTGGTAATCGCCCGGTCGATATGGCCATGGATGTGTTGCTGGGCAAGGCACCACGCTTGCACCGCAATGCGCAGCGGGCAAGCACCGCAGGGTCGCCGCTGGATGTCGGCGCGATTGAACTCAAGGAAGCCATTGAGCGGGTGCTGCGCCTGCCCAGTGTGGCGAGCAAGAATTTCCTGATCACGATCGGGGACCGCAGTGTGGGTGGCTTGACGGCGCGCGATCAGATGGTCGGTCCCTGGCAGGTGCCGGTGGCGGATGTCGCAGTTACGACCATGGGTTTCGAGACGAGCTTGGGTGAGTGCTTCGCCATGGGCGAGCGCACCCCGATCGCGGTCCTCGACGCCCCGGCATCCGGACGCATGGCGGTCGGAGAAGCGATCACCAATCTGGCAGCGGCGGACGTACCTGAGATCACGCAGATTAAGCTCTCGGCCAACTGGATGGCAGCGGCCGGTCATGGCAACGAGGATGCCGCGCTGTTCGATACCGTGAAGACAGTGGGGCTGGATTTTTGTCCGGCACTTGGTGTTGCTATTCCCGTCGGCAAGGACTCCTTGTCCATGCGTACGCGCTGGGAAGAGTCGGGCGTGCAAAAACAGGTGATTGCACCACTCTCGCTTATCGTCACCGCCTTTGCCCCCTGCGCGGATGTGCGCCGTACCCTGACCCCGCAATTGCGCCGCGATGCGGATGTCGGCGAAACGGAACTGTTGCTGATCGATTTGGGGCTGGGCCGTAACCGGCTGGGTGGTTCGGCGCTGGCGCAGGTACTCGGCGTGACCGGTGAAAGCACTCCCGATATCGACGCCGACTTATTGCAGCGCTTCTTTGCCGCCGTGCAGGCGGTGCGGCCGCATGTGCTGGCCTATCACGACCGTTCCGACGGCGGACTGCTGGCAACGGTTGCTGAAATGTGTTTTGCTGGTCATGTGGGCGTGTCGCTCAATCTCGACGCGCTCTGCTACGACCCGCTGATGAACGATATCGATGGCATCGAGCGCAAGCCGCAGGTGATCGCCGGGCGCTTGAGTGACCGACTGATGGCGGCCCTGTTCAATGAAGAGTTGGGCGCGGTGCTGCAGATTCGGCGCACTGATCGCGAAGTGGTGATGAAGTGCCTGCGCGAGCATGGTCTGGGTGCCAATGCACACCTTGTCGGTACCTTGAATACCGAGGACGAACTGCGCCTGTGGCGCAATGCCAAGCGGGTGTTTTCGGCCAAGCGCTGCGTCTTGCAGCAGATCTGGAGTGAGGTAAGCTACCAGATCGCACGGATACGCGATGACACGCAGTGCGCGCAGGAAGAGTTTGATGGCCTGCTTGACGCTTCCGATCCGGGGCTGAGCTTTTCAGTCGGTTCGCCGGTAGCCGCGCCAGCGGTTGTCGGCACCCGCCCACGCATGGCGATCTTGCGTGAGCAGGGTGTAAATGGTCATGTCGAAATGGCGGCGGCCTTTGACCGCGCCGGCTTTCAAAGCGTGGATTTGCATATGTCTGACCTCCAATCAGGGCACGTGCATCTTGCCGATTTCAAGGGGTTGGTCGCCTGTGGCGGCTTTTCCTACGGTGATGTATTGGGCGCGGGGCAGGGCTGGGCAAAATCGATTTTGTTCAATTCCCGTTTGGCTGACGAATTCGCTGATTTTTTTGCTCGGAGTGACAGCTTCGCTCTTGGCGTGTGCAACGGCTGCCAGATGATGAGCAACCTGGCTCGCTTGATTCCGGGCGCGCAGGCATGGCCGACCTTCCAGCGCAATCGCTCTGAGCAGTTCGAAGCGCGCTTTACCATGGTTGAGGTCCCCGAGTCACCCTCGATCTTTTTGTCAGGCATGGCCGGGTGGCGCTTGCCGGTGGTGGTTTCTCATGGTGAAGGTCGGGCCGAATTCTCTGGCCCCGCCAACGTCACACCAGCGCTTCGCTACATCACCCGGCGTGGCGAAGTGGCCACGGGCTATCCAGATAACCCGAATGGCTCGCCTGATGGGCTGGCGGGCGTGACGACGGCGGATGGCCGCTTCACCATCATGATGCCGCACCCAGAGCGAGTGTTCCGCACGGTACAGATGTCGTGGGCAGGTGATGCGAGTTCCGAGGACTCACCCTGGATGAGCATGTTCTACAACGCACGGCGCTGGGTGGGATAATCCGCAAGTCGGCGCTGGCGAGACGGCGATAGCAATGAAAAAGGGCCCCGATACACATCGGGGCCCTTTTTCATGTGCGCCCGGCACGGGCGCACTCTTGGAGGTGAAAGTCCTCCCGTAAGTTGATCACAGCGAACGAAGCGAAGCGCAACTGCATGAGGGCGACCGAGTGTGGGGAGGAAGCGTAGAGCGAAACTGCGAGCCGATGGACAAGAACTGGATAGAAGGCGTTGCCGAGCAGGGCGAGCGGGCATGATTCCGCGAAGCTCTCGTGATCAAGGCGAAGTGGCGTAAATCCGGCGGTTGTGCAGTGAAGGAGTGCGTTCTTACCCGGGGAGATCTCGCCTTGCGCCTGAAAGGGCGACGCCGAAAGGTCGAGCGAGAAGTCAGCAGAGGCCGTAGTAGCTGCCAACATGGGGCGAAGGGCCGAACGAGGAGAAGTGTTCGAGACCATGTCGATGTTGAACGTAACGCGTCAGAAGTCTGCAAACGCAGAGCGGGCGGGCGTAGCGCACGGTGAAGCCGGGCGCGATCCTGTCCGTGACGAAACGGGCAACCCGCGACGGGACACCGAGAGCACAGGGTCGGTGCTGCTTCAGGCCGCACTGACGAGAGGGAACTTGCAGCAAGCGTGGAAACGAGTCAAAGCCAACAAAGGCGCTGCGGGTGTGGATGGGCTGGACATTGACCAGACCGCCCGCCATCTGGTGACGGCATGGCCAACGATAAGGGAACAACTGCTGCGAGGAACGTACCGGCCCAATCCGGTACGACGGGTAACGATCCCGAAGCCGGACGGGGGCGAGCGCGAGCTTGGCATCCCGACGGTCACGGATCGGCTGATCCAGCAAGCACTGCTGCAAGTGCTGCAACCGAGGCTTGACCCGACATTCAGCGAGCACAGCTACGGCTTTCGACCGGGGCGGCGAGCCCACGACGCGATACTGGCGGCGCAGGGTTACGTCCAGTCCGGACGCAGGATCGTGGTCGATGTTGATCTGGAGAAATTCTTTGATCGCGTCAATCACGACATTCTCATTGACCGCCTACGGAAACGTATTGACGACGCCGGGATCATTCGGCTCATAAGAGCGTATCTGAACAGCGGCATCCTGAGCGATGGCGTCGTGCTGGAACGGTATCAAGGCACGCCGCAAGGTGGGCCATTGAGTCCGTTATTGGCGAACGTGATGCTGGATGACGTGGATAAGGTGCTGGAGAAGCACGGTCATTGCTTTGCACGCTACGCAGACGACTGCAATGTGTATGTGCGCAGTCGAAAGGCCGGCGAGCGAGTGATGACGTTGCTGCGCAAGTGCTACGGCAAGCTACGGCTCAAGGTCAATGAGACCAAGAGCGCGGTGGCCAGCGTCAAGGGAAGGAAGTTTCTGGGCTACAGCTTCTGGTTTAGCCAAGAAGGCGTCAAGCGGAGGGTGGCTGACAAGCCGATGGCGACGTTCAAGCAACGGGTGAGGCAACTGACTCGACGCTCGGGCGGGCGCAGCATGGCCGAGGTCATCGATAAGCTCAAACCCTACCTGTTGGGATGGAAAGCCTACTTTGGGTTGGCGCAAACACCGCGAGTCTGGCGCACGCTGGACGAATGGTTACGGCACCGGCTCAGGGCCATTCAACTCAAGCAATGGAAGCGTGGAAGCACGATCTACCGGGAACTGATCCATCTGGGCGCGGCCGAGCATGTGGCGAAGCGAGTGGCACAAAACTCACGCTGTTGGTGGAGGAACAGCAATGGCGACATCAAGCGGGTGCTGACCATTGCCTATTTCGACAAACTTGGCCTACCCCGACTCTCATGACCTCAACTTCTCGAACCGCCCGGTGCGGACCCGCATGCCGGGTGGTGTGGGAGGGGCTCGGTCAGGTATCCTGACCGCCCCTATCCCGATTGCTATCGCCGGTAAGGGGTACTTACTCGACCTTGGCTTTCGCGCGCAGCTCTTCAATGTGCTTCTGCACCATGGCTTGCTGAATGCGCTGACCAATCTGGCCTTTGGCTTCGTCGAATTCCGGCATCTTCAGATCGCGTTGGTCATCGAGCTGAATGACGTGATAGCCGAAGTCAGACTTCACCGGGGTTTCGGTGAATTTTCCTTTTCCCAGCGTGACCATGGCGTCAGAGAAGGGCTTGACGTAGGCGGCACGATTCGCCCAACCCAGATCGCCACCGCGATCTTTGGAGCCTGGATCTTTCGACTGCTTGGCCAGTTCGTCAAATTTTTCGCCCTTCTTCAGCTTGGCGATAATTGCGGTCGCTTCCGCTTCGGTTTCAACGAGCACATGGCGAACCTTGTACTCCTTGTCGCCCATCTGGGACTTGATGCGGTTGTACTCTTGGCGAATCTGCTCGTCGCTCACCGGGTTACGGCGCGCATAGTCGTTGAGATAAGCGCCGATCAACACACCTTGACGAGCCAGTTCCATTTGGCCATGGATATCTGACTTCTTGTCGAAGCCCTTTTTGACGGCCTCCTGCGACAGGATTTCACGTCGCGTAAGCTCCTCACGAACAGCTGCGCGCAGTTCCTCGGAGTCACCGCGCCCTTGCGCCTCCTGACCCGCCATCAGCGCGTCCGCGCGATTTTTGGGCACTTCCTTGCCATTTACCGTAACAACCACGCCTCCGCTTTTCGCGGGTTTGGACGCAGTATCTTGAGCAAGTACGCCTGCGCTGAACAGGCTGGAAGCAATAACGATGGGCAAAGTCAGTTGCAGCGAGCGTTTCATGGGTGTTCCTGATGAATAGTAGTGGGGGAGTTGTACGGTAAGGCGATGATGCGCAACGCATGAATTTCTTTGTGCATCAAGCTTCCGAGCGAATCATACACGAGGCGATGACGCGCCAAAGTGGGCAGATCGTTGAAACAACGGGCAATTATCGTGAGTTCGAAGTGCTTTCCACCCGCTTGGGCTCCGGCGTGACCCGCGTGTTTGTGGGATTCGTCAATAAGCTCAACTTGCTCAGGGTTCAGCGCCGACAAACGCTCCCTAATGGTGTCGTCCAGAGTCATGCTGGCGGGAACACTTGCTTGAACGGTTTGACCGAAACGTGCTCGTATACCCGGGCGGCGATGTAGGGATCAGCATCTGCCCATGCTTTGGCGTCGTCGAGCGAGGGGAACTCGGCAACAATCAGGCTCCCGGTAAAGCCTGCCGGCCCCGGATCATTGCTATCAATGGCTGGAAACGGCCCGGCCAGGATCAGGCGGCCGGTGTCGTGCAGAATTTTCAGGCGGGCAACATGCGCTGGTCGGGCGGCCAATCGCTGCTCGAGCGAACCGGAGACATCGTGGCCGACAATGGAGTAAAGCATTAGTTGGTTTCCTCAGGAACGTACTTCGCCAGAAACAGCCCTTGGCCGATGATGAAGGCGATCATTAGCCCCATGCTTCCGAATAATTTGAAATTGACCCACTGCGCCAAGCATTCATCGCTAGTGGTGCAGAATGGGTTTTGAAAGGCCACAAAAAGGTTGAGCGCGCCCATCACGGTGAAAAAGCCGACCCATGCCAGATTGAGACGTGACCAGAAAACCTCGGGTAACTGAATTTGTTCGTCGAGCATCTTGCGAATCAGATTTTTCCTGAAAAAAACCGCAGAACCAAACAGAACCACAGCGAAAATCCAGTACAGCACGGTTGGCTTCCACTTAATGAATAGTTCGTCATGGAGAATGAGTGTTGCGCCACCGAAAACAACTACCAAGGCCAGGCTGACCCAAAGCATCGTGTCGACCTTGCGATGGCGGTACCAAACCCAGGCGATCTGGGCGAAGGTTGCCGCAATCACAACGGCGGTGGCAACAAACACGTTGTAGAGCTTGAATGCCGCGAAAAACAGGATGACTGGCAGCAGATCGAAAAGAAGTTTCATGGTCGCGCGATTATACGTTTGCAGGCCATGGCTTACATTCGGCTGCCTATAATCAAACCGGCACATTTACAGGAGCGGATCGCGTTTCGCGGTGCAGTATGAAAATTGTTGTGATCGGGGCCGGTGTGATTGGCGTAACCAGCGCCTGGTTTCTGGCCGGGGATGGCCACGATGTCACTGTTATCGACCGCCAGCCGGGCCCAGCTTTGGAAACGAGTTACGCCAACGGCGGTCAGATTTCGGTGAGCCACGCGGAACCGTGGGCCAATCCTGCCGCGATCGGACGAATCATTCGCTGGTTTGGCCAGGAGGACGCGCCTTTATTGTGGCGCCTTCGCGCTGACCCCGCTCAGTGGGCTTGGGGATTGCGTTTTCTGGCGCAATGCCGGCAGGTGCGCACTCTGGATAATATGCGGGCACTTGTGGCTCTGGGGTTGTATAGCCGCGAGAGCTTAGGGAATCTTCGTGCTGAGCTTGGGTTGACCTACGATCAACAGTTGCGCGGCATATTGCATGTCTACACCGATCATCAGGAGTTCGAGCGCGCTTGTGTGCAGGCCCGTTGGATGCGGCAATTTGGTTGTGAGCGCGAACCTGCGACGGCGGACGAGTGTCTCGTCATCGAACCTGCCCTGAAAAATAGCATTCCGTTAAGCGGCGGAACGTTCACGGCCGGCGATGAATCCGGTGATGCGCACATGTTTACTTCAGCGTTAGCGGCTCATGCCCAAGCGATAGGCGTTAGGTTTCACTATGGGTGCACTGTTAGCAAGTTGTGTGAACGTGGCAACCGGATTCTGGCTGTAGAGATACGCGATGGCGAACACCTTGCAGCCGACGCATTTGTCATGGCTGCAGGCAGTTTTTCTGTCCAGTTACTGCGCTCTGTCGGAATACCGCTACCGGTCTATCCAGCTAAGGGGTATTCCGCCACATTCCTACCGACACGCGGGGTTGCTCTGCCAACGGTCAGTTTGACCGACGATACGCGTAAACTGGTCTTTTCGAGGCTGGGTCAGCGCCTTAGAGTTGCCGGTACTGCGGAGTTTTCCGGGTATGACACCGGCATCAACAGGCTTCGCTGCAAAGCCATCGTTGATCGGGCAACGCAGTTTTTTCCGTCGCTCGCAAATTGCGAGGCCGTTGAATTCTGGGCAGGGCTTCGCCCCTCAACACCCGGTAACGTGCCCATCGTCGGTGCATCGTCCTTTCAGAATCTATGGCTGAATACCGGACACGGAACCTTGGGCTGGACTTTGGCGTGTGGTTCTGCAAGGCTGCTTGCGACTCTCGTATCGGCTAAGACTCCCGCACTCAATCCTGCGCCCTACAGTTTGCGATAAGTCCGAATCTGCCGCACCCGCTCAGTGAAGCTGATGGGGCATCGATGTATTGGAGTCAGTAGGTAATTCAGCGTGCATTGCCTCTCCCTCCGGGTTGGGAAATAGCGGTGCACCGCAATCATCGCAGAACTCGATCGGGAGTCGATTGCGCAGCACGTTGACGCGGGCGACACCCATATCGCGAATTTGTTGTTCGATACGCGACATCGCTTCCGGTGATTCATCTTCTGGATCAAGAATCGGCCAGACGACACCGTGCAGTATGTCGTTGCTATTTGCGTATCCGAAGCCAATCCGGTACTCCTCTACCTGCCGTGGGCTATGAAAGCTTGCTACGCTAGCCTGAAAGGCGTCTGATCGGGAGGCCAATACGGTCTTCAGGAAATCCATGCTTGCGGCGAGCGAATAGGGACGGGATGCTCTGTCCGCTTCGCGGATCGCCGCATGATAGGCAGCCGGTGCCATTACTTCGAAGGCACAGGCTTGGAAATACTGCCCTATCACCGCGTTTGATTGCTGCTGCCACGATGCTATGGCATCGTTGCGGCTGATCGACTCTTCCTGCCAGCGAAACAAGGTTGCTTCACGCTTGACGGCAATGCAGCCTAGCAAAAAGCGCGTATCAGAGAGAAATACTGCTGTTTCTGCCAAGGCCTTTGCATCGACGGTGTAGTCCTCTTCCTTAAGCGCCGATTTTCCTAGTTTCTTCATTAGCTCGTAGGTTTCGCAATAGCTTTGCGGCAGTTGGTCCGGGCTGAAAAAGTGATCAGCCAGACACAGGCGCGCATCCTTCGCAAGCACATGCCCATGCAATTGGGTGCGCAGTGCCTCAAGAATGTCGGGCTTTATGCGATTGCATGGGATAGGAAGTCGTGACCAAGCCAATACGGGGATCGCCAAGAGGAGAATGTCGGCAACATCATTGCCCCGCTGCGAGGTACTTTCTGCGCTTGACTCAATGGCGTCGACGAGGTTTCCGTAGCTGGGGAGGTCCGAGTTGTACAGTTGGTCGAGTGATGCTGTCAGCGTTGATTCATTGCCGCACGCAAGGCGCGAATCAATCTCTTGTGCCAATCGCCGCTCCCAAAACTGGTCCTCCAGTCGGCTGCTTGACTGGCTCAGGTTGGTTGCGAGGTCAAGAAAGCGGGCAACCTCGTTTGGGGGGGGGCTTCGTTTGGATGAGCGTGGGCGCTTAATCACGGATATCGGGACAAGGAAATTTTGGGCGGTAGTGCGACTAAGGTAGGCGGTTTGATAGTCGTGTCAGGGGAGTTCAATGCCGCGAGTGCGTAGCATCTCGCACAACGCGATCAACGGGAGCCCAATCAACGCATTGGGATCATCCCCGCGAATGTGCCGCAGCAAGGATATGCCAAGTCCTTCTGATTTGGCGCTGCCGGCACAATTAAGCGCGTCTTCACGATCAAGATAGTTTTCAATCTCTTGATCGGAGAGATTCCGAAAGCCAACATGGGTAGTCACGTTGCGCACCTCATGAAGCCCGGTTCTTGTGTCCAGCACACAAAGGCCGGTATCGAACACAATGTCTTTTCCGCTCATTGCTCGCAATTGGTTTCTGGCGTTGGCGCGCGTCCCGGGCTTGCTATAGACAAGCGAGTTATGGTGTGCGACCTGATCTGAGCCAATAATTAATGAATTCATGTAGCTAGACGTGACTGCTTGTGCTTTCTCAACGGACAAGCGCATCGCTGTAGCGGCCGGCAATTCATTGATGCAGGGGGACTCATCTACGTTCGGGGCGACAGCCACAAAGGGTAGTTGTAGTCGGGCGAGAAGCTCGGCGCGGTAACGCGACGTCGATGCCAAGACGATCGGTGGCATAGGATGACTTGATTTTGCTTGGTGTGAGATGATAACATTCAGGGTTTAGGGAAGTGGGTTCGATGTCGCTACCTCGATTCAGTGATGAGCGCGAAGACGATTGACGGGTTTGCGTTTTCTCGCAGTGGGAGTGAGTTACATGCGGAGTTCGGCCTCAAAGATTTTGATCGATTAGCGGATGTTTTGGTTCAATCCGAATTTTCAGCCTACCCGTCCTTAAGCGCATCGTTGATCGGCAGTCGAAGTGTCGATGGACGTAGTTATGTCGATGTCGCCGTCGATGCCAGCTTTCCAATGGTGTGTCAGCGATGTCTGGGGGTGGTCTCTGTCCCCTTGGTTTTCCAGAGGCGGCTAGAGTTGGTGCGCAGCGACGCCAGTTTGCCAGACGAGGATATTGATGACGACCGCGTTGATGTCATCGTCTCGCGGCGAGAGATGTCGGTCAAAGAACTGGTTGAGGATGAAGTGCTGCTTTCTCTCCCTATGGTCGCAATGCACGATGACTGTGTCGCGCTAGATACAAGCGGTGAATGAAGTCAAGCAACAAGTATTTGTACTGTAATTTGAGTAATCTTTTAGGAGTAGTGACATGGCTGTTCAGCAAAACAAGAAGTCGCCGTCCAAGCGCGGCATGCACCGTTCGCATGATTCCCTTACGGCACCCCCTTTGGCTGTTGAGGGCACGACCGGTGAAATCCACCTGCGTCACCATGTCTCCCCCTCTGGAGTCTACCGGGGCAAAAAAGTAATGAAAGGCAAGAGCGAGTAACGCGGTTTTAGCATCGTCAAACACCTTACTGAATCCTCGGCAGGCAGTGAAATTGCCTGCCGTTCGTCTTTCTCCTGGCTGATTGCCAGTTATTTCAGAGTTTCTGTGTAGATGATGACTACCTTGGCAGTTGATTGCATGGGCGGAGATCATGGGGTCTCAGTCACGCTGCCTGCTATTGCGGCTTTTCTGCGCAAAGACCGGGAATCTGTGGTCATTGCCGTCGGGTTGGCCGACGCATTTGAACCAGCAATGCCTTCCCTGCTCAAGGAGTTCGGAGACAGGTTGAGGGTGCAATTTGCCAGCGAGGTGGTTGGCATGAGCGAGTCGGTGGCGACTGCGCTGCGCCTTAAGAAAGACTCATCCATGCGGGTTGCTATTGATTTGGTCAAGTCGGGTACGTCTGTCGCTGCTGTTTCAGCTGGAAATACTGGCGCTTTGATGGCCATTTCGCGCTTCGTGCTCAAAACAATTGAGGGAGTAGATAGGCCAGCGATTTGTACTGTACTTCCCACCCAAGCCGGACGTACCTATGTTCTGGATTTGGGTGCCAACATTGATTGCTCATCCGAGCACCTGATGCAGTTTGGTGTTATGGGTGCGATGCTGGCCTCTGCGCTTGAGCATAAGGAGCGTCCAACCGTCGGCCTTCTTAACGTTGGCGAGGAGGAGGTCAAGGGCAATGACGTGGTGAAGAGGGCGGCTGAACTGCTTCGCCAAAGTGGTCTGAATTTCTATGGCAATGTAGAGGGTAACGATATCTACAAAGGTACTACCGATGTGGTGGTATGCGATGGCTTCGTCGGCAATATCACCCTGAAAGCGTCAGAAGGGCTCGCTCAATTTATCGGGGGAACGCTGAAAGAGGCGTTCAGTCGGAATCCCCTGACCAAGTTGGCGGCATTGATTGCCCTCCCCGTGCTTCGAGATTTCAAGGAAAAGTTCGATCACCGGCGCTATAACGGCGCTTGCTTGCTTGGTTTGCGCGGCGTTGTGGTGAAGAGCCACGGCTCTGCTGATATTTTTGCGTTTTCCTGCGCCTTGGAGCGTGCCGCAGAGGCGGCCAGGCAAAGCCTCCCGGAGCAGATTGCTCTGCGCATGGCGCAACTTCCGGTTATGTCGGCCTTGTGCGACTAACTGTTTGAGAATAACCTCGCCCGGGAGTTTGTTGATTGCGGGTGGCTGAGTGATTTTTTCCCGAATTTCTGGCACCGGAGGGCATCTTCCCGGTAACCCGATTTCCAACGAAGAGCTGATTGCTGGCAAGGGCTTGGATTCTTCCGACGAGTGGATTCGTGTCCGGACTGGAATTGCGTATCGTCACCTTGCGAACGCGGGTACGGCTACTAGTGATCTTGCGCTTGAGGCGGCTTCGCGTGCGCTGGTTGCTGCAGGTAGAAATTCAGACGACATTGACCTTATTATTGTCGCGACGACCACTCCGGATATGATTTTTCCGAGTACGGCGGCAATTCTTCAGAAAAAGTTGTTGGTGACGAATGCGTGCCCTGCCTTTGACGTGCAGGCTGTGTGCAGTGGCTTTGTCTACGCATTGTCGATTGCCGATAAATTTATTCGCTCCGGCGAACACCGTTGCGCTTTGGTTGTTGGTGCAGAGGTGTTTTCAAAAATTCTCGACTGGAGTGATCGAACCAGTTGCGTGCTTTTTGGCGATGGTGCTGGGGCCGTTATCCTCGAAGCGTCCGACGAGCCGGGAATACTGGCGAGTGTGCTGCATAGCGACGGGTCCCACTCCGGGATTCTCTCAGCTCCCGGTTGCTTGAGCGGTGGCACCATTTTGGGGGATCCGTACTTGCGTATGGATGGTCAGGCGGTCTTTAAACTGGCAGTTAACTCGGCGTCCAACGTTGCTGATGAGGTTCTGAGCAAGGCTGGGTTGTCGCAGGCAGACTTAGATCTGCTGATTCCGCATCAGGCCAATATTCGTATCATTCAGGCCGTCGCTAAGAGGCTGGCGTTGAGCGATAGTCAGTTCGTGGTGACGGTGAGTGAGCAAGGGAATACCTCTGCGGCCTCGGTCCCTTTGGCACTTGACGCTGCAATACGTGATGGACGATTGCGCGAGGGAATGTTGGCGATGATGATAGGCGTGGGGGGCGGTTTTACCTGGGGTGCGAACTTGATAAAGTTGTGAAGGGGGTAGCGATGCGGTTTGGATTGGTTTTTCCTGGGCAGGGCTCGCAGTCTGTCGGAATGATGACCGGGTATGGTGACTTCCCTTTGGTCAGACAGGTTTTTGACGAAGCGTCGCTCGCGCTCGGTGTGGACCTTTGGCAAATGGCCGCTGTGGGCCCGATTGAAGCTCTCAACCTGACCGTAAACACTCAGCCCCTCATGCTAACGGCGGATGTTGCGGTTTTCCGGTTGTGGAAAAGTATTGGGGGCCCTGACCCCGAGGTTGTCGCCGGACATAGTCTCGGTGAGTATTCCGCGCTCGTGGCCGCGGGTGCTTTGACTCTGGCTGATGCGGTTCCTCTTGTGAAGCTTCGAGCCGAGGCGATGCAAGGTGCAGTGCCGGCAGGTTCAGGTGCCATGGCTGCTGTTATGGGGTTGGACGCTGAGTCAGTACGCGCCGCTTGTGCCGAGGTCGCGGGCACCGAAGTCGTAGAAGCGGTTAACTTCAACGAACCGGCGCAGACTGTCATTGCAGGGCACAAAGCTGCCGTTGAAAGGGCAGCAGACGCGGTGAAGGCCAGGGGAGCCAAGCGTGCGCTGATGCTGCCTGTTTCGGCCCCATTTCACTGCTCCTTGATGCACCCCGCAGCTGACGCATTGGCGGTTGCGCTCGATGGGGTCGAGATTCTTCCGCCCAGAATTCGCGTGATCAATAACGTCGATGTTGAAGAGTTGAAGTCTGGCGAGGGTATCCGGCAGTCGCTGATTCGGCAGGCTGCAGCACCTGTTAGGTGGGTTGAAACCATGATTGCGTTTGAGCGCCTAGGCGTTTCGCATGTGTTTGAATGTGGGCCGGGAAAGGTTTTGTCAGGTCTGGTAAAGCGTTGCTCCCCTGGTTTGTCGGGCCACGCTATGAATGATGAGGTGGCAATGCGGGCATGTCTTGCTCAATTGTCTGTTTGAGGTGCAGTCACAACACTGCTTAACTGAGGAGCCCCAATGAATGCATTTGCCGGCAAGGTGGCCGTCGTTACCGGTGCGACGCGCGGAATAGGGCAGGCTATCGCGCTGGAACTCGGCAAGTCGGGCGCGACGGTTATCGGTACGGCAACAAGTCCCGCAGGCGCTAGCGATATTGCGCAAGCGCTGTCGCAAAATGGAATTAAGGGCAATGGTGAAGTGCTCAATGTGACCGATGCGCTTGCTGCCGAGGCGATGTTGGCGAGAATCGAGAAGGAGTTTGGTTCCGTCGCGATTCTGGTTAATAACGCCGGGATCACCCGTGACAATCTTGCGATGCGCATGAAGGACGACGAATGGGATGCGGTGCTTGATACGAACCTCAAGGCGGTATTCAGGATGTCCCGCCTTGTGATGCGCGGTATGATGAAAGCCCGGTTTGGTCGTATCATCAACATTACTTCCGTCGTCGGGGAAGCCGGAAACCCCGGTCAAGCCAACTACGCAGCCGCCAAGGCGGGCGTGGCAGGTATGAGCCGGGCGTTAGCTCAAGAACTCGGTAGTCGCAACATAACCGTCAACTGTGTTGCCCCCGGTTTTATCGATACCGATATGACGAAGACCTTGGCCGATACACAGCGGGAAGCGTTACTCACAAAGATTCCACTAGGACGACTGGGAACGCCAACCGAAATTGCAGCGACTGTAGTGTTCTTGGCTTCTGACAGTGCCAGTTACATTACCGGCACAACGATCAACGTCAATGGTGGAATGTATATGACATGAGGTTTCTGCTGAGGCAATTAGTCTCCATGGGGCAGAATCCGATTTAAACAGCAGAACTGCTAAACTGCTTAGCGGACTTTTAGCGCAATTTAACCCATAGTGGATAAGGAGTATTACGTGGAAAATATCGATCAACGCGTCAAGAAAATCGTCGCAGAGCAACTCGGCGTAAACGAAGCTGACATCAAGAATGAATCATCTTTCGTTGATGACTTGGGTGCTGACTCGCTTGACACGGTGGAACTAATCATGGCGCTGGAAGAAGAGTTCGAGTGCGAGGTGCCTGACGAGGATGCGGAGAAGATTACGACGGTTCAGCAGGCCATAGACTACGTTACTTCAAGCCTCAAGAAGTAATCGCTGAAGCTCACTGGAGGCGCTCGATGTCTAGGCGGCGAGTTGTGATTACCGGGTTGGGGGCTGTGTCCCCGGTCGGTAACACTGTTGAAGAATGCTGGTCCAACTTGCTCAAGGGGCAAAGTGGCATTTCCTCCATTACAAAGTTCGATGCATCGGCGTTTCCTGCTCGGATCGCCGGTGAAGTAAGAAACCTGGACGTAGGAAGTTACCTGTCGGGTAAGGAAATTCGTCGCATGGATTCCTTCATTCATTTTGGAATGATTGCCGGGATACAGGCCTTCAATGATTCGGGTCTGACCATGACCGAAGAAGTTGCTTACCGTATCGGCGTGAATATTGGTTCCGGTATCGGTGGTCTGCCCATGATCGAGGAAACTCATAGTGACTTCATGGCAGGTGGTCACCGAAAGATTTCGCCTTTCTTTATTCCCGGTACGATCATCAACATGATCTCGGGCAATTTGTCGATCTTGCTTGGTGCCAAGGGTCCGAACTTGTCGGTAGTGACAGCGTGCACCTCGGGTTTGCATGCTATCGGACTAAGTGCCCGCCTTATTGAATGCGGTGACGCAGATATCATGATCTGTGGCGGTGCTGAGGCTTCGGTAACGCCGATGGCGATCGGTGGTTTTGGTTCGGCAAAGGCGCTGTCGACCCGCAACCATGATCCGGCAGCGGCAAGTCGACCATGGGATAGAGCTCGTGATGGCTTTGTATTGGGCGAGGGAGCTGGCGTTGTAGTAATAGAAGAGTACGAGCAGGCGAAAGCTCGCGGTGCAAAGATCTACGCCGAGATTGCTGGTTTCGGGATGAGCGGCGACGCCTATCACATGACTGCACCAAACATGGATGGTCCGCGACGTTCAATGGTTAACGCGATGAAAAACGCTGGGGTTAACCCCAATGATATTCAGTACATCAACGCCCATGGAACATCCACCCCGCTCGGCGACAAGAACGAGTCTGATGCAATCAAGCTTGCCTTTGGTGTTGATGCGGCGAAGAAGATTGTTGTCAATTCAACCAAGTCTATGACTGGACATCTTCTCGGGGGGGCAGGTGGGTTGGAGACTGTGTTTACTGCATTGGCTCTTCATCATCAGGTGAGTCCCCCAACAATCAATATTGATGAGCAGGACCCCGATTGCGACTTGGATTACTGTGCCAACACGGCACGTTCAATGGACATTGATGTGGCACTAAAAAATAATTTCGGTTTCGGCGGAACAAATGGTTCGCTGGTCTTGCGTCGCGCCTAGACCGAAGCTGCGCGCTTTGCCCCGCAGCTAAAGAGTCCAACCAAATTAGCGCTTGGAATTGAGGACAGTGTCTAGCGCACGAGGTAGAGTGCGCGGAAAGTCTTTCGAGTAGTGCAGGCCGCGGCTTTCTCTGCGCTGTTGCGCACTTCGCACGATAAGGTCGGCTGTTGTAACCAGGTTGCGCAACTCAATAAGGTTGTTGCTGACGCGGAAGTTTGCGTAGTACTCGTCAATCTCGCGCTTCAGTAGCTCGATCCGATGGGCTGCGCGCTCCAAGCGCTTGGTTGTCCTGACAATTCCCACGTAATCCCACATGCACCGACGAAGCTCCATCCAGTTGTGCGCGATTACCACTTCTTCGTCTGCATCGGTGACGCGACTCTCATCCCACGCCGGCAGCGCCATGATTGCACCAGGTGGCGACGACTTGATATCGGATGTCGCGGACGCAGCGAAGACAAGGCACTCAAGCAAGGAGTTGGACGCTAGCCGGTTAGCCCCGTGCAAGCCCGTCGAGGCGGTCTCGCCAACCGCGTAAAGGCCTGCTAAATCAGTTCGCGCGGATAGATCGGTAACTATACCTCCGCAGGTGTAGTGAGCAGCAGGTACTACCGGTATTGGTTGAGTCTCTATGTCGATGCCAAGCTCCATGCAGCGGGCATGAATATTTGGAAAGTGCTCACGCAGGAAGCTAGCTGATTGATGGCTCATGTCGAGGAATACACACTCTAGACCTTGACGCTTCATTTCAAAATCGATGGCCCGCGCGACGATATCTCTTGGTGCCAGTTCAGCCCGCGAGTCGTGCTCAGGCATGAACCGGGTACCATCAGCTAGCCGAAGAATGCCCCCCTCTCCGCGAAGGGCCTCAGAGATAAGAAAAGACTTTGCCTTCGGGTGAAACAGGCAGGTAGGATGGAATTGGATGAACTCCATATTGGCCACGCGGCATCCTGCGCGCCACGCCATAGCAATCCCGTCCCCTGTAGCAATGTCGGGGTTGGTCGTATAAAGATAGACTTTGCCTGCGCCACCTGTGGCCAAAATAGTGCTTCTTGCAGCAAACGTGAGAACACGGTCATTGCCGACGTCGAGTACATAGGCCCCGACACAGCGATTAGGGTTGATGCCAAATTTTTCGCTGGTGATCAGGTCGATGGCAATGTGGTTCTCAAAGACGTCAATATTGGCGTGTGTGGCGACCAAATCAGAGAGACTCTTTTGTACGGCAGCACCCGTGGCGTCTGCCACATGAATGACCCGGCGATGCGTATGTCCGCCCTCTCGGGTCAGGTGGTATCCAAGGGTACTGCCATCGGGTGTAAAAGCGACATTTTTGCTGATCAGCCACTCGATGGCCTCTTTGCCATGGGTCACGACGTACCGTGTGGCATCGGGATTGCACAGCCCTGCACCCGCAGTAAATGTGTCATCCGTGTGCGACTCAATGCTGTCCAGAGGATCCAGAACTGCGGCGATCCCTCCCTGAGCCCAAGAAGAGGCAGAGTCAGAGAGGGTCTTTTTGCTGATTAAGGCAACACGATGTGATTCGGCGAGCCGCAGCGCCGCCGATTGCCCTGCGAGGCCGCTGCCGATCACCAGAACATCGTACTCGTGGCTTTGCTTGGCTGACATCGCTGCAAATATAGCATGAGGCAAAAGCTATACTGAGCAAAGATGGCTGCGGTCGTTCAGCGCGTTTTCTGCAGAGGAGTGTTGTTCGGTGGATGTTGAGGGAACTGTAGTAGCTTCGCCTAAGGATGAGGGGAGGGTGGCCCGAATTCGAGTTATTCGGTCGAACTGCGTTTCGTGCGCAAGCAAGCCGAACTGCGGGTTGAAGGCCAGCGATTCAGCCGCTGGTGGCATTGTTGGTCTTACAACAAGCGAGTCTTTGGAAGTTGGGGATCACGTCACACTAGCACTGCCCGATGGAGAAATTGCGCGTGCTGCTCTGCGCGCCTACATCCTGCCGCTCACCTGCGCTGTTGCCTTGGCAGCCTCTGCTGAGTGGTTAGCAACCGTGGCTGGTTTGGCCGACCCTTGGCGTGCTGCATCCGGGCCTGCGGCTTGCTTCCTCGGGGTGCTCATCGGATTTGCGGTTTGCGGACGATTGAGTTCCAGGATTCGTTCACCAGAGGTCTATCGCAATTGCAGGAGATAAGTCCCTCCCAAGGCCCGGTACTGATGCTTGTTGGGCGCTCGTACTGCCATCTTTGTGACGATATGCGAGAGGCTTTGTTGGCGCTATCCGGCGTACCCGAATTCGCTTTGCACTATGCAGACGTCGATCATGACGAGGCTTTACTTGCAAAATATGATGAACTCGTCCCTGTTCTTCTTACAGGTGACGGCGTGGAGCTTTGTCATTACCACCTGAATGAAGGCAAGGTGCGTGAGTATCTGTCACGTTTCGAGTAAACTCCCATCCCTTATGAATTCCCACAAGGTGCTGTTTCAGCACCTTTTTTATTCCCTTGAATCACATCCGAAATTTTTCCATCATCGCCCATATCGATCACGGTAAGTCTACGTTGGCCGATAGGATTATCCAGCGCTGCGGCGGACTCTCTGATCGAGAGATGGAGGCCCAGGTTCTCGACTCGATGGACTTGGAGCGCGAGCGTGGAATTACTATTAAAGCGCAAACGGCCGCATTGAGCTATCGGGCCCGCGATGGTCAGATGTACAACCTGAATCTGATCGATACCCCGGGGCATGTCGACTTTTCGTATGAGGTAAGTCGATCGCTTTCTGCGTGCGAGGGCGCACTGCTTGTTGTTGACGCCTCTCAGGGCGTTGAAGCGCAGACGGTGGCCAACTGCTATACGGCGCTCGATCTGGGGGTTGAGGTTGTGCCGGTACTCAACAAGATGGACCTTCCTCAGGCTGATCCCGACAATGCGCGACAGGAAGTGGAAGACGTCATCGGTATCGATGCGACAGATGCGATTCCTTGTTCTGCCAAAACCGGCATGGGAATCGACGATATTCTTGAGGCGGTCATCGCCCGAATCTCTCCACCTAAGGGCAATGCCGTTGGCCCGCTCAAGGCTTTGATCATTGATTCGTGGTTCGACAATTATGTGGGCGTGGTTATGCTTGTGCGCGTTGTCGATGGCGTGCTTCGCCCTAAGGACAAAATACTATTGATGTCCAGCGGTTCGACGCATCTGTGCGAGCAGGTCGGGGTGTTTACTCCGAAGTCGGTGGCGCGCAGTGAACTGTCGGCGGGTGAAGTCGGTTTTGTTATTGCCGGCATCAAAGAGTTGAAGGCAGCAAAAGTCGGTGACACGATTACAACCGTCGACAACAAAGCGACGGCGGCGCTACCTGGATTCAAGGAGATCAAGCCGCAGGTGTTCGCTGGCCTTTATCCCATTGAGTCAAATCAGTACGACGGCTTGCGTGATTCCCTTGAAAAACTGCGCTTGAATGACGCGTCGTTGCAGTTTGAACCTGAGGTATCGCAAGCGCTTGGGTTTGGCTTTCGCTGCGGCTTCCTTGGATTGCTGCATATGGAAATAGTCCAAGAGCGCCTCGAGAGGGAGTTTGATCAGGATCTGATTACTACGGCCCCCACCGTGGTGTATCAAGTGCGACTCCGGGATGGTGAAGAAATCCTTGTGGAAAATCCAGCGAAGCTTCCCGAGGGACAGAAGGTTGAGGAAATTCGCGAGCCGATCATAACAACAGTAATATTTGTACCGCAGGACTATCTGGGCTCGGTGATCACCTTGTGTGAGAGCAAACGTGGGTCGCAAGTGAATCTCGCCTATCACGGTCGGCAAGTCCAAGTGACCTATGAGATGCCTATGGCTGAAGTGGTCATGGACTTTTTTGATAAGCTTAAATCGGTATCACGGGGATATGCATCATTGGATTACGAGTTCAAGGAATATCGACCTGCGGATGTCGTGAAACTTGACATCATGATCAACGGTGACAAAGTCGATGCGCTCTCGGTCATCGTGCATCGTGCTAATGCGATCTATCGCGGGCGCGAGCTTGCCGCCAAAATGCGTGAGCTTATCCCCCGGCAAATGTATGAGGTTGCGATTCAGGCGGCAATTGGATCGACGATTGTGGCCCGTGAAAACGTCAGAGCAATGCGCAAAGATGTATTGGCCAAGTGCTATGGAGGTGACATTTCCCGCAAGAAGAAGTTATTGGAAAAGCAAAAGGCTGGAAAAAAGCGCATGAAGCAAGTAGGACGAATCGAGATTCCGCAAGATGCTTTCCTCGCTGTGCTTCGTGTCGATAAATAGGGTTGGACATGAATTTCGCATTGTTTTTGCTGGTCGTGACACTTGTAACTGGGGTCTTGTGGGTCGTTGATCGCTTTTGGGCACGAAAATCAAGAGCGTTGGATGCTCCCGAGCCCCTATGGGTGGAGTATGGAGCAAGCTTCTTTCCGATCTTTCTGGCAGTCTTTTTCCTGCGCTCGTTTCTTGTTGAACCATTCAAAATCCCGTCGGGGTCAATGATTCCAACCCTGCTGGTGGGCGATTTCATTCTCGTGAACAAATTCACCTATGGCATCCGCCTGCCCGTGATCAACAAGAAGATTATTGATATCAATGATCCAGAGCGTGGCGATGTGATGGTTTTTCGCTACCCGCCAGATCCCTCCCTAGACTACATCAAGCGTGTGGTAGCTTTGCCCGGTGATACGGTAGCCTATTCGAAGAAGCGGTTGACCGTGAATGGTCAGGAACTGCGGCAAGAAAAGCGTTCGGATTACTTTGATCAGGATCGTGCTTATTACACCCCTCGTTACCTAGAGCACGGTGACAAAGTAGCCCATGAAATTCTGGTCGAAAGCGAGGCACCTTCGGCGGTCGTACAGGTGGCTAATTTTCCTCATAGAAATCAATGTATCTACAATTCCTCGGACTTTGAGTGCGTTGTTCCTTCCGGTCACTACTTTATGATGGGCGATAATCGCGACAACTCTCAGGACAGCCGCTACTGGGGTTTTGTTCCGAATGAAAATATTGTCGGAAAAGCTTTTCTTGTTTGGTTCAACTTTAGTGACCTGAAGCGGATAGGGGCCTTTAAATGAATGATTTTCACCGGGAGAAAAGTATGAGATATCAACGTGGGGTGAGTATGACGGGACTCTTGATGGGTGGGGCCATACTGTTTATAGTGGCCTTGGTCGCGATGAAAGTTGCCCCGGCTTGGATGGAGTTTGGGGCCATCAAGAAAGCCGTCGTTGCCACGGCTCAAGATACCAGCCTGAAAGACGCCACAGTTACCGATGTTCGTACGGCATTTGGCAAGCGCGCGGAGATAAACGACATCAAATCGATCAGTGGCACGGATCTTGAGGTTACCAAAGATGGTAATGGTCTCGTGATTGAGTTTGCCTACACCTCCCGCGTTCCGTTGGCGGGTAATGCAAGTTTGGTATTTGAGTTTTCCGGTAGCAGTCAGGGGAAGCGGAAGGCAGAATGAGCCTTGCCCGGCTTTTCGGCCGACTGGGCTACCAGTTTGCAGACCAAGGTTTGCTGCAGACAGCGCTAACTCACCGCAGTTTTGGCACCCCAAACAACGAGCGCATGGAGTTCCTTGGTGACGCGATACTAGGGTGCGTGATCACTAGTATCTTGTACGATAAGTTTCCTGATTTGACGGAAGGCCAGCTCTCTCGTCAGCGTGCTTCGCTGGTACGCCAGGAGGCTTTGCAAATAGTGGCTCAAACTTTATGTTTGGGTGAATTGATTCGTTTGGGTGAAGGCGAGCGAAAAACTGGTGGTAGCCAACGAGCGTCTATTTTGGCGGACACGTTCGAGGCAATAATTGGTGCCGTTCATCTTGATGGAGGTGCGGGGGCGGCCAAAAGTGTGATTGAGCGTCTTTTTGCTGACTCGATTGCTTCGCTTGACCCGTCGATAAATGCCAAAGATGCCAAGACGTCGTTACAGGAGTTATTGCAGGGACGTCGGATGGGATTGCCCCGATACGAAGTGTGTGAGGTACGCGGTGAAGCCCACGACCAGGAGTTTGAGGTCGAATGCGTCGTCGCAGAGTACGACTTGCGCTGTCGCGGAGTGGGCAGAAGTCGTCGTACGGCGGAGCAGGTCGCGGCTACGGGGGCTTTAAGCACCTTGCAAGAATGCATTCGATGACGGATGCTTTTCGCACTGGGTATGTGGCTATCGTAGGCCGCCCAAACGTGGGTAAATCGACCCTGACTAACCGTCTCATCGGAATGAAGGTGAGTATTACCTCGCGCAAGGCTCAAACGACCCGACACCGCATACAGGGGATTTTGACCAGCGAGACGGCGCAGTTGATATTTGTCGATACCCCCGGGTTTCAGACCTCGCACAAAACGGCGCTTAACCGAGCGATGAATCGCAACGTGAAGAGCGCATTGGCTGACGTGAATGTCGTTCTTTTTGTCGTAGAAGCCGGGCGTTGGGGCCCCGCAGACAGATTGCTGATCCCTGAGTTTCCCGAGCAGGTACCCGTGGTGTTGGTAATCAACAAGATTGATCGATTCAAAGACAAAGCCCAATTGTTGCCCTTCATTGCTGGCATTGCTGCTGACCACGAGTTTGCGGCAGTTGTGCCCCTATCAGCAGAGAAAGGTGACGGCACCAACGCGCTGGTGACCGAGGTCATCAAGCACTTGCCAGAAGCCGGGCCTGTCTTTGACGCTGATGACTTCACGGATCGTTCGGAGCGCTTCCTTGCGTCTGAAATTCTGCGTGAAAAGTTGTTTCGTAATTTGGGTGAAGAACTACCCTATGGTATTGCGGTCGAGGTTGAAAAATTTGAGCAAGAGGGTGCCTTGCGTCGCATTCATGCGGCAGTTATTGTTGACCGGGACGCGCACAAGGCCATCGTAATCGGTAAAGCAGGTGAGCGCTTGAAGCGCATGTCCACCGACGCTCGCAAGGATATGGAAACCCTGTTTGGTGGCAAAGTCTGGCTTGAAACGTGGGTCAAGGTGAAGGGCGGTTGGGCCGACGACGAGCGCGCGCTGAAGAGCCTTGGTTACGACTGACTGGTGACTGGGGATGAGTCAAAAGCTGCGCGTAGATGGCCAGACGGCGTTTCTCTTGCACTCTTATCCCTACAGCGAGACCAGCCTGATTGCCGACGTTTTCTCTCGTGACTACGGACGGTTGCCGTTGCTGGCCAGAGGTGCACGTCGGCCGAAATCTGCACTACGTGGGCTGCTGATTGGTTTTCAGCCGCTTGAGTTGGGCTGGTTCGGCGCTGGAGAGGTGAAAACCCTAGCGAAAGCCGAGTGGTTGGGTGGCATTCCACTTTTGGCTGGGCGCTGCCTGCTGCTTGGCTACTATCTTAACGAGTTGCTGATCAGTCTGCTGGCGCGTGAAGATGCGCATCCCATCTTGTTTGATTCGTATGTCAGCGCATTGCAGGCGCTAGCGCATGGCGCTGAGGATGCCCCTGAGCTCCGTAAATTCGAGGTGCGTTTGTTGCGCGAATTGGGCTACGGGTTGCGTCTCGAGACCGATGCACAAACCGGATCGGACATCGATGCGACCCGACGCTATTTGTATCAGGTCGAGCGGGGCCCCGTTCCGCAAGTCGGCGCTGGTGATACGGCGATTGACGCTTCGGTCACCGGCAAAACGTTACTTGATATGCGCGCTGACGACTACAGTGACCCCGTCACCCGCCGCGAGAGTCGACGCATCATGCGCCAGCTCATTTCACACCACCTTGGCGGGCGCCCCCTGCAGTCGCGCCGGGTGTATATGGAACTGCAGGGAATGTGAGTTGGGCAATGATTGAACTAGGCATCAATATTGATCACGTGGCTACCTTGCGGCAGGCGCGCGGAACCACCTATCCAGATCCGATCAAGGCCGCTTTGCTGGCTGAGGGAGCGGGAGCTGACCTGATTACGCTGCATTTGCGTGAGGATCGTCGCCATATTCAGGACGCGGATGTAAAGCAACTCCGTCCGCTATTGAAGACGCGGATGAACCTCGAGTTGGCCGTCACTGAGGAAATGATCGCTATCGCGTTGCAGATAAAGCCACAAGACGTGTGCCTGGTCCCTGAAAAGCGTGAGGAACTCACCACCGAGGGGGGGCTCGATGTCATCACCAACTTCGAGCGCGTAAAGCATGCCGTGAAAAGACTGCACGATGGCGGTATTCGGGTATCACTGTTTGTTGACCCCGATTTGTCACAGCTAGATGCTGCTGAGCGCAGCGGAGCGCGGGTGGTCGAATTGCATACCGGTGCCTATGCCGATGCTCAGTGCGATGTGGCTTCTGATCAACTTGACAGAATCCGGCGAGCGGCTTCTCATGGACAGCAACTGGGCTTGCGAGTCAACGCCGGCCATGGGCTGCATTTCGGCAATGTTCAACCAATAGCTGCCATTGCTGAAATTTCGGAATTGAATATTGGCCACGCGGTGGTCGCCGAGGCGATTTTTTTGGGCTGGACGTCGGCAATCAAAGAGATGAAACGCTTGATGCACGAGGCGCGCGCGTGATTTTCGGTATTGGTACCGATATCGTAGAGATTGGCCGCATGAAAGAGTTCTGGGATCGTCACGGGGAACGTGGCTTAAATAAGATTCTCGCTCCCGACGAGATTGCGGTCTGTCTTATCAGCGCAGCACCGGCGGCCTTTCTAGCCAAGCGTTTTGCTGCCAAAGAAGCACTTGGAAAGGCGTTAGGCACGGGAATTCGCGCACCGTTGACGCTTCCTTCCATCAGCATAGATCACGACTCGTCAGGGAAGCCTCTATTGCGCCTGGTGGGAGACGCAAAGTCATTTTTTCAAGCTCGCGGACTGAAAGCGCACCTCTCGCTAAGTGATGAGAGGGAGTTTGCGGTTGCATTCGTCGTAGTGGAGTCAGAGTGAGGAACTTGCCGCTGGGCCCCGTGATGGTTGATTTGGCAGCTTTTGAGCTGTCTGAGCACGAGAGAGCGCGCCTGCTGCATCCGAACGTGGGCGGGGTGATTCTTTTTGGGCGGAACTATCGCGACAAGGCACAGTTGCGCACGTTATGTCAGCAGATTCATGCCTTGCGTACCCCGCGATTGCTGATTGCCATCGACCATGAGGGGGGACGTGTTCAGCGCTGCCGCGACGGATTCACCAGGATTCCGTCTATGCGTCTGCTTGGACAGTGGTGGGACCGAGACCCGGTGGCAGCTTGTGACGGTGCGCGCGCTATTGGCTTTGTGTTGGCGAGCGATTTGCGCGAGTGTGATGTGGATTTTTCGTTCACGCCCGTTCTCGATCTCGATTGGGGCGAAAGCGGCGTGATCGGCGACCGCGCTTTTCACGCCAACCCTGACGCTGTCATCGCATTGGCGGGTGCACTGATTGCTGGTATGAAAGTCGCCGGTATGGGGAACTGTGGCAAGCACTTTCCTGGGCATGGATGGGTGAAGGCTGATTCGCACTTGGCCTTGCCTGAGGATGATCGTAGTCGTGCGGAGCTTGAGGAGGATATGCGACCGTTCCGGCAACTGCCTTTGGGCGCCGTTATGCCGGCTCACGTGATTTACAAGAAAGTCGATTTCCGGACAGCCGGATTTTCGCCTGTCTGGCACGCGATATTGCGCGATGAACTAGGGTTTGATGGCGTGGTATTCAGTGACGACTTGTCAATGGAGGGCGCTAGCATTGCCGGCGACATCTCCGCCCGCGCGTCCGCTGCGTGGGAGGCTGGTTGCGATGTGCTGCTCGTTTGCAACTCGCCGGAAGCGGCAGATCACCTTTTGGCAACCTGGCGACCTGAATTTGACCCGGCGCGTAGCCGCCGACTAGAGCAATTGCTACCGACAATGGATTCTTACGCCGCAAAGGAAAATCCCGCACTGATACAGATGTATCAGGCGGGATTGAGTGCTATCAACGCCTTGGCTGCTTCGTGCGCAGCCTAGACGAACGGGAGGTTATTTGACGCGCGCTTTGTACTCTCCGGTGCGGGTATCGATTTCGATTTTGTCACCGATATCGACGAACAGAGGAACAGGAAGTTCAAAGCCGGTGGTTATCTTAGCTGGCTTCATTACTTTCCCGGAAGTATCGCCCTTCACGGCGGGCTCTGTGTAGATCACCTCCCGCACCACGCTGTTCGGAAGCTCGATGGATATCGCTTTACTGTCGTAAAACACCACTTCGACGGGCATAGCGTCTTCGAGGTAATGCAGGGCATCCCCCATGCTTTCAGATTCAACCTCGTACTGATTGTATTCGGCATCCATGAACACATACATCGGGTCAGCGAAGTAGGTGTAGGTGCACTCTTTGCGGTCGGGGACTACGATTTCGAATTTGTCATCCGCCTTGTAGATGGCCTCTGAGGCAGCCTCGGTCAACAAGTTTTTGAATTTGAACTTGACCACCGCCGAGTTGCGGCCTGACTTGTTGTATTCATTTTTTTGTACAACAAGCGGCTCGCTATTAACGAGGATGACGTTGCCGACACGGAGTTCTTGAGCGGTTTTCATGGAGATTATTCCTGCACACGGGATGGAAATGGAGTTTGCGATATGGATTCGCAAAGCCATCTAGTTTAGCCGACCGCGCAACTTGTCGCAAAACTCAACGAGTTGCATTGCCAAATCGGGCTGCGCAGAGATGCTTTTTTGCCATTGGCTGGCCCGAGTGCGTTGCTCGGGTAAGGATTCAATGAAGCTTTTGACGTCTAACGTAAGATCGGTATTCCATGCGCGCCATAATTTTCTCAAGATCGCCGTGTCACCAGCGCCGACTTGGGGAGATAGGAATCGGTCCATGAACGCTTCGAGTTTTTCAAGATGCGTGTCATTTTCTTGCGGGTAAGTGTTCCAAACGAACGGCTTGCCTGCCCATTGAGCGCGCACAAACGAATCTTCTCCGCGCACAAAGTTGATGTCACAGGCCCAGAGCAATTCGTCATACGTTGTTTGCGGCAAAAAGGGGATCGGCTGTATGGTCAGATTGCCGATGAAGGTTGCTGCGCCGGTGCCGCCGGGTTCGAGCAAATGCGTCAGATACGGAAGCACTGACAATTCCTCAATGAGTCGTCGGCGAGGTGAGTTGGCATAGGCAAAATACGAGATGAGGATGGCATTGGCGTCGGGGGCGACATCAAGCAGCGCAAGCAGCTCGCTCCGCCTAAATTTTGCTCTGCGAATTTCATAGTCCGGTTCACGCAAAAGACCCCCAGTTTTCCCGGAAAATCCAGGGAAGTAGAAATATTTTTGTAGTCCGGTGCTCGAATGCGGTGAGGCAAGCAGATGCGCGCTTTCCACCCAAGCCTCAGCGCTAAGGTATTCAAGATTGATCCATACCGGGGGAGTTGGTGTGTTCGCCATAGCTTTAACAAAGTTCGGCGGTAGTTCGCACGCAAACGCTTCGATGACTACATCGGGAATCTTGTCTAGCTTGCTGATATCTTGCCACCGCGCAACCTTTACCCCGGACGCAGCGTTCGGGTCAGCAAGCTTGGTCAGGAGCGACCACTCATCGATATACAGCGTTACTTGCCACTGATACTCGGCCCCAAGCTGCTTCGCCAGACGCCAGCACACCCCGGCGTCACCAAAATTGTCGATCACTCGGCAGAATATCGAGCAACGTGTTCCTGCGGTGTTCATATCGAGCGGTATCCTAGTCGAATGTTTGCGGAATCGATGTCACACCCTATTTCTGATTGCGGAAAGCCTGTCCAGCAACGCGAGTTCGTGAGGTGGGGTCATGTCTGAAGCATCATCGCCAGAGGAAAGCAAGTTTGACTCACGAGAATTCATTGCCTCATTGTCCGAGGGGCCGGGTGTCTACCGGATGCTCGGTCAAGACGGAGCACTTCTGTATGTCGGAAAGGCAAAGAACCTCAAACGCCGGGTGTCTTCGTACTTCCAAAAAACGGGACTTAGCCCGCGAATAGCACTGATGGTGAAGCAGATCGCTGGCGTTGAGGTCACGGTAACGCGTAGCGAGGCAGAGGCATTGATCATGGAAAACACATTGATCAAAAAGCTTTTGCCCAAGTACAACATTCTTTTCCGCGATGACAAGTCATATCCCTACATCGCGCTATCGGGAGGCGACTATCCACGGCTTTACTACCATCGGGGTGCCTTAGATAAAAAGTCGCGTTACTTCGGACCATTTCCGAGTGGCTTTGCGGCGCGCGAAAGTATTCAGTTTATTCAGAAAACATTCTTGCTACGCACTTGCGAAGACGCTGTATTTTCTCATCGATCACGGCCATGCTTGATGCATCAGATCAAGCGGTGCAAGGGCCCTTGCGTGGGTTTAGTGCCGAAAGAGGACTATGACAAGGATGTTCGAACCGCCGAACACTTCCTTCAGGGGCGTCATGCCGAGGTAATCGAAGGACTGACCGCTGATATGGAGTCGGCGGCACATCGACTCAGATTCGAGCAGGCCGCAGAAATCCGGGATCAAATTCGTAGTTTGCAAACAGTGTTGCATCGCCAATACGTCAGTTCAACCAAAGAAATGGATGTGGATATCGTTGCAGTAATCGCCGAATCCGGGGAGTTATGCATCAATCTTGGAATGATCCGTGCCGGACTGCACCTGGGTGACCGAGCTTGCATAAGCCGTGTTTCTGGCTTGTTGGCGGGTGAAAGTCCCGACCTTAGTGAGGGACTTTCGGCATTTCTTGATCAGCACTATGCCGAGCATCCTGTACCTGCACGAATATTTGTTCCGCTCGACTGCGAAATTGAATCCTTTGGGGCGCTTAACTTGGTCAGGCCGAGAACAGAACAGGAGCGTGCCTGGATGGAGATGGCCAGAAAAAATGCACAGTTGGCCCTTGGACAGCATCGTCAGACACGCTTACGTGGCAATGATCGCACCGAGTCGTTACGCGATGCACTCGCATTGAGCGAGACGCCTCGTCGAATCGAGTGCTTCGATGTCAGTCACACCATGGGCGAGGGAACCGTAGCGTCGTGCGTCGTCTGTGTCGATGGTCTGATGAAAAGAAGCGATTATCGTCGCTTCAATATCGAAGGAGTTCAGCCTGGTGACGATTACGCTGCCATGCGCCAGGCATTGACGCGCCGCTATGAAAAGCTCGCAACTGGGGAAATTTCAATGCCTGACCTGGTTTTGATTGATGGTGGCAAAGGTCAGCATTCTGTAGCGCGCGAAGTGCTTGCTGATCTGGGGCTTGATCATCTGCTGACAGTGGGAGTAGCCAAGGGCGAGGGGCGTAAGCCCGGTTTGGAAACCTTGTTGGTTCACGGACAAATGGCACCATTGCACTTGTCGATGGATCACCCCGGGTTTCACTTGATTCAGGAGATTCGCGACGAAGCGCATCGCTTCGCGATCGTTGGACATCGAGCCCGTCGTGCCAAGGTCCGAAGCGCGTCGTCTCTCGAGAGTATCGCCGGGGTTGGGCCCGCCAAGCGCCGTAAGCTATTGAGCCAGTTCGGCGGCTTGGAAGGGGTACGAGGTGCCACTGTGGAAGATTTGTCGCGTGTTGGCGGGGTATCAATCGCACTTGCGCAAGCGATCCACGACCATTTGCATTCCAACTGACGTTCTGCCAATCTGTCCCTCATGCCAATCAACGTTCCAACACTGCTCACATGGGCCCGTATCGTATTGATACCCGTTGTTGTGGGTGTTTATTACATTGGGCTACCAATCGCGGAAGCGAATTTGTACGCTACGATCGCATTCGTGTTGGCGGCAGTGACGGATTGGTTCGACGGTTGGTTGGCTCGCAAGCTCAACCAAACATCTGCATTTGGCGCCTTTCTTGATCCGGTAGCAGATAAGCTGATGGTCGCTGCAGCCTTAGTGGTACTGGTTCAACTTGGGCGGCTTGACGCAATTCTTGCCTTTATCATCATTGGTCGGGAAATTACGATTTCTGCCCTGCGCGAATGGATGGCAACCATTGGTGCGCAGAGGTCGGTAGCGGTTTCCATGATAGGTAAGCTGAAAACGACTGCTCAGATGGTCGCGATTCCAATGCTGCTTTACCATGATCCGCTTGGCATCTTTGGCGTGCACACGGCGGGGGTGTGGCTGATCTGGATTGCCGCAGTTCTAACGGTATGGTCGATGATTTACTACATGCGCAAGGCTTGGCCGGAGATCAGCCGAATTAGTGGATAGTGGTCAACAAAAAAATCATCATCCTTTGCGTTGACAGTAGGAAGTCGTTGCGTATAATCTCGTTCTGTTCTGCGGGAGTAGCTCAGTTGGTAGAGCGATACCTTGCCAAGGTATAGGTCGAGAGTTCGAGACTCTTCTCCCGCTCCAGACACCAAGGGGAAAGCAAAATCTGCTTTCCCCTTTTCGATTCGGCGCCGCTTGCGGCGCTCGCGGCGCGGTAGCAAAGCGGTTATGCACCGGATTGCAAATCCGAGTAGGTCGGTTCGACTCCGGCCCGCGCCTCCAAGTAAATTCAATGACTCAGGTTGTTTTTTAACCAAGTTCATCTGGGGCACTTGACAACTGTAGCTCGTGCCTCTTCGGGCACCTTGCTGCGATACCCTTACAGCTCGACTCCGGTAAGCTCAGAGATTCGCCTCCAGTCGCCATCCCGGTGTTTCATAGATTTAATTTAACGCGCTCGGGCCTTCACTGGGCTCGCGTGGACTCTTGACTAGATTGATCACTGCTCGACGAGTCGCTTCCACCGTTGCATCTGCTGGGGGTAGTCATTACTCAATGCTACCCCGCAGCGACGGTTTTCACGCGGTACGGGTGCACGGCTGTGCCATAATTTCCGACCTGAATATTCAGATTAGTTGCGATGATGGCAAGAACGCTATATCAGAAGTTATGGGATGATCACGTTATCTGTACAGAGGCCGATGGCACTGCCTTGCTGTACATTGATCGCCATCTGGTGCATGAAGTAACGAGTCCGCAGGCTTTTGAGGGGCTAAAGATTGCTGGCCGAAAGCCTTGGAGAGTCTCGTCAATTGTCGCTACAGCGGATCACAACACTCCAACGCAGTATTGGGAACAGGGAATTACCGATCCGGTATCACGGCAGCAGGTCGAAACATTGGATGCCAACATTCGTTCGGTAGGCGCTTTGGCCTATTTCCCTTTTCGCGACCCGCGTCAAGGAATTGTTCACGTAGTTGGTCCTGAGAACGGTGCAACGCTGCCGGGTATGACGGTAGTTTGTGGTGACTCGCATACTTCAACTCATGGAGCATTTGCCTGCCTTGCGCACGGCATTGGAACATCAGAGGTTGAGCATGTCTTGGCGACCCAGTGCCTGCTGCAAAAGAAATCCAGAACCATGCTGGTATGGGTCGATGGGGTAGCAGGACGTGGCGTGTCCGCCAAGGATATTGTCCTTGCTCTGATCGGAAAAATTGGTACCGCGGGTGGGAACGGATACGCGATTGAGTTCGCTGGTCCTGGGATTCGTGCTCTGTCGATGGAAGGGCGGATGACCGTATGCAATATGGCCATCGAAGCGGGCGCGCGCGTTGGTTTTGTTGCTGTCGACGACACGACGATTTCTTACTTAAGGAACCGTACATTTGCTCCGAAGGGCGATACATGGGATAAGGCCGTGACCTACTGGCGTACCTTGGTATCGGACGAGGGGGCCTGTTTCGATTCTACTGTTTGCCTTGATGCAGGGGTGTTGCAGCCCCAAGTAACTTGGGGTACTTCGCCTGAAATGGTGACCGGAATTGACGGTGCGGTTCCCGCACCCGAAGATTTTTCGGATCCCGTGAAAAGTGAGGGGGTAGCTCGCGCCCTCAATTACATGGGTCTTGTCCCGCGCACACCGATCACGCAGATCGCCATTGACAAGGTTTTCATCGGATCATGCACTAACTCTCGTATCGAGGATTTGCGTATCGCCGCCGGTGTGATCAAAGGCCGCCAGCGTGCTGAGTCGGTAAAGCTCGCTTTGGTCGTGCCTGGTTCCGGTTTGGTAAAGGCACAAGCCGAAGCGGAGGGTTTGGACAAGATTTTTATCGCTGCCGGATTCGAATGGCGCCATCCAGGTTGTTCAATGTGTCTGGCGATGAATGACGACCGTCTGTCGCCGGGCGAGCGTTGCGCTTCGACTTCAAATCGTAATTTTGAAGGGCGGCAGGGAGGGGGCGGACGAACTCATCTGGTCAGCCCTGCTATGGCTGCGGCAGCCGCTTTGGCGGGTCGTTTTGTCGATGTTCGTGACTTAGTGTAAGGGGATGGCTGTGACTAAATACTTAGTGATTTTTGCTTCGGTGTTGGTGCTTGTGGGCTGCAATACAGTTGAAGGCGTAGGCAAAGATATCAAGAAAGCCGGTACTGCGATCGAAAAGGCTGCGCAGTAAGCGATGGACCGATTTGTCAAGCATACCGGGCTGGTTGTACCGCTCGATCGGTCAAACGTCGATACGGATGCGATCATTCCGAAGCAGTTTTTGAAGTCGATAAAGCGATCGGGTTTCGGACCAAACGCGTTTGACGAATGGCGCTACATGGATCACGGCGAACCCGGTATGGATAACAGTTCGCGCCCACGCAACCCAAACTTTGTGCTGAATCTTGATCGCTATCAGGGCGCGACAATACTACTGGCTCGTGCCAATTTCGGTTGCGGGTCGTCCCGCGAGCATGCGCCGTGGGCCTTGCAGGATTACGGGTTCAAAGCGGTGATTGCCGAGTCGTTTGCCGATATTTTTTTCAACAACTGCTTCAAGATCGGCTTGCTCCCAATCGTTTGCTCCAAAGCTGAACTTAATTCACTGTTCGGTCTGACTGAGCAATCCACAGGCTATACGCTTACTATTGATTTGGAAAATCAGCTTCTTGTTCGCTCGGATGGTCATGTTGTACCGTTTGATATTGATGCATTTCGCAAGAAGTGCTTGCTGAATGGATGGGATGACATCGGGCTGACTCTCCTGCATGAGCAAGAGATACGCGAATTTGAGTCAAAGCGCAAACTGAGGCAACCGTGGCTTTTTTCGTGAGTGCAAGTAAATGAAGATATGTGTTTTGGCCGGGGATGGCATCGGCCCAGAAATTACCAAACAGGCAGTGCGAGTTTTGGATGCATTGAATTTGGGTATTCAATTCTCCGAGGCACAAGTCGGAGGTGCTGCCTATAGGGCTGCCGGCCATCCGCTTCCCCCGGCTACGCTTAACTTGGCAAAGAACTCGGACGCAATTTTGTTCGGTGCGGTCGGAGATTTTTCGCTTGATAAGTTGCCGAGGGAATTGCGCCCAGAACAAGCGATCCTTGGGCTGCGAAAGGAGCTGAATCTTTTCGCGAATTTCCGTCCAGCCATTGTTTACCCTGAGCTAGTTCACGCATCGACATTAAAAGCCGACGTTGTGGCTAGCTTGGATATCTTGATTGTTCGCGAGCTAACAGGAGATATCTATTTCGGTAAGCCGCGCGGAATCCATACCTTGCCAAACGGAGAGCGCGAGGGCTTTGATACGATGCGCTACAGCGAATCAGAGATTCGCCGTGTCGCGCACGTTGCATTTCAGGCAGCCAGAAAGCGCGGAAAGCGCTTGTGCTCAGTCGATAAGGCCAACGTGCTTGACACGATGCAACTGTGGCGCGAGGTTGTAGTTCAGGTTGCCGTTGACTATCCCGACGTAGAACTCTCGCACCAGTATGTCGATAACGCTGCGATGCAACTACTTAAAAATCCCAAGCAGTTCGATGTGATTGTCACAGGCAATATGTTCGGAGATATTCTTTCGGACGAGGCGTCGATGTTGACTGGTTCCATTGGCATGCTGCCTTCCGCGTCGCTCAATGAGCATAACTTTGGGTTGTATGAACCGATACACGGTTCCGCTCCGGATATTGCCGGTAAAGGGGTTGCCAATCCGCTTGCGACGATATTGTCAGCCGCAATGATGCTTCGCTACACATTCGCCGATGTTGCCTCTGCTGATAAGATCGATGATGCTGTCAAGCGTGTTCTTGCACAGGGCTATAGAACCGCCGATATTGCTGAGCCTGGAGCGACTTTGGTCGGTACTGCACAGATGGGCGATGCGGTACTGGCGGCGCTGGCTTAATTGCAAATCAGGATTAGTAGAGAGAGTGACGTCATGAAAAGAGTGGGATTGGTTGGCTGGCGCGGGATGGTTGGCTCGGTGTTGATGCAACGCATGCGCGAAGAATGCGATTTCGCACTGATCGAGCCAATATTTTTTACTACGTCCAATCCGGGGGGGAAGGCGCCGGACTTTTGTCCCTCCGCCCCGCCTCTAAAAGATGCGCGCAATATTGACGAGTTACGCACCTTGGATATCGTTATGACGTGTCAAGGGGGTGAGTACACCAGCGAAGTGTTTCCAAAGCTACGTGCAGCCGGGTGGACGGGGCATTGGATTGATGCTGCCAGTTCCTTGCGCATGAATGATGATGCGGTGATCATCCTTGATCCGGTCAATGATCATGTGATTCGAGAGGCTCTGTCGAAGGGCGGACGGAACTGGATCGGGGGGAATTGCACCGTAAGTCTGATGCTCATGGCCTTGGGGGGGCTCTTCAAAGCCGATCTCGTCGAGTGGATGACATCAATGACGTATCAAGCGGCATCGGGTGCTGGCGCTCAGAACATGCGGGAATTGCTGGTTCAGATGGGCGAGGCGCACCGCAGTGTGGAAAGCCTGCTGAACGATCCAGCCTCAGCGATTCTCGATATCGACCGAGAGGTCGCTGGTACCTTGCGTGATGAGCGCTTTCCTGCCGCCAACTTTGGGGTGCCCTTAGCGGGCTCGCTGATTCCTTGGATTGACAAGGATCTTGGCAATGGTCAAAGCCGTGAGGAGTGGAAGGGGGGCGCAGAGACTAACAAGATTCTCGGCCTGTCCGCGACCCCGATCCCGGTTGACGGCCTTTGTGTCCGAATTGGTGCGATGCGCTGCCACTCTCAGGCGATCACCCTTAAGCTCAAGAAGGATGTCCCTCTTGCCGACATCAACGGTATGCTGGCTGAGCATAACGCTTGGGTTAAGGTCATTCCAAACGACAAGGATAGGTCGGTGAGAGAGCTAACGCCCACTGCAGTGACCGGGAAATTGTCTGTTCCGGTGGGGCGGTTGCGGAAGATGTCGATGGGTCCAGAGTATCTGTCAGCATTTACGGTGGGTGATCAGTTGTTGTGGGGTGCGGCGGAGCCTTTGCGACGGATGTTGCGGATTTTGTTGGGTTGACGCATCGCCTCTCTGCCTTCTGAACGTCATACGTAACTTGAGCTTGCGCTGTTAAGCTCATGATGTTATTTTGAATACAGGAAAAAGTTCTGCCGGGAGGCGTTGTGGTTAAAGCGAATAAGCAGACTCACGTAAAAGTGCTGGCAATGGCCATTTCGGTGGCCATGATGCCTTGGGTGTCAACTACCGCCTTCGCCGCAGGTCTCGGGCGGCTCACGGTCTATTCAGCAATGGGGCAACCGTTGCGGGCGCAGTTGGAGATAACTGCCAGCAGTGACGAGGTGGCGACACTTTCTGCGCAGTTGGCATCGGCCGATGCCTTCCGCTTGGCGGGCATTGAGTACTCCGGCGCACTTGCTGGTCTGCGCTTTTCCAAGGCGATTAAAGAAGAAGGTGTCCGAAAGTACATCGAGGTCACGACAGATCGTCCATTGAACGAGCCCTTCGTGGACATGCTCGTTGAATTGAACTGGTCTGCGGGCCGGTTGGTGCGTGAGTACACATTCCTGCTGGATCCGCTGGACATCGCGACCAACGAGACGCTTTCCCCGGTCGCCACTGCCTCGCTTGCAGGGAAGACGGAGCCGAGTGCTCCGGTGCCTCAAATTTCATCGGTACCAGCAAAGTCAGCCTCACAAGGGGGCTCGGTAGCGTCTCCGCCGCCAGCCAAGAAGTCTGCGCCTGCACAATCTGAGGCGAAGGCCGTAGAAATGCCGCCCGCCCCTGCTGCCAAGTCGCCTTCCACGGTAAAGGAACGGGAGATTCGAGCCGGTGAGACGTTGGGTAAGATCTCTCGTGAATATCGTTCCGAGGGCATTAGTCTGGAACAGATGCTCGTCGCCCTTTTCCGCGAAAACCCGGATGCGTTTGATGGCAACATGAATCGTATGCGCGCTGGGCGTATTTTGCGAGTGCCTGACACCGCTGTGGTGGAGGCACTGGATCCTGTTGAGGCACGCAAAGAGGTCATCGCTCAAGCTGGAGATTTCTCGGCTTACCGTTCCCGGGTTGCGGAAGGGGCAGCCAAGTCCTCGGGCAAAGACGTGGCTTCAGCGCCGACCAGTCAAGGAAAGTTGACTCCCAAGGTGGAGGAAAGCGCACCTCTGGTTAAGCCGGGAACGGACAAACTGGCCGTTTCTCGCAGTGAGTCGCAAAAGGATTCTGCGGTTGATTCAAAAGCAAAAGCACGGGTGGGGGCTTTGGAGGAAGACCTCGTTGCCCGCGATCGGGCGTTGAAAGATGCAAATGGTCGCATCGCTGATTTGGAAAAAAATCTCAACGACCTGAAAAAGCTGGCTGAACTCAAGAGCCAGGCCGGGGCGGCAGCGCAAAAAGCAGCTGATGCCGCAAAAATGGCGACTCCGGCGAAACCGGTTGAGGTTTCAAAGCCGCCCGAGCCAATTAAGGTTGTTGAGGCTGGCAAACCAACGGAGCCTGTCAAGGCAGCCGATTCGGCAAAAATTACTGAGCCGCCGCTGCCAGTCGCCCCTGCAGTAGCGGATAAGGCGGCAGATGCTACGGTACCTGCGGTAGTGGCACCTGAAGCAAAGCCTGTTGAGGAAGCTCCTAAGCCTGCACCGAAGCCAAAGAAACCTGTCGTAATTGAAGAGCCGGTGCCTGAGCCAGACTTTATCGAAGAGAACGGCCTACTACTGGCTGGGGGGGGCGGTGTGCTTGCCCTGCTGTTAGGTTATCTTGGTTTTTCCGCCTATCGGCGCAAGAAGAGTAGTGCTGTCGCTGAGGAAGAAGTGCCACTTGCCGAGGCGAGTGCTTCAGTTTCTTCGGTAGCGTCGGTGTTCAGTGATACGGTGGCCGGCTCAGTTGCGTCGTCGACGGTTGATAATGCCGGGCAATCGAGTGTTCTTGATACCTTGGCTGACGGCGGCTCTGCCAGTATCGACCCACTCGATGAGGCGGACACGTATCTTGCCTTTGGTAAGGATTCGCAAGCTGAAGAAATTTTGCTTGACGCCTTGAAAGAGACTCCGGCGCGCTGGGCAATTCACCTTAAATTGCTTGAAATTTATGCCGCCCGCCGAGGTACGGTGCAGTTCAATACGTTGGCGGAGGATCTCCGCGCTCAAACCGGCGCTGCGGGGGCTGAGTGGAGCAGGGCTGCTGAGATGGGTCGATTGCTCGATCCGAATAACGCGCTATATTCTGCAAAGCCCGAGCCCGCTGGCGCTGTTGCCGCGCCTATCAGTCATCAAGATGATATGGCTGCAACCATGGTGTTTAGCGTACCACCCCCGGTTGCAGCGTCAATTCCAAGTGAGTCTGAACCAGAGGTTCCAGCAACGGAAGCCGATGACTCAGCGGCCGTACTCGACTTCGACCTGGGACTGGACGAGCCGGCAAAAGCGTCCGTCAGTGCAGCGACAGCGCCTGAGTCAGAGCCAGTTGAGGTGGCAGCGCTTGATTTTGATCTAGATCTTGGTGATGGCGGCAATTCCAATGGATCTGCGGCGAGTGCTCCTGGGGCAGTAACTCCATTGGCTGCGGCAGCGCCTTTGAATTTAAGTGTCGATTTTGACCTGGAATTACCTGAGGCAAAGGCTGAGCCTGAGCCTGAAATACCGGTACCACTTACATTGGATTTGTCGTTACCTGATGCCGATTCGGGTGAGGTGTCGTCTGATGGCGAAAGGTCCAATACAAGCGCTCCGATTGAGATTGAGGTACAAGGCGCAGCGCAAACCTCTGGCATTGCCAGCGAAGTGCCCGATTTTGACTTCGATTTGGGTGAGGCACCCGCAACGTCCAACTCCGCCAGCGAATCTTCAGTAGCCAGCGTTGATATACCGCTTGATGCAGGCGAAAATCCTGAGGCTGCCACCAAACTTGAGTTGGCATTCGCCTACGAAGAAATGGGTGACAGGGATGGCGCTCGTGAGTTGTTCCAAGAGGTTGTCGCGGAGGGTAGCGCTTCGCAGCAGGCTGCAGCCAAGGCGCGGTTGGAGCAACTCGGCTAAGGTGCTGTAGCCAGCAAGTGTCAAAGCCATGAGGCGAACGGGTCGGTATGGCTGACCTGTCGGGACATGCGACTCACCCGGGGGCTATCGTCTTGGTCTGGGTGGGCGTATTCATCGCAATCATGTGGCTCACGGTTGTTCAAACGGCTCTTGCGCTTGTGCTCACCACTGCGGGGGTATTCGGTGCCGCCTGTCTAGCTCGTGCTCGTCTGATTGCCCTGGTTTGGCGTGGGCGTTTCCTGGCGTTCGTGGTTGCGTTGAGCAGCGCGGTTATGACCCCGGGGGAGTTGCTGCCAATTTTTAGTTTGGCTACCTACGAAGGGCTGCTCGTCGCAGTTGAACAGTTACTTTTGCTCTGTTTCACACTAGCGTCAGTCGCTCTCCTGATGCAGCTTCTGGCACCCGCTGAGCTGGTTATTGGTATGCTTTTCGTTCTGCAACCGATGGGTTGGTTTGGTGTTGACATAACCCGGATAGCAGTACGCATGAGTCTAGTTCTGGATGGGCTAACAAGATCGGGCACCGGTCTGCCATCCCAGCTTGGGAATAGAGTGCCGGAGCCAAACCGGAACCTACATTCATCGTCCCAAAAGGACACGATGCTTCTTGAGCAACGAAAGTGGAGGCGCTGGGACACTGGGGTGTGCGGGTTTGCATGTCTGCCTTGTCTGTTTCTGGGAGTCGCAGCGGCAACTGGATACGCTTGATGATGCGTATTGCACTCGGCCTTGAGTACGATGGGACAAATTTCCATGGTTGGCAGTCCCAGTCAGACGGCAAGACGGTACAGGACGCGCTCGAGCACGCGCTCGGAATCGTCGCTTCGCTGCCTGTACGCGTGCATTGCGCAGGGCGCACTGACACCGGAGTTCACGCACTGGGCCAAGTGGTACATTTCGATGCGCCCTGCGCGCGCCCCCTGTCTGCTTGGGTTCGAGGTACCAACGCAATTCTTCCAAAGGCTGTGGTTGTGCGTTGGGCGAGCGAGGTTAGTGATGCGTTTCATGCGCGCTTCTCCGCGCGCGCGCGCGCTTATCGCTATCTGCTGCTCAATCGAGGCCAGCGCCCGGGGCTGAATGCCTCGCGCGTCGGTTGGCATCATCGACCTCTTGATGAGTGCGCGATTCGAGAGGCCTTGAAACACCTGCTGGGAACGCACGATTTCTCGGCATTTCGTGCCGCTCAATGCCAAGCAAAATCGCCTATTCGTACACTGCTGCGTTCAGAAGTCAGCCGAGTTGGTGACATGCTGATCTTTGAATTTGCCGCCGATGGGTTTCTGCATCACATGATCCGCAACATTGTTGGCGCGGCCGTGGAGGTTGGTAGCGGCAAGGCAGAGATTGGACTCTTGTCCGACTTACTATTACTGGGTGATCGGCGTCTGTCGCCTCCGACCTTCTCTCCAGCAGGGCTATATTTTTCCGGCGCACACTATGATGCGGGCTGGAACTTACCGCAAGTCGGCGCTGGCGAGGCGGCGGTTTTTTGTTGAACCCTTGATTGTTGGATATGCAGCGAACACGAGTAAAAATTTGCGGGCTCACCAGGCTGTCAGATATCGCTGAAGCGGTCGCTCACGGTGCTGACGCGCTCGGTTTTGTTTTTTATCCACCAAGCCCCCGCGCTCTTGAGCTCGAATCGGCAGTTACTCTGATGGCACAGGTGCCTGCGTTTGTAACCAAAGTGGGTCTGTTCGTTAACGACAGCGAGACACGCATCCGCGAGCATTTAGCCCGATTGCCTATCGATTTGTTGCAGTTTCACGGCGATGAGTCGGGTGATTTTTGCTCAAGTTTCGGGTGTCCTTGGATCAAGGCTGCGCGAGTCGGGGAAGGCTTCGATTTGTTAGAATTTAGCCAGCAGTATTCACGCTTTCCGGGAATCGTCGGTGTGCTCGCAGATGCTTGTGTCGATGGCTTTGGCGGGTCAGGAAAGACGTTCGACTGGAGCCTTGTGCCAGAAGACTTGCCGCTTCCCCTGATTCTTTCAGGGGGGCTCACTTCGAGCAACGTCGAGGAAGCGATACGGATCGTAAAACCTTGGGCGGTAGATGTCAGTAGCGGTGTTGAGCCCGTTGGCGGCCCGAAGGGTGTGAAATGTGCGCAGGAAATACAACGATTTTTAGCTGGAGTGCATCATGCAGATGAAGCAAACTGAGGCTGCGGCCTACAACTATCCCGATGAACGTGGGCACTTCGGTCGCTATGGTGGTGTTTTCGTCGCCGAGACACTCATGCCGGCGCTTGCCGAACTGCGGGTGGCGTATGCAGCCGCCCAGGCTGATCCAGCCTTCCGTGCCGAGCTTGCCTATGAACTGAAGCACTATGTTGGTCGCCCGTCGCCTATTTATCATGCGCAACACTTGTCGCAAAAACTGGGCGGGGCACAGATATTTCTCAAACGCGAGGATCTGAACCACACCGGGGCGCACAAGATCAACAATTCCATGGGCCAGGCACTGCTGGCGCGCCGTATGGGGAAGCCGCGCGTGATTGCAGAGACAGGTGCTGGTCAGCATGGTGTAGCGACCGCAACCGTGGCGGCTCGTTACGGTATGAAGTGCGTAGTCTATATGGGTTCGGAAGACGTCAAACGCCAGGCGGCCAACGTATACCGGATGAAGCTCCTTGGGGCTACGGTGGTGCCAGTAGAGAGCGGCTCGAAAACCTTGAAAGACGCACTGAACGAAGCGATGCGAGACTGGGTGACCAACGTGGCGGACACTTTCTACATCATTGGTACCGTGGCTGGTCCGCATCCGTACCCAATGATGGTGCGCGATTTCCAAGCCATTATTGGTGAGGAGTGCAAAGTCCAGATGCCTGACTTGATCGGGCGTCAGCCCGATATGGTCATTGCGTGCGTGGGTGGTGGTTCCAATGCGATGGGCATCTTTCACCCCTTTATCGGCACGGAGGGAGTTCGCTTGGTGGGTGTAGAAGCCGCTGGCTTCGGCGTTGAAACAGGCAAGCACTCTGCGTCCCTGACACTCGGTCGCGCGGGTGTGCTACACGGCAACCGTACCTATGTGCTGCAGGACGATGACGGGCAAGTGATCGAAACGCATTCTGTGTCAGCGGGAATGGACTACCCCGGTGTCGGACCGGAACATGCCTGGCTAAAGGATTCCGGCCGCGCCGAATACGTCACCATTACCGATGACGAAGCGCTGGCGGCCTTCCATAACTTGTGCCGTCTGGAAGGCATCATTCCTGCGCTGGAATCCAGTCACGCGCTGGCCTATGCGGCGAAGCTTGCGCCAACACTCTCTAAGGACAAGGTCTTGCTGGTCAACTTGTCAGGTCGTGGCGACAAGGATATGCATACGGTCGCCGAAAAATCCGGGATTCAGTTTTAACCATGTCGCGCATTCAATCCAGCTTTTCCCGACTAAGCGCACAAGGCCGCAAGGCCCTGATTCCTTTCATTACCGCAGGTGATCCTGACCCTGCTGCAACGGTACCGTTGATGCACGCGTTGGTGGAAGGCGGAGCGGACGTGATCGAATTGGGCGTTCCATTTTCGGATCCGAGTGCCGATGGCCCCACGATTCAGCGTGCCTCAGAACGTGCACTTGCGCGAGGAATGAGCTTGCGCAAGGTGCTTGATATCGTCCGTGAGTTTCGCCTGACGAACGTTACAACGCCTGTTGTTTTGATGGGATACGCCAACCCGATAGAAGCCTATAGTCTTGATCGGTTTCCCCTTGCGGCGCGCGATGCGGGGGTCGATGGCATCCTTGTTGTTGATTATCCGCCAGAAGAGTGCGAGGTGTTTTCTTCATCGCTCAAGGCTGTCGGGCTGGACCCAATATTTCTTCTGGCTCCCACCTCCGAGGAGCAGCGCTTTGACGACGTTGCCAAGGCGGGTAGCGGCTACATTTACTACGTGTCCCTTAAGGGCGTGACAGGATCAGCATCCATGGATTTCGCTGAGGTAGCGCGTCGCTTGCCTGAGATACGCGCGCGCGTTGGCATGCCGGTGGGTGTGGGTTTTGGTATTCGCGACGCCCAGACTGCGGCGCGTGTCGCAGGTATTGCCGACGCAGTTGTCATCGGCAGTCGCATCATCGAGGAAATTGAAGGGGGCTCCCCAGAAGGCGCACCAGCGCGAGTGAGTGCCTTGATGGCAGGGATTCGCGCCGCCATGGATGCCGGCTAAGCGGCAGCAATGAGTGGCGAGAGCAGCGGTACACTGGCCGCGTGGCTACAGCGATTGGAGGGCATGCACCCGCGTGGCAGCGACGGCATAGAACTTGGTTTGACCCGAGTTGCCGAGGTCAAGGCACGGCTCGGGCAGGTTGAAAAAGCGCCGATCATTCTCGTCGCGGGCACCAACGGCAAAGGTTCTACCTGCGCCATGCTCGAAGCCATTCTGCGTTCAGCCGGCTACCGGGTCGGGCTGTACACCTCGCCGCACCTGCTGCGCTACAACGAACGCGTGTGTGTCGATGGGCAACCCGCCACCGATCAGGCATTGGTAGCGGCCTTTGCCGAAGTTGAGGCGGCGCGCCGCGATACTCCACTGACCTACTTTGAGTTCGGAACCTTGGCGGCTGTGCAGGTATTTGCCGCGAATGCCGTTGATGTCGTCATTCTTGAAGTGGGATTAGGTGGGCGTCTGGACGCAACGAATATCTACACGCCTGCGTGCGCTATCGTCACCACGGTCGACCTTGATCATATGGAGTTCCTGGGCCCCGATCGGCAGTTCATTGGCCGTGAAAAGGCCGGAATCTTTCGCCCGGGAGTGCCGGCTATCTGCGGCGACCCATCTCCACCGGCATCGCTAAGCGAGTACGCCCTGCACATCGGTGCAGATTTGCAGGTGCTTGGCAAGGATTTTGGCTTCATGCGGCAAGAACAGCAGTGGCGCTATTGGGGACGAGGTGAAGCTCGGGCCGGCCTGGCGTATCCGAGCTTGCGCGGACGCAGCCAGTTGGCGAATGCGGCGAGTGCATTGGCCGCGCTTGACACCCTGCGCGACACCTTGCCTGTGGCTGTGAAAGATATTCGCTATGGCTTACTGGAAGCGGAAATCGCCGGTCGCTTTCAGGTCTTGCCTGGGCAGCCGACAATTGTCCTCGATGTGGCGCACAACGCTCAGTCAGTGCGAGTTCTTGATGCCAATTTGAGCGATATGGCGTTCCATCCCGCCACCTGGGCTGTTTTCGGCATGCTGGCTGACAAGGACGTCGACACCGCAATTGCCCTGCTCAAAGATCGCGTAACCCATTGGCTACCTTGTAGCCTGACTGGTCGCCGTGCTGCCAGCGCCGACTTCCTGACGCAGCGTTTGCAGGCCCAAGGCATTACACCGCTGGCGCTGTTTCCGGGCCCCGGCGCAGCACTCGCGCATGCGCAGGAGAAGGCGGTTGATGCTGATAGAATCTTGGTCTTCGGATCCTTTCTTACCGTTGCCGGCGCGCTTGAACATCTCGGGCGTCCGGTTTGAACACCATGGCCGCCAAAGTGCCCAACGATTTTTCTGACGAAATCGATTCCGGCGTACCGTCTCGCTCGAGCGGGGCTGCCGATGCCGACCTGCAACTCAAAAAACGTGCGCGCCGTCGTCTGGTCGGTGCCATCGCACTGGCCCTGTTTGCGATTGTGCTTCTCCCATTGGTGATGGATCGTGAGCCGCCGCCTTCCGCACCGGAAATTCAGGTGCGAATTCCCAGCCCAGATGGGGCTGGTGTGATCGGCAAGATTGCCACGAGACCGCTGGCCGCGCCAGTTGCTGCCGCACCGACCGCCCTGCCGACCATTGCTCCTGCGGTTCCGGTCGAGACACCTGAAAAGCGCGTTGCTGCCAAGGATGGCGAGCCGAAAGGCATGGCAGTGACATCCTCCGTTCCTCCTGAGACGAGCAAGGAGGCAAAGCCAGTCGCACCGGAAAAAGCATCACTTCCTGCGCAGGTTGTGGTAGCCCCCAAGCCCGAAGCAGCGCCGGTCAAATCGGAGTTGCCGAAAGAAGCTCCGGCCAAAGAAGTCACAAAGGACGCAGTGCCGAACCCTGGTGGAAAGTGGGAAGTGCAGTTGGGTGCCTATCAGAGTGCGGGCAACGTAAATTTGCTCTTGGCCAAAGTAAAAGAGTTGCGTCTTCCGGTCTACACCGAGAAATTCGATTCACCACAAGGTCCGCGTACGCGGGTGCGGTCGGGTCCGTTCGCGAGCAAAGACAGCGCGTTGGCCGCGCAAAAGCGTATTCGCATTATCGGTGTCGAGGGCCAGGTTGCACCTTACTCGAAGTAGCTTGAATGACGGTTTTCGATTATGCGGTGATCGCAGTGGTCACCTTGTCGGTTCTGCTCGGTTTCTGGCGTGGCGTGGTGGGCGAGGTGCTCGCCTTGGCCGCCTGGGTGCTCGCATTCTTCGCGGCCCGCTATCTGGCCCCGTTTCTCTCGCCCGTGCTGGCGCAGTGGGTGGCCGAGCCAGGTTTGCGCGTGGTGCTCGCATGGATTTTTGTGGTCGTGTCGGTGTTGCTGCTCATCGCACTTGTTCGGCAAGTCGTGAAGCTGCTATTGAAGGCAGTGGGGCTGGGCTGGACGGATCGTACGCTGGGAGCTTTTTTCGGCATCGCACGCGGAGCTTTGGTGGTGCTGTTTGGCGTCATGGTGGCGGGCTTGACCCCGTTACCGAAAGCAAGTTGGTGGCGGGAAGCGATGCTCTCGCCACCTTTGGAAACCGTGGTCATCGCAGCCAAGCCCTGGATGCCTCAGGAACTGGCCAAGCGGATCGATTATCGTTAGTTTTAACCTGACGTTCGGGTGCGGGTAGGAGAGAGCAATGTGCGGAATCATTGGTGTCGTGGCCACCACAGAAGTTAGCCAACTGCTCTACGACGGCTTGCAAGTGCTACAGCATCGTGGCCAGGACGCGGCGGGTATTGCCACGGGCGACGGCGGCCGTTTCAATATGCACAAGGGCTCGGGCTTGGTGCGTGATGTCTTTCGCACCCGCAATATGCGCAGCCTCGTGGGCAATTGGGGTATCGGCCACTGCCGCTACCCCACGGCCGGTTCGGCGTACAACCCGGCCGAAGCGCAGCCGTTTTATGTGAACTCCCCCTTCGGACTGATGCTGGCGCACAACGGCAACCTGACCAACTCCGATGAGCTCCGCCGCGACATGTTTCTGCAAGATCTGCGGCACATGAACACCAATTCCGACTCGGAAGTGCTGCTCAATGTCCTGGCGCACGAGTTGCAGGAGGCATCGACCAAGCATCAGGTCGATGCCGAGATGATCTTCAAGGCGGTTGCCGGCGTGCATCGTCGGGTCAAAGGCGCTTACGCCGTGGTGGCCATGATTGCCGGCTACGGGCTGCTGGCGTTTCGTGACCCCTATGGCATTCGACCGCTGGTATTGGGGCGCAACCAGACAGCGCAGGGCGATGAGTACCTTGTCGCCTCCGAGAGTGTGGCTATCGATACCCTAGGCTTCAAGATGCTGCGCGATGTGGCACCGGGCGAGGCGGTCCTAATTGACCGGCAGGGCAATTTCCTGAGCCGCCAGTGTGCCGAACGCACGACCCATGCACCTTGCATGTTCGAATACGTCTACCTGGCGCGGCCCGATTCGGTCATGGACGGCATTTCGGTCTATGACACTCGTGCCAAGATGGGCGAATATCTGGCAGAAAAAATTCGTACCACCATGCCCCATCTTGAGATCGACGCCGTAATACCGATTCCGGATTCCAGCCGGCATTCGGCGATGGAACTTGCCCGCAGCCTCAACATTCCCTACCGCGAAGGCTTTGTAAAAAACCGCTACATCGGGCGCACCTTCATCATGCCCGGTCACGCCACGCGCAAGAAATCGGTACGGCAGAAACTCAACGCCATCAGCCAGGAATTCAAGGGGCGCAACGTTCTGCTGGTCGATGACTCCATCGTGCGCGGCACCACCAGCCGGGAAATCATCAACATGGCCCGTGAAGCCGGCGCACGCAAGGTCTATTTTGCCTCGGCATCACCGCCAGTGCGGCACGCGAACGTCTACGGCATCGATATGCCGACCCGCAGCGAGCTGATTGCTGCCTTTCGCAGTGATGAGGAAATCTGTCGTGAGATCGGTGCGGATGCGCTGGTGTATCAGGATATCGAGGCTCTGAAGGCGGCCGTGCGTGATTTGAACCCGGCCGTGAGCCAGTTCGAGTGCTCCTGTTTCGACGGCGTCTATGTCACCGGCGATGTCTCGGCGAGCTATCTCGAGCACATGGAAAGCCATCGCGATGCTTACGTCCCGCTGGCGTCCGACGAGCATGACGGTGGTGATGACTCCGGCGCCCAGCTGGATCTGAATCTGGTCAGTTCGCACTAGCCTGCTTCCGGGTGCGTCCGCGTGGCTGAGCTACCGATGCTGTCATTGTGTCAATTGGACGACCTCGCTGACGGTAGCGCGCGTGTCGTCGACCTGCCTGCGGACGCTGCAGGCAAACCCCAAAGTCTCGTGCTTTTGCGTTCGGGAGAGGCGGTGCATGCCTTCGAGAACGTATGCCCGCATTTCGGCGTGGCCTTGGCCAAACGACAGGAACACCTGATCTTCAAGCCTCACCTGAGTGTCAGTTGCAACAATCATTACGCACGCTTTCGCTGGAGCGATGGCTACTGCGAGTTTGGTGACTGCGAAGGTGAGTCCTTGAAACCTGTCGCTGTCGAGCTGATCGACGGCGAAGTGCGGTTGCGTCTCGCGCCCAGCGACGCTTAGTCGACCAGTGACTGTCGGCTCAGGCGGCCGTCGGCGTCCAGTACCAGTGCATCACCACGGGTGGCTGTCCAGTCCGAGAGCACCCAGCGTTCGGCGGGCTGGCCATCCAGCATGAGATGTTCGACGCCTGGGCGGTGCGTGTGCCCATGAATCAGCCGACGGCAGCCGTGCTGACGTAACACATCGGTCACGGCACCTGGGCTGGCATCCATGATCTGTGCGCTTTTGTCCTGCATCGCTTGCTTACTGCCAGCGCGTAAGCGTGCCACCTCGGCGAGGCGTTCGCTCAACGGTCGGGCGAGAAAGCTGGTTTGCCATATCGGCGCGCGCACCATGGTGCGGAACTGCTGATAGTCGAGATCATCGGTGCATAGCGCATCGCCGTGCATCAGCAGAATCGCCGTCTCGCCAGCGCCGACTTGCGAGATTTCCGGCAACAGGCTCATGCCGCAGGCCGTGGCCATCGCAGAGCCAATAAGAAAATCACGATTGCCGTGCTGAAAAAAGATGCGCACACCGGTATCAGCAAGGCCTTTGAGCAGGCGGGCGATGTGGGCGTTGAATGCATCGTCACGGGCATCGTCACCGATCCAGTACTCGAACAGGTCGCCCAATATGAACAGGGCATCGATGCGTGCCGTGGCGCACTGCGCGAGAAAGCACTCAAAACGCGCATTGACCTGCGTTTGCTCAGGCTGCAGGTGCAGATCCGAGATCAGCCGGGCCGACCCCGACAGCGTGATCATGGGTGGCCCGACACGCGGTTGGCTTAAGTAAGCTTAGACAACTTCAGCGCGTTCGATGATGACGTCTTCGGCCGGAACGTTCTGGTGGAAGCCGGAGTTGCGTGTCTTGACCTTGCGAATCTTCTCGACCACGTCCATGCCCTCGGTCACTTTGCCGAAGACGCAGTAGCCCCAACCGTCCTGACAACGGCCGTTATCCAGAAAGTCATTGTCGGAGACGTTGATGAAGAACTGCGCTGTGGCCGAGTGCGGGTCAGAGGTGCGCGCCATGGCGATCGTCCCGTTCTCGTTCTTCAAGCCGTTTTTGGCCTCGTTCTCGATGGGTTCGCCGACTTCCTTCTGCTTCATGCCCGGCTCAAATCCGCCACACTGGATCATGAAGCTGTCGATCACGCGATGGAAGATGGTGTTGTCGTACTGCCCGGACTCGACGTAGGCGATGAAGTTGGCGACGGTCTTGGGTGCCTTGTCGGCGAAAAGTTCAAGCGTAATGGCGCCGTGATTGGTCGTGAGTTTGATCATGATTCTTGGGCTTTCGTGAGGGGATTATTTTTTCTCGGGAAGCAGGCGAACGCTTTCAATGATCACCGGCGCCTTGGGTACGTTCTGATGGCCGCCGGCATTGCCGGTGCTGACTTGGGCGATTTTGTCCAGAACAGGCAGGCCGTCAATCACCTTGCCGAAAACGGCATAGCCCCAGCCATCGAACGAGGGATAGTCGAGGTTTCCGTTGTCGTTGTGGTTGATGAAGAACTGTGAGCTGGCCGAGTGCGGTGCGCTGGTGCGGGCCATGGCGATGGTGCCACGATCGTTCTTGAGCCCGTTCTTGGCTTCGTTTTCGATCGAGGGGCGCTTGTTGGCTTTTTCAGTCATATTGGCGGTGAAGCCGCCGCCCTGAATCATGAAGCCGGGAATGACGCGGTGAAAAATGGTGGCGTCGTAGAAACCGTCTTTCGTGTAGGCGAGAAAATTTTCAACGGACTTCGGTGCCTTGGCGGCGTTCAATTCAACGATGAGTGTGCCCATCGAAGTCTTGATTTCCACGCGAGGGTCCGCCGCATGAGCAGTCAGGGCAAGCAGGCTAAGAAGGAGCAGGGAGAAGCGACGCATCATGGTCTCGCAGTAGTAATGAAAAGGGTTCAGTAAATGCAGAAGGGTAGTTGCAATGATCGAGCCTACACGCTGCCTTCGAAGATGATTTTCCAGCGCCCGTCTTCCTTGATCCAGTACTGGCGTTTGCGCATGGTGTTCTTCAGATTGTTGCTCTGATAGTCTTGATCGAAGGTGGTGACCACGTAGTCTTCCTTGCCCGGATTGCGGAACATGGAGAGGTTGTTGGCATGGACCTTGATCCACTCCTTGCCAGCATTGACGCGCTCCTTTTGGTCCATCCATTCGCTGTAATTTTGCTTGTTGGCGTGGAAGTTTCGCGAATAGTGGCTGGCGTAGCGCTTGAGATCACGACTCTCCCAGTCTTTGCGCCAGTTGTCGACCACCCCGGTGAGTGCAGCCCGCTCCGCTCGCCAGTCCTCAAGGGACAGCCACTCGACGTTGTCACTGACGATGACCGGCGTCAGGCCAACCTGCAGTTTGCCGGCAATGGCATCCAGATCTTTGTTGGGGAGCACGATGCAGCCATCCGACGCATTGGGCGGGCGCGAGAAAGTGTCCGACATGGTGCCGTGCAGCCAGATGCCGGAACCGCCACGGCCCTGACGTTTGTCCCATTCGTTGGGGTAATTGAGCGGGAAGGCACCGGTGCCATAAAGATCCGCAAGGCGCTCACGACGCAGGTCAGCAGTGATGTGGTACACGCCGATCGGCGTCTTCTTGTCGCCTTCGCGATATTTGTCCGACCCCAGTTTGCCTTGCGTCACATAGTAGTCGGCGACAAAACGGGGAGTGCCTTCATGATTTTCAAAAAGGTAGAGCCGGGCCTTGTTCGTATCCATCACCAGCGCATGCTTCTGTCCGTCAGCCATCTGGGTGAGATACCGGGGAACCAGATTCGTCGGTGGCTTCGCCCGGTAAGCGTGCAGGCGGGCAATGGCTTCATGACGCAAGTCGGCGACTTTTTCCTGGGCGACGTCGGCGCGCCCTTCGCCAAAGCGCAACAGGGGGCGTGACCGTGCCAAGAGAAGATCCCCCTTGATCAGGTGTCCCAGGCGGAACTTCGGGTAGGCTTCGACCAGTTTGTCGACGCGCTGCAGCGCGATATCCAGATTGCCGTGCTCGATGTCGCCGAAAATTTCCGCCAGCATCGGCTCTGGTCCGGAGGCAAGCATGGATTTGAGCTCATTCTCATCCAGTTCGACCGTGCCCTTTGGCGCTGACGCCTGAGTGCCAGAGCGCGGATTGCCCAGATACATGGCGGCCGCACCGGACAACAGGGCGACTGAAATTCCAAAACCGACAGCCAGGCGCATGGACAGTGCTCGAATCACGTCGGAGGAGCTCCTATCCGCCGACCGATTCCTGAACAATCTGCCAGCGCCCGTCGCGCTGGATCATGTCCAGCCGCTTGCTGGTATTAATGTCCAGCTTTCCTGAGCGATAGCCCTGACGGAAACTCGCTACCGCACGATTTCCATCGACAGAGACTTTTAAATTGGCGACGGAAACCTCGATGTCCCCCGGCCTGTCGATACGCTGCCGACGCTCGGTTTCCCACGCACTGCGCGACTTGCCACCGGGAACCTTGAATTCTTTGGCATAGGCAGCAAGGTAGTTCTTTACGTCCTTGCGTTGCCAGGCGGCAGCCCAACTCTCAACCGCAGTGGCTACCTTTTTCGTCTCGTTCGCTGCCGGTTGGGTGGGCGGCTCAGCCGGCTTGGGCATGGCCGGCTTGGGCTCGGCGACCGGGGCTGCAACCGTCGTAGGCACCACGGGAGCCGGTGCTGGCGGCGCTATTACCGCTGGCGGCGGCGTCGGTACTTGCGGTGCACTTGCCACTACCACCGGCTTGACCGGCTCGGGGGGCACGGGCTTGCCAATCTTTGCCGGGCTGCCCATCAGGTCGCGTATCAATGCCAGTTTTTGCTGCGCCGACGAGTTGGATGAGTCCAGTTGCAAGGCCTTGTCATAGGCTTGAGTGGCCAAACGAGCGTAGATGTCGCCAAGATTTTCGTGCGCGGTGGCATAGGCCGGGTGCGTACGAATGGCTGTTTCCAAGGCCGTCTTGGCCTTGTCGTACTGCTTTTGTTGCGCGTAGATGACGGCAAGATTGTTATAAGGCTCGGGCAGCGTCGGGAACTCCTCGGTCAGTTTCTGAAACAGGCCGATGGCAGCGTCGGTCTTGCCCATTTCCGTCAGGGCGATGCCCTTGAGAAACCGCGCCTGCGGATCGCTTGGTTTTTGTGCCAAAGCCTTGTCGAGCAGTTCCTGCGCCTGTGCGAACTTGCCCTGTTTGATCAGTGCCCCGGCGTCCTGAACAGTGTCTGCACGGGCGCACATGGAAGCGGCTACGCTAAGGGCTGCAAGGCCTGCGGTGACATAGCGTCGAGCACTGGGGGAAAGGGGAGCGAAGCGGGCGGGCAGCAGGGGCATGGTAAACTTTGGGTTTGGGGCAGCTCAAGAAACCCGGGGAAATCGAAGTCCGGATTGAGGCGCCCCTGGTTGTTAAAAAGCGCTTTCGGCGATGCAGTGCGCAGCTGCGATAATCACGAGCCCCATTTTATCAAGTGTTGCCCGCTTTCGATGGCTGCCGCGGGCAATTGGTTCCTCCGATTTGCTGCCTAAACGGGGCGCATCTTTGCTGTTTTAACGTATTTGACTACCCCGCTTGGGCTAGTCACCTGCAATAACTTTCTCATGCTGAAAATTCACAATTCCCTGACGCGCGAAAAACAAGACTTCGTTCCGATTGAGCCGGGCAAGGTGCGCATGTATGTGTGCGGTCTGACAGTGCAGGATGTGCCGCACCTTGGGCATGCGCGCACCTTTATTGCGTTTGACCTGATTCAGCGCTGGTTGCGGGCCTCGGGGTTCGACGTGATCTATGTGCGCAACATCACCGATATCGACGACAAGATCATCCGTCGAGCAGGCGAAAATGGCGAGACGATTTATGCGCTGACGGATCGCATGATCGCGGCCATGCAGGCTGATTTTTCCGCCTTGGGCCTGCAAGCGCCGCAGCACGAGCCGCGTGCTACCGAGTATGTGCCGCAGATGCATGAGATCATCGCGGCACTCGAAAAAAAAGGCCTGGCCTACCAGGCGGGCGACGGCGATGTCAATTTCGCCGTGCGCTCGTTCGACGGCTATGGCAAGTTGTCCGGCAAGTCGCTTGACGATCTGCGTGCCGGTGAGCGGGTGGCGATCGACCAGGCGAAGCGTGATCCCCTGGATTTTGTGTTGTGGAAGTCAGCCAAGGACTCCGAGCCTGCCGAGAGCAAGTGGGATTCGCCCTGGGGGGCAGGGCGCCCCGGTTGGCATATCGAGTGCTCGGCCATGGCCTGCAGCGTTCTTGGCAAGACCATTGATATTCATGGTGGCGGGCCCGACCTGAAATTTCCTCATCACGAGAACGAGATCGCCCAGAGTGAAGGTGCTCATGGCGTGGCCTTTGCCAATGTCTGGATGCACTCGGGGGCACTGAACGTTGCTCAGGAAAAGATGAGCAAATCGCTGGGTAATTTCTTCACCGTACGCGATGCGCTGGCGAAATACGATGCCGAGGTGCTGCGCTATTTTGTGGTTCGGTCGCATTACCGCAGCATCGTCAATTTTTCGCCGGAACAGCTGAACGAATCACATGCGGCGCTCCGTCGGCTCTACACGGCATTGCGCGGGCATGAGGCCGTAGTGGCGGCGGTGGACTGGTCAGAAGCCCATGCGGCCCGCTTTCGGCAGGCCATGGACGATGACTTCAATACGCCCGAGGCGGTGGCGGCTCTGTTCGATCTGGCGACCGAAATCAATCGGGGCTCGACCGCTCTGGTCTCTCAACTGAAGGGATTGGGCGCGGTGCTGGGTCTTTTGCAGCGCGACCCGCAGGTGTTTCTGCATGCCGCAGCGGGGGAGTCGGCCGTCGATGCGGTCGAGGTCGATGCCAAGGTCGCGGCGCGCATTGCCGCCAAGAGCGCGAGGAATTTTGCCGAGGCCGACCGCATTCGCGACGAACTGAAAGCGGCCGGCATCGTTCTCGAGGACGGCCCTGGTGGCACAACCTGGCGTCGGGCGTGAGGGGCGACAGGTCATTGTCTCGACGCGCCTCTACCGGGCGTCGTCAATCGCCGTGTCACCAGCGCCGACTTGCGGAATTCTTTCTGCTTACCTGCGAAGCTACAACGAAGAACAGTCCCTTCAGGGGCTGTTCTTCGTTGTAGCTCTCTCTCACCCCGGATAGCTACAATCAACGTCATCCACTCCGTTTTCATGTTGAAAACCTGCGCGCCGCCCTGCAAGGAATCGCTATTTCAAAAGCTGGTAGCCCTGCGGCGCTCAAAATGAAGAAATGCGCCGAAATGGCCTTAGCGAATTTGATCTAAACTAATCCAACACCGGAGAGAAAGCGATGAGCGATAACGTGGACAACCTGCTGCTAGAACACCTAAAAGCGATACGCGCCGACGTGCGCGAAATCCGTGAAGACCTGCGGGAAATCAAAATGCGAATAGGGCAGCTAGATATCGGCGTCGCCGGTATTCGCCGCGAAATCGCCCATGCCGAAGAGGTGGACGCAATCAGCGGTGTACGCATCGACCGACTGCAAGAACGCATGGAACGCCGCCTAGAGTTATCGTAAGCTCGGGGCCGCTCTATTCTTGCTGCGCATCGAGCGCAGCGGGAATATGATTCGCTCCATTGTTGCTATCCGGGGTGAGAGCCGTTGCTACAATAAAGATTCTGAAAATGAATCTGTATCCAAAAGCCCGACGGCTAAACCCGTTGGGCTTTTCCATTATGCAGGTCTGGTGATGAAGTCGCTATGTTGGTTGCGAATCGCCGTCCCACCAGCGCCGACTTGCGGAACGTCGGTCGCGTGATCATTCGGGTTCGCCGTTCTGCGTAGAAATCGACCGAAAAACCGCCTCTAGTCGAGGCTAGGCATAGTTGTTCCCCTGATAAATTCCTCCCATCTATTCCGGGGCGCTCTTGCGGGCGCAGCGGCCGTGTCAAAGGGAGTCGTGATTCATGGCAAACGTCCAGATCTTCAAGAAAGAAGTGCCACCGATCTCGGTGCACGCTCTGGAAAGCGAGTTAAGTACGCTGGCCAGTCTCGTTGAGGATTGGAGCAGATGCTCCGCTGTGCGCGTAAAAGATCAGCTATTCAAGAAGATCACCGCACGTCTGCATCCTGATCTGCTCAAGGCTTTGGTGATGATTGCCCAGAAGCAGACCAGCGCCATACTAAAAAATCGCGAGAAAGCCACGTTGACCTTTTTGGGGCGTGTTCGCCTCTATGGTTTTACGCAGCGCCACTTCATGCAGTGGGTGGACGTGTTGATCACCGAGGATGGCACGCCGGTGTTAAGGCGCGTTTCGCTCTCGGAAGACGGTATGGAGTTCTATTCCTTCACGTGGGCGGGGTGTACTTCTATTGCGTGCACCGATACCGAGCGTTGGGATTACGCACGCAAAATTTGGGTTTGGGACTCCGCCGGCACGGAAGAAAGCTCGATCGTTCGGCGTGACGGTGTGCTTCCGCATCTGCCATTGCACATGAGTCGCTATGATCAGTTCGAGGTTTACGACTGGGAGCGCCATCTCCAGTATTCCTCGATGACGGCGCTCTTTCAGGCCATTGACCGGGTAGGCAAGGGGGCGATGGATCAACTGGAAAAGAACGAGGTTCTTGACCTGCTCAACGATGCGCAAGCCGACATGAACCCCCTGTGGTCGCACTGGGCGCGCGAGGCCGAGTACGACTGACGTGAAGTCTGTAAGCAGACTTCACGTCCTGTGCTTTAGCCGCTGAAAAATTCCTTGACCTTGTCCATCCAGCCCTGCGCCTTGGGGTTGTGGCGCTCGGTATTGCCCTGGCTGATCTCTTCAAATTCCTGCAGCAGTTCGCGCTGACGCTCCGTCAGATTGACGGGTGTCTCGATAACTACATGGCACATCAGATCACCGGGGCTGACTGAACGCACCCCCTTGATTCCCTTGCCGCGCAGACGAAATACTTTGCCGGTCTGCGTTTCGGAAGGCACTTTCAGGCGCGCCACGCCATCGAGCGTCGGAATTTCTATTTCACCGCCGAGCGCGGCCGTGCTGATGCTGATCGGCATTTCGCAATGCAGATCGTCATGGTCACGCTTGAATACGGTGTGTGGCTTGAGATGCACCTGCACATACAAATCACCGGCCGGGCCGCCGTTCATGCCATGCTCGCCCTCACCGGAGAGCCGTATACGATCGCCCTCGTCGATTCCGGCGGGGATTTTCACTGACAGGGTTTTTTGTTCCTTGATGCGCCCGGCACCGTGACAACTCGGGCAGGGATCGGGGATGTAGCGTCCGGTGCCATGGCACTTCGGGCACGTCTGCTGGATCGAGAAGAAACCCTGCTGCATGCGTACCTGGCCGTGGCCGCCGCACGTCGGGCACTGCTTCGGCTCCGTGCCTTTCTTGGCACCCGTGCCATTGCACGGCTCACATTCGGCCATGGTGGGAATGCGAATGCGGGTTTCGGTACCACGTGCGGCATCCTCGAGCGAAACCTCAAGGTTGTAACGCAGATCGGCACCCCGGTAGACGTTGGATCGGCCGCCGCCACCGGCGCGTCCGCCACCGAAAATGTCGCCAAAAATATCCGAGAAGGCATCGGCAAAGCCGCCCATTCCGGCACCGCCCGCCTGTGGATCGACGCCGGCGTGACCGTACTGGTCGTAGGCGGGGCGCTTCTTGGCATCGGAAAGAATCTCGTAGGCTTCTTTCGCCTCCTTGAACTGCTCTTCAGCCTTGGGGTTATCTGGATTGCGGTCCGGATGGAACTTCATGGCCAGCTTGCGGTAGGCCTTTTTGATGTCATCGTCGCTGGCGTCACGATTGACACCGAGAACCTGATAGTAGTCGCGCTTGGACATGGTAGTTGCAGTTTAGTAGCGGGCAATACAAAGACGAAGGGGCCGCCGCCGAAAACCAGGCTGGCGGCCCGCCGAGGGCAGGATAGGGTGCTTACTTCTTCTTGTCGTCGACCTCGGTGAATTCAGCATCGACCACATCGCCGTCGTTATTCGCGTCACGTGAGCCGCCCGCCGCCCCGGCCGCGCCGGCTGTCGAGCCACTCGCCGCACCAGGTCCACCCGCGCCGCCTTCGCCACCTTGCTGGGCGTAGACCTTTTCACCCAGCTTCTGCGAGGCCTGCATCAGCACTTCGGTCTTGGCTTCGATCTCTTCCTTGCTGCCAGATTTGATTACGGCCTCGGCGTCCTTGAGGGCGGACTCGATCTTCGACTTCTCATCGGCGTCCAGCTTGTCGCCATGCTCTGAAAGTGCCTTCTTGATCGAGTGGATCATGCCGTCGCACTGGTTGCGCGCTTCGACCAGTTCATGGGCCTTCTTGTCGTCTTCGGCATGATCTTCAGCGTCTTTGACCATCGCTTGAATTTCTGCTTCCGACAAGCCGGAGTTGGCCTTGATGGTGATTTTGCTTTCCTTACCCGTGCCCTTGTCCTTGGCCGAGACGTGCAGGATGCCGTTGGCGTCGATGTCGAAGGTGACCTCGATTTGCGGCATGCCACGCGGGGCGGGCGGAATGTCAGACAGGTTGAACTGGCCTAGACTCTTGTTACCGGTCGACATCTCGCGCTCGCCTTGCAGCACATGAATGGTCACGGCCGACTGGCTGTCCTCGGCTGTCGAGAAGACCTGGCTGGTCTTGGTCGGGATGGTGGTGTTCTTGGTGATGAGCTTGGTCATCACACCGCCCAGGGTCTCGATACCGAGGCTTAGCGGGGTCACGTCGAGCAGGAGCACGTCCTTGACTTCGCCTTGCAGCACGCCGCCCTGGATCGATGCGCCGACGGCTACCGCCTCATCGGGATTGACGTCACGACGCGGCTCTTTGCCAAACAATTCCTTGACCTTGTCCTGAACCTTGGGCATGCGCGTCATGCCGCCTACCAGAATCACATCGGCGATGTCGCTCAACTTGACGCCGGCATCCTTGATGGCGGTGCGGCACGGGGCGATCGTGCGCTCGATGAGGTCATCGACCAGCGACTCGAACTTGGCGCGTGTCAGCTTCAGCGTCAGGTGCTTCGGGCCGGTGGCGTCAGCCGTGATGTAGGGCAGATTGACTTCCGTCTGCTGGCTGGACGAGAGCTCGATCTTGGCTTTTTCAGCGGCATCTTTCAGGCGCTGCAGGGCGAGCACGTCGTTCTTGAGGTCAACGCCTTGCTCTTTTTTGAACTCGTCGACGATGTAGTCGATCAGGCGCTGGTCGAAGTCTTCGCCACCAAGGAAGGTGTCGCCATTGGTGGAGAGCACTTCGAACTGGTGCTCGCCATCAAGCTCGGCGATTTCGATGATGGAGATATCAAACGTGCCGCCCCCCAGGTCATACACGGCAATCTTGCGGTCGCCTTCCTGCTTGTCCATACCGAAGGCCAGCGCGGCCGCCGTCGGTTCGTTGATGATGCGCTTGACTTCAAGACCGGCGATGCGGCCGGCGTCTTTGGTGGCCTGACGCTGGCTGTCATTGAAGTAGGCGGGTACCGTAATGACGGCCTCAGTGACTTCTTCACCCAGATAGTCTTCGGCCGTCTTCTTCATCTTGCGCAGCACTTCGGCCGAGACTTGCGGCGGGGCCATTTTGTTGCCACGGGCTTCTACCCAGGCGTCGCCGTTGTCGGCCTTGACGATCTTGAAGGGCATCATGTTGATGTCCTTCTGCACTTCCTTTTCCTCAAAGCGGCGGCCGATCAGGCGCTTGACCGCGTAAAGCGTGTTTTTGGCGTTGGTCACGGCCTGGCGCTTGGCCGAGGCACCGCACAGAATCTCGCCATCATCGGCATAGGCGACGATGGAGGGGGTGGTACGTGCACCTTCGGAGTTTTCGATGACCTTGGGCTTGCCACCTTCCATGATGGAAACGCAGCTGTTGGTGGTGCCGAGGTCGATGCCGATAATTTTGCCCATGATGATGTCTTTCCGTTAAGAGTTTGCTGATGCAACAGTAAGTGGGGGTGCTGAAGCGGGTTTCAAGCCGGTGTTTTGGCTTTGCTAACGACCACGAGTGCCGGACGAATGATCCGCTCATGCAGGGCATAGCCTTTTTGCAGGACGGTGAGTACGGTGTTGGGCTCGGTGGCAGCGTCCGCCGCCTCGATCTGGCTGATCGCCTGATGCTTGTGGGGGTCGAATTTCTCACCGACCGGGTTAATTTCAGCCAACTGTGATTTCTCGAAGGCGGCGGTCAGTTGGCGCAACGTCAGTTCAACACCGGATTTCAGTGTTTCGGCATCCTGCTTTTCATTTGCGAGCGCTGCCTCAAGACTGTCCTTGACCGCAACCAGCTCGCCGGCAAAGCGTTCAACAGCGAATTTGCCGGCTTTGGCGATGTCATCCTGCGCGCGGCGGCGGATATTTTCCCCTTCGGCTTTGGCGCGCAGCCAGGCATCGTGGTGCTCCGCGGCCTTCAGTTCGGCGGCTTTGAGCAGTTCTTCGAGGCTGGGCATCGTATCGACGGCTACCGTCTCGGCGGACGGTTCGGTCGAAGTGTTAGCTGATTGTTCAATAAAATCAGAAGGCTGAGCATTTTCCTGCATGGCTGAGGGGTCCTGTGGTGCTAAATGACCCGCAGCATGTAGGGGCGTTCGGCGGGACTTCAAGTCCCCTCGTGGAAAAATTTCAGGTCTTGCAGCGACTGACCGTGGCGTGCCGCCGGCAGATGCCTGTACAACGAGGTGGTCTCCCCGGCGGTCAATTACCTGACCGTGACGTCGATTTCCTGCAGGGTGCCAGCGCTGCCATTTTCGTTGAGATACAGGCCCGTTTCACGCAAGCGGCCAAGGTCGGACTGGTCGGCTGAGCGCAGCGAAAACGGAGTGGCGGCGCGTGCTAAGGCCAGCGCGCCCACTCCGGCATCGCTCAGTGAGCGCAGCACCCCCTCTTCCGGATTCCAGACGCTCAACTGAGTAAACAACGGGTCGCGCTCATCGATCCAGCCACTGCGGTCTGCATCCAGAAGGGCGAGTTCCTGATAGCCATTGTTACTTGTCGGGCCGAAAAGCTCGCGACCGTTGTCGATGCGGCCATTGCCATCGCGATCGAGGACCAGATAAGCGCTGCCGCGGCTCAGTCCGGGCAACAACTCGGTTACGCCATCGCTGTCGAGGTCGAACTGAATGAAACGGTCATTCAACTGGGCAGCGGGTCCAGCAAAGTTAAGTATCAGGGGATCTTTCCGCGTGGCTTCGCCGGTGCGAATGCTGACCGAATTTTCCTCTCTGTAGGTGCGTTCCATGGCCATTTCAAAGCTGAAGCGAATTTCCTGACCATCGTCTGTACGAATGACGCCTTCGGCGGAGAAGCTCAGTTGCTCGAATTCCTCGTGTAAATACGAGGCATCGTAGGCAATCGCCTGGCCGCCGCGTAGTGCCGGGGCCGCAGAGCCCGACCCCGCCAAATTGGGACTCGCCAAATTGGGTACGGGGCGCACTGGCTGCATGTCGGCCGACGAAAATACCTTGATTGCCTGCCCGGTGAACATTTCAACCATCGACTTGATCAGGGCTGTGACCGGGTCTGTATCGACAGCGTCTTCAGTACGTTGCGCAAGCGCTCTGGTCGGGCCGGCAGAGTCGATCTGCAGCGAGAACCGGGCGGCCTCCGAGATACTGACGCGCGTTTCGGCCGCGAGCGAGAGGGCCGATTCCTGCCGCGAGGAGCGGTCGGTTCCCCCCCACGTGGAAAGCCGTTGCTGACTTTCTGTCCGTGTTTGCGCCTGGTAGTTGGCCTGCATGACCAGTTCGGAGCTTTCGATACGCATGGACAATCCTTTCTGTCGGCACTTTCTGGCAGGTGGGAGGCGAGTGGGGCGTGAAGCGCCGTCTCGCCAGCGCCGACTTGCGGAAACCTTCGTGCAGGAGTTTTAACGTCCGCAATTCGCCGAAGTTGAGCGGGCAGCGGCCTGTCGTCGTCTGGCGTGACCGGGCGGGGAAACTACAATGTCATTCCGTTCAGTGCGGCCTGCGATGCTGTTTGCCGATGCTGACCCCATTTCGCAGGCATTGCCAAGAAGCCCATGACGCAATTCTTTCAGTCCTCATCCCCGCAGGCACCAGGAAGCCAGCGCTCGCCCGTTCTGCCAGTGGTCGCGCTGGTCATGAGTGCGGCACTCTGGGGCACTAGCTGGTACCCCTTTCGTGTCCTAGATGGCGAAGGTGTTGACGGTTTGTGGGCCGTCACGATTACCGAGGTCATCGCGGCGGTGTTGTGCCTGCTGATTTTTGGCAAAAAAATGCTCGGTCTGCGCTGGAGCCGCCCCCTCATCGCGATCGGTCTGCTCGGCGGCGCCTGCAACACCGGTTACGTCATTGGCGCAATCGAGGGCGAAGTGATGCGGGTGACGCTACTGTTGTATCTGGCGCCCCTGTGGACGCTATTTCTCGCGCGCTGGATGCTCGGCGAAACACTGAATCACCTCGGCATAATGGTCGTGGCACTTTCTCTGACCGGTGCTATGGTTATGCTCTGGCCGTTTGCTGAGGATGGGGTGGCTTTCAGTACTGGCGACCTTTGGGGTTTGATGGCGGGGATGGCTTATGCGGGCTACAACGTCCTGGTGCGTCGACATCTCGAACTGTCGGTGCCTCATAAGACCTTTTCGGCCACCCTGGGCAGTGCCGTGGTGGCCGTCGCCGCCATGCCCGTGCTTGGATGGCCCGCGTTGCCCGCAGTTTCTGCTTACAGCGGTGCGATCATGCTGGGCTTGGGGCTGATCTTGTTATGGATTGCGCTCATGATGCAATACGGGTTGGAGCGTTTGCCGGCGACCCGCTCCAGCGTCATCATGGTGTCCGAATTGCTGTTTGCAGCGCTTTCGGCCTGGTGGCTGGCCCAGGAGGTGCCTGGCCTGCGCGAAGGGGTCGGCGGGATGCTCATTCTCGTTGCCAGCTTACGGTCGACACGCATTGCCCCGAAGGGTATTCACTGAGCAGGTTTCGGTCCGAATCAGGAGCGTGGTCAGGCGGCAGCGCCCAGTACGCTGGCACGCTGCGCGCTTGCCGGGTCTGCGGCCACCGCCAACGGCCAGCCTGCGATGTGGCGGGTGGTGACATCGGCCAACGTAGCGATCCAGTCGGCACGCTCATTGAGGCACGGAATGTAGTTGAAACGCTCACCGCCGGCGTGCAAAAAAGCTTCCTTGCATTCCATGGCGATTTCCTCCAGTGTTTCCAGGCAATCCGAAACAAAGCCGGGGCAAATGACATCGACTTTCTTGATGCCTTGGCCAGGTAGTTGCTCAAGTGTGGCCTGGGTATAGGGCTGCAACCACTGGGCGCGACCAAAGCGCGATTGGAAGGTGATGCGATAGTGATCGGGCGTCAGTTGCAAGGCCTCGGCGAGCATCCGGCCAGTTTTTTGGCATTCGCAGAAATAGGGGTCGCCGAGTTCAAGCGAACGCTTGGGCAGGCCATGAAAGCTCATCAGTAGTACATCGCCCCGGCCGGATTGTGCCCAGTGTTCGCGCACACTGGCAGCCAGTGCGCCAATGTAGGCAGGGTCGTCATGGTAGTTGCGGACCATGCGCAGTTCGCTGAGATTGCGAGTGCGTTTGATCCAGTCAGCCACTTCGTCCATGACGCTGGCGGTGGTGCTGGCCGCATATTGGGGGTAGAGCGGCAAGACCAGAATGCGTCGGAAGCCTTCGCTTTTAAGCCGGTCGAGGGTGTCTTGTACGCCAGGAGCGCCATAGCGCATGGCCCACTCGACGCGCAGTTGCGGCGACAGGCGCTCGCCAAGCAGGCCTTGCAGCAGCTTGGCCTGGCGCTCGGTGTGCACCTTGAGCGGTGAGCCGCCCTCCATCCAGATCGAGGCGTACTTGGCCGCAGACTTGGACGGCCGCACGTTCAGAATGATGCCATTGAGGATCAGCCACCAAATGGGCCTGGGAATCTCGACCACACGCGGATCAGACAGGAACTGCTTGAGGTACGTGCGCAATGCCGCAGCGGTGGGCGCTTGGGGCGTACCCAGGTTGACCAGTATGACGGCAGTGCGTTGTGCGCCGCCATGGGTGTGCGCTGGTTCGGCGTCAAATCGTGACATAGAAACTTTCAAAAGCTTGAAGCTAGGGTGTCGAGAGCGCAGAGGAAAGCAACTTGGCGGTGATATCGACAATCGGGATCACGCGCTCGTAAGCCATGCGGGTCGGGCCAATGACGCCGATGGTGCCGACAATGCTGCCATCTACCTCGTAGGGAGCCGTCACGACGCTGCATTCATCAAGCGAGGCGATGCCCGACTCCCCGCCGATAAAGACTTGTACGCCCTCGGCCCGGTGTGACAGTTCGAGCAGGTGGGCCAGCCCGGTGCGCTTTTCGAAGAGGTCAAAAAGCCGGCGCAGATTCGTCATGTTGGACGAGAGGTCATGAACCCCGAGCAAGTTTTTCTCGCCGCTGATCACGTATTGCGTCGAGGTGTCGGCAATCGCCTCGGAGCCGGCCTCCATGGCCGCGGTCATGAGTGCGGTCATGTCGCCGCGCAATTGCCGCAGTTCATCATTCAGGCGCTTGCGCACCTCTTCAAAATCCAGGCCCAGGCAGTGCTGGTTGAGATAGTTCGCCGCCTCGATCAGCTCTGACGAGGTGTAGATATGCTGGGTAAACAGGATGCGATTTTGCACATCACCGTCAGCAGTGACAATGATCAACAGGATGCGTTTCTCGGACAGGCTGAGAAATTCGATTTGCCGAATGCGCGGCTGCTGGCGGCGCGGGGCCACTACCACGCCGGCAAACTGAGTGAGCTGTGAGAGCAGATTGGAGGCATGACTGATGACGCGCTGAGGCTGATCAGGCATCAGCCCGCCTTGCAGCTCGGACATTTCCTGCTGGTCGGGTTGCCGCACCGTCAATAGGGTATCGACGAAGAGTCGATAGCCCAGCGGCGTCGGAATTCGCCCGGCGGAGGTATGCGGGCTGGCGATGAAGCCCATTTCCTCCAGGTCAGACATCACATTGCGTATTGTGGCTGGAGAAAGCTCCAGGCCCGAATAGCGGGAAAGGGTACGCGAACCGACGGGCTGCCCCTCAGCGATATAGCGTTCGACGAGGGTTTTGAGCAGCGATTGCGCGCGGTGGTCCAGCATGCGCTCGATTGTAGCCGCACTTTTCACCGGTTCAGCGGTGGATCGATCCGCAAGTCGGCGCTGGTGACACGGCGATTCGACGATCCGGCAGGCCGGTTTTGCAACACCGGCGAGGGGCTATGGTTAAATCGCCGCTGTGAGCACTTTTCAGACCATTGCCCTTGTCGGCAAATATCAAAGTCACGAGGTCGCGGCAGCCTTGGGCGAGTTGGTGGCAATTTTGCGTGAGCATCGGCGTACCGTGCTGATCGAAGCCTCGACGGCGGCATCGCTGGGTAATCTCGGTGCCAGGGTGGCCAGCTACGAGGAGATCGGCACACAGGCGGATCTGGCGGTGGTAGCGGGTGGCGATGGCACCATGCTCAATACCGCCCGGCGTCTGGCTGAATACAGTGTGCCGATGGTAGGGGTCAATCAGGGGCGGCTGGGTTTCATGACTGACATTGGCCGTGATGGGGTGCGTGAGGCCATGGCGGCGATTCTCGCGGGTGACTTCTCACGAGAAGAGCGCTTGCTGCTTTCGGCGATGGTAGTGAGGGACGGCGAGGTGGTATTCCGCTCCGAGGCACTGAACGACGTCGTCGTCAATAAGGGCGAACTTGGGCGCATGATCGAGATGGAAGTGAAGATCGACGGCGAGCTGATCCATGTGCTGCGCGCCGATGGGCTGATCATTTCCACGCCGACTGGCTCTACGGCCTATGCGCTCTCGGCAAACGGCCCGATTCTGCACCCATCCGTGGCCGGCATCGCGATTGTGCCCTTGTGTCCGCATGCGTTGTCCAATCGGCCGATCACCGTCAGCGACGCTTCGCGGCTGGAGATCGGTTTGATCCCGCCGCATGATGCACGCATTCATTTTGACGGGCAGACCCGATTTGATGCCCGTCCGGGCGATAGCGTGCAGTTGCAGCGATCGCCGAACTCGGTGATTCTGGTGCATCCACCGGGTTACAGCTATTTCGCCATGCTGCGGCAAAAGCTGCACTGGAGCAGTGCGCCGCGTAGTTGAGGCGCTAAATTTTTGGGTTGGTTCGTATGCTGCAGCGTCTGGAAATTCGTGATTTCGTTATTGTTGACCGTCTCGATCTGGAGTTCTCGGAAGGCTTTGGTGCCCTCACTGGCGAGACCGGGGCCGGCAAGTCGATATTGATCGATGCTTTGTCGCTGGCGCTGGGCGGGCGGGCGGATGCCAGTGTGGTTCGTGCCGGGCAAGAGAAATCAGATGTCTGTGCGGAATTTTCGGTGGCACCCGGCAGCGAACTGTCGCTTTGGCTGGGCCAGCGAGATTTTTCTGACGATACCTGTCTTTTGCGCCGCGTAGTTGATGCCGGGGGGCGTTCGCGCGCTTACATCAACGGCGTCAGCACGACGCTTGGACAGTTGCGCGAGGTTGCCGACTTTCTGGCCGATATCCACGGGCAACATGCGCATCATGCCTTGCTTAGGGCGGATGCACAGCGCCTCTTGCTTGATGTGCATGCGGGCGCACAGGCGCTGGTCGCCGAGGTTGCCCAGGCGTACACGTCTTGGCGTTCGGCGGCGACGGCGCGAGCCAACGCTGAGAAAGACGTCGAGGCGAGCGCACGCGAGCGCGAATTGCTCGAATGGCAGATCAAGGAGTTAGCAGCGCTCGCCTTTGATTCGGTCGAGTGGCAGGATTGCGAGACAGAACATACGCGCCTTGGCCATGCGGTTGCCCTGATTGAAGCGGCAGGCAGCGCGCTCGCCGTTGTCGAGGACGGCGATGAGGCCGCCTTGCCGGCCTTGCAGCGCACGTCGTCACGTTTAAGCGATATGACCACCTTTGATCCTGCGCTTGGCGATGCCGCCAGCCTGTTTGAAGGTGCCTTGATCCAGCTAGAAGAAGCCGTCATGTCATTGCGTCGCTATCAGGAGCGCTTGGAGGCGGACCCCGGACGCTTGGCTGAACTCGATGCCCGAATTGATGCCGTGACCCAGATGGCCAGGAAGCATCGGATCGTGCCGGATGAGATTCCCGAGGTGTTGGCGCGCTTGCAGCGCCGATTTGACGAATTGACGTTGCATTCTGACCCGGCGGCGCTCGCCGAGCGTGAGGCGACGACTCGCAGCGCCTATGTCACCGTCGCCGCGAAGTTGTCCAAAGTGCGACTAAAAGCGGCAGCTCAGTTGAGTAAGGCGGTTACCACGGGCATGCAGACTCTGGCCATGGAGGGCGGGGTGTTTGACATTGCCCTGGTGCCGCTGGATGAGGGGGCGGCCCATGGGCGGGAGGAAGTCGAGTTTTTGGTCAGTGCCAATGCGGGGCAGATGCCAAGGCCACTGGCCAAGGTGGCTTCCGGCGGTGAACTGTCACGCATTGGTCTCGCGCTACAGGTGATTGCCAGTCAGGCGAACCCAGCCGGGACTCTGATTTTTGATGAGGTTGACGTCGGTATTGGCGGACGCGTGGCGGAAATTGTGGGCAAGATGCTGCGTGAATTGGGGACCTCACGGCAGGTGCTCTGTGTCACCCACCTGCCACAGGTGGCCGCCCACGCCGATTGGCAGTGGTCGATTGCCAAGCGTGAGAAGGGTGGGGCGACGCTATCGAGTGTGACCGTTCTCGACAAACAGGCTAGGGTGGGTGAGATTGCGCGGATGCTGGGCGGTGAAAGAGTGACGGAAACTACGCGCAAGCACGCGGCTGAGATGCTTCAGCGTTAAACCGGAGGGGGCGTGTCCCGATGGGGGCACTGTGGCTTGATGCAGTCAACATAAAGATAGAGCGCGTGATCGCTGACTTCAAAGCCGCGTTCCTTCGCGATGCAGGACTGCCGAGCCTCTATTTCTGGATCGTAGAACTCTTCGACACGACCGCACTGAAGACACACGAGGTGGTCGTGATGGCTGCCCTCGTTGAGCTCAAAAATTGATTTTCCGGAATCAAAATGGTGACGCTTGAGCAGCCCCGCTTGTTCAAACTGAGTGAGCACGCGATAGACGGTCGCCAGACCAATGTCCATGTCATCAGCAATTAGCAGTCGATAAACGTCCTCGGCTGTCAGGTGCCGGCTGGTTTTTGCTTCGCCGGCCCGATGAAAGAGCTCAAGAATCTTGATGCGGGGAACGGTTGCCTTCAACCCGCTGCTTTTCAGGTTATCGGAGTTGGTGTCTTGGGTTTTGGGCATGATTCTCGCTCACAAGGCTTGGCAAACCATGGGTTCGCAGTGCCTGCATGATATAGTCTGCGTTGTCCAATGGGCGCGCCAGCAACTGTCTGGTTCGCTTCGTTTTATTCCCGTCCTGCTTGTCGGTTATGCCCAAACTTTTGAATAGAAGTGCTTTGCTTGTTCTTGCTGGCCTGGTCGCGGGTGTCTCCGGGTGCTCCAGTTTCAGCGACATCCCTGACGTAACCTCAATGTTGAGTCCCTACAAGATAGATGTTCGTCAGGGTAACTACCTTAATCAGGACATGGTCGCCAAGCTTCGTGCCGGACAGACGCGCGAACAGGTTCGCTTCATTCTGGGGTCGCCACTGATCGAGGACGCTTTTCACTCCAATCGTTGGGATTACGTGTACCGCTTCAAACCGGGTATCGGTGACGTGACTGAGCGGCACTTCGCGGTTTATTTTGAGGATGACAAACTGGTCAGGGTCAGTGGCGACGTGGTTCCCGATTCTGCCGAGGCGTCGGCGGCTGATGCTAAAGCAGCTGAAAAACGTACCAAGATTATCGAAATTGGCGGAGCCGCCAAGGTTCAAGCGGCGGCCGAGGCAGGCACAGAAAAGAAGTAAGAAAGCCATGGCGCAGACGACCAAAGTTCGGTTTGCCATTGCGGGCAGCGGTGGCCGCATGGGCCGCATGCTGATTGAAACGGTACTGGCAGACCCTTACGCACAGCTCATTGCAGCACTAGACGTTGAAGGCACCCCTGCAGTCGGGCGTGATGCCGGCGAGTTTCTGGGTATTGATACCGGCGTGAAAATCGCCAGCGATATGGATGCCGCATTGGCTGTTTCGAATTGCCTGATCGATTTCACCCGACCGGAAGGCACATTGCGCCACCTTGACGCGTGCGTGAAACACAAGTGCGCTCTGGTGATTGGCACGACCGGCTTCGATGCCGCTGGCAAGGCGGCTATTGCGCAGGCGGCGCAGTCGATACCCGTAGTGTTTGCCCCAAACATGGCGGTAGGCGTGAACGCTGTTTTTAAATTGCTTGAGGTGGCCGCGCGCATTCTCGACGAGGGTTACGACATTGAGGTGATCGAGGCGCATCACCGGCATAAGGTCGATGCCCCTTCTGGTACTGCCTTGCGTATGGGCGAAGTGATTGCGCAAGCCTTGGGGCGTGATCTTTCCGAATGCGCCGTCTATGGTCGTGAGGGACATACTGGCGAGCGTCCGGCAACACAGATCGGTTTTTCCACGATACGTGGCGGCGACATAGTGGGTGACCACACAGTTTTGTTCGCCGGCACGGGTGAGCGTATTGAAATTACGCATAAATCGGCGAGCCGTGTTTCGTATGCCACAGGCGCGGTACGCGCGGGAAAATTTATTCAAGGCAAAGGTGCCGGATTGTTCGACATGCAAGACGTTCTGGGCTTTCGGTAGGCTCTCCGATCGACTATACTGCGTCGGTTTGTCCTCTGACAAACCTCGCCAGAGTAATCGATAGGAGTTGATCGTGTCCCAACTGCCGCCAGCCACCCTAGTTCTCGCTGACGGAACTATTTTTCGGGGACAAGGAATAGGAGCCGTCGGCAGCAATGTTGGCGAAGTGGTGTTCAACACCTCGCTCACGGGCTATCAGGAAATTCTTACTGACCCATCCTATACCCGACAAATTGTCACCCTGACCTATCCGCACATCGGCAATTACGGTATCAACCGTGAAGATTGTGAATCGGATCGTATTTATGCCGCCGGTTTGGTCATTCGTGATCTTCCCTTGCTGGCGTCCAATTTTCGAAGTGAACAGACGCTTGATGCCTACTTGCGTAGCGAAAACATTCTCGGTATCGCCGGGATCGACACGCGCAAACTAACGCGCATCCTTCGCGAAAAAGGGGCTCAGGCAGGTTGTTTAATGGCTGGTCCCGATATCGACGAAGCCAAAGCGCTTGAGGCGGCGCGCGCATTCCCGGGTCTTGCTGGCATGGATCTGGCCAAAGTCGTTTCGACCCAATCGGCTTATGAATGGACGGAGACCGAGTGGTCTCTGGGCGCTGGATACGGCAAACTTGGATCAGATTACGCACGATTCCATGTGGTTGCCTATGATTTTGGCGTCAAGCGCAACATTCTGCGGATGTTGGCCTTCCGCCGCTGTCGCCTGACCGTGGTGCCAGCGCAGACACCAGCAGCCGAGGTGCTGGCGATGAAGCCGGACGGTGTGTTCTTGTCCAATGGCCCAGGGGACCCGGAGCCTTGCGACTACGCTGTTGAGGCGATACGTGAGTTCCTTGAGCAGAAAATTCCCACCTTTGGTATTTGCCTGGGCCATCAATTGATGGGCTTGGCCGCTGGCGGGAGAACTCTGAAGATGAAGTTTGGCCACCATGGGGCCAATCATCCGGTCAAGGATTTGAAGTCCGGTCAAGTATTGATTACTAGCCAGAACCACGGCTTTGCCGTCGATTCATCGACGTTGCCGGCCAATGTTGAGGTGTCGCATGTATCTCTGTTTGACGGCAGCCTGCAGGGGTTGGCCTGGACGGATCGGCCAGCCTTGTGCTTCCAGGGGCATCCCGAAGCCAGCCCTGGGCCCCACGACGTTTCGTACTTGTTTGATCGGTTCATCGGAATGATGGAGAAACAATAATGATCCCCCACGTTTGCGGCCATGCCGCTGCACGGCCCCCCAAGGGGGCGTGCACCTCGCTTGAGGCGGTTCGGCACGAGGTGCGACATGCCTAAGCGGACGGACCTCCAAAGCATTCTGATTATCGGTGCCGGCCCTATTGTCATCGGCCAGGCGTGCGAGTTTGACTACTCGGGTGCGCAGGCGTGCAAAGCGCTGCGCGAAGAGGGTTACCGGGTCATTCTGGTTAACTCCAATCCGGCCACAATCATGACCGATCCTGGTATGGCCGATGCCACCTATATCGAGCCGATTACTTGGCAGGTGGTCGAGAATATCATCGCCAAGGAACGTCCCGATGCGGTGCTACCGACCATGGGCGGCCAAACCGCACTTAACTGTGCGCTCGATCTGGCCAAGCATGGTGTGCTGGAAAAGTACGGTGTCGAAATGATCGGCGCCTCACGCGACGCGATCGACAAAGCGGAGGACCGCGAGAAGTTCAAGAAAGCCATGACCAAAATTGGTCTGGGTTCGGCGCGCTCAGGCATTGCCCACAGTATGGAAGAGGCACAGCAGGTACAAGCCCTGATGGGCTTTCCGACGATCATCCGGCCGTCCTTCACGATGGGTGGTTCGGGGGGCGGTATTGCCTACAATCAGGAAGAATTCGTCGAGATTTGCAAGCGTGGTCTGGATGCCTCTCCGACCAGGGAGTTGCTGATCGAAGAGTCCCTGCTCGGCTGGAAAGAGTTCGAGATGGAGGTGGTGCGCGACCGCAAGGACAATTGCATCATCATTTGCTCAATCGAAAACCTTGACCCGATGGGGGTGCATACGGGGGACTCGATTACTGTGGCCCCCGCACAGACGTTGACCGACAAGGAATACCAGATCATGCGCAACGCCAGTATTGCCGTGTTGCGCGAGATTGGTGTCGAAACCGGCGGTTCCAATGTGCAGTTTGCGATCAACCCCGAAGACGGGCGCATGATCGTGATCGAAATGAACCCGCGGGTATCGCGTTCGTCAGCGCTGGCCTCCAAGGCGACCGGTTTCCCGATTGCAAAGGTGGCAGCCAAGTTGGCTGTGGGTTACACACTTGACGAACTAAGGAACGACATTACCGGTGGGGCAACGCCTGCCTCATTCGAGCCCTCAATCGACTACGTTGTGACCAAGGTACCGCGCTTTGCGTTTGAAAAGTTTCCCTTGGCCAACGATCGCCTTACAACCCAAATGAAGTCGGTGGGTGAAGTGATGGCGATGGGTCGCAACTTTCAGGAGTCGCTGCAGAAAGCTTTGCGTGGATTGGAAGTTAGTGTTTACGGTCTGGATGAGATCGAGTGCGAAAAAGATGCCCTGGATCGCGAACTGGCGTTGCCTGGCCCGCAAAGGCTCTGGTATGTCGGGCAGGCGTTCCGTGAGGGCTACACCATGGATCAGGTGTTCAATCTGACCAAAATTGATCCGTGGTTCCTGGTTCAGATCGAAGACATCGTTCGCACTGAAGAATGGTTGGCTTCGCAGACGCTTGCCGATCTCGACGCTTCGAAAATGCGTTCGCTCAAGCGCAAGGGCTTCTCCGACCGTCGCATCGCCGTCAAAGTTTCTGCAGGTGACAAGGTGACAGAAGCCGAAGTTCGTGAGCGCCGGCAAGCTATGGGCATTCGTCCGGTCTATAAGCGAGTGGACACGTGCGCAGCGGAGTTTGCCACTTCGACCGCTTATATGTACTCAACGTATGACGAAGAGTGCGAGTCGCGGCCCACAACAAACAAGAAAATAATGGTGCTCGGGGGCGGACCCAACCGCATCGGTCAGGGCATCGAGTTCGACTACTGCTGCGTACACGCCGCCCTGGCGATGCGTGAAGATGGCTACGAAACCATCATGGTTAACTGCAATCCCGAGACAGTCTCAACCGACTACGACACCTCGGATCGCTTGTACTTCGAACCGCTGACACTCGAAGATATTCTCGAAATTGTGCATGTCGAGGATCCGCACGGTGTGATTGTGCAGTTTGGCGGGCAAACGCCGCTGAAGCGCGCTCGTGAGCTTGAGGCGAATGGTGTGCGCATTATCGGCACCTCGCCTGACATGATTGATGCGGCGGAGGATCGCGAGCGGTTCCAGAAGTTGCTTCATGATTTGGGGCTGAAGCAGCCGCCCAATCGTACTGCCCGTAACGAGTCCGACGCAATTCGTCTGGCTGCCGAGATTGGTTACCCGTTGGTCGTGCGTCCAAGCTATGTGCTTGGCGGCCGTGCCATGGAGATTGTCCACGAGCAAAAAGACCTGGAGCGCTACATGCGTGACGCGATCAAGGTCTCGAATGATTCCCCGGTACTGCTCGACCGTTTCCTGAATGACGCGATTGAGGTGGACGTCGACGCGCTCTCTGATGGGAAGCAGGTAATCATCGGCGGCATCATGGAACACATCGAGCAGGCAGGTGTGCACTCTGGTGACTCCGCGTGCTCACTGCCCCCATTTTCCTTGTCTGCGGAAATTCAGGACGAGTTGCGTCGTCAGACCAATATGATGGCCAAAGGTCTCAATGTTGTTGGTTTGATGAATGTTCAGTTCGCTATTCAAGGCACCGGCAACGATGCGGTGGTCTATGTGCTGGAGGTGAATCCGCGTGCCTCGCGCACGGTGCCCTTCGTTTCGAAGGCGACCAGTGTGCCTCTGGCGAAAGTAGCAGCGCGCTGCATGGCGGGCCGTTCGCTGCCGGATCAAGGCATCACCAAAGAGATTGTGCCGCCGTACTTTTCGGTTAAAGAGGCTGTTTTTCCGTTTATCAAATTTCCCGGGGTTGATACCTTGCTGGGGCCGGAGATGAAGTCGACCGGCGAGGTGATGGGGGTGGGTCGGACGTTCGCAGAGGCCTTCGTCAAGTCGCAGTTGGCGGCGGGTGAGCGCTTGCCAAGCGGTGGCAAGGCCTTCTTGAGTGTTAAGGCCAGCGATAAGGCCAAGGTTGTCGATGTGGCCCGCGAGCTGCACGGACTCGGGTTTGTCTTGGTCGCGACGCGAGGAACGGCAGCAGTGATCGCGGCCGCTGGATTGCCCGTTTCTTCGGTCAATAAAGTGACGGAAGGTCGGCCGCATATCGTCGATCTTATCAAAAACGGGGAAATCGCCATGGTGTTGAATACGGTCGACGAGAAGCGCTCGGCAATCACTGACTCGCGCTCTATACGTACCTCCGCACTCGCCGGAAAAGTTTCGATTTTCACCACGGTGGAAGGCGCACGGGCCGCTTGTACAGGGATGCACCATGCCGGCCTGGAAACCTATGCGCTACAGGCGCTGCACTCAGAATTGCAATCATGAGCGGAAAGATTCCATTGACTCTGCGTGGTGCCGAGATGTTGCGTGAAGAACTGCAACGACTCAAATCGATTGATCGCCCAGCCGTAATCGCCGCGATTGCGGAAGCGCGCTCGCACGGCGATCTCTCTGAAAACGCCGAGTACGATGCGGCCAAAGAGCGCCAAGGTTTTGTGGAAGGGCGCATTAATGAGGTTGAAAGCAAGCTCTCGAACGCGCAGATTATTGACCCGGCATCACTGGATGCCGACGGACGTGTCGTTTTTGGAGCTACCGTTGACCTCGAGGAGGTGGCCAACGGCACCAACGTGACCTACCAAATTGTCGGGGACGACGAGGCAGATCTCAAGCATGGCAAGATATCGCTGAACTCGCCAGTGGCTCGCTCGCTGATCGGCAAGTTTGCCGGGGATGTCGCCGAGGTTCAGGCGCCTGGTGGATTGCGTGAGTTCGAGATCCTCGACGTTCGCTACGGCTGAGCTTTAGCTCGTCCTGATGGCGAGCATTGCTCAGGCGCCGAACCAAACTTACCGCAGCCGTCAGGCAGGTGGCCGGGCGCGTCGGCGAGGAGTTGCCGTTTTTTGCTTCGCTTTGTTCCGCGCTTCTGACGCGGCGGCGGCCTGTTTCTTTGTGGTGGGCTTCCCGGAGCCGTGCCGCCGTCCTGCCAGCGCCGACTTACCGTCGTCGGGGGATTCGGGCAGCGGGCGCCAGAGCACCAGCAAGTTACCTATATGCTGCACGTTGCCACAGTGCAAGGTGTTGCACACTTCGGCAATCAGATCGCCGCGCGTTTCGCGCTCGATGCCGTACAAACGCACCTTAATCAATCCATGCGATGACAGGCAGCGATCAATTTCGCTAAGCACGGTGGCTTGCAAGCCCTTCTGGCTGATGGAAACCACCGGATTTAAATGGTGGGCCTGGGCGCGCAGTTCGCGCTTTTGAGCGGGAGTCAGTTCTAACATGACGCAATTTTAGCCCGATGCAATGAACAAACCTATTCCCGGCCCCGAGAAGGAAAAAAAGCATCGCCATAACAAAGGTTGGATGCAGGAACATGTCAACGATACCTATGTGCAACGGGCGAAGGCTGAGGGCTGGCGTTCCCGGGCCGCGTTCAAGCTGCTTGAGCTTGACGAAAAGAGCCGGCTGATCAAGCCGGGGATGACGGTTGTTGATCTGGGGTCCGCTCCCGGAAGCTGGTGTCAGGTGTTGAGCAAACGGCTTGGCGGCAAGGGCAAGATCATTGCCTTGGATCTTTTGCCTATGGATCCGGTGTATTGCGTCGACTTCGTTCAAGGCGATTTCCGTGATGACGCCGTCTTCGCTCAATTGGAGAGCATTCTTGGGGGCAAGAAGGCGGACCTTGTTTTATCGGATATGGCTCCCAATATGTCGGGGATCGCGTTGTCTGATCAGGCGCGCATCATGCATCTTGCTGAGTTAACGCTGGATTTCTGTGCCCGGCACCTGAAGCCCGGCGGAGATATGCTGGTAAAGGTATTTCAGGGAACGGGGTTCATGGAACTAAGGAAGGCCGTCATGGCGGCTTTTTCGGAAGTATCGGTAAAAAAGCCGGCGGCTTCGCGTGGGCGCAGCCCTGAAACCTACCTGCTGGCCCGGGGGCACAATAGGTAGCGGCTATGGGGCTGATTGGCGGGAATGTCAAGGTTGCCTTGGCAGGCTGGGCTAGAATGATGTTGGATTTATGTCGAGAGGTGTCTCGTGAATAATATGTTCAAGAATTTAGCGATCTGGATGGTGATTGGCGTCGTATTGATGACGGTCTTCAACCAGTTCAATACCCGTCAGGCCGCGATGGCCCAACTTGACTATTCGGAATTTCTTGAAGAGGTCAGTGCCGGGCGCATCGCCAAGGTGGTCATTCAGGGCCGCACGCTTGAAGCCACCACCAACGAGGGCAAGCGTGTTGTCACCTATGCGCCGTCCGACTTATGGATGGTTTCCGATCTGCTCAAGCACGACGTGAAGGTGATCGCCAAGCCCGACGAAGAGCAGTCCTTCCTCATGAGCATCTTTGTTTCCTGGTTCCCGATGTTGTTGCTGATTGGCGTATGGGTGTTTTTCATGCGGCAGATGCAAGGCGGTGGCAAAGGCGGAGCGTTTTCCTTTGGCAAGAGTCGGGCGCGTATGACCGACGAAGCGACCAATACCACGACCTTTGCGGATGTCGCTGGTTGTGACGAGGCGAAGGAAGAGGTTTCGGAACTCGTGGATTTCTTGCGCGATCCGTCAAAGTTTCAGAAGCTCGGCGGGCGTATTCCCCGCGGCGTCTTGCTGGTAGGCAGCCCCGGCACGGGCAAGACCTTGCTTGCCAAGGCCATTGCCGGTGAGGCGAAGGTTCCGTTCTTCTCAATTTCCGGGTCGGATTTTGTCGAGATGTTCGTGGGCGTGGGCGCTGCGCGCGTGCGCGACATGTTTGAACAGGCCAAGAAGTCGGCACCCTGCATTATCTTTATCGATGAGCTTGACGCGGTCGGACGCCAACGTGGTGCCGGTCTGGGCGGCGGCAATGACGAGCGCGAGCAGACCCTGAATCAAATGCTGGTCGAAATGGACGGCTTCGAGGGCTCAGCCGGGGTCATCATCATTGCGGCGACCAACCGCCCTGACGTACTTGACCCGGCGCTGCTGCGCCCTGGCCGCTTTGACCGTCAGGTCGTCGTGCCGTTGCCGGATATTCGCGGTCGTGAGCAGATTCTCAAAGTGCACATGCGCAAAGTGCCTGTCGCGCCTGACGTGGATGCATCGGTACTGGCCCGTGGTTGCCCCGGTTTTGCCGGCGCTGATTTGGCAAACCTGGTGAACGAAGCCGCTTTGTTTGCGGCCCGGGGCAACAAGCGTTTGGTCGATATGGAAGACTTTGAGCGCGCGAAGGACAAGATCATGATGGGGGCGGAGCGTCGCTCGATGGTCATGCCCGAAGAGGAACGCAAGAACACCGCGTATCACGAGTCGGGACACGCGGTGGTCGCCAGGCTGATGCCAAAGACCGATCCGGTGCACAAGGTGACAATTATTCCGCGTGGCCGGGCACTGGGCTTGACCATGCAATTGCCGACGGAAGATCGCTACTCGCAAGATCGCATACGTTTGCTCAGCACGATCGCCGTGTTGTTTGGTGGGCGCATTGCCGAGGAATTGTTCATGAACCAAATGACAACCGGTGCATCGAACGACTTTCAGCGTGCCACGGATCTGGCACGTCGCATGGTCACCCAATGGGGTATGTCGGACAGTCTCGGCCCGATGGTCTACGGGGAAGAAGAGGGCGAGATTTTTCTTGGCCGGTCAGTGACGACCCACAAAAATGTTTCCGAGGCGACGATGCAGCAGGTCGATACCGAAATTCGCCGCATCATTGATGAGCAATACGCGCTGGCCCGAGATCTCCTTGAGAAAAACCGGGATAAGGTCGAGGCGATGACTGCAGCCCTTCTGGAATTTGAAACGATCGACTCTGATCAGATCGAGGACATCATGAATGGTCTGCCTCCGCGTGCGCCGAAACCGGTGACTCCCGTCGCTCCGCGCAAGCCTGACGACGGCTCAGCGGATGCTGCACCGACGGCCGCTGCGGCGGCCTGACCGCGCTGGCTTGCCGATGACGAGGGTGCGTGGGTAGCGCACGCCTCTGAACAATGATTCAGCCATTTTATTGCGGCCGCTATGTGCTGGATGCGGCCCGCCCGCTGATCATGGGCATCGTCAATTTGACGGATGACTCTTTTTCCGGAGACGGTTGCGCGAGTGATGTGGGCGCGGCCCGCGAGCACGCGCTGCGCTTGGTAGCTGAAGGAGCCCACATCCTCGATTTGGGCGCCGAGTCCTCTCGCCCCGGTGCGGAGCCCGTGTCCATCAACCAGGAAATAGACCGCTTGCTACCGGTGATTGAGGCGATCAAGGATTGTGGGGCCGTGATCTCGGTAGATACGGTCAAACCCGAGGTCATGCGCGTCGCGATCAACGCCGGTGTCGACATGATCAATGATATCTCTGCCTTGCGAGCACCCGGCAGTCTTGAGTTGGTCGCGCAAAGCCAGGTGGCGGTATCCCTCATGCACATGCAAGGCTCGCCGCGCGACATGCAGTTGAACCCGACCTACGGAAATGTGGTGGATGAAATTGCCGCCTTTCTGGGCGAGCGCGTGGCGGCCGCCGAAGCGGCCGGCATCGCCCTGAACCGCATTTGCTTGGACCCTGGCTTTTGCTTTGGCAAGTCGCTGGCGCACAATATGATTTTGCTGCGCCGACTCGATGAGTTACAGGTTCCTGGCCTGCCTGTCCTGGTGGGTTTGTCGCGCAAATCGATGCTCGGCCTGGTTACCGGTAGGCCGGTCAACGAACGTCTTGCAGCGGGAATTGCCGCTCATGTCATCGCGGCCATAAAAGGTGCGAAGATATTCAGGGTTCATGATGTGGCAGCGACGCGAGATGCGTTGGCGGTGGTGAGTGCAATGGAGGACTATTGATGGCACGAAAATATTTTGGTACCGATGGGGTGCGCGGGCGGGTGGGCGAGCATCCGATTACGCCCGATTTCGTCATGCGTCTGGGTTATGCCGCGGGTAAAACACTTGCCGCGCATGATCGTCTGACCGAGGGCGTTCATCCGACTGTGCTGGTGGGCAAGGACACGCGGATTTCCGGCTACATGCTCGAATCGGCGCTAGAGGCCGGGTTCGCGGCGGCAGGGGTCAACGTCTTGCTCTGCGGACCGATGCCGACGCCCGCCGTTGCCTATCTCACGCGGGCGTTGCGCTTGCAGGCGGGGGTGGTGATCTCGGCTTCGCACAACCCGTTCGATGACAATGGCATCAAGTTTTTTTCCGCGGAAGGTTTGAAGCTGCCCGATGCGGTCGAGCTGGAGATCGAGGCGCATCTCGATCAGCCCATGGTGTGCGAAGCGTCAGTTCGTCTGGGTAAAGCTCAGCGCATTGAAGACGCGGCCGGTCGCTATATTGAATTTTGCAAAAGCACCTTCCCCAACGATCTCGATCTGCGCGGTCTGCGCATTGTGGTTGATAGCGCCCACGGGGCCGGGTATCAGGTGGCGCCGAGCGTATTTCATGAGCTTGGTGCAGAAGTGATTCGCATCGGCAATGCGCCTAACGGCTTCAACATCAATGACGAGGTCGGGGCCACGGCACCGACAGCGCTGAAGCGTGCCGTACTGGAAAACAAGGCCGATCTGGGCGTGGCGCTTGACGGTGACGGTGACCGACTGATCATGGTTGACTCGGCCGGCAAGAGTTACGACGGCGATGAGGTGCTTTACATCATCGCCTGCCATGCGGCCAAATCCGGAACGGTGCCGGGTGTCGCCGGCACGCTGATGACCAACCTCGGTCTTGAGCATGCCCTCGCGCGCAAGGGCATTGCCTGCGCACGCGCCAAGGTTGGCGACCGTTACGTGCTTGAGTTGATGCAAGCGAATGGCTGGTCGTTGGGCGGCGAGAATTCGGGGCACATCATTTGCCTCGATTGGCACAGCACGGGCGATGGCATCATCGCCGCCTTGCAGGTGCTGGCGGCCCTGCGGCGCGAGAAGCAGACGCTGCCCCAAGCGTCTGCCGACCTTACGCTCTACCCGCAGAAGCTGATCAATGTGCGGATGGCCGCGGGCTTCGACTGGAAGTCGGATGAGTCGATTGCGCAGGCCGTGAAGGCCGCAGAAGCGGCGCTGGATGGCAGCGGACGCGTGTTGCTGCGACCGTCTGGCACCGAGCCGCTATTGCGCGTGATGGTGGAAGGACGGGATGGCGTACTGGTTAACGCCCAAGCCGAAGCCATTGCCGGCGCGGTACGCAACGCCGTGGGGGCGTAGCCCGATTCTGCGACTGCCCCGTGTTGACGCCGCCTTATAGCAGGCGGCGATTGTCTTGTAAAAAGCGGGTCGCGGCCTCGACGGGCAGCGGCCTGCTGTACAAATAGCCCTGAATTTCGTCGCAGCCGAGGGCGCGCAGAATCGCCAATTGTTCCTCGGTCTCGACACCCTCTGCAATTGTGGTCAGATCAAGCGCGGACGCAAGGCTGACGACGGCCGATGCAATGGCTTCCTCGTTTTTTTCGCCGTTCATGCTGCGTACAAACGATTGATCGATTTTGAGCTTGTGGATCGGGAAGCGTTTGAGGTAGGCCAATGACGAATAGCCGGTACCAAAGTCATCAATTGACAGGCGAATGCCCAGACCGGCGAGCTCGTGCAGGGTCGCCACCGTCAGGTCGACGTCGTGCATGGCCACGCTCTCGGTGACCTCAAGCTCCAGATACGCGGCCGGCAGACCGGTTTCCCTGAGCGCTTCGGCGACGACGGCCGGCAGGTTACCGGCGACGAACTGACGCGCCGAGACGTTGACCGCAATAATCGGTACCGCCAGATTGGCATCAAGCCACGTGCGTGCCTGCGCGCACGCTTGCCGCAGCACCCAGCTGCCAATCGGCACGATCAGCCCGGTTTCCTCAGCCACGGGAATGAAGCGGGCCGGCGAGATCATGCCTTGCGCTGGGTGATTCCAGCGCAGCAGCGTTTCCATGCCGATGATGTGCCCGCCGTCGATGGCGGCCTGGGGCTGGAAATAGAGCTCCAGTTCATGCCGATCAAGGGCCGTGCGCAGCCCGCTTTCGAGCTCGAGACGCTCCAGCGCCAGTGCGTTCATGGCTGGGGTATAGCCCGAGGTAGCGCTACCGCCGCCGAGTTTGAGATGGTGAATCACGGCATCGGCATTACGCGTCAGGGTGATGGCGTCGCGGCCGTCGTCCGGGTAAAAGACGACCGCCGCACTCAGTGACAAATAAATGCTGCGATCGGCGAGCTGCACTGTGCGATCTACGGCTTGCCTGACGGTATCGGCGAGTGCCAGCGTGGCTTCGCGCTCAATCTGGCCTTCGGCGATCAGCGCGAAGATGTCGCCTTCGAAGCGGAACGCGGAAATCGCCGTCCCACCAGCGCCGACTTGCGGAAACAGCGTCTTTGCGGCACGGTCCAGCCGCTCCGCGACGGCCTGCAGTACCTGATCACCAACGACATGGCCGAGACTTTCGATCACGCCCCGAAAGCGATCGATATTGATCAGCACGACAGCCGCCGGCTGGCCATGGCGGACCAGTGCGTCGAGGCAATTGTCGTAACTGCGCCGATTGGGTAGCCCGGTGAGGGCATCGTGCAGCGCCTGATGACGCAGATCATCCACTGCTTTCTTGCGCTCGGTCACGTCGGCGATGAAAACGTGAACGATGTCGAAGTCGGCCAAATAATGCATGCGGCAGCCGAAGCTGCGGCCAAACGCCTCGTATTCATCACCGACACGCTCCGCTTTGCCCGCGCGCAGTCGTTCAGCCAATGCCGTGAAGTTGGGTGGCAGCAAGCGCTCGATGCCCTCGCTGTCGCCCGTGGCTTCCTTGAGCAGCTCGCGTGCGCCCGGGTTGGCATAGATCACTTCGCCGGAGCCAGAAGCACTGAGCACCGGACTGGGGTTGCGCTCGGCAAACATGGCCAGTTTGCGCCGTTCGGCCGCCTCGTTCAGGTAGGCATTGGCAGCCGTGCCTACGCCAAAGGCGATCAAGAGCAGGATCACGGAAAACACCTGAACCAGCTGCGTGATGTCCTGAATGCGTTTGTTGGCAAGCTCGGCACGTGCTTTTATGCGCGTATCAATTTCATCGACCAGCTCATCGAGACGTACATTGACCTGACGAGATAGCGTGGTGGCTTCGGTCAGGGTGGCCTGAGCCTGAGCCCAGTCGATGGGCCGTGAAGACAGAGTCAGGTCGAGCTGCCGAGCGATCTCGTTATAGAGCTCAAGCTGCTTGCGTACCTCGTACAGGGCCGACGACTGGCCGAGGTCGTCAATCAGCTGACTGAGTTCTTGGCGTACTGCGTGCTGCTTGATGTCGCGCGCGGCACGAAACTCGGCGACATTCTGAGTGATATAGAACTGATAGAGAATCGGGTCCTGAGCGAGGACATTCAGTTTGAGCTGGCCAAGATGGCGTGCTGTGGGCAAATCGTCTGAGATGAACAAGCCGGTGTCATCGACCAGGCGCTGGCCGGAAATATAGGTGAAGGCCGTGAGCCCCAATACCATCATCAAAATGACGGCGTTGACCAACTGCACACGCCACTGAAGCGGTGCCCGGTGCGCGCGTGCTTCAGCGGCTACCGCCGGGGTAGCGTTGGCGCGGTGGTCGCCTGAGCCGGTCACGTTGGCATGGAATGCTGTGGCATCAGGCGGGCAGCGGGTCCGGGTTGCCCAAGGCCGTCGTGTTGATGCCGCCGTCGACATAAAGAATCTCGCCGGTAATGCCGCTGGCAAGATCTGAAAGCATGAACGCGGCCGCGTTACCCACCTCATCAATGGTCACGTTGCGGCGCAGGGGCGCATGGTGCGCGTTGTACGACAGCAGCTTGCCGAAATTGCCGATGCCCGAGGCGGCCAGGGTCTTGATCGGGCCGGCCGAAATGGCATTGGCGCGCACGCCCTGCGGGCCAAGGCAATAGGCGAGGTAGCGGGTGCCGGCTTCCAGGCTGGCCTTGGCCAGACCCATGGTGTTGTAGTTGGGCATGGTGCGCTCGGCGCCCAGATAGGAAAGTGCCAGCACCGAGGCCTTGTTGCCCTTGAGCAGCAGCTCGCGGCCGGCTTTCGCGAGCGCAGGGAAGCTGTACGAGGAAACGTCGTGCGCGATGCGGAAGGCTTCGCGGCTGATGCCGTCGAGGAAGTCACCTTCAATGGCCTCGGTGGGCGCGAAACCGATCGAGTGCACGAGGCCTTCGAGCCCGTCCCACTCCTTGCCCAGTGCATCGAACAGTCCGGTGATCTGAGCGTCATCGGCCACATCACAAGGATAGACCAGCGTTGAATTGAATTCAGCGGCGAACTTGGTGATGCGGTCGAGGAAGCGCTCGTTCTGATACGTGAAGGCGAGCGCGGCGCCCTCGCGATGACAGGCTTTGGCAATGCCGTAGGCAATCGAGCGGTTGGAGAGCAGGCCGGTTATGAGAATGCGCTTGCCGTCGAGAAATCCCATGGTCGATATTCCTTAATCTGTGATTTTTGCGAATCAGGATGCTACCAGCGTTTTGTGAGCGTAACCCCTCGGGATGGCACGGAGCAGATTCCGCGTATAGGCGTGCTGCGGATTGCGGTAAATGTCGTCGGACGGCGCGCTCTCGACGATCTCGCCCGCGTGCATCACCAGCACCTGATCGGCGATGTATTTCACTACTGCCAAATCGTGAGAAATGAACAGGTAGGACATGCCAAATTCGTCCCGCAGATCCTGCAGCAGGTTGAGCACCTGCGCTTGCACCGAGACATCGAGCGCCGACACCGACTCATCGCAGATCAGTACATCGGGCTGCAGGCTCAGGGCGCGCGCGATAGCGATACGTTGGCGTTGCCCGCCGGAGAATTCGTGTGGGTATTTGCGCAGGGTGAGGGCGGGCAGGCCGACTTTGTCGAGCAGGGTGCGCGCCAAGGCTTCGCGCTCGCGCTCGTTGGCGCCGATGCCGTGGATACGCATGGGTTCGAGCAGGATGTCGCCGACGACAAAGCGCGGGTTGAGCGAGGCGTAGGGGTTCTGGAAAATGATCTGGATGCGGCGCTTGTAGGGCATCTGCTCGCGTGCCGACATGGTCAGCAGGTTCTTGCCCTCGAACAACACTTCGCCAGCGGTGGCCTGATGCAGGCGCATGATGGTCAGCCCGACGGTGCTCTTGCCGCTGCCTGATTCGCCGACGAGGCCGACGGTTCGTCCTTTTGGCAAGGTGAAAGACACGTTGTCCACCGCTTTTAGTAAACGCTTGCCGAACAGTCCCTCGCGAAACTCGAAGTGCTTGGACAGGTTTCTGACTTCCAGAATCGGCGCAATCGCCGTCTCACCAGCGCCGACTTGCGGACGTGCTTCTCTCTGGAGCGCTATCGCAGGGGGCTTACCCTCAAGAAAATCATCAATCACCGCCAGCCGGCGCGGCCGGTGGTCCAGCGGCGGGTGGCATTGCAGCAGGGCCTGCGTGTAGGCATCCTGCGGGCGTGTGAAGATATCAGCGACCGTGCCGGTCTCGCGGATCTCGCCATGGCGCATCACGATCACCCGGTCGGCAATCTCGCCCACCACCGCCAGATCATGGCTGATCCACATCACCGCCATGCCGCGCTTTTCGCGCAGGGTATTCACCAGTTCTATGATCTGCTTCTGGATGGTGACGTCGAGTGCGGTGGTGGGTTCATCGGCGATCAGCAGCTTGGGCTCGCCGGCCATGGCCATGGCGATCATCCCCCGTTGCTGTTGCCCGCCAGAGAGTTGGAACGGGTACAGCTTGGCGCGCTGGGCTGGCTCGGGAATGCCCACCTCGTCGAGCAGGGCCACGGCACGCTTGCGCGCGGCCTTCCAGGTCATTTCATGATGCGTCACCAGCACCTCGGCAATCTGATCGCCGACCGTGAACAGCGGGTTCAGCGAACTCATCGGGTCCTGAAAGATCATGGCGATGTCGCTGCCACGCAGCGTGCGCAGCTCGCGGTTGGGCAAGCCCAGCAGTTCGCGACCTTGCCAGCGGACACTGCTGCCGGCGGCGACATTGGAATTCTCTTTGGGCAGCAAGCCCATGATGGCGAGCGCAGTGACTGACTTGCCCGAGCCGGATTCGCCGACGATGGCCAGCGTCTCACCCGCGCTGACCGTAAAGCTCACGCCCTTCACCGCCTCGATAGTGGTGGCCTTGTCGAGGCGGAAGCTGACTCGCAGATGGCTGACGCTAAGGAGTTCGCTCATTTGATTTTTGGGTCGAGGGCGTCACGCAACGCATCGGTGAACATCGAAAACGCAGTGACCAACACGGCCATCGCCAATGTCGCCGCGACAAGCTGCCACCAGTAACCAAGAATCAACTCGTTCTGCGCTTCGCCCAGCATCGAGCCCCACGAGACCTTGTCCACCGGCACGCCAAAGCCGAGGAAGGAAAGAATCACTTCCGACTTGATGAAGCCGACGGTATGCACCGACAACTGCACCAGCGAGACATGGCTGACGTTGGGAAAGATGTGCCGGAACATGCGCGAGAAATTCGACGCGCCGATCGCATCCGCCGCCTGCACATACTCACGCGTGCGATGCTTCATGTATTCGGCGCGCACCAGCCGGAAGATACCGGTCCAGCCGGTCAGGCCGAGAATCAGCACGATGGTGGTCATGCCTTTCTGGTCCAGCACCGCCGCAATGGCGAGGATGAGCAGCAGATAGGGAATGGCCGTGAAGATGCTGTAGAACCAGTTGAGCAGGTCATCGAGCCAGCCGCCGTAGTAGCCCGCGACGGCGCCGAGCAGCGTGCCGATCACAGTCGCGACCAGCGCGGCGGCGAGGCCGACGAAGATCGAGGTCTCGGAACCCTTGATGACTTTGAGCAGCACGTCGTGGCCCCACTTGTCGGCGCCGAAGGGGCGGGTTTCCTCGCGTGGTTTGATCTCGGGCGCGGGCGTGGTGGCCAGAATCTGGTCCAGTTCCTTGGCCAGCGGGTCGGTGATCTTGATGTCGTCGAGCCCTAGTTGCTTGAGCACGGCAGCGGGGTCGGCAATCGCCGTGTCACCAGCGCCGACTTGCGGAATTACGGCTGACACTGCCTCGGGTTCGGGAGCCTGTTCGGTAACAGCGGTGGCGCTGAACAAGCTGGGGCGGGCGTAGCCGACCGCGATCTCGTCGTTCCAGTCGGCCGCGACGATGTCGAGGCTGGAAGCAAGCATGAGCCCGATGAACAGCGCCACCACACTCATCGACACCAGCGCCACGCGATCGCCCAGCAGGCGTCGCCAGGCCAGCGTCCACAATCCGGCGGAGTGTGCTTGCGTGCTCATTGCAGCTTCACCCGTGGATCAACCGCCTTGTACAGTAGGTCGGTCAGCAGATTGATCACCATGGTGGCGATGGCGACATAAATCGTGATCGCCTTGATGACAGGGAAATCGCTGCGCTCGACCGCCATGATTACCTCGCGCCCGATACCCGGAATGGAAAAGAAGCGCTCGATCAGAAAGTGCCCGATGAGCAGGGCGGGTAGGTAGGCCATCAAATTGGTAATGATGGGAATCAGCGCATTGCGCAGCACGTGCTTGAGCATCACCGTGTTTTCGTCCAGCCCCTTGGCGCGGGCGGTGCGCACGTAATCCTGATTGACCTCGTCGAGAATGAAGGTGCGGTAGAGACGTACATTCGGCGCTATGCCCACGGCGACACCCAGCAGCACCGGCAGGGCGGCGTATTTGAGCAGATTCTCGCGCAGGCTCTCGCCCCAGCCCTGCACTGGAAACCAGCCGAACTGGTAGGCCAGCACATACTGACCAACGATGATGTAGACCAGCAGCGAGACCGACATGGCCACCGTGCAGGCGACCATGATCGCACGGTCGGTGAGCGAGCTGCGCACATAGGCGACCAGCACGGCGATCAGAATCGCCAGCACCGTTTCAATGACCAAAATCGGGATCAGCACGACCAGCGATGGCCCAATGCGCGTGGCAATGATCTGCGACACCGGCTCGTTGGTGGACCACGACGAACCAAAATCAGCCGTGACCACCTGCTTGATGAAGATGCCCAACTGCACGGCATACGACTCGTTCAGCCCCAACTGGTTGCGGATGCTCTCGATCTGCGCCGGATTCGAGATCTTGCCGGCGAGCAGATAGGCCGGGTCGCCACCGACGAAGTTGAAGAGCACAAACACCAGCAGGATGACGCCGAACAAGGTCGGCACCATCTGCCACAGGCGACGCAGGAGAAAGGCGCTCATGCCGCAACGGGTCGGCTCATGCCAACCACGGATTGACTAAGGCAACACCCGTTTTGGCAAAGTCGTCGGTATTTCGCGTGACCACCGCAAAGCCATGCTCCAGGGCCATTGCGGCAATCATCGCATCACGATCAGGTCGGCGGTAAGGAATATGCAGTGACGTGCAAATGACTGCGGTCTCGTCGCCAAAACTCAGAATACGACCGGCAAAGGCAGCGCGTGTTTTACTAAGCTGTCGGCGACTTGCGCGGATGCCTGCGTGGTTTTGTTTGACGGCGATGGCCGGTTGCCTTCTCGATAGCGTTGAGAAACCGCGAATCCCAAAAAATACGTTGGTTTCGATACGGTCCAAACGCATCGAAACGCCGTCCTGCCAGCGCCGACTTGCGGTAATTCGCATAAAAAAATGGCCAGGCTAATTTTTCCAGCGGTTCGTTATGCGGTCAGGGAGGCGACGTTGGCCGTCTGTTCGCGGCACTGCTCGATACGCCAGATGCAGTCCTCGCGTTCCAGCGAAAGCCGGTTCAGAACGTCTTCCTCAAGCCCGTCGGCAATGATCTTGGCATCAGTCTTGGCCTCCAGCCCGGCGGTGATGTGCGTGGCAACCGCAATGACCGCTGCCAACGGCGCTGCCGCCGGATTCAGCGGCTCGGCATACCAGCGGATCGCATTGGCAATTTCCTCGGGGAACTGCCAGCGTATCGCCAGTTCTGCCCCGGCCTGCGCGTGATCGATGCCGATCAGGGACTCTTCCACGGTCATCAGCGCACGCCCCGAAGGCCCGTTGGGACGCGTGAGCTGACGTGCCGCCGCCGGGTAGGCCATGATAATGATCAACTGGCCAAGCCGGTGCATCAGCCCGGCCGTATAGGCAAACTCGGGGTTAACACCCTCACGTTTGCCAAAGGCACGTGCAACGGCAGCGCAAATCTGCGCGTAACGCCAGAACGCGGTGAGATCCACGCCTTCGACCTTGGCGATACTGCGCGACATGCCTGACGCGATGACCACTGAGCGCAAGGCAGACAGTCCGATCATGGTGACCGCCTTGTCTATCGAGCCTACCTTCTGGCTGGAACCATAGGCGCTCGAGTTCGCCATTTGCAACACCCGTGCGGAAAGCGCCTGATCCTGCTTTACCTTGTCAACGAGTGTGCCGATGTCAATGTCCTCTTTGACCAGTGAGGCGATCAGTTCCTGCACTACCTTGGGCATGCTGGGAAGCTTGGGCAGGTTGGCAAACAGTTTTTCCATCGGACTCATGCGACATTCCTTTCGGGCGGGAGAGTGGAACAACGTGTCCACCAATATAGATCAGCTAGGCGAGCGCAGGCTATCATCGCGCGGTGAGAACAAAACATCTGCCCACGCATCAGCTCGAACTGCGTATTGCGCGATTGCCTGAGCTGTTCAACTCGATGGACCCAACACCCTTCTTCGAGCGCGATCTGGATGCGGACGCCGAAGAGTACATCGAGAGCTGGGCGCTGGAGTACCCGGGGGACAGTCGCTTTCGCATCATTGTGCACCTGGGCGAGATGCCGAATGAGGACCCCGTGCCCATTGTCGCCACGGGGATTCACAACTACTTCAACTACAAAGCGGTTCTGGCCAAACGCCATGTGCGTACGCTGCTCGTCGAAGGGCGGACGGCGCTGCTCATCGGACTGACCTTTCTTGCGCTGTGCACACTCGTTGCCGATGTGCTGGCGGCCTTCGAGGGCCATACCTTGATGAAAGTGTTGAAAGAAAGCCTGATCATCGGAGGCTGGGTGGCGATGTGGCGCCCAATGCAGATATTTCTCTACGAGTGGTGGCCGCTGGTACGCCGCCAGCGCATTTACCGCCGTCTCGGGCATGCCCTGGTACACGTCACCCAAGGCACCCCGCCGTCCTGACTATTCGACGGTCACACTTTTTGCGAGATTGCGGGCGTGATTCGGACACCCCAATTCATCGCAAACCAGCCAACGCCTATGCTTCGTCGGGAGTAATAGGGTAAGGAGGGCGGAGTCAATAATCAAGTGCAACACTACCCACCCGATGGAGGAATGTTGCCGATGGCCAAGACTTACAAGCATTTGAGTAGCGAGGATCGTGTCTGCATCATGTTGCGGTTACGGGATGGCAAGAGTTTGGGCGCGATCGCGCGCGAACTGGAGCGCCCAACGTCGTGCATCTCCCGTGAAGTGGCCAGACACAAGCAGATGGCAGGGTGCCAAGCCCTGCCGTATGAGGCTACGCGGGCGTGCATGCGGGCGCACATGGCGCGGTTTTCCCGGCGGCGCAAGCGGAAGCTGGATCCGGAGAGTTCGCTGTTTGCCGAGGTGCGCCAGCGCTTGCAGGCCGGGGTGTCGCCCGACCAGATTGCCGGGAGCTTGCGCCGTGCCCACCCGGGAGATGCACGCCGAACCGTGAGCCACGAAGCCATCTACACCGCCCTGTATGCCCTGCCTCGCGGCGAACTGCGCCGCGAGTTGATCGGTTACCTGCGTCAAGGGCATGTAGAGCGCTGGCGCCGTTCGCGTGGTGCGAACCGCAAGCGAACAGGCTTTGTGACCGATGATGTCCTGATCCATGTGCGTCCGCCCGAGGTCGAGGATCGCCTGGTACCCGGACACTGGGAAGGTGATTTCATCAAGGGCGCGGTCAATCGTTCCGCAGTGGGTACCCTGGTCGAGCGCAGCAGCCGATTTGTCTTGCTCGCGCAGATGGACGATTGCTCGTCCCTGTCGGCTTTGCACGGCTTTAGTCGCGTGCTGCGGCGCGTCGAGCCTGCCATGCGCAAGACTATGACCTATGACCGGGGGACGGAGATGGCGCGGCATCGTGAGCTTGCCGACGCCAACGACATCAAAGTCTATTTTGCAGACCCTCATAGCCCTTGGCAGCGTGGCAGCAATGAAAACGCCAATGGATTGATCCGCGAATATCTGCCCAAGGGAACCGATCTGTCCATCGTCAGCCAGGATGAACTCAATGCCATCGCCAACAAACTCAACGACCGACCGCGCCGTGTGCTCGACTACCAGACGCCCCGAGAAGTATTTGCTGCGATGCTGGTCGCGGAGCAGACACGGCTGAACAACCCCCTTCCCTGCTGACGCTTTTGCCGTTGCACTTCAAACTTGACACCAGCTGGCCGCTTAGTCTGTTGAGACAACAACCTGATTTCGGCCGCCTTCCTTCGCAGCGTAAAGCGCCTGGTCGGCCAGGTTCATTGCATCTTCGACCTTGTCGGGGCTGTCGATCTGGCTGATGCCGAAGCTCGCTGTTACCTGATGGCAGCCGGGTATGGCCGGCCTGGAAATCGCGATCCGGATCGAATCGGCAATCTCTGCGGTGTCGTCGGCGTCAATGCCGGGTGCGATGATCAGGAACTCTTCGCCGCCCCACCGTACCAGGAGATCGCCCTCGCGAATCAAGCCGGAAACCACGCGCGTCACTGCCTTGAGTACCTCATCCCCCATGGCATGGCCGTATTCGTCGTTGATGCGCTTGAACTTGTCGATGTCAACCATTACCAGCGACACCGGCTCACCTTTTTCGGCGGCACGCCCGACACATGCCTCCAGAAACTCGATTCCATGGCGTCGATTGGCGGCGCCTGTGAGCATGTCGCTCATGGCCATTGCCTGCATCCGGCTCAGCAGTGCCGTCTTTTCGTGATTCAGCGCAATCAGTCGCAAGCCGAAGCTCGCCAAGGTACCAAATTCCGCGAACGCCTCGAGGAAATCGCGGGCGAGCGGATGCGCATCGGCATAGTAGATCACGAGGCAGCCGACCGCCTGGGCTGCCTCATCAAACATGACCGAATCAGCGAGGATAGGCACCATCAAGACACCCTTCGCCTTCATGTGATGCATCGCTTGCCTGGCCGCGCTCGCATCGGGTTCGGTCGCTGCATCAAACAGCGCAAGTTCGCCCGCAAAGACAACGCTTGCCATCACGTTGCCTGGTGCCCCGGAAAATAGGGCGTCGAGTTCGACTCCCGGTGCGCCCAAGGCACAGTCGGAGGTGCCAACATGGGCCGCGGCGCGCATGACGCCGGCGGACTCGAGCTTGTAAAAAGTCGCCGCCGCGACGCCGGGAAGGTGATCCAGCTCATTGCAGAGGAGTAGGGCAAGCTCATTCACATCCTTGAGCCCGATCAGCGCCTGCTGAATCTTGGCGCGGACGGTTACCAGTGCGTGCAGTTCGCGTTCCGCGCTCAGTTGGTGCGTGACCCGGCGCTTGCGCGCGAGGTAATAGTCGAGGTCGCGCACCTCCAGCCTTATCGCGCTCAGGCTGCCATCCGGATTGCGGCGCGAGGCATCTTTGACAGCGGCATCAAAGACCCGGCCATCGTTCCGGCACAAACGCACCGCAAGCTCGCCTGCTTCGCCGTGGCGCAGAGCCACCTGCAGGTGCTGCAGGTGAGCCGCGCCATCGGTTTCAAAAAAATCTGCGAGCGAGTGGCCAAGAATCTGGTCACGATTCGGTGCGAGCAGGCCAGTGCACGCATCACTTGTCTCGATGATTTTTCCCGAGTCATCCAGTTCCAGCACCGCCGCTGGCGCCTCGAAACTCAAGCGCGCGCGCAGCGCATCGCTCAGGCGTCCGGGAAGGCAAGGGCTCAGTGTGTAATGATCCAGCCCGCGCCTGAACAGGTCGAGCAGAAACAGCATGCGCACCTGCGGGCACAGTACGAGCGACTTCTCCGGTTCGGCCATGGCCACCAGGGCGCCGATGCCGGGCGCATCGAGCACCGCGTCGAACCCATCAAGCGCGACGACGAATACCTGTGGCGCGTGCTCGGCCAGCAAGCTGCCGGCTTCACCGATACTGGTGGCAAGATAGGCAGTCACCGACAATTCGCCGCAGGATTGCATGACGGGCGCGGCGACAGTCGCGTCTTTGGCGAGCACGACCGCCGCACGCGGCGTGCTCGTTCGGCTGTCGCCGTGCGGCGGCAGGCTGTCTTGGGCGGTAGTCAGCATGACAGGCAGATCATCGGCGAGCACTCGGCGCGGCGGCATGCGCCTGGGGGATTGGCAAGGAGGAGCAAGGAGGAGCTAGGCATCAGAAGTATGGCAACTATGTGACAAATTCGCGACTGAGTCTAGCCTAGCCCACGCCCTGACAATAAAAAAATGAGTCAGGTCCAAAATTTTCTGGAGCAAAACAATAGGGGACACGGTTTTCTAATAAGCTGAGCACCAAAACTCATATAAACCAGCCAGCGCCTATGCCTCGTCGCGCACGCCTCGCCCTGGCCAATGTGCCCTTGCACCTGATCCAGCGGGGCACTAGCCGGCAGGCGTGCTTCTTCGCCAGCGAGGACTACCGCTTCTGGCACCTTGCCGTTGTCGCGTCGAAAGGAAGTATCAAGATGAAGTACCGTTTACTCACCCTGATCTTTCTTCTGGCCACCCGCATGTCCGCGCTGGCCGCGCCGCTTCCCATCGACAAGGTGCCGGAGCCGCTCAAGCCTTGGGTAGCTTGGGTCATGCACAACCAGGACAGCATTGCCTGTCCCCCCCTGTTCAATGATTTCTCGACCCGTAGCTGTGTCTGGCCCAGCGAGCTCTCGCTTGATCTTGGCGAGAACGGAGGCGCGTTTCGTCAGCAAATCGATGTTTTTGCCGCAGATACGCCGGTGCCGCTGCCTGGCGATCTGGAAAGCTGGCCGCAAAGCGTCTTGGCCGACGGCAAGTCTGTACCTGTGGTGACCATTGGCGACAAGCCATCGCTGCGCCTGGGGAAGGGGCGATACCTCATCACCGGTGTTTTCCGCTGGAAGGCGCTGCCTCAATTCTTGGCCGTTCCGTCTGCCAGCGGTGTGCTTGCCGTCAAGCTCAATGGTGCCACCAGCAGACTGGTTCCGGATGGCCAGGGACGCATTGTGCTCAGCAAGCCGGTGACCGAGCAAAGCGAGGACACGGCATCCATTCGCGTTTTCAGGCTGTTCGATGACAGTGTGCCGCTCACTGCTACGGTCCGCTACGAGGTGTCCGTATCGGGCAAGCCGCGCCCGCTCAAATTGCCGGCGGCAATTTTTCCCTCATGGCAGGCCTCGTCAATTGACAGCCAGCTGCCTGTGCTCATCGACGAGTCGGGCACCGCGACTGTCCAGGTGCGCGCCGGCACCTGGCACGTCAGCATCAGCTCCCGTTTGATGTCACCGGCCACAATGATCAGCTTGCCCGCTACGGCTGCTCAAGAGGAGGTCTGGTCTCTTGCCGTGCATAACGATGTCCGTGTGGTCACGGCGCAGGGCCTGCCCACAGTCGATCCGGCCAACGTCGATGTGCCGCCCGAATGGCGCACCCACCAGGCGTTTCTGGCCCACCCCGGAGAAACGCTCAACCTGGCGCAAACCCGTCGCGGCAACGCCGAGGGTACGGCTGACAAGCTTTCGCTCGCGCGCACCTACTGGCTGGACTTTTCAGGGGACGCCTACACCGTGCAGGACCGCCTGTCGGGAACCCTGGGTCGAACATGGCGCCTTGAGTTGCCCTCGGTGTTCCAGTTGGGGCGTGTGGCCGTCAATGGCCTTGATCAACCCATCACGGCATTGACAAAGGATGGCGGGCGCGGCGTCGAGTTGCGCAACGTCCGCCTTGCTCTTGATGCCGACAGTCGCATCGAGTCAGCAAGCCGGGTCGTGCTGGCAAGCGGGTGGCAGGCAGATATCTCCGCGTGGTCCGGTACGTTGCATCTGCCACCGGGCTGGCGCTTGCTGCATGTGTCGGGAGTGGATCGCGTGGGCGGTGCGTGGATATCGGCCTGGACCTTGTGGGACTTTTTCTTCGTCGCTGTGGTTACCATCGGCGCGTTTCGCTTGTTTGGCCTTCCCGCCGCGATTGCACTCGGCCTCGGGCTGACGCTGGCGTGGCATAGCCGGGCGATATCGATCGTGCCTTGGGTAGGCATTGTAATTGCCAGTGCGCTCGCCGGCGCCTTGCCCGACGGCAAGCTAAAGGTCTGGGCCGGGCGCGCACGCCTCGTGTTTCTGGTGGTCGCGGTGGTGGCCCTGATTCCGTTTGCTGTGCAACAGGTTCGTCTCGCGCTCTACCCGTCCTTGCAGTTCCATGAACAGCCGGGCGTGGCAGGATCAGACTATCGCAGTTCTGGCCGTGGCATTGCGCCGCAAGCCCCTGCGCCCGCCGAAGCAGCCATCGAGGAAGGTCGTGCTGACGTGAACAATGAGAACGACCAGCTTGAGCGCCAAGTGCTTGCGGAGCGAAGCACTAGCGGGCGCAAGGAGATGGCAGACAAACTGGACGCTCTTGGTTCGGCTGCTACCGGTATCTACGCACAATCTCCGCAACGGGGGATGGCGAAGTCCAAACAGCAGCGCTATCAGCAAATCGACCCGGGAGCAAAGAACCTAACCGGGCCCGGGATTCCAGGATGGACCGGACAGCGTTTTGCACTGTCGATACAGGGGCCGGTGATGGCAGATCAATCGATGCGCTTTTTTGTGCTGCCACCTTGGGCCAATGCGCTGTGGGGCCTGCTCTCGGTGGTGGCGCTGGGCCTGGCTCTCTGGAAAACGGGCGGCACTTCGGCTCAGGAAATTTCTCGCAAAGCCGTGGCCATGGTCTCGCGCAGCGTTGCGGTGTTGTTGCTGGCGGGCCTTGTGGCGAGCCAGCCGAACGATGCCATCGCCTCCAACCTTGCACCACCCCAGCCGAACGTGTCAGTCCCGCCGCCCGATGTGTTGGGTGAGCTCTACCAGCGTCTTTCGGCACCACCGTCGTGCATGCCCAACTGCGCCGATCTTGCGCAACTGAGCATTACGGCCAAGGGCGACCAGGTGCTGGTGCGTGCGCTCATTCATGCGCAGTCGCCCGTCGCCATTCCCCTCCCCGGTCAGGGTGCGCGCGTGCGCCCCGTCAGTGTTCGATCGTCGGGGGGCGCTGCCGTGCTTCGCCGCGATGAATCCGGAACGCTATGGGCCAGCGTTACTGCAGGGGTAACGGATGTAACGCTTGAATTTAATGCCGCCGGACTCTCAGAGCTTTCGCTGAGCCTGCCGATGCCCGTGCATGAACTGGTGACCGATCTCGCGACGTGGTCGCTTTCGGGGCTCGATGCCCGCGGCCTGGCCTCCGGCTCGGTGCAACTACTGAGAGCCATGCCACAGGCGAGCAGCACCGCGAAGGAAGGCACCCGTACCGAGACCCTATCGCCTTTCGTGCGTGTCCAGCGCACATTATTGCTGGAGCAGACGTGGACCGTGATGACGCGCATCGAGCGCGTGGCACCCAGCTCGGCACCACTGACTGTGCGCATCCCCCTGATACCCGGTGAAGCGGTAACCGACCCCTCGGTCAAGGTGGTCGATAACGAAGCCCTGGTTGAGCTTGGACAAAGCCGTTCTGCCAGCTTTTCCAGCAAGCTGGAGCAAGGGCGCGAACTCAAGCTCAAGGCCGGCACGCAAGCGGCCCAGATCGAGCAATGGCTGCTTGATGTATCGCCGCAGTGGCACGTCTCCAGCCAGGGCTTGCCGCCGGTACAGCAGGAACGCAACGGTGACTGGCTGCCAACGTGGATGCCATGGCCCGGCGAGGAAGTCACGCTCGCGATCGAAAAGCCCGCGGCGATTGACGGCGCCACCATGACCGTCGACGCAGTGCGCCTCAATGCGGTGGTGGGCAAGCGCAGCTCGGATTTGCAGGCGGAAATGAACCTGCGTGCCGGCACCGGTGGCAACCACACGTTCACTCTGCCGCAGGACGCCCAACTGCTGTCCGTCGCTATCGACGGCGTGCCTGCACCCTTGCGCGCCGAGGGCGGCAAACTGACCGTGCCGCTAACACCGGGCACCCACGTCATCAAGCTGGACTGGCGCGATGCCCAGGGAGTACAGGCGATCTACAGAATGCCGCAGCTTGATCTTGGGCTTCCTGCCGTCAATGCGGCGCTCAACATCACCGTTCCCCGTGATCGTGTGGTGCTGCTCACCTCCGGTCCGGCCATGGGTCCGGCGGTATTGATCTGGGGCGTGCTGATCGTGACCATCGTACTGGCACTGGTCGCTGCCCGCGTGCTCGAAACGCCGCTCAGGACCATCGACTGGCTGCTCTTGGGCATCGGCCTCGTGCAGACGTCGATAGGTTCGGCCGTGCTGGTCGCCGGCTGGTTTGCGGCAATGGCGCTGCGCAAACGCGCGCACGACATTGAGTCACCGTGGCGCTTCAATGTCGTTCAGATCGTGCTGGTGCTGGCAACAGTGCTTGCTGCTGCAGCGCTGCTTGCGACGCTGAAGAGCGGCTTGCTCGGTTACCCCGATCTGCTTATTCAAGGAAACTCCTCGTCGGCGTTTGAGCTGCGCTGGTATCAGGATCGCATTGATTCGCTGACACCGCTGGCCACAATGATGTCGATCCCGGTCGCTGCCTATCGTGTATTGATGCTGGTCTGGGCGCTCTGGCTCGCGTTTTCCGTGCTCAAGTGGGTGCGCTGGGCGTGGGCCTGCTATTCCGCAGGCAGTTATTGGAAAACCACGCCGGCGCTTTTCAAAAAAAGGAAAGTGAGTGCAGAGCCGGTCGCGGAAGCCGATGCCCAAACGCCCGACAGTAGTGCCAGAACGAACGTGTTGCCCGGCGAAGCACCGTGACGCCACGATGACGTGCGCAATCGCCGTGTCGCCAGCGCCGACTTGGGGAACGGCCAGCTGGCAGGCCCGACCGGACAGTTTGGCTACCTTGGCGCGTGCTCATTGCTTTTCCTTGGCGTTCGCCTGCGTCAGCGGCGGCTGGGCTATATCCATATCCATGTACATCCACTCGGCATGCATCACCGGGTGCTTCTTGTAGCCGATCAAGTTGCGATGGAGCAGGGTGCTGCGGATGCGCGAGACGCCAAAGCGCCAGGCACCATCGTATTCCACCTGCCGGGTCATCAGTTCGTAGAGTGCATTGCGTTCCGGCGAGTCGGGCAGGGTGATCGATTTTTCGTAGAGCCGGTTGAAGACGGGCGAGTCGTAGCACGTGTTGTTTGACTGGCCGGCGTTGGGGCCGTAGAGCAGTTGCAGGAAGTTTTCGCCATCGGGGTAGTCAGCAATCCACGCCGAGCCCCACATCTGCAACTGGCAGGCTTTGGCGGCCTTGAGGTTCTCGGCGAAGGTGCCCTTTTTGACTTCCAGACGGATGCCGATTTTCTCCAGACTCTTGCGCCACAACTCGTCGAACTCGCGGCTGGTGCTACGTGGCTCCGAGGTGAGCGTAATCACCAGCGGCGCGCCATCGGGCAACGTTCGCCAGCCGTCGGCACCTTTCGTGTAGCCATAGGCATCGAGCAGCTTGTTGGCGGCGGCCGGGTGGTAGCGGTTGACCGCGCGATAGCCGGGGTTGTGGCCGACCACGCCGGGCGGAATGATCATCTCGTTTTGCATGGCCATGCCCTTGCGCAGGGTCTGAATCTCGGCCTGCTGGTCATAGGCCATGATGATCGCGCGGCGCAGGGCGATTTTCTCGGGGCTGAAGCCACCGGTGACCGGATCGCGCAGGTTGAGCAGGGTGTAGGTGGTTTCCGGCTCGATGGTATCTTTGCGCGTGATGCCAAGTGCGCGCAGCGCTGGCTTCACGCCCTTGCCCTCACGCCAGTGCTCGGCCAAGGTGGACGCACCGCTGATGTAGTCGAGCTGCCCATTCATGAAGGCCAGATAGTTGCTCTGCTCTTCCTCGATATAGTTGATTTCAATGCGCCCGATCTGGGGCATGGTCTTGCCCTTCATGGCCGCGACAATCTGCTCGTCGCCGGGCTCACTCGGCGCGAAATCCCAGACGAAGGGCGTGAAATTCGGGTTGGCTTCCAGCACGATGCGCCGTCCGCGCTGGTAGTCGCGGAGCTGATAGGCACCGGTGCCGACGGGGTGCGCGCCGACATCGTCCTTGTAGGCCGCGATGCTTTCTCGCGTTACTGGAATCACGGCGGGCATGGCGACGATGTAGCTGAAGTTGAAGTCGGGCTGGGTGAGCTTGATGCGCAGGGTGTAGCGGTCGAGCGCCGTTAGCCCCTCAATGGGCGTGTCGTAGTCGAACTTGCCGGCTTTTTCCGCCTGCTTGGCCAGTGCATCCAGGCCCACGATCTTGCCGTCGAATAAAAAACGCCACTGCGAACGCAGGCTGGGGTCGAGAAAGCGCTTGATGCTGAAGACGAAGTCATCGGCCGTCAGTTCGCGCTTCTTGCCGCCAAAGGCCGGGTCGGGGTTGAAGTATTTGCCTTTGCGCAGATGGAAGATGTAGGTCTTGCCGCCATCGTTCACCGTAGGCATGGCCTCGGCGACTCCGGGCATCAACTTTGCCGGGCGCGCCAGGTAGTCATAGCTGAGCAGACGTTCGCCCACCGCATCAAGCACCACGCCGGAATAGTAGTTGGCCGAGCGCACCGGGTCGAAGCCTTCGTCGGTAGCGGCAAAGGCAATGCGGATAACCTTGGAGTGGGCGTTGGCGGGGTCGGCCGCCGTTGCGCCGGCCGGTGCAGCGAGTAGGCCAATGGCGGCGAGCAGGGCGCGGAACAGGGATGTTGGCAGGAGCAATTGGCAAGTCGGCGCTGGTGGGACGGCGCAGGGCCGATCAAACGAGCGTCAGCGGGGCGGCGCAGAAGCGGTGATTCTATAATCGATCCCCATGACGTACCCGCCGCCAGAAAATCAGATATCCCCCGGGCTGGGGTTGGCGCTCGCTGGCTCGCTGGTCGTGCATTTGCTGGCGGTTTACTTCCTGGGGCCGGGCAGGATGCCCGTAGAACCTGTGCTGTCGCCGCCATCCTTGCAGATTGCGCTATCGCCGAGGCCCGATGTCCCGACCTTCGCATCACCGAGTCCCCCCGCACCGGGCGCCGTGCCGTTACCTAGTCCTGCACGCAGGGTGCCGGTTTCGCCGTCCTCTGTGCGGCCACCCGATCCGGTGGCCGATCCCACGATCGCCGAGCCCACGATCGCCGAGCCTATCCCGGCAACGGCACAGCCGGTTATGGTGGCGCAGCCGGCGCAAAGTGCGCCCAGCGCGATGTCACCCGTTACGCACAGTGCGCCAGCGCTGACCAGCCGACCGGCCCGCACCGCCGCCGTGATCGATGCGCAAGCCTGCCGCAAGCCGGACTATCCGCCGGCGGCGCTGCGGGCGCAGGAAGAGGGGGAGGTGACCCTCGAAATGCTGGTGGCCGTTGATGGCACAGTGCTGGAAAGCAAGGTCTTGCGTTCGTCGGGCTTTCGCCGTCTGGATGATGCGGCCCGGCGTGCCCTGGCCTTGTGCCGCTTCACGCCCGGTACCGAAGCGGGCATCGCAGTGCAAAGTGTGGCGCGGATTGCCTATCTGTGGCGCATTGACGAATAGGCTCAACCAAGAGTTGGCAAGTCCCACAGAGATTTCCTTCAGTCATCGGCGCTGGTGATACGGCGATGCAGATCTCGGTTTTCACTCAAACAGTTTTCCCGACACCGGCTCAGTTGGCTTGCGGGGCCTCCCCGATTGCCCCAGCGACGCAGCAATCTGCTCGCAAAACAGTGCGCTGCCCAGCGCATGGTTGCCGTTCGTAGCCCGCCGGATTTCATCGACTAGCCCCGGTTCGAGTTCGTAGTGGAACAGTTCTCGGTAGGCGGCCTGCCGGCTGGCCGCATCGAAGCCAAGGCCCGCATACACCTCGTGCGACTGCGTCAAGACATCTGGCTCGTCTTGCGCGTTTGCCGGTAGCTTGACCAGCGATATTCCGCCGGATGCGCCACCATCGCCGCCCGCACCGGGTTCAGTTCGATGTAGCGCTGGCAAGCCAGCAGGTAGTTTTCGCCTGCGTGGGGCAGCAGCGGTAGCGCCCCTCCCAAAGGGTGCCGCTGCGGCGATAGGTGCGATTTATGTACTGCACATAGCGCTGCCCGAGCGCCTTCATCATCTCGCCCGGTGCGCCGGCGTGTTCAGTCGACAGGCGAAAGCCTGTTCTCTACCCTACCCGAATGACGAAATCGGGGAACCGTGCGCCAGCGCTGACTTTCGAGTTGGGATGCAAGGCTGATAATTGACACCGGGCACGTTAATATGTCCTTATCGACTCTGAGGCGAAAAGCCACGTTAGTTTGCCTTAAAAGGGAGGGGAGAGTGCCTATGACACCCAGAACGTCTGTCGCCTGTATTCAAGCAGTCTTTTTTGTCATTCTGGTAGCTTGCTTCTCGGGTTGTACTGTAGCCCCGCACAAGGGCAATATAGACGTAGAGACACCCACCGCTGAGAACGTCTTGCGTGCGATCAAAACACAGATGATGCTTGAAACCTATCCCCTGAGCCTTGCGCCGTGCCTTCCGATAGACATGACGCGGACCACTAGTGTGGAGGGCGTTTTTGCAGGTCTTACCGATCTGTATCCGAGGCCGGGTTCGCCGGGCACTTCGGTGCTGACGATGACCCTGCGAACGCCGAACACCTATGCGCAAGAAAGACGAGACCGGACTCTGGATCGAATGGATGCCTTGGCGGCGATTGGATTTTTTGCTCGCCGGGAAACGGTATTGGTTAACAGCGCGGGATACCCCGACCCGGCGCTCGAATATGCCCTGACGGCGGACGGGTGGAAGCACATCCAAAACAACGCCTGCTTTTCAATCGGTAAGGTCGAGATTCTGGAGATCGTGAGCGGTGCCCTGTTGGCACCAAACGCGCAGGGGATTCCAAGATTTGAAGTTCGGTTCAGGGTGGGGGTGCGCGAGTTCAGCGATTGGACCCAGCGATCCGAGGTTGCAAAGCACATCTCTGAGACTCTGATCAAAAATGAGGTACGCAGCCAGAAGGTTCATTCACTCATATTGCTTAAAGGCAAAATCGGTTGGGTTCCTGAGGGGCTGGCAAAGTTCGGGAAGCCTGAGGGGGAGTTCGAGCTTGACAAGGATATCGACCGCTTGATGCCGATTCCCGATCAGGATGCCTGGCGTCGCGCCGTTACTGATGTTCCCATCAAGGCCTGTCTTTTACTCCCCAGCAAGCCCGAAATAGATGCCGTCGAGCTGAAGTCAACTCCTTCTGGTTTGAGCGCTGCCTATTTTGCTGGCAGCGCGATGTTGCCGGAAACGAAAATTCATCGCGCGTGGCGGCGGCGTCTTGATGGTCTCGCAAGAGCTGGCCTGTTTGTGGCTACCCCGATACCTGCTGATGCGGCTCGAAACAGAAAGGAAGGGGTCAGATACACCTTGGCCGAAAAGTATGTCAGGCACATCGACGAAGCGAATCCAGCCTGCCTAGTCCTGGCCAAAGCGGAGCTTGTCATGCAACGTGAAATCTGGAAAATTTATTCCTACAGAAATGCGGATCGCACATTTTTCGGTTGGTCGTCGTCGGGCTCTGGTCTTGCTCGAATTCCGCCCGATGGATGGTTCCGGAACCTCGATCTGACAGCCGCCCCGGAGGTCAATGCCTATCTGACCCATGGCATTCCGGTTTGGACGTCTCTGGAGTTGCAAGACGGAGAATGGAGGATGCATGAAAAAAGCATAAGTAAGATCCAACAGTTTTATCCTTGGGATGAGTATCCCGCCCCAGAACATGAATTACTGCCGAAAGTTGCCTCAGGAGGAGAGTTGCATCTCGTTTCAGTGTACAAACCAACCGAAGGGACGATAGATGTCGACGTCAAGCGCAAAGGTAGGCCACTCATGGTGTTGCTTAGTGCCTACGACGCTGTCACATGGAAAGTCACCATCCGCCCGAACGTAAGGGTCAGTGCCGTTGTCTTGATGGGGGATAAGCAAGGCAAGGTGTCGTTTGTCGGAAAGAGGACGGCGCCGGTGATTTTTGCATCGCGCCGGCTGCCAGAGAAAAAATCGTCCGTAGCGCTTCGCGCGGACCGCGGGTACTGGGGAATCAACGACATTGAAAGACTCTTCGGCCGCAGGCCGGATTCATGGCAGATGGCGTATGAAATTGATTGTGCCGCTGTTAGTAACGCAACGCCGCTGGATCAGGTCACCGAACTAAAACCCATCGGAGCCGGGAACGTGTCCGCGAGCAGTTGCAAGTCCAATCCAGCCTCTGCAGCCGGCAGCGTCGGGAAGCGATCAGGAAGTGCAAGTACCTCGCAGCAATCCAACGTTGGCGTGAAAGCCGAATGGGGCACGTCCATGACGCTTCCTCCGGGTGGCTGGATTGTCGGTGAGGACCCCGCGACCGGCAAGCCGGTCATCAAGCCATTGTCCGTTCAACCCACTCCTTCAAAGGTATCGCCGTCAAGAACTCCCTCTGAATCAAGTTCGACGATTTTCTTCAATAACCAATGAGTTTGTAGCTGGCAGTAAGTTCTTAGGCGCAAGTCACGGGTGCGTATGGTTTTATCTGCCATCGGAAGTTTTCCTGATCGGCGCTGAATAATAGCGCTGAATAAAAGGGTCAGACCAGAATGGCACTTACTTAAGCTTCCGCGGATGTCCATGAAGCCGAATATCTTCCCTGGCCTGCTGCCTAAGCTTCATCAATAACGGAAACGGTTTTGGTCGGCGTTTGACGGCGCGAGGCTCGATGCGACCGGGGCGATCACCGACCCGCTGCTGGGCGATCAAGGCATACAGGACCAGCAAGCTCGTTTGTGTGCCGGTGACGGTAGCGTCTGGACGCCAAGCCAACCACAGTTGCACGCTGTGCTTGAAACTCAACCGACGCGGCAACACGTCGGCGTGCCTCGCGGATTCGGTCATCAGTAGGCGAATCAGGTTGTAGGCCAGCAGACACACCCAGAATTCCTTCTCGTTCATCGTCGACGTCTTGCAGTGCAGTCGCTCCATGCCCAGAGTCGTCTTGATATTGCGCAAGTCCAGCTCGACGTTCCAGCGTGACACGTACAGTTCGCCTAGCGCCTGCTTGGAAAACTGCTTGGCGCAGCGCAAGGTCGTGACCAGTAAATAGGGTAGAGTAGAGAACAGGCTTTCGCCTGCCCTCCCTCATCAAACCGTGCATGCGGTTCTCCCGCACACGGCTTTCCGATGCTCTTCATGTCGAGGCATGCGCCGGGTTCCAGCCGGCTGTCCCGGAAACTTTGTGCAGCCCGTGGCGTTCGTAGAGGTCTCGACGGGGAAATCGGCATAACGCCGCTTTCCTGTCTTTGACCTTGTGGCGCTTCATCAAGTGCGTTCGCAGCCGGTCTTCCGCATGCTGCCTGACTTTGCTCATCGCCTGACTTGAGTTTCGGTAGTGAAAGTAGTTCGCCCAGCCTCTGAGGCTGCGGTTCACATTCCCCACCACGTCGCCCAAGGGGATGGCGGTCAGGTTGCGCCCGTCAATTCCGTCAGCCTCGCCTTGATCTTCTTCAGCGATTTTTCGGCCGGCCGAACATTCGGGTACGGCTTTCCAGTTCTCGCCCCTCGACTCATCTGTAGCGTAAAACCCAGGAAGTTGAAGCTTGCTTGAGTGGCATCGACGACATGGGTCTTGGCTTCGTTGAGCGTCAGTCCCAGTCGTTCCAGTACGTGCTTGACCACCTTCAGCGGTTCCTCTACATCTTTCCGGCACAGGACAACAAAGTCGTCTGCGTAGCGCACCAAGTGCGCTTGCAGTTTTCCTTTCAAGTGCCGCCGTTGCCATATCCGGTCGAGAATATGCAGGTAGCAGTTGGCCAGCAACGGAGAGATGACACCACCTTGCGGTGTCCCCGTGCGATTGGCTTTGCCGCCGCCGACAGTTTTCTTGACGCCCGCTCCGTCTTCACCGATCACCGGCGCTTTGAGCCACTGCTTGATGATGGCCAAGATGCCACCATCCACAATGCGCTCGGCCACCACGGCCATCAGTTTGTCGTGCGGGATGCTGTCGAAATATTTTGACAGGTCAGCGTCTATGACGTGGGTGTAGCCGGCCCAGAGTGTGTTGGCAATGTCATCCACGGCATCGTGGGCCGACCTCTTGGGCCGGAATCCGTACGAGTGCGCACAGAAGTCGGCTTCGAAGATCGGTTCGATGATGAGTTTGACGGCCATTTGCACGACCCGGTCACGGATTGTCGGTATGCCCAGCGGACGCAGGCTGCCATCCGCTTTGGGAATCATGACGCGCCGCACGGGTTGGGCTCGGTAGGTCTTGTCTTTCAGATCACGGGCCAATTCCCGCAACAACGTGTCTATCCCGATTCCGCTTTCTATGGCCTCGAAATTCATCCCATCGACACCGGGACTGCCTCGGTTGGCCTTGACCAGTCGCCATGCGTGATGGAGGACATCGTCACGGCTGACCTTGTCATAGAGCGCGTAAAAGCGATAGGCCGGTTCTTGCTTGGCCTTGGCATACAGCTTCCTCTGTAGCGTCCTGATCGTTTCCGGGGTGGTTAGCATGTCTGCAATCCCTCGATCCTCAGCTCTTCGGTTGCACGAACAAAGCAGGGTTCCTTCCCTCGGCGGGGGTTATGTTGTCCCGTCGCCTCAAGCAGTACTATGAACCCCTCCGACTCCCGCTGACAGCGGCTGCGCTTTCGTTTCCTTATACGCATCAGTTGGTGGCCTCCCCACCTCCGCCAACGGGTCTCCAGCACTGGGCAATAAATCTGCGAGAACATGCCGACCCTGCTACCCCGGGAGTCAATGCGCACTACTTCCGTTGTTCCAGCGCGCATCCAACGGCCTTCCCCTTCTGTCCACAGGGTCGGCGTCTCCACTTCGTTTACGAGGCTACTCATAGGTTCACTTGCGTTACGGCCTGCTCTCTTGCTGTTTGGAAACTCACGACCCCGTGTTACCACGACGCCGCTTCCTCATGCTACCGAGGCGTACGGACAACTCCCCGGACGGGACTTCAACCCGCTAGATTTACTGCTGTTACTGCGAACGGACAGACCACGGTTTTCTTTTTTTCGCGCGGGCGGGACGGTTGTAGGAAAAAACGGCGTTGATTCTTGGCAAGTCGGCGCTGGTGATACGGCGATTACCGGCTTGCCAGCGAGGAAAACGCACTCCATTCGCCATCCCGGCGCACTTCAAGCGGCTGAAAGCGCTGCTTGTATTCCATCTTGCGGCTGCGCTGAATCCAATAGCCCAGATAGAGGTGTGGCAGTTCCAGATGCCGGCACTGGGCAATCTGCCACAGCACGCCAAAGGTGCCGTAACTCGCTTGTTTATCGGCCGTGTCGTAGAAGGTATAGACCGACGAAAGCCCGTCGTCGAGCAGGTCAATGACGCTGACCATGACCAGGCGCTCACCATCGCGGAATTCGATCAGACGGCTATCGACATGGGTTTGCAGCAGAAACTGTGCGTACTGATCGCGGCTGTCCTCGTCCATGCCACCGCCACTGTGGCGCGCCGCCTGGTAGGCATGGTAGAGCTGGTAGTGTTCTTCATTAAAACGCAGCGGGCGCTCGAAGGTATTCAGCGCTGCGTGTCGGCGCAGGGCGCGTGCCTGGCTGCGGGTGGCGCTGAAGTCGGTGACGCGCAGGCGTACCGGCAGGCAGGCCTGACAGTGATCGCAGTGCGGGCGGTAGGTGAATACGCCGCTGCGGCGAAAGCCTGCCTTGACCAACTGGCTGTAAGTATCGGTGTCAATCAGGTGGGCAGGGGTCGCAACCTGCGAACGCGCGGTTTCGCCCGCCAGATAGGAGCAGGGATAGGGGGCTGTGGCGTAGAAGTGCAGCAGCGGAAAGGGCGGCAGATCGCGCAGATGGGTCATGGGGCTTTCCGGGCAAGGCGAAAGCAGTCGGCAATCTCTGCGGCGCTCCAGGGGCCGGGCAGCGCAGAGAGGTCGCGCAGGCCATCGAGCCGATGAATGAAGTCGTCACGACGGATAGGTCGGGCGCCGAGCGAGGCGAGGTGCGAGGTTTCCATTTGGCAGTCAATTATGCCGAAATCGTGTCGTTGCAAGAATTCGCACAGGTGGGCGAGCGCAATTTTCGAGGCGTCACTGGCATGGGAAAACATCGATTCGCCAAAAAAGGCACGCCCGATCGCCATGCCATACAGGCCGCCGATGAGTTTTCCGTTTTGCCAGGTCTCGACGCTGTGCGCATGCCCCTGGCGATGCAGCGCAGTATAGGCGGCGATCATGCCGTCGCTGATCCAGGTGCCATTCTGGCCTTGGCGCGGGGTTTGTGCGCAGGCCTGCATCACCGGCGCGAAGGCCGTGTCGAAACGTATTTCGTACTCGCCGTTGCGCAGGGTTTTGGCCAGCGAGCGGGTAATTTTCAGTTCACTGGGCAGCAACACCATGCGGGGGTCGGGGCTCCACCACAAAATCGGGTCGCCCGGGGCATACCAGGGAAAGATGCCGCGCCGATAGGCGGCAAGCAACCGCTGCGGTGAAAGATCACCGCCCGCAGCGAGCAATCCGTTGGGGTCGGTCAGCGCCTGGCTAAGGGGAGGAAACTCCGGGGCAGCATCCAGCCAGGGCAGCACGGGGAAAGAATCTACTGGTCCGGGGCGACCCGGCGCGCTCCGTTGTAGCGCTTTTTCCAGTAGCTTTCCTGCATGTCTTCAATGCGTACGCGACCGCCTTTGCGCGGTGAGTGCACGAACTTGCCGTCACCCAAGTAGATGCCGACATGGGAAAACGCACGGCGCATGGTGTTGAAGAAGACCAGGTCGCCCGGTTGCAGGGCGTCCCTATCGACGGTTTCACCTTCCCTGGCCATGGCGTTGGCGTTGTGCGGGAGGATCAAGCCGACGCTTTCCTGAAAGACGTGGCGCACGAAGCCTGAGCAGTCGAAACCAGCCGTGGGGGAACTGCCGCCACGCCTATAGGGAACCCCCAGCAGGCTGAGCGCCTCACCGAGTGTTTCATCCAGCGCGGAGGAGGCCCGATCGAACAAGGTGGCGTTTTCAGCAACCTCCGGTTCCGTGACTTCATCCGCGCGAGCGGTCCCGCCAAGACTGAAAAGTAGCGCGCAGACGCTGGTCAACGCCAGGCTGCGTAAGCGATTCAAATTTGTCATTGGGCGCTAGTATAGCAAAAATGTTAAATCAATCATGGGGATGCCTGAGTTGTGCCGCACGCAAGGGGCTTGTAAGCAAACCCTTCCATAGTGGTTCGAGGAGTCCCTCAGGGATTTCCTTCGGTTATCGGCGCTGTTAACTCGGCGCTTACGGCAGAGGCACATCGAGACGAATCTGAGGAGATCGCAATGGGTAAATACGCAGACTTTCATCGTCATTCCATCGAGCAGCGCGACCAATTCTGGAGCCAGGAAGCCAAGCTGATTGACTGGCAGACACCGCCGACCTCGGTTTGCGACTATTCCCGACCGCCGTTTGCCAAGTGGTTTTCGGGTGGCACGACCAATTTGTGCCACAACGCGATTGATCGGCATGCCGCTACCCGTCCCAGCGACCGTGCGCTGATCTATATCTCGACCGAAACCAATGAAGAGAAGGTCTATACCTTTGCCGAGCTGAAAATCGAGGTTATGCGCATGGCGGCGATCATGCGCTCCCTTGGGGTCGTCAAGGGCGACCGCGTGCTTATCTACATGCCCATGATTGCCGAGGCGGCGTTTGCCATGCTCGCCTGTGCGCGCATCGGGGCGATCCATTCCGTGGTGTTCGGCGGCTTTGCCTCAGGCTCGCTGGCGACGCGTATCGATGACGCCAAGCCTAAATTGATTGTCTCGTCCGATGCCGGCATGCGCGGCGGCAAGGCCGTACCCTACAAGAATCTGCTGGATGAAGCCTGTCGGCTGGCTGAGTTTCCGCCGGCGCACGTACTGATGATCGATCGCGGGCTCGACAAAGGCTGGCCGCGCGTTGCCGGGCGTGATGTCGATTACGCGGCGCTGCGTGCCGAGCATATGGAGGCGCAGGTCGAGTGCGAGTGGCTGGAATCGTCGGAGCCTTCCTACATTCTGTATACCTCGGGTACGACCGGCAAACCCAAGGGCGTGCAGCGTGATACCGGCGGCTGCGCCGTGGCGCTCGCGGCGTCCATGAAGCACATCTTTACCGGCGGGGCAGGCGAGACAATGTTCTCGACCTCCGATATCGGCTGGGTGGTTGGGCACAGCTACATCATCTATGGGCCGCTGATCGCCGGCATGGCCACCATCATGTATGAAGGCACGCCAATCCGGCCCGATGCCGGCATTTGGTGGCAGATTGTCGAGAAGTACAAGGTCAATGTCATGTTTTCGGCGCCGACGGCGATTCGGGTGCTTAAAAAGCACGATGCGGCGTTCCTGCACAAATACGATCTCTCCTCACTCAAGCACCTGTTCCTGGCCGGCGAGCCGCTGGATCAGCCCACGCATGAGTGGATCATGGGCGAGCTGAAGCTGCCGGTGATCGACAACTATTGGCAAACCGAGACAGGCTGGCCCATTCTGGCCACGGTGCGCGGCATCGAGGACACCAGGATCAAGTTCGGCACGCCGAGTTTTCCGGTCTATGGCTACGATCTGCGCATCTTTCGGGAAGACGGCACGGAATGTGCGGCCAACGAAAAGGGCATTGTCGGCATCGTGCCACCGCTGCCGCCTGGTTGTCTCTCAACCATCTGGGGCGACGATGAACGCTTCGTCAAGACCTACTTCAGCCTGTTCAAAGAGCCGATGGTGTATTCGTCATTTGACTGGGGCATCAAGGACGACGAGGGATACCACTTCATTCTCGGGCGCACCGACGACGTGATCAATGTCGCCGGCCACCGCTTGGGCACGCGCGAAATCGAAGAGGCGATTCAGGCTCACTCGGCGATTGCCGAGGTGGCCGTGGTGGGCGTGGCCGATCAGTTGAAGGGACAAGAGCCGGTGGCGTTTGCCGTGGTCAAGGACGCCGGGCGCATAGCGACCGAAGAGGCTCGGGCGGCCCTTGAGGCCGAGGTGAAAAAGAAGGTGGATGAGCTGCTCGGTGCCATTGCCCGGCCCAAGCGCGTGCATTTCGTCACCGGCTTACCCAAGACGCGCTCCGGCAAGATGCTGCGCCGCTCGATTCAGGCGCTGGCTGAAGGTCGTGATCCGGGTGACCTGACCACGATTGATGATCCGAACACGCTCGAGCAGATCAAAGGTGCACTTTCCTGAGTTTATATAAAACAATAGGTTGCACTCGTTAATTTAAGCTAAAGCTCACGAGATTCCTGCCGATAACGATGGAAGATACCAGCGCAGGCTGGTTCGTCACAATCGGGAGGGGCTGTCGTGGTCGTTATCAACGGAGAGCGTATTACCGCTATTGTCATCCGCAACACGGGGGGCATGATCACCCTGGTACCGATGAAAGGCGGGCGTTTGTCGGCGAAGACGATTCCCTTTAACGATTTTCGGGCGGAATGGAATGAGGCCGGGTATTCCCTGAGTCAGGCCATGACCACCTTTCTTTCGCACATCATGAAGTGGGGTGCGTCCAGTGAAGTCAGCCAGGGCTTGTCGCGCCTTGCGGCGCGTGATCGTTTCGTGGTCAATAGCTTGTTTTAACGCCGTCCTGCCAGCGCCGACTTGCGGAAACGCAAAGTGGCAGCTATCGGAGTAAGCTCACTCGGAATACGCGTCGTCAACAGGGGGAGAATCCAATGGTCGCCAGCACCAAACCCAGAAGTAAGCCCAAAGCAAAGTCGGTCGCTAGCCCGGCGCGCCGCGCGCCGGCGAAGCCTGCCTCGGCCACACGCACGCCAGCGCGCCCGGCTTCCTCGTCGCCCAGTCGTTCCGGTTCCCGCATCGCTGGCAAATCGGGCAAGCCAGCATCACGGCAGCATCACAGTAGCGGCAGTGTGCTGCCCAGCGCTGCAACGCTTGCCTCGGCCGAGAGCCTGTTGTCGGGGTTGGCCAACTATGCACCGTCACGACTGACTTCGCAGGTCAAACAAATGGCCGAGCAGGTCATGGACTGGGCCGGTACGGCGGCCGAAATGGCTGTCGGGGCAACCGCGCCGCTGGTCAAGGAACCCAAGCGCCGGGCAGCGCTCGAAAGGGCGGGTTTGGTCATTCGAGATGCCCGTGAAACGGCGGGCTTGACAGCGCAAGATGTGTCCGCCGCACTCGATTTCAGTGATACGAATCTGCTCGATCTGGCGGAGTCGGGCCGTATTGCCTTGCCCTTCGAGGTGATCTTGCGGCTGGCATCGCTGCTGGCGCGCAATGATCCGATCGCTTTTGTAATGAACCTGACCCGCTTCTATAACCCGGGGTTATGGAAGCTGATGGAGCAGTTGGGAATCGGCAAACTGGCGTTGAATGTTGGGCGTGAGCGCGAGTTCATGAATATCTTTCGTTCCAACGACTCGGTACGGCAATTGAAGGATGACGAATTGAAAATCGTACTTAAATTTACCCAGTCAGCCTTTGATTCCGCAGTCGAGATGGCCATGCTGACCCATGCCAAACGGGTTCCGGCAAAACCAAAAGCAGAGTAAGCCCTCGCGCTGGTGCCGTCACGCTACGCGAGCGGGCGCTCGCGCAGACTCATCAGCGCCGTCACGCACATCGCCGTAAAAATCAAGAGTGACCACTCGGCAATTGAGAGGCTAAGAAACTTCCAGCCGGCTTCGCTGCAAAGCCCGGTGGCCTCAAACAAAAACGGTACTTGGGTGCCCGCCCAGTTCACCCATTGCTCCCACCACGGCATGTCAGCCGTGCAACTGACCCCGGTGGCGAAGCGCTGAATCCACGTCTGGTAGCCAGCGATCGACGCTCCCAAAGCCGCGGTGGCCGCCATGATGATGCTGCCCAGGCGGCCAACGGGGGCCCGCGCCCAAGGGACAATGATCAAGGCTTGCAGCGCCAGCAGCAGGTAAACCATGCGTTGCAGGATGCATAGCGGGCACGCTGCCAAATTCATGGTGCGGGCGAGCACAGCGCCTGCAATCACCAAGACCACGCAGGCAACTCCAATGCCTCCAAGCAGAAAGCGGCGCTCTGTTCTTGGGAGTAGGCTCATCGGTAGGGCGAAATGCTTGCTGGCGGGGACGAGTTACTTCGTTTGCCGGGCTTTGGCAATCAGGGCGTCTGTGATGCGCAACAGGTCTTCATAGCCATTGGCCCCCGAGTTATTTACCAGGTAACGTCCCCCGACAACAATGGCGGGAACGCCGCCAATACGAGCCGCCGTGGCCTCTTGGTCGCCGCGGCGAATGCGGCTTTGCATACCGAAGCCGGCGAGCGCTTCAGATATTTTCTTGGTGTCGCCTCCCTTGCCGCCTGCCCAGGTGACGAAGGCCTGATCGTCACTGAAGGTCGCCCGTTCCTGGTGGAGCGCCTTGAATAGGGCGCTCTCAAGCTTGGCCAGATCGCCAGAGGATTCCATGCTGTAGTACATCGCCGCCAGTCGTGCCCAGGCCGGACGATTGAACGAGACGGGAACTTTACGTAAGCTGACATCCTTGGGCAATTTGTTCGCCCAGATATTCACGATCGGGTGAAAGTCGGCGCAGTGTGGGCAGCCGTAAGAGAAAAACTCGACGACTTCAATCTTGCCGGCGGGGGCTGACGAAGCCAGTGGCGGTTCTACCAGAGTGTAGTGCTTACCTAGTTCGACCTCTTGGGCAAGGCTGGGTAGCGTAAGCATTGCGAAGAAAACAGCGATAAAAAAATTGAGTCGGCGCATCATGATGGGGCTCCAGAGAATTCAGTAACGTGGGCGGAATTGTAAGGTGCATGGTTGCGGCTGGGACTCCTAGAATGGCGCCAGAACAATTTCTTACATCCGGATCAATGTGAAGGAGCGCTGTGTGGGAATGGATCGATTGGCCGCCATGGAAACCTTCGTGCGTGTTGCAGATGCCGGCAGCTTTAGTGCGGTGGCGGATCAACTGAATGTGGCCCGCTCGGCAATAACCCGCCAGATTGCCGCGCTGGAGGGGCATCTGGGTGTCAAGTTGATCGCGCGTAGCACGCGGCGCTTGTCGCTGACCTCGGAAGGGCAGGGCTACCTGACTCAATGCCGAGAGATCATCGATCATGTCGCACAAGCGGAGGCCGCGATTGGCGATGGGCGTTCAGCAGGGCGGGGTCTGATTCGTGCGACGGTCCCGATGAGTTTTGGCATTCCTCACCTGATGCCTCTTGTGGCCGAATACTCGAAGGATCAGCCTGGAATCGCCATCGATCTCGATTTCACCGACCGACGTGTCGATCTGATTGAAGAAGGCTACGATTTTGGCATTCGTATCACCGGTCAGTTGCCCGAGTCACAGGTGGCGCGGCGTATCTGCGCCGCACGGTTTGTTGTGGTCGCTTCGCCTGACTATCTTGCCAGGCGGGGAGTGCCCCGGCATCCCTCTGAATTGCGTAGTCATGACTGTCTCAATTATTCACTGGCCTTGCGTTCTGGTTGGCGGTTCGAGGTGGATGGCGAGGTGCAGACGTTTGACGTTGATGGGCGTATTACCGCCAACAGCGGTGATGCGCTGCAAGACGCCGCCATTCGTGGTCTGGGCATCGCCTGCCAGCCCAGTTTTCTGGCGGCGGAAGCCATCAAGGCGGGAACGTTGGTGCGTGTCTTGGCAGACTTTTCTGTCCCCGAGATTGCTATCTACGCGGTTTATCCTGGCAATCGTTTCCTGCCGCAACGGGTCAAGCACTTTGTCGATTTTCTTGTCACGCGTCTGAATCCCGGGCGCCAGGACCTGCCTTACTGGGATAGAGAGATTTAGCTTCTGTCCACAATCATGTAGCGTTTCAGTAGCGGTTCCGTGACCTCGAACGCGCCCTTGAACCCGGGGCCCATCATGCATCCGTCGCCAGGGCCGAACTCGCGTACCGCCCCGTTGTCGTCATGGACACGGCAGCGACCGGAAATCACCTGAAAATACTCGTGTTCGTCAGGACCGAAGGCAATTCTCCACATACCTGCTTCACAGGCCCACTCCCCCATGAAGACGCCGTTGTTCTCGTACCGGTTCCACGTGGTGCGCATGGGGTTTCCGCGCAGTAGCCGGTCTTCCTTAGGGTAGTCGGTGGAAGGTTCCGGGGCTGTGTCGGCAAAGCTCAAGAGGGTGCTCATCCGGGTTTCCTTTCAATAGTTCGGGCGTTAGCCGTGCTGATTTCGATGATATGAGCGGCAATTGTCGGGGCGACCAACTCAGGCCGTTTGAGCCAGGAAAAATGGTCAATGTTGTATCCCTGAGTGTCCTCTCGGCTCCAATGCCAGTGTGTTTGATTGGATTTCTCGGCTTTTTTGATCAGGGCCTGCGTAGCGTTAGCGGGTGCCCAGGCGTCGCCGGCGAAGGTGAGTGCCCCTATTGACGTCTTCAACTCACTAAGGGCGTGCTCATAGTTCACCGCTGACTTGGCAACCTTGTATTTACCGGTGCGCGCAACGTGACTCCAGTCTCGCATGACGCCGAGTGCTTCACGCCCGCCAAAGCCGAGGCGATCGCCAGGAAAATAGCCGAGCACAGACCCACTCAAGCGAACTAGCAAAGTGACCGCGCGAATGCCTGCCCTGAGCTTGCTTGGGTAGCAGGGCAGATGAACGGTCCCGCTGGCAACGAGCAGTACGCCGTCAACGCTGAGCTTGGCGGAGCTGGCGGCTAACAAACTGAGCTGTCCGCCCAGACTGTGTCCGCCTAACCAGACGGGTGCCGCGGGATAGCGTTTGCGCAGGGCTTCAAGTAACGCGGGGTGATCGATCTCAAGGAGTTGGTAGTAACCGAAGTCGACATCCCGGGTCGCCCGGATTGAACTACTGCCGATACCTCGCCAGTCAGGAATACAGACGTTGATGCCCTGCTGCGCCAGTTCGCGAGCGAGGCGGGCATAAATTCGTGCAGGAGTGCCGAGTGCACACAGAAATATCAGGGTCGGTGCGCCGGCCATGTCAGCCGGGTAGAGCGTGGCTTGAAAGTGGTGCTGGTCCGAAGTGAAAATATCCAATGTGCTTGTCTGCATCTGATGAAAGTCGGCAAGTCGGCGATGGCAATACGGCGCTACGCTTGGCCACTATTTAGTGTGCGTGCTCTAACGGCTCTAAATACACTTCGAACCATCGTTGGCTCGTGAGCTCAGCTTTTTGGGTGGCGCGGCGGGACGTTAATCATTCAGAAAAATGGCGTGCACAGGAGCTTACCATGACCAAAAAGTCGAATACGATCAGTAATGTTGCGAAGGTAGCCAAGGTGGCAGAAGGTCAGATTCCCTCTGCCATCAAGGAGTCTGCGCAGCAGATTTGGTCTGCGAGCGTTGATGCCATCAGTCGCGCCCAGCAAGGTAGTAACCGCGTTTTCGAAGCGCTAGTGCGAGAAGGCGAAGCATTGCGGGAGAACATTCACAAAAAAACGCGTAAGGCGACGAGCGTGTCTGATGTGACGGCTCGTGCGACCGATACGTGGGATCGTCTTGAACAAGTATTTGAATCGCGTGTTGCTCGAGCGCTGGCGACGCTGGGCGTGCCCAATCGTGGCGATCTGCAGGCATTGAACAAACGCATCGATGACTTGACTAAGCTCGTTCGCCAACAAGCCGGCAGTGAGAGTGCGCGCAAAACTCCGCTCTCGACTCCGGCAGTACCCAAGCCTGCCGCTAAGTCTCGCGCCAAGAAGCCTTCAAGCGTACTTTGAGCTACCCGTTTGCAACAAGCTGGAGTTTATTTTGACCCTGAACCATCTGAGTAAGCGTCGGCGTGGAACCAACAAGCACGTTGAGCGCAAAGTCGTCATTCGAGTTCGTGATGCGGCACAAGATGCATGGCTGGTGGGTCTGAATGTCATCGCGAAAGCGCAAGATGACGCGAATCGACTGCTGGAAAAGGCAATTGCAAACCCTGCATTGAGCAGAGGTTCCGAGAAGCTTCTCAATGGAGTTGCGCATGTTGGGCGGATTTTCCAGGCTAGCGCTGACACTTTGCTTGGCCGAGTCGGCGTAGCTTCGCGGCGGGATATTGAGGTGCTCTCACGTAGAGTGAGTAAACTGGCCAGGGAACTGGAAAAGCTGTCCTTAGTGCGCAACGCGCCTGCAGCAGCTAGTCGATCTGCGCCTCGGACCGTATCCGCCGAAGCACAGGTCTAATCTCAAGCTAACGGTATAGCGACGCCCCGATGTTCCAATGAAAAGGCCAGAGGTGGCAACTACCTCTGGCCTTTTCATTGTTCAGGAAGTGAGTGAATGAACGGCGGGCATCGGGTTATTGGGATCGTTTTGGCCTCCGGTCGAGGGCTGCGGTTCGACCCTCGCGGAGGGCAAAATAAGCTTTTGGCGCTGCTGCCTGACGGCGAACCGGTGTTAGCGGTCGCGGTGCGTACCCTCCGCTCTGTATTGGACGACGTGATCGTTACTGTGCGGCCCGGCGCGAAGACGGTAATTGATTGTTTGCGAGATCAGTCTTGCCATATTCTTGAATGCCCCGAGGCAGCGCTCGGCATGGGGGCGGCGATGGCTGCAGCGGTCAAGTATGCTGGCCAGCAGTACCCGGACGCAGTTGGTTGCCTGCTTGCTTTCGGCGATATGCCATTTCTTCAGCGCGCTACTGTCGTGAAATTGGTGGCAGCAATGGTGAACCACGAATTGGTCGCGCCTGTCTATGAAGGGCGACGCGGGCACCCGGTTGGCTTTGCACGCACACACTTCGGTGCGCTAGAGAGTTTGTCGGGCGATGAAGGCGCTCGGAATTTGCTTGAGGGCGCCGGTGAGCGACTGTGTTGCTTACCGGTTCTCGATAAAGGCGTTGTTGCGGATATTGATCGACCCGACGACTTGATTCAAGATTGCGCGCAAACAAGGGAAAACTCAAAATGACGTTGAGGCCGAAGCCACCTTTTGGCTATAATCGCCGACTTGTCGTGGCCCACGGGGTGTTCTCGAGGGCTGTTGGCAAAAATCCACACGCTCGACATCGATAGGGTGGCTTCCTCGTGAAGCAGCTGAGTCGGGCGGCGGTTTAACCCATATCGGAGATACCTGATGAGTACAACTATGCGCCAGATGTTGGAGGCCGGCGTTCATTTCGGCCACCAAACACGCTTCTGGAACCCCAAGATGGCCCCGTTCATTTTTGGCCATCGCAACAAAATTCATATCATCAACCTCGAAAAGACTCTGAGTAAGTATCAGGAGGCGATGAGCTTTATCAAGAAGATGTCGGCCAACAAAGGCACGATCCTTTTTGTAAGCACCAAGCGTCAAGCGCGTGAAATTATTGCTGAGGAAGCTCAGCGTTGCGCGATGCCGTTTGTCGATGAGCGGTGGTTGGGCGGCATGCTTACCAATTTCAAGACACTAAAGCTCTCGGTCAAGCGCTTGAACGATCTTGAGCAAATGAACGAGGATGGCAGCTTCGAGAAGCTGTCGAAAAAAGAAGCCCTGACCCTTCAGCGCGAAATGGACAAGTTGCGCAAGTCGATTGGCGGCATCAAGCAAATGGGCGGCTTGCCGGATGCGATTTTTGTGATTGACGTCGGCTATCACAAAATTGCCATTACCGAAGCAGGCAAATTGGGTATTCCGGTCATTGCTGTGGTCGATACCAACCACTCGCCAGAGGGCGTCGATTACATCATCCCTGGCAACGACGACTCCTCGCGTGCGATTCGCTTGTACGCTCGCGGCGTTGCCGATTCGATTCTTGAAGGTCGTAGTCAGTCAGTCAACGACGTAGTTCAGCAGATGGCCGGTGATGACGAGTTTGTCGAGGTTGAAGACGAGTCCGCTGAGTAATTTGGTTCGGTAACTCAGGCTGGATGGGTCGGGTGTTCCCCGGTCGTCTGGCCTGTTCAATAAGTACGACATGATTTTGGAGTAAAGAGAATGGCGGAAATTACCGCAGGTATGGTCAAGGAATTGCGCGAAAAGACCGACGCGCCGATGATGGAATGCAAAAAGGCTTTGACGGAAGCCGCCGGTGATATGGTCAAGGCGGAAGAGATTCTTCGTGTCAAGCTCGGTAATAAGGCCTCCAAGGCCTCGGCGCGGGTTGCTGCCGAAGGTGTTGTTGCGATTGATATCAGTGCGGATGGCAAGTTGGGCTCCATCCTCGAGATTAATTCTGAGACCGACTTTGTTGCCAAGAACGATGATTTTTTGAAGTTGGCAGCGGATTGTGCGCACTTGGTTGCGGCCCAGTCGCCCGCCGATGTGGCTGCGCTGTCCGCTCTTCCGCTCGGTGAGGGGACAGTCGAGAGTGTGCGGGCAGGGCTCGTTGGCAAGATTGGCGAGAACATGTCGCTACGTCGTTTTGCCCGTATTGAGGCCAAAGGCAAGCTGACCTCGTACATTCACGGCGGCTCAAAAATTGGCGTTTTGGTCGATGTGGTCGGCGGTGATGAGCAGTTAGCCAAGGATCTGGCGATGCATATCGCTGCATCAAAGCCCAAAGCGCTTGACTCAACCGGCGTTTCGGCCGAGTTACTGGATACTGAGCGTCGTATTGCCATTGAAAAAGCGCGCGAAGCCGGCAAACCGGAAGCCATGCTGGAGAAAATTGCCGAAGGCACAGTGCAAAAGTATCTCAAGGATGTCACTTTGCTTGGCCAGATTTTCGTTAAAGCAGAAGACGGCAAGCAGACGATCGAGCAGTTGCTCAAATCGAAGGGGGCCTCTGTGGCGCGTTTTGAGCTCTATCTGGTGGGCGAAGGCATCGAGAAGAAGACGACCGACTTTGCCGCTGAAGTGGCAGCACAGGCCGCCGCCGCTGCAGCGGGTCGTTAACCTATTGCAGGAGTCTGTATGTCCGCACCGAAATTCCGCCGTATCCTGGTAAAGCTCTCTGGTGAAGCCCTGATGGGGGGCGATGCGTATGGCATCAATGCCGCCACTGTCAGCGGCATCATCGCAGAGATCAAGGCGGTTGCGGATCTCGGTGTGGAAATTGGTGTGGTCATCGGCGGTGGTAATATTTTCCGGGGTATGGCCGGTGCTGCGAGCGGTATGGATAGGGCTACCGCCGATTACATGGGCATGCTGGCGACCATGATGAACGCCATGGCGCTTGCCGATGCGATGCGTCAAGGTGGGCTGAATGCTCGCGTGCAGTCGGCACTGAATATTGAGCAGGTTGTGGAACCTTATATTCGTGGCAAGGCCATCCGTTATTTGGAAGAAGGTCGCGTTGTCATTTTCGCGGCCGGAACCGGCAACCCTTTCTTTACTACGGATACGGCTGCGGCTTTGCGTGGCTCCGAGATAGGTGCCGAGATCGTGCTTAAAGCCACAAAAGTTGATGGCATATATACCGCCGACCCAAAGAAAGATCCACACGCTACCCGGTACACCCGGATTACCTTTGATGAGGCGATCGCTCGAAATTTGGGAGTGATGGATGCCACCGCTTTTGCGTTGTGTCGTGACCAAAAGCTTCCGATCAATGTGTTTTCGATATTCAAGCCCGGCGCGCTCAGGCGCGTCGTGATGGGTGAGGATGAGGGCACACTGGTGCACGTTTAAGCGGGTTCTCTGTCATCCGTTTTTTGTGCACAATTTAATCTTCAGGAGGTTCCGTGATTCCCGAGCTGAAAAAGACGACTGAAGGCAAGATGCAGAAAAGCATCGAATCCCTCAAGCATGATCTTGCGAAGATCCGCACTGGGCGCGCCCACACGGGTCTTCTTGATCATCTTCAAGTGGACTACTATGGCAGCATGGTTCCCATTAGTCAGGTAGCGAATGTTACGCTTGTGGATGCCCGCACCATTGGCGTTCAGCCGTGGGAGAAGCCCATGGTCGGTAAAGTTGAAAAAGCAATCAGGGACTCCGATTTGGGTCTCAATCCTTCGACTCAGGGCGACATGGTGCGCGTGCCTATGCCTATTCTGACTGAGGAGCGGCGCAAAGATTTGATTAAAGTGGTCAAGCAAGAGGGCGAGAATGCTAAGGTGGCTTTGCGGAATTTGCGCCGTGATGCGAATACCCATCTGAAGGATGCCCTTAAGAAGAAAGAAGTAGCTGAGGACGATGAGCGGCGTGCTCAAGACGACGTACAGAAGTTGACTGATCGCTATGTGGCAGAGGTCGACAAAATGCTGGCCGAAAAAGAAAAAGAGCTGCTTGCCATTTGAGCAGCAGTGGTGGCGGATAAGATCGCGCCTTCCTTTGGTGCGATGGGAGGTCGGTGCATGACGAGTCGCATTACCGCGAGTTCTACTCAGGTGATTCCTGCTACGGGTGATGTTCCTCGTCACGTCGCCATCATCATGGATGGCAACGGGCGATGGGCAAAAAAGCGATTCATGCCGCGGGTAGCGGGCCATTCCAAAGGGCTTGAAGCGGTGCGTGCCATGGTCAGGGCTTGCATAGAGCGCAAGATTGGCTACCTGACCCTGTTTGCATTCAGTTCGGAAAATTGGCGGCGACCGGTCGAAGAGGTCACCTTCCTGATGAATCTGTTCCTTAAAGCGCTTCAAGCAGAGGTGGGAAAGCTGCACGCGAACGCTGTCCGCCTCAAGGTTGTCGGCGATTTATCGGCCTTTGATCCACGTATCGTCGCTCTGATTCGGGAAGGTGAGGCCAGGACCTCCAACAACGGGGTCCTCACCCTCACTATCTGTGCGAACTACGGGGGGCGTTGGGACATTCTTCAGGCCATGAATCAATTGGCATTGGCGCACCCCGAAAAGGCCGGTGTCTACGGTGAGTCTGATTTGACGCCTCATCTCGCGATGTCGTTTGCGCCTGAGCCTGATTTATTTATTCGCACCGGCGGCGAAGAGCGCATAAGCAACTTTCTGCTGTGGCAACTGGCTTACAGTGAGTTTCACTTCACTGATATTTTGTGGCCTGATTTTGACGCAACCGCTCTGGATGCGGCCATAGCCTCCTATCAGACCCGTGAGCGCCGTTTCGGTCGGACAAGCGAGCAGTTGCTTGGTGAAAGCGCCGTCTCGCCAGCGCCGACTTGCGGGTTTGGCGAACTGAAAAACTCCTGATAACGCTTATGCTCGGACAACGAATCGTTACTGCGCTGATATTGATCGCCCTACTTGGCGGACTGCTCTATTTCGTGCCTAGGGATGCCATGTGGGCTGTTTTTGCGGTGATCGTTGCGCTTGCGGGCTGGGAATGGTCAGGGATGCTCAAGCTTACCGGGCCGAAGCGAGTGCTGTACGGCGTCGGTATTTTTGTCGGGTGCGCCGTTGTGCAATTGCTATTGCCCGCGTTGCTTTTGCCTCTACTCGCACTGTCGGTGCTGTTTTGGGTGATAGCTGTCCCTTTTTGGCTACGTTCGCGTTCGCTGTTAGGGAGCGGTTTTGCCGGCATGGCGCTGGGTGCGTTACTTCTGATGGCTGGTTGGGCGGCAATGTCAGCACTTCATTTGAAGAGTTCTTGGCTGTTGCTTCTGGTTATGGCACTGGTCTGGGTGGCCGATGTCTGTGCCTATTTTGCGGGGCGTGCGTTTGGTCGCCACAAGTTGGCACCCACGATTAGTCCGGGCAAGACTTGGGAAGGCGTTGGGGGTGCGATCGCGGGAGTGCTTGCCTACGGTGCCATACTTTTGTATTCCCCGTGGGGGCACTACTGGACGGGTGGCCTCCCCCTTGCGTTGATCCTTTTGGTCGCGCTCACAGGGATTAGTGTGGTTGGAGATTTGCTGGAATCCATGATCAAGCGCCAGGCTGGAGTCAAGGACAGCAGTAACCTGTTACCGGGGCACGGTGGCGTTCTGGACCGTATAGATAGCCTCTTGTCAACGTTGCCTGTTGCTGCCTTGGTGGTGAGTTATAGCGCATGAAGCTTACTGTGCTAGGAGCTACTGGCTCCGTTGGTGCCAGCACATTGGATGTCGTTCGCAGGCACCCGGATCGCTATCAAGTTGTCGCCCTGACCGGCAACACCCGGATTGACGTACTGGAACAGCAGTGTAGGGAACACCGGCCACAGTACGCAGTGGTTGGCGATGCGGGTAGTGCCTTGGAACTGCGTCGCCGGTTTGCGTCGCAGCAGATCGCCACCGAAGTACTTTATGGGCGTGAAGCCCTCGCTACGGTCGCCAGTCTTCCCGAGGTTGATGCCGTGATGGCCGCCATTGTCGGTGTGGCAGGCTTAGCCCCGACACTGTCAGCCGCGCGGGCAGGTAAGCGAATTCTGCTGGCCAACAAAGAGGCACTGGTCATGGCGGGGCCGATTTTCATGGACGAAGTGGCACGGGGTGGCGGTGATCTGCTGCCGATCGACAGCGAGCACAATGCGGTTTTTCAAGCATTGCCCCGATGTTGCGCCGGATCGAAACCACCTGGTGTCCGTCGAATTCTGCTGACCGCATCGGGAGGACCGTTTCTCACCCGGGCGGCGTGTGATCTTGAGGCCGTGACGGTGGAGCAGGCGGTCGCACATCCTAACTGGTCAATGGGAAAGAAGATTTCGGTTGATTCGGCAACCATGATGAACAAAGGCCTCGAGGTCATTGAGGCGCATTGGTTGTTCGGCTTGCCCGCTGACGCGATCGACGTGGTAATTCATCCACAAAGTGTGATTCACTCAATGGTCGAGTACGTTGATGGTTCGATCCTTGCACAACTAGGCAATCCAGATATGCGCATTCCGATTGCTCATGCGCTGGCTTGGCCAGAACGCATTGACTCGGGAGTGCCGGCTCTGGATTTGTTCAAAGTAGCCCAACTTGACTTTCAGGCTCCGGATTTTCACCGGTTTCCCTGTCTGGCACTGGCGTATCAGGCCTTGCGTGCTGGGGGCGATCGTGCTGCAGTTCTCAATGCAGCCAACGAAGTGGCAGTCGATGCGTTTCTCCAGGGAAAAATACGATTTCTGCATATTTCGCAGATCGTCGAGTCGACGCTAACAAAACTGGAGGCGCGATCTGTGTCCACTCTCGACGAGGTTTTCGAGGTGGACGCGTCTGCTCATGCCGTCGCCAGTGCTTACGTCGGGTCGCTACTCTCGTGACTTTGCCCGGCGTATTTGTCTATGCAGCCGCTTTCGTTGCGGCCCTGGCTATTCTGGTCGTGATCCACGAACTGGGCCACTTCTTGGTGGCACGAGCCTTCGACGTAAAAGTGCTCCGGTTTGCCTTTGGTTTTGGCAAAGTGCTGTGGGTACGGCGGTTTGGAGCCGACGCTACGGAGTGGGCGGTGTGTGCTGTGCCCCTCGGCGGCTATGTCAAGATGCTTGATGAAAGTGAGGGTCAGGTCGACTCTGGCGAGGTCAACCGTGCTTTTAATCGCAAACCCTTGGGACAAAGGGCGTTGATCGTGGCGGCAGGCCCTGTTGCCAATTTGCTGTTGGCTGTCGTGCTTTATGCGTTTGTATTTGGCAGTGGCGTGCATGAGTTTCGCCCCATATTGGGCGAGCCCCCTGCCGGCAGTGTCGCAGCTAGTGCCAGTATCAAAGCGAGAAGCACAATCGTCCGAATCAATGGTAACGCTGTCACCAGTTGGCAGGATGTGCGCTGGATAGCACTCAACGACCTGCTGGACAACGAGGTTGTGTCGGTTGATCTCTTGACGGCCGAGGGTGTTGCTGAGCATCACGAGTTAGTGGCACCGGCGGGGCTTGGCAATCAGCCCGAACAAGACTCTCTGCGCGCCCTTGGTCTGGTGTTGCAACCGCTGCGTCTAGAGCCATTGGTTGGCGCCGTATTGTCCGGATCTCCTGCGCAGGCGGCTGGGGTGCAAGTAGGCGACCGGTTTCAGGCCATCAACGGGCAACTCGTTACGGATTGGAGCGAGTTCTCGGCGCAGGTCAGGCGCTCGCCCGGCATCCCTTTGGTTCTCGATGTAGCGCGAGGTGAGCTCCTGGTTCGCATCCAGGCCACGCCGGCCATCGCTGAATCAGTAGAAGGTCCGATCGGCCGCCTCGGAATTTCGCCCTATATGCCGCCGATCGATGCTGACCCACGTGTGAGCCTGGTTCGCTACGGTGCCTTTGATGCATTTGTCAAGGCGACTCAATTTACTTGGGAAACATCGGTTCTAACGCTGCGGATGATCGGCCGTATGATTCTGGGCGAGATATCCTGGAAAAACGTATCAGGGCCAGTGACAATGGCGGATTACGCTGGGCAGTCGGCGCACCTCGGGCTGAGTGCCTACCTACGGTTTTTGGCGCTCATCAGCATAAGCTTGGGAGTTCTGAATTTGCTGCCTATTCCGGTATTGGATGGTGGGCATTTGTTGTATTATCTCTTGGAATTCTTGACCGGAAAGCCGCTCCCGGAGTCGGTCGTAAATGTCGGCCAACGCGTTGGCATTGCCCTCTTGGGGCTGCTCATGGTGTTTGCGTTCTATAACGATATCAATCGTCTTGTGTCTGGCTAATCAATGAAGAAGAAGTTAATCGTCGGTCTGGTGGCGTCAGTAGTTGGTCAAACTGCTCTGGCGATTGAAACATTTCAAGTGCAGGATATTCGCATCGAGGGTATTCAGCGTACCGAGGCGGGTACCGTGTTCTCGTATCTTCCGGTCAAGGTGGGTGACACCATGACCGATGAAAAAGCAACGCAAGCCATCAAGGGTTTGTTCTCGACGGGCTTTTTCAAAGACGTCAAACTTGAGAAAGAGGGCGGTGTATTGGTAGTGGCGGTCGAAGAGCGGCCAGCCATTGCTTCGCTCACTTTTACGGGGCTGAAAGCCTTCAAGAAGGAAGATCTCACGAAGGGCCTCAAGGAAGTGGGGCTGGCCGAGTCGCGTATCTTCGACCGCGCCTTGGTGGATCGTGCAGAGCAGGAACTCAAGCGTCAGTATGTAAGCCAAGGCTACTATGCAGTAGAAATCACGACCACCCTGACCCCGCTAGAGCGCAATCGGGTGGCTATCAGCTTTGCTGTTAAAGAGGGCGAGGTGGCAAGGATCAAGCAAATTTCCATCATAGGGAATACCGCTTTCCAAGAAGCCGATCTTCTTGAGCTCTTTGCCTTGAAGACGACCGACTGGTTGTCGTGGTACAGCAGTAACGACAAGTATTCCAAGCAGAAGCTTTCTGGTGATCTGGAAGCGTTGCGCTCGTATTACCTTGATCGTGGCTATCTTGAGTTTGCCGTCGATTCGACGCAGGTATCGATTTCCAAAGAAAAAGAAGATATCTACATAACGATTAACGTGACTGAGGGAGATCAGTACACGGTATCTAGTGTTCGTCTCGCTGGCGAATTGCTTCTGCCCGAGACTGAGCTTACCAAACTGGTCTACGTCAAGCCGGGCGAAGTTTTTTCGCGGGAGCGGTTGACTGAGACGACCAAAGCCATCAGCGATCGCCTTGGTAACGACGGCTATGCTTTCGCCAACGTCAACGCCGCGCCTGAGTTGGATAAAGCCAAACGTCAGGCGGCATTTACCATCATGATTGATCCCGGGCGCCGTACCTATGTGCGCCGTATCAACGTGATCGGAAATACCAAAACGCGTGATGAGGTCATTCGCCGCGAAGTTCGGCAGATGGAAGCGAGTTGGTACGACGGGGAGAAGATCAACAAGTCACGCTCCCGCGTTGATAAATTGGGGTATTTCGAAGAAGTAAACGTCGAAACACCTGCGGTACCAGGCACCACCGATCAGGTGGATGTGGATTTGAAAGTCAAAGAAAAGTCTACGGGTAGCCTGACACTGGGAGCCGGATTTGGCAGCGGCCAAGGGATTGTGCTTTCGGCGTCGGTGGCTCAGGCCAACCTGTTTGGTAGCGGCAAGTATCTTGCTGTGCAGTTCAGTAACAGCAAAGCAAATCAGGTTTACTCGATTTCGCATACAGATCCTTACTACACACAGGATGGTATCAGCCGAGGTTTTGATGCCTACATGCGCAAGACCGATACCGATAGCCTTGCTGTCGGCGCCTATGGCGCGGACTCATATGGCGGCGGGGTGCGTTTTGGGGTACCCATTGCCGAGGATGACTCGGTGTTCTTTGGATTGTCTGGTGACGTTACAACGTTGAAGGTCAATGTGTTTAGTCCGCTTCGGTATGTGGACTATGTCAGGTCGATTTCTAACTGTAACGCGTATGTGAGTTTGACGTGTGATGCGACCTTGAACACGGCATTAGGTACTGTCGGTTGGGCGAGAGATGGCCGAGACAGCTTGCTGTACCCCACAAAAGGGGTTTTTCAGCGGGCTTCCTTTGAACTTGCTCTTCCCGGAAGTACCGCAACTTACTATCGCGCATCGTATCAGTATCAACAGTTCTTTGGTTTGCGGGATTTACTCTCTTTGCCGATCAGTAAACGATGGATATTGATGGCCAATGGCGAAATATCCGTAGCACAGAAGTATGGCAGCGAAGAGGTGCCATTTTTCAAAAATTACTATGCCGGCGGTATTGGTTCGGTTCGAGGTTTTGAGTCGGGCACCCTCGGGCCGCGGGATACGTCTACCAATGACCCCCTCGGCGGTACTAAACGACTGGTGGGTAATGCAGAGTTGTTCATACCAGCTTTTGGTCCATCTTTAGAGAAATCGGTTCGTCTTTCGACGTTCCTCGACGTAGGCAATGTTTGGGGTTACGACACCAAAATGAGTCTCTCTGACATGCGCTTCTCTACCGGCTTGGCCTTGTCTTGGAGCTCTCCGGTAGGCCCTTTGAAGTTTTCTCTGGCTAAGCCCCTGAAGAAAGAGCAAGACGACAAAACCCAAGCGTTCCAGTTCCAGATGGGCTCCACGTTCTAACGGTTACCCCCTGACTATTTGTTCCGAGAGAGTGAATATGACATTGATGCGAGGCCTACTTATAGCCCTTATCTTCCCCGCAGCAGTTGGAACTGCCATGGCTGCGGACACCAAGATTGGCTTCGTGAATAGCCAGAAGGTTGTTAACGAGGCACCGCAGGCGACCCGCGCTAAAAAGCGCATCGAGAAGGACTTCGAGAAGCGCGATCAAGAATTGCAGAAGATGGCAAAAGACCTCAAGACAATGCAGGAGGCGCTTGAAAAAAATTCCATGACCCTTGCAGAGTCCGACCGCCGTAACAAAGAGCGCGAGTACAACGATCTCAATCGCGAGTTTCAACGTCGTCAACGCGAGTTCCGTGAGGACCTGAGTCAGCGGCAGAACGAGGAAATGGCCACTATTTTTGAAAAGGTGAATAAGGTTATTCGCCAACTCGCGGAAGCTGAGAAGTACGACATAATTTTTCAGGACGCAGTTTATGCGAACCCCCGAATTGACATTACCGACAAGGTCTTGAAAGCGCTTAACGACGCCGCCAAGTAGGGCTCTTATTGAAGAGCGTACTGAAGATCAAGGGTGGATCGATGAACGGAGTCAGTCTAGGCGACTTGGTCGCCCGCTTCGGTGGCGAGATTTTAGGCAATCCAGATGTCATTGTTTCTCGCATAGCGACATTGGATGCGGCGTTGCCTGGCGATCTGGCGTTTTTGTCCAACCCAAAATACCGCGCGCAACTCGCCACTACCAAAGCTTCGGCGGTCATTGTCGCTCCTTCGATAGACGACTGCCCTGTTTCGGTGATTGTTACCAAGAACCCTTATCTCTACTTTGCCCGCGTTTCACAGTGGATGAATCCTATGCCTCCCGTGGAGGGGTGTATTCATCCCAGCGCGGTGGTCGAGGGGGTGGTTGATGCTAGCGCCCATGTTTCCGCGCACAGCTACATCGGGCCGGGTGCCACGATTGGTGCAGGTGCCAGCGTCGGCCCGAACTGCAGCGTCCTCGCCGGTGCTCGTGTTGGGCCGGGCACCCGTTTGCGGGCGGGCGTCACCATTTACGAGAATTGCATTGTGGGCGAAAACTGCCTTATTCACGCAGGTGCAGTGATCGGTTCTGATGGGTTTGGTTTTGCCAGAGACGCCGATGCTTCGTGGGTGAAAATTCCACAGGTTGGGCGGGTCGTCATCGGCGATAACGTCGAAATCGGGGCGTGCACTTCGATTGATCGTGGTGCATTGTCAGACACGGTGATTGCTGATGGAGTAAAACTCGACAACCAGATCCAGATCGCGCACAACGTTACGATTGGCGAGCACACAGCCATTGCCGGGTGTGTCGGTATTGCCGGTAGTACTACCATTGGTCAGCGATGTACTGTCGGTGGGGCCGCTATGGTGATAGGACATTTGACCGTGGGAGACGATGTCAATGTTGCGTCAGGGACGCATATTGCGAAGTCGATAGCATCCCCAGGGCTCTACAGTGGTGCCGTTCCTTTTATGGCCCACGGTCAGTGGCTAAAGAATTTTTCCCACATTCGACATTTGGAAGCTATGTCAGAAAAACTTCGTGAAATGGAGAAAAGACTGAGTGCAATGGAGAAAGTAAATGAGTGAACTCGGTCCAATGGATATTCATGAAATTCTGCAATATTTGCCGCACCGCTATCCGATATTGCTAATTGATCGGGTGCTTTCAATCAAAGCAAATGAGCGCATCGTGGCACTGAAAAATGTCAGCATTAACGAGCCATTCTTCCCCGGTCACTATCCTCACCACCCGGTGATGCCCGGGGTGCTTATTGTTGAGGCGATTGCTCAGGCGGCGGCTATTCTTTCTTTCAAATCTGGACAAGAGCGGGCTGATAGCAAGTCTGTGTACTATTTTGTAGGGATTGACGGTGCCCGTTTTAAAAAGCCTGTTTCGCCCGGCGATCAGTTGCACCTTGACGTTAGTCTGATTGCCAAGAGGCGCGGGTTGTGGAAGTTCGCCGGAAAGGCAACGGTGGATGGTGTGCTGGCCGCTGAAGCCGAGATCATGTGCACGATGAGGTCAGCATGAACTGCATACACCCGACCGCTGTTGTTCATCCGGATGCCATTCTTGATGATGGCGTATCGGTTGGTCCTTATTCGATTATTGGTGAGCACGTGAGGATTGGGGAAAAGACCACGATTGGCCCACATGTAGTAATTACCGGACACACCCGGATCGGAAAGAACAATCGAATATTTCAGTTTTGTTCGGTAGGTGAGGTGCCGCAAGATAAGAAATACGCTGGGGAACCCACACGTGTGGAAATTGGCGACAACAATACCATTCGTGAATCGTGCACCATCAATTGTGGAACGATTCAGGATGTCGGCGTGACCCGACTTGGCGACAACAACTGGGTGATGGCGTACGTCCATGTCGCGCATGATTGCCAGGTGGGAAGCAACACCATTTTCGCCAACGCTACTCAGTTGGCTGGGCATGTCATCGTAGGTGATTGGGCCATACTAGGGGGCGGCACATTGGTGCATCAGTTTGTCCGGATCGGCGCTCACAGCATGACTTCCTTGAGCAGTGGTTTGTATCAAGACTTGCCGCCATATGTAATGGCTTCGGGAAGCCCTGCGGTTCCTCGTAGCATCAATGCAGAAGGTCTTAAGAGACGGGGCTTTTCCAGTGAGGCTGTGCTTGAGATAAAGCGTGCGTACAAGGCTCTGTATCGTCAAGGGTTGTCGCTTGAAGATGCGCGAAACGTTATAGGGAGCAAGCGGACGATTTGTCCAGAGCTTGCGCCCTTGGTCGAGTTTCTGGCATCGCAAGGACGCGGCATTATTCGGTAGCCCGAATTCCGCTGACTTTTATGGTTCGAATTGCGATGGTGGCGGGCGAAGCCTCAAGTGATCAACTTGCCGCCCATTTGATGATTGCCCTGAAGGAGAAGATCCCTGATGCGCAATTTTTCGGCATTGGCGGCACCAAGATGCAAGCCGAGGGCTTCGATGCGTGGTGGCCGTCAGAAAAACTATCGGTTCGCGGCTATGCCGAAGTGCTTCGCCATTACTGGGAGATTTCCGGGATTCGTCGTGGGCTGCTTCGTCGCCTGATAGAGGTAAAGCCAGATGTGTTTATCGGGGTCGATGGCTATGATTTCAATCTTTGGCTGGAAAAGCGATTAAAGAGAAAAGGTATTCCGGCTATTCATTTTGTGAGTCCATCAATCTGGGCTTGGCGAAAACATCGACTGAAAAAAATCGTAGGGTCGGTTGATGAAATACTAGCGCTGTATCCATTTGAGCCAGGACACTATGAGGGGACGTCCGTCAAATGTACTTACGTAGGACACCCGCTCGCCGATGTTATCGAGCGAGATGTCTCGCAGCGTGAAGTCAGAGAGCAGTTGGAAATACCGCAAGAAGTAAGCGTGGTTGCTTTGTTACCAGGTAGTCGCCAGTCCGAATTGCAATACATGGCTGAGACCTTCATTCAGACGGCCATGGTTCTCCACGGACTCAATCCCGGGATTCGCTTTCTGGTTCCGCTCGTGTCTCGTGAGACGAGGCAGCAATTTGAAGCGGCCCGCTGGAAACTGAAAGCGGATGAGTTACCGATTACTTTAATGTTCGGACACGCACAAGAGGCCGTTGCGGCGAGCGACGTGACGCTAGTCGCCAGTGGGACGGCAACGCTCGAGACCGCACTGATTGGTCGCCCTATGGTCATTGCGTACAAGATGTCGCCTTGGTCTTGGCGCATCATGAAAAACATGGGCTATTTGCCGTGGGTCGGCCTGCCCAATATCCTTGCAAAACAGTACGTGGTTCCTGAATTTCTTCAGGACGACGCCAGCCCCGAAAACCTTGCTCAGGCATTGGATAACCTACTTAGAGATCCTTCGTTGCAGCGGCGCGTGGGACGTGTGTTTTCGGATATGCATCTGGCATTACGGCAAAACACGGCAATGAAGGCCGCCGCGGCAATCCTTCCGTACTTAGGGCGGGGATGACTTACTGGGAGTGCGGTGTCGATGAGGCAGGGCGAGGCCCTCTAGCCGGTCCGGTCTGCGCGGCAGCAGTAATCCTTAATCCCGGCCGACCTGTAGAGGGATTGGCCGACTCAAAAAAATTATCCAGTTTGCGCCGTGCACAGTTGTCCGTGAGTATTCGGGAATGCGCTGTAGCCTATTCGGTGGCTTGGGCGTCAGTGGAGGAGATTGACCGCCTGAATATTTTGCAGGCGACTCTGCTGGCAATGCGCCGCGCCGTCGAAGGCTTGGTAGTCGTGCCGCACCTGGCCTTGGTCGATGGCAATCGAGTTCCCGAGTTGATGATCCCCGCGCGTGCGATCATCAAGGGTGATGTCACTGTCCCAGCGATCTCAGCCGCATCGATTCTTGCAAAAACTGCCAGAGATAAGGTGATGTGTGATTTGCACGTGCTTTATCCAGATTTTGGCTTTGCCCAACACATGGGCTACGGTACTTCTGCGCATCTCCATGTGCTACTGGAGAAAGGCCCGACTCCTGCTCATCGTCTGAGCTTTTCCCCGGTACGTAATGCCGTCATGATCAAGAGAAGCTCACCTTGAGTACCGTGTCCGCGAAACACATATCGTCGCGAGACAACCCATTTTTCAAGGAGCTCAAACGACTGGTGGGCAATACTTCCGCAGCCCGCCGGGAAGGAGTGGCTTTACTCGCCGGGCCACATCTGGTTTCGTCGTGCCTTGATTCAGGAGTTCCCATTCGCACACTCCTTGTTGCGGGGTTTTCCGCGGGAACTCCCGAAGTATCAGCGCTGTTGAGGCGGGCCGAGTCCGTGGTTCCGGTTACGATATCAGACGCGCTCTATCGGGAACTCACCAATCTTGTAGCCCCCGTAGGTATCGCTGCCTTAATTGACATTCCGCGTGGTGGCTCACGTATCGGAACTCGTGGCGGGGATGTGCTTGCGCTCGATGGCGTCCAAGATGCAGGTAACGTCGGAACATTGCTTAGAACTGCGGCAGCAGCAGGGGTTCGTGAGGTAGTACTTGGACACGGGTGTGCCAGCGCTTGGAGCATTAAGGTGTTGCGGGCGGCCCAAGGGGCTCATTTCTCCCTGCAAATTGAGGAGGCGGTTTGCTTGCCGGAGTGGCTGCAAGCGCAAGGTCTCCCGGTAATTGGTGCCGATGCATCTGCACCAACGGCATTATTCGACGCTGATTTGCGGAATCCGCACATCTGGGTCTTCGGTAACGAGGGAAAGGGTTTGTCGCTAGAAGTGCGTGAGGTGCTTTCGACGACCATTGCTGTCCCATTAGCAGATGGGGTTGAGTCGTTGAATGTTGGGGCCGCTGCAGCGATTTGCTTGTTTGAGGCATTTCGCCAGAGGCGAATTTAGCGGTCCTCTTTGTTTTCGTGGCTCTCGGCTAGGCTGTGCGCTATTACCCGATGTGCGTGACTTGATAGGTGACGACGATCGCCGTGAGGGGCGCTCAGGGTCTCAGTCCAGCGAATGCGAACCTGCAAACCGCCTGAGGTGACGATTTGCCAAAGACAAGCGAGGAGAGTCTTATCGCCTACATAGGCCGCGCGCTCCGATGGCTGTCCGTCTCGGTCGAGGTAGCTTAAGCTGACACAGACCACATCCGCCTTTGCATCAATAGCAGATTGTAAAAGTGCCGCATGAAACGGCAAAACTGCTTTGCCATTTGATGTCGTACCTTCAGGAAAAATCGCGACGATGTGACCATCAAGCAACCGCTCTACCATTTGCTCTTGTACTCGATGGGCGGCACGCCGACTGCCACGTTCAATGAACAACGTGCCCGCCTTGGCGGCCATCCATCCCAAAATTGGCCATGAGGTGACGTCGCTTTTGGAGACAAAGGTTGCTGGGATTACCGAGCTGATCGCAAAAATGTCGACGAAAGAGATGTGATTCGCCACAACAAGTGCACCACCGGAGTAAGTTTTCGGTACGTTCCCGCTTTTCCTCAGTTTGACTCCGAGTAACGACATCATTGCCGATGACCACCACAACTTCAAGCGGTTCTGCTGATCTGTATTGGTCCAGAAAAAGCAACCGCCCACCATCAATGCGCCGGCAAAGATGTGCGCTGCCGCAAAAAACAGACGCGAAATGCCAATCAATTTTTCCATAAAGACGGGGTTCGTAAGGGTTGTCCAACTTTGATGAATGAGCGTTGGATGATGCCAGATTGTCAATCATCAAAGAGCGGTTGGATGTCTATGGCTATAATCCAAGCTTGGGGCAAATTTAAAAAGGCGGTGGCATAGTGCGCAGAAAATTAATTGCCGGCAACTGGAAAATGAATGCGAGCAAAGTGCAATGCGAAGCGTTGATCAGCGCACTTTTGCAGAATATTCCGCATTCTGGCGGGGCCGATATGGCTGTTTGTGTGCCCTATCCGTATTTGGCTCAAGTCGAGAGCGCATTGAGGGACGCGACCATTCGCTTAGGTGCCCAGGACGTCTCGGAGCACGACAAGGGGGCGTACACAGGAGAAGTCAGTGGTGCCATGCTGGCTGATTTTTCTTGCAAGTACGTGATTGTTGGTCATAGTGAGCGGCGCAGCTATTACGGTGATAGCGACGAAGTGGTGGCGTTGAAGTTTCTAGCGGCAAAGAGAGCCGGTTTAATCCCAATTCTTTGCCTCGGTGAGACCTTAGAAGAGCGTGAGCGCGGTGTGACGCGCGATATCCTAAAAAGGCAATTGGATGCGGTTTTCGACCGTGTCTCGATAGCCGAGTTCGCGGGCGCTGTCGTTGCGTACGAGCCGGTCTGGGCGATTGGCACCGGAAAAACGGCGACGCCTGAGCAGGCACAGGATGCACATGCGTTCATACGCGATCAACTAAGGCTGAAAAGCGCTACTGTTGCTGCCGAGACACAGATCCTTTATGGCGGCAGCATGAAGGCATCAAATGCTCGTGAATTGCTTGTACAGCCGGACATTGACGGTGGCTTGATCGGCGGCGCTTCACTGATCGCCGACGACTTTATTGCCATCGCAACTGCGGCATAATTTTCTATTGGAGTAGATCAAGATGGGTGCTGTATCCACTGTAGTTTTGTCGGTTCATATTCTTGTTGGTGTATCTGTTATCGTGTTGGTGCTGCTGCAGCATGGCAAGGGTGCGGATATGGGCGCTGCTTTTGGCGGCGGATCTTCGGGTAGTTTGTTCGGAGCGTCAGGTTCTGCAAACTTTCTTTCGCGCACAACAGCATTTCTGGCCGCAGTTTTTTTCTGTACAAGTCTGGCATTGGCCTATCTCGGCTCAGCTCAAAGAAAGCCATCAGGAAGTGTGATGGATAACGTTCCGGTGTCGTCCCAGTCATCGCCGGCTCCGATAGGGAATAATCTTCCTGCCGATTCCCGAGCGAAAGATATCCCGCAATAAGCAGCGGGAATAGTGGTCTAGTTTTTTCTGTGAGATCGTGACAGGCTGTAATAGCTGTATATAATCTTTTGCGTACTGATGCTGCAGAGCCGACGTGGTGAAATTGGTAGACACGCTATCTTGAGGGGGTAGTGGCGAAAGTCGTGTGAGTTCGAGTCTCACCGTCGGCACCAGTTAAATCTGGTGGAGGTCGCCTCAGTTACGCAAAGGGAAAAGCAGTCGTGGCAGGTAGAGAATGCAGGGGCGAGCCGATAGGTTCGTCTGGGGAATGAAAACAACCAGTGGCTTGATCCACCCAAGATGCTAGAAAATTACTTTCCGATTTTGCTGTTTATTCTGGTTGGGCTCGGCTTCGGTTGTGCTCCAATTTTGCTTGGTCGGATCGTTGCGCCGCACAAGCCCGACAGTGAGAAGTTGTCGCCCTTTGAGTGCGGCTTTGAGCCGTTCGAAGATGCGCGAATGAAGTTTGATGTGCGCTACTATCTCATAGCGATCATCTTCATTATTTTTGACTTGGAAATCGCATTCCTGTTCCCTTGGGCGTCGATTTTTCAAGAGATCGTGAATACCCCGGCTGTCAAGCTGTTCGGCTTTATAGAGATGTTTGTCTTCATCGGCATTTTGGTGCTTGGCTACATTTATGCTTGGGCCAAGGGTGCGTTGGACTGGGAATAGGGAGAGTCAGTCGTGAGCATCGAAGGCATCATGCAGGAGGGGTTTGTAACCACCTCGCTTGACAAACTTATCAACTGGACGAGAACCGGGTCAATGTGGCCGATGACGTTCGGCCTTGCCTGCTGTGCGATGGAGATGATTCACTCCGGTTGTGCGCGTTACGATTTGGACCGATTTGGCATTGTTTTTCGGCCGAGTCCCCGTCAATCGGATGTGATGATCGTGGCTGGCACACTAACAAACAAGATGGCGCCGGCCTTGCGCAAGGTTTATGACCAGATGCCAGAGCCGCGGTGGGTTGTTTCAATGGGATCGTGTGCCAATGGCGGGGGCTACTACCACTACTCATATTCGGTAGTGCGCGGTTGTGATCGGATTGTGCCTGTTGATGTTTATGTGCCAGGGTGTCCCCCGACCGCAGAAGCGCTGCTGTATGGCCTGATCCAGCTGCAGAACAAGATCAAGCGTACCTACACAATCGCACGTTAGTCGAACTAGCCGAATACAAATGAGTACAAAGCACGAACAGCTCTGTCAGCAACTCGCCGACGTTTTTGGCGATAAGGTGGTGAATCCCTTTGTTGATAATAATGAGGTGAAAGTCGATGTAGCCGCTGCTGACTATCTTTCGATAATGTCCCAGCTTCGCGATCGGCATGAGTTTTCGTTTGAACAAATGATGGACTTGTCGGGTATTGACTACTCTGCGTATCACGAGTGGTCTGGCAAGCGGTTTGCGGCAGCGGTGCATTTGTTGTCGATCAAGCACAACCGCCGTTTGAGGGTTCGTGTGTTTGCTGAGGATGAAGAGTTTCCGGTCTTGGCCTCCATTACGCAACTTTGGAATTGTGCGAACTGGTACGAACGCGAGGCGTTCGACCTGTTTGGTATGCACTTCGATGGTCATGATGACCTGCGCCGCATATTGACCGACTATGGTTTCGTCGGGCATCCGTTTCGCAAGGATTTTCCGGTGTCCGGTTATGTTGAAATGCGCTATGACGCGGAACAAAAGCGAGTTGTGTATCAACCGGTGACCATTGAGCCACGCGAAGTAACGCCTCGTATCGTGCGCGAAGATCAGTACGGGAAGGCAGGCGGCCGTGGCTGAGATTAAGAACTACACCATAAATTTTGGCCCGCAGCACCCGGCGGCGCATGGCGTGCTGCGCCTTGTGCTTGAACTCGACGGAGAGGTGGTTGTTCGTGCCGATCCGCACATCGGCTTGCTTCACCGGGGAACAGAGAAGCTAGCAGAGACTCGCACGTGGGTTCAAACCGTTCCATATCTGGATCGGTTGGATTACGTTTCAATGATGTGCAACGAGCATGCCTACTGCATGGCCGTGGAGAAACTGCTTGGCATTGAGGTGCCGTTGCGAGCGCAATACATTCGCGTGATGATGGACGAGGTGATGCGCGTTGGCAATCACTTGCTCAATGTGGGAACTCATGCGCTCGATGTGGGTGCAATGACCATGGTTCTTTACACGTTCCGTGAGCGCGAAGATTTGATGGATGTCTCCGAGGCGGTGACCGGTGGGCGTTTGCACTCCAACTACTATCGGCCGGGTGGTGTGTATCGCGATCTGCCAGACCGTATGCCGAAGTATGTCGAAAACAAGTTCAAGAACGCCGACGATGTCAGGGAGTTGAATAAAGCACGGGAAGGCTCCTTGCTTGATTTCCTGGATGACTTTACGCAGCGGTTCCCTGCGTATGTCGATGACTACGAAACACTTCTTACCGACAACCGGGTCTGGAAGCAGCGAACGGTAGGGGTGGGTGTTGTCAGTCCGGAGCGCGCTCTTCAACTTGGTTGTACTGGACCCATGCTGCGTGGATCGGGCATTGAGTGGGATCTTCGCAAAAAGCAGCCTTACGAAGTCTATGACCGGATGGACTTTGATGTGCCCGTAGGAGTCAATGGTGACTGTTACGATCGCTACCTCGTCCGTATCGAGGAGATGCGTCAGTCGAATCGCATCATCCGCCAATGTATTGAATGGCTGCGCAAGAACCCCGGTCCGGTGATTACTGAGAATCACAAGGTTGCGCCGCCATCGCGCGCTGCGATGAAGTCCAACATGGAAGAATTGATCCACCACTTCAAACTGTTTACCGAGGGCATGCACGTTCCGGCAGGTGAGGTTTATGCCGGTATTGAGCATCCAAAGGGCGAGTTTGGGGTGTGGGCCGTATCAGATGGTGCCAACAAGCCGTATCGCCTCAAATTCCGTTCGCCCGGGTTTGCTCATTTGGCAGCAATGAATGAGATGGCGACGGGGCACATGATTGCTGACGTGACGGCGATCATCGGTACCATTGACCTGGTGTTGGGTGATACTGATCGCTAACCGCTTATCAAGCCGCGCAGAAAGATTTTCGACCCTCATGCTTAGTTCGGACTCACTGAAGAAAATAGATCGCGAAGTGGCAAAGTACCCGTCTGACCAGAAGCAGTCGGCGGTTATGGCTGCCCTTGCCATTGCGCAAGATGAAAAAGGCTGGTTGGCCAAGGAGACCATTGAGTTTGTCGCCAACTATCTAGAGATGGCGCCTATGGCAGCGTACGAGGTTGCAAGCTTCTACAACATGTATGACCTTGCTCCGGTGGGCCGGTTCAAGCTCACGGTGTGCACCAATCTCCCCTGCGCCTTGTCGGGTGGTGTTCATGCCGCTGACTATCTCAAGGAGAAGTTGGGTATTGACTTCAATGAGACAACCTCTGACGGAAAGTTCACGTTGAAAGAGGGTGAGTGTCTTGGGGCCTGCGGTGATTCGCCCGTCATGCTCCTTAACAACAAGCGGATGTGCAGCTTCATGTTGCCTGATGAAATCGACAAGCTTTTAGCTGAGTGCGAGCGCACGGCGGCTGGACACTGACCATGGCCCTGATTTCTACACTGAAGCCTTTGTTGACCACCGGTTGGTCGGGGGGCGATTCCGGCTGGGGCATAAAGCAGTATGAGGCTCGCGGTGGCTATGTTCAGCTGCGACGAATCCTTAATGAAAAGATGTCGCAGGATGATCTCATCAACGAGATCAAGAAATCTGTCCTGCGAGGCCGCGGTGGAGCTGGCTTTCCTACTGGGCTGAAGTGGAGTTTCATGCCGCGGGCCTTTCCCGGTGACAAATACGTTGTCTGCAACTCCGACGAGGGTGAACCGGGGACGTTTAAAGATCGTGATCTGATGCGCTACGATCCGCATTCCGTGATTGAGGGGATGATCATTGCCGGATACGCAATGGGGGCACGTCGCGGCTACAACTATATCCACGGCGAAATTTTCGAGATTTACCAGCGTTTTGAAGAGGCGCTGGAAGAGGCGCGCGCGGCTGGTTTGTTGGGCGAAAACATCCTGGGCAGTGGCTTCAGCTTCGACTTATTTGCGCACCATGGTTACGGTGCCTACATTTGTGGCGAGGAAACCGGCCTTTTGGAGTCGATTGAGGGGAAAAAAGGGCAGCCGCGTTTCAAGCCACCATTCCCGGCGAGCTTTGGTTTGTACGGCAAGCCCACTACCATCAATAACACTGAAACCTTCGCCTCGATTCCTTTTATTTTGGGAGTGGGGGGCGAGAATTACCTGAATCTTGGCAAGCCCAATAACGGCGGCACCAAGCTGTTCTCGGTATCCGGGCATGTCAATAGGCCGGGTAACTATGAGGTGCCGATGGGCACTCCGTTCCAGACCTTGCTTGAGATGGCGGGTGGTGTGCGTGGTGGACGTGCCCTTAAAGCGGTAATTCCCGGCGGTTCCTCTGCCCCCGTGCTTCCTGCCAACGTGATCATGGACTGCACGATGGATTACGACTCGATATCCAAGGCAGGTTCCATGCTAGGTTCGGGAGCGGTGATCGTCATGGATGAAACCGTCTGTATGGTCAAGGCCTTGGAGCGTCTGGCGTATTTCTATTTTGAAGAGTCCTGCGGTCAATGCACCCCATGCCGTGAGGGCACCGGTTGGCTGTATCGTGTCGTTCATCGCATTGAGCATGGCGATGGTCGCCCCGAGGATCTTGATCAGCTGAATCGAGTCACCGAAAACATCATGGGGCGGACGATTTGCGCATTGGGAGATGCCGCCGCTTTTCCGGTCCGTAGTTTTATCAAGCACTTCCAGAGTGAGTTTGAGTACCACATCGAGCACAAGAAGTGTTTGGTGGATCCCGCTGTTCAGCGTGCTGGCAGTGGATTTTTCAAAGTGGGAGCGGCGTAATGCTGGAAATTGAAATCGACGGCACGTCGCTGCAGGTGGAGGAGGGCAGTACCGTCATCGAGGCGGCGCACAAGCTCGGCACCTACATCCCACACTTCTGTTACCACAAAAAGCTATCCATAGCGGCCAATTGCCGCATGTGTCTGGTGCAGGTGGAAAAAGCACCCAAGCCGATGCCCGCTTGCGCCACGCCGGTGACTAACGGGATGAAGGTGTTTACCCATTCCGACCTGGCAGTCAAGGCCCAAAAGGGCGTGATGGAATTTTTGTTGATCAACCACCCCTTGGATTGTCCAATTTGCGACCAGGGCGGTGAGTGCCAGTTGCAAGATCTGGCGGTTGGTTATGGTGGTTCTGCCTCCAAGTACCAGGAAGAAAAGCGGGTGGTTCCCAACAAGGATTTGGGGCCGTTGGTGGCGACAGACATGACGCGGTGTATCAACTGCACCCGATGCGTCCGGTTCACTCAGGAAATCGCTGGTTTGATGGAACTCGGGCAGGCGTTTCGCGGTGAGCGGGCGGAAGTCATGCCGTTTGTTGAGCAGACGGTCGACTCCGAACTTTCAGGCAACATCATTGATCTCTGTCCGGTAGGTGCACTCACCTCCAAACCTTTCCGCTTTGCCGCTCGCACTTGGGAGCTTTCACGACGCAAGTCGATCAGCCCACATGACGGGCTGGGCACCAATCTGATCGTGCAGACCAAGCATGACCGTGTATTGCGTGTTCTTCCCTTGGAGAATGAATCGGTCAACGAATGCTGGCTCTCAGACAAAGATCGCTATTCGTACGAGGCTCTGAATTCTGCTGAGAGACTGACCAAGCCCATGGTTAAGCAGGGTGGTCAGTGGAGGGAAGTCGATTGGAATGTGGCTTTGGACTATGTGTCGCACGCCCTGCGCGATGTAGTTAAAACTCACGGTGGCGCGGCAATCGGCGGACTCTTGAGCCCGCATTCCACACTTGAAGAGCTATTTTTGGCGCAGCAGGTTTTGCGTGGGATCGGTTGTGAGAACATCGATGCGCGCTTGCGTCAGTCCGATTTTTCGCTCGATGGCAAGCGATCGGGTAGCCCTTTCCTGGGCATGAAGATTGCCGAGCTTGCCGAACGCGATCGCGTCCTGGTGGTTGGTTCGTTCCTGCGCAAGGAGCATCCGCTGATTGCGCAACGTCTGCGCCAGTACGCAAAGCGTGGTACCAAGGTGTCGTTCCTGAATTGCGCCAACGACGACTCGCTCATTAAAACGACTGTCCGCGCTATTGTCGCGCCGTCGCAACTCGCGAGCACTCTGGCGCAAGTGATCAAGTCCGTCGCTCAGTTGAAAAGCGTTGCTGCAAGCAAGGAGCTTGATTCGGTGACGGTTGGCGACGATGCCAAGGCGATTGCGCAGAGTCTTGTCTCCGGACGTACACCCGCAATTCTCCTGGGGAATTTTGTTCAGTCTCATGCCAATGCCGGGCAGCTTCAGGTGTTGGCCGCGCAACTCGCCACCTTGCTTGATGGAAAGCTTGGCATTCTGGCTGAAGCGGCGAATTCCGTCGGAGCCTATGTTGCTCACGCAACACCGGGTAGCGGTGCGCTTAATGCACGCAGCATGATTGAGTCGCCCCGCAAAGCCTACTTTGTTTTGAATGCTGATGCTGAACTTGACTGCGCGGACGGCGCAACAGCGAAGAAGTGTCTCGGTGCAGCCGCCCATGTCGTGGTTCTTACGCCGTTCAAGTCCGAAGCCGCTCTTGACTACGCTGACGTGCTCCTGCCGGTCTCGCCCTTCACTGAAACTTCCGGCACCTATGTCAATTGCGAAGGACGGGTACAGAGTTTTTACGCGGCGGCTAAGCCATTGGGCGAGACCCGTCCTGGCTGGAAAGTGCTTCGTGTTCTGGGTAACTTGCTTGATATTGCTCAGTGTGACTACAGCAACAGCGAGGAAGTGCGTGATGCTGCCTTGGCCCAGTCGGCTGTAAGCGATGGCTTTGTCGGCGGACTGAGTAACGATCTTCCTGGTGTAGGGATTGACGCCGCGGCCTTGGTGGCCCAGTCTGGAGAAGGCCTCGAGCGTGTGGCGGATATACCGATTCATTTTGCCGATGCCATTTCACGCCGTGCGCCATCACTTCAGCAGACGAAAGACTCTACGGTGCCCGCGTTTCGCCTGAATGCGGCGACAGCAGCCCGCCTTGGCATTGCTGATGGCGCTGTTCTGCAAGTCGGTGCTGGTGGGACGGCGACTGAGGCCCCCGTTAATCTGCTGGCGGTCATTGATAACGGTGTGCCGGACAATTGTGCGCGTGTTGCCGGAGCTCACGCCAGTACCGTCGCACTCGGTGGCCTTAATACACGACTGACCGTCGTTGCAGGAGGTAAGGTCTGATGGATGAACTTCTTGCACCGGTGAAAGCCCTGCTTGGACCGGCCTTCCCGCTCGTCTGGACGATGGTAAAAATCGTCGGCATCTTGGCACCGCTGATGCTGTGCGTCGCTTACCTGACGTTCTGGGAGCGCAAGGTCATTGGCTGGATGCAAGTGCGCATCGGGCCGAACCGGGTCGGCCCGTGGGGCTTGCTGCAGCCGATCGCAGATGGCATCAAACTCTTCCTCAAGGAAATCGTTTTTCCCACCAAGGCCGATAAGCCACTATTCGTCATCGCACCTATCATGGCCTTGGCGCCCGCGCTGGCGGTTTGGGCGGTAGTGCCTTTTTCTGATGGATGGGTGCTGGCGAATATCGATGCGGGAGTTCTCTTCGTCTTGGCAATCGGTTCCGTTGGCGTGTATGGCGTCATCATTGCCGGATGGGCCTCCAACTCGAAGTACCCGTTCCTTGGTGCCATGCGTGCGGCGGCCCAGATGGTGTCGTACGAAGTTTCCATGGGGCTGGCCCTGATTACCGTGCTGATGGTGTCCAACAGTTTGAACCTCACTGCCATCGTTAACGGACAAGCGGAGGGGCGCTTCGCCGACATGGGGTTGAGCGTATTCTCCTGGAACTGGCTTCCGTTGCTTCCCATGTTTGTTGTTTATCTGATATCTGGCGTGGCTGAAACCAATCGCGCACCATTCGACGTGGTCGAGGGGGAATCCGAGATCGTTGCAGGCCACATGGTCGAGTACTCGGGCATGGCCTTCGCCCTGTTCTTCCTTGCCGAATACGCCAACATGATTCTGGTCGCGGCAATGACCTCGCTATTTTTCCTGGGTGGTTGGTTGTCTCCTGTGGGCTTCATTCCTGACGGCTTCCATTGGTTTGCCTTAAAGATGAGTGCGATCCTGTTCTTCTTTTTATGGATCCGTGCCACCTTCCCACGTTACCGCTATGACCAGGTCATGCGCCTGGGGTGGAAGGTATTTGTACCGCTTACCCTGGTCTGGATATTGGTAGTCGGTGTGTGGATGATGTCGCCACTCACTATTTGGAACTAAAGAGCCTCGGCCAAATAAAGGAATCTCACATGGGTGCCAAGGATTTTATCGGTAGTTTTTTCCTCAAAGAACTGTTCAAGGGCCTGGCCGTGACCGGGCGCTATATGTTCGCCCGAAAGATTACCGTTCAGTTCCCCGAGGAAAAAACTCCCCAGAGTCCCCGCTTTCGTGGCTTGCACGCGCTACGTCGTTACCCGAATGGGGAAGAGCGCTGTATTGCGTGCAAACTGTGTGAGGCCGCGTGCCCGGCCATGGCAATAACGATCGAATCGGCCGAGCGCGATGACGGGTCTCGCCGCACCACCCGCTACGACATCGATTTGACCAAGTGCATTTTCTGCGGCTATTGCGAAGAGGCCTGCCCGGTCGATGCCATCGTTGAAACCCGCGTATTTGAGTACCACGGCGAAAAGCGTGGTGACCTCTACTACACCAAGAACATGCTCCTCGCCAACGGCGATCGCTACGAGGCACAGATCGCTGCCGATCGAGCCGCTGACGCGCCGTTTAGATAGAGGCCGTTTCATTCATGATTGAATTCAAGACACTACTTTTTTATCTTTTCTCCGCAGTCTTGGTGCTTGCTGCGCTGCGTGTCATCACAGCGCGCAACCCTGTTCACGCGGTACTTTTTCTGGTTCTCGCGTTTTTTAACGCGGCCGGGCTCTGGATGCTCCTGCAGGCCGAGTTCCTCGCGATCACCTTGGTCATGGTCTATGTTGGAGCGGTCATGGTGCTATTCCTGTTTGTGGTCATGATGCTCGATATCAATGTTGAGCGTCTCCGTCAGGGATTCTGGAGCTACCTTCCGCTCGGAGCGTTGATTGCACTGTTAATGGTTGGGGAAATGTCCCTGGTACTCGGGAGTGGGTATTTTGGTGCCGAGGCATTCCCAGGGTCCCAAGTGACGGCTGACGCAAGCAACACCAAAGAGCTTGCGCGGGTCATGTTCACCGACTATTTCTTCCCGTTTGAGCTGGCCTCGATCATTCTGCTGGTTGCGGTGATCGTTGCGGTCATGCTGACCTTGCGCAAGCGACCAGGCAACAAAGCGATGCACTCCTCGGAGCAGATCGCCGTGCAGAGGAATGATCGCATCCGGATGGTGAAAATGGCAGTGGAAGTCGATGCCCCGGCGGCCAAAGGTGAATAGCCCATGCTGACTATCTCTCTCTCTCACTATTTGATCCTCGGTGCCATCCTGTTTGCCATCGCAGTGGTCGGTATCTTTCTTAACCGCAAGAATCTGATAGTGCTCTTGATGGCCATCGAACTCATGTTGCTGGCCGTGAATATGAACTTCATTGCTTTCTCGCATTACCTCAATGATCTGGCAGGCCAATTGTTTGTATTCTTCATCTTGGTGGTTGCTGCAGCGGAAGCAGCCATAGGTTTGGCGATTCTCGTGGTGCTCTTCCGCAACCTGTCTTCGATACACGTGGATGACCTTGACTCGCTCAAGGGCTGATGCCACAGCTTCCGACTGAAAATGCCCTCGACCGGTCACAAATAACGCGACTATGGAAATGAAGACGATCTACCTGCTGATTCCGATGGCACCACTGCTTGGCGCTGTTGTTGCCGGCCTGTTTGGCAAGGCGATCGGCCGTGCCGGGGCTCATGTCGTGACCATCTTGGGGGTGGCCGTTGCTTTTGCCTTGTCCGTGATCGTGTTTCAGGACGTTCAGGCGGGTAACACCTTCAACGGTACCGTCTACACTTGGCTTCAATCGGGTGGCTTGACCCTGGAAGTCGGATTCCTGATTGACAAGTTGACTGTGATGATGATGCTCGTGGTCACGTTTGTTTCGCTCATGGTGCATATCTACACGATAGGCTACATGGCGGAAGACCCCGGCTATCAGCGCTTCTTTAGCTATATCTCGCTGTTCACCTTCTCGATGCTCATGTTGGTGATGAGCAACAACTTCGTGCAGCTCTTCTTCGGTTGGGAAGCTGTGGGTCTGGTCTCTTATCTCCTGATCGGTTTCTGGTACACGCGCCCAACCGCAATCTTTGCCAATCTGAAAGCATTTTTGGTTAATCGCGTTGGGGACTTCGGCTTTCTTCTCGGGATCGGCTTGATCGCCGCCTACGCAGGCTCGCTTGATTATGCGGAAGTGTTTGCGAAGCGAGAAGAACTGGCGGCACTGACAGAGACCGTGACCGGATGGCCGTTGATCACCGCGATTTGCATATGCCTGTTCATTGGTGCCATGGGCAAATCGGCGCAAGTTCCCCTGCATGTTTGGCTTCCTGACTCCATGGAAGGCCCGACCCCGATTTCAGCGCTGATCCACGCGGCTACCATGGTGACTGCGGGTATCTTTATGGTGACCCGAATGTCGCCATTGTTTGAGCTTTCCGATACCGCGTTGTCCTTTGTGCTGATAATCGGAGCCATCACCGCACTGTTCATGGGTTTTTTGGGCATCATTCAGAACGACATCAAGCGTGTCGTTGCCTATTCAACCCTCTCGCAGCTTGGCTACATGACAGTAGCCCTTGGCGTTTCCGCCTACTCGGTCGCCGTGTTCCACCTCATGACCCACGCCTTCTTTAAGGCCTTGCTCTTCCTCGCTGCCGGCTCGGTGATTATGGGCTGTCACCACAATCAGGACATTCGTTACATGGGCGGGTTGCGCAAGTACATGCCCATCACGTGGATAACCTCGCTGCTTGGCTCGTTGGCCCTCATCGGCTTTCCGTTCTTGTCTGGATTTTTCTCCAAAGACTCCATCATTGAAGCCGTTCATGCCTCCAACATCCCAGGGGCTGGCTTTGCCTACTTCGCCGTGTTGGCGGGTGTGTTTGTGACCGCGTTTTACTCTTTCCGTATGTACTTCCTTGTGTTTCACGGGAAAGAGCGGTTTGATCAGGTTCCGCATGACGAACATCACGACGCCCATCATGATGACCATCACAGCGGATCCCCTCACGAGTCGCCTTGGGTGGTGACGCTACCGCTCGTGCTGCTGGCCATTCCTTCGGTGGTCATTGGCTTCCTGACTATCCAGCCGATGCTCTTCGGCGACTGGTTTGGAGCAGCCGTTTTCATCGATTCGGTCAAGCACCCGGCAATGTCGGAGTTTGCAAAGACGTTCCATGGACCAGTGGCGATGGCCTTGCATGGCATCACGACGCTGCCGTTTTTCCTGGCGATGAGCGGGGTGGCGCTGTCGTGGTTCTTTTATCTCAAGCGGCCCGACATCCCCGCCGCTATTCAGAAAGCGCTTCAGCCTCTGCACACCCTGCTGGAAAATAAGTACTACTTTGACAAGTTCAATGACGTAGTCTTCGCCGGGGGTGCTCGCTTGCTCGGCAAGGGCTTGTGGAAGGGCGGCGATCAGATGCTGATTGATGGTGTTATGGTCAATGGCTCAGCGCGTTTGGTTGGCTGGATATCCACCTTGGTTCGGTTTATTCAGACTGGACACATCTATCAGTACGCTTTTGCCATGATCATCGGTGTATTTGCCCTGATGACCTTCTGGTTCAACCGGTTCTAAGAAAACAATCTGCCGATGAATGCTCATTTGTTAAGCCTTGCAATCTGGGTGCCCATTCTTGGGGCGCTTCCAGTCCTTGCTTTGGGGTCGGAACGACGCAACGCCGTACGCTGGCTGTCCCTGCTGGTGGCGATCGCCGGTTTCCTGGTCACCATTCCTCTCTATACCGGGTTCAATAACCAGGATGCCGGCATGCAGTTCGTCGAGCGTCTGGCCTGGATCCCCCGATTCAACATCGAGTACAGCCTCGGTGTTGACGGCATTTCCATGCTGTTCATTCTGCTCAACAGCTTCATTACGATACTGGTTGTGCTTGCGGGATGGGAAGTCATCGAGGAAAAGCAGGCCCAATACATGGGTGCCTTCCTCGTCATGTCCGGCTTGATGAATGGCATCTTCAGCGCCTTGGATGGCATTTTGTTTTATGTCTTTTTCGAGTCGTCGCTGATTCCCATGTATATCATCATCGGTGTGTGGGGCGGAGCCAATCGCGTTTATGCCGCGTTCAAGTTCTTCCTCTACACCTTGCTCGGTTCCCTGTTGATGCTGGTCGCCTTGCTCTGGTTGTTCTTTGAAGCGGGTGGCAGTTTCAGCATTCTCGACTGGCACAATCTGCGCATTGATATGGCACCGCAGATACTCATTTTCATTGCCCTGTTGTTGTCATTCGCGGTCAAAGTACCTATGTGGCCGGTACATACCTGGTTGCCCGATGCGCACGTGGAAGCACCGACGGGCGGTTCGGTGGTCCTCGCCGCTATCGCCCTGAAACTTGGTGCCTACGGCTTCCTGCGGTTTTCGCTCCCCATCGTTCCGGATGCCAGTCACGCCATGGCACCGCTGATGATGGCACTGTCACTGATTGCCGTGATTTATATCGGCTTCGTTGCGCTGGTGCAGGAAGACATGAAAAAGCTGGTGGCGTACTCATCGATTTCGCACATGGGTTTCGTGACCTTGGGCTTCTTCATCTTCAATTCGCTCGGAATCGAGGGCGCGCTGGTTCAGATGATTTCGCACGGCTTTGTCTCGGCGGCCATGTTCCTCTGCATTGGTGTCATGTACGACCGCATGCATTCACGCAAGATTGCCGATTACGGCGGTGTGATGAATACGATGCCCAAGTTTGGCGCATTCTTCCTGTTGTTTTCCATGGCCAACGCAGGTTTGCCCGCCACATCAGGATTCGTCGGCGAGTTCATGGTTATTCTCGGTGCCGTAAAGCTCAACTTCTGGATTGGTTCCGCTGCGGCAACAACCCTGATTCTTGGTGCGGCATACACCCTTTGGATGTACAAGCGGGTCGTGTTCGGTCCGGTGGCCAACTCTCATGTGGCTGAGTTGACCGATATCAATGGGCGCGAATTCCTCATTCTTGGCATTCTTGCGGGTGCCGTGCTGATCATGGGCTTGTACCCGTTCCCGGTCGTTGATGTCATGCACGCCACGGTAGATAACCTTCTCAAGCACGTTGCGACAAGCAAACTCTGAGTGACCGAGATCTTGTCCTTACCCATTTCGCTTAGGCTCATCGCAACACTGGATACGCAATGCTAGAAAATTTCGTCACTCCTGATTTCTATCCGGCAGCGGCCGAACTGTTCATTGCGGCGATGGCCTTGATCGTCTTGGTGGCTGATCTGATCGCGGGAACAAACAGGCGTTGGGTGCCTGCGCTCCTTACCATGGTTGCGTTAGTGGGTGCAATCGTGGTTACGGCGGCTACTGCTGATGGGCAGACCGTCCAGACATTTAGCCGGATGTTTGTTGATGATTTGCTCGCTGATTTCCTGAAATTGATGACCTATTTAGCCGTGATCATGGCACTGGTTTACAGCCGGCGCTACATGGCGGATCGAAAGCTCGATTCAGGCGAGTACTACATGCTGGTGCTGTTTGCCACGCTGGGCATGATGGTGATGATTTCAGCCTCGTCGCTGGTAACACTGTACATTGGCCTTGAGCTCATGTCGCTCTCGCTGTACGGCTTGGTGGCTATTGATCGCGATTCCAAAAAAGCTACCGAAGCCGCGATGAAGTACTTCGTGCTCGGAGCTCTCGCCTCTGGTCTATTGCTTTACGGTATGTCGATGCTTTACGGAGCTACTGGCACGCTCGAAATCGGCGGCATTGCTCAGGCCTTGTATCAAGGCAACGTGCCCAAGACAATTGCCGTATTCGGGTTGGTCTTCACCGTCGCCGGAATTGCCTTCAAGTTGGGCGTCGTGCCATTCCATATGTGGGTTCCCGACGTTTATCAAGGCGCACCGACGGCGATCACTCTTTTTCTGGCGACTGCACCGAAGTTCGCGGCGTTTGCCATGGCCATGCGCCTTTTGGTTTACGGGATGTTCTCCTTGGCGGAGGAGTGGCAGCACATGCTGCTGATCATGGCCGTTTTGTCGATCGCCTTGGGCAACCTTGCGGCGATCGCGCAGACCAATATCAAGCGCATGCTCGCGTACTCGGCTATTTCGCATATGGGATTCATGCTCCTTGGACTGACTTCCGCCGTGGTAGGCGGGCAGGTTGAGCCGTTTGCGGTGGTGAATGCCTATAGCTCGGCCATGTACTACGTGGTGGCATATGTGCTGATGTCTGCTGCCGCATTTGGTATGGTGATGTTGCTCTCACGCCCCGGTTATGAGGCGGATACCCTTGATGCCTTCAAGGGGCTCAATCAACGCAGCCCGTGGTTCGCCGCGGTAATGCTGATGGTTATGTTCTCGATGGCTGGCATCCCGTTCTTTATTGGTTTCTTTGCCAAGTTTTCCGTTTTGCTGGCGCTAATCAAGGCGGGCTACACCTCGATTGCCGTGATTGTGGTGTTGTTCTCACTGGTGGGCGCGTTTTACTACTTGCGTGTGGTCAAGCTGATGTATTTCGACAAGCCGGACGATACCTCGCCGATTCAAGCCGGCGTTGATATGCGCGCGATGCTGACCATCAATGGTCTGATGATCGCATTCTTTGGCCTGTTTCCGGATGCAATCATGGTGTTGTGCACCACCACGCTAATGCGCTCATTGTGATCCTGCGGTGATTCACCGACTAGGTCGAGTTGGTGACGTGAGTATGGAAGATGCCGAACTCATTGAGCACACCTTGTTCACCGAGTCGGTGTTTGACGGGGACCTCCTGCATGTACGGCGCGACAAGGTAGCCTTGCCTTGCGGGCGTGAGGCGACACGCGAGTGGATTGCCCATCCGGGGGCCGCCGTCGTGATCGCCATGCTCGACAATGGAAAAGTGTTGTTCGAGCGCCAGTTCCGTTACCCCTTACGTCGCGTCTTTCTCGAGCTGCCGGCTGGCAAGATCGAGGCGAATGAGCACCCCCTTGACACCATGCGCAGGGAACTGCGTGAAGAGACCGGCTACAAGGCAAAAGTCTGGCGCCAATTGGGCACCATGCATCCGTGCATTGGCTACTCCGATGAGCGCATCGAGATTTTTTGGGCCCATGGTCTTTCGTTTGTTGGCGCCGAGTTGGATGAAGGTGAGCACCTTGAGGTCACTGAACTGAGCGTCAGCGATGCGCTTCTGGCGGTGCGTGATGGTGAAATAACCGACGGAAAAACCATCACGGCACTGATGTGGGCGGACAAGATCGCCACTGGTCAGTGGTGTTTGCCTGACTAACCAGTGGTTCCGTTGCCAAATCGCGTGATCGTCTCAGAACGCGGTTTGCTTGCTGTCGCTGCCTACCGTCAGAACGATCTTGCCAATATGTCGGTTGCTTTCCATCAGTTGATGCGCCTTGGCAGCTGCGGCCAGAGGAAAGGTCGCGCAGATATGCGGTCGAAGACCCGCGCTAATTCGTGGCCAGACGCTCGCAAGTAGTTCTTTGCCTATCACGGACTTTTCGCCTCGGCTTGCCGGGCGAAGGGTGGAACCGGTAATCGTCAATCGCTTGAGCATGACCGGCATCAGATCCATTTCGGCACGCGCCCCCTGTAAGAAAGCGATATGCACCAGTCGGCCGTCGCGACGTAATAAGTCCAGATTGCGTTTCAAATAGGGGCCGCCAACGATGTCGAGGATGACATCAACACCGTCCCCCCGCGTTGCCTCCCGTACCGCCTCGGCAAAGTCGTGCTCACGATAGTTGATGGCGCGAACCGCACCGAAGCGCTCGCAAAAAGCCGCTTTTTCCGCACTGCCGACAGTAACGATGCAATCGGCACCAATCATCTTTGCCAGTTGAATGGCCGTCAGCCCGATGCCACTCGCACCGCCATGTACCAGCAGTCGCTCACCGCGCTGCAAATGGGCGCGTTGGATCAGATTGCTCCACACCGTGAACCAGGTTTCAGGAAGTGCGGCCGCTTCGATCAGGCTCAATCCGGCAGGCACGGGCAGGGCGCAGCCTGCCGGCACACAACAAAATTCGGCGTAACCGCCGCCGGGGGCCAGTGCAGTGACGGTATCACCGATCTTCCACTCGTCGACATTGGCACCCACAGCAACTACTTCTCCTGCGACCTCCAGTCCAAGGATCGGGGATGCGTCAGGCGGAGGTGGGTATCGTCCCTGACGTTGAAAGACATCGGGGCGATTCACGCCCGAGGCTGCTACCTTTATCAGAAGTTCGTCACAGCCCGGCTGGGGGATATCGCTATCGCCGAGCACCATGCATTCCGGATCGCCGCCGGTACCATGCAGAATCGCTTTCATAAAGTCAGTGTCGCCCGGTCTTGCGGCGCGGAAGCCGATGATTGATTTCGTAAAGCAGGCGTGCCAACTGCGGCAAGTTGTGTGCGATCAGGGGCTTCCCGGTCGTCAGCAGTGCGGCCGACAGGTCACGTTGAGGATCTGCCCAGACAAAAATATTGATCAGGCCAAGATGCCCGAATGCTTGATTGGTCTCGGGTCCAAAGAGCCCCACCGGCGACCCGCCAAGCATCATGCCCGGCGAGTATCGCAAGGGCACTTTAAGTACGCTGTCAAAGCGATGGGGGTTGGTTTCCCACGTGGCCCGATGCACGGCGAGGGAACTGACAATCTGTCGCTCACCATAGCGGCCGCCATCGAGCAGCATCTGAAAAAATCGACTAGCTTCCTCGGCCGTTGCGATCATATTTCCGGCCGCTACGGGCTCAGAAAAGAATGCGTAGTTATTGATGAAATCACGATCGCGCTCCACATCCATGCCCAGGAACGGGCGGAAGTAATTGCGCAAGGGTGCGGCAACCTTGGCTCCGGTAAATTGGTCGCGCGCCATGTGTTGAAACTCTCGCTCGGTGGCACCGTAGCGAAAGTGCTTGAGTCCAAGCGGATTCTTGAAATTTAGATTCCAGTACTCCGAGATCGATTGCCCTGTTACGCGCTCGAGAATGGCTTGCAGAATGGTGCCGCCGGTAACCGCGTGGTACGCTTGCGTACGCCCGTGAACATCGGTCGGGTGAGCGTCACAAATCAGTTTCAACTGATGATCGTGCTTCATCAATTTGGACAGATGTTCTTCGGAATGAATTCCGGGCACGCTACCTCGGTGCGTCAAAATCTGCAAAATATTGATGCTGTCTTTGCCGTGTTTGGCAAATTCAGGAATGTAGTGAGCAACAGGGTCGAGCAGATCGATCAGCCCATCATCAACCAGCTTGTGAATGAGGATCGCCGTAACTGCCTTGCTCGCCGAGTAGAGGCAAACAGGGGTTTGCGTGGTCATCAGCTGTGGCTCGGCGGGCCCGCCGGCTTCGCCGAAGCCGCGCGCGTAGCCGATCGAGCGGTTTAGAAATACCTGCCCATGGCGGCGCAAACAGAGCGAGATTGCCGGGTAATAGCCGGTGCAATAGAGGTCTTCAACCGCGCGCCAGATCGCCTCTACATCCTTGCTCGTCGTGCCGGCTTTGCCCGGGCTACCTTCGCTTTTCGCGTTGATGTCTGTCACGGCGGCCAGATCTGCCGGTACCGGCAGGGTGCGCAACAGGCGACGACTGAGCGCGGTATTGGCGGAATAACGATTAAGGCTACGGGCTACAGCGGAAAAGGTGGGCAGCATGCGAACTCCGCAAAGAATGAGTAGAACCTGAGATCAACGGCAGTCGCTCGTGGGCATGGGCGGTCGCCTCAGCCCGGAATATACCGCGGTTCAAGCAATTGCTTGCTTGTGTGGCGAACTGCGTGGCCTTGTCACCGAGGCAATTAATCTGGAACGCAAAATGCGCCAACTCGGCGCTGGCAAGACGGCGATTTCGCCCGGTTCAGGGCTCCTTATCGCCGGCAGTTACCTGTTCCACAAACCAGGCGAGCCGCTCATGCAGCGTCACGACTTTGCCAACAATGATTAGTGTCGGCGGCCTGAGCTTGGCAGCGGCTGCCAGATCGGGCAGGGTGGCTAGTGTGGCGGTAATGGTGCGCTGCCGCGGTGTGGTGCCCTGCTGCACGATGGCGGCGGGCCAATCGTCGGGCAAGCCATGTTCGCGCAACTTCTCGCACAAATGGCTTAGTCCATGCAGGCCCATGTAGATGACGACCGTCTGGCGTTTGCGCGCCAGTCCCGGCCAGTCCAGGTTCATCGTGCCATCCTTAAGATGGCCTGTGACGAACACGCACGCCTGTGCATGGTCTCGATGTGTCAGCGGAATGCCGGCATACGCGGCCACTCCGACGGCCGCCGTAATGCCTGGCACCACTTCGAAGGGCACCCCATTTTCGCGCAGCGTGTGCACCTCTTCGCCGCCACGGCCGAAGGTGTAGGGGTCGCCCCCCTTCAGGCGCACCACGGTGCGGCCTGCCCGCGCCAGGCGCACCAGCAGATCATTGATTTTCTCTTGCGGAATCGTATGGTTGCCCCGTTCCTTGCCGGCATAGATGCGCTCGGCGGTCGCGGGTACCAAGGCAAGGATAGATGGGGAGACCAACTGGTCGTACACCAGCACATCGGTGGCTTTCAAAAGGCGTTCGGCCTTGAGTGTCAGCAGATCGGGGTCGCCAGGGCCGGCACCCACAAGGAAAACCATGCCAACGGCAGGGCCAGGGGAGGTCGTCTCAGTCATTCGCCAATGCTAGTGCATGTCACCCAGCAATCATTGATTTTGAGCAATAAATTTCCGATGCACTCGCCGTCGCGCGCGCGCGAAGTGTCGTGTCTATAATCGGGCGACCTTTACACTGATTGATCTGCCGTGGCCACATTGCCCCTGGAACTCGAACGCAAACTTGGGATCGCCATCGAGCGCATGCCGGCATTCCCCAAAAGCGTGCAGAAAATCCTGGAGCTGACGCGCAATATCAATTGCCTGCCCAAGGAACTGGTGGCCGTGATCGAGAAAGATCCAGTCATGACGGTCAAGATTCTCAAGGTCATCAACTCGGCGTATTACAGCCTGCCCAACAAGATCACCTCCGTCGGGCAGTCGGTCGTGTATCTGGGCATCAACACCATCAAGAACCTTTCGCTGGGCTTTGCGGCGGTGGGCATATTGCCGCGTTTCAATGCCGCTGGCTTCGACATTCAGAACTACCTGATGCATTCGCTGATCGTCGCCTCTGTGGCGCGGCAACTGGCGCAGCTAAAGGCCAAGGGGGAAGTTGACCCCAGCGACTGTTACATCGCCGGCCTGCTGCACGACTTTGGTAAAGCGGTCTTCGCTCAGTTTATGGCCGCCGAATTTCGCACCGCCATGACGCATGCTGAAGAAAACAATGTTCCGTTGCACGAAGCCGAGATGCTGGTGATCGGTACCGACCATGCCTTCGTCGGGGCCATGCTGGCCAAGCGCTGGCAATTTGCCGATGAGTTGGTCCAGTGCATTCAGGACCACCACCGCATGGACGCCGAACCCTCGGCCATGCTCGATTGCCTGCGTACTGCCAACCAGATCTCACGCAAACTTGATTTAGGTAAAAGCGGCAACCCCTGGCGTGATACCGAAGCCGCTGCGGCACCGGCGCGTTTTGGCGATGATCTCGACGCGACGATCGCCAGTCTGGGCGACATGGAGCGTTTCATTGCCGATGCGCAGATGTTCGCGCAGGTGAGCAACTCATGAAAATCAAATTTTGGGGCGTTCGTGGCTCCATCGCCTCGCCGGGTCAGCACACCATCCGCTACGGTGGCAACACCACCTGCATCGAAGTGCGTGGCGATGACGGCTCCTTGGTGATTCTTGATGCCGGCACGGGAATATTCCCTCTGGCGCAAGAGCTACTCAGGAAAATGCCTGTCAAGGCCAATATTTTTATCACCCACACTCACTGGGATCACATTCAGGGCCTGCCCTTCTTCACCCCCATCTTCATTCCCGGCAACACCGTGCGTATTCATGGTGCCTTTGATGTGGTCTCGGGGCGCGGCATCGAGCAGGTCATGGAAGTGCAGATGCAGTACAGCTACTTCCCGATTCGCGAAGCCGAGCTCAAGGCTACTATCGAGTATGAAACCCTGAACGTAGGGGTGCCGGTCAGTGTGGGCTCGCTGACCGTGACGCCGCTCATGCTCAATCATCCGGTGGTTAACTTCGGCTACCGCGTGGATGGTGACGGCAAGTCCATGTTCTTCACCGGCGACCACGAGCCTTGGGCCAATATCTACAGCCCCGACGACGAAGGCTATGCCGAGTTCGAGCAGATGGTGCAGGCTCAGTGCGACCAGCTTGATCAGTCCTTGCAGAATCTTGATGTGCTGATTGCCGACAGCTCTTACACCAAGGCGGAATACCCCGCCAAGATTGGCTGGGGGCACGGCACGATTGAGGGACATCTTGAGTGGGTGCGCCGGGTTGGTGCCAAAACCCTGGTTTGCACCCATCACGAACCCACGCGCTCCGACGACGCGCTGGAAAAAGTGTTCGGCGACGCCGTGGCCGGTTGTGGCTATGTGCCCGGTGAGAATGGCGCACCCCGAGCCATTCTTGCGCGCGAAGGTCTCGAACTCATCCCGTAGTTTCTTTGCTTCCCTCAAGCGCCGTCTCACCAGCGCCGACTTGCCGCATGACGCCCATACTTGTCTTCGATATCGAATCCATTCCTGACATCAAGGGCATCCGTACGCTGCATGGCCTACCGGAGAATCTGTCGGACAGCGAAGTGGCCGAATATGCCTTTCAGCGCCAGCGGGCAAAGAACGGCAGCGACTTTCTTCCCCATCACCTGCAGCGCGTTGCCGTTATTTCCTGCGCGCTGCGTAGCAACGAAGGCTTCAAGGTCTGGTCGCTGGCCGAGCCGCAGATTGGTGAAGCCGAGATCATTCAGCGCTTTTACGACGGCATCGAAAAGTTCACCCCGCAGATCGTCTCGTGGAACGGCGGCGGCTTTGATCTGCCCGTACTGCACTATCGCGGCCTGATGCATCAGGTGGTCGCGCCCCGCTATTGGGACATGGGCGAGGGCGACTACCGCGATTCGCGCGACTTCAAGTGGAACAACTACATCAGCCGCTACCACACCCGCCACCTCGATCTGATGGACCTGCTGGCCATGTACCAGCCGCGCGGCAGCGCGCCGCTCGATGAGCTGGCCAAGCTTTGCGGCTTTCCCGGCAAGCTGGGCATGGACGGCTCGGCGGTCTGGAGCGCCTGGCTGGCCGGCGACATCGCCAATATTCGCGACTACTGCGAAACCGATGTGGTGAATACCTATCTGGTTTTTTTGCGCTACCAGTTGATGCGTGGTGCCCTGAACCGTGACGAATACGCTGCCGAAATAACCCTGATCCGCAACACCCTGACAGCCTTGCCCGCCGCGCACTGGCGCGTGTTCATGGACGCCTGGCCCGGAGAAGCCCCATGATGATCGACCGCGAACGCTCGGCCCTGTGGGTCATCGATGTGCAGGGCGCCCTGCTCAATCAGGAGCACGACTGGCAGCGCATGCTCGATGCCTGCATCTGGCTGGTGGAACTGGCCAAGCGCCTCGGCGTGCCGGTGCTCGCCAGCGAGCAGTACCCCAAGGGGCTCGGCCATACCCACCCCGACTTGCTCGAATCGATGGCCAAGGAACCGGCCACCGTGGCGGTGGGCAAGCAGGTCTTTTCCTGCGTGGCCGCCAACTGCTTTGCCGGCGTGGCCGCTGCCGAGCGCCCGCAAGTGATCTTGTGTGGCATGGAAGCGCACGTGTGCATTCTGCAAACGGCGCTGGATTTGCGTGCGCAGGGGCGCGAGGTGTTTGTCGTCGCCGATGCCATTACCGCGCGCGACAAACTCGATATCGATCTGGCGATAGAGCGCCTGCGCGCAGCCGGGGCGACCATCGTGAGCAAGGAAATGGTTGGCTTCGAGTGGTTGCGCGCGGCGGGGTCGCCAGAGTTCAAGGACTTTTCGGTCAATTTTTTGCAGTGAATCGCCGTCTCGCCAGCCGCAACGGCGAGGAGAGCGTTCTTTGCTCGACCGCCTTGTTGCGCAGTAGCTCCATCAGCGCCGACTTGCCAATGCATCTTCGCTAGGGTGCCAAAGTACTGTCTGCAGTAAGATTTAAGCCACCCCAACCGAGGTTCTGACTATGGGAAATCAACTCGAATTTCTGGAAGCTGAAGCGTTGAAACTGACATCGGGTGAGCGGGCCGCGTTTGCACAGGTGCTATTGGCGAGTCTTGACGAAGATGCCGAAATTGAAGAGGCGTGGGCTAATGAGGTCGAGCGCAGAATCGCCGAAGTCGAAAGCGGCGCGGTTCAGGTAATTCCAATCGCCGAGGCCCTTGCGCAAGTTCGCGCCGCGTTGAAGTGAAGCTCGTCATTGTCCCGCTTGCCCTTGCTGAACTTCATGATGCGGCAGCGTTCTATTCGGCTAGGGCCAGTGTCGAACTGGGTCGCGCCTTTGTGGCAGAGTTTGAACGAAGCGCGAGCCTTGTTTTGGAGAATCCGAAGCTCGGCCCAATCTATGGGGGCACTCAGCGACGCTGCCTTTTCCGCCGCTTCCCCTACAGCATCATCTATCAGACAACCGCTGATGAGCTTCGCATCATTGCGGTCGCGCACCAACGGCGACGTCCGGGCTTCTGGTCAAGTCGCAAGTAGCGGATTCCTGATCTCAACCATCCATGGAACCGACGATCGCTAATCGCCGTTCTACCGGCGCCGACTTGCGGACAGGCTTACTGCACTCATGATTCGTCCTGTCCTACGCATGGGTGATGCACGCCTGCTGCGCATTGCCCGCCCTGTGACCGATGTCTTTGCGCCCGACATTCGCGCGCTGCTTACCGACATGCGCGACACCATGGCGCATCTCAACGGGGCCGGGCTCGCCGCGCCTCAGATTGGCGTCGATCTGCGCGTGGTCATTTTTGGCAGCGGTGAGGTGAATCCGCGTTACCCCGAGGCCCCCATCGTGCCGCCCACGGTGCTGATCAATCCGCAGATCGACTTTATTGGTGACGAGATGGAGGACGGCTGGGAAGGCTGTCTGTCGGTGCCCGGCCTGCGCGGCATGGTGCCGCGTTACCAGCGCCTGCGCTATCGCGGGCTGGGCGAACACGGTGAAGCGATTGACCGCATCGTCGAGGGCTTTCACGCGCGCGTGGTGCAGCATGAATGCGACCACCTCGATGGTGTGCTCTACCCGATGCGGATGCGCGACTTCACCCGCTTTGGTTTTGTCGAAGAACTCAATCTGGCATCGATGCCAGACGAGTAGCCGCGCACAGCTCAATAATCTGCGCCCCGTAGGCATCGAGTTTCTTGCTGCCAATGCCGCTGATCTGCGACAGCGCCTCCAGATCAGCAGGCGCACTTTGGGCAATCGCCGCCAAAGTTGCATCGTGAAAGATCACATACGCCGGCACGCCATGCGCCCGCGCGGTTTCGGCGCGCCAGGCACGCAGCGCCTCAAAGAGCGGGCGCTGCGCATCCTGCAATTCCGCTGCCGGCACGCGCGCGCTGCCGATGCGTGAGCGGCTGGCCTCGCGCGTGCGCTTGGTCGGCTTGCGCGTGGCGCGGCGTAAGTGCACCTCTTGCTCGCCCTTGAGTACGGGGCGAGCCGCATCGGCCAGACGCAGGCCGCCATGGGCTTCGTGGTCCACATCGAGCATGCCTAGCGCCACGAGTTGTCGAAACAGGCCGCGCCATTCCACCTCGTCGATCTCGCGCCCGATGCCGTAGGTGCTCAGCGTGTCGTGGCGGTACGACGACATGCGTTCACTTTCCTTGCCCAGCAAGACATCAATCACATGGCCGGCACCAAAGCGCTGGCCGGTGCGGAACACGCACGACAGCGCCTTGCGCGCCGCGTCGGTCGCATCCCAGGTATGGGGCGGTTCAAGGCAGACATCGCAGTTGCCGCATGGGGTGGATTCCTCACCAAAATAGGCGAGCAGGCGCACGCGCCGGCAATTCGGCGATTCGCACAAGCCGAGCAGGGCCGACAGGCGCGCGTGCGAGAGCCGCTTGTGCGCCTCGTCGGCGTCGGACTCGTCGATCATGCGCCGCTGCTGCACGGCGTCGGCCAGGCCATAGGCCATCCACGCGCTGGCCGGCGCACCGTCGCGGCCCGCCCGGCCGGTTTCCTGATAGTAGCCCTCGATGCTCTTGGGCAGGTCGAGGTGCGCAACGAAGCGCACATCGGGCTTGTCGATGCCCATGCCAAAGGCAATGGTGGCGCACATCACGATGCCGTCTTCACGCAGAAAGCGATCCTGATTCCGCCGCCGGTCGGCTTGCTCCATGCCCGCGTGGTAAGGCAGCGACTGAATGCCGCGCTCGCTCAGCCACTGCGCGGTTTCCTCGACCTTTTTGCGCGACAGGCAATAGACAATGCCGGCATCGCCGCGATGTTCGCTCTGAATGAAATCGAGCAACTGGTCGCGCGGTGCCGCCTTGTCGATAATGCTGTAGCGGATGTTGGGCCGGTCGAAGCTGGAAACGAAAATGCCGGCGTCTTCGAGTTGCAGCCGCTCGACGATCTCGGCGCGGGTCATGGCGTCGGCGGTCGCCGTCAATGCGATGCGCGGCACCTGCGGAAAGCGCTCGTGCAGCACCGAGAGCTGCATGTATTCGGGTCGGAAGTCGTGGCCCCATTGCGAGACGCAGTGCGCCTCGTCGATGGCGAATAGCGCGATGCCGGCGCCTTCCTGAATCTCGTTGAGCAGGTCGAGAAAATGGGGCATGAGCAGGCGCTCGGGCGCCACATAGAGTAAATCGAGCTCGCCGCCGCGCAGTGCACGCATCACCGCACCCGCCTCGGCCCCGCTGAGCGAGGAATTTAGGAAGGCCGAGCGTACGCCCAGCTCATCCAGAGCCGCCACCTGATTGTGCATCAGGGCAATGAGCGGCGAAACGACAATACCGGTGCCACGGCGTACCAACGACGGAATCTGGTAGCACAGCGACTTGCCGCCGCCCGTCGGCATGAGCACCAGCGCATCGGCACCGGCAACCACGCTGTCAATGATTTCGGCCTGGCGGCCGCGAAAGGCGGGGTAGCCGAAGACTTCGCGCAGGATGTCGAGCGGGCTTGTGGCCGCCGTGTCCGCAAGTCGGCGCTGGTGAGACGGCGTTTCAGCAAGCATGATCAGCGGCTACTCCATGGGTTGAACAGGCTGACCGGCAAGCCATCAAATTCGCGGGTGTTGAGCGTTACCAGCGTCAGGTCGTGGGCGATTGCGGTGGCGGCGAGCAGGCTGTCAATTGCCGCCAGCGGACGCCCGGCGGCGGCAACCAGGCTGCCCCAGCGGTCGGCGACGCGTGCGTCGATGGGCAGGACGCGCCCGGTGAAGAAGGTAGGCAGGTCGAGTTCCAGCCAGTCTCGCAAGGCTTGCTGGCGCGGCGGGTCGTTGATGCCGTCGATGCCCTTGCGAATTTCGCCCAGCGTCAGCACGCTCACGTAAAGGCTGGCGGCCGGGCGGTCGGAAAACCAGCTTACGACGCCGGCATCCGGCGTTTTGCGGCGTAGTTCGGAAATAACGTGGGTGTCGATCAGGTAGCTCATCGGGGGCTACAGAGCGACCGCGCGCGTTGGGCTGCCGTCGCGCTCGAACACGATCTCGTCCACGCCCGCCAAGGGCGAGCGGCGCATGAAGTCGACCAGTGAGCCCTGCGCCTGCGACAGCCGCTCGAAGGTCTCGCTGGAGAGCACCACGGCGACGGTGCGGCCATGCACGGTAATTTCCTGTGGTTGCGTCTGGGCGCTTTTGACGAGCTCGGACATGCGCGCCTTGGCTTCCTGCATTTGCCATGTTTGCATGACGAACACTCCTTTCTGACTAGGTTGGTCAGAATTATAGCCGCTGCTGCAACACTGCGTTGCCGGTTCAGGGCTTGGAAAAAATGGGCTTGAGCGCAAACTGCAAAGCATCGTTGCCAAGGAGATTGCCATGAATGCCCGTACCCCCTTACTACTTACCTCCGAATCCGTAATAGCTCCCCGCCGCGTCGAGCAGGTGGTTACCGGTCGCGCGGTGACTGACGGCGATGGCGTACGCATCAACCGCGTGCTGACCCAGACGCACCAGCGCCGCCTCGACCCTTTCCTGATGCTCGACATCTTCGGCAGCGACAGCGCCGCCGACTACATTGGTGGCTTTCCCTCGCATCCGCATCGCGGCTTCGAGACCGTCACTTTCATGCTTGACGGGCGCATGCGCCATCATGACAGTGCCGGCAACGAGGGCCTGCTCGAACCAGGTGGCGTGCAGTGGATGACGGCCGGCCGCGGCGTGATCCACTCCGAAATGCCGGAGCAGGAAGAGGGTCGTATGGAAGGTTTTCAGCTCTGGCTGAATCTGCCGGCCAAAGAGAAGATGTGCGCTCCCTGGTACCGCGACTTCACTGCCGCTGATCTGGTGCGATTCGAGACCGATACCGGCGCCAAGGTGCAGGTCATCGCAGGCACTAGCCATGGCGTGGCCTCGGTGGTGCAGCGCGAGGCGACGCAGGTGCTCTATCTTGATATCGAACTGGCGCCGGGCGCGCGCTTCAGCCAGCCGCTGCCTGCCGGGCACAATGCCTTTGTCTGTGCCTATCGCCGCGAGGTAAGGTTGGGCGAAGGCGCGCAAGTCGGCGCTGGCGAGACGGCGATTGGCCACGGCCAGATGGTGATTCTGGCCAACGAGGGCGACGGTGTGGTGCTCGAATCCACGACTGGCGGCCGCGCCATTCTCGTGGCCGGGCGTCCGTTGGGTGAGCCGATTGTCCAGTACGGGCCCTTCGTGATGAATTCGCAGGCAGAGATCCATCAGGCTATGGCGGATTTTCGTACCGGACGCCTGGGCACCATGACCTAGCGCATCGACTTCGAACTACGTGGCGTGGCGATGCGCGGTCAGGGAATCGCGGCAACGAAGCGCGGATCTGCCGTTCAGAAATCCGACTTCAGCGAGGCGCGTGGCACGGTTCAAATCCATAGGCCAGTTTCACTCACCGGGTGGTTACGACGCAGGGCTGAGGTCGGACCGTCATTATGCCGTCAAGAGGCCGGCACTTTGTTCGCGCGGATGTCGGTTCCTGGCACGCAACCGCCGATTGAGAGAGGGCGTGCCTTGCGACCGATGCGCGTCGGCATCGTATGATTAGCCTTTCTCAGGCAATTTCGCTTTTCGCCCGGCATGCTCCTCATCTCGCTCTTATGACGCCCTTCCTGCGCCTGATTATCTCGGTCGTGGTTATCGCCGGTCTCTGGCAGTTGCCCTACGGTCGCCAGATCCTTTATCCGCTGACTCTGCTGGCGACGTTGGCGCATGAGCTGGGGCATGGCATCGCTGCCTTGGCGGTGGGTGCTCAGTTCGAGAGTCTGGTACTGCATCCCGACGGCTCCGGGCTGGCGCGCTGGAGTGGTAGCGTCGGTCCGCTGGCACAGGCGCTGATTGCCGCCGGCGGGCTGCTCGGGCCGACACTGGCCGGCGTGCTGTTGTTGGCCGTGTCACGCTGGCCTCGTTATGTACCCAAGGCGCTGGGCCTCCTGGCGGTGATCGCTGTGGCGGTGGCACTGCTTTGGGTGCGCAATCTGTTTGGCCTGGCATTCATTCTGGCGCTCGCCGTCGCACTGGCGCTGGGTAGTCGCTGGCTGGGCGCGGCCGCTGCGGCACAGGTGCTTAACCTTCTGGCCGTGACGCTGTGCCTGTCGCTGTATCAAGACCTTGGCTACATGTTTTCGGCCACGGCTACGGTGGCCGGGGCGACGCTGCCTTCGGACAGCGCCGCGATCGCGGCCGCCCTGTGGCTACCCTACTGGTTCTGGGGGGCGCTGATTGCCCTGACCGCGCTGGTCGCGATGCTCGCTGGCGTGTGGTTTTCTGCCTCGGGCCCGGCGGCGGCCTCATCCTCGAACCCGCTGCCCGAAAATGCGCGCAAGTCAGCCTGAACTGCGCATAAACTGGCTTTTGTCTTAATTCACGAGAGTGGAACGTCGAATGAAAGGTGTGATGGAGTTTCTGGAAAAGGCCGGGCTGGTCAAGCAGGAAGTGCCTTCTGCCGCGCCTGAAGCGACTATGCGCCCTGCGGCGAGTGCCGCGCCTGGGCCAGGCGCGCCCGCAGCGCCGATGCCGGCTGAGCCGATGCCCTCGGCTGCGCCGGTGGCTGACGGGGCCGATACCCTCAACCTCGCCGATATCTATGCCCAGGCCGGTGTGCCGGCAGCGCTGTACCCGGCCGAGCGCCTGTTGCGTCTGGTCGATGGCCTGAGTGCCATGGACGAGGCCACACGCCTGCTGGCGATCAAGGCGATGGATGCCGCCGATGAGTCATGGACCATTGCCGACCCGTTGCAGGACGCCAGCCTCAAGGTGCAGGCGCTCGCTGCCCACGGTGCTCAGTTGCGGCAAGAACTGGAGCGCTTCGAGGCGGAAACGCAGGCCCGCGTTACTGCGGTGCGCACCCGGCAGGAGCAGCGGGTGGGCGAAATACGCAAGCAGATGAGCGAACTGGAAGCACTGTTGGCGCGTGAGCTGACCCGGGGTGAGCAGGAATGCGCCGAGCAGGACGCCAATCTCGCCGCCGCGCGCGAACAGGTGACGCGCGAACTGGGCGAGATCGCCCGCCACAGTACCGCATTGCAGGGTCTCACGGCGCGGTTCGGCACCCTGGCCGCGCCGCCCTCGGCACAGGAGTAGCGACATGGCAACACTGACCCCCCTGGCCAAAGGCCTGATCGGCCTGGCCGTCATTGGCGGCATGGCCTCGGCCGTGTGGAACCTCGGCCTGAAGGACTACATGGCCGCCGCTACCGTCGCTGCGCCGGTGCCCGCCACGCCACCCTCGACCCCAGCCACCGGCACCCAGGCGGCAGTTGCCGTGCCGGTGCCGCCAACCGCCGTCTCACCAGCGCCGACTTCCGGATCAGCGGTGGCGGTAGAGCCAGTTCTTGCGCCCACGGAAGGCAAGGCAATCACCGCTGCCGAGAGTGGCGAAAAAGGGCGTCAATTGCTCGACGCCGGCAACTACGCCCACGCGCGCATCTTCCTCGAACAGGCAGTCAAGATGGGGGATGGCCCGGCGGCCTGCCGACTGGGCGAAATGACGCTCAAAGGGCAGGGCGGGCTGATCGCCGACCGTGACAAGTCGGCCAGCCTGTTTCAGCTCGCACAATCGCGCGGCATGATCTGTTTCGCTTCCGGACAATAAGTTAAGGACATCCTCATGAAACTTCGCTCATCCCTACCGTTGGCGCTGATCGGTGCCTTTATCGGGCTGGCAGCCCCTGTACATGCACAAGGTTTCGTGTTTGGCAGCAGCGCTCCCGCCAAGCCCGAAGCGGCGGCCCCCGCTGGCGCCAGCAGCGCCAAAGTCGAGACGGCGCAGCGCCTGCTCAAGCGTATCGGGCTGCTGCGCGAAACGCCCAGCGGGCAGCTCACGGCGGCCACGCAAGAGGCGATCCGCCAGTTCTCCCAGCAGCAGGGGCTGGCGCCGACCACTCAGGTCACTGACGCCCTGCTCAATTCGCTGCGCCGGGTAATCTGGCAAACGCAAAACTACGCCAGCGGCAATTACAAGGGTCGCGAAAAGCTGGTCGACGCCGCTGGCCTGCGCGAAGCGCAGATCCTGCTCGGCAAGCTGGGTTTCAATGCCGGCCCGCTTGACGGCACCTTCGGTCCGCAAACGCAGGTAGCCACCGAGGCCTTTCAGGAATCACAGAACGTTACCGTCGACGGCCTGATCACTGCCACGGTGCTCATGAATCTTCGCCGCGCCGTCAATGGCGTCGGTGCTGCGGCGCCCGCCAGCGTGCGCGTGCTCAACTGGCCCGACTATATCGACGCCAGCGTGCTGACCGATTTCGAGAAGGAACACAAGATTCGCGTCATCTACGACATCTTTGCCGGCAACGATGATCTGCAGGCGAAACTGAGCGCCGGCGGCGTGCCTTACGACGTGGTCTTCCCCACCGCCAATGCCGTGCCTGCCATGGCTGCCAAAGGCCTGCTGGGCAAGCTCGACAAAGCCAGCCTGAAGAATGTTGCGAATCTTGATCCGCGCGTCGACGCCGCCTTGCGCTCGTGGGACAAAGAGGGTGCCTACAGCCTGCCCTACATGTGGTACACCGTGGGTATTGCCTGGAACCCCAAGCTGACCGCGCGCGCTGCACCAGGGCAAGTCATGGATTCGCTGGCCAACGTCTTTGACCCGGCCATGGCACGTCGTTTCCAGTCCTGCGGGGTTGGCGTGGTCGATTCGGCGACCGATGTGGTGCCGCTGGCCGCGATGGCCGGTGGTCAGCCGCAGTGGAACAGCGCGGCCTCACTCAAGGCGGCCGAGCAGGTGCTGTCGCGCCTCGGTGGCGTGGTCAAGGTGGTACCCACCGACCAGTTCATCGATGCCCTGGCGACCGGCAAGCTGTGCGTCGCCATCGGTTTTTCCGGCGATGCGGTGCAGGCGCAGGGCAAAGCCAAAGGCAGTGTCGAGTACCGCGTCCCGGCTGAAGGTGGCCTGCTCGCCATTGACGCCATGGCTGTGTCGGCCAATGCCAAAAATCGTCGCGAGGCGCACCTGTTCATCGACTACCTGCTGCGACCGCAGGTGATTGCCAAAATTTCCAATGCGGTCGGCTATGCCAACGCCAACCTCAAGGCGGGCGACTACATGCATGACAGCGTGAAGTCCAACCCGGCGGTGGTGCCGAGCACGGCTGCACTGAGCCGCTCGGCACCGATTCCGATTCTTACCGAGTCGGACCAGCAGGAAATCGCGCGCATCTGGGGCAAGCTGTCGCGCTAAGCCTGACATAGACGCTGGCATGAGCGCTTCACCGTCCTACCTCGCTGCCTTCCTGCGCCATCCGAATAATGGCATGGCGCTGCTCGCGGCCGGTTGCGCGGCAATCTTCGCCTCGATTCCCTATGGCTGGGAAGGCATGGCGCTGGTCGGGGTGGTGGCGCTCGGCATCGAGGTGCTGGCGGCGCTGGCGATCCCCGACTTGCCCAGCTTTCGCGCGGCGGTCGATCGCACGCAGGCGGGGCGGATGCGCGAGCAGCGGCGCGCCAGTTTGCTGGCTGAACTCGATGAACAGGGCGGGCAGGGCGGCAAGGCGGTGCGCCAGACCTACGAGCAGATGCGCTCACGCGTGCTGGCGCTGATGCGTACAGCGGCACAGGCGGGCGGCTCACTCAGCGTGCACGATGTCGAGAAGCTGGACGATCTGTGCGTCGATTACCTGGGCATGAGCGCGTTGCACCTCTCGCTCGGGCAGCGCAAGGAGGGCTTGGGCGAAGACGCCTTGCTCAAGCGCATTGCCGCACTGCAAACCCAGATCAAGAACAACGCCCTGTCGGACGAAGAAGAGCGCCAGCTGCGCGCGGCTCAAAGCGAATACACCGAGGCCGCCGAGCGTGCGCGACGCATGGCGGTGCGGCGCAGCGTGCTTGAAGCCACGTTGGTGTCCATGCCCGACAAGCTGGAAGAACTGTACCAACTGGTCATGGCCTCGCCCTACGCCAAAGACATGGGCAGCAAGATCGAAGACTCACTGTCACGCTTGCGTATTGCCGAAGAAGTTGCCGCAGAATTCGACGACAGTGAGTTAGACGCTATCGAGAGCCCGCTCACCCGTGGCGATTCGCGCACGAAGGCAAACGCGACGCTCGGCCAGATTTCCCGCCAACAGGCCGCACGCCGTGTCGGTGCCATCAAGCAGTAAGCTACACCCCATTCACCAACCAGGAGAAACTTATGGCCAATAACGCGATCTTCGCCCGCCTCGCTAATTTATGGACGGGCTTCATTTCGCTCTGGGTGTCTGATGTTGAAAAGGCGCACCCCGAGATTGCCTATCAGAACGCTATTTCCTCGATGATCGAGAAGTACGCCAAGCTCAAGGCGGCTACCGGCTCGATCATCGCGCGTCGGCAAGACATCACCGGCCGGCTGGAGACCCAGCAGCGCGAGCTGGCCACGGTGACCGCCGATCTGGAAACGGCGCTCGCGACCAATCAGGACGATCTCGCGGTGGTGCTGATCCAGAAAAAGAATGCCCTCGACGAAGCGATCAAGGATTTGCAGGCCGATGCCGCGCAGGCCACCGCCGATGCCGATAGCGCCAAAGATTCGCTGATGCAGGTCAAGGCCGATATCGACAAGCTCAAGGCCGAGAAAGACCGCATGCTGGCGCAGATGCACAGCGCGCAGGCACGCCTTGCCATTCAGGGGCAGCTCGATGGCCTGTCGGTCGACGCGGAAGTGCAGGCCTTGGGCAGCGTACGCGAGCACATCAAGAGCCAGGTCGCGCAGGCTAGCCTGGGGGCGGAGTTGCAGGCCTCCGACCTCGATACGCGCCTCGCCAAGCTGCGCCAGAGCAGCGGCAGTGTCACCGCCAAAGCGCAACTTGACGCGATGAAGCAGGCGCGCGCCGCGGCACAGAGCACCGGCAAGACCCTCTAAGTGAGCGACCGGCGTGACTAACCGCGTGTTGCCGCCCTGGGCGGAAACTCTGCGCCAGAAGTATCTGGCGGGAGAGGCCTCGACCTTCGTACTCTACCGCAACGTATTCGACAGCTTTGTGGCAGGGGACGAACTGCTCGATCTGCAAAGTTTTCTGGTGGCCGAGTTGTTCCGCGAAACCAAGAAGACGATTTGCGAAGTCAGCCTGGAGCGCGGCGTGCGAGTGCTGCGCGAAAAGGGTGTCGACCGCCCCTCGGGCAAGGCACCTGTTCCGCAAGTCGGCGCTGGTGATACGGCGATTGCGGCGCTTGCGGGGAATTTGCTGCCGGCGTTACATCTGCTTGAGCAGCAAATGCGCAGCGAGCAGTCCACTGCACTCATCGTGCCCTATGCCGATGCGCTGCTGCCCGCCGGTGACCCCAGCTTCATGGCCACGCAGGACCGCCAGTGCTATCTTGCCTTCCATCGCTGGTCGCTGGACAAGGGCTTGACCACCGGCGACAACATCATCGTGCTGATTGCCGAATCGCTCGGTGCCATCAACTCGGGTCTGCTGTCCAACCCCAAGGTGGCGGCGATTGAGATTCCCATGCCGGATCTCGCCGCCCGTCGCGCCGTGATTGCGCATCTGGCACCCAAACTCGGTGACGAGCAACTCGATCTCTATTCGGCACGTACGGGCGGCCTGCGCACCGTGCAATTGGTCAGCATTTTGGCCAGCGGCAAGGGGCAAGGTCTGAGCGAGCCCGAGCGCCGCGCCCTGATCGCGCAATTGCTGCAAGGAACGCCCGACGCCGAGGCGCGCGCGAGCACCCTGGCTACCATCACCGCGGGCATGACACCCGACGAGATCACCAAGTTGATCGAACCGGGCAAGACTGTGCCGGTCAAAGACGCGAACGCGGAAGTACTCAAGGTGATTCACGCCCGCAAGCGCGAGATGATCGAAAAAGAATGTGCGGGCCTGATCGAGTTCATTGAGCCCAAGCACGGCCTCTCGGTCGTGGGCGGGCAAGACCATATCAAGCACGAACTGCTGGCGATTGCCAAAAACCTGCGCGAAGGCGAACGCACGCTGACCCCTATGGGCCTGCTGGCGGTTGGCCCGATGGGTTCGGGCAAGACGTTCGTGATCAAAGCCTTTTTGAAAGAGGCGGGGTTGTCGGCGGTGGCGCTGAAGAATTTCCGCTCAAAGTGGGTAGGGTCGACGGAAGCAAACCTTGAGCGCGTGCTGGCCACGGTCAAGGCCATGGGGCCGATTGCGGTCATTATCGACGAAGGCGATCGCAGCTTCGGATCGGGGGGGGATGGGGGCGAAGGCGACGGCGGCACCGGGTCACGGGTCATCGCGCGCTTGAAGGAATTCATGGCCGAAACCGAAAATCGCGGCCAGGTGTTGTTTGTGATGATGACCAATCGTCCGGACAAACTCGACACCGACATCAAGCGCCCTGGGCGCCTTGACCGCAAGATTCCGTTTTTCTATTGTCAGTCCGGTGCCGAGCGGCAGCAGGTAATACAAGCGGTTCTGTCACGCTATGGCGAGGCGTGCGTTGCCGTTCCCGAGGCCTTGCTGGGGGTGTGCGAAACCCTTGAGGGTTATTCCAATGCCGACCTCGAAGCGCTGGCGCTGCTGGCGGTTGAACTGGCGCGCACCGGAAAGGTAGCGCTTGACGCCACCCTACTGCAACAGGCGGCAGCCGACTTCATGCCGCCGCAAGAACGTGACATGATCGAATTCATGGAACTGCTCGCCGTGTCGGAAACCTCGCGCCGTTCGATGCTGCCCGCGCGCTATCGCGACATGACACTCGCTGACATCCAGAGCAAGTTGCTGCAGGCGCGGCGGCTCGCGCTGTCTCGCTAAAACCGATTTTTAAAGGAGAACACCATGCAGGCAATTCACGACCAAAACCTCAGCTCGGCCGAAGTGGTGCTGTTGGCCCGCGCCATGCTGTCGGTAGCCACCATCGATGGCATCCATCCCTCCGAGGCCGCGTTGATCGGGCAGTTCTATGAAAGTTCGCGCAGCGCCGACATGCCGCCAACGGCGAGCGTGCTGGTCAAGGCCGAAGCACAGCCGTTTCAGCCTGCCGAAGCCGCCGGTTGCAACGCCGAGTTCGCCGATACGCTGGTACTCATGTGCCTGATGACCGCCCACGCCGACGGCCATTTCACAGTGGCCGAACGCGCCTGCGTGCAAGCAATCGCCACCGCGACGGGCATGGCCACGGCGCGCTTCGATGCGCTGCTGGCCGATGTGCGCGACCAACTGGTGGGTGCTTTGGCGCACTTGCCGGACTCTGGTTCGGTGGCCAACGTGCTGGGTGAATTGAACGCCGTGAGCTGACGCCCTTCGCTTCAACAAACCCGCTGCGCCACGCCCGCCTGCCCCGCCCGTGAAACTCACACTTTCTCAGCGCGTTGGCCTGCTCATCGGCGTGGTGGTCTTTGGCATTGCGGCGCTGACCGGCGCACTCCTGTATCAGATGGAGACGGTGTTTGACCGCGCCAACTATGCCCACACCAACACCGTGGGCAGCATTGCGACGCTGGACGATCTGCGCGAAGGCTTGTTGCAGGTTCAGATCCAGGTCAGCGCGCACGTGACCGAGGTCAATCCCGAGCACCTGAGTGCGACGGAAGCCCGGATAAAGCACTTTCGGCAGCAAGTCGAGGCAAGCATCAGCCGCTTTGGCCTCAACGCCTGCCTCGGCCAGCCTTGCATCGTCGACGAGAAGGATCGCGACTACTTTTACAAGATCAAGTCGCTGTGGCCGGAATACGACGCTGCCGTGCAGATCATCCTCAGCGAGTCCAGAAAGGGGACTGAAGCTCAACTGGGGGCAAGAGATTTGCTTGAGTCGGACGAATTCCTTGGACTGGCGGCGCAGCTCAACACTGTCATCGAGGATCAGATTAACCACCACATTGAATCGGGCCGGCGCAGCGCCGAGTCTGCGCTGGCAGCGAAAAGTAATGCCCGCACGGCGTCGCTTGTCATCGGCGTCTTGATTGCGCTCTTGGCCGGCCTGCTGATTCGGTATGAATTCAAAGAGAGCACGGCGCAGGAGGCGCGCCTGCTGGCTGCTCGTGACCAGCTCATGAAGGCCTCCGAGATTGCCGAGTTGGGAATCTGGGCGTGGAATCTCGGCGACGGCAAGATGGTCTTGAACGAGCGCATGCTGGCTATGTATGACCTGCCGGCAAACCAGCCGGAAGGAAAGTATTACGAGCAGTGGCGTTCTCGAATTCATCCCGATGACGTGGCGGACGTGGAGGCAAAGATCGAGGCGCTCGTGCAACGCGGAATCACTTACAGCCCGGTTTTTCGTCTGTTGGCCGCTGACGGCAAGATTCGCTACATCCACGCGGCCGCAACGGTCGAGCGCGATACTGATGGCAAGGCACTGCGTTTGCTGGGTGTCAATCGCGACATCACCGAGCAACGGCAGCTGGAGCAGGTGCTGCGCGAATCCATCGCGAGTGCCGAGGCAGCGAGCAAGGCCAAGAGTGACTTCCTGGCCACCATGAGCCATGAAATCCGTACCCCCATGAATGCCATTCTGGGCATGCTGCAATTGCTCGCACGCACCGAACTTACCGAGCGCCAAAGCGACTATGCCACCAAGGCCGAGACGGCGACCAAGGCGCTGCTGGGCATCATCAACGACATTCTCGATTTTTCAAAAGTGGAAGCCGGCAAGCTTGAGATTGACAACCAGGAATTCGTGCTCGGCGACTTGCTGCGCGAGCTCTCGGTCATTTTGTCGGCCAACCTGCGCGGCAAGCCGATCGAAATCTTGTTTGATCTGGATTCCACCGTGCCTGCGGTGCTCATCGGCGACCCATTGCGCTTGCGTCAGGTTCTGCTCAACCTTGCGGGTAATGCCATCAAATTCACGGAAGAGGGCGAAGTTGTGCTTTCCATTCGTCGCCGCAACGAGGGGGCGGGCGGTGCAGGCGATAACGGTGGACAAGGCGCTCTGACCATTGATTTCGCCGTCAAGGACAGCGGCATAGGGATCGCGCCCAATAAGCTCGCCTACATTTTTCAGGGTTTCAGTCAGGCTGAAAGTTCGACGAGTCGTCGCTTCGGCGGAACCGGCCTGGGCCTGGCGATCAGCAAACGCCTTGTAGAGCTTATGGGTGGCGAACTGACGGTGGAGAGTGAGCCAGGGCAGGGCAGTTGTTTCCGTTTCAGCCTTCCCTTTGCGGTCGGCGAAAGCGCCCATGCCGAGCCGGTGTCGCTGACAGTCGAGGGGCGCCCCTTGCATGCGCTGATTGTCGACGACAATGCGACCGCGCGCATGGTGGCGCAAAACATCGTCCAGTCGATGGGTTGGCACGCGGAGTGTGCGGAAACGGGCGAGGCAGCCCTGGCGCGGCTTGACCGCGCGAGCGATGGCCAAGCATCGGAAAACTTCGATGTGGTGCTGGTCGACTGGCACATGGGGGGCATGGACGGCTGGGAAACAGCACGGCAGTTGCGCCAGCGCATGGGCGAGATGTCCGACCCCGAGGTGGTGAGCAAGTCGCCCCTCGTGATCATGGTCAGCAGCAGCGGCCACGAAGTATTTGCCCAAAAGTCGCGGCGCGAAATCGAACTGCTCGACGGCTATCTGGTGAAGCCCATCACGGGCTCCATGCTTTACGACAGTGTGGTTGATGCGCGCGCGCACCGTACCGGGTCAGTCCAGGTCGTGGCCCCCGTGCAGGACTCACGGCGGCTGGAGGGCTTGCGCCTGCTGGTGGTCGAGGACAATTTGATCAATCAGCAGATTGCGCTCGAGCTTCTCGGCCACAGTGGCGCGCAGGTCGAGATCGCCGGCGGTGGCATCGAGGGCGTGAGCATGGCACTTAATGCGCGCCAGGCCCATGATGCGATTTTGATGGACATGCAAATGCCTGATATCGACGGACTGGAAGCGACCCGGCGCATCCGCGCCGAGCCGCAGATGCTTGGCGTGCCCATCATCGCCATGACCGCCAACGCACTCGACTCGGACAAGGAGGCTTGCCGCGCCGTGGGCATGGTCGACCATGTCTCCAAGCCGATCGACCTCAAGGTTCTGATCGACACGCTGTTGCGACATGTGACAAAGCCGGTGCATGCCCCGTTCGAAGCGGTAGCCAATGAAGTCGCCGTCTCACCAGCGCCGACTTGCGGTGCGATAAGCTCTTCGTTGCTCGATATCGATACGGCCGTCGCCCGCTTGGGTGGCATGCGGGAGTTTTACGATCAGGTTCTGCGCTCCTTTCGTGCCGATGCGCCGCTGCAACTGAATGAAGTTAGCCACTATCTGGCGCAAGACAAATGGGGTGACGCGGTACGCTGTGCGCATACACTCAAGGGTCTCGCGTCGACCATCGGTGCGACGCGACTGGCGCAGGCCGGGGCAGAGCTGGAGTCGATGCTCAAGCAACCGGATCGGGCGACAGATGAATTGGATGCCAGCCTCCGCCAAATCAGAGTTCTGCTCAGTGCTGTGCTGGACGAAGTGGCGGGACTTGTCCCTGAGTTGCCTGATGAGCACCGTGGTGCACCCACCGCCCCCGCCGTGCAGGAGTCGTCTTTCGCAGCCACGGCGATGCTGGACAAAACCGCCCTTCATCGGGCCCTGGATGAGCTCGGAGCGCTCTTGCAGACGAGCAATATGCACGCGATCGCCGTCTGCGCACAGGTCGTCACGGATCATGGCTCAGCACTCTCGCCGCAGGCGTCCGCCCAGTTGCAAGCCCTTGACGCCTCGGTGAATCAGCTCGATTTTGCCGGTGCGCGGACGCACTGCGCGGCGCTGGCGGCCACGCTGACGTGAGCGTCATACCCATCCGTATCTTTGCCTTTCGGCCACGGCTTCTTGTTGCGTAACGACCGTGAAAATCAGCGACAAGCCGCTGTTGCCTCAGACCGTTTTAATGCTGATATAGTCAGTTCGACGCTCACTCGGCGGTCACCCCAAGGCCCAAGACCATGACCTACACAAAGAGATTCTGGCGGTTTCGTCTGATCGTTGGCCTGATGGCCTGTGTCGCGGGCGTAGCCTTTTCCAGAGCGCACGCGGCGGAGATTCATATCGGCAGTTCGGCTGCCCTGAGCGGACCGGCGGCGGCGCTGGGCTCGCGCTACCATGCCGGTGCGAAAGCCTATTTCGCACAACTCAACCAGAAGGGTGGTATCGCGGGCAACAAGGTGGTTGTCGATCTGCTCGACGATGGCTACGAGCCTGCCCGGGCTGAAGCCAACACCAAACAGTTACTTGATGACAGCCGCGTTGTGGCCTTGTTTGGCTACGTCGGTACCCCAACGAGCAATGTCGCGCTGCCCTACGTGCGGCGCGAAAAGATTGCTTTCGTCGGCGCCTTTAGCGGTGCTGATATTTTGCGCGAGCCGGGTGATCCCTATGTGTTCAATGTGCGCGCGAGCTACGGCGAAGAGGCGATGCAATTGGCCTCGGCAATGAAAGCTGCCGGGGTCAAAACGCTGAATGTGCTGTTCCAGTTTGATTCCTTCGGTCGCACCGGGCTCGATGCCATGAAAAAAGCCTGCGAGCGCGTCGGTATAGCGATCGTGGCGACCGCGCCCGTGGTGCGCAACTCGACCGACGTGAGTCGCGATGTCGAGGCGCTGGTGACCAAATCTTCCAGCGACGCCATATTTATGGTGAGCGCCTATGGCACAGTGGCGGCGTTTATTGACAAGGCGCGCGAGAAAGGCTTCAAAGGTGGCTTCTATACCTTGTCTTTTGTCGGCCTGGAGCCTTTGCGTGCGGCGTTGGTTGGCCACATGAAGGGCGTTACCGTGGCTCAGGTGGTGCCCAGTGCGCAGGATGCGTCCCGTGCGGTGGTGGCCAGTTATCAGGCGGCGATGCGTGACTCGGGTGATAAAAAATTTGACTCGATCAGCCTTGAGGGTTACCTGAGCGCGCGCGTGATGGCGGACGGACTGAAAAATGCCAAGGTTCCCCTGACGCGGGATACCGTGATCAAAGGCATGGAGGCGATTGGCGATGTGGACTTGGGCGGCTTTCGCGTCCGCTTCGGTCCCAATCAGCACAACGGGTCAACCCTGATCGAACTGGTCAGCGACAAGTAGTAGCCGGATCGGGAACCCGCGGCGGCTGCAGATTTTTGCTTTTGTCGGAAGGGCGTACCCGCTCCCCACCGTGCCTTGGTCGGCACACTCATCGCCGGGATTTGATCGCCGTGTCGCCAGCGCCGACTTGCGGAAATCCGATGTGGGCTGGACGGCGATTGACGGCGGTCGCGTGCCTGGTGGCATCAGCCGCCTTCGTTGCCCGCGACGAGGGTCATGCCCGCCGCACGCAGGCGCGACACCAGCACATCGCCCAGGCCGCTGGCCGGGGTCAGGAAGCCACCTTCGCCTGCCGCCTGGGGCAGGTCTTCAAGCTGCAGGGCCAGGCACAGCGCGGCCTCGCACACCATCTTGGTGGTGGCGCGATTGCCGGGGTCGCCGCGATCGGCGATCTTTCCGCGCAGGCGCTTGCCCGAGGGGCTGATGGCGACCAACTCGCAGCGGTACGAGCCATTGTCCATGCTCCGCTCCGAGGGGCCCTTGCCCGGGCCGGGCATGAGCCTTTCTGTCACCTGCCGGACGCCCGGCACGCGCAAGGCAAATTTCGACCAGGCCATGCCTGCGCAAAAGCCCGTCGCCGCTGCCGCGGCAATCGGCCCTGCGCCCATGCGCATGTATTCCTGATAATGAAACTGCGGCCCATAGCCGAGCAGCGCGGCACTGCGGCGAACGACCCGCGTATTGATCGGGCCCATGACGAAGGGTACCAGCCAGGCGCGAAAGTCGGGGTCGTAGGCGGGTAATACCGGGTCGGCGTCGACACTGGTGTCGTCGGGCAACCCGGCGAGGCCGGCGGCGTCCCGGGGATTGAGCAGGAATGGCTGCATGAAATCCTTGACCGCGTCGGACGCAAGCATGTTGATGCCCGAGGCCAGCGTGCCGCCATTGACGCCGCCGCGCATGGTGACGGCACTCTTGACGCTGGCGCAGGGCTCGCCGTGCATCTCCTGCATGGCCTGGTTCATCAGCCAGGCACCGAGGTCGGAAGGCACCGAATCAAATCCGCAGAATGGAATGATGCGCGCACCCGTCGAGCTCGCGACGTCCTCATGCTCGTCGATCATTTCGCGTACCCAGGGCGTTTCGCCGGTGATATCGACATAGTGCGTTCCGTTGCGCGCGCATGCCGCTACCAGCGCACTGCCGAAAACGGCAAATGGCCCCGCAGTGCTCAGAACCACCTTGGCACTGCGTGCCAGCGCGTCCAGGGCCTTGGTGTCTTGAGCGTCGGCGACTATGACATCCGCATTGCTTGCCCCCGCACCGCAGGCTGCCTTCACCTCGTTGAGCTTCGCTGCGCTGCGCCCTGCCAGCGCCCAGCGCACCTGCTTGTGCACCGACGGGCGCAAGCCGGCGAAATAGGCCACCGTCTGGCGGCCGACAAAACCCGTCGCGCCGTACAGGACAACGTCGTATTTTCGGCGCGTGGGCGCGCGCTTGGAGGATGAAGTGGCCACGAGGTTTCCTTGCTATGTTGATGATGACGACAGCTTAGCAAGAAAGTCGTCGGTGCCCGGCAGCGTCATTTGGAGCCGACCGCTACGGATCTAGGGTTGAAAGACGTCGCTGGCAGCGACTGCAATCATAATGAATCGAGTAGCGATATGATCGCACTGGCCCGAGCAGTTCATATCCGTCTTTACATCTATCCACCGGTGCGCGAAAGGAACTTAACGATGATTCGCATGACACTCCCCTTGCTCACTGCTTGCGTATTGCTTGCTTGCAGTTCCCCCAACCCCGATGCCGGTAAAACAGAGGCGCTGAAGCGTGCGGTGCAACAGGCGCACAAGCTGTTCGAAATGACACAGGCCGATTCGATGGCCAACGCCTCTTTTTACAGCCTGCACCAGATGGGTGGCACGGGTATTCATTACTTGGTCGCAAGCTTGCCAGATCGCGACGTGATCGAATGCTACGAAGAGGGCAAGCCCAAGGGTCCGTGGTGCGTGGTGGTACGCAATGGCCCGGGCGACATGGACATTACGATTGAAGGTTACGGCGCGCAGACCGACAGCCCCGTCGTGTCACGGGTGGCGCGTCTGGGCGAGCCCAAACGCTTCTGAGACGACGCATGGCTTGGATCTCCCGGTCCGTGGTGCCCCGGGTGCATCCCCGCGAGGGTAGCCCCGGGCTCCATCGCCGTCCCGCCAGAACCCACGGTTACACGATTATTAGTGTTTTCAACAAGGATGTCAGATTGCCAAACCCGGCAAACGCCCCTTCATGAGCCGACGCAAATCCAGGAAACCCAAGATTCGTGTGCGCGATCTGGCGCGGACGCTGCGCTACTTTCGTGCGAACCGCGGCCCAGGGGGCATGCTCGATCACCCCGACTGTCTTGAGGTGAGCCTGCGCGCAAACTCCCACGCTGATGTCGTTGAAATATTTGCCGCCTTGGGCGTCAAGTCCCTTCCCAAGCCGCCGACCTGCTCGCCTGCCGACGTTCAAAACGTTGTGTTCGAAGAGGTCGATCCATCAGATGGCAGTCCCCGCGAGCCCGCCCCACCGGGTCTCGTCATGATTGGCGATGTGCCTGTCTATTCCATGCGTTGGAACTTCGAGCTGATACTCTCGATCACCGCTAGTGATGTTCCCTATGAAATCACCCCGGCGATGATCGAAGACGCGCGACGCGTCGAAGCGAAACTTGAGTTGCTCGCCGAACGAGTCATTGACAAGCGCAACCTAAAACGTCTTCACCCGGCTAAGCGAGAGTCGTTGACCGGCATTGCCCTGCTAGGTATCGCAGTGATCTGCTGGTGGCTACTTGCCGACACCATCCCAGCCCAAACCGGTGCTGCCTTTCTCGTCCCCGGCGTCGCTCTGATCATCCGTTCTTGGTACATTTTTCGTTGGCACCGACCGAAAGTTGACGCTTCGGTACGTCCGCCTGCGCCTGTTCAAGCAGCGCCGCCACCAGTGCCCGGCGAATCCAAACCCCGGATCGCGTACGGAGATGGCAAGCTTCCGTTGCATGTCCACTACATCTTCCATAACCAGGATGGCAGCTATCGCATCGAAATTCACGACCCCCGCCAGCTGAGATCGCGCTGGGGTTTCTATCCCGGACTGAAGTGTGCGAACAAGGCCGAATTCGGCGCACAGATGGAAATTCTGATCGCGGCACGTGTGCCCTTCATGATCGGGCACGTCATCATGGGACCGTCCGACGATGCCTACTATTGGTTGAAAGAGAAGGGCAGACCAATCAATTACCTTGAAATTCTATGCGGTGGAAAGGCCGCGTGGTCTGTGCGCGAAATCATCGACGAGGTGAGCGAATGGCCCGAGGAATGGCAGGAGGCGAAACTGAAGGACATCCTCGGCCCGCCTATCGATTTGTTCGATCCGGCGAACCGGCCGCCACCCATGCCGATGCCGGTCACACCGGCATCGCCCCCATCCCCGCCTGCCGATCTGCTGCCTGCTGCACCACCAGAAGTGCCCGTGACACCAGCGCCGTTACCCGAGCCGCCGCCCCAACCACCAGCAATTCCCGAAGCGCCCCTGGAGCCGGTGCCCGCCGTGCAGGCCGAGCCACCGTCCCCACCCGAGCTCTTGGCGGAACTCTCACCGGGGCCATCGCCTGCGGCTTGCGCTCCCCCGGCAGACACACCAACAGACCCACCGGCAGTCGTCCTGCCGCCGGTGCTATCTGCTACTGCCCCCTCCCAACCAGGAAAATGGCTGCAGCACGCTGCTCATATTCTGCCGCTACTGATCATCGGCGCCGCCGTTTACCGGATGACCGAGTTGATGCGCGTTCACATTCAGCTCGACCCGTCGGATGTCGTACCGGCGGTCCTGCAATGGGCACTGATCGGCAGTACGATTTACGTCGCATTCTGGTTTAACGCCTTCAGCAAGATTTTCCCTACCTGGCTCGACCGCTTGGTGCTCATGGGGAACGCCTTCCTGAGCGCGATCATGGTGGCGTATGCCATGCTCTGTGTCGTCAATGTAGAGCAGGATCATGCGCCGCTTATCGAAGTGTCGACGGTTGTGCTGGACAAGGCGATATACAAGGGGAAAAACGGCCGAGCCCTCCCTGAACACTGGCAATACAACCTCATCGTACGCGGATGGAAAGACGATCTTGCTGAGGAACGCCTGCGGGTCGGACGCGATGATTTCGACCGCGCCGAACCGGGTGACACAGTCACCTTCCGCCTGCATCCAGGGCAGCTCGGATGGTTCTGGTACACGGAGAAGGAATTCTCCTCGCAGGGCTTCGTTGGGTTTGATGTTTCAGCCAGACCGAATGAGTTCTGATGGGCAGGAAATCCAACGCGATCTCCGGGGGTGTTAGAACTCGATACGATAGCCGTACTGATTGTGCCAAATATAGTGCACATGCATCGGCAGCTTGCCGTTGCCGTGGGCGATGCGGGGTTGCGTCATTCGCTTGCTCGGTCTATGGCTAGATCAGCAGCCATTGGGGTTATGCCCAATTCATCGAACGCCCGTTCTATTGCCTGCGCATTGATATAGTCGGTTTCGGATACCGACCAGAAATCTCTATCCTTGCCTCCGGACAAGTAGATAGCGATTTTGTTACCCGTGATGCTGACAACGCATTCGATCCCGAGCAAGGGCCCGATGCGTGGATCCTCGTAATCTGGCCAGGCAGTGATCGGGTGTTTTAAAGCGCTCCACTCGTCGCCGGTATAGGTTTTTCCATGCACAGGGACGGTGGCGCCCTCGGGTAGTCGGGACAGCGGTCGTCCCATGCGAACAAAAAGCGAAAGCAATTCATCGATGCCGCTATACGCGATCGATGCGCTCAAGGTTTCCGGACAATCGCCATGTCCGCCAGGCGAGGGATGAAAGGAGAAGTAGCGCAATTGGCGCGCCCAACGAACTTGCGTAGCGGCTGATGGGGTCGGGGGCATGGTACGAATCTGCAGACGAGTCTTAAGCACGTCGATCAAGAAAACTGGAAACGCCATCATGCCTCACCAGTCAGGTGCGGCGCAAGATGCCAGAGTCTGATGCCAGAGTCTGACGTCAGGTTCATTCCCGGCTTTGATGGCAATGAAGTTCGACCGGCAAGGTCAGTGATAGAGTTCGCTTTTTCGGTGCAGGGGTTCCGTCATGTCCTACCGTGCCAACTTTACCGGCGTGCTGTCGATTGACCCGCCGCTGTCACGCATTCATTGCCGCTATCTTGAGGCGTTTTCCCAGACTCGGCGGGTGTGTCGTGACGCGGCGTTTTCGAGTTCGCGGCCTGATGAGATGCGGACGGCAGCGGGTTTGCCCATCGGTGAAGAGGGTGGATTTTTCGTCGGGGCGGGCGGTATGCTCGGGCAGGAGGGCGGCGGGCCCATGCTCGACCCTGGTGGTCCGGCTCCCGCTGATGTCGGCATCAGTGATTTCAACCGGCCACCCGCAGGACAACCGCATCTCTGGTGCTGCTGGCAGCCAACGGCGGATGGTGGCGGCCTGCACATACCCGAGACCGGCTCGCACTACGAACCCATCAGTTGGTTTACTTACCTGCAGCAGCATTTTTTGCTCCCGTGGGGTTACCGGCTCAGTGGTGATATCGACTATCGGGGCGCCGATTCGGTCGATGTGGGTCGCCTCAGCGTGCGTGACCATACCTTGCATTACGCCCCGGCATTCGGGCGCGGCCCGCTGAGCGAAGGTTGGGCAATCCGGGAGCAGGGCGAAGCGCGGCTGGCGGCGAAGGACTGGAAGGGAGCGGTCAGTGCGTTCAGCCAGTTGATCACGCGTGCGCCAGACTGGCCGGATTCATGGTGGTTGCTCGGTAGCGCACAGGCGCGTGCAGGACAGCTGGGCGAATGCGTGGTAAGCCTCGATCAGTCGATTGCGCGCGAGACAGATGCGGCGCGGCGCGAGGCGCGTCGCGCCAAATTGCATGGGTTGATGCGTCAGGCCGGTAAGGCTGCTGATGCGCTGGAGCGCGCCCGGGTCTTGCGCGCGCAGTCAAGCTTTGACGCAGCGACGCTGGAATACCAGGCTTTTTTCGACGCCTTGCCAACCGATCAACGTGCGGGCGATGAGGCGGTCAGCGCGATTATCGGCATCGGCCTGTGCGAGCAGGGCGCGGGCTGCCACGACAAGGCCTTGGCGGCGTATTTTCGCGCCGCGCAAACGTGTCCGGAGAATCCCTCGGGCTGGACCTACATGGCGTATCTGCAAGCCTATCAACTCGGCACGCCACGCGAAGCGATTGAGAGCTTTCGACTGGCTATCGCGGCTGGCAACGATGGTTCGCCGATCTATAACGAACTGGGCATGGCCTGCGGACGCTGCGGCCTGCACGACGACGCGCGCGATGCCTTCATCGAGGGGACCAACGCTGATCCCGACGATCCGCTGCCATGGCTCAATCTGGGCCACAGCTTTATGGCGTTGGGCGACGCCGACGAAGCCGCCGGCTGTTTCGAGCACGCTGCCGAGTTTCACGACCCACGCTGCCACGCGGCGGCACTGGAGGGGCTGGCGGCCGCGAGAGACGCTCTGGCAAAAGGCTGATCGGGATATACGGTTACGTGGCTACACGAGAGCATTGACTGAGATGACTGAAGTGATGCTCAATCTGCTGGGCTTGCTCGGTGTAACCATGCTGACCCTGCTCGCTGCGTGGGGAGGCTTTGCGCTACTGACGCGGCTGCTGTGGCGCTTCGGGCGGAAAAACGTCGCGGCCTGTGCCACGCGGATCGCCGAAACACTCGCCCTGAAGACCATAGCCTCGCCGGATGCCCGCATGTTGCTCTGGCATGGGCCTATCCCTGGGGGCGAGATGTGGCTGGCGACCGGGGCAAGCTATATCGGACCCACCGACCTGCCGCTCGATCCGACCGGCCCGGGTTTCGCCGATGGCATGCCGTGTATCTCCTTCCAACGACTGTGCAGTTTGTTGTTGGTGGTGCGATACGCGCGGCCGCTGCCGGTGGCGTTCACTGCCACTACGGCCTACGGAGTTAACGCGGGCTTCAGAACCGGCGACGTCCGCTTTGATCAAAGCTACAAGCTAAACGGGACGTATGTGGGGGCTGATGCGCCACTGCTCGCCGATACAGAGGTGAGTGCGGCTAAGCAATTTTTCGCCAATACGGCTGTGCGCGACGATCTGCTGGGCATCATCGGTCCCGATTGCCGCGCCACCTTCGTAATGCCTCGTTTTGGCGCCAATCGAAAACGTGGTGACACTGGCGTCGTGGTTTCGATGAACGAGCAGGCCATGGTGGTCTACTGGAGCAGTCCGGAGGAGAAATTCGCTGCGGAGTTTGGGCTCGCTGTGGTCAAGGCGGTCAGCACCTTGGACAACGTGCAAGCGCGTGAGGAGGATCCCTGATGCTGCTACGTGCCTAAGCGCAGTCGTTCGCGTCGCCGCAAATCCAACAGAGCCCTGCGGCAGGAATTGAAGTGTGTGCGCTTTTGGCCATCGGGCAGTCCGGTGCGCTCTGCAATCCAGCCAGGTGCAGTCACCCTCCAGGACGGCTTGACGCCAAGGCGTGAGAGTAGCCAGTAGATTCGCATGCAGACCTGTTTAGGGTGATCCCATGAGGCGGTGTCGCCAGCGACTGTCTCCGGGTAAAGCAACTTGGCGTGCTCGAGCAGGCAATGGAACTCCACTTCAAGGCTTGGCCACTCCATGATGCGCATGTGTTCGGTCCAACGCGTGGCAATGGCATCTTCGAGGCGGCGTAGTTCGATGTGTTCGGGTGAGCCCAGCGCCTTGCCTTGGGCGGCGTTGCGCACCGCCGATATCGCGAACTCGAATGATCCAATACCAGCGAGTGCTGGCGTCCATAGCTCTTCTGCGGTCCAATGCTCTGGCATGAACGCCGGGTCGAGCAGGTGCTCCTGCTGGCACCAGCGTTGTAGCTTCTTAAGTTCCTGCCAGGCAGCGGCATCGTCTGGTGACTGTTCGAGGATCTCAATACAGGCTTTCATTCGTGCGTCGTGGCGTTGACGTGTGCGGCTCGATTCGCGCGGAATCGAACCGCTTCCTGCGAGCATTTGCGTGCGTGGGTTGAGCGCCGCGAGCTCAACGCAGGCACGCACCGCGCCGATCAGGTTTCCCTTCGTCCGGTCAATGCGCACGGCGCGTGCAATGGCATCCTGATAACGCGGAAGCCACTGGGTCAGCTCATCGGCACTGGCCCGATCCGGGCAACGTACCGCAGAACTAAAGGTGACATTCACAGAACCGATCACGACCATGCTGTCGCGCTCGTGGGTGTAATGGGTAGCGCCCTGCAGGTGCATCCACCAAAGCTGCATACAGATCGGGCATTGACGAATCTCAATGCGATAGGAGGCGTGCTGGCGACCTTCGTCGAGACTAAGGTCGAGTCGCTCCTCGGCGATGAGTTGCGTGTGCACCAAGTCCTCGTGCTGGCAGCAGTATTCGGTCTGCAACAGGTCGCAGTCGCACTTCGGCTCCGGCCCGGTATAAGCGAAGTAGTTGTGAGTCTTGCGATGCGAGGAAGAAAACATAAAACGCCGCAGTGCGCCGCATTAGGCCGTGAATGCACGTCGGTAAAGGACTCGCAGAAACGCCACTGCAAATGCGCCAATCAGCAGGAGGTCGCCAAGGCCGCCGAGAAACACAATGCCCCAGCCGCGAAACTGCGACAGTAGCCACATACCGGCGGCACAGGCGAGCGCAAACACGGCGATGTCGCGCAGCGTCCGTATCGTGGCCAGCTCGTTCAGAGGGAATACCCAATGAATGCCGACCATGCTGGCGCAAAGACACGCAATTGGCGACAGCAGCAACAGGATGTTGGCGTCAAGCAGCCCCTTTTTGTAGCCCACGTGGGCTATCGCAAGGGCAAGCACGCCAACGACGAGCCAGATCAGCGCACCGCCGATGACGATGCTGGCAATGAGACGGCCATCGCTATCGGTTTTTCCGGCCTTGCCGACCCGCGCCAGCAGGGTGCCGCCGATGGCCCACAGCAGTGACCCGAGCAGGATCGCCAGCGCGTGCGTATCGGCCGCGATATACAGATTGAGCATAATTTCGCGAAGCGGCATGGCGAGAACTCCGGCTGAACGCTATTTCGCGAGAAACTTGTCCAGATTCGCCCGCGCCTGGGTACGCACCTTATTACGCAGAAAGGGAGTCCAGCCCAGCAGCGCTCCCGGTGCGCCCAGCGCCTGACGCGCCCAGCGCCAAAAGTCGAACGTGTCACGGTGTTCCACGATCAACCCGGCGTCGTTGAAACGGAACTTTGCGTCGATACGGTTGAGCACCAGGCGCCCTGTGGCAGTGAAACGGTAGGTGGCATCCCAGTGCGCCTGGCCTTCATTGCCGCTCGCCGACACATTGCTGAACTCCAGCTTCCAGACTTCGTCGCCAGGCTTCTGCGGCGTGCTCAGGAGCATGGCCCACATGCCGGCGACTTCGCGCTTGCCGTTCAGGTCGAACGCCTCATCAGAAAATACCGCGCTCTCGTCGTAGCACGCTGCCATGGTGACCGGGTCGCGTTTCGCGAAGGCACTGTAGAAGCGGTTAATGGTGTCAGCGTTGCTCATGAATACTCCTCGTTTTTGTCGGTTGGAACACTTGGCTTGGCAAGCTACTCTGGATGGCGTTCGAGCAACTTGATGACTATAGGCGCACCTTTGATCCTGTCGGCAATGAAATAGACCGAATCACCGGGATGAAATGCTCGCAGAGTCTTTATGTCACGCACCTTGAACGTGGTCGTTTCGGGAGCAAGGTTGATGTCGTAAATGCGCTCATGGGAAAGGGTGATCTCTTTTGCCTGCCAGTTGACCCCCTCGATGATCCCTTTGGTCATGGGCATCATCGTGATGCCCAGTTTTGACGCATCAAGCTCGGCGGCCGCACACGCCGCTACGGGCAGAAAAACTGCGAGGGTCAGCGTAGCAGCGCTTGCCAGAACTGAACGTAACCGCATGGAGCACCTCCTTGATAGCGCGTCCAAAATACACTTTTCTGAACTCGCACGATAGTGTCATCAATGAATGGCTGGAAGGACTTTCCCGGTCGGGCCGTCTGCTACGGCGCAGCTGCTACGGAAAATGCTTACTCATACTTGGATAGTATTTTCTTGTACGTTCCATCGTGCTTTATTTTTTTCAGGGCGTCTTGAATCTTCTTGACTACACGGATATCCGTGCTGAGGCTCATCGCCATATATTGGTCACCGTTTGCAAACCCTTTTATTTCATGAATCTTTTTTAGGTCGCTTGGCTTGTGGGAAATTTTTCCAAGAAAGTAATTGGCGGTATATTCGGACATCGGCCACAGGTCGATATCGCCCAGAAACAATCTCTTTATATTTATTTCGTTGTCATAGGAGCTGGCAATGTTGGGGAATTTTTTATCCAAAAAATACTGCTCCAGGGCATCCTTGTGGGCAACGCCCACTCTATATGGCTTTGCCTGATCTATGTCCTTCATGGTTTGAATATCGCTGCGGCTGTTGAGAGCATATATATAAAAACGGATTGGCGAAATTACACCGATCCATCTATAGATATTTTCACGTTTTTCGGTTCTGCTAATGGAATAAATCAGTACGTTTTCTTCCGTTTCTGCCATGCTCAATGAGCGAGCCCAAGGATATATCTTGATATCGTAGGTGACTCCGGCCTCCTTTAATACTGCTTCAACCACTTCGGTACCAACACCTTTTATCTTGCCATTTTCTTCATAATTGTAAGGTGGGTATTGCTCCGTAACGACACTGATATGCTGTGCCCATGTTGAGCCCGCGAACATACAAACTGAACCCAGTAGCGCGCCAAACAGATGATTAATTTTCTTGGTCACATCACATCCTCTTGTGAAAGCATTCAGCGACAAGTACATGGCACCATGCCAGTACGCATTGGGTCATTTTTCATGCTTCTGAATCGGCGCAGGCTTGCGAAATTGCACTCAGACGCAAGCTGACATGTGGCAACCCGAATCGCCCGAACGATATTAACCGTTCTAAAGCCGGTGCCATAGAAAGTTCAGGCGGCGTGGTGGCCGCGTCGTCTATTGGCGTCAGGTGCGAAATCGCGCGAGCCGCCGGCAGGGGGACTCCATCGGCGAAGGCCAGATAGACGCGCGAGCTTATCTGGCCTTCGCGTTCCGACGAGCCTCAGTTCGACGCGCTCACGGAAACCCCGCTCCCACGTGCGGGGTGCCAAATGTCGCATTTGGCCAGGCTGCGGCGCAGTGTCGCTAGCCAGCCCGGCTGCCGGCGCTCGGGGCTGGCGCTAACCCTCGGGGTCACTGTACTTCGTGGGAGTGTCATCGGTGATCGGCCACTTTCCGGCTGAGTGAGGAGTATTTCGCTGTCTCCGGCGCTGCCCACAGCCTCAATCACCACCTTGGCGGTATCGGGCAGCGTGAGACCTTGGCCGGCCGTCAGCCAGATGTCCTGCGTACGTCCGCTCACGGTTAGCCAGACGTGCCCGCGGCGGCAGGAAACCAACCAGCTGGCACCGCTTTCAAGAGAAATCAATTCACCAGAGCGCAGGCGGTAACTCAGTTGTGCTAGTCTCGTTTGCATGCTTACTCTCCCTGATAGCAACCATTTTGCGATGTATTGATGCTGATTCTGGTACATGACCGACAAAACGACTAACGATCATTTCTCGATAATGTGTGAATTTAATTCACAATGCTAGCGCCCGGAAAACTGCCGCCGCTGCCGGCGCTGCGTACCTTCGAGGCCGCGGCCCGTTTGGGCAGCTATACCCGTGCCGCCGAGGAGCTGCATGTCACCCACAGTGCCGTCAGTCATCAGGTTCGCGCGCTGGAAGAGCAGCTCGGTTTTGCCCTATTCACGCGTCAGGGTCGGGCCGTGGTGCTCACGCCGGCCGGCGAAGAACTGGCCGCTGTGGCCAACTCCGCCTTGCGTCAGATGGCCGAAGCCATCGGCGATCTGCGCCGACGTTCCGACACCCGCCGCTTGTCGATCAGCGTCATGCCTTCATTTGCCGGGCGCTGGCTGGCGCCGCGTATTGCCGCCTTCATTGATGCCAACCCCGATTGCGAGGTGAATATTCTGTCCTCGACCGAGCGCGTCGACTTCGCCCGCGAGGCGGTCGATGTGGCAATTCGCTGGGGCCCGGGCGGCTATAGCGGCGTGCGTGTCGAGCACCTGATGGACGACGTGCTGTTTCCCGTGGTGGGTCCGGCCTTCAGCGGGCGCATGCCGAAGAAGCCGGCCGATCTTGCCAAACTGCCGCTGCTGCGCTCGGACCTCGAATACTGGACACCCTGGTTTCGCAAGGCCGGCATCAATCTGCCGGAACCCAGTGCCGGGCTCATGCTCAGTGATTCCGGGCTGCTGGTGCGCGCGGCGATCAAGGGACAGGGAGTCGCGTTGGCCCGACGCAGCCTCGTGTCGCTGGCCTTGCGCCGGGGCCGGCTGCTGCGCCCGTTTGCCGGCGATCTGGAAGTGGCCTACCACTCACCGTCGCCAACCACCACGCCCGATTCCGATCCAACGCTGCCGCGTTGGCGCTACTGGATCGTGCTGCCGCAACGCCGCCAAGACAGCCCGCTGCTGCAACGCTTTCTCGACTGGGTGCGCGAAGAAGCGGCGCGGGACTGGCGCGAGCCGCTTGATCAACGCGCCGAACCTCTGGAGTAAAGCCATGGACGCCACTCACCCGCTCAAACGCCTGCTCGCGTATGCCACGCCCTATCGGCGCGACTATTGGCTGGCGATGTTCTATTCCGTGCTCAACAAGTTTTTCGATGTGCTGCCCGAGGTCTTGATCGGGGTTGCAGTCGACGTCGTGGTCAATGGGGAAAAGAGCTTTCTGGCCCAGCACGTCTTGTCGGGTCTGGGCTTTGTGGGTATTACCGACACCTGGTCGCAGCTCTTGGTGCTGGGCGGGCTGAACATCGTGATCTGGGGCGGCGAGTCGTGGTTTGAATATCTCTACAACCTGCGCTGGCGCAATCTGGCGCAGAACCTGCAACACGATTTGCGCATGGACACTTACGGCCATCTGCAAAAGCTCGACCTGCAGTTTTTCGAGAACCAGCGCACCGGCAACCTGATGTCCATCCTCAACGAAGACATCAACCAGATGGAGCGCTTCGTCAATGCCGGGGCCAACGAGATTTTGCAGGTGATCGCCTCGTCAATACTGGTCAGTGCGGTGTTCTTCGTGCTGCAGCCGACGCTGGCGGTGATTGCCCTGCTGCCAGTGCCCTTCATACTGTTCGGCGCGTTCTGGTTTCAGGGCCGGCTGGCGCCGCGCTACGCCGCCGTGCGTCAGGCCGCAGGCGATGTGAGTGCGCGGCTGAACAACAACCTGCTCGGCATCGCCACGATCAAGGCCTTTACCGCCGAGGCCTACGAGGCCCGCCACATTGCCGAGGCGAGCATGGACTACCGCCAGCGCAATGCCGAGGCTATCCGCTGGAGCTCGGCGATCACACCGGTGATCCGCATGGCCATCCTCGCCGGCTTCACCGCCACGCTCGTCTATGGCGGCTGGCTGACCATCCACGGCACTCTGGCCGTGGGCGCGTATTCAGTGCTGGTGTTCCTGACCCAGCGCCTGCTCTGGCCTATGACCCGGCTCGCTGATGTGGCCGACATGTACCAGCGCTCGATGTCGGCCATCGACCGTGCACTGGGCCTGCTCGATACGCCGGTGGGCATTACAGCCGCTGGCAAACCGCTCGATGCGACGCAGGTGCGTGGCGAACTGCGCTTCGAGAACATCGGCTTTGGCTATGGCGAAACGACGGTGCTGGACGGTATTAGTCTCCAAGTCGGCGCTGGCGAGACGGCGGCTTTGGTCGGTAGCACAGGCTCGGGCAAGAGCACGCTGCTCAAGCTGCTGCTGCGCTTTTACTCATCGCAGCGCGGGTGCATTTTGCTCGACGGTCAGCCGATTGACGTGCTTGACCTGCACGATCTGCGCCGCACTATCGGCTATGTCGCACAGGATGCCTTTCTCACCGACGCTACCGTCGCCGAAAACATTGCCTATGGCCTGCCCGAGGCCACCGACGAGGCCATTCGCGCTGCTGCCGAGCAGGCCGATGCGCTGGAATTCATCGAGCGCCTGCCGCTGGGTTTTGCCACGCGCGTGGGTGAGCGCGGGCAGAGGCTCTCGGGCGGGCAGCGGCAGCGTTTGGCCCTGGCGCGCGCCATCCTGAAAAACCCGTCCATCCTGATTCTTGATGAGGCGACCAGTGCGGTGGATAACGAAACCGAGGCGGCCATTCTGTGCAGCCTGGAGGTGGTGAGTCGGGGCCGCACCACACTGGTCGTGGCACACCGGCTATCGACCGTGCGCCATGCCGACTGCATCTATGTCATGGAACATGGGCGAATTGTCGAGCAGGGGCGCCACGAAGACCTGCTGGCGAAAAACGGCAGCTATGCCGCGCTGTGGCGGTTGCAGACGGGCGAACGAGGCCGCTAACTAGCATCGCGCAGTCGCGCCTGCACCCAGTCACGCGCCGGCACTTCCTCGGCGAACAGTTCGTAGTGCATGCTTAGGGGCACGCCTCAGGGCGGGCCGCTGTCGCCGCTCTTGGCCAACATCCTGCTTAACGAACTGGATCATGAACTCGAACGGCGTGGGCATCGCTTTGCGCGCTACGCCGACGATATGGTGATTCTGGTCAAGACGCAACGAGCAGGGGAACGGGTCATGCAAAGTTTGACGCACTATCTGGAGGGCCGTCTGAAACTCAAAATCAACCCCACCAAAAGCAAGGTGGCGAAGATGAGCGAGTGCGGCTTTCTGGGCTTCACCATCATTCGGGGCAAAATCCGCTGGCTGGAAAAGAAGCTGGCGGCATTCAAGCACCGGGTGAAGGAACTCACCGGCAGAAGCTGGGGAGTCTCAATGGAGTTCCGGCTGAACAAGCTGGGACAGTACGTGCGGGGTTGGATGGGGTACTTTGGCATCAGCGAGTACTACACGCCGATCCCGGAACTGGATGAGTGGATCAGACGGCGTATGCGTATGTGCTATTGGAAACAATGGCGCTGGCCGCGCACGAAGATCAAGCATCTGCTGGCGATGGGCGTGAGCCTGAAGTCAGCGATCCAGCATGCCACCAGCAGCAAAAGCTACTGGCACATGGCACGTACCCCGGCGATGCAGCACGCGTTGAACAATGACTGGCTCAAGGCACAAGGGCTGCCGAGCATCAAGAACTTATGGTGCAAGGCGCAGGGCTATTCGTAGTCGTCGAGCGCGTCAATTCGTTGAACCGCCCACTGCGGACCCGCATGGTGGGTGGTGTGGGGAGGGCCGGTTAGAACCCGGTCCTTACCCGATTGGGCGTCACTGAGGTTTGCTTAGACGCCAGGAAATTCTTCAACATACCGAGGCTCCCCGAAGAGTGATAGGCAAACGCTCGTAGCCACTACCTTGAGCGAGCAGCCGTTGGTAAAGCCAAACTGCGCGGATATGTGACCAGTGGCCTTGAATGGCACGGGCAAGATTGACATGGTTTCTTCGCCAGCGATGAGGTTGCCTTCAATTATCCAACCGTCGCCAATATCAATAGGTGCGTCGTAGCCCGTTCCGACAAAAGTTAGCTCGCCTTCCTGCACCCATCCGCTACCGGCGTCGACGCCAGGAATACCTTTCGATTTGTGCAAATAGGCGGCACTGAATTTCAGCGTGAGTTCACCTCGATCTGTACGAATCGAACTTACCCGTGAATCATGAAGCTCAAGAACGCAATTCATCGGCTGCCTTGTGACGCCCAACGTGGAGCTAACCGGACTGCGCGGCTTTTTGCGCAGGTCCGGTTGAGCGCAGGGTGTGCGCCCAGCATGGGCGCGATGTAATGGGGTGGAAGTCCCCTGTGGGAGTACCGACATGGATTCATGATGAGTCAAATGATAACCACTAGCCGAAGGCAAGGGCGAGCCCGCGAGGACTGGTCTGGAGGAAGCCGGAGAGCAAACGTGCGAGGCGACGGACAGAAATTGCATAAAAGGCCTGATCTGCGGGCGAGTCAGCACCACATGGCGAAGCCCATCGGGACAGCGGATAAGGTAAATGCAGCGCTTGTGTGCGGAAACATCGCGTTCTTACCTGGGGAGATCTGCCGCGCGAGCGGTGACGGACGTTGAACGAACCGTGGCCCGGTTGAGCCAGACCCAATCAACCAGCGCCGATGCGGGCTGCCCCGCATCAAGGGCGAACAAATCTGGCAGCAACGTTCAGCAACCGAAACAGCGCCTTGGCCAGTAATGACCGAGGTGACGCGGCAGAAGTCAGCAGCGATCGTAGTAGTCGGGCCGGTTGTGGCGCGGCGAAGGATCAAACAACGAAACACAAGGAGCAGACGGAGCGATCTCGGCATAGCCGTAGCAACCCCAGACGGGGAAGGCGAGCCGGCGAACAACCCGAACCGAGCCTTGAACCAAGACGACACGGAACGAAGTGGAAACAAACGAGTTAATGGCGGCGGTACTCTCCAGCGACAACCTGCGAACCGCGTGGAAGCGAGTGAAAGCCAACAAGGGGGCGCCGGGCATCGACGGCATCCCCATTGAAGACTTTCCCGCCTACCTGCGGGCGCACTGGGGAGATATCCGACGCCAACTCGACCATGGGCGCTACCGCCCCAGTGCCGTCCGCCGGGTGGAAATACCCAAGGAGGATGGCAGCAAGCGGCTGCTGGGCATCCCGACCCTCATGGATCGGGTCATCCAGCAGGCCATCGCCCAAGTGCTCACGCCGATCTTCGATCCCGGATTCTCGGCATCGAGCTTCGGCTTTCGACCGGGCCGCAATGCACATCAGGCGATCACGCAGGTACAACGGTATGTGAAGGACGGCCGCACCATTGCCGTGGATATCGATCTCGCCAAATTCTTCGACACGGTCAATCACGACGTGTTGATGAACATCATCGGGCGAACGATTCACGACAAGGCGTTGTTGGCCCTGATCGGCCGCTATCTGCGCGCCGGAGTGCTGGTCGGTGAGCACATTGAGCCCAGCGATAGGGGCACGCCTCAGGGCGGGCCGCTGTCGCCGCTCTTGGCCAACATCCTGCTTAACGAACTGGATCATGAACTCGAACGGCGTGGGCATCGCTTTGCGCGCTACGCTGACGATATGGTGATTCTGGTCAAGACGCAACGAGCAGGGGAACGGGTCATGCAAAGTTTGACGCACTATCTGGAGGGCCGTCTGAAACTCAAAATCAACCCCACCAAAAGCAAGGTGGCGAAGATGAGCGAGTGCGGCTTTCTGGGCTTCACCATCATTCGGGGCAAAATCCGCTGGCTGGAAAAGAAGCTGGCGGCATTCAAGCACCGGGTGAAGGAACTCACCGGCAGAAGCTGGGGAGTCTCAATGGAGTTCCGGCTGAACAAGCTGGGACAGTACGTGCGGGGTTGGATGGGGTACTTTGGCATCAGCGAGTACTACACGCCGATCCCGGAACTGGATGAGTGGATCAGACGGCGTATGCGTATGTGCTATTGGAAACAATGGCGCTGGCCGCGCACGAAGATCAAGCATCTGCTGGCGATGGGCGTGAGCCTGAAGTCAGCGATCCAGCATGCCACCAGCAGCAAAAGCTACTGGCACATGGCACGTACCCCGGCGATGCAGCACGCGTTGAACAATGACTGGCTCAAGGCACAAGGGCTGCCGAGCATCAAGAACTTATGGTGCAAGGCGCAGGGCTATTCGTAGTCGTCGAGCGCGTCAATTCGTTGAACCGCCCACTGCGGACCCGCATGGTGGGTGGTGTGGGGAGGGCCGGTTAGAACCCGGTCCTTACCCGATTAGCGCGCATTTTTTGAGAAGAAAGGAAAAGAAAATGATCCACGGAACTTGCAGTCTTTGCGGCGGCCGAGTTGTTACGCCTGACGTTTGGGGAGGAATACAGCCACCGACTCAGACGTGCGAAAGCTGCGGCGCAACGAAAGCGAAACCGCATGGCCCTGTGATACAGATGGAGAAACCACGGAAGCCGCATTCTTTGAAGGAAATGACAGAGTGCGACTTCGTGGAGGAACATGGGCGCTAACGTAGAGCTAACCGGCGCGGCGCGGCTTTATCGCGCAGCGTCCAGCGACCGAAGGGAGCGAGGTTGAGCGCCATGTTAGACCTCACGGTTTGAAATTTCTGAAAGCTGTTGCACAAAATTCTCTCCAAACATCTGGTCAACTTTTGCGATTGCCTCGATGGCCTCTGTTGGGTTGAACTGTCGGCCCTCAAGAACCGCTAGCGCTTGATTGTGCAGCGCATAGGCAAGATGTGCTGCTGCACGAACCGATGGCTCACCAACAGCATTGCTACCTAAATGCCCAGCTAAAAGCAGACGCAGTTCGAAAACGGCAAAGGCCAATATTTTCGCTTGATCGGTCGTGGCAGTCATATTGGCTGAAGAGGTCTAACGTGCAGGTGACCGGCGCTGCGCGGCTTCATCGCGCAGCGTCCAGTGACCGAAGGGAACGGGGTCGACCGGCGGGTGTGCGCCCAGCATGGGCGCGATGTAATGGGGTGGAAGTCCCCTGTGGGAGTACCGACATGGATTCATGATGAGTCAAATGATAACCACTAGCCGAAGGCAAGGGCGAGCCCGCGAGGACTGGTCTGGAGGAAGCCGGAGAGCAAACGTGCGAGGCGACGGACAGAAATTGCATAAAAGGCCTGATCTGCGGGCGAGTCAGCACCACATGGCGAAGCCCATCGGGACAGCGGATAAGGTAAATGCAGCGCTTGTGTGCGGAAACATCGCGTTCTTACCTGGGGAGATCTGCCGCGCGAGCGGTGACGGACGTTGAACGAACCGTGGCCCGGTTGAGCCAGACCCAATCAACCAGCGCCGATGCGGGCTGCCCCGCATCAAGGGCGAACAAATCTGGCAGCAACGTTCAGCAACCGAAACAGCGCCTTGGCCAGTAATGACCGAGGTGACGCGGCAGAAGTCAGCAGCGATCGTAGTAGTCGGGCCGGTTGTGGCGCGGCGAAGGATCAAACAACGAAACACAAGGAGCAGACGGAGCGATCTCGAGCGTAGCCGCAATATCTCCAGCAGGAGATGGCTAGCCGGCGAACAACCCGAACCGGGCCTTGAACCAAGACGACACGAAACGAAGTGGAAACAACCGAGTTAATGGCAGCAGTACTTTCCAGCGACAACCTGCGCGCCGCATGGAAGCGAGTGAAAGCCAACAAGGGGGCGCCGGGTATCGACGGCATCACCATTGAAGACTTTCCCGCCCACCTGCGTGCGCACTGGGGAGATATCCGAAGCCAACTCGACCATGGGCGCTACCGCCCCAGTGCCGTCCGCCGGGTGGAAATACCCAAGGAAGACGGCAGCAAGCGGCTGCTGGGCATCCCGACCCTCATGGATCGGGTCATCCAGCAGGCCATCGCCCAGGTGCTCACGCCGATCTTCGATCCCGGATTCTCGGCATCGAGCTTCGGCTTCAGACCGGGCCGCAATGCACATCAGGCCATCCAGCAGGTACAACGGTATGTGAAGGACGGCAACACCGTGGCTGTGGATATCGATCTCGCCAAATTCTTCGATACCGTCAATCACGACGTGTTGATGAACATCATCGGGCGAACGATTCACGACAAGGCGTTGTTGGCCCTGATCGGCCGTTACCTGCGCGCCGGAGTGCTGGTCGGTGAGCACATTGAGCCCAGCGACATGGGCACGCCGCAAGGCGGGCCCATGTCGCCGCTCTTGGCCAACATCCTGCTCAACGAACTGGATCATGAACTCGAACGGCGTGGGCATCGCTTTGCGCGCTACGCTGACGATATGGTGATTCTGGTCAAGACACAACGAGCAGGGGAACGGGTCATGCAAAGTTTGACGCGCGTTCTTGAAGGCCGTCTGAAGCTCAAAATCAACCCTGCCAAAAGCAAGGTGGCGAAGATGAGCGAATGCGGCTTTCTGGGCTTCACCATCGTTCGGGGCAAAATCCGCTGGCTGGAAAAGAAGCTGGCAGCGTTCAAGCACCGGGTGAAGGAACTCACCGGCAGAAGCTGGGGAGTGTCAATGGGGTTCCGGCTGAACAAGCTGGGACAGTACGTGCGGGGTTGGATGGGGTACTTTGGCATCAGCGAGTACTACACGCCGATCCCGGAACTGGACGAGTGGATCAGACGGCGTATGCGTATGTGCTATTGGAAACAATGGCGCTGGCCGCGCACGAAGATCAAGCATCTGCTGGCGATGGGCGTGAGCCTGAAGACGGCGATCCAGCATGCCACCAGCAGCAAAAGCTACTGGCACATGGCACGTACCCCGGCGATGCAGCACGCGTTGAACAATGACTGGCTCAAGGCACAAGGGCTGCCGAGCATCAAGAACTTATGGTGCAAGGCGCAGGGCTATTCGTAGTCGTCGAGCGCGTCAATTCGTTGAACCGCCCACTGCGGACCCGCATGGTGGGTGGTGTGGGGAGGGCCGGTTAGAACCCGGTCCTTACCCGATTAGCCCTCGCACCCGAGGATGCTAGTTTGCGGACCATGTACGTGTGCGCTCCACAGCAAGGTTCGGTTGCTCGTTCAAGATTTCGACTGTCGGTACCACCGCAGACAACACTTCGATAATTCTGTCTTCGCAGCAAAGCACGTAGCCTTGGTAAGGCTCTTGGTGCAGTTTGGCAATGGACGTCCTTTCCTCCGCAAACCGTCGAAACGAAGACGACTCGGCTACGAAGAGAAAGGGACCCGCGTCGTTCTTCATCTCTTGATCAGTTCTGTCGTACGACTCGTTGTAGATGAAGAACGCCTCGGCATTTTGAAACCGCACTTCAGCGCAGCGACTTTCGGCTTCCACTTGGACGGGAAAGTACGGACCAAGCTTTGTTTCGCACACCTCAACAAGCTGGCGCTCCTTTCCCTTGATGCCTTCAACAAGGCGAACAACAAGTGCTCCATTCAGTTCATGAACCATTGAGTCAAAAAACCAGGCGTGTCCTGAGTCGAGTGCCGTTTGCATAGAGGGCTAACGTTCAAGGTCAGGGGCGCTGCGCGGCTTCATCGCGCAGCGTCCCCTGGAACGACGGGTGTGCGCCCAGCATGGGCGCGATGTAATGGGGTGGAAGTCCCCTGTGGGAGTACCGACATGGATTCATGATGAGTCAAATGATAACCACTAGCCGAAGGCAAGGGCGAGCCCGCGAGGACTGGTCTGGAGGAAGCCGGAGAGCAAACGTGCGAGGCGACGGACAGAAATTGCATAAAAGGCCTGATCTGCGGGCGAGTCAGCACCACATGGCGAAGCCCATCGGGACAGCGGATAAGGTAAATGCAGCGCTTGTGTGCGGAAACATCGCGTTCTTACCTGGGGAGATCTGCCGCGCGAGCGGTGACGGACGTTGAACGAACCTTGGCCCGGTTGGAGCCAGACCCAATCAACCAGCGCCGATGCGGGCTGCCCCGCATCAAGGGCGAACAAATCTGGCAGCAACGTTCAGCAACCGAAACAGCGCCTTGGCCAGTAATGACCGAGGTGACGCGGCAGAAGTCAGCAGCGATCGTAGTAGTCGGGCCGGTTGTGGCGCGGCGAAGGATCAAACAACGAAACACAAGGAGCAGACGGAGCGATCTCGGCATAGCCGTAGCAACCCCAGACGGGGAAGGCGAGCCGGCGAACAACCCGAACCGAGCCTTGAACCAAGACGACACGGAACGAAGTGGAAACAAACGAGTTAATGGCGGCGGTACTCTCCAGCGACAACCTGCGAACCGCGTGGAAGCGAGTGAAAGCCAACAAGGGGGCGCCGGGCATCGACGGCATCCCCATTGAAGACTTTCCCGCCTACCTGCGGGCGCACTGGGGAGATATCCGACGCCAACCTCGACCATGGGCGCTACCGCCCCAGTGCCGTCCGCCGGGTTGAAATACCCAAGGAGGATGGCAGCAAGCGGCTGCTGGGCATCCCGACCCTCATGGATCGGGTCATCCAGCAGGCCATCGCCCAAGTGCTCACGCCGATCTTCGATCCCGGATTCTCGGCATCGAGCTTCGGCTTTCGACCGGGCCGCAATGCACATCAGGCGATCACGCAGGTACAACGGTATGTGAAGGACGGCCGCACCATTGCCGTGGATATCGATCTCGCCAAATTCTTCGACACGGTCAATCACGACGTGTTGATGAACATCATCGGGCGAACGATTCACGACAAGGCGTTGTTGGCCCTGATCGGCCGCTATCTGCGCGCCGGAGTGCTGGTCGGTGAGCACATTGAGCCCAGCGATAGGGGCACGCCTCAGGGCGGGCCGCTGTCGCCGCTCTTGGCCAACATCCTGCTTAACGAACTGGATCATGAACTCGAACGGCGTGGGCATCGCTTTGCGCGCTACGCCGACGATATGGTGATTCTGGTCAAGACGCAACGAGCAGGGGAACGGGTCATGCAAAGTTTGACGCACTATCTGGAGGGCCGTCTGAAGCTCAAAATCAACCCCACCAAAAGCAAGGTGGCGAAGATGAGCGAGTGCGGCTTTCTGGGCTTCACCATCATTCGGGGCAAAATCCGCTGGCTGGAAAAGAAGCTGGCGGCATTCAAGCACCGCGTGAAGGAACTCACCGGCAGAAGCTGGGAGTCTCAATGGGGTTCCGGCTGAACAAGCTGGGACAATACGTGCGGGGTTGGATGGGGTACTTTGGCATCAGCGAGTACTACACGCCGATCCCGGAACTGGATGAGTGGATCAGACGGCGTATGCGTATGTGCTATTGAAACAATGGCGCTGGCCGCGCACGAAGATCAAGCATCTGCTGGCGATGGGCGTGAGCCTGAAGTCAGCGATCCAGCATGCCACCAGCAGCAAAAGCTACTGGCACATGGCACGTACCCCGGCGATGCAGCACGCGTTGAACAATGACTGGCTCAAGGCACAAGGGCTGCCGAGCATCAAGAACTTATGGTGCAAGGCGCAGGGCTATTCGTAGTCGTCGAGCGCGTCAATTCGTTGAACCGCCCACTGCGGACCCGCATGGTGGGTGGTGTGGGAGGGCCGGTTAGAACCCGGTCCTTACCCGATTAGCCATGATGTCACTGCCTAACGGTGCGGCGTTTTTTTCTTAGATCAGACGCGCTAAAGGGAGACCTGGCTCCACAGAACATGCTGCAACCTTCACCTTCGCTAACAAAACTAGCTTTGTTGCCATCAACGCTTATCGTCACCTCACAGAGCGGATCCTTTGATACGGTTATCAGAGCACCATCTCTCATTCGCCCAATTCCGTTGTATTCGCAGAAGTGCCCATTGACGCCGCGAGTTTTCAGGAAGACATAGTAGCTATCCTGATTTCTTCGCCTGATTGCCACACCCTCTTCACGGGGGGGGCCACAGTCCCATCCATCTGGGGAGGATGTGAAGTAAAGCAGTTGTTTGTTTGTCGTGTGTATTCCCCCTCGATTCCATCTTGTGCATTTGCCGAAAAGGTAAGACACAACCAGCTTGCTGCAATGGCGAGTTTGTTCATCATGGCTAACGTTAAGTCTCCCCCAAATCGGGGAGTGGAACAGGTTATTGGACAGAATGAGTTGATTCGCAACTGCATGAATGTAAATCTTATTCCGAATTTTTCGCCTGTCATCTTGTCCAATAATCTACTACCTTTTCCGTAGGTTCGGCGGCAGCAGACATTCGGACAGCGGAGGAACGAAATTCTGTGCCATGAAGAACGGCAGCCGCAGTTAGGGCCACAGACATTAGGCCGGAGTATGGGTTTTGAGCCACTCGCGCAGCGCAGCGTTCATTCGTGTTTGCCAGCCGGGGCCGGCGGCTCGGAAGGCGGCGAGAACGTCGCGATCGAACCGAATGGTGGTTGACTCCTTGTCGCTTCCGACTGGGCGCCCGCGCTGCTTACGATACGCAGCAATTCCTGATTGCATTTCTTCGTGCGTCAGCGGTCGGTCGTCCTGATTCTTGCCGTCCCAAACATACGGGGTCTCGGTGCGCACCTTGGCGACATCGCTCTTGCTTTCGCCACGTTCGCGAGCGGCGCGTAGTTCAGCCGTCGTCGTTGAAGTCGTTTTCGAGCCAGTCATGGTAATTACTCCTTTCCTCTTCGCTCGCCGGTCTGAAACTGACGATCCGCAGGGCGTCTTCGCGCGCCACATGCACCACCGTCAGCACGGCCAGCATATCAAACACGTAGGCTAATGATTGCATCCGCTGTTCGCCGCCACGCACGCGCTCAACGTCAAGTCGGTACCGGCTGTCCAGCACTAGCACCGCGTCGATGAAGTCGAGCCCATGCTTGTGGAGGTTGGCTTCCCGTTTCGTCTCATCCCACAGAATAGGCATGCTCGTTGTATTTATTGTCATAACAAAAATCGGAAAGTCAATATATTCGTTACTACGCGAACCGAGTTTTACGTCAGCGTTCCACGTCATCGGGCCTGCCAGACTGACAACAGTGTTGCCAATGCAGCGGGGTAGCGACGCACAGGTAGGTAGGCAATAGGCATGATTGGCAATATACCGTGAATTAATACAGTTATCCAGCCTGAGCCTACCGTCATGTCCACAATGCCTGCTGTTGCCCCGACGCCCCCGAAGCCCCTCGCTTGCTTGATCGCGTGCGCGACCGCATTCGGCTCAAGCATTACAGCATTCGCACCGAAACCGCTTTACTTAGGGTGGATGCGCCGTTTCATTTGCTTTCATGGCAAGCGTCACCCCGCCACGATGGGCAAGCCCGAGGTTGAGGCGTTTTTGTCCATGCTGGCCAGTGAGCGCAATGTCAGCGCCTCGACGCAGACGCAGGCGCTCTCGGCGCTGCTCTTTCTTTACAAAGAGGTGTTGGAGAGCGAACTGCCCTGGCTCGACGATGTGGTGCGCGCCAAGAAGCCGGTGCGCCTGCCCACGGTGCTTGACCGGCACGATACCGAGCGTCTGCTGGCACAGATTGCTGATCCGGAAATGCAGCTGATTGCCAGCCTGCTCTATGGCGCTGGCCTGCGCCTGCTCGAAGCCTTGCGCTTACGGGTGAAGGATGTTGATCTGCGCCGGGGCGAGCTTCTGGTGCGTGACGGCAAAGGCGGCAAAGACCGGGTCACCATGCTGCCGCAAAAACTCATTTCCCCGATGCAAACCAAAATCGCCTGGCGTCGCGCGGTGCATGAGGCCGATCTGGCGGCAGGGCGGGGTGATGTGTGGCTGCCCAATGCGCTGGGGTGAAATACCCCAAGGCAGCAGAACAGTTTGGCTGGCAATACGTGTTTGTGGCGGCTGGGTTTTCGACCGACCCGCGCAGTGGCTCGGTGCGCCGGCATCATGTGGATGAAAAGCGCGTACAGCGGGCGGTAAAAAGCGCCGCTGACAAGGCGGGCATCGTCAAACCGGTGTCACCGCACACCCTGCGCCACTATGCCGAGTACCGGACTATGCCGAGTCCGCTGATTAACGGTGTGGACGCGCGCCGCTGGCGCAATTTCATTCGGCATAGTTTGATCTCCTCCCGGGGCGTCGGCCCCTATGGAAGGAGATCATCATGGAACGGTTCTACAAAGATCAGCGCACACTACTACGAATGCGCGAAGGCCCGTTGGGGCCTATGCCGATGCCCTGGCGCAACAGTTGAGCGACGCAGGCTACGTCAAGACTTCGGTCCGATATGCCTTGCAGGTGGTTGCGGATTTGAGTCGGTGGTTGAGTCAGCGCGGATTGACGGCATCGCAACTGTCGGCAGAACGGGTTCGATGCTATCTGCAACATCGTTCCGATCATGGGCACTATCGGTCCGGTGATGCAGCGATTTTGCAGCGGCTGTCAAACCTGCTTTATCTGAGCGGCGTCGTTGCACGGATGCTGCCCAGCGAGCCGACTCCGGCCCAACGGCTGGAAGAAGAATTCCGCCAATACCTGGAACAGGAGCGTCGGCTCGCACCAGTCACTGTGCTCAACTAGGGGTATGACCGGGATGAAGCCGGAATTTCCACATTCATCATACTAAGTCATTGATCGAATACATATAAACAATCCGATTTTGCACCCTATGCTAATCTCCTGCAACCGGCATCGGGAGGCTGCATGGCGTCAATTGAAAGGACCGCGTACCCTGTATTCGCGCGCGGATACGGCACCAAGGAACTGAAGCAACATTTCACTCCGTCCGAGGAGGAGATCGAATGGGTCAAGGCAAAGTGCCGCTTTGCGCCGCTTCGACTGAATCTGGCAGTGCAACTCAAATGCTTTCAGCATCTGAACTACTTTGCCCCCATTGCGCAAATCCCTGTTCCGATCATTGACCATGTTCGCAGCGTACTTGGCTACATCGATCGCATTCAGCCCGGCTATGAAATAAAGAACACCCACTATCGCCATCTGGAGGCAATCAGAGTTTACCTGCGGGTCACCGCAACTCACGGCAAAGCCGCTACTGAAGCGGCTGAGAAGAGCGCGATTCGTGCCGCCGAACTTATGGATCAGCGTGTTGATATCATCAATGCCGTCATTGAAGAATTAATCACGAAACGCTTCGAATTACCCGCTTTTCGAACACTCGATGAACTGGCGGAACGCACGCATGCACAGGTGCTGGGAGGGATTTACGCGAAAGTATTCGAGCGAATGACCCCGGCTCTGCTGAGAATGGTGGCAACACTTGAGAAAAGCGGAACCCTGGAGCGGCGGCTCAGCGAATACAACGATCTTAAAAAATCGGCCCGACGCCCGACCAAAAAAGCATCTGGAACTCGTAGCCGATCAGTTGGCTTGGCTGGAGTCGCTCGGTCGCATGGACGCCGTATTCGCCGATGTGCCCGACACCAAGATACGGCACTTTGCCGCCCAGGCTATGGCCTACGACGTGGCGGAAATGCGGGAATGTGTCGAGGCCAAACGCTATACCTTAACGCTCGCCTTGATTCACCGGATGCAGATTCGCGCTCGGGATCAGCTGGCCGAAATGTTTCTCCGCCGCGTGGCCACCATCCACAAGCGAGCCAAGGACGAGTTGGAAGGCACGCAGCGCAACCAGCGGGGCCAGGTGGAAAAGCTGGTGGCGACGCTCGACGGTGTCCTGGAAATTATTCAACGCGATACCAACGACACCGACGCCGGACGCGAGGTCCGCGACTACCTGGCCCCGCTGGGCGACGTCGAAGCGCTTCGCCAAAGCTGCGCGCAAGTCAAGGCGAGTAGCGGCAACAACCACCTGCCGTTGATCTGGGACTATTTCAAGAGTCATCGATCCGTGCTGTTTCGTCTGGTTCACCTGCTGAATATTCAATCCACAAGCCAGGACATGGCGTTGCTCAAGGCGCTTGACATCATCAAACGCTACCAGGACAAACATCGCATCGAATGGATTGCCGAGGGCGTCGACCTCTCGTTTGCTTCCGAGCGCTGGCGCAAAGCGTTAGCGTCGTCCGAGAGCGGCGCGCTGCGTATCAACCGGCGCGTCCTTGAGGTTTGCGTGTTCTCCTATCTGGCCGATGAGCTTCGTTCGGGCGATCTCAGCATCTCCGGGTCGGAAGAGTTTGGCGACTTTCGGGCGCAGTTGTTGCCGTGGCAGGAATGCGTGGCACTCTTGCCGGGCTATTGCGACAAGATCGGCCTGCCACCTACTGCCACGGAATTTGTCAGCAGCTTGCGCGAATGGCTCACGGACACCGCACAGGCCCTCGATAAGAAGTTTCCGGAATGTCGGGGAGACGTTTCCCTGGGCCCGCAGGGCGAACCAATTCTGCGCAAGGTCACTGCCCGCGAGATTCCACCGTCGGCGATTTCGCTGCACATGGCACTGGTGCAGCGGATGCCGTCCCGTCATGTGCTGGACGGGTTGGCCAATATTGAACACTGGCTGCAATTCACTCGACATTTCGGGCTTCTTTCCGGAAATGAAACGAAGTTGAAGGAGCCTGCAGAACGCTATCTGATGACGATTTTTGCGATGGGCTGCAATCTCGGTCCGTCCCAAGCCGCCCGTCACCTGGCCAAAAAGGACATCAGCCCGCACATGCTGTCCTATATCAATCGGCGTCACATGTCCCTGGAGAACCTTGGTACCGCCCAGCGCGAGCTCAATGAAATCTACCTTCACCTCGATCTGCCCAAAGCCTGGGGCGACGGCAAGACAGTGGCCGCCGATGGGACCCAGTACGATTTCTATGATGAAAACCTGCTGGCCGGCTATCACTTTCGCTACCGAAAGATGGGCGCGGTGGCCTACCGGCATGTCGCCAATAACTACATTGCCGTATTCCGTCATTTCATTCCACCGGGCGTATGGGAAGCGATCTACGTCATCGAAGGCTTGCTGCAGGCGCGTCTGAGCGTAGAGGCCGACACGGTTTTACTCCGATACGCAGGGCCAGTCGGCGGCGGTATTCGCATTCACGCACCTTCTCGGTATCAAGCTGATGCCGCGGATTCGAAACTGGAAGGACCTGATTTTTTTATCGCCCTGAGAAGGGCATCAAATACGAGCACATCAACCGTCTGTTCCGTGACACCGCGGACTGGGATTTGATCGAGAAGCACTGGCAAGACCTGATGCAGGTAGCGCTTTCGATCCACTCGGGTCGAATTTCCTCAGCCACTCTGCTGCGCAAGCTCGGCTCATCGAGCCGGAAGAACAAACTCTACTTCGCCGCGCAGGCCTTGGGCAACGTCGTGCGCACGGGATTTTTGCTGGAGTGGATCGGTAGCCGCGAACTTCGTCAGGAGGTGACTTCGAACACCAACAAGACGGAGTCCTACAACGGCTTCGCCAAATTTTTTTCGTTTGGTGGCGATGTAATCGCCGTCAATGAACCCGACGAGCAGCAAAGCGCTTGCGCTACAACGATCTTGTGGCGTCGGCCATGATCCTGCAGAACACCGTTGATATGATGCGGACGTTGCGAGTGCTGGAAAGCGAAGGCTGGAAGATCGACAGCGAAGACCTGTCCTTCCTGAGTCCCTATCTGGTGGGACACTTGAAGCGTTTTGGCGACTACAGCCTGCGTCTGAATCGCAAGCCTGAGAGGTGGATACAGGATGACGTATTCCAGCACGCGGCGGCGGCAATGCGCGCACAACGTCGCGCTGCTGCAACCTGAGACGACGGACATGGAAATTCCGGCGCCGAACTTCCGAGTCACCATACGGTGATATCGACGCCGAAGCCCTCGCTGCGCTTCGCGATACCTATGACACCGCGATGTTGCTGGAGTGGGTGAAGAGGATAGACCGCCTGTGCAATCGGCTGGCACCGGCGGACGGTCTCCGCGATGAGTTATTGCGACTACACCGCATGGCGCATACGGTCGTTAACGGTGTGGTATTGATTGAGCCTGCTGGACACACCGATGTTTGGGAGTTGGCGCAAGAACTGGCCGACGAACTCGACGAATTGGCCGCCACTTTTTCCGAGGCGGCCCAACAGGTACGACCCTTGGTGGCCTTGCGACCCGAGCAAGGGGAATAATCGCCCGTGCGCACCTAATCCCAATTGAAGATTGATGCCGGCCGGTCATGTTTTCGGATACTCCAAACCCAAAAGTGCGGAGCGGAACTTTTTCATCCGACGGAGTCATCTGAGCTACTGAGACCGCAACGCAGCGGATTCCCGCCATTCAGATATCGAACCCGACTGAGTCTTGCCGACCCAATCCGGCCATTGGCCTGTAGGTCGGCTTCGGGCGGCAATCCGGCGGTAAGCTGCCCTACAGCGCGGGGTGGCCGCGAACGGCAACTTCTCTCCGTCGGCCCTCTGCCGCTATTGACCTATCCGGTGCGATCTTTGTGCAGCCGACCTATTGCAAACGGGTCTTTGGGCCGAGCAACCATAACCATTTCGGGCAATTGACGATTTCCCCATCCCCATATAATCGGTCGGCTGCACACAACTTAACCGGAGAAGTCAATGCGCAAAAAACCCTAAGCCTACTCGCCGTGGCGGTTACCGCTTCCTCTGCAGCGTGGGGGCAGGTGGTCAACTTCACTTTCCAGGTGATGCGTCTTCAACATTTACCAACGGCTTCGTACTCACCGGCACGATGACAGCGGATTTTGGTACTGACTCAATCACAAGTGCGAGCCTGTCTCTCAAATGGGGGCTCCCTTTAACTTCGGCCTCGGAGGCCTACAGTATTTTTCACCGTTTTCGAATACGATCTGCGGGACCGTCAGAAACTTTTGGGAAGCCGCCTTTACTACTGGTGGGGGCACTGTATTCTTGGACGTCGAACCCGGGAATCCTGGCCTGATTCCAGGTACCACGGGAGTTCGCTCAAGCTTTTTAGGGGCCAATCTTAACTACGATTGCAACGCCTTTAATGCAGCTTCTACCTCCAGCGTCTGCCGGCTTCTCGCCCAACTCGACCACACGATCTTCCGGCGCCGCCACTGTGCTTGATGCCGTCAGCGGCAGCGCAACGGGCAGCTTCGGCGCTGCAATTACAGCCCTCGCGGCACTGAGCCCAGCGCAACAAAGTGCTGCCCTAGAAAAACTGGTGCCATCACCCTCGCGTGCGGTCACTGTCGTCACCCGCGACACTATGACCTCGGCCATGGACCGTATCAGCGTCCGTCTCGATGGCCTGCGTGCCGCCAATAGCCAGTTTGATGCGCAGCAACTTGCCAGCACCGGAGCTGTTACCGGTTTAGCTGCTGGCGGTGCGCCGTTGAAGTATGGGGTGTGGACCAAGACCTTCGTCAATGACAACCGCCAAGGTGCCAAGGATGGCTTCGCGGGTTACTCGGGCAAAGGCTGGGGCTTGGCAGCAGGTATCGACCGCGAGTTCGCCCCTGGCTTCATTGCCGGCCTTGCCCTGACTTACACCCGCAGCAGCATTGACTATCAGGACCAACTGGCGGGCAGCGATACCGGCATTGCCAGTTACCAACTCTCGGGTTATGCCAGCAAGGAGATTGGCCAAGGCTATTTAGAAGGCTTGGTGGCCTATTCTGTCCAAGACTACGAAAGCAAGCGTAATACAGTGGTGAGCGGCAACGCCAAGGGTGACTACTCGGGTGAGCAATGGGGTGTGCGTATAGGTGGCGGCTTGCCTTATCGCTTGGGTGCGAACACCGTGCTAGTTCCGCAGGCACGTCTGGAATGGAACCAGGTTCAGCAAAACGGCTACACCGAAAAGGACAGTGCATTGGCCCTGCATGTCAAAGGCAACACGGCGGACCGTCTGCGCAGCAGCCTGGGTGCGCAACTTAATCACGAAACGCAGTGGGGGTCGCTGCGCGCACGACCGTTCGTGCGTGCGTTCTGGAACCACGACTTCGAAAACAATGGTGTGGATAGCACGGCCAATTTTGTCGGCGGCGGCGCGGCATTCCGTACGACTGGGCAAAATCTGGACAAGGACACATATTCCGCAGGAATTGGCGTCGGTCTCTATGCCTCGAACAACTTCACCGCGACGATCTCGTACGACCACGATATGGGCTCAGGATGCGCCGACACCGCTCAGGCGATGGCCCGCTGGTTGTTCTGATTGTCTCGCCCTGCAATGTTGAAAGTACTTTACGACGGGAAGTTAGCAATATCCTGCGGGCAGGTGGGTGCAGGGCCCACCGTGTCCGCAAGTCGGCGCTGGCAGACGGCGATAGAGCAACTGCCGATGCCCGTGGCTACTTTTGGCATCATGGGAAGATTCGCTCCGCCTATGCTGTAGTTCAGCGAGGCGGGGCCCGTGGTGCTCTGAATGTTGCATTGGCAGGCAATGAAGCTCAACATTTTCCCTCGTTGGCGCGCAGGTTCGTTTGCGTGCTGGTGCGTCCAGGGTTGGTAGCGCTCCGCAACAACCGAATGCTGGCCGGCAGCAATCCAGTCTGAACCGGCCGTACAGCACTACGAGGCGAACGTCTCTTGATGGCCGAGACTTGCCGGAGTACCCGGAAAAACTGAGCGTCGGCTGATTGCGGAGTTCCCGCCGTTCGACGACCATTCGCACGGCCAAGATGCGTCCGCAGTCGCTGCCATCAGCGGGAACTACGACAAAGCCCGTTTCGATTATTGCGTATTTCGTTTATTTCACATATATTGAACGCTGTGCTGATGCCTGACGCCCGGAGTTCGCTATGACCACTGCTACCCCCATCCAAAACGACGCTCCCTGTTGCGCGCGAAGTCCAAGCGGCATGCAGGGCCAGCGTGCGCTCGCCGCCTTTTGGCTACCCGGTACGAGACGCAGCGCATCCAGATTTTCGATGAAAGAATCAAGCCCACCAAGTGGAATTGCCCACCTCGGCGTTACGCCTGCTCGTCGATATTCTGGCCGGAACTAGCTGGCGGCAATGCCGTCAGGTGGTGCCCATCCACGCCGAACTCACCACGCAGGAAGCGGCCGATTTGCTCAATGTCCCGCCCGCATCTCCCGGTGAAATTGCTGGAGGACGGGGCCTTGCCGTACCACCGCACGGGCAAGCACCGTCGGGTGCGCTTCGCCGATTTGATGCAGTTCAAGACCCAGCGCGATCAGGATAGCGAACTGGCTATGTCCGAATTGGCCGCCCAAGCGCAGGAACTGGGCATGGGCTACTGAACGAGGCATTCGCCGTTCACCGTCATCTACGACGCCTGCGTTCTGTACCCGCACCGCTGCGTGATTTCTTGATGTGGTTGGCCTTTGTCCGGACGATTTCGCGCCCGCTGGAGTGCGCAATTCATGAAGAATGGAAACGCAATCTGCTCAAGAACCGCAGCGACATCACCCCCGAGCAACTAGATCGCACGTCAGCCTTGATGGATCGTGCCATTCCCGATGCCTTGGTCACCGGCCATGACGTTCTCGTACCGGCCTGAACCTGCCTGATGCCGATGATCGGCATGTACTTTCCGCAGCCATCCGTTGCAACGCCAGCGTCATCGTCACCTTCAATGAGCGCGATTTCCGGAATCAGCGCTGTCACCCTTCGGCATTGAAGCCCAACACCGATGAGTTTGTCGAAACCTCTTCCGACCTCGATCCCGCCGCCGTTGTTGCCGCTGCCAGCGCCAGCGTGCAACCCAAGAATCCGGCCATGGATACCGAGGCATACCTTAACGTACTGCGGGCGGCAGGGTCGGTACAAAACCGCCAAGGCGCTGGTCACTTATCAGGCCATCTTGTAGATGAGGCAGAGTCGATTTATTGCCGGTCGTCACCATTTGATCTTTGTGTTTGGTTTCGGTCTCGCGGTGCCGCGCGTCGTCCGACGAATGCAAATAATTGCTCGTTGTACTGATTGACTCATGCCCCAGATTATCGGACATGGCGTAGATCGACCGCACCGTTGGCCATATGCGAACCGGCTGTATGTTCAAGCCAATGGGCAGAAGCCAATTCGACCCAGTCGGCCATGGGATGAAATTCTGGACCTCGCTGACGGAGTCGGCTGGCAGTGTGCTCAAACACCGGTTTGATCATGGCATGGATCGCGCCACGCGTCATCGAGCGCTGCTGGCTGCAATGGGAAGCAGTAGTGGAAGTGCTCCCCCCGGCAGGGAAGCGCGGGAAGTGTCTTTCGCGACGGTAACGGGCCAGTTCCACCATCAGTTCATTGGTCGCCGGCACGATTCGGGTCTTGTCGCCCTTGCCGGTGACCTCCAGCCACCAGCGCTCCTGTCGGTCCTTGTCCCGACGGCAGAAGAAATCGCCCATCGTGTTGTCGATGACTTCGGAAATTCGCAATCCACACAGGTACAACAGGGAAAATAGCCAGCGCATGCGAAAGAAATAGTCGCGCTCACGGTCGGTTTCCTTCGGCATCATGTCGATGGTGAGTTTTACCTCCGACCATACGTCATCGTCCAGGTAGCGGGTGATGCGAGGTTTTGTCTTGCGTGTGCGCTGACGCGATAGCGATACGGGATTGCCGGCCAGGTAACCTGCGTTCTCAACCAGGAAAACAGTGCGTTCAGGACGATGATGGCCTGACGCTGGCTGAGGCCGCCAACGGTCCGGCAAACGGCCGCCAGTCTGGATGGGAGCGGGCGACTTTTCTGCCTCGCGGCATGATCCATCGGCCGGCTGGCTGTGGATTCGCAAGAAAGCGCTGATAAACCAGCAAGTCTTCGTGGGTCAGTGAAGAAATGGGCTTTTGCATCGCTACCGTCGACCACAACACCAGGCGTTCGCTTCCTTGCGGTAGTTATCAAACGTAGTTTTTGTGTCAATGAATCGGGCGAGCCAGGCTTTGATCGCCTCGACATCGGTTGTGGCGGCAATCTGGGGTCGATTGCCCGTGGCGCGATTGGAGCCGTTCCTGCCATCAACATCCGTGGAAACCGGCAAATTCTCGACGGACTCGATAGCCAGAAATGGCGACAAAAGCGGGGTTTCTGGAGTCATCGTGATTGGCGTGATTTTAAATTTGACTCACGAGAATAATAGTGCACATTATAATACTAATGTCATAAATCAATAGCAAAAACCAATAAACACTACATACTACGTAATATTACTTTATGCATTGATCCTCCAAAAATCACGATGGATGCCACTGAAAAACAACTGATCACCGACATTGAGCGGCTGCGTGAGGAATTTACGCAGACTCAGGATCTGTACCGCGAGGTTTGCGCGCTACTGTTCTTTCGCTATGGACTCACGCCAACAGCCAACAAGCTCTATCAACTGGTGCGCAAGGGCAGCATGACCGCGCCAGCGGATGCACTTAATAAATTCTGGGAAGACCTACGCGAAAAGAGCCGCGTGCGAATCGAGCACCCGGACCTACCGGAAGCCTTGAAAACAGCGGCCGGTGATTTGGCCGCCACGCTGTGGACCAGTGCGCAAAGCTTGGCTCAGGAAAGCCTTACGGCATACCGCGGCGAGGCGCAGGCGTCGGTGGTCGAAGCCAAAGCGAAACTGGAGGCTGCAAAAGGTGCGCAGGAGGTCGCCCAGCGTCAACTGGAAAACTCCGAAGAGGCGCACCAAGTGGCCCAACGACGCATCAGTGCATTGGAGCAGAGTGCGGCGGCGATGGCTGCCACCAACGCCGCCCTTGAATCACAATTGCAGCAGGCCAGGGAGGAAAATACCGCTCAGCAGCGGCAGCTCGCCGAAGCACGCCAAGAATTCACGGCGGAACTGGATAAGCTGCGTGCGATGACCCAGCTAGCAGAAGAACGCTTTATAGAGTCCGAAAAACGGGCATTGCTGGAGATTGATCGAGAGAGGTCGGCTGCTGCGAACCTGCAAAAGAATTAGTGGCTGCCCATGCCACGGTCGCTCAGGTAACCGAGCGATATCGTAAGGAAACGACTTCCGTTCAGGTGCAGCTGGGTGATCTACGGCAGCAACTTGGTGTCCTGGAGGGAATCTGCAGGCCGTTACCGCTAGCAGAGATATCGCCAGCAACGACCTAAAGGCTGCCCAGGTATCGTTGGCCGATATGACGACCCAATTGATGCTGACTCGCAATGAAGCGGAAACCTGGAGGAGACAGGCCGAGGCGAATCAAAGTACCGTAGCGGACCCGCACCATGCAAAGCCTGATCGTAAGCCGAGAAAGTCGAAAGTAAGTTGAAAAGAAACAGGGCTGAATGAGGCGAATTTGCGATTGTGCGGAAACCGCATGGAATGGACTTTGTTGGAATTCGTGCCACGTTAAATCAACAACTTAGTGGCTTCAATGTGGAAAATTCGGCTTCATCCCGGTCATACCCCAACTATCTTGAGCCTGCGCGACGCTTCCTTGCGGAGTGCGTTGCCGGCGGAGAATTGCGGCTTGGTGATGTGCGTGCCGCCGATGTGGTGCGCTTTGTACAGCGAGAAGCCGCTCGGCTTCATCATTCCACGCGTGCCAAGCTCATGACCACGGCGCTACGCTCGTTCCTGCAATTCGCACGCTACCGCGACCTCATCCGCATTGATCTGCGGTCCAGTGTGCCGACGGTCGCGAACTGGTCGATGGCATCGCTGCCCAGAGGATTGTCGGCAGACGATGTCCAGCGTCTGCTGGCTCACTGCGTGCGGACACGGCGGTCGGCCGCCGCAACTGGGCAATATTGCTGTTGCTCGCCCGCTTGGGCTTGCGTGCCGGTGAAGTGGTTGCCTTGACACTGGATGACCTTGATTGGGAACGCGGGGACCTGTGCATCCGCGCCAACGGAGGGCATGCCGACCGGCTGCCGATGCCTCAGGATGTCGGCGCAGCGCTGGCCGACTATCTGCGTGTTTCGCGTCCCGTGTGTGACTGCCGGCAGGTGTTCGTCCGCCTGAGAGCGCCTCAGCGCGGATTTGCCAATTCCGTGGCCATTTGCAGCATTGTTCATCGCGCACTGAAACGGGCCGGGCTCGACCCGGCCCACAAAGGCGCGCATCTGCTGCGCCAGCCCGTGGCGACTCAGTTGCTGCGACAAGGCGCCTCGCTCGCCGAGATCGGTGAATTACTGCGCCACCGTAACCCACAGACCACCATGATCTATGCCAAGGTTGATCTGGATATGTTGCGTCCTTTGGCCCTGCCGTGGCCGGGTGGTGTGCAATGAACCCGATCCAGCAATCAATCCAGGACTATCTGGCCTTGCGGCGCGATCTGGGCTTCAAGCTCCGGGACGCCGGTATGTGCTGGCGAAGTTTGCCGCGTTCATGGAAACCCGTGGCGCTACCCGCATCACTACGGCGCTCGCCCTGGAATGGGCACAACAGGGCCCATCGACTCAGCCTTCGACGTGGGCACAACGTCTGGGCTATGTCCGCGGCTTTGCCCGCTACCACGTCGCGAGCGATCCAGAAACCGAGATTCCTCCGCCGGGCCTGCTGCCGTTTCGTCCGCAGCGCGCGACCCTACCTTTATTCGGAGGCGGAAATCGAGAGTCTGTTGCATTGCGCCCATGCCATGCCGCCGCTCGATGGCTTGCGCCCAGGACCTATTACTGCCTGCTCGGATTGCTCAGCGTCACCGGGCTGAGGATTGGTGAGGCCATTCGCCTTCAGCTTGCGGATGTCAATCTGCAGGAGGGCGTGCTGACGATTCGCGGTACCAAGTTCGGCAAATCCCGCCTGGTGCCGATCCATCGGTCGACCAAGCGGTGCTCGCCCAGTACCAAGCGTGCCGGCAGCGTTGCGTTGCTAGTCACGACGCCTGCCCGTTCTTCTTCATTACCCGTCTTGGTAATCACCTGGATATCGGGAAATCCATCGAACCTTCTACAAACTCTCACGCCAGGTCGGTCTGCGAGCGGTCGGCGCCCGTCACGGTCCTCGTCTGCATGACTTTCGTCATCGCTTCGCGGTTCAAACACTACTGCGCTGGTATCAAGCCGGCGAGGATGCCGAGCGCCGCTTGCCGGTGCTGTCAACATTCTCGGGCATGTCCATGTCGCCGACACCTACTGGTACCTCAGTGCTTACCCGGAACTGATGGCACAGGCGGTGGCGCGTCTGGAACAGCGCTGGGAGCCGCGGCCATGAGCACCACGGTGAGTTTCCCGGCCTTGCTGGAGCGCTTCTTCACCCACCGACTGATACAGCAACGCCGAGCCAGTCCGCATACGATCGCTTCCTATCGGGACAGCTTTCGCCTGTTGTTGCTGTTCGCGCAGGCAAAGCTCGGCAAGGCTCCCAGTCAATTGGCCTTCGAGCAGATTGACGCGCCGTTGATTGCGGCGTTCCTGAAGGAGATGGAGAGTGGGCGCGGCATCACCGCGCGCAGCCGCAATCTGCGTTTGACCGCCGTCCGTTCCTTCTTTCGTTATGCCGCCTTTGAGGCACCCACCCACGCGGAGCAAATCCAACGGGTGCTGGCCATCCCTAATCAGCGATTTACTCGCACTCAGGTCGGCTTCCTGATCCGCCCGGAAGTGGAGGCGTTGCTGGCGGCGCCCAATCCAGGCACCTGGTCCGGACGCCGTGATCACGCCCTGCTCCTAGTGGCTGTCCAATGCGGATTGCGCCTGTCCGAATTGACCGGCGTCTGCCGTGGTGCGGTGACTCTGGGAACCGGAGCCAACGTCCAGGTGCTTGGGAAGGGGCGCAAGGAACGCACGACGCCGCTGACCAAGCAGACCGTCGCTGTGCTTAGGGATTGGTTACGCGAGATTCCCGATAGGCCTGATGCGACCGTATTTCCGCGCCTGAGGAACTCGCTTAGTGCGGACGGCGTGCAGTACTTTGCTGGCCAAACACGTCGCGGTGGCGGCCAAGTCGTGCGCCTCTTTGCAACAGCGCTGCGTCACGCCCCATATGCTTCGGCATACCACCGCCATGGAATTGCTGCAGGCAGGGGTGGATCGCGCCGTGATCGCGTTGTGGCTTGGGCACGAATCGGTGGAGACGACGCAGATCTATCTCGACGCGAACATGGCCATGAAAGAGCAAGCCTTGGCCAAGACCACTCCGCCCGAGGGACAGCCCGGTCGATTTCGGCCCGATGACTCACTGATGGCGTTCCTCAAGGAACTCTAGCGCGAAATCCTATGCCGAGTAACTGGGACCAATCGTTAGGCCCTCCATGGACTCATGCCAATTACTCGGCATAGTCCGGTACTCGGCATAGTGACGCCTATGCCGAGCTCGGCATAGGCGTCATTGTTTTGCCACCCATCTGCTCGAAGGCGGCTACGACATCCGCACCGTACAAGAGTTGCTGGGTCACAGCGATGTTTCGACCACCATGATCTACACCCACGTGCTCAACAAGGGTGGGCGGGGCGTGGTCAGCCCGCTCGACGGAATGCGCTGACCGGGCGTTTGTCCGACTCAGCCGCCCGGCTTCACGAACGCGCCGTCGCTGTGGCGTTGGGCTCGGTCGATCAGGGGCTCAATCGCCGCAATGGCCGAAATCGCCGTATCACCAGCGCCGACTTGCGGATTAGCTTGCGTGACGAGCGAGCGCAGTTCCACCTCCAGCGGCATCTGTCCCAGCGCATGCGTGGCACACGACAGGCAGGGGTCGTAGGCGCGGATGGCGACTTCGATGTGGTTGAGCAGGCCCTCGGTGATCTCCCGGCCGTCGAAGTACTGGCGGGCGACTTCGCGCACCGCCGTATTCATCGGCGTGTTGTTGTGCGTGGTCGAGACGATGAGGTTGGCCATGGTGATCAGGTCGTCCTCGCCGATGCGGTAGTGATGGATCAGCGTGCCGCGTGGCGCTTCGATGACCCCGACGCCTTCGCCTTCTTCGCCGGTTCGCCGGGTGGGTGCGACAACGAGATCACTGCCCACAATGTCGTCGTCATGCAGCAGGTCCTTGATCGTTTCGGCGGCGTGCAGCATCTCGATCATGCGCGTCCAGTGGTAGGCGAGCGTGGCGTGGATCGGCTGGCCCCTGCCCCAGGCGAGGAATTCCTTGCGGCGCGGCATCGGCCAGCGGGGTGGGGATGTGGTCACAGTTCTGCACCCGTGCCAGTGGCCCGACCTTGTACCAGCCGTCGTCCTTGCCAAGCGAGCGCAGGTAGGGGAACTTCATGTAGCTCCAGGGCTTCACTTCCTCTTCGATCAGCGTGTTGTAGCCCTGATAGTCGAACTGGTCGAGAAAGACCTTGCCGTCGGCATCCGCGCGCGGATGGCGCCGTGGTAAAGATCCATACCGCCATCGGGCGCGACAATCGAGAGCATGCTGGAGCGGAAGGCGCCAAACGTGTCGTACAGCGCGGGGTTGCTGGTGTGCACCTGGCGGATCAGTTCGACGGCGTCCTTGCTCCACGCGACCATCTGATAGGCGTCCTTGAGCAGGAAGGCGCGTTCCTCGGCACTGAGCGATTTGTTCACGCCGCCGGGCACTGAGCCGGTGCCATGCACGCGCTTGCCGGCCGTGACGCGGATCACCTCCTGGCCGAACTTGCGCAGCAGCACGCCCTTTTTGGCGATTTCGGGGTGGGCGGCGGCGACGCCGACGATATTGCGCCGCGCGATTTCGGAATCGAAACCGAAGAGCAGGTCGGGCGACGACAGATGGAAGAAGTGCAGGGCGTGCGATTGCAGAATCTGCCCGTAGTGCATCAGCCGGCGGCATTTCTCGGCCGTTGGCGTGAGCGCCTTGACGCCCAAGGCCACATCGAGCGCCTTTGACGCCGCCAGATGATGCGAGACCGGGCAAATCCCGCACAGACGTTGCACCATCACCGGCACTTCCCAGTACGGCCGGCCCTGAATGAAGCGCTCGAAGCCACGAAACTCGACAATATGCAGGCGCACCTGCTGCACCACGTTGTTCTCGTCGATCAGCAGGGTGACCTTGCCGTGGCCTTCGACGCGCGATACGGGGTCGATGGCGACGCGGCGCAGTCCCTCGGGGTGAGTAGCCGTTTCGAGATTAGTCATAGTGCAGCAATCCATGGCCCAGTTGCGGCGTGCGGCCGGCGATCAGGTCGTTGAGAAACTGCCAGATAGCATCACCCGAAGGCGGGCAACCGGGCAAAAAGTAATCGATTTTCACTACCTCATGGACCGGGTGCACCTGGTTCAGGGGTAGCGGGAGCTCCGGGTCATTGGGTATCTGACTGCCCGCGGCCAGCCCCGGCGAGGTGTGATACACCTCTTGCAAAATTGATTGCAGGCTCAGGTGGTTGCGTTGCGCCGGCAGGCCACCATTGACGGCGCACGCGCCCATAGCGACGAGAATCTTGCAGTTCGCGCGAAATTCACGCAGCACGTGCACGTTCTCGGCGTTGCACACCCCCCCTTCGATCAAACCCAGGTCGCACATACCGCTGGCACCGACTTCCTTGATGTCAGTGAGCGGTGATCGGTCGAACTGAACCACCTCGACCAGGTCGAGCAGGCGCTCGTCGATATCGAGAAAGCTCATGGCAGCCAAAGCAGCCGGCGAGTGAGGTGGTCGCGACTTTCAGCTTGGCGGCGGGTTTGGCTTTCATGCCTTGTGCTCCCCGTGTTCCTCATGCTGGCCGATGGATGCTTTGTCGTAGGTGCGCTCACCAATGGGCACGGCAAAGCCCACACGCTTTTTCAGGATCACACCCACCGGACAAACGCTGGCGGCGCGATCGTCGACCGAAAAACTGGTATCACCCAGCTTGCCCGACTCGGCATTAACCATGATCTTGCGCCCGTGTATGCCTCGCCCGCCGAGGGTGAAGATTGATTTGCCATCCACCGTATCGGAGGCCTGCACGCACAGACCGCAAAGAATGCAGCGGTTGAAGTCGAGCAGCACATCAGGGTGCGAGGCATCGACCGGCCGGTCGGGGAAGAAGTGGTCGAAGTGCGGCGTGAGCATGCCCAGTTCATAGGCCGTGGCTTGCAGCGAACAGTTGCCGCTCTTTTTCGCAACTGGGGCAGAAATGATTGCCTTCGACAAACAGCAATTGCAGCAGGGTGCGGCGCTTGTCGTCGAGTTCCGGTGTGCGGTTTTCAACGGCTAAACCGGGTTGCGCCTGCAAGGTGCAGCCGGACGTGAAGCGACCATCGACCTTGACGGTGCACAGCTTGCACGAGCCATGGGCGGCGAAATCGGGGTGCCAGCACAGGTGGGGGATGTAGCGTCCCGCCGCATGGGCCGCCTGCAGCACCGTTTGGCCCGGGGTAAAGGCTACCGGCTCGCCGTCGAGGTCAAAACTGTCGGGACCGGGGGCAGGACATTCGCTCATGAGTTTTCCTGCGCGGTGTGGGTGTTGTTCAGGTGGGCCCCGGCATCGTCGCGACCGGTCATGCGGCGCGCTTGCGAGAGCGCGTGATCAAGATCGAAAGCAGGCTCGAAGTTGGTCGAGTGCAGGCGTCGCTCATAGCTGGGGCGGAACTTGTGCAGCGTATCAAACAGGGGGTTGCAGGCACTGTTACCCAAGCCGCAATGGGAGGCACCTTGCATCAGGCGGTGCATTTTGAACATCTCGTCAATGTCGTAGGGACTGCCGTGATGGTTGTCCATTTTGTCCATCAGGCGGGCGACGACGGCGGTGCCCACACGGCAGGGGGTGCAGAAGCCGCAGGACTCATGGGCGAAGAAATGCGCGAAGTTGCGCGCCATTTCGAACATGTCGCGGGAATCGTCAAACACCATCATGGCACCGGCCGTGGGCAAATCTTCAAAGCCGATGCGGCGCTGGAACTCATGGGCTGCCAGAGTAATGCCCGAGGGACCGGAAATTTGTACCGCCTGAGTATCGGTTGTGTCAGACCCGGCACCGCAATCGGCCAGCACCTGCGCCACGCTCACACCGAAGTCATATTCATAGACTCCCGGTCGCGCACAGTCGCCACTGATCGAGAGCAGCTTGCTGCCTGCCGACTTGGTGGTGCCGTGGCTGGCGTACCACTCGCCCCCGCGGGCCGCGATCAGGCACGCGGCAGCGTGGGTTTCGACGTTGTTCACCGCCGTCGGCTGGTTCTTGTAGCCGTGGGTGACGGGGAAGGGGGGGCGAATGCGCGGGCGCCCTGGCTTGCCTTCGAGCGACTCGATGAGTGCCGATTCTTCGCCGCAGATATAGGCACCGGCACCCATCACGATCTCGATGTCAAAATCAAAGTCACTGCCGAGGATGTTTTTGCCCAACAGGCCGGCAGATCGCCGTCTCGCCAGCGCCGACTTGAGGGAATCGAGCAAATAACGGTACTCACCGCGCAGATACAGCAGGCCGTGACCAGCACCGATGGTATAGCCGGCAATGCTCATGCCCTCGAAGACCAGATCAGCATAGCGGGTGAGCAGCACGCGGTCCTTGAAGGTCCCTGGTTCGCCTTCATCGGCATTGCACACGATGTAGCGCATACCCGGGTTTTCGGCGCTGTAATGCACGGGGGCATTGCGACAGGCTTCCCACTTGAGCGCCGTGGAAAATCCCGCGCCGCCACGGCCACGCAGTTTCGAGGCCTTCATCTCGGTCAGCATCGGTTCGCGGCCGCGGGCAATGGCGGCCTTGAGTGCATCGCCATTGGTCAAACCGTGGTCGAGCAACAGACCCTTGCGCCGGATATTGTCTTGAACCACAAACCACTCGGCGGGCCAGTCGGTCAGTGGCACCTGTTTGCGGATCAATTCAGCCATGGTGTCGACCCGGTCAACGGTCATGGCGGTGAGGGTGCGGTTATTGACCAGCAGTGCCGGGCCCTGGTCGCCCATGCCGATGCACGACGTGGTGCCGACGCTGACCAGGCCGTCTTCCGAGACTTTGCCGGGCTCCAGCCACAGGTTCTTGCACAGGCGTTCGAGCAGGGGGCGCGAGCCGGCCATGTGCTCGATGATGTTGTCGCTCCAGAGCACACGGTAGGCGCCCACCGGCTCGGTGTAGAAGAAGCTGTAGAACTCGGCCGTTGCCTCGATCTGGGCGCGGGTAATGCCCAGCGCCGCTGCAATCTGGCTCAACGTGGACGGGGGCAGCCAGGCGAGCGCTTCCTGAGTTTCGCGCAGCACTGTCATCAGCGCTGAGGCGTCCCCGGATGGGCGGGAATGTCGTGCGATGATCTGGCTTACGAGGTGGTGGGGGTCACTCATGGCTAGGCACCCGAAGAGATTTCACTGTGGATTCTATCCAGCGGTACGATTTTGTCGACGCCGCCCATGGCGATGGCGACTTTGGGCATACCAAACACGACGCAGCTGAATTCATCCTGCGCGATGGTGCGGGCACCGGCGTCGTGCATCTCCTTGAGTCCGCGCGCACCGTCATCGCCCATCCCCGTGAGAATGAACCCCGTGGCACTGGCGCCGGCGGACATAGCCACCGAGCGAAACATCAGGTCCACCGAGGGTTTGTGCCGGTTGACCAGCGGTCCGTCGGCAACTTCCACGTGATAGCCGGAGCCCGAGCGTTTGATCATCATGTGCCGTCCGCCCGGCGCGATCAGGACATGTCCAGGGCGCACTTTGTCGCCATTGCGGGCCTCACGAATCTCAAGTTTGCACATTTCGTTCAAGCGCGTGGCGAACATCGCGGTGAATTTTTCCGGCATATGCTGAACGATGACAATGCCCGGGAGGTTGGCCGGGAGCTTGGTAAGAATCGCTTCAAGCGCCTGTGTGCCGCCTGTAGAGGCACCGATGGCGATTAGCCGTTCACCGCCAGGCAGAGCTCTTCTTCCGGGTGATGAGGGCAGCATGGAGTCTGCCGATTCCTTGCTGCGCACCAGGCTATTGAGCTGCGCAGGCGCTTCCCCCGATGTCGCGCGGGCGTTGCGGATCAACTCGCCGGCACTCATGGCATGGCTGAATCCTGTAGTCGGTCGACTCAATCGTGCCTTGGCGCGCGATGCTTCCTGAATGGCCCCCAGCAGACTCAATCCCGCGCTGTGGAGCGAGGACATCAAGGTGGTCTGCGGCTTCCTGACCGTGGCGATCGCGCCGGCGGCCATGGCGCTGACGCCGAGATCCGCCGAACGGCCGGACAGTGGCGAGAAAATCACGACAGGTGTCGGGCGCTCGCGCATGATCTGCTGCACGATGCTGACACCACCACAGCGCGGCATCTCAATGTCGATCACCACTACATCGGGGTTCTCGCTGTGAATCCTGCGCAATGCGCTGGCAGGGTCAGGCACCACGCCCAGAATATGCAGGCTCGTGTCTTTCCCCAACTGCTCGGCGCATAGCTGGCGGGTTGCAGCGCTGTCATCGACGAACAGCACTCGCAGGGCATTGCGCTGGACCGGCAGGCTCATAGAAAGGGGCGTCAGCCGGGCATCTGGTAAATGGTTGGCTTGATGATTTTTACGGTCTCGTTCAAACCCGTGAGACTTTCGGAATGGCCAACGATCAGGAAGCCACCCGGGTGCAGGCGCTCAACTATGCGCGCAATGACTTTTCGCTTGGTATCGGCATCAAAATAGATCATCACATTGCGCACAAAGATCACATGGTATTTGCCCAGACCGGGCGGTAACGCCATGTTCAGATTGACTTGCAGAAACTTGGTGTGCTTGGTGATCTCGGGGCGAATACTGAAGTTGCCGGCATCAGTGCCGGTTCCTGTGGTGCAGTACTTGCGCAGGTAGTCAGGTGGCAGGCCGCGGGTACGCTCGAGTACGTAGGTGCCACGGCGAGCGGTTTCCAGCACCGTGGTGCATAGGTCCGAGCCGGTCACTGTCCATGCCCCGGCCATGGTGAGGGCATCGGCGAGCACAAAGCTGATGGTGTAGATCTCTTCGCCGGTTGAGGAGGCGGCGCTCCAGATGTCCAGCGAGGTGCCGCGAGGGTGCTTGGGAATGACTGTCTGGGCGAGAAAATCGAAGTGCCCTTGCTCACGAAAGAAATAGGTTTCGTTGGTGGTAAGGAGATCCACCATGTTTTGCAGCTCTTTGTGCTGCGCTGGGTCGGTGACCAGCTTGTAATACTCGCCAAAGCTGCCCAGGCTCAAGGCCCGCAGACGCTTGGAGAGGCGGCCGGTGAGCAGTATCTTTTTGCTCTCTGCCATACGAATGCCGGCAATCTTGTAGATAAGTGCCTGAAACAGGGCGTACTCTTGATCGGTCAGCGAGACGGCGCTCGCTGCCGCTGGGATAACAGGTTTGAAGTCCATTTCTGGATTGTATGTCCGTTCATCGTGATCACGAGGTGTTAACATTCCCTGATGGAACCACTGACACAGTCTATCGATAGCGAACTGCTGGGGCGTTTGGCCGCTTGTATCGCACAGGCGTCAAGCGCTGATGATCTGTCGGGTGCGCTGGTGGGTGAATTGACCCGTGCGTTTGATGTGGATCGCGGCAGCCTGTTTCTGCTTGACCATGCCACGATGAGTTTGCGCTCGCGGATCGCTGGCGCGGTCAATCACACGTTGGTGGTACCGCTGCGCATTGGCGTGGTGGGTGCGGCCATTTTGCAACGGCAGACGCTACGCGTTGATGATGCGTATGCTCACCCCTATTTCGACTCCGAGATTGATGCTGCGCTGGGCTACCGGACGCGCTCGCTGCTGGTGGCCCCAATTGTTTCGTCGTTCGGCAAGGCCTTGGGCGCTATTGAAATGATCAATCGCCTTGATGGCGGATTTTCCGAAGACGATACCGCCAAGGCGACGGCCGCCGCTGCCCGCATCGGGCGCTGGATAGAAGAAGGTGCGATCTATCCAGCGGGTGTGCAGGCCGAGGCCACGGCGATGCGTCGGGCTTTGAAATGTGAGCGGGTATCGGTGTTTTCGTTTGATGAACTCAGTGGGCGTCTGGTATCACTGTATGCCGATGGTAATGACGGACGACTGCTCTCGATCAACGTTCGTCTGGGCATTGCCGGTCTGGTGGCGATCACTGGCACCAGCGTCATGGTGCGTGATGCCTGGGAAGACGGCCGCTTTGATCGCACCGTCGATACGCGCACCGGCTATCGTACGCGCTCCATGCTTTGTGTGGCCTTGAGCGCACACGAGGACCAGACCACCGGCGCAAGCCAGGGAGTCACGCAGGGGGTTATTCAGCTGATCAATCGGCGCGATGGCAGCTTTACGAACGAGCATCTTCACCTGGCAGAGCAGTTGGCCCGCTGGATCGCTCGCGAACTGCACGGACGCCAGTAAGAACGGGTGGCATCTACACGCGCGGCATTCTCGCGGCTTCATCCGACACTTACCGCGAGACCCTTCTTGAGCTCGTGGGTGTTTGATGCAATTGCGCTGCTTAACGGGCTTCACCGCCCTCGTTAAGGCGCTTTACCAGAGTGACAAAATCGTTCGCCGTGACAGCAGGAGAGCACAGGTAGCCCTGATACTCGTGACAACCGGCGGTGCACAGGAATTCCCGCTGCTCGGCATTTTCCACGCCTTCTGCAATCACCCGGAACTGCATGACGCGGGCGAGGTTGATGATGGCGGTCACAATGGCGGCATCGCTTTCGTTCTCGGGTAGGTCATCGACGAACGAACGGTCGATCTTCAGCCGATGCAACGGAAAGCGTTTGAGGTAAGCCAGGCTAGAGTAGCCGGTGCCAAAATCGTCTATCGAGAGCTTCAGCCCTAGATGAGCCAATTGTTGCAGCCGGCTAAGCACCGCATCTGCGTCGTTGATCAGAATTGATTCGGTGAGTTCGAGCTCCAGATACCCGGCCGGGTAGTCAAACTCGGCCAATACCTCGGCTACTCGCTCGGCGAAATCAGCCTGCCTGAACTGCAAGGCCGATACGTTGACGGCGATGGCCAGATCAAGGCCCTCGGCACGCCACTGTGCGGCCTGGCGAACAGATTCGCGCAGTACCCAGTCGCCAATGCCGACAATAATGCCGGTTTCTTCGGCAATGGGAATGAAGTGCGCGGGCGAAATTTCGCCCAGATCCGGATCGCGCCAGCGCAGCAGCGCTTCTGCGCCGTAAATGCGCCCGGTGCTTAAATCGACCTGCGGCTGGTAGGCGAGGCGGAAGCCACCGCGAGCCAACGCGCCGCGCATGGCGTGATCGAGCTTCATGCGCGCGAGCAGGTCAATATTCATCTGCGGCTGATAGAAGCGGAAGTCCGAGCGACCCCGATCTTTGACGTGATACATCGCACTGTCGGCGTTCTTGATCAGATCGTCCATCGTTTCGCCATCTTCCGGGTAGAGGGCGACGCCGATGCTGCAGGTGACGGTAAAGCTCATCTCATCAAGCTGGCATGGCTGCGAGAGTGAATCGAGCACCCGCCGGGCGGTAATCTCGGAGCCGCGCGCATCGGCACCGTGCAGCAGGAGCACGAACTCATCGCCGCCCAGTCGCGCAACAGTATCGACGGTACGCACGCACTCATTGAGGCGGGATGCGACTTCGAGCAACACCCGGTCACCAAACTGGTGTCCGAGCGAGTCATTGATCTGCTTGAAGCGGTCGAGATCTATGAACATGACCGCAAAGGGGGTTCGATCGCGCGAACTGGTGCGCAGGGCATGATCAATGCGCTCGGCAAGCAGCAGGCGATTGGGTAACCCGGTGAGCGGGTCGTTGTAGGCCAGCTCTTCAATCCGCTGCTTGGCGGCCAGGGTTTCCGAAATGTCTTTAAAAACTCCTACATAGTTGGTTACTGTACCAGTTTCGTCTGTCACCCTCACCATAGTGACCGAGCATGGGGCATTGACCCCATTAGCGGTCAGGTGCCACACATCGTCTTGCCAGTGGCCATCGCTTTGCATGCGTTCGACGAGCGTGTGAACAAATGCTTCGCGGTCGTGATCAAAAACGATTTCATGGGCCTTGCGTCCAACCAGGTTCTCTGCCGTCAGCCCCGTCATGCGATGACAACTCGGGTTGGCCGCAATGAGTGTGAAGTCGGGGGCGGTGACGAAAATGGCGTCCAGACTGGCCTCAAAGACCTTGGCGGCGAGATGGCGATGGGCTTCGTCTGCAAGGCGCTCGGTGATGTCGCGAAATGAGTACACGCGGCCGATCGGACGCCCACGGGCATATTGCGGCAGCGTGACACGCTCAAGAACCCGTCCGCTGCGCAATACCAAGGTGTCGCTGCACTCGAGCAGCGGGGTGGATGCTATGGCAGCAAGGCGGGTGGCATAGCTCTCGGCGTTGATGGCATGTTTGGCCATCCAGCTGAATACGGCGGCATCGTCGCGTTCGCAAAGCAGTTGCTCCGGCAGTGCCCACATGTCGGAAAAGCGCTGGTTATAGCTGCGAATGCCACCGTTGAGATCCACCACCAGAATGCCATCAGCGGTGGATTCGAGCGTTGCACGCAACTCGGCAATGAGGGTTTCCAACTCGGTTTCAATGCGGCGTTGTTCGCTGCGGTTCTGGACTGCCAGAATGTAGATGGACTCGCAATCGCTCAGGCGCACGTGACTTACCCTTCGTTCCACGGGAACGGTGTGGCCATCCTTGTGCAGCATCAGTGTTTCAGAGCGGATTTCCTTGGTTAGCCCGGCGGCGACGTCTTCCCAGAAAAAAAGATCCTCGGGGGTGGCGGCCAGATCGCCGATCGGCAGATTGGCAAAGCATTCGGGGGCTGTGCCGATCAATTCGCCCGCAGCGTGATTGGCGCAAATGACACGCAGCGTCAGTGCATTGACGATCCAGATCGCTTCCAGCGAACTGTTGATCACGTCTTGCCAGAGTTCGAGTTTCATGGGCACGGGGGCACAGAGCCGAGTTCGCTTCCACGCTCAAAAAAGTAGCACAGCCGTTTGCGGGGCGAGAGGTAGTCGTAGGCAGCCTTCGGCAACTGCAGTGGTTTGATGCTGCGCCGGATGCCGATCTCCGGGTTCGATTCCAGATCCATGATCAACGCTTCATCGGCGGGAACCGAGGGGTCGTGAATGATGACGTTGGGGCGCAACGGGCGTGCCGAATTGACTGATACCACCAGTGCGTGGCGGCCGGTTGACAGTTCGATGACCGAGCCAGGCGGATATACCCCCATCAGCCGAATGAATACCGCCATGACACGGGCATCGTACTGGTTACGGTTCTGGGCGTAAATCAGCGAAAGCGCTTCGTGAGGTGTAACGGCTTGCGCCGGATTGCCAGGGTTGCACAGGTTATCGTAACGATTGACCAGAGCAACAATGCGTGCCGGGGCATAGATGCTCTCGTTGTGCAGGCTCTTCGGGTACCCTGAGCCATCAGAAAGCTCGTGATGCTGGGCAATGATGAGTTTGGCCCCATCCGGCAGACCAAGTTTCTGAGCCATCACTACGCCCTTGCCGACGTGCGAGCGATAGAGACTTTTTTCGGCGTCGCTGACCTCGCTATCGCTCCAGCGCAACCGGTCTGGTAGCTCCATTTTTCCGATGTCATGGAGCAGGGCGCCGAGACCGATATCGCGCATGTGTTCGGGCGTACTGCCTGTTGCACGCGCCAGCAGAAGCGAGATAATCGTGACATTGATCGAATGCAGGGAGGTGCGCTCGCCGGCTTTCTCAGAAAGCAGACGCACGAGAATTTCTTCGTTGGCAGCCCCCATCTGGCTGATCATGCCATCGACTATCGCTTCACCTTGCTCCCGGCTTTCAAGGGTGTGGGTGTAGATACCTTCAACAATCGCGCGATAGGTGTGGGCGGCATCATTGAACTGGTTTTCGCACCGTTGCAACGCGGCATGTTGCCGGGCAATCTGTTCGCGGCGCAGTTCTTTTGGCGTCAGCGGGCTGGGCGCGGCTGGAGCCGTTGCGGCGGGAGATGCCGCTTCAGCAGTCATGCTGGTCTCTGCGTTTGGCGTGCTTGGGCCTTCACCCGATTTGTCTTCTGGTTTGCTGGTGAGGCTTACGGTGGCTTCAGCCGCGGGATTGCCTGGGGCTTCTTCGGGCAGTCGGCTCTGGGCGGGCGAGAAGCGCAAGCGCTCAAGACCGAGCCCCCGTATCGTCGCGATCTGATCTTCAGAGCTGATGCGAAAGCTATTGAGTGCGAACGGATGTCCCATCCAGCCCACATCCAGATAGATGTAGTGGCCAACTCTCAGGTTGGCGACATCGATGAAGTCGGATTGCTTATCGTTCTGGCGCATAAATCGGTTTTCCTGACATCATCATAGTCGATCACGCAAGACAGAAATTAGGGTGCGTTCCCAAACCCTTCAGGCAAGACACGCGGCTATCCGCGCTGCCTGACGATAGCGCTGGCCGCAATCAGAAACTGGCCTGCCCAATAAGCGAGGATGATCGGGTAGTGAACTCCCGATAACGGAGTGACAAACTTGTTGATGCCGATCAGTGTGTCGGAAAAGGCGAAGAGTAGCGCACCTGTTACCGGTAGCCAGCGAACGAGCCAGTCATCGTGCCGATCATGGGCAAGCGTGGCGACTGCGGCTGCGCGCCAGATCATGGCACCGATGATGCCCATATACAGTGTGACGGGAACGCTCAGTTCGCCTGTGCCGGGCAGCATCAAGCCAAGTGCGAACGCCAGATACAGGACAATCGGAATGATGAGTGTCAGTGTACGCGCCGGTTGCCAGCGCCAGAAGGCATAGACGTAGAGCCCGTGGCCCAGAGCAAAGGCCACCATGCCGGGTAAAAATGCCCCGGGGATATTCAGAAAAATATCACCAGCAGCACCAAAAAAGAGACCGAGCGCGATGAACCGGTCTGCACCGCTACGCCAGACCCAGAAGCCGAGAGTAATCACGGGAACGCCCTTGGTCAGCAGTTTGAGCGCTTCCATTTCCAGTGCGCTGCCGACCAGGAAGGTGCAGGCCGACAGCACGCCGACGAGCAGCAGCAGTGGCTTGTCAGCCGGGCGGCTCATACATTGGTCTCATCGTGGGGACCAGGCGGCTCAACAAGTGCGCGATAGGCATGCCAGGTGGCATGTCCAACGAGCGGGCCTGTCAGCAGCAGACCGAAAAATCCGGTCAGGAGGCCGAAGCCGGTCAACACCAAAATCGTACCGCCCCACACAATGGCGGCGGGCAAGTTGCGCTGAAGGGCTAATACGCTGACGATCATGGCCGTGACGGGGTCGTGATCGAGATCGAGCATGAGCGGGATAGACACCAGCGACAATGCAAAGACAAAGCCAGCGAAGGCGCCGCCAACGATGAGGTAGGTAGCAATGAACTCCATATCCTTCAGCTGGGCCACCTCGGCCAGGAGAATGGGGAGGCTGGGCAGACCGGGACCGTCATAGAAGAGCGCGAAAATCACCATCGAGGCACGTGCCCAAACCAGATAGATGATGATCAGGACGACTGAGTAGATGCCAATCGCTCCGCGCGTAGTCTTCCAGGCGGTTAGCGTGGGTAAAAGCCGGATCGGCTCGCCGGCTTCGCGTTGCTTTGACAAGGCATAGAGCCCGACTGCGAGAAAGGGCCCGACCAGCAGGAAGCCTACCGTGAGGCCGGACAGAAACTCGAGTGCCTCTCGGTAGGCGAGGGTCAGAAGCCAACCGAACAGCGTGAAGCAGGCACCATAGAACAGGCTGGCCCAGCCGCAGGCACGCATGTCCTGCCAGCCGGCGGCTACCCATGCGAACGGTGTGATCAGGGGCACATTGCTGCGTACCTTGGGGAAGGGCAGGCGTGGCTTGGCCGGCGCAAAATAGGCCGAATTGTTTTTTTCCGGGTCAGGCGTATTCATCGGGGTCGAGTTGGCGTTCGAGAGCGACAATGCTGTCTTTGAGTAAAAGTTTGCGCTTCTTGAGACGCCTCAACAGTAGTTCGTCCTCGGGCGGAGATACCCTCATTTCTGCAATGGTTTCATCGAGATCCCTGTGCTCCCTGAGCAGGCGTTCGAGCTCGTCGCGCAAGGAACTGCAGTTGGCTGGGTCGGTGGGGTTGTCGATGGCATCCATGGGCGCAAGAATACGGCAAAACCCTATTGTTATTGATCCCAACTTATTAGAATGTTCCGATGACTTCGCCTTCGTCCTCCGCTTCGCAGACCATCGGTCGTTTCGAAATCATCAAGGAGCTTGGGCGAGGTGCGCAGAGCGCGGTGTATCAGGCATTCGATCCGCAATTGCGCCGTGATGTAGCGATCAAGACCCTGTACTTCAGCAAATCCGACGCCAAGCGAAACAAGGCCTTGCTCGACGAAGCGCGTGCTGTCAGCAATCTGCGGCATCCCAGTATTGTGCCGGTGTTCGACATGGGCGAGCAGAACGGCGATCCCTATCTCGTCTTCGAGCTCGTGCCAGGCCCCAATCTGGCCGAATACATTCAGAAGGAAGGGCGTATCCCTGCGGCCAAGGCGGCGGACCTGATGCGTCAGATCCTGGATGCATTGGCGCAGGCGCATGCCGCCGGCATCATTCATCGCGACCTAAAGCCATCGAACATCCTGATCGATACGGCGGGCACGCCACGGGTGATGGATTTCGGTATCGCTACGCGCCTTGATGATGCGGGCAGCGACGGCAGCGCCAAGGGACTCACCGGCACGCCAGCCTACATGTCGCCGGAATACATCGAGAAACAGTTGGTTTCCCCGGCACTGGATGTCTATGCCGCCGGGCTGGTACTTTACGAGATGGTCACAGGCAAGCGGGCGGTCTCCGGCGAGTCGATGGCCCAGATCGCGTATCAGATTCTCAATACCCAAATCACGCTGCCCGCTGATGTGAGTATCGACCCAACATTGTCCAGCATCATCGGGCAGGCCTGCGCAAAAGATCCGGCGCTGCGCACGCCCAGCATCGCGGCAATGAAGAAGCGTCTGGACGAATATCTGGGTGCAGCGGCAACCCCTACCGGCGGGAGCGAAGAGTCAACGGAAGCCAAGAAGCAGAGCACTCTTGATTTTCTTGTGCGGCGGATGCGCCACAAGGCCGATTTCCCCGCGCTTTCCGATTCGGTTTCTGCGATCAACCGCCTGACCAGTTCCGACAAAGAGAGCATCAACAAGCTCTCCAACACGATTCTCAAGGATTACGGCCTGACCAACAAGATCATGCGTCTGGTCAATTCGGCCTACTTCCGACAGTCCGGCGGCGGCAACATCTCGACGATCTCACGCGCGGTGATTGTGCTTGGTTTTGATGCCGTGCGTAACGTCGCGATCACTGTACTGTTATTCGAGCACATGCAAGACAAGGGCAATGCGCGCGAGCTGAAAGAAGCCTTTCTGCGCGCCAATCTCGCGGGCATGCTGGCACGCGACGCCAGCCGGAAGTTCCTGGCGCGTGAGGCCGAACAGGCATTCGTTTGTGCCTTGTTCCATAGTCTTGGCGAGTTGCTTGCCCAGTATTACTTTCCTGAAGAGTTGATAGAAATTCGCAAGCAGATGCTGGCGCGCCAATGTACCCTGGATCAGGCCGCCGGCTACGTGCTGGGAATCAGTTTCACTGACCTGGGCATCGGCATTGCCAAGCATTGGGGCTTTCCGGCGGACATCGTCGCCTCGCTTGAGCCGCTGCCTGAAGGCGAACTGCGCAAGCCGCATACGCAGCAAGAAATATTACGCACTGTTGCCAGCTTTGCCACTGAGCTGTGCGAGAAAATCTCGGCCTCGGGCGACAAGGGTAAAGACAAAATCATCCAGGAAATTCGGGCTCGTTACTCCATCGCCATGCCAGTGAGCGAAAAACAGTTGGGCGAGGTGCTTGAGTCGGCCTACAGCGAAGTCAAGGAACTGGCGAATGTTCTGCATGTCAATCTCAAGCAGAGCCCGTTTGCCCGGCAAGTCGATAAATGGGTGCGGCCGACTTCCGCCGAGGCAGAGCTGACGAAAAAGGGGGCGTTTGGCACGACCTTGAATGCGTTCGCCGCCGGGGGCACAGTGCTTGAAGATGCCGACCTCTACGATAGTGAAGAGCTCACCAGCGAGTCGAGCGCCGAGCAGCAGTCGGAACATGCCCAATCTGTCCTGACTGCCGGGATTCAGGACATCAGCAATTCGCTGGTGGACGACTTTTCGCTTAACGACGTGCTACGCATCATTCTGGAAACCATGTACCGGGCGATGGGGTTTGAGCGCGTGGTGCTCTCCTTGCGCGACGCCCGCGCGGGCGCGATGGTTGCTCGCTTCGGTTTTGGTCAGGAGATCAATACGCTGGTAAAACAGTTCCGATTCCCGATCAACGGTACCCCTGATGTATTCCAGTTGGCGATCTCCAAGGGGGTTGATATCATCATTGCCGACATCGACGACCCAAAAATCGCCGACAAGATCCCGCGCTGGTACCGGAGTAGCCAAAGCGCCAAGACCTTCGTGCTTTTCCCACTCACGATCAAGGGTAACCCGGTCGCTCTGATCTACGCGGACCGGCAAAAAGCCGGCAGCATCCACATCCCGGAAAAGGAACTGACGCTGCTCAAGACGCTACGCAACCAGGCGATCCTGGCGATCAAGCAGTCGATGTAAACGACCCAGCGCCGAGAGCGAAGTCCGCAAGTCGGCGCTGGTAGTACGGCGATACGTGCCAATAGTGCGATTTCAGCCGCGAATATAGCTTTCCATTTGCGCGATAAGGAAGGCTTGGTAGCTGATGGTTTCCTTGACGACGTCGCCGATCGAGATCATACCGATCAGCGTGTCCTTTTCCATGACCGGCAAGTGACGAATTCGCATTTCGCTCATTAACGCCATGGCCGCGTCGACCGTCTGCTCAGCGCGTGCGCACACGACTTTCGATGTCATGATTTCGCTGACTTTTGTTTCCTTAGACGACTTGCCATGCAAAATTATTTTGCGTGCATAGTCCCGTTCGCTGAAGATTCCGGCGAGTCGCTCTCCCTCCATGACCAGAAGGGCACCCACGTTGTGCTCGGCCATTACCTCAAGCGCTTTGATGACGGAGTCACCGGCATTGACTGTCAGGGGCTTGCGGGGTGTTACGCCAAGCAGTTGCTTCAGTGTCTTCATGGTTCATGTCCTCCAGGAGGGTTGAAATTGCGCTCCGCCTGCTTCTTGGTCAGGTCGGAACCACACGATTCTTGCCGGCGCGCTTGGCGATGTACATACCGCTGTCAGCGCGTTTAAGCGCTTCTGCGGGGACTTCGCCAGCCCCCAACTGGGCAACACCGCAGCTGAAGGTTATCAAAACTTTGTCATTGTTGTGCAGAAAAAACTTTCGCGTGAGCTCGCGCTGTACGCGCACCATGGCAGTTACGGCATCATCCATGCTAGTGTCAGGCATGATCACCACGAACTCTTCGCCGCCATAACGGGCGAGAGTGTCGTGGGGGCGAATTGTTTCTTGCACCACTGTGCTCAAGTGCACCAGTGCGGCATCGCCGGCCGCGTGGCCGAGGCCGTCGTTCAGTTTCTTAAAATTATCGATGTCGAGAAGTGCCATGCATAGCGGACTGCCCTGTCGATTGGCGCGTGCGGCCTCACGCTCGATGGCTTCGTCCATTCCCTTGCGGTTGAGCGCGCCGGTGAGCGCGTCGGTGCGAACGAGGTCACTGGCGTTGGCCAGCTCTTCCTGCAGCCGGACCACCTCTTTTTCTGACTCATCGACGCGCACGCGCATGGCGGCAAGCTCGTCGCGCGAGCGGCGCGCATTGACCTGAATGGTGCGGGTTTCGCGCATCACCTCATCGAGCACATCGGAAAGCTCGGAGATGTCGTTCGCCTTACTGATGCGCTCGGCGCAATGCTCAATCTTGTCGTGGTAACCGCTGGTTGATTCCGATAGATCGGCAAGCCGGTCAACGAAGGTAGCGAGCATTTCTTTCAGGCGATCCTTGGCATCATTGAGGCTGTGCTTGAGCGCGCTTTGTTTGAAGATCACGTCTTTCATCCGCCGCTCGACATCGTCGAGTCGGCGAAGCGTAATGGGCTCGCCCATCAACTCGCGCACGATGGTGACCTGGCCACTCAACCAGGTGTCGTCGACGACAAGTTCGTTGATGTTGTCCACAATCAGCTGCACTAATTGCAGCAGAGCGACTTTCATTTCCGACTGATCTTCAGCCACGAAATGCAACTTATAACTGAATTTCTTGACGCGCTCGGTGAGCCTGTTCAGTCCCGCACTGTCGCTTACGTTGCGAATCGCTTCGGCGAGTGCCTGAGATTCGGCCAGTAGTGCTGGTTCGTCCGTCAGCATCATGGCGATGGCATTGTCCAGTAGGCTGGCCATCAGTTCCTGAAGTTCGCGCAGTGCCGGTTTGGTGCCTGTGCCATCGGGGGTAATGGTGGTTGCACACTCTTCGCTCTCGGAGTCATCGGCTGCAGCGGCATTTCCCCAACTGCGCATTACCGATTGCAGCCGGCTAAACAGAGCATCTTGCGAGGAGCTCGCCGCAAGCACGCTTTCCAGGGCATCGCGCTTGCTGGCACTGGTATGCCCGGCATGACGCTTTTGAATTTGAGCGATCACCGTGCGGATCAGCGTCGCCCAGTTGGGTGGCTCAGCGGTCGAAACTTCAACAAATTCCTTGAGCGTATCGGATAGTTCGCGCCAGCTTTGATTGGCGAGCGCAAGCTCAAGCTTGCGTACCAGCTTGGCCTGATCGTTATTCTGCTTGGGCAACGAGCTGATCAGGGTCTTGATATCTGCCGCAGGAAACGCTTCGGCAGCTCTCGTGCCGGCAATCTCATGGTACAACTCGCGGTAGTTGTCGGGGGTGGGCAACTTGCGGCGCAGGGCCAACTGCTTGAGCGTTTCACGGGCGACTTCAGACGGGTTGGTGGGCTTGTTCATGGATTTTTCCTAGTCGGTCAGGCCGTGTTCCAGGCCGTATCGGATCAGCTCTGCAGTGCTTTTTAGTCCCATTTTTTCGAGGAGTCGGGCGCGGTAGGTGCCTACGGTGGCGACACTCAGGTTCAAGGTGTCGGCTACTTGTGTGAGCGTTTTACCCGAGGCAATGAGCGTTAGCACCTGGTACTCACGGTCGGTGATACGCTCGTGCGGTGGCTTGTCGGTATTGTCGCTGATCGCCTCAGCAAGCTGCTGAGCCACCGCAGGGCTGAGGAATTTTTTGCCATTAGCAACCTGCCGAATGGCGGTTACCAGTTGCTCGGGGGCACTCTGCTTGGTCAGATAGCCGGAGGCACCGGCCTTGAGCGCGCGTACCGCGTACTGTTCCTCAGGGTGCATGCTGAGAATCAGGACGGGCAGCCGGGGAAATTCCTTTTTCAGTTGCTTGAGCGTGTCGATGCCATTCCGGTTGGGCATCGAGACGTCGAGCAAGAACACATCCCAAGTACATTGTCTGGCCAAATGCAGGGCCTGCGAGCCATCGTCCGCTTCACCGGCAACGAGCAGATCGTCGGTTTCCGAGAGGATCTGCTTGAGCCCCTGGCGCACAATGGCATGGTCGTCGGCAATCAATACGCGGATCATGTTCGGTCAGCCAAGTGTCAAAACAGTGTGCGCTGCGGTTGGTCTTCCACATAGGGTTCGACATCGAGATGCTCTGGCAACTGCAACCCGATGCACGTCCCGCCTTGCTCTCCCGGGCCGATGGTGAATTCTCCTTTAAGGCTGAGAACCCGCTCGCGGATGCCGCGCAAGCCAAACGATTTTGGCTTTGTCGCATCCTCGTCCGATATGCCCCGGCCATTGTCACGGATTTCGAAAAGAATCTTACCGCTTTCACGCCACAATCGCATGACGACCAGAGAGGCGCAGGCATGCTTTCCGACGTTGGTCAGCGCTTCCTGAGCAATTCGGAAGATTGTCAGGGAAATTTCCGATGAGGGGGCAATGCTCTCGTCATCGCACTGGGCAAGGCAGGTGATGTTGGTGCGCTGGGAAAAGTCCTCTGCCTGACATTTCAGCGCTTCAGGCAGCCCAAACTCGTTGAGTATGCCCGGGCGTAGTTCGCGCGCCACCCGGCGGGTCGTGTCCATGGCCAGATCGAGCAGTTCTTCAATTGAATGCGCCTTCTGGTGCAGTGGAGCAAGCGCGTCCGGCAGCTTTTTCGACAGTTGCGACACCTCGATCTTCAGGCGCACCAGTATTGAGCCCAATTCATCGTGGATGTCATGGGCGATACGCTCACGTTCCTCTTCTTTTACGGCTTCGAGGTGTGAAGAGAGCTCAGCCAATTGCTGGCGCGATTCACGCAACTCTTCTTCGATTTCTTTGCTGTGCGAGATATTGGTAGCGATGCCCTGCCACTCGACGCCGCCGCCTGCAAGAAGAAGAGGCATCGAGCGCAGGTTAAGCCACTTGGAGCGAGACCGGCCACTGGTTCGTCCCTCCCAGTTGAGCAACGTAGCCTGTGATGCGGATTGTGAGAGGGCTTCAGTCAGGCGATGGCGCTCTTCGGGAATGAAGGCCTCAAAGAACAGATGTGCCGAGGCACGCAACTCCTGCTGCTTGCGACCGATCAACTTCTGGCAGCCTTCACTCACATACAAAAACCGGTAGTCGCCATTGCTGTCACGGCGAAGATGAAAAAGCATGCCAGGCAGGTTGGTGACCATGGCGCGAAAGCGCGCCTCGCTGTCACGAAGCATTTCCAGAGCCGCGCGGTGTTCCGCACGCTGGTTGGCTTCGCGCAGCTCGCGGGCAATGGTCGCCGGAAGGCGGGCTAGGCGATCTGTCGCCAGCACGTCGCGGACTCCAGCGGGCATTGACGAGAGCGGTGAGTTCTGATCGTCAGGAGGGGTCAGCAGCACTACCGGCAAATCGGGTGCCTGATCCTCGATAATCTTGAGGGCTGTTTGAATGGAAAACGAGGCTCCGCTCTGGTAAACCGCAATGTCCCAAGCTGGCAGAGCCAGCGCCGAGCGCAAACCTGCGGTTGACGCGGCAGTTTGCAGTTCAAGGGAGAACGCCCCGCTCAGCACGTTATACAGCGCGTCGTGAGTCCTGTTTGACGGTGCAATCAGGAGCAGTCGTAGCTTGGGTATGGCGTCGGGCATTCGCACTGCGACCGGGTGAATGAATTGCTGGAGTTTAAGGCTGGAGGAATCGGGCGGGTGGTTACCTCTTTCGCCTTGGCGGTCTGCTCCGGTCAAACCTCCGTCGGGAAGCCGGCATCTTCAATAGCTCTCAAGGTGTCTGCTGTCCACCTTGCAAGAGGTTTTTGATATCAGGGTGCTGACGGGTTCAACTTTCAGCGAAATAGCTCAGGATGGACAGCGCATCGCTTGGTGTGGCTTTGAGTCTCTCGGCATCCAGGGCACCCGCGACCAAGGCGAGCAACTGCGGATTGCGTGGAATCGCACTCGCTTTTGCGGTGCGCAGTGCCATATGCCAGCTTGGAAATTCCCGGCTGACCAAGGGGGTTTCGATGAGATTTAAAAGGTTGTAATGCCGCGTGTCCGCCTTGATGCGCCCATACGTCTCTCGCATCGCAGGTTCCTCACCTTCAATTACCTGCATAAAGGTGCCTTTAAGGTACACCAACAGTCCCGTAATCCCGTTTTGCTTGTTGTGACGAATCGATGACGCAAGGATGGCTTCCAGTTGCACCGGGGTACATTCGGTCCTGGCAGTACTGATATAGACGATTTGTAGCAGAGGCATGGCTGTGACACGAAGCTCAATTGAACGCAAATGGTATCCGTAAAAATAGCCAGATGGTGTTTGGTGCGAAGGGGCGTCGTGACGAAAATCGGCACAGGCGAAATTCCATCGCAATGAACTGCAATATTTGCATATGGTATTGCCAGCCATGGTCCAGCCACTTATACTTCTTTCTCCCGTGGATACAAGTGTTTGCGGGGAAACGCCGCCTTAGCTCAGTTGGTAGAGCACCGCACTTGTAATGCGGGGGTCGTCAGTTCGATTCCGACAGGCGGCACCAAATTGAGAACCACAACAGACCGGCGTTCAGCCGGTTTTGTTTTTTCGCCATTCTGATTTTCGGGGTATACCGATGCGTCGCTACCTGCTGCCCCTGGCAGCTTTTCTGGTTCTGGTTGGTTTTCTTGCCGCCGGTTTGCGGCTTGATCCACGCGAGGTCCCGTCGCCATTGATCGGTACGCAGGTGCCGGCATTCAAGCTGCCGCAACTGCAAGCTGGCGACAAGACCGTTTCTCCCGATGACCTCAAAGGCAAGGTTTGGCTGCTCAATGTGTGGGCGTCCTGGTGCGTGTCTTGCCGGCAAGAGCACCCGTTACTTGTACAACTTGACAAGCAAAAACGTATCACCATCATCGGGTTGAATTACAAAGATGAGCGGGGCGCTGCCATCCAATGGCTGCAGGACCATGGTGGTGACCCCTATGAGGTGTCGGCGGTGGATGCTGACGGCCGGACCGGTATCAATTTCGGGGTATATGGCGTGCCGGAAACCTTTCTGATCGACAAGCAGGGCGTGATTCGGCACAAGCATATTGGCCCGCTGACGCCTGAAGCTCTGGAGAAGACGATTCTGCCGCTGGCAAAGCAGCTTGAGCAGGTTGGTTAAGCTCTGGGCAGGCACATGCGCAATGGGCCTGCTGCCAGACAGGTCGTGATGGGCTGGTTCGATAGCCTCAAACAGCGTGCTGGCGCGCTGAAAGCGGAATCACTGGCCTTGTTGCTGGCCGCTCGCGATCCCCGTACGCCATTGCTCGCCAAACTGTTGATTGTCGTGGTGGTCGCTTACGCCCTTAGCCCGATCGACCTGATCCCTGATTTCATTCCCGTCCTGGGCTATCTTGATGACCTGCTGCTGGTTCCGCTCGGGTTGATGCTGGCGATTCGTCTGGTGCCGCCTGAGGTACTGAGCGAGTGCCGGTTGCGGGCCGGCGAGATGGTCGGGCGTGCCAAACGGTTTGGCTCTATCGCGGCGGCGGTGATTGCCTTGTTTTGGCTCGCCGTGGCGCTCTGGCTGTACGCGTGGTGGACGGCCGGCTAAGCGCGACCGAAATTCCTCACAAACGCCAAAAAATCGTCTTCCGGCATTGGTCGGGCCACGCCATACCCCTGCACCAGATCACAGTCGTTGGCAGCCAGCCATTCGATCTCACCCTCACGCTCGGCCCCTTCGGCGACGACGCTCAAGCCGAGCTCACGACAGAGCAGGGTAGTCGAGCGCACGATGGCCGCATTTTTGGGTGTGGTATCAACGTCCGTGACAAAGACACGATCGATCTTCAGCTCATTGACAGGCAGATCCTTGACATAGGACAGCGAGGCCTGGCCTGAGCCGTAGTCGTCGATGGAAAGCTTGATGCCGGCAGAGGCCAGACGGTCGAGGTGGCGTAGCGCAAGCTCCGGTTCGTCCATTAACGCGCTTTCGGTAATTTCAAGACAGAGCGAAGCGGGGGGAAGTTGCTCGGCAGCCAGGGTGGCTATGATGTCCTCAATCAGTTCGGCATTGAGCAGATCGTAGGTGGAGAGATTGGCCGATACCACCAGGTCTAACCCGTCACGCCGCCAGGCGGCGGTATCGCGGATAACGCGCGTCACCAGCCAGGGCGTAATCTCGCGGATAAAGCCGGTTTGCTCGGCAAAGGGGATGAACAGCCCGGGCGGCACCAACCCACGGGTCGGGTGCCGCCAGCGGATAAGCGCTTCGGCCCCCGTGATCTGTCGGCTGCGCAGGTTCATCTTGGGTTGATAAAACGGCACGAACTGGTTTTCGGAGAGCGCAACACGCATTTCCCCGATCAACGACAGTTGCTCGGGAGCGGAGGGCTCCTTGACCGCCTGGGCCATGGCCACGCCTACATGACGGCGCTTGGCACTGCGCAACGCGGTATCGGCACGGCGTAGCAGGATGGTCAGATCACTGCCGTCGGAAGGGAACATCGCGATGCCGATACTGGCGTCCAAATCGAGGCGCTGACCGTTGATGTCGAGTGGCGCGCGCAGGGCGATACAGATTTCCTCGGCGGTGGATTGCGCATGGTCCGCATCGGCACTGCACAGGAGCAAGGCGAACTCGTCGGCCCAGAAACGTGCCAGCACATCGCATTCACCGATGAAAACACGCAGGCGTTCCGCCACCCCGCGCAGCAGTGCGTCGCCCACTTTGTGCCCCAGTGCCTTGTTAATGGCCGAGAAGCGATTGATATCGAGCAGCAGCAAGGCTCCGGAATGCGTCGGCAGTTGTGCGAAGCTCTCAACGAAGCGGGTGCGGTTGGGCAGATCGGTCAGGGTATCGACATAGGCCAGACGGGTGATGTGCGCCTCGCGCTGGGCGATGCGCTCCCGCATCGCCGCGAGCGCTCGCAGCATGCTGCCAACTTCATCATTGCCGCCAAGCGGAATGTTGACGTCATAGTTACCCGCCGCAATGCTTTCGGCGACGTTCGCCGCTGCATTGACTGGCACGACAATGCTGCGGGCAATCAGGCCCGCCAGCGCTGCACCGGCTACCAGGGCGAGCACAGAAATCAAGACCAGGCGTTGCTGCATGGCGGCGGCGTCGGTGGTCAACATCTCGACTTCGGCCTGCATGGCATCCTGCTGGGCGACTGCGAGCCGGTCAGTAGCGGCGAGCAGCGCCTTGAGCGCCGGTTCGGTCTGGGCTTCAAAGTGGCCCTGTGCCGAGCGCGGACCGGAAAGTTCGATCAGCTCGACCGTCGCCTGAAAGCTGTCGCCGAACACCGTACGAAGCCGTCGCACCTCGGCCAGGTCGCCGGCCAGATTTTCCTCACGAGCGGCATTTTCCAGTTGCATGAGCGCCTGATCGCCTATGGCCAGTGCCTCGTCCATGGCCGCGTAGAGCGGCACGCGGGCCTCGCGCTCGGTGGTCAGCAGCAGACGCAGCAAGTGCCGGGCGGCGGTTTGTGAGTGCTGATTCGTACGGTTGGCGAGAAAGGCATGAAGGGACTGCTGATCGACCAGCTCGCGGGTGCTGTCGCTAAGCGCCTGAAAGCCACGAAATGAGAGGGTGGCGAGGATAAACAAGGCCAGCAGCAAGACGCCGATGGCAATCGCGAGTCGGGTACGAATGGAGGTGTCCGGAAGCATGGTGCTTTAGGTGCGGAAGCTATCGACCGAGGCCTGCAGGCGGAGCGCCATGTCCTGCAAATCGGCGGTAATCGCCGCAACCTGTTCAGCGGCTCCGGTATTGCCAGAGGCCATCAGCACAATTTCGCTGGCGTTGCTGGCGATCGCTTGACTCTGCCCAGCCTGAACGTGGGCGACTGCGGCGAGTTGCTCGAGGCTATCGAGCGATGCCTGAGCGCCATCTCGAAGCTCGCCCAGGGGGGCCACGATGGATCGAATCAGCTCGTTGCCCCGGTCCATTCCCGTTCGACCGGCGTCAATGTCAGCGACGGCGGTTGCGGTCTGGGTCGCAATGGCAGAAATCACCTGATCGATTTCGCGTGTCGCTTCTGCCGTTCGGTTCGCCAGTTTGCGTACCTCGTCGGCGACTACCGCAAAGCCGCGCCCGGTCTCACCCGCCCGCGCGGCTTCAATGGAGGCATTCAGGGCAAGAAGATTGGTCTGGTCGGCGATTTCCTTGATGACGCTGACAGTACTGCCTACCAGGCGGGCACTCTCTGCGAGGCTTTCCACCGAGCGCGCCGAGTTTGAAACAGTCACTGCGATCTGGGCGATCTCGGTCGCGGCAACAGCTATGTCGGTCGCGCCCTGCTTGGCCATGTCACGTGCTTTGAGGGCTTGCTCTCGCGTTCCGCTGACGTTGTGCTCCATGTTCTTGATACCTTCGGCAAGTTCGGTGATTGAACTTTGAATGCCGGCGGCAAGCGCATGCTGGGTGCTTGATCCGCTTTGTACCAATTGTGCCGGATCACGCAAGTTCACACCGGCCGCGCTGACATCGCCGGCACTGTGGCGGATAGTGCCAATGACCTCGCTCAGGCTCTTGCGCATGTGTTCCATGGCGTCGAGCATCGAGCCGATTTCGTCGTTGCTGCCCTTGGGGATGACCTGCTGCAAGTCGCCTGCCGCAATTTGACCGGCGGCGGTGACGGCATCGCTCAGTGGGCGGGTAATGCTCGCGGTGATGCGCACGGCCATGATCAGGCCGATGATCAGTGCGCCGATTCCCAGGCCGACAATTTGCCACTTCGCGGCTTCGGCGGAGCGCACGGCTTCCGCTTGTCGGGCTTGCATCGAATCTTGCTGTGCCTGAGCCAGGGTGGCGGTTTCACGGAGCAGTGCATTCAGGCTGCTACGGGTTTTCCCTGCCATGCGTGCCGCGGCCTCGGCCCGGTCAGCGCCTTCAAGGGATTCAACGGTAGCGGTGAATTCTGTGTCATAGGCAATACGCAGCGCATTTACCCGGCTTAGTGCGGCGGCGTCGTTGGCGGTCGTCATGAGCGGTTTGAGCAACTCGACGGTTTGAGTCAGGCGTGAGTTGTGCTCATCAATCTCTTTGTAGGTAGCGACACGCTGGTCGCGGTCCTCGAGGACAAACAGCAAGGCGAGACGTCCTGCGGCGCTCTCGGCGTGCATGTTGATGCGTCCCGCCAGGTTGGCGCGTGCCGCATCACCTTCAATGATCTCTCGGCTGCTGTGGGTGAGCGAATCGAAACGCAATACTGCCACGATTACTGTGAGCACCAGCACACCGAGCAAAACGAGGTAGCTTGAGGCAAGCCGCTTGCCTATGGTCATTCGGGTTCTCCGGTGGGGTTGGGCGGATCAGGCGTTGCCGTAACGGCGGGCAATCCAGTGATCGATCGACACCATGCCCGGTCCGCGAGCCACAAGATACAGCAGAACAGCGGCCCAGACGCCATGCGTGGGGTAAGCGTCCGGATAAACGAAAATCTGTATGGTGGCGGTCATGACCAGTAGTGCCAGGGCGGAGAAGCGCGTGGCCAGGCCCAGTAACAGCAGTGCTGGAAAGACATGCTCACCAAGCACGGCCATCACTGCGGCAAGGTTGGGTGGTAGCAGCGGCAGGCGGTACTCGTCCTGAAACAAAGCGACTGCCGTATCCGATAGCCTGGGCCAGCCAAAATGAAACTCGCCGGAGACAATATTCACGGAAAATCCGGTGATCTTGGTCTGCCCGGAAATCCAGAAAATAGCCGCCACGGAAAACCGGCCCAGCAGCGCGATGACGGTGTCGGGAATCTGCTTGAGTGCTTGGATCAGGGTTTCAATCAGTGCATGGATTTTCATGCGGGTCTCTTGGGGAAGTGGCAATCTTGAAGTCGGTAAAGAGTCCTGCGCGCAAGGCGAGGCCCAGTGTCTGTCCCAGGTCGAAGTCGGGGGTGGTGGCTTGGGCATCGTGGGCGGCTGCCCCAAGCGCTACGCCCGCCCCCAGTTGCGTGAGAAATTCGACGGCACACGGCGGCAGCGGAACCACGGCGACCTCAAGCCCTTGACGGACGACAACGCCAGATTCACCTTGCGCCAGATTGATGGCTGCAATATGGGTGGCAATTTCGCCGCTGTCATCTCGCTGGTGCGCTGCCCACAACGAGATAGCCGCATAGGGCGAGTGAAAGGGTGCTGCCGTGGGGTGCAGTTGCAACTGCAGGTCATTCAGGTGCTCGGGGTCTGCCAGTGCAACGGCGAGGTGTTCAGCACGCAGCGTGGGCGCATCCGGGCCGTGGGCGGCGTTCTGGTAAAGCCATTCCAAGCGTGCTACGTCAGCAAGGTAGCTCAGCTCAGCGGCGGGAGGAAAGCTCGCGATGAAGTCGGAAAATTCAATTCCGTACAGCGCCAGCACCGGGCTCGCCGGTGGGTGCGCCACGATGAAGCGATGTGCCATGCCACGAAAAACCGCGTCGCCTACCAGTGCCTGCACGACCGGGAAGTTATCCGCAAGGGCGTCGACGAGCGAAACGGCGACGTTATTGCGGTAAACGCGAAAACGCTGCGCCGGGTCGGAGCCATTCCAGGTACGCAGGCCGCCGGGCGGCGTGGCGCCACTACCGAGCAGCGCCGCGGCGAATGCTTGCAGGTGAGTCATGCCGCAATTCCGCAAGTCGGCGCTGGTGAGACGGCGATTTGCAGGTAACGCTCTGCCTGGGCAGCCTCGGCAAGCAGCGTGGGCAGCGGCGGAATGTCGTTGTCACGTTCGAGCAGCGTGGGCTTGGCACCGGTGAGGGTGAGGGCTCGTTCATACAGCGACCAGACCGCGTGCGCTACGGCGCTGCCGTGGCTGTCGATGAGCAAGCGATCGCCAGCCGCGTCAAGGTCTTCGGCAAAGCCCGCTAGGTGAATCTGGCCGACCGCAGCGAGCGGCAGCCCGGCGAGCAATGGTTGGGCATCGCGCCCGTGATTGACGGCACTGATGTAGAGATTGTTCACGTCGAGCAGCAGACCGCAACCCGTGCGCCGGATCACTGCGCTGATGAACTCGCCTTCGCTGAGTGTCGACGCGTCAAATTCAACGTAGGTGGCCGGATTTTCGAGCAGCATGGTGCGGCCCAGACGCTCCTGAACCTGATCAATGTGCCGACACACCTGCGCGAGGGTCCGGGCGGTATAAGGCAGCGGCAGCAGGTCGTTATAAAACTGCCCGCCGTGACTGGACCAGGCAAGATGCTCGGAAAACGATTCCGGCTGGTAACGTTTCAGCAGCGCATCGAGTCGATCAAGGTGTGCGGTGTCGAGCGGATCAGTGCCGCCGATGGAAAGACCGACGCCATGAATCGACAGCGGGTAGTCAGACCGGATTTGACTCAGGTAGTAATGAAATGGCCCGCCGGCAACCATGTAGTTCTCGGCGTGAACCTCGAAAAACCCGATAGTGGGTCGGGTTTCGAGGATCTCGCGAAAATGCTCCGGCTTGAGCCCGATTCCTGCCCGCAGGGGCAGGGCGGCAGCAGCCGTTGGATGCATCAGGCCTTCTTTTCGGTGTAGGGCTTGAGCTGCCCCATGCCGGTGGACGAGGTCGGTGCCGGTGTCTTTTCGCAAGTTCCCTTGGCGACGAAGGTCCAGGCATCGCCCTGATAGTCGGTTTTCGACGTGCCCGCGCACGAGGTGCCGGCACCTGCCTTGCAGTCGTTTTTGCCCTTCATCGCAATGCCGTAGCACTTTTCCTTGGCACTGGTTCCGGAACTGTAGTCCTGCGCAACAGCAGGGGTGGCGGCAACCGCGATGGCAGCACCGAGGGCGAGAGCAAGCGAAGCGGCAGTGGTGGTCTTGTTCATGGAATTCTCCGGATGAGTAAAGTGAGAAAGACGGGTCGCCAAGCTTTATGCGACTGTTTCAGTATAGGGGCACGATTCGAGACTATTGTTATCATCTGCCCTTGATTCATAACTATTTGCACTCTTTACGATGCCAGACACGATTTCTCCCTTGCTCGATCGCATCGGGCTTCGCGCGGCCACTTTTTACGCTGGTCCCATGTCTTGTGCGGTCCATCCGTTCCATGCCGCAGGGGGACTGGGGCATCTGCACATCATCCGCTCCGGCACGGTACTCGCGGAGCAGAGCGGGCATGCCCCGGTGACGATCAACGAGCCGTCGCTGATTTTTTATCCGCGCCCGGTTGACCATCAACTGACTCCCTCTGATGCCAGTCCGGCGTCTGTCGTTTGTACCAGTGTGCGCTACGAAGCAGGGCGCAACAATGCGATTACCCAGTCCTTCCCGCCCGTGGTGGTGATCGCATTTCGATTGTTACCCAGGCTCGAACTGACGCTGGCAGCGCTTTTCGCCGAGGCGGCAGACCATGAGCCGGGTCGGCAGATCATGCTTGATCGCTTGTGTGACATTTTGCTGATACAGATCGTGCGCCATGCCTTGTCGATCGGTCTGATTGAACGGGGCGTGCTGGCGGGACTGTCACACCCACGGCTGGGTGTGGTGCTGACCACCTTGCTGGATAAGCCGGCAGAACCCTGGAATGTGGTGCGCATGGCCCGACTGGCGCACTGGTCGCGCAATGCGTTCTCGGCCGAGTTTGACCGGGTGGTCGGCACCAGTCCGGCGGCATTTCTCACCCAGGTGCGCATTGCCAGTGCGCAGAAGCTGTTGCGCAAGGGCGTACCCATCGCGCGGGTAGCGGGCGAGGTGGGTTACGGCAGCCAGCCAGCTTTTTCACGGGCCTTCATTCGTGAAGCGGGGGTAAGCCCGAGCCAGTGGTTGCGACAGGCGGGTGAAATTTAGCCTGCGCTTGATGGCACTCAAGGCTTCGCTGGGTTCGGAACGCTAAGGTGCCTGCTTTTCCACTTCAGGGAGTACGCCGTGTCTGCCGTTGCTATTGATAGCACCTTTGTTTTTGATGCACGAGGAGTCGCCAAACGTTTTCGTCATGCCGCCATTTTTGGCGCACTCGAGTCGCTCAATGATGGCGAGACCATGCGCTTTGTCAATGATCACGATCCGTTGCCGCTGCTCAATCAAATCCAGCAACGCTATCAGGGGCAAGTGGTCGTCGAGTACGTCGAGCGAGGACCAGAGGGCGTGGTGATCGACTTTTCCGTGCATCCGGCCGGTGCAGATGAAGCGGGGGCTAGCGGCGCTGCAGGTGGGTGCGGCGGTGGTTCTGGCGGCGGCTGCGGCTGCAGCGGCGGTCGCTGAGCTTGCCCTGACCGGCAGCGTGTCGGCGCGCGGAATCAGCGACGCTCGAGGTCGCCTGCCTGCACCAAGAACACTTTGCCCTCTGCGTGCTCGGTATCGAGCCAGGTCATGGGCAGATCGGGAAAGGCGGCTTCAACCAGATCACGGTTGTGGCCGACTTCGACCGCGATAATGCCGTCGTCGGTCAGGTGGTCGTCGGCCTGGGCCAGAATCTGGCGCACCACATCGAGTCCGTCGTCGCCAGCGGCGAGCGCCAGCACGGGCTCGCGGCGGAACTCCGGCGGCAGCGCCTCCATGGCGGCGGTGGTGACATAGGGTGGATTGCTGATGATCAGCTGGTAGCGGCGCTCGGGTACTTCATCGAAGAGATCGGACTCGATCAGCTCGATCTGGCCTTCGAGCGCGTAGGCATGCACATTGCGTTCGGCCACCGCGAGGGCATCGGGCGAGAGATCGATGGCGTCGACATTGGCATCGGGGAAATGATGGGCCAGCACAATGGCCAGGCAGCCCGAGCCGGTGCATAAATCGAGCACATCGGTGACGGTGTCGGGAATCCACGCCTGCAGCGTATCGGCCAGCAGTTCGGCGAAGTAAGAGCGCGGCACAATGACCCGCTCATCGACATAAAAGCGCAGATCGCCCAGCCAGGCCTCTTGCAGCAGGTAGGCCGTGGGGATGCGCTTGGTAATGCGCTGACTGATCAGGTTGGCAATGCGCTGCCGCTCCGGCGTGGTCAGTCGGGCGTCGAGGAAGCCTTCCAGACGGCCGTGCGGGAGCTTGAGCGCGCCGAGCAGTAGCCAGGCGGCTTCGTCGTAGGCGTTCTCGGTGCCGTGGCCGTAGAAAATTTCAGCGTCTTCAAAGCGTGTGATGGCGTAGCGTAGCCAGTCGCGCAGGGTGAATAGCTCGTCAAGTACCGCACTCATGAACATAGCAGGCGGGCGAACGCCTTTTCGTAGATCTGCGCCAGCGGCTCCAGCGCCGCGACCTCGACCCGCTCATTGACCTTATGGATGGTGGCATTGACCGGGCCGAACTCCGCGACTTGTTCGCAAATGGTGGCGATGAAGCGGCCATCCGACGTGCCACCGGTGGTCGATAGTTCGGCGGCGCCGCCGGTGGTGTCACGAATCGCCTCGGCAAGCACCGAACACAGCTCGCCGCGCGGGGTAAGGAAGGGGCGACCGCCCAGCGTCCAGCGCAGTTCGTACTCCAGCCCGTGTTTATCGAGGACCTGATGCACACGCTCCTGCAGGCCTTCGATGGTGCTGGCGGTAGCGAAGCGGAAATTGAACATCAGGTCGAAGTGTCCGGGCACGACATTGCCGACGCCGGTGCCGGCATGGGCATTGGAAATCTGAAAACTGGTCGGGGGAAAGTAGTCGTTACCTTGGTCCCACTCGATGCGCACCAACTCGGCGATCGCAGGGGCGGCGAGGTGGACTGGGTTTTTCACCAGATGCGGGTAGGCCACGTGGCCCTGCACACCCTTGATCACCAGGTTCGCGGAGAGCGAACCGCGCCGGCCGTTTTTGATCATGTCGCCCAAGGTGCTAACGCAGGTGGGCTCGCCGACGATGCAGCAGTCAATTTTCTCGCCGCGTGCTTTCAGGGCCTCAACGACCTTGACCGTGCCGTAGATAGCGTCGCCTTCTTCGTCCGAGGTGAGCAAAAAAGCCATGGAATTCCGCAAGTCGGCGCTGGTAACACGGCGATTGGTGCCTTCTGGGGCAAACAGGCGCTCCGCCGCGACCACGGCGGCGGCGAGCGACGCCTTCATGTCGGCTGCGCCGCGCCCGTATAGCCAACCGTCGCGTTCGGTCGGTTCGAAGGGCGGCGACTGCCACTGATCGAGCGGCCCGGTGGGTACCACATCGGTATGGCCGGCGAAACAGATCACGCGCCCATGCCCGACGGTACCGCGTCGCGCCCAGAGATTGGATACGCCACCCGAGTCAATACGCTCGATGACAAATCCAAGTGCAGACAGTCGTTCGCCGATCAGGTCGAGGCAGCCGGCGTCATCGGGTGTGACCGAGGGGCGAGCAATAAGCGCCTTGGCCAGTTCGAGAACGGCCACGTCACGAATCCATTTTCAGCGTGAAGGCGCTGAAGGACGTGCCCGGGGCGACCGACTTGGTGATGTCTTCCTGCGTCCCGGTATCTACGGGCTTGGCGGCATTGTTGATGAACTGCTGCAGGTTGTTGGCCGAGTCGGCGTTGGCCAGGGCTTCTTCAAGACTGATGATCTTGTCGGCATAGAGCCGGTACAGGGCCTGCTCGAAGGTTTGCGAGCCGGGAACCATGGACTGTTCCATGGCGTCCTTGATTTCGCTGATTTCACCTTTTTCAATCAGCTCGGCGATGTGACGTGAATTGAGCAGGACTTCCACCGCCGCCGTGCGTCCGCCACTGGGTGTCTTGACTAGGCGTTGCGAGATGATTGCCTTGAGCGTGACTCCCAGGTCGGCCAGAAGGGCTGGCCGGTTGTCCAGCGGGAAGAAGCTGATGATGCGACTCATCGCGTGGTAACTGTTGTTGGCGTGCAGAGTGGCCATGCACAGGTGCCCCGACTGGGCATACGCAATCGCCGAGCTCATGCCCTCTTTATCGCGCACTTCGCCGATGAAAATGACGTCGGGGGCCTGACGCAGCGCGCTCTTCAGGGCAATTTGCAATTCTTTGGTGTCGTTGCCGATCTCGCGCTGATTGACGATGGACTTCTTGTTCTTGAACAGGAATTCCAGAGGGTCTTCCAGGGTCAGGATATGGCCGCCGACATTCTCGTTACGGTAGTCCAGCATCGAGGTCAGTGTCGTTGACTTGCCCGAACCCGTGGCACCCACCATCAGGATCAGCCCGCGCTTTTCCATGATCACGTCCTTGAGTACCGGAGGCAGGTTCATGGTGTCAAACTTGGGAATCTCGGAGGGGATGTAGCGGGCGACCAGGGCCATGGTGCCGCGTTGAAAAAAGCAGGACAGGCGGAACACCCCGACGTCAGGCACGGAGGTACGCGTTTGCAGGTCTTTGCCTTCCTCAAGTTCGGCCATCTGCTGGGGGCTGAGAATTTCGGCAATCAGGTCGCGCACCTGACTCGCGCCAAGAACCGCCGGATTGACTGGCACAGAGTTGCCCTGCATCTTGATCGTGATAGGCGCGCCGCAGGATAAAAACAAGTCCGTCGCCTTTTTCTCGGCCATCAGCCGAAACAGTTTTTCCATAGTGCCCATCAGGATCTCCTTAATCGCGCAGCAGTTCGTTGATGCTGGTCTTCGCGCGGGTTTGCGCGTCGACCTTCTTGACAATGATCGCGCAGTACAGGCTATGGCTGCCATCCTTGGCAGGCAGATTGCCGCTGACGACCACGGAGCCTTCGGGCACGCGCCCGTAAATCACTTCGCCGGTGGCACGGTCGTAAATCTTGGTGCTCTGGCTGATATAGACGCCCATCGAAATGACGCAGTTGTCTTCGACGATGACGCCCTCAACCACTTCCGAGCGTGCGCCGATAAAGCAGTTGTCGCCGATGATGGTCGGGTTGGCCTGCAAGGGCTCAAGCACGCCGCCGATGCCTACACCGCCCGAGAGGTGCACGTTTTTGCCGATCTGCGCACACGAACCCACCGTCACCCAGGTATCGACCATCGTGCCCTCATCGACATAGGCACCAATATTCACGTAGCTGGGCATGAGCACGGCATTCTTGCCGATGAAGCTGCCACGGCGGGCGACAGCTGGAGGCACCACGCGAAAGCCGCCGGTCTGAAATTTATGCGTGTCGTAGTGGGCAAACTTGGTCGGCACTTTATCGAAATAGCGCATCGGGCCATTTTCCATCAGCACATTCTCTTCAAGGCGGAAAGAGAGCAGAACCGCTTTCTTGATCCACTGGTGCGTGGTCCAGGCTTGCGTGCCGGGAACGGGCTCGGCGACGCGCAAGGTACCGGCGTCGAGTTCACTTAACACGTGGGTGACGGCATCACCAATCCTGGCCGGGGCGGTGCCGGGCTTGAGGCTGGCGCGGTCTTCCCAGGCGGCGTCGATGATTTGTTGCAGTTCGGTGGTGTCGTTTGTGCTCATGGGGGGCTTTCGATTCAAAGGGAAAGACAAAAAGGATTCGATGCGCCGGGCGGCGTCAAGACATTCTTCAGGGGTGGCGACCAGCGCAATGCGGACAAAATTGTCGCCGGGGTTGCACCCGTCGGCATCCCGGGCGAGATAACTGCCGGGCAGCACCAGAACATTTTGCTGGCGATGCAAGCCAAGGACAAATTCGGCATCGGACAAGCCGGTAGCGCGGGTGTTTGCCCATAGATAAAAGCCTGCATCTGGTTGTGCGCAGGGAAGGTGGGCGGAAATGATCGGTGTGACTTCGGAAAATTTTTGTGCGTAGAGGCGACGGTTTTCAATGACGTGTGCCTCGTCATTCCACGCGGCGATCGAGGCCAGTTGCACATGCGGGCCCATGGCACTGCCGTGATACGTGCGGTACAGGAGAAACGCCTTGATCAGCGCCGCGTCGCCGGCGACGAAACCCGAGCGCAACCCAGGCACATTGCTGCGCTTTGACAAGCTGGAAAAAACCATCAGGCGCCGGTAGTCGTCGCGGCCCAGTTGGCGGGCGGCGGAAAGTGCGCCGAGGGGAGGCTGGCCTTCGGAGAAATAGATTTCGGAGTAGCACTCGTCCGAGGCAATCACGAAATCATGGCGATCAGCCAAGTCAAACAGCACCCGCCATTCGTCAAGTGACATTACCTTGCCGGTGGGGTTGCCCGGTGAGCAGACGAAGACCAACTGCACCTCGCGCCAGGTGGAGGCATCAACGCGCGACCAGTCCATTGTGAAGTCGTTCTCCGGCAACGTGTTCAGGAACAGCGGCTGGGCACCAGCGAGGAGGGCCGCCCCTTCGTAGATCTGGTAGAACGGATTTGGGCAAACTACTTTTGCCCCGGCTTGGCGGGCAATAATCGCCTGGGTAAATGAAAACAGGGCTTCGCGCGAGCCATTGACCGGCAAAATCTGTGTGCCTGGATTCGGTGCAGGTACGGTGTAGCGGCGAGCGATCCACGCACTCAGGGTTTCACGCAGCGCATCAATGCCCTGGGTCGTCGGGTAGCTGGCAAGTCCGGCGAGATTGGCGGCGAGGGACTCGCTGATGATGGTGGGAGTTGCGTGCTGAGGCTCGCCGATCGAGAGCTTGATCTCGCGCGTCGGGCGGGCGGGTGCCACGGCCGGAAGTTCTCTGGTAAAGAGGCTGCGCAGGCGCTCGAAGGGATAGGGTTGGAGCAAAGAGAGGTCGGGGTTCACGAGCAAGGCCGACTGGTAAGGGAGCGGTGATTATAGGCACCCGGCCGGGCGTGAGAGAGCACCGGAAAGCGCGCAAAAAATAAAAAGGGCGACCGGCATTTACCGATCGCCCCGGGTGCATCGTAAAATTTTCCCGGCTTACTTGACGGCAATGCCGTCGAGGGAACCGTTAGCGGCTTTCCATTCGCTGACCCATTTCGGTGTTTTGCCGCGTCCGGTCCAGGTCAGCTCATTTTTCTGGGGATGGCGATATTTAATGGCGACCGGCTTTTTTGTTGCAGAGCTGGCTGGTTTTCCACCGAGTAACTCTTCCAGCGTATAACCGCTTTCTTCGGCAATTTGACGCGCTTTTTTCAGGGCATCCGCTTTGCCGGTTTGTTTGCGCTTTTCAATTTCCTTGGTAATGCTGACTTGCAGGTTTTCAAGTTCCTTGATGCTTAGACCGGAAATGTCCATGCTCAGATAATCTCCAAAATAAAGTGGGTGGCTTATTTACTGCGAGGCCGATATTAACCGAAATACACTTTGAAAATAGCGTCCAGTTATCGATGCATTTGCGAAGTGTTTTAGTGTCTTATGAGCGAACTTAATCCTTGTCAGGGCTGTGGTGCCTGTTGTGCAGCCTATCGGGTGTCCTTCTACAACGGTGAAGTCGACGATTTTCCTGGTGGCTGGGTGCCAGCTGACCTGGTGGAGGGACTCGGGTCACATCATGCCTGCATGCGTGGCACGGCATCAGCGCCGGTGCGCTGCCTTGCTTTGCTTGGTGATATTGGCAAATCTGTCAGCTGCGGGATTTATGAGTTTCGCCCCAGCCCCTGCCGTGAATTCGCACCTTTTGCCAGTTTGGGGCGAATTGATGAACGTTGTAATGACGCGCGCCGAAAGCATGGCCTGCCGCCACTGCAGTCGAATGACTAATTTACGCGAAAGCGCTACCAATAATCGCTGCGGCCACGTGTATGACTTGTACGCGGCGACAAGGTTACTGTGCCTGACGCCGTAGTGTCGGCATTAGCAGGGCACCGATAATTGCCAGGGCAACCAGAGCCAGCCCCTCCAGCCATACCGCATTAACGACCCCGGCTGATTTAAGAACGATGCCGGCAATTACCCCGGAGGCGGCAGGGATAACCTGAGAAACAATCGAATACATGCTCATTATTCGCCCGCGCAATAGCTCGGGAGCTTGATGCTGAATACCGGCGACGACCAGGCTGATGACAAAGCCGCCCGCCATGCCCACCCCGACCAGTGCCAGCGAGGCGGTCACCGGGTTGCGCCAGACGCTGAGTGAGGCAAAAACCAGGCCGCCGACCACCAGGCCAATAAAAATGGTTTTGCCGTGATGCACGCGTTTGGAGAGCGGCAAGGCCAGAATGCCGCCGAGAATCAGCGCGATCGCCATCAACCCCAGAAACGCGCCACGCTGCGCTTCATTCAAGCCCAGCACTTCTTTCGCAAGTCTGGGTAGCAGAATTTGCAATGGCCCGGTCATGGCAAAGCCGATGATGGCCGCACACATCAGTTGCAGCAGCAACCGATTGGCACCCACGGCCGAGAAGCCTTCGCCGATCTCGGCAAGAATGCCCTTGGTTTCAATATGCGCCGGGCGTTTCGCGGTGCGGGTGGTCGCCAGCAGCAGTGACGAGACGACATAGCAACTCATGGCGACGACGATGACTTCGGTCCAGTTGCCGTGGCTGCGCACCAGGCCGATGACCAGTGGAGCCAGGCCAAAGCCGATCAGTACCTGCAGGTTGTAAAGAATGGTCATCGGTTTGAGTCTCGCTGGGTCGGCAATCTGGCCCAGTGTTGCCAGTCGCGCGGGGCCAAAGAACGACCAGCCCAGGCCGCCAAAAAACGCCGAGACCAGCGTGGCGGGAATTCGCTGGCTATCGGTGGCACTGGTTTCGGCCCAGTACAGGCCCGAGAGGCAGATCATGAACAGCAAGTGCGCGACATGAATCAGGCGCGCGGGTTGCAGGCGGTCGGCCGCCACCCCGGCGAACCAGCCGAACAGGATGGATGAGCCGAACGAGAGACCGAAGCCGATGCCGGCCAGCACATCCGAGCCGACCCGCTCCTGCAGGTAAAGGATGACGGTGTAATTGACCATGTGCCCGCCAAGAAAGGCAAGCAGGCTCGATAGCAGGAAGGCGGGCATTGGCGGGCGGCGGTGGCTCGGGCGAGGGTAGATTGAGGCTTTGGGCAAATTGGGGCGCGCTGGCACGACGACATCGCCGTCTCGCCAGCGCCGACTTGGGGATGGCTACTTCCCTGCGACCGAGATTTCCATCAGTGTCGGTTGCGCGTCCTCGATGTGCCACGACGGGAAGGCCGCGCCGGTTATATACACTTTGCCCTCGGGCGAGAACTCCACGTCGCGGGTGAAGGTGCCCTTGCGCGACAGCGGTATCCAGTCCCACTTCTGGCTGGCGATGTCAAAGCGATAGATCGAGTCGGAGTTGGTGCCGTTGACCCATACCTGATGGCGCGGCTTGTCGACGTTGAGCGAGTAGGGCGTGTCGCTGCCCTTGGGCAGGATAGGCAGATCGAAGCGGGTGAACGTACCCGTTTTGGGTTCGTAGCGCACCACCAGCGACTCATTGAAGGCGGCTATCCAGACATTGCCGTCACGGTCGACGCGCAGACGGCGCGGCGCCTTGAAACCGGTCTTGATCATGGTCAGCTTGCCGGTTTCGCCGTCGATCGAGCCGATCTCGTCGGTGTGCAGGCGAGCAAACCAGATCGTGCCGTCGGGCGCGGTGTCAATGCCATAGGGAAGCGTCACGCCGGTCGATTGATGATCGACCGGTGCCCAGTTGGCCACCGGCAATCCCCACGACATCAGCTTGAACAGCGTTGGCATCAGAAACGTCGTGATGCGCTCGCCGACGCTGCGGTAGGGCAGGTCGTAATAGGTGAATTTCCTGGTGCTGCGATCAAAGTGCGCGATCTGGTTCGACAGGGCCAGGGTAAACCAGGCGCGATCCTTGGCGTCGAAGCGGATGGTGTGCGGATAGAAACCCTGATCCATCGCGTGATAGCTGAACTGCTTGGTTTTTGGATCGAATTCCAGAAGTCGGCGCTGGTAGGACGGCGTTATGAAGATGTGGCCGTCCTTGGGCGACTCAGCCAGCGAATGGATGCCCTGATAGGTCTCGTGCTTGGGGAAGTCGACCAGTCGGCCGGCGAGCAGGCCGCCATGGGGCGAGCCGAACGGCGGCACTTTGTAGACCGTGTATGCGCCGCTCCTGGGGTTGATTTCATAGACGCGATCCTGCAAGTTGTCACCGACGTAGATCAGGCCATTGCTGTGGTGGAGCAGGTCGTGCATTTGCGAAAAGCTGTCGCCGATCGGCATTTCGCGCACGGTAAATCGATCCAGATCAGAGGGCCAGGGCGTCGCGGCAGGCAGCAGCGCCGGGTTGGCGTTGATCTTTTCCCAATGCGCCGAAATCAGGCCGGGGATCTTTTTCTGTCCCTCGGTCGAGAGACGCGCGCCATAGCGCACCATACGCCGCATTACGGTGGACCATTCCTCGGCCGTGCGGTTGCGGCGCAGGAAGACCGAACCCTGCTGGTGGCAGAAATTGCACTGCAGCAGCCATTCCTTCTTCAGGTTCTCGTCGCCGAAATCGACGGTCGAGGTCCACACGTTCGAGGGCTTTTGCGCCGCCAGCTCCATCGGGTCGGTTTCGGCGGCCATGACCAGCGGCTTGCCGGCGTAGTCTTTGCCCTCCACCAGCACATCCTTGAAGCCCGGCTTGCGCAGACGCAGCTTCCAGGGTTCGCTGCCGGTGGGCAGGTCGGTGGCGCCGGCGGCATTGGTAAAGCGGTGGGTTTCAAACAGCGCCCGCTGCGGCTTGCCGGGTTCGGCATAGCCGTTGTCGGAGGCATCGATGGTCGCCGGCGTTACCGGAGCGACGCTGACCATGACGGTAGGCAGGGGCTTGCCTTGGGCATCGACCACGCGTACGGGCAAGGCGTGCACTGACACGGCGAAGGCGGAGAAAAGTGCGAATGAGAGCAACGGGCGGATAGTGTTCATGGCGTTTTCCAAAAATCAGGACTTGGCAGGCTGACGGGATTCACGATACAGCTCAAACACCTCGGCCGAACTGCGCTTGGGCGTGTAGCCGAATTCTTCCTTGAGGCGGGTATTGAGCAACACCGGACGGTAGCGCAGAAAGTCCAGTTGCTCGGGGCCGTATTGGGTCAGGCCCAGTCTTTTTCCCACCCAGAGGCCGACCTTGAGCAGGCCGGCCGGCAGTACCCGGCAGCGCTTGCCCAGACGTGCGGCGATCTCATGGATGGTGAGTTTGCCGTCACCGGCGACGTTATAGATGCCCGGCTTGCCGTCACGAATGCCATGCACAATGGCCCCGACCACGTCTTCGTCGTGAATGAACACGAAGGGGCTGTCCGAGCCGGCAATGGCCAGCAGCGTGGGCTTCTCGAATAAATTAGTGATCAGGTTATTGACCGTCGGGCCGAGGATGGTGCCGATGCGAAAGATCACCTGTTCCATCTGCGGAGCCGTCTTGCGGTATTCGGCGAGCATTTCCTCGACCAGGCGCTTGTGGTACGAATAGGGGAACTCGTAGTTGCCGCGCACCGGGTCGCTCTCGCTCAGCCAGTCAGGGTTGTCGGCATGGTAGCCATAGGCAGCGCCGGACGAAGAAATGATCACGCGCTTGACACTGTGCTTGACACAGGCCTCGAGCAGATTGCGCGTGCCATCGACATCGACACTGTATTCAAAGTCGCGCCCGTGCTTGGGGCTGGGGATGACGGCGGCCAGATGCACCACGACTTCGGGCTGGTTGCGCGCGATGATGGCCTCTACCTCGGGCGAGCGGATGTCGGCATTCTCATAGGTGACGCCGGCGAGTCGGGTGGCCGGTGCGCGCAAATCAAAGGCGACCACCTGAAGCTCGGGATTGTCGGCAAGACGAGCCAGGCAGGTGCCACCGAGGTAGCCGGAGGTGCCCGTGACGAGTACTTTGGTGCTCATGATCAGTGGCCTTCCGTGTGGTTCTTGAGCCGTGGCTCGCGGCGGCTCCAGTAGGTGGCCAGCGTCAATCCTGAGATGATGTGCCAGACGCCCCACCAGGCGGTGATGATGGCCATGCCGCCGAGACCGTTGAACAGATTGAAGATCAGGATCAGGCCGAGACCGGAATTCTGGATGCCCATTTCAAAGGTCACGGCACGCTTGTCGCGATCCGACAGCCCAAGCAATGACGACAGTGAAAAGCCAGTCACCAGCGCCAGCAGGTTGTGTAGGAATACCGTGATCACCACAAACTCGATATAGGCCATGAAATGTTGAAAGTTGGCAGCCAGAGCAAAGATGACAAAGCTGATGAACACGCCAATCGACAGGACCTTCATCGGCTTGTGCAACTTCTTCGCCCATTGCGGGTGTTGGTGCGACAGATACAGCCCGGCGACCAGCGGCAGGCCGAGCAGAATGAGCACGTCATACAGCATCATCAGCGGATCAAGCGAAATGCTCTGCATCAGGTCGCGCGTGACCGGGTGCAGGTTGCCCCAGAAGTTGAAGTTGATCGGCGTCATGACGATGGCCAGTGCCGTCGACACCGCACTGGCGCTGACCGACAGCGCTGCATTGCCCTTCGAGAGGTGCGTGAGGAAGTTCGATAGGTGACCGGCCGGGCAACTGGAAACCAGAATCATGCCCAGCGCAATGCTCGGTACCGGCTTGAGAATGTAGATCAGGCCGAAGGTCATTGCCGGGAAAATCAAATGATGGCCGACCGTGGCCAGCAGCAGGCCCTTGGGCGACTTGATCGCTTCGCGGAAATCCTCGACCTTGAGGTCGATGGCCACGCCGAACATCACCAGCGCCAGGACAAAGTTGAGGGCACCCAGGGTGGCCGGGTTGAAATGCAGCTGAACTTGGTCTATTGGCAGCACAGACGCTTCCTCCGGATTGTTGATCGTGTGCGACGAGGATATTACGGATCGGGCCTACCAGCCACTTGACGCACGGCACCATGATTTGTCCAATCGCGCCAAGGCTTGTCTCAGCCAGCTTTGCGCGCAGCTTTCGGTCTGGCGGCACGCTGTGCCGTGCATAATTGACCGTCATAATGACGGGTATGTCTGATTACCGCCGACACCCTGCTGCCGATGAGTGCCGATCCAAGAGAAGCCACTAGCCACATTGCGCTGATCTGGCGGTACATACGCTTGGCCATGGTCAAGCGCAATGGCCTGGTCAAGCGCCTGCTCTTTATCCTGATAGTGAGCAGCGCCTTGATTACGATGCTGATCACCAGCGGTGATCTGTATTTGCGCTACCACAGTGAGTTGCGTCAGATCGAGGCCGATTTCGCTTTTATTGCCGATATCTATCTGCCGGCTCTCGAAGAGTCAGTCTGGGCACATGAGGAAAGGATTATCGTCACCCAGCTTGACGGCTTGCTGCGGCTACCCAATGTGAGCTACCTCAGCATTGCGGTCGAGGGGAAGACTCGCTGGACCGCCGGGAAGCGCGACGCAACGAGCGAACTTGTGCGCACGATGCCGCTGCGCTATGGGCCTGGCGAGAAAAAGCGAGAAATCGGGCAACTGACTGTTGTGGCCAGCAAAGACAAGATGGTGGCCGCGCTCTGGGCTCATCTGACCCATACGTTGATCGTCAATGCCATCAAGATCACCTTGCTGTGTCTGTTCATGCTGGTGGTGTTCGAGCTACTGGTCACCCGGCATCTGGATCGTCTGGGGCGCTTTTTCAAGGAATTGCCGGGTGCTCAGGGCGCACGACCCCTGCGTTTTCTGCGCGCTGAGCGCGGGCGGTGGCGCCCGGATGTGCTCGATGAGGTGGCCGAAGCGGTCAACAAGATGGTGGTGTCGCTACGCGACGCCTCGTTGCGCAGCGAAGCCCTGACCGCGCGTTTGGCCAAAAGCGAGGCGATGTTCCACACCATCTTCAGTGAGGCGGGCAGTGCCATCACAGTTATTGATTGCGAGACCTTGGCGCTTGCGGAGGCGAATGAGGGGGCGTGCCAGACGCTGGGCTATAGCAGCGCCGAGATGCTCTCGATGCACCTTTCCGACTATCACGTCGATCTCGCCGAGGGCTACTTGCGCGAGTTGTTCCCCTTGCTCGGTGAAAGAGGCCTGCGGCTGTTTTCCCGCCATCGCTGCAAAGATGGCCGGCTCATCGACGTTGATGAGTCGCTGCGCGTGGTTCATATCGATTCACGCGCGCTGCTGGTACAGGTCTGGCGCGATATCACCGAGCAGAAGAACACGGAGCGTCAGTTGGCCCAGACGCGCGATGAGTTGCGCCTCATGGCCGAGTCGGTTCCAGTGGCCGTATATCGCTACAAACGCGAAGGCGATACGGCCCGCTTTGTCTATATCAGCCCGCCGATAGAACGGCTGATGGGCGTGTCGGCAGACGAGGTCATGGCTGACAGACGGAATTTTATTGCTCGCGTGCACCCGGAGGACGTGGCTGACATGCTGACGGCGGGCAAGGCGGCATCGGCGCAGGGCAAGCCCTTCCGGCACACCTTCCGTGTCGTTCCGCGCCCGGGCGAGGTACGCTGGATGATGTCAGTGTCCGAGCCACGAGAGGAAATCGGGCATGGGCTGGTCTGGTACGGCTATATTCAGGATGTCACCGAACAGGAACTTTCTGCCGCGTCGATGCGGGTGGCACAGGACCGCTTCCGTGTCTCGTTTGAAGGGAGCCCGGTTGCGGTGGCCATCACGCGCGCGCGCGATGGCAAGTTCATCGCCGTTAACCCCAATTTCACCCGCGTTTTCGGCTGGGCGGAAGACGAGTTGATCGGCCGGTTGTCCACGGAGACCGTGTGGCAAAAAGGTCTCGTGCGGGAAAAATGGCTCGAAGATTTGCGCACCAACGAGCGCATCGTTGACCGGGAGTCGGTGTTCTATTGCAAGGATGGACGGCCTTGCCCGATCAGCGTTTCAGCGGTGTTGACCGAAATTGATCAGGAGGAATGCGCGCTCATCTTCGTGACCGATATCTCCGAGCGGGTACGTGCCCGCGAGACCGAGATGAGGGCGGCCAGCGTCTTCGCGACCAGTGCCGAGGGCATCATGGTGTGTGACGCTGCTAGCCGGATTATCGAAGTCAATCCGGCCTTCACCCAGATCACCGGCTATGCCCGCGAGGAGGTGATCGGCCAACCTGCCTCGCTGCTCAATTCAGGACGCCACTCCAGGGAGTTTTACGCCGAGATGTGGCGCTCATTGGCCCAGACCGATGCCTGGCGTGGCGAGATCTGGAACCGGCGCAAAGATGGCTCCATCTATCCGGAAATGATCTCCATTGCCGTCGTCACCAGCGCGATGGGCGCTCGCGAGTACGTTGCCGTATTTTCCGATATCAGCCGCTTCAAGGCGCACGAAGAAGAGCTGCATCGCATTGCCTACTACGACGCGCTCACCGGGCTACCCAATCGTCGCTTGCTTAGTGATCGCCTCACCCTGGCACTGGCCCGCGCCCGGCGCGAGGGCACCTTGCTGGCGGTCTGCTTTCTCGATCTCGACGGCTTCAAGCCGATCAATGATGAGCACGGCCACGCGGTGGGGGATCAGTTTCTTCTCGGTATTTCCCGCGCGCTGTCCACCGCGCTGCGCGGCGGCGACACGCTGGCGCGCATTGGCGGCGATGAGTTCGTCATGCTCTTTGGCGATATTGCCAGCGAAGGTGAGTGCCGGACAGTGCTGCAGCGGGTGCTCGATGCCGCGCAACTACCCCTGCAGACCGACGGGCTGCTGCTGCAAGTGTCGGCCAGTATCGGCGTTACGCTGTTCCCGGACGACGACAGTGATGCCGATTCCTTGCTGCGCCACGCCGATCAGGCCATGTATCGTGCCAAGGAGCTGGGTAAAAACCGTTATCACCTGTTTGATCCCGCTACCGACCGGCGTCTCAGCGCACACCGCGAAGCCTTGCAGGTGCTGGAAGCCGCGTTTGAGCGGCGGCAGTTTCTACTGTATTACCACCCAAAAATTGATATTTTCAGCGGCGAGGTGGTTGGTGCCGAGGCCCTGATTCGCTGGCGGCAGGAGGACGGCACCATTGCGCCGCCGGCGCAGTTCCTTCCGCACATGGACGGCGAGGCACTGGAGTTGGCGGTGAGCGAGTGGGTGATCGAAACCGCACTCGATCATCTGGCCGAGTTTCAAGCCCAGGGGATCAGTGTTCAGGTGAGTGCCAATCTGGTATCGAGACATCTCGCAGAACCGCGTTTTTTGCACTGGTTGCGCGACCTGCTTGCGGAGTATCCGGGCTATATCACCCGCAGTTTCAGTCTTGAAATTCTCGAGTCGGCCGCCATTGGCGATATTGATGCAATGGCCCAGCAACTCGGGGGAGTGCGTGCGATGGGGGTTGAGCTTGCACTCGATGACTTTGGTACGGGTTATTCGTCACTGGCCTATTTCCGTCGCTTGCCGGTAGACGTGCTCAAGATTGACCAGGGCTTTGTGCGCGACATGCTTGACGACGCCAGCGACCACAATATTGTGGAGAGCGTGGTACGTCTGGCTGAAGTCTTTGACCGGCGCGCTATCGCCGAAGGGGTTGAGACCATGGAGCACTGGAAGGCCTTGCTGGCTCTGGGGTGTCACTACGGGCAGGGCTATGGCATTGCGCGCCCGATGCCGGTTGAAAATTTTGTGCCGTGGGTGCGGCAATGGCAGCAGAACAGTGAACTGAAGTCATTCCTTGCGGCGGCGCAGAGCTACCGCCGGAGGCGGCAGTAGCCGTGCGCCGGGCGCACCTACAGGCGATGCACGGGCTAATGCTCAGTCGAGCACATGCGAGACCAGACCGTCGGCCAGTTTGGGTTCGAACCAGGTTGATTTGGGCGGCATGACATTGTTGCTGTCCGCTACCGCCATCAACTGACTCATGCCGGTCGGGTAGAGGGCAAAGGCCACGGCCATTTCGCCCGAGTCGACGCGTTTTTCCAGTTCGGCCAGGCCGCGAATGCCGCCCACAAAATCGATGCGCTTGTCACGGCGCAAGTCGGCAATGCCCAGAATGGGGCCGAGTGCATGCTCGGACAGCAGCGAAACGTCAAGGCTGGCAACCGGGTCGGCCGTTACCAGTTCAGGCTTGATGCACAGGCGATACCACTGCTTGTCCAGATACATGCCGAACTCGCCGACACGGGTTGGTTGCATGGATTTGGCCGAGGTCTCGATGGTGAAGGCGGCTTCGAGTTGTGCGAGCAGCGCGTCTTTGCTCAAACCATTCAAATCCTTGACCACGCGGTTGTAGTCCATGATTTTCATCTGGTGATGCGGGAAAATCACCGCCAGGAAATAGTCCGACGACAACTGGCAGCCTTCCTGCCGGCGCGCCGAAGACACGCGTGAGGCCGCCGCCGAGCGGTGGTGGCCGTCGGCAATATAGAGAGCCTCCATGGCGTCAAAGGTGCGGGTGATGGCCTCTATCTGCTCCGGGTCGCGCAGGGCCCAAATTTGGTGGCGGATGCCGTCATCGGCCGTGACATCGGCCTCGGGCGGACCTTCGGCAATGCTCCCTACCAGCAGATCGGCCGTGCTTGAGGCGGGGTAAGCGAGCAACACCGGCCCGGTCTGGGCGTTGAGCGCTTCGATCTGGCGCACGCGGTCGTCTTCTTTGTCGGGGCGGGTGAATTCGTGCTTGCGAATGCGGTTGCTGTCGTAGTCAGCGACGCTGGCCACGGCCACCAGGCCGGTTTGCGTGTGGCTGCCCATGGTCAGGCGATAGGCGTAGTAGCTGTCGGTCAGGTCGCGGGTGAGCGTGCCATCGCCAATCATGCGCGCGAGGTTCTCGGCGGCCTTGGCATAGACCGCCGGCGAGTAGATGTCGGTGTCCTCGGGCAGATCAATCTCGGGTTTGGAGATGTGCAGGAAGGAGTTTGGCTTGCCACTCGCACGCCCGCGCGCTTCCGCACTCGAAAGTACATCGTAGGGCGGGGCGGCGATTTCACCGGCTTTACCGGGGGCGGGGCGCAAACCGCGAAAGGGGAGGATCAGGGTCATGAGTGGCTTCCTTTCAGCGCAGCGTGCGCATTGCGAATCATTTTTTCTGTAGTTGTCCAGTCCACGCAGCCGTCGGTCACCGAGCAGCCGTACTTGAGTTGGCTCAGGTCGGCGGGGATGGCCTGATTGCCGGCTTCGATATTGCTCTCGATCATCAAGCCGACAATCGATTGATTGCCCAGACGTATCTGGTTAATGCAGTCTTGCATGACCAGCGGTTGTAGTTCCGGTTTTTTGTAGCTGTTGGCGTGCGAACAGTCGATGACGATATTGCTCGGCAGCTTGGCTTTACTCAGCGCTGCCTCGGCGAGAGCGACGCTCACCGTGTCGTAATTCGGCCGGTCGCCGCCGCCACGCAGCACCAGATGCCCGTATTTGTTGCCACGGGTGCGCGTTACCGACGAGCGGCCCTCGGCGTTGATGCCGAGAAAGCTGTGCGGGCTGGCCGCTGAAATGATCGCGTTGACCGCCGTGCTGAGTGAGCCGTCGGTTCCGTTCTTGAAGCCGACCGGGGTCGAGAGGCCCGACGACATTTCCCGGTGAGTCTGCGATTCCGAGGTGCGTGCGCCTATCGCTGTCCAGGCAATGAGGTCACCCAGATACTGCGGCGAGATCGGGTCGAGCGCCTCGGTGCCGGCCGGCAGGCCCAGTTCGCTGACCGCGAGCAGAAACTCGCGCGCCTTCTGCATGCCTTCTTCGATATGAAAGGAATCATCCATGCGCGGATCGTTTATGTAACCCTTCCAGCCGGTGGCGGTGCGCGGCTTTTCAAAGTACACGCGCATCACCAACAGCAGCGTTTCGCTGACTTCATCGGCCAGTGCTTTCAGCCGGCGCGCGTAGTCGATGCCGGCCACCGGGTCGTGAATGGAGCACGGACCAACGACGACAAAGCGGCGTTTGTCCCGGCGGTCGAGGATGGCTTCGAGCGATCGCCGTCCTGCCAGCACCGACTTGGCGGCATTTTCAGTGAGCGGCACACGCTGGTGGATCTCCTGCGGCGTGGGCATTGGGTCGAAGGAGACGATATTGAGGTTTTCAGTGGCTTGCATGGTCAGGCGATGAGGGGGACGTCGTATTTGGAAAATGAGGCGTCGGAGGAGATGATCGTCAGCTGGCGTGCGCGGGCTTGAGCGATCAGCAGGCGGTCGAAGGGGTCGCGGTGGTGCAGGGGGAGCGCTTCAACGCCAGCAATATCGGTCAACTCGATGGGGAGCCAGAGAAAGCCGTTGGACGTCATGTACTGCTTCACATACCGATCCACAGGGCTAGGCAGGCTCAATTTTTTGATGTTCGATTTGATCGCGATTTCCCAAGCCGACACCGCGCTGAGAAATACCTGGTTGCGTACGTCGTCAATGGCGAGGCGCGCCGTCATCGGCAACGCCTCGTCTCCATTGACCCAACGCAGGAACGCGTTGGTGTCCAGAAGTAAATCCATTACATGTAGTCAGCGAAATCGTCGAGCGGGGCGTCGAAATCGTCGGCAATGTAAAGCACGCTGCCTTTGCCGCTACCAAATTGACGCTTTGTTTTCGGCTGCTCAATCGGCACGATACGCACCTGCGGCTTGTTGTCGCGGGCGATGATCACTTCTTCGCCAAGCAGGGCTTTTTGCACCAGTTCGGACAGGTGGGCTTTGGCTTGGGCAATGTTGACTTGGGTCATGGCGAGCTCCTGCGGGGTCTATGTGACCATCTTAGTTGGTCAACTTGCTCCCGGTCAAGCCAATCAGCGCTTTTTGCCCTCGGGGTGCTGCAGGCGCTGAAAAATGCCGCGAATGGCGGCGGCACGCTCGGCCAACGTGTGCTGTTCCACGACGCAGGACAGCTTGTCGGGCCCCGCCAGCTTGAAGCGGCGATCACTTTGTATCAGCTTGATGATATTGGCCGGGTCAATGGGCGGCGAATTTGTCCCAAAATCGATGAACTGAATGACGATCGCCTTGGGCCCCGCATCGAGCTTGGCCACCCCCAGCTTGCGCCCGGCCAGGCGCAGCCGGTGGGTTTCGAGCAGGGCAATGGTTTGTGTGGGCAGCTCGCCGTAGCGGTCAATCAGTTCTTCCTGCATGGCGCGCAGCTCCTCTTCATCGTCGCAACTCGACAGGCGCTTGTACAGCGTCAGGCGTTCATGCACATCGGGGCAGAAGGCGTCGGGCAACAGCGCGGGAAGGTGCAGGTTGATTTCCGAGGTTATCGACAAGGGCTGGGTCAGGTCGGGAATCGCCTCGCCCTTTTTCAAGGCACGCACGGCGGCATTGAGCATGTTGGTGTACATGGCAAAGCCTACCTCGTGAATGTCGCCGCTCTGGCCTTCGCCCAGTACCTCGCCGGCGCCACGAATTTCCAGATCGTGCATGGCCAGGAAAAACCCTGAGCCCAATTCTTCCATGGCCGCAATCGCATCCAGTCGGCGCTGTGCTTGCGTCGTCGGCTTGGCGTGCTCGTCGGTAAGCAAGTAGGCGTAGGCCTGATGGTGGCTGCGCCCCACGCGACCGCGTAGCTGGTGCAGCTGCGCCAAACCGAACTTGTCGGCACGATTGATGATGATGGTGTTGGCATGCGGATTGTCGATGCCGGTCTCGATAATGGTCGAGCAGAGCAGCAGGTTGTGCTTCTGCTGCGTGAACTCGCGCATCACGCGCTCCAGCTCGCGCTCGGGCAACTGGCCGTGGCCAATGACAATGCGCGCTTCCGGCAGCAGCTTTTCCAGCCGCTCGCGCATGTTTTCAATGGTGTCGACTTCGTTGTGCAGGAAATACACCTGACCACCGCGCTTGAATTCGCGCAAGGCCGCCTCGCGCACCTGACCGGGGGACCATTTGGTCACAAAGGTCTTGATCGCCAGGCGCTTTTGCGGTGGCGTGGCAATCACGGAAAAATCGCGCAGGCCTTCCAGCGAGAGCCCGAGCGTACGCGGGATGGGCGTGGCGGTGAGCGTAAGCACATCGACGGTCGCGCGCAAGGTCTTCAGTGCTTCCTTTTGCCGCACGCCAAAGCGATGCTCTTCGTCGATGATCACCAGGCCCAGCCGGTCGAACTTCACATCGGGCTGTACCAGACGATGCGTGCCGATCAGGATGTCGATCTTGCCTTGAGCCAGCAGTTGCACCGCCTCGTCCTGCTCTTTTTTGGACTTGAAGCGCGAAATCTCGGCTACTTTGACCGGCAGATTGGCAAAGCGGTCGGCGAAGTTCTGGTAGTGCTGCTCGGCGAGCAGGGTGGTCGGGCAGAGCACGGCGACCTGCTTGCCATCGGCCACGGCGACAAAGGCCGCGCGCATCGCCACCTCGGTTTTGCCGAAGCCGACATCGCCACACACCAGTCGGTCCATTGGCTTGCCCGAGGTCATGTCCTCGATCACCGCCTTAATTGCGTCCATTTGGTCGGGCGTTTCTTCAAAGCCGAAGCCTTCGGCAAAGGCGGCCAGATCATGGGTTTTGAGCGAAAAAGTGTGGCCCTCGCGGGCGGCGCGCTGGGCGTAAAGGGCAAGCAGTTCGGCGGCGGTGTCGCGCACCTGCTCGGCGGCTTTGCGCTTGGCTTTGTCCCACTGGCCGGTGCCCAGCGTGTGCAGGTTGACGGCTTCCGGGTCGGCCCCCGAGTAGCGGCTGATGACCTGCAATTGCGCCACAGGCACGTAGAGCTTCGCGCCCTCGGCATACTCCAGATGCAAGAACTCCCCGGCGGTGCCGGCACCTTCGCCGATGTTGAGGTGCACCAAGCCCTGATAGCGCCCAATGCCATGGTTTTCATGCACTACCGGGTCGCCGATCTTGAGTTCGGAAAGATCGCGCAGCCAGCCTTCGAGGTTTGCCCGCCGCGCCTCGGCGCGTCGATGGCGGGGGCGAGCAGTGGCGGCATACAGCTCGTTTTCGGTGATGAGGGCGAAGCCAGCGCCGACAAAACCGCCGGAAAGCGGCGCCACGCCGAGCATGACAGTCGCCGTTTCCGCCAGAAACGCCGCGTAGTTCTCGCATGGCTGCGGGAGGATGCCGTTATCGCGGAAGAACTCACCCAGAGTTTCGCACCGACCGGGCGACTCGGCCAGAATCAGCGTGCGGCCGTCGAAGTGCTCAAGAAAGTCGCGCAGCTTGGCGAGTGGATCGTCGGCACGCCGGTCGACCGCGACATCGAGTGCCCCAGACGGCACAATCGCCGTGTTGCCAGCGCCGACTTGCGGAATGGCGCGTTGCACGTGCTGGGCGAAAGCATTGGCGCGGACAAAAAATTCTTCATCACGCAGAAAGATGTCGCCCGGCGGCAACACCGGCCGCGAACGGTCGCCGCCGAGCATCTTGTAGCGGCCCTGCAGGTCGACCCAGAATTCGGCCAGCGCGGCCGGAATATCACCGTGCAGTACCAGCTGGGAACCGGCGGGCAGAAAGTCGAAAATCGTCGCGGTAGTTTCGAAAAACAGCGGCAGGTAGTACTCGATACCGGCCGGCAGCAGCCCGTTGGAAACGTCCTTGTACAGCGCGATGCGCGAGGCGTCGCCCTCAAAGGTGTCACGGAAGCGCTGACGGAACATGGTGCGCCCGGCCTCCCCGGACGGAAACTCCCGTGCCGGCAGCAGGCGAATCTCGGGCACCGGGTAGAGCGTGCGCTGGGTATCGACATCAAAGCTGCGTATCGTTTCGATCTGGTCGTCGAACAACTCGATGCGATAGGGCAGCACGGTTCCCATGGGGAACAGATCGACCAGGCCACCGCGAACGCTGTATTCGCCGGCGGTGATCACCTGCGTGACATGCTGATAGCCCGCCAGCGTGAGTTGGCTGCGTAGCTTGTCGAGCACCAGGCGCTCGCCCTTCTTCATCATGAAGGTGTGTGCGGCGAGGAAGCCGGCGGGTGGCAGGCGGGTCACCGCGGTCGTGGCAGCGACAATCAGGACGTCGCAATCGCCCTGAGCGACGGCATGCAGTGTCGCCAGTCGTTCCGAAATCAGGTCTTGATGGGGCGAGAAGGTGTCGTAGGGCAGGGTTTCCCAGTCGGGCAGCAAATGCACGCGCAGGGTCGGGGCAAACCAGGCAATCTCTTCGGCGAGGCGCTGCGCCTCGAGCGGGCTGGCGCTAATGACCGCGAGCAGTCGATCGGTGCGGGCCAGTTCGGCAATCTGCAGCGCATCGAGCGAAGCGGGCGCTAACGGTAGTTCATGGCGCTGGCCGGGGCGGGGCGGCGAGTGTGGCTGGGTTGACGACGGCCCAAGGGGGCTTGATTCGGAAGTCGGCGCTGGCGGGACGGCGTTTTGCACGAGAAAAGGGGCGGAATAATGGCGCAGGGTAAGGGACAGCAAGTGGGGCAGAGGAAGGGGGCGGATTATAAGGAGCCACTGGCTTAAAGCTCGGTGCGCTCGTGCCTATAATCCAGCACGAAGGTTGCGCATTTTCGGCGCAGGCGCTTTATTGATGAAAGATATCGCATGAGCTCTGCCAGGCTTTCTCCCGCTTCGCGTTTCGCGCCCTTGCCGTGGCTTGGCCTTCTCGGTCTGTTGGCCCTGCTGCTCAGCGTGTTCTCGGTCAATGTCCGGGCACAAACAGCGCCGCTTGATCTGGCGACGGTCGGTCGAGCGCCATTGGTGCTCAATCCACACGTCGAGGCATTTCATGACGATGCCATGGATCTGAGCGAGGTCGACGTGCAGACCTCGCGCCTTGCCACGCTTTTCAGCCGCACGGCGCTGAGCGCGCCCTTGCTCAATTTTGGCGAAAAAGATTCGGCCTGGTGGCTACGCCTGACCGTCAGCAATCGGTCCGATCAGCCGGTGCAGCGCGTCGTCCAACTTGAAAACACGCGTTTCGCCGGGGTGCAGGCATTTGCCGCTGGCCCTGGGCGCCCGGAAGTCGTTCGCGGGCAGTCACAGATGCGGCCAACGGCCGAGGCGATTGCGCCGATTGTCCTGCCGTACCTGACACGCGATGTGCTGTTTCCTGTTTCAGTAGCGGCTAACAGCGAGCGCACGATCTTCATTCGGCTTCAGGGGAAATCACTGCATCTGGTGGCCGCCAACTTGTGGCAAGTAGAGGCGCATGCCGATTACGCGCGGTGCCACGCGCTCGGTCAGGCGTGGTTCTTTGGCGTGGCTGCGGCCATGGTGTTGATCGGTCTGGCCTATTTTGCCGTGATCAAGCGGGATGTCATTTACCTTGCCTTCAGCGGCTACGCCATGTCGGTCGCGCTGGCTTTCGCGGTTTTCAACGGGCAGGCGCGCGAGTTTGTTTCGGCGCGGGTGGCCTTTACCGAAGCCGCGTCGGTGGCGGGCAACTCGCTGTCGTTGGGTTTGCTCTTTTTGGTTCTTGCCCTGGTGCTGCGGCTTGCCCAGAACGCACCCGCTCTTGATCTGGTGTTCAAGGCGCTTGCTGGTGGCTCCCTGGTGATTTCGCTGGGAACAGTGGCCCTGCCCGCGTTGTTAGGCAAGGTCGCTGTATTTACCAATGTGCTCGGGTTCGGGTTGGTGTTTGTGCTCGCGTTCGTCGCTGTGCTGAAGCGTATTCCATTGGCTGCGCATGTCCTGGCGTCCTGTGTCGTGGTGCCTGTGGGCGTGGCGCTGATTGACCTCGAGCCCCTGAAGTTGCTGCTCACCAGTCTGTTTTCCGGCAACGTGACGCAGGTGATTGCCAGTTTTGACCTGGCACCCGTGTTTTCGAACCTGTTGGGCAGCAATGCCATGCATTTTGGTGCGGCGCTGCAACTGATGGTGCTGGCCTTGGCCATGGGTGCCCGCCGTGATCTGGACTGGCGGAGCCAGGTGGAGTCGCAAAGTGTGCTCACCGAAGCGCTTCGTGAAAACGAGCGGGTGTTGGAGAGAACGGTTGCCCAACGCGCGCAGTCACTGGAGCAAGCGCGGATGACGGTTGAGGCGCTGGCCGGCATCGGCCGTGAGCTGACCTCAGCGCACACGCGCGCGGTGGCCTACGAAGCGCTCAACCGGTTTTTGTTCCATGACCAAACCTCGGGTCTCAACGTCGAAAGTTTTTCGGTGTACCTGCTGAGCGAGAGCGGCACATCGGTCGAACGCGTGTTCCATGTAGGCAGTGCCACCCTGCCCAGCCCTGTGAGCGTACCTTGTCAGGACATGCGCTCCTACATAGCGCGTGTCATGCGCGAGAACCGCGACCTGGTTGCGCGCGAGCGTGACGATCCCGAAGCACCCAAAGCCAATGCGGCGATTGCCAAAACGCCGACCTTGAAGCACGCCAACACCCGTCCCAGCGCCCTGTACGCGCCGCTGCATGTCAGCGGACGCACGCTGGGTGCAATTGTGATCCAGACCTCGGCCAGCGCTGCCTATGCGGAACCTGAGAAAGTGGTTTTCCGCTCGCTGAGCTCGTATGCGGCGATCGCGATCAACAACACAAAAATGATCGAGGCGCTGGAAACTTCGCTCAGTGAAACCGCCGAGGCCAAACTCAAGGCGGAAGAAGCCACGGCGTTCAAGTCGGCGTTCCTGGCCAACATGAGCCATGAGATTCGTACGCCCATGAACGCCATATTGGGCATGAGCCACCTGGCGCTGCGCACCAAGCTCGATGAGCGACAGCGCGACTACCTGCAGAAGGTGCAGCAGTCCGGCAATCACCTGCTGGGCATCATCAACGATATTCTGGATCTGTCGAAGATCGAGGCCGGCAAACTTGAACTCGAGATGGCCGACTTCAATCTCGAACAGATGATTTCCAAAGTGGGCGATCTGGTGGCCGACAAAGTCGGGGCAAAGGGCCTGGAGCTACTGTTCGATATTGCGCCTGATGTCCCCAATCGCTTGTCCGGCGATGCGTTGCGCCTGTCGCAAATGCTGATCAACTATGCCAACAATGCCGTCAAATTCACCGAGAAAGGCGAGATCGATCTGGTCGTGCGCCTGGTCGAGCGACAGAATGACAACCTGATTTTGCGCTTCTCGGTACGGGACACCGGCATTGGCCTCACGCCTGAGCAAATCGGCAAACTGTTCCAGAACTTCCAGCAGGCAGATGCATCGACCAGTCGCAAGTACGGCGGTACCGGTCTTGGGTTATCGATAACCAAGGCGCTGGCCCAGCAGATGGGCGGTCAGGTCGGCGTCGAGAGTGTGGCTGGGGAAGGCTCCACTTTCTGGTTCACGGCGCGCATGGCCGTCAGCGTTGACCACGTAGCTGACGTACCCAATGTCGATCTGCGTGGCAAGCGTGCTCTGGTCGTTGACGATCTGGCGGGCGCGCGCATGGTGGTCAGCGATATGCTGACCACCGCCGGCATGCATGTCGATCAGGCCGAGGGCGGTGAATCCGGCATACGTCAGGTCGAGGCGGCCGAGGTGGGTGGCGTTCGCTACGATGTGGTCGTGCTTGACTGGCGGATGCCCGACCTTGATGGCATCGAGACCAGCAAACGTATTCTCGCGCTCAATCTGGCCAAGCCGCCGCACCTGCTCATGCTCACTGCCTACGGGCGTGATGGAATTGCCGACCAGGCCAGAGCGGCAGGAATCGCCAAGGTGCTCAACAAGCCGGTGACCCAGAGCCGCCTGGTCGATACCGTGACCGCGGTAATCAGTGGGCGTGCCATCGAGTCGTCTGACGATGCGCAGCTATTGCCGACCCTTGAGGGAATGTCGGTGATTCGCGGTGCGCGCATTTTGCTGGCGGAAGACAATGTGCTCAATCAACAGGTAGCCAGAGAAATTCTTCATGACGCCGGATTGCATGTGGATATCGCGGAGAATGGCAAGATTGCCCTGGAGATGGTGCGCAAGGCCGAGTCTGCGCAATACGATTTGATCCTCATGGACATGCAGATGCCCGAGATGGACGGCATTGAGGCGACACGCGCTTTGCGCGCCAACCCGGTGCACACGAGTATTCCTATCGTGGCCATGACCGCTGCGGCCATGACCTCGGACCGCGACGAGTGTATCGCTGCCGGCATGCTCGATTTCGTCGCCAAACCCGTCGAGCCCGAGGCCCTGTTCAAGGTGCTGCTGCGCCATATCAAACCACGCCCGGATATGGCCACCGCCGCCGGCCCAATGCTTGATTTGCCCGATCTGGCCGCACCCGCCGTTGGGGTCGAAGCCGATTTGCCCGTGATCCCCGGGCTCGATGCCGTCAGTGGCTTGCGCCGTGTCCTGGGCAAAGTGCCGCGCTACATCGCGATGGTACGCGGCTTTGCTGACTCGCAAGCAGACGCTGTTACAGCAATTCGTCAGGCACTGGCGGCGGGTGATGACAAGACGGCGGCTCGACTTGCCCACACGCTGAAAGGCCTGGCAGGCAATATTTCTGCGCCCTCGTTGCTCAGTGCCGCGCAGGCGGTCGATCACGCTCTGAAAGTGCCCGGCGCGACACCGCTCGCGAGTTTGCTCGATACGCTGGAAAAGACATTGGCGGAACAAGTTCTGGCGATCCACCTGAAACTGCCATCGGAATCCGTGGGTGTGCTGGAGTCGGTAGATCAGGGCCAACTGTTGTCTGTGTGCAAACAATTGGTCGGGCTCATGGCCAGCGACAGCAATGCCGAGCGCTTGCTCAATGAACATGCCGCACTCCTGCGCGCGGTGTTCCCTGCGCACTACAACGATCTGCATCATGCGGTGAGTCAGTTTGATGGCGAGCGTGGCCTTGAAGTCATTCAGTCGGCCATCGAGCGTTTGAGTGACACCGCCTTGGCGCAGGCGTGTCGTGCAGTGGTCGCCGCCGCATTGGCAGGTGACAGCGGCCCAGAGGCGGAACCCGCTGCGTCAGCGTCGGTGCAAGCGCGGCAGGGTGCCCCGGTTGACCGCATTGCCGCATCTGCGGTGCCGCTATCGTCAAGCGGGAGTCCATCGCTTGCTGTGGCCGGCTCGCCTGCACCCGTTGTAGCGCCCGGTGTAGCGTCCGGTTTAGCGTCCGGTTTAGCGTCCGGTTTAGCGCCCCTTGCAGCGTCAGCCGGCGACGAGTCGCGCCTGAACGCGGTATGTGCCCAACTGGCTGCCATTTTTGAGAGCGATGGCAATGCCGAAAAGCTGTTCAAGGAAAATGCCGACATCTTGCGCAAGGCTTTCCCTGCCCACTTTGGCCGCTTGCAAGGGGCTGTCAATGACTTTGATGGCGAAGCCGGCGTGCTGGCCTTGAGCGAAGCGCGCTCAGAACGCGCCGCGCGGGGTAATCATGATTGAGACACAGACCGCCGGGCCGCAGGTGCCGCAAGCGCGGGCCACTATCCTGGTAGTTGACGACACACCGCAAAATCTCTCACTGATGAGTGATTTGCTTGACAGTCAATACAACGTAAAACTTGCACCCAGCGGCGCTCGTGCCCTGAAGATTGTCAGCAACAATCCGCCCGATTTGATTTTGCTCGACATCATGATGCCGGAGATGGATGGTTACGAGGTTTGCCGGCGACTGAAAGCCGACCCGGCCGCGAAAGACATTCCGGTCATGTTTGTGACCGCGATGTCTGAAATCGAAAATGAAGAGCAGGGGCTCTCGGTCGGTGCCGTCGATTACATCACCAAGCCGATCAGCCCGCCCATTGTGCTCGCGCGCATACAGAATCAGCTGGCGCTGAAGTTTGCGGCCGACGAGATGCGGCGCTATACCATCACGATTGAAAAAGAGCGCGCGCGCGCGCGCGAACTGTTGCACAACATCTTGCCGGTGGAAGTCGCCGCCGAGTTGTCCGCGACGGGCACAGTCAAACCGGTGCGCCATGAGTCGGTGTCCATCTTGTTTACCGACTTCAGCGGCTTTACGCAGGCGTCTGCAACGATGCCGGCCGCGCGCATGGTGGCCGAGCTGAGCGAAATATTTTCAGCGTTCGACGAAATCTGCGACCGGTTTGGGGTCGAGAAGATCAAGACCATTGGTGATGCCTACATGGCGGTAGCCGGTGTACCCAAGGAATGCGCTGACCATGGGCAGCGCTGTGCCCGCGCCGGCCTGGCGATGGCCGAGTTCCTCGCGCAACGCAACAGCCAGGCAGCGTTCAAGTGGCAGATCCGCATCGGCATCCACTCCGGGCCGGTGGTTTCGGGGGTGGTGGGCAAGCGCAAATACACCTATGACATCTGGGGCGATACCGTGAATGTCGCCGCGCGCATGGAAAGCTCGGGTGAGCCGGGCAAGGTCAACGTATCGGCCTACACCTACGATCTGATCCGTGGCGACTTCAACTGCGATTACCGCGGCAAGGTTGACGCCAAGGGCAAGGGGCCGATGGATATGTATTTTGTTCAGGGGCCAGTGGGACCAGCGGGCCCAGTTGGGCTAGCGGGCTAAGTGCTTGCCTTGAGGCCCGCGCAATGGGGCAGCTTTCCGCTTGCGGGCGAAGTTTTAGCGAAGTTTCAGCGTAGTTTTGCCAGATTCTGCAACGCAAATTCAGTGACTGCCGGGCTCAGGTCGCCGGTATCCAGGGCGCGCTGGTAGGCCAGCGCGGCATCAGAACCGCGACCGGTCGATTGCAAAGATATTGCCGCGCCGACCAACCAGGTGGCACGCATCGGGTCGCTGCGCAGGGCCACCAGATAGTGATCGGCTGCGTCAGCGTGTTTGCCTTTTTGCTGGAGCAGTGCGCCAAGCAGCGCGTGGAAGTCGGGGTCTTCGCCGGCGACCGGCAGCGCGCGTTGGGCGGCGGCAATGGCGGCATCGGGTTGTTTGCGACTCGCTTGCAGTCGGGCCAGATTCATCGTGTAGGGCAGGTACTCGGGGTAGGCGCTGATGCCGGCTTCGAGCACGCTCACCGCCTTATCCGCGCGAGAAAGATCGACATAGGCGGTTGACTGAAGCACCCGGGCGTCGTGATGTGCCGGGTTAATGGCAAGTGCCTGATTGAGTGACTCGATGGCGTCGTGCTGGCGGCCCTGCATGAGTTGGGTGACACCTTGCTTGTAGAGATTTTCCGAGCGCTGATCGGGGCGGGTGGTTTTCATGGCCGAGGGGGCTTTCGCAATGCTGACTGCATTGCTCGCTGGTTCAGGCTTGGGCTTCAGCGCTGGCTTGACCGACTCCGGGGCAGGATCTGCTGGCGCAGGGGCGGGGGTTGGTGGCGTTGACGCCGCAACAGGGCTGGGCTTGGCAATCGCGATTGCCGTTGTTGGCGCTACGGGGGCGGCTGATCCGGAAGTCGGCGCTGGCGACACGGCGATGGGCGTGTCGGGGGCAGCAGCGGGCGCAGCAGCGAGGGTTGGTGCAGGCGCTGGCTCCGTCGCAGTGGGCGATCGGAGTAGTACTCGGAGTAGTACTCGGAGTAGTACTCGGAGTAGTGCTCGGAGTTGCGCTCGGATCAGCAGCAGGCTCCGGCGCGCTGGATTTGCTCGACTGCAGCCAGACAATCCCGCCTATCCCCACCACCATGATCACGGCGGCGGCGATGATCGCCGGCCCGAGATGGGTGTTCTCCTTGGCGATCGTGGTGCGCACGGCCGCGGTGAGCGGGTCGATTTGGGCTGGTTGATTGGCCCCGCGCTTGTCGAGGTCATTCAGCATTTGCGTGATCAGGCTCATTTCAGATAGATCCATCCAATTCCGACGAGTGCAATGGCTGCCGAGGCAAGTAACGCGGGGCGAGCGCGATGGCTGCGCATCGACGCCGTGTCGTTGGCGGCGGCGAGTGCATCCCAGAACGTCACCTGCCGATGTCCCTTGCCATACGCCGCCAGCATCGATTTGTGCGCCAGAATATTCACCAGTCGCGGCACACGCTGGGTACGTTGATGCAGCACCCAAAGTGCTGGTTTGGTGAACAATCGCGGGCCTTGATGTCCGGCGACCATGAGCCGATGGTGCACGTAATATTCAAGCTCGCTACGTTTGAGCGGCGAGAGGTGATAGTCAAAGGCGATACGTTGCTTCAACTGCCGTATCGACGGCTGATTGAGTTTGTCTTCGAGTTCTGGCTGGCCAAAAATAATCACTTGCAGCAGCTTGCGCTTTTCAGTTTCGAGATTGGTCAGCAGGCGCAGCGACTCCAAGGTTTCGAGCGGCATCGCTTGCGCTTCATCCAGGATGATGGCGATGCGCTTGCCGCTGCGAATGATCTCCATCAAGCGATGGGTCAGTTGCTTGAGCAGATCGTGCTGGTCGATGCCGGCGCTGGCATCAAGCACCGCGCCAAACTCTGACGCAAGCTCTTTGAGCAGCGCTCGTGGTTCCAGATACGGGTTGGGGATGTAGGCGACTTGAAAGTCTGCGGCAATCAGGCTGGCCACCAGCTTGCGACAGAGCAAGGTCTTGCCCGTGCCAACCTCGCCGGTAATCTTGATGAAACCTTCGCCGGTGCGCGCTGCAATGAGCAGCGTACTCAGGGCTTCTTCCGAGCTTTTTGACGAGAAGAAGAAGCCCGTGTCGGGCGTGATGCTGAACGGATACTCCGTTAGCCCGAAGTGCTCAAAGTACATGCGGCGAAACGAAAGCCCCGGCGGACCTATTCGTCACCACTGGCCAGGCGTCCCTGAACAGCATTGATGTCGTTTGACCAGTCCGATGAGTCCTTGACCACCGTGGGCTTGAGCAGAATGACCAACTCACGCTTGCTGGAGGTCTGCTCGCCCTTGCCAAACAATGGCCCGAGCACTGTACCGAGCCCGGGTACTTTCGAGCGGCCGTCCGAGGTGGTTTCCGTCATCAGCCCCCCGATCACGATCACCTGACCGTCTTCGGCGCGTACCACGTTGTCGGTCTCATTGATGGAATTGACGGCAAACGGTACGCTCACCGCGTCAGCAGTGGGAGCCGCGATCTTGTTCCGCTCCTCAACGGAGTTGACCATGGCATGCACATGCAAGGTAATGGATCCCTTGTCATCGATCTGCGGGGTGACATCCAGGGCGATACCGGAGAAGAATGGGGCATAGTTAAGGTTGGCACTGGCGATGGCGATGGTCGCCGCTCCACTGGTCGCCGACTGCGCGGGCGTAATAGAGGAGACGAACGGCTCTTCAGTACCTACTTTGATCACCGCCTTCTGGTTGTTGAGGGTCGAGATTCGTGGACTGGAAAGCACATGTACCTTGCCTTGAGTCTGCAAGAAATTGAGCATGGCCGAGAAGTTACGAAACTGCACTGCGACGCCCAGTCCCGCGGCAAACGCCGTGTTCGCCGTGCCACCAATCAAGGCCGTGCCAAGTGCGGTCCCCAAAGGACCTGTGACCGTCCCGCGTGCCTCGTCATACGAACCGGGTACACCGGGTATGGTGGCAGCCCGAGTGGGGTCCGGGATGGATATCAGGTTAGTGTTGGCACCGAGGGATGCCCGATGAGTGCCGTTCGAAAAATTGGACCAGTTGATGCCTTGCTGGGAACCTGAATTGAGTTCGACATCGATGATTTTGGCTTCGATAATGACCTGGCGCTCGAGATTCAGCTGCATCGACTTAAGCATCTTTTCGATGGAGCGGTGTTCCCCCGGCATGCCTCGAATCATCAAGGTGCCCGTCATGGGGCTGAGCGACATGGCACGACCATTGGTACAGCCCTCGACCCCGCGCTGACGAGCCCCTTGAGGCGCTTCACCGGGGAAGGAAACATCAGCGCGGCTTGAGCCAGCGGTACTGCTGCTGGAACCTGAACTTGAACTGGTACCCCCTGATTGCGTCACAGCGTCGTTGCGCGGAATCAGGCACCCAAGCGTGGTGCGAATCACGTCTTCGACATCACCCCACAAATCAGCCTTGGTAAATGTCGAGAGGCCACTGGCTTGCACCGACGAATAATTGCTGCCACTCGAACTACCAGAACTCCCCGAGCTTGACGAACTGCCGGACGACGACGACGAGTCGGACGAACTGCTCGCTCCCACTGACGCACCGCCGATGACTTTGAGATCGCTCACCCCGCGACGCTGACCCAAAACATAGTTCACCTGATACAGGCGCGTCTGCAGTTCTGGTGGCGTGACATAGATTCGCCGTCCTTCAATCGCGTAGTCGTAGCCATAGACATCGCGCATGGCGTCCAGGGCCTCGGTGACCGTGACATCGCGCAGATCCATCGTCACCCGATCCGCATTGGGGTCGTTAACTACCGCATTGCCCGCCGGGCCGACCACGGCGGTTCTTGGTTTGACCAGCAAGCTGTAGCGGGTATCAGCCACGATGCCGGCAAGCACCTGATCGACAGGCGAATCCTTCACGCTCAAATCAAAGCGAGGTTCCAGCTGCTTCTTGCTGGTTTTGGGCAAGCCGGTGCGAACTGGCGGTAGCAGTGATTCACTGACCGCAGTAGGCACCGCAGGCGTTACCACCGCCGGTGCGGCTGCCGCCTTGAGTTGGGCCTGAATGTTCTCCTGCGTGCGGGTGTTTGGGGGCGGGTTGATCGTCGAGCAGCCGGCGAGTGTGGCGATCGCCGCTAGCACGGCCAGTTGCAAAGTATGGCGGGTCATGGTTTTCATGTCATTGTTTAGCATTGCTGTCTCCCGTCGGCACTGCAGTGGGAACTTCAGTGGCTACTGCAGGCAGAACTACGGCCTTCTTGGTGGTCGGTGTTCGGTTGGGTGCGGTTTTGCTGACGTTGGGTGAAATGATGAGCGAGCGCGCTTCGTCTTCAGTGACTACTTTGTCGTTTTGCACGGCCATGACCCGCGAACCATTCAAGGGGTCGCCGGCCTTGACAACTTGCCATCCACCACCGCCAGCCGCCGCGTTTTTCCAAGCACAACCACCCGCCCAGTTTTGCCAGCCGACGGTGACACCTTCTTGCCTTCGGTCTGTGCGCTTTCAGCCGCTAACCACACGGCCGGCGGCGTCGTCGGGTCGTTGCTACTGTCAGCGTAGGCGCTGACCGAGCAAAACGACGCCGCTGCGCCCAGCATGAGTGGGCCGATTAGCCGAAAGATACAAGCCCTGATATTGGCGGGTGTTTGCAGAGGCTGCTTCATGGATAGGCGCACCTCAATTCAATGGCGTGACCGGCTGGTCATTAAGCGTGTTGACGATCAAGCGAAGTTTGGCTTCAGGGTACTTCGAGGTAGTAATGGTGGCCTCTGACCAAAAGAGGCGTTGCCGGAAGGCCTGCACTTTCTCAAGGTAGGCCGCAAGACCGGGGTAGCTGCCTTTGACGGTTACTTCGACGCCGTGTTTGTACAGCGTTTTATCCGACAGAACCAGCTCCGGGGCAGGCTGGTCTGTTCGCACCTTGTTCAGCACGGACATGATGCTATCTTCCTTCTCCTTTTGCTTTTGTTGCTGCTGGGCTGAGGGAGGGGCGTAGAAAACGCTGGGCGGGACAATCTTCAGCGATTCCAGGGTCAGGCTTTGATCGTTTTGCAGCAAATTGCGCAGCAGGCCGTCAACCCGTGCGGCATCTGGCTCGGCACCGCTGAAAACATGTCGGCTTCGGCAATTTGTCGTTTGAATGCTGCCAGCGTTTCCCGTTCGCCGGCAAATTTGTCGACGCCTTTGGCTACGTCGCTGTCCAGTTCCGCCAGTGCGCGCACCGATGCTTCCATTGATGTCTGATTGGCTTTGGTGCGCAGTTCAATGGAGGTCAGCATGACGCGCTGCGGCTTGAGCAAGAGCAGGTTGCCCCCCAGAGCCAGCACAACCGTGACCGCCACGATGGCAGTCAGCCGTTGCCGAGACGGGATGTTCGCAAAACCATCGCTGAGCTGCTTGAGTGCTTTCATGATCGAGGCCCCGGGTCAGCGCAAAATGAACTTGGTGACATTCAAGGGACTGCCGTCACTGTTCGCCAAGGGTGGGTCGGCAATCATTTCCAGTTGTGTCAGTTTCTGGGTGCGTGCCGGCAAGGCGGCGTTGACGCGCGCCACGTATTCCAAAACAGCCTCTTGATCGAGCGATTTCCCTTCAATCTTGAGGGTGCCGCCTGCCCCCGAAACCCCAACAGTACTCAACCACAGTCGCTCGTCACCGACGCGGGAAATCGTGGCAAACAGGGGTGCAAATCCAAGGGATTGCCCAGGCTTTCGGCTTTCGCCAGCAGTTGCTGGGCTACTTCGGCACGCTTGCGCAGCGTGTCAATTTCGGCGTTAAGTTCGGCACCGCGATCTCTCAGGCGAGTTTGCAGCAGTGCTTCGGCTTGCTCGAGCTTGACGCGACTCGCGGCCTCGGCTTCACGAGCGGCGCTCAGACGTGCGGCATTGACGGACCAGAGAATTAATAGCCCGACCAGGACCATCAGCCAGATCACTACCGCCATCAGCGCCGGATCGCGGGTCTTTTTACCTCCGGGAGCAGGTTGAGATGCTGGGTCATGAGGCGTTGTTCCTGAAGCGAAGTGCCGCACCGAGCGCAACCAGGTAGTCGGCTTGCAGTGTCGTATCCGCTAGCTCAGGCGTTGCGGAAAAATCGAAAAGGCTGGCGAGATCAAGAACTTCGAGGGGAACCGGCAGGTTGAGTTCCAGAGCGCTTCTTAGTGGGGTTTCAGCGGGCAGGGGAGCCAACACGACGCGACTAATGTCAATGAACGATAGTGTACGGCTGACAAAATCAAGCGAGCGCTGAACCTGCAAGACAATGCGCTCGCTGGCACGTTGACGGGTGCTTTCGTCGCCGCTGTCGTTGAACAGATTTTCCTCAATGTAGCGGTCAAGGTATAAATCGCCACGAAACGTGATGGTGAGTTGCACGCCAGTGGCACCAATGGCCAGCATGACCAAACCCTCGCCTGGTTTTTCTACCAGTGCCGAGATATTTCGATGGGCAGTCTCACGCACATCAACTGCCGCGAGTTGCAGCTTGGAGCGCTGAAAAGCCGCCTGATTTTCAGCAACAATGTGGTTGCGCGCGACGACTACGTAAATATGCGGCGGGCGTCCCGGCATCAGGGACTCGGTGGGGATCTTCATCCAGGAGATGAAGGCATCATCGGTGGGGTAATCGACCATATTGCTGATTGCCCAGCGTACGCTTTGATGCATTTCGTCAGCGCGTACGGCCGGTTCGGCAATCACCAGAATGTTGTAGTCCTTACGCGGCAGAGGTAAAACCCATGGAGTGTTATGTGCCTGCAGCAGCTTGCTCAAGGCGCTCAGGGACTCGGTGCCTAGCTGGGCATTGGGAAGTGTGGCACACCGCAGCACACGCGGCTTGCCCCCTGGATTTGCAGCAGGGCCCACGGTAACGCCAAGCAAACCGCGAGCGCTGACGTCAGCCGCTGACCACGAAGCCGGACCGGCAGGACGGAGGATCCGGTCTATCAAAGACATGGGTGTTCTTTCATCTGTGCGTCGGTGTGTTTATGGTCTGCCTAACTAACTATTTGAATGCGCTTTGCCTTGCTTGTCAGCAGTAATCAACACAATTTGTGAGAGGTTTTATCACAACTTCTGAGCTTGTGTAATAAATCGTCTCGCAAGCGCTAGGTCTTTGTGCCAGAATGAAAACAAGGAAGCGGTGGTTATTGCCTCAGAGGGGCACTGCGGCTTCCTGTTCTTGGTGGCGTTTCGCGAACTGCGGTTCCTGATGCGTCTGCCTTCACTTCATCTTGGGAGAAATCATGCGCATTCTTAAAGAAAAACTGGCCGCTGCTCAGCGCGGCTTTACGTTGATTGAGTTGGTGATCGTTATTGTGATTATTGGTATTTTGGCCGCAGTGGCGATTCCGCAGTTTGCAAGCGTGACAGATGATGCAAACTCGGGCGTTGCAAACGCGGCGGTAGGAGCGGTTCGATCGGCTATTTCGACGCGGAACGCCCAATGTCTGAATCCTGCAACGACGCTTGCTGGGTGTACTACCGCGTTGACTTGCGCTACCGCCTTCGCGCTCATAACACCTCCCGCTGGGGCAACTTCTACGGGTACCTCTCCTGCCTGTACGATCACCGTGGGTGGTGAAGCGAGTACGCTCACCTACAACCCCACATCTACATCTGGGACTTAAACACTTTCGAGACAAATACGGACAGACCACGGTTTCAAACGGAATCGCGGTCTGTTTTCCGTCCTCAAGAAATTAATTTTGTAATTTTGAGGGATAGCCCGGCCAAACTGCCAGTGGAATTTTTGCTCCAGATAACCCATTGCCCCTCTCAGGACTGCGTCATGAATAGTATTAATCAGCACTCACTTGGCGAAGAGCGTGGCTTTACCCTGACTGAGCTTGTCATGGTCATCGTCCTAATCGGAATTCTCTAATAATAATAGGTAATAATAGGGGTCAGACCTCGGTTTTACAAATATCCTCCGACCAACTTAGGTCGGAGGCTTTTCGGTAGTAATAGGGGGTCAGACCCCGGTCTTACGTTATAGGAAAAACCTCCGACCAACATTGGTCGGAGGTTTTTCGATTGGACTAACTCAAAGAATCGGGACAGATCCCGATTTCGAGGTGGACAAGCAAATGATTGGTGGGGCGATGTCGAAACGGAGTGTGCGCGGATTCACGCTGGTAGAGTTGGTGATGGTCATCGTGCTGATCGGCATTCTTTCAGCGGTGGCTATTCCTAATTTCACGGGTGTGTCCAACGACGCAAGGTTGGCCAAACAACAAGCAACGCTGGGTATGCTCAAAAGCGCCTGGGGCACGGCTTACGCAATCAAAAAAAGTGCGCCTTTATGTTCCGAAGTGGTTGCGCAGGCGCAAGGCGATCCGGTGTGCACTGGCACGACCTCGATTACCTGTACAGGCAGGGACGGTGTAGTGGTTACCAACGCAGCCGGCACGGCAGCAGCCACGTTCACCTGCGTGGATTCAGCGGCCTACCCGAATATCACCTGCGCGCTCACCGGTTGCTGAGCGCAAATAGCCGGAGCGTGAATTGAACGCTCACCGCCGACAGAACCCACACTCGCTTCTGCTCAGGGACGTGAGGCCAAGGCGTTGCTCAGGTTTCACGCTCATTGAACTGGTGATTGTTGTTGTAGTCATGGGGCTGATGGCAGCGGTGGCTACCACCACCATCAGCGCCAAAGCGCAGCACAGCGTTACCGTACAGGCAGACCAGTTTCGCCGCGATATTTCGCATCTCCAGATGCTGGCCATCAGCCAGTCAAGGCGCCTGAAGCTGACGGTGAGCGCCACGGGTTACGCGGTCTGCGCGGCAGCTACCGCGACCTGCAATGCTGCCGGTGCCATTTCCGATCCGATGACCGGGCAGGCGTTCAGCGTCACTCTGGCTGATGGGGTCCAATTCACTGGTGGCACCGGCAACTATTGGTTCGACAGCATGGGCCGGCCAGCCACCGCAGCAAGCGGTGTGGCACTGGCTGGCGCCGTCACCAACTTCACACTTAACGGCGTCGGCCGTGCCACAGCGGTGACCGTCGCCGTCACTCCGGTCACGGGCTTTGCCAGGACGACGTACTGACATGAGCAAGCCTTCGCCGCGCGGCGACTATTCATGCGGGTTCTCCCTGATTGAAGTCATCATCATCATGGTGCTGATCATCGTCGGGATGCTTGGCATGAACTCGATGTTCGGTACGACCATGGCGTCTCTGAATACCAACGAGGACCTCCAGCGGGCCACGCAACTTGCCCAGGAGTGCGCCGAGCGCGTGCTCGCGCAGCGGCGTAATAACGGGTTTGATTCGTTCGGTACGGCGACATTCACCTGCAACCCCGGCGGTGCCAACCCGGCGGGATATACGCGCACGGCCAATCCTGTCGGCGCTACCTATACTGGCGATGGCACTCCCTGTCCGAATACGATGACGTGTCGCGACGTCAGCATCACCGTGACCAGCACAAGCAATCCCTCGCTCAGTTCTACCGTAGATCTGATGCTGGTGTACTACTGATGAAACGCCGACCACACTGCGGCTTCACATTGATCGAGATGATCGTTGCCATGGTGTTGATGGCCATCATGGCGGCTCAGTTTGCGCCGGTGCTGTCTTCGTCCTTGCAGGCGTATGACGAAACTCTGGAAAATGTCATCGTTCTCGACAAGCTGCGCTATGCCACCGAGAGGCTGGGGCGCGAAATACGCATGGTGCAGTATGCCAACAGCGAGCCCAATTCCGGCGAAAGCTATGTCGCTGGCATCAACGACTGCGGCGACTCTCCCGCGACCAACAACCGCTTCTGCATCACCGCCATGAACGCGACGGGCATCACCTTCCGTAGCAACCGTGGCGACGGCACTTATCACATGGTCACGATAGGTGTTACGGGGACCAGCCCCAATCAGTCGGTGACCCTGGCCTATTCCGACGTGGCGGCAAACGCGGCACAGGCGCTTACCGATCAGGTCAACAGCCTTGCGCTGAGCTACTTTCAGAGTGACGGTACGACGACAGCCACCCTTGCCGGCAACACGGACTGCGCGAATACAGGGACATGCCCGGCCTACGTTGAAATCACGCTGACGCTGCGCCACAATAACAATAACTACGTGCAAACAACCCGCATCGGTTTGAGAACGACGCCATCATGACCCAAGCTCGACCATTGAACAGGGGCCGCATGCGGCCAGCGGAAGGGCAGCGCGGCGCGGTCAGCATTATCATGGCGATGCTGATCATTCTGATGATCACCGCCGCGGTTACCAGCGTCATGACTGTTTCGACTACGTCCACAGTCGATTCGGTGGCGCAGGACGACCAGACCGCTGCGCTCTTTCTCGCCGAAACCGGGGTAGAGCGCGCCCAAGCGTATATCAGCGACGCAGCCGCCAAGTCCAATTACGACAACACCAAATGTACCGGGCTCGCTAGCGATACGCCCAATTCGTTTGATGTCGGGACGCGCGGCGGCAAGTTTACCTATACCGCCGCCGTCTCTACACCGGCAACCTGTACGGGTGCCACATGCACCAGGTGCACGGTAACTGCTGCGGGCGAAATTGGCACGGCAAAACGAACCGTCTCTGCCGAAATCGTGACCGACTCCGAAAACGGCGTTACAGGCCGCACCAATGCCGGAGACTGCGAAGCGAACCCCACACCCGAAGCCACACTGAACATGAAGGTGACGACAGCCGACTCGTTTGTCTTCACCCATCTGCTCTACAACCCGACCAGCAACTGGGGCGGCGACGCCGCTGTCGCAAACTGCGCAAACAAATACCCCGGCACCAGCCTGACCAGTTGCATCAGCAGTTGGGGAATTACTGGCAACTACTACAACAACTCTGCCAGTATCGGCGTTTACGCCAATGTGGCCACCGCTGGCAGCTACAGCATTACGCAGGCACTATGTGTGGGTGGAACATGGGACCCCGTCAACAAGGTATGCGATCCGAATACTTCTGAGTCAGACACGCGACGCAACTATTCCTTGGTCGGCGTCATCTTCGGTCCCTCAGGCGGCTCACTTAGCTGTCCTGACGGCACCTCGAAACCCATCTGTTACTACGGTGGCTTTGCCCGCGTACCCGATTATGGCGAGACACTTAGCGCAGGCGATCTCAATTGTCCAGGTTCCGAACCCACCAATTCGGCAGGGGCAGGGCGAACTCAGGCCTTCATTGTTTGCAACGGCCAGGATTATCAAAACGCCTATCTGCCCTCGGGTGGCACCAACAACATCAATAACACCAAAACCTGCACCGCCACCGACGGCACGTACAACTGGTCGAGAGTCGCCAGCGCCGATACCTTGATCGCCGGGTTTGGTGGCAAGCCCTACGTTGCGGATACGACCGGAGCACCGACCTGCTACGTTAACAACAACGCACCGGCGAGTAACACCATCGTCAGCCAGATGAAGGTGAATGGTCAGCCAATCTTTCGGCAGGTTGAACTGATCAACACCAACCAGCCCGCGCGGCAGTATTCGCAAATCTGGTTCAGCCACAACACGGCCTACGACGCCACATTGGCCACCGCCAACGGTACTATCAACGGAACGGTACGGGGCTGCCTCGGCAACACCACTAGTTGTGGCACGGCGAAGATCAACGCAAGCACGCTGACCAGCGCGGATAACGGCAAGTTTTACGTGATCTCCGCGAACTCGACTGGCTCTCCCAGCACCAGTTTCACCAGCATCGGTGCTGCTTCCAATACGCTTGGTCTCGTGTTCTCAAAAGCGGCGCAACGGTCAGCGGCAACGGTACGGTGGTCGAGGTTTCGTCAACAACGCCAATCAACATCAATCCGTCAAATACCAGTTTGACTAACGGCACGGCGTATGTCATTACCAGCGTCGGCAACTGCTCCACCAACAACAATGGCGATCTTGACGATATTGGTGCCAGTTCTTCAAATCGCGCCGCCGGCGGGCTTTTTACCAAGAGTGGCTCGACCAACGTCACCTGCACCGGACAAGTCTTGCCGGCGGCATTGACGGTACCCAGTTGTTCCGGCACCGGCACGACGCTGCGCGTTTGCTCCGTCCTTACACCAACTGCTGCCAGCACCCCTATGCAGGTCGGGGGCTGGCTGAGTAGCGATGTCGGCTCCGGGGATGTAGCGCCCTACACAACCATCACTGCACTTGGTACCGGCACAGGCGGTGTCGGCACCTACACCGTTAGCCCTTCACAATCCGCTGTTACCAACCGGGTCATTACATCGTCGTCCAACGTGATTACGCTCACCGGCACCTTCCCTTTGTCGCCGCCGGCAGTCGGCACGGCGCTGGGCGTGGCCAGCGGCACAGGGCAGATTCGCCCCGACAGCGTCACCGGCTCGATTTCCGGCACGACCTTGAACGTCACCGGTACGACATCGGGATACCCCACCCCCAAACTCAGTGTCGGCGACGCAATCTTCGGCCAAAACGTGAAAGCGAACACGCGCATTACCGCTTTGAGCGGTGGTACGGGCGGAAACGGCAACTACACAGTCGAGCCGGGTCAGACCGTCGCAAGCGCGACCCTGATGGTTCGGCCCGCCGTAGTCTCGACTGCCAGCGCGAGCAGCATTACGCTGTCCCGCGCGCCGAGTACGCCACTCGCCAACGCCAGTCTTTGCGGGGGTTTGTGCCCAATACTACTTCCTGATGGCGTTACTGCGACAGGTCGCGTCCAATTCAGCGGTCTCGCCAATTATGACGACTGGTCGGGTGGCTTCGCTTGTGTCAAGGGTGCCAACCCGTCGAACGTCACCAGTATCACCCCCGTCATGTCTCGCCAGAGCAATTGGAGAGAAGTGGTTCAGTAGGCCAAAAGCAGCAAACCGCCGTCCCACCAGCGCCGACTTGCGGAGAGTGAGTTTCACGCCGCTTAGATTGGCCGTAACACCGAACCCGCCTCACATTGTTTCGCAATAGTGCAGTAGCGTAGATATCAAGTAATATTAAGTTGTTAGATTAAATATACTCGATATGTACTCTCGCAACTGCACAGATCGTCTGCGTCATCTCAGTCGACAGTTTCCCGCTGTCCTGATTCTCGGTGCTCGCCAGGTGGGGAAGACCACCTTGGCCCGGCAGACCTTTCCCGACATGACCTATCTGGACATGGAAGACCCGGCGACTCAAGCCTTGTTCGCTGAGGATCCTCGCTTCCAGCTTGATGCTCGTGCCGGTGGCGCACTTATTCTTGATGAAGCGCAGCGACTCCCCCTACTGTTTGACGCCTTGCGCGGTGCTATTGATGCCGACCGCCAACGCATGGGGCGCTTTGTCATTCTGGGGTCCGCCCAACCCGCGCTCGTGCGCCATGTGGCCGAAAGTCTTGCCGGACGGGTGGGTATTTTGGAGCTTTCGCCCCTGACCATGCAGGAAACGGCCACCGGTGCTCGGCCGGTGCGTGATTACCGCCAGCTTTGGCTGGCAGGTGGGTTTGCCGATGCCTTGGCCTCAGAAAGTCGGGGCGGACATTTTCACGACTGGTGGGCGTCTTATCTGCGCACTTATGTGGAACGAGATCTGCCAATGCTGGGAATCACTGCCGATCCCATTCTGATGCGCAAACTATTGACCATGCTCGCCCATGCGCAAGGCGGGCTCGCGAACCTGAGCCAGTTTGCCGGGGCCCTGGGTGTGGCGCAGCCGACTGTGGCGCGATACGTGGATATCCTGGAGCAAAGTTTCCTGCTTCGCCGCCTGCCTCCTTATTTTCGCAACGTCGGCAAACGGCTGGTCAAGGCTCCGAAGCTGTATCTGCGAGACACCGGCTTGCTGCATCACCTGCTCAATATTAGTTCGATGGGAGACCTTGATTCGCACCCAATCCGTGGGGCGAGTTGGGAAACGTTTGTCCTGGAGGATCTTCTGCGCCGTGAAGCGGTGTTCTACCCGCATGGCGTTCCCCACTTTTGGCGCACCGCCGGTGGCGCGGAGGTGGATCTATTGCTGGAGCGGGGTGGGCAATTGCACGCGCTGGAAATCAAGACGTCTCGCGCCAGCTCACCGTATCTCGCGCGAGGCTTGCGCGCCATCATGGAGGACACCGGTGCCGTGAGTGCCACGGTGATCGATCAGGGTGCGGGTACCGGCCCGTTGGCACCGGGAGTGATGCGTCGGGGCATGGCGGAGTCTCTGACCTGGCTACCTTCTGAGTAACGATCCAACACCGGATATCCGGCAGGGTAAAGCGTTGACTCTGGCCTTCATTCGCCGTCCCACCAGCGCCGACTTGCGGAAAACTAGCCTATGCTCACACGGTGAGCAGCAATGCGCCGGCGACAATCAGCAGCACGCCGCATTGACGGCATCCCGCGAATGAGGTGGGAAATGGCGAAATTTGGCGATTCGCCCACTGTTCAGCAGGCTTTAGCGCACTGGGGCGGACGAAAACGGTAACGCCGATAATCAGTATTAGCATGGTGATGCTGACCGTAATTGTCTTCACGGCAAAGAGCATGCTGGACAACCCTACGCTGGCATTGGCAGCCGATATAAGTAAAAAAGTAGCGCCACCGCTGATTAAAAAGCCGAACCAGCGGTGGTGTCGATACACAAACCGCTCGCTACGCAGTGAGCGGTCCATGATCTGCAAGCCTCGTAGCAAGAGCGACCCGAGACGTGCGGCAGGGGAGTTTTGCGAATCGGTGGCAGTCAGGGCGAGCACCACGCCAGCACCTGCCAAAAGCAGGCCGAGCCCTGAAATCAGCGAGGCGTTGTGACTCGCCTGAAGCACTACACGCGCCCCTTGGCCGCGGCACCCAGCTGCCACATGGGCAGGAAAACACCGAGCATCAGGATCAGTACAAGCAAGCCCATGATGGCCATCAATAGCGGCTCCATGGTGTCACTCAGTCGGTCAATCTCGAACTCGACTTCCTCCTGATACAGATCGGCAACCTGACCGAGCATGCCATCTACGTCGCCCGTATCTTCTCCGACGGAGATCATCTGCAGTTCGATGGGAGTGAATACCTCCGAAGTTTGCGCGACGCGCAAAATGCTGTCGCCACGCTCGATGCCAGCACGCATTTGCAAAATGCGCTCTTCGTAAAAAGCGTTATTGACGACGCGAGAGACGAGGGTGAATGCCTGCACCAGCGGCACACCGCTGCGGCTGGCGGTCGACAGCGAGCGGCAGAAGCGCGCCAGCGTAGCTTTCTTGATAATGGGGCCGGCAATCGGAATGCGGAGTTTGAATTTGTCCCATTGATAACGTCCGGCCTTTTGATTCACGTACGCGCGGAAGAGAATGAACACGGCGAGTATGCCGAGTATGACGAGATACCAATAATTAACCGCGAACTCTGAGGTCTTGAGCAAAACGCGCGTCGCCAAGGGCAACTGGGCATTGAATTTATCGAAAAACTTGGCGAAGGCCGGAATGACGAAGACGGTCAGAATGCCTACCGCGATGGCGATGGCGGTGATCACAAACGCCGGGTAACGCACGGCGCTCTTGATCTTCTTTTGCATGTGGCCTTCAAACTGCAACTGGTCGAAGAGGCGACGGAATATCTCCTCCAGAGCGCCCGAGTTTTCGCCCACGCGCACCATTGCTACATAGTAGTCGTCAAAAAAAGAAGGGTGTCGCGCCATGGCCTGACTCAGTGACAGGCCTTTCTCCAAATCGCCACGAAGACCTCTCAGGATGCGGATCAAGGCGACGTTCTGGGTGGACTTCTGAATGCTGGCCAAAGCCTGAATCATGGGCACCCCGGCGCGCACCATGGTGGTCATCTGGCGGGTGAACAGCAAGCGGTCACGCAGGCCGAGCATCCCGTATTCACGAATGCGCGTCAGCCATTCTGGTTGCGAACTGGGGGCGTCGCGACGTACCTGAATCGAGACGGGGGCAATTCCAGACCCGAGCAACCAATCGGCGACGGCATCGGGGCTCGCCGATTCAATAGTCCCGGTCATTACATCACCGTGTTTGTTGCGCCCCTTGTACTCGTAGAGTTCCATAACGAAGGTTTTCCTTGCTGCTAGCGGGACGCCGCGCGTGACACCACGCTCATGGCTTCATGAATGGTGGTTTCGCCGGCGACAACGAGCGCCAGCGCTTGTTGCTCCAGCGAGGTGCCGCTGAGTTCCCGCCGGGCGGCCTCTTCGAACGCAATCGGGTCGCCCCGGTGAATGATGGTCGCAAGGCTGTCGGTCATCTCCAGAACTTCAAACACGCCTGTACGGCCCAGGTAACCCGTGTGGTTGCAGCGGGCGCAACCCAGGCCTTTACGCAAGGTGACTCGGCTGAGGTCGCCGCGGTAGTACTCTTTCAGCCAGGCGGTTTCTTCTGGCGTTGGGGGGTTGGCTTGGGCGCAATCTTTGCAGATGACGCGCAATAGCCGCTGTGACATGACGCCGAGCAAGGTGGAGGCGATCAAAAAGCCGGGAATGCCCATGTCCAGAAGCCGGCCGGGGGTGCTCGCGGCATCATTGGTGTGCAGGGTCGAGAGCACGAGGTGACCGGTCATTGCTGCCCGTGCCGCGATTTCTGCGGTCTCGGAATCGCGGACTTCGCCCACCAGAAGAATGTCCGGGTCTTGACGCAGGAAGGAACGCAACATGCGTGCGAACGTGAGCTGAATCTTGTCGTTAACCTGCACCTGATTGATACCGCTGATGCGGTATTCGACCGGATCTTCGACGGTAAGAATTTTTACGTTGCGCTGGTTGAGTTGCTGCAGCACGCCGTACAACGTGGTGGTTTTGCCGCTTCCTGTCGGGCCCGTGACTAGCACAATGCCATGCGGCCGATGTGCCATCTTGAGCAGTTTTTCCTGCACGGCTGGCGGCATGCCTGAGGCGTCCAGAGTGCGTAGTCCCTGACTTTGCAGCAGCAGACGCATGACTGCCGCTTCGCCATACAGTGTGGGGATGGTGGACAGCCGGACATCGATACGCTGACTGCTGACGCGTATGGAAATGCCCCCGTCTTGCGGCAGGCGCTTTTCCGCAATATCGAGACTGGCCATGAGTTTCAGGCGCACCAGCAGGGCCGGGGCAATGCGCAGGTCGGTCTGCACCTGCTCATGCAATTGGCCGTCAATTCGGAATCGCACGCAAAGGCGGCCTTCTTCCGGTTCAATATGGATATCAGAGGCGCGCATCTGGACGGCCTCTTCAAACACGGTTTGCAGGAACTTGACCACCGGGGCATCGACATTGTCGATGGAAAACTGCAACTGGTTGAGATCGATAACGCCGCTTTCCCGCTCAAGTTCCAGCTTGGCTTCGTTGGCCGTTTCTTCAAGCTGGTCGGTTTTGCGGTATATGCGGTCGGCCGTTTTGGTGAACTGCTCATTGGTGATGACGGCAGCATCAATCGGGCGACGGATCAGGGCCGCGAGTTCATCTTGAGCGCGGAGGTTTGATGGGTCGGAAAAGCCCACAAGATAGGAGTCGCCACGGTCTTCAAGGACCAGTGCCTTGAAGCGACGTGCCTGCATTTCGTTGAGTACACGCACCACGTCAGGGTTGACCTCAAATCGGCGCAGATCAACGAAGGGAAGCCCAGATTGCTCGCCGACCACACGCGCCATCTGCTCTTCGGTGATGAAGTTGTTCTCGATCAGCACCCGCCCCAGCATTCGGCCTGTCCGCTTTTGCTCGCTCAATGCCTCGGTGAGCTTGGCTTGGGTCAGATAGCCGTGCTTGATCAACGCGGCGCCGAGTTGCTCGGTTTTGGGTAGTGCCATTGAAAACTCCTGCCTGAGGTTTGCCTTGTCACCCGCATCCTAGACGGTTTTTGGTGCTATTGGGCGGGGCGGAGGGTGCGTCAGCACTTGTATAGAATCGCGCTATGGAACCGCACACCACTTGTCGTCATGAGCGCCAGGCATCCGGCTCGAATTTTCGACGCTACGTTGCCCTTGTTCCTGCCGCCGGGGTCGGGACACGCATGGCTGGGGGGGCAAGCACGATGCCCAAGCAATACACCATGGTGGCCGGTCGCCCGATGATTTGGCATTGCCTGCACGCGCTGATTTCCATGCCGGCGCTCGAGCAGGTATTTGTCGTACTTTCCCCAAACGACACGGTTTGGTGTGATACACATTACCTGGAGTTCGCGCCGCGCCTGGTGGTAGTTCGGTGTGGTGGTGCCACGAGGGCACAAAGTGTCAGCAATGGCTTGCGGTATGTTCGAAACGCTGTTTCGAGTGACGATGTTCGCGTTCTGGTCCATGACGCTGCCAGGCCGTGCATTACCCCTGCCCTGATTGAGCGGCTCATCAATACAGTGGGCGACTGCGAGGCGGGTGGATTGTTGGCTTTACCGCTCGCTGATACGCTCAAGTCAGCGAGCGGCGGTGCCGCCCCGACGGTACGAGTGACCGTGCCCCGAGACGGGCTCTGGCAGGCGCAAACGCCGCAACTCTTCCCTCTGGGGGTGTTGCTGACCGCATTGGAGGGTGCTCCTGAGGTGACCGACGAGTCGAGCGCAGTCGAGGCCCTGGGCCTGAGTCCGCAGCTTGTGGAGTCTGAAAGTACGAACTTCAAGGTGACGTATCCGCGTGATCTGGCACTCGCCGAGCTTATCCTGCGCTCTCGTAATAACCTGACTGAACTCGCCTAATGACTATTCCGTACCGCATCGGCACTGGCTATGACGTCCATGCGCTGGTTGGCGACCGTTTGCTGATCCTTGGTGGCGTGACGATTCCCCACGACAAAGGCTTGCTCGGCCATTCGGATGCCGACGTATTGCTGCATGCCATCACCGATGCGGTGCTCGGTGCCGCTGGGCTCGGCGATATTGGCGGCATGTTTCCTGATACCGACCCGCAGTGGCAGGGGGCCGACAGCCGAGTCTTGCTTCGTGGTGCGGTAGCGGCGGCGCATGCGGCGGGCTGGCGAATTGGCAATCTGGATTCCACCATCATCGCCCAGGCACCAAAAATTGCACCCTATGTCGCTCAGATGCGGCAATGCATCGCGGCTGATCTTGGGGTGGCGACCGAGCAGGTCAATGTCAAAGGCAAGACCACTGAGCGCCTGGGCTTTGTCGGGCGCTGTGAAGGAATCGCCGCCGAGGCGGTGGCCTTGTTGGTCAGGGCGGACACCTAGATGCCGCTTCAGGAACGTCGTCACCGGGTGTTTTTTGCGCTCTGGCCAGATCTTGAGACGGCAGAGCACCTGCACGCGCTGGCCGGCAATCTGGTGGCTCACGCCAGCGTGCCGGGACGGCTCAGTGCGGAGCGAAATCTGCACATGACGCTGGCTTTCGTTGGTAGCGTGGATGATTTGATGCTGGCGCGTTTGACCGACTTGGCCGCCGGGCTGGCGGTCGACAGCGTTTTGGTGACGCTTGATGAGCTGGGTTTCTGGCCGCGTGGCGGCGTGGTGTATGCGGCCTGCCGCAACACCGGGCCGTTGCATCCTGCGTTTTCGGCATGTGCACTGCTGCTCGATGAGCTTGGTGTGCACCGTGAACACCGATCACCCGTACCGCACGTGACGCTGGCGCGCAATGTGCGTGGCGTGAAGCTGCCAAGGCTGGGTGAGCCGATTTCTTGGGTAGCGAATGAGCTCTCGCTGGTAGCATCGGAGTTGCGCCCATCGGGAGCGCGCTATCGCACATTGGCCAGTTGGCCAATGCTTAGTACTGACGACGACTGAACAGAGGCAAGCGCAATGGCAATCAAAAACCCATTCAAACGGCAGCTTACGATGGCACCGCGCCTGCAAAGGCTTTCCGGACTTTCGTTGTTCGCGGGGCTCACGCGGGGTGAATTGCGCATTATTGATGGGATGCTGCACCAGCGTGACTATTTGGACGGCGAGGTCGTCTTTGATGAAGGCGAAGAGGGGCAGGCGCTTTACATCATTCTTGAAGGCGCTATCGAGATTCGCCGGCAACTGTCCGAGGAAGGGGTAGTGCTTTCCGTGCTCAAGGGAGGGGCCTTTTTCGGTGATATGGCCTTACTCGATGCGGCTCCGCGTTCAGCACAGGCGCGGGCTGCCTCGAGTTGCTCGTTGGCGGTTTTCTTTCGCGAAGATTTTCTCGGGTTGATGGATACCCATGCCCGCATAGCCTCAAAAATTTCCTTGCAGATTGCCCGTCAGATGGGAGCGCGGGTTCGGCAGTCGGCAGGTGAGCGGTCACCGGTGCGCCAACAGCTATGAGTGCCAGCACAACTTACAGCACGGATTCGGCGATTTTGTTGCGCCGTTCGGTACGGCAAGACGCGGGGCCGTTTGTCTGGGCGGTAATTCTGGTCGCCACCTGCGTGCTGCTGCTGGTGTTTCAAAAGATGCTCTGGCTGGTGGTACCCATGCTCCTTGGGCTGATTTTGTACTACCTGCTGGTCGGATTTCTCTCGCCACTCATTTATTGGGGGCGAACCCGCGAGAGCGCTGCTGCCATAGTCATGGGTAGCTTTTTGCTGGTGACGGCGGGCCTTGTTTTGGCTGCCGTGCCGTGGGTGGTTGATCATCTGGGTGATTGGCAGGCCCTGGTCTTGCGCTATTTCGATGGCGGGTTGCACTGGATTCTTGAAACGCTTCGCTGGCTGGAATCGTCGTTTTCGTTTTTGCGCAATGCCGGCTTTGCTGAAAAGATGTCGCAGCGGATGACCTCGGGGTCGGGCGATGTGGTGAGTCACGTTGAAGTGGTGTTGATGGGCGCGGCGGTATGGGCACCGTCGCTGTTGCTCAGTCCGTTTCTGGCCTTCTTTTTCCTGCGTGATGGTCATGCCTTCAACCGCTTCTTGAGTCACGCGGTACCCAATGCCTTCTTTGAGCGCACGCTGGCGCTGATGCATGAGATCGACCAGACGCTGCGTGCCTATTTTGTCGGGCTGATCAAGCTGACCGTGCTTGATACGGTGAGTCTCGGGCTGGGTCTATGGTTGCTCGGCTTCCCCGGGCCGTGGGTGCTGGGATTGATCTGCGCGGTATTTGCATGGATTCCTTATGTCGGTTCGATTCTTGGCGGGCTGTTGGTCGTGCTGGTGGCCGCCACAGATTTTCCGACCCAGCCAACGATGGCGTATTGGGCCATTGCGTTGTTCGGCTTTGTTCGCTTGCTCGATGATTTTGTCTATATGCCCATGACCATAGGCAAAAGTCTGCACATGCACCCCCTGATCACTGTCGTGATGATTTTTGCGGGGGGCGCCATTGCCGGTATCAGTGGCCTGATGCTGGTGCTGCCGGTGCTAGGCGTCGTCATGGTGATTGGTACGGCGGTCGGGCAGATTGTGACGGATGAGCGTTTGATGGCTCGTCATCGCTTCGCCCGCGAATTGCGTCGGAGCATGGCAGCGCGCGATCTGCGCGGGCCCAAGTAGCCTGAGCCTTGCCTACTTTAGGTGACGGGCGCGCAATTTCGGATGCCCATATTTGGCGCTACATAGGCAAAGCGATTTCAGCGCGCAGACCGCCGCCAGGATTTTGCAGCAGGTCAAAGCGCCCCTGGTGATTCTGCGCAACGCGTTCAACAATCGCCAGACCGAGCCCGGCCCCTGTGACATTGCTGCGCGCGTTGTCCAGGCGGGTGAAAGGGCGCTTCACCCGGTCAACGTCGCCCGGCGGTATACCCGGGCCGCGATCGACGACGGCAAAGACCATTTCACCGCTGCGCAGTTCGCATTCGAGCGTCACGGGCGAACCGGGGGCATAGCGCAGCGCATTGTCGATCAGGTTGGTGAGCGCGCGCCGCAAGGATTTGGGGCGGGCCTTCAAGCGGGTATCCATTCCCCAAGTCGGCGCTGGTGGTACGGCGATTTCGCTGATAGAGGGCGCTTCGGAGGGGCGTGCGTCGTCGAGCCAGCGGACAATCACGGGCTGTTGCCGGCGCTTGTATTGCGCAGCAATATCGCCCACGAGTTCAGCCGGGATGATGTCGGCCACCGCTTCGCCACCGTCGGCACGGGCAAAATCGAGAAACTGGCTGATGGTTGAATCCATGTCCTCAATGTCGGCGCACATGCCTTCGCGCATCGCCTCATCGCCGGTCATTTCTATGCCCATACGTAGCCGGGTGAGCGGCGTGCGCAAGTCGTGCGAAATACCGGCCAGGATGAGTGCGCGATCCTGATCCAGCCGCTCAAGCGCGCTATTCATCTGGTTGAAGGCCCGGGCTACCGTGGCCACTTCGTCAGGCCCGGCTTCCTCAAGCAAGGGCGGGGTTTGGCCGGCTCCGACTTTGCGTGCGGCGATGGCTAGCAGGCGTAGCGGCCGGGTAATGCGAAATACGATAAGCCAGGCACCGACCAGCGAAAGAAACAGGGCGGCAATGCCCCAGCCGATCCAGCCCAGTGAAAAACGCCTCTCGATACGGTCGCGAGGAAGAACCACCCAGAACTCGTCGTCATCCTCGTCCGAAATACGGAAGCTGACGAAGAGCCCGTCTTCGTTGTTGCGCCGAAGGCTCAGGCGAGTGCGCGGACCGAGCGATTCGCGCACGTGCTCTTGTACGCTTAGAAGAAACGGGTCGGCGGGCAACGGTACGACATGGTCGCTGGGTTCCGCCGGATAGATATGAATGCCTTCTCGGTCGGAAAGCTCAAGCAGCACGCCAATCCGGGCATCTTCACGGGCCGAGAGCAGGGTGACGCGGGTGAGATTGGCGACCGACGCAAGTGTTTGCGCAAGCTGACGCGCACGCGGTTCGCGTTCATACGCTGAAAAAATGGCGAACCAGGCGGCGACTGAGAGCAGCATGAGCAGCGCCACCAGCACAAAGGTGCGCCACAGGAGCGAGCCTGGCAGCAGTCGCTCGGTCAAGCGCGCCAGCGCCGTGTGTTCAGGGATGTCCAAGCGAACTAATCAATGCTCGTTCTTCGCACCATCGGGCACAAATACGTAGCCAAAGCCCCAGACGGTCTGCAGGTAGCGGGGCTTGCCCGGATCGTCCTCAACCAGCTTGCGCAGGCGCGAAACCTGCACGTCGATGGCGCGGTCGAAGACTTCATACTCACGGCCACGGGCCAATTCCATCAGCTTGTCGCGGCTCATGGGCTGGCGGGGGTGTTCGAGCAGCACTTTTAGCAGGCCGAATTCGCCGGTGGTCAGCAATGTGGTTTGGCCGTCTCGGGTGAGCTCGCGCGTGCCCAGATTCACCTCGGTCTTGCCAAAACGGACAACCTCGACGGCGAGGGTGGGGGCACCAGGTGGTGCCGCCGGCGTCTTCCGTCGCAAAACGGCATGGATGCGCGCCACGAGTTCGCGTGGATTGAACGGTTTGGGCAGGTAATCGTCAGCCCCCATTTCGAGGCCGACAATGCGATCGACCTCATCGCCCTTTGCGGTCAGCATGATGATGGGGATATGTTCCTGAGATCCGCGCAAGCGCCGGCAGATCGCCAGCCCGTCTTCGCCCGGTAGCATCAGGTCGAGAACCATCAGATCATAAAGCTCGCGCGCCAAAGCGCGGTCCATGCTTTCGGCATCGGGTACGACTTTGGTGGCAAAGCCTTGTTCGTTGAGATAGCGCTCAAGTAGCTGACGTAAACGCATGTCGTCATCAACGACAAGAATTTTGCGTTTCTGGTCTGCACCATGATCGGGGCGGAGAGTATTCAATGAGGTATTCATGGGCCAAATCCTAGCGATGGCAAGCTCAGACAACGAACAGGTATTACATCCGATTACAAACCGACGTTTGCATGCATAAACTCGCGATCTAGAATCCAGCGCATGAAATCGTTTGATGCATTTTGCCGTGCTTCTACCGTTTGCCAAGGGTTGAGTTGTGCACTGGTGGGTTTGGTGATCAGTGTAACGATTGCCCCTTCTGCCGCCTATAGCCAGCAGGGGCAAGCATCGGATCCTTCTCAGGTGTTGCCTCATCCCACTACGCAACGTATTGATAGTGCAGAGATGCAGGAGCGTCGTATCGAGATTCGGCGTGAGCGAAAAATAGAGTGGCTCAGATCAGCGAGCGGTGCGACCAAGGGTTCCAGCAGCAGTTCGACGGAGAGCCACGAAGTGCAGGGATATTCCGCCGAACATGGGCGCATGGGGGGAATGTCACGAGCGGAGCGTCGTCAATTGCGTAGTGACATTCGCGAAGCAGGCTTCAGTGCCTACGCCGGCGAGGGCAATCGCCGCCGGCCTTAGTAGGGCTCAGACACGGGCCTTGTGATCCCTGCGGTGTGACGTGCTGAGCGCGCTAGCCGCGTTTGTTTCGCATCAGCTGCGCTTTTTCGCGATTCCAGTCGCGATCTTTCTCGGTGCTCCGCTTGTCGTGTTGCTTCTTGCCTTTGGCAAGGCCCACAGAGAGTTTGACTCGCCCGCGCGTGAAGTGCAGGTCGATAGGCACCATCGCGTAGCCGGATCGCTCCACCTTACCGATTAACTTGCTAATTTCCTGCTTGTGCAAGAGCAGCTTGCGCGTTCGTACCGGGTCGGCCTTGATATGTGTCGAGGCTTGTATCAGAGGAGAGATGTGGGCACCTAGGAGGAAAAGTTCGCCGTCCTTGATGATGACGTAGCTCTCTTTGATCTGGGCCCGCCCGGCACGAATGGCCTTGATCTCCCAGCCTTCGAGAACGATTCCCGCCTCATAGCGGTCTTCGACGAAGTAGTCGTGAAAGGCTTTTTTGTTGTCGACGAGGCTCATGATGCGTGGGCGATGGGCAAGACGGGAGAGGTGTTTGCAGAAGTAGAATGCCCATCATTCTAGGCGAGCCGTGCATGCCGACCCTGTCCCGCAATGAGCGTCGTTGAAAAATCAGTCCTGATCGAACGTACCCCGGCTCAGATGTTTGCCTTGGTCGATTGTGTTGAGGACTATCCAAAATTTTTGCCTTGGTGCGGGGGAAGTGAAGTGCTTGAGCGCACCGAGCAACGCACTGTGGCGCGAATCGATATTGCCTATCGTGGCATCAAGTCATTTTTTTCCACGACCAATGACAAAGAATACCCTGAGCGGATGCGTATTCACCTGAAAGAGGGCCCTTTCACGCGCATGGAGGGTCACTGGTCCTTCACTCCTCTGGGCCAGACGGCTTGCAAGATCGAGTTTCATCTGCATTACGAGTTCTCAAACCATATCTTGTCAAAGATGATGGGCCCGGTCTTTAACCAGATTGCCGAGAGTATGGTCGAGTCGTTCGTCAGTCGCGCCGGTGTGCTCTATGCGTGATACATCGGCACCCATAAGCGTCGAGGTGGTTTACGCGCTTCCTGCACGGCAGGAGGTTCTGCGCGTTTCGCTGCCCGTGGGATCAACGATTGCGCAAGCGATTACCGCCTCGGGCTTGCTTGAAAAGTACCCAGAGATAAACCTGGTCAGTAGCAAAGTAGGTATCTTTGCCAAGTTGGCCAAGCCCGACACGGTGCTGCGCGAGCGTGACCGGGTCGAGATTTATCGTCCGCTGATTGCAGACCCGAAAGAAGTTAGAAAACAACGTGCTGCGTCGGGTAAAGCAATGAAAAAAGGTGGCGGCGAGATCGAGTAGGCCCCGGCCTTTGTTCCGCAAGTCGGCGTTGGTAGGACGGCGCTGCCCCCCGTATAATGCCGGATTGCTAACTGCGCACGAGGTCATACACCATGCGAGTCATCCAGAAGGCACTGACGTTTGACGACGTACTGCTGGTTCCTGCCCACTCCACCGTTCTGCCGCGCGATGTATCGCTGGCGACGCACTTGACTCGTAAGATCAAGCTCAATTTGCCGCTCGTTTCGGCCGCCATGGACACGGTTACCGAAGCCGGCCTGGCGATTGCCCTGGCTCAAGAAGGTGGCATGGGCATCGTCCACAAGAATCTGAAGCCACGGGCTCAGGCGGCGGAAGTCGCCAAGGTGAAACGGCACGAGACCGGCGTTCTCAAGGATCCGATCACCATTCCGCCCACAATGAGTGTGCGCGATGTGTTTGCGCTGACTCGTCAACACAAGATTTCCGGTCTGCCGGTGATCGAGGGCGGCAAGGTGGTGGGTATCGTGACCAACCGTGACTTGCGTTTCGAGTCACGCATGGATGTGCCGGTCTCTACCATCATGACTCCGCGTGAGCGCCTGGTGACGGTGAAGGAGGGTGCCAGCCTCGAGGAGGCCAAGGCCCTGATGCATCAGCATCGCCTGGAGCGTGTGCTGGTGATCAACGATGTCTATGAACTGCGCGGCCTGATGACCGTGAAGGACATTCTTAAATCGTCGGAGCACCCCAATGCGTCCAAGGACGAAGCGGGTCGCCTGCGCGTGGGCGCCGCGATCGGTGTGGGTGAAGGTAACAAGGAGCGTGCCGAGATGCTGGTCGACGCCGGTGTCGATGTGATCGTCGTCGATACTGCGCACGGTCATTCCGAGGGCGTGCTGCGTTCGGTGCAGTGGGTCAAGATGCGCTTTCCGAACGTAGAAGTGATCGGCGGCAACATTGCTACGGCCGATGCGGCCAAGGCCCTTGTGGATCACGGTGCCGATGGTGTCAAGGTCGGTATCGGCCCGGGATCAATCTGCACCACGCGCATCGTGGCGGGGGTCGGTGTGCCCCAGATCACTGCCATTGATATGGTGTCCAATGCACTGGCTAATACCGGTGTGCCGATGATTGCCGACGGTGGCATTCGCTATTCGGGCGACATTGCCAAGGCGATTGCCGCCGGTGCCAATGCCGTCATGCTGGGCGGCTTGTTTGCCGGTACCGAAGAAGCACCGGGTGAAACCGTGTTGTTCCAGGGGCGCTCTTACAAGTCTTATCGCGGCATGGGCTCATTGGGGGCGATGAAGGAAGGCGCGGCTGATCGCTATTTCCAAGAGTCCGATGCCAATGTCGACAAGCTGGTACCGGAAGGCATCGAAGGTCGCGTTCCCTACAAAGGTTCGGTTGGTGCTGTGATTCATCAGTTGATGGGTGGTTTGCGTGCATCGATGGGCTATGTGGGCTGCTCGACCATCGACCAGATGCGCAGCAAGGCTCAGTTTGTCGAGATTACCTCTGCGGGTATTCGCGAGTCGCATGTGCACGATGTGCAGATCACCAAAGAAGCGCCCAACTACCATGTTGATTGAGTGACGATGTTTTAACCAAGGCGGCCGGGGTTGTCCCCTGGCCGCCTTTTTTGATTGAGCCATGCCATGTCACACCAGAAAATACTCATCCTTGATTTCGGTTCCCAGGTCGCGCAACTGATCGCCCGCCGGGTGCGCGAGCAGCAGGTGTATTGCGAACTGCATCCCTTCGACTCGACGCCCGAGTTCATTCGCGACTTCGCTCCGACCGGCGTCATTCTCTCGGGGGGGCCGAATTCCGTTTATGAGGCCGAAGAGTGGCGTGCGCCGCAGATTGTCTTTGAGCTGGGCGTACCCGTGCTCGGGATCTGTTACGGCATGCAAACGATGGCGCAGCAGCTCGGTGGAAAGGTCGAGAGTTCGCACAAGCGCGAGTTCGGTTACGCCGAAATGCGCGCCCGGGGTCACTCGAAGCTGTTCAACGGCGTGCAGGATCGCGCCAACGCGGAGGGCCACGGCCTGCTCGACGTCTGGATGAGTCATGGTGACAAAGTCACCGAACTGCCGCCGGGGTTCAAGATCATCGGCAGTAATGAATCGACACCCATTGCGGCGATGGCCGACGAGGCGCGCGGCTTTTACGCCGTCCAGTTCCACCCCGAAGTGACTCACACCCTCAAGGGGCGCGAGATCATTGGCCGTTTTGTGCGTGACATCTGCGGTTGTCGTGGCGACTGGACCATGCCGAACTACGTGGCGGAAGCCATTGAAAAGGTGCGTCTGCAAGTCGGCAAGGAGGAAGTGATTCTGGGCCTTTCCGGCGGCGTAGATTCCTCGGTCGTGGCAGCGCTGTTGCACAAGGCCATCGGCGATCAGCTCACCTGTGTGTTTGTTGATAACGGTTTGTTGCGGTTAAACGAGGCAGAGCAGGTGATGCAAACCTTCGCCCGTAACTTGGGCGTCAAAGTGATTCATGTCGATGCCACCGCCCAGTTCATGGGACACCTGGTCGGAGTGTCCGATCCGGAGCAAAAGCGCAAGATCATCGGGCGCGAGTTTGTCGAGGTGTTTCAGGCCGAGGCGCAGAAACTGCCCAATGCCAAGTGGCTGGCTCAAGGCACCATCTACCCCGACGTGATCGAGTCGGCCGGTAGCAAGACCAAGAAGGCGCACACCATCAAAAGCCACCACAACGTCGGCGGCCTGCCCGAGACACTCAATCTCAAGCTGCTTGAGCCGTTGCGTGAGCTTTTCAAGGACGAAGTGCGTGAATTGGGGGTGACTCTGGGGCTGCCGCACGAGATGGTTTATCGTCATCCATTCCCCGGACCGGGCCTGGGCGTGCGAATTCTGGGTGAAGTGAAGCAAGACTTCGCCGACCTGTTACGCCGTGCCGACGCCATTTTTATCGATGAACTGCGCGCGGCCGATTGGTACGACAAGACCTCGCAGGCCTTCGCGGTATTTCTGCCCGTGAAGAGCGTTGGCGTGATGGGTGACGGGCGTACCTACGAATACGTGGTGGCGCTGCGCGCCGTGCAAACCTCAGACTTCATGACCGCGCAGTGGGCCGAGTTACCGCACAGTCTGCTGGGCAAGGTGAGCAATCGCATCATCAATGAAGTGCGCGGGATCAATAGGGTGGTGTATGACATCTCGGGTAAACCTCCCGCGACAATCGAGTGGGAATAATTTGACGTCTGGCAACGGCAGGCAGCTGGAAGCAAGTTTTGGCGATGGTATCTCGATGGGTATCATCAATCGAGCGCCAGCCTTGTCCAATGGGGTTTTGAGTCTGAGCGGGTAGCCGGGATCGATCAATATGCCGGCCAACTGCCTGGTGTCGAAGCCTTGGACGCGAACCAGTTCGCCAGTGTGCTTCGTGGGCATGACGTCAGTCTTTTTGGCTGATGTTCCGCAAGTCGGCGCTGGCAAGACGGCGATTCAGGCGTGTTTCGCGGCTAAAGAAGCAAAATGGCCCTGCGCTTGAGATGCACAGGGCCATTTTTTTGAGCCTTACCAACTAGCCGCAGGTACCCACCGCACCGCAGGCCGTACAGAAATCACAACCGTCTTTGCGGATCACGGTCATGTTGCCGCATTCGCCGCACAGCGAGCCCTGCGTCACCTTCATGGTGCCTGCCGTCGGCGTGCTGCCATTGGGCGATTCCAGAATGCCCATGTCGCGCGTCGGGAAGCCGTTTTCGTCAAGGATGCCGAGCATGGCGTAGCGATGCATGATCAGGCGGGCCACATAGGCCACGGTCGAGGGCCAGTTCTGCTGCTTGTTCGAACCGGGCACTTTGGCCATGAAGTCGCCCAGGGGCTCGGCGTAGTTCAAGAGCTTGCGCAGCTTCATCCCGATCCAGGCCGGGTCAAGCACGCGCATGTCGAGCGAGAGCAGCCGTGTCAGGCCGTCCAGCGCACGCGGGTAGTGGCCGGAGAGCCAGACCGAGTAGGGGCGGGTAATGCCGTCGGGCAGGGTGATCTCCTTGAGGCCGAGCACGAACTCTTCGCCGGAGGCGGGGTTAAGTACATCGACCGTCCAGGACAGCGTGCCATCGGTGCCGGTCTTGGGCTCGTCGCGGCTGAACATGCAGTCGATCACCGGTGTGGTGCCGATATCCGCCGAGGTGCCTTCGAGTGCGCCAAGTTTCTCGCAGCGATAACGTACCACATGCGCCATGGCGGCGACGGCACCGGGCACGCGCTTCAGTTCGCCATTGGGCGGGAAGGGCAGATCGAACGGTTCGTCGTCCTGCGTGCGTGCCAGCGCATCGAGTTTGAGTTTGAGCCAGGCCTTGTCATTGGCACGCATGTCCATCGACAAGGTCTTGGCCACGGCACCGAGACCGCGCGGCTGATCGGTGCCATTGACCCAGACTTCAAAGGGCAGGGCGCGGCCCATGTCGTTTTCGATCTGGCCGACGAACAGGGCGAACTGGGTGTGCGGCGCATTGATCATGTAGGTCCAGGCGGTATTGCCGTCGGACATGTTCGGGCGGCCGGGCCAGCGCAGCGAGGCGAGCACCGGCGCGGGTAGAGCGCCGATCGACAGGCGCTTGTTGGCCGAGTCGTAGGTCACATCCTGCGGCTGCTTCTGGGCGGTGGCCGAGGCGTTTTGCGGCTCGACCGAGAGCACGCTGCCCAGAATGCTGTTGGGGCGGTAGGTGGCCAGACCCTTCAGGCCCGACTTCCACGCCACCATGTAGAGGTCTTCGAACTCGGAGTAGGGGTAGTCGGCGGGGACATTCACCGTCTTCGAGATCGAGGTGTCGACATAGGGAGCGACCGCGGCGACCATCTGCTCGTGCGCCTGCGCCGAAATTTCCAGCGCGGTCACGAAGTAGTCGGGCAACTTGGTCACATCACCGCCCTGGTGCTTGTACAGACGCCAGGCGTAATCCTCGACCGCGTACTCCTTGTGCGTGCCGTCCATCATGCGTTTTTTGCGCGTGTAGGTCCAGGAGAAGGGCGGCTCGATGCCATTGGAGGCATTGTCGGCAAAGGCCAGACTGATGGTGCCGGTGGGGGCGATCGAGAGCAGATGGCTGTTGCGGATGCCGTGCTTGCGGATCTGGTCCTTGACCTCGTCGGGCAGACGCGAGGCGAAGTTGCCGCCGGTCAGGTACATGTCCTTGTTGAACAGCGGGAAAGCGCCGCGCTCCTTGGCCAGTTCGACTGAAGCCAGATACGAGCGGTTGCGCATGAAATCGGAAATCTTGGTCGCGGTATCGGTGGCCTGCTGCGAGTCATAACGCTGGCGCAGCATGATCAGGGTATCGCCCAGACCGGTGAAACCCAAACCGACGCGGCGCTTGCTCTGCGCTTCCTTCAGCTGCTGCTCCAGCGGCCAGTGAGTGGCGTCGAGCACGTTGTCGAGCATGCGCGTCGACACATCGACGACCTTTCCGAAGCCTTCGTAGTCAAAGCGGGCATTGGGCGTGAAGGCGTCCTTGACGAACAGGGTCAGGTTGACCGAGCCCAGGCAGCAGCAGCCATAGGGCGGCAGCGGCTGCTCGGCGCAGGGGTTGGTGGCCTCAATGGTCTCGCAGTAGTAGAGGTTGTTGTCCTTGTTCATGCGATCGAGGAACAGGATGCCCGGCTCGGCGTGGTCGTAGGTCGAGCGCATGACCTGCTCCCACAACTCGCGCGCGGGCACCTTGCGGTACACCCACATGCCGTCTTCGCGCTGGTAGGCGCCGGCGGCCTTGATATCGGCGGCGGGCGTGGCGCGGTGGGCCAGTTCGATGTCGCCATTGGCTTCGACGGCCTTCATGAAGGCGTCGGTCACGCCGATCGAGATATTGAAGTTGGTCAGGTCGCCTTTGTCTTTGGCGTGAATGAAGTCTTCGATATCGGGGTGATCGCAGCGCAAGACACCCATCTGTGCACCGCGGCGGGCACCGGCGGACTCGACCGTCTCGCACGAGCGGTCAAACACCCGCATGTAGGACACCGGGCCGGAGGCGCGCGACTGGGTGCCCTTGACGTGGGCGCCGACAGGGCGAATCGAGGAGAAATCGTAGCCGACGCCGCCACCGCGACGCATGGTCTCGGCCGCCTGCAGCAGCGCCGTATAGATGCCGGGCCTATCATCAACGATTTCGGAGATCGAGTCGCCAACAGGTTGCACGAAGCAGTTGATTAGCGTGGCGGTCAGGTCGGTGCCGGCGGCGGAGTTGATACGGCCGGCAGGGACAAAGCCGTTTTCCTGGGCTTCGAGGAACTTCGCTTCCCAAAATGCACGCTTGTCTTCGGCCTCGACGGCAGCCAAGGCACGGGCGACGCGCTTGCGCACATCGCGCACATCGCGTTCGCTGCCCTTGGCATACTTTTCAAGAAGTACCTCGCCGGAGATCTCCTGCGGCAGGGGTAGGCCCATCTGGCCGGTGTGAATGTGCTCTGAAACGGTGTCCTCGTGGTTCTCTGTCGGATGTGTCATTACTCGTCTGCCTTTTTTCGAAGAGATTTTTAATTGGGTTGGCTACGATGAAGCGGAGTGATCTGCGGCGTGCTACGGCTTACAGCGGCGCGAATTCGGGTATTTCTAGGCTGGCCATCAGGCAAAGTAGCTGTCTGACTGGTGCGCAGATTACCTTCCAAAAGCAAAATTGAGAAGAAAATTATTTATTACAAATAAACAATGACTTATAAAATTACGTCGTAGGTCGGTTGATTTCTACGCACTACCTATAGTAGGTTTATTTAGGTGCTATCACCCAAAAAAGCGGTGATTTCCGGCCCATCTCCCCCTGTTTCAAGCCCTGTCAAGGAAGAGGGGCAGTTAACAGGCTCTTTTATCGAGTTGGACGGATTGCATCAGGGTCGCGGCGATTTCCTCGATCGACTTGGTGGTCGAATCCAGCCAGCGGATGCCTTCGCGACGCATGAGTTTTTGCGCCTGATCGATCTCCCAGCGGCAATTATCCGGGGACGCGTAATGGCTGTCGGGCAGGCGCTCGGTGCGAATCGAGGTCAAGCGCTCCGGGCTGATGGTCAGACCAAACAGCTTCTGCCGGTGTGCAATGAGCGTTGCCGGCAACCGGTTGCGCTCGAAATCTTCCGGGATCAGCGGGTAATTGGCTGCCCGTATGCCGAACTGCATGGCCAGATAGAGGCTGGTAGGGGTTTTCCCGCAGCGCGAAACGCCGACGAGGATAACGTCCGACTTATCCAGATCGGCATTGGTGACGCCATCGTCGTGGGCCAGCGTAAAGTTGATGGCCTCAATCCGGGCAAGATACTCACTGGAGTTGGCGCTACCGTGACTGCGACCGATGGAATGGCTGGATTTGCTGCCCAGAGTTTCTTCCAGCGGCGCAATAAAGGCCCCGAAAAAGTCGAGAATCAGCGCTTTGGTGTCTCGTAAACGCGAGGCAATCTCGGCGTTGACGAGGGTTGACACGACAATGGGTGGCAAGCCTTCGCGGGCGTGGGATTCTTCGATGCGGTAGACGCAGTCGTCGATTTTTTCCAGGTCATCGATAAAGGGCATGCGCACCTGCCGGTACTGAAAGCCCTCGAATTGCGACAACAAGCTGTGCGCCAGCGTTTCTGCGGTGATGCCGGTGCCGTCCGAGACAATGAATACGGTGCGTAGCTTGGCAGGGGTATCGTTCATGCGCGGTTCCGGCTTTCTCAAAATTGAAGGTGCTAAAGTGGCGGGACTCATCCTACCTGAAAGAATTTTCATGAGTCACTCATCGAATCACGGTACCCGGCACGCGATCGCTTTCGACCATCTGCGCATGGAGGATGTGGGCGATGTAGGGGGTAAAAATGCCTCCCTGGGCGAAATGATCAGTCAACTGGCGGCCTCCGGCGTGCGTGTTCCCGGTGGTTTTGCCACGACGGCGCATGCCTTTCGCGAGTTTCTCAAGCATCAGGGCCTTGCCGCGCGTATCAACGCCGCCCTCGATGCGCTGGATGTTGAAGACGTCGATGCGCTGGTAAAGACCGGCGCCCAGATACGACAGTGGGTGGTCGAGACGCCTTTTCCGGCGGAACTCGAAGCCGAAATCAAGCAGGAGTACGAGGCGCTGGTCGCCGGTGGCCATAACGAGATGACCTTTGCCGTGCGCTCATCCGCCACGGCCGAAGATCTGCCCGATGCCTCGTTTGCCGGGCAGCAGGAGTCCTTTCTGAATATTCATGGCTACGACAATATCCTGCACGCCATCAAGGAAGTCTTTGCCTCGCTGTACAACGACCGGGCCATCGCTTACCGCGTGCACAAGGGTTTTGCCCACGCCGATGTGGCACTTTCGGCGGGCGTGCAACGCATGGTGCGCTCCGACACCGGCGCGGCCGGCGTGATGTTCACGCTTGATACCGAGTCCGGTTTTGATCAGGTGGTATTCATTACCGCCAGCTACGGTCTGGGTGAAACGGTGGTGCAGGGCGCGGTGAATCCGGACGAGTTCTACGTACACAAGCCCACGCTGGCGCTCGGTAAGCGCTCTGTGATCCGGCGCAACCTCGGATCGAAGATGATCAAGATGATCTTCACCGAGTCACGTCAGGCCGGCAAAAGCACCGCAACGGTTGATGTCGCCGAGTCCGAGCGCAATCGCTACACGCTTAACGACGATGATGTGCTGGAACTGGCGCGCTATGCCGTGATTATCGAGAAGCACTACCAGCGCCCCATGGATATTGAGTGGGGCCGCGATGGTGCTGATGGCAAGCTCTACATCCTGCAGGCCCGCCCCGAGACGGTGAAGTCACAGGCGGGCAATGTGATTGAAAAATTCCGTCTCAAGCAGCACGGCAAGGTGCTGACCTCCGGGCGTGCCATTGGCCAGAAAATCGGCGTGGGCCCGGTTCGTGTGGTCAAAGATCCGGCCGAGATGAACCGTGTGCAACCTGGCGATGTGCTGGTTGCCGACATGACCGACCCCAACTGGGAACCGGTAATGAAGCGTGCGGCTGCCATCGTCACCAATCGAGGCGGGCGCACCTGTCATGCGGCGATCATTGCCCGTGAGCTGGGCATTCCCGCCATTGTCGGCTGCGGCAACGCGACATCGGCGCTGGAAGAGGGCGACAAAGTCACCATCAGTTGTGCCGAGGGCGACACCGGCTACGTGTATCGCGGCGCGCTGGAGTTTGATGTCAGCCATCAAAACATTGGCAATTTGCCCGATCTGCCGGTCAAGATCATGATGAACGTGGGCAACCCCGAGCTGGCCTTCGAGTTTGCGCAGATTCCCAGCGGCGGCGTCGGCCTGGCGCGGCTGGAGTTTGTGATCAACAACATGATCGGCATTCACCCCAAGGCGATTCTCGATGTCGAGCATGTGCCGGCTAGCTTGCGCAACGAGATTCGTCGTCGCTCGCGCGGTTATGCCTCGCCCGAGGCCTTTTTCATCGAGAAGCTGGTCGAGGGCGTGGCCACCATTGCCGCTTCCTTCTACCCGAAGCCGGTGATTGTGCGTTTGTCTGACTTCAAGTCCAACGAATACCGCAAGTTGCTCGGCGGCGAAATCTATGAGCCCGAGGAAGAGAACCCGATGCTTGGCTTCCCGGGGGGCTTCGCGTTATGTCTCGCCCTCGTTCCGTGATTGCTTCGAGCTTGAGTGCCGCGCCATGCGCCGGGTGCGCGAGGAATTGGGCCTGAGCAATGTGCAGTTGATGGTGCCCTTCGTGCGCAATGTCGGCGAAGCCAAGGCCGTCGTCGATCTGCTCGCGGCCAATGGGCTCAAGCGGGGGGAGAACGAGCTGAAGCTGATCATGATGTGCGAGATTCCCTCGAATGCGCTGTTGGCGGAGGAGTTCCTTGAGCATTTCGATGGCTTCTCGATTGGCTCCAATGATTTGACTCAGCTCACCTTGGGTCTTGATCGTGATTCCGGGCTGGTGGCGCAAGCCTTTGACGAGCGCGATGCAGCGGTCAAGAAGCTGCTGTCCATGGCCATCTCGACCGCCAACCGCCTGGGCAAGTACATCGGTATTTGCGGGCAGGGGCCGTCGGATCATGCCGATTTTGCCGAATGGCTGATGGATGAAGGCATACAGACCATCTCCTTGAATCCCGATACCGTCGTCGATACCTGGCTGAAGCTGGCCGCGCACAAAAAATCATGAGCCCGCTCTGGTGGCACTGGATCATCCTCGGTCTGGCCCTGGCCGTGGTAGAGCTGGCCGTGCCCAGTTTTTTCATCATCTGGTTCGGCTTGGGTGCGTTGGTCGTCGGGCTGACCATGCTGGTGTGGCCCGGGCTTGAGCTGACGCCACAGATCACGCTGTGGACCGCGGCCTCGATTGCCTTTACCACGCTCTGGTTCACTGTGCTGCGCAAGCAGGGGGGCGATACGCGTACCGGTCAGGCGGATGAGGCGCTGGGCGAGATTGGTGTGCTGGTCAGCGCCGTCGAGCCATTTCAGCGCGGTGAAGTTCGATTCCAGAAGCCGGTCATGGGGGCCGAGGTCTGGCCGTGCATCGCCGATACGGCGATAGCCGCTGGTGCGCGCGTACGCGTCAGCGCCGTCGATGGTCAGTTGCTCAAGGTCGTCGCGCTTTAAAGCGTTTGAAGTCGCCGGTCATGGTCATTCGACGTATCTCGCGTGCCGTGCGTTTGCACAAGCTCGACCGGGCACTTGATCGTGCCGAAAGCTATGCCCAGTGGCAGGAAATTGCTGCCGAGCATGATCAGCTTTCTGGTGCCGAGGAGTGGCGTGCTGGCGACGATACCGAGTTGCTCCATTCGGGTGAGCTTCGGCGCAGCCTTGATACGCTGCGCAAAATGCGTGCCGAAGGCGAGACCTGGGCACTGTCAAAATACCTGCAGGAGGTGCTCTTTCGGCACCAGGGCGAGCTGATACAGCCCGAGATTTACCAGATCGCCAAGCTGGGCACCAAGCATGTCGTGACCGAGCTGCTCGACGAAATCGAGGCCTGCTTTCATTACCTGATTGAGCTCGATACGCCTGAGGTAGACGACACCTACCGGCTTGAGCAAACCAAGCGTATCGGTCGCGTCTATGGCCGTCCGGCGCTGATGCTTTCCGGGGGCGCTTTGCTGGGCTTGTTTCACTTTGGGGTGATCAAGGCCTTGTTCGATGAAAATCTTCTGCCCCGCACCATCTCGGGTTCGAGCATGGGCGCGATCATGGCCGGTTGGGCCTGTGTTCATAGCGACGAGGAGTTGCGCGGTCTTTTCGCCGACCTGTCGCAGATCAACTGTCAGGCACTCACGCGTCTGCCGCTACGCGAGGCGCTGGCCCAGCGCACCATCATGGATCAACCCAAGTTGCTCGCCTTCCTGAAGACGGTGATGGGCGACCACACGCTCGCCGAAGCCATGAAGCGCTCGGGTCGCGTGCTCAATATCACAGTGTCGCCCTTGCACGTACGGCAAACGCCGCGTCTGATCAATTACCTCTCGGCACCTGAGGCGCTGATCAATCATGCCGTATTGGCGTCGTGTGCCGTGCCCATGGTATTCAAGCCGGTGCAGCTCATGGCGCGCCGCCGCGGCAAGGTAACGCCGTGGATGGAAGATGAGCTGTGGGTGGATGGCTCGGTCAATGGCGATCTACCCTTTGACTTGTTGCGGCAGATGCTCAACATCAACCACTTCATTACCTCGCAAGCCAACCCGCATGTGGTGCCCTTGCTCAGTTTCTACGGCAACCGTACGGGGGTATCGGCTTCACTGACGCGTGCGGCCAGCAATATCGCCTTGAAGAGCTCGGCTGAATTGCTCGATCTTGCCCGTCGCCACGTGCCCGGGCAAACGCTCAGAAACAGCCTGGCCAAGGCCTATGCCGTCAGTAATCAGACCTATGCCGGCAACGACATGCACGTTCAGTTGCCGTTCCGCCCCAAACTTTACGCCAAGGTCCTGAACAATCCCTCGCTGGACGAATTCAAGGCCTACGTGCGCATGGGCGAGCAGGCCACCTGGCCGCGCCTGCCCATGATTCGTGACCGTACGCGCTTGTCGCGCATGTTCGGCACGGCGATTGGCACATTGATGCGGCGTATGGAGCAAAACAGCAGTCCCCGCGCGAAAACACCCCGTAACCCACCTCGGCGCAAGCCGGTCACCTAGTTTTACTGGTTTTAAGGAGAAATCTCATGGAAGGCTTCGGCTTTGTTGTCATTGCATTTTTTGTCTTTGTGGCTATCACCCTGGCCAAAGGCGTGCGCATCGTTCCGCAGGGCGAGGAGTGGATCGTGGAGCGCCTGGGCAAGTACCAGGGCACCTTGCGTCCCGGCCTCAATATCATCATTCCGTATCTGGATCAGGTGCGCTACAAGCTGGTCACCAAGGACATCATTCTCGATGTGCAGGAGCAGGAAGTGATCACCAAAGACAACGCGGTGATCGTTACCAATGCCATTTCCTTTATCAAGGTGACCGACCCGATCAAGGCGGTGTATGGCGTGACCGACTTCTCTGAAGCCATACGTAACATGATCATGACCACCTTGCGCAGCATCATTGGCGAGATGAATCTGGACGAGGCGCTGTCGAATCGCGACAAGATCAAGGCACGTCTGCGCGAAGGTGTTGCCGACGAAGCCATCGACTGGGGCCTGACGGTCAAATCCGTTGAAATTCAGGACATCAAACCGTCCGAGTCCATGCAGCGCGCCATGGAGGCGCAAGCCAGTGCGGAACGTGAGCGCAAGGCGATGGTGACCAAGGCGGAAGGGCACAAGCAGGCCACCATTCTCAACGCCGAAGCCCAACTGCAGGAGGCACGCCTGCAAGCCGAGGCGGCTATTACCCTGGCCGATGCCTCGGCGGAAGCAATCCGGCGTGTGGCCGCCGCGATCGGGGCGGAAGATGCGCCGATGCGCTACATGCTCGGGGAAAAATACATTCATGCCATTGGCAATCTGGCGAAATCAGAAAACGCCAAGACCGTGCTCATCCCCGCCGACATTCAGGAAACGCTGCGCGGGATTCTTGGGCGCAAGCCGTAAGGCTTGCTCAGGGCTTGCCTCAGGCGTTAGCGGTTGAAGTATTCGCGCGCCTGATGCAGCACCCGCACGATGCGCACCTTGGGTAAATCAGGATGAAGGGAAAGCGGCGCATGACGCATTCGCGCGTGCCCTTGGGGCCAGCGCGATACACCATCGCCTGCTCGGCAATGCGTTTCCCCTGTTGCAAGACCTCACGCACCGCCTTTTCTGCCACATCGTAAGGCGCGGCGTCGAGATAGTAGTCGTAGATTCGATCAAGGTCAGCGCGTGCGCGCTTTGACCAATCAAGCGGCTTGCTTTTGTTGCTGCTGGCGCTGGCCATTTTCTTTGAACCGCTTCTCAAAGTGGTCTTGCATTTCGGCATCGCTTACCACCCGCCCGGCCTCCAGATCGTCCAGCCCCAGTTGCACTTGTTCTGCGTACCACGCCTCGTACTCGGCCAACTGCTTGGCCTTGGTCGCGACTTTGCCTTTGGTTTTGCTCATGATGGGCTCCTTGCGAAGAAGGTTTCATGTTACTCCGCCGGGGTGAAAAGCGGCTTTCTGGTATAAACCCATAGCCCCTTTAGCGCTCCACCGATTGCACGCCACCATGGCCAAAAAACCTGTCTCTGCCGTTGAGGCCGATATCCTCGGCTATCGCCAGGTCACTTTGAATACTGTCTTCGCACCACACAAGGTGCGCGATATTCTTGAGCGTCACGCGCAGAAAGAGACGGCATGAAACTTCTGGCGTTCGAAACCTCCACACGCTGGATTTCGGTCGCCCTGTGGTGCGATGGCGCCTGTCTTGAGCGCAGGGAAGAGCTGCCCAATAGTGGCTCGGAACACTTGCTGCCCTGGGCGCATGCCTTGCTGGCCGAGGCAGGGGTTGCGCTGACGCAGCTTGATGGCTTGGCCTTCGGCGCCGGCCCCGGCGGGTTTACCGGCCTGCGCTTGGCCTGTGGTGTGACGCAAGGCTTGGCCTGGGGGCTGGACAAGCCGGTGGTGCCGGTGAGCACGCTGGCGGCATTGGCGCTCAATGCCGGCGATGGTGACATCTGGACGGTGCTTGATGCACGCATGAACGAGGTGTATTCCGGTGTCTATCGGGTGGCCGGCGACACCGTGAGCGAGTTGTCGCCGCCGGTGTGCGTGCCACCGGGCCAAATCGCCGTGTCACCAGCGCCGACTTGCGGAGGGGATGGCTTTATCAGTTACGCCGAAGCACTGCCGCGCTCCTCGTTCATTCCCGATCTGTGGCCTACCGCTGCGGCAGTGGCTCGCTTGGCCGCGCCGGCGCTGGCGCGTGGCGAGGGTTTGCACGCCGCTGCGGCGCAACCCCTTTACGTGCGCGACAAAGTGGCGCTGACCACCGCCGAGCGTCTGGCCCGGGGTGGTGTTCGCTAATGAAGATTCGGGCGATGCAAGTGAGCGACCTCGACGCCGTGGTCGCCGCCGAAGCCGCGTTGCATCCTTCCCCATGGAGTACGGGAAATTTTCGTGATTCGTTATTGGCCGGGCATCGTGCGGTGATCGCTGAGGAAAACGAACAGCTGGTGGGCTACGCCGTCACCAGCCAGGTGCTGGACGAAGCGGAGCTGCTGACCATCGGCGTTCCGGCACATGCGCAGCGGCGTGGCCACGGTGCCGCCTTGCTCACAGCACTGCTGGACGGGCTGCGCGCCGACGGGGTGCGCCGTGTGTTTCTCGAAGTGCGTGAGAGCAATCTGCCGGCGCATAATTTGTACCGTCGTCACGGCTTCGTCGCGATCGGCCGCCGCAAGGGCTACTACCCGACACCGCATGGCCGGGAAGACGCCGTGACCATGGCACTCCAACTCGCTGCACAGGAATAATGGACCGACTTGCTTTGCTGAAGGAAATGGGCTTGAGCCCGGTGTGGGCGCTGCGCCGCAAGGCAGAGGCGATGCCGCACGTCGCCGCCAAAACGATGGTCGCTCCGCCGGAAAAATCCACAGCCACGGACCTGGTCGCCGGCCTCGATTGGCCGCAACTGCGCAGTGCCGTGGCAGCATGTCAGGCCTGCGGCTTGTGTCACGGCCGTACGCAGGCGGTGCTCGGCGTCGGTGACACGCAGGCCGACTGGCTGTTCGTTGGCGAAGGCCCGGGTGCTGAAGAAGATGCCAAGGGCGAGCCTTTCGTTGGCCAGGCCGGCAAGTTGCTCGACAACATGCTGGCGAGTATCGGGCTGCGCCGTGGTGAAAACGTCTACATTGCCAATACCGTGAAGTGTCGGCCACCGAACAACCGCACGCCCGAGCCGGCCGAGACGGCGGCCTGCTTTCCTTATTTGGAACGGCAGATCGAATTGATCCAGCCGCGGCTGATCGTGGCGCTGGGCAAGCCGGCGGCGCAGACCTTGCTCGCCCGCGAGACCACCATTGCCGCTGCACGCGGCGCGCTGCACGCCTATCGGGATATCCCGCTGATTGTGACCTATCACCCTGCCTATCTGCTGCGCAATCTGCCCGACAAGGCCAAGGCCTGGGAAGACCTTGTCTTCATGCGCAGAACCATGCGCCAACTGAAAGAATCCCGCTCATGAAATCTGCCCGACTCGCCGCCTTCACCGACGCTATCGAGGACATTCGCATCGAGGAGGTGGCACTGCCCACGCCCGGCCCGGGGCAGGTGCGCGTGCGTATGCACCTGGCGCCGGTGAATCCCTCCGATTTGAACTTCGTGCACGGCACCTACCATCAGGCGCTGCAACGCATTATCTGGAACCAAGGCCAGCGTGACGGCGATGCTCGCGTGTTTTATGACCCGGCCAAAACCAATCCGTGCCCGACGCCGCCTTACGCCTTGGGTGGCGAAGGCGTGGGCGTGGTCGATGCGGTCGGCTCCGGGTTTCTGGCGCGTCGTCTGAGCGGCAAGCGCGTGGCGGTAGCCAGCGGTCCACCGCACGGCACCTGGCAGGAGTACACCTTGGTCGACGCCAAAAAGGCGGTGATCTTGCCCGATGCGGTCTCAGACGAGCAGGGCGCCATGTTTTTTGTCAATCCGATTACGGCCTACGTACTCGCACGCGAGGTGCTGAAGGTACCGCGTGGGGGCTGGTTGCTGGTGACGGCCGCCGGGTCGGCACTGGGCAAGAGCATGGTGCGACTGGGCAAGCTGTATGGGTTCAAGACGCTGTGCGTGGTGCGTTCGGCCGGCAACAGTGAGGAGCTCCGCCGTCTGGGTGCGGACGCGGTGGTTGAAACCGATCATCAGGATCTGCTCACCGAAGTGTTTCGCGTCACCGGCGGCAAGGGTGTGGGCTCGGCGATCGATTGTGTCGGTGGCGATTTGGCGGCACAGGTGGTGCGCTGTCTGGGCCTTGACGGACACTTGCTGATCTACGGTACGCTGGGCAAAACGCCGATGCAGATTCCCGGCCGCGATCTGATGATGCCGGTGGCGCACATTTCCGGCTTTTTGCTGCCGAACTGGATGGCCCAGCAATCGACGCTCACCTTGCTTGGGGTGCTGCGCACGGTCATGCGCCTGACCACTCAGGGTATTTTTCACACGCAGGTCACGGAAACCTATCCCCTGGACGAGGTGGCGAATGCCGTTGCCGCGGCGACCAAAGCCGGTCGTACTGGCAAGGTGATGTTGCGCATGGCCGGCTGACTAGGTCGGCGTTCTGGTTTGGTTGGTGGACGCTTGAGGTGTCAGATGGTGCGCTGACGCCAGGCCACTACGCTGGCGGACAAGGCGACCCGAGCCCTATCCAGTGCAGCAAGGTCGAACCGAGCCGGGAAGGGGGTCGTAAACGAGGCCGCACCACCCTCGCGGAACCGTTGCTCAAGTTCCTTGTAGCGTGCGGAAATGGGTCCGGCTCCTAGTTGCGCCGAAAGCCCTTTGAGCGTATGCGCATGGCGTTGCGCGGCGGCGGCGTCCTGCGCGGCGAACGCCGTGCTCAGTGCGCCCGCTTCGGTGGCCATATCCGCCACCGCCGATTCGGCCAGCGCATGGGCGAGGTCGGTGTCGTTCATGGCGTAGCGCAGCAAGGTTTCTGGATCGAAGGCCGACAGATCCTCGCTGTCCGGCGCGTCGGCTACGGCTGCAGTCGCTGGCGTTTCGGCAAGTGTGTCGGCTTGCCTGCCGCTGACCCAGCGCGCTAGCGTGTCGCGCAGCGCGTCCATGACCACGGGTTTGGACAGAAAATCGTTCATGCCGCTGGCCAGACAAAGCTCCTTGTCGGCCTGCATGGCGTTCGCGGTCATGGCCACCACAGGGATATGGCGCACCGCCTCACCGGCCTCGCCCGAGCGGATTCGTGCGGTGGCTTCATAGCCGTCCATGACCGGCATCTGGCAATCCATGAGCACCGCCGAAAAAGTGTGCGTACCGAGCAGGCTCAAGGCTTCGCCGCCGTGATTGGCGACGCTGACCTGATAGCCCAGCCGCGTCAGCATGTGCCGGGCGACGGTCTGGTTGGTCAGATTGTCATCCACCACGAGGATCTCGGCACCGGCACCGTCGGGTGTTCCGCAAGTCGGCGCTGGTGAAACGGCGATTGCTGCTTCGCCGGCATCGTGGGCCGCGCTCGACACGGTGGGTTCGGAGGCCAGACTCGGCCTGGTGGCGGGCGTGGCCCCTGGAGCTGGGGCCAAGGCGAACGGCAGGCGCAGGGTAAAGGTGCTGCCGACGCCGAGCTTGGACGAAGCGACGATCGAGCCGCCCATCAATTCGGCCAGGCGCTGACTGATAGAGAGCCCGAGTCCCGTGCCGCCAAACCGGCGTGTGATCGAGGCGTCGGCCTGAAAGAAGGGGTTGAACAGCGAGGCCAGCGTCTCGCCGCTCATGCCGATGCCCGTATCCGAAATGGTGAATTCAAGTTCGAGGTGCTCGTCCTGCGCGACGCTGGCCGGGCGCACCGTGAGCATAACGCGACCCTGCCGCGAAAATTTGATGGCATTGCTGAGCAGGTTGCTCAAAATCTGGCGCAGGCGTGCGGCGTCGGCCACCAGCAGTTCCGGCAGCATGACCTCGCTGCGGATCTCCAGCGCGACTTCGGCCGCGCGCGCCTGCGGCGTGAAAATCGCCTTCAGATCATTGAGCAGCGCGGCCGGCGAAAAGTGCACCGGGTCAATATCGAGCCGCCCGGCTTCGACCTTGGAAAAATCCAGGATATCGTTGACGATGGTCAGCAGCGATTTGGCACTGCCAATGATGGTGTGGGCGTACTCGGACTGCTCGGTGGTCAAAGGCGTGTGCTGGAGTAACTGCGCCATGCCGATCACGCCATTGAGCGGAGTGCGGATCTCATGCGACATATTGGCGAGAAACTCGGATTTGGCGCGACTGGCGGCATTGGCCGCCTCCATGGCACGCTCGCTGGCGAGAGCGGCCATGCGCATTTCGGTAATATCGCGCAGCGTCGAGATCATCAGCGGTGAGCCATCCACCGGGTCCTTGCGTACTTCGCTCACCGCCGCAATCCATCGGGTCGCCCCGTCACTGGGGCGAATAATGCGATATTCGGTACTGCTCGGTGGCAAGTCGCCGGCCATCAGGGCGCGTATCCGTGCTTGCATCCGTGACTGGTCCTCCGGATGAACCAGCGCCAGCCAAGTATCAACGCGATCGCGTTGGCCCACGCTTTCGCCAAAAAGGCGATCAGCGACCTTGTTGGTGACCACCTCATTGGTACGCAGATTGATCTCCAGGCTGCCCAACTCGGCCATTTCCTGAGCGCGCGTGACCAGTCCCTCGCTATGCGCAAGCTCACGCTGGGTGCGCCGTGACATCAACAGGGGCAGACAGGCACCGACCAGAAAATTGATCGCGATGGCGAGCAAATAGGCGCTGGCGTTGAGCAACTGGGGCACATTCGGGCGCTCCGCCAGCGCGGGCACGCTGGAAAAAATCGCACGCAGCAGCAGCAGTAAGGCGCTCAGGGCAAAAAAGATCGAGAGAACGCGCACTATCCGAACCTCTGACGCGCTACCCGCGCGGGTTCGCCGGGTCATCTCCAGGCTGGCCCGGAAAAACTCCCAGGAGATGGCGGCGGTGAGCGCGAAAACGATGCCAGAAAAGGCGATGAGACGAATCGTCAAGCTAGGGTCAATCAGACCGAACCAGACAAAAATGAGCCCAACCACCGGACCCACAATGAACAGCAGGCGACGGGAGGTGTGACGTTGGTAAAAGCGACGAATGCCCCGGTGCAGTTCAAAGTAGCCCGAGATCACCAGCAGATTGGCGACCACAATGGAAATGAAGTCCGGCAGCAGGCCGCGCAAACTGAGACCGATGAACCCAACGCTGTAGAGCGTCGCTCCCCGTGACCAGTCCATCATCACCGGGTCATCATGCTTGGCATTTACCGCACTGAGCAGTACCAGCGGCAGCATGATGCTGGTCAGCAGGGCAATCAGCGAGAGGGTCTTGAGATCAAGAAATTCCATCAGGTGTTGGTGACGATGGCTGCCAACTCAGTTGCGCGCGTGGCCGAGTTCAAACTCGTCAATCCCTTCCACTTTGGCCAGTCGTTCGCCCATGTTGGCCAGACTCATGCTTGCCTTGCCAGGCACCTCCACAGCCACGCAGCGCCAGATATGTCGCCCTTGCGCAAAACGCACATGAAACGAGCCGGATGCAATCTGATAGCCGCAGTCCCGCGCAAAGTGCTCGATATCCGGCCGCCTGGGCAGAAAGCCGCGCTGGTAGCCGAGCATGATGCCAATCGCAGGTCGCGCTGGCAGCAGGCGCTCAAGCTTTGTCGCCCACATCATCAAGCCGGCAGAGAGCGCCGAAAGCAGGATGGCTGCAGAGTAGAACCCGATGCCCACCAGAATGCCGATGGCGCTCGAGGCCCAGAGCGACGCCGCTGTGGTCAGACCGCTGATCGACAGACCGTCTTTCATGATCAGTCCGGCACCGAGGAAGCCGATGCCGGTCACAATGCCCTGGACAACGCGGGTTGGGTCTGGCGGCAGACCGGAAGGAAAGGCCGCGGTGGTCAGGCCGCCATACCAGTAGGTTGGGTAGCCGGCAAGAACGGTCAGCGCGCAGGAGGCCATGCAGACCAGTCCGTAGGTGCGCATGCCGGCGGCGCGTCCGTGATAGGTACGCTCATAGCCGACAATCAAGCCCAAAATCAGCGCACCGAGAATGTTGACGAAGACCATCAGGTTGACTTCGACTTCCCTGGCGGTCCAGTAGCGCATTAGTGACTCAAATTCGAACATGCTCAAACGCTCCGTGAATGGCCTTGCCAGTGCCGGATACGCCGGCTGCGGCGTCGGTGTGTCGTCGTTCGCCACAGCGGGTGGCCAGCGTATCGGGGGGCGCGTGCGTCGCGCGATGCAGGGATTGCGTCAGATACATGCCCCATCTCTCCTTTGATTTTTTCATTCCCCAAGTCGGCGCTGGCAACACGGCGATTTCCACGCTCAGAGCCGGTGAATATCGTATTCTGCGTCGCACGAGTATATACACCGCTTTACAAAGGGGACGCCGTGAATCCAGGGGAAACGCTATCGTGCGTGACGACCGATGACAAGAATTTGCCGGGGATATTCTGGCGCAGTGCTGACGAGCGGGCCGTTATTGCAGTCATTCATGGCCTGGGCGAGCACTCCAGGCGTTATGCGGCACTTGCGGCCAAGGCCAATACGCTGGGTTTCAGCGTGCTGGCTGCCGATCTGCGCGGCCATGGTTTGGCGGCCGGCTTGCGCTGTTACGTGGACCATTTCGACGACTATGTTCTTGATGCGCGCGCGATTGTCGCAACCGCACGGGCGCGCGCCGAAGGCAAACCCTTGTTCCTGCTCGGGCACAGTATGGGTGGGGCAATTGCACTACGGTTTCTTGAGTTGATGCCGGAGTGGCGGGCACCGTTAGCCGGTATCGTTTTCTCGTCACCCGCCGTGAGCATCGGCCCGGGCATCTCCCCCTTTCTGCTCAAATTGCTGCCGTTGGTGGCCCGCATTGCACCACGATTGCGCGTGACAGCGCTGAATCCGAAACTGATCAGCCGTGTCGCCGAGCAAGTCGTTGCCTATGAGGCTGATACCCTGGTAGCGCACCGCCCGCCGCCTCTTCGTACAGCTCACGGACTGATCGCGGCAATGGCGACTTTCATGCCGACCGCTCGCCATCTGAAGCTGCCGATGTATGTTTTTCACGGCGATGCAGATGCCCTTACGAGTTGTGAAGGTAGCCGCACGCTTTACCAGAACTGGGGCGGGGCTGACAAGGTGCTACGGGTGTGGCCTGGTAGCTATCACGAAGTCCTCAATGACAGTGACGGCGACGCCGCCGCCGCGGAGGTGCTTGCCTGGCTTGAGGTACAGCGGAACAAGGTCTGAGTTCGGCCACCGTCAGGGGCAGGACAGGCACACGCCTAGCGAGATGCTTTTTTAGTGAAGAAGGCCGTCGGGTCGCTTAGCTTGCCAGTGCGGCGCTGAGCGCGGCGATCAGGTAGCTGTGGTCAAGCACGCCCGCCGATTCGCGAATACTGTGCATCGCCCACATCGGACAGCCCACATCAACCGCTGGCATGCCCAGGCGAGCCGCTACGATAGGCCCGATTGTGCTGCCACAGCCAAGATCTGTGCGATGACTGTACTGCTGGACGGGTACCTCTGCTGTCGCACACAGCGCCATGAAGCGGGCCGCTGTTTCCGACGATGTTGAGTAGCGCTGGTTGGCATTTGACTTGATCGCGGGGCCAGCATTGACCAGCAGACGATGGCAGGGTTCATAGGCGGCTGGAAAGTTCGGCTGCCAGGCATGCGCCATATCGGCGCTGATGAAAAAGCTGCGGGCACTCGCGCGCCGGGAATCTTCAGCATCTGCGCCCAGGCTCGCTGAAACGCGTGCCAGCACATCGGCCATGAAACTACCGCCGGCTCCGGCGGCGCTTTCTGAGCCCACCTCTTCATGATCAAACAAGGCGATAAGCGCCGTGCTCACCGGTGCTTCGGTCTTCAGCAGCGACGACAGGGCGGCGTGACACGACGCAAGGTTATCAAGTTGCCGACTGGCAATGAATTCCTGATTGGGGCCCCAAAAGCTTCCTGCTTGGGTGTCATAGGCCAACAGGTCCCAGGCCAGCAACTGTGCCTGATCGATGCCTGCACGATCAGCGAGCAAACCGGCGAAATAGTCGGCGGCATCGGCGGTATTGAGGAAGTCGGAACCCATGGCCATCAGCAAAGGCAGTTCATTCTGCTTGTGCAGTTTGAGCCCGCTCTCATTCACATCGCGGTTCATGTGGATCGCGAGATTGGGCAGGCGAACGAGCGGAACGTCAAATCGCACGAGGCGCGTTACTATCTGATCACCGTTTCTTAGGCTGAGTCTCCCCGCCAGACCAAGATCGCGGTCGGCAAACGTTGCCAGAATCGGGCCACCGTAGACCTCAACACCCAAACGCAACAATCCGTCCGTCAAGTGTGGAGCGTTGGGCTTTAGGCGCAACCCGGGCGAGTCGGTGTGTGCGCCGACGATGCGAAATCCGGCCTCGGCAATGTCGCCAGCACCAACGATAAAGGCAATGAGTGACGAGTCGGCACGAATCACGAAACGCTTGTCGCCCGCGGAAAGTTGCCAGCGCTCGGTTTCATGCAATTCGCTGAAACCGGCAACCTTCAGTCGTTCGACCGCAGAGGCGACAGCGTGCCAGGGGCTGGGGCTGGCATCAATAAAATCAAGCAGATCGCGCGCCTGCGCAATAATTGGGGCTGAGAGTTCAGTGCTCATTGGGGGTAATCGGTGAGAGGTTGGTTCAGCCATTGAGTGGCAGCGTCAAGTGCCTGATGAAGGCTCACCAACGCCGTGTGCGAAAGTGTAGCGCCCAATTCCATCGACTCGGCGCGCATGGATAACAACCAGCAGGGGGGATACGCGTTTCCCTCAATCTGAACGAAAACCTGAAGCAGTGCCTGCGGACTGAGGCTGTGACTGGTAAAGCTGCCATCGCGCCCGGGGACGATGGGCGCTAGGGTATAAGGAGCCGACAGGTCGGTATGTGCGTCTGCGAAAAGTACGCGTCGGCGGTCTTTCAGATCAAGCGCATGCTCGACAGCGAGTTGGAAGTCAGTAATGAAGTCGACCTGGCCCCATTCCGGATGGCTCGCGCCGGCCGACTGCAATGCGTCAATCAGTGTCGGACCCAGAGCATCATCTCCCCGGCTTGGATTGCCCCAGCCGAAGACGAGCGTTGGTGCTGTGTCAGTCATTGGGCCGGGCATTGCCTACAAGAAAGGAAAGGGCGTGGTCGCAAGGAAACGTATGGTCGCAAACCGGGCGACTCGGAGGCTACCCCTCGCGACCGGGGAAGCACTGACCAATACAACGACAAAGGAGCGAGTTTTCACAGTATTTTTGCAGCGCAGAATTGACGACGGGGACCGAAGTCCCCGCCGGCTATCTTTGGTTACAAGGCTCTAGCAGCCCCGGCTAGCCGTTTTTTAGGCGGCAATAGCAAATTGCTCATCATTGGCAATTAAGGATTTGCTTCATTAACGTCGATCGCCTGACGAGTTGCCTGCTTTCCTTCACTCACCCCGTCGAAACCAGTGCACCCCCAACTAAGAACACCACGACTCGATGCAAATGATGCTCTTAGGTGGAGGTGGCGGGAATCGAACCCGCGTCCAGAACGCCGCCAGATTGCCGGAATTACAACCGTGCATTCAGTATGAGGGCAAAGGTCACGGATTTCAAGGAAGAAACTCTCAGGCCCGCTGTCATTTCTCGCTTGCGATACGGCGGGCTCTAAGGAAGTAGTTGATGTCGGTATTCCGCTCCAGCGTACATTTGTGCGTGAACGGGTTGTATTTCATGCCGATGATCTCTTCAACCTGAAGCCCCGCGTGCCGGCACCACGAAGAAAGCTCGGCGGGTCGTATGAAGCGGGCGTAGTCGTGGGTTCCTTTGGGCAGCAGGCCAAGTACATACTCGGCACCAACCACTGCCAGTGCATAGGCTTTCGGGTTGCGATTGATGGTGGAAAAGAATACTTGCCCTCCAGGTTTTAGTAACTTGGCGCAAGCCTCGATGATGCTGCTCGGGTCAGGAACGTGCTCCAGCATTTCCATGCAGGTGACCACGTCATAGGCGGATGGATGTTGTTCAGCCCAGTCTTCAGCAGAAATCTGCTGGTAGTCCACGCTCAGCCCACTCTCATGCAGATGCAACCTGGCGACACCTAAAGGCTTTTCCGAAAGATCCAGGCCGGTGACCGTGGCACCGCGTGAAGCCATCCCTTCGCTGAGCAGTCCGCCGCCGCAGCCAATGTCTATGGCGTTCTTTCCGCGCAGGCCAACCTGCTGGTCGATCCAGTCGAGTCGCACCGGGTTCATGTCGTGGAGTGGTCGAAACTCGGAGGTCGGGTCCCACCATCGATGAGCAAGGGACCCGAATTTCTCCAACTCACTCGGGTCAACGTTTGTTTGAGTAGTCATTCGGGAGTGTTCCAGACGAAAAAAAGCCCTGCCAAGCAGGGCTTTCTTGAAGAAGCAAAGGCCGGGTTAGTTCGTGCCGATAACTTCGATATCAACGCGACGATCCGGCTGCAGGCAGTCGATGAGCTTCTTGCTCTTCGGGCCCTTGCACTGATCCTTGGTGACAGGCTGCTTTTCGCCTTTGCCTTCGGTGTAAACGCGGTTGGCTTCAATGCCTTTGCCGACGAGGAAGGTCTTGACAGCAGCAGCGCGCTTCTCGGAGAGCGTCTGATTGTAGGCGTCGGAGCCAAGACGGTCAGCATGACCGACTGCAATGATCACTTCCAGCTTCATGCCCTTCAGGTCGGCGACCAATTTGGTCAGTTTTTGCTCGCCTTCAGGGCGCAGAGTTGCCTTGTTGAAGTCAAACAGCGCATCGGCGGAGAGCGTCACCTTCTTGGCGGCTGGCTTAACACCGGGAGCAGCAGCGGCAGCGGCAGGAGCTGCCATGTCTTTCTTGACCAAGTCCGGGTCACACTCGGCGATGGCCATCGCCGGAGTCCAGTAACCGGTGCGCCAGCAAAGGCCGAAACCGCTCTTAGTGACATTGTCACGTTGATCGATAACGTAACCGACGGTACCGGCTCTGTCGATGCCGGCGGTTTGAGCGATTGCCGCAACGGACGTGCCGAGGAGAGCAGCAAGCAGAAGTGAAACGGTAGCGCGATTTTTCATAGCATGTCCTTTGCCAAAAAACGGTTGTAGAAGGGTGTGTGTGGTCAGATTCTAGCGACAATCATGGGCTAATTGCTACAACTGCAGCAGCTTCTGTCGCCAGAATTCGGCTTCTGCGAGTACTTCTGTCAGATTTGCACAACTCAGCACTCCATTTGCCATCAACAATTCGCCGGCAACCCATACATGACTGACCTGCTCACGCCCTGTCACATAGACAAGATGCGATACCGGGTCGTAGCATGGCTGATAAATCCACTCGTCAAGTCGAACGGCGATCATGTCCGCGGCCTTTCCGGGAAGCAGTGAGCCGATTTTGCTGTCAAGCCCCAAGGCCTTTGCCCCTCCGAGGGTTGCCGCGCTCAAAACCCGGTGTGCGGTTAGCGCGCTCGCATCGTGTGAGCGACCTTTTGCAAGCAGCGCCGCGTGGCGAAGTTCCTGCCATGCATCCAGGCGATTGTTTGAGGCAGCCCCGTCAGTTCCCAGTCCCCACGTGATCCCATGACGTTCCCAGGCAGGAACATTAGCGATGCCGCTGCCCAACTTGAGGTTAGATGTCGGACAGTGCGCGAGATGGGCTCCTCGCCGGGCAAGCAAGGCCATCTCGGTGTCGCTGAGGTGAACGGCATGGACGGCAATGGTTCGCGGCCCAATTATGCCCAGGCGATCAAGTCGATCTACAGGACGCATGCCTGTCCGGACGACTTCATCGGCAATTTCCTGCTCCGTCTCGTGCATGTGGATGTGAATCGGCACATCAAGTTGGGCTGATAGCTCGCTGATGCGCTGGAGCAGAGGGTCGGATACTGTGTAAGGGGCGTGCGGAGCGAGGCAGAATGAGAGCAAAGCGTTGTCGGCATAGTCATCGCGGGTTTGCAAACCTTTGGCCAGATAGTCATCACCGCTTTGCGCGTAAGCGGTCGGAAAGTCAATCACGATCATGCCCAACGTGGCGCGCATGCCAATGCCAGCCATGGCTTTGGCAGTCTCTTCCGGGAAAAAGTACATGTCATTGACGCAGGTGGTGCCACCGCGCAGCATCTCCAGTGCTGCCAATTTGCTGCCAGTTGCCACAAATTCTTTTCCCGCCAAGGCCCCTTCGGCGGGCCAGATTCGTTCTTGCAGCCAGCGCATCAGGGGCAAGTCATCGGCGTACCCACGCAATAAGCTCATCGCGCTATGGCAATGCAGATTGACAAGTCCCGGCATCAGCAATTGCCCCGGCAGCCGGAAAGTCTCGCGGCAGCTGAACTGGGCGCGCATCTGATCTGTCGGTAACAGCGCCTCGATACGACCGTCGCGGACTGCCAGGGCGTGACCCGTGAGCAGCAGGCCTGCCGGCTCGATTGGCAAGATCCATTCCGGTTCAACAACAAAATCGACGGTGCGAGGATTCGTTGGGGAGTAAGGTGTATTGGCGTTATCCATGAAAAATGCACTTGAAGCTGAAGAAATCACATAAAAACGGCTCGCTTTTCCAGTGAAGCCGGGGATTTTCCAGAAAATTTGGCAATGGGGCGCATGTTAGACTCCTGCGAAAGATTGGGGACAACCTTACCGCACGGGCAGATCATGCTCATGTCGTACCGGACACTCCTCGACACTTCCCCGTGCTGACACAGACGCTGGCCTCGGCTACGGCGTGCCGGCCATCCATTTTGCATTCGCCATGACCTCATTCGCTAAAGAAACCCTGCCCATCAGTCTGGAAGAGGAGATGCGAACCTCGTATCTCGACTACGCAATGAGTGTAATTGTCGGGCGAGCGCTGCCGGATGTGCGCGATGGCCTCAAGCCAGTGCATCGTCGCGTGTTGTTTGCGATGCACGAACTCAATAACGACTGGAATCGTGCCTACAAGAAGTCGGCGCGAATCGTCGGCGACGTTATTGGTAAATACCACCCACACGGCGACACGGCGGTGTACGACACCATTGTGCGCATGGCGCAGAACTTCTCTCTGCGTTACATGTTGGTGGATGGACAGGGTAACTTCGGCTCGGTGGATGGCGATAGCGCTGCTGCAATGCGCTACACCGAAGTGCGCATGGCCCGCATCGGTCACGAGTTGCTGGCGGATATCGACAAGGAAACGGTTGACTTCGGGCCGAACTATGATGGTTCTGAAAAAGAGCCACTGATTCTTCCGGCACGCATTCCAAACTTGCTGATCAATGGTTCATCAGGGATTGCCGTCGGCATGGCGACCAATATTCCGCCGCACAACCTGAACGAAGTCATCGAGGCTTGCCTTGCCTTGCTCGCCGAACCTGAACTTGATATCGAAGAACTGATCAAGATCATTCCGGCACCAGACTTCCCCACCGCTGGCTTGATTTATGGGACTTCTGGCGTCCGAGATGGCTATCTCACGGGCCGTGGCCGCGTGATCATGCGTGCCCGTACGCATTTCGAAGATATTCCCAAGAGCAATAATCGGCAGGCAATCATCGTTGATGAACTGCCCTACCAGGTCAATAAAAAAACCTTGCAGGAAAAGATTGCCGAGTTGGTCAAGGAAAAAAAGATCGAGGGTATTGCGCATATCCAGGACGAATCGGACAAATCAGGCATGCGTCTGGTGATCGAACTGAAATCAGGAGAGGTCCCGGATGTGGTGCTCAATCATCTGTTCAAGCAGACTCAGCTGCAAGACACCTTCGGTATCAATATGGTGGCCATCGTCGAGGGCCGTCCCAGGCTGCTGAACCTGAAGGAGGTGCTCGCCTGTTTCTTGGCGCATCGGCGCGAAGTCATTACTCGACGCACCGTTTTCGAATTGCGCAAGGCACGTGAGCGCGGTCACATTCTCGAAGGTTTGGCAGTGGCTTTGTCAAATGTCGACGAGATAATTGCTTTGATAAAGGCCGCGCCGACACCTGCGGACGCCAAGCGTGGTCTGATGGCGCGTACTTGGCGCTCGGCACTGGTTGAGGAAATGCTGCAGCGCGCCAGTGCCGATAGCTCTCGTCCGGACGGATTGGGTGCCGAATTCGGACTCTCGAGCCAAGGCTATTTGCTCTCCGATGTACAAGCTCAGGCTATTCTCGAACTGCGCCTGCAGCGCTTGACGGGGCTGGAGCAAGACAAGATTGTCGCCGAGTACAAAGAAGTAATGGCCCAGATTGCTGATCTGCTAGACATTCTGGCTCGTCCGGAGCGAGTGACGGCCATCATTGGCGACGAATTGGCGGCAATCAAAGTGCAGTACGGTGATGCCCGCCGTTCGGAGATTGTGCTCAATACTACCGATATCAATATTGAGGACTTGATTGCGCGGGAAGACATGGTCGTTACCCTGTCGCACTCGGGGTACTTCAAGCGCCAGTCGCTTGATGAATACCGCACTCAAAAACGCGGCGGACGGGGCAAAAAAGCCGCAACGATCAAAGACGAGGATTTCATCGATCATCTCTTTGTCGCCAACACTCACGACTACATTCTCTGCTTCTCTAACCGGGGCCGGGTGTATTGGCTAAAGGTCTATGAGGTTCCAGAGGGCACGGGCAATGCGCGCGGCAAGCCTATCGTCAACCTCTTCCCGTTGGAAGAGGGCGAAAAGATCACTGCCGTGTTGCCTACCGCCACCTTTGACGAGCAACATTTCATTTTCATGGCTACCGCCATGGGAACAGTCAAGAAAACCGCCCTGACCGCATTTGCCAATCCGCGCAAGGCGGGCATTATCGCTGTCGGTCTTGACGATGGTGATCATCTGATTGGCGTGGCTATTACCAATGGCAAGTGTGATGTGATGCTCTTTTCGGATGCCGGCAAGGCTGTGCGCTTTGACGAAGACGATGTGCGCCCCATGGGCCGAGAAGCGCGCGGTGTTCGCGGCATGATGCTGGAGGACGGTCAGCGCGTGATCTCAATGCTGGTTGCCGATAGCGAGAATTATTCGGTACTTACGGCGGTAGAGAATGGTTATGGCAAGCGTACGGCAATCGCCGAGTACACCCGTCATGGACGCGGCACCAAGGGCATGATTGCGATTCAAACCTCCGAGCGTAACGGCAAGGTCATTGGTGCAATTCTGGCGGGGCAGGGCGACACCAGCGAAGAAGTCATGCTGATTTCTACCGGTGGGGTATTGATCCGTACACGCGTATCCGATATTCGTGAGATGAGTCGTGCGACGCAGGGTGTGCGCCTGATTAACCTCGATGATGGAACGACACTTGCCGGTCTTGAGAAGGTGGTCGAAACCGATGATGTCGTAGCCTTGGGTGATCTCGATGCGGAGGGTGGCTCCGAAAATTCGGAAGAAGGCGACGAGTAAGCGCATGACCAAGTCTTGCCACATCAATGCAGATTCGATAGCCCCGCCGCAAGAGATATTGTTGCGAGTGAGCAGGCAGTGAGAGTGTTCATGACTCGGGTCGAGCGTTGCTATGGATAAATCCCTCGAAGAAGCCGAATTGCACAAACTGCGCGATGGCATCGACGCCATTGACAGTGAATTGTTGCGGCTCATCAGCGAGCGCGCCAAGTTGGCGCAGCGCGTTGGCGAAATCAAGCATGGAAACATCTATCGGCCGGAACGTGAAGCGCAGGTCTTGCGCCGAGTAGCGGAAGCCAACCCGGGGCCGCTGCCTAATGAAGCGGTGCAGAGGATCAGCCGCGAAATCATGTCGGCTTGCCTGGCGTTGGAACAACCTCTCAACATCGCTTATCTGGGCCCGGCGGGCACGTTTTCCGAGAGTGCTGCGCGCAAGCATTTTGGCAGTGCTCCCACGCTTTCTCCTTATCCTGCCATTGATGATGTGTTTCGTGCCGTCGAGGCAGGTAATGTCAGTTACGCCGTCGTACCCGTAGAGAATTCGACTGAAGGAGCGATCGGTCGCACACTGGATTTGCTGTTTGGTTTGCCCGTCAAGATTTGTGGGGAAGTGAATCTGCGCGTACATCAGAATCTGATGTCGAACGAGACGAGTTTGGGCGCAATCACCAATATATTCGGGCATGCGCAATCTTTGGCTCAGTGTCATGAATGGCTCAATCGCTCGCTGCCTGGTATTTCACGCACATCGTTAGCGAGCAATGCCGAGGGCGCGCGATTGGCTTCCCAGCAGGCCGGCACCGCGGCGATTGCTGGTGAGGGTGCCGCGACGCGATACGGGCTGAATATTTTGGCTGCCAACATCGAAGACGAGCCGAACAACACCACCCGTTTCCTTATCCTTGGCCAGCACGATGCCGGTCCCTCCGGGCACGACAAGACCTCGTTTGTGTGCAGCGCCCAGAATCGGCCGGGGGCCATGCATGACCTGCTTGCCCCTTTGGCGACCCACGGTGTGTCCATGACCAAATTCGAGTCGCGACCAGCACGCTCGTGGAGCAGTAATTTTGGTGCAGGGCAGTGGGAGTACGTCTTTTTTGTCGATATTGAAGGCCATCAAAACGACGCTGCAGTCGCCAGTGCGCTGACTGAGTTATCCAACCGGGCGGGCTTCGTCAAGATACTTGGCTCCTATCCAGTGGCCGCTTTGTAGCAGGACGTCTTATGGAATTGATCGATCTGGTCGCGGATCACATCCGCAGCATTTCACCGTACGTACCCGGTAAGCCGATTACACAGGTCGCTCGAGAAGTGGGGCTGGACCCCACCTCTATCGTCAAACTTGCCTCGAACGAAAATCCGTTGGGTATGAGCGTGCTGGCGCGTCAGGCGGTTCAGCGCGCGATAGAGGGCCTTGAACGCTATCCCGATCAATATGAGTTGGTCGTAAAGCTATCAGCGTATTTGGGCGTTGCCTCTAGTCAAATCGTCCTCGGCAATGGCTCGAATGATGTGCTCGACCTTGCGGCCCGGGTGTTTCTTGGCCCGGGTACCAATGCTGTTTACGCCCAGCATGCGTTTGCCGTGTATTCCATTGCCACACTTTCCGCAGGTGGAACATGCGAAGAAGTGCCTGCACGGGATTTTGGTCATGATTTGCAGGCGATGCGTGCGGCGATCAGTGTGGATACGCGACTGATCTGGCTGGCCAACCCGAACAACCCCACTGGCACGTTTATTTCTTACCCACAGATACGCGACTTTATTGCCAGCGTGCCCGCCGATGTCGCGGTGGTCCTCGATGAGGCCTATAACGAATATCTGGCCCCGGAAGACAGGGCCGATACGGCGTCGTGGGTTGCCGAGTTTCCCAATCTGATCGTGACCCGCAGTTTTTCCAAGGTCTATGGGCTCGCTGGCCTGCGCATAGGCTATGCCGTTGCGTCGGAAGCCGTTGCCGATTTGTTCAACCGGGTGCGGCAGCCCTTCAATGTGAATAGTTTGGCTCTGGCAGCCGCCACGGCCGCATTGGATGATCATGCCTTCGTTGCCGAGACCTACCAACTCAACCGACAGGGAATGAAGCAACTGATAGAGGGGTTCACCGCGCTCGGGATTGGATACATTCCCTCACAGGGCAATTTCGTAAGTTTTGCAGTGCCCCCCGAATTCACGGGCGCGGAGGTAAATGCACGTCTGCTCAAACAGGGGGTCATTGTGCGTCCGATTGGCGGCTATGGACTACCCAATCATCTGCGCGTCACCGTAGGTCTCGCACAAGAAAACGAACGCTTTCTCCAGGCGCTGGCTGGCGCGCTCAAGGTTTGATGTTTAAACGCATAGTTATTTGCGGCGTCGGCCTGATTGGCGGGTCGTTCGCGCTGGCCCTGCGCAAGGCCGGCCTGGTCGAACAACTGGTGGGTATGGGACGCACTCGAGCCCCCTTGGAGGCCGCGTTGGCACTGGGAGTCATTGACGTCATTGCTACCGATTGGGAGTCTGCGCTTGCCGATGCAGATTTGGTGCTGCTAGGCATGCCGGTCGGTCAGATGTTGCCGGTGATGCAGGCGATGCAGCCCTATCTGGCTCCGGGCACCATCGTGACTGATGCCGGTAGCACCAAGTGCGGTGTGGTCTTGGCAGCGCGGATGGCTTTTGGTGAGCGGATTGCGCAGTTCGTGCCGGCTCACCCGATTGCCGGTGCCGAGAAAAGTGGGGTAGAGGCCGCGCGTGTCGATCTCTACGCGGGAAAGCGCGTGGTCCTGACCCGCCTTTCCGAGAATGCCGCCAATTCAGTCGCTGTCGTACGGGCGGCTTGGCAAGCCTGTGGTGCTGCCGTTTCGGAACTGAGTGCCGAGGAACATGATCAAATTTTTGCGGCGGTTAGTCATTTACCGCACCTGCTTGCCTTTTCACTGGTTCATGAGTTCCTCATGCGCCCCAACGCCGACCAGTTGTTCGGATTCGCTGCAAGCGGATTCCGCGACTTCACGCGGATTGCCAGCAGCCATCCCGAAATGTGGCGCGATATCTGTCTGGATAACCGGCAGAGCTTGATCGCTGAGCTTGATGCCTATCTCGCCGAATTGATGCGCGCACGGGTATTGCTGGCAAAGGCCGATGGCCCGGGCCTCGAAGCCATGTTTTCACTGGCACGTGAGCGACGGGACGCTTGGCTCGCGGCGCAACGTTACTGAAATGCTGATCATGAAAACACTGACATTACCGCCACTGCAGGGCGCAAACGGCACGATTCGCCTCCCTGGGTCGAAAAGTATTTCCAATCGTGTGCTACTCCTTGCGGCACTGGCACAAGGCGTCTGCGAGATTCGCGATCTGCTCGACTCTGACGATACTCGCGTCATGGTGGGCGCATTGCGCCAGCTTGGCGTGACCGTCGAAAGTCTCGCGCCCGACGTGGTTCGCGTTACTGGCTGTGGCGGGGAATTTCCGCTGCGCGACGCCGACTTGTTCATGGGTAATGCCGGTACGGCAATTCGACCGCTGACCGCAGCGCTGGCATTGACTGGCGGTCACTACCGGCTGTCCGGAGTCGCGCGCATGCACGAACGACCGATCGGTGATTTGGTCGATAGCCTGCGCCAGTTTGGTGCGGTGATCGACTATCAGGAAACGGAGGGCTATCCACCGCTTGCCTTGAAGGGCGGCGAGATTCGCCTCCCCGAAGTGATCACGGTGCGCGGCGACGTGTCGTCCCAGTTTCTCACCGCCTTGCTCATCGCCGCACCGCTGAGCGGGCAGCGAACGGTGATCGAAATGAGCAGCGAGCTCATTTCCAAGCCCTACGTTGAAATTACCCTGAACCTGATGGCACGCTTTGGTGTGTCGGTGGAGCGGGAGGACTGGACGCGCTTCGTGGTACTCGCCGGGCAAGCCTATCGGTCACCTGAAGTAATTTATGTCGAGGGCGATGCGTCTTCCGCCTCGTATTTCCTGGCAGCCGGAGCAATTGGTGGCGGGCCGGTGCGGGTAGAAGGTGTGGGCAAGGCGAGCATACAGGGCGACGTGCGTTTTGCGGAGGCGCTCGCGGCGCTCGGCGCCCGAGTTAGCTTGGGTGACAATTGGATGGAGGCTAGCGGTCCGGCCGATGGCAAGTTGCGTGCGTTCGATCTTGACCTAAACCATATTCCCGACGCGGCGATGACACTTGCAGTCGTCGCGTTGTTTGCCGATGGCCCATGCACACTGCGCAATATCGCTTCTTGGCGGGTGAAAGAAACTGACCGCATTGCCGCCATGGCCAAGGAATTGCGCAAGCTGGGCGCTACGGTAGAGCAAGGGACTGACACTATCGCCGTGTCGCCAGCGCCGACTTGCGGAAACGGAGTCGCCATCGATACTTACGATGATCACCGTATGGCCATGTGTTTCTCTCTCGCTGCGCTGGCCGGCGTGTCGGTGACCATCAATGAGCCTGATTGCGTCGCTAAAACCTTTCCTGACTATTTCGACCGGTTCGCCGAAGTAACAGCACCGGTCATCGCCATTGACGGTCCGTCGGCCTCAGGAAAAGGCACGGTCGCGGAGCGGGTCGCCGCAAGGTTGGGCTACCACTATCTGGATAGCGGCTCGTTATACAGACTTACCGCCCTTGCGGCGACTCGTTCGGGCATTGCGCTGGACAATGAAGCGAGCGTCGCTGGCATTGCCGCTGCACTCCCCGCACGCTTCAAGGAAGGCCGTATCTGGCTCAATGATGATGATGTCACCGATGCCATTCGTACGGAAGCCATTTCGGCGGGGGCGTCCAAGGTTGCCGTGCTACCAGCTGTTCGTGCCGCATTGCTGGCCAGGCAGCGCGCCTACCGACGCTTTCCCGGGCTTGTGGCCGATGGACGCGACATGGGCTCTGTTGTATTCCCTGGTGCCAACGCAAAGGTTTTCCTCACCGCCAGCGCAGAAGCGCGCGCAGAAAGACGTTATAAACAGTTGATCGCAAAGGGGATGGCTGCTAACATCCACGCCCTTTTGCAGGACTTGCAGGAGCGCGATGCGCGCGATGCGCAACGCAGCGTTGCTCCTTTGGCCCAATGTGCCGATGCCGAACGGGTGGACACCACTCATTTGGACATTGATGCGGCGGTGGGTGCGGTTATGGAGATTGTCCAACGCCAGTCTGCCGGGAAAAATAAGTAGTTGTTTTTACGTTGTTTTAAGTTGTTTTGCAGCACGGTGCCGACATAGCCTCATGGACTGTATCGGTGTTGATTAACTAACCCGTTCGAGCTCGGTCCTAGTCACCGCCGCCGGACAGTAAAGAAAGACCATCCCATGTCTGAATCATTTGCCGCCCTCTTCGAAGAAAGCCTGTCGCGTCAGGAAATGCGCGCTGGCGAAGTTATCACGGCGGAAATCGTCCGTATCGACCAAAATTTCGTAGTCGTCAATGCGGGCCTCAAGTCCGAGTCCATGATCCCTGCGGAAGAATTCCACAATGATCGTGGTGAACTCGAAGCCAACATTGGCGATTTTGTCCTCGTGGCCATCGAGATGCTCGAAGACGGTTACGGCGCCACTCGCCTCTCGCGTGACAAGGCCAAGCGTATCGCCGCCTGGAACGACCTCGACAAGGCCCTGCAAGATCAGGTACTGGTCAAGGGCTGCGTTACCGGCAAGGTCAAGGGTGGCCTGACGGTCATGGTCAATGGCATTCGCGCCTTCCTGCCCGGTTCGCTGGTCGATACGCGTCCGGTCAAGGACACGACCCCGTACGAAGGCAAGGAATTTGAATTCAAGGTCATCAAGCTCGATCGCAAGCGTAACAACGTCGTTGTGTCGCGCCGAGCCGTGCTCGAAGCCAGCATGGGTGAAGAGCGTCAGAAACTGCTCGAGAATCTGCAAGAGGGCACCATCGTCAAGGGCCTGGTCAAGAACATCACCGACTACGGCGCTTTCGTCGACCTCGGTGGTATCGACGGCCTGCTCCACATTACCGACCTCGCCTGGCGCCGCGTGCGTCACCCCAGCGAAGTGCTCAATGTCGGTGATGAAGTCACCGCCAAGGTGCTCAAGTTCGATCAGGAAAAGAACCGCGTTTCTCTGGGCATGAAGCAACTCGGCGAAGATCCGTGGGTGGGTATCGCTCGCCGTTACCCGCAGGGCACGCGTTTGTTCGGCAAAGTTACCAACCTGACCGATTACGGTTCATTTGTAGAGATCGAGCAGGGCATCGAAGGTCTGGTGCATGTCTCCGAAATGGACTGGACCAACAAGAACATTCATCCTTCCAAGGTTGTCCAACTGGGCGACGAAGTCGAAGTGATGATCCTCGAGATCGACGAAGAGCGTCGCCGTATCAGCCTGGGCATGAAGCAGTGCCAGGCCAATCCGTGGGATGACTTCGCCATGAACTACAAGAAGGGCGACAAGGTTACCGGCGCGATCAAGTCGATCACCGACTTCGGTATCTTCCTGGGCTTGCCCGGTGGTATCGATGGTCTGGTGCATTTGTCTGATCTTTCCTGGTCGGCGGCCGGCGAAGAAGCCAAGCAGGCGTTCAAGAAGGGCGACGACATTGAGGCCATCGTTCTGTCCATCGATGTCGAGAAAGAGCGTATCTCCCTGGGTATCAAGCAGCTGGATGGCGATCCCTTCACCACGTTTGTGGCGACCCACGACAAGAACAGCATGGCCAATGGAACGGTCAAGAGTGTTGATCAGCGTGGGGCAGTCATTGATCTGGGTTCCGATATCGAAGGCTACCTGCGTGTCTCGGAGTTCTCGCGTGATCGTATCGAAGATCTGAGCCAGCACTTGAAGGTCGGCGAAGCCATCGAAACCATGATCATTAATGTGGATCGCAAGACCCGGTCGATCAGTCTGTCGGTCAAGGCCAAAGATCAGGTGGAGCAGAATCAAGCCATGCAGAAACTGGCTTCGGACGGCAGCGCCAGCAGCGGCACCACCAATCTGGGTGCTCTGCTCAAGGCCAAGATGAACCAGCAGTAACCTGACTATTTAGCGCGAATTACCTGCCATGACCAAATCTGAGCTGATCGACCGTCTCGCCACCCGCTTTCCCCAGTTGGTGGCTAAAGATGCGGAGTTTGCAGTCAAGATGATTCTCGATGCCATGTCGGCCGCTCTCATACGGGGCGACCGTATCGAGATTCGGGGTTTTGGCAGCTTTGCGCTGAACTACCGTCCACCTCGCTTGGGGCGCAATCCCAAGTCGGGGGAAAAGGTTGAGGTGCCTGAGAAGTACGTACCTCACTTCAAGGCGGGGAAAGAGTTGCGTGAGCGCGTCGATTTTGTTGCCAGTACGCAATAACCGGCGAAGTTTGTCAGAGAAGCGGCACTCCTGGTGAGTGCCGTTTTTTTTGCTGAATAATTGAGAAGTTCTATCGATCGTGGGGCGCTTAGCGCGCTATTCTGTCCGTCATGACATCGACCATGGAATTGTCTGATGGAGTTTGATTTACTTTGGCTGCTCGCTCTGCCCGTCTTCTTCATTTTTGGCTGGGTTGCGGCGCGTATTGACCTGAATTCTTTACTAAAAGAGTCGCGAGCACTGCCGAAGTCGTATTTCGCGGGGCTGAATTTTCTCTTGAATGAGAAACCGGATCAGGCTGTCGAGGCCCTCATTGAGGCCTCGAATATGGACCCGGAAACCGTTGAGTTGCGCTTCGCTCTGGGTAGCCTGTTTCGGCGTCGCGGCGAAACGGATCGCGCGATTCGCGTGCACCAAAATCTTGTTGAGCGCGACGGACTGGATGCCGAGCAACGACTGAACGCGCTCTCCGAACTGGGTCAGGATTACTTGAAAGCCGGTTTGCTGGACCGTGCCGAGGAGATTTTCCTCAAGCTACGGGAAACAGCGCGTGAAGAAGAGGCTAAAGGCCACCTTCTGGAAATTTATCAGCAGGAGAAGGAATGGGCAAAGGCCATTGCTGTGGCAGAGTCGCTGCCTAATCACGCCGACCACGTCTGGCAGGTTGAAGTCGCTCAGTTTCATTGCGAGTTGGCGGCTTCCGAAATTTTGCACGATCAGCTTACCGAGGCAGAGGCCCACCTCGCTGCCGCGATCGAGGTGAACCGCAAATGCGTGCGCGCCACCATTTTGCAAGGTGATCTGGCCTCTAAAGTCGGCGCTGGTGAGACGGCGATTGGGCACTGGAAGCGCGTCGAACAGATCAATCCAGCCTACCTCGCCCTGGTCGCACGCAAACTGCTCGATGGCTACACCGCCATGGGGCGCTCGGAACAGGCGCTGACGCTGTTGCATGGTTTCCTTGAGCAGCACCCGTCGCTCGATCTTCTTGATGCCGTGTTTCAGGCCGAACTGGAAAATGCCGGGCCGAAGCCCGCCTATGAACTGGTTCGCGATGAACTGCGGCGTAACCCGACGCTGCTGGGGCTGGACAAACTACTGCAGGCACAGTTAATGGATGTATCCCCAGAGAAGCGGGAAGATCTGGTACTGGTCAAGAACCTGATCCATACCCATACTCGCCGTGTTGCTCGCTACCGTTGCGATGGTTGCGGCTTCAAGGCGCGGCAGTTTTATTGGCGTTGCCCCGGTTGCGGAGGGTGGGAAACCTATCCGCCCCGACGTACCGAAGAATTTGATCTTGCGCCTTGACTCCTTGGTAACCACCGGCGTTGACTGCGCTTCCCACTGAACCTGCTTGAAAAGGGACCCCATGCAGAAAGTTCCTGATACTTCACGTGCTCGTGTGCTTGTGGTGGGCGATGTCATGCTGGATCGTTACTGGTTTGGCGATGTCGCCCGAATTTCGCCGGAGGCGCCTGTGCCCGTCGTAAAAGTCGAGCGTAGCGAGGAACGCCCGGGAGGGGCTGCCAATGTGGCGCGCAACTGTGCCGATCTTGGTGCGAGCGTAGGTTTGCTTTCGGTCGTTGGCACCGATGAGGCAGGGGGCACCCTTAAGCGGTTGATGGCTGCCTCGGCGGTCGATACCAGCTTTCACGAAGATCCCGGGTTGAACACCACGGTAAAGCTCCGTGTCATTGGGCGTCAGCAGCAATTGTTGCGCATTGATTTTGAGAATTCACCCGACCACGAGGTGCTTGAAAGCAAGCTTGCTGAATTTGTGGAGAGGGTTAATCACTGTGACGTGGTGATCCTTTCCGACTATGGCAAAGGCGGATTGGCCCACATTCGGGAAATGATCCGTCTGGCACGCGAAGCGGGCAAGGCGGTCCTCGTCGATCCCAAAGGTGACGACTATGCCCGATACAGCGGTGCCAGCCTGCTCACGCCCAATCGCAGTGAGTTGCGCGAAGTGGTAGGCAAATGGGCAGACACCGCGGAACTTGAAAGCAAGGCCGAGAAACTGCGGTTGCAATTGGGTTTGGATGCCTTGCTGGTAACACGCAGTGAAGAAGGCATGAGCCTGTTCGAGCAGGATAAAGTGACCCATGAACCGGCATTGGCACGAGAGGTTTTCGACGTTAGTGGTGCGGGTGACACCGTGATTGCGACCCTGGCCGTTATGCTGGCTGCCGGTGAATCGCTGGCCGAGGCAATGCGCCTTGCCAATCGTGCGGCAGGCGTCGTGGTAGGCAAATTGGGTACGGCCACTTGCACGCTTGATGAGCTTCGCCTGGCCTGATAAACGAGAGGAACGAAGATGTACTACGTAGTGACCGGAGCGGCCGGCTTTGTCGGTTCCAATATCGTCAAGGCGCTCAATGAGCGCGGTATCGACCAGATCATCGCGGTTGATAACCTCACGCGGGCAGACAAGTTTTGCAATCTGGTCGATTGCGAGATCGCCGATTACATCGACAAGGACGAGTTTCTGGCCATTGTTGATGGTGGCGAGCTTGACGGTGCCGTGGAGGCAATTTTTCATGAGGGTGCCTGTTCCGACACCATGGAAACTGATGGCCGCTACATGATGGCCAACAACTACCAGTATTCGGTCACGCTCCTTGAGGCCTGCCTGCGCGAACAGGTTCCGTTTCTCTATGCATCCTCCGCCTCGGTCTATGGGGGGGGGGCCCTATTCAGCGAGGAACGCGCGCACGAGTCCCCGCTCAATGTTTATGGTTATTCCAAGTTCTTGTTCGACCAGATTGTGCGCCGTCACCTCCGTGATGCTTCATCGCCTGTGGTTGGCTTCCGTTACTTCAACGTCTATGGACCGCGCGAGAGTCACAAGGCACGCATGGCTTCGGTCGCTTTCCATCATTTCAATCAGTACCGGGCTGACGGCAAGGTGCGCTTGTTTGAGGGTTATGGCGGCTATGCTCACGGCGAGCAACGCCGCGATTTCGTGTTTGTCGGCGATGTCGTGAAGACCAATCTGCATTTCCTAGACTCCGGTGCTTCGGGAATTTTCAATCTCGGAACCGGTCGTGCACAAAGCTTTAACGAGTTGGCGGCGGCCACTGTCAATGCGTGTCGTGTTGGTGAAGACAAACCAGCATTGACCTTGGAGCAATTGGTGGCAGAAGGTCTGATTGAGTACATCCCTTTTCCTGATGCCCTGAAGGGGAAATACCAGAGCTTTACTCAGGCTGACCTGACGCGCTTGCGCGGTGCAGGATATGGCGAGGCGTTTCGTTCGGTCGAGGAGGGCGTAGCCGAATATGTGCAGTGGTTGGCAAAGCAGCCTTGACCATGGGTAACGTATTTCTTGAGAGTTTTGTCGGCAACACGCCCCTGGTTGAATTGCGGCGAATTCCCGGGGAACTTGCCGGAGCACGCAACAACCGAATTCTGGTCAAGTTGGAGGGCAACAATCCAGCCGGATCGGTGAAAGACCGCCCGGCGCTATCCATGATCTTGCGTGCCGAGGAACGGGGTACGATCAGCCCTGGTGATACGCTGATTGAAGCGACCTCTGGCAATACTGGTATCGCCCTGGCCATGGCGGCGGCGGTGCGAGGCTACCGAATGATTCTGATCATGCCCGAAAATCAGAGCGTCGAGCGCTGCCAGACGATGAAGGCCTTCGGTGCTGAACTTATCTTGACCGCTCGCACCGGTGGCATGGAGGCGGCTCGTGACCTCGCGGTGCGCATGGTGGAGCAGGGCAAGGGCGTCATGCTCGACCAATTTGGCAACCCAGACAACCCGCGCGCTCACTACGAGACGACGGGCCCGGAAATCTGGCGAGATACACAAGGGCAGATCACCCATTTCGTGTCAAGCATGGGCACAACGGGAACCATCATGGGGTGCTCTCGCTACTTCAAGGAGGTCAACCCCGCAGTTCGTATCATCGGTTGCCAGCCGGCCGAGGGATCGCAGATTCCCGGAATACGGAAATGGACCGAAGCCTATCTGCCAAAAATATACGATGCCAGCCGTGTCGACACGATCGAATGGGTCGAGCAGTCAGATGCTGAAGCAATGACCCGGCGCCTGGCGTGCGAGGAGGGCATCTTCGCCGGAGTCTCTTCCGGCGGGGGCTTGTGCGTCGCCTTGCGCCTCGCGGCTACGGTCGAGAACGCCACGATTGTGAGCATTGTTTGCGATCGTGGCGACCGCTATCTGACCACCGGGGTTTTTCCGGCATAGTCAGGCGGGTAGGGCCACCTGATCGTCGGTACTGAACTGGTAATCTTGAAATACATGCTCCGCAGTGAGTAGCTGGTAGCTGCCGTCGGCGCTTTGATGGGACGTATCTTTGAGCCGGTAGGCGGTATGACCGCAGGTCCAGCAGTCAAAATTGCGCATGTGGGTACACAGGCACGTCTTGTCGAGCACCTTTACCTTGCGCTCCAGCGGATGCGCCGCCACCTCGCGGTTGTAGGCCTCGATGTACTGGCAGTTGCCGCCCGCATCAAGCAAGTAGCCGAAGGCTTCGCAGTTTGGCCGAATGCCGTCGCCGATGGCGGGGCTGTTCTTGAGCATGCGCATCGGGTAGCCGGTTGGCGAGATATGATTGACCTCGATATTGTCTTCAGAGGTTTTGAAGTACTCCTGTTTGACGTCAGCGGGCAAGCCGCATTCGTTGGTTACCGTGAAGCGAGTCGCCACCTGCACACCAGCGGCTCCCATCTCCAGAAAGCGGACCGCATCCGAGCCGGTAAAGATGCCGCCTGCCGGCAGTAGCGGAATGTTCAATTTCTCGCTCGTCAGCCAATCCCGGATCTCGGTCACGATGGTGGCCAGATCATAGCTTTCCCAATCCATGCCAAAGCCTAGGTGGCCTCCCGCCAGCGGGCCCTCTACGACCACGTAATCGGGAAGACGCCCTGTGCGGGCGCTTTTCTTGATGAAAAGCTGCAAGGCACGCAGCGACGAAACAATGATGCCCAATTTGACGTCGCGAAAGCGTGGGTGATCTTCGATCAAGGCGAATGACCCGAGGTGCAGCCCGGCTGCGAGAGTGATGCCATCAATACCGGCATCCATCGCGGCTTTCATGCGGACCCGCAGCGTTTCCCTGGGGCCGTTCATGGTCAGCTTTTCCATGCAGTTGATGAACACCAAGCCCGCGCCACGCTTGGCTTCCATGGTCGCACCGACGTGTTTGTGTGTGGCTTCAGCCAACAGCCCCAGATCGAATTGCACGACCGACTTGTCGGTATTGGCCACATTGAATTTGTACTGACGAAGCTTGTCTTTAATGTACTTGGTGTTGAAGCGTCGGTCAGAAACGCCATGAATCATCGCATCGGAGATGTGACCAATACCCCCTAAACGGGCTGCTTCAAGCGCCAGGGCAGCCGTAGAAATATCTACCCCATGCCTCCGACCATGATCGGGACATAGGACTTGTTACCCAACTGCAGGCGAAAGTCATCGACACGCTTCATTTACAAACACTCCAGAGGGAAAACAGGCTGATCTGATGGTATCAACCGACCCCGATCATAACGGACTGTCGCTTACATTCCGGTGACAAGCGCTTCTGTGATCCTGGTTCCCAGCACAAATGAGGCAAAAAGAAGCAACTCAAGAGTGCTGAAAGAATGTGTTACTTCATAAAAAACGCACAGAGTTTGTTGCCGTCGAGGTCGCGGAAGTAGGCCGCATAAAAATTGTTACCGCGCGGGCCTGGAGCCCCCTCATCGGTGGCCCCTAGCGTCAAGGCAAGCTTGTAGATTGCCTCGACGTTTTTCTGAGAACTCATTGATAACGCAACCATTACGCCATTGCCAACGCTTGCCGGCTCACCGTTGAAAGGTTTTGTGACTCCGAAAGCGGCTGCGGCCGGTCCGAAACTCCATGCCACAGATCTTTCCTCTTCCAATATCCGACTACCTCCGATTGAGTCGAAGAGGGCATCGTAAAAATCCAGCGCACGAGGAAGATTGTTAGTACCTACGGTGACATAGCCGATCATGGTGTGCTCCTCAAAATAGTGGTATCTGCACCGCTCTAATACTCGTCACTGACCCAACGTGAAACTAGTGGCACATGAGCCAGAGGGTCACTGTTAAAGGTCAGCCAATGCGGTCGTAATTTGCTAGTGAAAGGGTAGAGGAACCCTTGGGCATTCACAGTCCAGTGCGCGGCCAGTGCTCCCGCGATCGGGTGCGTCTGAAACATGGTGGGCCGGAACTCAACATACTTCGGGTGTCCTGTGATGCGGTTTTCGGAAAAGTAAATGATCAAGGCCATGCCGAAAACAACGGCTGCGGTGACATACCGGCTATTGGCAATGACTTGGTCGGCCAGTGGCGAGTCGGCGGCACGAACGCGATGGAAGGTCATTCGGTGTGCATACTCGGTGATCGTGAAAATCATTTTGAACAAATGAGTAAAGGCCCCAACGATAGAGAAGAGCAATGCCCAGATCGGCACCCAGTAAGCCCGTGCTGCGCGCTCACCGTCGCGCCCTTCCTGAAAGTGCTCGGGTGATTCGAATGTCTGAATAGCCTGCTTTACGTTGCTGGCTTGGTTCCAGAGATGCAATTCCCGACCAAAGGCCTTGCGATCCATGCCGACCTTGAACTGGCAGTCAAAACATCCCAAACTCATGCGCAGGTAGCGAAGGGTACCGGGGTGGGCGGCGAACGAATTCCAGTCGAGTTTGGCGGGCAGCGTGGTGCCATCGGGCAGGTCACGTGCGCCCGTACGATATTCGGTATCGTAGAAGTCACGCAACTGAACCACCGTATCGGTAAACGCATTGAAGGCGCGTTCGCCAAACTCTTTGTCCCAGTCCCGGTACATTAATTCTTTGATAAGAAATGGTCGATCCTTGGCAAAGACCGCTTGGTCAAAGACGCTGCCAAAAATCGGGAAGAGGGCGAGGAACGCCTTGTTTTCTGCGCCGAGCAACTCATCTTCGCGTGGCCGGGGAATGCCCGGAAGGGTATAGATCGCCTCTTCCAGGCCACGCCGAACCAGAGTCAGGGTGGCTGCCTGCTGGCGCTCCAGCCCAAGGTTCTGTTTGGTTGAGGGAAGGGCATTCAGCATGAAGTGCATGACCACATGTCCGATCGCAAAGATGACCAGCAACCCGATCACCATACGGGCGTAGGGTAACTTCTTTGTGATCAACGCATAGTGGATCCAATAGCGAATAATGAGAAAGCCGATAATGATCGTGACGGCGAGCACCCGCAGTGCGGTGCTGATTTCTGCGGCAGAGCGGCTGATGTAAAAATCGATCACCCGAGCCTGCCCCCACCAGGTAAGGACGATGCAGGCAATGCTGATAAGAATGCCGACGATGATTCGCTCATGCCACGGGCGATTCATTCGCTCGCACAGGTTGATCCAGCCGGAAAGAAACAAAAGGGAGACAGCAAGCCCGGAAATAAGCCTTCCCCAGTGCTCGATAGCAATCGTGTCCTGCGAAATGATTTGCCCGCCAATGTTGTCGAGCAGGCGCACCCCAAATGAGAGCTCAAGCCACAGATAGAGGGGCGTGGCGACGATGACAAACTTCAGGTGATGGTAGCGAAAACCGTCTTTGCGATTCCCGGGGATCGTATTGTCCTGCTTGAGCAGGTGTAATTCCGAACTTGGGATCATGGACGCATGCGCTCCGCTACTCGACCGGGAGATGTTATCAGAGGGGCTCGGTGCGCAATCATTGCGAGAATTCCCTCGGTAGCGTCTCTGGCGGCAACGACGCCAGAAAAGCGAACACCCCGACCATTACAAGGGCGGGGTGTTCGCAAGTCGGCGCTGGCGACACGGCGATTCAGTTACTCATCGCACTGTGGACTTTGCCGAAGGTCAGACTGTTACTGTCTCGGCTAGTTCGCTGAACTCTTTGATCTGATCAAAATTCATGTAGCGATAGACGTCTGCCGCCTTGGCATTCACCGCCGCGACCTGCGTGCGGTATTCCTCCACAGTCGGAATCTTGCCCATCAACGCACAAACGGCAGCGAGTTCCGCCGAACTCAGATAGACGCGTGTGTCGATACCAAGACGGTTGGGGAAGTTGCGCGTCGAGGTTGAGACTGCCGTGGAACCCTTGCGGATCTGTGCCTGATTGCCCATGCACAATGAGCAGCCGGGCATTTCCATACGCGCTCCCGACTTACCGAGCACCGAGTAGTAGCCTTCTTCGTTGAGGATCATCGCGTCCATCTTGGTGGGCGGGGCAATCCACAGGCGGGTCGGGATGTCGCTCCTGCCGTCGAGTACCTTACCCGCCGCACGGAAGTGACCGATGTTGGTCATGCACGAACCGATGAAAACCTCGTCGATTTTGTCCCCTTGCACTTCCGAGAGCCACTTAACGTCGTCAGGGTCGTTGGGGCAAGCCAACAACGGTTCCTGAATGACATCGATATCAATTTCGATGACTGCGGCGTACTCGGCGTCGGCGTCCGGTTGCAGTAAGACACCTTTGGCGATCCACTCTTGCATGGCCTTGATGCGTCGCCCGAGCGTACGTTTGTCGTCGTAGCCCTCGGCAATCATCCACTTCATCAGGGTGATGTTGGAGCGCATGTACTCGACGATGGGCTCCTTGTTCAGGCGTACCGTACAGCCGGCGGCTGAGCGTTCGGCCGAGGCATCGGAGAGTTCGAATGCCTGCTCAACCTTCAGGTCGGGCAAGCCTTCGATCTCGAGAATGCGACCCGAGAAGATGTTCTTCTTGCCAGCCTTGGCCACGGTTAGCAAACCCTTCTTAATGGCGGCATGCGGGATCGCATTGACCAGATCACGCAGAGTAATGCCGCGCTTGCCGGCTTCGTCCAGGGAGCCTTTAAAGCGCACAAGCACCGACTCCGGCATATCCAGCGGCATCACGCCTGTCGCGGCGGCAAAGGCCACCAGCCCGGAGCCAGCGGGAAAGGAAATACCAATCGGGAAACGGGTGTGCGAGTCGCCGCCCGTGCCGACGGTGTCGGGCAGCAGGAATCGGTTGAGCCAGCTATGGATCACGCCATCACCCGGACGCAGCGAGACGCCGCCACGGGACGTGATGAAGGAAGGCAGGGTACGATGGGTTTTTACGTCGACCAGTTTCGGGTAAGCCGCGGTATGGCAGAACGACTGCATGACCAGATCAGCCGAAAACCCGAGGCAGGCGAGATCCTTTAGCTCGTCACGAGTCATCGGCCCGGTGGTGTCTTGAGAACCCACCGAGGTCATGCGGGGCTCGCAATAGGTGCCCGGGCGAATGCCTTTGCCTTCCGGCAATCCGCAGGCGCGGCCGACCATTTTTTGCGCGAGGCTGAAACCCTTGCCGCTGTCTGACGGGGTGCCGGGGATGCGGAACAGGGTCGAGGTGGGCAGGCCGAGGAATTCTCGCGCTTTGGTGGTGAGTCCGCGTCCGATAATCAGATTAATACGCCCGCCGGCACGCACTTCGTCCAATAGAACCGGGGTCTTGAGCGGCGATGTAGCAATGACTGCGCCATTCTTGCTAGCCGTGATAGTGGCTTTGTCGTGGTCGATGGCAAGATCAATCACATCGCCCATGTCCATCTGGCTAACGTCGATTTCAACCGGCAGCGCGCCGGCATCTTCTTGGGTATTGAAGAAAATCGGGGCAATCTTGCCGCCCAGACACACGCCCCCGAAGCGCTTGTTGGGAACAAATGGAATGTCGTCACCCGTCCACCACAGAACGGAGTTAGTTGCTGACTTGCGCGAAGAACCGGTACCCACCACATCGCCAACGTAGGCAACGGCATAACCCTTCTTCTTCAGTTCGTCGATCAGCTTGATGGGACCACGCTCACCAGCTTTCTCGGGCTCAATACCAGGGCGCGCATTTTTGAGCATCGCAACCGCATGCAGTGGAATATCCGGCCGGCTCCATGCGTCGGGTGCCGGAGACAGGTCGTCGGTATTGGTTTCGCCGGTCACTTTGAAGACGGTGATCTTCATGGCGGTTGGTACTTCCGGGCGCGAGGTGAACCACTCGCCATCGGCCCAGGACTGCATGACCGCCTTGGCATTTGCACTTCCCGCCTTGGCCTTGTCTGCCACATCGTTGAAGAAGTCAAACATCAGCAGTGTGTTCTTCAGCGCCGCTGTGGCGACACTTCCTACTTCGTTGTCATCAAGCAGATCAATCAGGGGCTTGACGTTATAGCCACCTACCATCGTCCCCAAGAGCTCAGTCGCTTTGGTGCGCGAAATCAGGGCACACGCCGTCTTGCCAGCGCCGACTTGCGTAAGGAACTCGGCTTTCACCTTCGCGGCGTCGTCGACGCCTGCTGGAACTCGATGTGTCAGTAGATCGACGAGTGTGACTTCCTCGCCCTTGGGCGGGTTGAGCAATAGCGCGATAACTTCCTCAGTTTGCTGCTTCGACAATGGCAGGGGGGGAATCCCGAGGGCGGCGCGCTCGGCGACGTGCTGACGATAGGCTTCTAGCATGGTGATGTCCTCAGTTCTAATGGCAAGAGTCAGGAATGTTCGGTGGCGCCCGCGGGCTATTTGCGACGGTGGCATAAGCATCATGCCACCGTCAGCCCCGCTTTTACTTAAAGCATACTGGAAACGCCCGTACGCTCTTCCTCAAGCTCCGCCAGCGTTTTGTCCATCATTTGTCGTGAATACGCGTCCACTTCAAGGCCCGTGACCCGATGATACTGGCCGTCGGCGCAGGTGACGGGTACGCCGTACATGACGCCCTCGGGAATTCCATACGACCCATCGGAAGGAACTCCCATGGTGACCCATTTTCCATTGGTACCCAAGGCCCAATCACGCATGTGATCGATGGCCGCATTGGCAGCGGAAGCAGCCGACGAAGCACCGCGTGCCTCAATGATGGCGGCACCGCGCTTACCCACCTTGGGGATGTAGTCGTTTCGGTACCAGGCCTCGTCGTTGATCGCCTCCAGGGCAGCTTTTCCGTCTACTTTGCAGAAACGCAGGTCCGGGTACATGGTGGGCGAGTGGTTGCCCCAGACGATCATGTTGTCGATGTCATTTACCGATTTACCGGTACGTGTTGCCAACTGGGAGACAGCACGATTGTGATCGAGGCGCAGCATCGCGGTAAAGTTGCCCGGCTTCAGGCTGGGAGCCGACTTCATGGCGATATAGGCGTTGGTGTTAGCCGGATTACCGACCACGAGCACCTTGACATCACGCGCTGCGGCGTCATTTAGCGCCTTGCCTTGCTCAATGAAAATTTTGGCATTTTCCAGCAGCAAATCCTTTCGCTCCATGCCCGGGCCACGCGGCCGCGCGCCAACCAGCAAGGCGTAGTCGGCGTCTTTGAACGCGACTCGCGGATCGTCGGTGCCGACCATGCCAGCCAGCGTCGGGAACGCGCAATCTTCAAGCTCCATCATGACGCCTTTCAGGGCAGCCTGAGCTTTTTCCATGGGTAATTCCAGCATTTGCAAAATTACTGGCTGATCCGGTCCCAGCATGGCACCGCTTGCAATGCGAAACACCAGCGCGTAACCAATTTGGCCGGCAGCTCCGGTTACAGCGACTCGAACGGGGGCTTTCATGATTTGCAACTCCTTTGAGTGAGGTGAATGTGGGCGCAAGAAAGGCATGGCGATAGCTGACACTCTACAACGCCATGTAAAAATTTGTGACGCGGAAATCTTAGGCTGCGATAAGGATCATGTCAATTGTGAAACAGATATCTTATATAAGACAAAAGATAGGTTGTGGACGACCCGAGGGAAATATGCTTCAATCCAAGCATGACCATTGTGCCTGCGGCCGCGTCACCCGCGTTCAGTCCGCTCTATCGCCAGATCAAAACATTGCTTTTGCAGAGCCTTGAGACAGGCGAATGGCGTCCTGGTGAGGCTATCCCCAGCGAGGCAGACTTGGCGGTGCGCTTTGGGGTCAGTCAGGGTACGGTTCGCAAGGCGATTGACGAGCTGGCTACCGATAATCTCGTGGTCCGTCGTCAGGGTAAGGGTACGTTCGTCGCAACTCACGATGATCCCCGCGCATTTTTTCGTTTTCTTCGGCTCGTACCCTTGGCCGGCGGGCGGGAGCCTTCAAAAAGTATTCCATTGGAGTGCTGGCGTGCAAAGGCAGGCCCAGAATCAGCCCGCATGCTTGGTCTGTCAATCGGGGACGCTATCGTTATACTCCGCCGGCTTTTGCAGTTCTCGGAAAAGCCGGTAGTGGTCGACGAGATATACCTTCCTGGCGAGATATTCGGTGCGTTAAGCCTTGACATGCTCACGGACTATCAAGGTTCTTTGTACAGCCTTTTTGAGTCTCACTTTGGCGTTCGCATGATCCGCGCGGAAGAAAGAATTCGTGCTGTGCCGGCCGATCGTACCAGTGCCGAACTGCTGGGTGTGAGCGAGGGTAGCCCGTTGCTTTCAGTGGAACGTCTTAGTTTTAGTTATGGGAATCGATCAGTGGAGTGGCGGCGTGGTCTTTACTCTACTGCTGAGCATTGCTATCTGAACGAACTCGGGTAAGCGTTGAAATGTAGTTTTTACGCAAGAATTGTTTTTGCGCAAGCTAGGTAGTAAAAGTCATCGCGTTTTTTCTGGGCGCTGATTTATAGTTATCCAAGTTGTTCGTTCACGATAAAAAATATTAGGTTGAAAAGGGAGATGTTCGTAAATGGCTGAGACTACTAAAACCCGTCCGAAGTTCCTTGACCTTGCGGTGATACGCTTGCCGCTGCCTGGCTTTGTGTCGATCCTGCATCGTGTCAGTGGTGCCGGACTTTTTTTGATACTCCCATTTTTGCTTTGCCTGCTGCAACTTTCATTGGACTCAAGACCTGAGGCCGGTGCGGCATTCCTTGCCCTAACCGGTAACGTCTTTGTAAAGTTGCTCCTGTTGGGTCTTTGCTGGGCCTACCTGCACCATTTTTGTGCCGGCATTCGATTTCTGTTGCTTGATGTTCATGTCGGAATCGAAATTGACGCTGCCCGGCGCTCGGCAAAGGCAGTGATGGTGGTCAGTTTGTTACTTACCACATTCGTTGCCGCAAAAATTTTTGGAGGTATCTGACATGAACCGTATTGTTGTAGGAGCCCACTATGGACTGCGCGACTGGCTTGCGCAGCGTGTCACCGCAGTGGTTATGGCGCTTTTTACGGTGATCCTGGTTGGTGGCATGATCGGCGGAGCAACGAGTTCACTGGACGCCTGGCGTGGCTTCATTGCGCAGCCGGTCATTCGGTTCTGCGCCTTTCTTTTCATTCTGAGTCTCTTTTACCACGTCTGGATTGGTATCCGAGACATCTGGATGGATTACATCAAGCCAACTGGCTTGCGCTTGACGCTTCATGTTCTCACCCTGCTTGCGCTTATCGGCCAGGCGGGTTGGGCTGTGCAAATTCTCTGGAGGTTGTAAACGTGAGCTACACCGTAAGAAAGTTTGACGCAGTAATCGTAGGTGCCGGCGGTGCTGGTTTGCGTGCTGCCATTCAGCTATCCGAGGCCGGGATGAAAACGGCGGTTCTCACCAAGGTATTTCCGACTCGCTCGCACACCGTGGCTGCGCAGGGCGGGGTGGCCGCGAGTTTGGGTAACTCGGAAGAGGATCATTGGCACTGGCATATGTACGACACCGTAAAAGGTTCCGACTGGCTAGGTGACCAAGATGCCATTGAGTTCATGTGCCGCAAGGCCAATGAGTGCGTTATCGAGCTAGAGCACTATGGCATGCCGTTCGATCGGCTCGACAACGGCCGGATTTATCAGCGCCCATTCGGCGGTCATATGTCGAATTTTGGTGAAAAGCCGGTTAGACGCTCCTGCGCGGCAGCGGACCGCACCGGTCACGCCATGCTGCACGCAATGTATCAGCGTAACGTAAAGGCGAACACACAGTTTTTCGTTGAGTGGATGGCGCTTGACTTGATTCGCGATGCCGAAGGCGATGTGCTTGGCGTTACGGCTATGGATATGGAAACCGGCGAGATCGTTGTCTTCCATTCGAAGGCAACCATTTTCGCTACAGGCGGTGCGGGACGCATCTATTACTCGTCGACCAATGCGTTTATCAATACCGGTGATGGTGTTGGTATGGCAGCACGTGCGGGCATCCCCTTGGAAGATATGGAGTTCTGGCAGTTCCACCCGACCGGTGTTGCTGGCGCAGGTGTGCTCATTACCGAAGGGGTTCGAGGTGAGGGTGGCATCTTGCGCAATTCGCAGGGCGAGCGATTCATGGAGCGCTACGCGCCGAACGCGAAGGATCTGGCCTCTCGCGACGTAGTTTCACGCGCCATGGTCACCGAAATCAACGAAGGTCGTGGTTGTGGCCCCAACAAAGATTTCGTTCTGCTTGATATTACTCACTTGCCGCCTGAGACAATCATGAAGCGGTTACCGGGTATTCACGAAATCGCGGTTCAGTTTGCAGGCGTCGATGCGCTCAAGGAACCGATCCCGGTCGTGCCGACTTGTCACTATCAAATGGGTGGTATTCCCACCAATTACAGCGGACAAGTCGTGGTGCCCAAGGGCGATAATCATTCAGCACCGGTAGGTGGTTTCTACGCGGCGGGAGAGTGCGCTTGCGCATCGGTTCATGGAGCCAATCGCCTTGGAACCAACTCACTGCTTGATCTGCTGGTCTTTGGAAAATCAGCTGGCGAGACGGCTGTCAATGACCTCAAGGGAGGCGCACTGGCGCACAAGCCATTGCCCAACGACGCCATTGATCGCTCGCTGGCGCGTGTTGATCGCCTCAATAATCAGAAGAGCGGTAGCAACCCACACGAAACACGGCTCGAAATGCAGCGCACCATGCAGAAGCATGCAGGGGTGTTCCGTTTCAAAGACATGCTGGTCGAGGGGGTTACCAAGATTCAAAAGGTGGCTGATGATGTCGCTCAACTTGAGATTGGTGATAAGTCCAAGGTGTTCAATACCGCTCGTATTGAGGCGCTGGAGCTTGAAAATCTGATCGAAGTCGCAAAAGCAACGATGGTGTCGGCGAACGCCCGCACGGAATCACGTGGGGCCCATGTGCGCGATGATGCCTTGGATACCCCCGAGACGCCGAATGGGCGCGATGACAAGAATTGGCTGAAACATTCCTTGTGGTCGCGCGATGGTAATCAAATGAGCTACAAGCCCGTGCAGATGAAGCCACTAACCGTCGATACCATCGAACTTAAGAAGCGCGCCTACTAAGAAGGAATTCGCGACATGACGACACGTACTCTGAAGTTCAGCATCTACCGCTACGATCCGGATAAGGATGCCAAGCCCTACATGCAGGATATTTCGGTCGAAATCGACTCGACAGACCGGAAACTGCTGGATGCGATGACTAAGTTAAAAGCCAAGGATGATTCACTCTCCTTCCGTCGCTCCTGCCGAGAAGGCGTCTGCGGGTCGGATGCAATGAATATCAACGGCAAGAATGGTCTGGCTTGCCTGACCGATCTGAACTCATTCCCCGAGGGCAAACCGATCGTACTCCGACCATTGCCAGGTCTGCCGGTCGTGCGCGACCTGATTGTGGATATGACCCAGTTTTTCAAGCAGTACCTGTCGATAAAGCCCTATCTGATCAACAACGACCCTCCACCTGAGCGAGAGCGGTTGCAATCGCCTGAAGACAGGGAAGAACTCAACGGGCTCTACGAATGCATTCTGTGCGCCTGCTGCACCACATCGTGCCCATCGTTCTGGTGGAACCCGGACAAGTTTGTCGGGCCCGCAGGTTTGCTCGCCGCCTATCGGTTTATTGCCGACACGCGCGATCAGGCGACCAGTGAGCGCTTGGACAACCTTGAAGATCCTTACCGACTTTTCCGTTGCCACAGCATCATGAACTGCGTTGACGTATGCCCCAAGGGCCTTAACCCGACGAAGGCGATCGGCAAAATCAAGGACATGATGGTTCGTCGTGCGGTCTGACGCTGATCTGGTGTTGTCTGGCGCGGAAGAGGTTGTGCTTCCCAAGACTGCTCGACTGAACAAGTTGCGTTGGCATTGCCGGCGCGCCTTGCTTGAGTTGGATCTGGTCTTCAAGCGTTATTGGGAGCGCGTCGGCGACTCTATTGACGCGGAGGAAGAATCAGCCTTGCGCGCACTGCTGGCCGAGGAGGATCATGATCTGTGGGCTTTAGTCAGTGGCAAGGTCGCACCTGATGATGTGGACGTTGTCCGTGACAATCTGCTTGCGGAACTTAGGCGCCCCTGACGCCAGCGTCCAATGTACGTAGAAATGCCTGGAAATTGAAAGCCGAACGTAATTTTTAGCTGCAAAACTTCGTGGTATTAACCTAAGGGGGAGAAGAAATGAGTTCCAATCGCGTCGCAACAATGTCGGTGGACGGAAAGAACGTTGAGTTTCCGGTTCTTGTCGGCACACATGGACAGGATGTCATTGACATCCGCACGCTGGGCGGAAAGACCGGTTTATTTACCTATGACTCCGGTTTTCTCTCAACAGCAAGTTGTCAGTCAAAGATCACGTTTATTGACGGGGATAAAGGCGAACTGCTCTATCGGGGATATCCAATAGAGCAATTGGCCGAGAACTGTTCGTTTCTTGAGGTTGCCTACCTTCTTAAAAATGGTGAGTTGCCTGACCTGGGTCAGAAGACAAAGTTTGAAGACACCATCAGGAACCACACGATGGTGCACGATCAGATGAATCGATTCTTTACGGGGTTTCGTCGCGATGCGCATCCTATGGCAGTCATGGTCGGAACGGTCGGTGCCTTGGCGGCCTTCTATCATGACGCAATGGATTTTGCAGATGTAGAGCATCGAAACATTTCGTTTAATCGCTTGGTGGCCAAACTCCCGACCATAGTGGCCATGGCTTATAAGTACAACATTGGCCAGCCGTTCATGTTCCCGCGCAACGATCTGGACTACACCGCAAACTTCATGCACATGATGTTTGGCACGCCGTGTGACAAGTACGAGCCCAACCCGGTACTCGTCAGGGCACTGGACGTAATATTCACTCTGCATGCGGATCATGAGCAAAATGCATCCACGTCCACAGTGCGCTTGGCTGGTTCGTCTGGTGCGAACCCGTTCGCCTGTATTTCTGCTGGCATAGCGTGTTTATGGGGTCCAGCTCACGGTGGCGCAAATGAAGCCTGCCTGCAGATGCTGGAGGAAATCGGCGATGTGTCACGCGTCGGGGAATACATCAAGCGCGCAAAGGACAAGAGTGATAGCTTCAAGCTGATGGGCTTTGGACACCGGGTTTACAAGAACTTCGATCCGCGTGCCAAACTCATGGGCAAGGTGTGTGCCGATGTTCTGGGTGAGCTAGGACTTGAGAACGATCGTCTGTTCAAGCTGGCGAAAGAACTGGAGAAGATCGCACTTGAGGACGAGTATTTCGTTTCCAAGAAACTGTACCCGAATGTTGATTTCTATTCTGGCATTGTTCAGAAAGCGCTGGGCATACCTACTTCCATGTTCACCTGTATTTTCGCCCTGGCACGTACGGTCGGCTGGATGACGCAGTGGGAGGAGATGATTACCGATCCCGAATACAAGATTGGTCGTCCTCGCCAGTTGTACACTGGAGCCGCGCGGAGAACCGTTCCCCCAATCGCAACGCGTTGATTGATTCAAAAGAAAGGTGCACCAAAGCACCTTTCTTTTTTAGACATCGAAAAAGAACAATGATGAGGTGACATGATGATGAAGCAGATGTTGTCGAACTCCTATCTGTTCGGCACCAACACGCCGTACATTGAAGAGCTGTACGACGTGTACCTGGAAAACCCCGCTGCAGTTGCCCCCGCCTGGCGCGACTATTTTGACAAATTGGGCACACTTCCAGGCGCCGGAGACTACACCGGACCTGACGTGTCTCATCATCCTGTCATTGTGTCGTTTGCGCAGCGCGCGAAAGACGGCACGCTGCAGGCCCCCGCGCGCCAGTCTGCATCCGCTGATGGCAAGCAGGTCAAGGTGTTGCAGCTTATCAACGCCTACCGCTTTCTGGGGAATCGCTGGGCACAGCTTGATCCACTCAAGCGGAGCGAGCGACCGACCATTGCCGAACTCGAGCCCTCACACTACGGATTTACCGAAGCGGACCTGGGACAGTCGTTCCAGACCGGGTCCTTCGCGGCACTGCCTGAAGTCGCCACCTTGCGCGAGGTTCTTGAGGCTGTTCGGCAAACGTACTGCGGCACCATCGGTGCCGAGTACATGTACATCTCAGACGTTGCCCAGAAGCGCTGGCTTCAGGCCAATCTGGAAACGGGCCGCGCGACTCCGGCGTATAAGCCTGAGGAAAAGAAGCGTTTTCTGGAGCGTTTGACTGCCGCTGAAACGCTTGAGCGGTATTTGCACACCAAATATGTGGGACAGAAGCGCTTCTCACTAGAGGGTGGCGAAGCGACGATCGTATCGCTTGATGAGCTCGTGCGTGTTGCCGGCACACTCGGTGTGGAAGAAATTGTGGTGGGGATGGCTCACCGCGGCCGTCTCAACGTACTCGTAAACACCCTAGGCAAAGCGCCTGCCATTTTGTTTGATGAATTCGAAGGCAAAAAGGCCTCGGATCTGGCAGCCGGCGATGTCAAGTACCACATGGGATTTTCATCGGATGTCGCCACTCCAGGTGGACCGGTACACCTGACATTGGCATTCAATCCATCGCATCTAGAGATTGTCAATCCTGTGGTCGAAGGGTCGGTGTACGCCCGTCAGCGTCGTCGAGGTAACAAAGATGGCGGTCAGGTTCTGCCGGTAATTATTCACGGCGACTCTGCGGTGATCGGACAGGGTGTCAATCAGGAAATGCTGAACTTCTCGCAGACCCGTGGCTACGGTACCGGGGGAACCGTTCACCTTGTGATCAATAACCAGATCGGGTTTACCACCTCCGATCTGCGTGACTACCGCTCCTCGCTTTACTGTACCGACATCTTCAAGATGATTGAGGCACCGATTTTCCACGTCAATGGTGACGACCCTGAAGCTGTAGCGTTCGTGACTCGCCTGGCCATGGAGTTCCGTCAGGAGTTCCATCGCGATGTGGTCGTGGATATCGTCTGTTTCCGCAAGCTTGGTCACAATGAGCAGGACGAGCCGATGGTGACTCAACCGCTAATGTACAAAAAAGTGGCGCAGCATCCCGGCACGCGCAAGCTCTATGCCGACAAATTGGTCGCACAAAATGTGTGCGCAGTCGGCGAGCCCGAGCAGGTCATCGCCGATTACCGCTCAGCGCTGGATCGTGGCGAGCTTCTTTATAACCCGGTATTGGGAAACCTGAGCAACAAGCTCATGGCCGACTGGGCTCCGCATATGAATCAGCCTTACACCGACGAGTGCAAGTCGGGTGTTCCGCTGGCAGACCTGAAGAAGGTTGCCAAGGCTTTGACCACGATTCCCGAAGGTTTTGTGCTGCATTCACGCGTTCAAAAAATTATTGATGATCGCAAGCAGATGGGCGAAGGTAAGGTGCCCGTTGACTGGGGCATGGGCGAAAATCTGGCCTATGCCACGCTCGTGATGCAAGGCATCGGTGTCCGCGTCTCTGGTGAGGACTGTGGTCGCGGAACCTTTTTCCATCGTCATGCGGTATTGCACGACCAGAATCGGGAAAAGTGGGACTCGGGCACCTACCAGCCCCTGCAGCATATTGATCCCAAACAGGCCCCTTTCATCGTCATCGACTCCGTGCTCTCCGAAGAGGCGGTGATGGCCTTCGAGTATGGTTACTCCGGTGCCATGCCCGATGAGCTCTGCATCTGGGAAGCACAGTTCGGCGACTTCGCCAACGGAGCACAGGTCGTCATCGATCAGTTCATCAGCTCTGGTGAGGCCAAATGGGGCCGCTTATCCGGACTCACGTTGATGTTGCCTCATGGCTATGAGGGGCAGGGCCCCGAGCACTCATCGGCACGAATCGAGCGTTTCATGAACATGTCGGCCGAGCAAAATTGGCAGGTATGTGTTCCGACCAGTGCGGCCCAGATTTTCCACCTACTCCGGCGCCAGATGCTGCGGAAGGTTCGTAAGCCCTTGGTCATTATTACGCCCAAGTCGCTACTGCGCCACAAGGATGCAACCTCGACGCTCGATGAACTGTCCAAGGGCAGGTTCCAGACAGTGATCGGTGAAACCGACGATCTGGATGCGAAGAAGGTAAACCGTGTCGTACTTTGCACGGGCAAGATTTACTACGAACTGATGGCGTATCGTCGAGAACAGAAGGTAACCAACACCGTCGTGATCCGAATGGAGCAGTTGTATCCGTTCCCAGAGGCAGCCCTTCAAGCCGAACTGGCCAAGTGGCCGAAAGCGAAGGAGGTCGTATGGGTTCAGGAAGAGCCCCGCAACCAGGGTGCTTGGTACTGGTTGGCGTCGCGGCACCATCTTGTTAGCGCTACAGCGTCGGGGAATCAGGAGCTTTTCCTGGTTAGCCGCCCGGCTTCGGCGTCTCCTGCAGTTGGCTACTACTCCAAGCACAATTTGCAGCAGAAGGCGGGGATCGAAGGTGCCTTCGCCAAACTCAAAGCTCCCGAATAATCCATAAGACAGAGAGAGACAGATATGCTGATCGAAGTCAAAGTACCCCAGTTGTCCGAGTCGGTTGCCGAAGCAACCCTTTCCCAATGGCACATCAAGGAAGGCGATGCTGTCACGCGCGACCAGAACCTGATTGACATCGAAACTGATAAGGTAGTTCTCGAACTGCCCGCCCCGGATTCGGGTGTAATCGTCAAGATCGTGAAGACGAACGGAGACATGGTAGTTTCAGGTGAGGTCATTGCGCACCTGGATACCGATGCCAAAGCCGTGGCCGGTGCCGCCAAACCGGCCGCTGCGGCGCCAGCACCTGCCGCCACGCCGGCGGCTGCCAGCGCCGCACCCGCCGCCGTGGCCATGCCTGCCGCACGCAAGATGATGGACGAGAAGGGCATGTCAGCGGCTGACGTAACGGGCACTGGTCGTGGCGGACGAATCCTCAAGGAAGATGTCGCTGGCACCGGCGCAACCTCAGTCGCACCTGCAGCCAAGCCTGCTGCGGCACCCGCACAGCCCGTAAGCGCCGTCTCACCAGCGCCGACTTCCCGAAACCTGCTGCCCCAGCCCAATGTGGTCAGTGCCGACGCCATCATCGCCGATCGCCCCGAGCAGCGCGTGCCGATGACCCGCTTGCGCGCGCGCGTGGCCGAACGTCTGCTGCAATCGCAGGCAACCAACGCCATTCTGACTACCTTCAACGAGGTCAATATGGCCCCGGTGATGGACCTGCGGAACAAATACAAGGATAAGTTCGAGAAGGAGCATGGTGCCAAGCTGGGCTTCATGTCGTTCTTCGTCAAAGCCGCGGTGGCGGCACTGAAAAAGTATCCGGTTCTCAATGCCTCTGTCGATGGCAATGACATTGTGTACCACGGTTATTTCGACATCGGAATTGCGGTGGGCAGCCCGCGCGGGCTGGTGGTCCCCATCCTGCGCGATGCCGACCAGATGACGCTGGCCCAGATCGAGAAGAAGATTGCCGAGTTCGGTCAGAAAGCCAAGGATGGCAAGTTGACTCTGGAAGACCTGACCGGTGGTACGTTCTCGATTTCCAACGGCGGCATTTTCGGTTCAATGATGTCGACCCCGATCATTAACCCGCCGCAGTCGGCGATCCTCGGCGTGCACGCCACCAAGGATCGCGCCGTGGTCGAGAATGGTCAAGTGGTGGTTCGCCCGATGAACTATCTGGCCATGTCTTATGACCACCGCATCATTGACGGTCGCGAGGCTGTCCTGGGCTTGGTTACGATGAAAGAGGCGCTGGAAGATCCTGCGCGTCTGTTGCTGGAACTGTGAGGTAGGCCACTATGGCAAACAAACAATTTGACGTTGTCGTTATCGGTGCCGGCCCCGGGGGTTACATTGCCGCCATTCGGGCGGCGCAATTAGGGCTCTCGACCGCCTGTATCGAGTCTGAGTCCTATGCCGACCCCAAGGGTGAGGTTCGCCTGGGTGGCACGTGCCTCAATGTCGGCTGCATTCCGTCCAAGGCGCTTTTACGCTCTTCTGAGCTTTACGAGGAAGCACAGCACGGATTCCAGATGCACGGAATCAGCGCGGAAGGCGTGAAGATCGACGTCGCGACGATGGTCAAGCGCAAGGACAACATCGTCAATCAACTGACCAGTGGTATCAAGGGCTTGTTCAAAAAGAACAAGGTTACCTTGCTGCCCGGACACGGGAAATTTGTCGGCCGCGACGAAGACCGCTGGGTCGTTGATGTCAATGGAGAACAAGTCCATGCGACACACGTTATCGTCGCCACCGGCTCCACAGCACGTCATTTGCCGAACATTCCTGTTGATAACAAGGTAGTCTGCGATAACGTGGGTGCCTTGAGTTTTGAAGGCACACCCAAGCGCTTGGGCGTTATCGGCGCTGGGGTGATTGGTCTTGAGTTGGGTTCGGTCTGGAAGCGCTTGGGCTCGGAAGTGACCATTCTTGAGGCATTGCCCGATTTCCTGGCGGCTGCCGATACTGCGGTGGCAAAAGAAGCCTGGAAGGTATTCACCCAGAAGCAAGGGCTCAATATCCAGCTCGGCGTGAAGATCAACGCTGTCACACAGAGCAAGAAGGGCGTGAAGATCGAGTACGATCTGGGCGATGAATCCAAGGTGCTTGAGTGTGACAAGCTGATCGTTTCCGTGGGACGCGTGCCCAATACCCAAGGTCTCGCTGCCGATGCTGTGGGCTTGCAGATTAATGAGCGTGGCTTCATCGTGGTCGGCGAGCACTGTCAGACCAATTTGCCAAATGTCTGGGCTGTTGGCGACGTGGTGCCCGGACCCATGCTGGCACACAAGAGCATGGAAGAGGGCGTCATGGTGGCCGAATGCATAGCAGGCCAGAAAGGGCACGTCAACCTTGATACGGTGCCTTGGGTGATTTATACCCACCCTGAAATTGCTTGGGTGGGCAAGACTGAACAGCAACTCAAGAAGGAAGGCATAGAGTATCGCGCCGGCCAGATTCCATTCGCTGCCAACGGTCGTGCGCTCGGCCAGGGCGACACCACTGGCTTTGTCAAGATGCTGGCATGTGCCAGGACTGATCGTATTCTTGGGGTTCATGTCATCGGTAACAACGCGTCAGAGTTGATTGCCGAAGCTGTGGTGGCGATGGAGTTCAATGCGTCTTCGGAGGACATCGCACGTATCTGCCACGCTCACCCGACGCTGTCGGAGACGATGCACGAAGCCTCACTGGCGGTCGATAAGCGTCCGCTCCATTTCTGATCAACCATTGCGCGAATAGAGCGGCCGGCAGCGTTGTCGGCCGCTTTTTTCTTTGATGCCGCACCGAATACTCGAAGTTCCTCAACTTGGCATGATCGATGGCTTCAATGCGGCCCTACGGGAGCGCGGCATTGTTGCCGATCACGCACAACTGGCCGCGGCGAAGCGTTTGCAGCGCTTTTACGATGAACTCATCGCCTTTAAAGCGGCGCGCCGAACGGCCCTGAGAAAGTTGCTGGCGCGCCCGACGCTACCTCGCGGCGTCTGGTTCTGGGGTGGAGTAGGGCGCGGAAAGAGCTTTCTGATGGACTGCTTTTTTGCGGCAGTCCCCTATCGCCGCAAGCGTCGGGTGCACTTCCACGCCTTTATGCGCGAAATTCATCAGGCTTTGCAAGGCTATCGTAACGAGAGCGACCCGTTACTGCTGATCGCCCACGATATTGCCGAACAAACGCGACTGATGTGTTTCGATGAGTTTCATGTGTCAGATATTGCGGATGCCATGATTCTGGGGCGCTTGATGGAGGCGTTGTTTGCTGAGGGGGTGCTGTTCTGTATCACATCGAACTACCCACCCGATGGCCTTTATCCCAATGGGCTTCAGCGTGACCGTTTTTTGCCGACCATCGCGATGCTGAATCGGCAACTCGACGTGATCGAGATTGACGCAGGGGTGGACTACCGCCGGCGGGAACTTGCGCAGGAAGACATTTTCCTCGTCCCAACCAGCGCGGTCTCGTTGGGGAAACTTGAAGACATCTTCCGTCGTATTGCCGGCGGTGACGGGCATTCGCGCCCGATCGAACTGGTTGGCCGAGAAATTCCGGTGATTCAAAGAGCGCCGGGCGTGGTGTGGTTTGACTTCGCCACACTGTGCGGCGGGCCTCGCTCCCAAGCCGATTATCTGGGCCTTGTTCAACGCCACCACACCGTGTTTTTATCGGCGATTCCACGTTTGGGAAAAGAGAGTGCAAGTGAAGCGAGGCGGTTCACTTGGCTGATCGATATTCTGTATGATCACCGCGTGAAACTTATTGCTTGCGCAGACGTTCCCGCCGAAGAGATTTACACTGAGGGCACGCAAGCGACCGAGTTTCACCGTACCGTAAGTCGCATGATCGAGATGCGCTCGCAAGAGTATCTGGCGAGTCCGCATCGGGTTGCAGACGTCGTTTTAGAGGAAACATCCAACTGAAAATTGTTTGTTGCTGCCAGTGCGTGCCTTGGCCAGGCCTCGGTGACACATGAAGCAGGAGGGAGAACGCAAATGCTTCATCACGGAGAGGTTGCCCCCCAGTTTTCACTGCCAGATGCCGATATGGAGTATTTCGACTTCGGGTCCATACGTGGTAAGCAACATGCCGTGGTGTTTTTCTATCCCCGAGACAAAACGCCTCTATGCACCATTGAAGCTACTGACTTTTCCGACCATGAAAGCGATTTTGGAAAGCTAGGTTGCATTGTTGTTGGCGTTTCGCGGGACGACTGTCTGTCACATGCCGAATTCAGGGACGAACAGGGACTATCCATTCGTTTGCTTTCTGACGAGGACGGCGAGGTTTGCCGGAAGTTTGGTGTAAGTCAGTACAAGCAATTCGACGGACACAGGAAACTCTGTGTCATTCGGTCTACATTCGTTATTGACCGGGAGGGAATCGTTCAGCACGCGCTGTACGACATCGCTCCTAAAGGACATGCCGCTGCAGTGTTCAAGCTCGTCAAAGATCTTTCATTTGCGGATAAAACCAATCATCACATCGCGCGGTCACGCGCTCACCACAAGGGTAGCCATGCAAATCGCTAGAAATACCGTCGTCACTCTCAACTATCGTGTCACAGACAGTGACGGCGCCACTGTCGATGAGGGCGAGAAGCCCTTGGTCTATCTCCATGGCGGTTATGGGGGAATTTTTGACCGCCTTGAAGAAGCGCTGCAAGGGAAAGATGTTGGCGAGAAGCTGCTACTGAAGCTTGAGCCGGAAGACGCCTTCGGGGATTACGACGCTGAGTTGGTTGAGATTGAGGACCGCAATTTATTTCCCGATGATATTTCGGTCGGGATGCAGTTTGAGCGCGGCGATGAAGATGATCCGGAGTCGGATGGAACGTTGTTCATGATTACTGACATTGCCGACGGGAAGGTAGTCGTGGACGGCAATCATCCCTTAGCCGGAGTCTCATTGATATTTGACTGCACCGTCACCGCAGTGCGAGCTGCGACCGCACAGGAAGTTGAGCACGGTCATGTGCATGGTGAGGGTGGGCATCACCACATTCATTAAGGGGCATGCTGACCAAAAAGATTTGTTTCAGCGTTATCCATGTGCCGGCGAGTCGGGTGATTTACGCGTAGCACAGCGGAGGCGCTGCGCTTTATATTTTACATAATACCAATTATGCGCATCAAAGTCTCAATAACAAACGCTACGTCACGCAATGCGAATCGATCGGTGAAGGCCAACCGACGCCCCTACAACGCGCTGCAATCTCGTTACGGGCGCTCATTGTTAGTTACGGTTGTCGAAGTCGCCGGCGCACCCAGCTCCCCAGCGACAGGATCGCCTTTTACCGTCAAAAGAAAACTAGCGACCTCAACGAAACCCTTTTCAGTGGCGATTTGCGCTGCAGTTTTCTGGTCAGGGGTCGTTAGCGCGGGATCGGCCCCGTTGGCGAGCAGGAGTTTGACTGCCTCCAAATTTCCATGTCCGGCGGCCAGCATTAACGCGGTGCGTTGGTTAGGTGCGCGCCGATTGACATCAATGGATGTTCCCAAAACATACTCGACAATCGTCATGTGCCCGTGAAACACGGCGTAATGTAAAACACCCCATCCCGGAGGTTCCATTTCTCCTCCACCGGCATGGAGGATTTTGACCAAATCCAGTCGACCTAAATTGGCAGCCAGAAGCAAAGGCGTATCGCCGTAGCGATTGCGCCGATTCGGGCTGGCTCGGTGGTTGAGCAGCATCTCAACCGTGGCCAAATCGCCGTTGCGAGCCGCCAAACCCAGTAGCGTTGTACCATCGCTATCGGTTGTATTTGGATCAAGTCCGCGCTGCAACAAGGCCGCTATCTCAGCCGTTCGACCATCTCGCGCGGCCAAAATCGCCTCTTCATAGGCACCCGCGAGTACCGCTGTTGAAAAGCTAGAAATAAGTAAATAAACACAAATAAACAATGCGTTGAGGTTACTCATGAGCGGTCCTGAAGAGTCTGAAAAAATTGTCAGTGGTGGCTTTGGCGATGGCATCGAAAGGAATCTCGCGCAGACGCGCCACCTCCTCCGCCACGTGACGCACCAGTGCCGGGTGGTTTTGTTTGCCGCGAAAAGGCACCGGCGCGAGATAAGGCGAATCCGTTTCAATCAATAGCCGGTCGAGCGGAATCTCGCGTGCAACCTCCTTGATTTCAAGCGCATTCTTAAAGGTAACGATGCCGGAAAAAGATATGTGGAAGTTCAGGTCCAGTGCTCTACGAGCCACGTCCAAGCTTTCAGTGAAACAGTGAAAGACACCACCCACCTCGCTGGCGCGCTCCTCTTCCAGCAGGCGCAGCGTGTCATCCGCCGCAGCGCGCGTGTGAATGATCAGGGGCTTGCCGCACGCTCGGGCTGCCCGAATATGAACGCGGAAACGCTCGCGTTGCCATTCAAGATTGCCCGCGAGTCGGTAATAGTCGAGACCAGTTTCGCCAATGGCGACCACGCGCGGATGCTCGGCCAGGCGAATCAAGGTCGCTACATCTGGTTCTTCGGCACCCTCCTCTTCCGTGTCGGGATGCACACCTACTGCCGCGAAGAGTTGCTCATGCCGTGTCGCCAACGCCAGTACATCAGGAAAGCGCTCCAGAGTCACACCGGCAATCAACGCCCAGCCAACGCCATTGGCCGCCATGGCAGCGAGAATTTCAGCTTCTCGTACCGCCAGATCCGGGAAATCGATATGGCAATGCGAATCGACAAGCAAGCACGAATTCGGTTGGTATGGCACGGGGTTCATCGCTTGCCCGGCGCGGGAGTGTCCGCTGGAGCGACAGCCCGAACCAACTGCGTCGCAAAATCCTCAAGAAACAATAACTGATTAAGCGGATGATTGGCGGAGCGTCGGAAGCGTAGTAGCTCACGCCACCCGCGCGTTAATCCAGACAGCGGCGCACTCGCTCCTGAGGCGGAACCGGCCCATGCCGTGTGATAGTGCATTTCGCCCACAGCATGCCGTTGAGCCAGATCAAACACCCAGCGCTGCGTTGCCTCGACCAGTAGTTCTAGCGACAGCGTGGCTTCCTTTTTTAAAAGGGCGTCCCATTGGGTCGCAAGCGCTAACGGGTCGGCCGAAGAAGACCGGAGCAGTGCAAAAAGAGAATCAATGACCGACTCCATGGCCGGCAGCAGCTTGCTGTGCTGCCACTCCAATACCGTTGCGGGGGCACCATTGACGACATCCAGGAACCGCGCGCCGCGCGTATCGCTACCCACATTGCGCAGCCACGCTTCGGCATCAGCACGCGACGGGCGGGAAAACTCCAGCGACCGACAGCGGCTTCTCAAGGTAGGAAGTAATGCCCGTGATTTACAGGATACCAATATAAAATAGACACTTGCCGGCGGTTCTTCAAGTATTTTAAGCAGTGCATTGGCCGCATGAACATTCATGGCTTCAGCCGGATCAATGATGACAACCCGTCGTCCGTGACGATGACTGCCGACAAAAACAAAATCTTCCAGCGCTCGAATGGCACCGATCTTGATTGCTGACGAAAGCTTTTTGCCTTTACCCGGCACCGCTGTGGCCTTCTCTTCGGCCTCGTCGTCACCCTCCCCTGCATCTTCAGGTTGCACTGCACGAAAGTCGGGATGAGACTCGGTCGACAACCAATGGCATGAAGGGCAACTTCCACATGCGTGAGGTCTCCCGGCCGAACTTGCCGATGCCGCGCGTGGCGCTTCACACAATAGCAGTGCCGCCAACTGATCGGCGAATTCGCGCTGCCCCAGGCCTTTGCCTCCGATCAGCAATGTCGCATGACCCAGACGCCCGATTCCGTTACCGAGCAGCGCGCGCCACTGATTCGAGTGCCAGTCCATATAACTAATCATATTTATTCAATGTATTAAATACACTTTATCAACTAGTGCTTTAACTTCTGTTGCGATCTTTTCCGGTGACTGGGTAGCATTGATCACCTTCACACGTAGTGGTTCATTCGCAGCAATTGCCAAATAGGCCTGCCGGACGCGCTGGAAAAACTCGTTTTGCTCTTGCTCGAAACGATCGGGATTGGTCGTGCCCGAGCGCACCCGTGCCTGGGCAAGTTCGACCGGAGCATCAAAAACAAGGGTCAGATCAGGGCGGAGGTCGCCTTGTACCCAGGTCGCCAATTGCTGCAATTTGGTCAGTGGCAGACCCCGCCCGCCGCCTTGATAGGCCACCGAGGCGTCGGTAAAGCGATCGCAGACCACCCAGTCACCGCGCATCAACGCCGGTTCGATCACCTGCGCGATATGCTCTCGGCGTGCAGCAAACATAAGTAGTGCCTCGGTTTCCAGGTGCATGGAGTCGCCCAGCAACAGGGTGCGTAATTTCTCACCGAGGGGCGTCCCACCTGGCTCGCGACTGGCAACCACCGTTACACCCTTGTCACGTAGGTAATCAATCAGGCGCGCATGCTGCGTGCTCTTTCCGGCACCGTCAATACCTTCAAAGGTGATAAAACGACCACGAGGCGAAGGTGCAGGCGAGGGGGCGGACATAGGCAAGTAAGCTCAATAAAATCAGCGCGACGCGCGCCTTTGGTGCTGGTTAACAGCACGATTATGCGCGTCCAGCGTCTCAGAAAACGCGCTTGATCCATCTCCGCGCGCGACGAAATAGAGAAACGAGGTTTTGGGAGGGTTGCTCGCGGCCCTCAAGGCCATCACCCCTGGCAGGCAAATCGCCGTCGGTGGCAACCCGCCTCGGGTATAGGTGTTCCAGGGCGTGTCGGTTTGCAAATCAACACGCCGCAGGTTGCCATCGAAGCGTGCGCCCAACCCGTAAATGACCGTCGGGTCGGATTGCATCGGCATGCCGATACGCAGGCGATTGGCGAAGACCGAGGCGATGGTCGGTCGGTCCGAGGCGAGCCCCGTCTCCTTCTCAATCATTGAAGCGAGCACCAGCAGCTCATCAGGCGATCTCAATGGCAGGTCAGGGTTACGCTCCTGCCATGCCGCAGCGATGGCCCTCGCTTGGGCGGCGTGGGCGCGACGCAACACCTCCAGATTGCTGCTTTGCTTGTCAAACAGATAGGTCTCTGGTGCAAAGCGGCCTTCGAGCGAGGTGCCGGCCATGCCCAAGCGGGCAGCCAATTGCGCATCGCTCAGGCTCGCCGAGTCGTGCGTCAGATCCGGATGGGCATTGAGCATGGCGCGAAACTCGCTCGCCGTTCTGCCCTCAACCAGGGTCAGTCGCCCGAGAGAGACATCGCCCCGGGTCAGTATGTCGATCAACCCTACCGGGGTCACACCCCGTTGCACTTCGTAGCTGCCCGCCTTGATTTGGGTGGCACGCCCCATGACGCGCCCCAGTAAGGCCAGTTGCCAGGCCGGCACACCGGCTCCTGCCGCCGAAATGATCTCGGCGGCGATAATCAGGCCGCTCCCACCGGGCACGGTAAACTCAAGGCGCTCGTTGGCCAGCGGCAAAGGCACCGTTGTCGCTTGACGAATCACCATAACCGCACCCATAGTAAGGATAATTACTAAGAAAAACAGTAGCTTGAGTAGGCGCATCAGGAAAGTCGAAACGCAACTTTAAGTGCGCTTGAGGTCATTGGTGGGATCTGCAAATAGGTGCCAGATGATAGCATTTGGCCCTACCTGACCTGAAAGACTATGCTCGCCACTATGACTGATCCAATGATTGATCGCACGGCCCTCCTCGCTCCTGAAGCACCGCTCTGGTCACGCCTTGACGATCAGGGGCTGATTCGCGCCAGCGGACCCGACGCCGCCGATTTCCTGCAAAACCTGCTGACCAATGATGTTCAAAGCATTGCCCTTAACGAGATCCGTCTGGCGGGGTTTTGTACTCCGAAAGGCCGCCTCTTGGCCTTGTTCAGAGTGGTGCGCGACCCCTCGGCCAATGGCGATCTGCTCTTGATTCTGCCTCGAGAGGTGCTGCCTGGCATGCTCAAGAAGCTCTCTATGTATGTACTTCGCGCCAAGGTGAAGCTGACCGATGCAAGCGCTGAATTCGCCCTGATCGGTATCGCAACCGCCGTGTCACCAGCGCCGACTTGCGGAAACCTGCCACCGTTTCGCCTCAACAGCACCGACCGCCCTGCCCTGTGGATGATGCTTGCCCCGGTTACTCAGGCAACGACTGAGCTGTCCGACCTGAATCCCGAACGCGAAGTTGCCATTGAAACCTGGCATTGGCTGACGATTGCCGCAGGCTTGCCGCACGTTGAACTGGCGACGCAAGAGGCTTTCGTACCCCAAATGCTGAACATGGAATTACTTGCCGTCGCAGGCATCAGTTTCAGCAAGGGCTGTTACCCGGGCCAGGAAATCGTTGCGCGCACACAGTACCTGGGCAAGATCAAGCGCAGGATGGTGCGCGTGCGATTGTCGGCTTCGGCCAAGCCCGGCGATCAGGTCTTTGCTCCGGAATCAGGTGATCAACCCTGCGGTGCTCTGGTCTTCGTCGCTCGGTCGCCTGAATCCACTGGCGACATAGAGGCCCTGCTCTGCGCGCAAATCGCCGCTATCGAGGCGGGTTCAATTACGGTAGGAGCGCCAGTTGGGCCACCGCTCACCCTACTGGACTTGCCTTACGCGCTGGATGGTCCCGACACTCGCAAGCGCTAATCGAGGTGCCCAGCGATGTGCCTGATCGTGTTTGCGTGGCAGGTCCATGCTGATTTTCCGCTGGTGGTTGCGGCCAACCGCGACGAGTTTTACGCGCGCCCGAGCAAACCAGCGGCGTTCTGGCCAGAACACCCGCAGGTGCTGGCCGGGCGCGACGTTGCCGCGGGCGGCACGTGGCTGGGGATCACCCGGCAAGGACGCTTCGCGGCATTGACCAACTACCGCGACCCGGCCCAAACCGAGCTCGACCGCCCCTCGCGCGGGATGCTGGTGGCAGACTTTCTCACCGGGAGTACGCCTCCAGCCGACTACATTGCCGCTACGCAAGCCTTCGGAGCCTGCTGCAACGGCTATAACCTGCTGGTTGGTGATCGTACTGAACTGTGGTGGGCCTCAAACGTCAGCGGCGAAGCCCGTGCTCTTCCGCCCGGCGTATATGGGGTATCGAATCACTTGCTCGACACCGCTTGGCCGAAGGTGAGCGGGGCAAAGAACGCGTTTGAGGCGGCACTGGCTTCACTACCTGACGAATCAGCCATGCGTGCATTGCTTGCTGACCCGCGCGTTCATCCCGATCACCACCTGCCGGCCACCGGCATACCGATGGAATGGGAGCGAGCGCTATCCGCCGCCTTCATTCACCTGCCAGGCTACGGCACCCGTGCCTCAACCATCGTGAAACTGGGGCGCGGAGCGCGGGCGAGATTCAGTTTTGACGAGCAGACCTGGTGGTCGGATGGTGCTGGCGAACGCCGCCGGTATGCCCTGACGTCCTCTTGAGCCCGACTGTACCCAGAAAAATTCAGCCGACCGACAAAGGCACCCGGTGGGTTTCGATGTGGTGACAGAAATCGGTAAAAGCGGTTTCCAGTTGGTTGACCAGGACACTGATGTCAGGATCCAGTTCGTACTTTGTGCCTTTTTCGAGGGCCGCGGCGAGCATCGCTAAGCGTTGTGCACCCACATTGCCGGCCGATGACTTTAGCGAGTGCGCCGAGCGATTGAATACTTCGCGGTTGGTTGCCGGCAAAGCGTCGCGCATGAGGGTCAGGTTGGCATTGAAGTCGTCGACAAACATGTCCACCAGTTCAAGCGGCGTCATGCCGGCGGCTCCGGTAATTTCGCGCAAAACCGGCTCGTCGAGCACTGGCGCTGCGGCCAAGTCGTTTAGGAGGCGTGTCAAGTCATTCATACAGTTAGCTTTCGCTGCGCAGCATTGCTTGATGGATTATGCCTGCTTCCAGGAACTCAGGCCCTTCGCTGGTAAAGCCGAACTGCCGATAAAAGCCGGCTGCATGGGTCTGGGCGTTAAGGCGCAGTTCGTTTTGCCCGCGTTGCTGCGCAGCTTCCATCAGTGCCAGCAGCAGCGCACGCCCCACGCCAAGACAGCGCTGATTCGGCAGCACCGCCATGCGCCCGATGTGACCATCGGGCAGCAGGCGACCGGTACCGACAGCCTGCCCGGTCGCATCCAGCGCCAGTGCGTGCACGCACAGGGGATCGTTTTTGTCCATCTCGATCTCGGGGGGCACGCCTTGCTCGTCGACAAAAACGGTGGTACGCACGCTCCGGGCAGGCGTTGAGAGATCGTCCCACACGCCGGTAATGATCTGGAAATCGTCAATATCCACGCGCGTGCCGGGGGGGACACGGTCGAACAGGTCGATCAGGTCGTCGTTATGCATGCGCACGCAGCCAATCGAGCCCGGCGTACCCATCTGGGCCGTATCCGGGCTGCCATGAATGTAAATATAGCGGCGCATGGTGTCGACTTCCCCCAGACGATTAAAGCCTGGCTGCCTGCCCGAGAGCCAAAGCAGGCGCGTGAGCATCCAGTCGCGTCCGGGAAACTGCTCGGCCAGCGTCGGCGTCCAGAGCTCACCGGTCGGCCGCCTCCCGACAAACACCGTGTTCGCCGCGGCTCCGGCACCAATTTTGGCGCGCACGCTGTGTTGGCCGCGCGGGGTGCAAAAACTGCCACGCCGCTCGCCTGGCCCGTTCTTGGCGGTTGAAACCAAATACCGTCGAACCATGGCCGCCCGCTCATCGTAGAGAGTCAGCGTCTGGGCCGGGATGCTAACGACAATGCGCATAGGTCGTAACGCTAAATTCAGGCAATCGCCGTGCGCTGCCGACGGGCAGAAAAGAAACTCGACAGCAAGCGACCACAGTCATCGGCAAGCACGCCGCCTTCAATTTGAGCGTGATGATTCAGACGCGGCTCGGCAAACAGATCAATGACACTGCCGTTCGCCCCTGTTTTCGGGTCACGCGCGCCATAGACAACTCGGGCAACCCGGCTGTGCAAAATCGCCCCGGCACACATGGCGCAGGGTTCCAGTGTGACATAGAGCGTACAACCGGGCAGACGGTAGTTGGCCTCAATGGCCGCTGCGGCACGCAAGGCCATGATTTCGGCGTGGGCCGTTGGGTCATGTGCGCCGATTGGGCGGTTAAAGCCCTCGCCTATGACCACACCCTCACGAACGACAAGCGCCCCGACCGGCACTTCGCCGAGTGTGGCGGCCTGCCGGGCGAGGTCCAGAGCGCGCGCCATGAACTGCTCGTCATCATGGAATAAATTCATCTTCATATTATGGCAGCGCGTGATATCCCGTGATTCGGGTAAATTGTCGGTGTAAAAATCCTTACACATTTGCCATGACTGACATCGCTACCTCGCCCGCCCCTGTCGCTACTGCAAGCAAAGCACGCGAAATATTTCTCGTGAGCGTTGTCTTTTTGCTGGTGATCGCGGCCAATATCCCCGCCGAGGTGCTCACTGAGCTTCGTATCGAGCGCGATGTTTTGATCGGCTCACTGGGCTTGCTCATTTTTCTGGCGCTGTTTCTCTACCTCAAGGTTTTCTTCTTCCTGGCCTATGCCAGCATGATTGTCGGAGCCAACTTGCCTGACCACATGGCTGACGCGTTAGGCATTTCGCAGGGACCGATGCTGATTGCCCTGGTCGTGATGGTCACCGGATCAATCATCAATAGTCTGGGTATGTACGTGCCAATCGGCTCGGGTATTCGCCGCAAAGGCAACCCGGCGGCGCTCGAGAGTTTGATCAAAGCCATAGAGAGGCAGCGGCTGACGGGAGTCACCGCCATTCTGGAACTCCACTTTGACATTAATCAACCCGGTATAAAAGGGTTAACGCCGCTCATGGCTGCCGCTCTTACCGGTGAAGCAAGAATTGTCGCTGCACTACTCAATGCCGGTGCGGACCGTTCGATCTCCGGGCCCGACGGTACGGCGGCTCAGATTGCAGCCAAGGCGGGCTTTCCGGTGCTGGCAGGCCTGTTGGCGGATAAGGCATCCGCCTGATTCGAATCCGACCATATCCAGTACGCGACATGACTATCACTTCTACTGAGAGCGCACAATCATCATTGCTGATCGTCGATGATCAGCCCATCAACATCCAGCTGCTGTATCAGATTTTCAGCGCCGATCACGAAGTGTTCATGGCGACCAGCGGTGTGCAGGCACTGGAATTTTGTGCAGGCCAGCTACCCGACCTGATCCTGCTCGATGTGATGATGCCGGACATGGATGGCCACGAGGTCTGCCGACGTCTGAAGGCCGATCCCCGTACGCGTGACATTCCGGTGATCTTTGTCACCGCCCAGAACGATCCAAAGGATGAGGCGCAGGGGCTGGCACTGGGTGCCGTCGACTTTATTTTCAAGCCGGTGAACGCGGCGGTGGTGCGCGCACGGGTACACACGCATCTGCTGTTGCGCGCCAGTTTGCAGCAGGTGCGCGAACTCAACGAAAGCCTCGAACTACGTGTCGCCGAGCGCACGGCCGAACTGCAATTGGCGATGGATAGTTTGCATAAATCGCAGGAGCAACTGGCCAGCAGCGAAGCCAAGGCGACGCTGAGCACGCTGGTCGCCAGTGTTTCCCACGAAATGGGCACTCCCATTGGCAACAGTGTGATGGCAGCCAGCACCTTGACCGATAACGCGAAGTCTTTCGCACAGATGATTGAATCAGGCAGCCTCAAGCGGTCGGATCTGGCGAATTTTGTTTCCTCGCTGACCGAGGGCACGGGCATGCTGCTGCGCAATCTGGAGCGTGCCAAAGAGCTGTTGAGCAGTTTCCGTCAAGTGGCGGCAGACCAGGCCAGCGAACAGCGGCGCGAGTTTGATCTGGCGGAAGTGATCAGGGAAATCATCGGCACCCTGACACCCACACTCAAGCGCCATCCGCATCGTGTGGTGGTCGATATTGCGCCGGGCATCGTCATGGACTCGCAACCCGGCCCGCTCGGGCAGATCATCATCAATCTGATCAACAACGCCTATCTGCATGCCTTTGAGGGCCGCACGGACGGGGTGCTGACCATCCATGCCGAAGATCAGGGCGACAAGGTGGCGCTGAGCGTGACAGACAATGGATGCGGCATTCCGGAGGAAAATCTGGCCAAGCTGTTCAAGCCATTTTTCAGCACCAAGATCGGCCATGGTGGAACAGGGTTGGGCATGGCCATCGTAGAAAATCTGGTCAATAAAACCCTCGGCGGACAGGTCAGCGTACAGTCGGTGGTGGGCCAGGGCACCCGCTTCGATATTCTCTTGCCGAAAACACTTGGTGGCAATTCATGAACGCAGGTCGACTTTCGAACCCGCTACACGCACTGGCAGCGCTGGCCGCGTTGGCAATACTGGGTCTGCTGACCGCCGCCCCGGGGAACGCCGCCGAGTATTACGACAGCTACGACCTTACCCCGCGCACCGATACCGTCGATCTGGGCGTGCAACCCAATGCCTGGCCTCTGGCTTTCATCAGCGCAGTGATGCAGCGCGACAAGTTGCTCGCTGCCGAGCTCAAAACCAAGGGCATTAGTCTGCGCACCTTTGCCTTCAGAAAAGGCAACGATGTGTACAAGCTGGTCGGCAACGGCAAGCTGGAAATGGCCTTCCTTGGCGATATGCCGACCGTTAACGCCATCGCCACCACGCCCACCGTGGTGATCGGGCTGGGCAAGCGTAATTTTTCTTCGGTGGTGGCACGCGATTATTCGCGGCTGGAAGAGTTGCGTGGCAAGAAGATCGGTTACTCCGCCGGATCATCCTCGCATCTGGTTTTGTTGCGCGGGTTGGAAGCGGCGAAGATGACCGAAGAGGATATCGAACTGGTGACCCTGGAACCTGCGCAAATGCCCGACGCGCTGGAAAACGAGCAGGTCGCTGCCTATTCCGCCTGGGAACCGACCCCCTCGATGTCGCTGGCGCGCAATCCGCGCAACCGGGCAATCTATCGCGGTATGAGCACCGACTGGCTGGTGTTCTCGCGCGATTTCTCCGACAAGCAGCCGGAGGTTGCCGCACTGCTGACGGCATCCTACGTGCGCGCCATCAACTGGATGCGGCAGAAGAGCGCCAATCTCGACCTTGCTGCGGACTGGGTGATTGCCGACTCTACCGCATTCACCGGCAAACCACCCGCCTTGCCTCGGCCCAAGGTCATCGACATTGCGCGCAAGGATCTGCTCGACGTGCCCGGTGCGCCGTCGATTCCCGCGCAGGTGGATGGCGCACCGCCGCTGACGCGCGAGTTGGCCTTTCTCAAAGCCCAGGGCCGCCTGCCGGCGGACTTCGACGACAGCCTGCTGAGCAAGGCCTTCGCGTATGACGGCCTGAAGCGGGTACAAGCCGACCCCAAACGGCATCGCCTGTACCAGTTTGACTACGCAAAGTGAGCTGACGTCCGACCTGCATTATGCGCATCCATAGACAGCTCCTTGTCTACTTCGGTGTGCTCTCGGCGACGCTGTTTGCCTTGTTTTTTGCGCTGTGGTTTTACGGAATTCCGGCGCTGGGCATCAAGGGTGTCTTCGAACTGGAGTACAAACGCTCCATTGTCGCGGTCGAAGCCCTGACGGATCGCGAGCGCACAATTCTGGAGCGCTCGATTCTTGAGCGTCGGCGCGAGTTGGCGCAAATTGCCGGCAACGAAAGCTTTTCGGCCTGGGTGAGCAAGGCCGCGGGTTTGGCGACCAAAGGAACGACATTGCCGTCCGCACCGCCGGCGCTCAATCGCTGGCTGCAGCGAAGCTTCGAGAGCAATCCCGGAGCGTTCAGCTACCTGTACGTGACCCACCCCGATGGCGAGCGCCTGCTTTCTGCCACTGATAGTAGCCGGCTGCAGGTGCCTCAGGAGCATCGGGCAATGCTGGCGCAGGCCGTCCAGCCCGGTCTCGCCGAATTCGTTTATGTCGTCGAGGAAAGTGCCGGGGTATGGAGCGTGGTAATCACCCAGCAAGTGCCGGTCTTGGACAACGAGGGATCGCCCACGGGCGAACTCAACGGCATCCTCGTGGCGAGCATGCCGATTCGGATGAATGCCGACAGCAACGAACTGTTCCCCTATCTGGGCGAGAGCGGTTCGCTGGCGCTGCTCGATCGTGAACGTCGGCGGCTGGTGAGTGTAGCTACCACGTCGGGTGGTTTTGATACGGCGTACGCTACGTACGTCGCCTTCGGTTCCGACGGAGTGAACATCATTCGTGGCGCGGATGGAAAAGAGATGCTGCTGGCCTTCCGCCATGTCAATCTGGGGGCGGCCGACGGCTTGTCACTGGTTGCGGTGCGCAGCACCGACGAAGCGATGACCTCGATACGGCAAAGCGTAGCGCGCTTCGTCGCGCTGGTCGGGTTTTTCTTTCTCTCCGGCATGCTGCTGGTGTGGTTTGCCGCCACTCGCATGCGCCAGCAGGATGACCGGCTGATTGCTGCCAAGGACGCTGCCGAAGCATCGAGTCGCGCCAAGAGCGATTTTCTGGCCACCATGAGCCATGAAATCCGCACGCCGATGAATGGCATTCTGGGCATGCTAAAACTGTTGCAGCACACCGAGCTGTCGGCGCAGCAACGCGACTACACCGCCAAGGCCGAAGGCGCCACCAAGGCGCTGCTGGGCATCATCAACGACATCCTGGATTTTTCCAAGGTCGAAGCGGGGAAACTTGATTTGGAAAGCCACCCGTTTGCGCTGAGCGATCTGCTGCGCGACTTGTCGGTGGTGCTGGCGGCCAATCAAGGCGAAAAGCCGGTCGAGCTGCTCTACGACATCGACCCCACTGTGCCTGCCCGGCTGGTCGGCGACGACATGCGTTTGCGCCAGGTGTTACTCAATCTCGCGGGCAATGCACTCAAATTTACCGAGCAGGGCGAAGTGGTGATTGCATTGAAAATGCTGTCACCGGCGGCTGACGCCACGGGTCCGGCATGTGTCGAATTTTCCGTAACCGACAGCGGCATCGGCATTCCTGCCGACAAGATGCGCTACATCTTCGAAGGTTTCAGCCAGGCTGAATCTTCAACGACCCGCCGCTTCGGAGGCACCGGGCTCGGGCTGGCGATCAGCAAGCGCTTTGTCGCACTGATGGGTGGAGAGTTGCAGGTACATAGCGCGCCAGGTAAGGGCAGCCGCTTTTTCTTTACGCTGTCGTTGGCACGCGCGGCGCTGGAAGGCGAAACACGGGTGCCTGCCAATAGTGACCACCCTCGGCAGGGGCTCAGCCAATTTCCCGTCCTGCCCGGCAATGGGCGGACCATGCGCGTCCTGATCGTTGATGACAACGCTACCGCGCGTGCGGTGATAAAAAATATGGCCGACAGCCTGGGCTGGGCCAACGAAAGCAGGGATAGCGGTGACGCGGCACTAGCCCGGCTTGCAGACAACACCTTGCCGCCCGTCGACATCGTTTTCATAGACTGGCGCATGCCCGGTCTGGACGGTTGGGAAACCGCCCGTCGTCTGCGCCAGCAGCATGGACAACTGGGGCTTTCGGCCAGCGAGCCGCGACGCCGGGCCGTCGATGCGCCTATCGTCATCATGATCAGCAGCGGCGGCCACGCACAGCTCACCAGCAAGACCCGTCGCGAACTGGATCTGATTGATGGCTATCTGGTCAAGCCCGTGACGGTCAGCATGATTGTCGATGCAGTCGGCGAAGCCTGTGCCCGTCATTCCGGGCAGACCGTGGCACAAGCCATACCACATGATGGAAAGCAACTGGCCGGCCTGCACCTGCTGGTGGTCGACGACAATCTTCTCAATCAGCAGATCGCGCAGGAACTGCTGCAACGCAACGGGGCGCGGGTTGAGATTGCCGGCGGCGGCGTTGCGGCGGTGACCATGGCGCGCAATGCCGAGCCCCCTTTTGATGCCATCCTGATGGACATCCAGATGCCCGATATGGATGGCCTTGAGGCCACCCGCCGCCTGCGTGCCGACCCGGCCATGCCGCGCGTGCCTATCATCGCCATGACGGCCAACGCCATGGATTCCGACAAGGCCGCGTGCCGTGCTGCCGGTATGGACGACCACGTGGCCAAACCGATCGATCTGGACAAGTTGCTGGCCACCCTGCTGCACCATGTCGGACGCCTGCCGGAGGCGGCAAGCGCCGTCTCGCCAGCGCCGACTTGCGGAAATCCCCCGGCTAACACCGGTAACACGGTAACTACAGATACCCCTGTCGTGCTGGATGTGGCCAATGCCGTTGCGCGACTGGGCGGCAGCGAGTCGCTTTATGAAACCGTCGCGGTATCGTTTGTCAGTGATGTTGCTGCGCTCATGGCGCAGTTGCAGGACGCGGCTGCGCGCAACGATGCGCACGTCGCCATGCGCAGTGCGCACACAATCAAGGGCTTGGCCGCCACCATCGGTGCCATGGCCCTGTCGGCCGCCGCTGCAAATGCCGAGGCGGTCTACAAACACGCGCTCGGGCAAGGCGACCCTGCGCTGGCAGTCGGCCTCGGTTCAGCCGCGCGGATCGGTGATCTGAGTCAGCATCTCGAGCAGGTACTGGCGACTTTGTCGGCTCGGCGAGCAGACACAGCAAACATGACAAGCCCACAGCGCGCACCGAATGCGCTACCGCTCACTGCTGCAGATCCCATGGCATCGCCAGAGCTGCTGGCCGAACTGGCCACGCTCGCTGAATTGCTCAAAGCACGCAACATGCGTTCGCTGGTCGCGTTTGAAACATTCCGAAAGGCCCATGCGCTAGCATTGGGCCCGCGCATCGATGTGCTGGCCGATGCCATCAACCGGCTCGATTTTGAACAAGCGCTGGCGGCCTGCCAGGCCCTTCAATCACTGACTCAAGAGGTTCCATGACACATCCTGATCTGGCATCCAAATTGCGAAAACTTCACGCCCTGAGCGCAGCACTGGTGTTCGCGGGAATCATTGGCAGCGCCACTGTGACGCAGGCGGCCCCTGCCTATCCCGAGAGGCCGGTCCGTATCGTTGTTCCCTACGGCCCCAAGAGTGATACTGCCGGATACACCCGTCTGCTTGTCACCGCCGCCAGAAAAGTCATCGCCAGCAGCGAGTTCATCGAGGATCACAGAGTCGGTGATTCCGGCGCCATAGCAGCTTCCGAGGTCAAGCTGGCTCCGGCCGATGGGTACACGTTGCTGATGGGGCGGGTCGGATCGCAAGTCATCGCACCGGCACTCAAGCCCTCGCTACCCTATCGCTGGAACGATTTCACATTCATTGGTGTCGTTGAAATCGATCCGTTGCTGTGCGCGGTACGCTCCGACTCGCCCTATACGTCGGCGCGCGAGCTGATGCACGCTCTGCGTGTCGCCCCGGGTACGTTGAAGTACAGTCATTCCGGGACAGGCACTATCCAGAACGTCAGCGCACAATATCTGATGCGGCTTGCCGGTGCCAAATTCGGCTCGGTCGAGGGTGTGTCGTTTCCCGGCGGCCCCGAGGCGGCGACAGCGCTGATAGCAGAGCAGGTCAACTTTCTGTGCAGCAATGCCGCCAGCCTGGTGCAGCCGATCAAGGACGGCAAATTGCGCCCGCTGTTTACCACGGCTCCGGGGCGCATGCCCGGGCTGCCTGACGTCCCCAATGCCCGCGAAGTCGGTCTGCGTGACTTGAGCACCCTGAATGGCTGGAGCGTGCTGGTGGGTCCGCCCGGTCTGCCGGCACCGGTGATTGCGCGCTGGCGCGAGGCACTCAGACAGGTGGCAAAAGACCCCGGGTGGGTGGCGGCCATGACCGAACGTGGCGCGATGCCGGCCATCGGCACCACCAAGGATTCGGAACGCTTCATCAAGGAACAGGCAGAATTTTATGAGCGGCTGGCACCCTTGCTGAGGGCACAACAGTAACGGGGAACGCAGCGCTCGTGTCCAAAGCACAGAAACTTTCCGTCGGCACTCGTAAGCGCAGCTTGCGCCGCCGCCTGCTTGATAGCGCGGTGCTGCTGGTGGTATTGCTGGGCGGCCTGGCTGCATCCTGGTATGCCTACTCGCTGGCCAAGGCGGCGCAGGAGCAGCGGCAGCATGAGCAGTTGGGTGCCGCCGGCCAGGCGGTCATCGAGGGCTTTCACGCAGACCTGGTGCGCGCGATCGAAGCCGTACGCGCCACGGGCTTAATGGTGGCCAACCAGTCGTCGTTGCCGGCCGCCCAGTTCCAGTCTTTTGCTGGCAGCATCATGAATAACGCCCCGGCCTTGACTTCCCTGCAGTGGCAGCCGCAGGTGCCCGCAGAAAATCTGGCGGCTTTCGAGGCCGCTGCGCAGGGCAGCGGCATGAAGGATTATCGGGTCGTGGAAAATGATAACGGCCGCTTTGTTCGGGTGCGCCCCCGGGCGCATTACACCCCCATTTTGTACGCCTATCCTGAGGGTTCGGCACGGCTGGGGTTTGATCCGGCCAGTCTTGCGGACCGAAAAAACTCGAACCGTCTGGCTCAGGAAACCGGTCAGCCGGTGGGGTCCAAGGTGATCAAGCTGGTCAGCGCCAATCCGGCCATCCACAACCGGCACGGCTTGGTGATTACCAGTGCGGTGAATGCATCAAGCACGATCGCCAGCGCCGGTGCGGCCCTTGCACCACCGGGGCACCTGCTCGGTTTTGTCGCCGGACTCATTCTGGTCGATGACCTGTTTCGCGAGTCTGCCTTTCGCGCCGAGGCCGCCTATCTGGACATCCAGGCGTTTGACCTGACGAGCGATCCGCCACAGCAACTGTTTCCGACCGATGCCTCCGAAAGCACGACGAAAGCGGACGCCCAACCGGAAGCCAGCGCGAGTGATCTGAGTTTGACGGTGGATGTAGCAGGCCGTTCCTGGGAGGTAGTCCTGCGGCCGCACGCGCAGTTTTACTCCGGCGCGGGGCGCGATGCACCGCACTGGGTTCTGGGCGGCGGGATCGCCGGCACGCTGCTGCTGGTGCTGACCATTTTCATCACCCAGCGCAGCACCAGGCGCATTGCCGAGTCGCAGGCACAGACCGATCTGGCAGAGAGGAATCTGCGCAACATCATTGAGGGTACCCAGGCGGGCACCTGGGAGTGGGATGTGCCCAGTGGCGCGCTCAGCCTGAATGAGCGCTGGCTGCAAATGTTTGGCTACACCCGCGCTGAGTTGGAGCCTCTGTCGATCGCGTTGTGGCAACAACTGGCCCACCCGGACGACTTCGCACTGGCCCAGGTCAAACTTGAACAACACTTTTCCGGCACCGCGCCTGGTTTCGACATGGAGATGCGCCTGCGCCACAAGAACGGGCATTGGCTATGGGTGCTGGCGCGCGGCAGCCTGATCACGCACACGCCCGATGGCGGGCCGGGCTTCATGGCCGGCACGCACATGGATATTTCCGAGAGCAAGCGCCTGATTCAACAGGTCACCGACATCCGCACTGCGCTTGATGCCCATGCCATTGTCGGCATTACCGATATCAAAGGTGACATCACCTATGCCAATGACAAATTCTGCGAAGTGTCGCAGTATTCACGCGCTGAGTTGCTGGGGCAGAACCACCGGCTGCTCAATTCCGGCGAGCATCCGCCGGAGTTCTTCGCCGACATGTGGCACGCCATTGCCACCGGCCATACCTGGAAAGGCGAAATTCGTAACCGCGCGAAAGGTGGTCACTTCTATTGGGTCGATACCACCGTCGCACCGATTCTGGGCGACGATGGCCTGCCCGCTCAGTACATCGCCATTCGCTATGAAATCACCGAGAAGAAACAGCATGCCGAGTCGTTGCTGAGCGCGAAAGAAGCTGCCGAAGCCGCCAGCCGGGCCAAGAGTGACTTTCTTGCCACTATGAGTCACGAAATCCGCACACCGATGAACGGCATTCTGGGTATGCTCAAGTTGCTCGAGCACACCGAACTGAGCGCCCAGCAGCACGACTACACCGAAAAAGCCGAAGGGGCGACCAAGGCGCTGCTGGGCATCATCAACGACATTCTGGATTTTTCCAAGATCGAGGCCGGCAAACTGGAGCTCGATTGCCGGCGCTTTGAACTGAGCGATTTGCTGCGCGACCTGTCGGTGGTGCTCTCTGCCAATCTGGGACAGAAAGACCTTGAAGTCCTGTTTGTGGTGGCCCCGGATGTGCCCAAGCGGCTGGTCGGTGATCCACTGCGCTTGCGCCAGATATTGCTCAATCTGGCGGGCAATGCGCTCAAATTCACCGAACAGGGCGAGGTCGTCCTGGGTATTCGCCAGACGCAACGAACTCCTGACTATGCCGAACTGGAATTTTCGGTGCGCGACACCGGTATCGGCATTGCGGCAGACAAGCTGGGCTATATTTTCGAGGGCTTCAGCCAGGCCGAATCCTCGACTACCCGCCGCTTTGGCGGCACCGGACTTGGTCTGGCCATCAGCAAGCGGCTGGTGGCCTTGATGGGCGGTGAACTGCAGGTAGACAGCCAACTCGGTCAGGGCAGCTTTTTCTCCTTCAAGGCCCGCTTTGAGGTCATGACCGACGCTGCCGATGCTGCCACTACCGATGAGTGGGCAAGTTCGAGGGAACCGGTGCGGGTGTTAGTTGTCGACGATAACGCGCTGGCGCGTGGGGTGCTGCTCCAGATGGCGAACTCCATGGGCTGGCAGTGCGATGCCGTCCACAGTGGTGAAGCCGCGCTGGCAAAGCTTTCAGCCGCTGACCGGCCCGGGTATCAGGTGGTTCTGATGGATTGGCGCATGCCGGGCATCGATGGCTGGGAAACCACGCGCCGGCTGCGCATTCAGGCCCGCGCGCAGCTAGGCGAGGCCATGCCCGCAGTGATCATGGTGACGGCGACCAGCCGGGAACAGCTGGCCGAAAAATCAACGAGAGAAATCGACCTTATCGATGGCTATCTGGTCAAACCCATTACCGCTTCGATGCTCTACGACGCGGTGATGGATGCCACCGCCGAGAAACCCGGCCCGGTACGAAAGGTCCGCGCGCAGCAAGGCTCCGACCGTCTGGCCGGGCTGCGTCTGCTGGTGGTGGAAGACAACCTGCTCAATCAGCAAGTGGCGAAGGAGCTGTTGCAACGCAGTGGTGCCGAGGTCGAGATTGCCGGGGGCGGACTTGACGGGGTGAGTCAGGCGCTTGCCGCCATGGCAGCCGGCGCGCCGTTTGACGCGATCCTGATGGATGTGCAGATGCCGGACATCGACGGGCTTGAGGCAACGCGGCGCATTCTCGCCCAGGCTACCGGGCCGACCGGCCCGATCATTGCCATGACCGCGAACGCCATGGACTCGGACAAAGAGGCCTGCCGTGCTGCGGGCATGGTAGACCATGTGGGCAAGCCGATTGATCTGGATCTGTTGGTCGCGACGATTTTGCGGCACGTCGGCCGCAAGGAAAGGAATGATGGGCAGAGTGCCGCCGCATCAACCGCCGTATCACCAGCGCCGACTTCCGAGAAGCTCATTCCGGTGCTCAACATTGACGCCGCCGTGAGCCGGCTGGGTGGTCAGCGTGAGTTTTATGATCAGGTCGCCCAGATGTTTCGTAGCGATGGTGCCCAGCAACTGGCCGAACTCAAGATTCAGTGGGCGCAGCTACACCACGCCGACGCAATGCGCAGCGCACATACGCTCAAGGGGCTGGCGGCCACCGTGGGGGCCGAGTTTCTCGCGAAGCAGGCGGCCGAGGCAGAAGGCTTGCTCAGGCAATCACCTGCCGCCCTGACAAGCGACCATGTGCTCGCGCTGGAGGCGGCCTTTGCCCACGTGCTGGAACAGCTTCCGGCCGATCCCGCATCCAAGGAAGCTTCGTCTGGCATGGCGTCGGGTGCCGATTCGTCCGAGCTGATCGCGGCCTTGAGTCGTCTGGCCGACTTGCTGGGCAAGCGAAACATGCAGTCGACAAGCGTGTATGCAGAAATCCGGAAGTCGCACGGACCGGCGTTGGGGGCACAGCTGGAAACTCTTGACAGCGCAATGAGTCGGCTGGATTTCCCCGGGGCGTTGAAGGCAGTTGAACAGTGGCTAGCGCATGGTTTTATGAAGCGAGGCTGAACCGAGAAAGGCTTGGGTCAGGGCCTGAAAGAGATTGAAGCCTTGCTTAGTGGGTATCCGATTTTCGTGATTGAAACGGTGTCAAAGCTCACCACTTTCAATCAAGCGCACCAGTGTTGAAATGTCTGCCCCGAAGTTGATTTCGCGGGCAGGCTCATTCGGTTGATGTGCCGCCGTAAAAGCGTAGGCGGGCATCTCGCGCATCAACGCCATTTCAAAGTTGCGTGTAGCCACCTGCGGCTCTCGTCGCCGCTCGAACTTGGGCTTGATGGTCTGCTTCTTGAACGCCCCTTCGGAAAACAGAATCTTGGCCCTTAGCGCCTCAAAGCAGTACCCCCGGCCAATGCGATTCATGACTCGGACGAGATTATTCAGCGACTCCGTATAGGCATTGGTCACCGGATGGTCGAAGTAGGCAAGGATGTACGGCTGCCAGTTGCGCCACGCCCGTATTAGGTCTTGGAAGGCATCCCGAACATCCGCCGTGACAGCGATTTCCCATGCCACGAATCGACGCAGCGCCTCTTCCTTGGTCTTGGCGTCGTAAATCTTGACGAAGTCCTCCTTGAGGCGATACGCCAGTCCCAGTTCGGGATAGTTCTTCAGCCAGCCAGAAAGGAGCAGCACTTCACGGTCATTGAGTTCGGATTCCCGCTTGAGCATCACAAAGCGGTCGTGCATCAATCCACGGCGTTGATTGGGTGTCAGGGACTCACGGTAAGACTTGCGAACCCGCTCCATGGCTTCGTTCGCCATCTTCACCACATGGAACTTGTCGATAACGATTCTGGCTTGGGGCAGTGACACCTCCACCGCATCCTTGTACGGCTGCCACATGTCCATGGCCACGTACTGGATGGACTCCTTGCCTTGCAGGCCGGACAGGTACTTGATGATCGTTTCCTTGTTCCGGTTGGCCAGCAGCTCGACGACGGCATTGTTCTGGATGTTGGTGATGACGCCGCGTGGCTTGATGAGGTGAATTTCATCGATGCCCATCCATTTCGGGGTCTCGAACCGGATAGTGCGCTCCAACTCGTTCACGTAGTCGCTGAAGACTGCTCGTACAGTGAATTCCGTGCAGCCCACCTCATCAGCAATGCTGGCGAAAGTTCGCTTGATGGCCTGCTTGCCCATCCATGCCACCAGCCGCGTGGTCATGGCCCGCTTCTCATCGGTGTCCGGCAGGGGCTCGTAGAAGGTCTTGGTGCAGGCTCGGCAGCGGTAGCGGCGGGTAGTAACGTAGATGCCGACCCGCTTGCCGTGCATGGGGAGGTCTTTGACGACCTGCTCTCGGCGACCGAAACCTTGAGGGTTCTCTGCCTGACAATGAATGCAGTGCGTTACCGCCCGCTTAACCTCGGCATCGATGTGATAGTCGTACTCACTTTTCTCCAGCGCTACAACCGTGTAGGCAGGGAGATTCAGGAGGTTGGCCGGCATTACATGCCAAAGCTGGGCGCTTTGAACTTATGCGTTGTATGGTGGGCTTCGGTTTCAATTGAGTCAATCTGCATGACGTGCCAAATATTCACGTCATCACCCAAATCCATAACCACCTTCTGACCAGGGCGCACTTGCTCCAGGGATTGTTGCAGTGCAGGGATGCACTTCTCGACCAACCTCTTTCGATTGGTGGGAACCACAACGGAGGAAATGCGTAGCCCATCAAAGTTTTGCTGGTAGTGCATGTTCTTGTCCGCCGTCAGTAGAACATCGAACCCCGCACTATTGGCGGCACGAAGCAGCTTGCCGTTCTTGACGTTTGCCCATCCCTCATCCTGAACGGTGGATACCTCAAAAGCACCAAGTCGCTCCAGCCAATGCCGAAGCTGCCTTGGTAGGCATTCATCAACCAGAATCCGCATCAGGCGGCTTCTTTGAGTTCAAGGAGAAATTCTGCCTGCTGCAAGGCAGCAAGGGCTTTTTCACGGGTGAGCGTGGGATAGGAGTCCAAAATCTCGTCGAGCGTTAGCCCATCGGCAAGATTCTCGAATAAGACAGCAACAGGAACGCGCGTACCGACGAAGACCGGCGTTCCACCAAGGATTTCAGGGTCACTCGTTACGATGTTTGCGCTCATGATTAACCTCACATCCTCTTGCTAAGTTTAGGGACGCGGGGGTGGGGCATCCCCGACTTCTCCAGCTTTCCATCGCTGCATCGCCTCCATCCATTCACTCTCGCAACCCTCGCAAGCAGCTTCCCCATGACCATTATCGTAGTAATGCATGTCTTCCATTTTCAGTTTTCCCCCGCACATGCGGCAAGTCTGCCTGATATTCACTATTTCAGCACTCATTGCGTCTCCAGGCAGCCAGTCCAATGGTTCGGTGCGACATGCCCGCAGTCAGGCCATGTTGGCACGTCATACGGACTTGCTGGCTTGTATGCATCAGTATCAGGCGTCATTGAACTCCCCATCAATCATGTAACTTGATTTCACTGTAGCTTGTCGCGGACAGATTGTCAATCACATAACTCGTTGTTTCGGCTCATGACGCCGTGGTTGCTCTGCGCAAGTTCAATCATCTAAATCGGATAACCTGCTTAGTCAATGGCTGTATCCAGCCTGCATCCAGCGCGTGGCACTGACTCTCAGATACCCAACTTGTCGCGCATGTCGTAGTACCAGGCGCCAAGCGCAGTAAAAGGGATGCGGAACAAACGCCCGCCCGGGAACGGGTAATGCGGCAAACGGGCAAAGGCATCGAAGCGCCCGGCCTGCCCATTAATGACCTCGCCCAACAAGCGGCCGACCAGATGGGTGTAGGTGACGCCGTGGCCCGAGCAACCTTGTGAGTAGTAAATGTTGTCCGACAGACGCCCGACCTGCGGTAAGCGTGAGAGCGTGAGCGAGAAATTGCCGGTCCAGCCGAAGTCGATTTTGGTATTGGCCAACTGCGGGAAGGTTTTGATCATCTTCGGGCGAATGATGGATTCGACATGTGCCGGGTCGCGCGCGCCGTAGATCACACCGCCACCGTAGATCAGTCGCTTGTCGCCCGAAAGACGGAAGTAGTCGAGCAGGAAGTTATTGTCTTCGACGCAATAATCGGTCGGCAGCAGTTCATCGGCCAGTTTTCCCAGCGGCTCGGTGGCGATCACCTGCGTGCCGCAGGGCATCGTCTTGGCGGCCAATGCGGTCTCCAGATCACCAATGTAGGCATTGCAGGCTACGATGACAAATTTGGCATTCACTTTGCCGGTGGCTGTGTGCACTACTGCCTTGGCACCCCGCTCGATGCGCGTGGCACCGCTGTTTTCGTAAATGTTGCCACCCAGTTGCTCGACCGCTGCGGCCTCGCCCAGTGCCAGATTCAGCGGGTGAATGTGGCCGCCGGACATATCGATCAGGAGGCCGGCATAGCGGGCACTGTTAACATACTTCCTGACCTCGGTTGCGTCTTCGACAATACGAAGATCCTTATTACCCCATTTTTCCCATAGCTCTTTGTGCTCATGCAGCTGCCTGACCTTCTTCGGCGTCATAGCGGCATAGACGCCGCCATTTTTCAGGTCACAGGAAATGTTGTACTTGGCGATACGCTCACGGATGACCTTGGCACCTTCCATCATCATCTCGCCTAACGGCTTGGCCATTTCCTTGCCGTAGAAGCCTTCGATGAAATCGATGTCGCGCGAATAGCTGTGCACAATCTGGCCACCGTTACGCCCCGAGGCCCCCCAACCAATTCTGGATTGCTCCAGTACAGCGACTTTCATGCCCGACTCGGCAAGTGCAATGGCGGACGACAAGCCGGTATAGCCGGCACCCACTACACAGACGTCAACCTCAACATCGCCCACCAAGGTCGGGCGAATGGGGGCCGGATTGGCGGTTGCGGCGTACAGGGATGGTGCGTGGGGGTTGGAACTCATACGGTAGTCCTCTCTCTTGTAATAATAATTCCGTCTCTGATCTTACAGTTAGCCACCGATTCTTCGGGCGGCAGCAAGCCAAGATTTTTGCGCGCGCAATTCACTAATCAGTGCAAAAAGCACGGAGAGACCCGCATCAGGGTGCTGCCCGGAGCCAATGCGCCGGAACTGCTGATAGTACCAGTAGGTTGCGCCAAAGCCATTGAGCACCTTGATCAGGCTCAGCGGCGAGGATGGCCCCAGCCAGCCTGGACCAAGGCGCAATTGGCGTTCCCAGCGATCAAGCGTATCGCGCTGACCAGCAAGAAGCTGCCTCACCGAATCTACATCAAAGCACAAGGGCCGCCCCAGGCCAATCATTGCAATCCCATCGTCAGCGACGGCGGCGACCATGGCCCGTGCTGTACGAAAACCTCCAGTTACCATCAAAGGTACTTTCACCTCCGACCTCAGTTGCGCTGCAAAATCGGCGAAGTAAGCTTCACGTGCTGCCGTAGAAGCGGGCAAACCAGCAACATCCGGTTTTTCTATCCCCTCGATATCCATCATGCGCGGTTGCTCATAGTTGCCGCCTGAGACTTCAATCAGATCAACGCCAGCCTCCTGAAGCCACTGCACGACCTGACGACTTTCCTCAAAACTGAATCCGCCTTTTTGAAAGTCGGCGGAATTAAGTTTTACCGTGACGGTGAATTTCGCGCCTGTATGTTCGCGAATCTCCTTGACGACCGCCATAAGCAGGCGTGCGCGATTCTCCAGCGACCCACCCCAGGCGTCGGCACGTTGATTGGCCCGCGGATTGAGAAATTGTGAAATCAGGTAACCGTGCGCAGCATGAATCTGCACGCCGTCAAAGCCCGCCTCTTGCGCGGCACCAGCGGCGACACGAAAGCGTCTGATGACATCATGTATTTCCGGCTCGGTCAGCGCCACAGGAACACCGAACTGCTTACCTGGTAGCCCCAGCGCTATCGCCGACGGGGCCTTCGGGTGGGGGTTAACCGTGACCTGTGTTTGTCGGCCGGCATGGCTGATCTGCATCCAGACGGCACTACCCTGACTCTTGGCGGCACTGGCCCAGGCGCTGAGTCGTTCACGCATTCTCGCGTCGGGTGCGCGGTCAATAATGACATTGCCGGGACGCTCAAGGTGCCAGCGATCAACTTGCACATTGCCGGTCACCAGCACGCCGCAGCCGCTTTTGGCCCACACCGAGTACAAGTGCACCAGGTCGTTTGTCGGTACCCCGGCCGGGTCGGCCAGGCCTTCGGTCATCGCCGCTTTGACCAGGCGGTTGGTGAGCCGAGCCCCATTGGGCAGCGTAAGGCTTAGACCCAGGATATCTGGCACCTGACGATTCATGGACGTCTCGGCGCTTTAGCGGACGTAGTTCTTGAGCAGCTCAGCAAATTGCGGCCCGACTTCAGGGTGGCGCAAACCGAATTCGATGGTGGCTTCAAGGTAACCGAGCTTGGCACCGCAGTCGTAGCGTTTGCCCTGATAACGATAGGCCAGCACTTGCTCCTCATTGAGTAGCGCTGCAATGCCATCGGTGAGCTGAATTTCACCGCCCGAGCCTCGCTCGACAAGGGCCAGATGATGAAAGATACGCGGTGTAAGAACATAGCGACCAACGACTGCCAGCGTCGAGGGGGCTTCTTCCGGTTTCGGCTTTTCGACAATACGGATGATCTGTTCCAGCAATTCACTGATTGGCTTGGTATCGACTATGCCGTAACTCTTGGTGTCTGCCCTGGGTACCTCTTGCACGCCAATGACGGAGCAGCGGTAGTAATCGTATTGATCGACCATTTGCTTCATGACCGCTGGTTTGCCATCGAGCAAGTCATCGGCGAGCAGGACGGCAAACGGGTCATCACCGATGGCAGGACGTGCGCACAGAACGGCATGGCCTAAGCCAAGCGCTTCGGGTTGCCGTATGTAAATGCAGTTGATGTTTTTGGGGATCATGTTGCGAACGAACTCGAGCAGTTCCTGCTTGCCACGGTTTTCCAGCTCACTCTCGAGTTCGTAGGCCTTGTCAAAATGGTCTTCGATTGCCCGCTTGGAGCGACCAGTGACAAAAATCATGTCGGTGATGCCGGCCTCCACCGCCTCTTCTACCGCGTATTGAATCAGCGGTTTGTCGACAATAGGCATCATCTCCTTGGGGCTGGCCTTGGTCGCTGGAAGAAAGCGGGTTCCCAAACCCGCCACTGGAAAGACCGCTTTGGTGACTTTCTTCATGAATTGATCAACTCCATCAGTTGGGCTTCATCGAGGATCGTTAGCCCGAGCGCCTGGGCCTTTTCCAACTTGCTGCCGGCATCCGCCCCTGCCACCACATAGTCCGTTTTCTTTGATACCGCGCTACTGACTTTACCGCCCAGTGCTTCCAGGTGAGCTTTGGCGTCCTCGCGTGACAGTGTCGGCAAGGTGCCGGTCAGCACAAAGGTCTTGCCCGCGATTGGCGAATTCACTATTGGCGAAGAAGCCCCCTCATCCCATGTCACGCCAGCCGCACGCAATTGCATTACCACTTCACAGTTATGCGGCTGCGCAAAGAAGCGTGCAATCGAGCCGGCGACTACCGGCCCGACATCGCGCACCTGCTGCAAGGCAAGCTCGTCTGCGGCCATCAGGGCATCGAGCGTTCCGAAGTGGCGAGCGAGATCTTTGGCCGTCGCTTCACCCACGTTGCGTATCCCCAAGGCAAAAATGAAACGGGGTAAGGTGGTATGGCGACTTTTTTCAATGGCGGCCAGTAGTTTGACGGCGGATTTGTCGCCCATGCGTTCCAGGCCCGTGAGGGTGGCTACACCCAGCACACCCAGTTTGTACAACTGATCGGGGGTCTTGATGATGCCGGTATCCACCAACTGCTCTACCAGTTTGTCGCCCAGACCTTCGATATCCATGGCCCGACGCGAAGCAAAATGCAGCAATGCCTGCTTGCGCTGGGCCGGGCAATACAAGCCGCCAGTGCAACGGGCAACCGCCTCGTCCTCAGCTTTTGCGATGGCCGAACCACAAACCGGGCACAGCGCAGGCATCGTGAACTCGGCGCTGGCAGGACGGCGCATATCCATGACGACCGACACCACCTCCGGTATGACATCGCCGGCACGACGCACGATCACCGTATCGCCGACACGCACATCTTTGCGTCGTACCTCATCCTCGTTGTGCAAGGTGGCATTGGTAACCGTCACGCCACCAACCAGAACGGGCGCGAGTCGCGCCACCGGGGTGATGGCACCCGTACGCCCGACTTGGACCTCGATGGCCTCGACGGTGGTTTGCATTTCCTCGGCCGGATATTTATGGGCAATGGCAAAACGCGGCGCACGTGAGACAAAACCCAATTTTTCTTGGTCACTAATGCGATTGACCTTGTACACGACACCATCGATGTCATACGGCAGTTGCCGGCGCGCTTCGCCAACACGAGCGTAATACGCCGCCAGACCCACCGCACCGCGCACCACATCGCGCTCATTGGCCAAGCGAAAGCCCCAGCCTGCAAGCCGCTGCATCATTTCGCTGTGAAACGTCTGTACCAACGGGCTGCCCGGTGCTGGCACAAGTTCCCCGATACCATAGGCAAAAAAGCGCAGCGGCCGCTGCGCTGTAATGCGCGAATCCAGCTGCCGCAGGCTTCCAGCAGCAGCGTTACGCGGATTGGCAAACTCTTTCTCGCCGCGCTCGCGCTGGCGTGCGTTCAACTGCTCAAAATCACGGCGCAACATCAGCACTTCTCCGCGCACCTCCAATTTCAAGGGAATCTTTTCACCCGATAAACGCAAGGGAATTGACCGTATGGTGCGCAAATTCTCGGTGACATCTTCGCCAGTAGCCCCATCGCCACGGGTTGCCCCACACACAAAGAGCCCTGCCTCGTAATGCAAGGTAATCGCCAGGCCATCGAATTTTGGTTCGCAGGCGTAGCCGATATCTTCGCTGACACCCAAACTGTCGCGACACCGGCGGTCAAACGCCATGAGCTCTTCGGCGGTGAAGGCATTGTTGAGCGAAAGCATCGGTACGGAATGCTGCACCTGGCCAAAATCAGGGAGAGGAGCCGCGCCCACTCGGCGCGTGGGGGAATCGTCTCGCTGCAATTCCGGCCAGGCCTCTTCAAGTGCCACCAACTCGGCAAACAGCCGATCGTATTCAGCGTCGGCGATAACCGGCGCATCCATCACGTAATACGCGTGATTGTGCTTTTCAAGCTCCTGACGCAACCAGGTCGCGCGGTCGGCTTTGGTCTGCCTGATGAGAGTTTCCGTCATCAGGAAAAAAGCCTCAGTGCGCGGGCACTGCCGGGCGCGATCCCGGCCTTGCCCAACACCTGTTGCAATTCGCCGATTTTTCCGCGTATTGCCGCAATCATCGGTTCAGCGAGGGCGGCTCGATTGGAATCGACTACGATTCCCCCCAGTCCCTGCGCCAACTGACGCGCCACCAGAATCAAGCGATTGAACGCCGCTGCCCCGTCCGAGACTCTTGGCACGTCAATACTCAGCGTGACACCGTGGGTAGCCAGCGAACTGATCGCGGTTGCGTCAAAGCGTTCGTTGCCTAAATTCCCCAGGGTAAATTCACTCTCGCCAGAGGCATTACGATAATGGTAAAGGCCATCGCTCTCGAGCGTCAGGCCTGCGGCCTCGCACACGCCGCGCAATTTGGTGCCGGCGAAAGCGCCGCCTTGGGCACTGACGATGTTGATTGAAAACTGCACGTCCACGCTGGCGCAGAAGCGATCCAGATCTTGAGCGCGCATCAGCATGGCGCTGCGTGATGGCAGTTCGAGCGTGCCACCGCACTGCTGGGCAATCCGCTGCACGCCATCGGAAAAACGTCCGAGATCGCCATCCGAGATAGCGCCGGCACGGTTCACCATTTGCACAGCGGCTAACCATTGGCCGAAGCGCTCCACCGAGGTGGCACCGACATGAACCCAGGGACTACGTTCATCAACCCGCGCCAGCCAACTGACCGGTTTGCTGAGGCTGTCGAGCCAGGGACTTTGTGCAGCCCAGACCGCCGCGGCGGAAATGGGTGCAGGCACTACAAAACTGATCAGGCAGTCGGCCAAGGGATCTGCCCAGGGAAGTAAATCGTCGGGTCCGGTCTCATTGCGTAGCGGTGTTTCACGACCGGTGGGCATGTCTTCCGGGCCTGGCAAGGCCTCCTGCTGGGGTGCCTGGGCCTCAGCATCCTGAATCGCTGAAGCGGGGGGAGGATTAGCCTCCGGTGCATATTGCTTAACGGGGATCGCTGGTTCACGGTGCTCGGCCGGAGCCTCCGACTGCCCAGTGAAGTCCTGCTCGTTGGTCAGGCGCTGCGCGACGATTGCGCCAGGGGGTTCGCTGATCAGCACATCGTCCTGTGCGCCTTTAAAAATTGCTTCAGCGAGCTTGCGGTGCTTGCGCTCCTGCACGGCGTTGTAAATCCAAACAGCAATGACAGCAACGACGCCCGCACCGAGCAAAGCCAGTTGCAGCTCGTTCATGCGCCCACCTTCGATTCCGCCAAACGAATGGCTTCAAACATATCTACCTCGACAACGCGAGAAACACCTTGTTCCTGCATGGTGACCCCAATAAGTTGTTGCGCCATTTCCATGGCAATCTTGTTGTGCGAAATGAAAATGAACTGCGTCGTGGCTGACATGCGCTTGACCATTTCGCAAAATCGGACGGTATTCGAGTCGTCAAGTGGTGCATCCACTTCGTCGAGCATGCAAAAGGGAGCGGGATTGAGATGGAACAGCGCGAACACCAGAGCAATCGCTGTCAGGGCCTTTTCACCGCCCGACAGCAGGTGAATCGTCGAGTTTTTCTTGCCCGGTGGTTGCGCCATGATCTGAATGCCGGCATCGAGAATTTCTTCACCGGTCAGCAACAACTTGGCTTCGCCACCGCCGAACAACTGAGGGAACAAGGTACCGAACTGGCGATTGACGCTGTCGTAGGTTTCCTGCAACTGCTCGCGAGTTTCCCGGTCGATACGGCGAATAGCGTCCTCGAGCGTAGCAATCGCCTCAGCCAGATCCGCTGACTGTGAATCGAGAAAGCCCTTGCGTTCACGCGCTGTGGCCAGTTCGTCGAGTGCCGCGAGGTTGACCGCCCCCAGGGCCTCGATCGCATTGGTCAGGCGAGTGATCTCGCCCTGCAAGGAGCTGTCGCGCTGTCCCTTGGCGACATCCTCTGCAAAAGCGGCTTCGTCGTCTTCGGTGAGCACATTCAACTCCACCAAGCGCTCGCGGAACTGTTCCTGATTCAACTGCGCTGCTTGAGCTTTGAGACGTAGTTCGTTGATTTTCTCGCGCAGGGGCTCAACACCCTGCTCCAGTCGCAAGCGCTGCTCATCCAGGCTGCGCAGCTCGGCCGCCGCTGTCTCAAGCACATTTCGTCGTTCCGCCAGTGCCGAGTCTTTACTCTGCTTGGCGTCAAGGGCGCTATGCAGCTGGTCTTGCAGTACGTCATCAGAAATCGATGCCAACTCAACGCTGGCCTGATCTGTTTCGCCGAGAATGCGTTCAAGCTGATTACTCGCGGTTTCGTTGGCGCGGGCGTTGTCTTCGAGCTTGGAAAGACACTCGCGCTCGGAAAACCCGGCTTCTTGCGCCTCGCGTGCCATTTGCTGCTCAAGGGCACGCGCTTCGCGCAGGGCGGCGTCGTACTGACGCTGCTTTTCCAGTGCGGTGTCGACGCGCTCGCGCACCGCATCGAGGCGCTCACCTTGCACCAGCAGCGTCTCTTCAGCGCGCTCGCGCCCACCCTCTTCAAGTGCCTGCAGCCGCAAAACCTCGGCCAGATCGGCATTGATCTGGCTGGATCGCTCATCAAAACGCGCTTGCGCTTGAGTCAATTTGAGCGCCTCTACCTGCGCCGAGTGACGGTCTTGTTGCGCATCCTGTAAATGGCGCCGTGCCGTCGTAAGATCCGATTGCTGCTGTGCCAATCGCTGCTCGGCCCCATGTTGCGCTTCACGGGCGCTATCCTCGGCGTCAACAAGCTGAGCCAGGCGCTCGGCCAGATCATCAATCTCACGCTGACGCTCGATCACGCCATGGGTTTTGGAATCGGGCACATAGAGCGTCAAGCCACTGGGCGTCAACAGGTGCCCGTCACGCGATACGCTCGCACCGCCAGCCACGGGGAAGGTCGCCGCCAGATCATCTGCGACCACTACGCCCGCCAACCACTCGTCGAGTGCCGCGCTCCACTGCCCATCAAGACAGCGTACCTTGGCGCGCAGACTGCCGTCGGATGCAGAGCCCAAGGGACTTGCCGCCGTTGTTGTAGGCAGCGCCAGCGTGACAATGCCCGGTGCTTTTTCTCCCAGAGCCCCCCGAATCGCTTCGGGTTGACCAAGCAGGGCAGAAAAACGTTCGCGCAGCACCGCTTCGACGGCAGTTTCCCAACCAGGTTCAACCTGAATCGACTGCCATAGCGGCTTGGCGTCGACCAAACCGTGCCTGGCGAGCCAACTAGCCATGTCGCCGCTTTGCGCTACTTTGGCCTGCAAGGCCTGCAAGGCATCATGACGGGCGCGTGTTTCGGTCACCGCACGATGAGCGAGTTGCAGCACTTCGCGCCCTGCACGCAGAGCGGCCTCGCTCGCGGGCAAGGCATCCTGCAAGTCCGTGAGCTGCGCTTGTGTTATCGCCATTTGCTCATCGGCGCGCGCTTCCGCCTCCTGGGCTGCGGCGAGCATGACGGGGTCGGGCGCGCCCAGGGCGGCACGGTCAGCTTCCAGGCGCGTCTGACGCTGCGCCAACTGGTCAAGAGCTCGCTGGGCATGGCTTTTTTCGGCGTCAGCCAGGCGTACCGCCTGCTCTGCCGAGCTCAGCTCGCGCCGCGCCTCCGCCACTTCGCTACCGGCGACCTGAACCGCATCCTCGGCTTCGGGCAGGCGCATGGACGCCTCTTCGTGACGTTCGGCCGCCGTCTCGGCACGCACGCGGGAGTTTTCCAGCAGCGAACTCCAGCGCATTTCATCTTGCGCGAGCACGGCCAATTGGTTGCGCCAGTGGCTTTGCTCGCTGTTGAGCTGAATTACTCGCGTTTCCAGTCGCTGCCGCGAATCCAGAATGTGCCGGATTTCCGATTCCAGGCGACTAACCTCGGTGTTGGCGGCATACATGTCCGATTGCGCGGCATGCAACGCATCGGACGCGGTAAAGTGAGTTTCACGCGCATGTTCGACGCGCGCTTCGATCTCACGCAATTGGGCGGTTTCACCCTCCACACGATTGACCGCCTCTTCCACGGCCCGTGCCAGACGCTGGCTATCCACGCGCGCGTCGTTGCGCTTCTTCAACCAAAGCACGGTCTGGGTGCGCGACAGGCTGACGTGCAGGTCGCGATATTCACGGGCTACTTCTGCCTGTACCTCAAGCCGGCTGACCTGACCATCGAGTTCGTTGCGGATGTCGTCCACACGAGCCAGGTTTTCACTTGCGTCTTCGAGACGGTGCCCCGTTTCCTTGCGCCGCTCCTTGTATTTGGTGACACCCGCCGCCTCTTCCAGGAAGAAGCGCAACTCGTCGGGCTTGGCCTCGACGATGCGCGAGATCATGCCCTGACCGATTATGGCGTAGGCACGTGGGCCGAGGCCCGTACCCATGAACAGGTCGATGACATCGCGCCGGCGGACGTGCAGGTTGTTGATGTAGTAGCTGGAATTACCCTCCCGGTCGAGCACGCGCTTGACGGTGATCTCGGCGTACTGCGACCACTGTCCGGCGGCGCGCCCCTGCGCATTGTCGAAAAACAGCTCGACGCTGGCGCGCGACACCTCTTTGCGATGCCCCGAGCCCTTGAAGATGACGTCCTGAATCGATTCGCCACGCAGTTCCGACGCTTTCGATTCGCCGAGAACCCAGCGCACCGCATCGATGATGTTGGACTTGCCGCAACCGTTGGGGCCAACTACGCCCGCCAGTTGCCCGGGGAAGAGTACGGTAGTGGGCTCGACAAATGACTTGAAGCCCGCGATTTTCAGCTTGATGAGACGCACGAGAAGTGCCCGGACAGGAACGGGGTGAGGTACAGGCGATGATTATAATCGTCCGAAACCTCCTCTAAACCTTGCTTTGCCAATCATTCATGACCACACCCACGAGTAAGACACTGGACACGTTTGCCAACCCGGCACCCCATCGGGATTACCAGATTCACATGGAAATCCCTGAGTTTACGTGTCTTTGCCCGAAAACTGGGCAGCCCGATTTTGCCAACTTGACGCTGGATTACATCGCCGACAAGCATTGCGTGGAGCTCAAGAGCCTCAAGCTTTATGTCTGGAGCTTTCGTGACGAAGGGCACTTTCATGAGGCTGTCACCAACCGCATCCTCGACGATCTGGTCAAGGTGCTCAAGCCCCGCTACATCCGCCTGACGGCCAAGTTCTATGTGCGCGGCGGGGTGTTTACCAACGTCGTCGCCGAGCACCGAAAGAAGGGCTGGCAACCGGCGGCGCGCGTAGAACTGGAAAATTTCGCTCCGGCACCCAGTGTTCGCGGCTAAACGACGCTAATCGCCGTCCTACCAGCGCCGACTTGCGGAAATCATGTCCATTCTGATCGTTAACGGGGCTACCCACGAGATAGAGGCTGATCCTCAGATGCCCCTGCTTTGGGTGTTGCGCGACAAACTCGGGCTCACGGGCACCAAGTTTGGTTGCGGCATCGCCGCTTGCGGTGCCTGCACAGTACTCGTCGATGGCGTCGTCACCCGCGCCTGCACCATGCCGATCGGAGCCGTAGATGGCAGCCAGATCACCACGATTGAAAGCGTGGCCGAGTCAAAATGGGAACCCGTGCAACAGGCCTGGGTTGAAAAGCAGGTGGTCCAGTGTGGCTACTGCCAAAGTGGCATGATCATGGCCAGCATTGGCCTTCTTGAGCGCACCCCTACCCCTTCACGCGAGCAGATTCGCGAATCCATCGACAACCTGTGTCGCTGCGGAACCTACCAACGCGTCGAAGATGCCATTCTTCTGGCCGCCGAGAGACTCGTCGAAAGTCGTAAGCAGGCCGTTGTCGATGCGCCCAAGCGGGCTGCTTCGCGAAAAAAATGGCGACGCAAAGCCGGCATCCGCTGATGGCCCGCGCGATTGCAACGGGCAACGCCCTGCCTAACCTGTCGCGCCGCAGCTTCCTGCTCGGCACTGCGGCACTGGGCGGATCGCTTTTGGTGGGGTGTGCCCCCGCGCCTGAAGGCCGAATTGGCAAAGGCAGTGACCTGCCCGCCGGCGAGGACGAGACCTCGCTCAATGCCTGGCTTCGCATTGCCACCGATGGCATCGTTACGGTGGCGATCGCCCGTGCCGAAATGGGCCAGGGCGTCAGCACTTCGTTACCGATGCTGGTGGCGGAAGAACTTGGCTGCGCTTGGAAGGACGTGCGCTTCGAACTGATTGCGCCCTCCCCCATCCACGGCAACGTGGGCATCGTGACCCAAGCCGTGCCGTTTCGCGATGACGACACCGGTGCCAGTGCAAGCATCGCACGGTGGCTGGCACAGCGTTTAGCCGGCCACGGCAGTCTGGTCACCGGCGGCAGCACCAGTGTGCGCGATGCCTGGCAGCCGCTACGCATGGCGGGCGCGGCGGCCCGCTATGCCCTGATTCGTTCTGCGGGCCGCGAATGGGGCATTTCGGCGACCGAACTGGCCACCGAAAATGGTCAGGTGCTCCACCCCGACGGTCGTACGCTGAGTTTCGGTGAGTTGGCGGAAGCCGCTGCGCGCGTGCCCCTGCCGCCGAAAATTCGGCTTAAAGCGCCTGCCGAGTATCGTTTGCTTGGAAAGTCGCTGCCGCGCCTTGATCTACCCTAAAAAATCAACGGGCAGGCCGTATTTGGCGCTGACGTACGCTTCCCCGACATGCTCTACGCCGCAGCCGTGATGCCACCCGTACCGGGTGCGCAGATTGTTTTGGTGCGCGAGGATGACGCGCGAAAAATTCAGGGCCTGCGCACGATTACACGCGTCCCCGGCATCATGGGCGCAGCCAACAGCATTGTGGTGGTGGCCGACGACACCTGGACAGCACTACGCGCGGCCAACGCGCTCAAAGTCGAGTGGGATGCGGGCGTCAATGCAGATTTTTCCAGCGAAGCCTACCTTGATACGCTACTGACCGCCGTCAATGAGCAAACGGGGACTCGCTGGCATGCAGAGGGCGACCTGGAGGCGGTCGAGCGTTCTGGTGCACGCCGTTTTGATGCGGTGTACACCGTACCGATGCTCGCCCATGCAGCCATGGAGCCGGCAAGTTGCACCGCCCTCTACGAAACTCACCGCAAGCAAGCACGGTTGCAGATATGGGCACCGACACAGAATCCAGGCCTCTACGCTCAGGCGGCCGCCAAAGCAGCCGACCTGTCCCCTGACCAGATAACGGTCACTCCAACCCTGCTCGGGGGGGGCTTCGGCTACAAGGGTTTGCTTGAACCGCTACTTCAGGCCGTCGCTGCGGCGAAGCTTCATCGCGACCGCCACGTGCAAGTGAGTTGGACACGCGAGCAGGATATTCGTCACGATCTCTACAGGCCACCGGCTGCCGCCAAGTCCAGCGCCTGGCTCACCGGTGATGAAAAATCGGGTCGCTGGGTGGGCTGGCGCTTTCGCAGCGCCGGGCCGTCAATCGCAGCATCAATGATGGCACGCACCCTGCCCCGCTGGTTGGCGCGCCGGATCCCCGACAAGACCACCAGCGAAGGTGCGTTTGACGGCCCCTACGCCCTCGACGCGCAAGAGATCTACCATGTCGATACCCCAATCAGCGTCCCGATTGGCTACTGGCGCGCGGTCGGACACTCGCATCAGGCATTTTTTGTCGAATCATTCCTGGATGAAGTGGCCCATGAGCTAAGACAGGATCCGCTGGAGTTGCGCCTGCGCAAGTTGCGCAATGCCGCACGCGAAGCAGAGGTCCTGCAAATGGCCGCACGCGAAGCGGGTTGGAGCAAGCCGCAACCCATGGGCTCCGCCTTGGGTTTAGCCATCCACTCATCGTTTGGCTCGAGTTGCGCTCAGGTAGTACAACTGGTGCGAGAGGATGATGGACGTGTGCGTATCGAGCGCGTGGTCTGCGCGATTGACTGCGGGTTTGCCGTACATCCTGATCTGATTGCCCAGCAGATGGAAGGCGCGATCATTTTCGGCCTGACGGCGGCACTCTATGGCCGCATCAACTACAAAGATGGCCAGGTTCAGCAACGCAATTTTCCCGACTACCGATTAATGTCGATGCGCTCTGCGCCACGAGTCGATACGTTCATTGTCCCCAGCAGGGCCAGTGAGCCGGGAGGCATTGGCGAAGTCGCTTTGCCGCCTGCCGCGCCCGCGTTGTGCAACGCCGCCTTTCGGCTCACAGGCAAGCGCATCCGCGACCTGCCTATTGCAAAACAGCTTCCGTTCGTGTGATCCGCCGTCGGCGGTCGCGATTCAGGCCGTGACGCTGACCACGGTGCCGGTGGTCTGACCCTGCGCATTGACAGCGCTACCCCCAGTGGACGGAGCACTGACAACGGTGCTTGCAGCGCTAACAGCCACCGTAGTTGCCTGCGGGCTGACCGTAGCCTCCACAGCAGGTGCTGTTTCACCGACACCGTCTTTTTCCTGGATGCTCGCCGCTACCCGCTCGTAAGTCTGCTGCAAACGAGTCGAGGTATCGCTCAATGAGCGGATAGCCGCCAGCCCCTCACGCGCCCGCCCCACCGCGCTTTGTGCCTGATCCGAGCGCACCGTCAGGTCGCGCGCACTCTCCTGCGCTCGCTGGGCCGTACGCTGGGCGTCTGCCGCCTGAGCCTGAAGCGTGCGCGCATTGGCTTCAGCCTGCTCGGCGTTTCGCTTGGCCTGCTGAACTTTCAACTGGGCAAAGCCCTGCTGAAAGGCCGGTGAGGCGCTGGCGGAAGCAGAGATCGTTGGCATGAGAGTCGCCAAAAACCTTGTAATCGACCCGTCAGGCCGAGGTGTTGACCACACGTCCGGTTGTCTGGCCCTGGGCATTGACGACCGGCTTGGGAGAACTCTCTTGGGCGGGTGCCTCGCGTGGCTTTTGCTCGCTTTCAGCGCGCTTGGGGGCTTGCGTTGGCTCTGAGCGAACTGAGGGCGAGGGCGAGGAAGAACTGCTGACCGAAGAAACGTCCATGAAGCTCTCCTAAAACAAAGGGGAGGTGCGCGAAATGCGACTCCTCCCCTCATTTAAGCCCAAAACAGTCAATAAATCAAAGCATGCCTAATGTCCGTGGCAACCACAGGGTCATGGTCGGCCAGTAGGTCACAACAATCAGGAAGCCGAGCATGGTCAGCAGCCACGGCCATACCGCAATGGTGAGCTCGGTGATGCCCATTTTGGTGATCCCCGACGCCACATAGAGGTTCAGACCAACCGGTGGATGGCACATGCCCACTTCCATATTCACCACCATGATGATGCCGAAATGTACCGGATCGATGCCCAGTTTCATGGCGATGGGGAACAGGATCGGGGCCAAAATCAGCACGATGGAGCTGGGTTCCATAAAGTTGCCGGCGATCAGCAGCAGGATGTTGGCCATGATCAGGAATCCAATCACGCCAATGCCCGTGCCCATCATCCAGTCAGCCATGGTTTGCGGAATGCTCTCGCTGGTCATCAGGAACGAGAACAACACGGCGTTGGTGATGATGTACAACAGCATGGCACTCATATTGGCCGACGCGAGCAGCACGCGTGGCACGTCCTTCAACCCCATGTCCTTGTACACAAACACCGCCACGATAAAAGCGTAGACCGCGCTCATGGCCGCAGCTTCGGTGGGCGTAAATAAGCCGCTGTAGATACCGCCCATCACCACCACGATCAGGAACAGCCCCCACGCCGATTCACGAAAGGCCTTGAAGCGCTCGGCCATGGATGCTTTCGGCTGACGGGGGAAGTTGCCCTGCTTGGCTTTCCACCAGGTCGTCAGGCCGAGCAAGAAGGCCAGCACCAGTCCGGGAATAACGCCCGCCATAAACAACGCACCGACCGAGGTATTGGTCGACACCGAGTACATCACCATGACTATCGATGGCGGAATCAGGATACCCAGCGCCCCGGCGGTCGTGACCACGCCGGCCCCGAAGCGTTTGGGAAAACCCGCCTTGACCATTGCCGGCATCAGGATCGAGCCGATGGCCACCACGGTCGCCGGGCTGGAACCCGACACGGCCGCGAACAAGGCACAGGCAAATACGCCGCCCAGCCCCAAACCGCCATGCCAGTGACCTACCATGGAGGTGGCGAACTTGATCATCCGCCGCGCCACCCCGCCGTGCGTCAGGAAGTTGCCCGCCAAAATAAAGAACGGAATCGCCATGATTTCGAACTTCTCGATACCCGTGAACAACTTCAAGGCCACGGATTCGATGGGTACATCGGTCATCAAGAACAGAAAGCTGAGTACTGTCAAACCAAGCGAAATCGAGATCGGCATGCCGGTCAGCATCAGCACCAGCAGAATGATGAAAATCAGTGCGGTGCTCATGAGCGGCCCCCTTCCTTGTTCTTGCTCACATCGCCGGGATGGAGGTTGTCGCGCATCGCGTAGATGCCGTCCTCATTCCCTGGTGCCGGCGGACGCTCTTCCTCCAGTCCATCGACGTGACCGTGATCATGGTGTGGTAGCTCGCCAGTGCGCACAAAGCCTACCGTCACTTGCAGAAAGCGAAAACACATGAGGTACGAGCCCAGTGGTATCGCCGAGTAGACAATCCATGTTGGCCATTCCAGGTCAGGTGTGGTCGGGCCCTCGTAGAGATCGCCCATCTCGAAGCCCATGGTATGAAAGAAGAAGTAGTGAGCGCCGTTTTCCCACACAAAAGTCGCGCCAAGAGTGCCAACGATGCCGGTAAAGAGGGCACCCGCCAGCAAGCCGAAAATGACAAACTTGCTCCGCGTGGCGTCGGAAAGGCGATTGATCAGCACATCAACGCCCACATGGATGCCGGTACGCACGCCATACGCGGCGCCAAACTTGGCCATCCAGACGAACATGATGATGCACAGTTCTTGTGCCCAGCCCATGTTGATCGTCAGCAGCCAATCCTGAACGCCCGGAATGGAAAAGCCGCTCAGGTAGCGATGCACCACGGAGGCAAAAATAATCACCGTAGCCGCCCCCATGAGGAAGGTAATGATCCATTCCTCGAGATGATCCAGAAACTTCATGGCGTTTCTCCTGCAAGCGGAGGCCGGGGAATACCCCACGGCCTCCGGGGTTTAAGGCATGCTCAGAGCTTGGCGGGGTTGAATCCGGTTTCCTTGTAAATCGACTGAATCAGCTCTTTGCCGACGCGCGATTCCATCTTCTGATGCACGGGTGCCAAGGCCTTCTTGAACTCGCGCTTCTCGGCTTCCGTCGGTTGATACACCGTCGTCTTGCCACTCTTCTTGACCGCCTCAAGGGCGTTATCGTTCTCAACCTTGGCGATCTGGTTGGCGTAGCGAGTGGACTGCTCCATCGCGTCTTCCAATTGCTTGCGCGTATCGGCCGGCAAACCGTCCCAGAACTTCTTGTTCACCAGCACCGCGTAGCCCAGATAGCCGTGCTCGGTCAGCGTCAGGTGCTTCTGTACTTCGTGCATTTTCTGGGTATAGAGGTTCGAAATCGGGTTTTCGGTGCCATCGACCACGCCTGTCTGCAGTGCCTGATACACCTCGGAGAATGCCATCACCTGCGGCAGCGAGCCGATGGTACGCATTTGCTCCTCCAGTACCTTGGACGACTGGATACGCATCTTTTTGCCCTTCAGGTCCGCCGGTGTCTTAATCGGGGTGTTGGCCGAGAAGGACTTGAAGCCGTTATCCCAGTAGGCCAGACCCTTGATACCCTTGGGCTCAAGCTTGGCCATCAGACTTTTTCCCAAGGGACCGTTGGTCACTTTGCGCAACGAATCGTAGCCATCAAAAATGTAGGGCAGATCAAAGGCTTCAAACTCCTTGACACCCAAGGGACCAAACTTGGCCAGCGAGGGCGCGAGCATATGGACCGCACCGAGTTGCAGTGCCTCCATCTCTTCTTTGTCTTTGTACAGCGTGCTGTTGGCGAAGACCTCAACCTTGACCTTGCCTTTGGTCAGCTCACCGGCTTTCAAGGCAAAGAAATCAGCCGCCTTGCCCTTGGGAGTCTCTTTGGCCACGACATGGCTGAACTTGATAACAATCTGCTCCTGCGCGGTGGCGGCGAATGAGAGACCGGCAGCGGCCAGGGCCAGGACGATGTGACGTAGCTTCATTTTGTTGCCTCCTTATTGTCCGACACGTGGCACCCGCCGTGTCCTCGGGGTTCTTGCCTTTTGGCATGTTGCCATTATTGGCATTTGCTACCGTTTTCCTATTGTGGCTTTCCACATCGCTGCTTGGTGCCGTGACTTTGGCGCTAGCATCTTGTCATGCTTACCCTTACCGACGTGTCCGAAAGAAAGCACATGCGGCTGCTCTGGTGGTTGCCGAGATTTGCCTTCGGCGCGTTTATCGCCGTTGTGCTGGCCTTGCTCTGGTACTCCGATCGCAGTACGCGCGAAGAACAGCGTGGCACCCTGCTCAGTGATGTGCTCTGGCTGGAGCAGAACATCAAGTTTCAAATGGAGCACAACGAAGAGTTGCTTGCCCGACTCGATCCGACGCGTTGGCAAAACACCGCCCGCTTCGAGGCCGAAGTGCAGACCCTTCTGGCTAACAACTCTGGACTCAGGCGCGTGGTTTGGCTTGATGACCAGCAGCGTCCGGCGCGTGCCGCCCCGCAACCACCCGGACAGGAAGATGAGCAAGCCACCGGGACTTACCAGGAAGCCACTGTCGCTCGCTCGCTCGGTCGCGCCGTCTATGGCCCGCCCAGACTCGTGGCCGATGAGTGGGAGTTCTCGGTCTACCTGCCACTGTTCCATGATGGTGCCTACCACGGCACCTCGGTGGGTATCTACTCGCTGCGCCGACTGCTGGAGGCATCTGCCCCCTGGTGGCTTACCGAGCGTTACCGCATCGTGGTTCTGGATGCCGATGCCAATGTACTGGCCGAGCGTTCGCGGGTCGCCGAGGTCGAAAGCGAGCGCGCCTACCAGACGCCGTTTGACCCCCCTGGCCATGGTCTGTTGCTCAGTGCCACCCCGTACTACACCCCTACCCCGCTGGCGGGTCGGATGTTGTCGTTTGCGCTCCTGGCCCTGGCGATATTGGTGCTCGCCAGTCTTTGGGCACTGCGTCGTCACGTGCAGGGGCGTCTGGCGGCGGAATCGGGCCAACGCGCCGAGGTCGCCTTCCGCAAAGCCATGGAAGATTCACTGCAAACCGGTTTGCGCGCCCGCGACCTCAACGGACGCATGACGTACGTCAATCCGGCGTTTTGCCGCATGGTGGGTTGGTCGGCCGATGAGTTGGTGGGGCGCGTGCCGCCGATGCCCTACTGGGCGGAAGAGCATATTGAAGAAACCCGGGCCATGCACCAACGGGTGCTGGCCGGCGATTCGCCCAGCGATGGTTTCGAAATCCGCTTTCGCCGGCGCGATGGCCAGTTCTTTGATGCCCTCATTCATGAAGCGCCGCTGATCGACGGCACCGGCAAACAAACCGGCTGGATGGGCTCGGTGGTCGACGTCACGGAACGCAAGCGCGCCGCCGAGGCTACGCATCAGCACGAGCAACGCCTGCAAGCCAGTGCGCGCCTGATCACCATGGGTGAGATGGCTTCCAGCCTGGCTCACGAGCTGAACCAGCCGCTGGCCGCGATTTCCAGCTACATCACCGGCTGCCGAAACCTGATCGGCGCTGGCACGGCCAGTCTGGCGGATCTTGATGGTGCGCTGGCCAAATGCCAGGACCAGGCCCAGCGTGCGGCGCGCATCATCCGCCGTATTTACGAGTTTGTCCGCCGCCATGAACCCAAGGCCGAAGACTGCGACCTGCCCGAGTTGATTGCTGATCTGGTGTCGCTGCTTGAGGCTGATGCGCGACGCCAGGGCGTACGTATCGTCTGCGACGTTCAGCAGCAACCGGTTCCATTGCAAGGCGACCGGGTACTGCTCGGGCAGGCACTGCTCAATCTGATGAAGAACGGCATCGAGGCAATGCGCGATACGCCGCGCGAGCAACGCAAACTGCTTGTGTCTTTTTCGGTCAGTGACCAGAGCGGTGAAATCCGCATTCGTGATGCCGGAACCGGGGTCAGTGGCGAAGCCGCCGCGCACCTGTTCGAGCCCTTTTTCACCACCAAAACCGAGGGGCTGGGGGTGGGTCTCAATATTTGCAGATCGGTGATCGAAGCGCACCACGGCAGGCTCTGGCATGAAGCCAATCCCGAGGGCGGCAGCACGTTCTGCATTACCCTGCCACTGAACCACGGAACAGCATCGCCATGAACGCCTGTCCCGTTTATCTCATCGACGACGATGCCGCCGTGCGTGATGCGCTGGCGTGGCTCCTGCGCTCCTGCGGCATAGGTTCGCAGCTCTATGCCAGCGCCGAAGAGTTTCTCGCCAGCTATCAGCCGACGATGAGCGGTGTAATTGTTCTGGATATTCGCATGGAGGGCATGAGTGGCCTGGAGTTGTTCGACAGGCTACTGACGCTTGAATGTCCGATGCCCGTGATTTTCCTTACCGGGCATGGCGATGTGCCACAGGCAGTGCAGGCGCTTAAAAAAGGTGCGTTTGATTTTCTCGAGAAGCCCTTCGATGAAAATGAACTCACCGAGCGAGTAAAAGCCGCGATCAGCCGCGAGGCCGGCCGTCGCGGGCGTGCTCAAGAGGTGGCCAACATCGCGGATCGGCTGGAGGGCCTGACCGAGCGCGAGCGGGAAATCATGACGCGTATCGTTGCGGGCAAGCTCAACAAGGTCATTGCCGATGAGTTGCAGATTGCAGTGCGCACCGTGGAGGTGCACCGCGCACGCATTTTCAGCAAGATGGGCGTGCGTTCGGCGGTAGAGTTGGCGGGTCTTTTGGCAGGCAGGACTGCCATCTGAGCGGGTTCATCGCCGTGTTGCCAGCGCCGACTTGCGGAAATCGCTTGGGGCGTCCGAAGTTTAGTGAACCACCCACTGCGGGCCCGCACGGCGGATGGTGTGGGGAGGGCCGGTCAGAGCCCGGCCCTTACCCGATTAGCCGTCTTGGTTTGCATAGGTGGCTTTGTAATTTGCAGGAATTTCGACGGGCTGAAGCTTTCCAGCAAGCGATAGCACGATGAGCAAAGCAATAGCACCACCGGCGACCATCGCGCCTCCAACCACAAATGCCCTGGTTGAATCAGATGCTGTTTGAAGTTGCCAGTACGCGGCGCAACCGAGATGCGTAAAAAGTGCGGTAACCGCAAGAAAATAGTAAGGAGCAAAGAATAGTTGATTGGGCGGGACGTGAAGCCCTGCTGCAGCGTAGTAAAAGTTGGTATCAAGCTGCAGGACAGAGCGCCCAAATAGAACGGCTCCAACGTGAATGAGTAAGAAGAAGGCGAGGTATGCACCCGACCCAGCCTGTAGCCACGGTATCAAGCCTTTGCGCTGACGCCAGCCACGAATCACAAACCACAAGCCGCTGGCCACCTGAAAAGCCACACAGAAGAGAAGAACGCTTTCGATGGCCCAATGACGGTAGACGGTGCGAGCCGTTTCCATAAACGCTATGTGCGTGGAGACGCCTAGTAACGACGCAAGATGATTTGCAATGTGCATTGCCGCAAATGCCACAATGACAAATGCCGAGGCTCGATGGAAGTCGCGAAGAGTCATAGGAAGCCCGCTAATGTTTCCGTTCAGCGGCGCGACGCTTGCGATGCGTCCGCGGCGGCGGATGGAAATAACTTAACCCAATCGCCGTCCCACCAGCGCCGACTTGCGGAATCAGGCGGTGCGTCTCGCCTTTGCAGGGCATCAGGAGGCCTCACGAACACATTGGTCGCGCGCCGCCGTCAGGCGGCAAGCACACGCACCCGAATGACATGCTCGACTTGCTCGATCGCGGCGACCACCGCGTCATCTGGCGACTGCTCCACATCAATCACGTTGTAGGCCAGATCGGCGCGGCTCTTGTTCATCATGTCGATCACATTGACCTTGTGGTCGGCCAGGATAGACAGGACGTGTCCAAGCACCCCGGACACGTTGTCATTGGAAAACGTGATTCGCGATGTGCCCGGTGTCGAGGGCATGCTGACCGCCGGAAAATTGACCGCGTTCACGATATTGCCGTTTTGCAGATAGTCGATAAGCTGGTTGGCCGCCATGACGGCGCAGTTTTCTTCTGACTCTTCGGTACTGGCACCAATGTGCGGCATGGCGATGATATCGGCCCGGCCGATCATGCCCGGCTCGGGAAAATCGCAGACATAGCGCCCCAGCTTTCCGGCGTCGAGACTGCGCAGCACGGCGGCCGGATCAACAATGGTTTCGCGGGCAAAGTTGAGCAGCACAGATCCGGTCTTTACTGCCCCCAAAGCGGCTTCGTTGATCATGTGACGGGTAGCGTCCATGGCCGGTACGTGCAAGCTGACATAGTCGGCGCGCGCCATCAGGGACTGCAGGTTTTCCATGCGGGTAACCGCATTGGACAAGCGCCAGGCGGCCTCGATCGAGAGCGCCGGGTCAAAGCCGATGACCTTCATGCCCATGGCCAGCGCCATATCGGCGACCATGGAGCCAATGGCCCCGAGACCGACGATACCGAGGGTCTTGCCCTTGAGCTCGCCTCCGGAAAAACGTGCTTTTTCCTTTTCCAACAGGGCGGCCATCTCTGCCGCATCGCTCATGTGCCCGAGCGACTGAACATAGCCAATGCCGCCAAGAATGCCACGTGTCGCCAACAACATGCCCGCCAAGACCAGTTCTTTGACGGCGTTGGCATTCGCTCCCGGGGTATTGAAAACCACAATACCGCGCTTGCTGTAGTCGGCCACGGGCACATTGTTCACGCCGGCCCCCGCCCGGGCGACGGCGAGCAGCGACGGCGGAACCTCAATGCCCTGCAACTTTTGGCTGCGCAACAGAAAAGCATCGGGGTGGCCGATGTCGCTGCCGACTTCGTAATTCGGGCGGGGAAACTGTTCCAAGCCCTTCACTGAAATCTTGTTATAGGTGCGAATCTTGAACATAGAGCGTCTTTCCGGCGAAGCGAGTAACGGGAAAGCTCGTCAGGATGACGAGCTTTGATAGTGTGGGTTGAACAAATGTGCGGCCGCGCGCTCAGGCACTCGCCTGCGCATAAGCCCAGCTCAGCCAGGGCAGAAGAGCTTCGAGATCCGTGCGTTCAACGGTGGCCCCGCACCAGATGCGCAGGCCTGCCGGTGCGTCTTTGTAGGCGCCGATGTCGTAGGCAACACCTTCGGCTTCCAGCAGCTTGGCCGCCTTCTTTACTTGCTCTTCGCTCAAGCTCAGCGTCAGGCAGACGCTGGTGTTGGAGCGCGTCGCCGGGTCGCTGGCCAGGAACGAGACCCAGTCGTTCGCGGCAACAAATTCGCTGAGCACCTGCAGGTTGGCTTCGCTACGGGCAATGGTGGCCGCTACGCCGCCAATGCTGTCCACCCAGGCGAGCGCATCGAGGTAGTCGGCGACACACAGCATCGACGGGGTATTGATGGTCTCGCCCTTGAACAAGCCCTCGGTGAGCTTGCCACCGGAGGTCATGCGGAAAATTTTTGGCATCGGCCAGGGCGGTGAATAGCTCTCGAGCCTGGCGACGGCGCGCGGGCTCAAAATCAACATGCCGTGAGCGCCCTCGCCGCCCAGCACTTTTTGCCACGAGTAGGTGACGACATCCAGCTTTTCCCAGGGCAACGCCATGGCAAACACCGCTGAGGTTGCGTCGCAAATGGTCAGGCCGGCACGATCCGCCGGTATCCAGTCGCCATTGGGCACCTTCACTCCCGAGGTGGTGCCATTCCAGGTGAATACCACGTCGTTATCGAAATTGACGGTCGAGAGATCGACAATCGAACCATAGTCGGCTTCGAGTTTCCTGACATTGGGCAGCTTGAGTTGTTTGACGATGTCGGTGACCCAGCCTGCGCCGAAAGACTCCCACGCCAGCACATCCACACCGCGGGGGCCAAGCAGCGACCACATGGCCATCTCGACGGCACCAGTGTCCGAAGCCGGCACCACAGCTACCCGGTAGCCCTCTGGCAGGCCGAGAATGCGTGCTGTTTCCGAGCAGGCCAGACCCAGTTCCTTTTTCCCCAGCGTCGAGCGGTGCGAGCGACCCAGCGTATCGAGTTTCAGGTTGGCGACGTTGTAGCCGGGGCGTTTGGCGCAGGGGCCGGACGAGAAATTGGGGTTCTTGGGCTTGACCGTGGGTTGCATGGTGAATAACTCCGGGGTGGGATGAGATGTGCCTGCGGTTTCGCACACCACAAGCGGGTTGAAGCTGGCCATTCTAGCAATCCGGCCTGCTATGGATCGGTCACATACGCGCTATCGTCAGGGTTTGCCGCGCCACCTCATAGCAGTCCTCGACATGGGCATTGCCCAGTGTGCGCATTGCCCCGAAACTGATCCCTGCCGAGACAAGCTGGCCAAGAATGGGTACCACGCGAACAACCGACTTGGTTGCAACGCGCAGGCCGAAACGCAGCAGCACCTGACGAATGACGGTCGCGGTGACCACGCGCCCGATCAACTGACTACCCACACTGGTTACCGTGACCAGAATCACTTTCTTGATGTGCGGATCGAGTGTTTCGATCTGCTCGGCGCTGAGCCCGAACTTGCGGCTGATCGCTGGCAGCAGATCCATCAGCAGGGCGATGTCAGCGCCGACATCGGCACCCGGCAAGGGCAGCACCGTCGCTCCGGCGGATAGCATCGCCCGCTTCTTGACCATAGCCAAACAATCCTGCCGGATCAACTCGAGGTCTTCCCGGGTCGCGGGAAGACCCATCGACTGGCGTGCCTCCGGTGCCTTGGGTGCCGTTGGCTCAAGGTCTCGGCGCGCTGGCACCGGACCTTTCGCGGAGCGCGGCATTGCCTTGCAAGCGTTGGATTATTTTTTCTTGGTTGTGGGCTTCTTTGCGGCGGGCTTGGCGGCGGGCTTGGCGGCGGCCTTCTTGGCTGCGGGTTTTGCTGCAGCCTTCTTGGCCGCAGGCTTCTTCCCGGAAACCAGTGCCTTGAGGGTGGCGCCCGCGGTGAACTTGGGGAGCTTAGCGGCGGCGATTTTCAGTGTTTCGCCGGTGGCGGGATTGCGTCCTTCACGAGCCGCGCGCAACGCCGACTTAAAGGTGCCAAACCCGATCAGGGCAACCTGCTGACCCTTGGCGATCTCGGTGCTGACAATATCAAGGACCGCGTCGAGTGCTTCGCCAGCTTTGGCTTTGGTCAGCTCGGTACGTGCGGCCAGTGCTTCAATCAATTCTGCCTTGTTCATGGTTTCATCCTTCAACGTGGTTAGGAAAACCCGGATTGTGCCACTGATTCTGGCTGCAAAAGCGATTACGCCGCCAGAATACGCCCATCAATTTCAAGGACTGCGGCGGCTTTGTCCCAATGGCCAACCCGCCGTTCCCTCAGGCACTACGCAGCCCAAACATTCGGGTCGCCCAGATGGCAGCAAAAGGCATGATCAGGCCAAGCGCGATCGCAATCATGAACAAGTAACCCAACTGGCTGTAGTCGGCACTCGTAGTGATCACGTGGCTGACCGGATCGCGCATTTCACGGCTGACCTCGAAGGCCTGATTCAGGTACTTGGTACCCAGCTGCGAGGCCGACAAAGCGAGGTTGGTGAATGACGCCATCACCGCAAAGAAAGTGGCCTTGAGGTGCGCGGGTGCCGAGTTGGCTATCCAGGCCAGCATCGGCACCATGGCAATTTGCCCGAGCGGCGATTCCAGCGCGGTGTCGATCAGCGCAATGAAGCGCGCATCGACGATGCCTCCCGTATGCGCAGCCGTCCATACGTGCAGGCCGTGATACATGCCCAGCGTGGGCAGGCTCAGGAGCGTGCCAACCACGGTCAGAAAAGCGACGATGTAGGTAATCGACCGCGCGCCCATGAAGCGGCGAAAGGCAAACAGGCCGATCAGGGTCAGCACACTGGCGACCAGCGACAGCTTGGCAAGAAACGACTGGTCGAAGCCCAGTACGTCGATCATCCACCAGGTCGAACCGGCTCCCGGGCCAGGGGTTGCCCGGAAGGCGAAAATCACGATGGCTGTGCCCAGCAAGGTACGCCTGGCGTCGTCATCGAGTTCACGCAGCAGCTTGGCCATCAGGAAGCTAATCACCGCGAACGAGGCCAGAAAGATGAGTTCCTGCCCGAATTCGAGTTGGGAAACGCCGACGGCAATACTGATCGCGCCGAACACCAGGCTGCCGCCGAGAATCCACCAGTCGGGCCTGGTGGCCTCCACCGGCGGCTCCAGCAGCGCACGCAGACTGGCCTCGTCAAGCCCACGGGCACGCAAGCGCGCTGCCTCGCGTCGCTTCAGCAGGCTGGCCAGCAGTACCCCGGCCACCGAAATGACCGGAATGATCAGCGCCATGCCGTACACCTGCGCGTAAATAGCCATTTGCGCCGATTTGTCCAGGCTTTCGACGCCGGCAAACATCAGCACGTTGACCAGCGACACCGACACACCGCCGGTAATAATGGCAACCCGTCCGAGCATCTGCAGGGTGGTGTTCATGAGCCGGCGTTGCTCGGGCGGCAAGGGCTCGCCCTGCTCCGTCACCCGGGGAACGGCCTCCACCGTCATCGCGTCGGCGACCACGTCCTGAAGCACATAGCCCACCGGCGACAGGAGTGTGGCCAGCACGAACCAGGTTTCCAGCGCCATGATCTCGCGCATTGATTGGGTTTCGACGACCAGTCCAAGCATGATCAACAGGCTGCTGGCGATCAGCGAGGCACCGAGCCAGACCAAGCCCGCCTTGTGCCGCCAGATCAGGTCAACGAGATGCCCCAGGGGCATTTTCAGCGCCCAGGGAATCCCTGCCCAAAACCCCAGTGACGCGAGGAAGGCGGCGGAAAGGCCGAGGTATTCCTTGACAAAAAAAGTGCCGACGATCCCGGTCAGCCCGGATACGCCGGCAGCCACATAGACCATGAGCGGGGGCAGATAAGACAACCGCATCTCACGGCCGAGCTCAAGAATATTGTTGTTAAACCAGCGATAAATGGCAGCGAACACAAGGAGTCTCCGGTAGTGCGTAGGTCGGGGAGCGTCAGGCAGTGGCCGCCACAGAAGGGGTTGCGCTTGCCCCACGTCCCAAAGGTATTGCCGCCTCAAAATGTGCGCGCAGCGCCCCGCCTACGGTGGGGACAAGCGTCTGCGGCAGATTGTGGCCCATGCCGGCAACCGCGAAGAGGTGCGCATGGGGAATGCGCCGGGCGGTGTCGACGCCGCAGGCGAAGGGCACCAGCGGATCTCTTTTGCCGTGGATGACCAGTGTGGGTACGCGGATGCGGTGCAACTCGCCCGCACGCTTGGTGTCGGCCAGGATGGCGACCATCTGCCGGGCAGTGCCGGCCGGGTGATAGCTGCGCTGGAAGTTGCGGGCAATGCGCTCGCGCACCACCTGCTCCGGGTCGTTGAGGCCCGGGCTGCCAATGATCTGGAACAGCGACAATGAGTACTCGACCACTGACGCCAAGTCGGCGCTGGTGGGACGGCGCATCATCGCCAGACTGACGCGTGGCGATGGCCCGGGTAGCCCGCGCGCGCCGCTGGAACTCATGATGCTGGTCAGGCTGAGCAAACGGCGCGGCGCCAGCAAGGCCAGACGCTGCGCGATCATGCCGCCCATACTCACCCCGACCACGTGCGCCTGCTCTATACCCAGCGCATCGAGCAGACCCAGCGCGTCGCGCGCCATGTCCTCGACCGTGTAGGGCGGACGCACCTTCAGGCCCAGCCGCTGGCGCAGCAAGGTCTTGGGCAGGCTGGGCACACCGAGGTGATCAAAATGTGTCGACAGCCCAATGTCGCGGTTATCGAAACGGATCACGCGGTAGCCCGCCGCGAGCAGCATGTCTACCAGCGTGGTGGGCCAGTGCGTGAGCTGCATGCCCAGCCCCATGATGAGCAGCACCGCTGGGCTTGCGGTACCGCCCATATCGTCCACGGCAAGCGAGATTTTGTTGGCGGAAATGTGCAAGGCACGGGCCGTCAGGTGGGATTTATCGGGTCACGCTGAGAGTCGCCCTGCTCCTTGCTAATTACCAGCAACGTATTTGCCCAGAATGTCGCTCATGGCGATCAGGCCAACGGCTTTGTTAATCGTTCCTTGCTGCTCGGTGACCACAATGCGGTGGATGCGATGCCGGGTCATCAAGGCAATCGCATCGGCCAACGAGGCACCAGTTTCGCAGGTGATGCAGCCTTGCGTCATGAGGTCTTTGGCCGAGGCCTTGAGCAGGTCGGTGCGTGAGCGCGACTGGCTGGCCATGACGATATCGGTCTGCGAAATCACCCCCACCGCTTGCCCGTCGTTGTCCAGAACGACCAGGGCGTCGATATGGTGATCGATCATTGACTGCGTCACTTCGCTCATGGGCGTACTGGCCAAACAACCGATCACGCCGGTGTGCATGACTTCCGCCACACCCACACTCGCGGGGACGGCCGAAACCATGGTCTCCCCAGCGTCAACCAGAACATCAGGGATGCCGCGCACCCCGTCCCAGTCGCCACTTCCGCGCGCCGGGATCGCCGCGGCGTCCTTGTGCAACTCGGGGCGCTTGATACCCAGACCAAAGCCGGGCGCGCCGATCAACACGGACATATTGCCGTGCGGGTGCTTGTTTTCGTGCATCAGTTGATGCACCTGTGGCAGTTCATCGTACCCCACTGCCTTGGACATGCACGGATTGACATCGCCCGAGCACACCATCTCATTCAAACCTTGCGCCTGCGCGTCATTGGCGAAATGAGAGCCTTGCAGACGCTTCTGACGCATCCACAGGTAGCGCAGATCGACTGTCGCGTTGTATCCAGTGGTGCCCGCGCAAATCACTACCATGCCGCCCGTCTCGCAGACAAAAATCGAGGAGGGAATGGTGGTCTCGCCGGGGTGCTCGAAGACAATGCGCGGGCTGCGCTTTTCGCCCAGCACGTCCCAGATGGCCTTGCCGAAGCTGCGCGCTCCTTTGGCCCACTCGTTGTAACCGGTATTGTCTTTCCAGTGCGGCAGCATGCCCCAGTGGTTGAAATTATTACGGTTGATGGCGCCGATGGCACCCAGTTGCTTGCAGTAGTCGATCTTGTCGTCGCTGGAAACAACGGCGACAGGAATCGCGCCCTTGGCCTTGGCGATCTGAATCGCCATCGAACCCAGCCCACCGGCACCACCCCAGATAAGCGCGACATCGTCTTTCTTGATCGCGTGCTCGCCCCACCCCGTGAGCATGCGGTAGGCGGTCGCGCCGACCAGCATGTAGGCGGCCGACTCTTCCCATGACAAATGCTGGGGCCGGCGAACGCACTGGGTTCTTTTCACCCGGGTGAACTGGGCAAAGCTGCCGTAGTTCGATTCGTAGCCCCAGATGCGGAACGACGGTGAATACATCGGGTCCTGGCCGGCGGCCGTTTCCGGGCAATTGCGATCCCACATGCCGCAATGAACGACCACTTCGTCGCCAATCTTCCAGTCAGTGACATCCTTGCCAACCTTATAGACAATGCCCGAAGCGTCAGACCCACCAATGTGAAAGTCCTCTGGCTCGCCCTGCTTGTTACGCGCCTTGATTACATTGACCGGAATGCCCAGACCCGCCCAGACGTTGTTGTAGTTGATGCCCGCCGCCATGACATAGACCAGTACTTCGTCATCGGCAATCGCTGGTACGGCAACGACCTCCTTCTGGAATGCCTTGACCGGCTCACCAAAGCGTTCTTCACGCACCAGCCAGGCGTGCATTTTTTCCGGCACGGTGCCCAGGGGCGGCTGTTCACCAATGTCATACAGGGGCTTGCTCATGCTTGCTTCCTTTTTAAAGTAAGAATTAATGGAATCGGGAGAGAATTTCTTTGCGTAGCTGTGCGTAGTCGGTCAGCGCATCGCCAGCGGTTTGGTCAAAACGCTGCATCAGGGCATCGCGCCCGCCGACAAGCTCGAGGCCAAAGTGGCCGAAATCGTCGCGCAGCAGACGAATAAGCCAGGCCGCCTGATGCCGGTGGCGGCGTGCCATCAGTTGTGCCGAATCTAACAGATACGTGTGATGCCGCTGAAGATGGACGGCTAGCTCGGCAATGCCCGTGTTGTGCGTCGCACTGACCAGACACACCGGGTAATCCCAGCCCTCGCCGCGGTCCGGGTGCGCGCTTTTGCTGCTGGCGATGCGGCCCACTTCGGCCGCCGTCTTGTGTGCCGCGCCACCCAGATCGGCCTTGTTGATGGCAAATACATCCGGGATCTCCATGATCCCGGACTTGAGGTATTGAATCGTATCGCCCGAGGCGGGTTGCGCCACGTAGCAGACGGTATCGGCAATCTCGGCAATGTCGATCTCGGTCTGCCCGACGCCGACGGTTTCGATCACCACGCGATCAAAGCAGGCGAGCAACAGCCGGGCCATCGGCCACACCTCGTTCGCCAAGCCACCCAACTGATGCCGGCTGGCCAGCGAACGGATAAACAGGCCGTCATCGGCTTCGCTGCGCTTGATACGGATGCGGTCACCCAATAGTGCACCACCCCCCGCCTCGGGCCGGCTCGACGGGTCCACCGCCAGCACTGCGACAGTGTGCCCGGCGCCGCGCCATTCACCGATCAGTGCGGCCAGTAGCGACGATTTGCCCGCGCCGGGTGGGCCGGTGATGCCGATCAGGTGGGTGTCGCGCTGTGCGTTTGGCTGAGCATCGCCGTCTTGCCAGCGCCGACTTGCGAGCGCGGTGAGCAAGGCCGTGGCGCACTCGCGCGCCGCAGGCAAGGCGTTGTCGAGCAGATTCAGTCCGCTCGCCACCGCCGAACGCTCGCCACGCAAAATCCGCACCGCCAAGGCTTCTGCGTCGGGAACTTGTACTTGCATCGTCTACTGCTCAGCCCGCCGGAACCAGCTCACCCTGCGGCTCAAGCCCGTATTGGCGGCGAATCACATTGACCATGTCGCACATGATCGCGTTCATGTCGAAATCTTTCGGGGTGTAGACCGCGCGCACGCCACTGGCAAGCAATCGGTCCGCATCTTCCTGAGGAATGATGCCGCCAACGATGACTGGCACCTGACCCAGGTCGCGCGCCTTCATTTCCTGCAACACCGACTCGACGAGTTCCATGTGGCTACCCGACAGAATCGAGATGCCCACCATATGAACACCCTCCTCCTCGGCCGCTTGGGCGATTTGCTGCGGGGTCAGGCGAATGCCGTCATAAACCACTTCGAAGCCGATATCACGGGCCTTCACGGCAATCTGTTCGGCACCGTTGGAATGACCATCCAGACCCGGCTTGCCAACCAGCAGCTTGAGCGGACGGCCCAGCGTCTTGCCGGTTTCGGCCACGCGTGCGCGCAGGCTGGCGACTTGATTCGCTTTGCCCTTGGGTTCGGCGGAGGCCGAAATATCGATGCCGGTAGGAGGACGAAACTCGCCGAATACGGCGCGCAGGGTATCGCCCCACTCGCCGGTAGTCACACCCGCGTGTGCGCAGCGGATGGAACTGGGCATGATATTGTCGGTGCCCTTGGCGGCATCGGTCAGTGCGCGCAAGGCGGCATCGACATCCGCTTGATTGCGCTGCGCGCGGTGCGCCTGCAGGCGTTCAATCTGCTCGCGCTCGGCGGCCGGATCAACCTTCATGATGCCACCGTCATTGCCGGCCATCAGCGGTGATTCGGCGGTCTCGGTGAAACTATTGACACCAATGATTTTCAGCTCGCCGGACTCGATGGCGCGCAGCCGCTTCATGTGGCTCGTTACCAATTCACGCTTGATGTAGCCGGACTCAATGGCCGCAATCATGCCGCCCTGCGCCTCAACGTTGGCAATTTCGGCCTTAGCGCCCGCGATCAGTTCCGCAACCTTGGCGGCGATGACCGGCGAGCCGTCGAAAATATCGCCGTACTCCAGCAGGTCGGTTTCAAACGCCATCACCTGCTGCATGCGCAGCGCCCATTGCTGGTCCCATGGACGCGGCAGGCCCATGGCCTCGTTCCAGGCGGGCAACTGCACGGCGCGGGCACGGGCATTTTTTGACAGCACGACGGCGAGCATCTCGAGCACGATGCGCTGCACGTTGTTCTCGGGCTGCGGCTCGGTCAGGCCCAGCGAATTGACCTGCACACCGTAGCGAAAACGTCGCGCTTTCGGGTCGCTCACCTGATAACGCGTTCGGGTCAGTTCGTCCCACATTTCGCCAAACGCGCGCATCTTGCAGGTCTCTTCGATAAAGCGGATACCGGCATTGACAAAGAACGAGATGCGCTCGACCACCGGCGTGAACTCGGCCGCCGAGATGGCACCCGACGCCATCACGCGATCAAGCACAGTGGTGGCGGTGCACAGCGCATAGGCTAGCTCCTGCACCGGCGTCGCGCCAGCTTCCTGCAGGTGGTAGCTGCAGATGTTGGTCGGGTTCCACTTGGGCACGTGCTTGACGGTGTAGTTGATCGTGTCAGCTATCATGCGCATCGAGGGCACCGGCGGGTAGATGTAGGTGCCGCGCGAGAGGTATTCCTTGATGATGTCGTTTTGCGTGGTGCCGCTGAGCAACTTGGCGTCGATGCCGCGCTTTTCTGCCAGACCGATATACATCGCCAGCAGCCAGGGGGCCGTGGCGTTGATGGTCATCGAGGTGTTCATCTGGTCGAGCGGAATCTGGTCGAACAGTTGATCCATGTCGCCAATGTGCGCAATGGGCACGCCCACCTTGCCCACTTCGCCACGCGCCAGCGGGCTATCGGCGTCGTAACCCGTCTGCGTGGGCAGGTCAAACGCGACCGACAGGCCCGTTTGGCCCTTGGCCAGGTTGGTTCGGAACAAGGTGTTCGATGCTTTGGCCGAACTGTGGCCGCTGTAGGTGCGCATCAACCATGGCTTTTCTCGTTGCGTAGTCACGTTTTCAGCTCCGCTTCTTGATCAGCAAACGACGTTCGATTTCAAAAATCTTGTCGGCAAGCTTTTCTTTGCCCAGGTCTTTTTTGTCATTTTCCTTGATGAACAGATCGGCACCATGCGTGGCGAAGGCCTGCGCGGCACTGATGTTCTTCACGCCGATGAGTTGGAAGGTGACAACGCCGAACTGGCTTGCCAAGGCGCCCGGCGCGTCCTCGCACGCCAGCACGCGCGATATCGCGCCAACCGTGTCGCCGGTGGTCGCCGGCTGCGTGTGATAGCCCTCGGTAAAGCCCAGTTCCCAGACGCTGTTCTCGCTCACGTCACGGCTGGCCAGGCCTTCCAGCCAGGCAAACACCAGACCGCCATAGACAATGGGGTCGCCGCCCATCTTGCCCGACTGAGCCGCCGCGAAGAGGCTGTCGAAGTGCAGCGGGTGCGTGTTGCCCACGGCATAGGTCAAGGCCAGGTGCTCGTTGGTAATGGTGCGGCTGTTGGCATGCACGATGATGTCGCCGGCATTGAAGTTCTCGTACCACGCTTGTGGGCCGGTGAGGGCCGACATCGTTGCGCTGCGAAAGACCGGCAGCGACACCTGCGCATCATCGACCCACGGGAAAATCGCCGTGTTACCAGCGCCGACTTGCGGAAGGGGCGTCGTGGCTGGACGACCGCCCTGCCCTGCGACCATGATCTTGCGCCGGTATTGCAGCACCACTTCATCGCGCTGATTCATCCCCAAAGTCAGGATAGTGACAATGCCCGGCTTGCCTTCGCCGCGCTCCTTGCGCTCGACCACCTTGGTCAGCGCGCGCACGGTATCGCCGGCGTAAACGGGGCGCAGGAACTGTGCGTCGTAGTAGCCCAGATTCGCCATGGCCTTTTCGGAATCGTTCTGAACGCCCAGTGACAGCACGACATTGAACACCATTTGCGGCGACGCCACCAGATCGGCAAAGCCATTGGCCTTGGCGAATTCGGCGTTCAGGTACAGGGGATTGCACTGCATGTAGGTGCGCGCAAAGGCCTGCATCTGGCCGGCAAAAAAGCTGTAGCCGCGCGGATGCACAAACACCTGCCCGGGGACAAACTCTTCAAGGTAGCGCCCGTAATGCGGGTGCCGGGCTTTACTGGTATCGACGGCAACCGTCTGGGCCAGCTCTTTTTGGGCAGCGAAGTGAATAAGTTGTGACATGACGGCTCTTTCAGCTAACGATTCAGCAAAAACTATTCAGCAGACTCGACCAGCGAGCGGGCGATGACCTTGAGCGCCAGTGTCTCTTCGGCCCCTTCAAAGATCGACAGCACCCGCGCATCGAGGAAATAGCGGCTGACCGCGTACTCTTCGGCATAGCCCATGCCGCCATGGATCTGCATGGCCTCACGCGTCAGCCATTCGGCGGTACGGCAGGTGAACAGCTTGACCATGCTCGCTTCCATCTGCCCTTCGCCTTTGTCCATCAATCGCCCGACGGCGTAGGTGAATTGACGCGATACCGTCAGCAGCATGGCCATGCGCGCAATCTTGAACAGCGTGAGCTGGTATTCGCCGATGGGCTTGCCAAAGGTTTTGCGCTCCTTGGCGTAGCTCACGGCGCGGTCGAAGGCGGCCTGCATCAGCCCGATCGCGCGCGCCGCGGTCTGGATACGGCCGCCGGCAAAACCCGCCATGGTGTAGTAGAAACCCTTGCCCTCGCCCTCCGGACCACCCACAAGGTTGTCATCGGGCACAAACACATTGTCGAAATGCACTTCGTAGGAATGCATGCCGCGATAGCCGATGGTGGAGATCGCACGGCCGGTCAGCACGCCGCCGGGTTCGGCACCATCGGGCTGCTTGAACTCCCAATCGTGGCCCTCGTAGGAATCCTTCTCGACGAGAAACATCGACAGCCCCTTGTGACCGAGGCTCGGGTCAGGGTTTGTGCGTGCCACCACCAATAGCAAGCCGGCTTTACCCGCCATGGTGCACCAGGTCTTCACGCCGTTGAGCCGCCAGCCGCCCGCGCACTTCGTCGCCTTCAGGCGCAGCGCCGCGACATCGGACCCGGCATCGGGTTCAGTGACCGCCACCGCGCACAACGGTGCTGCAACAGCGATCTGCGGCAGCCATTTCTGACGCTGGGCTTCCGTGCCACCCTTGAGCAGCGCACGGGCGACGATCTCAGGTCGGGTGATCAAGCTGCCGGCGCCGCCGAGCGAGGCACGCGACAACTCTTCGGTGACCACAATCATGCCCATGTTGTCTTCGTGATCGTTGCTCTGAATGCCGCCAAAACGCTCAGGAATCGACAAGCCGAAGCAACCCATCTCGGTCAGCGGTTCCAGAATCTCGGCGGGAATAATGCGATCTTCGCGGTGAATACTCTCGGCCAGCGGCGCGACGACATTGGTGGCGAGCTTGCGGAAGGATTCCTGCATCATCAACGCGTCATCACTCAAGAGATACGCACCGCACGCGCCGTCGCGCGCCATGACGCGCTCCCCGAGGGCTTCCAGACGCGCCACATCCAGTTCTGTCTGGCAAAAGTGGGCAACACGCTCCGAGGCCAGCGTCGCCATTTCGGCATCACTCAGGCCAAAGTTGCGCGGACGCGCCCACAGTCGGTTGCGAATGTTTTGCAAGGCTTCGGCACAAAACGCCAAGGCAATCTGTTGCTCAAGGCTCGCGTCGTCTTGCGTACCGGCAGTGGCGGTGGCTACCTCAGCGGCGTAGCTGATCGCCAGCCGCGCACCGGTCACCTCGGCCGCACACCAGGACAAATCAAAACTGGCCAGCTGATGCCGGTCCAGCTTGTCATTGGCAATGCCCTTGCCGCCCGTGCATTCTGCTTTCAGCCAGCGCAGTGATTTTTTGACCAGCGTATCGGCAATGTCCAAACATTGACTGGCCTCGTTCAATTCGGTTTGCAACGTCGTCATGGTCAGTCCTCAGTTCTTGGCGCGGTTGCCCACGATCTGCACAAACGAACGGGAGCGCAATTCGTCAAGGGTAATGCCCGTCGCGAGCACTTCTTTCTCGGTGATGGCACCACAAGCCATGCCGCGCAGGAAAAAGTTGAGCAAGCCCTGGCCGGTGGCGGCATCATCAAAGGTGTTGCCCACCAGCGTCGCCTGCGCCGCTTTGTTCAGGAACGCATTGAGGCGCGCCGAGGCGTCCTCAAGACCACTGAGAAAAAAGGTGTCGATGGCGGCATAGCGCACCGGCAACTGCCCCGGATTCAAATCCCAGCCCTGATAATAGGCGTGGCGCAGCGAGTGCATGATGTTGTCAAAGTGCAGCTTCCACGCGCCATGGACCACGGCGCGATTTTCGTCCATCTGCTGACCGGTCAGTGTGCCGTCCTTGGGCGCACGGTGGGGTCCGATTGGCATGCTGGTCGTGGCGCCATCGCTAATGGTGATGCCGGTGCCGGCCAAACTGACCTGCATGACATGCCGGGCAAAATCGCAGGCCGGATGCAAATGGCTCTGGTGCGCGGCGGTGATGTTGCACGAGGCGGTGTAATCGTAGGTGCCAAAAACGGCCGAGCGGCAGCGCCCGTTGGCGGCGGCGACCAGCAGCGGCACGGTGTTCTCGCCTTTTTGGTTGATGATCGACTGCGTGGTTTCGATCATGATCTCCATACGCAGCGAGTCTTTGGCAAAACCCAGCTTGGCTTCCAGCTTTTCCAGAATTTTGGCGCAGGTAGCGACCTGTTCGGCGGTCACCACCTTGGGCAGCGTGACGATAAAGTTTTCCGGCAGCTTGCTACCCGTTTTCTCGGCCAGACGGGTCATAAAAATGTCGAGGGTGCGAATCGAGCGCGCCTCGCACTCATCGGAAAAGGTCTTGATGCGAATGCCGATGAAGGGAGAAAGCACGCCCTCGGCCATGCCCTTGGCGACTTCGTCGGCAGCGGCTACCGCATGGCCGTCTTCCTCGGCATCCGGGCGATTACCGTAGCCATCTTCGAAGTCGATGCGGTTGTCTTCAATCGGCTCGTGCTTCAGCTTGTGCACCACGCGGGTATAGACCGTGTAGGCCAGCCACGCTGCGGGGTTGCTGATGCGTACTTTGTCGGCATCCGCGTCCAGCGCGGCACTCAGGCCGGCCAGCTCAATACTGTTGCCGGGCAAGGTGTCGGCGCCGGGCAAGCCCAGCGCACGCGCGAAAACCGCAAAATTGGGCGCGTAGGCATCCAGCGTATTGAGCGCGATGGCGCCCAGCTTGCCGGCAAAACCGGCTTTGAACAAATTGGCACCGCCATACACCGTATGCACCGGCTGGCGATGGAAGGAATCCGCCGGGTAGTGACGCTTGAATGCCGCGTTGGACTCAGCCAACTCCTGGTGAAAGGCAGTCATTTCGTCATTGGTCAATGTCAGCTGCATACAAAATCTCCGTAGTAAAACGAATGGCAAAAAGGGGTACTGTGAATCGCAAAGGCTTCGAGTGGCAGCAAAAAAGCCGCGTGAACATTAAAAAAAGCCCAAGCAGCCATGGCTGGCCGCGCGAATGCCTTTTATTGTACCGACTCGCTTGCGCTCGACGACTCACCCTGCTCAGAAAGTCTGCACTATGAAAGCACTGGTCTGCACTACCCTCGGATTGCCGGATTCCCTTGTTTTTACTGACATTCCCGAACCGAGCCCCGGTCCCGGGCAGGTGATTATTGACATGAAGGCCGCAGGGGTTAATTTCGCCGACACGCTGATCATTCAAGGCAAGTACCAGATCAAACCTCCATTGCCATTCGCACCCGGTTCCGAACTCGCCGGAGTGGTCTCGGCGCTGGGCGAAGGTGCAGAGGGCATTGGCATTGGTCAGCCTGTCTTCTGCTTTTGCGAGCACGGGGCTTTCGCAGAAAAAGTACGGGTAGACGCCCGGCAGCTGATTCCGATACCCATCGGTCTTGACTTTGATGTCGCCGCCTCGCTCACGCTGGCGTACGGCACGTCGTATCACGCACTGAAGGACCGAGCCGCCCTGATCGCCGGGGAAACGCTGCTGGTACTCGGCGCTGCCGGCGGGGTGGGACTTTCCGCGATTCAAATTGGCAAAGCGCTCGGAGCACGCGTGATCGCCGCCGCCTCAAGCCCTGAAAAACTGGCGCTGTGCCAAGAGAACGGGGCCGACGCACTCATCAATTACGCCACCGAAAGCCTGCGCGATCGCCTGAAGTCGCTTACCGATGGCAAAGGCCCGGACGTGATTTATGACCCGGTTGGCGGTCAGTACGCCGAACCCGCCTTTCGTTCGATTGCCTGGCGCGGCCGTTACCTCGTAATCGGCTTTGCCAATGGTGAGATTCCGGCGCTGCCGCTCAATCTGCCACTGCTCAAGGGCGCCTCGGTCATAGGCGTGTTTTTTGGTGATTACGTCAAGCGGGAGTTGCCCAACTTCACCACAGACCTGGCAGAAATGCTCGATCTGACCAATAGCGGACAACTGAACCCGCACATCTCGGCCCGCTACCGGCTCGAAGATGGCGCGCGGGCCCTGCAAGACCTGCTCGAGCGAAAAGTGACCGGCAAAGTGATCCTCGTCAATGAATAGCAAAAATTGATCGCGGAGACTGATGCCTCAGCCAGACACTTTCGGTATCCTCAGCAAGCTTTTCCACTCACGCAGACAACATTTCAGGTTGTTCCTTCATGCCCTACTCAGGAGTCGCTCATGTTTTTGCTTAATCCCCGCAAGCCCTCACGTCACTACCCGGATCAGCGCTCACGCGAGATCATGGAAAAGACCATCGCTTTCTTCGAAAAGAAGGGTCTGGTCAAACTCAAGGCGGATTACGACGGCGCGGTCTGGTACGACGACTTCATCCAATATGCCGGGAAGGAAGGCCTGCTTTCCTCGGTAATGACCCCGGCCCAAGAGGGCAAAACTGGCGAACAGGCGATCTGGGACACCTGGCGCGTGTGCGGCTTTGCCGAAATTCTTGGTTTTTACGGCCTGCCCTACTGGTATATGTATCAGGTCTCGGTGCTGGGCGTGGGCCCAATCTGGATGAGCCAGAACAAGGAGGCCAAGGCCAAAGCCAAAAAGTTGCTCGATGAGGGCAACATCTTCGCCTTCGGCCTTTCGGAAAAGGAGCACGGTGCCGACATTTACTCGTCGGACATGATTGTCACCAAGCTGGCCGATGGCACGTATCAGGCCAGTGGCGGCAAGTACTACATCGGCAACGGCAACAAGGCGGCCATGGTGTCGGTGTTCGGCAAGATGGCCGATGGCGGCGAAAACGCCGGCGAATACATTTTCTTTGCCGCCAGTTCCTCGCACCCGAACTACAAGCTGATCAAGAACACGGTGCACAGCCAGAACTATGTGGCCGAGTTCCACCTGCAGAACTACCCGTTCACCGAAGCCGATGTGCTGCACAAAGGCGACGAGGCATGGAATGCGGCGCTGAACACCATCAACATCGGCAAATACAACCTGGGCTGGGCATCGATCGGCATTTGCACCCATGCCTTTTACGAGGCGATCGATCACGCGTCAAACCGCCACCTCTACGGCATGACCGTGACCGACTTCCCGCATGTGCGTCAGCTATTCACCGATGCCTATGCCCGCCTGGTGGCCATGAAGCTGTTTGCCCTGCGCGCTGCCGATTACATGAAGACCGCCTCAAGCGAAGACCGGCGCTACTTGCTGTTCAACCCGATTGTGAAGATGAAGGTCACCACGCAGGGCGAAGAAGTGATCAACCTGCTGTGGGACGTGATCGCCGCCAAGGGCTTTGAACAGGAGCCCTACTTCTCGATGGCCGCCATCGACATCCGTGGCCTGCCCAAGCTCGAAGGCACGGTGCATGTGAATATGGCGCTGATCATCAAGTTCATGGCCAACTACTTCTTTGCACCGGCGGCCTACCCCGAGGTACCGCGCCGTGACGAGGGCAGCAACGACGACTTCCTGTTCCACCAGGGCGCCACCAAGGGGCTGGGCAGCATCAAGTTCCACGACTACACGCTTGCCTACGACAGCATTGAACTGCCCAACCTGAGCGTTTTCAAGAGCCAGATCGCCATTTTCAAGGAACTGGCCATGGTGGCACCGCCCAGCAAGGCGCAGTCGAAAGACATCGACTTCATGCTCACTGTTGGCGAGATGTTCACGCTCGTGGTCTATGGCCAGCTGATCATCGAAAACGCCAAGATCTATGGCATTGAGCCCGAACTGCTGGATCAGATTTTCGACTTCATGGTGCGCGACTTCTCCAAGTTCGCCCTGCAGTTGTACTCAAAGCCGAGCAGCACCGAGGCGCAAATGGCGCAGTGCCTGAAGATGCTCAAGAAGCCGGTGACCGACGAGGTGCGCTACGGCAAGGTCTGGCAAGACAAGGTACTGGCCATGAAAGACCAGTACGCGATGGCAAAGTAGGCGGCACCCCAGCGATGGGCGCGAGGCCTGCGTCGCGCCCATCGCCGTACCACCAGCGCCGACTTGCGGTATCAGTGCTCCCAGCATCCGTCCGCATTAACGAAGGCGTTGTCACGCAGGCTGCGCATCTGCGCCTACTCGACCCAGTTCTCCAGTTTCAGCTTCGGCACCCGCTCGAATTCACGGGTGTTGTTGCTGATCAGTGTGACGCCCAAGCTCAACGCATGGGCAGCGATCCACAAGTCGTTATTGCCAATGGGCGTACCGGCTAGTTCCAGATGGGAGCGGATGGCACCATAGCGCTCTCCCGCTCCATCGTCCAGGGGAATGACAGGAATCAACGCTTCCAGACGACTGAGCGTATCGAGCGCCCGCACGCGCTGACGACTTTTTTCCGCTCCATAGCGCAATTCACCGCAAGTAATCAGAGACATCCCCACCGAGCCGGCCGCCAGTTTTGCGAATCGCGCTGCCACCGAGGGTGGTTGCTGCTTGGCGATATAAATACAGATATTGGTATCGAGCAGGTAGCGCAGCGAACTCATAGCCCCTCGCGTACTTGGGGCGGCGTGTCATCACGACCGTCAGCCATGAAGTCCTCGGGCAGGCCCACCAGCAAGTCAAATGCTGCCGTCAGATTGGTTGGAATCCGCCGCAGCACCACCTCATCGCCGCGCCTCAGGATCTCGACCTCGCGCACATCGAACTGAAAATCCTTGGGCAAGCGCACCGCCTGCGAGTTACCCGACTTGAACACCGCCGCTGTCTTAATGGTATGAGCCATGTCATAACTCCTCACTCTAATGTTTATACTTAAAGTATATACATCTGGCGGTAATGCAGCAACTGCAACGTCTGGAGTCAGCCCATGAACTAAAGCCACCACTTCGTCTGGAGCACCGCGCACCTCCAGAAACTGGGTTCGAGATGAACTATGTGCTACCATTTGATGGCACAAACAGGAGGCAACAACCAATGGAAACCTTTTCAATACGGGATTTGCGTGAGCGTACCGGGGAACTGGTGCGCACAGCAGAAGCCGGTGAGCTATCGGTAGTGGCCAAGCACGGGCAGCCCGTGTTTGTGGCCGTGCCTTTCAGTGATCTGCTGCTGCAGCAAGGCGTCAACGTCGCGCTTGCCGTGAAGTTATTTCGTGACCACACGGTAAGTCTTGGTCGCGCCGCGAAATTATCCGGAATGACCAGGCTCGCGTTCATTGGGCTGCTGGGTGCCCATGGCATTGCCGCGGTCGATTACGCACCGAACGAACTGGATGACGAACTGGCACTATTAGCCGACCGATGAAACTGATTGTGGCGGACAGTGGGCCGCTCATTGCCTGGGCATGCTCCGGTCACATTGACGTCCTGCAGGCAATTTTTCCGGAGGTACTGATTCCCGAAACGGTATTTGTCGAATGCACGGCTAATACCGTTTTGCCTGGTGCGCAAGCGATTGCAGCGGCCGTGGTCGCTGGAAAACTCCAGAGAATTCCGGATGCGCCATTGGGTGTTTTTGAAAACTTGCTGAATGTCGATCCGGGTGAGGCTGCGGTGCTTGCCCTGGCAAGAGAACGGGCCGCGGCCGTTTTGATGGACGATGCGATGGGGCGTGAAGTTGCCAGAGCCCACGGCATTCCAATCGTGGGTGCCTGCGGAATTTTGCTGAAAGCAAAGCAAGTCGGTCTCATCGAAGCAGTGGGGCCGGTTCTGCAGAGTTGGAAAACCAGAATTGGTTACCACCTGTCAGAGACATTGGTCATCGAGGTATTGCACAGAGCTGGCGAGGTCGGTACGCCTCGTCCCGAATGACTGAGGTCACACAGATTCGGAGGCCGCCTGGCAGCCTGTGTTTAGGTTTGTTTGTGACCCACAGCGGCTATAGTATGTCTGCTTGGAGAGCGACTGCAATGGATTGCTAATCGGACCCATGCACTACGAGAGTCAGTTACTCTCTGACGGCGTCAGAAAACAGCAATAGGGGGCTTGTTCGACTAAACTTGCGCCATGCCAACCGTCTTGAAATTGCAGGGATTTCGGTTCTTCTTTTTCAGCGGGGAAGAGTCCGAGCCGCCACATATCCATATTGAGCATGGCGACAAGGCGGCAAAATACTGGTTGAGTCCCGTTGAACTGGCTGAGTCCGAGGGGTTTCGTAGTCATGAGCTGACACGTGTTCGGACCTTGGTGATTGAACACCGGGCATTGTTTCTGGAGAGATGGCATGAGCACTTTGGCAATCCGACTTGATCCACACGCCGTTGATGTATCCATCGACACGGCAGCATTGCACTTCATCCTGGCCGATGGCCGCGAAATCTCGGCGCCTTTGGAGTGGTTCCCTCGACTGCGTGATGCCACGACAGAACAACGGCAGCACTGGCGACTGATTGGCAAGGGCATTGGCGTTCATTGGCCAGATATCGATGAAGATATCGCAGTGGCGACGCTAATGCGAAGCCATTGAGTCATTGAACCAAGGGCCTAGGGTTAGAAGTTGCTGAGGCAGAAGTACTCAACATAGCGGACCTTCAAAATCCGTTTTGTTGCGAGTCTAGGATGTCTCTTGATGGCCGCCAGCAGTCCGCAAGTCGGCGCTGGTGATACGGCGATGTTGGCCGCTCAAGGGTGGCCGACTGCCGACGCAGGTTTATCCGCAGTCACTGGCCGGCTACGCGGGCACACAGAACTGCGGATGTATGTGCCGCGCTACCAGGTTCCGCACAAAACGGCCCGATTCCAAGGCTCCGTCGAACACCGGGTTCCCAACCTCAGCTTGCAATACTCATTGTTTATTGAGAAATCCTGCTCGCGTGCAAATCTACACTACCCACCCGCTCTAAAAATTTTGCTACTCGTTTAACCCCGAAAGTAGGGATGGTTCGTTTACAGGATGGCAACCCCAGCCTATCCAACCAAAAACGGAGAACCATCATGAAACTTGTCACCACCTGCTTGCTCACCACACTATGCTTTGCCGGTCTGTCCGCCTGCAGTACGCCCAGTCAGGCCACGCGCCTTGTCGATGTCACCGTCATTGATCGACTGACCGGGGAACGCCTGCCCACCTACCGCCATGCCGGCAAGACCTGGATCGCCGGCACCCCGGGCCATGAGTACAGCGTCGAACTTCGCTCCCTACAGAGCGCACGACTGCTCTCGGTGATGTCGGTCGATGGCATCAATGTGCTTTCCGGTGAGTCGGCCGGCTCGCAGCAAAGCGGCTATGTGCTCAGCCCCTACCAAAGTGCCTCGATCAGCGGATGGCGCAAATCGATGAGCGACGTGGCCAAGTTTGTCTTTACCCCGCTAAGCGATTCGTACGCGGCGCGCACCGGGCGCCCCGCGAATGTGGGCGTAATTGGTGTGGCCGTGTTTCGCGAACGCTATGTTCCTCCGGCGCCGGTTGCGCCGATGGTGGCACCCCAAGCCGCTCATTCTGCGGCCAAGGCAGAGCGCGCCAGCAGTAGTCTGGCCGATAGCGCCGGCACCGCGGCCCGCGAGTCCGAGTCCGTCACACCACAAAAGAAGATAGGCACGGGCCATGGCGAGCGCGAATATGCGCCCACCACTTACACCGCCTTCGAGCGCGCCGGAAGCCAACCCGATGCCGTCGTGACCCTCTATTACGACAGCCGAGAAAACCTCATCGCGCAGGGCATCATCCCCCAGCGTCGTCATGACTCCCCCAACCCCTTCCCCGGCAATGGTTTCGTTCCCGACCCCAAAGGGTGATCGGGGGCAATCGGGGGGGGATCGGTTAGCATGCCGGCATGGGGGACGCGCGCACGGACGAAGGGCTGATGTTGCAGTATCGCGATGGCGATGCGGCGGCCTTCGATATTCTCTACGCGCGTCACCGCGGGTCGGTGTACCGGTTTCTGCTGCACCAGACGGGAAAGCGCGAAGTGGCCGATGAACTGTTTCAGGATGTCTGGATGCGTGCCATCAATGCACGCTCCGGCTATCAGCCCACCGCCAAATTCACCACCTGGCTGTATCGCATTGCCAGCAATCGACTGACTGACCACTACCGGCAGCAGGGCCTGCGGAGCGCCCACGAAACCGAGCTCGACGATGAGGAGTCCGCGATGCCAGATGCCCAAGACGCTCAGCAAGCTCCCCGGCACGAACAGCCACCCCAGATGATGGAGCGCCAGCAACTCGCGCACCGTCTGGTCAGTGCCCTGGAGGCCTTGCCCCTCGAACAGCGGCAGGCATTCCTGCTGGCCGCCGAGGGCGAACTCACGGTCGAGGAAATCGGACGCGCCTGTGACGTGGGCTATGAAACGGCCAAATCCCGATTGCGCTACGCTTACCAGCGCTTGCGTCACCTGCTCTCTGACCTTCGGCCATGACCACTCCCCAACGCCCACAGCAACCCGACGCTGAGTTGCACGCCCTGTATCGCGAAGGGCGGGAAGATGAACTGCCGGCGCCCGAACTCGATCAGCGCATCCTGCGCGCGGCTCATGCCGCCACTAGTACTGAGCGCGTACATGGCACCACCGGCACCACGTCATGGTGGCGGGCCTGGCGTCCGGTGACGTCCGTAGTCGTGGCCGGCGTGATTGGTCTGGCTGTGACGCTGAACGTGATGCAGCAACAGCAGACGGATGAGTTTTCTGACCGGCAGGCCACCACGGCCGAGACTGCGGCGTCGCGCGCCAAGAGTTCGCCGGCAGCGGCAGACTCAGTGGCAGCGGCGCCGGCAGCGGCACCAGCGCTCGCGGAGTTGGCCATCCGGGCACCGGCGGCGCCAGTGCCTGCGGCGCCGGTGGCGAGCGTGGCGATGAGCCCTGAGCGGTCGCAGGTGGCCCCGGCCGAGAATGTGACGGCTCCCGCCGCAGCCACTGCGGCTGAAGCCTTCGCCACTAAGAAGGCAAGCAGCGAATTGCTGCCTGCCGCACCGCCCTTTGCCAATCAGACGGCAGACGTCGCTGCTGCGTTATCTGACAAGGAATCCATTGGGCGTGCAAAGGCTGAACTGTCCACGCGCGGCGTAGTGTCGGCGCAGGCAGCATCTGTCGAGCGGGAGGTCGCTGCCAATGATTTGGAGCAGAAGCTCAAGCAAATTCGTGATCTTGCCCGGGCTGGAAAGCACACTGAGGCGAGTGAGCTCATCCGGCAGCTGCAACATCGCGATCCGACCTTCGTGTTGCCAGAGGACATTGAAGCGCTACTGGCTGCGTCCCCCGGCAAGAGCAAGTAGCGCGCATTTAACGACACTGAAGGCGTCGCAGCTTCCCAATCGCCGTGTCACCAGCGCCGACTTGCGGATTTAGTCTTCCCAGCCCTCGTCCTCAACGAAAGCGTCTTCGGGCGCCTCCGGGATGACGCCGGCATTGCCGCGCGGGGTCTCGGGCAGGCTGCGCATCAGGGTCTTGACTTCATCTGGCGACAGATCCATCACCTGGCCGCGCTTGAGCCGGGGCGGCAGATTCACGGCACCGTAACGCACGCGCATCAGGCGGCTGACGGTCAGGCCGACGGCTTCGAACATCCGCCGTACTTCGCGATTACGCCCTTCCGACAAGGTGGCGTTGAACCAGCGATTGGCTCCCTCGCCGCCTGATTCCTGCAAGCGGGTGAAATGCGCCGGGCCATCTTCGAGCTCAATGCCGGCACGCAGCTGCTTGAGCATCTCATCGGTGACTTCACCCAAAATGCGCACGGCATACTCACGCTCGACGTGATAGCGCGGATGCATCATGCGATTGGCAAGGCTGCCGTCGTTGGTGAAAAGCAGCAAGCCACAGGAGTTGAAGTCCAGCCGGCCGATGGCAATCCAGCGCCCGGCCTTGAGTCTCGGCAAGCGGGCAAAAACGCTGGGCCGTCCATCGGGGTCGTCACGCGAAACGATCTCGCCTTCGGGCTTGTGATACACGAGTACCCGTGGCAGGCGCTGCGAAAACTTCAGTTGCACCAGTTTGCCGTTGACGCGCACCCTGTCATCGGGGCCGACCCGCTGCCCGGTATGGGCTACCGTGCCATTGACGCTGACGCGCCCGGCAGTAATCCACTCTTCAATCTCACGCCGCGAACCCTGGCCGATATCCGCGAGTGCCTTGTGCAGCTTGGGCGGGTCGACAAAGATCGGGGCATTGCGCCGCGTCGAAGCGCCGCGTGGCGCACGCACTGGTCCGGTGGGCCTCGTCGGCGGCATTGGCTGCGTTGGCGCGGCTGTTGTTCGCGCAGAAGCGGACCCGCGCGCAGGACCGCGTCGCGGAGCTGCCTCCGGCGCCTGCTCTTCAGCGGGTCTCGCTGGCGTCCGGCTCGTGCGGCTCGGGCGTGCTCCCGCTGGCGGGGCTGACGGCGAGGTCCTCGGGGTCTCGCCGACGAGCCGGAAGTCGGGCTCCGCGAAGGCGAGTCCGGCCTGCCCCGAGGGGCTGCTGCCGGTGTCGATGGGCGGGTTCGGCTCGGCGAAGGTGTCCGCGTCGTCCGTGTCGGGGCTGTCCGTGGTGCCTTGGCTGCCGTTGGTGCTTTGGGCTTGTTCAAGATCCATGACCCTTTCTATTTCGGTGAGTGGCGGAAGCTCGCTGAGGCTGCGAAGACTCAGGTCGTCGAGAAACTTTCGTGTGGTGGCGTAGAGCGCCGGACGCCCCGGAGAATCCCGGTGACCCACAGCGTCAATCCAGCCGCGTGATTCCAGGGTTTTGAGAATATTGGGTGAAACCGCCACGCCCCGCACGTCTTCAATATCACCGCGGGTGACGGGTTGACGGTAGGCGATGATGGCCAGGGTTTCCAGCACCGCGCGCGAATACTTGGGCGGGCGCTCGTTGCGCAAGCGGTCCAGATAGGGCTGCACTTCCGGCACGGTCTGGAAACGCCAGCCGGTGGCCAGCTGGGTCAGCTCAATGCCGCGCCCGGACCAGTCGCGACGCAGATCGTCAAGCAAGGTGCGCCAGGTTTCGTCGTCGAAATCCTGATCGAACAGCTTTTTAAGTTCAGACAGCGGCAGCGGATCGTTCGCCACCAGCAGCGCAGCTTCGAGCACGCGCTTGTAATCGTCGGGTTTATACAGCGACAGCATCGGGCAATTTTACGTAAATTGGCGCAAGGGCCTCGTTTTGGGTGATTTCGACCAGCGACTCGCGGGCCAGCTCCAGCATGGCCAGAAAGCTGACCACCAGCCCGGCCGGGCCCAGGGTCACATCGAAAATGTCTTCAAACAGGGTGTAGCCCCTGCCCTGCAGTTTGCGCAGGATGAGCGTCATGTGCTCGCGCACGGAAAGCTCTTCGCGTTCGATCTTGTGATGCTGACGCACGCGCGCCTGCTTCATGATGGTCAGCCAGGCAACCTGCAGGTCATGCATGCTGACCTCGGGCTGGCGCTCGACCAGCTTGTCGGCGACCCAGACGGTAATCCACTGAAAGTCGCGTCCGGACTGCGGAATCTGGTCCAGCCTGGCGGCAGCGGCTTTCATGCGCTCGTACTCAATCAGGCGGCGCACCAGCTCGGCGCGCGGGTCTTCGGCTTCTTTGCCGTCTTCCTTGGGCGGACGCGGAAGCAGCATGCGCGACTTGATTTCAATGAGCATGGCCGCCATGAGCAGGTACTCGGCCGCCAGCTCAAGGTTGTGCGTGCGCATCGCTTCAACGTACCTGAGGTACTGCGACGTCAGTGAGGCCATCGGAATGTCGAGGACATTGATGTTGGCCTTGCGGATCAGATACAGAAGCAAGTCCATCGGCCCCTCGAAGGAATCGAGGATGACCTCGAGAGCATCGGGCGGGATGTACAGGTCGCGCGGCATCTCGGCGAGTAGTTCGCCATAGACTCGCGGCATGTGCGACTCGGGCGCCGATGCCGCGACCGCCACGGCCGCCACATCGGACGTCGCCCCGTCCAATCCGGAAGTCGGCGCTGGTGATACGGCGATATTCATCACACCAGCCCCATCGAGGCACGCACGTCACGCATGGTGTCCTGCGCCAGAGCACGCGCCTTGGCGCTGCCTTCGTCGATGATGTGATCGACCAAGGCGGGGTCTTCCTGAAAGCGCAGCGCCCGCTCGCGTATCGGCGCCTGCTCCTTGAGCACGGCCTCGATCACCGGTTGCTTGCACTCCAGACAGCCGATGCCCGCCGAGCGACAGCCCTGCTGCACCCAGTCTTTGACCTCGCCCGTCGAGTAAATCTGGTGAAACTGCCACACCGGGCATTTCTCCGGGTCGCCCGGGTCGGTACGCCGAGCCCGCTGCGGGTCGGTCTGCATGGTGCGAATCTTCTTGGTAATGGTCTCGGGGTCGTCACGCAGAGCAATGGTATTGCCGTAGGACTTGGACATCTTTTGTCCGTCCAGCCCCGGCATGCGCGAGGCCTCGGTCAGCAGCGCGCCCGGCTCGACCAGAATCAGCTTGCCGCTGCCTTCCAGATAGCCGAACAGACGCTCGCGATCGAGATTCGACAGGCTGCCGGCCTCGTGCAGCAGAGCTTGCCCTTCTGCCAGCGCGTCAGTATCGCCCTTCTCGGTAAAGCGCTTGCGCAACTCGTCAAAACGTTTGCCCAGCTTGCCGCCCATCTTTTTGACCGATTCGCGCGCTTTGTCTTCAAAGCCCGGCTCGCGCCCGAACAGGTGGTTGAACCTGCGGGCAATCTCGCGCGTCATCTCGATGTGTGGTACCTGATCTTCGCCCACCGGTACCTTGTCCGCGCGATAAATCAGAATGTCAGCCGCCTGCATCAGCGGGTAGCCGAGAAAACCGTAAGTGCCCAGATCCTTGTGGCTGAGTTTCTCGATCTGGTCTTTGTAGGTCGGCACGCGCTCCAGCCAGGCGAGCGGCGTCACCATGCCCAGCAGCAGCGTCAGTTCGGCGTGCTCGGGCACTTTCGATTGCACGAAGATGGTCGACTTGGCCGGATCAACGCCAGCCGCCAGCCAGTCGATGACCATCTCACGCGTGCTGTCGGCGATGGTGCCCGTGTCGTCATATGAGGTGGTTAGGGCGTGCCAGTCGGCGACAAAAAACAGGCAGGGGTAGTTTTCCTGCAGACGCACCCAGTTAACCAGCGCGCCATGGTAGTGGCCAAGGTGCATGCGCCCGGTGGGCCGCATGCCGGAGAGAACTTTTTCAGCGTACATGGCGATGGAGTAAACCTCAGAAACCAAAAATGGCGCGCATGACCATAAAGAAGGCACCCAGTAGCGGGCGCAAAATCGTGTCGAGAACGCCGAGGAACAGTAAGAGAAACATGATGGGCAAACCATACGGCTCGACCTGAGCAAACTTGTAGGCCGCACGCACCGGCAGCAGGCTTACGGTAATGCGCCCGCCATCGAGGGGTGGCAAGGGCAGCAGATTGAGGATCATCAGCACGCCGTTGATCGATATGCCAACGCGTGCCATCTCCAGAAGTGGCTGAGTGTAGGCGTGCTCCGGGGCTTCGATGGTGAGCTTGAGCATGAGCGCCCAGCACAGCGCCATGAACAGATTGGCCCCCGGCCCGGCAGCCGCTACCCACAGCATGTCGCGCTTGGGGTTGTGCAGCCGTCCGAAATCGACCGGTACCGGCTTGGCCCAGCCAAAAAGCATGCCGCCGGACGAAAGCAGCAGGATGATGCCGGGCACCAGAATGGTGCCAACCGGATCGATATGCTTGATCGGATTGAGCGTAATCCGCCCCAGCTTCCAGGCCGTCGGGTCGCCAAAGTGCCGGGCCGCATAGCCGTGAGCCGCCTCGTGCAGGGTAATGGCGAAGATGATCGGCAGGGCGGAAATCGCCAGCGTCTGGATGACATTCATGGGAAACAGGATTCTACCGGCTGGTGTCGGCTGGGGCCCGTGTTTTCAGAGGCCCGCTCGCAAAGACCAAATTACAGTCCAAAAGGCTCCAGCGGCCCCTTGCCGGCGCGTACCAATTGCGGCTCGCCCTCGGTCAGGTTGATCACGGTGGTCATTTCCTGACCGCAAGCACCGGCTTCAAGTACCAGATCCAGCTGTTTTTCCAGACGCTCACGGATTTCGTCAGGGTCGGACAGGCTCTCTTCCTCGCCGGGGAGAATCAGCGTCGAACTGAGCAAGGGCTCATCCAGCGCTTCCAGCAGCGCAAGTACCAGCGGATGATCCGGCACGCGCAGGCCGATGGTCTTGCGTTTGGGGTGCAACAGACGCCGGGGCAGTTCCTTGGTGCCTTCAAGAATAAAGGTGTAGCTGCCCGGGGTTGCGCTCTTGAGCAGTCGGAACTGCACGTTATCAACCCGCGCAAACTTGGCAATCTCGGAAAGATCGCGACACATCAAAGTGAAGTGGTGTCGCTCATCCACCCCGCGAATCCGGCGAATGCGATCCAGCAAGGGCGCATGCCCGGTCACACCCACCAGCGAATACGCGGCATCGGTGGGAATCGCGGCTAACCCGCCCGAGCGAAGAATCTCGGCCGCCTGATAGATCAGGCGCGGCTGCGGATGCTCCTCATGGAGCGAGAAAAACTGGGCCATGCCTGACTAAACCCAGCGTGCCCAGACTGGTGTCAGGTCGTCCGGCAAGTTGGGCAATTTGCCCAGATCAATCCAGCTCTCGCCCGGCCCGTGAAAATCTGACCCGCGCGAGGCCACAAATCCATAGTGCCGCGCCACCCGGGCGTATTCCGCCGCATCGTCGGCATTCTGTGAGCCCGAAAGCACCTCGACGCCCTCGCCGCCCAGTGCCTTGAACTCGGCAAACATCTGGTCGCGCTCGGCACGGCTGAGCCGGTAGCGCGCCGGGTGCGCCACAACCGCCGTACCACCAGCGCCGACTATCCAGCCCACCGCATCCGACAAGGTGGCCCAGGCATGCTCGACGTAGCCGGGCTTGCCCTTGGCCAACCAGTGGTCGAACACCGACTTCACATCCTTGGTGTGCCCTTTCTCGACAATGAACCGGGCAAAATGCGCGCGGCTGATCAGCGCCGGGTTACCCACGTACTTCAGTGCGCCTTCATAGGCATCATGAATGCCGACCTTCTCCAATTCGGCCGCCATACGCGCGGCACGTGAATCGCGGCCGCTGCGGATATGGTGCAGCCCCGCCAGCAAGCCGGCATTGGCGGGGTCGACACCCAAGCCAACAATATGCACCGTTTGGTCGTCGCCCCAGGAAATCGAAATCTCCACACCGTCGATAAAGCGCAAGCCGAGCGTATCTGCCTCGGCTCTGGCTTCTGCCAATCCGCCGGTTTCGTCATGATCGGTGAGCGCAAGCATCTCGACCCCGTTGGCATGGGCACGCCGTACCACCTCGGCCGGGGGCAACAGGCCATCAGAGACGATGGAGTGGCAATGCAGGTCAGCGTTCAGTGGCATCGGCAGGGGCGTGCTCGGGCACGTGTTCAAAGGGAATAAAGTCTTCGATCAACGCGGCAAGCTGCTCAGGTTGATCATGATGAATATTGTGGCCGCAATCATCGAGCAATACCTCCCGAAGATTTTGGTAAGCCGCCAAGCGCTCGCGAAACTCGGGCGATTCGAGCGGATAGAACTGCTTGAAGAAGAATGAATCGCGCCCGGCGACAAACAGCACTTGAGCGGTCACGCGCTTCCAGCACGCCTTGGCTTCCTCGACGCGATAAAGAATCGGATTGGTCAGACGGTGATAGGGGTCAAAGTTGACCTCGACCTTGCCCTCCGGGGTTTCGACACAACAATGGCGCGCCAAAAACTCCGCCTTTTCCGCGCTTATGCGGGGGTTTTCCTTGCGCAAGCGTGCCGCAAAGGCAGCGTAGTCGTCATACGGCCGGAAACCGGGCGCTGGGCCCCGCAGTTGCCTCAGCCATTGATCATACCGCCCTGGTGCTTCATCAGGGGTATGAGGAGGCAAGCCGGTGCCCTCGAGATTGACGAATCGGCAGACTCGGTTGGGCCGTATGCCGGCGTAAAGCCCGCCGATATTGCCGCCCATGCTGTGCCCGATCAGATTGACCGGCACCCTGGGTGAGAGCGCCTCAAGCAGCAGGTCAAGATCGGCCAAATACTCGGGGAACCAATAGGGGCTGCGATTGCTTTCCGAGAGTCCGAAACCACGCCAGTCGGGTGCATAGATACGCCACTCTTTGCTCAGTGCATCCACTAAAAACTGCCAGGAGGCGGAGACATCGCTCCAACCGTGCGCCATCACGAGTACCGGCGCGCCCTCCGGTCCCCAGACTCGCACATGGTGGCGCCGCTGATGTACTGTCAGAAAAAGAGAGTGGCTGGACTTCATGCGGCGTGCAGTAGGCTGGGAGGGGACCTCAGGCGCGAAAAAAAACCCTTGCCGACAAGGGTTTCGTTGGTGACCAACGGGTCAGGGGCGGATTTTAACCTGAGCCTTCAGCCTTCGAACTCCTTTACCCTTCGGGCCTCTCGACCTCTTGTTCCTTTCGAGACTTGGCCGATGCCTCAATGACGCGCACCACCTCTTTTTGCCTCTCCTCCTGAGTCTCTGCCAATGCCTGTCGATTACCCGCTTCCAGGGTCTTTGCTGCCTCTTGCGCCTGCTTGCTGCTGTTCGCCGCGGCAACCTGTTGCACGCGATCAAATTCGGCCTGTCTTGATTTTGCCACCTCGGCTACTTCGGCGCTGGCGATGGCCTTGTCGTTTGCACGTATCGCCTGCTGAGCGTTTTCCGCCCGCAGGGCTGCGATAGCCTCTTTCGAAATACTGACCTTAGTTTGCCGCTCGCTCGTGTCAACGCGCTGCTCCTTGGCAGCCTCGCGCCCTGAAGCGCGGCGAATCTCATAGTTCTCACGCACCTTCTCGCCGGTTCGCGCCTGTGCCTTGGCGACCTGCGGATCGCTGGCGCTGGTCAGAGAAATCGAACGGTTGATAGAGGTAGCGGAGTCCATCGATACGGCAAGCCAATGTGAACGCTCAAACCTTAGCACAAGGCGTGAAAGTTGTCGCAATCAGCAATTATTCTCCTTGCTTACGCAAAAACCACGCCAAGTTCCAGCAAAGTGCCCGTGTTTTCCTTGCTTCAGCATGAATCCTTGGGGATAATTTCCCCGTACTTCGCGCCAGTGTGCGCACAGGACCCCATGAGCACGGCGCAACGCGACGACGAAACTGCCAAGAACCGAGACAAGACCTTCAAGGACATCTTGAAGTTCGCGGTTCTGTTACTTGCGTGGGAACCGATCTGGGATGTCATTGAACTGCTTCTCAAGCGAATCGGTTGAAAAACCACGGGGCCTGCAAGAGAGTTGTCGTTGCTGGACTATCCGGACGAAAAAAAACGCCGGGACACGAAGTCGAGGCGTTTTTTGGGGTGGCTGATGGGACTCGAACCCACGACAACTGGAATCACAATCCAGGACTCTACCAACTGAGCTACAGCCACCACTAGTGCCCCAGCCTTGTGGAGCGGCGAGCAGTATAGCACTGGCCGATTGAGTTAAGCTGCCGTTTTATTCACGAGCTGACGGCATCCACCGGCTCGGCGCTGTCCAACAGAAAAAGGAATCCGCAATGAGCTACACCACAATCGCCGTGGAACTGGCCGACAAAGTCGCCACTGTCACCCTCAATCGCCCAGAAAAAGCCAATGCCATGGAAGAGGCAATGTGGCAAGAGATCCGCAGCGCCATGCACTGGGTTGACTCGACACCAGAGGTTCGCTGCGTGGTCATGCAAGGCGCAGGCAAGCATTTCACGGCGGGCATTGATCTGGCGATGTTGGCCAGCCTGAACAGCCAGATCAAGGGAGCAGACGAGGGTCGCACGCGCGAGAAGCTGCGTCGCTTCATTCTTGATCTGCAAGACACGCTATCAAGCATCGAACAGTGTCGAAAACCCGTGCTGGCGGCGATTCACGGTGCCTGCATCGGCGGGGGCATCGACCTGATTACCGCCTGTGACATGCGCTATTGCTCCAGCGAAGTGCGTTTTTGTGTCAAGGAAATCGACGTCGGCATGACGGCGGATGTGGGAACATTGCAACGCCTGCCCGGACTCATTGGCGAGGGTATGGCGCGTGAGCTGGCCTATACCGGTCGAACGATCGACGCGGTAGAAGCAAAAGATATCCGCTTGGTCAATCGAGTCTTCGAGTCACCCGCGGCGCTGCACGCTGGTGTGCGCGAAATCGCTCTGAATATCGCCAGCAAGTCGCCGCTGGCAGTTCGCGGCTGCAAGGAAATGATCACCTACGCCCGCGATCACTCGGTCGCCGACGGCTTGAACTATATTGCCACCTGGAACGCGGCCATGCTGATGTCTGCGGATCTGTTCGAGGCCGGTGCCGCAGCGATGCAAAAACGTCCCGCCCAATTTGCTGACTAAGGAGCCACCATGCCCGCGATTCTTCCGCTGTGGAAAAAGATGTCCGCCCTGCCCGGCGGCAAAATTGTTTTTTCGCGCATGGTGTGCCTCAAGGCACCGTACTTCGCGTCGATCCGCCCGCTGATCACGAAACTCGATCGCGAGACCTGCGAGGTGCGTATCAGCAAGCGTCGCGCGGTCACCAACCACTTGGGCACTGTGCATGCGATTGCCATGTGCAATATGGCCGAACTGTCCGGAGGCATGCTGACCGATGCGGTCGTACCAGGCAAGACGCACCGCTGGATACCCAAGGGCATGACGGTGGAATATCTTAAGAAAGCGGAAACGGATCTGCGCGCCGTGGCCCATTTTGAAACCCCCGGCCTGCCCAAGGTAGCGGCAGAAGTGCCGGTGCTGGTCGATGTTACCGACACCAACGGACAATTGGTCTTCCGCGCGCGCATCGCCATGTGGGTGTCGCCCAAGAAGTAAGTTTTCGACGCCAACTGCCAGCAATCGCCGTCTTACCAGCGCCGACTTGCGGATTTAGCTGGAGCAAAGACGCTGCCGCGCGGTGTCGTACTCAGACTTCATGCGCGCGACCACGTCAGCCACCGGCTCTACGGCATCCACGCTGCCTACCCCTTGCCCGGCCCCCCAGATGTCTTTCCAGGCCTTCGCCGGTGCTTCGCTGTTGCCGATCTGCATGGTAGATTTCTCACGTGTCGGCAGATTTTCAGGGTCCAGACCCTGTCGAACGATGGATGAGCGCAGGTAGTTACCGCTCACGCCCGTGAAATACGATGAGTAAACAATATCGTCAGCCGAACTCTCGATGATCGCCAGCTTATAGTCGTCTGAAGCCCTTGCCTCCAGCGTTGGGATGAAGCGGGTTCCGATGTAAGCAAAGTCAGCCCCCATGGCCTGAGCCGCCAGAATGTGCTCGCCTTTGCTGATGGCGCCGGACAGCGCAATCGGCCCGTCCCAGAAACGCCGGACTTCCGAAACCAGGGCGAACGGGCTCAGTGTGCCGGCGTGACCTCCGGCCCCGGCACATACCAGTACGAGACCATCGACCCCCTCGTCGATCGCTTTATGGGCGTGCTTGACGCTGATGACGTCATGAAACACGATGCCGCCATAACCATGAACCTCCTTGACCACATCGCCCGGCGGGCGCAGGCTGGTAATGACCATCGGTACCTTGTGCCGAACGCATAGCGCCATATCGTGATCGAGCCGGTCGTTGGAGCCATGCACAATCTGATTGACGGCAAAGGGGGCAATCTTTTTCTGCGGGTCGGCCAACTGTGCCGCCGCAAGTTCTTCGGTCAATTGAGACAACCAGTCATTCAGCAGTTCCTTGGGGCGCGCATTCAAGGCAGGAAAACTGCCGACAATTCCATTGAGGCACTGAGCGCGCACCAACGGCGGCTGCGAAACAATAAAGAGCGGAGCCGCGATCACCGGCAGCGTCAGGCGGTTCTTAAAAGTTTCCGGAATTGGCATCATTTCTCCACAGAATTAGCGGCTTGCACAAGATTCAGCAAAATATCAAATTCTCGGCAGCAAGATCAGTACAATTGAACGCTCGATTTGAGTAGAGTCCCCATTCACTTTTTTTAGGAGCAGGCATGAGCAGCACCACCTACGCCCTATCCGGCAGCACTGCTGTCATTACCTTCAACAGCCCGCCAGTCAATGGCATGAGCTACGAGCTGCGCAGCAGCATTCTGGCCGACTTCGACAAGGCGACGGCTGATCCGGCCGTCTCCGCCATTGTCATGATCGGTTCCGAGAAAGTTTTCTCGGGTGGTGCCGACATCAAGGAATTCGGTAGCCCAAAGGCCTTTGCCGAACCCAATTTACCCACCCTCATTGGCATTCTTGAAAACAGCAAGAAGCCGCTGATTGCTGCCATTGGCGGTACCTGCATGGGTGGCGGTCTGGAACTTGCCCTCTCGGCACACTTCCGCATCGCCACTGCTACGGCCCAGATCGCTCTGCCTGAAGTCAAGCTCGGCCTTCTGCCCGGCGCTGGCGGTACCCAGCGCCTTCCCCGCCTGATTGGTGTGGAGTACGCCACCAATCTGATTGCGAAGGGCGATCCGGTGCCTGCGGGTCTGTTCCAGGGTACCCCCCTGTTCGACGAAGTCGTGCAAGGCGACCTGCTGGTTGCCGCTCTTGCCTTTGCCGAGAAGGTCGTAACCGAAAAGCGTCCGCTCAAGCGCGTGCGCGATACCCGCATCAAGTACCCCAACCATGAATTGTTCCTGAACTGGGCCAAGACCATGGTCAAGGGCATGGCCGGCCCCTTCCCCGCCCCGATCAAGTGTATCGAAGCGGTATCGGCGGCAGTGACCTCGAAGTCGTTTGAAGAAGGCATGAAGTTTGAGCGCGATGCCTTTGCACAACTGATGATGACCTCCGAGTCGCGTGCCCTGCGCCATCTGTTCATGGCCGAGCGCGCCGCCAGCAAGATTGCCGATATTCCCGACGATACCCCCACGCGCAAGATCGAGCGCGTCGGCGTCATTGGTGCCGGCACCATGGGGGGGGGCATCGCCATGAATTTCCTCAATGCCGGCATTGCCGTCACCATTCTGGAAATGAAGCAGGAAGCTCTGGATAAAGGCATCGGCATCATCCGCAAGAACTACGAAGGCACACTCAAAAAGGGCAAGCTGACGCAAGACAAGTTCGACAAGCGCATGGGCCTGCTCACCGGCACCCTCGACTACGCCAACCTTGCCTCATGTGACCTCGTTATTGAAGCCGTATTCGAGGACATGGGTGTCAAGCAGCAGGTGTTTAGCAAGCTCGACGAAGTGTGCAAGCCCGGCTGCATTCTGGCTTCCAATACGTCGACGCTCGACCTCAACAAGGTCGCTGAGTTCACCAAGAGACCGGAAGACGTTGTCGGCTTGCACTTCTTTAGCCCGGCCAACGTGATGAAGTTGCTCGAAATCGTGCGTGGTGCCAAGACCTCGAAAGAAGTCATGGCCACGGTCATGCAGATCGGCAAAAAGATCAAGAAGATTTGCGTCGTTTCCGGCGTTTGTGACGGCTTCATCGGCAACCGCATGGTCGATCACTACGGCCGCATGGCGGGCTCGTTGCTTGACGAAGGCGCCACGCCTTGGCAGGTGGACAAGGCGCTGGAAAAGTTCGGTATGGTCATGGGCATCTTCCGCATGTCGGACCTGGCCGGCGGCGACATTGGCTGGCACATTCGCAAGCGCCGCTACATTGAGGCCCCGGAGGTCAAGTATTCGGGCTTCGCCGATAAGCTATGCGAACTAGGTCGTTTTGGTCAGAAGACCGGCAAGGGCTACTACCTGTATCAGGAAGGCAGACGTGACGCTATTCCCGACCCCGAAGTCGAGAAGATGCTGGAGGACTATCGTAAAGAAAAAGGCATTGTGCCGCGCAAGATTTCCGATGAGGAAATCGTCGAGCGCTGCATTTTCGCCCTGATCAACGAAGGCGCGCGTATTGTCGAAGAAGGCATCGCTGCACGTGCTTCCGATATCGACATGGTCTATCTGACAGGCTACGGCTTCCCCATGCACCGGGGCGGGCCGATGCTTTACGCCGATGAGGTCGGGCTCTATACCGTCGCGCGACGCATGCAGAGCTTTGCTGACGCCACTGGCGACAAGTTCTGGGAGCCCGCCAAGCTAATCGTCGAGAGAGCCGCTGCCGGCAAGCAGTTAACCGGCAAATGATCGGCAAGAGATCGCGGACTGACCTAATTCTGGAGTTTACAAAATGACTGATGCCGTAATCGTTTCTACTGCCCGCACCGGACTGGCCAAGTCCTGGAAAGGCGGATTCAATATGACCCACGGTGCCACGCTGGGTGGCCACGTGATCAAGCATGCCGTCGAACGCGCCAAGATCGACCCCGCCGAAGTTGAGGACGTGATCATGGGCTGCGCCCTGCCCGAGGGGGCGACCGGTTCCAACATCGCCCGCCAGGCGGCCTTGGCAGCCGGTTTGCCCGTCACCGTTCCAGGGCAGCAAGTCGGTCGCTTTTGCTCATCGGGTCTGCAAGCTATTGCTACCGCGGGCAATTCCATCATCGCCGGCGAGGGCGATGTCTATGTCGCGGGTGGCGTAGAGAGCATCTCGCTGGTTCAGGCCAATATCAACATGACCCTGATGACCGACCCGAATCTGATGAAGATCAAGCCGGAAATCTACTGGAACATGATGCAGACAGCGGAAAACGTAGCCAAGCGCTACAACATTCCCAAATTGCGCATGGATGAGTATGGCGTTCGCAGCCAGAATCTCGCCTTCGCCGCTCAGGCGGCGGGGAAATTCAATGACGAGATCGTGCCCATCACGGTCACTGCCGGCGTCATTGACAAAGCCACTGGGGCGATGGTCAGCAAAGAAGTCACCGTATCCTCCGATGAAGGGATTCGCGGCGACAGCACCCTGGAAGCGGTGCAGAAGATTCGCACCGCTGTACCCGGTGGTGTCGTCACGGCAGGTAATGCCAGCCAGTTTTCGGACGGTGCCTCAGCGTGCGTGGTGATGAATGCCAAGCTTGCCGAGCAGCGCGGCCTGCAGCCCCTCGGTGTCTACCGTGGGTTTGCAGTGGCGGGCCTGGAACCTGATGAAATGGGTATCGGCCCCGTGTTTGCAATTCCGAAGCTGCTAAAGCGGGCAGGACTTAAGGTCGAAGACATTGGTTTGTGGGAACTCAACGAAGCGTTTGCCGTACAGGTACTCTACTGTGCCGACACGTTGGGCATTCCGATGGATCGCCTAAACGTAAATGGCGGAGCGATTGCTGTCGGTCACCCCTACGGTGTCTCAGGGGCTCGCCTGACTGGTCACGCATTGATCGAGGGAAAGCGCCGTGGTGTCAAGTACGTGGTCGTCACCATGTGTATCGGTGGCGGTCAGGGCGCGGCCGGGTTGTTCGAGGTCTGCTGATCGATCAAATCCGATTTACGCAGGTAGTACAGCGCCCGCTCCAGGTTTGGTGGCGGGCGTTTTCTTTTGTGAGTGGTGCAGGGCATGTTCAACAAAGAACTCTATCTTGTGCGTCATGGTCAGGCCTCGTTTGGCGCCGCCAATTACGACCAGCTATCGTCTCTTGGGGTACAGCAATCCACCTGGTTGGGCGAGTATTTTGCGCAACGGCAGATTCGTTTTGACAGCATCTTCACCGGCACCATGCAACGGCATCGGCAGACGGCGCAGGCTATTCAGGTTGCAATGGGCGATTCGCAAGCCAGGCACGAGCACAGCGGGTTAAACGAGTATGACTTTTCTGCCCTGCACGATACCGTCGCCAGCCATCAGGAGTTCCCGCGAACACCGACTGATGAAGAAAAGATCGCGTTCTACCGCCAACTAAAAAAGGCGCTCCATCTCTGGGCTAGCGACAGGCTCAATACCAACATGCCGGAGACCTGGGCGCAGTTCAAGGCACGCATCCATACCGGCTTACTTGCCGCTACCGATTGCTCGGCACAACGAATTTTGATTATCAGTTCGGGCGGACCGCTGGGTATAGCTGTTCAGCACGCACTAGGGGCACCGGACGCGGCGGCGGTCGAATCCAGCCTGCTGGTGCGTAACGCATGCTTCTGTCACTACTATGTCACCGGTGACGGCCTGCGCCTGTCGAGTTTCAACGCCATCCCCCATCTCGATCAACCTGACCGCTTGACGGCCATTACCTACGCCTGATTGGCTGAATCGCCGTCTCACCAGCGCCGACTTGCGGACACGATGATCACGGTCACTCATGCCGACGCGGCGCTTATCGTAGCCGACAAGCCGGCTGGCCTTCTGGCCGTGCCAGGGCGCGGGCCTGACAAGCAAGACTGCCTGAGCGCCCGCATCCAGGCAATCTACCCGGATGCGCTGATCGTTCATAGACTGGACATGGACACCTCAGGACTAATGTGTTTCGCGCGTGGCGCAAAGGCTCAGCGCACCCTCAGCATCGCCTTTGCCGAGCGCCGGACGCAGAAGCGCTACGTTGCGCTGGTGGAGGGAAATCTCCCTCTGCGGCAGGACTGGCAACTCATCGACCTGCCGCTGCTTCTCGACTGGCCAAACCGTCCCCGCAGCAAAGTCGATCACTTGCACGGAAAACCCAGCCAGACTCGCTGGCGAGCCATCGCTTACGATGCAGATAAAGCCGCGACACGAGTGGAACTGATGCCCATTAGCGGGCGCTCGCACCAGCTTCGCGTGCATATGCTGGCTATCGGTCACCCTATTGTCGGTGACCCGTTTTACGGAACGCAGGCAACACGGATGTACCTGCACGCGACTGAACTCACCCTGCCCCACCCCAGTCATGACCACGACATGACTTTTTTCAGTGATGCCCCGTTCTGACCGTACCAACGCGCCGCTGCTAAGAAAATAAAAAGGCCAAGAGCGCGTATGGAACTCGCATCTTGGCCTCTCAAGCCCTGCACCCCGAGCAATGGCCCGAGGACGAGCGCTTAACCAGCGAGCTTCTTGAATGTTTCCAGAACAGCGGCGCCGTTGAATGGCTTGACGATCCAGCCTTTGATGCCGGCGGCTTTACCGCGCTCCTTCATGCTTGGGCTACTTTCCGTGGTGAGCATAATCACATTCACGGTGGCATTGCCCAATTCGCCGCGAATCTTCTCCACCATGGTCAGCCCATCCATGTTGGGCATATTGACGTCGCTAACGACTAGTTTGATGCCCGGGTCCGCTTTCAGCTTGACCAAGCCATCCTTGCCATCCACAGCAGTCGCCACGTCAAGACCATTGCTCTTGAGAAATCCTGCAACCTCGTCACGAACAGTGCTGGAGTCGTCTACAACAAGAATTTTTGCCATTTTCAACAGTCCTTAAAAAGTATTTAAAACAATTCCATTTCGCCGGAGCTAACAAGTTCATCGACATCGTGCACGATTTCCTTGAAGTCTTCGGGTGACCAGCTCAAATTAAAAATGAAACGCTGATATACCTTAACCTCACGCTGCTTTTCAGCATCGGTCAGAGTATAGAGAAAACATAGCTGAGGATTCTCTGAACCAAACGAAATGTACTTGTGTTTGTGATTGACCACCAGCGGAACCTGAATCATGCTCCCTGAGACAGCGGCTGCATCACCGATATAGCGGTTCTTGAATGCCCCCCAAATCAGATTGGTTATTTCACCCAGGAGCGCATTGACATCGCGGAAATTCGACTCAGGGAAAAGCGGGTCGCTGTTCAGCATCCCCAATATCGGCTCCTCCTCTGTTTGCAGCATCATATAGCCGCGACACCAACTGCTTTCCAGCGGAATCAGACTAAACACCTCGCCAAAAATTACCCGGTCACGAACGATGTAGGGGGTACCCCAAGAAAGCGACACATTCTTGAACTGACTCGTGAGCACGCCTTCGGTAATCTCGGAAATTCCACGCACCAAGGCATTTGGATAGGTCAGGCTGAAAATATACTCTTCGATCGCCTTGCGCAAAGACCCCATGTCATCGGTAGTGTAGGCTGCACAATACATGCGCCGCATACTTTCCGGAACACTATCCAGCGTCTCCCCGGACTCACGACGCAAGATGATGGGCAATTCCGGTCGCACGGTATGAATCTTGATGGCGATCTCGGCGTTCTCTTCTGGCGATCCACCATAGTTTTCTGAGTACAGTATCGCGCCCAGGTCAATGTTGGATCGAAGAACCGACATCAGGCGGTTCTTGCGTACCTTGAGGCCGACGAGATTGTTCTCATCACAAAACTGCTTGATGGCATTCGAGTGCGTTGGACTGTCATCAAGAACCAGTACTTTGCTGACCGGTTGATTCATTACGTTCTCCCCATTTTTTGTTTGCTAAAACATTTCCAGTGCGCCGGTTGCCTCTTCGGCAATGCTCATATCCACGCGAAAATCGATAGGTGCGTACGAACACATGCAAAGCGTGCCGTGCAGATTGATCGACCCATTTATCACTATATTGTGCTGCGAAACGTAGTTTGGCTTCAGTTCCTTTAAAAAAGGCAGGCACTTGCTGTCAAGCACATAGGGCGTTGACATTCCAAGGTGCGGGAAATAGTTTCCCAGATCGCGATTCATCGCTCCGCAGCACATATTCCCCAACTCGGAAAATGCCTCGAAAAAGTCTACGCTCGCATCGCCCTTTGTGAAGTAGGCTTCGGTACCTTTGTCGCGATTGATATGGAAAATAGTCAGCAAACGAAACAGATATGACGAGACCGTCAGAACGACAATGTTTTTCTCCGGTGTCTCGACCAATTTTCCCGAAGGTAGCGCCGTAACCTCGATGCTATCGCCAGCCGTTGCAACCAGATTGGCTTTTGCCGCCTTGGTGAAGATGAAATCTACGCCGTGTTTTACGTTTTCGGTAATCACAATGCGTCTAGCCCAACCTACTCTTCAACTGTGCAATGTTCGCCTCAACACTGCTGATGGCTGCGGTAATCATCTTGCCATCTGCCTGGATTTCCTGAAAGGTCGCCGTCGTAGTCAGATCGTTTTTGTGCAAACTTTTGCTGTATTCCTTCGAGAGCGACTCGGACCGAAAGGCCAAGGTGCGAACCTCATCAGCAACCACCGCAAAACCACGCCCGGACTCGCCGGCACGCGCAGCTTCTATCGCGGCATTCAGCGAAAGAATCACGACGTGCTTGACGATGGAAGCGAACTCCTGATTCTGCTTGTGCATCTCGCGGTTTTGTACCATCAGCGAATTCATTTCCTCGTGCCAGTGCTCAAAGGTCACCGCCACATTGCGCAATTGATGCGCCTCTGCCGCCAGACGATCCACCCGCTGCAAGACGTCGTAGCGCAAACTCTGGTTTTCCTGCCGCAGGCTTTCAAGTTCTGCTTGGTCGGACCCGCTCCCTGCCGATACCCGATCGCGGAGCGAATCAATCTCATTTGACAACTGCCGTCCAACACCTCGTAGGTGCTCGGCTTCGGAGGACGCACTATCGCATGCAGTACGCAAGGTATTGAGTTCGGTTGCCAATTTGGCATTGCTGTCACTGAGCTCCGCTACTTGTTTGGCTTGCGCCGTCTGGAGAACTGCGATCGCACCTTTCTTCTCCGCGTCGGCACGTAACGTGGCCACCACCCAAGTGATTACCACCAGTACAAACCCACCAAGGATGTAGTAAGTCATCATGCGGTCGCTACTGCAAACTGTTCCGGCATCGAAATGACAGTTTCGAAGGCACGATAATCCGCACCGACCTGAGCGTCTGTAAATTTGAGCTCAATGCTGCCCCCCTCGCGCTTGACGAAATCCTGCACAGCATCCATGCCTACGCCTCGACCTGAGACTTCGGTCACAGCGGCAGCCGTAGAGAAGCCCGCAGCAAAAATAAGCATGGCAACCTCTTCGTCAGGCATTGCACCACTCTCAGGAACCATGCCCTTCTCAATTCCCTTCTTGCGAATGTAACCCAGCGCCAGGCCCTTTCCATCATCCTTCAGTCGCATCTGCAGTTTGCCGTGCTCCACCGAAAGGCCCAGCTCAATGGTTCCAGCCTCTGGCTTGCCTTTGGCTTGACGGTCTGCAACTGCCTCAATACCGTGATCCATGGAATTGCGATAGAGGTGCATGAACACATTGCGCAACAAATCTGCAACCTGGTTGCGGATATGCACACCGTTGTCACGGACAACAAGTTTCGGTGGTGCCTTATCGAGCTCTTTCGCCAAAGAGGGTAGTGAATCAAACACACCATCCAGAATTGACTGAATAGTCTCGGTGCCAATAAGTCGCAAATTAACTTCCAGTTCCTTGACCAGTTTGGTCAGCGTGGCAGGCGCGGCTGTGTCGATATTCACCGCACTGATGTCAGAAACCAGGTTATCGACATGCTCACGCTTGACCATCACGTACTTTTCAGCGCTACCGCGACGACCAGGTCCTTTACGGCCGAGCTTTACTTCATTGAGTGAGGCGTATTCCTCAATGTTCTGGGTCACTTCCTGTAGCTGACTCAATAGCTCTTCCTTCTGGAACTCCGCCTCCGGATTTTTGCGCAGTTCGTCATAGGCCTGTTCCGCCTCATGCACAATATTGGTAAGGTGAAGCAGCCCGTAGGTGCGCGCATTACCTTTTATCGTGTGCATGTTACGGAACAGTTGCGCCACCATATCGGGGCTCTTGTCGTCCGCCTTACGCAGCAATTCGTCATTTTCTGCAACAAACTTGCGCGCGCTATCGACGAACTCGTGGAACTTCTCCTGATTCACGGTCAGGATTTGACCAATCATCTCAAGTTCGCGCTTCTGCTGCCCGGCCTCGGCTTCCAACTTACGCAACTCGGTGACGTCACGCACACAAACCATCAATTTGTCTACGGTGTCGTTTTCATCACAAATAGGTGACCAACTCAGATCCAGATACTTGATGCGACCATCAGACATCTTTATATCGATATCACTGACGAGCAAGTGCGAGTTGAAATCGAAATTCATGCGATCTTCACTGATGACCGAATCGATCGTCGCTTCCACCTGAGAGCGCGCGTCCGATCCTACCGTCGATGTACCGAAGATCATGCCCATCGCGGGCTTCCCGGCGATGTCGGTAGAGCCAAAGATCGTCTCCAGATACCTGGAGTATTCAGGATGGATCGTCCCGTCTCGAACAATCGTGAGAATACCCTGAGGCATATTCTCAAGCATGTTCTGAATGTCGTTGGTCTTTTCCCGCAACTGCGCCGTGCGTTCGCTGACAATTTGCTCAAGGTTATCGTTGATGCCTTTAAGGTCGGTAACCAGTCGAACATTGTCCTTGAAGGTACGGGCAAAGGAGCTGGCCGCCACGTAAATCATGATACCCAGGAACAATACGTTATCAATCGGAGATAGCACCGTACCCTGAATTACACCTCGCCCGATCAGCACATCGTTCGCATACATGACCGCAAACGACAGCATGCCGACGAACAAAAAGATCGAACCGTCCCGCTTCCGCCGAACCCCCTGTAGGGTGTGGTAGATCGAGAGCGCAATCATTGCTATCGCGGATAGAGACAGCGTTACCCTGAGGGGCTCGAACAACTCCATGTTGCGAGCTTCGGCCTCCTGAAAGGCGAAGGCACCGCAGGCAATGGATGTTCCGAAGGTGACAAGCCCAAAGACCCAGTTCAGCTTCGGCGTGAACTTGTCAAAATGCTGACAGAACAAATAGTAGAAGAAGACGCACACCATCCCGAAATACTGGGCAAACGCCATCGTGTCGGGATCGAACGTGCGCAGCATCAGGTCCGTCGGAAGGATCAGGTAAGGGGTCGCGGTAAAGCTTGCCAACGCTGCCGTTATGTACAAGCGGTCACGCGTCTGAAGGAAAACCTGAAGGAAAAACATCCCGTAGAAGAACGCAATTGCTGCCGCCATCAAGCGGAACTCGCCGCCCCGGAAGAACTGAAAAGTCAGGTTGTTGTCGTTGGTGCTGTAACGACGCAGTTCGAAAGGATGCTCATAAATGCCGTCTTCCGTGGGGTTTTCAATATTGACCACGATCGTCCGCAGCGCCGTCCCTTTGGTGGGCATCAAAACCGGTATTGGCTGATTGGCGTAAAAACGCTCCACGCTGTAGTTGCCCGGGCGGCGGTAGATTTCTTCGCCATTCATATATACGGTAACCTTGCCCAAGCGAGCCGGGATCATCATGACCCATTCCTTGCCCATGTGACGACCCGTGTCCAACACGGCGCGGTACCAACCCGACTTGAAGGGCTTGTCACCCGGGTACGCGTCTGACCACTTCCCTGGTGTCTTGAGCAGAACCCAGTCCTTGGTATCCAGGGTCGGGTTCATGAAGTCGTAATCGTCAGTACCCTCGCCACCCTTGGCGAACAACCAGTTCCCCTGCAGGCTCAGCTTGGCACCAAACTCAGTGAGTTCGTCAGTGATCGGAATAAGACACGAGAAGCAATCCGGCCGCTTGTCGATCGTATTGAGGTTGGTGGTATCCATCCCCGCGCTCATGCCATTGTTGTCATTGGCCGGTTCGGGAGCAGGAGCAGGAGCGGCAGCCTCACTGGGTACCGGCTCTGCGGGAGTGGTTTGATCCTGAGCGGAAACAAAACCCCAACTGGCCAGCAGCGCCAGCAGAGCAAGTACGGACTTGAAACTACGAACCATTGAGGTCTCCTCCTCTTTTTACGTGCTTACCGGGGGCAGTGCTATCAAACATCATCCCGCACCCAATTTAACAACAACTTTTCGGCGCTGAGTAAACGCTCTACTATTTTCCTGCCAGAAGTATTACACAGGAACCGGCTCTTGGCCCTGCTCGAAAAAATAACGCTCTTCCCCGTTCTGGCGATTTCATACCCAACGCACACTCGGTCGCACCAACCGGCCGGCCGTCAGGCCGAATGCGACGCAGAGAGGCTGCACAGATAATTGCACAAAACCTTCGAGGAACTTACCAAACGCTCGCTCAAACCTTGACCCGGATTTGGCGACCTAATTCCAGCCAATTTTGTCGATCAACTCAGGCGAGATATCGCTGATTCGATTGGTACCGGTAAGAATCATCGCAACCTCGAGTTCGCGCTTAAAAGTGTTTAGCAATGCGCACAAGCCTGCTTCACCGCCACCCGCAGCAGCCCACACCCAGGGACGACCGATCAAAACCCCGTTTGCGCCAAGGGCGAGCGCCTTGAAGACATCCAGACCGCTGCGCACACCACCATCAACGAGAATCTCCATGCGGTCGCCAACCGCCTCAACAATTGGTCGCAACTTCGAAATCGACGACGCCACACTATCAAGCTGACGCCCCCCATGGTTCGATACGACCAAACCATTGGCCCCGACGTCCGCCGCACAGCGAGCATCCTGCACTTCCTGAATGCCCTTGATGATCAGATACCCCGGCCAGATCGTGCGCAGCCATTCGATGTCTTTCCAAGTGACCGAGGTATCAAATTGCGTATCGAGCCATTCACGATAGGCACCAAGGTCGGTCGAGTCGCTCACCATGTCGGCAATATTTGCGAAAGTATGCGGCTTGCCCTTCACGCCGACATTCCAAAGCCAACCGGGCCGCGTACCCAGTTGCCAAGCCTTACCAAGCTTGCCGCGCAACGAGTTTTCCAGCATTCCGTTGCGGGTATCACGGTGGCGCATACCGGCGACGGGTAAATCAACCGTAAACACCAACGTGGTGACACCCTGCTCCAGCGCCGCCTCAAGCAAGCGCTGCACGGCCACACGATCGCGAACCATGTAGAGTTGAAACCAGAAAGGCTTGCCTGCCGCCTCACGCACCTCACTCAAAGAGCAGATACCCACGGTGGATAAGGTAAAAGGCACACCCGATGCCGTTGCTGCGCGCGCACCCAACGCTTCTCCGCGCCGCGAAAACAATCCGGCCATACCGACGGGTGCCAGTGCCAGTGGCATCGCTACCCGCTCGCCTGCCAACGTACTTTGCGTATCAATAGAGGAAACATCGCGCAGCACCCGTTGTTTAAGCAAAACACGGCCATAGTCCTCGACATTTGCCAACAGCGTGCGCTCGTCGTTGGCTCCACCGTCGATGTAATCAAACATGAATCGGGGCAAATTAGCCTCTGCCAAACGACGATAATCCAGCGTGCTGGCGGGAACGATATTCAAGGTTTTGCCCATTTTTTCTCCTCAGTCCGCAGTCAAATATTCCTCCGAAGTATGAACCGGAGGCGCACGGTCACCAGTTTTCCTTCTTGACAAAAGTGTCCTCAGAAGCAAAACAATTGGTCTATCCTCCCGCCATTATCCTTGGCAGATAAGTACCCCTACTTCTTTTCAGACAGGACAACACCGATGAACGCGCCATTGACCGCCACCTCCACCATCAACGTTCCTGAGGCCATGGCCAGTTGTTTTGCGCGCCAAAAGTCGTCATACCACGCCGCGCCAGAGCCGTCTTACGAGCAGCGTCGTGAGGATTTGCTTAACCTCAAGCGCCTGGTGGTAGAGAATCGCGAGGCCATATTAGAGGCCATCAACAAGGACTACACCAACCGCTCGAACTTTGAGAGCCTGTTCGCCGAGTACTTTGTGGTGCTCGAGGAAATCCAGAGCAACCTCAAGCACCTGAAGCAGTGGATGCGCCCTCAGCGACGGAAGATCGACATGATGGTGTACCCCACCTCGCGCAATCGCGTGAAGCCTCAGCCCTTGGGCATTATCGGGATCATCGTGCCATGGAACTTCCCGCTCAACTTGTCCTTATGCCCGCTTGCCGCGGCATTTTCAGCGGGCAATCGCGCCATGGTGAAAATGTCAGAGAACTCTGAAAACTTGGCGCAGTTGCTGATCGCATTGACCCCAAAATATTTCTCCCCCGACAAGTTGCAGTTTTTCTCCGATGCCGGAGGAACCGGCCCGGCGTTTTCTTCGCTGCCCTTTGACCATATGTTCTTTACTGGCTCCGGGCAAACAGGCCGCGCTGTAATGGCCAGTTGCGCGAAAAACCTTACGCCAGTAACGCTGGAACTGGGTGGCAAATCACCGGCTATCGTCTGCCCTGACTTCCCGGTCGAAACCGCTGTCGATCGTATTTTGTGGGTCAAGGGTTTCAACTGCGGCCAGATCTGCACCAACGTTGACTACGTTTTTCTGCCTGCCGGAAAAGAAGAAGCGTTTATTGCCGAGGCGAAAAAGGTCATAGCAAACCGCTACCCGGACATCAACGGCAAGGATTACACGTCGATCATTGATGACCGCTCCTACCAGCGTCTGCAGGCCACGCTCGACGATGCGGTTGCCAAAGGTGCCCGGGTTATCAACCTGTTTGAAGGGCAAACGCCCGATCGCGCACAGCGAAAGTTCCCGCTTACTTTGGTGTTCAACGTCAATGACGACATGGACATCATGCAACGCGAAATATTTGGCCCGTTGCTACCCGTGAAGACCTATAGCTCACGAGAAGAAGTGGCGGCCTACGTGAATAGAGGTGATCGCCCTCTGGCGCTTTACCCCTTCAGCCACGACGGTGAGACCCAAGACTATTACATCACCCACATCATGTCGGGCGGTGTCAGCGTCAACAACACCCTGCTTCACGTCGCACAGCATGACATGCCCTTTGGTGGCGTTGGCGGATCGGGAATGGGTCACTACCATGGCTTCGAAGGTTTCCAGACCTTCTCCAAGCTTCGACCGATCTACTATCAGGGGCCATTTGTGGCCGCCAAAATGATGCTGCCGCCCTATAACAAGGCGGGTTGGCTGAACCCCATGAAGCTCCTTAACCTGCTGATCAAAATCAAGACCTGATACACCGATCCGGGTGCGGTTATTCCGCCTGAAGATTGGACTATCCTGCACAGGCCGGCCCCGACTCTCGGGCCGGCTTTTTTGCTTACTGACACGCCCAAAATCGCCCCCCCACCCCACCCCGCACTCCCGAAAATCGTGTCCGCTGCACCACTGATCCTCGTCATCCCCGGACTGAGCCTGCCGGCACAGATGCTGCATGACCTGAGCTTTGACCTCCACCTGCCCGGATTGAGCCGACTGCTAAGCGAAGGCGCGCTAGATAGCGCTGATTTGTCGGCGGACGTGCAGCCACTTTTTCAAGCGCTGCTTCGACCTGACCAGATCGCTCCCGCCGCGCCGCTTCGCCTCCTCGGTCTCGGTCACCCGCCTGCGCAAGACCACTGGCTTTGCCTGGACCCGGTTAGTTTGCATTTTCGCGAGCGCTCGGTTGTGGTCAGGGACCCCAGCAGCCTGGCCCTTGAGATCGGCGAAGCACAGGCATTGCTTGAAACGGTAAGCCCGGTTTTCTCCGAGTTTGGCGAATTGAGTTGCACCGAGCCCAGGTACTGGCATTTACGCATGAACACGCCGCCGCCCGAGTTTCCTTCCCTGCCGGCGGCGGTCAGCTCACAGAGCAATGTTGGCCTTTGCCCTGACCGCAATTGGCGGCGCGCGCTGAATGAGGCGCAAATGCTGCTTCACACCCACCCCGTCAATCTGGCTCGCAACCGGCGAGGGCAGATTGTGGTCAATTCTCTTTGGCCGTGGGGGGGCGGATGTTTAACGAGCGCTGCGCCCGAAGCCAGCGCGATGCCGGTACTGCACACCGATGATGCACTGCTGCGCGGCTTTGCCCATTGGACCGGTGCCCGAGTCACTGCCGCGCCCGGCCGCTTTTCCGATGCTTTGCTCATCCAGCCCGAGATTTGCCTGATTGATCTCACCGCCTTGCGCCTGCCGGCCCAAAGTGGTGACGCCATGGGCTGGCGCGATGCCCTGGCCGGGCTCGACCGAGACTGGTTTGAGCCCCTGCTTTCCGCCCGCGACGGCGGTCAACTACGCCGAAAAATTCACGTTGTCTTTCCGGGACGCGAGTCCGCACGCCGCCTGTCCCTGCCAGCCCCAGGCCTCGCGAGCGGTTTTCGACGGCTCTGGGGTGCCCTGCGCAAGCGACCCAACAGCGGCTCACTCGATCAATTGGCCGAGCCCCTTTGAGGCCTGCTCCGGTTGCACCATTGAATCCACTGCGCTCACCGCCCCCCAACTTCCCACCGAACATGCACTCGCTCACATCGCCTGCAGTCCGTCTCAAAGAGCGCCCGGCTCCCACCCGAACCGCCTGGCAGCTTGAGCAGGCAGGCGTCGCGCCGCTGCTTGCGCGACTGTACGCCGCGCGGGGGGTACGAAGCGCTGACGAACTGGATTCCCGGCTCGGTGCGCTGCTTCCCCCCGATACGCTCAAAGGAATGGATGTTGCCGCCGCACTGCTCGCCGATCACATCAGCGCGAGTAAGCGGCTCCTTATCGTGGCTGATTACGACTGCGATGGCGCAACCGCGTGTGCCGTAGCGTGGCGCGGCCTGCGGCTGCTTGGCGTACCCGCAGACAGGCTGGCCTACTTTGTCCCGGATCGCTTCACGCAGGGCTACGGCCTTTCGCCTGAAGTTTCCCGTTGCGCGGCCACATCGGCCAGCTACGGCGTACCCGACCTGCTCATCACGGTGGACAATGGGATCGCCAGCGTCGAAGGCGTGGCCGAAGCCACGCGATTGGGTATGCAGACCCTGATCACCGACCACCACCTGCCCGGCGATCACCTGCCTGCCGCTGCCGCTATCGTCAACCCCAATCAGCCGGGCTGCCGCTTCGGCTCAAAGGCACTGGCCGGCGTCGGGGTGATGTTCTACCTGCTGCTCGCTACGCGCGCCGAACTGCGCCGGCGCGGCACCTACCAGACAGGGCAGGAGCCCAATCTGGCCACCTTGCTCGATCTCGTGACACTGGGAACCGTTGCCGACGTTGTGCCACTTGACCGTAACAACCGCATCCTCGTCACCCAAGGCCTGGCACGCATGCGGATGGGCAAGATGCAACCCGGTATTGCCGCCCTGTTTCGCATTGCCGGGCGAGAACCGGCACGCGCTGCCTGCTTCGATCTGGGCTTTGCGCTCGGGCCGCGATTGAATGCCGCCGGCCGGTTGGCCAATATGTCGCTGGGGATTGAGTGCTTGATTACCGACGACCCCGGTCGCGCACTCAACATTGCGCAAGAGCTCGACGCCACCAACATCAAGCGCCGCGAGATTGAGTCCGACATGCGCGAAAGTGCTGAGATGCTGCTTGCGGACATTGATGCCGAAGATCGCTCCAGCCTGACGCTGTTTGACCCCGACTGGCATCAGGGTGTCGTTGGTATTTTGGCCGGGCGGGTCAAGGAGCAAACCCACCGCCCGACCTTCGCCCTTGCGCGCAACGTGCCCGAGGACGGAAAACTCAAGGGCTCCGGGCGATCGATTCCCGGGCTGCATCTGCGCGATGCGCTCGATTTGGTCTCAAAGCGCAACCCGGATCTATTACTGCGCTTTGGCGGCCATGCGGCGGCCGCCGGCCTGACGATTCTGGAAGACCGTCTGACCGATTTTGAACAAGCCTTCGAGTCGGTCTGCGATGAGTTGTTGCCAGCAGACGCACGCCAACGCACGCTCGATACCGACGGCCCGCTCGAGTCCGGCTTCTTTTCGCTGGACAATGCCCGCCGTCTGCAACAAGAGGTCTGGGGGCAAGCCTTCCCGGCCCCATTGTTCTGCGACGAGTTTTCTGTACGCAAACAGCGCATTCTCAAGGACAAGCACCTCAAGCTGGTACTGGAGAAATCCGGCCAGACTCACGACGCGATCTGCTTCAATTACGCCGGCACCGTGACCGATCGGGTACGTGCGGCCTACACTCTTGATATCAACGAGTGGCAGGGCGTCGAAACAGTACAACTGCGCATTGCACACATTGAGAACCTGGGCTGATATTTTCCGGTCATGCCCTCCGTAGTGTTTTAGAAAGCGATCCATCATGAATCAAACGACTGCGAGATCTCCCTTCAACTGGCGCAAATGGCTGGCCATCGCGCTAGGCAGCATGCTTGTTGTTCTCGGTTTTCTCTGGCTTGCCCTGCCCGCCATCATTCAGTCGCAGGCAGAACGCTTCGTACGCGAAAAAACCGGCCATACCCTGAGCATGGCCAAGCCCGAATTCAACCCGCTGGCGCTGCGCCTGCGCGTGGCACAACTGGCGCTGGCGACCGGGTCAGGGGAGAAACTGGTCGGCTTTGATGAACTATTAATCGATCTTTCCATCGCCAGCGTCGGTCGCGCCGCGATGGTCTTTGATGAAATCCGACTTGATGGCTTGGATCTGAGTTTCTCTGATCAGGCTGACGGTTCAACCAACTGGGCCCCGCTACTCAACAGCCTGAAGAGCAAGGAACCCGACACCCAGCCGGCCGGCCCACCGCCACGGCTCGATATTGACCGCCTGGTCATCAGCCGCGCTGCACTGGCCTTTGCCGACCTGCGTGACGGGCGCGATTTCCGTACGCGTATCGCCCCCATCGAAATCAGCCTGAGCAACATCAGTACGATGGCCAACGAGCAGGGGCTGATCAACTTTGCGGCCCGGCTCGAAAGCGGGGCCGAATTGTCACTCGACGCGCAAGCCTCGCTACAGCCGGTTAACGTCAAGGGCAAACTCAGTCTGACGGCCTTCGATCTCAAAACGCTGGCCCCCTATCTGAAGGGCAACGCCCCAGTGAGTGTCGATGGGCAAATGACCGTTACGACCAACTATCTGGTCAGCGTCGCTGAAGGGCGCGCCGACGTCAGCCTCGATCAAATCAGTCTGACCCTCGATGCGGTGCGTCTGGCGCTGGTGGCTCAGCCCGGCGTGAGTATCGACATCGTCAAGCTCAGTGCCAGCGAAGGCCAGTTTGGCTTGCTGGCGAACAAGGCGAGTCTGGACTCGCTCGCCGTTGAAAACCTCAGTTTTAACGCTCCCGGCGTCAAGCAAGCACCTGGTTTCGCCAAGCTCGCCGTGGAGAAGCTTCGCGCTGACCTCAACGAACGGTCCGCCAAGATTGGTAAGGTCAGCATCAGCGGCGGTACGGTGCATGCCACACGCGCCGCCAATGGAGAACTGGATCTTTTGACAGCGCTCACGAGCATCCAGAGCCACCTCTCCACCCCCACGGGCAAGCGCGAGACGGCTCCGGCCACGGCCACGGCTACAGATTCCATTGCCGCCGCACCGACCGGGGCCGCGGGAAAATCCGCCCCGGCGCCCGCTCCCTGGCGCTATCACATTGAAGAATTCGCCCTTGCGGATTGGGCGCTGGGTCTGCGCGACGAGAGCACCAAGCCCTTGGCAGAGCTTGGCCTGAGCAAGCTATCGCTCGCTATCCAAGACGTCAGCGAAGACCTGAGCAAGCCGCTACCTCTACAACTCGCCGCGATCGTGGGCACGTCCGGTCAGTTACGCGTGGAGGGCAATCTCACCCCCGCGACGTCGGCGGCCAACCTGAAACTCTCGCTCACGGACTTTGGCCTGTCTATTTTTCAGCCCTATGTCGCGCAGAAGGCCAACATGCGCCTGGCGTCTGGAAGCGTTTCGACGCAAGGCAGCTTCAGTCTCCCGGAGCAGACTGGCAAGGGAGCCCCTGCTCTGAGCTACAACGGCGATTTTCTGCTGCGCGACCTGCGTATCGAGGAAACCGACAACAAGACACCGCTACTGACCTGGAAGCGGCTACGCACGGCCAAAATGCGGGCTACCCCGACGCAGCTCGATATTGGTGAGCTGCAGCTTTCCGGGCTTGATACCCAGGTAATCATTTACAAAGACAAGACCAGCAATATCTCGCGTCTGATCAAGGCACCGGCGGAATCGGCTGCCGCCCAGACGGCCGACGCGTCAAGCGCCGTTCCACCAGCGCCGACTTCCGGAATCGCCGTCCCACCAGCGCCGACTTCCGGTAACGCAACCCCGGTGCAGGCCGCCGCACCCGCTGCGGCCCCGGCCCCTACCTCCGCCAATCCGTTCATCCTGAATATTGCCCGCCTGAAGCTGGACGATGGCGAGATGGAATTTGCCGACCACTCGCTGGTGCTACCCTTCGGCACCCGTATTCACGAATTGCAGGGCAGTATCAACGGCATATCGACGCGCCCTGGCCGCCAGGCCCAGATCGAGCTTGAAGGCGCCGTCGACGAGTTCGGCCTTGCGCGTGCCTCGGGTCAGCTCGACATGTTTAATCCGACTGGCTTCATGGACCTGGCCGTGAGCTTCCGCAATGTCGAGATGCCCCGCCTTTCTCCCTACATGGCCACCTTCGCCGGACGCCGGATCGAGTCGGGCAAGCTCACTCTGGAATTGCAGTACAAAATCAAAGACCGCCAGATGCTCGGCGACAACAAGCTGATCATCGATCGGCTTACGCTGGGCGAACGCGTCGAAAGCCCAAGCGCCAAAGACCTGCCACTCAATCTCGCCATCGCTCTGCTGGAAGATTCGGATGGCCGCATCGACCTCGGCCTGCCCGTCTCGGGCAATCTTGACGATCCACAGTTCAGCTACGGTGCCATCGTCTGGAAGGCCATTGTCAATGTCCTGACCAAAATCGTTACCTCGCCGTTCCGTGCCATCGGTGCTTTGTTCGGTAGCGATGAGCAGGTTGAGGGCATCAGCTTTGAACCCGGTGCCGGCAAGCTCTCACCCCCCGAGCGCGAGAAGCTGGTGCGTGTTTCCAGTGCGCTCACTAAACGCCCGACACTCAATGTCGGCGTGCGCGGCATCCATACCCCTGCCGACAAAGTCGCCCTGCAAGATCAGCAACTGCGTCGCTTATTGCTGGTCGCGATGGGTGACCCGGTCGCTGACGATGGCGACCCGGGCCCGGTCACCACCAACCACCCGAAAGTGCGCTCCGAGCTTGAATCCCTGTACGCCAAGCGCACCAGTGCTGCCGATCTGGCGGCCCTTAAAGAAGGCTTCCGGCTGGCCAACCCGGGGCAACTGGAAGAAAGCACCGCCGGCAAAATGATGTCGCGCCTGGGCTCGCTGCTGCGAGAAAAGAAAACCTTGAGTGACGCGGAAGTCAGTGCACTCAAGGGGGCCGATTTCCACGCACTGCTGTACACCCGTGTGCGCGCTCTTGAGCCCGTGACGGATGACCGCCTTCAGGCGCTCGCGACGACGCGTGGCACGTATGCCTTCGATCTGCTGAAAACACTGGGGGTCGCGACCACTCGCCTGCGTCTTGATCCGGCACAAAAAGGCGAAAGCAACGAGGCGGGGATTCCGCTGGTCCTCGATCTGGCACCGGCGAAGTGATCTGGCGGCAACGTAGCCTGCTGCCTCTCGCACGGCGGCGACGGGCGCTTGCGTGCCCTGGCGCGCTACTTCTGGCCCTCACTTTCTCTCTTTGCGGGGTTCCAACAGCGCAGAGCGAACCACTGGAGCTATCGCGGCAGCTGGTTCTGGCTACCGCGCCTAGCCCAACCACTGATCTGCTGGCACTGGCCTTACCCACCTTGCGCAGCGGCAGCAGCGGCCGCGCTGTGGGCGAACTGAGCAGGGTGCTCGAGCGTTTTGGTGCGCCGCCCTTTTCCGATGCAGAGCGACACCAGTTCGGGCGAGCGCATGACGATGCCGTGCGCACACTGCAAGAGCGCTTCGGGCTCATTCCCGACGGTATTGCCGGCCCCCGGCTCTATACCAATCTTGCCGCTGACCTGAGCTTGCGCAATGCAATTCTCGAAGCCTGGGCCGTTCGTCTGGAACATCTGGCTTATGAGGCCCGCAGCGAGGGTGCGCGGCATATGCTGGTGATCAACATTCCCTCCTCAACCCTGCGCGCAATCGATCTGAACAACGGTAAGACCCTGCTCGAAACCCCCGTAATCGCTGGTCGCATCGATCGCCAGACACCTCTGGGTCGCCTGAACATCACCGGTATCCGCTACAACCCGACCTGGTCTCCGCCTCCAGGAATCTTGCGCAAAGACATCGTACCGCGATTGGGCAAGGACCCCGCGTGGCTAAAGAAAAAGGGGCTCGTGGCCATCAGCCCCGAGGGTGAATCAAAGCCAGCCAGTGAATTGAGCCGCGAAGAATACGATGCCGGTTGGCGCTTGCACCAGCCCGCCGGACGCAACAATGCCATGGGCCGGCTCAAATTCGAGACTGACTCGCGCGACAACATCTACCTGCACGACACCAACGACCCGCGCCTGTTCAAAGGGGCCGGACGTTTGCATTCATCCGGCTGTGTGCGTGTTGAAAAATGGTCCGAACTCGCGGCTGTGCTCACCAACGAAGCACCTGCCGATATCCTGAGTCAGGTTGAGACTCGCCGCAGCAGCGGTCGGCGCATTCCTCCGGTACCGGTCTATGTCGAGTATTCGCTGGGCGATGTCAGCGCTGGCAATGCGCTGGTGTTTCCGGATGTCTATCAGCGCGCGGCACGCCGCCGATCAAACTGAAGCGCAAGGAGTCGATGAGCGACCCCACGCTCTGAAGCCGAACACCGTTGCGGCACCGCACGCGAGCAAACGGCCCCGACACGAAGTCCCGCGTCGAGGCGTGGCTCAGTTTGCTGCCGCTCTCATGGCCTTGTTCGACAGTCTGCGCATCAAGTCGGCAGCTTCCTGGTGATACGGCGGCCAGAACATGCGCTCAGCAAAGAACTCCGGGTCCGCCTCAATGATCGGATTTGAGTTGGCCAGGTGAGAGACGGCGACCATGCTCAACTCCTTGACTACACGAGTCTGCACGTCTTTGCCGATAAAGTAGTTGGCAAAGATTTCGGCCGCCTCCAGCTTCTTGCCCGTCAGGCCCTTGGTGAAATTGATGGTGTCCAGCCAGACCGTGCTACCTTCCTTTAACTTGACGAGTTCCCACTTGCCGCCATTGGCGTTTTCCCTCGCCAACTCGATTCCGTAGCTCGCGGTCAGCAGCAGGTCGTCGCCGTAATCCGGCGCCGCGTCCCAAAAACGTGCCACCTGCCCGTAGAGACGATTGACCTTGCCCTGAAGTTCATCGCTCACGGCAAACGCCTGGTCGCGCTGATTGCTCACCATCAAATCGTTGAGCAGAAACGGCGGCTTGCCCAACGCCAGTAGCGTCAGCGCGATATTCGGCTGAATTTGTCCGTGGGACAGGGAAATTTTTCCTTTCCAACGCGCATCCCATAGATCGCCAACAGTGACCGGTAGTTCGGCTTTCTTAAGCTTTTTCATGTTCGCCCAGATGCCATAGGTGCCCCCTCCCCAGGGGATATACAGCGGCCCGTCACTGGCCATGCCCATAGAAAGCGCGGTCAGCTCCTTGCGTAGCTTGCCGTAGTTTCCCAGGCGCGGTGACTTGGTGTTAATTGTCTGCAGCAACTTGGAGGTTCTTTCGTTCTGCATCTTGATGTAGTTGAGCGTCAGGAAGGTCACGTCCGCCTTTTCAGAGCGGATGATTTCAAACATCTGCTCGGGTCCGGTGGCATAGGGAGCGATCACCTGTACCTCAATGTCGTAGCCTTTTTCAGTCAGCACCTGATTGACCGCGGCGACATCAGCAGGCGTAACGTAGCCATCCCAGGTAAACACACGCAGGCTTTCCTTGGCCAGCGCGAACGAGCAGACCAGCACCATAGTGAGCGCGAGAAAAAGACGACGCATGATCAGGACTCCTCAAAAATCGTGTTGATTGCAGCGCCTGTATCTTACTGATCAAGCCCGCGCAACGGGGCTCACCACGGGGCGCACCACCAGGACGTTCTTCCCCAATTGCGGGCTTCCCATGTATTCCAGACCAACAACCTCTGCCGGCACCAGTGCCAGTTCCACGCGACCGGGGTACTCGTTCAGGAAGCGCTCGATCAATGCCCCCTCCTCGCACCCTCGCTGGTATTTCCAGAATCCGGCAACGTCGGTCTCGGACGTCGGGCCAAACATGCTCAGCACCGCCCACCCCTGGTGAGGATTCGTTACCTTGTAGTCGCTCAGCGACTCCAGATTGGCAAGGCCTGCAAGCCCAGATAAAAAAGACATTGTGACTCCCTGACTGACTTTGTCGGTATTGCCAACCCGCGCATCCCACGCTACCTTGACGTCAGTCTATATCACGACCAAGCGCCTCGACCACTCAAAATGTCGTGACGACGCACCGTTGAGGCCCGTCCGGAATTTGGCTGTCTGGCTTTTGGCGGTATGCTCGACACTTTGATTAACTAGGCCCTCGAACCTTAATGAAAACCATACTGTTGAACGTACTAATCGCCTTGGCCATTACCTTTACCGTCGGAACAGCTCATTCCATCGAGGAGCCAAACTATGTAGTTGTCCGTCAATATCAGGGCTTTGAAGTCCGGGAGTACGCCCCGTACCTGGTGGCAGAAGTGTCGGTGCCAGGCCCCGCAAGCGAAGCAGGCAATCAAGGGTTCAAACTCCTCGCGGCTTACATCTTCGGCAAGAACAAGGGAGATCGCAAAATCGATATGACTGCCCCCGTGACGCAAACTGCCGAGCCCAGAGAAATCGCAATGACAGCACCGGTGACGCAAATTGGCGACGGAGTCGGGTTCATTGTCCAGTTCTCCATGCCGAAAGAATTCAATCTCTCCACCATTCCCGATCCCATTGACCCAAGCGTCAGACTAAGGGAGGAACCCGGTGGGCGCTTTGCCGTTATCCAGTATTCTGGCACGTGGTCTGAGTCTAACTACACGGAACACCTGACCAAGCTGCGGGAAGCCGTCAGTGCTGCAAATGTATCCACCCGCGGCGAGCCGATTTACGCGCGCTACAACGCCCCCTTTGTGCCCTGGTTCATGCGCCGAAACGAAATCTGGCTGCGTGCCGACTGAATTTCCATTGAACCGAATGAGTTCGACAATTAACCCTAGCCTCCACTTCGATAACCGTTGGTTGCGCGAACTGCCGGGCGATCCCGAGCCACGCAACTTTATCCGTCAGGTAGACCGCGCTGCCTGGTCGCACGCGCCCGCCACACCGGTGGCCAACCCTGCCCTGCTTGCCCATTCGGCGGAAGTGGCCGGGCTGCTCGGCCTTTCCGCAGACGCACTGACTACGCCCGAATGGGTCGGCGCCCTTGCCGGAAACCACCGGCTGCCGGGCATGCAACACTATGCCACCTGCTACGGTGGCCATCAGTTTGGCCACTGGGCGGGCCAACTGGGTGACGGGCGCGCCATCTATCTGGGCGAAGCCATTGCTCAAAACGGCCTACGTTGGGAGCTGCAACTCAAGGGCGCAGGTGCCACGCCGTATTCGCGTAACGCCGATGGCCGCGCGGTACTGCGCTCATCCGTGCGGGAGTTTTTGTGCAGCGAAGCAATGCATCATCTGGGCGTGCCCACTACGAGAGCGCTCAGCCTCGTAGGCAGCGGCGAAAGCGTGATGCGCGACATGTTTTACAACGGCAATCCGCGTGCCGAAGCGGGTGCCATTGTCTGCCGGGTCGCCCCCTCATTCACGCGCATAGGCCACTTCGAGCTACCGGCGGCGCGTGGCGACCATGCCTTGCTCAGGCAACTGGTCGCCTTCACCCTCAGCCGCGACTTCCCTCACATTACGCACGGTGACGAGATCGAGCGCATCGGCGCATGGTTTGCCGAGGTTTGCGCGCGCACCGGCGAGCTGATTGCCCGCTGGATGAGCGTCGGTTTTGTGCACGGTGTGATGAATACCGACAACATATCCATTCTCGGACTCACCATCGATTATGGCCCGTACGGATGGCTGGAAGACTTCGACCCCGGCTGGACGCCCAACACCACCGATGCCGAAGGTCGCCGTTATTGCTTTGGCCGCCAGCCCGAAATCGCGCGCTGGAACCTTGAGCGTCTGGCCATTGCCCTGCGTCCACTGCTCCCCGATGACACCCTGCTGACGCAAGGGCTGCAGCGGTACGACGCCAGCTACGGCAGCTCGACCACCGCCTTGTTCGCGGCCAAACTCGGCTTTCCCGGCTGGCGTGACGAGCACGGGCCGCTGCTCGAGCGCTTGTTCGAGCTGCTCTTTCACAGCGAAGCCGACATGACCGATTTTTTCCGCCGACTGGGCGAACTCACCGTTGCTGCAAACGCGGGCAGCGCCCTGCCCTTGCTGGCCGAATCCAGTTATGCCCCCGAGCGTTGGGCAATGCAGGCTCAGGGCTGGCGCGAATGGTGGCAACAGTACATCGCGCTGTCGGCTTTCCCGCAAGTCGGCGCTGGTGATACGGCGATTGCGGCAAGCCTGAAGCGCGCAGAGCGCATGCACGCCGCCAACCCGCGCTATGTGCTGCGCAATTACCTGGCGCAACAGGTCATCGAACAGGCTGAGGCTGGCGATCCCACTGGCATCCACGAACTGCTCGATGTGCTACGCCGCCCGTATAGCGAGCAACCCGGCCGCGAGCGTTTCGCTGAAAAGCGCCCGGAATGGGCACGCCACAAGGCAGGGTGCTCGGCACTCTCGTGCAGTTCGTAAAGCGGCAAGGTGCGAGGAAAACCGTGCCATACTTTCGCCGAGCACAGCCCCCCAGCAGAGTACCTATCTGACCATGTCAACCGCCCGCCGTTTTTGCCCAACATTCATCGCCCTGCTTGCCGCATTGTGCGTGGGGACAGCGGGTTGCACTAAGCAAGACACCACGCCCATCCAGATTGGATTCGTCGCCGGCCTGACCGGCAAAGCCGCCGACCTCGGCATCGGCGGACGCAACGGCGCTCAACTTGCGATCGACGCGTTCAATGCCGCGGGCGGACTCAACGGTCGCCCCATTAACCTCATTCTCAAGGACGATGAGTCCTCGGGCGAGCGCGGCAAGCTAGTCGTTGGCGAGCTGGTCGCGAGCAAAGTCACCGCCATTGTCGGCCCGATGACCAGTGCCGTCGCCGCTGCGACCGCCCCCATCGCCAACGATGCCGGCATCCTGATGATGGGTGGCACGGTCACCACCACCGCATTGACGGGAATCGATGACCAGTTTTTCCGCGTGATTGGCAGCACGACCGCCCATTCGGCCACCATGGCCAATTACCTCTACGAGTCGCGCAAGGTACGGCGCGCCCATCTGCTGGTCAATCTCGCGAACAAGGCCTACGCCGATTCGTGGGCCACAGATTTTGATACCGCGTTGAAAGCCAGAGAAGGTGGCAGCACCGTGCGTATCGACTACACCAGCTCCGCGACCACAAGCTTTGATGAGTTGGCCGCCCGACTGATGAAAGGCTCGCCCGACGCCATCATTCTGGTGACCCATACCCTCGATGCGACGCACATCGCCAACCGCCTGGCCAAGCGTCAGTCGAAAGCGGTTCATGTCACCTCTGAATGGGCAGGTACCGGCAAATTGAACGAGCTTGGCGGTGCCAGCGTCGAGGGATTTGTCGTGCCCCAGTATCTCGACCTGAACAGCACGCGGCCGGCGTATCTTGCATTCCACGCAGATTACCTCAAGCGCTTTCAGCAACCACCCGGTTTCCCTGCCGTCGTGGCCTACAACGCCACACAGGTGTTGCTGCGCGCCCTGCGTGAGCAACAGACTGGCGAAAGCCTCAAGCAGACCGTGCTTCGCCTGAAAACCTTCGAGGGCCTGCAGGAATCGATCCGCTTTGACGCATTCGGCGATGTCCAGTCGCCCACCTATCTCACCGAAGTGCGCGACGGCAATTACGTGCCTCTGAAGTAGTCTTACCAAGAACCGGTATTCCGAACCTGTCAAATTAATGTCACCGCCTTCCTTCTTCAGCCGCCTGCTTGGCACCAGTGAGCCCAGCGCAGAACCAAGCACTCAGCCCGCCAGTACAACCCCGGCAAAGGCCGCTACGGCTGTGGGTTCCACGCAAAATTCACCGCACACAGCGTCCGCCGAGGACCCCAATGCGTTCGTGCGCCGCGAAGCGATTCTCGATCGAAAAGAACGCGTCAGCGGCTATGAGTTTTCACTGCGCATGGCAGAAAATTCGCCCTTGCAGCGCCGCAGTGGCACCGCCCGACGCGCCTACGACAGCGCCTTGCTCGCTCGTCTTGGTGATTTGAGCAGCGACAGTCTGCTTGGGCAACGGCAGGCGGCCCTGCGTATTTCCCCGGATTCACTGCGCATGCCCGAGCTTGACAGCTTGCCCGGGGCCAATACCTTACTCATTCTCGACGGCACCCCACGCGGCAATGACTGGGCCGGTACCGCCGAGCGCGTAGCGCAACTGCGTGAAAAAGGCTTCGTCTTTGGTTTGCATATCGCACAAGCCGATGATGCCCACTGCCCGCTGATCGGTGCGCTCGATTACTTGCAATTTAGCATCTGCGCCTTTGACGGCTTTGATTTGCAGGGGCTGATCAAGGCGCTGCCGAAGGAAGCGCTGGCCGGCAAGACCAAGCTGATCGCCGCCGATGTGCACAGCCACGACGATTTTCTCTTTTGTGTGAAATGCAGTTTTGACCTGTTTCAAGGGCCGTTCGTCACGCATCACGACAGTTGGCGGCCTTCACGGGGCGGCATCAACCGCTCGGTCGCGATGCCCGTTCTCGCCATGATTCGCAGCGACGAAAACTTTGGCGTCATCGCTGATCAGCTCAAACTTGAACCCACCCTCACCTACAAGCTGCTGCGCTACCTCAACTCGCCCGCAGTCGGGTTGCGTCAGAAGATCGACAACCTGACGCACGCATTGGTGGTCATCGGGCGCGACAAGTTTTACCGCTGGATGTCGCTCTTGCTGTTCCATTTCGAGCGCGCCGGCTACCGCGAGCGCATGCTCACCGAGCAAGCACTGGTGCGAGGACGCACGCTGGAGCTTCTTGCCGGCAAAGGCAAGATTCCGCCCACGCCTGAGCACCTGTTCCTGATCGGCCTGTTTTCGCTGCTGGATATCGTGATGGGCCAACCCCTGCCTGAATTGCTCAAGAGTGCCGCGGTTCCTGACTCGGTGCGCGATGCGCTGCTCGGCAACAAGGGGGTTCTGGCCGATGCGCTGCATCTGGCCATGCTCGGCGAGGCCGACTCAATGGCGGCACCCGCCCAGTATGAAGCCGCCTTGCACCGCTGCGGCCTGAGCGACGCCGACTTCGCACCGGCAGCCACCCAGGCCCTGGTGTGGGTGCATGAGATCGTCGAGTCAGGCGAGACCTAGCGACGGGCGGCCGTCTTTTCCGCAAGTCGGCGCTGGCAACACGGCGATCAACCGGCGCATCAGCCCGGAGAGATGTAGCCTTTTTGCGCGGCCCAGCTCTGATACCGCCACGAGGCTTGCTTGAAGTCGTAGGCGTACGTATCCAGCACGGTATAGGTGACAAAGTATGCGAATTTGGGCTGCCGACCCTCGCAGCTATAGACAAAATCGGCCCGCAGCTTCGCGGGCATGGTGGGTCGTGTGACGCTCAGCTCTGAGAGCTGTTGCGGACAGCGCCCCTGGCTGCGCACGTACTCTCGAATCGCAAAGACCACCTCATTGGCGTCGTTACGCGCGCTGGAATATCGCACGTAGTGAATCAACGACAGCACCACAAACGCACCTACCCAGGCAAGGATGCCAATGATCGTAGCGGCGCGCATGTAGGGACGATTCACCATCACATAGAGGGCGAAGCTTAGCCAGAGCATCAAAGGCCCTAAAGCGATCACCGCCATAAACGCCATGTGCGCCTGCCCGGCAATCAGGACAAAAATTACCGCGAAGGCTACGGCTCGGTAAACGGAACGCAGCGCGGTTCGTGACAGATGGACGCGGGCGTTGCTTTGCTCGTGGCCGTGCGGTTCCATAGCAATCGGTTCTAATCAGGCTGGTTAAATTAAAACGGCAGATGGCCGTAAGGGCATCTGCCGTTTCGAGAGCATTGAAGAGGAAGAACGGCTCTTCAACAAGTTACCCCAACCTTACGCAATCTTCATACACACCGTCCAATTGGTGCCCGTGGCCGTTTCGTTATAGGCCAAACCTGCAGGAACCGCAGCGACTGGTGCCAGCGGATTTCCCGCACCTGTTGCCGCGCGCAGATTGCCCACGTTGTTGCCAATATTGGTCGCAGCAGGCAGGGGGCCGTCAACAATCACGTCAACTGCCGAAGCCTGCTTTGTCGACAAACCCGATGCACAGACCACCATCCCCGGCATACCATAGACAGTTCCTGCGGCACCCGCTCCCACTGCAACGCCAATAAGGCCGTTGGCACCATGCCGAGGCAACGCTCCCGGTCCTACACCATTGGCGGCACCGGACAAAAATCCGGAAGCACGAAGTGCCTGCCAAAACGCCTGTGTTTCGCCCGCGTTATTGGCAAAGGTCTGCCCAACAGCGGCGGCCAGGACACCATTGGCGTTACCACCAACGGTCGGCTGAGTCCAACCGCGAGCGGTCATGGTGGCCAGGGCATCATCACCAGGGATGGTCTGGAAGCGATCAATGTAGCCGTTGTAAGCGGCCTGCACACCCTTCATCGTGTTGACGATGGCCTTGGTTTTTGAATTCTCGATCATCTCCTGGCCTTGCAGCACGCCGACCAGCAGCACGCCGATAATCACCAGAACAATAGCGATTTCGACCAGGGTGAAACCCGCTTGGCGGGCACGATTGGGTAGTTTCATAACGTCTCCTTTGTGGAATACGGATTCAATATCCGATTGGCTTATTTTGCAGCAGCCTGGGCAGGCGTAACAGTAAGAATTTTTTACGGTGCGGGTGCGGGTGCGGGTGCGGGTGCGGGCAGGCGCAGCAAAAAGCACACTCCCAATTCGGTCTGCTGCGCCGAAAGCTCCCCTCCGGCCTCGCGCAGACTTTTCCTCGCCTGATACAAACCCAGCCCCAAGCCGCCTGCCCTACCGCTGGCAAAGGGCTCGAAAAGTTTCTCGGCAGGCACAGGCATGATGTCGTTGCGCCAGGCGCAATGAAACTCCAGTTCGGCCTGCGCGCCGCCGTTTTGCTCGCGGCTGCGCAACACCAGGCGCGGAGCCACCGACGGCGACATGCGCCACGCCGAGGCCAAGTTGGAAAACAGATTGTCCAGCGCGCGCGCCAATTGCTCCGGGGCGATCCATGCACTGGCATCGCCCACGATCTCGGGCTCAAATCCCGCAAGCCGCGCGGCACTCATTGCGGCCTGACGAAGATCCATCCTCTGCGCACTTGCGATGCCCGGTTGCTTGGCAAGCGCGAGCATCAGGCGCTGGGCCCGCTCACGCGCAAGCGGCGCGTTGTCGCGCAATCGGCGCGCCGCCTCGATCATGCGGCTATCGTTGTCGCTGGCGATGAAGTCATCGCTGACCCAACTGACCCACTGCGCAAGATTGCGCATGTCGTGCTGCAAATACAAACTCAGGTGGGCTCGCTCAGCCAATGCGGCCGCCAGCGCCTCGGTGCGGGCATGCAGCCTCGTCTCTACCAGCAACACAAATACCCGCGCCAGGTGTTCGGCAAACAATCGGTTCTCACCCCACGCCGTGGCGTGCACCATTTCAATGCTCAAGCGTACGTCGTCGCCACTAGCGAGTTCAAAGGCCAGGGCGGCGTCTGGCTTTTGGCTCGCAGTGCTTCCGGTACCCAGTTCGCCCGCCACCGGCTGGCCGAACCAGCTCCCTTGCCAACGAACCCTTTGCCAGCCAGCCGCAGACAGTGAGTTCCAGGCCGCCGCAGGAATATCAAGGGGATCAAGCGGCTTGCGCGCCAGATCAAGCAGCGCTTCCATGCGCGCACGATAGTCACGGGCCAAGCGGCTGATCCGGTAACTGGCCCCCAGCAGTGCTAGACCAACCGCAATCAGCAGCAGCCCGAAACTAGTCGGGCCGTCGAATGCCATATTTCTTCAGATAGTAGTAAACGTTCTCGCGTACCAAACCCAAACGGCGTGCCGTTTGCGCCACGTTGTGATCAGTTTCCGCCAGGGTTTTGCGTACCAGTTGCTCCTCTGCGGCGGCGGCTACTTCGCGCGGGCCATCGGCAAGGCGGGCGGTAAACTGAATGCGCGTTTCACCCTGCGCGCTCATGCGCCCCTCGTGATCGTTGAACAGTGCGGCGCGCGCCACGGCCTGTAAGACAGCCGGCATTTCCACGGGTTTCACCAGAAAATCAAAGGCACCGCAACGAATCGCTTCTTGCGCAGAGGTTTCGTCATCCTGACCTGTCAGCACGATGATCTTGGCACCCGGCACTCGCCGCAGCCACTCTTCAAGCAGGGCAATACCCTCGCGTATCGAACTCGGAGACGGCGGCAAGCCCAGGTCAAGAACACCGATACCGGGGGGCGTCGTGCCCGCGATTACGGGCTGGGCCGTCGCCGCATCGTGGGCGACCCGCACCTCATGCCCTTGCGCCGACAAAATTGAGCGCAAATAGCCCGCCAGCGCGGCGTCGTCCTCAACAATCAATAGCATTACTTCAGGGCAAGCGGCTCGCCTGCACCATGCGGTTGACCAACTGGGCCGAGGATAGCCAGGCAACCACATCATCAAACGCGCCGGTCGGCGCTGTAGTATCGGTGGGTGAATCGCTGACAAAAATGGCATCGCCATCGGTGTTTTCTACTTCCGCGAGATTGGCAGGTGGCGGTGCGGGGGTAACGGCTCCGCCACCGGTAGTCGCTCCAAAGCGATTCGGGCCATGCGAAAGCACAACAACAGGTATGGCGGTCGCAACTGCTGCGCCGGCGCGATTATTGATGGTGATGTTGCCCGCGGTCGTCAGCAGGAAGCCGGTTGCGCTGTTGGCAAAAGCGGGAGTCACCCGATACCGAAGGCGATTACCCCACCCATCCAACCCATTGAATCCCAGAGTAACCCAGGGCAAATTGCCTTCTTGCACCACACAGGTGCCAACGGGATTGCGATCCTCCTGACCATCATTGGGGGCCCCTACCCCAGCGGCGACAGTCTTGTCCGGACAGGGCAAAAAAGGCCGCGTGGCAGGGGGATTCGACTCGGTATGGCTCAGTCCAAAACCCATCACGGCCTCCCGCGCTTCGTCCAGCGCTTTTCGGGTGTCCTTGATTTTTTGCTGCTCGATTTGAACACTGACAACACCCAGGCCGCCGCCAAGAAGCAAGCCCATGATCAAGACAACCATGGCCATCTCGACCAGGGTAAAGCCACTGGGCACCGCTATGCGCTGACGTAGCATAGATTCAACTCCTAGAGTTTTCCGGCCTGTTGCATTCGCGCGATGACCTGCGCCGACGACAGCCAACTGACGACATCGTCAAACTCGCCGCCTACCGCACCAGAAAGAGCCGGCGAGTCGCTGACGAAAATGGTATTGCCATTGGTATTTTGCACCTCGTTGGTATTTGTTGCCGGCGGTGGCGCCGTGGCTCCACCCGCAGAGGTGCGGGCACCCCATCGGTTCGCCCCATGCGAGAGAACGACAAACGGCACGGCACCGGCAATCAGGCCACCGGCTCTGTTATTGATGGTGAGGTTGCCCGTGCTTGCCAGACCAAAGCCAGTCAGGCTATTGGAAAACCCCGGCGTAACCCGGTAGCGCAAGCGATTGCCCCAGGCATCCAAACCGGCAAAGCCCAGCGTCGCCCAGGGCAGATTGCCTTCGGCTGCAAGGCAGGCACCCGTCACAACGTTTCTATCCTCCAAGCCATCATTCGTGGTGTCAGGACATGGAAGGAAGGGATTTCCAGGCCGGCTCATGGCATACCCCATCAGCGAATCGGTGGCACTGCCGAGGCTCATTCGAGTAGCCACCGTGCGCTCGCCCTCTTTGCTGGCATCGCCAAATTGCTGTATCGCGAACATGGCCCCCAGCAACCCGAAGACGACCATCAACATTAACAGTGCGGCCCCTCGTTGGTGCGCAGGCTGAGTCATTTCTGCTTGCGCGTGGTGACACTGCCATCGGGCACAAAATCAGTTCGCGCGCCACTCTCAAGATCCAGCGTCTCACCTACCCGCACTTCCTGAGCGCTGATTTCGATACTGCGTTTGCCAATGCGAGGTACCTCGCCGGACGGCGCAAGCTCTCCTTCGCGTAGCGACGTGCCGTTCAACCAGACAGTGCTCTTGGCGCTGCCACGCTTTACCAGACCCGTGACTGACAACGCTGTACCGGCGTTGACACCCGCACCATCGCTCCCTTCCCTTGCAGAGGACAGTAACTTTCTCTCGATAGGTGAGTAAAACAAGGTTGGCAGGCTTTCACCAAGCGCTTGACTGGCACTCGCCGTACCGACGTTCACAAGCAGCGCAACGGTCAATACTCGACTCACTATGACCCCGTAGGTCATGATTCCTCTGCCTTTTCCGGAAGGTTGAAAAAGCGCAGCGTACACTTGGCAGAGAGCCCATTCGGTGCCGCGCCGCCCAGACGGCAGGACTGTATGCGGAACTGGCCATGAACGGCGCGCCGATAGTGATCAATCAGCGCCAGGACTTCGCCCTCATGAACTTCCATCAGCTCAAAGTCCAGATCGTTAACCTGGGGCGCTTGAACATCGGCAGGCGCACCTTCAGTCGCTTCAGCGATGTCAGGCGCAGCATCGAAGCCAGCGCCACTGCCAACGTCGGCATCCTCAATAGAGCGTGGGCGACCCAGGTGGTAACTCAGGGTGTCGGGCAAGCGCAAGGCAGCGCGGCTAAGACCCAGTTGCTCTACCCAGCCTTCACGATCACCATTGCCAACGAGACCTTTGGCGCGCAACGCACGAAACTTGTCTGCGTGTTCATGAATATTTTCCAGATCGAGTTGTCGCTGGGTCAGCAGTTGCCGCTGGGCCGTCAGGTTGGCCTGGTTTTCTGCGACGCGAGTCGCCAACGAATCGCGCAGATAGTAGCTGCCGCCAACCAGCGCCAGCGATAGCACCACAGCGACTGCCAGCCACTGCAACTGTCGCTGACTTTTTTGCAGCACTACCTTCCCGGGGCTCATTTTGACACCTCCATAGCTGCGTTCGCGGGTGCCAATGCACCGGGCAAGGTGAGGCACCAGTCCAGCTTGTCTGCCAGGTTTTTCTGCCCGCCACCGCTCAAACTGCCGTCAGAGAAATTCTTCAGGGCATCTCGCCAGATGCGCGCTTCTGGCAACGCGGCAAGCCCTGAGGAAATGCGACGCAGGGTCGAGGCGCGATCACGGGGGCCGTAAGTTGCGGGCAAATTCAATTCAAACGACAGTTCCACGGTTCTAAGCGTAGAGATATCGCTATCCGGTGCCTGCTCTATCAGTGCCGCCATCCGCTCCTCAGTAACCTCACACGGCAAGCGGCCAGCAGGCAGCAATCGCCATTGCAGTTCCTTGATACGCAAGTTCGGATCGGCGGCGACCACAGCGCCAAGTGCGCGCAAGTGCTCATGTATGGCCGGCACCGATGAAATCTCGCTATCGTACAGCGCCACGGCCGCACGAACAGTGTCCGGATCGATCTTGGCTGCCGCAATCGCTTCGTCAATCCCGCTGAGCTGCGCGCTGACTTCTGCCAGCGTAGCGCTCGTGGCATTGGCCTGGCTATTGGCGTCAAAACTCGAGATGAGCCCCCCTGCCGAAAGTGCAACCCCAAGCAGAAGAACACCTGCAGCGGCAATTAGCGCGGCTTTTCGCAAGCGATCAGCGACAAAACTGGTTCTGTGCTGCAATGGCGCAACCTGCCCCGCCGGCGATCGCAGTACGAACTCAAAGAGGGGGAGTCGCCAATCGTGAAGTGCGTGAAGACCCCGAGGATGGGCAACGAGCGCAAGCTTGGACGCTTCGGCAAGCGCTTTCAGGGGGGCCTCGTCGCCAAAATACAATACCGACCGAGCACCTTGATCGCGCCCCAAAACGCCGGTGTTTTCGAGGTATTTGACCGTACGCAGAACCTCGTCAATCTGATGCCGTGGTTCATTGGGGGTATTGGTCGAACGGGTCAGCACGGGCGTTCGGTTCTTCAGATAGACAATACGCAATACATTGTCGCCGGGGAGCACCAGGAAGAGATCTGGTGGCAAAACCCGCTGCAGCCCATAGCTGGCGAGCAGCATCGATATGGGCCAGACACCCGCACAGGAAAGGTCGCCTTTGCCAAGCTCGCTATCGAGCAGACCTCGAGATTCAATGGCATAAGTGACGTGCCGCCTGGGCATGAAGCTGTCCAATAGCGAGGCACCGTGCTTGGGGACCAAATACCCGCGGTAGGGTGTGTCTGGATAGCGGGTTGCCAGCTGCCGCTCAACAAACGCCTTGCGGTCACGAGAACTCAGACGCGGTGAGGTGATCTCGGCAATCGATTCGTCAGGAAAGTCTGTAACGATCCACACATGCCCCGTCGGGGTGCCAGTAACCGCGACCCAGCCTTCTGGCGTTTTTTGCCACAACTGGCGCTCGCTCGGACTCAGATAGAGGACGTACTTCATGTCTTCATCTTGCCAATCGTATCGTAGATCGGGCTGATCACCGCCAGCATGATCCAGCCTAACAGCAGGCCCATCATGATGGTGATCGCCGGCTCGATCATGGCCTGCACTTTGCCAATGGATTCGTTTATTTCACGCGTGTAAAAGTAACTGACATTGCTCAAGGACTGATCCAGCGCGCCGCTCGACTCACCCACCTGCAACATGCGGATCACCAGCATGGGAAACAATGCTTCGGCGGCAAAGCTGTTGGCAATCGACGTACCCGTCGCTACCCGGTCAATAACTCGGGTCAAAGCGCGCTGCACCGCCGTGTTGCCCGTTACCTTGCGGCAGTACCCCAAGCCGTCAAGTACAGGAATGCCGGTCCGATACATCAGCGCAAAGGTGTCGGCCAGCCGCGCAAGAATGAGCTTTTTTACGACGGGGCCAAGGACCGGTACCTTGAGAAACAGGTCATCGAGCTGATAGCGGACTTCCGGACTCATCCGTGCGGCTGACGAGACGGCCGTAACAACCAGGGGCGGAACCGAGAGAATGAGCCACCAATAGCTGACGAAGGCATCTGAAACGAAAATCAGGGCGCGTGTCTGCAAGGGCAAGGCTTGCCCCATGTTGGTAAGAAACGTAACCAGTTGCGGTACCAGATACATCATCAGAAACATCACCACGGCACCGATCACGGTGACCACAAACGCAGGGTACATCATGAGCTTCTTGGTTTGCGCGGCCATTTCGTCCTGCCACTTCATCGAGCGCACCAGCTCACTCAGCACATCAGGCAACTGGCCGGTGACTTCGCCCGAGCGTACGAGATTCACGGTCACGTCAGAGAAGACACCGGGAAAGTTTGCCATGCTCTGCGACAGGGTGGCTCCGCCCTCCACTTTCTCGAACAGACCCGCAACGAGAAGCCGTGACTCAAACGACTCGGCAGCGTCGCGCATGTCGCCCAGCGCGGTCAGAATAGGGACGCCGGCCCGAATCAGCATCTCGAGTTGAAAAAGGCAACTGATAATTTCCTGAGCAGGCAGGCTCTTGACGTTGCGCTTGCGCGCCTTGGCTACCGAGGCGCGAATAAGGGTGAGACCCAAGCGTTCCAGCTGACTGGTCAGGTCGACTTCATGCAACGCCTCGATACGTCCTTTGACCATGCGGTCATTGGCATCAGCGGCGCGATAGTCGTAGAGCGCCATTAGTTGATGGATTCCGTCAGATCAACGACGCGGCTGATTTCGTCCACGGTGGTCAGCCCCTCGCGCACACGGCGCAGGCCATCCTTGGCCATGCTGGTGAAACCCCGACTGAACGCGTATTGCTCCATTTCGTTGACGCTGGCGTTCTTGACGATCAGTTCGTCGAGACCCCGGTCAAACTTGAGCAACTCGAAAATCGCCATGCGCCCTTTGTAACCTTGCATATCGCAGGCATGGCAACCGACCGGGCGATAGATCGTGGCGGCTTCGCCATCCGCAATACCCAGCAACTGCGCTTCGACCGGGCTGGGTTCAGCGGGAATCTTGCATTTTGAGCACAGCGTTCGTATCAGTCGCTGCGCCACAATGCCGATGACGTTTCCGGCCAGCACGTTGGTTTTGATATTCAGATCGAGCAGTCGTGGAATGGACTGAATAGCGGAGTTGGTGTGCAAGGTCGAGAACACCTGATGGCCGGTCATGGCCGCCCGGAAGGCCATCTCGGCGGTTTCATGGTCGCGAATTTCACCCACCAGAATGATGTCGGGGTCTTGCCGCATCATCGACCGAATGCCCTCGGCGAAGTCCATCTTGGCGACTTCCGAAATCGATGTCTGGCGCACCATGGGCAGCGGATATTCAACCGGGTCTTCGAGCGTCATAATGTTGACGCCCTCTTCATTGAGATGCCCCAGAATCGAATACAAGGTGGTGGTTTTGCCCGACCCGGTAGGCCCGGTGACCAGCAATATGCCCTCAGGCCGGGCCAGCATCAGTTGCATCAGGGTGTACTGGTGCTCGGAAAGCCCCAGGCCACTGACCGGCACCAGGCCACGCGCCCGGTCGAGCACCCGAAGTACGAAGTTTTCACCGTGAATGACGGGTTGCGCGGCTGCACGGTAGTCGACCGGTCGCCCGGAAATCATTAATGAGATCCGCCCGTCCTGAGGTGATCGTGTCTCGGCAATGTTCATACCCGCCATCACCTTGAGGCGAACCACCATCGCTGACCAATGTCGGGGATGCAGGACTCGAACCTGCCTGAGCACGCCGTCAATGCGATAACGGATGCGCAAAAAATGCGGCTCGGGTTCAAAGTGAATGTCGGATGCGCCACGCAAGGTGGCATCGGCCAGCAGTGCGTCCATCAAGCGCACCACGGGGTGGCTGTAACCGCCGGTATTCTGCGCAAGACTTGCGGCGTCGATATTGCCGGTCTCAAGCTCGTGGAGGATTCCGTCAATCGACAGCACATGGCCGTAGAACTGTTCAATAGCCGACTGAATCTGCGTACTGCTGGCCAGGCGCCAGACCGCAAACGCCTTGCCAGAAAGACAGGCATTCACCTGATCGCCGGCGACAATGTCATTGGGATCGGCGCTGGCAATGAGCAATTCTTTGCGCTGTGGATCGAAGCTGACGGGAAAGAACGTGTGCCGTTTGGCGAGCGCTTTGGGAATCAACGCCAGCGCCGCTGAGTCGGCCACGATGCCATCCAGACTGATCGCCTCTTCACCGAGATTGACGGCCAGCGCCGTACGCATGATCTCCTCGGTAACAAAGCCTAGCGTCAGCAGCGCCTCGCCCAGCGGCTTGCCCATTGCCTTTTGTTCAACCAAGGCAATACGCAACTGATCCGGTGTCAGCAGCCCACGCTCAATGAGCAGATCACCTAATCTGACCGGCTTCTTTTCGGCGGGAGCAATGGCGTCACTCATGGATTGTGCTTTTCAGGAAGGTTGTGCAACCAGGACGTTCAAGTACCTGCCAGGCCTGTTAGCGCCCGGGGCTTTCGCCACCGCTCGCCCCGCGTATCTGCGACAAGCGACTCTCGGCGGTACTCGACGGAAAATTAGCTTGCTCGGCGGAGGTCAGTCCCTTTCCCAGGGCGATTGCGCGCTCATAGTAGGTTGCCGCTTGAGCGGTCTTATGCAAGCGATCAAGCGCGACAGCAAGGTTGTAGGCGTGAAAGGCATTGGCAGGCTCAAGACTCAAGGCCCTGAAATACGCCTGCTGTGCCTCGCCGATTCGGCCCTCCCTGGCCAGCATGCCGCCCAACGTGGCCAGTGCGGCGGGGGAATCCGGATTGCGCTCGGCCAACTCGCGCGCACGGCTTGCCGCTAGCCGTGCATCGCCCTCGGCACTGACCTCGAGTACGCCTGACATGGCGACCGCATGGTTGGCTTGCAGGCGCAATACCCGCTGGTAATAATCCAGCGCATCGTCGCGGCGCCCCTGCTGTCGGGCGATGTAGGCCAGGCCAATCATGGCGTCAATCTCTCCGGGGTTCTTCGCAAGTGCGCGCTGATAGCCTGCTTCAGCCGCAACAAAATTTCCTTGACCAAGCTGCCCATAGGCGGCATCAAGCGCCCCTGCCGTCTGTGCCTTGGCGATAAAAACTCGCACTGGCGCAGGTGCAGCAGTGCGCGCCACGGGTTCTGGAACCCGGGAGTCGCTACGTGCTTTAAGTGGTTGTTCTGTTTGAGTGGAACTGGGTGATGCCACCGACGACGATGGGGCCGCTGACGCAACCGCTACTGGCGTGGCTGCACCGGTTGAGTCTTGCTCAGAAACGGCATCCAGCGCAGCGGTATCGGTGGCAGGGTCCGCAGCGGGTTCCTGAGCAGGAGTAGCAAGGACAGGCGACTCGGCGGGTACGACGACGGAAAACTGATCAGGCTCGGCGAGCATGCGATCAATGGTGCCCGTAAAAAACAGCACATTGATCACTATGCCCACGAGTGCCAGGCCCCCGAGTATTACCATGCGCGAACGGCGGCGCTCAGGCAGTGACTTGGCCGTGGCCTGAAGAATCTCGCGCGCTATCTGCGGCGAACTGGTGGCGCTGCTGGTACTGGAAGTATTTGCCGCAGAGGATGAGGAAGGGCGGCGACCTTCGGGGCGAGCCGGCACCGCAGCGGTTCCCGCTTCGGGCTCGGAAGCGGTGGGCGATCGCGCTGCTGACAGCTCTGGTATTTCTGGCGCTGCTGGGGCTAGAGGGGTCTCTTTGGCATCTGGGGTCTGCCGTGCGGGTGGCTCAGCCACCAACATGGCCAGCGCCGCGCGGGCACCTGATGCATTTTCGGAGCGCACGACGTCGTGCGGCGGCGGGGCGGCTGGCGTAAATGCTATGGAACTACCAGATGCTGCCGCATTGGGGGGGGGCGTGGGGTCGAGCGCGAGCGCCAGAGCAGGCTGTGGAGCGCGCGCAATTACGGGGTCAAGAGCCGGAACCATCACTGACTCCGCGACAGGCTCAGACACAGATTCAGGTACGGCCTCAAGTACGGGTTCAATGCGCATTTCGGAAAAAGGCGTTCGCTGCTCGAGTTTCTCCGGAGTACTTGCCGCGACGTTGCTATCTGTTGCCCCAACGGGGCTACCCGGTGTTGCGGGCGACGAGGCGGCCGCCAGCCGTTCCTTTTCGCTGCTGGCGCGTGCGAGCGCCTCAAGAAGAAGGCTCATGATCAGGGTCGCGAAGTGCTAAAGGGGGTGGGGTCAACGGGCCGCGCAAAGGCGCTTCGGGCCTCGGGCAAAATAGACCGGTAGGCTTCAAAGTCACCATTCAGGCTGGCATCGGTTAACACGACCGGGCGCAGAAAGATAACGAGTTCGGTCTTGCGCCCACGGTTGTCTTTGTAGCCAAAGATATTCGAGAGGTAGGAATTGCCGCTAACGCCGGGCAGATTGTCTGATTTGTCATCACGCGTGTCTTGAATCAAACCACCCAGTACGGCGATATCGCCCGACTGAACCCGCAAGATGGACTCCATCTCGCGGCTTTGCACGATGGGGATCTGATTAATGATCGAATTGGTCCGCAGATCGGGGTTGGGATCGGTGGCGTAGCGGCTGATGCGACTTATCGTCGGTCGCAGATTCAATATGACCTCGCCACTGGAACTGATCTGAGGCGTCACGGTCATGAGAAAGCCAATCGGTACGGTATTGATGGTGCTGGTGTAGGTGGCCGGTGTGGCGGCTGAAACGCCCGGAACAGCCGGGGTTCCGGGCGTAACCGTGATAGTGAAATACACCTCGTTGTCGACCACCTTCAATATACTGGTCTGACTGTTGAGCACCGATACCTTGGGGCTCGAGAGTACACGCAGGGTGCCAAAAGACTCGAGCAGCCTGATGGCCGAGGTCAGCGTGGTGTTGCCGACCGTGCGGTTATACGCCAAGCCACTGATTGCACTCAGCACCCCGCCCGTCATCAGCCCGCCACCCGGTCCCACCGGTGACATACCGAAACTCCGGCCGTCGGGATCACCGGCGGCGCGGTAGACCAGTGACCAGTCGATCCCTTGCTGATAGCGGTCTGAAAGGTCTACCTCAACGATGGTGGCCTCGATCAGCACCTGACGACGCGCGTTCTCCATGATGCCATCGAGAAACTCACGTACTTTCTCGTGCTGACGCTGGGTGGCGCGAATGTTGATCATGCCGTTTTCAGGGTTGGCAATGACCGATGCCGTCTCGCGGAACAGCGGTGCCACGGGTGCCGAACTCGCGCCGACCGGTGCGGAGGCTATGACGGGTACGGCGGCAGCGGCTGGACTTGCGGCCGTACCGGTGCGCGCTCAGCCGTGGCGGATGCCGGTGTTGTCGGTGCCGGGCAGTTGGTGCCGGTGCAGCTGGTGCCAGTGCCGATGGTGCCAGTGCCGCCACTACCGATGCTAAAGGTGTGGGCGTCGGTACCACAGCGGCGGGAGCGGCCGTGGCTCGATCTGGCACCTGCTTGTCGGTCTCGCGCAAGATATCTTTCAGGTTAGTGACAATAGTTTCCCAGAACAGATTATTGCCAACATTTTTTATCGTGGTATTTGACGCATTGCTACCCGAGCCGCCACCGCTGGTACCGCCGGTACTAGCCACATTCGTGGAGATGCTGACCGAGCTCTCGGCACTACGTGCCATGTTCGGGTAATCAACGCGGTACATCTTTAGAAAAGGCAGATCGGGGCTGATCGTCAGGCTCTTGCCTTTGAGTTCGTAGCGCAAATCTACCTGCTTGCCCACGGCATCAAGAATCTCGATCAACGTTTGATCCAACATGCTCATGGTGACCTTACCAGAAATACCGGGGTGCACCGAGACATTCAACTTGGCATCGCGCGCCAGGGCAAAAAGCAGATCCTGGACGTTCATGTCATGAACGACGACACTGTAGAGCTCAGGCTTCTCAGTGGGTTTCGGTGGCTTGGGCAGTTGCGGTGCCACCGAAAACTCGGGAGCCTTGCCCTGCACCGCAGGGGCCGGAGCAAGATGCTGGTCGGACGGCGGAACGGTGGGCGTCGCACAGGCGGACAAAAACGCGACCAAGCCGGCGATGGCGATACGGCGGGAAAGCAACGGACTCACGTAAGCGGGCGAATTAGGCATGTGCGGTGCTTGGGTGCGTGTGGGGTTGGTCATCAGGGGGCAGGCTCGCGTCGAATCGCCGCCCAGGTGCGTATTGAGGGTTGATAGGCCCGCAGTGCTGTGGGTAGTTGCGCCAGTGCGGCCCGGGCTTCCGCTTCGGTCGAATAATAGCCCACGTAAACCGCCGCCGAATCAACGCCACGATAACGTCGCTTGTGGGCATACAGCGTGCGGGTGTCGATATGAGGTGCAAGCGAGGCCGCGTAGCCGGCGAGTGCCTCCATGGACGGCAAACTGACCAACTGCAGAGTGAACCCCGTCCTGGCTTCGTCGCGCATCATTTCATGGGTACGTGCGTCCAGCGCGGCGCGATCAAATACCTGCCCTTTCCCTGCAATTTCTGCCCCTTGCAGGTTAGTACCTGTCGGTATCGGCACCGACGGCGCAGGCAACGATGCGTCTTTGGCAACGGCGGCCGCCGGTGTCGGTGCAGGCATTTCAGGTGGTAACGATGGAGCAACGGCCGGCGCAACAGCGGCAGGAGAAGCGATGGCAGGAGAAACAACAGTTGGCACAGAAACGGAGGGGCGTACTTCGGCCACCGGAGTGACACTTTTGCTGGCGTTCAACCCCCACCCGATGGCCCCGGCTATGGCAATGGCAATGGCAAAACTTCCTGCCACGGCGCCCAGCAGCCACTTATTGCGCCCCGGCAGAGCAGCCGGCTCGGCGTGCAACTCGCGCTGGGCACTGAGCACGTGGGCGCGGGTGACTACCTTCGCCCCCTGCGCATAGGCGGCCAAGAGCGCCTTGTCAGCAAGCAGATTGATGCGCCGGGCACGTCCTTGCGACAGCTTGATCAGCGCCTTCATGGCGGCCGAATCAAGCAACTGACCGCCCCGCCAGCCTGCCACGCGCAAGCGATGATCTACATAGGCCTGCGCCTCACCCGCCACCATGGCGGGCAGCTCGAAGCGATGTATGACACGGTCGCGCACCTGGCGTAACCGCCGGTCGGCCAGCAAGGTATCGAGCTCGGGTTGCCCGAACAGCATGATGTTGATCAGCTTGTGATGCGCCGTCTCGAGGTTGGAGAGCAGCCGCACTTCTTCGAGCGACTCCGGGGGCATGGTGTGCGCCTCGTCGATGATCAGCAGCACACGCTTTCCGAGCGAATAGCGGCGCATCAGCTCCTGGTGTAATTGCGCGAGATTGGCCTCGGTGGAACCCACCTGGGTTGTCAGCCCCATATCCCGCCCGATGGCGCTGATGATTTCATCGCGACCAAAGCACGGGTTAGAGAGATACACCGTACTGATATCGGCTGGCAAACTGGCCAGCATCAGCCGCGAAAGCAGCGTCTTGCCGCTGCCCACCTCGGCCACGACCGTCACGATACCCTCCTCATGGCTGGCTACGTGGAGTAAACCCGTAAGGATGCCGCCCCGCTGGCTTCCGGAAAAAAAGAAATCCACATCGGGCGTAATCTGAAATGGCGGTTTCGCCAGATCAAAATGGTTCAAATAGAGCGACGACATTCTTGACGTAGGGCAAACGCCTTGCGGCACCTGCGAACAACCTCCTGGGGCGACGATAAACCGAGCAAATTTTACTTCAGCTTACCGAACCTGACGCAACCCAGTCGAAACAACACCGAACCAATTCACCGCTGTTTCTCAGAAGAGCGGATGTGTGCGGTTAACGAACCCCAGTGAATCCATAGGCCCTGGCCTGAGTGGTCGCAAGTGTGGCGAGCCAATACCTCGGCGCGATTCATTGGCAAGTGCGACGGCCAGCAGACCGCCCACTCCCTCCGCTATCGCCGTATTGCCAGCGCCGACTTGGGGATTTCCCTGCCTGCCCAGTCGTGACTGTGTGGCTGGCATCGTCAGGAACTGGCAAAACAATGCGCTAGAGTAGCGGGCCTTCACCCGAACGGTCATGACCCTGCCCTATCGCCATGTCTTCCGCTAATTTCATCCGATCCATAGTGGTCGGAGTGACCTCTGAACTGCTGTTGGCCTATTCTCCGATCATCCTCATTGGCCTCATCGCCCTGTATTTTATGTTGCCCAACCCGATCGAAGGTCGCGTGATTCTGCTACCCGGGCCGGATGGCAAAGTCGGGTCGGTGGTGGTAAAAAGTCAGGGCGGAGAGCAAACGCTCAACACCGCCTATGCCGGCGTCGGGGTGGATACCGCTGGCAAGCTGATTGCCGAAACCGGATCGGCCGATTTGGTCAAGAAGCGCTACGGCGCGTTGATCGAAGCCAGCCCGCCCCGTCCGGTATCGTTTACGGTCTATTTCACCTCGGGTTCGGCCACCCAACTCGACTTCATCTCCAAATCCGCCATCGGCGCGGTCAAGATCGAATTGGCCGGCAGACCCGCCCCCGAGATCACCGTCATCGGGCATACCGATACCATGGGTGCGCTCGAAGCCAACGACGTGCTCTCGCAGGAGCGTGCCGCCACCGTGCGCGACATGCTCCTTGAAGCGGGCATCCAGGCGGTTTCAATGGATATTGCCGGGCGTGGCGAACGTGAACCCATCATCCGCACTCCTGATGATGTCGACGAACCGCTGAACCGGCGGGTCGAGATCAGCGTGCGCTGAACGGTACTCGCCGGCCTCTGACTCATCCCCTGCTCAATTTTCGACGCTATGAAGGAAACTCATGTCCACCCTGCCCGCTTGCAGCCAATGCCAGTCCGAACTCACCTATGAAGACGGCGAACTCTACGTGTGCCCTGAATGCGGGCACGAATGGCCAAAGACCACGGCCGCCGACGTCGAGCAAAAAGCAGAAATTCGTGATTCTGTAGGGAATGTGCTGGCAGATGGTGACTCGGTAACTGTCATCAAAGATCTCAAGGTCAAGGGCTCGTCACTCGTAGTCAAAGTGGGCACCAAGGTCAAGAATATCCGCCTCGTCGATGGCGATCATGACATCGACTGCAAGATTGACGGTGTCGGAGCGATGGGGCTCAAGTCGGAGTTTGTAAAGAAGCTATCGTAAGCCGCGTTCCGATGGGTCGGCTACGTACCGGGCAGGTGTCTGGATTTCAGCATCGGCGAGCGCGATCATCCGCAAGTCGGCGCTGGCGAGACGGCGATTTCTGCGTCACGCACAGGGTGGCCGCCACGCCAATCAGCAAGGGCGCAATGCAGGGCAATGCATCAAGCACTCTGCCGCGATTTAACGACTTAACGTCACTCTCCTGCCGCCGGTCTGGACGCCGCGCCCCCCAACGGAGGACTGCGCTCAGCCTTGAAATCGGGTTTGCAAGCGACGGTGCCATTGGGCCAGGCGGTGCAGCGCCCCGTAATCTGATGCCCGCGCGGGCTGGTAAGCGCGCAACTGTCATGCGCTGATTTCCCTGCACAGGCATTGATTGCCTCGGTCATGAGGGTGCGCCGCCGGTCATTGCTTGCCGGTGGCTGGCTAGACGCCGACGGTGCAAGGGACGTGGAAGGTGTGGCGGTCGGTGAATCTGCGGCAGGGGCGACCGGCAGCGGTGGGGGTTTTTGGACGGAAAGCGCACTCTCCGGTACAGGTTCTCGCTCCGGCGCCGGCGATGACTCGGGCACCGCCTCAAGGGCTTCTTTGGCGGGGTGGGCTTTGAGCGCAGACGACGGACCGGCGGCGGCCGCCTGCCTGGTGCGATGTGAGGCGTAGATTGACGTTCCCAAGGCCGCAAAAGCCATGAGAAGTATCAAGAACGGATGGGCGACAAAAGCCGCAGCAAGGCGGCTCAGCAAGCCATTGGGCTCGTCGTCATCCGCGTCCTGCGGGGGTCTTTTCCGGGGGCTACCCGGTCGTGCTGTGCCGCCAGTGGTCGGGCTTTCAGGATTAAGCGACGGGCGCACTCCTGATGTTGGGCCCTGTGTCCCGGCGTGAGAATTCGCAGCGGACAACACTGGGGCGCTTGCCGCTGATACCGGGGTGAGCGCAGGCGCAGGAGTTGGAGCACGCGCAGGCGTCGGAGCCGCACTATGCCCGGTCAGCATTTCCCGCCATTCCAGAACGCTTTGCGGTCGCCGGGATTTTTCGAGCGACAAGCCAAGATCTATCGCGCTAAGAAACGACTGACTGAAGCGGCCTTCGCCGACGAAGGTCGCAGGAATCATGAGGTCATTGGCGATGCGATGGACAGACATCTGCGGCACCGAACCGGCGACGATGCGGTAAAGCACGCCGGCCATCGCGTAAATATCGGTCCAGGGGCCTTGCTCACTGTTGCGCGAATACTGCTCCGGCGGGCCATAGCCATGGCTCAGGACGATAGTCAGGGCTTCGTTGCTCAGGGTACTGCGTGCGGCACCAAAATCGATCAGTACCGGGCCTTCGCCATTGGCGCGCAGCACGATATTGCCCGGCTTGATATCCCGATGCAGGAACCCGGCCCGATGCACAGACTCCAGGCCATCAAGCAGCGGCAGGATAAGTTCCAGCGTGTTGTCCTGGTTCCAATTGATGCGGCCTTCCTTAAGCGCCTGCTCCAGGCTGGAGCCCCCTTCATAGGCCATCACCATGTAGCAGGTGGCATTGGCCTTGAGATAACGGAAGACCTGCACGATGTTGTTGTGCCGGAACCGAGCGAGGGTTTGCGCTTCGAGCATGAAGCGATCGCGACCCCATTCGAATTCCTTTTCGGCAGTGCTTGAGCGCAGGGCCACGGCTCCCGTCGCCGGGTCCCGCACCGCGGCGCTGGCCGGAAAATACTCCTTGATGGCAACCTGAAGCGCCAGGTTTTCGTCGTGCGCAAGGTAGGTAATGCCAAAGGCGCCCACGCCAAGCACCGACAGCAGGGAATACTCGTCAAGCCGCGCATTCGGCGGCAGTGCCTGTGACAGGGTTTTTGGTGGCCCGGAGTTCAAGAAAGTGATCCCGCTGCTGTCCTCATTGTGCGAACCCGGATGCTACGCCCAAAGCGTCCGGATGCTCGGGTGCTCCGCTCCGGGCTATCGACGGCTATTCAGGGTAAAGCAAATGCAAACACGTAATCCCCGGTCGGCCGGTTGAACATGTTGTGCTCGCCGGCCGTCACCACTACATACTGCTTGCCCTGATAGCTGTAGCTCATCGGCGTGGCCGTGGCATCGACGGGTAGCTGGAAGCTCCACAGTTCCTTGCCGGTGCGCGCCTCAATGGCGCGGAAGATGCGATCCATCGTCGCACCGATGAAGAACACCCCGCTGTCAGTCACCAGTCCGCCGCCGAGGTTGGGGGTGCCCCAGTCGATACGGAAGGGCAGGCGCACCGGGCCGAGCTCGTGAATCGAGCCCAGCGGCACCTCCCAGCGTATCGTACCCTGCGCCAGATCCACCGCCACCAGCTTGCCCCAGGGCGGTGGCGTGCACAGCACCCCCAGCGGCGACTTGACGACGTCTTGCACCATGGCATACGGCGTACCCGTCATGGTCACCCTGAAGGCACTGCCGGCCTTGATGTGATCATCCCCCCCCTGCGCGCCCTGAGTCTTGACCAGTTGTCCATAGAAGGGCGAACTATTAACATTGACGATGAGCAGGTTCTCCTGCGCCAACCACGCGCCACCGCCCCAATTCGCGCCACCGAGGCTGCCCGGCATCAGCAGCGTGCGTTGCTCCGAGGGCGGCGTGTACAGGCCGTGGTTATTGAGCGAGGCCAACTGCTCGCGGCACTTGCCACGATCCCAGAACGTGAACCCCCAGGCATCGTCGGGCGTAACAACGCTATTGACCAGCTGCGGCGGTTTGCTCGGGAAAGGCTGCGTCGGTGCCGCCTGCTCACCGGGGATCACGCTCGCAGGGACCGGCTTTTCAGTGACCTCGAACAGCGGCTTGCCGGTGCGCCGGTCGAGCACGAAGGTAAATCCCTGTTTGGTCAGCTGCGCCAGTGCCGGGACCTTGCCATCAGGACCAGGCCAGTCGATCAATATCGGCTGCGCCGGTACGTCGTAGTCCCACAGGTCGTGGTGCGAGGTAGCGAAGGACCACACCTTTTTCCCGGTCGCGAGTTCCAGCGCCACCACGGCATTGGCATCTCCGTCACCGCCCTTGCGGTTAACTCCGTAATAATCAGGCGACGGCGAACTCGTAGGCAGGAACACCAGACCCGCGGCGGCATCGATCGAGATCGGGGCCCAGACGTTGGCACCCCCGGTACCGGCGATGCCCGCCAGCGGATCAAATTGCCAGCGAGGCTTTCCGGTCACGGCGTCAAAGGCAGCGACCACACCACGCGGTGCCTCGGCGTACTCGAAGTCGACCACCGACGACCCCACCACCACGACCCCATTGGCGACCGCCGGCGGCGAACTGCTGGTGACTTCGCCGGCCTTGTGCTTGCCGCGATCCGACAAGGCGACCGTGCCCTGCGCGCCAAAATCGGCGCAGGGCTTGCCGGTCTTCGCATCGATGGCAATCAGCCGGCGGTCGTGCGTGGCAAGGAACAGGCGATGTGCGCACGCCCGCGCCTCGTCGGCCCCCGGTACGTGCCAGTAGCTGACACCCCGGCAGCGCTAGCCTCGCGTGCCGCCCCGCTCCACCTTGGGATCAAACTCCCAGCGCGCCCTGCCAGTGCCGGGATCGAGCGCAAGCACCCGCGAAAACGGTGTGCAGGTGACCAGGTGCTCCCCGCCTCGGCGGGTAGCAAAATGGCGGTCGCTTGCCCCGAGGTGTTTTTCATAAGTTCCGGCGCTTCCACCATCGGGTCACCGGTGCGCAGAATCCAGGCATTGCGCAGTTTCTTCACATTCTGCGGCGTGATCTGAGTAGCCGTGCTGTGGTGCTGGCCGAAGGGGTCGCCTACGGGTACGGCGCTTGCCGGCAGGCTTGTCAAAATAATGCACAGACCAGCGAGCTGCCGGACAGAAACCAGGTGTTTCATCATCACGGTATCGTCGTTGCTTACTGATGGGGTGGATAGGGCATTGCTACCATGCGGTCACCCGTGTAGGTGCCCAGGTACAGCGTACCGTCCAACTCGCGGGGCGACCGTTGCGGCACCATGGGCGCCCCTTGGTGACGCAAGATCTCGGAGAACGCCATGGTCTCGGGGTTAATGCGCAGCACCGCGTATTCCAGCGCACACGTGTTGCCCGGCTGCTTGGTGCAAGCCATCTGGGTGGGCAAATCATCGGCATGCGAAACCGCCAGCAGATTTCCCTTGCTGTCCCAGGCCAGGTTGTCGGCGTGATTGATGGGCGCAGCGCCCAGCCGCTTGCCACTTTTGCGATCGAGCTTACGAATTTCCTTGCCGAAATAGACGTTCGCAAACACTGTGGCATCGTCAGGGCTGATCTCGATACCGTTGATGAAGGCACCATGGCTCTCTGCCAGCACGCGCGTCGCACCGCCTGGCAACCACTCAAAGACATAGCCCGTGTCGATCCCCAGCATGGCCTTCAAGAGGCCCACACTCATTCCTGCGATAGCGGGCAGGTGCTTGTCGAACATATGGCTGGCCACCACGCCGCCATTGCGCATCACCGCCACATCGTTGACGTAAGTGCCGTCAGCCGGCACAACGCAACCTCGCCATTCCAGACGCGGAGCCGGTGGGTCGGTGAGCAGTTCGAACATCTCGATCGTTTCACGGCCACCGTGATTCACCGCTGCCACCTGCCAACGCTTGTCGTCGCGCTGACGCAGCGAAATCCCATGGGGCGAGAATCTGGCATCGGGCTCGCCGGGGCACGCGGCATCACCCCAGTTTTCCTTGAACCCGGCTGGCCTGATCGGCGCATGACTGGCAGCAGGAAAGGCCTGTGTAATCGCGCGCGTACGGGTATCGAGAAAGCTCAGCACGCCCGGCGTGCCCTGCTCGATATTGGCACCCATCTGGCTGAAGAGCAGGGTCTTGCGATCGGGCAGCACCTCAATATCTTCGGGGTTGCGCATACCGCAGATCGGCTCCATCGCGCCGACGGCAGCGCAGCCGCTGACAAACGCACTATCACCGCTTCCGCAAGCGGCCAGCAGCAAGCTGCCCGCAATCAACAGGGCTTTCATTCGAGCAGCATCCCAAGCGAAATGGCGACGATCGCAGGCTTTTCCTGCCCCTCGATCTCGAAAGTATTTTCAGTGGTGAGCAGCCAGCGACCTGCGCCTTTGTCTTCCACGGCGACCACCTTGACCCGGTTGCGCACCCGCTGCCCGGCCTTCACCGGCGACATGAAGCGCGTGCGGTCCAACCCGTAGTTGAGCATGGCTGCGACCTGCAGCCGCCCGGCCACCAGCTCGTAAATCGTGGCCGGAATCATCGACAGGCTCAGAAAAGCATGGGCAATCGTGCCACCGAAAGGGCTTTCCGTGGTGGCGCGCTCGACATCAAGGTGTATCCACTGATCGTCTTGCGTGCACCGGGCAAATTCGTTGATGCGCGCTTGGTCGAGGGTGATCCACGACGACACGCCCAGCTCCTTGCCGACGAATTGGCGCAAATCGGCTGGCTTCCAGGGGCCGTTGCTTGATGGCGCGGGCGAAATCGCCGTCTTACCAGCGCCGACTTGCGGACCAGGTATCGCTACTGAGGTATCGCCATTGGTAATGATCACCTTGCCGGTGACCTTGCGGTCAAGCAGATCCTGCAACGCCTGTGCCCCCTGCGCCAGCGGATAGCGCGCCGAGATATGCGGGCGCAGCTTGCCTTGGGCGATCAGGCCGAACATCTCGCCCAGATCCTTGATGAAGTCAGGCAACTGACGCTTGACGAATTCACCCCAGAACACACCGATGATCGAGGCCCCCTTGAGCAGCGCCAGATTGAAGGGCAAGGCCGGGATCGCGCCATTGGCAAAGCCAACCACCAGATAGCGCCCACCCCAGGCACTCGAGCGGAAGGCCGGCTCGGCATACTCGCCCCCCACCGGATCGTAAATCACGTCGGGGCCTTTGCCCCCAGTCAGCTCCTTGAGCCGATCGCGCAGGTTTTCGCTGCGGTAATTGATCAGTTCGTCGGCCCCGCTCTCTTTGCAGATCGCAAGCTTCTCTGGCGTGGAGGCGGCGGCAATCACGCGCGCGCCCAAGGCTTTGCCGATCTGTATCGCGGCCAGCCCGACGCCCCCTGCCGCACCAAGCACCAGCAGGGTCTCGCCTGCCTTGAGCCCGGCACGCCCCTTTACCGCGTGATATGAGGTGCCATACGCCAGCGTGAACGAGGCGGCGACATCAAAGCCCAGCCCGGCTGGCATGGGAATGATCTGGCGGCTATCGACGACCACCTTCTCGGCAAAGGCCCCGAACTGGCACGAGGCAATCACGCTCTGGCCAAGCTTGACGCCCTTGACGCCCTCGCCCAGCGCTACCACCACCCCCGCCAACTCGGCCCCTGGCGCAAACGGCAAGGGCGGCTTGAACTGGTATTTGCCCTGAATAAGCAGGGCATCGGGGAAATTGACCCCCGCCGCTTTCATCTCCACCAGCACCTGGCCGGGCCCCGGCACTGGATCGGGAATCTCTTCCACACGCAGGGTATCGGGCAAGCCCAAGGTTTTGCAGAGCAGTGCTTTCATTTTGGTCCTGTTGAATTCAATTCAGTTTTGCGACAACGCGGAGCGGCAGAACACGCATCAGCAGGCCAAGCAGCGTCCATGGCCAACCGGGCACGCAGGCGGTAGCCGGCTCGCGTTCGATGGCATGGGCGAGCGCCCGCGAGCCCACCGCTTCACTGACCTCAAAGGGCAGTTTTTTGGCACCCTCGTTCATCTCGGTACGGATATAGCCCGGATAGAGCGTACTCACCTTGATTTGGCTGCCAAGCAGTTCCGCCCGCAATCCCTCGCCCAGATGCGCCAGCGCTGCCTTGGTGGCCGCGTAATTGGTCAGGTGCCTGGGCAAGCCGCGCATGGCACTCATCGAGGAAATCAGCACCAGATGTCCGCGTTTTTGCTCGCGAAAAATCTCCATGGCCGCCTCGACCTGCGCCAGCGCCGCGACATAGTTGGTTTCGGCCGTGCGTTTGTTCAACTCAAAATGGCCGGTGCCCAGCCGCCGCCCCTCGCCCACGCCGGCATTCACAATCACGCGGTCCAGCGTGCCAAAGCGCTGCTGAAACTCACGGAACACCGTGAAAACGCGCGGGTGGTCATTGACATCAAGCGCGAGCAATTCAACACGCCCGCCGTGGGCCTGCGTCAGTTCATCACGCAGCGCTTCCAGTCGCTCTGTGCGCCGCGCGCACAGGCCCAGATCGTAGCCGCGAGCGGCAAATTCGCGCGCCATGCCAGCGCCCAGGCCCGAACTGGCGCCCGTGATAACAATGCTCTTTTTCAAGTCAGCCAATCCAAAAATCCGACCCCAATGGTACGGTGTGCTGCCAGTGTAACGAGAGTCCGCAAGTCGGCGCTGGTGAGACGGCGATTTGCTCCCGGCGCCATCGTTCAGGCCAGGTTTATCCCGATCCGTAGCGCGCCGTACAATCCACAGCACGCTGACCCTCAGGAAAACCCGACCATGAAAGCCTTCTTTCGAGAAAACCCCACCATTGCTTTCGGCCTCGGCCTGCCGCTGCTGCTGGTTGCGGTCTTTCTTTTGGTATCGGGCGTCCCTGCCCTGATGGTTGCCCCTCCACAGTACGAGGTTCTGTATGCCACCGGGGCTTACCAATACCAGAACGGTGTGATCATTGGCGTCAGCGAGGGCAAAGTTCAGGTGAGCTATCAGGGGATCACGCAAGCGCACCAGAACCCGCGCATCTGGCGCTACAACCCCACGTCTGGTGCTGTGACCGAAATCGTTGTGCGCCTGCCGCCCGATCTGATACCGGCAGGCAAAGCCTCGTCCGACGATCACACCAATACCCGCCTGACATCACTGAGCGTTCCCGATCTCGCGGCGCTCAGGGTCGACCCCGCCAGCGTGGCACCCGACGGCTATGAATTCAGCACCGGCACCAGCGAGTATTCCAGACCGCTATTCACGGGCATGTTCTACGGCTCACGCTATCGCACCCAGGCCATCCTGCGCAAAAACGGACGCAGCATTCGACTGCCCAATACCGACGACCACTACTACCGTGGTGCCACGCAGTTCATCGGCTGGGTCGTTCCGCAAGTCTCGCCCCAAGGTGTTACGCCATGATTTGGCTGCTGATCCTGATTGCCGTCATTGCCATCGGCGGTTTCTGGTTTGCTGCGCCGCTGATGGCAATGGCTGCGGCCAGCAAGGCCATTCCCGACAAACCGGCCGCCCTGCAACGCATTGCCGGCCTGATGCAGGAGCACCAGATTTCTCTCGACGAGGTCGCTGTCGCGCTCAATAGTCCGGCAGTGGCAGCCCCTGCGCTACCGGCTCGCGCTGCCAGCGATATCGCCAAGACGCTGTTCAGCTATCTTGGTGCGATATTCATTCTTGCCGGCATCAGCACCTATATCGGCATGTTCTGGGACAGTATGGGAAGCGCCATGCGCATTCTTGTTACCCTGGGTGTCGGCTACGTGCTGCTGGTCGTTCTGGTCGCGGCACTGCATGAGAAAAAATACCCCAGGCTAGAAGCACCGCTGGTCATTGCTACCGCCTTCATGCTGACCTCCGGCTGGTTTGTGCTCATCCATGAGCTATTTCCCGCCGGGGATAATTGGCGCAAAGCTGCCGCAGCGGTTTTTGGCCTGATGACACTGCATCAGGCCGCCCTGCTCTACCGCTACCGCCTGACCCTTCTGGTGCTGACCGCATTGTTTTTTGCCTACAGCTTCATGCAGGTTGGGCTGGATCTGCTCGACCTGCCCGGCGATGTCATCGCCATCACCCTGGGCATTTCGCTGTTTGTCGTCGCGACCGAGCTGAACAACAGTCGCTTTCGCGTGCTGGCCGAACTGGCCTTGCTGATCGCCGCCGTCTGGCTCAACGCCGGCCTGTTCGACCGAATGGCCACGCTGACCGACCCCAATCTGGCGGCGCTGGTCACCGGCCTGTGTCTTATGTCCACAGCGTTCGGTCTGCAGCGCGCGCAGCAATTTCATCGTCTGAACGGCTTGGGCTATTTCGCAGGCTCACTCATGCTCTATGCGGCGCTGTTTGATCAGGTGCGAGGCACCCAGTTCGAACTGCTCTATCTCGCCGCCACTGCCGCCATGCTTTACGCCTGTGTCCAGTTGCAAAGCCGCGCCTTGCTGCTGACAACGGTTCTCGCCATGCTCGGATTCATTGGCTACTTCGGTGCTCAGCACTTCGCCGATTCACTTGGCTGGCCCATCACTCTGGTGCTCATGGGCGTGGCCTTTTTTGGGGTGAGCGCCCTGGCCATGAAGGTGCGACGGCAAATGTAAGCGGCATCCGCCATGGCCTAGTGCAGCATTCCATCCGCGACCACTGGCGGCACCGTCAGGCTTCCCGCGCGCGATCCGCTTTCTACTGGCGTACCCACGTATTGACTTTTGAACCATAGGCAACGTCAATACGATTGACACCGGCCACTGTGCAGATTGCAACGCCCGGATAACCCGGCACGGAGTAGTCAAATTTTCGCCCCTGCTCAATCCAGCGGCCGCTCGCCATGCGCCGGTTCCCCTTGACGTCGATGAACGTGATCGTCACCTGATTGCCCTGCGAGTTCACCTGGACGGAACTGCCGCTGTCGGACTTCCATAGCCCCGTGATATTGACCGGCGCGGGCGCAGAGTGCGACTGACTGGCGCCCCCACGCGTAAGCATCCAGGTACCCTTACTTGATGTAAACCGTAACTTGTCGCGGCTCAGGAAAGTCCCGACAACCGTGCCTGAATTTGCTTCGTAAGTGAAGGTTTCGCCAGTGTGCATCCACCACCCGCGATATTCGTAGGCCTTGCCGTTATTGTCCCAGCGGATCGTCACATTGGAACTATCAGAAGCAATGCGGACAACCGCACCCGCGTCGGTATACCAGATACCGTTGGCATCAAAGGCAAGCGCAGGCAGCGCGGCCCACAGCAACAAAAACGGCAGAGCAAGGCGGCGAAAAATCCTGATCATGGTTTGCGTCTCCAGAGGAGTTGGCGGATTGAAGGCTAGACGCCCCCGGTGAAACACGAAGTTCCTTGAAACTGGTTCTCACTATACGGCGAGAACTCCCCATGCTCCCGCATTCGTCGCTACACGGAAAGCACCTTAACGGGTCGGGCGCGGAACGGGCGTCACGTTCCAGATCGTCCGGGCGTACTCGGCGATCGTGCGATCCGACGAAAACTTGCCCATGCCGGCGACATTCCGGATCGCCATCCGAACCCATTCTTCCGGGTGCTGGAAGGCACCCGCCACCTTTTCCTGGCAGGCGACATAGGCGGCGTAATCCGCCAGCAGCAGGTAGTGATCGCCGTGATAGGTCAGGTTATCGAACACTGGCTTGTAGCGATCACGATCGCCCGGCGAGAAATAGCCGTCGCGAATCATGTTGAGCACCTGATTCAGCTCAGGATTGTGATCGTAATGCACCCACGGGTTATAGCCGGCCGCCACCGTTGCGGTCACTTCATCCGCAGTCAGGCCGAAAATAAAAATGTTCTCCGGCCCGACCTCGTCGCGAATTTCGACATTGGCACCGTCCAGCGTACCGATGGTCAGCGCGCCATTGAGCGCCAGCTTCATGTTGCCGGTGCCGGAGGCCTCGGTACCCGCCGTCGAGATCTGCTCGGAAAGATCGGCAGCCGGGATGATGATTTCTGCACTGGAGACATCGTAGTTGGGGATAAAGACTACCTTCAGCCGGTCGCGCATCAGCGGGTCGTTATTGACCACCTCGGCAACATCATGAATCAGGCGGATTATCAGCTTGGCCATGCGATAGCCCGGTGCTGCCTTGCCGGCAAAGATCACGGTGCGCGGCGGCGCGTCGCCACCGGCGCGCAAGCGGTTGTAGAGCGTGATGACATGCAGCATGTTCAGCAATTGGCGCTTGTACTCATGGATGCGCTTGATCTGCACATCGAACAAACTCGCGGGATCGAGCACGATGCCGACCCGCAGCCGAACCAGGTGCGCAAGATGCTGCTTGTTCTCGCGCTTGATCTGGGCAAAGGCGGCGCAAAAGCCGGCATCGTTGGCCCACGGAGTCAGCGCGCGCAACTGGTCGAGTTCCTTGATCCAACCCTTGCCCAGCTTTCCGGTGATCAGCTCCGCCAGCCCCGGATTGGCCTGATTCAGCCAGCGTCTGGGGGTCACGCCGTTGGTCATATTGACGATTTTCTCCGGCCACAGCGCATGAAAGTCGGCAAAGATGGTTTCCTTCATCAAGCGTGTGTGGATCGCCGCGACGCCATTAACTTTATGACTGCCAACGATCGCCAAATGCGCCATGCGGATACGCTTGCCGTGCCCCTCATCAATCAGCGACATACGCTGCCAGCGCTCCGGATCGTTGGGGTAGTGGTGAATGACATCTTTCAGGAAGCGGTGATTGATCTCGAAAATTATTTGCAGGTGACGTGGCAGCACGCGCTCGAAAAGCCCTGCGGGCCAGGTTTCCAGGGCTTCGGGCATCAGGGTATGGTTGGTGTAGCTGAAGGTGCGCGTCGTGATGTCCCAGGCGTTGTCCCAGCCGAGGTGGTATTGGTCGGTCAGAAGCCGCATGAGCTCGGCCACGGCAATGGAGGGATGGGTGTCATTGAGCTGGATCGCGACCTTCTCGGGCAACTGATCCATTGGCAGGTCGGACTTTAAAAAGCGATAAATCATGTCCTGCAGCGAAGCAGAGACAAAGAAGTACTGCTGCTTCAGGCGCAGCTCACGCCCCATCTCGGTCGCGTCGTTGGGATACAGCACCTTGGAAAGATTTTCCGAGTCGTTCTTGCGTTCTACCGCACCGATGTAGTTGCCTTCATTGAACACCCCCAAATCGAAGTCTCGACTCGCTTTGGCCGCCCACAGGCGCATGTTGTTCACGGTGCCCGTGTCGAAACCTGGAACGGGATAGTCGTAAGCCATCGCCATTACGTCGTCGGCGTCCACCCACTGGTAGCTGCGCCCGCCATGGGCGTCTGGATAATCAACCACACGTCCGTGAAACTTGACCTGGTAGAGCACCTCCGGGCGCGGGAATTCCCAGGGGCTTCCATAGCGCAGCCAGTTGTCGGGGTGCTCCTCTTGCTGCCCACCCTCGATGGCCTGATGGAACATCCCATACTCATAGCGAATGCCATAGCCGTAACCGGCGACACCCATGGTCGCCATCGAATCGAGAAAGCAGGCCGCGAGACGGCCCAAGCCGCCATTGCCGAGCGCGGCGTCAGGTTCCATCTCGCGAATGTTGAGCCGCTCCAGTCCCATTTCCCCGAGTGCCGCCAAGGCACTCTCGAACTCTTTGTCCGCACTGATGTTCAAAATGCTGTTGGTCAGCGTGCGGCCCATCAGGAATTCAAGCGACAAGTAGTACACCCGCTTGCGATCTTCGTCGTAATAACTGCGCATGGTCTCCATCCAGCGCTCGATCATGCGCTCACGGACTATGGCGGCGGCAGCGAAAAACCAGTCGCGATCAGTGGCGGTTATCGGATCCTTGCCAATCGTGTAGACCAGTCGGTTATACAACGAGCGCTGAATCGATTTGACGTCAAGCTTGGGACGATCAAGATCCAGTTCAGGCGGGGCGACAGATTTTTTCATGGGATGCCTATCGAGAATAGAACGGCGAAGTCTGGGCTGCGCGTCTGATAATACTCGTGCCCGCAAAAGTCGGCGCAGCCTCTTCGGGCCGCTTCCGTATAATCAGTGCCCTTCCCGTCGCATCGAGAATTCCGTGTCTGCTACCGAAAAAGAAGTCGCCAGCGAACTGGCGCGCCGTCGCACCTTTGCCATTATTTCTCACCCCGACGCCGGCAAAACCACGCTGACCGAAAAGCTCTTGTGGTTCGGTGGCGCGATTCAGATTGCCGGCGAAGTGCGCGCGCGCAAAGCGCAGCGTCATGCCACCTCTGACTGGATGGAACTGGAAAAGCAGCGTGGCATCTCGGTAACCAGCTCGGTGATGCAGTTCCCCTACCGCGAATGCATGATCAACCTGCTTGACACGCCGGGCCACGAAGACTTTTCCGAAGACACTTATCGCACCCTCACCGCGGTCGATTCGGCCACCATGGTGATCGACTCGGTCAATGGCGTCGAGGCGCAGACCATCAAGTTGCTCGGGGTCTGCCGCCTGCGCGATACGCCCATCATCACCTTCATCAACAAGCTCGACCGCGAAGGCCGCGAGCCAATCGACCTGCTCGACGAGATCGAAGATGTGCTCAAAATCCAGTGCGCGCCGATGACCTGGCCGATCGGCATGGGCAAGCGCTTTCGTGGCGTCTATCACCTCTATGACGACATGATTTACTTCTTCGACCCGCAGGCCGAGAAAGGCACTTCAGAGGTCATCGAGGGCCTGAACAACCCGCGCCTGGACGAACTCATCGGTACGCAAGCCGACGAACTTCGTAACGACATCGAACTGGTGCGTGGTGCCTCGCATGAGTTCAACCGCGAGGCCTATCAGTCAGGCAAACAGACACCGGTGTTCTTTGGCTCGGCGGTGAATAACTTCGGTGTGCAAAGCCTGCTCGACGCCATTGTCGAACTCTCGCCCGGCCCGCAGCCACGCGCTGCCGAGTCGCGCATTGTCGAGCCCAACGAAACCAGGTTCAGCGGCTTCGTGTTCAAGATTCAGGCCAATATGGACCCGAAGCATCGCGACCGCATTGCCTTTGTGCGCGTATGTTCGGGCAAGTTCGAGCGCGGCATCAAGCTCAAGCAGCTATCGACCGGCAAAACCCTGGCGGTCAACAATGCCATTACCTTTATGGCGCAAGACCGCAACACCACCGACGAAGCCTGGCCCGGCGACATTCTGGGCATTCCAAACCATGGCACGGTATTGCTTGGCGATGCCTTCAGTGAAGGCGAAGACCTTAAATTTACTGGCATCCCCTGCTTCGCACCGGAGTTTTTCCGTCGTGCGCAAATACGCAACCCGATGAAAATGAAGCAGCTGCAAAAGGGCTTGCAGCAGTTGGCCGAGGAAGGCGCGACCCAGCTGTTCAAACCAATTCATAGCAACGATCTGATTCTGGGCGCGGTGGGCACGCTGCAATTTGATGTGGTGTCGCACCGACTGGAGCACGAGTACGGCGTCGATTGCATTTTCGAGCCGTATAACGTCGCCACGGCACGCTGGCTGCGCGGCAAGGATGCCGACATTCAGGCACTGACGGATAAGTCCGGAGTGAATGTCGCGCTCGACGGTGCGGGCGACTATGTGTACCTCGCGCCCAACCGGGTGAACCTGCAGATGACGCAGGAACGTCACCCCGATGTCGTCTTTCTGGAGACGCGGGAGATTCATTGAACCAGGGGGCTGACCCCGGGGCTGACCCCGCAGATCAGAAGCGCCGCCGGCGCATGACCTGCGTCGGCTGCCGCTACTACTTCATTACCTACGAGCCCACCTTCCCTTACGGGTGCCAGTTGCTCGGGTTCAAGAGCAAACGCGCTCCAATTATCGAGGTCTATGCCGCGACACAAACCGACTGTCAGGGCTACGAACCACGGCCCTGAGCGCTATTTTTCCGGGTTACACCACCAAGTCCTGCCGGCTGCGCGCCCACAATTCCAACGGCACGCCGACTGTGCGCTTGAGCAACTCGCGCACTGCCAAGGCGGTGACCGGGCGGTCGAACGAAACGCTATGCACAAAACGCTGCCCGGCCAAACGATACAACCAACTGCGGCGACGTACGATCATTTCATTTCTCCTCGCGGGCACTGGCCCGGCAAGTGAGTTAACGTCACTGCCGGGCAAAAGCTTTACCGTCGTCGCAACGGCTTGACTACAAGCTCTTTGGTGCCACTGCGCCAGTAGCGCCGGCGGGTGTGGCGCCCGCAGCAGCGTTGGGTTTTTGCTGGCCATGGCGCTCTTTCATTTCCTTGCGCTTGGCTTCACAGGCCTGTGGGTCCGCATCGCACCTGGCTTTCATTTCTTCACGGCGCTCCTTGCGCTTCTCCTGCATTTCCTTGCGCTTGGCTTCGCAGGCTTGCGGGTCCGCATCGCACTTGGCTTTCATCTTGTCATGCATTTCCTTGCGCTTTTCTTCGCAGGCTTTGGGGTCGGCCTCGCACGTGGCTTTCATTTCTTCGCGGCGCGCCTTGCGCTTTTCCTGCATCTCTTTACGCTTGGCTTCACAGGCTTGCGGGTCCGCATCGCACTTGGCCTTCATCTTGTCATGCATTTCCTTGCGCCTTTCTTCGCAGGCCTTCGGGTCAGCCTGGCACTTGGCGCGCATGGCTTCGCGCTGCTCCGCGCTGGGCATGCCGCCCACCGCTGAAGTGGTGGAAGTGCCTGCGATCGGGGTCTGCGCCCAAAGTGCAAAGCTACTTGCGGTCATTGCGACGAATACGAGTTTCTTGAGGTGTTTCATGACAAGCTCCTTGGAGAAAAGTGGCATCAAGCGAGGAAATTCAGCGTCGGAAAGCGCCCTCGCAGCACCTCCCGTGATTCCATTTGCCACCAGCGCTCCAGCACGGTGGCATAGACACTACGAAAATCAACGGCAAACGACAGATTGCCGTTCCCATCCAGTTGATCCAGCTTTGGGGCTTGACCATACAGCCCGCCACGCACCGCACCGCCCATGGCGAAATGCACGCTGGCCGTACCGTGATCGGTGCCACGACTGCGATTTTCGGCGGCGCGCCGGCCAAACTCCGCATAGGTCACTACCAGCGTCTGTTGCCAAAGCCCTAGCTCCTCAAGCCCACTACGCAGGGCCGCCAGGCCTTCGCCCAATTGCTTGAGCAAGGCAGCGTGAATCCCTGGCTGATTCTGGTGCGTATCAAAACCCGACAGCGTCAGGCGCAGCGCGGCAATCCCGCCCTGGGTGCCCTGCCCCGCCAGCACCTCGCAGCCGGCGCGAACCGTGCGCCCGAAGTTGCCGTCGGGGAACGTCGTACGCAGGCCTGCCCCCACAGACACGAGCCGCTCGCCGGCACGGCGCACATCGCCCTCAACAGCGTGCACATGACGCAAGGCGGCGGGAATTTCCTTGTCGTCCGCGCTACCGGATTGTCCCAAGGAGCGCGCCTGGCGCGAGAACTTGGCGGCCATATCGCCCCCCGCGGAATTACCACCGCCCCCGAGTACCACCATGCGCCGGCCGCCCGCCAGTGGCCCCATGTCACTGCTGCCAAGCGCCACAGCATCGGCGGCAAAGTTTGCGGGCGGCGGCGACTGTGCAAAAACCCGAGCCAACCAGCCAGCGTCGAGATAGTCGCTGCTTGCCGACGCGGTATCCCAGATGTCGATCGAACGGAAGTGCGAAAGATTGGGTTGCGGATAACCCACACCTTGTAATACGGCCAAGCTTCCATCTCGCCATAGCGGCAGCAACGGTTCCAGCGCCGGGTGAAAACCCGCTTGCTCGCTCACCGGCAGTACGGCATCACGGGCAAGACCGATGGTCGGGCGCAGGCGAGCGTAGCCGGGGTCAGCATAGGGCACCAGGGTATTGAGCCCGTCGTTGCCACCTTTGAGCTCGACCAGGATGAGCAGGCGCTGATAGGGACTGGCCGCCAGTGCCTTTGGCGGTGCCAGGAGTGCCAGCCCGCTGCCACCGGCAAACTGAAGGAAACGACGACGGTTCATGGACATGATTTCCCCTACTTCACTTGATAGTGGCTATCCAGCAACTCGCTGCGCACTGCAACGCGCTCGGACTCAGATAACCGACGAATCGCCGCCGTGCCGAGCAATCGCTCAAGCACCGATTTTCGCGCCAGCAAGCTGCTGCTATTCACCCAGTGTTCGTCACCCGGCCAGCCCCGCACGTTCGGAGGTACAAACAAATCCTGCCCCATCTCACGCAACGCCATCGCCACCACGCGCCCGTCGGGAATAGGAATGTCAAAGGCATGCACCGTACCCAGCAACAAATCGACCGGCGACTTGATCAGCGCCTGTCGGTTTTCCTTGGCCCAAAATTCCTCTGAAGTAAGCAACGCGCGCAGTGCCTCGCGCACATCGTAGCCTGACTCGCGCAAGCGCCGGGCCACCGGCAGCACGCCAGCGGCTGTCGGCATCGGCGAGACAAACTCACGCCAGAGTTTGGCCGCAATGAATTCAGCGGTCGCCGGCTGTGCCAGCAGGATGTCGAGCACCGCATCGCCATCGTGCCGACCCGCTTTTCCCAACACCGTCTTCACGCCATCATCGTGCTGGAACGCTCGCCAACGAAACTCGCCAGTGTCACGATCAATGCTCCAGCCGGTAAAGGCGCGCGCCGCCTCCTTGATGTCCTGCTCTGAGTAATGGCCCTCGCCCAGCGTAAGCAGTTCCATTACCTCGCGGGCGAAGTTCTCGTTGGGGCTGCCCTTGCGATTGCTGGCCGAATCGAGATAAATCACCATTGCGGGGTCTTTGGCCACGGCGTGCAGCAGTGCCCCGAAGTTGCCCAGCGCGTGCGTGCGGAACAGTTGGTTCTGTTGCAGCATCAGCGCCGTACTGCGTACTTTCTGGTTACTGGAAACGAAATGGTTGTGCCAGAACAGCACCATGCGTTCGCGCAATTGCCGCTCGGGCGTGCCTGCCGCAGCCATCTCGTCAACCCACCACGCGCGCATCGCTACACCCGCCTCTCGCTGCTTTTTTGTCCACGCCTTGAAGTCGGCAGGCGACAGGTCATTCGGATTTTGCCGACGCTCATAGACGCGCAAGTTTGCCGGAACAGGTACTGTTGGAGTGGTCGGTTGCATAAACAGAAGTCGATCCACCGCCTGCTGACGCGTCAGTCTCGCCCAGTCGTGTGTCTGCGTGTCGCTGGCACCGAAACCTGCGCGCCCGAGCAGATGTCGTGCTCCTTCCTCCCCGATGGCTGCTGCCGCCCACACCGGGTGCAGGCAGAACGACAGCAAAATCATTAATGCGATGCGCACAGTTCGATTCATTTCGCTTCCTTGGGTACCACGCTTGTCGGCAGTCTCAGCCGCTATTGTTACAACTTTGCGGAGCCGGCAGCCCCCAATGTAAGGCCATGTATCTGTTGAGGTTAAGCAAACGCCTGCGCCGACTATCTCTTGCGCGCCCTCCCCTATATAGTTCGCAGACACATGCCAGCCACCACTCCCCCTCCCGACACCTTGCCACCGTACGGTGGCCTAATGGCGCAAACCGCCGTCTCGCCAGCGCCGACTTCCGAAAAAAATGCCAGTGGGACCTGCGGAAGCAGGAACCCGAGCCCGGCCATCATCGATACGCTCGCCCGCCCGCTCCATGACCTGCGCATCTCGGTGACCGACCGTTGCAACTTCCGCTGCCCGTATTGCATGCCAAAAACGGTGTTCGGGCGTGACTACCCGTTTCTTGCCCGCACCGAGTTGCTCAGCTTCGAAGAAATCGAACGAGTCGCGTCAGCGGCGGTCGCCTGCGGCGTGCGCAAGCTTCGCATTACCGGCGGCGAGCCGCTGCTGCGCAAGCACTTGCCTCGCCTGATCGAGCGCCTCGCCCGTCTGCCAGTCGAGCTTACCTTGACGACCAACGGCGTGCTGCTGGCGCGCAATGCCCAAGATTTGCGCAATGCCGGCCTGAATCGGGTCACGGTCAGCCTTGACGCCCTCGACGACGCAATTTTTCGGCGCATGAACGATGCCGATGCCCGTGTCACCGAGGTGCTGGCCGGCATCGACGCGGCCGCCGCTGCAGGTCTTTCTCCGGTCAAAATCAATTGTGTGGCACAGCGTGGTGTCAATGATGGCGAGATTCTGCCGCTGGCCGAGCACTTTCGTGGCACCGGCCACATCCTGCGCTTTATCGAATACATGGATGTCGGTTCCTCCAACGGCTGGCGGATGGACGAGGTGGTCACGGCGCGCGACATCCTCGAACGCATTGGCGCACGCCACCCGCTGGAAGCCATCGAGGCGGCCTACCCGGGCGAGGTTGCCGAACGCTGGCGCTACCGCGACGGGAGCGGCGAAATCGGCGTGATTGCCTCGGTGACGCAGGCGTTTTGTCGCGACTGCACGCGGCTGCGTTTATCGACCGATGGCACGCTGTATACCTGCCTGTTTTCGTCGCACGGCAAAGACATTCGCGGACTGCTGCGCGGGGGGGCCAGTGACGACGAACTGCGCAGCGCGATCGGCGCTCAGTGGAGCGCACGCAGTGATCGCTACTCCGAACTACGCCAATCCGGCCAGCCGGTGATCCGAAAAATCGAGATGTCGTATATAGGCGGCTGAAACGGGGCTGCCGTTACCGCCAGGCGCGGGTGCCTTGCGTAAATCCCACAGGGAATTCCTGCGCTCATCGGTGCTGGCAAGTCGGCGCTGGCAGGACGGCGATTTTCCGGCTGACGTCGTGCGCGCTTCGACCGGTCTAGGCTTCGCAGTCGGGCGAATAGATCCGACAGGCATTGCGCCCGGCACGCTTGACCGCGTAGAGGGCTTTGTCGGCGCGCTGCTGCAGTTCCAGCGCCGTGGTGCCGTGCACCGGGAACAGGGCCAGGCCGACGCTGACCGACACCTCGGCCTTGCCTTCACTCAAAAAGAAGGGCTCGGCCATGCTCGCCACCAGACGACCGGCAATGTCCAGTGCCTCGTCTTCTCCATGTACCTCGGGCAGCAGGATGGCGAATTCATCGCCGCCAAAGCGCGCCACGGTATCCGCAGCGCGCACACAACGCAGCGCCCGCTGTGCAGTCTGCTGCAAAATCGCATCGCCGGCGGCATGGCCCAAGGTGTCGTTGGCGGCTTTGAATTTATCCAGATCGAAGTACATTACCGCCAGCAGGCGCTGGTGTCGCTCGGCCTGCTCCAGGGCTTTGCCCAGACGATCCAGGAACAATCCGCGATTAGGCAACTCGGTGAGCAGATCGTGCTGCGCGAGGTGCCGCACGGCGTCTTCCTCGGTCTTGCGCGCCGTGATGTCAAAAAAGGTGATCACCAGCCCGCCCGAAAGCACGGACCCCGCCTCGGCGGCCATAGGCACAACGCCGCCGGATGCCGCAGGAAGCTCCCCGCGCAAACGCGTAACGCTCTGCCACACCACCAGCAGACCGCCGTCTTGTCGCCGAATCCAGTAATCGCCCTCCCAATGCCCTTGTGCCACAAGGGCGGCATCCATCATGGCAAAAAACTTTTGATCGTGATGCCCCGAGCGCAGGAAATCGACAGATTGGCCGACCGCCATCTCCGCCGTGTAGCCGGTAATACGGGTGAACGCAGGGTTCACCTGAACCACCGTACCCCGGTCATCAAGCACCATGATCGCTTCGGTCACGGTATCAAAGACACCGCGATAGCGCGCCCCACTTTCGGACAGGGCGGCGGTGCGTTCCAGAATCGTCAGTTCCTGCTCTCGCTGGATGCGGCGCATATGCGCCGCGTATCGGTAGCTGCGCCAGGCGACCGAGTGCAGCAGTAGCGCAAAGAGAAGGGCCATGGCGAAATAGCTGACCGTCTTGCTTTCCCGCTGACTGCGCACCATGTCGCGAAAATGGTTCGCCTCCATGGTCACGGAGATGCCGCCACGAATATCGCCGACTTTGTAGCCCTGTTTCGCATGACAGTCCATGCAGGCCGACGTGACCGGCAATGGTGCCATGTAGCGATAGGCAGGTGAGCCTGTGTGGCTCGCCTGCGAACCCGTCCCAGCGTCGAAATAACTCAAGCGTTCTTTGGCACCGGCTTCAAACATGCGCAAGGACTCGGATTCCCACACATCCGCCCGATTGTCCGGGCGTATCGGATTCAAACTGGTGAGGTGAAAGCGCAGCCGCAGCCCAGTATCTGACTTCCCCGCCATTTCCGCCATCTGTCGGGTCATGTAGGCCGGATTGACCATCGTCAGACGTTTGCCATCAACGGTCAGCAGATCGCGTTCGGCGTGATCGAGGTAGGGATTCGCCGGGCTGGACGCCGTTTCCTCCACCCACACTCCGCCATGCTCGGCATTCCACTGCCGCGAGAGCTGGATCAAATTGAAGACGATCGCCCCCTGCTCACGCGCCAGAACCTCAGCGGCAATTTGCACGTCACGATAGTCCCGGACCCACAGGGAGGCCGCGCCCGAAAACGAGACGACATAGCAAACCATCACGACCAGCCAATACGGCACATAACGCGTCCGCGTCGTACCGTCATCGGCATCGTGCTGCTTCATGACGCCCCCCCTCAGCCACCGCGCAGGCTGGTCAGTGCCGGCTGATTGAGCACCGGACGCATGCCCAGGCCGCCGGCCAGGCAAACCACCAGTAACCCGATCGCAATTCCCGTCAGCGCTATGGCCGGATCAGGCCAGTAATCGAGTTCAAAGGCGAAACGCGCCAAGACCCAACCGATGGCGCTGGCCCCGAACCCTCCGAGCAGGCCGGCCATCGCGCCAAGGACGGCATACTCGGCCAGCAGGGCCTGTACCAGTTGCCGGCTGCGCGCCCCCAGTGCACGCAACACCGCCAGCTCTTGCCGGCGCTCATCGAGCCCCGCCTGCAAACTGGCCAGCAGCACCGCCACGCCAGCGAGCAGGGAAAAGCCGAAAATCAATTGAACGGCTCCCACCACCTGGTCAATGGTTTCACGTACCTGCGTGATCAGGCTGACCATATCGATCACAGTCAGATTGGGGAATTGCTGCAACAGGCGGGTCACCAGACTGGCCTGAGCCGGAGCCAAATGCACGCTGGTGATGTAGCTGGCCGAATAGTTTTCCAGAACACCGGGCGACGCAATCACGAAGAAATTCACCCGCATCGAGTCCCACTCGAGTTTGCGCAGACTACTGACCACGCCACGCATGGCCATGCCACCAATCTGATAATCCAGCTGATCGCCGAGCTTGAACCCGAGTGTCTCTGCCAGGCCCTGCTCGACCGACAACTCAGCCTCACCCTTGGGCGCAACCGATTCGGCCGTGTGCCAGCGGCCAGCGGTCACCTCGTTGCCCGGCGGCAGCTCACTCGCCCAGGAGAGGTTGAATTCGCGATCGACGAGACGCCGCGCACGCTCGTCGACAAAATCGGTGGGCACCACGGCGCGACCATTGATGGCCATCAGCCGTGCCCGCACCATAGGCTCCAACCGTACCGAGCTCAGGCCCTCGTTTTCGAAAAACGTCCGTACTGCCGGTACCTGCGGCGGCTGGATATTGATCACAAAGCGATTCGGGGCATCCGGCGGCGACTTCTTCTGCCAACTGGTGAGCAGATCGCCGCGCGCTACCGAAAGCAGCAGCAAGGCCGTTAGCCCCAATCCCAATGCGACCAGTTGCACCACCGTCGCACGCGGGTGACGCAGCAGGTTAACTACCCCATGACGCCAGCCATAGCCGGCACCCGATGGGCGCCACAGCTGCAGCACACGCAGCAAGCCATAGCCCGCGCCGGCATACAAGGCAATCGCCGTGGCAAAACCGCCAAGTACCAGTGCACCGAGCTTCAGATCATCGGCCATCCACAGCAGCAGCCCGGTGAGTACCAGCGCACCGCCGGCATAGGCGAGCACCGAGCCCCCAAGCTCACCATCGAACTCGCGGCGCAGCACGCGCACCGTGGACACGCGGCGCAAACGCAATAGTGGCGGAAAGGCAAAACCGGCGAGCAGCGCAAGCCCGACCAACAGGCCATGGAGCCAGGGCAGCAGCGATGGGGCCGGCAAATCAGGGAACAGGAACGCACCCAAGATCGCCAGCAAAGCAAACTGCACCAGATAGCCCAGCGCGCCACCAAAAACGATCGCAATCAAGCCAAAGAGCACGAACTCACCCCCGTGAATCGCCAAAATCTGCGACTCCTGCGCGCCCATGCAGCGCATCACGGCACAGGCATCGAGGTGCCGGCGCAGATAGCGTTCGGCACTCATGGCCACGGCAATCGCCGCCATCACGACCGAAAGCAAGGCCGCTAGCCGTAAAAAGCGTTGCGCACGGTCGAGTACATTACGCACTTCGGGACGGGCATTTTCCAGACCCTCGACCTTCTCGCCACGCCCCATTCGTTCTTTCATCCATGTCGCGAAATCGGCAACGCTCGCCGCCTCGCCAGCAATGTGCAGTCGGTAGTTGATGCGACTCCCCAACTGTATCAGGCCGGTCTTGGGTAGATCCGCCAGATTGATCATCAGCCTCGGTGCCAGGGCCATCACGTTCATGCCGCGGTCGGGCTCGCGGGTGAGTACCATCCCCACCTTGGGCGTGAGCACGCCCAAGGTGACTGTCATGCCGGCACGCAAGGCCAGCGCCGCCGCCAGCCGCTCATCGGGCCAGACTTCACCCGGGGTCGGGGTGCGCTTGATGGCGGCATCGGGTGAGTTAACGGCCGGAGCCGCGCGCAGGCTGCCGCGCAGGGGAAAGTTGTCGGAAACCGCCTTGATATCGGCGAGCACTACATTCGCCTGCTCACCCTCAGCCACCCCTACCATACTCGGGAAGCTGACACTCTGAGCCACCTGAAGGCCGCGGCGGGCAGCCTCTTGCGCAATCTCTGCGGCCCAGGGGTGATCTGCCGTGAGCAACAGATCACCGCCAAGCAGTTGGTGCGATTCGCGCTGCAAGGCCTGTTCAACCCGGTCGGCGAGAAATCCGACACTGGTAAGCGCCGCCACCGCGAGCACCAGCGCTACGCCGAGCACCGACAATTCGCCTGCCCGCCAGTCGCGGCGCAACATGCGAAGCATCAGACGTACGGTTGTTAAGTTCATTGGATAAATTGCCTGTCAGGTAGCGACATGATAGTTAATTGAACCTACCAGTGCCGCATCTGCTCCAATGCCTGCTCGACCCGCTCGACCGCAATCACTTCGATGCCGGCCATGGCCTGCTTCGGCGCATTGGCCTTGGGCACTATGGCATGAGTAAAGCCGAGCTTGGCGGCTTCTTTCAGTCGATCCTGTCCGCGCGGGGCGGGGCGAATTTCTCCGGCCAGGCCGACTTCACCAAAGGTCACCAGCTTACCTGGCAGTGGCCGGCTACGCAGGCTGGACACAATCGCCAGAAGCACCGCCAAATCGGCCGCCGGCTCGGCAATCTTGACGCCGCCGACGGCGTTCACAAACACATCCTGATCAGCGCACGTGATGCCGCCATGCCGGTGCAAGACCGCCAGCAGCATGGCCAAGCGGTTCTGCTCCAGCCCTACCGTCAGGCGGCGCGGATTGCCATGGGCGGTATCCACCAACGCTTGTATTTCGACCAGCAGCGGCCGCGTGCCTTCCTGGGTGACCAGCACACAACTGCCGGCGACATCTTGCGCGTGCTGTGACAAAAACAGCGCGGACGGATTGGAGACGCCGCGCAGGCCCTTGTCGGTCATGGCAAAGACACCGAGCTCATTAACCGCGCCGAAGCGGTTCTTGAACGCACGCACCAGACGGAAACTCGAATGGGTGTCGCCCTCAAAATACAGCACGGTATCGACAATGTGCTCAAGCACCCGGGGGCCGGCCAAGGCACCATCTTTGGTCACATGCCCCACCAGAATCACGCTGGTGCCGCTTTGCTTGGCAAATCGGGTCAGTTGCGCCGAGCATTCACGCACTTGTGCCACCGAGCCGGGTGCCGACTGCAAAGCATCGGACCAGAGCGTCTGTATCGAGTCAATCACCGCGACCGCGGGCTTGACCTCGGCCAAGGTGGTGAGAATCTTTTCCAGGTTGATCTCGGCGAGCAACTTCATACCGCCCGCGTCGAGTTGCAGCCGCTGCGAACGTAACGCGACCTGCTCGCCGGACTCTTCACCAGAGATGTACAAGACATTCAGCCGTGCCTGCGCCAACCGACCGAGCGCCTGCAGCAACAAGGTGGACTTGCCAATGCCCGGATCGCCACCGATCAGCACCACACCGCCGGGGACCAGGCCACCACCGAGCACGCGGTCGAACTCGTCGATGCCGGTGGGCTGGCGCGGTTCCTCGCGCGGGGCAATACTCGCCAGCGTCTGCAGGCGCGCGGCGGCCGTCAGCCCCGAAAAGCGCTTGGCGGCCGCCGGAGTGGCGGCCTCAAGCACACTTTCAACGAGCGTATTCCATTGCGCGCAGCCGGGGCACTGCCCCTGCCACTTGGGCACGGTGGCCCCGCACTCGGTACAGGCGTACTGGGATTTGGCTTTGGCCATTAATGCCCGAGGGCCGGGTAATCGGTGTAGCCGTGCGCCTTGTCTTCTACCATGGGGCCATAAAACGTGTTGGCCTCCCAACGATTGAGCGGCTGCTGCTGAGCCAAGCGCTCGACCAGATCGGGATTGGCGATGTAGTCTTTGCCAAACGCCACCGCATCGGCTTCGCCCTTGGCGATCACGTCATTCGCACTCTGCGCATTGAAGCCCTCGTTGGCAATATAAACACCGGCGAACATCTGCTTGAGCTTGTCGCCGATACGGCCTTCGCCCAGCGACTCACGGGCAAAGATGAACGCGATATTGCGCTCGTCAAGCTGACGGACGAAGTGCCCAAAGGTCGCCAGCGGGTCGCTGTCGGTCATGTCATGCATGTCGCCGCGCGGGGAAATATGCACGCCCACGCGCCCGGCACCCCAGACATCGATCACGGCATCGACGACCTCGAGCGGCAAGCGAACGCGGTTCTCGATCGAGCCGCCATACGCATCGGTGCGCTGGTTGGTGCCGCTCTGCAAAAACTGGTCGAGCAAGTAGCCATTGGCGTTATGCACCTCGACGCCATCAAAGCCGGCGGCCTTGGCGTTTTCGGCACCTTTGCGGAACTGGGCAACGATCTCGGGCAACTCGTCGGTGGCCAGTGCGCGCGGCACCGGGTGATCGGCCATCGGGCGCAGCAGGCTGACATGGCCGGAGGCGGCAATGGCGCTTGGGGCGACGGGTTGCGCGCCATCAAGATACGCGGGGTGCGAGATGCGCCCGACGTGCCAAAGTTGCAGGAAGATGCGCCCGCCCATGGCATGCACGGCGTGCGTGACCAGTTTCCAGCCATGCACCTGCTCGTCGGACCAGATGCCAGGCGTATCGGGGTAGCCGACACCCATGGGGGACACCGAAGTGGCTTCAGAGAGGATCAGCCCGGCGCTGGCGCGCTGCGAGTAGTACTTGGCGTTGAGGGTGTGGGGCACGCGCCCGGCACCTGCACGGCAGCGAGTCAGCGGGGCCATGACGATACGATTGGGGAGGTTCAGATCGCCCATTTCCAGGGGGTGAAACAGTGTGCTCATGCCAGCTCCTTCAGTGATTTTTCAGTCGTGGTAATAGATGGGAACGCGCCCTGCGAGCGCGCAAAACAGTTCATAAGCGATGGTTCCGGCCGCCGAGGCCACTTCGTCAGCCGAAACGTGACCGGCACCCTCGCCGCCCCACAAAATCGCCGTGTCACCAGCGCCGACTTGCGGAAAATCGGTCAAATCAACGCAGAGTTTATCCATGGAGACCCTCCCCAGCGTGCGCGTGCGCTGCCCGCCGACAGAAATTGGCGTACCGGTGCCGGCGTGGCGCGGATAGCCGTCGCCATAGCCACACGCGACTACGCCAATACGCATGGGCCGGTCGGCGACAAACGTCCCGCCGTAGCCCACACGATCACCCGCTGCCAGTTCGCGCACCGAGATAACTTCGCTTTGCAGTGTCATGACCGTTTGCAAGCCCAGTGATTGGGCCGTATGCCGTTGCGGGCAGGGCGAGGCACCGTAGAGCATGATGCCCGGGCGCACCCAGTTGCCCGCACCGCCAACCTGCTCGGGAAAACGCATCAGCGCCGCCGAATTGGCCACGGTTCGGGGCACGCGCATGCCGGCAGTCATGCGTTCAAACTCAGCCATTTGCTCGGCAATGCCACGCTCTCCGTCTGCATCGGCGAAATGGGTCATAAGCGTGAGCGAAGAAGCGCAGCGCGCCTGCTCGACGAGGCCAAGCGCCTTGCGCAGTTCGGCGGCATTCAAACCCAGCCGGCGCATGCCGGTGTCGATCTTCACCACCAGCGGCAAGCCACCGGGAAGACGTGCAGCGGCCAATGCTTTCGCCTGCCATAACGCATGTATGACCGCCGTCAAACGGTATTCGGCAAAGAGGGCCAACTCTTCGGCTTGGTAAAAACCTTCCATGACCATCAGCGGCTGGGCAAAACCCTGTTCGCGCAACAGAACGGCCCCTTCCAGTTCAATGAGCGCAATGCCATCGGCACACTGGCGCAGGGACTCGGCCATGGGCAGCAGGCCGTGCCCATAGGCATCGGCCTTGAGTATGGCCCACGCCTGCGCGGCGCCTGCCTGACTTTTAGCCAGCAGATAGTTGTTGCGAAACGCAGCGGTATTGATGCGTGCCACAACAGGGCGCGTCATGTTTTTCTCCAAACAGATTCAATTCGCTTATTCTGCCACTCCAAAGGCGACTTCGACGTGATGAGTAGTCGCCGTAAAACAGGAGACAGTCGCGCGACGCCGGCACCCGGCTTGTTGTGCCGAAATATCGGATGCCTTTCGGTTTCTACATCATCATGGCCGCGCAGTTCTTTTCTGCCCTGGCCGACAATGCGCTGCTGATTCTGGCTATCTCCGTGCTGCGTGACATGCAGGCACCCGCGGCCTATGAGCCCTTGCTCAAGACATTTTTCACCGTGTCTTATGTGGCGCTGGCCGCGTTCGTCGGTGCCTTTGCCGATTCGATGCCCAAGTGGCGCGTGATGTTCATCAGCAATAGCATCAAGATCGCGGGTTGCAGCCTGCTCTTTTTCGACGTGCATCCGCTGATGGCCTACGCGGTGGTCGGTCTCGGTGCGGCCGCGTATTCACCCGCCAAGTACGGAATCCTGACCGAGTATCTGCCCGCGAGCAAGCTGGTGATCGCCAATGGCTGGATCGAAACGCTGACCGTGGGTGCCATCATTCTGGGCACGGTCGTCGGCGGAGTCCTGATTCATCCCGAGATTGGCGCAATGCTCATGGCCATTGACTTCCCCGGGATCAACTTCGGGCTGGATTCATCGGTCCATATTAACCTGATGATCATCGGTGGCTTTTATCTGCTGGCCTCGGTGCTCAATCTTTATATTCCCGACACTGGCGTTGATCACAAACCCTTGCAGAACAGCGCCACCTACCTCATTCACGAGTTCTCACATTGCGTCAAGCTGCTCTGGCGCGACAAGCTCGGTCAGATCTCCTTGGCGGTGACGACGTTGTTCTGGGGGGCCGGCGCCACGTTGCAATTCATTGTGATCGAGTGGGCCAGATCTTCACTCAATCTCAATCTGTCCGAAGCCAGCATGCTGCAAGGCATCGTTGCGGTGGGCGTCGCCATCGGCGCCGTCCTCGCAGCACGGTGGATCACCCTGCGCAAGGCCTTGCGCGTCATCCCGCTCGGGATTGCCATGGGCCTATTCGTGATGTTCATGACGGTGGCGGACAACCTTTGGGTAGCCGCACCTCTGCTGGTTATTGTGGGCGTTCTATCGGGGTTTTTCGTCGTCCCCATGAACGCACTGCTTCAGCACCGGGGCCATATTCTGATGGGGGCCGGCCACTCCATAGCCGTCCAGAACTTCAACGAAAACCTCTCGATACTGATCATGACCGCCGTGTATGCGGTACTGATCAAAGCGCAGCTACCGATTGCCACGGTGATCGTTATCTTCGGCGTGTTTGTCGCCGGCACGATGCTGCTGATACAACGTCGCCATGCCGCGAATCAACGCGAACACGACAACGTCGCCCATCTCGACGACACCTGCCACCACTGAGGCAGGCGCATGGATATCAATCTGATCCGCACGGCATCACTCGTTCGGGGTAGGATATGGCTTCTGCAAACGGGGGCACTGCCCGAGCTAGAAACCCTTAAGACCAATCTTAGATGGAGGCGGCTGACGTTGTTCAAGCAGTTGATAGCAGCAGTTTTTCTGGTCTCGGCACTCGTTGGGAATTCATTTGCCCAAGAGAAGATTATCAAACTGACTTCGACCGAGTGGCCGCCCTACACAGGGGCCAAGCTGAAAGAACAAGGTGCCTCAGCGGTAGTCGCAAAAGAAGCCTTCAAGGCTATGGGCTACACCCTGGTGGTCGAGTTCTACCCTTGGACACGCGCTGTCACCATGGCCAAGGAAGATCCCAAGTACATGGGCTACTTTCCGGAGTACCACTCCGCCGACCTCGCCAAGGAGTTCACCTTTTCCGATCCGATGGGCAACGGCCCACTGGGCTTCGCCGAACGCAATGACAAGCGTGTGACATGGAACTCAATCGATGACCTGAGCAAGTTTCGCGTCGGTGTCGTGCAGGACTACGTCAATACGGAGGAATTCGACAAGCGCGTTGCCGACAAGAAGCTTAAGGTTGACGTAACCACCAGCGACCTGAAAAACCTGCAAAAGCTGGATGGTGGCCGCATCGACCTGGCCGTGGTGGACAAAAACGTGATGGACTACCTGATACGCACGGCCCCTGAACTCGCCAGCGCCAAGACGAGCCTGCGTTTCAACGACAAACTGCTCGAAGACAAAAAGCTCTACATTTGCTTCAAGAAAGGCGCTGAGGGTGAAAAGCTGGCCAAGATATACAGCGAGGGCCTGAAGAAAATCAATGTTGCTGCCATCATGGCGCAAAGCCTGAAGTGAGCTAAGGTGTGCTGTCCGGTGGCCACGTATTCTGCGTTGGCCACCGCGTCGTGTTCAGGGAGACCATGATGAATGCCAGATTGCCGACATCCTTGTTGTTGCTTGGCCTGCTCAGCGCCCCAGCGCTGGCTCTTGATCTCACCGTCGGGGTTGAATCCTCCGACTATCTGCCGATTTCAAAGGGTGACAGCGGCACTTACGTCGGCTACGCTCGTGATGTGCTCGACGCTTTTGCCGCGAAGTACGGGCACAAATTTACCTACAAAGCGATGCCGGTAGCGCGCTTGTATGATGAGTTTCTGGTGCAGAAAAGCGTCGACCTGAAATTCCCCGATAACCCGATCTGGGCACAGAACTTGAAACAAGGTGCCACCATCAGCTACAGCAAGGGCCTGGTCACAGTCACCGAAGGTTTGATGGTCACCCCGGCCAACAAGGGAAAAGGGCTTGCCGCAGTCGGAAAAATTTCGACCTTGCGCGGTTTTACTCCCTGGCCCTACATGGACCAGATAAAAACCAAGAAGATCTCGGTCTCCGAAGTCAATTCGGCTGAAGCGGCGATCAAGATGGTTGAGGGGGGCCGAGTCGATGGCGTCTATCTGGGCACCCTTGCGACGACTTACATCATGAACGAGGTCTTGAAGCAGCCGGGCATGCTGGTTTTCGACGACAAGTTACCGAACTCAAAGAATGACTTCACGATATCGTCCATTGCCCACCCCAATGTCATCAAGCAAATGGATGAGTTTCTGGTCACGGAAAAAGACACCGTGGCCAAAATCAAAAGCAAATACAAGATCAGCGACTGAGCGCCAATGAAACGCCCACCCCTGTCGGGATGGGCGCGCGGGGTTGCGTTTCAGATCACTGATATTTCTTGTTGATTTTGGCGGTGGTGCCGTCTTTTGCCATGCCGGCCAAGGTGGCATTGAGCTTGTCGATAGTCGCTTGCGGAACGCCCAGGTTGCACGCCAGATACAACTCGGTCTTCTTGAAATTCAACAGCAGCTTGATCTTGGCATTTTGCTTCTTGGCTGTCCACGGACCAGCAAGGATGCCGGTGGCCCAGATATCTATGCCACCCGCCATCAGCTTTTTCAGTGATTGCTCGTCATTGGTGGCGTTGTCCAGCTTGAATTTCTGCGCTTCCAGATATTCGGCGACCGCATCTCCGCGATAGCCCCCTACCTTGTATTTGCGTGCGTCATCCAGGGTTTTCAGCTCGATTTTGCTGTCGGCAAGGGCAAACAGAACCCAGTCGTTGGGTGCCACCGGGCCGACCCACAAAAACTTCTTCTCACGATCCTCTGTGCGGGTCGTGGAGTACACGCAGGTGTTTTTCTCCTGCTCAGCCATGTCGATCGCGCGTTGCCACGGGTACATCTTGATCGTGTAAGGAATTTCGGCTCGCTTGAACAATTCGTGGATCTGCTCGGTAGCACTGCCGATGATTGTTTTGCCACCATCAGTGGTGAAGTTGGTAGGCGGCGCATCTTCGGTTGTGAGAATCATCGGGTTGGCATAAGCCCACTGCGACGCCAGCAAGCCGATAAACAGTAGTCGTTTCATTTTTTCTCCTCCAGACAGGGAAGTTAATCCGCCATACGATAGGCAAACTTGGCAGGCAGGGTAATGACCAACTTGAACGGGCGGTAGCCTTTCACTACCGATGGGCCGGTAAATTCCAGGCGCACATCGCCCAGATGCTTGTTCAGGAACTGTCGCACCGCGTCCATGCCCACCCCGCGTCCGGAAACATTGGTCACTGCGGCAGCGGTAGAAAGCCCGGACAGGAAGATCATCTCGGAAATCTGCTCATCGGTGACGGTTTGCTCGGCGGTCACCTGCCCGTTGCTGAGCGCCTTTTGATAGATGCGCTCCAGCGCCAGCCCGCGACCGTCGTCAGCCACAGTGAATACCACATGATCTTCATCGGTATCAACCTCGACACAAATCTTGCCTTGTGCAGGCTTGCCGTTGGCCGTACGATCAGCCGTGACTTCAAGACCATGGTCCATGGTGTTGCGGAAGACGTGCATGAAGACATTCCGCAGCATCGGCACAATGTCGCGCTTCAGGAGCACGTCGTGATCAATCACGGTGACATCGGGCGTCTCTTTGTCCAATTGCCGCGCAATTGAAGGCAGCGCGGCGACAATGCCCTTGAGCATTTCATCGATTGATTCGTAGCGCGTCGCGTTAATGGTTTTGCGGATCTGATGGATTGACGATTTGAGGTCAGTGAGTTGGGACAGGTCATTGATGCCTTCGATTGCATCGGAAATACGCTCGAGCACCGAGGGGTCGATGCTGATTCCTGCCGACACGCCGGCCAGTTTGTCCTTGAAGACCGTTTCGTAGTGCTCAACGCGCGAGCGAGCGTGCTGCAACTGAGCCAGCAAGGCGGCTTGATCCCACTCGTAATCTTCACGCGTGCGCAACAAACTGTAGGCGGTCTCAGCCTCGTGCACGCTGTCCGTGACGTAGCTCAGCCCATAGGTCCGGGCATTGCCTTTGATGGTGTGCATGTTGCGGAACAGCGCAGCAATGACATCGAGATCCTTGCTGGGGGTCTTTTCGATAAGAGCCTTGTTCTCATCCATGAATTCATAAGAGGTGGCAATGAATTCGAGCAACTTGTCCTTCGATAGCGCAAGAATCTGTCCGATGACTTCCAACTGCTCGCGCTGCTTCTCGGTTTCCAGTTGCAGGGCCTTGAGCTCGGTGACGTCGCGCACTGTCACCATCAGCTTGTCGATGATGTCATCGGCATCCATGACCGGGTTCCAGTCCAGCTCGAGAATCTTGGTGCGTCCGCCGTCAAACTGCTTGGTGTATTCGGTAACCAGCAGGTGTGAATTGAACTGGAAGTTCATTGCATCTTCGCCAATCAAGGCATCGATAGTGGCTTCCACCTGGTTCAGCACGTCGCCACCCACGCTGCTGTTGTTAAACAGGAAGGGGCTGACTTTCTGATTGGCGACCTCCTTGGTGCCATAGATCTCGCACAGAAATGCCGAAAACTCGGGGTGAATCATCGAGTTCTTGGTGATCGTAAAGATGCCCTGCCGCATGTTTTGCAGCATGTTATTCACGTCGTTGGTCTTTTGCCGCAACTCGGCCGTGCGCTGCAGGATTCTTTCTTCGAGGTTGCGGTTTTGTTCCTCAATCACCTCGAGCATCTGAATGTTCTTGATCGTGATGACCGACATGCGGGCAATCGTCAAGGCAAACCCTTCATCTTCTTTATCAAACTCGACCTTGCCCACATCACCGACAAAGTTCATGACACCGAACACCTTCTTGTCATCCATCATCGGGACGCAAAGCAGTGCCTTCGGCTTTTCGCGACCTTCAGAAGGTGCATAGCCAGGGGCTTTGCTCACATCGGGAATAAACACGGTTTTGCCGGTGGTGGCGACCTGCCCGGCAATGCCCTCGGAGGTTTTGAAGCTTTTTGCAAAGTGCGAACCGCCGCCCATCTCCGGATAGAACGCGCTTAGTGTGAGGTTGTCCTCGGAATCAAGCAGATAAATCGAGCCCCGTTCCACATGAGTTTGCTCATGCATGACGCGGATAGTCGTTTCGAGAGCTTCGGTTTGATCATGTATGCCGGCCATCACTTCGCCGGTACTGTTCAGCAGCGCCAGATCAGCCAGTTTGCGTCGGATGGCGTTGCGCATCTGGTCGAAGCTGACCGCAAGACTCCCGAGTTCGTCGGTACGGCTGGTGTCGATCGCGTAATCAAGATGCCCTGTCGCCAACTGATCAGCACTGGTACGCAGGGCATTGATCGGACGCTGGATCAGGCGTTTGCCCAAAACCACGATGAAAGCCGCAATGATGAGGACGAATATCAGCGCAAACGCCGAAACCAGCATCGTGGTGTAGCGGATCAGCGCTTTGACCTTTTCGGTCGAGGTGACAATCTGCACACTCGCGATTTGTTCCCCTTCGCGCATGACCTTACCGGTGTTCTGGATATAGTTCGAATCCTTCAGCAGCGCTTCAAAGCTAGTACCCGCGAGGCTTTCACGCAGCTTTTAGGCGACCGGCTTGTCGTTGCCTTCTTTCATGACGCGAATGCCGGCCACATCGACATCGAGAAGGAGCGCGGTGAGAATGCCGTCCAGTGCGGCCGTGTCGTAATTCCAGAGCGGTTCGACGAGGCTGATCGAAGCGAGATCAGCGCTGTTGGCCGCTTTATTGCTCAGATCGGAAATTGATCGGTCGTAGTTATACATGCCGATCATTACGGTAAAAATCCCCAGACCGACCACAATACCAATCAGAACAACCGCATTGAATACACGAACGATGCTGCTATTGATGAATGCAAACATACTTCCTCCCCTGTGATCTTGTGTGTGATCTCTTATTCGTGATGAATCTGACGCCTCGTTTCAACTATAACCCAACAGGTCCCGCTTCAGGCACATCTTTGGGTAAGCGTAACTGGAACTCGCACCCTTGACCGGGCGATGAACTGACATCAATGCCTCCACCTAACAGCCCCGTTGTGAGGTTGTGCACGATATGCAGCCCGAGCCCGCTGCCACCGCGACCCAGTTTGGTGGTGAAAAAGGGCTCAAATATCCGATTCATGACTTCGGGGGTCATACCGATGCCATCGTCACGATAGATCAAGGTGATATGTTCAGCATCCAGTTCCTCGTAGCGAAAGCGCATCGTTCCTTGCTCGCGCCCCTCAAACGCGTGGGTCAGAGAATTGCTGATCAGCGCACGCAAAATTTCCCGAAGCGATTCTGGGTAGCCAGTGATGACTACGCCCGCCGGTACGGCATTAATCAACACGTAAGGTGACGCCTTAAGCACCGGAGCGAGTTCCCTGATCACGGATTGAACGACCTCATGGAGTTCGAAGGTACCGCGCTTCGTATCATCACTCACACCTGAAAGCCGCTTGAAACTGCTGACCAGGTCAGCAGCCCGTTGCACATTGCGCAAAAGCAGTTGCGCGCCTTGACGGATACTGACCAGGAAACTCTCGAGCCCAGATTTGGTCACGCCTGTTGCGCGCAACTGGTCAAATTTTTGGGCACAGTCGTCGATGGTACTGGCGGCCATCATGGCGTTACCGATGGGGGTATTCAACTCATGTGCGACACCGGCCACCATGGAGCCCAGGGCGGCGAGCTTTTCGGCGCGCAATAATTCGCTCTGGGTTTTTTTGAGCTTCTGCAACGCCTCCTGGGCTTCAATTTTTGCGGCCGCGTGCCGGTCTATCAAATCGCGCAGCTTGCGCATCGTGAGGTTGAAGCCACGAACCACCTCGCTGAACTCGGAAAATTTGCTATCTGGCAGTTCAGAGGCGATCTCGGCGCTATTGCCTGCCAGATCGAACAAAGCATCGCGTAACTGATGCAGGGGCCGAAAAACCATTCTCAGACTGAAGACCAGCAACGCAACAAGGAGTACATCAAGGATCAGAACCTCGATGACACGCTGAAACAACTGCGCCCTGAGCGAGGCCTCGATATGCTCAGGCGTAAAAGTGACCACAACGCGGCCGATGGACTCCTCCCTGCCCCCTTCCGATTCCGTCCAGACAAGTGGACCTTCCCGCACCACGGGGGCCCAGTGGCCATTGCTCGGTGAGCGGGTGGTTCCATTCAGTGATATTTCGATGATCACGCGTTCCGTACGCTGATCGAAAACCTGAATACGCGTGATTTCCTTGATCGAACCTTCCGCAGCAAGGATCTCTCGGGTGGTCGCTTTTTCGTAATTCCAGAGTGGCTCAGGCAGTGTGGCCTGCAAGCGCGCCAGGGACGACTCCTGAATGGCGGCAAAGCGCTTGTTCAGGTCATTTGACAGCGCCGAATGCGCATAGACACCAAACAGACTCAGCGTAAGCGTGGTAACCAGCGTAAAACAGTGCGACAAGTCGAAAATAAATCGAATTGGTCATGGCCTCGCCAAAATGGGGTCAGGCACGCGTGAGCAGCACGATCATAGCTTCATTGCATTCTGTGCAAAGTGGCTGGATGAATCTATCTTATGCGGAATTGGGAGTAAATGGCATGACAGTGGCATGACAGAAGAATTACCAGCGCGAGCCAGGTCGGGAAGAATCAGCGCGCGTCGCGTCCGATAAAACGCCCCGGTTCAGGCGACGCTGAACCGGGGCGCTGGTATCAAGAAACCTAGCGTTGTGCTTTGAGTGCGGCGATACGCTCTTCCAGTGGCGGATGAGTCATGAACAACTTTTTCAAGCCCGATGCCCCACCGCCAGCAATGCCGAAGGCCGCCATTTTTTCCGGCAAAGGCGCACCATGCAGCGAATTCAGTCGCTCTAGCAGCCTGTCGGACTTGAGCCCGGCAGCGAGCGCAAAAGCGGTCGTGAGATGGCAAATTGGGCGATTTTCGGTAAAAGGCGCACGAATTCCTGTCTTTCTTGCTACTGCGGACGCAATACGGCCATGCGTTTCAAATTCCACGCCAGGCAAACCAGCGTCCATTCGGTCTGAACATTGCCCAAACCGCGCATCAGAAATTGGCGAAAGCCGAGCACCGACTTGATGATGCCGAACACCGGTTCCACCGTCTGCTTGCGCAACGCATACAGCGCGCGTCCTTCTTTGGTTTTAAGCCGGTGCTTCATCGCCTCGACAGACCTTGTCTGGCCCACCAGCGGTTCTGGCTCGGTAAAGCGCTCTCGCCAGTTCGGATGGTGGCCTTCCCGCCCCGGTGCGATCAGCGGCCGGATCTTGGCGGCTTCACAGGCAGTGACGTTCTTCTCGCTGAAGTAGCCGCTATCGATCAGGATGTCTGCGGGCTGGTTCAGCCCGTCAGGTAATGCATGCAGTTGCGTCACCATGGGCTCAACCTGCTCCTTGTCATTGGCGGCGTTCGTCACCTGCGCCACCACGACCAGCATGGACTCGGTATCCACCACCGCCTGGGCGTTGTAGCACTGCTCGAAGCCGCCCCCAGCGACTTTCATGATGCGCGACTCTTCATCGGTCAGATTGACCTGGTCCTCAGCACGCGGAGAGGGATCGGGCACCTTGGGTTCCCGACCACCTGGCTTCTTGCCAGTTTCGGCGGCTTTGGCGGCGCGGGCCGCCATCTTGGCGTCGTACTCGGCCTTCTCGCGCTCGAAGCGCTCCTTGGCGCGCGCCTCGATCTTGGCCTTGGCGGCGGCAATCGCGGCCAGACGGTCTTCTCGTCGCTTGATTTCGTCCGGCAGATTGACGCCATCGGGCACCGTCGACTGGTCGGCCGCGTCGGCTAGATTGAGCATTTCCTGAACCTCCGCCTTGAGCTGGGCTTCGATCGTCTCAATGTGCCCATGGGAGAGGGCACTATGCCGGCTGGCGTTGGCGTGGATCTTCGTGCCGTCGAGGCTGACGGTGCCGAACTTGGAAAGCTGGTTCTCGCGGGCCACTTGCAGCACCTGTACGAAAATTTCCGCAAACTGCGGGCCAAAGCGCTTGCGGAAGTTGGCCAGGGTATCGTGGTCGGGGTGCTGGTTACCGGCCACGAAGCGAAACGCGAGGGAGTCGTAGGTGGCCCGTTCGATCTTGCGGCTGGAGAACGTGCCAGTGGCGTAGGCGTAGATCAGGATGCTGAGCATCGCGGCAGGATGGTAGGCCGCACTGCCTTGCCCAGCGTACTGGCGTTCGAGTTCAGAGAGGTCAAGTCCGTCGATGACATCCACTACGTACCGCGCCAGGTGCGACTCGGGCAGCCAGTCCTGCACCGAGGGCGGCAACAGGTAGTCAGTGTTTCGATTGATCGGGTGGAAGGCCATGGTGTCGTCCGGTTCGCTGTTGCCCACTTTTTACTACGGATGGAGTTTGGTCAATCTCAGGAGTAAGTCCGACAGGCTGCTAGTGCCGCAATCATGTTCTGACGCCCCGCAAGACTGGCTCCGCCCTGATCCGCCCGAAACTCACGCCGACGTGAAAACCACATCACGATCGTCGAGGCCAGCACGCCAAGCACCAGTTCGGCCACGATCATCGTCACGTAAAAGGCAGGTCCTTGACCATTTTCGGTTTTGAAGATGGCACGATCAACGAAATTGCCGATGACGCGCGAGAGGAACATCACAAAGGTATTGACGACCCCTGAATCAAGGCCAGCGTCACCATGTCGCCGTTGGCCGCATGAGCGACCTCGGGACCGATGACTGCCTGAGCTTCCGCGCGGGTCAGTGGCTGGAACAGGCCGGTAGAGACAGCGATCAGCGAACTGTTCTTGCTCATGCCCGTGGCAAACGCATTGACGTCAGGCGCGTTGTAAATGCCGACCTCAGGCATTTTGATTCCAGCCTGAGTCGAGTATTTGCGCACGGTTTCGAGCAACCAGAACTCGGTCGAATTCGAGGGCGCATCAATCACTTGCACGCCCATGGCGGTTTTGGCCGACCATTTCGAGATCGCCAGCGAAATGAAGGAACCGCCAAAACCCATGACCGCCGCAAATATCAGCAGCGAACCCAGATTGAGTCCATTGGCGTTCAGATACGGCTCGACCCCGAGCAGGCGCATGGTGATCGACAGCACCATGACAATGGCCAGGTTGGTGGCAAGAAAAAGCAGAATGCGTTTCATGGCAAAAGCCTCCAAAATAAGTCCCGCCACCCCCGGAAGTAGCACGCTCCGTGTGACGTCGATTGATATGCTAGCCTCTGTCATTACATCGAACAAGTCGGCGTTTCGTTTTGAAACATTCGATTTAATCGATCACTTAGCCGACGGCAAACCCTGCCGGGCAAACAAAACCCATCGCCCTCATGGCGGCAAAATTTGCCGGACGCTTCCCTATCCGGCCCCCAGCTCGGGCTCTCGTGCGTGCTGGCCTCAAAATTGCATTTGCGGTGGTATTGCGTTACCTGAGTGTACGGCCATGAATATCACCAGCGCCCTGTCTTTGCTTGAAGTCGCCAAACTTGGCGGCAAAGCACTGAGCTATGTCTTTGGTAGTGACACCGATAGCGCCGCCAGAGGCACATCGACCGATTTCGCCAAGTTGCTGGCGCAACGCACCGAAGGTTTGAGCCTCGATGGCCGCAACCCGGCCTTGAGCGACCCCGAGACTGCCTACAAGATGATGACGCTCATTAACAAGAGCGACCTGTTGTTGAAAGCTCAGTTCTCCGAACTGACAGATATGGGTAAGCGCGTCGAGCAACTGGAATCATTGGGCGCCACCTTGAGCAACATCGCCCCGAAACTGCCAATAGCAACATCGTTGCCCAGATGGGCGACTTTAGGAACACGTATAACCAATGGATAGACCGTTTCGCACCGGCAATAGCCAACGGCGGAGTGCTCGGCAATGTGCAGGCCGCTGAAGTTTCACGGCATTCCCTTGAATCTGCCGTGCGCAGTCGCTTCAATGGGGCTGCGGGGGGCGTACGCGGGCTCGAGGATCTCGGAATCAGCATTGATCCTCAAACCCATCGCGCCAGCTTTGATGAATCGCGCCTGTCTGGCGTGCTCTCGAGTAACAAGGCCGGGGTGGTCAGTGCCATCGACGAATTCAGCGCCAACTTTGCCAAGTCAGCGGACCTGCTCAATGCCATCGATAACTTTATTCCCAAACAACTCGCCAATCGTAGCCGCGCCATTGATTTCATTGCCAGCAATCTGACCCAGTTGCAACAGGAATTCGGGCGCGGCGATGTTGTCTTGCCCAGCGGACAAATAGCCACGGCGCTCAAGGCTTATAACCAGGCCTTGGCCATCCGGTAGCCGCCACCGTACCGCAACCGCCGAATTACCAGCGCCGACTTGCAGAAGGGCCTATGAGTCGTGCCAAATGCTTTTTGGTAAAGAGCACGAGGCCATCGCTGCATACATGTTCGCTACTTCATCGACAAATCTTGCGGATTTTTGGCGATTACGCCATCGAGTTAGCGTTCGCCAGCGCCAAAGCCTGTCGATCACTCCATAGGTAAGCACTCCCCCGAGGCATGCCATGATTGACAAGCCGACCATCAGCGGCTTGCCCAGCGCATTAATGCGTTGCACGACGGTCTGGCTTTCCTCATGCAAGCGGGCGGCTGCGATCATGAGTCTGATCCAGTCGGCCAAGCTCAACGGCCATGAACCGTTTGCTTATCTCAGGGATGTGCTGACGCGATTGCCTACGCAGCCGGCCAGCCGTATCGAGGACTTGGCCCCATTGTTGGCGGCCTGCCTGACCTTTCTCGGCGCCCCATCACGCACCGGTGTCAACCTTACTTTGCCGGGGGCTTACGGACCGAAGCCTGGGCGAACTACTACAGCTAATACTCAAAGGAGCCTTGTCGGTACTCTACTGACGCAAAAGTATTAGCACTTTTTACTCCGCATAGTCTCAAGAATTTTTTTGCCAGACAATCGGACTACGGCACAGCCGTGAAATTGGCTCTTACGAAGGCAGTGACCTTTTCCGCAATGATCCGATGCGTATTCGTCGTGGGGTGCAGCGTATCCCAGAACACAAAGGTATTCGGATCGGTACAGTTCGCGCGCAAACCCTGTTGATAGGCATATGTTGTCGATGCGATTTCGTTGATATCCAGGCACGACTGCGTCGTATTGGTGATTCCGTAGGAAGCCGGATTCGCCAGCATGTCGTTCATCACAGACATCGTGTCGAACAACTTGATGTTCAGCGAGGTCCCATATTTGGCTTGCATCGCATCGCGCAGTACCACGAGGCGTGCATTGAGGTCGGCGACGTTCGCCTTGACTTTGACAGCGTCCTCTGCCGGGCGCATTGCGAAGACCGGAGCTTTTGACAGTTCCGGCACATTCAGCATCAGAATGTTTTTTGCGCCGGCGACAATCAGCTTCTCAATGCCTTCCTGCTCCTTCGCGATGATCGATTCTGGGGTACGGTCGTAGTTAACCAGATCGTTGCCGCCAATCAATACCGTGAAGAGGGAATTCGCCCATTTGTAGTTGGGAGCGTCCTTCAAGTAGATCAGCACCGAGTCGACTTGCTGATTCACACCGGGAATCACGTAATAGCTATCAGCCGCCGCGCCGGCCACTGCCCAGTTGTACATCGGCAAGCCCAGCGACTCGGCCATGTACTCTTCCCAGACCTTGTGGTTGCTGAAACGGCCGACGAACCAGCTTTTCGGATTCGGCACCTTCCATTGCGTGGCGTTATAGAGATTTTGGTTGTCCGACAGGCTGTCGCCCACGGTGATGATCTTATTGATCTTACCTGTTTGCGTGGTGCTGTCATTGGTGTAGATGGTGTAGTTCAGCGACAGCGAGTTGTCGGCACCGGTGAATGCGGCAACCTGACTCTTGATGCCCTTCTTCGTCAGAGTGCTCGCGCAAACAGATTTAAGCGTTGCCTGCGATGTGTTCGTATAGAACATGTTCATCCAACTGGTCGGGCCGTCCTTCCACCAATTGCCCTTTACGTGGTACCAGCCGCCGGTCGTCGGATCCAGTCCCCAGTGGTAGCTGGTGGCGGGCGTTTTGGGCGTATCGCTGACGCGGTAGAAACAGCGCAGATAGGTGTAGGTCGAACCGCCGAGAGCGGCCGCCTCGGTGCTAACCACGGTCACGGCGGAACACAGCGCCCCCAGAAGCAATAGCTTTTTCATGATTTTCCTCCAGTTAGTTTTAGTTTGACGATTGCTAACTAGGTACACTTCTGTCTTGTCAAGCAGGTGGAAGCAGGTGACAACGGAGTCTCTTCCCATGACGCGCTCGTGTCAATAGCCTTGTTCAAGGTGGTAAGAGTCTGTACGTCAGCGCTTCCCAGCTCGAGATTCCATCGAGATAGGCACCTAAACGGTTGCGAACTGGACGTAGGAAAACCTCAAGTTGATCATCCAACCCATGGTTATCAACATTAAGGTCGCGGATTGAATGGGGCCTCAATTAATGAAGCATTGCTCTACGCAGCGCCATATTGCTTTCTAAAGCGAGCAACCGCCGTCTCACCAGCGCCGACTTGCGGATAACCCAGCGATTGTCCGCCCATTTACCCTGAAGGCTCGTAGTCTTGCGCCGCCCACGTTGCCCTGAATCGTGGCGCAAACGTCGGCGTGCAGGTCACCGGGATACGTCTTCGATGTGCTATTCGCCCCTGCCCGTTCAGTGCGCAGGGGTGGGCAGATACCTGCCACACCCCACGGCGTTTGTGTCGAGGCTAGACTTACTTGGTCACTGACTTATAGGTGTCGTCCGCCGGGGTCTTGGTATAGGCCCCCTGATCATGCTGATACTTTTTGGTGGAGTTCATCATGGTTTTTGTCGCGGCGTCAGTGGCCGACGAACTCGGGGCGGTTCCGCCGCCGACCACGGTTGCCGGAGAATAGGCAAACTCCCAGAAGTATGACCAGACAGCGGCACCATGCTTTTCGGGGATTTGCGTGGCATTGAAGTAACACGGCTTCAATTCACGAAATGCAGTCATTTTGAGCAGGCCTTCATTGGCATCACCGATCACGCCAAAGCTGTTGGACGCGGCTGATGAGCGCAACGTTTCGAAAATGATGCCCCGCGCCTTGAGCTTGGTCACGGCGGTGCGTGCCAATTCGCCGGCCCACTTGCCGCCCAGCCACTGGCATCCGCTTTCAAATAAGCCGGATCAAGCAGCGCCACCCGCTTGGGTACCAGGCCCGCCGGGATCTTGCCTGCGACGGCCGCGTCGCTGAGCTTTTCGGTGACGGCGATTGCCATCCGATTGCCGAGCGAATGGCCGGCAATGCGGATGTTGTTTCCGGTATAACCGGTCATGGCTTTGACATACTCGTTATAAAACAGCTGCGATGCGGATTCTGTGATCACCGGTGACGTAGGGTAGCTGCCATCAGACTTCCTCCACCGCATCTTGTACTGTCCCCCGTTGGCATCCCAAACCTTGGCTTGGGCGTCGCGCACCTCACCTTCGTCGGAGAATTGGTTCCAATAAAAAATACCTACGTTGTAGCCGGCATTTTTCCAGGCGATGGTCTCGTCTGTCGGGTTACCCGAAAGGCCTTGATGCTTGAAATCTTCGCGGTAAAGCTTTGCCACGGTGTCCTTCTGCCAGCCATGAACGTAGATGACAGTGGGTTTGCTCGGATTGAAGTTGGGGTTCGTGCCGCCGGTCGCCTTGATGCTGGCGGTGTTGTTGGAATACCAGTAAATACCGTAGTCCAGATTGTCAAAGACCGAACGATCAAACGCCAGCGCTTGCCCGTGCGCAAGCAGGGTACAGGCGGCTAGACCCATAGTGCCCAAGAGTTTCATGTGTTTCTCCTTAAGTTATTGTTAAGTTTGTGATTTTTGTAACAGTGAAATGCGTTTTGTCTTTGTGAGGGTGCGATACCGCGTTACCTCGAACTTACGCTCCGAGTTGGCTCCGGAAGTTATCTTAGCTGAACAGCAGGCAAACAGCGCCAGCACGACGGGTCCTGCCAGCCAGAGAGATGCTGGCTGATTGAGGCGGTGGTGTGTGATTGCCCAGGGGGCTTGGGCGTGCGCTTGGGCAGGCGCCCAACGATCACTCGTAGGCCCCCCAATCGCAGTAGCTCACCGCCCTTGAAGCTTCGCTGCCGCAACTTTTCCACCTCGACCTCTTTGTCCCACCTCCGCCATCCCCACCACGCCAAGCAGGCGCGTCTTCTCCTGCAGGTATGCATTGATACGCGACTTCCACAGCCTCTTCCCGGTCCAATTCGGCAAGCTGACGTGCCGCTTCAGCGCCAACACGCTCGGTGCGCAGTGCAAGCAGTTCCGCATCGCTGGCATTGCGCGCACGCGCCTCACGCTCGGCGTCAGCAAGTCCGTGATGCTTAGCATCAGGTGCCCGCCCCGCAAGCACATCTGCGGGCAACCGGGCATCCAGTTCGGAAAGCTGTGCTTTTCTTTGCGCCGCACTTAGGCTCTTGTTGCGTTCGATCTCCAGGCGCTTTAAAAGCATCGGCCTGCAGTAGATCATTGCGCCCAAACAGCGCTGAAATCTCCGCGGGCGAAAAGTACCGCGCTCTCAGACTGGATATGGCTGCCGTGCGGGCATGGATCGTCGCCACCGGGTCCTGCTTAGCCGCCTCGATCGGCAGGGTCTGCAGCGCCATCTTGAATTCAATGTACTGTCCAAATATTCGCTTGGCTTCACCCGCGGCCTTAGGCGAGAACTCGGCATCGATTTGCCTGCCCACCTCAGCTCGAATCTCTTCCAGAGATCTTTCGCCGAGGGTCGAGGTAGTAGTCAAAACGCTCAAGCAACGCCTCACTCAAGACCAGGTCGCCACCAAGATCAGCTTTCAATTGCCCGTCCGGCGTGGATCCTTCCAAAGACTTTGCAAATGACCCGGATGAAGTGGCAACTTCCGGCACTTCCTCTATAAGAGTCACCTCGCGGACGCGAAAGAAAACAACGGCGATCAACAAGACCGCCGCTGTTCCAAGGCCAATCCAAACGGCCTTGCTGTTCATCTTACAGGCCTGCTACCTGAAGGCGGTTGGCATGCGCCCGATAGACACTCTTCGGGTTGGTCTCGAACAGATGAACGATCCCAAAGAAGCCATTGACCTCGTCAAGATGGTTCATTTTGTAATCGACCCGCAACACCTTGCCGAGCTTCTGCGAGCACGCGCTCACAAGGCCATCGCTCTGCTGACCAACAAAGGCCAAGCCAAGCGTTCCAATTCCTGCATCGAGGGGATCAAGAACGTTGGTCACGGTCGAGCTGCCACCCCATGAGTAATAACGAATGTTTTTCACCACGTTCGCCCCTCCCCCGCAACTGGTGGTAGGCACGCCCGCAGGATACTTGGCATTGAATTTTGCCAGACCCGGCGTTGTCAGACTATTAAGCGCATCCACGCTGCTCTGGGGAAGCTCGCTGCTGCCGGTGGCAAACGCAAGAACGCCAGCGAAAGCGTTGGACACGCTGTTGATGACTGATTCGGAGTAGGTTCCGGCCGGCGCAACCTTGCGGACGATGTCAGCGACAGCCGATCCCTTGTTGACACCCCCAACGCTCGTCACAGAGGCTACCAGCCCCGGCTCAACCGCAGCCACATAGCGGATAGTCGGGCTACCCTGACTGTGACCAACAAGATTGAACTTCATCGTCGGGTTATTGTTGAGGATACGCAAACGCTTCAACTCTGCCCGCAACTGTTCTCCGCGGTTCTCGTTGCTGCCTGCCGCGGAAACTGTGCTCGTGTAGACGACTGCACCCTCCTTGGCCAGCGTGTCCCGAACGCCGTAAAAATAGTCAGCGCCAAGAAAGTTGTTGAACCCGAAAATGCCATGAACCAGCACGATGGGACTCTTGGTGGTGGTGTAGCCCGCGTGAGCCGGCGCTGCAACTGCCATCATGGCGGTAGCAGCAAGCAAACATGCACGTGTCAATGTCTTCATTTTTTAATACTCTCCAGTAGGTGACTTATTTTTAGTAGGGTGGGTGGCTCCGGCCACCCCCGCGCAATCGTAATCGCGGGTGCACTTTATTTTTTTCGTCTAGGTGCATCCAACTAAAAATCAACAAAATCAGATGCTACGTATTGGGCGACATCACACGCTTCGTCACGCCCATCCTTCTGCGCGAGCAACACTGCTATTGCCGTCGCCGTCTTAAATTCACTCGTCAGCAGCTGTGATTGAGTCCATGAAGTACCCGCTCACACAGAGAAGCGACAGGGGACGTAACGCCGCGATTACGCCCTATGCTATTGTTCGCACAAATAGCACTTAAAACAGTTGCAAATGGAGGTTGGCGATGTTGAACGTCGATGGAATGAAAGTTGTCAATACGGCAACCACTGCCCAGGTAGGGGCTATCGCAAAGCGTGTGACGCGCCGCGGCGGCTTTACCCTGATCGAGATTCTGGTTGTGATCGTAATCATGGGCATCTTGGCTGCACTGGTAGTGCCGAAATTGATGTCGCGACCCGATGAAGCGCGGGCTGTAGCGGCCAAGCACGACATCATGACGTTGATGCAAGCCCTAAAGATGTACCGTCTCGACAACGCGCGCTACCCAACCACAGAGCAGGGTCTTCAGGCACTAATTGCCAAGCCTGCGGGTGGTCCAGTCCCAAAAAACTGGAAGTCAGGCGGCTACATTGAGCGCTTGCCTAACGATCCTTGGGGCGGTTCCTACCAGTACCTGAGCCCAGGCGCCCAGGGCGAGATTGATGTCTTTTCATTCGGGGCTGACGGTGCCGCGGGTGGCGAGGGCATTGATGCCGGTATCGGTTCCTGGCAGATTGAGTCCGGGCTGGTCCTGGCACAAACGTTCACTCGACATGTCTGTTGCCTGTGCGTGACCGCGCTTCAATTGGCCGTGAATCACACACGACGCTTGGATTTACGCTCTTTGAGGTACTCCTCGTTGTCATGATCATTGGTCTGAGTGCGTCGCTGGTCCTTCCGGGATTAGCGGGTGCCCGCGTGTCGGCCAAGGACGAAGCAGCCCGACTTGCAGCCCTGTTTGATCACGCGCAGACCTTGGCTAGTGTGCGCGGCATTCCTTTGGCCTGGCAGGCAGATTCTGGCGGCTATGGATTTTATGACTGGCGCGGATCTTGGAGCACGCATGTCAACGATAGCGTGTTGCGGCAAAGAACGTTGCCGCCAGGTATCACGCTCGGCTTCGCTTCTGGTCTGTCTGTAGCAGCCGCTACGTCCATCGTGCCACCTCTCGCGCAGGGGTCGCTCGCGACAAATTCGGCGTCGATCGGGCAGCCCATGCTGGTCTTTCCTGGGCAAGGATTTATGCGACCATTTCGACTAACGGTTACCAGTACAGAGGGTACCTGGAACGTAATGGGAGATGTGGCGGGACGGATTTCTCTCGTGGCGGCAGGTGCACCTTGATCAAGAAACGGTGCCTGGCGGTTCACCGCCTTGTTGGCTTCACTCTGATCGAGGTGCTGGTGTCACTCTCAATTCTTGCCGTCGCTCTGGGTGCCGGCTTGCGTGCGGCCGCCGTGGCCATGGACAACAATGCCGAATTGAAGGAGCGCACTCTGGCACGGTGGGTAGGGCGCAATCAACTCTCTCGACTGCAGGCAGGTGCCAGTTTCCCCGGAACAGGCGTTACAACCGGTGATGCGCAACAGGGGCCGGAGTACGTTTGCCTGGAAAATCGACATCGAAACGACGCCCAACCCAGATTTCAGAAGGGTGTCAGTGAGTGTTCATCGTCCGAATTCGGACTCCTCCCTGTACCAGGTCACAGGCTTCGTCGTGGCGCGACGATGAACTTCAAAACTTATCACGAGACGCGTTGGTGCGGCCGACCGAGAAGCGGCTTTACCTTGATAGAGGTGATGGTCGCACTCGCTATTTTTTCCATGCTTTCCTTGATGAGCTTCAACGGCATTAACTCACTGATTGCCGCCGAGTCGGCTATGCGTGAAACGGCCAACCGTTTGCGCGCTATCGAGCGTGTATTCGCCGAGTTTGAAAATGACGTCTTGTTTGCGACGCCCAGGCCCGCCTGGGATGCCAGCGGACGCCTAGAGCCGGCGCTATACGGGCGACCCAGCCAGGCGGCAGGATATCGAGTCAGCTTTAGTCATCACTCCAGTAGCCCGGAAACCCCGCCGAATCGGGTGAGCTATCTTTTTGTGCCGCCCAATATCGCGCTATCCGTGCACGCCCAGCTTGATGCCACGGGCGCTAACGAAGTGCCGCCAATCACGGTGCTTGAGGGTTTGCAGAGTGTCAGCGTACGTTTTTTGGGAACGAATGACCGTTGGTCAGATATCTGGCCGCCGAGCGGCTCTCCGGCGACAAGCTTGCCGCGCGCAGTTGAACTCATTTGGACATTGACGGACTCGGACGGATAAGCCGGATGGTGGCCCGAACGTGAACCACCCCTCGTCGTTCTTCGCGCGCCATACGTATTTACGGCAAGCACGCGGCAACACAATTATTGCTGCCTTGCTGGTAGTTGCTTTTGTGGCGACCATTGGCACCAAACTGCTGATGACGCAGGAAACCTGGGTCGCCCAGTTGCAGGCGCGTCAGGGGTTGGACGGATCACGCGAGGCTGTGTTGGCCAGCCTGCATTGGGCGCGGTCCACACTTGCGGACGACGGAAAGACTTCGCAAACAGACCACGCTGGCGAAGCCTGGGCGCAACCGATGCCCGTGATTTCGCAAGGAGAGATGTCGATCAGCGGCCGAATTGAAGACGAGCAAGGTAAATTCGACTTAAATTCGGTTGTACTCGAAGGGAAGCTGAATGCCCCTGCCCTCGCGACGTTTTCGCGCCTACTTTCCAGCGTGAATCTGCCTTCTTCGTTGGCAGGCGCTCTGGTGGATTGGGTAGATTCGGACGAAGAGACTGCGGCTGAAGGTGGCGCAGAAAGCGATTACTATTCGAGTCGGACTCCCCGCTTATCGGGCACCCAATGTGTTGCTTGGTAGTCTGGAAGAACTCCTGTATGTTCGTGGTTTCGATGCATTGACGATCCAGACTTTGAGGCCCTTTGTCACCGTGTTGCCGACCCCGAGCGCAATCAATGTCAATACGGCCTCCCCGAAATTCTCTCTGCCGCTGTATCGGGGCTTTCGCTGGACACAGCACGAAAATCGTAGCCGCACGCCGCGCCAAACACTTCGCAACGCTCGCCGATTTTGAGCATCACCTGAACGAATCTGAGCGCGAGGGTATACAAAACTTGGGCGTACAGAGCCAGTTTTTTGTCGCCCAGGGCGAGGTAAAGACCGAGTCCGTTCAAGGGACGCGGAGCGAACAAAGCGTTTACCGTGTCAGCACATTGTTACAGCGACAGGAAGGTAAGTGGCCCCTCGTTATTTGGCAGAGGCCTGACTAATGGAACTGCGCCTGCACGCCGACCGCGCCGGCCTTCATGAAAAAACACCTTGGGTGCTTCTTGACTGGACCCAGAACCCGATTCAATCCGGGCACGGTATCGCTACTGTGCCAAACGCCAGTTCGGTGCGGATCATAGTTCCCGACGATTGCCTTTATGTCGTAACACTGACCGTCCCTGCACTACCCAAGAGGCGAATTATTCTCGCGCTACCGGGCCTCTTGGAGGAGCACATACTCGTGCCCGCCGAATCCGCCGGTTTTGCCCTGCTAGCAATGCCTTCGCCCACTGTGGCTAGCGTTGCCGTGTATTACCGTGGCTGGCTTGACGCAATGATGGCCGAGCCAGTTGTCGCCCGCGCACGCTCCGTGCGCGTGGTTGCAGAAAGCTGGGGCTTACCCCGAAACAAGGAAACTCAATCCCTGCATTTTTCAAAAGATCGTTTTGTGCTCGCACTGCCTCATTGGGCGGCCTGTACCGGGGCCAATACGTTAGCAGATGAAGTGCCGCAGCATCTGCTGATTGTCCTGCGGGAAACGGTCAAAGGCGCTATCGCTCGTAGCGTTACCGAACTTGGCAGCGACCCGAGCGCCGAAGTAACGGCAGCTGAGGCGGCACCTCTGTCCATTGACGTCTACTGCTCTTCCGATCTTGGAGATCATCTGCCGCCCTGGCTAAACAATCTCGGGGTGGCGATAGAACAGCGCGGGGTGCTCGATTGGATATCGGCATCGTACGACGAGGCACCCAATCTCTCGTGGCGCTCCACCCTCGCGATACCCAAGGCAAGAATCATTCGGGCAGTTAAACCGGCAGTGATCATGTTGGCTCTGCTATGTTCTCTGGAATTCATTTTTGTAGCCACCGACTGGTTAATTCTTACGCTGCAGCGCAAGCAATTGATGGCACAGCAGGAGTCAGTATTTCGTTCTGTAATGGGCCAGCATGCGCCGATGATTAATGGCGAGGTCCAGTTGCGGCGAAAGCTTGAGATGGCCCAGGCCGCGAGGGCAGAATCGGCAACGTCGGATTTGCTGGTCTTGATGACACGGTTGGGCGCTGAAGCGGGCAATGTGCCCCCTCTCGACGAGTTGCGTTACGAATCCGGCCAACTGTTTCTCAAAGCCAAGGGAACGGATGACGAGGCGGCATGGATCGCCGCGGCACGTTCGGCAGGCCTGACGGCGACGCTGGATCAGCGCGATGGAAAACGTAGCATCAAGGTGGTGCGATGAAAGTTGCGGCCAGTCTGAAGATTGACGGTCAATCGATTGTTATGGCCTACGCGCGCAAGCGTTGGGAAAGCGCCATGGCCGGACGGACACCCCGCGAGCGCTTGCTGATAGGCTGGGGCACAAGCATCGCTCTGGCAATCGTGATTATTTTCGCGATCTGGCTGCCGCTAAAGGAATCCCAAACGCGTTTGACCCGGGTTGTCGAATTGGAGCGAAAGAATCTGGCCACCATGCTTGCGATTCGGCGCGAACTGAAAGCCCCGGCAACAGCGGCGGTCCTTGCAAACGACTCCTCGGCACGCGGTTCAGCGCTGCTGGTTACCGTCGAGGCATCCGCACGCACGCAATTGAACCCCTCCCGACTCGATGTCAAGCTTGATGGGGACAGTGGTTTGACCATCCAACTTTCCAACATTAAGTTAAGTCGTCTTTTGGGCTGGATTGACTCAACGGTACGTGGGCAGCGGCTTCGTCTCGAAGCGGCCACTCTGCGCTCCGATAACTCCTTATTGTCGGGTGAATTGCGTTTCACGGTGGCCGAACCATGAGCCGATTTAGCTATGGGGCACTTGCCGTCCTGATTTTCTTCGCTGGGATTATTGTCCAGATGCCAGCGACGGTTCTGGTGGGCACGGTGCAGGAACTCTCCCACCAGCGTCTCGCTTTCGGTGACGTACGCGGCACGATTTGGTCAGGTCAGGCGCTGTTGACATGTGTCAGACCCGACGGGTCGAGCGAACGCTGTGGCGACTGGAAATGGTCCTTCGTTCCCGACGACCTGTTTAAAGGCCGTCTGAATTGGAGGTTGACGGGGAGTGCTCCGGCCGAATCGGGTGTAATCAGCCTATCGACAACCGGAGTGAGCTTTGAGAGTTTGTCGGCGACTCTTCCTGCCTTTCTTGTGGCAAACCTGGACCCGAAGTTGGCAGCACTTCAACTGGGTGGTCGTCTGCACGTCGATGCAAAGCAGCTTGCGACCAAGAACGGTCGAATTGACATCTTGTGGAAGAATTTCTCTTCGGGTCTCGTTCCTCTGATACATCTTGGGGAGATAACGCTGATACTTATCCCAGCGCCACAGGGCTGGAGTCTCGGGCTTTCATCAGGATTGGGTTCGGGACCGGTAAGCCTCTCGGGCGAAGGGCATGTCGATAGCGAGGGCCGGCTTGTGCTCAGCACAACGGTAACGGTAGGCTCAGATCGTATTGCCCTGGCACCCTTACTCGGGGCACTCGGCGAGGAATCAGGGCCGAGTGTTTATCGCCTGCAGTTACCCTGAATTTGCGATGAAACTGCCCATCCGAATCAGTTCTACCGCTTTGATTGGCCTCGCTGAAAAGAGGCTTGTTGCCTTATTGTTGGCAGCCGTGTTGTGTTGGCGCCTGGCAGGTTGGACGCTGCATTTTTTAGCGCCCCCCACCCCACCGTCAGCGCCTGAATTGAGGGGGAATGTCAATCTCGCGGCGGTAACGCGAGTGCCGTGGTTTGGTATTGAAGCTGTCGCTCCGGAGCGTACCGAGACCGCACCGGCTGAAGCCACCGACTTAACACTGATCGGCGTTTACGCCGGTGGTAGTCGGTCCTCAGCGTTGATCGGCATAGGCAGCCAGAGTGCGGCAGCGTTTGGCGTTGGCGACGAAATCGTCTCGGGCGCACGATTGACAAAAGTAGAGATCGATCATGTGCTCATTGATCGCAATGGCTCCGCCGAACGCATCAATCTATTGGCCCCGGTTGTATCTCTCGAGCCAGAAAACCAGGAAACTCCCGGCAAGGACACCCCATAAAATGATTTCTATCCCGATCTCCCTGCGCAAGCCGAGCGTTCTCGTTGGCATCGCCCTAGGTGTTTTTCTGCTCCTCTTTTTTGCCAAACAAGTCGGTGCAACTGAGGCAAGCAAAACAGAGCGGGTTATGTTGAATTTTGTGAGTGCCGACATTGAGTCTGTGGTCAGAGCTATCGGTAAAGCCACGGGGAAAAATTTCATCATCGATCCACGCGTCAAGGGCACCATCAACGTCGTATCGAGTTCGCCTGTGACTCCCGCCCTTGCATACGACATTCTGCTGGCGGCCCTTCGCCTGCAGGGATTTACTGCAGTGGAACGTCGGGGTGCTATCGTTATTCTGCCAGAGGCAGACGCGAAGTTTCGCGCCAGCGCGGTCACATCCCTAGGCAAAGATTCGCGCGGCGAACAAATGGTGACAGAGGTTTTTACACTCAAGTACGAGTCGGCAACCCAGTTGCTCCCCATCGTTCGCTCTCTGGTTTCGCCGAATAACCCGGTGACAGCTCACGCCACGAGCAACACGCTGGTGGTCACCGACTACGCGGAGAACGTCCGTCGTCTAGCCCAGTTAATTGATAGCATCGATCAGCCGAGCGCGTTTGAGCCGGTCATCATTCCAGTAAAACATGCTACCGCTGCCGATATTGCCGATGCCGTCAGTCGAATTCTGGCAAATGGTTCGGCTGCAGCACCGGGTGGTGCAGGTACTGAAGGGGTCGAGCGAATCTCTGTAGTCGCCGAGCCTCGGCTCAATAGCCTGATCTTGCGCTCCGACAATCCCTCACGAGTAGCGCGTGTTCGCGCTCTGATCGAGCGGCTTGACGTACCCGGCTCGACGCCTGGCAACATCCACGTCATTTATCTGCGTAACGCCGAAGCTGTGATGTTGGCGCAGACCTTGCGCTCCATGTTGTCAGGCAATACCTCTACGGCAGCCTCGCCGGCGACGACCTCCCTCGCGAGTAGCGCTGGAGCGTCTGCACCCGCGTCCGCAACTGGTTCTGCGGGAGGCGGCATGGGTAGCGCAGTCAGTGCAAGTGCTGCGAGCGGCTATAGCGGCTCAACGGGAAGCAGCGCACCATCCGGTCAGGGTATCGTGCAGGCCGACGCGGCAGCAAACGCACTCATCATTACTGCATCGGATGCCGTGTTCAATAACCTCCGTAGCGTGATTGAAAAGCTGGATGTGAAGCGAGCACAGGTCTATATCGAGGCACTGATCGTGGAAGTAACAGCTGACAAGGCGACTGAATTCGGCGTTCAATGGCAGCGTGGAAGCCTTGGCAGTGCACAAAATTCAGTTATCGGCGGCACCAACTTTTCGACTGGTGGCAACAACAACATTTTTTCTGTTCCACAGGTCTCGCTGACGCCGAACCTGCCCACCCCTGGAGCTGGCCTCAATATTGGCCTGCTCAATAGCATCCGGTTAGCCAACGGTACCGTGGTCCCCAATCTGTCAGTGCTCGCTCATGCGTTGGAAACTGATTCCAATGCCAACATCCTGTCCACGCCAAATCTGCTAACCATGGACAACGAGCAGGCCAGCATTGTGATCGGCCAGAATGTGCCGTTCATCACCGGTCAATACGCTCAAACCGGGACTACGGCGACGGCCACGCCTTTTCAGACGATTGAGCGCAAAGACGTGGGCCTGACCTTGAAGGTGAAGCCACAGATCAGCGAAGGTGGATCGGTACGTCTGCAAGTCTTTCAGGAGGTGTCCAGCGTCGATACCACGAGCACAAACAACGCCTCCGGTATTACTACCAACAAGCGCTCGCTTGAGTCAACGGTGTCGCTTCAGGACGGCCAAACCATCGTGCTCGGCGGACTCATTCAGGATTCGATTACGAACGGCGTAGAGAAGGTTCCCCTGCTGGGCGATATTCCCTTGCTCGGAGCCCTGTTCTCTTTTGATAAAAAGCGCCGTACCAAAACGAACCTGATGGTTTTCCTGCGCCCAACCATCGTTCGAGATGATGCTCTGGCGAGCCGGCTGACAAAAGATCGGTACAACTTCGTCATCGGCGAGCAGACCAGTCCTGTCTTCGATGGGGCGCGCCGGTCAGAACTACTGACCTTTCCTGCCGAAAATGCGATGCCGCCTGCCGCCATAGCTCCGGCTCAGGTTCCCCAACCGGCTGCCACTGCCACTCCCTGATGGTTCATCATCCAATCCCCTACGCCTTCGCCCGTAGCCACGGCGTTCTTTTGGTCGGGCACGATGAGCGCACCGCTCGCATTTTGTTGCGTCGCGGAGCATCAGTCGGAGTGTTGGCCGAGATACAGCGGGTACTGGGTTTTTCGCTTGAGGTTGACGAGGTTGACGTCGAAGCTTTCGACCGGCAACTTGCCGCCGACTACTCCGATGGCACTCAGGCAGCGGCACAGTTAGCGGAAGGGATAGAGCAGGATCTAGATCTGGCGCGACTGCTGCAAGATGTGCCCCAGACACTGGAGCTCCTGGACACTCACGATGACGCCCCGATCATTCGCATGATCAACGCGCTTCTGACGGAGGCGCTGCGGGAGAACGCATCCGATATCCACATTGAGGCCTATGCCGAGCGTTCTGTGGTCCGTTTTCGTGTCGATGGCGTGATGCGCGAGGTGGTCAGCCTGCCGCGTGCTGTGCATGCCGCCCTGGCATCGCGCATCAAGGTCATGAGCAATCTCGATATCGCTGAAAAGCGCCTGCCGCAGGACGGCCGTATGGCTCTGCGTCTGGCCGGGCGTAGCGTCGATGTTCGGGTCTCTACATTACCCACCGCTCAGGGCGAACGAGCGGTACTGCGCCTGCTTGACAAGGCCAGTACCGGTCTTGATCTTCCCAAACTTGGCATTGCCCCGGAAACGCTGGATCAATTGATGCGCCTGATCAACCAGCCGCACGGCCTTGTTTTGGTGACCGGGCCGACCGGTTCGGGCAAGACGACAACGCTGTACGCTGCATTGGGACGGCTGGACACGGCTCAGCTCAACATCATGACCGTAGAGGATCCGATCGAGTACGAGATTCCGGGAATCGGCCAGACGCACGTCAATGCGCGCATTGACATGACGTTCGCCCGCGCTTTGCGCTCCATTCTGCGCCAAGATCCGGATGTGGTGATGATCGGCGAGATACGTGACATTGAAACAGCGCAGATCGCGGTACAGGCATCGCTTACCGGCCACCTTGTATTTGCCACCCTGCACACCAACGATGCCGCCAGCGCCGTAACACGACTGACCGACATGGGGGTGGAACCTTTCCTTCTCGCCTCCTCCATGTTAGGTGTAATGGCACAGCGCTTGGTGCGTCGCTTGTGCCCGGCATGCCGGGTTCCCGACATTGCGGGAAAAGAACTATTACGACGTAACGGGCTGCCAGAATTGGACACGTATGCTGCAACCGGCTGTGCGGAATGCGCCCATACCGGCTACCGGGGCCGCGTCGGGCTATACGAGCTACTAATAGTCAATGACGAGCTTCGCAGTCTGATTCAGAACAATGCTGGTGATAGCGCTTATCGTGACCAGGGCGTACGAAATGGCATGACTCCATTGCGTAGTGATGGCTTGCGCTTGATTGCCGATGGCACTACGTCCGTTTCCGAACTCTTGCGCCTGACGCGCGACTGAAGTCCGCCAAATCCGTGCCAACTTTCCGCTACCAGGCTGCCACCGAGGACGGACGAGAGCAGGCCGGCGTTGTTGAAGCTGATTCGCCACGCGCAGTTCGCGCCCTGTTGCGCACGCGTGGACTGGTTGCTCTTACCATTGCGGCTATTGACGACAAAGCGTCATCCCCAGCAGCAAAGCTTTCCATCAGTACCGGCGAATTGGCGCTCATTACCCGGCAATACGCCTCATTGCTGTCATCAGGACTTACGGTCGAGCGAGCACTCGACGCCCTGGTCGCTCAGACTGATTCGCCCAAGGTGGGTGAGATTTTGGCCGGCATCCGCGCTGAAGTTCGGGGAGGACACGCGCTGGCTCAGGCGATGGGGCGCTATCCCAGGGCGTTTCCTGATCTCTATCGTGCGCTGATTCGAGGCGGCGAAGACGCAGGTGCATTGCCCCGTGTGATGAACGAACTAGCGGACTATTTGGAAGCGCGAGAGGCCGTCGGGCAAAAATTTGCCTTGGCTATGCTCTACCCGACTGTGGTCACGATTGTCGCCATGCTGGTAATCGGCGGACTGATGATCTACGTGGTACCCCAGATTGCCTCGGTATTTACTAACTCGCGACAGGAACTGCCATTTCTCACTCGTGCGTTGCTGGGCACCTCGAACTTCCTGCGCGAGGCCTGGCCCGCATTGGCCCTGCTCGTCGTCGCCGCGATCGTAGCTTTCCAGCGGGTCTATGCCCAACCTGACTATCGCCGACGAATTCAACGTCGGCTGCTGCGCCTGCCGCTCATCGGACGCATGCTGAAACTCGAAGCTGGCGCCAGTTTCGGACGCACCCTGTCGATTCTTCTCGACGGAGGTGTTCCAATGCTTCAAGCGTTGGCAGCGACCCGAGACGGCGCTCGTCTGGATGTCTTTCGAGATGCCATTTCGGCGACCTCAGACCATGTTCGGGAGGGATCTACTCTGGCCCGTGCTCTTGAAACGAAAGGGCTGTTCCCGCCCCTATTGATCCATTTCATTGCCAACGGCGAAAGTGGTGGCGACTTGCCAAAATTGCTCCAACACGCGGCGCGTCAGTTGCAAAACGAACTTGAACACCGCATGGGCTGGATGAGTGGCCTGATTGAACCGCTGCTTATTGTCGTCATGGGCGGCATCGTGATGGTCATTGTCCTCGCCGTGCTCATGCCTATTATCGAGATGAGCCAATTAACAAAGTAGTCGTGACCATGGTGCGTCAAGCGCAGGCTCGCTGTTAGATCTCTCGTGGGAAGAAGCTTCGCACCGCCATAAACTGACAAAGAAAATTGCTATAGACTTGTTCGGGCGCTTTCGCTCCGAGTCGCGGGCCTTAGGTTAGCCGCAGCGTCACCGTCGCACCCCGCAATGCCTGCATCACCCCAAAGAGTGGCGCCCCATAATCCTAAAAAAATCGAGAGGAAATAAAGAATGAAGCCAGTCCTTCGCAATTCGGTGCTTGCTTTAACCGCATGTTTTTCCCTCGGCCAACCCGCATTCGCAGAAACGGGATACACCAAAACCAAATACCCTATTTTGTTGGTCCATGGCCTGTTTGGCTTTGACAACATCTTGGGCGCTGACTACTTCTATGGCGTTCGAGACACCTTGGCCAGAGAAGGCGCTGTAGTTTTTCAGACTAGCGTTTCGGCAACCCAAAGTAACGAAGTTCGCGGTGAGCAGTTGGTCACCGAATTGAAGCGCCTCAAGGCTCAACTTGGGAATAGTCCGACGATCAAGTTCAATCTGATCGGCCACAGCCAGGGCAGCCCGACGGCCCGTTATGCAGCCGCCAAGGTGCCCGAGTTGGTCGCCTCGGTTACCAGTGTTGGCGGCGTCAATCGGGGTGCCAAAATCGCTGACGTTGTACGCGGAACAATAGCGCCCGGGTCTGTGTCTGAGTCAGTGGCGAATGCCGCGTCGGCTGCATTGACAAAAGTGTTGGGCGTTGCCGCCGGCACGGACTTGTCTCAGAGTGGTGTTGCCGCATTGAATTCGCTGACTACGGCCGGTTCGGCTGTAACGACCAAGATTGCTCCCGATGGCGTACCTACGCCGGCCTGCCCCAGCACTTACAGCCTGAACGATCTACTCACTGGCACAACGCCAGCATTTACTTGGAACAGCGGCAATGCCGCCGGATCGCATATCAGCAAGAAAGGCATTCACTATTACTCGTGGATCGGTATTTCAACCGTGACCAACGTGCTGGACCCTGTTGATGGTGGTGTGGGCGTGGTGTCTCTGGTTTATGGCAAAGAATTGAGCGACGGCATTGTCGGCGCATGCTCGCAGGTATTGGGCAAGGTAGTTGGGGCGTACAAGATGAACCACCTCGATGAAGTCAATATGTCCTTCGGCCTGACGCATCTGTTTGAAGTCAATCCGAAGACGGTCTATCGCAAACACGTCAATTTCCTGAAAGGCAAGGGACTGTAATGCACGGCAAGGCCCTCGGTATCACTCTGGGCGTTGTAGCACTTATTGCAACACTCGTCGTAGTAAAAACTCGGCCGGAGGCTATCGAGGCTGAGTCTGTCGCAGCGGTTCCAGCGTCGGTGGTTTTTGCAAAATCTCTGGAGGGCACCACGCCCGATGGAGTTTTGCAAAACGTCGGTGGCGAGTTGGTGATCGACGAAGGTCTGATCGAGCGATTCGACTACTACCTGTCCACCTTGGGGGAGCGTACGCTTCCTGAAATCCGCAAAGAGGTCGAATCGGCACTCGATAAAGAATTGCAGACGAAGGCCGCCGCTGAAGCCAAACGTCTGTTTGGTAGCTATCTGGATTTCAAGCAGAGTCTGAAGGCCCTGACGCCTGATCCAGCAACAGGCAGCGCCCTGGATATTGTGAGGGTGAGGCGAGCTAGCATTCTGGCGCTCAGGTCGCGCTATTTTTCGCCTGCCGAAATTACCGCCCTGTTTGGCAAAGAAGATCTGCTTGAGAACGACGCTTTCGCGCGCATGGACATCGCTAAAAATCCCAGCCTGAGCATCGCACAGAAGAACGCGAAACTGGCCGAGCTCGATGCGAAATTGCCGGTTACGGTGCGAGAAGGGCGGGCTCCAGACGTAAAGCATCATGCCTTGATCGATGCGGAACGAACGGCGCGTGCACGCGGCGCAACCGAAGCACAAATTTTGCAGATACGCACCGATATCGCAGGGCCGGAAGTTGCCCAGAATCTTGCCGCCTTGGACAGAGAGGAAGCGGCTTGGAAACAACGTGTTGACATCTATCTTGCAGAGCGAAAGCGTTTGTTGGATTTCGCCGGCAAAACGGATGCAGATAAGCAGGCCGACGTAGTTCGATTGCGAGACAGCAGTTTCAGCATCGAGGAACGCTCTCGTGTGCCCGTATTTGAGTAGGCAAGGGAGTATTGCGCTTGCCTCAATAGTGCGGGTGGCCAAGCCCCACCCAACAAGTCATGCTCCACAAGAGGCCCTGCACGCTCCAGGCACAGGACCTTTTTGATTCCAATACCGAGCAATCGCCGTGTTACCAGCGCCGACTTGCGGAAAGCTGGGCAAAGCGGGGCGCACTGGCACGCGGCAACCCAATGACGATCATGCGTCGGCCTACTGCCGCCCTACTCCCCGCTCCCGGCTGGAACCGGATCTTTATCGATCACGCCCGCCTGCATCTCTGGATTGCCGGCGGGCTGGCACTCGGCCTGCTCACGGTAGTGCTACTGCTGGCGCAGAGCCTGTGTGGTTGTTCGTCTTTGCCATGGCCCTACACAATCTGCCCGAGGGCATGGCGATTGGTGTCAGCTTTTCGCAGGGCGACATGAGCGTGGGCCTGCCCCTGACCACTGCCATCGCCATTCAGGACATTCCCGAAGGCCTCGCCGTGGCTCTGGCGGTGCGTGCGGCCGGCTTCACCCCGGCCCTGGCGGTAGGCCTGGCGATCCTCAGTGGCGCGCTGGAGCCGGTCGGCGCGTTGCTCGGTGTAGGCCTCGCCTCCGGTCTGGCGCTGGCCTACCCCATTGGTCTTGGTTTGGCGGGTGGCGCGATGCTCTTCGTCGTCTCGCATGAGGTGATTCCGGAAACGCACCGCAACGGGCACCAGACCGCGGCAACCATCGGGCTCATGGCTGGCTTTGCGCTGATGATGGTGCTTGATACCACCTTGGGCTAGCCCTGCCCTTCGCTTGGAATAACGGCAGCTTCGCTTTTCAGGCGGAGCAATCGCCGCACCCGCTACCGAGTAATCGGCGTCTTACCAGCGCCGACTTGCGGAACTGCAACCCAGAATGGGGTTCTACACCGGCATAAACGCCACTTCGAAACGATGGACTTAAACAGTGGGGGGGAGAGCAGGACACCATATCACGGCTGGTGACGCCGGGGCAATCGGGTTCACTTGCATTGCGGTCTTGACGTTATATTGTTCGCAAAGTGCAATCAGCACATAGGGGAAAGTTACCACCATGCAATTTGCTGCGGCTACCCCATTGGACAATGCTCAGGTTTTCCTTTTCATGCTGAGGTAGATAGCGATGATCCACGCCCCTCTTCTTTGTCTGCTCACGCTGCTTCTCGCCCAACCGACGCTGGCTCGAGCCGAAGCTGACATCATCATTGCCATGGAGGAGGCGGACAACAGGCCGTACTCCGTAGCGCACAACGACGGCAGCATGGGTGGCTTTCACTACGAGTTGCTCAATCAAGCTGCCAAGAACGCCGGTTTCAACATCCGCTGGCTGGCGCTGCCGTGGAACCGTGCCCTGAAAAGCCTGGAGGTCGGCACCGTCCACGCGGTGACCTACATCTCGCCCAGCGCGGAGCGCAACAAATACGCGATTTTTGATGACGGCAACTTTTTGCACTTCGAGGAAATCTGCCTGTTCACCCGGGCCGAAAAGGCCGCGACACTACGCTGGGATGGACAGATCACCAATCTGCCGCCGCTGCAGTACGCGTTCCTCACCAACTACATGGTCTCCAGCGAATTGGAAAAGGTAAAGCCGACGCTGGACTTCACCCAGGTCACCGGGCAGTTGACCAACCTGATCAGCATGCTTCAGGCGGGACGGTTTGACGCCTTTTTTTATGCACGCAGCCCGGTCGAGGAAAACGAGGTGTTCAAAGCCAGTAAGAGCATGGTGGTGGTCGAACCGTGTTTCAGGGGAGACAACCGCTACGTTTCTTTCACGAAAGCCACACAGGAAGGCAAAGAGTGGAACAACCGTATGCGCGATGCGCTTGCCGCCTTTCGCAAGACCAATGACTACACGGCGCTGCTGAAGAAATACCACTTCGAGTTCTTGCTCACGAAGACCGTCGCCAGCCGGAAAAAGACCAAAGTGCCCGAATAGCTGCACTGAGCAACACGCCCTGAATCGCCGTATCACCAGCGCCGACTTGCGGAACATCAACCCAGAAGACTGCCTCAATGCCCACCACGCATACCGTCGAGCTAGTCCGCCGCCAATACAACAACTGGGTCGCCAACGAGTCGATTGAAGACTACGCGCTGCGCTATTCGCCCAGCAGCTTCCGCAAGTGGTCGCCCGCCGTCATTGGCGCGACGATGATCGGCACCAACTCGGCGCTTTCCTACGAGGCCATCGGGGCGCTGCTCTTGCTCGACTTCGGTTTTGCCAACGCCATGTGGGCCATGGTGTTTGCGACTCTTGCCATTTTTGCCGCGGGCTGGCCGATCTGCCACTACTCGGCCAAACACAGCATTGACATGGATCTGCTCACCCGGGCCGCCGGCTTCGGTTATGTCGGGTCGACCTTCACCTCGCTGATCTACGCCTCGTTCACCTTCATCTTCCTGGCCGTGGAAACGGCCATCATGGCGCAGGCGGTCAAGCTGTGTTTCGGTATTCCCTTGTGGCTGGGCTACATCATTTGTTCGGTCGTGGTCATCCCCATCGTCTTCTACGGGGTCACGGCGATCAATCGCTTTCACCAGTGGACGCAGCCGATCTGGCTGATTTTGCTAATTACGCCCTTTTATCTGGTGCTGACCCGTGACCCCAATGCCCTGGAGTCCATGACCCACTTCACCGGTGGGGTGTCCAAGAGCAGTGGCTTTGATCTCTTCCATTTTGGTATTGCGGCAGGCATCTCGTTTTCGCTGATTGCCCAGATCGGCGAGCAGGTGGACTACCTGCGCTTCATGCCCGAGCGCACCAAGAAAAATCGCTGGAGCTGGTGGCTCAACATGATGACCGGTGGCCCGGGTTGGGTTTTTATCGCCTTCATCAAGCAGATGGGCGGCGCCATGCTGGCGGCCGGTGCCGTAGTGGCCGGTTTGGCCATCGTTGACGCCAAAGAGCCCATCCAGATCTTCGAGCGCGCGTTTAGCTATGCGCTGGAAAACCCGCAGACAGCCCTGCTGATCAGCGCGCTGTTCGTCATCATCTCGGAGCTCAAGGTCAATGTCACCAACGCCTATGCCGGTTCGCTGGCGTGGTCGAATTTCTTCTCGCGCGTGACGCACTCGCATCCCGGGCGCGTGGTCTGGCTCGTCTTCAATAGCGCCATTGCCCTGCTGCTCATGGAACTCGATCTGTTTGAGGCCATGAACAGCGTGCTGGGCATGTACTCCAATATCGCCGTGGCCTGGATCTGTGCGGTGGTCGCCGATCTGGTCATCAACAAGCCCTTTGGCTTCAGCCCGCCGATTGTCGAGTTCAAGCGCGCCCACCTCTACGACGTGAACCCGGTCGGCGTGGTCAGTATGGTGGTGGCCTCGGTGATCTCGACCATTGCCTTCAGCGGATTGCTTGGGGATTACGCCCAAGCCTACTCCTGGCTGATCGCCGCCGTAATCGCGTTCATTCTCTCGCCGGTGATCGCCATCCTGACCAAGGGCAAGTACTACATTGCGCGTCCCAGCCACTTCGCCCCCGGCTCCAATGTCATGGTCGGCTGCACCGTCTGCAGTCATCACTACGCCGAGGCGGATTCGGCCCACTGCCCGCACCATGACGGCACCATCTGCTCGCTCTGCTGCACGCTGGAAGCGACCTGCAAAGATGTCTGCAAACCCCGTATCACCACCCCGCTCGACCATTACCGGGCATGGGTTGGCCGAGCCCTGCATGCGACGCTGCGTCGTGAGGTATCAACGGCGACAACACTGCGCGTCGCGAATTTCTCTTTGATCTGGAGCGTTATGCTCGGCATCATCTGGGGCATTCTCTGGATCACGCTCCCCGCGGGAATCAAAGAGATCGATGGGGCAGTGGTCGCTATGTTCAGCGATTACCGTTTGCGCGTTTTCGTCGGCGCCGGCCTCCTGGCCAGCCTGTCTACCTGGTGGATCGTGCTGGTGAGTGAAAGCCGAGATCTTGCTGAAAATGAGATGCGCGTGGCCCGCGACCGGGCTGAAGAAGCGACCAAGGCCAAGAGTGATTTCCTAGCCAACATGAGCCACGAAATCCGCACGCCGATGAACGCCATCATCGGTATGTCACATCTCGCCCTGCAAACCGGGCTGGACAGCAAGCAACGAAATTACATCAGCAAGGTGAACCGTGCGGCCGGAAATCTGCTCGGCATCATCAACGACATCCTCGATTTCTCAAAAATAGAGGCGGGAAAGCTGAGCGTGGAAAAGATCGACTTCCAGCTCCAGGAGGTGATGAGCCACCTGGCTGATCTGGTCGGTATGAAGGCGGAAGACAAGGGCCTGAAACTCAGTTTTACCAGCGCGCCGGGGGTGCCTGCCGCGCTCGTAGGCGACCCCTTGCGCTTGGGCCAGATTCTGATCAATCTGGGCAACAACGCAGTCAAGTTCACCGACACGGGTGAGATTGTGGTCGGCGTGGAAACCGTGGAGTCCAATGCCGAGACAGTGACACTGCACTTTTGGGTGCAGGACTCAGGCATCGGCATGACGCCGGAACAATGCAGCCGAATGTTCCAGTCCTTCAGCCAGGCCGATGCGTCCACCACACGCAAATACGGCGGCACCGGGCTGGGCCTGGCCATCTCGAAAAATCTGGTCGAGCTGATGGAGGGGCGCATCTGGGTAGATTCCGAGGCCGGCAAAGGCTCCAGCTTCCACTTCCATGCCCGGTTCGGTCGCCAGATCAACACCGGTGCCGATGAGGCTGACCTGGTGATCGACTCATTGTCGAACTCACGCGCCACGGAAGCCCGCCATACCAGCGAGGCGATGCAAAAACTCGCCGGCTGCCGGGTCTTGCTCGTTGAAGACAATGCAATGAATCAGGAACTCGCGCAAGAACTGCTGGGCAATGCGCAAATGCAGGTGGTGGTGGCCAACCATGGCCAGGAAGCGCTGGATATTCTGGCGCGCGATGCGGCCTTTGACGGCATTCTGATGGACTGCCAGATGCCGGTGATGGATGGCTACACGGCCACCCGCGCGATTCGGCAACAGGCGGCCTTCAAAGACATCCCGATCATCGCAATGACAGCCAACGCCATGGCCGGTGACAAGGAAAAAGTCATCGCAGCGGGAATGAACGACCATATTGCCAAACCCTTGAATGTCGCTGACATGTTCGCCACCCTGGCGCGCTGGCTCAGCCCGGGCGCGGCACCCGTCGGGTCCGCTGCAGCTGCTGTATCCGCTACATCCGCCGGCCAGGCGACAGCCGTGCCGGAATCGGCGTTGCGTGCCGGACTGGCCAACCTTCCCGGCATCACTCTCGCCGCCGGCCTTGCCGTGACCATGGGCAATGTCGAGCTTTACCATCGCCTGCTCATGCGCTTTCGCGATAGCCAAGCTCATTTCGCTCGCGAGTTTGATGCCGCCCGGCGCAGTGCCGATGGTGCTGCTCCGGCGCGTTGCGCCCACACACTCAAAGGAACTGCCGGCAATATCGGTGCCAAGAGGATTCAAGCTGCGGCCTCGGCACTTGAGCAAGGCTGCCTGAACGATCATCCCGCAACGCAGATCAACGACTTGCTTGCCCGTGCGCTGAGCGAACTGGAGATTGTCATCGAGGGCCTGGCGCGACTTCCGCAGCGATTACCCTCGGTCACCAGCGCTGCTGAGACTAAGCACCCTTCGGGGACGAAATCCCCCAATGCGAGGACGGCGAATCCGTTAGCGCAGGTGCCACCGCGCATGGGTATTGTCACTCCGCTGCTCGATTTACTTGCCGCGCAACTGATTGATGCCGAAGCCTCGGCGCTGGAGACCAGCGAACTGTTGACCGATGCCTTGCGCAATACGCCCCTTGAGGCGCAAATGGCGGCGATCGAGAAGCTCGTTGGAAACTTCGAATTTGAAAAGGCCGAAGCCGCTCTGCGCCTGCTGAGAGGATAATTCGCCGCGCTCAACCCATCGAACTCGGTACCGACGTCCGCAGCAACCCTCACCTGAAAGTAAATCATGGCCTTATTCGTACTTGTTCTGGGCTTGGCCCTCTTCCTTGGCAGCCACTCGGTGCGCATTTTTGCCGAACCATGGCGCACCGCCCAAATCGCACGCAGGGGTGAAAAGCCCTGGAAGCTGGCGCTCACCGCTATCTCGATCGTCAGTTTCGCCATGATCGTGTGGGGTTATGCGGAAGCCCGCATAACCCCCGTGGCGCTCTGGACGCCGCCTTTCTGGATGCGCCATCTTGCCGCTGCGCTGACGCTGCCGGCATTCATTCTCCTGGTCGCCGCCTATGTACCGGGAAACAAAATCAAAAGCGCCGTCGGTCACCCGATGGTGGCGGGCACCAAACTCTGGGCATTGTCACACCTGCTCTCAAATGGCAATCTGAGCGATGTGCTGCTCTTCGGCGGGTTTCTCGTCTGGGCGGTGGTCGACTTCGCGAGTGCGCGCGGCCGTGATCGTGCGGCTGGGCGCAGCTACCCCGCCGGCCCAAGTAGTCGCACCGTGATTACGGTGATCGTCGGCATCGTGGCGTGGCTGGTATTTGCCCGCTTCCTGCACATGCCGCTGATTGGCGTTGCGCCCTTCGGGATTCAGTAAACCTACTTGAGATTGCCCGAGAGGAACTGCTGCAAGCGTTCACTCTTGGGTGCCGAGAAGACCTCGCGCGGCACGCCTTCTTCCTCGATGCGCCCCTGATGCAGGAAGATAAGGTGCGTTGAGACTTCACGGGCAAAACCCATCTCGTGGGTGACCACCACCATGGTGCGCCCTTCTTCGGCCAAGCCCTTCATCACCTTGAGCACTTCGCCCACCAGTTCGGGGTCGAGCGCCGAGGTGGGCTCATCAAACAGTAGTACCGAAGGTTCCATCGCCAGGGCACGGGCAATGGCCACACGCTGCTGCTGCCCGCCCGACAGGTGGGCTGGGTAGCTGTTACGAAACTTCCACAGACCGACTCGCTCAAGGTAGCGTTCGGCACGCACCATGGCATCGGCTTTGGAAATCTTCAGCACGTGAATAGGTGCCTCGATGACATTCTCGAGTACGGTCATGTGTGCCCACAAATTGAAATGCTGAAACACCATCGCCAGCCGTGTGCGCAAGCGCTGCAACTGAACCGCATCCGGTTGCAGGGCACCGGTACGGTCGGCTTTGAGCACAATCTTCTCATCTTCAACGATGATGTTGCCTTTATTCGGCTTCTCGAGAAAATTGATGCAGCGCAGGAAGGTGCTCTTGCCTGAGCCACTGGACCCGATCATGCTGATCACGTCGCCCTTGGCGGCTTTGAGCGAAACGCCCTTGAGCACGTCATGGTCGCCATAGCTTTTGTGGATGTCATCAACGATCAAGGGATACATGGTGTCGTCCGAAATGTTCTCAGTGGTGGCGGGGCAATAGACTGCTTGATCAATGCGCGGCTTGCGTTTTGCGTGGCATCAGGTGCGCCAACCAGCGTTGCTCGGCGAGCCGAAACAAGCCGACGATAGCGAAGGTCATCAGCAGGTAGATCAGTCCGGCAAACACAAAGGCTTCAAAGGGCGCAAAGTGCCGCGAATAGACATCACGCGCGGCCCCGGTAATATCGACAAGCGTAACCGCCGAGGCAATCGCGCTGCCCTGCAACATAAAAATGACCTCATTACTATAGGCGGGGATCGAACGACGCAGCGCCGAGGGCAAGGTGATGCGCCGCAACCTGGTGAACGGTGTCATACCCATCGCTTGTGCCGCCTCAATCTCGCCGTGCGGAATGGACCGAATGCTCCCAGCGAGGATCTCGACCGTGTAAGCGCAGGTATTCACCGCAAATGCCAGCAATGCACAGAAAAATGGTTCGCGGAACAGTAGCCAAAACGGTGACTGTGCCTCCCATGCGTCTTGCATCCACTGAAACTGGGCGAGCCCGTAGTAGACGACCAGCAGTTGGATCAACATCGGCGTACCACGGAAAAAGTAGGTGTACAACCATACCGGCCGATAAAGAAAAGGGTTGTTTGAGACGCGCATGACCGCCAGAGGAACCGCCATGACCAACCCTGCCGCAAGCGCGATACCGACCAATTGGGCTGTCAGCCACATACCGTCGAGGTAGCTGGAAAAATTCTCGGTGATGATTTCGAATTCGAACATCAGAACTCCGCGTGGCGGACACCCACTGAATAGCGACGCTCCAGGCGATGCAATGTCCATGACGAGACACTGGTCACGCAAAGATAAAGCAGGCAAACGACCATATAAAACAAGAAGGGCTGGTGCGTGGTGCGTCCGGCCTGATCTGCGACGAAGTTCATGTCCGCCAAGCCAATCATCGAGACGATCGCCGTACTTTTTACCAACACCAGCCAGTTGTTACCGATACCGGGCAAGGCATGACGCAGCATCTGGGGGAAAAGAATCCGCATGAATACCTGCAGCGAGGTCATGCCATAGGCACGCCCAGCCTCCATTTGCCCCGCAGGTACGGCCAGAAACGCGCCGCGGAAAGTCTCGGTGAAGTAGGCCCCGAAGATCACACCAATGGTGAGCACACCGGCAATGAAAGGACTGAGGTCAACGTAATCCCATTCCAGTGCGTCGGTCACCTGATTGACCATGACCTGACCGCCATAAAAAACGATCAGCATCATTACCAGATCAGGCACACCGCGAAACAGCGTTGAATACGCTGTCGCTGGCCACACCAGAATTCGGGTTCCGGAAAGCTTGGCGGCCGCTCCGGCCAAACCAGCCGCAAAGGCCAGACACAACGACAGGAGCGCAAGACGCAAGGTTACCCAAGCCCCATCAAGTATTGCTGGGCCGTAGCCGTCAAGAAACACGGATATCTACACCGGAAAATTGAAAAAAACCACCCCTGAGCAGACTGGGGTGGTTATCCATTGAGAAGCCATGCGCTGACGACTCAGTTGCCGTAGATGTCTTCGCTGAAATACTTCTTGGCAATCTTGTCGTACGTACCTTTGGCACGAATAGCTGCAATACCTTTGTTGAAAATCTCTTTTAGCTCTTTGTCCTGCTTGCGCACAGCAATGCCGATGCCTTCGCCAACCGTGGCACGTTCGTCAGCCGTCTTGCCATAGATCTTCTCACCCAGCATGCCAAAGCCTTTGCCGGCGTCGGCATCAAGGAAGCCCCCCTTGGCCTCCCAGTAGTCAGCGATGGCCGCATCAACACGCCCCGATTTCAGGTCAGCGTACGCCTCTTCCTGCTTGGCGTAACGAACGATGGTGACGCCTTCCTTGCCCCAAAACTTGGTAGCAAAATTGTCAGCAACGGTACCGCGCTGGGCAGCCACCTTTTTGCCTTTGAGCACAGCGAGATCAGGCTTTAGCGGTGAACCATTCTTGCCGATCAGCGCCACTGGTGATGCGTAGTATTTATTTGAGAAATCGACCTTTTTCTTGCGATCTTCGGTGATCGACATGGAGGCCAGAATGGCGTCGAACTTGCGAGCGACGAGCGCAGGGATCATGCCGTCCCAATCCTGCTTGACCCAAGTACATTTAAGTTTCATCTCGGCACAAATGGCATTACCGATATCGATATCCAGACCGATCAGGGAGCCGTCAGGCGCCAAACCGTTGAAGGGGGGATAGGCACCTTCGCTGGCAAGGCGAACCTCGGTCCAGTCTTTTGCACCCACATTCAATGCAAGCAGCGTCAGCAGTGCGGCAGCCGTCAGTTTTTTCATCTGTCTTGTCCTTGGTGATCGTTGGTATGGTGAGTGCGGCCTGCGCCCAGGTGCAACGTAACAGCACAGTCGACGCGTTGGATATTACCCCAAATGACCGCAGGTCAACTGTTACCCCCGACATTCCGTGCCAACCGTAAAATTCGCTCCCGCTCAACGTTGTCTGTTCATATGTCACGCCTTCAGGCCGACCTGCTATTGCTCCTGGTAGCCGTTATTTGGGGCTCGGCCTTCGTGGCGCAGAATCTCGGCATGGCGAGCGTCGGGCCTTACACTTTTACCGGAGCCCGCTTCCTGATGGGCGCACTGATCGTCGCCCCCTTGGCGTGGCGCGAGATTCAGGTGCAGCAAAGCGTCTCGGACCATCCGCCGCTGCTCGCAGCGCAAAGCCTGCTGCTGATTCTGGGGCTTGGGCTGTTGCTGTTTCTTGGCGCGGCGTTCCAGCAAATCGGTATCGTGACCACTACCATCACGAATGCGGGCTTTCTTACCGCACTTTATGTGCCGCTGGTGCCGCTGATCAATTGGATGATCACCCGCCGACTACCGCACTGGTCGGTGTGGCCAGCGATCGTCGGCTGTCTTACCGGCACCTGGCTGCTCACCGGCGCACAAAGCCTCACGATCAACACCGGCGACCTTTGGGTCATCGCCAGCGCCCTGTTCTGGGCCGGCCACGTTCTGCTGGTTGGCCAAAGCGGACGCCGAGGGGCGGGACCCTTCACCATTGCCTGCGGTCAGTTTCTGGTTTGTGGTGTCCTGGGCACTACGGTCGCGCTGGCGATTGAACCCTTCTCATGGGAAGGATTGCAGGCTGCTGCGGGGGCCATTGCCTATGCCGGCTTTCTCTCAGTCGGTGTTGGCTTTACCGCTCAGGTAGTCGGCCAGCGCTACACGCCGGCGGCTGACACGGCCATCATTCTTTCCACTGAAACCGCGTTCGCTGCAATTTTTGGCAGCCTTTGGCTGGGCGAGACGCTGAATCTGCACGGCATGTTCGGCTGCGCCCTGATACTTTCGGGCATTCTGCTGGTGCAGTTGCTGCCACTCGCTGACGCCATGCGCCGGGTGCGCAGCGGCTAACCAGCGCCTAAGCACCCCGCGCTTCGAGCGCCTCCCAACGCGTCATCGCTTCGCTTATCTGGGCCTCGAGCGCATCCAGCCTTTGCTGAACCTTACGTGCATCTTCAGCAGACCGCTTGTAGAACTCCGGGTTCGACAGTTGCTGTTGCAAGCCACCCTGCTCTGCCTCCAAGGCCTCGATTTTGGCCGGCAGCTCTTGTAGCTCTCGCTGTTCCTTGAAGCTCATTTTCGCTTTGGCGGGGCGAGGCTTTATCGCCGTGTCACCAGCGCCGACTTGCGGTACAGGTTTTGCGACGCTTTCCAGCTTCGGCTCCGGGCGCTGCCGCAGCCAGTCGGCGTAGCCACCGGCGTACTCCTTCCAACGCCCTTCGCCTTCGCTGGCAATGGTCTGCGTCACCACGTTGTCGAGAAAGGTTCGGTCGTGGCTGACCAGAAATACCGTGCCGGCGTAGTCCTGAATCAAGGTTTCGAGCAGCTCCAGCGTTTCAACGTCGAGGTCATTGGTCGGCTCATCGAGCACCAGCACGTTGGCCGGCCGGGCGAACAGGCGCGCCAGTAACAAGCGCGCACGTTCGCCACCTGACAAAGACTTCACCGGCGAGCGTGCCCGTGCCGGCGCGAACAGAAAATCTTCCAGATAGCCGATCACGTGCTGACGGCTACCGCCGATTTCGACGTATTCGGAGCCTGGGCTGATGACGTCAGCCAAGGTAGCCTCGGGATCGAGCTCGGTGCGGAACTGGTCGAAGTAAGCCACCTCAAGCCGGGTACCCTGACGCACCGTGCCGCGATCGGGTTCCAGTGTGCCAAGGATCAACCGAAGTAGCGTGGTTTTGCCGGTGCCATTGGCTCCGATCACGCCGATCTTGTCGCCCCGCTGAATCCGGCAGGAAAAATTGTTCACCACAGGCCCGGCGGCGAAGGCTTTGGTCACCGCATCGAGTTCGGCAACGAGCTTGCCTGACTCTTCGCCACGGGAGAGCCGGAAATCCACCTTACCCAACTGATCACGGCGCGCACCGCGCTCGGCACGCAGTTGCTCAAGACGTTTGATGCGCCCGACACTGCGTGTGCGTCGCGCCTCAACGCCCTTGCGTATCCACACCTCCTCCTGCGCGAGCAACTTGTCGGCGCGCGCGTCAGCCAGGCTTTCCGCGTGCAGCATGGCCTCTTTCTTTTCCTGATACGCAGTGAAGCGCCCGGGAAAGCTGGTGAGGCGGCCGCGGTCAAGCTCGACAATACGTGTCGCAATATTGTCGAGAAAGCTGCGATCGTGGGTAATGACGATGACCGCGCCCGGGTAGTCTCTGAGCAAGCCTTCCAGCCAGATAATGCCATCCACATCAAGGTGATTGGTGGGTTCATCGAGCAGCAGCAGATCGGGGCTCGCCACCAGGGCGCAGGCCAGCGAGACACGCTTGCGGCCACCGCCCGACAGTTCATCCACGTTGGCATCGGGTGACAAACCCAGCCGTGAAATGGCCTGATCGACCCGGCTGGTCAGGTTCCAGCCATCGCGTGCTTCGAGTTGCTCCTGCAAGGCTTGCAACCGATCAAGAATCGCCGTGTCACCAGCGCCGACTTGCCGACTGGCCTCGTGATAATCGTGCAATAGCGCGCTGACCTCGCCGAGACCTCCCGCTACAGCGTCAAACACATTGAGTCCGGCGGCGAATTCCGACTCTTGGGCCACGTAGGTGACTGAACACCCCGGCTGGCGCCAGAGCAAGCCATCATCGAGCGGTGCCAGGCCCGCGAGCGCTTTCAGCAAGCTGGATTTGCCCGTGCCGTTGCGACCGATGAGCGCGACACGTTCTCCGCTATCGATCTGGATGGCGGCGTCATCGAGCAGCGCCACATGGCCAAAAGCCAAATGGGCTCGATCAAGAGTAAGAATAGGCACGTGTGTTTGGGCGCTGCAGGAAAGCGCCAAAGTCGAGAGGAGCGCGATTATAGATGTGCCGCTAAAATCACCGTTGTCGCCTCCATAGCTCAGTGGATAGAGCACTTCCCTCCTAAGGAAGGGGTCGCACGTTCGATTCGTGCTGGGGGCGCCAAGTATCACAACCACCGTCCTGCCAACGCCGAGGAGGATCGGCAAGGGGCAACGTTAGGCAGTAGTTAAAAGCTGTTGATCCCTTGCGCACTGGCCAGAGGTCGTAAGCCGCCTGCTGACTGACCGATAGATCAGCCCTGCCCCCGTTCTCAATTCCAAGCCATCCCCCACTTTGCTACAACGAAGCCCTGTGTTTCTTCGGCGCGATTTGCGGCAACCGGGCCGAATACTTCGCTCAAACCCCATTGGACAAGGCTAGTTATTGTTTTTGATGCGCACTTATGGCAGCATGATCATTGCGCATAATTCCGGAGAGATAGCATGGCATCCACTGCTGGAAGAGGTACTGTCGCAGCAAAGAAGGCAACCAACATCTCGCTTACCGAAGCGCTGCTTACAGAAGCAAAAGCGCTGCGCATAAATGTTTCGCAAGCCGCAGAAGCAGGTGTAGCGAAGGCTATTGCCGACAAGCGCGCGGAACTTTGGGTTGAAGAGAACGCCAAAGCCTTTGACTGCTGGAACACTTATGTAGAAAAGAATGGCCTACCGCTAGCGAAGTACCGCAATTTCTGATGGCACGCTTTACGGTCTATCAAAATCCCAACGGCAAGGGCTACCTGCTCGATTTACAGGCAAACATCAATATTCACTTCGCAACCCGCGTTGTGGCACCGCTGTTACCCGTTGGCGACGTTCCCTTTTACGCGTCGACGCTCAACCCGCTGTTTGAGATAGATGGCGCGGGTTTTATCATGGCGACTCAGGGGATGGCGGCGGTTCCGCTATCACTACTGAAAATCCCTGTGCTCAGTTTGGAACACAAGCAGGTCGAGATTGTTTCCGCAATCGACCTGTTGTTTCAAGGATTTTGACAGCGCACGACTCTGGCACGAATTAACCCGAAAGGGTTGCCAATTCGCGAAGCTGTAAGAGCACTGCGCACACGCGGTTTTATGCTTTTAACTTCAATCGATTGACCTGCATGTTGCGGCAGGGGTCGCCGCTGGCGAGCACCGTACCGTTTTGGTTTTCCAGCGTTACCCGAGCCATTTCGACCAATATTGGGGAAGGATTTTTGTCGGCTCGCGTGAATGCGTCAATTTAGACTGATTTATCATGGAATTGAGTTCATTCATGGGGATAAGAATCTATTAGCAGCGGTGGACTGGCCTGATCGCCCAAGGTCGCACGTTCGATTCGTGCTGGGGGGCGCCAGTGAAATCTCATGCTGCTATCATCAGCGCTCAATGAGCATGGATGCCCGCATGGAAGCGCTCTCGATTGACGAAGAAACCGCCGCTGAACTCACTCAGGCGAGGACCAACGTTCGCGATCTTCAGCGAACTGTAATCGCGCTGCGCGATGCACTTGAGCAGGCACAGGTGCAGCACGAGGCTGAATCTCGTCGCCTTACTCAAGCCAGCGCAACCGAAATCGGCCAGTTGAAGTCGACGGTGTCTACCTTGCGCGACGAATTGGAGTTTGCGCGTACCGAAAAAGAGCGCGCCATACAGGCCGAGCGCGTGCACGCCGATAACGAAATGCGCCAGCTTCGCGCCACAGCTTCCGCACTGCGCGACGAGTTGGAGCGTCAGCGCCAAGAAGGACTACAGTCGGTGCAAAGCGAACGCACCGTGGGGCACAACGAAATGGCGCAACTGCGTGCGACGGTGGGCTCACTGCGCGAAGCGCTGGAACATGCCCGCGCAGACACATCGAATGCGGTACGCAATGCAATCGTCAGTGCGCAGGCAGAGAATCTCCAGCTCAAGAACACCATTGCCACCCTGCGTGATCAACTTGAACTGCAGCAACTCGACAAGGATGCAGCGCTGCGTCGGGAGCATGCTCTGTTCAGCGAAGAAAACCTTCAACTCCACGCTACCATTCAGGCGCTGCGAGATCAACTAGAAACCCCTCACACGAAGAATAATGGCTAAGGATATCGATTCCACTACCGGCAGCACCACCGAACCGCGCGCGAAGCGAGGCCAGGGCGACCGACGTCTGCGCGAGGTTGAACTGCTGCTTGAAGTCACGCGCCGTATGGCCGGCTATGGCACGTTGGACGAAGTGCTCGCCGCACTGGTCGAGATGACGACGACCGAGCTCAATGCCGAGCGCGGTTCGCTCTTCCTCAATGACCCCGACACCAACGAATTGTATTCACGCGTTGCCCAGGGCAATATCCAGCGCGAAATTCGTATTCTCAATACCAGCGGCATTGCCGGCCACGTCTACACCTCGGGTGAGGCCCTGATTATTCACGATGCCTACAGCGATGGCCGCTTCAATCGGTCCATCGACGAGCAGACCGGGTTCACGACGCACAACATTTTGTGCGTTCCCATCAAGACCGTCAAAGGCGAGATCATTGGAGTCGCCCAGACGCTGAACAAGCATAGCGGACGCTTCACCAAGATCGACCTCAATCAACTCGAGGCCATGACCAGTCAGGGCACGCTGGCCCTGCAAAGCGCCCAGTTCATCGAGCGCATGCAAGCCATTCGTCGCCAGGAGATGGAGTTCATCGACGTCGTTTCGGAGGTGACGGCGGACATCAAGCTGGGCTCGCTCTTACAACGCGTCATGGGGGAGGCGACGCGCCTGCTCAATGCCGAACGTTCGACCTTGTTTCTCAATGACGACAAGACCAACGAGCTTTGGTCAGAGGTCGGCCAAGGTTTGGAGTCGGTGCAGATTCGTCTGCCCAACCATCTGGGTATCGCTGGCGCGGTATTCAGTACCGGAAAGGCCATCAATATTCCGTATGCCTACGCCGACCTGCGTTTCAATCCCGCGTTCGACAAAAAGACCGGGTTTTTCACCCGCTCGATCTTGTGTGTACCCATCGTCAACAAGCATGGCAAGACGATAGGCGTGACGCAGGTGCTCAACCGCCGTGGTGGCCCCTTCACCAGCGATGACGAATCGCGACTGCGTGCCTTTACCGCCCAGATTTCGATTGCCCTGGAAAACGCCAAGCTGTTTGCCGATGTGCAGGCGATGAAAAATTACAACGAGGCGATGCTGGAGTCGATGTCGAACGGTGTGCTGACGCTCGATGAGAACGAGCGCATCGTCACCTGCAATGCCGCCGGTCTGCGCATTCTGAAAGTGCATCCGAGTGAAATCCTGAACAAGCCGGCCGCTGACTTTCTCTCGCAAGCCAACCCATGGTTGCTCGAGAAGCTGAAAAAAGTATCTGAAACTCAGCTGGCAGAGATGTTGATGGATACCGAGGTCATTGTGGGTGGCGAACCCGTGTCGGTGAACCTGACCTTGCAACCGCTACGTTCCGCCGAAGGCAAGCGCATCGGCATCATGGCCTTGCTAGAGAACATCTCCAACGAAAAACGGCTCAAGAGCACCATGTCTCGCTATATGGACCCGGGCATCGCCAATCAGATGCTGGCGCACGGGGCGGAAATGCTCGGGGGCAAGAATGTCATGGCCACCGTGCTGTTCTCTGATGTGCGTAGTTTCACCACCATTACCGAACAGTTGGGTGCGCAAGGCACCGTGGCCCTGCTCAACGAGTACTTCACCCTGATGGTCGACTGCATTCAGCGCGAGGAAGGCATGCTCGACAAATTCATTGGCGACGCCATCATGGCTGCCTTTGGTATTCCGGTGGGGCATGAAGACGACGCCGATCGCGCTGTGCGCACCGCCATTGCGATGATTCGCGAGTTGTGGGCGTGGAACCGCGGCCGGGTGGCCGAGGGCAAGATGGCGGTCGATATCGGTATCGGTTTGAACACCGACAATGTCGTCTCGGGAAATATCGGCTCGAAGAAGCGGATGGACTACACGATAATTGGCGACGGCGTAAATCTCGCCGCACGCCTCGAGTCCGCCTGCAAGCAGTACGGCGCACATATCCTGATCAGTGAATTCACCCACAAGCAGTTGCGCTCGACGTATTTCAGCCGGGAACTGGATCTGGTGGTGGTCAAGGGCAAGACCAAACCCGTCGCGATTCACGAGGTGATGGACTACCACACCGAAGCCAGCTACCCGAACATGATGGATGCGCTTCGCCACTTCAAGTCGGGGCTGCTGATGTATCGCCAGATGCGCTGGGATCAGGCGATGCAGGAGTTTCGCGAGGTGGTCGGCATCAACCCCCACGATAAAGCGGCCCATATGTATATCGAACGCTGCGAACACTTCATTGCCAACCCGCCGCCCGATGACTGGGACGGTGTTTGGGTCATGGAGAGCAAGTAAGGGTTGCAATCGCCGTATCGCCAGCGCCGACTTGCGGATCGTCGCTGCCAAGGCAGCCTCCTGACGCGAGGCGACTCAAGGCATCGCGAGCTCAAGGCATCGCGATTATCCGGCAATGCGATTATTTGATGCGCGTCAGGTGACTACGTCCGCCCAGTGGCTTGGTATCGCCACCGTCCGCATCGACCGGCTCTTTTGCCAACCCGAGGGGAGCGCCACCCGGTTTTTTGGTGGCCGGTGGCTCAGCGGTGTCTGTTTCGCTCACCTCGAACGCCATGCCCTGCCCATTCTCACGCGCGTAAATTGCCTGAACGCGGGCAATGGGTACTTTTACCGGAAAGGCTTTGCCGCCGAAACGTGCCTGAAAGGTGATTTCGTCGTTGCCCAGGTGAAGTTGATGCGTGGCATCCAAGCCCACGTTCAACACGATCTCGCCATCACGCACGAACTCCAGTGGCACGCGTGAGCTCTGATCAACGGCGACGGAAAGGTAGGGAGTAAAGCCCTCGTCCACACACCACTCATGGATGGCGCGTATCAGATACGGTTTGGTGGATTGCATTGTCATTGGCGGTGACGGACCCGTTTCCGGGATCACCGTCACCCTCGCCTGGTCTCCCTAGCGGCGCATCACCTTTTCTGAGGGGGTCAGGGCATCAATGAAACCCTGGCGCGAGAAGATTCGCTCTGCGTACTTCATGACCGGTGCCGCTGTCTTGGGCATCTCGATACCGTAGTGATCCAAACGCCACAACAACGGGGCGATGGCGACATCAAGCATCGAAAAGTCGTCATTGAGCAGGAATTTCTGCTTGGTGAGCACCGGCGTCAGTTCGACCAAACGGTCGCGAATGTGCGCCCGGGACTTGTCGGCGGTCTTCTGGTTCTTGTCGATCGCCTCGATATGACCGAACAACTCCGCTTCCATCGTAAACAGCAACTGCCGCGCACGTGCTCGGGTCTGCGGGTCCGGCGGCATCAACTGCGGATGCGGGAAACGCTCGTCAATGTACTCATTGATGATGTTGGACTCATACAGCACCAGATCACGATCCACCAATACCGGAACCCGGTTGTAGGGATTGATGACCGCGATGTCTTCCGGCTTGTTGTACAGGTCGACGTCAATCACTTGAAAATCCATCTGCTTTTCGTAAAGAACAATACGGCAGCGATGGCTATATGGACAGGTCGTGCCCGAGTACAGATTCATCATGGCGCTGGTGCCCCATGAGTAATCGGCATCACGCACCACCTTGCGAACACCGGGTGCGTTCATAGGACTGTGCCCCAAAGGTAAAGGTTCATGTTTTTGTTATTAAAAATCAATGGATGTCTTTCCAGAACTCACGCTTGAGCGCGTAAGCAAAGACAAAGAGTACCGACAGCGCAATCAACACGATTACACCGAGGTTCTTGCGGAACTCGCTGACTGGTTCGCCCATGTACTTGAGATAGCCCACTAGATCGGCAACCATCTCGTCGTACTCTTGAGCCGTGAGCTTGCCGGGCTTGGCCAACGTAAGTTTGTGATCGACCATCACTTGCTCGCCCTGAAGTTCCCAGAAAACGTGAGGCATACCCACATTGGCGAACACCACATTGTTCCAGCCTGTGGGGCGGGCATCATCGCGATAGAACGTGCGCAGATAGGTGTAAAGCCAATCGGCCCCTGATCCGAACTCCGACGCGCGGGCGCGTGCGATCAGGGTCAAGTCGGGCGGCGGTGCACCAAACCAGATTCTGGCTTCATCACGCTGCATCGCGGTACGCATCAACTCACCCACCTTGTCGGCAGTGAACATCAGGTTGTCCTTGATCTGCGCATCGCTTAAGCCCAGATCATGCAGCCGGTTATAGCGCATGTACGAGGCGGAGTGACAGTTGAGACAGTAGTTAACGAAGGTCTTGGCACCACGCTGCAGGGCCGGAATGTCATTAGAGCGATCCGGCGCAGCATCGAGATGCAAGGTCGCGCCAGCCGCAAAGGCCATCAGGGGCGCGAACAGAAGGATTGTCAGCAGCTTCTTCATTTGTCGGTCACCCTATCCGGTTCAGGTTGGCAGCGATCCAGTGAAGACCAGATCGGCATCGTCAGGAAAAACAGGAAATAAAACACGCTGAGGATTTGCGCTACCGGCGCGCCAGGAATCGCGCCGAAGAAGGCGTATGAAGGCGACTTCGTTCCCAAAAAGCCCAGGATGAAGAAGGTAATCACAAACAGCGTGAGCATCACCTTGGTGATCGGGCCGCGGTAGCGGATCGACTTCACCGGGCTGCGATCCAACCAGGGCAAGAAGGCAAACACCACTACGCCAGCACCCATGGCCACAACACCCCAAAATTTGGCATCAATACCAAACAGCGGGAAGGTGACGGCACGCAGCAGCGAGTAATACGGCGTGAAGTACCAGACTGGCGCGATGTGGGACGGTGTCTTCAGTGGATCAGCCGGATCAAAGTTGTTGAACTCGAGGAAGTAACCGCCACCCTCCGGCATGAAGAACACCACAATCGAGAAGGCGAACAGGAAGACCACCACCCCCACAATGTCCTTTACCGTGTAGTAGGGATGAAAGGGAATTCCATCAAGCGGAATGCCATCGGCACCCTTCTTTTTCTTGATCTCGACACCATCGGGGTTATTCGACCCGACTTCATGCAGGGCCAGCAGGTGGGCTGCCACCAAGCCGAGCAAGACCAGCGGCATGGCTATCACGTGAAACGCGAAGAAACGATTCAATGTCGCGTCGCCCACCACGTAGTCACCGCGCAACCACACCGACAGGTCCGGCCCGATGATGGGAATGGCCGAGAACAGGTTAACGATTACCTGCGCACCCCAGAACGACATCTGACCCCACGGCAGGAGATAACCAAAGAAGGCCTCGCCCATCAAGCACAGGAAAATGCCCATACCGAACAGCCAGATCAACTCGCGCGGCTTGCGATACGAACCGTAGAGCAGACCCCGGAACATGTGCAGGTAGATGACAACGAAGAAGGCCGACGCACCGGTGGAGTGCATGTAGCGTATCAACCAGCCCCACGGCACATCGCGCATGATGTACTCGACGCTGGCAAATGCCACGGGCACGCCAGACGCATTCAAGGACGCATCCGGCTTGAAGTGCATCACCAGAAAAATACCGGTGACGATCTGTATCACCAGCACCAGCAACGCCAGCGACCCGAAGAAGTACCAGAAGTTGAAGTTTTTGGGTGCGTAGTACTCGGAAACGTGCGATTTCCATGAAGCAGTCAGCGGAAACCGGGCATCCACCCAGCCCAGCAGATCTTGCAATTTCGAATTCAGTGAACTCATGGTGTGATATCCCCTCAGGCCTTTTTATCTTCGCCAATGAGAATCTTGGTTTCGCTCAGATAGACATGCGGCGGTACCTCAAGATTGTCGGGGGCGGGCTTGCTCTTATAGACACGTCCGGCGAAATCGAACGTCGAGCCGTGGCAGGGGCAAAGGAAGCCACCGGGCCAGTCGGCTTCGACACCCGATTCAGCACCGGTTTTGAACTTGTCAATCGGCGAGCATCCGAGGTGTGTGCAGATGCCCACAGTCACCATGATTTCCGGCTTGATCGAACGGTTCTCGTTCTTGCAATATTCGGGTTGCATTGGCTTATCGGACTTGGGGTCACTGACCTTGTCGTCTACCTTGCGCAAGGTCGCGAGCATTTCCGGCGTGCGATTGATGATCCAGACCGGCTTGCCGCGCCACTCGACGGTCATCATCTGGCCCGGAGCCAGTTTGCTGATGTCGGCCTCGACTGGTGCCCCGGCAGCCTTGGCGCGCTCCGAGGGAAGCATGCTGGCAACGAAAGGCACGGCAGCGGCCACACCAGCGACACCACCTGCGGTTGCCGTAGCCACCAGAAGGCGGCGCCGACCACAATCCACTGTATCTTCAGAACTCATCGTCTGTACCCGAAAAATGGTTTAAATCCAAAACCCGACTGGAACCCGAGGGATTCTAGCCAAACGCGTCACGCAATTAAAGCCCTTGAATAAGTCTCTTCCTACCCTGCTTTACCGCTTGACTAAGCTAATAGCTTTGAAATCAGCTAGATGACCTGATTTTCCCGCAATCGTGCGATGTCGTCATCTTGATAGCCAAGCCCACGCAAGACTTCCTCGTTGTGCTCCCCGAGGCGCGGCCCGATCCATTCGGTGCGCCCTGGCGTGGCAGAAAGCTTGGGCACAATGCCCGGGATGCGGAATGGCTTGCCATCCGGCAACATCGCCGCCTCAAGCATTTCGCGCGCCGCGAACTGAGGATTTTCGAACATGTCGGTTACCGAAAAAATCCGGCTGGCCGGAACCTCGGCCGCTTCGGCTACCTGCAGTACCTCAAGCTCGGAATGTGTCGCCACCCATTGACCGATCACCGCATAAATTTCAGCCGCCCGCAGATCACGACCGGCATTGGTCGCCAAGGTGGTATCCGCAGCGAGATCATGACGACCGATCGCGCTCATCAAGCGCTTGAAAATGGCGTCTCCGTTGGCACCAATAATCAAGTGCTTGCCGTCACTGGTGGTGTAGGTGTTTGAGGGCGTAATTCCCGGCATCACGTTACCGGTACGCTCACGAATAAACCCGAAAACGTCAAACTCGGGGACCAGACTCTCCATCATGGCGAACACGGCTTCATAGAGCGCGACATCGACCACCTGCCCTGCTCCACCATTCACCTCGCGCTGGCGCAAGGCCATCAGTCCACCGATGGCACCCCACAACGCCGCGATGGAGTCACCAATTGAAACGCCGGTTTTTACCGGGGGCCGGTCGTCAAAGCCGGTGACATAGCGCAGCCCGCCCATCGACTCGCCAATTGCCCCGAAGCCGGGCTGTTTGGCCATCGGCCCGGTTTGGCCGAAGCCAGACAGACGCACCATCACCAGCCCCGGATTCAGCTCCGACAGCTGCTCCCAGCCCAGTCCGAGCTTTTCCAGCACGCCGGGGCGAAAATTCTCCACCACGATGTCGGCCTTGGCGACCAGTTCCCGAACAATCCGCACGCCCTCGGGATGTTTCAGATTGACCGTCACCGAGCGCTTGTTACGTGACTGCACATACCACCACAAGGAGGTATCGCCGTACATTTTGCGCCATTTGCGCAAGGGGTCGCCCTCGCCGGGTGACTCGATCTTGATCACATCGGCACCAAATTCGGCAAGAATGCGCGAACAAAACGGGCCGGCGATCAGCGTGCCCAGCTCGATGACACGCACGCCAGCCAGAGGTTTTGTATTGCTTGCTGCCGAGTCGCTCATGAGTAGTCGCGACGCTCGATGAAGGCCTGTGCGACAGTGATCGCATCTGAAAATTCGAGCTCGCCACCCACCGGCAAACCGCGTGCCATCCGGCTCACCTTGAGCCCGCGCGCACTGAGCAACTCCGACAGATAGTGCGCCGTCGCTTCGCCTTCGTTGGTGAAGTTGGTGGCAAGAATCACTTCCTTGACGAGGCCATCCGTGGCGCGATTCAGCAAGCGCTCAAACGCCAGCTCGCGCGGGCCAATGCCATCGAGCGGACTCAAGCGCCCCATCAATACGTAATACAGGCCCTGAAACGCATGCGTCTGTTCCATGCTATTGAGGTCGATTGGCATTTCCACCACGCACAACTGGGTCACGTCGCGGCGCGAAGAAAGACAGCGCGAACACACCTCATCTTCGCTGAAGTTGTTGCAGCGCGCGCAGTGACGCAGCCGCTCGAGCGCGCCGGAAAGTGATTGCGCCAAACGCTCCGCACCACGCCGATCCCGCTGCAACAGGTGGTACGCCATGCGCTGCGCCGACTTGGGCCCGACGCCCGGCAAACAACGCAGGGCCTCGATCAACTCATCGAGGCTGGAAGATGCTGCCATGCCGTCGCGTCAGAAGGGCATCTTGAAGCCGGGCGGCATGCCCATGCCAGCGGCAAACCCGGCCATACGCTGCTCGCTGGTGGCTTCGGCGCGCCGATTGGCGTCGTTCATGGCCGCGGCGATCAGGTCTTCGAGCATTTCCTTGTCGTCCATCACCGATGGATCGATCGTCACCCGTTTGACGTCATGCTTGCAGGTCATCAGCACCTTTACCGCTCCGGCACCCGACTGACCTTCGACTTCAACGCTGGCCAGTTCTTCTTGTGCTTTTTGCATATTGGCCTGCATTTGCTGCGCCTGTTTCATCAGCCCGGCCATTCCGCCTTTCATCATGCTATGTGCTCCTTCAATAGGTTCAATTGGATTCAAATGGGTCGAATACTGGATTCATCAATACCGGCATTGAACAAGGCCACCGCTTCGCGCACGAAAGGGTCTTGTTCGATGGATTCGATGGCGCGCTCGTGACGCTGACGCTGTTCCGCGCGCGACCGCTCGGCCGGTGTCTCGCTTGCGGTAGCGGCGACATCGATCACTACCCGAACTGATTCACCAAAACGCTTTTGCAGCTCGGACTGCAGCTTGTCTTCCTGAATCTTGCCCAGGAGATGTTTGTGGGCAGGCGGCAGACGAAGGCGAAACGTATTGCCTATTCGTTCTGATAACTCGCAATTCTGCGCCAGTTGCTTGGCCATGCCGGTCAGCGATAACTGAGCGACCAAGGCGTGCCAGTCAGCATCACCCGATACATCAACACGATCGATTGCACTGATTGATCGGGAAGTCGGCGCTGGTGAGACGGCGATTGGGGGTGCCACATCCACCTTGGCAGCGCTGACGGGCGCGGCGCGCGGTGAATGCGTTGGCGAGGCTGACGCTGCCGCACGGGCGGACGACCCTGTATTTGCTGCCGCCCCACCTGCACTCACGCCACCGGTAACGCTGCCGCCAGAACTGCGCGCCGGCGCAAACGCATGCAGGCGCAACAAGGTCATGACAAACCCGGCATAGTCGTCCGGTGCCAGCTCGAGTTCGTCACGCCCGTGGATGCAAATCTGGTACGCAAGCTGAATGTACTCGGCATCCAGCGCCTGTGCGTAGCCCGCAAGCACTTCGCGCTCGGCATTGTCAATGATGGCCTGCGGGGCAAATTGTGCCAGCGCGATGCGATGGAACAGCGTCGCCAGATCCTGCAGAGCCGTATCGAACGACAGGCTACGCGCCTCCATCTGCTTGGCTACCTCTACCATCGCGGCGGGGTCACCGGCGATCAGGGCGTCGATCACCGCAAACAGATGCTCGCTGCTGACGGTGCCAAGCATGGCCAGCACAGACGCTTCACGCACTTCGCCGGAACCGTGGGCGATCGCCTGATCGAGCAGGCTGAGCGCGTCACGCATGCTGCCTGCGGCACCCTTGGCCAATGGCCGCAGAGCGGCGGCATCGAACGGAATGCCTTCGGCCTCCAGCACCCGGGCCAGGTGCTCGACGATGTGGGTCGGCGGCATCTGCTTGAGATTGAACTGCAGGCAGCGCGACAACACCGTCACCGGAATTTTCTGTGGATCAGTGGTAGCAAGAATGAACTTCACATGCGCCGGGGGCTCTTCCAGCGTTTTGAGCATGGCATTGAAGGCATGCCCGGAGAGTTGGTGGACTTCGTCGATAACATAGACCTTGTAGCGCCCGCGCGTCGGCGCATACGTGGCACGTTCAAGGAGTTGCGTCATATCGTCAACACCGCGATTGGAGGCGGCATCGAGCTCGATGTAATCGACAAAGCGCCCGGTATCGATTTCGCGACAGGAACTGCACTGGCCACAGGGCGTCGATGTCACGCCCAGCTCGCAGTTGAGCGCTTTGGCCATAATGCGCGCAATCGTGGTCTTGCCAACGCCGCGCGTGCCGGTAAACAGGTAGGCATGGTGCAGGCGCTGCTGATCGAGCGCATGCGACAGGGCTTTGACCACGTGCTCCTGCCCGACCAGAGCGGCAAACGACTTCGGCCGCCACTTGCGCGCAAGTACTTGATAGCCGGCCTGCATACCCAGATCGAGACCCGGCTGATCACCCAGCAAATCGGTCATGGCAATGTGGCAAACACTGTTTGAGTGAGCAACTCGGGGAATGGGCGGGGAATTGGGGCGGCGAGCCTGGCCCCCGGCACTTGCAGGAATTGGCTGTGGCTGCTTCCTTCCGGACCTGACCAGATTCACCACCCCACAATGCGGGGAGACCCGCCGCAAGGCATTGTATCAGCGCCGCCGGCGAAGCCACTTGCCGTCCAAAAAATTAGCTGCGCAAGAACTGCGCGATCGGTGCGATCTGCTCGGCGCTCATCAGTGTCGGGGCATGTCCGACACCAGGAATTTCAACCAGTTGCGCTCTCGGACCACGCTCCGTCATCGCTTGCGCTGTGGCCCGAGTGAGCAGATCCGATTCGGCACCGCGTACCAGCAAGCTCGGGCACTGTATCGCGTCATATACCGGCCATAGCTCCAGATCCTTGCCACCGGTCGCCGCCAGTAGCTGGCCAAAAGGCTGCGCAATACCCGGGTCGTAATGAAAATCCCACTGACCGTCGGCCGCTTGACGCACGACATGTTGCGTCAATCGCTGCCACTGCTCCTCGGTGTGGGGGCCAAACGTCGCCGACAGGGCACGTACGAGTGCTTCCGCTTGCGCAAAACTTGCCATGCGCGGAGCCTTGCCCACGTACTCACTGATACGGGCGATGGAACTGCCGGTCACCACCGGCCCAACGTCATTTAGTACCAAGCGTTCGATGGAGGAGCCGGGCTGCGCAGCGATGCCCATGCCGATCAGACCGCCCATCGAGGTGCCCACCCAATGCAGGGTTTTAACAGGAGCCTGCCCATCGAGATGGGCCAGCAGCGTGCTGACGTCGGAACAGTATTGTGGAATCTGGTAGTGCGCTTTGTCGCGCAACCAGTCGCTACCGCCACGTCCGACGATATCCGGACAAACCACCCGGTAGTCCGCTGCCAGTGCTTGGGCGAGATCGTCAAAGTCACGCGCACAGCGCGTCAGGCCGTGAACGCACACGAGTACTTTTGGATTATCGACCTCTCCCCAGGCCACGTAAGCCATGTGGTGAAAGCCCGCGGGGCTCAAACACCTTACTTTTCCTTGCCGCATTGTGCTCATGAGTTCCTCACAGGTTCAGCTTGATGGAGCCGATTCCATACGGGCGACTTGCTCGCGCAACTCAAGGATGCGCTCCTCCCAGTATCTTGGCATGGAAAACCAGGGAAACGCCGCCGGAAAGGCCGGGTCGTCCCAACGCTTTGCCAACCACGCCGAGTGGTGCAGCAGGCGCAGGGTGCGCAAGGCTTCAATAATCTGCAATTCGGCATAGTCAAAATCACGCATTGACTCGTAGCCACGCAGCACATGCTGCAGTTGCACAGCCATTTCGTTCTCTTCACCGGACAAGAGCATCCACAGATCTTGAATAGCCGGCCCCATGCGGGCATCGTCGAAATCAACAAAGAATGGGCCACCGCCATGACCGGTTCGAGCTACCGGCAGCCAGAGCACATTGCCGGCATGACAATCGCCGTGAAGGCGGATGTAGCGCACCGGACCGGCGCGATCAAAGCACGCCGTCGCGTAGCTCAATGCCTGATTGACGACACTTTCCCACACATCAACAATCTCGTCGGGAATCATTTCGCTGGCGAGCAGCGCGTCCCGAGCGCGGTAGCCGAAGCTGTCCAGATCCAGCCGCTCACGCGCAACAAATGGCGTTCGCGCACCCACGATATGAATGCGCGCCATCAACCGACCCATCCATTCGAGTACCTCAGGCGATTCGAACTCGGGAGCGCGCCCACCCTGACGCGGAAAGATGGCGAAATGAAACCCGGAGAAGCTATGCAGGCTCGAGCCGTTGATGGTCAGCGGCGCGACTACTGGCAGTTCGGCAGCCTTCATGTCGGCGACAAATTCGTGTTCCTCAAGCAGTTGCGCCTCGGTCCAGCGGTTTGGACGATAAAACTTGACGACGATATCACCGCCATTAACCAGCCCGGCTTGCCAGACGCGGTTCTCGTAACTATTCAGCGCGCTCAAGCGCCCATCCACGCCGACCCCAACACTCTCGATGGCATCGAGAATCCAATCCGGGGTCAAACGGGAAAAAGGGTGGCTGCTGGCCGCACTAGGTTTCTTCATTCCACGATTATCGTTGATGCCAGTAGCGTCGCTGCACTTCTCTTGCGTGTTCAATGGCGATACCCGTACTGTTGAGCTGTACCGTCACGGCACCGTCGGTATCGGTGCGCAGCACCTGCGTGCCTTCAGTGAGGTAACGCTCGAGCACTTCGGTTCGTGGGTGACCGTACGAGTTGCGATAGCCCACGGGAAAAATGACGGTCTTTGCACCTACTGCCGACACGAAGTCCGGCGTTGACGAGGTACGACTCCCGTGATGAGGTGCGACCAAGACATCTGCCCGGAGCAAACCCGGTTGACTGCGCTCATCGTTCAGCAACTCGGCCTCCTGTTTGGCCTCAATGTCGGAGGGAATGAGCAAGCGCCCGCCACGACTGCGCAGTTGCAGAACACAGGATTGGGCGTTGCGTCGCTTTGCTACCGACTCCGCTGGATCTTCAGTCGCTGGATGCAGAAGCTGGAGGCTCACGCCATCCCATTCAAAAACGATGCCTCGATGACAACGGCGAGGGGCTGTCTTCTCAGCCAAGGCGGCCAACAGGGGCAAAGAATCCGGCAGCGAGTGCGTGATTTGTCGCACCGGCATTGAGCGGACCAAGGACATCGCTCCACCGGCATGATCATTATCGGCATGGCTAATAATCAATTCATCCAGTTCTTTGACGCCGACCGCGCGAAGATACGGTGCGATCAATCGGCTTCCTGCGTCGGATTCACGGGAGTACCCGGGACCCGTATCAAAGATGAGATCGTGATTCATGGTTTGAACATGAACCGCCAAACCCTGTCCAACATCAAGCACACGCACCCACGCATCACCAAACGCAGGTCGTGGTGCCTGCCAGATGAGCAAGGGCAGCATGCCGAGCAGTCCGAAGGCACGCCAATACCAGCGTAATGGCAGGAACGAAACGATGACACCTGCCAGGGCCAAGGCGATCAGGCTTGCTGGGGCAGCCGCCTGTTGCCATACGGCATAAGGCCACGCCGCCATTGCATCGAGCACCTGCATGACACCCGCAAAGACCCAGTGAGCCAGAATCAAAGGCAGACCCAAGTCAGACGCCGCCGCCACCAGCACCAACGGGGTCACCACTAAGCTGACCACAGGAATGGCCAGCGCATTGGCCAGCGGAGAGATGAGACTGACCTGCCCAAACAGTCCCAGCAGAATGGGAACCATGCCCATGGCTATTGCCCATTGCGCAAGCGCCCACGCCCTAACGGTCGTGGCCAGCCGCTGCAAAACGGACCGCTCCTGCTCTCGGTGGCTGGTTTGGACAACCGCCACCGAGAGCAGGAGCGAGACCGCCCCGAATGACAACCAGAAGCCGGCCGCCAGAACCGCCCAGGGATCGATCACCACCACCACCCATAGTGCCAGGGTGAGGCCGGGGACGAAACCGATATTACGTCGCGACAACTGGGCAAGCGCCACGACAGCCAGCATGTAGAGGGTGCGTTGCGCCGGGATGGCAAAACCTGCAAGTACGCAATAGCCTGCGGCGGCACACAAACCGACGGCTGAACCCACCAGCGGCAATGGCCAGTGCAGTAGTTGCGTTGATACCCACCCGCCGCGTCTCACCAAGGCTCGCCAAACCACGGCAGCGAAGCCATAAGCCAAGCCAGCCAGCATGGTGATGTGAAGGCCAGAGATGCTGACCAGATGCGTGATTCCGGTGCGGGAAAAACTCAACCACTGATCACGCGGAATGGCGGTTTGATCACCCACCGCGAGCGCGACCATCACCCCGGCATAGGGCGCTTGCTCCTCACTATCGGTCAAAGCCGCATTGAGGCGTTGGCGAATTTGTTCTCGCCAGCGCGTGGCGGAATATCCCCACCCGCTGGCAGAGGCATCGACGAGGGTGGCTGGGCCAGGGCGTACATAGCCGGTGGCGCGTATGCCTCGCTCAAGCAAGTAGGCCTCGTAGTCAAACCCATGCGGATTGAGATTCCCGTGCGGACGCCTGAGTCGAACTGTCCACTGCCAGCGCTCGCCGGCACGAACCGTGACGACAGGCGCATCAATGCGTTCGCGCTCATAGACCGAAAGACGAATAAGGTCCGGCACCGGTTCGCTTGCCGACTCCACGACGAAATCGAAACGAACGCCGCGCTCGCCCTGCTCGGGCAGACCGGCGACTACCCCAGTCATCTGGATATCGCGCCCTTCGAGCGCGCTCGCCAGCGCATCATCCAAGCGTTCATGCGCACGCCATGCCGCGTAGGCCGCCCCCAGGCCCACGGCCCCGAGCGCAAGCGCGCAGGCCGTCAGCAGGGAAATAAATCGCCGTCTCGCCAGCGCCGACTTGCGGAACGACAAGGAAGTGATCAGTACCGTGAGTGCCCAACCTGCCGCCACGACGGTATCGTGACGCGAAGGTAGTTCGGCAAACTGCTGCAGTACGTACACGCCGCCAACAAAAGCTACCAATAAGGCTTGCATTCGGCTGATTAGAGCATGGCCATCTGCCAAAATTGGCGAACTTCCTTACCTGCACTTATCTACGCCCATGCCCACCCCGCACCCCGACTATGTCTTCGCCCCCGCCCCCCAGCCATTCCTGACCATTTTTGGCTCGGAGCAACTGTTTCCCTTGCGTCGGGTGTTTTGTGTAGGCCGCAACTATGCCGCGCACGCCAGAGAAATGGGTGCGGACCCGTCGCGCGAACCACCTTTCTTTTTCTGCAAGCCGACCGACGGAGTGGTTCCCGCGCTTCGAACCGGTGCCACTGTGATCGCCTATCCGCCACAAACCAACGATCTGCATCACGAGGTGGAAATGGTGGTGGCCATCGGCAAGGCCGGTGCCGCGATTGAATCAACACAGGCGCTCAATCATGTCTGGGGCTATGGTTTGGGCCTTGACCTGACCCGCCGTGATATTCAGGCAGGGCTCAAAGCCAAGGGCCACCCTTGGGAAATGGGCAAAGCCTTTGACCAGTGCGCACCGGTTTCCGCGCTGACGCCGGTGAGCACAGCGGGGCACCCCGCACGCGGCGTGCTCCGTCTTGAGGTCAATGGTATCGTCCGGCAGGAAGGTGATTTGGCCGACATGATCTGGTCAGTCGCCGAAACTATTGCCCACCTGTCACGTTATGTCGCGTTGGCCCCCGGCGATCTCATCTTCACCGGCACCCCCGAAGGCGTCGGCCCCATTGTTCGCGGCGACGAATTGCGCGGCAGCCTGGCCGGACTCGCCCCGCTGCATGTGCGTATCGCCTGACGTATTTACACCTGATGCGAAAATACTTGCGGCGCTTTTTGCCAGAGCACAACGTCATTCGCGGCAACCGCTGGCTCGCCCCCTTCCACAGCACGCTGCTGCATCCACGCTTGTGGCACCTGAACCGGCGCTCTGCTGCCGGTGGCGTGGCGGTCGGCCTGCTCTGCGGGTTGATCCCCGGGCCGCTCCAGGTGGCGGGCTCGTCGCTCCTGTCGGTGATCTTCAAGGTCAATCTGCCGGTCGCGATTCTCTTCACCTTTTATACCAACCCGCTCACCATTGTTCCGCTCTACTTTGTGGCCTACGAGTTGGGCAACTGGGTGCTCGGTAACGGTGGTGGCTTCAGTACCCCGCCGGACTACGCGAATTACAGCTTCGGTGAGTGGCTCTACGCACTGGGCGATTGGGCGCAGGCGATGGGCTCGCCATTGGCATTGGGGCTGGTGCTTCTGGCTTTTTCATTGGCCCTAGCGGGTTACGTCATCGTTCGCATCGGTTGGCGTGCTTACTTGGTGCGTGTCATCGGGCAGCGCAGGGCACGACAAGCGCAACGACGGTGATCAGGCCGTCTCGTCGGTCGTCAAACGTCCGTCGATCAAGTTCATGACTCGACGCGTGCGCTGAGCAAGCTCGATATCGTGGGTAACCAGCACCAGCGCCGAGCCTGCCTCGCTACACAGGTCGCATAACAGCTCAAACACCTGATTGGCCGTACTGCGATCCAGATTGCCGGTAGGCTCATCGGCGAGCAGGCAAGCCGGTTTGGTGACCAGCGCGCGCGCTACCGCCACCCGTTGACGCTCACCGCCCGACAACTCGCCCGGGCGATGCGTCAGACGGTGCCCCAAACCGACTCTCTGCAACTGCTGCTCGGCCTGACCGAGCGCCGCCGCTCTTTCCATGCGCCGGATCAACAGCGGCATGGCGACGTTCTCAAGTGCGGAAAACTCGCCCAATAAATGGTGAAACTGATACACAAAGCCCAAAGCACGGTTGCGCAAGTCACCACACGCCACCGCATCAAGACGCGAAATATCTTCGCCCAATAAACGCACCACGCCCGACGTCGGCGTATCCAAGCCGCCTAGCAGATGCAGCAAGGTGCTCTTGCCGGAACCGCTGGCACCGACAATAGCCGCCGTCTCACCAGCGCCGACTTGGAGAGTTACGTCACTGAGCACATGCACGGTTTGACGCCCTTGGACAAAGTGCCGGGACAGTCCATCGCACGCAAGTATGATGGCACTTTCACTCATAACGCAGGGCATCGGCAGGGTGCGTACGCGAGGCCCGCCAACTGGGGTAGATCGTTGCCAGCAGCGTCAAAATAAACGACGAACTGGCAATCGTGCCGACATCCGACCAGTGCAGATCGGAAGGTAGATCCGAGATGTAGTACACGTCCTTGGACAGAAACTGTATTCCGAACGCGCGCTCGATGGCCGGCACCACGACATCAATATTCAATGCCAACGCTACCCCGCCCGCCACGCCAAGCGCCAGGCCAATGACGCCGATCAGCGTTCCTTGAACCATGAATATCCGCATGATGCTTCCGGGTCGTGCGCCCAAGGTGCGCAGTATGGCGATATCGGCCCGCTTATCCTGCACGGCCATAACCAGCGTCGACACAATGTTGAACGCGGCGACCGCCACAATGAGTAACAGGATGAGAAACATCATTCGCTTCTCGATTTCGACGGCCCGGAAAAAATTGGCATGACTGCGTGTCCAGTCGCTGGTCCATGCGTCCCCGCTCAGGTAGCCACCCATCAACTCTCGAGATACCGACGGAGCAGCAAACAGATCGTCAATCTTCAGGCGTATGCCTGTCACCGCGTCGTCAAGCCGATACAGACGCTGAGCATCCTGCAGATGCATCAATGCCAAGCCGGAGTCGAACTCATACATTCCGACATCAAAGATACCGACCACACGAAATTGCTTCATGCGCGGCAACACCGCTGCTGGCGTTACCAGGCCTTGCGGTGCCAGAAGCGTTACCGGATCGCCAACTCTGAGGCGCAAGGCACGGGCCAACTCACCACCGATAACAATGCCGAACTCCCCGCTGGCCAACGCATCCAAACGACCGCTGCTCATGTGCGCCGCGAACTCAGCCACGGTTTCTTCTTCAGCGGGCAGTATCCCCCGCACCATAACGCCACGGACCACCCCATTGAACGTCAGCATGCCCTGCTCCTGGACAAACGGTGCCGTGGCCCTGACCCGTGGGTGCCGCTTGACCTCCTCGCTCACCTGCTGCCACGAAGCCAGTCGGCCACCGTCGCCATTTACCTGCACGTGCGAGACAACGCCAAGAATGCGAGTACGCAATTCCTTTTGAAACCCGTTCATGACGGAAAGCACGACTATCAATGCCGCCACGCCCAAGCCCAAGCCAAGCATTGAGATAAGCGAGATAAACGAAATGAAGCCATTGCCGGCTCCTTGACTGGCCTGAGCCCGGGTATAGCGCAGACCGATCAGTGTTTCGTAGTTCATCAATATCGCTGCGTATTGGAATGGTCCGCCCGACAGGACTCGAACCTGTTACCCCCGGCTTAGAAGGCCGGTGCTCTATCCAGATGAGCTACGGGCGGCGAAAGTGCCGGAACGGAAAATGGTCGGGGTGATAGGATTCGAACCTACGACATCTTGCTCCCAAAGCAAGCGCGCTACCGGGCTGCGCTACACCCCGAACCCGCAAATTGTAGCGATCATGGCATGGAACACCAAATAAATATCACGACGATCAATCTGCACCATTAGTGACTTGCGGCGCGGTAACGATTCCGTTATAAAGCAGCCTCTACTGAACACGGACTTTTGCCATGGCTGAAGATCTCCTGCACAAGAAGCAGTTTCCTCCCTACGCCCCAAAAAAAGGCGAGGCTTATATGAGCGACAAGCAGCTCGCCCACTTCAGGGCAATCCTCAGTTCCCTGCGGGAAGAGCTTGTTGAGGACATCGAGCGCACCGTCCATACGATGCAAGACGAAGCAACGGTGTTTGCCGACCCCAATGATCGCGCAAGTCAAGAGTCTGATATGGCCTTGGAATTGCGCAATCGAGATCGCGAACGCAAACTGATCAAGAAGGTGGACGAGTCCATCGCTCGCCTTGACTCCGATGAGTTCGGCTACTGCAACCTGTGCGGTATCGAAATCGGTCTTAAGCGCCTTGAGGCCCGTCCGACAGCGACACTGTGCATTGATTGCAAAACGCTGGAAGAGCATCGCGAGAAGCAGATCGGCAAGTAAACGCTAAATGGAGCGCTAAGGCTCCATTTAGTTTCACTGCAATAACAGCAAGCCCCTTTCCCGCAACGAGCCCGAGGCTCATTGCGGGATTTTTCGTTATCAGGCTGGCGTTGCCGCCTCCGGAGCCTTGGTAGCGTCTGCTGCAACCGCCTTCATCGACAGGCGCACGCGCCCTTTATCATCAGTTTCAATGACTTTGACTTTGACAATCTGACCTTCTTTCAAATAGTCGGACACGGCATTGACGCGCTCGCTGGCAATCTGAGAAATATGCAGCAAACCATCTTTGCCCGGCAACAGGCTGACAATGGCGCCAAAATCGAGCAGGCGAAGTACCGGACCTTCATAAACCTTGCCGACTTCAACTTCTGCAGTGATGTCCTCAATGCGCTTCTTGGCAGTTTGCGCGGCATCGGCATTCACTGAAGAGATTGTGATGGCACCATCATCCTCAATATCAATCACGCAACCGGTTTCTTCAGTCAGGGCACGAATCACCGCCCCGCCCTTGCCGATCACATCCCGGATTTTCTCGGGGTTGATCTTCATGTGAATCATGCGCGGAGCAAAGGTTGAGACCTCTTCGCGGGCTCCAGACATTGAGGCCTGCATCTGAGCCAGTATGTGAATACGCGCCTCTTTGGCCTGCGCCAAGGCAACCTGCATAATCTCTTTGGTAATGCCCTGAATCTTGATGTCCATTTGCAACGCGGTGATGCCAGTCTCGGTGCCGGCCACCTTGAAGTCCATGTCGCCCAGGTGATCTTCATCGCCAAGAATGTCGGTCAGAACCGCAAAGCGGTTACCTTCCTTGATCAGGCCCATGGCAATGCCTGCCACATGCGCCTTTAACGGCACGCCTGCATCCATCAATGCCAACGAACCACCACAGACCGAAGCCATTGAAGAAGATCCATTGGATTCGGTAATCTCGGACACTACGCGCATCGAATAACCGAAATCTTCAGGCGCAGGCAGGACGGCCACGAGCGCACGCTTTGCCAAACGGCCATGACCAATCTCGCGACGCTTCGGGGTACCGACACGGCCGCACTCGCCGGTTGCATAGGGAGGCATGTTGTAGTGGAGCATGAAGCGGTCACGGTACTCGCCCTGCAACGCATCAATGATCTGCTCGTCACGGCCTGTGCCCAAGGTTGCTACAACAAGCGCCTGCGTTTCTCCGCGCGTAAACAAAGCTGATCCATGGGTTCGCGGCAGAACGCCGTTACGAATTGCAATCGGACGTACCGTTCTCGTATCTCGGCCGTCGATTCGCGGTTCGCCATTGAGTATCTGGCTACGAACTATCTTGGCTTCCAGATCGAACAAAATATTGCCGACGTCACTGGCATCGGGTGCGTTCTCAACGCCCTCCGTCAAGGCCGCTATGGTCTGCTTGGTGATCTCGCGCGTTTTCTGAGTACGGGCTTGCTTGCTGGTGATGCGATAAGCTTCACGCAAATTTGCCTCAGCCGCAGCAGTGACCTTGGCAATAAGAGCCTCATCTTTGGCAGCGGCTTGCCAATCCCATTCGGGCTTGCCGGCTAACTCGACCAATTCGTTAATCGCCTTGATCGCGATCTGCATCTGATCATGACCAAAAACTACGGCACCAAGCATGATTTCTTCGGACAACTGCTTCGCTTCGGACTCGACCATCAGAACAGCGGTAGCTGTACCAGCGACCACTAAGTCAAGCTGCGTATCGGGCAATTGCGATTTGGTCGGACACAACACGTATTGACCATTAATGTAGCCGACCCGGGCAGCGCCAATGGGGCCGTCAAAAGGAATACCGGAAATTGCCAACGCAGCGGAAGCACCGATCATGGCCGGAATGTCAGGGTCAACTTCCGGATTACAGGAAACGGTCGTGCAAACTACTTGGACTTCGTTCAGGAAACCTTCAGGAAACAGGGGCCGAATCGGGCGATCAATCAAACGCGAGGTCAGCGTCTCCTTTTCTGATGGACGCCCTTCGCGCTTGAAGAAGCCGCCAGGAATACGGCCTGCGGCGTAAGACTTTTCCTGATAATCAACGGTCAGGGGAAAGAAATCTTGCCCCGGTTTGGCACTTTTTGCGCCAACGACTGAGACCAGAACTACTGTGTCATCCATGTTTACCATCACTGCGCCGCCGGCCTGACGCGCTATTTCGCCAGTCTCGATAGTTACCGTGCGCTCGCCGTAGGCGAATGTCTTTTTCGTTGCTGTAAGCACAATTTTCCTTTCAACAAAATAAAAACCGGCAATGCCACATGGCATTGCCGGCTGGTGATACTGATTTCCTACTTACATACGCGCTCAGGCTCATTTTGCCAGCACGCACAAGCCACACGCCAGAGCAACTTACTTGCGCAGTCCAAGGCGCTCAATCAGCGCGCGATAGCTATCTCCATTCTTGCGCTTGAGATAGTCAAGCATTTTTCGACGCTGACTGACCATCATCAATAGTCCGCGACGGGAGTGGTGATCTTTGCTGTGCGTTTTGAAATGGCCAGTGAGATCATTAATGCGGGCGGTCAGCAGAGCCACTTGTACCTCAGGCGAGCCGGTGTCTCCCTGGGAGCGCTGGTAGTCGGCGACGATTTTTGCTTTATCGGGGGTAGTAATTGCCATTTGCGTAATTTCCTAACTGGTTCAGGTCTTTTAACTCTTCAGAGAGCACGTGATTATAGACATCAAGCTTTGCGCAGACAACAACGCGCGCGATTTTTACCCTCCGGACTTGCTTGACACAAGGCGAGTGGGATGAATTACGCCACCCAAATATCGACCAACCCCCATAAACCCTCGGTCAGCTCCGAAAATTCTCACATAGCCCTCTACTTGCATACCGTAATCAGCCGGTAGCCGCTGCCCATTCGCCATCCTTGCCGCATCTTGGCAGTTCAAAGTAACAGCCGGAAGTCCTGCCACCAAGTGGTCTACGGGGCAAAGTAGCGTGTCGAGGGCAGATAGACTCATTTCCTCCAGTGCCGCAAGTGTTACTGCATTTTCCAGATCGAAGCGCCCAATCGCCGTGCGCCGCAAGTCAGACAAATGAGCACCGCATCCAAGCCGTTCACCCATGTCAATCGCCAGAGATCGGATATATGTTCCCTTACCACAATGGATACTCATCTCGAAACTGCTTCCTGAAACTGAAATAATTGTCAGATCATGAATGCAAACCGTTCGAGCCGGGCGTTCGAGTTCGATTCCGGCACGTGCATACTCATAAAGCGGCTTGCCATCCCGCTTGAGTGCGGAAAACATAGGAGGTACTTGCTCGATTTCACCAAGAAATTCACGCCCAACAGACTCAATATCATTGGCATTGCATGAAATAGGCCGCTCGCTGATCACTCGCCCGTCGGCATCACCACTGTCCGTTGAAACGCCGAGTGCCACGGTCGCCAAGTAGCGCTTGTCTGCATCCAGAAGTTCCGAAGAAAATTTAGTTGCCTCTCCAAAACAGATAGGCAACAGTCCAGTAGCCATAGGGTCAAGCGTCCCGGTGTGGCCGGCTTTTGCAGCATTGAATAACCTGCGTGCGTGCTGCAAAGCAGAGTTGGAACTACGCCCCTGTGGCTTGTCCAGCAAAAGAACGCCATCGACGTCACGCCGGGGCTCTCGCCTCGGGGCGCTCACGTCAGACTATCGTCCTGCTGGCCGCCACTACCGGCTTCATCTGCGGCAATAGTGGCATCAATCAGTCTGGACAAATTAGCCCCATAGGTAACCGAAGAATCAAACTTGAAATGAAGCGAGGGAATCTGATGCAAACGGATACGTCGTCCTAGCTCCTTGCGTAGATGGCCAGACAGCCGTGTCAGGCCCTCATCAATCTGCTGGTTCGCCGAACTATCTGCCAACGAGGTGTAGAAAACCTTTGCATGGGAATAATCGGAACTGACTTCAACGTCTGTTATTGTCACCATCGGAAGCAAAACGCAAAGGCGAGGATCTTTTACGCCAAAGCGCAATATCTCGGCTAATTCGCGCCGAATCTGCTCCGCGATACGATCAGAGCGCGCGAATCCCTGCCCTCCCCTCCGCGTCGCCATGATTACAGACTGCGCGCCACTTCTTGTATTTCGTAGATCTCTAACTGATCGCCTTCGCTGATGTCATCGAAGTTTCTAAGATTCAAACCGCACTCAAAGCCCTCCTTGACCTCCTTAACATCATCCTTGAAGCGCTTCAACGACTCCAACTCGCCTGTGTGCACAACGAGGTTGTTGCGCAGGACCCGAACCGATGAATTACGGCGAACGACACCCGACAACACCATACATCCCGCCACCGTACCTACCTTCGAGATACGGAACACCTGACGAATTTCCACCATACCGATGACTTGTTCGCGCCTCTCCGGTGCCAACATTCCAGACAGCGCTGCCTTTACCTCATCGACCGCGTCATAGATGATGTTGTAGTAGCGAATATCGACCCCGAAGCCCTCCGCAATCTTGCGTGCGCCGACATCAGCCCGGGTATTGAAGCCAATGATTACTGCCTTGGATGCCGAGGCCAAGTTCACATCAGATTCACTGATACCACCAACCGCGGCATGCACCACAACCACTCTCACTTCACTGGTCGAGAGCTTTTGTAGCGCATGTACCAAGGCCTCTTGAGAACCCTGTACATCCGTCTTAATGATCAAAGGCAAGGTCTTAGTTTCCCCTTCGCCCATCTGCTCAAACATATTCTCCAACTTGGCTGCTTGGGCTTTTGCCAATTTGACATCGCGGAACTTACCCTGACGAAACAGCGCAATCTCACGCGCCTTCTTTTCATCGCCCAGGACAATTACCTCATCACCAGCCGCAGGAACATCAGTCAGTCCCTGTATCTCGACTGGAATTGACGGGCCAGCAGAATCGACCGCCTTCCCATTTTCATCAAGCATTGCGCGAACACGGCCAAACACCGCACCCACAAGCAGGGTGTCACCTCGCCGTAGAGTGCCTGACTGAACCAAGATGGTTGCGACCGATCCTTTGCCCTTATCAAGTCGGGCCTCAATTACGATCCCCTTGGCTGGCGCATCGATCGGTGCCTTGAGTTCGAGTATCTCCGCTTGCAATAAGACCTGCTCAAGTAGTTCATCGATACCAAGGCCGGTTTTCGCAGACACCGCCACGAACGGCGATTCACCGCCGTACTCCTCGGGAACGACCGTCTCAGCGACCAATTCCTGTTTGACCCTATCTGGGTTGGCGTCCTGCTTGTCAATCTTGTTGATTGCCACAACGATAGGCACTCCCGCTGCCTTGGCATGGTGGATTGCTTCTTTTGTCTGGGGCATTACACCATCGTCTGCAGCCACGACGAGAATGACAATGTCAGTCGCTTTCGCACCACGTGCGCGCATCGCCGTAAAGGCTTCGTGACCAGGTGTGTCAAGGAACGTAATCATCCCGCGTGGCGTCTCTACGTGGTAAGCACCAATATGCTGCGTAATCCCGCCGGCCTCACCATGCGCAACCCGTGCCTTGCGGATTGAATCGAGCAGGGATGTCTTCCCGTGGTCGACGTGACCCATAACTGTAACGACAGGGGCCCGATGGGTTACGTCCGTTGATCGGGCTGCTTCGTTCTCCTCCAAAAAAGCATCCGGATCATCGAGTTTTGCTGCAAACGCTTTGTGCCCCATTTCCTCGACCACGATCATTGCCGTTTCTTGATCAAGGACCTGGTTGATCGTGACCATTGATCCCATCTTCATCATGGTCTTGATAACCTCCGTGGCCTTCACGGACATTTTGTGTGCAAGGTCTGCCACTGAAATCGTTTCAGGAATATGAACATCGCGGATCACGGCCTCGGGGGCTACCTGAACCGCATTCGCATCATTGGAAGTGGAACGCCCCTGTCGGCCACCACCCCGTGCGCCGCGCCAACCGGCTGAGGTGCCGGTATCGCCGCGAGTCTTGATGGTGCGTTTTTTATCGCTCGACTCCTTCCAAGCATCCTTCTTGGCCCCGGGTTTTGCCTTTACCTCATCTGCCCGTCCCGCAGGCTTGTGCAACGTACCGGAAACACCTGGAGCAGCATCTTTGGCCTTTTGCGCTTCTGTAGCAGCGAGTTGAGCCTGCTGTTTCGCCAGCCGCGCGTCAGCTTCCGCGCGAGCACGAGTTTCACGATCGCGCTTATCTTGAACTTCGGCTGCTTGTATTGAGGCCAACTTTGCCGAACGCTGGGCCTCGGCCTCGCGCTGAGCTAACTCATTTGAATCCAGGAACGAGACTTTAGGCTTCGCTTTTGCGACTGTTTTGACCTTCACCTTCTTCGTATCTGAATCGGCAACAGCCGTGTCAGATTCGGTTGGCGCGAGCGACGATTTCGACAGAGCCACCGACTCTGCCGCCTTTGCTGCTTCAGCCAAACGCTTCTCTTCAGCCAGCTTCAGGGCATCTGCCCTGGCTTTTAATTCAGCGGCTAACCGCTCTGCTTCTAACTTTTCTGCTGACGCGCGTAGCGCCGCTGCTTCCTCAGCGGCAGCTTCTGCCGCAGCCGCCTCCAGTGCAAGATCTTGGGGGTCACGCTTGACGAAAACACGCTTCTTTCGAACTTCAACTTGAATAGTTCGGGCTCGACCAGCGGAATCTGAGGCCTTTATTTCACTGGTTTGCTTGCGTGTCAGAGTGATCTTCGCCTTTTGAGCTGTCTCTCCGTGTGATTTACGGAGAAACTCCAAGAGCAGAGTCTTGTCCTGCTCCGTCACAGGATCATTGACCGCAGCTTTACTTACCCCAGCTTTTCCAAATTGTTCAAGAAGCGCCGCAGGCGGCATTTTCAGTTCTGTCGCGAACTGAGCGACCGTCATTTGATCCATGGGGCTATCCTCACTCCTGCTCAGCAAACCAGTGCGCTCTCGCGACCGTGATCAAGGACTTCGCCTTGCCGCTGTCCATCCCGGTCATCTCGACCAACTCATCCACCGCTAAATCCGCCAGAGAATCACGATCAGTAATCCCCTGCTTTGCCAACTGAGCCGCAAGTTGGGTATCCATTCCGTCAAGCGACAGCAAATCTTCCGAGACCTTGTCGAGTTGTTCCTCATCGACAATCGCCTCGGTCAGCAAGGAATTGCGAGCACGATCCCTCAACTCATTAACAGTCGCTTCATCAAACGCGTCGATTTCGAGCATCTCAGCAATTGGCACGTACGCAATTTCTTCCAAAGTCGAAAAACCTTCTTCGATAAGAATATTGGCAACTTCCTCGTCGACATCAAGTCGCGCTATAAACAAACCACGGATTTTGGCTTGCTCGGATTCCGACTTTTCGCGTGACTCCTGAACCGTCATCAGGTTGATGGTCCAGCCGGTCAGTTCGGATGCCAAGCGGACATTTTGCCCTCCCCGTCCGATGGCGATTGCCAAGTTATCCTCGTCCACCACAACATCCATCGCATGCTTTTCTTCATCAACCAAAATACTCTGCACTTCCGCCGGGGCAAGCGCACCGATAACAAACTGTGCGGGATCTGCCGACCAATGAATAATGTCAACCCGCTCACCAGACAGTTCGTTAGTAACCGCGGTTACACGCGAGCCACGCATACCGACACAGGTTCCTATGGGGTCAACGCGCTGATCGTTAGACTTCACAGCAATCTTGGCACGCACGCCAGGATCGCGGGCGGCCGCTTTTATTTCCAGCAGCCCATCCTCTATCTCCGGCACCTCGAGCTCAAACAGTTTCATGATGAAACCAGGAGCCGTACGCGACAAAATTAGTTGCGGGCCACGCGCCTGCCGATCAATTTTCAGGAGCCAACCGCGGACCCGATCTCCGGGTCGCAAGTTTTCCTTGGGAATCATCTGATCGCGCGGAAGCAAAGCCTCGACGCGTCCGGCTTCAATGATCGCACTGCCCCGCTCAAGACGCTTCACCGTACCTGAAACCAAATGTTCTTTACGGTCAAGGAAGTCCTTCAGCACCTGATCCCGCTCCGCGTCGCGAATTCGCTGAAAGATCACCTGCTTGGCAGCCTGCGCACCAATACGACCAAAATCAACAGGCTCTATACCCTCTTCGATATAGTCATCCAAATCGACATCATCGACCTGCTGGCGTGCCTCGGTGAGAGAAATCTGATGCTCGGAAAACTCGACGGTGCCATCGGGCACGACCAACCATCGCCGAAATGACTCATAGTCACCCGTCTCGCGATCAATTTCGACCCGCACATCTGCTTCTTCTGTGAAGCGCTTTTTGGTTGCCGAGGCCAGAGCGAGTTCCAAGGCTCCGAACACGATATCTTTTTGGACATTCTTTTCGCGGGCCAAGGCATCAACCAATAGCAGGATCTCACGACTCATTTACAAATCTCCAAGGGGTCTCTATTCAGAATTTAGGAATCAGGCGGGCGCGGTCAATGTTTTCAAAAGAAAACTCATACCGGATATCATCAACACGTAGCATCACAACTGCATTTTCCAGGGCATCATTCAACAAGCCTTCCAACACGCCAGAGAAATTGCGCTGAGTGCCCACCGGAATGCGCAGCTTTATTTGTATATCGGCACCCGCAAAGCGGCGATAATCGGCCGGCCTCACGAGCGCTCTATCCATACCAGGTGAGGAAACCTCAAGCCTGTCGTAGTCAACGTTCTCAACCAGAAAAGCTCGACTGAGCTGACTACTGACCAAGGCGCAGTCGTCCACCTGGATACCCGACTTGGCCCCTTCTGGCTTGTCAATAAACACCCGCAAAAGTCGAGCGCGCGGACTCGCCTCGAACTCAACGAGCTCAAAGCCCAGCCCCACTACAATTTTTTCAATCAACTCAGCCAGCTGCATCGCTTTACTTGTTAAATCGTTCTGACCAATAAAAAATGGGCCCGAAGCCCATTCTTTCTCTTGCGAGAACGGTGCCAACAAAAATCAGGACGAGTATAGCAGGCCGCGATACCTTTCGGCAGTTCCGAAATAGGTTTACGGCGAAGAAACAGTAGGGAAAATTCGGTTTGACGAAAATCTCATCGGGTGGCTACCCCTAAAATAGGGGCATTCCCAAATTAACCGTTGCAACGCCCATGGCCATTTCCCTGAAAAGCTTCGCTGACATTGAATCGATGCGCCCCGCTTGTCGCTTAGCAGGTGAAGTCCTCGACTACATTGGACCATTCGTAAAACCCGGCGTAACCACAGAGGAACTGGACAAGCTCTGTCATCGCTATATGGTCGAGGTGCAAAACTGCATCCCTGCACCGTTGAATTACGCGCCCCCGGGTTACCGTCCCTATCCGAAATCGATTTGTACTTCGGTCAACCATCAGGTGTGTCACGGTGTTCCCAACGAACGTCCGCTTAAAAAGGGCGACATCGTCAATCTCGACATCACCACCATCAAAGATGGCTGGCACGGAGATACCAGCCGCATGTTTATTGTTGGCGAAGCGTCGATTTTGGCCGCGCGACTTTGCGCCATTACGCATGAGTGTCTTTGGCTTGGTATCAGCCAAGTGAGGCCGGGGGCAAAACTGGGGCAAATCGGAGCAGCAATACAGCGTCATGCGGAAGCCAGCGGTTATTCCGTGGTTCGCGAGTTCTGTGGCCACGGGATCGGGCGCAACTTTCATGAGGAACCCCAGGTTGTTCACTATGGCAAGGGCACCGAAGGCCCCACTCTAGAACCCGGCATGGTCTTTACCATTGAACCAATGATCAACGCCGGAAAAGCGGCTATATCAGAGCTCGCGGACGGCTGGACGATCGTTACCAAAGACCGCAGCCTCTCCGCGCAATGGGAACACACAGTGCGAGTCACGGAAACCGGCGTTGAAGTCCTAACGCTATCTGCAGGTGCTCCAGCCTGCCCACCACACATTCAGATCACCCCATGAACGTAGCAGTAGATTTGGTTCAAAGATATGACTGAAATTATCGGAGGAGCGAACATACGGCACACGCTCGCCGAGGGAGAAGCCCAACTTCGCGCACAGTGGATCGCCAAGCGTGCGTCCAGAGACTACTTGACAGGGCGGACTGCGCTTGTCGATAGCGTAGTCGTCAGCCTTTGGCAGCAAGCCAACTTTGCCGCGCCTCTGGCCCTTGCTGCCGTTGGCGGCTACGGCCGCGGCGAACTCTTTCCCTGCTCCGATGTGGATCTATTGATTCTGGTGCCAGAATCCAGTGAGACGAGCAGCTATGAGGCCGCGGTAAGCGAATTCCTGAATACACTCTGGGATACCGGCCTGCAGATAGGCCACAGCGTTCGTACGGTGACCGACTGCTTACTGGAGGCCGAAAAGGACATCACCGTACAAACAGCGTTGCTTGAGGCAAGATTATTGGCTGGCAACCGTGAGCTGTTTCAGCAATTCAGCGTCGCCTATCGCGCTACGCTAGATCCAAGCGCCTTTCTCAAAGCCAAACTCATCGAACAAACGAATCGTTATAGCCGCTTTCAAGACACACCCTACGCGCTTGAACCCAACTGCAAGGAAAGTCCCGGTGGCCTTCGCGATCTGCATCTGGTGATTTGGGCTGCACGGGCCGCCAATATTGAGGGTGGCTGGGTTGGGCTGGCGAGCGCGGGCCTGCTCCGCCCTACGGAATCAAGACAATTAGCACTTTCCGAGCGACGGCTTCAGGATCTGCGTATTTCCCTGCATCTGCTTGCCAACCGGGCGGAGGAAAGGCTTCTTTTCGATTATCAGGAACGTCTGGCAAAAGCCCTGCGACTTGCTGCGACAGACACGCGGCGTGCGTCAGAGGTCTTGATGCAACTCTACTACCGAAACGCCCGCCGCGTCATGCTGCTGAGCGCGATGATCATACCTGCGCTGACCGAGTATCTGGCACCGAACGAATCTTTGGAGCCGGTGCCCATCAACGATGATTTTCAGAGCATTCGCGGGCTCATTGACATCCTCGATCCGGCCACCTTTGAGCGATCTCCGACCAGCATCCTTGAATGCTTCAAGCTGCAAATGCAACGCACTGAAATACGCGGCATGACGCCACGTACCCAGCGTGCGCTGTGGCATGCCCGTCGCCGCATCGACGAGCCCTTCAGAAGCAATCCGGTCAACCGCCAACTGTTTCTGAGTCTGTTTCAGCAACCTCACCTGATTCGCGTGCTGCGCCGCATGAATCAGTACGACATCCTTGGACGCTACCTCCCTGCTTTTGGCGCCATCGTGGGCCAGATGCAGCACGACCTTTTTCACGCCTATACCGTAGATCAGCACATCCTTCAGGTGATGCGCAATCTGCGCCGCTTTGCCATGCCCGAGTTTGCCCATGAATACCCGTTCTGCTCACGACTGATGGTCGGCTTCGAACGGCACTGGCTGCTCTACCTGGCGGCGCTCTTTCACGATATCGCCAAGGGCCGCGGCGGCGACCACTCACAGTTGGGCATGGCTGACGTTCAAAAATTCGGCGAGCAGCACGAGTTGAGCGATGCCGATACCGATTTACTGAGTTTTTTGGTCGAGAACCACCTGAAAATGTCATCCGTAGCGCAAAAGCAGGATCTCGCAGACCCCGAGGTGGTTCGTGAATTTGCCGCTCTGATGGGCTCACAGCGACGTCTGACTGCCCTCTATTTACTGACAGTCGCCGACATTCGGGGTACCAGCCCAAAAGTCTGGAATTCCTGGAAAGCGAAGCTGCTTGAAGACCTGTTCCGGATGAGTTCATTGCTTCTCAAGGGTGAGGTCGCCTCAGTGAGCATCGGTGTCACCGAGCGACAAGAGGAAGCCCGCCGTCTGCTGCGGCAACGCGGATTGAGAGATGGGACCGAGTCGGAACTCTGGGAGCAACTCGACACGGCTTATTTTCTTCGCCATGAACCGGAAGAGATTGCCTGGCACACCCGTACGCTGTACTACCGTGTCGCGGAGACTGGGCCGGTCGTCACCGCACGCCTGATGCCACACTTTACCGGAGTTCAGGTGATGGTATACGTGCCCGATCAGCCACACCTTTTTGCCCGTCTCTGCTACGTCTTCACCCGCCTCGGTTTCGCCATTGCCGACGCCAAAATTCACACCACCCGCCATAACTACGCACTCGACAGCTTTATTGTGGTTTCGGCGGACAATGAAAGCTATCGCGAGTCGGCATCGCTGCTCGAGCATGCCGTGGCAGAGCAACTGAGCGTCGATGGGCAACTTCCCTCACCGCCCACGTCGCGACTGTCACGGCAGGTAAAGCACTTTCCTATCGCACCACAGGTTGAAATCCGACCCTACGAACGGGGCAATCTATTTGTCATGGATATTATTGCGGCCGACCGCGCCGGATTGCTCTACGCCGTTGCACGGGTGCTGGCAGATCACGAGATTCGCCTGCACACCGCCAAAGTCGCCACACTGGGAGAGAGAATTGAAGACGTTTTTCTGATCAGTGGTAAAAAGCTGGAGAATGCAACGTCATTGGTGCGCTTGGAGCAGGATCTTCTGGCGGCAATAGCAACCTGACAGCGCATAAACATCTCCCGGGGCTTACTGGCATGAACTGGATACGCGAACAATTCACCTTTCACGACATGCAGCGCCTGTTATTTCGGCTTGCAGAGCATGTCAAAGCATTCAAGGGGCTGACACCTGCCGACATCAGCGACTTGCTCAGTCACGCCGAAAAATGTTCGTTTCCGGCGGGTGCACTCATTGTCAAGGAAAGCAGCGTCGGTACGCACATGTACATCATCCTCAATGGTGATGTCACGGTAACAAAATCCGGACGTGATGGCGAAGTCGAACTCGCCAAACTCGGACCAGCCGACAGCTTCGGAGAAATGGCGCTGGTGGACAACGAAGGGCGCAGCGCCAGCGTGCGCTCGGTCAGCGATGCCGTGCTCGTGCGTTTGAGCGATCAGGTGATAAACACGCGCCCGGAGATTGGCCTCAAGGTCTATCGCAACATCGCCAGTGTGCTGGCAACACGCTTGCGCACCGCCGACGAGGTGCTGGCCTGGCGTCTATAGCCCGCCAAAACTCGCGAACGGCCTGCGGCTAACGACCGAAGGCCCGCTCAAAAAGTACAAGTCTGGTTTAGCCGTCGGCATTGATTTTGGCAATCAACTCCTGAAGCACCTTGTCAGCTTCGAAATTCTCGATCTGGCAGGTACCGGCCGCTTCGTGACCACCGCCACCGTATTGGAGCATCAACTCGCCGACCGTCGTCTTGGATGAACGGTCGAGAATTGATTTTCCAGTAGCGAATACAGTGTTTTGCTTTTGCACGCCCCAAAGCACGTGAATGGAAATATTGGTCTCCGGGAACAGCGCGTAGATCATGAACCGGTTGGTCGCAAAGATGGTCTCTTCGTGGCGCAGATCCAGAACCGCCAGATTCTTGTAAACCTTGGTGCAGCGCCTGATCTGCTCTTTGGCTTTTTCGGCGTGATCGAAATAGAGCTCGACGCGCTCCTTGACGTCCTCAAGATTGAGAATGTCTTCAATGCCGTGGTCGCGACAATATTTAATCAGATCCATCATCAACTGATAGTTGCTGATGCGGAACTCCCTGAAACGACCCAAGCCGGTTCGTGAATCCATCAGGTAGTTAAGCAGTACCCACCCTGTCGGATCGAGAATCTCCTCACGCGTAAACTGTGCGGCATCGCCCTTGTCCACGGCGTCCATCATGTCCTTGAAGCGGGCTGGAAAGCGCGACATCCCGCCATAGTGCTCGAAGACCACCCGCGCGGCCGAGGGCGCATCGGGATAAATGATGTGATTGGGGCGCTCACCGGGATTGCGGAAAGTCTCGGACAAATGATGGTCAAAGGCAAGGTGCACCCCGTCGACGTATGGCAGGTTCGTGGTGATGTCGCGCGCCGAGATCTCGACCTTGCCATCTTGCATGTCCTTGGGATGGACGAACTTGATGTCGTCGATCATGTCCAGATCATTGAGCAACACGGCGCATACCAGACCGTCAAAGTCGCTGCGGGTAACCAGGCGGTACTTCTGATTTGACATTTCTCTCTCCAGGAGGTGTTTGTAAGGCACTCGGTGACGCGATTTCGGTCGATTCTAATCCAAGCAAATGAGCTTGCCATAGGCAACGTACAGTATTGCGCAGCGCACCGGCAATCCTTCCTCAGCGAATAGCTGGGCGTAGCCGGCCAACTGCTCGCAATAACGCTGAGCATGGCTCTGAAACTCATGCTCGGCGGGCGCCATACCCAGATCGGCAGATTTGTAATCAATCACCCAACGCACTCCGTCAGCGATGAAACAACGATCGACAACACGAATAATCGCCGTACCACCAGCGCCGACTTGCGAAAGCACCAGTTCGGCCGCCCCATCGACATGCTGCGCGAGCACCCATTGCCCCTCGCTGGCCAAAAGCGTCTGCACCAGACAATACCGGGCGCGCTTCGCGCCAGCCAGCGACTGTTCCGCCGACCAGCCACGGCTACTCAGCCAGCGCACCAGGGCTGGCATCAGCGACGCCGTCTTCGCTTCATCCCAGGGCGGCATTGCCTGGGCCGCCTGCTCAAGGCAGGCGTGAATCAGCGTACCCACAGCCGCTGCAAACGCATCGAGCGCCGGTTCGGCCTCGCTGAATACCGACGGCTCAAGTGCTGCCGGAGCCACCCACGGCGCCGGAACTCTAGGCGTCGCCAAACGCACCAGCTCAGGAACAAACCCTGAAAGTTCCTCGCCCGACCCTGAATCCACCTCATCAAGCTCCCCCACAGAGGTGGCACCCATCTCTGCCGATAGCGCGGGCCACAAATACGATAACGCGGAGCCCGTGCGCGGCAGCTCAGGCACCCCCGCCGCATCGCGGCTCATGACACCCACCCAATGCAAGGCACTGACCGCGCGCGTCGCCGCAACATAAAGGACGCGCACATCTTCATTGGCCGAGCGTTCCCGCTCAAGACCGCGCAAATAGTCATAGGCGGTCGGCACATCAGACTTCCCTTGCCGCGCATTGATCGGCGCTGCCACCAGTGACTCGCCCTCGGGAAGCGCAAACTCATCCCAGATCAGCAAGGGCGCATCGCCACCCTGCCCGACGCGGTCGAGCCCGGGAACGATCACCGTGTCAAACTCAAGACCCTTGCTTTTATGAATGGTCATCAGCTGGATGTGCCCTTCCGAGCGCGCATCGGCCGCCGCGTACAGCGCGCTCATGTCGGCTTCCAGGGTATCGAGCACAAAGCGCCCCTGGGCATCCAGCGCGTCCAGCCGGGCAAAGAAGGCCTGCGCATCGGCCAAGCCAGTAGCGCCCGCCCCGCCCACACACCCTTCTCCGCCCAGCTTGCGCCAGACATCCTCCAGCCACCGTCGCCGCCGCTGCCGCCCCTGCCCTGCCAGTGCCTCGGCCATGACGCAGCGCACATGAGCCAGGCGTCGCTTGCCATCCTGCGACAATTGCGCCACGCGCGCGCCGTCGTTCATCAACTGCCAGATCGTTGCCTGATGATCGTCCGCCGCAAGCGCATGCAGGTCGGCCAGCGTCAGCCCACACCATGGGGCACGCAATACGGCCAGCCAATGCACACGATCGCCACGATGATGCAGCGCCTTGGTCAGCGAAATAAGGTCCTGCACGCCTTGGCGACCGATCAATGGCTCGACCTCGACCGCTGAAAACGCCAAAGTCTCCATATCCGTATGCCGGCGCAAGGCGGCAACCAGCCCCGACAAGTGATTGCGGGCACGCACCAGCACCGCAATCGTCTGCTTGGGGTCGTCTCGGCGCGTGGCGACAATAATGTCGAGAATACGTTGTGCTTCGCGCGCACGCACCGAGCCCAGACTTTCGTTGCTACCGACGGTCAGTACATGCGTTTTTACCTGCGCACTTGCGACACAGGCGCGCGTGGCGACAAACGGACGGTAGCGGATCCGCCCGCGAATGGCTTCATCCTGCACGGGGAACAACGTGGGAAAGGCCTGATTTATCCAGCCAACAATCTGCGGGTCAGATCGGTTGTTGCGCGACAAGCGCAGCGCCTGCAGCGGCAAATCGCCAATGCCACGTTGTTGCACTTGCAAAAACAAACCGACATCGGCTTTGCGAAAGCGATAGATCGACTGCATCGGGTCGCCAACCAAAAACAGCGTTCGCCCATCGCCTTGCTGCCAACCGGCGGTCAAAGCTTCGAGCAAGCGAACTTGCGAAGGGCTGGTATCTTGAAATTCATCGACCAGCAAATGGCTGATCTGATAGTCCAGACATAACGCCAGATCGGTGGGCGTATTCGATGGCTCGCCCGCCTCGCCCGCCTCGGTGCCGACCATTCCTGCCGTTCCAAGGGCATCCAGCGCGCGCATCGAAAGCTCGGAAAAATCCACCTCGCCATGCTCACGAAACACCAGCCACAGTTCAGCCGCCGCGACCTTGAGCACGGCAACCAAAGCGCGCACGACCGCGTCATCGGCGGCATCGGGCTCAGGCAGCGTGCGCAAAGTCCGCAGGGCCTCGATCTGACGCTCAGTCAGCGCCTCGATCACCGCCATGATCGCCGCTTTTTCCGCCTTCGCTTCCTTGGGGAAGCCATTGCGCACATTCACTAACTTGCGCTTTTCGCCTTCACCGGTCAGCAGAAGCCCGGTCAGCGCACGCCAACGCGGCAAGTCGGCCAGATCGGTCGCCAGCGCAGCAGACCAGTCGGTCAGCGCCGTTCCGCCCAGCTGGTCGGCCGCAAAGCGTGCCAGTGGCATCACAGTGCGCTGCCAAGCAGTATTCAGCTGCGCCGCAATTTCGCCCAGAGCGACCGCCACCATGGCTTGCAATGCCTGGGCGACGGCCGCCTCGGGGTGATCAAGGCCGGCGCGCCAAAGCGCCCGCCACTGCTCGCGGCGGGCAAGCATGTCGGCCAGCAGGCGTACGAGTCGGGTGCTGTCGTTGTCCAGATGCTCCAGCACCGTCGCCAACGCCTCGGCTTCGGGCGAGGGGTCGCGCTCCAGATGATCGAGCGTGCGGCGTGCCGCCTCGTCGTAATGCCGGCGCGCCTCATCGGCAATCGCGGGCTGGGCACCGAAGCGCGACAGCAGCGGCATCTGCCGGGCCAAACTGGCGCAGAAGGCGTCGATAGTGGTCAGGCGCAAGCGGGTGAATTGGCGCTCCAGCGCCCAGCCCAGCTCGGCATCACGCTGAAGCACCGCGCACGCCAGATCAAAGGTCTTTTGCTTGTGCGCCGCGTCCGGACCCGGACGCAGGCCTGAACGCGCCGCGGTCAAGGCCAGGTGGATGCGCTCACGCATCTCGCCCGCCGCCTTGTTGGTGAAGGTAATCGCCACCACCTCTTCGGGGTCAGCCACGGTCGCCAGCAAACGCAAAACCCGCTGGGTCAGCAGTTCCGTCTTGCCGGCACCCGCCGGAGCCTCAACAATGAAGGACTCCAGCGCCAGCGCCCGTTCGCGATTGGCGTCGTCCTGTGCGAGCAAGCGTGCAAGTTGATCCAGATCGCTCACACGTCGCCCCCATCGTCCGCCTCGCCCGACTCAAACTGATTTCGTCGCTCGGCCAAGCGCAGCAAGGGGGTCACCGGGCAATGCACCAGCGCGCTTTCCTGCGCGACCACCACCGCCGCCACGCCCGCCACAATTTCTTCAGCCAATTGCTCCAGCCGATCCGCCCAGGCGCGACGCAGACTTTCCCAATCCGGAAACTGCTGCTCATCGTAGCGCCGGCGCTGTGCCGCCAGCGGTTTTACGCCGGGCAAGATGCCTTCATCGCCGGCCACGCCCAAAAATGCCGAGCCTCCGCGCACCACTCGGGCAAGGGCGACGGCGGCCAGATCACTGGCCGGGAAGAGCAAGGCGGCATACATCGGCAATTGCGGCTCACCAATACGCTCGTCAGCCCACGAATCGGCACTGGCACTGCGGCCGCTCTTGTAGTCAATGATCACCAGGCGGTCGTCGGCCAGCCGATCGACCCGATCCACCACCACGCGCATGGGCAAGCCGGCGAGTTCCAGCGCGTGCCGGGCCTCGCACACTTCCACGACAAAGGGTGGACGCTTGGCCTCGATCTGCAGCCACTCGTCGATCACGTCGATCAGCCGATTACGCTCCAGCGCTACCAGGCGCGGCGGCGGGGGCTCGCCGCGCAGCCAGGAAGGCTCGGCGAGCGCCATATCCACGGCCTGGGTAATGGCCTGCGCCCGTGCGCCCGGTCCCAGGCCCGCCACGTCGGCCTGCGCTTTCCCCTGCCAGAGGTACTCCAGCGCGCTGTGCAGCAAACTGCCGCGTGCACGGGCGTCCAATCCGGAAGTCGGCGCTGGTAACACGGCGGCTCCGAGGCGAAATTGATAAAACGTCCACGCCGGGCAAATCGCCTGAGCCGCCAGCAAGGCCGTACCCCCGCGCATGCGCTGCCGCTCTTGCGCGTCCATCTCCGGCGCTTTGGCGTCGTGCAGGGTTTGCAACGCCGCTGCCGCTAGCGGCGGGTCGCCGCGCGCAGGCATTGCCACTAAGACATAGCCGGCCAAAAGTGCGCTTGGCCGCAACTCACGTTCGCCCTCACGGCGGCTCCAGGAAAACACCACGGATTCGGCTTGCGCGGAAAACAGGGCGGTACTGCGTTCGGCGGCAGCCGTCAACTGCTCGCTGGACGCCATGGGCACGCCCGCCTGCCGCTGCAAGAAAGCGGGCAGCAGCGGGTTCGGCCGTGGCGCACCCGGCCACTGCGCTTCGTTCAAGCCCATCAGCCACAGGCCATCGACCGCCCCGCTCAGAATCTCGTCAAGACTACCGATCTCAACGGCGGCCGGACGCTGACGCGGGACGCGAATCGACAGTTCTTTCAAGCTTTGGCGCAACAAACGATGGGCCTCGCTGCCGCTCACGCGCCCGGCAATACGGTCTAGAGCGCCCATCCCGGCGAGGCACTCGCGCAGGCGCGCGCAGGTCTCGCGCTCTATGCGGTTCAAGGCCCGCTGCCCCGGCCAGCCCAGATCGACCAGGAGCCGTTCGAAAACCCGGGCCCATTGACCGGGGGTTTGCTGGGCACGCTCGGCGCTGAAGCCCTTGCTCAATAGCTCGAGATGGCTAAGTAGCTGGGAGCGACCATGGGCAACTGGGCTGGCCCCTCCGCAGACGGCTGCGCCGGCCCCGTCGAGCCGCGCCCCGCCCGCAATCCGCAAGTCGGCGCTGGCAAGACGGCGAATTCGCTCCAGCGACGTGCGCGGCGCCACCCGCTCGCGCAAACTGGCCTCGCACTGCGCACGCAGGTCGGCTTCATCGACGTCAGACGACCAGCCTGCGCCGCACAAAAGCGCGCCGACGTCGGCAAACATCACCTGCCGCGGGTTGAGCGCGGTTTGCAACAGACGCACCGCTACGTCGGCGAGGAATTGCTCGCCGAGAACCACGCCACCCACCCGCTCCCAGCGGCGTTCATGGCCCGTCCATGCCGCGCCTACCGCATCAGCATGCAGTGCGGCGTCCAGCGCTGATTCCAGTGCGTACTGGTGTTTTGCCCAATCGGCACACGCAATGCGCAGGCGGGCGTGCGGGCTGCGCGCCAGGTGTTCGGCGGCCCAGGCGGCGGCTGCCTGGCATTCCTGATCGGCATCCAGGCACTCGACGGAACGCGGCGCGGTCGCTCGTGGCGAACCAATATCGACCTGCACCAGTACGACGCCGCGCTGCGCGAGCACGGTCAGCAAACGTTGCAACATTGGGTCGGGGGCGACAAAGCCGGCCAGAGCCACCGTGGCCGGAAGCTTGCCGACACCCCGTGCCAGGCAGTCCATACGCCACTGCATGGCCTCGCTCGCGCTCACCCAGTTGCCCTCGCGGCGCAAGCGCTCGGCGGCAGCACGCCATCGCGAAAAGGCTTGCGACTCGTCATTTTGCCAAAGCTCAGGCACCGCAATGCGCCATGTCCGCACCAGCGTATCCGCCTCAAAGGCACAGCGCGCCAACCCCTCGTGATCGAACAGGGCTGCCGCCGCTTGTGAGGCCGCCAGATCACTAGCCACCGCGCGCGACCAAAGACACTGCTCCTGCGGACGGGTCAGAAAGCTGCCGGGAACGGCCTCGGCCGGCAGGTCGCCGGCCAGCAAGGCCGCAGAGCACAGATGATCAAGCCATTGCGCTGGGCTGGCCGCATCGAGTGCGCGCCAACTGAGCAAACCGCGTTCGCGCATGTGCTCACCATGACTGCGGCGAAGCTCGGTGGCCAGACGCGCCGTGGGCGCCAGCACCAGGGTGTCGGCACCCCCTTGCAAGGTGCTGAGCGCTACGACAGGCAGCTCAAACAGCGCTTTCATCCGACCAGTGGCAGCATCAAGGCACCCAGTGCACACAGGCAGGTGGTCGAGAAAAAGACCACCACATCCGTGTTCTGGCGATCGGCGAAATTGGCCGGATCGGCCGGGTGAGCATAGCGAGAATCATTCAGAAGGCGTGCAATCAGTTGGGTCATCACCGGGCTCCACGAAAAAGGTGCAGCCAGTTTGCCGGGGGCGAGGCTCATGGCGTGATGCTGCCATGACACAGCACTTATTTTTCGTTAAGCGGGAGCAGTTCGGCGGCCTGAAGTACCCGCGACTGACTCTCGACCGGGCTTAAATCCTTGATTTCTTTACCATCGTTCGATACTTTCAAATCGCGAAACTTGCGCGCCGAGACGAGTACGCGCGTTTCCAGTGAGGCGACCGACTTGTTGTAGGCACCGACGGCATCGTTGAGATTTTTGCCGACACTGGACCAGTGCTCGGCCATGGTCGCCAGACGCTCATAGACCTCACGTCCCAGATCGCTGATCTTCTCGGCATTTTCGGTCAGGGCCTGCTGCGTCCAGCCATAGGCCACCGCACGCAGCAATGCGATCAGGGTGGTGGGTGTGGCCAGAATGACGCGCTGCTCCACGCCCTGCTCGATCAGGGCCGGCTCGACCTCCAGCGCCGCCGAATAAAACGTCTCGCCGGGCAGAAACAAGACGACGAAATCGGGCGAGGGCTGGAACTGCTCCCAGTAGGCCTTTCGGCCCAACTTGACCAGATGCTCACGCACCTGCCGCGCATGGTCGCGCAAGTGCCGGCGCTTTTCATCCGGGTCTTCCGTTTCCAGCGATTCCAGATAGCCGGCCAAAGGCACCTTGGCATCGACCACGATATTCTTGCCACCGGGCAGCCGAACGATCAGGTCAGGGCGCAAGCGCCCCTCGTCAGTGCTCGTACTTTCCTGCTCGAAAAAGTCGCAATGGTCGAGCATGCCCGCCATTTCGACCACGCGCTTGAGTTGCAGTTCGCCCCAGCGGCCGCGCGTTTGCGGCGCGCGCAAAGCTTTGACCAGATTGCTGGTTTCATTGCGCAGGGTGTTTTGTACTTGGGCCAGCGACTTGACCTGCTCGGTGAGCGTGGCGTAGGCATCGACACGCGACTTTTCGATGCCCTGAATTTGCTGCTCGAATTTTTCCAGCGAGAGCTTGACCGGAGCCACCAGTTCGCCGATCGCCTGTTGCCGCTTTTCCAGCTCGCCCCTGGCTTCCTGCTGCTGCGTCGCCAGCGCGGTCTTGGCTAAATCGAGGAATGACTGGTTATTGCTGGCTAGTGCGTCAGCCGAAAGCGCCTTGAAAGCATCAGCAAAGCTGGTGCGCGCGTCTTCAAGTGCCGCCTGACGTTCAACAAAGCGAGCACGTTCTCCTTCCAGCTCGGCCTCAAGGCGAGAGTGCCGTATCGCCAGCGCCGACTTGGCGTCACGCTCGCCAAGCAGCGCGCGCTCGAGATCACGCTGCCGGGCCATCAGCACATAGGTCGCCGCGAGGGCACCCACGACAATACCGAGCAAGGCCGCAGCCACAAGAGGAGACAGGCTTTCCATGCAAACTCCGGGAAGAAACGATCAAAGACGCCGGACGCGTCCGATCTTGAGTGCAGGATAGCGGATGCGCGACCGGCCTTCGGCAGAAGCCGATGCCTGTACTCTTCCCTTCGAGTTTCGGTGCGCAACCCTGCTACCGTACGCATTACTTTTTATAACATGTGGAGCAGCTATTCAAACTGGGCCGCAATCATGAACTTCAACATCTACCTTGACGACGAAACGGGTCAGCACCTCAACAGGGTGGCCAAGAAAGTTGGCGAAAGCCGGAATACGCTGGTCCGCCAAGCCGTCAGCGAGTGGCTGCAGCGGCAAGGCAAACCGCAGTGGCCGGAGGAACTGCTTGCCTTCCAGGGTCTGGCCGACATGCCGCCATTTGAAGCAAGCAGAGACAGCCTCAAGCCGCCCGTATCCGATCCGCTGGATTGAAGTATCTGCTTGACATCTGCACGGTCTTTGATTTTGTCAAGGGCCAAGCAAAAGTGCTGGCACGAGTCAAAGCCACACCGCCGAACCTGATCGTCGTATCGGCGCTTACGTGCATGGAAGTTGATTAAGGCTTGTCGCTTAACAACGAGCGCGCGAAGAAGCTGGCACCGATCTTGGCGGCGTTTTTCTCGACTATCGCCACGCTGCCGTTTGATGAAGCGGATGCGCAGGCCACCGCAGCAATTCGCGCGGCGCTCAAGATGCAAGGGCAACCAACAGGAGCTTACGATGTCCTGATAGCTGGAACCGGGCTGGCGCGAGGCTTGGTGGTCGTTACATCCAACGTGGGCGAGTTCAATCGAGTCAGTGGATTGCGGGTCGAGAATTGGCGATGAGTCTGCAAGTGGCCGTGAGCGAACGCAGGGTGCATCGCATGAAATATCGCCGTATCGCCAGCACCGACTTGCGGACTGTTGGCGGCCAATTGCAGTCGTAAGCGGAACCATATCAACACCACCCGCGAGCACAGGGGATTCGTTACGACGCCGTCACTAATGGATATCGTGATTTTTTCCAGGGAGATTTCTCGCCCCGGCGAAGATGTGCTTCAGGAAGCGTAGTACGTCAACTTGCGCTTTATTCAATACCTTACTATTATGTTTTATGTAAGGAATGGAGGAGCAAGCAATGAGTACCGATGCAACGCTGACCAGCAAAGGTCAAACAACGATTCCCAAGGAAATCAGGGACAGCTTGGGCATGAAGGCAGGGGATCGCATGAGCTTTACGCTGATGCCGGATTCCACGGTAGTCATGCGCGTCAAAAGTAAGAGTATTACCGAGCTTGCGGGCATGCTGCATAAGAAGGGACGCAAGCCAGTTTCCATCGAGCAGATGTCCCCCTGATGCTGGGTATCGATACCAATGTGCTGATTCGTTTTCTCATAAGGGATGACGAGGCGCAGTACGAGAAGGCACGCAAGCTGATCCGCCGCGAGGTTATGGCGGGCCAGCGTGTGTTTGTCAGCCAGTTGGTCTTGATGGAAACCGAGTGGGTACTGCGCAGTCGGTATGCTCTGCAGAAGGCGGAGATTATGTGTGTCTTCTCTGGGCTGCTCGACGCGACCGATGTACAGTTCGAGGACGAGCCCTCGATTGAGGAGGCGCTGTTTGTCTGGAAGGATCACTCGGCCGGATTTACCGACTGCCTGATTGCTGCTCAGAATCGACGTTTAGGGTGTACTGCTACTGCAACCTTTGATCTAAAAGCATCGAAGCTACCCGGGTTCATAAGTGCGTGAGGGGCTGGCTGACCGCCAGCGACCCAAAGCCTCTTGTAGCGAACGTAACTGGCTGCAACCAGATTGGGCTGCAAGGAACCAGCTATGCTCAGGGTGCCCAAGAGGCTATGACGGCATGGAACAGCGCCGGTCATCGACTTACGGGGCGAAAATGACCTCAGAGGGTCGTAAACCGCCGTCCCACCAGCGCCGACTTGCCAAATGCTTTATGCCCATGCGTGGCAAACAATCGCTAGTCGTGTCGCACCACAAGCTCTGGCAAACTTACCCGCTCGGTCACCAACGTATTTTCCAGCGCTGCCGAATCCGCATAGCCCAGGGCCATGCCGCACACCAGTTGCTCCTGCTCGCCAAAGCCGAGTTGCTTGCCTATCACCCGGTGATACTCCACCCACGCGGCTTGAGGACAGGTATCGAGCCCATGCGCCTTGGCCACGATCATGATGTTTTGCAGAAACATGCCGTAATCCAGCCAACTGCCCTTGCCCATGCGCCGATCTATGGTGAAGATCAGGCCTACCGGGGCGTCAAAGAAAGCGTAGTTGCGCCGGTGTTGATGGGCCATGCGCGCCTTGTCTTCCTTGCCGATTCCCAACAGCGCATACAAATCAAAACCGATTTTGCGCCGACGATCTTTGTAGACACCGAAGAACTCGCGCGGGTAGTAGTCATACTCGGCCACGTGCGGGCTTTCTGACGGTGGCCTGCCCACATAGCGGTCAAACTCGGCACACACAGCATCGACCAGACGCTGGCGACCCGCCCCGGTCAGCACGTGAACCCGCCATGGCTGAAGATTGGTTCCCGAGGGTGCCCTGGCCGATACGCTCAAAATGTGGTCAAGGAGTGCCTGTTCAACAGGTTTGGGTAAAAACGCCCGCACGGAATGACGGGAAGACACCGCGACATCCGTCGCCAATGAAGTCTCAAACATGGTGATGGTTCCACAGTAGGGGGTAAAGACGAACGCTCAGCCTGCCAAAGCTGTCGTCCAAACAATAAAAAACGGCCTGCCAGAAAACCCTGACAGACCGTCGACATCATGTACGGCCGCGTTGCTCAGGCACCGTCTTTCAATTGATCAAGAATCGCCGGGTTTTCCAGTGTCGAGATATCTTGCGTGATCGTTTCGCCTTTGGCCAGCGAGCGCAACAGTCGGCGCATGATCTTGCCTGAACGCGTCTTGGGCAGGTTGTCGCCGAAACGGATGTCCTTGGGCTTGGCGATCGGACCAATTTCCTTGGCTACCCAGTTGCGCAACTCGGCAGCGATCTTCAGCGCCGCATCACCGGTCGGACGTGCCTGCTTCAACACCACAAACGCACAGATCGCTTCACCGGTCAGGTCATCGGGTCGGCCCACGACTGCCGCTTCGGCCACAATCGGATTGGCGACAAGTGCCGACTCAATTTCCATGGTGCCCATGCGGTGACCCGAGACGTTGAGCACGTCATCGATACGCCCCATGATGGTGAAGTAGCCGGTCTTGGCATCGCGCATGGCGCCGTCGCCGGCCAGATACAGTTTGCCCTTGAAGTCGTCGGGGTAATACGACTTGACGTAGCGGTCCGGGTCGCCCCAGATGTTGCAAATCATCGATGGCCACGGCTTCTTCACCACCAGGAAGCCGCCACCGCCCCAGGGCACGTCATTCCCTGTTTCATCCACCACCGCCGCCTGTATGCCCGGGAAGGGCAGTGTGCACGAACCCGGCACCAGCGGGGTCACCCCCGGTAGCGGGGTGATCATGTGGCCACCGGTTTCGGTCTGCCAGAAGGTATCGACAATCGGGCATTTACCGCCCCCGATATTGTTGTAGTACCACATCCAGGCTTCCGGGTTGATCGGCTCGCCGACCGAACCCAAAATGCGCAGGCTGCTCAGATCGAAGTTACGCGGATGGGTGGCGGGCGTACCTTCGTTCGCCTTGATCAGCGAGCGAATCGCCGTTGGTGCCGTGTAAAAAATACTGACCTTGTGGTCCTGGATCATTTTCCAGAAGCGCCCGGCGTCAGGGAAGGTGGGGATACCCTCAAACACGATCTCGGTTGCTCCACAGGCCAGCGGGCCGTAAGTGATGTAGGTGTGCCCCGTCACCCAGCCAATGTCGGCGGTACACCAGAAGGTGTCCTCCGGCTTGATATCGAATGTCCATTTCATGGTCAGGATGGCGTGCAGCAAATAGCCCCCCGAACTGTGCTGCACGCCTTTGGGCTTGCCGGTTGAACCCGACGTGTAAAGCAGGAAAAGGGGGTGATCGGCCTCGACCCATTCCGGCTCGCAGGCCTCGGACTGCTTGGCGATAACGTCATGCCACCACACATCACGGCTGGCCGTCATGGCGCAGGCACCACCGGTGCGTTTGGCCACAATCACGCTCTTGACGCCTTCGCAACCACCCAGCGCAAAGGCCTCGTCGACCACACTCTTGAGTGGGATGCTCTTGCCGCCACGACGCTGCTCGTCAGCGGTAATGACCGCAATGGCCCCCGCATCGACAATGCGCTCCTGAACACTCTTGGCCGAAAAACCGCCAAACACCACCGAATGGATTGCACCGATGCGCGCACAGGCCTGCATGGCGACGATGCCTTCGAGCGACATCGGCATATAGATCAGGACGCGATCACCCTTTTTGACGCCCTGGGCTTTGAGCGCATTGGCAAACTGCCCCACCTTGGACAGCAAATCCTTGTAGGTGATGTGAGTGACACCACCGTCATCTGCCTCGAAAATGATGGCGACTTTATCGCCCAATCCGGCCTCGACATTGCGATCGAGGCAGTTATACGAGACGTTCAGCTTGCCATCGGCGAACCATTTGAAAAATGGCGCATTGGATTCGTCCAGTGCTTGCGTGAAGGGCTGCTTCCAGCTCAGATGCTCCCGCGCCAGACGGGCCCAATAGCCGGCATAGTCCTGATCCGCTTCCTTGCACAGCGCCTCATAAGCCGCCATGCCGGAAATGGTGGCGCGCTTGACGACTTCCGCAGACGGCGGAAAAACCCGGTTTTCGTGCATTACAGACTCGATGGCCATCAGTGCATCTCCTCGTTTGAATGGGTGGGGGCTGACTAATTCTGGGACTGAATTACAGTCCGGGTGACTTACACAGGACTTACTCTATTTTCCCGTTCTTTTCGTGTCCTTTACAATCCCGCAGCGCCGGACAATGGTGCCTGTTGGCCAAAGGCCACTCATACCGACTTCCACTACCTCTATGACTACCCTCTTCGTCACTGGCGGCGCCGGTTTCATCGGCTCGGCCTTAATTCGACTTATTGTCGCTGAAAGCGACTGGCATATCGTCAATATCGACTGTCTGACCTATGCAGGCAACCTGGAGTCTCTCGCCGCCGTATCAGACGATGCCCGCTACCATTTTTCGCGCACCGATATTGGCGACCGAGCAGCCCTCGATGCGCTGTTCGCTTACTATCACCCGGCGGGCGTGATTCATCTGGCAGCCGAATCGCATGTGGACCGTTCCATTCACGGCCCGGGCGATTTCATCCGCACCAATGTCACCGGCACCTACACGCTGCTCGAAGCGACGCGTGCCTACTGGTCGTCGTTGGCCGATGGGGCAAGAAGCGCCTTTCGCTTTCACCACGTATCGACCGACGAGGTATTTGGTTCGTTGGGCGACACCGGGTTGTTCACCGAAACGACCGCGTACCAACCCAACTCCCCGTACTCCGCGTCCAAGGCCGCCTCCGACCATTTGGTGCGCGCCTGGCACCATACCTACGGGCTGCCGGTGGTTACCACCAACTGCTCGAATAATTATGGCCCCTGCCATTTCCCGGAAAAACTCATTCCGCTGATGATCCACAACGCCCTTGCCGGTAAGGCGTTGCCGATCTACGGCAAGGGCGACAACGTGCGCGACTGGCTCTACGTCGATGACCATGCCCGCGCGCTACGCACTGTCTTTGAGCGCGGCAGTGTCGGCGAAACCTACTGCGTTGGCGGCCACAACGAAAAGACTAATCTTGAGGTCGTTGATCTGCTCTGCGCATTGCTCGACGAACTTCGCCCGCGCACCGACGGCCAGTCGTATGCGACGCAAAAAACCTATGTCGCCGACCGCCCCGGTCACGACAAACGCTATGCGATTGATGCCTCGAAGATCCAGCGCGAACTGGGCTGGGTACCGCGCGAGAGCTTCGAGACCGGGCTGCGCAAAACCGTGCAGTGGTATCTGGACAACCCCGACTGGGTGGCACACGTGGTCAGTGGTACCTATCAACAATGGACAGAAAAAAACTACGGAGACAGGGCATGACCACGACACGCAAAGGCATCATCCTCGCTGGCGGTTCCGGCACCCGGCTGCATCCGGTCACGCTCGCGGTGTCCAAGCAACTGCTGCCCGTGTATGACAAGCCGATGATCTACTACCCGCTGACCACCCTGATGCTGGCGGGCATGCGCGACATCTTGCTGATTTCGACGCCGCAAGACACGCCACGATTCCAGCAGTTGCTGGGCGATGGCAGCCAGTGGGGAATCAGCATTCAGTACGCCGTCCAACCCAGCCCGGACGGCCTGGCGCAAGCCTTCATCATTGGCGAAGCGTTCGTCGGCAATGATCCCTCGGCACTGGTGCTTGGCGACAACCTGTTCTACGGCCATGATTTTGCCGATCAGTTGCAGCGCGCTTCGCAAGTCGGCGCTGGCAACACGGCGATTTCAAGCATCGGAGCCACGGTTTTTGCCTATGCGGTGAGTGACCCCGAGCGCTACGGCGTGGTCGCGTTTGACGACACCGGCAAAGCCATCAGCATCGAAGAAAAGCCCAAGGTGCCGAAGTCACGCTACGCCGTCACGGGCCTGTACTTTTACGATACCCAAGTGTGCGACATCGCCCGGAATCTGAAACCCTCACCCCGGGGCGAACTGGAAATCACCGATCTGAATCGCGTCTATCTGGAGCGCGGCCAGCTCTCGGTCGAGATCATGGGCCGGGGCATGGCCTGGCTCGACACCGGCACGCATGAGTCGCTGCTCGATGCCGGCCAGTTCATTCAGACCATCGAGACGCGGCAAGGCCTGAAGGTGGCCTGCCCCGAGGAAGTGGCCTGGCGACAGAAATGGATTGACGACGCGCAACTGGAAGCACTCGCCGTCCCGCTGGCAAAGAGCCAGTACGGCCAGTACCTGCAAGGCTTGCTACGCGAAAGGGTGTTTGGATGAAGCGCATCGAAACCGCCATTCCCGATGTCGTGCTGCTCGAACCCAAAGTGTTCGGCGATGCGCGCGGCTTTTTCTACGAGAGCTGGAATAAAAGTACGCTTGCCGCGTTAGGCATCCACGTCGATTTCGTGCAAGACAACCACAGCAAATCGCAACGCGGCGTGTTGCGCGGGCTGCACTATCAGATCGAACAGGCGCAAGGCAAACTGGTGCGCTGCACGGCGGGTGAGGTGTATGACGTAGCCGTTGATCTGCGCAAATCTTCGCCTGCGTTCGGCAAGTGGGTGGGATTCACCTTGTCGGCCGAGAACAAGCGACTGGCCTGGATTCCGCCGGGATTCGCCCACGGCTTTTGCGTCACCTCGGATAGCGCCGAGTTTCTCTACAAGACCACCGACTACTACGCCCCTGAACACGAGCGCTGCCTGCTCTGGAATGATCCGGCATTGGAAATCCAGTGGCCACTGAATGGCCCGCCCACTCTCGCCGCCAAAGACCAGGCCGGCCTGCCGCTGACCCAGTGCCCGACCTTCCCATGAAGATACTGCTGCTCGGCGCGGCGGGCCAACTGGGCCGCGAACTCAAGCGCTCGCTCGCCACGCAGGGCGAGCTGATCACCTGCGAACGACGCTCGCTTGACCTCAACAACGCTGACGCACTCGCTGATACACTGAAATCACTTGCCCCCGACCTGATCGTGAACGCCGCCGCCTACACCGCGGTGGATAAAGCAGAGAGCGATAGCGCCACAGCCTTCATGATCAACGCCACCGTGCCCGGCGTGCTTGCCGACTATGCCAAGGCCCATGGCGCGCGCCTGATTCACTACTCCACCGATTACGTTTTTAACGGCAGTGGCCACGCCGCATGGAACGAACACAGCACCACCGCACCACTCAGTGTCTATGGCCAAAGCAAGCTGGCTGGCGAGCAAGCCATCCAGGCGAGCGGCTGCCGACACCTGATCCTGCGTACCAGTTGGGTATTCGGCCTGCATGGCAGCAACTTCATGAAAACCATGCTGCGTCTGGCGCGCGACAAAGACGAACTGGGCATCATCGACGACCAATACGGCGCACCGACCTGGACCCGGCATCTGGCCGACGCCACGGCCATGCTCGCCACCCGGCCCGAGGCCCATGGCCTCTATCATCTGGCGAATGCCGGCGAAACCACCTGGGCCGGCTATGCCGAGGCGATCTTCGCAGAAGCCACGCGCCTGGGCCTGCTCGACAAAGCACCACATGTTCGCCGTATCACCAGCGCCGACTTCCCGTTACCCGCCAAGCGCCCGAATAACTCGCGCCTTGACTGCGCGGCATTAGCGCGCGACCACGGCATCACCCTGCCCGACTGGCGCATCGCCCTGAGCGACTGCCTCGCCGACGCCATTCACTGACCTTTTTCGAATCATGGCCACCAGCAAAACCTACGACGAATCGTCTTTCCGTGTTCTCAAAGGACTCGAACCTGTGCGCGAGCGCCCGGGCATGTACACCCGCACCGACTCCCCGGCCCACATCATTCAGGAAGTTATCGACAACGCCGCCGACGAAGCACTGGGCGGCTTCGCGCGCAATATTCACGTCATGCTGCATCTGGATGGCTCGATCACCGTCACCGACGACGGTCGTGGCATTCCGGTTGGCCCGCACCCGGAAGAGAAAATTCCGGTGGTGGTGCTGGCCTACACACGGCTGCATGCGGGAGGCAAGTTTGACAAAAAGTCCGGCAATTCCGCCTACGCTTTTTCCGGTGGTTTGCATGGCGTGGGCGTCGCTGTCACCAATGCCCTATCGCACAAAGTGTCGGTGGAAGTAAAGCGCGAAGGCAAAATCTGGAGCGTTGATTTCTCGGATGGCGGCGAACGCATTTCCGAGCTGGTTGAACGCGGCCCCTGCGGCAAGCAGACCGGAACGCGCGTGCGTGTCTGGCCCGATGCCAAATATTTCGATTCACCCAAGGTGCCGATGCACGAACTGGAGCGCCTGCTACGCTCCAAGGCTGTGCTCTTGCCCGGTGTGCGCGTGGCGCTGGACATCGAACAAAGCGACGGCACGTTCCAGAGCAAATCCTGGACCTACCCGAACGGCTTGTCCCAATACCTGTCCGAAGCCGCGACCAACGACCCCGTAGCCCCGCTCTTCGCCAGCGAAAAATATGCTGACGCCGACAACACGGACTTCGCCCTTGGCGAAGGGGCCTCGTGGGCCTTCGGCTGGTTTCTCGAAACGACGCCCTCCGAGTCCTATGTCAACCTGATTCCTACCGTCAATGGCGGCACTCACGAATCGGGCCTGCGGGCCGGCATCTTTGAGGCGGTCAAGACCTTCATCGAGCATCGCGCTCTTTTGCCACGCGGCGTCAAATTGCAGCAGGACGATGTCTGCTCACGAATGTCCTTCGTGCTCTCGGCGCGCATTCTCGACCCGCAGTTTCAAGGCCAGGTAAAAGAAAAGCTCAACTCGCGCGAGGCCGTCAAGCTGGTTTCGAGCATGGTGCGCGACCCCTTCGAGATCTGGCTCAGCCAGCATGTCGAAGCCGGCAAGCTGATCGCCGAACTCTCGATCAAGCAGGCGTTGGCCCGGCAGAAGAATGCACAAAAGGTTGAGAAGAAAAAGCAGTCAGGCGTCGCGGTACTGCCCGGCAAGCTGACCGATTGCGAATCGACCGATCTGAACGAAAACGAACTGTTTCTGGTCGAGGGTGATTCCGCCGGCGGTAGCGCCAAGATGGCGCGCAACAAAGAAACCCAGGCCATCCTGCCCCTGCGCGGCAAGGTACAAAATTCGTGGGAGATCGAGCCGGGGCGGCTGTTTGCCAATGCCGAAATTCATGACATTGCCGTGGCGCTGGGCATCGACCCGCATAACTGCGATACCGAGCCGGATCTTTCCAACCTGCGCTACGGCAAGGTGGTGATCATGTCCGATGCAGATGTCGATGGCGCCCATATCCAGACCCTGCTGCTCACGCTGTTCTACAAACACTTCCCGGCTTTGATCGACCGCGGCCATGTTTACATCGCGCAACCGCCGCTGTATCGCATCGACGTCCCCGCCAGTGGCAAGAAGCGTCCGGCCCGACGACTCTACGCACTGGACGACGGCGAGCTGGAGGCCATGAAAGACCGTCTGGAAAAGGAAGGCATCCCGCTCGAAAAGATCGAAGTCGGCCGCTTCAAGGGCCTGGGTGAAATGAACCCGGAACAACTGCGCGAAACTGCGATGGCGCTGGCCACCCGGCGCGTGCTGCCGGTCAGTGCCAGCCCGCGCCTGCGCGAAACCACCCTGAAACTTTTTAACCTTCTGATGGGTAAGGGCGAAGCCGCCGGACGGAGAGCATGGATGGAAGAAAAAGGGCACTTGGTTGAGGCGGATATTTGATTCCGATTGGAGTTTTTTGTTGATTAGCTATGATTAGCCAATCAACAGCGCGAAGACACCTATGCTCGTCAACATGCTCGAAGCCAAAAACAATCTCTCCAGTCTCGCCGCCACCGAACGCGAAGAAGGGGTGATCTTGGTGCGTGACGGAAAGCCGGTGGCCAAGATCGTTCCTTTCACGCCAGCCAAGGTTCAGCCCCCCGGCGGCTGGAAGGGCTTGGTAGTTGCGTCCCCCGATTGGGACAGCCCCGAATCCAATGCGGAAATCGCCGCCATGCTCGAAGAGTCCGCGCAGCGCCCCCTGTAAGAAGATCACAGATGCTCAATTTCCCTGAAAGAAAAGTCATCATCATCGCCGGCCCCAATGGCGCGGGGAAAACCACATTTGCCCGTGCCTTTTTGCCCCAAGAAGCACACTGCCTGCATTTTGTGAATGCCGATCTGATTGCGGCAGGACTCTCCCCCTTTGCACCCGAAGCCGCAGCCATCAAAGCGGGGCGATTGATGCTGCAAGAAATTTCCAACCTGTTCAGCCGTAACGAAAGCTTCGCCTTTGAAACGACTCTGTCCGGCTTGGCTTACCTGCGACATATTCCTATTTGGCAGGCAGCAGGGTATCGACTCAGCTTGTATTTCTTGGCGCTCCCCACGCCGGAACTGGCCATTGAACGGGTCAAGGAACGTGTCCGCCAAGGCGGCCATTCCATTGACGAAGTAACCATTCGACGACGATTTCTGTCCGGACGGCTAAACTTTGAAACACACTACCGCTCACTCGTGGACGAGTGGGCGCTATACGACAACTCAGGGGTCGTGCCTGTATTAACTGGATGGGGAGAGCGTAAATGACACCAACCGATGTGCAAAACGCAAAAAACAAAGACCTGCCCGCATCGCTCATCGCCATCCAGCGTGCCGCCGTTATGGCTCGGAAAACGGCGCTACAAACCGATACGGCAATTGTGGTCCTTGAAGACCAAAAAATTGTTCGCATAAGCGGCGAAGCGTTGCGCCAACAACCCTGATGACAAACACCCGGAAGATGTTGGCTCACCGAAAGCGGAAACCGTGACCTGCACATCGCGGGCTTATTCGGGGCTTATTTGGGGCTTATTCGAGCCTGGCCCCTTTGATACCGTCGGCCCCTTTGATACCGTCCCCGATTGATTTCACGATGAACATCTCGCCACTGGATATCGCTACCGTACGTGAAGAGCTCGCCCAGCAACTTGCGCGCGAAAACAAGCCTTCGCTTTACAGCAGCATAGATGCTCACCCGACGCTCAACAATGCCGAAATTAGGGATCTCGTCGCGCGCGTAATGCAGCAGGCCGGCTCCGGCCATGAACTGTCGAGCGAACAACTGTATGCAGTTCGTACACTCGCAAACGCGACCGAACGTGAATGCTATGACCGAAGCTTGCATGCCTCGCTATTTGCACCAAAGATCACCGTGACAACCGGCGTGGATTCATCAACGACTGACGGATCGTCGTTATTTTCGTTAGGCAAGATGGCTCTGATCGTCTTGCTGGCGAGTCTTGGCGTCTACGGCTACAGCGCGCACAAGCGCTCGCAAGCAGAAGCCGCCTTACGGCAAGCCGAACTCAGAAACCAGACACACATCATCGAACTGGAAGAGCAGCGCGTTGCGCTTGAGCGAGATCGTGCCGATGCCGCTGCAAAAGCTATCCAAGACGCAGCAGACGAAAGGCAACGTCAGGATATAGCACGCGTGCTCCAGCAGGACGTGGCCCGCATTCGCCATAACGAAGCCGAGCAACGCCGGGAGGACCTGCGCAAAGCTCAAGAGGAGAAGAGTAAAGCTTTCGAGGCACAGCGCCGCGAACGTGAGCTGGAAGCAGCGGCAAAACGGGACGTTGCCTCGGCTGAGCGAGAACTTTGCCGTCAGGGACGTATAAACAATAATTTCGGCGAAGTGAAGCGATGGTGCAAATAGTAGGAATTTAGCTTGGACAGACCACGATTCCCGAATTCATAACGAAATCCAACGTCTGAAGTTCGTCGGCACCACTCAACTTCACTGTGAATCACCATGAACCATCAAACCGCCTTTGACCTGCTCACCCAAGCTGAATCAGAACTCACCGAACGCTTTTCGGTCACTTTCTGGCGTTATTTGGCTCAACCATTCGTAATGAAGCACTCCCTGACAGCGATGTTGATATTTCGATTTCGGTCGATGGCCCGGCTACCTCAACTCGTTACTTGGGCGTCCAGTTTTATCTCGAGGACGTGCTCGGCTGATCGTTTGATTTAGCGACTGACAAGGCGTTGCGCTCCGAACTACGTGAGGCTATTCATGTCTGAGCTTGTTCGCACGTAACGCCATCCCGCCCTCCTGTACCACCTCCAATCACTCAAGCTATCCCTGCCCTGAAGCCTCATGACACCTGTTACGCCTGACACGCCCGATCTTTTTTCCGAAGACAACAACAGCAAAAGTTCTTCTCCAGCAGCCGACAATCCCGAGCTTGCCGACGCCCCACCCGCCGTCCCACCAGCGCCGACTTGCGGACCAGAAGTCGAAGAACCCGACGACGGCAGCTCGCTCGCCCTGAACAAATACGCCGAACGTGCCTACTTGGCCTACGCCATGAGCGTGGTGCGCTCGCGCGCCCTGCCTCAGGTCGAAGACGGCCTCAAGCCGGTGCAGCGCCGCATTCTTTTTGCCATGAACGAGATGCGCCTGGCGTCGACCGCCAAGCATGTCAAGAGCGCGCGCGTGGTCGGCGATGTGATCGGCAAATATCACCCGCATGGCGACACCAGCGTCTATGACGCCATGGTGCGTGTGGCGCAGGACTTTTCGTTGCGCTACCCGCTGGTCGATGGTCAGGGTAATTTTGGCTCGCGTGACGGCGATGGCGCGGCGGCGATGCGCTACACCGAGTGCCGCCTGACGCCGATTGCCGAACTATTGTTGGCCGAGATCGACCGGGGCACCGTCGATTTTCTGCCCAACTACGACGGCGCGTTCAGCGAGCCGCGTCTGCTGCCAGCGCGCCTGCCATTTGTGCTGCTCAACGGTGCTTCGGGCATTGCCGTGGGCATGGCTACCGAAATTCCTCCGCACAACCTGCGCGAAGTGGCCGAAGCCGCCAAGCTGCTGATCCGCAAACCCAACGCGACGCTGGAGGAAGTGCTGGAGGTGCTGCCCGGCCCGGACTTTCCGGGCGGTGGCCAGCTCATTTCCCGCCGCAACGATATTCGCGACGCCTATGTCAATGGCCGTGGCTCGCTGCGCATGCGTGCGCGCTGGAGCATTGATGAACTGGCGCGTGGGCAATGGCGGGTCATCGTCAATCAATTGCCCCATGGCGTCTCGACCGCGAACGTACTGTCGGAAATTGAAGCACTGACCAACCCGCAGCCGCGTGCCGGCAAGAAAGAGGTTTCGCAAGAGCAGAAGAACCTCAAGACGCTGGTGCTGAGCGTGCTCGATTCGGTGCGCGATGAATCGAGCGAAGAAGCGCCCATACGCATCGTGCTCGAGCCCAAGACGTCGAAGATTTCACAGGACGAATTCATGGCGGTGCTGCTGGCCCATACCAGCATGGAGGCCAATGTCTCGGTCAATATGACCATGGTCGGCATCGACGGCCGTCCGACGCAAAAGACGCTTTTGAATATCCTGAGCGAGTGGGTCAGCTTCCGTTTCACCACCGTCGAGCGGCGCACGCGACATCGGCTGTCTGAGGTCGAAAGGCGTATCCACATCCTTGAAGGGCGCATGACGGTCTTTCTGCGCATCGAGGCAGTGATTCGCTGCATTCGCGAATCGGATGAACCCAAGCCGGCGCTGATTGCCGAATTCGGCCTGACCGAGATTCAGGCCGAAGATATTCTCGAAATTCGCCTGCGTCAGCTGGCCCGCCTCGAGGGCATCAGGATCGAGCGAGAACTGGGCGAGCTACGCATCGAATTGGGGCAACTCACCACCCTGCTGGACGACCGCAAAGAGATGACCAAGCTCATCCTCAAAGAAATCACCGAGGATGCCAAGAAGTTCGGCGACGACCGCCGCACCCTCATCGAAGAAGTCGCCTCCGTCGCGGCGGCGGAAGTCTCGGTTCCGGACGAGCCGGTCACCGTCATTGTGTCGAAAAATGGCTGGGTGCGCACCCGTCAGGGCCACGGCATTGACGCTGCGACCATCAGCTACAAGACCGGCGATTTCCCCTTCTACGTGGCTGAAACACGCACCATCTGGCCGCTGGTCATTCTCGACAACCATGGCCGCGCCTACAGTGTGCGCGTCGCCGATTTGCCAGGCGGGCGTGGTGATGGCGCGCCGATCTCCACGCTGATTGATTTTCAGGAGGGGGGGAAATTGGTGCAGGTGCTGACCGCTGCACCCGATACCAGCTACCTCGTTGCCGGCAGTGGTGGCTGTGGCTTTATTGCCTCAGTGGCCGACATGGTCGGCCGCAACAAGGCCGGCAAAGGCTTCCTGAGCCTGGAAAAAGGGGAGTCGCCCCTGCCCCCGGCACCGGTGTTGCGGCAAGTCGGCGCTGGTGGGACGGCGAATGCAGCCGCAGCAGCGGCAGCGGCACCGGCGACGATTTCGCCCAACACGGCGGTGGCTGTTCTCGCATCATCAGGACGTTTACTGCTCTTCCCGCTCACCGAGCTGAAGGTCATGGCCAAAGGCAAGGGCTTGACCCTGATTGATCTGGCCAAGGGCGATGAGTTGGTGGGAGTGGCCGTCACCACACACCAAACCTTGGTGATCACAGGCACTGGGCGTGGCGGGAAAATGGTCAGCCATACGCTTTCCACCAAGGAGCAAGCGGATTACCGGGGCAGCCGCGCCCGCCGAGGCCACGAAATACCGTTCAAGATCAAGCCTGTTTCCATTACTCTGCTCTGAAGACTTCCCACGGGCGCATCAAGCCGGATTACACCCGGTTTGCTGCGCGATTGATGCTAAAATTTTCAAAAGTCGTTTCGCGGCCCTGCGAACCCTCACCCGGAGATCAAGATGCTGTTCATCCTGTATTACATCGTTGCCATCGTCGTCCTGATCCTTCACTTCACAGGCTTCCTGACCCGGCACAATATTGAATGGCTTGTTCTGGTGCTGGCGGTGACCGTATTTCCGGCTGTCATCTACCTGTAGCGCCCGCGCGCAGAGGTCGGTTCGACCTGCCCCAATAAAAAATGCCCCTGTTCGGGGCATTTTTTATTGGCAAAATCTGCCCACTACGTGCAGGACGTCTCGATCAGCGCTTTCACCTGATCGACATCGGCGTCCATCACAACGACGCGCTGTGGCAGCGCCTCGATACCTGCGAGTTCGGCGGGACGCCCTGGCTCCCGACCAAGCGCCTCGACGATCGTTTCCGAGAATTTCACTGCCTGCGCTGTTTCCAGAACCACCATGGGTACGCCGACCTCGCGGTAGTGCTGCGCCACCTTGATGCCATCGGCCGTGTGGGTATCGACCATCAGCCCATGGCGCCGCCATATCTCACGTATCGTCTGTAGCCGGTCTGCGTGCGAGCTGCAGCCAGAGGTGAAGCCATACGCGGGCAAGCGCTCCAACAACGGGGTGCCATTCAGATCAAAGGAACCACCCCGATCAACCTGCTGCCAAAGCTCACGTACCTTGGCGGGGTCACGCCCGACGAGGTCAAATACAAAGCGCTCGAAATTCGAGGCCTTGGAAATGTCCATCGACGGACTGGACGTCACGTAAGTCTCAGAGGCGGCGCGCGGGCGATAGACGCCGGTACGGAAAAACTCGTCGAGCACATTGTTTTCGTTAGTGGCCAACACCAGCCGGGCAATCGGTAGCCCCATCATGCGGGCAATGTGACCGGCGCAGATGTTGCCGAAGTTACCCGAAGGCACACAAAAGGCGACGTGCTGCTCATTCGAATCCGTGGCGGCAAAGTAGCCCTTGAAGTAGTAGACGATCTGTGCGGCAACGCGCGCCCAGTTGATCGAATTGACCGCGCCGATCTTGTAGCGGGCCTTAAACGCGGCGTCGTTGGACACCGCCTTGACGATGTCCTGCGCGTCATCAAACATGCCGCGCACGGCAATATTGACGATGTTGTCGTCCTGCAATGAGTACATTTGCGCACGCTGAAAAGCGCTCATCTTGCCGTCGGGCGAGAGCATGAACACGCGCACCCCGCGTTTGCCACGCATCGCGTATTCGGCGGCCGAGCCGGTATCACCGGAGGTCGCGCCAAGAATATTGATGGTCTCGCCTCGTTTGGCCAGCGCATACTCGAAAAGGTTACCCAGCAACTGCATGGCCATGTCTTTGAAGGCCAGTGTCGGGCCATTCGAGAGTTCCAAGAGATGCAGACCGGGCTCAAGGGTGGTCAGCGGGGTAATGTCGCTGGCCTGCCCGGCGGGTCGGTTATAGCGGTAAGTCTCTGCGGTGTAAGTCTTGCGACAGATCGACCGCAAGTCCTCAGCGGGAATATCGTCAATGAACAGCGAAAGAATCTCGAACGCCAGGTCTGCATAGGAGAGCGAACGCCATTCGCTCAGACGAGCGGCAATCTGGGGATAGCTCTGCGGCAAATATAAGCCGCCATCGGGTGCCAAGCCGCCGAGCAATATGTCGCAAAATCGGGCGGCGGGTGCCTGCCCGCGAGTAGAAAGATAGTTCATGGCCAACGCAAAATATGGGGAGCCCCGATTATCGTGCGCCCTCCAGTCGGCTGTCCACTCCAGCGTAGATTTGCTCCAGATCATGAATAATTCAGGCGTAAGTCGGTAAATTGCTCGAATTACTCAATAACCACCCAGGAGGATCAGATGTCCCACTTGATTGAAACCATCGACGGTGCTGTCGACCTTATTCTGGATAGCCTGCCCGAAACCATTGTGATGGGTATGCCCTTGGGAATAGGCAAGCCGAATGTACTGGTGAACGCGCTGTATCGGCGCATCAAAGACAACCCGAACCGCCGCCTGCACATCTTTACCGCGCTGTCGCTTGAGCGCCCGGTGGGCGGTAGCGAACTTGAGCGGCGCTTTCTTGCGCCTTTTGTCAATCGCGTCTTCGGTGACTATCCTGATCTTGACTACGTAAAAGACCTGCGCGCCGGCAAACTGCCACCCAACATCGAAGTCACCGAGTTTTTTCTGAAAACCGGCGACTATCTGAGCAATGCCGTAGCCCAGCAATCGTACATCTCCACCAACTACACATTTGCCGCCCGCGACATGATCGATCACGGGATCAACCTGCTGGTTCAGGCCGTCGCCGCGCGAGAAAAAGACGGGGTGCTCACGCTCTCGCTTTCAAGCAATACCGATACGTCCTTTGAAATGATCGAACGCCTGCATGCGATCCCTGAGCACAAATTCATATCGATCGGCGTGATCAATAGTGAATTGCCCTTCATGCCCAACAAAGCAGAGGTCAGCGTTGACTTCTTTAGTCACGTCGTGACCGACCCGGCGGCGAGCCATCATTTGTTTGGTGCCCCGAACATGACCGTCACGCCCCAGGACTACGCGATCGGCCTGCTTGCCTCGGCCCTGGTGCCCGATGACGGTACGCTGCAGATCGGCATCGGCTCGCTCGGCGACGCGATTGCCCAAGCCTTGATCCTGCGCGAGCAGAACAATCAGGATTACCGCAGCATTCTGGACGAACTCACGCCCTGCACAACCATCGCCCGCGAACTTGACCGTTTTGAACATGGACTCTATGGCTGCTCGGAGATGTTCGTCAATGGCTTCTTGCGCCTGATTGAGGCTGGCGTAATCCGGCGCGAAGTGTTTCATGATCTGACGTTGCAAAACCTCTTGAACGAAAAACGCATCAGCGTCATCGTTACCCCCGATACCTTGACCGCCCTGCATGAGAAAGGTCGCATCCATTCGCCTCTGCGCGCCGGTGATGTTGAGTTTCTGAAGCATTTTGGAATTCTGCGTCAAGGGGTTACCTGGCTCGACGGCGAACTGGAGTTTGAGGGTAAGCGCTACGTCGCCGATATCACGCAACCTGCCGCTCTGCAGGCTATCGCCGCAGGCTTACTGGGCAAGCGCCTGGCCCATGGCATGTTCATGCATGGGGGCTTCTTCCTCGGGCCGGAAGATTTTTATCAGCGTCTGCGCACCATGCCGGCCGAAAAGCTGGCGCACATCGAGATGCATCGCATCGACTTTATCAACCAGTTGTATGGTCACGGTGACATCGCCCGCGCGCAACGGCGCAAAGCCCGCTTCATCAATACCACCATGATGGTCACGCTGCTCGGTGCCGCCGTCTCCGACGGGCTAGATAGCGGAGCCGTTGTCTCAGGTGTCGGCGGACAGTACAACTTTGTTGCGATGGCCCACGCCCTGCCGGATGCACGCTCGGTATTGCTGCTGCGCGCCACCCGGGAATCCAAGGGCGAGGTGCAGTCAAACATCGTCTGGAACTACGGCCACACCACGATTCCGCGCCATTTGCGCGACATTGTCATTACCGAGTACGGCATCGCCGACCTGCGCGGCCAAACGGATGCCGAAGTCATCCGCCGGCTGATCGCTGTCGCCGACTCACGCTTTCAGGATGAACTGGTCGAGGTGGCCAAAAAGAATCGTAAATTACCGGCGAGCTATGAGGTACCCGCGCAGTTTCGCCAGAATCTTCCGGAACTTCTCGAGTCTAAACTGCGCCCATGGAATGCGTCAGGGCTAATCCCCAACTACCCGTTTGGCACCGACTTGACGGGCGATGAGATGACCATGGTCGCTGCTCTGCAAAAGCTGAAATACGCCAAAGACCATCCGCTTGAACTGGCCCAGTTGGCATTTCGCAGCCTGTTTAAAGAGAACGATGCCCCGCAGGAATGGCTGGAACGCCTGGGCCTCGCCGATGCCCAGGACCTCAAGACAATGATCACGCGCCGACTGTTTGTCGGCAACCTGTAGGCTGAAAAAACACTGGCAGGAGGGCAATCGCCGTCCTGCCAGCGCCGACTTGCGGAACGATACTAGCCAAGCTCTTCCATGCGCAGCTTGATCACCGCCCGTTTGACCACCGGCAAGCTGCGAATCTTCGCGATCGCCGCGTCGACATTCTTTTCCCGCGTCAGGTGCGTGAGCATGATGATATCGGTCTGCAATTCACCCTCGGCAGGTTCGCGCTGAATCATGGCATCAATCGAGATCTGCTGATCGGCCAGAATGCGCGTGATGTCAGCGAGTACGCCCGACTTGTCATCGACACGCAAGCGCAGGTAATACGCACTTTCCACCTCACCAATCGGCAACACCGGGGTATCGCGCAAGGCATCAGGCTGGAAGGCAAGCGAAGGCACACGGTTCGCCGGATCAGCGGTCAGCACGCGCGAAACATCCACCAGGTCGGCAATGACGGCCGAGGCTGTTGGCTCGGCACCCGCCCCTTTGCCGTAGTAAAGCGTCGTCCCCAGCGCGTCGGCCTGAATCTGCACCGCGTTCATGGCGCCTTCCACGTTGGCGATCAGTCGCTTGGCGGGAATCAGGGTCGGATGCACGCGCAGTTCCACGCCCTCGCTGGTGCGCTTGGTAATGCCTAGCAGCTTGATGCGATAGCCCAACTGCTCAGCGTATTTGATGTCATCCGCCTCAAGTTTGCTAATGCCCTCGATGTGCGCTTTGTCGAACTGCACCGGCGTGCCAAACGCCAGCGCCGACAGGATGGTGATCTTGTGCCCGGCATCGACGCCCTCGATATCGAAGGTCGGATCGGCTTCCGCATAACCCAGACGCTGAGCTTCCTTGAGCACGTCGGCAAAGGGCAGCCCCTTGTCGCGCATTTCGGAAAGTATGAAGTTGGTCGTGCCGTTGATGATGCCGGCGATCGACTGAATGCGGTTCGCCGTCAGGCCTTCACGCACGGCCTTGATGATCGGAATGCCACCGGCCACCGCGGCCTCAAACGCAACAATGACGCCCTTCTCGCGCGCCGCCGCAAAGATCTCATTGCCATGCACGGCGAGCAAGGCTTTGTTGGCGGTGACGACATGCTTGCCATTGGCAATGGCCTTGAGTACCAACTCCTTGGCCACACCATAGCCACCGATCAATTCGACCACGATGTCGATGTCGGGATCGCTCACCACCGAAAACGCATCGTCGGTCAGCGCCACGGTTCCGCCAGTGATCTTCTTGGCCAACTCGAGATTTTTATCGGCGACCTTGCTGATGCGGATCGGGCGCCCGGCGCGCCGAGTGATCTCGGCCTCGTTACGGCTCAACACGGCAAACGTACCACCACCCACGGTACCGATACCCAACAGACCTACATTGATTGCTTTCATGCGACTCTTTCGTAAAAAACCAGAACAGACAACTTAACCAGCGCAGCGCTTGCGATAGGCCTCGAGGAAACGTGCAATGCGTGCAATGGCCTCGCGCATGTCATCTTCATGCGGCAAAAAGACCAGACGGAAGTGATCGGGATGCGGCCAGTTAAAGCCCGTGCCCTGCACCAGCAACACCTTTTCCGCCACCAAAAGCTCGGCAATGAACTCCTGATCATTGCTGATCGGATACATTTTTGGATCAAGCTTAGGAAACATGTACAGCGCGGCCTTGGGCTTGACGCAGGAAACGCCCGGAATGGCGGTGATGAGTTCATGCGCGATATCACGCTGCCGGGCCATGCGCCCACCGGGCGCGACCAGATCATTGATGCTTTGATAGCCGCCGAGCGCGGTCTGAATGCCCCACTGCGCAGGCACATTGGCACACAAGCGCATCGAGGCCAGCATATCGAGGCCCTCAATGTAGTCGCGGGCGTGCTTCTTTTCGCCTGAAACGATCAGCCAGCCGGCACGATAGCCGCACGAGCGGTAATTTTTCGAGAGGCCGTTGAAGGTAATGGTCAGCACATCTTCCGACAGCGCCGCGATCGAGGTATGGGTCGCGCCGTCATACAACACCTTGTCATAGACCTCGTCGGCATAGATGATCAGATCATGCCGTCGCGCGATCTCGATCAGTTCAAGCAGCAACTCGTCGGGGTACAGCGCCCCCGTCGGATTGTTCGGGTTGATGATCACCAGTGCACGGGTATTGGGCGTGATCTTGGCGCGAATATCGGCCAGATCCGGCAACCAGCCGGCCCCCTCATCACACAGATAATGACGCGGCGTGCCCCCGGACAAGCTTACGGCAGCCGTCCACAAGGGGTAATCCGGCGCTGGCAGCAACACCTCGTCACCGCTGTTCAACAGGGCATTCATCGACATGACGATCAGTTCCGACACGCCATTGCCGATGTAAATGTCTTCGATGCCCACCCCTTTGATGTGCTTTTGCTGGGTGTAGTGCATCACCGCCTTGCGCGCGGAAAAGATGCCTTTCGAGTCCGAATATCCAGCGGCATTGGGCAGATTGCGAATGATGTCCTGCTGTATTTCTTCCGGTGAATCGAAGCCGAAAGGTGCCAGATTGCCGATGTTGAGCTTGATGATCTTGTGCCCTTCATCCTCCATCTGCTTGGCGCGCGCGAGTACCGGGCCACGAATGTCGTAGCAAACATTGGCCAGCTTGGCGGATTTATTGACGGGCTGCATGGCAACGGCCTTTTTCAAATAGTTATGCTGCATTCAAACGAGCGAAGAATGCGGGCTGATTCAGGGGAAAGTTATAATCTTACTCAAGCGATTGCGGCATCGCAACGAGACTAGTGGTGCTGGAGCACCCTGCGCTCGCCTGGTTGCGCTCCCTCACTGTAGAAATTCACCCCGATCTGATGAAACTTCACGATGCTTCGAACAGCGCCCAGCACGCGTTCACCGGTTATGGCGATGGGTATGTCGTCATAGACGCAGTGACTTATCGCAGTAGCCTGATCGTCACCCCCAGCGCAGTTGATGACAGTTGGGCGGCGCGCTCCTCTGCCACACTCGACGCCAGCACGCTCGCTCCCCTTGAGCAATTCCGGGATTGCATCATCCTGCTCGGTACCGGCAGTCGCCAGCAGTTTCCGGCACCTGCCCTGCTCCGCTCGCTGGCGAGCAAAGGCATCGCCGTCGAGGTGATGGACAATTTCGCCGCCTGCCGCACCTTCAACATTTTGGCGGCGGAAGGTCGCCCGGTTGTCGCCGCACTACTCATAGGTGGCGCTAACGCATGAGCTCGGTCAGTATCGGACTCATTCTCGTAGCGGTGGTTTTGGGCGCAGCGGCACAGTTGCTCCTCAAGGCGGGCACCAATGCCGTCGGCCACTTCGAGTTTTTCGCCAGCAACATCGTTCCGATTGGCATGAAACTGGCCCTGCAGCCTTTCATTGTGGCAGGCATCACCTGCTACGGAATCAGCCTGGTCGTCTGGATCATGGCTTTATCGCGCGTTCCCGTGTCCATTGCTTATCCCATGGTCTCGCTGGGTTATGCGCTGAATGCGTTTATCGCCTGGCATTGGCTGGGTGAAGCGCTGTCCGCGCAGAAATTACTGGGTATCGGTTTCATCATCGTCGGCGTCGTGTTGATGACCCGCGCCCCTTCCTGAGCACCTCATCCTTCGCTACGCCCCATGCAACTCGCCCTGAAAGTCAATGTCGAGACCTATCGAGGAACCCTGCAGGGCGTTCCTCGCCTGGTTGATATCCTGCGTCGCCATCAGGCCAATGCCACGTTCTGCTTTGCTCTGGGCCCTGACCAGACCGGGCGCATGCCAAAGCGTGACGGCTCATCAGTGGCAAAAACCGGAGAAACCATCTCCCGCCTCAAGCGCTACGGGTTCAAGTCGCTGATGTTTGGCAACACCCTGCCCGGCCCAGATATCGGCAAGCGCTGTGTCAGCATACTTACCGGAACCGCCAGTGCGGGCTTCGAAACCGCCATACACGGGTGGAATGTTGCGCGCTGGCAAGCCGGTGTCGACCGTGCTGACGGCGTCTGGACCGAAATCGAAATGCGCCGCGCCCATGAGCGCTATGCGGAGATTTTTGGTGTGGATGCCCACGGTCACGCCGCCCCCGGTTGGCAGATGAATCCGCATGCCTTGCGCCTGACGCAACGACTCGGTTATCAGTGGGCCTCGGATTGCCGGGGCACGCACCCCTTTATACCGGTCTGGAATGCCGAGATTGTCCGCTGCCCACAACTGCCCACGACCTTGCCTGCGCTTGCCGAACTGGTTGGCTTTGATAACGTCAGCGCAGAGAACGCCCACATGGCCTTGTTGCAGCGCACAGCGAACAAACCCGAGACAGGGCATGTTCTGACCCTGCATGCCGAGTTGGAAGGCTTGCGCTTTTCCGACAGCTTCGAGCTACTACTCACCGGCCTGCGCGAACAAGGCTACGAACTGGTGTCGCTCGGACAAATGCGCGCCACGCTGAACATCAACGAACTACCACGCCATGAAGTCAGTGTCGGCACGCCAGCCGGCTGTGCGTGGCCCATGCTCGTGCAAGGAGACGAATTTCTCGCCCAATGGAAGGACGCCGCATGACTGCCCAGAACCCCGATTCCAGCGCCGTATCGCTCATTGGACGACCCATTCCGGATTTTGTCGCCGAAAGTACCGGCGGCAGCACGTCGCGCATGGCACTGCATGGCCGCCCCTTCGTGCTTTACTTCTACCCAAAGGACAACACGCCGGGCTGTACCACCGAAGCCCTGCAGTTCCGGGATCAGTTCGCCCGGTTCGGGCAATGCAACTGCACGATTTTCGGCATCTCCCGAGATTCCCTGAAGTCACACAAAGGCTTTAAAGAAAAACTTGGCCTGCCCTTCGAGTTGATCGCGGATACCGACGAAACGCTGTGCCGGATGTTTGACGTCATCAAGACAAAGAATATGTATGGCAAACAGGTTCAGGGCATCGAACGCAGCACCTTCCTGATCGACGGGGCCGGTGTCGTGCGTGGAGAATGGCGCAAGGTAAAGGCCGATGGACATGCACAGGAAGTCCTCTGCGCACTCTCTAGCCTTTAGCAAAGCGCCGATCTGAGGCGCAATCGGGCCTGTCTTCAGGCACTTGCCCGTGCGGGTGGGTGGCTATCGTGGTCACGCTGATCACCGGTATCCCCCTAAACCTGTCTGCGAGGTGCCCCCAAGTGAACGCCACCCGTGCTACCCGTACCACCCAAGCCGCTAAAGCGCCGAAAGAACGCGCTTCATCCGCTGCCTCGTCGAGCGGCAAGACACCGAAGACGAAGATATTCATCCTCGACACCAATGTCTTGATGCATGATCCGACGAGCCTTTACCGGTTCGAGGAGCACGACGTGTTCGTGCCCATCATGACGCTGGAAGAGCTCGACAACAATAAAAAAGGGATGTCGGAAGTCGCGCGCAACGCCCGTCAGGCCAGTCGCACGCTCGATGAAATCGTCTCCGGCCTGGAAGACGGCATCACCAAGGGCATCGACCTGACCACCCCCTCGCACAAGTTGGCCACGGGACGTCTCTTCCTGCAGACCGAGGCGATCAGCAGCGTCCTGCCCTCGTCCATGCCCACGGCCAAGGCAGACAATCAGATTCTGGCTGTGGTGATGCACTTGGGTGAGAAGTTCCCCAAGCGCCACGTCATTCTGGTGACGAAAGACATCAACATGCGCATCAAGGCCCGCGCGCTCGGCCTGGAAGCGCAGGACTATTTCAACGACAAGGTACTGGAAGATACCGACCTGCTGTACACCGGCACTCGCGAACTGCCCGCCAACTTTTGGGATACCCACAGCAAGGGCCTGGAGTCCTGGAAAAAGGAATCACGCACCTACTACCGCGTTCAGGGCCCGCTGTGCCGTAACTTCGCCATCAACGAATTCGTCTGGCAAGATGGCGCGCAACCGCTGCAAGCCTGGGTGCGCAGTGCCACCGGCAACACGGCGGAACTCGAGACACTGATCGACTACTCGCATCAGAAAAATGCCGTCTGGGGCATTACGGCACGCAATCGCGAGCAGAATTTCGCGCTTAATCTCCTGATGAACCCCGAGATCGACTTCGTCACGCTGCTCGGTACTGCCGGAACCGGCAAGACCCTATTGACCCTGGCCTCGGCCCTCACACAGACCCTCGAAGACAAGCGCTTTTCCGAGATTATTTTCACCCGTGTGACGGTGCCGGTCGGAGAAGACATCGGCTTCCTGCCGGGTACCGAAGAGGAAAAGATGACACCGTGGATGGGCGCCCTGGAAGACAATCTGGATGTGCTCAACAAGCCACTGGACAGCAGCGGGGCAAGCGGTACCAGCACCAGCAGCGATTGGGGGCGCGCCGCGACGAATGACTTGATCCGCAGCCGCATCAAGGTGAAATCACTCAATTTCATGCGTGGCCGCACCTTCCTGAATAAATTCCTCATCATCGACGAAGCGCAGAATCTGACGCCCAAGCAGATGAAGACATTGATTACGCGCGCCGGGCCAGGAACAAAGGTGGTATGTCTGGGCAACATTGCCCAGATTGACACACCGTACCTCACCGAAGGCAGTTCCGGCCTGACTTATGTCGTCGATCGTTTCAAAGGCTGGGATCACTCAGGGCATGTCACCCTGCAGCGCGGCGAACGCTCACGACTCGCTGATCACGCGGGCGAGGTGCTGTAGGGGCGACGGTAAAGGAAATCGCCGTCTTACCAGCGCCGACTTGCGGATATTCCGCCTTGTCGGCGCTGGAAATGCCGGCTTCCGCTTACTGGTAGCCGCTGCCTGAGGCGTGGTTGGCGAACTTGGTGTACTCACCCAGGAAGCTCAGTCGCACGGTCCCCACGGCACCGTTTCGGTGCTTGCCGATGATCGCCTCGGCAGTTCCCTTTTCTTGCGTGTCGGGCTTGTAGTACTCCTCGCGGTACATCATGATGATGATGTCCGCGTCCTGCTCGATCGCGCCGGATTCACGCAAGTCGCTCATGAGCGGGCGCTTGTCGTTACGTTCCTCCACCTTGCGCGAGAGCTGAGAGAGCGCAATGATCGGCACTTCGAGCTCTTTCGCGAGCGATTTGATCGAGCGGGAAATTTCGGAAAGTTCCGTGGCGCGGTTCTCGGTATGACGCGATGAGCTCATCAACTGAATGTAGTCAATCACGATGAGCCCGAGCTTGCCATATTGCCGATGCAGGCGACGCGCCCGCGCGCGCAAGTCGGTTGGGCTGATGGAGCCGGTTTCGTCGATATGAATCGGCGCTTCATGCAGCTTGCCCAGCGCCATGGTCAGACGATCCCAATCGTCGTCGGTCAGCTTGCCGTTGCGCAGTTTTCCCTGCTCGATCCGCCCAACCGATGACATGAATCGCATAGCCAGCTGCGGGCCAGACATTTCGAGACTGAAAATAGCCACAGGCAGGCCCACGTCAACGCCCACGTGTTCGGCAATATTCAAGGCGAACGCGGTCTTTCCCATCGAGGGGCGGCCGGCGACGACGATCATGTCACCTGGCTGCAGGCCGGAGGTCATACGATCCAGATCCACAAACCCAGTAGGAACACCAGTAATGTCGCTGGCGCTATCGCGCGCCAGCAAGGTCTCGATTTGCTCGACGACCTGCCCCGTGAGGGTGTCGATCTTGACAAAGCCCTGACCAGTGCGCGCGCCCGTCTCGGCAATCTCGAAAACCCGTCGCTCAGCCTCGTCAAGGAGGTCTTTGGTATCGCGGCCCGCTGGATTGAGGGCCATACCGGAAATCTCGTCGCCCACCGTCACCAAGCGTCGCAACACTGCCCGGTCACGAACAATCTCGGCGTAGCGCCGAATATTGGCGGCAGAGGGCGTGGCATTGGCAATCTCTGCCAGATACGCGAGCCCTCCGGTTTGATCCGCTTCGTTACTGTGCTCAATCGACTCGAATACCGTAACCACATCGGCCGGCTTCGCGGCCTGACACAGCTTGCCGATATGGCGGAAGATGCGCCGATGGTCATCGCGATAAAAATCGCCCTCGACCACCACGTCAGCGATACGGTCCCAGGCGCTGTTGTCTAGCAGCAAGCCACCAATCAGCGATTGCTCGGCCTCGACCGAGTGTGGCGGCAGTTTCAGTGCGGAAAGCTGAGGATCTACCGACGTGCCGGAACCATACGAGGACGAGAAATTGGCGTCACGCGAGGTTTTTACTTGGGCCATGGCGGGTCTTTCTGAAAGCAGTTCGGCAACAACAGGTTCGAGCGCCCGAGTCTAACGAGCTCGCTTGGCGTTGGTAAGAGAACAAGCTGTGGATATCTTGGGGATAGGCTGTGCAAAAGTGCACCGCAAAAAAGCAAACGGGGTGACCGCCTCGCAGCCACCCCGTCGCCAGCTACTTGTTACTGCTTAGTGTTCGCCGAGCACGGATACCGTGATCTTGGCTACCACTTCAGTGTGCAGCGCGACTTCCATATGGTTGTCGCCAACAATCTTGATCGGACCTTCCGGCATACGGATCATGGCGCGTTCCACATCGTGCCCCAACGCCTTGAGCGCGTCGGCAATGTCAAAATTGCTCACCGAGCCAAACAGACGACCATCCACACCTGCCTTGCGTGTGATTTGAACCATCAGGCCGTCCATCTTGGCGGCTTGCGCTTGCGATTCCGCCAGTTTCTCGGCAGCGGCCTTTTCCAACTCGGCGCGCTTCTCTTCGAACAACTTGCGATTCGATTCGGTTGCACGCTTAGCCTTGCCCTGGGGGATCAGGAAGTTGCGGGCGTAGCCGTCCTTGACTTTGACCACATCGCCCAAGCCACCGAGATTGACCACTTTTTCCATCAGAATGATTTGCATGGTGCTCTCCTCGCTTACAGGTGCAGATCGGTGTAGGGCATCAATGCCAGAAAACGCGCGCGCTTGATCGCGGTCGACAGCTGACGCTGGTAGCCAGTACGAGTACCGGTGATGCGTGCGGGCATGATCTTGGCGTTCTCGGTGATGAAATCCTTGAGAATTTCAACGTCCTTGTAATCCACATGCTCGATCTTTTCGGCGGTAAAGCGGCAGAACTTGCGTCGCTTGAACAAATTATTACGACCCTTGTCGTCTTTCTTCTTCAGACCTGCCTTGCCTTTGGGTTTAAAAGCCATTTTGTATTCCTTCCATAAATTCGATGTGTGTCACATGCAGAACGGGGCTACGCCGCTTGAGGCTGCGCGCGGCGAGAAAACCACTCACTCGCATCACGTCACCCTCCAGAGATTTCGCCAGCAGGAGCGCCAGGGATTCCACTGCGATACAAACCATGTCGACATCCACGCTTCGATTTTGACCGGCTTCAATCTGGGTAGATTGATGCGCCAGCGAGAATTCGAGTACGGGAATACCTCCTGGAGTGTGCCGCAAGGGCCCGCGTTCCAGCAACCGCCCTGACAGGTGCGTCAGGTTAGCCAGCTGCGCAGACTCAGGCTGCCGCAGTGGCAGACACAGCCTCCTCTTTGACCGCGTCAGTCGACATTGATCGTGACTTCTCTTCCTTCATCATCGGCGAAGGCGTGGTGACGGCACTGTCCATCTTGATGGTCAAATGGCGCAGCACGGCATCGTTGTACTTGAACGAGTGCTCAAGTTCTTCCAGAGTAACGCCATCGCACTCGATATTCATGAGTACGTAGTGAGCTTTGTGCACCTTCTGGATCGGGTAAGCCATCTGGCGGCGCCCCCAGTCTTCGAGGCGGTGAATGTTGCCGCTCTTCGAGGTGACGAGCGTCTTGTAACGCTCGACCATGGCCGGAACCTGCTCAGACTGGTCCGGGTGGACGATAAAAACGATTTCATAATGGCGCATGCAATCTCCTTATGGGTTAATGCCGGCCCGCATGCGATTCGGGCGCGACAAGGCGAAATAGGGTCGTGATTATAGGGCCCAGGAGCTGGCACGGGCAAACTTAATCTGGCTTCAAGCGGAACGAAGAAGGGCCGACAACCCGCCCTGTTCAGGCGGTCAAACAACGAACGGCAGCCCTGATTTCATGCAACAATCTATCAGGATGACAACTACCCTCGACCAAACCCTGCCGGATCTTGATTCGTGGGTTCGCTACTTCAGCGAAGCGCCGATTCCCGTATTGCGCCATACAGTCCACGAACTCGACCGGATGCGCGAGGACGCAGACAGGGTGAATGGGCGCGCGCTCGCCGGCGTCATTCTGCGCGACCCCCTGATGACGCTCAAGGTATTGGCCTACATCGAAAGCAACCGGAGGAAGCGACAAACCACCGACATCACCACCATCGAGCGCGCCTTGATGATGATTGGTATCGACCCCTTCTTTCGTGATTTCCAGAACCTTCCGTTGGTGGAAGATCAGTTGCGCGAACACCCGCGTGCGCTGGTGGGCATGCTCAAGGTGACTGCCCGTGCGCGCAAGGCGGCGAATTGGGCGCGCGAATGGGCCATGATGCGGCACGATATGGACGTCGATGAAATCACCGTCGCCACCCTGCTCTACGACCTTGCCGAGATTCTGATGTGGTGCTTCGCACCCAAGCTTGCACTGCAGGTCAGGCAGGTGCAGACCGAGGATCGGCATCGCCGTTCGGCCGACGTTCAAGCGGAGATCTACGGGATTCATCTGTACGAACTGAAAAGCGGTCTGACGCAAGCCTGGCACCTGCCTCCCTTGCTCAACATGCTGCTCGACCATGAGAAAGCCGACCATCCCCGGGTCAGAAACGTACAACTGGCTGTCGATTTGGCCCGCCACTCGGCCAACGGCTGGGACGACGCGGCCCTGCCTGATGACTTTCGCGGCATTACCGACTTGCTGCGCATTGCCCCGGAAGCCCTGTTTAACAAGCTCGGGTTGGAAAGTGAGCCCTCGGTAGTCGCGTTCTACGCGCAAACGCGCGATGGAGCCACTCACGCGGGAAACGCCGTCCCACCAGCGCCGACTTGACGACGCAACGGCTGCGACACTACCCGCAATAGCTCACATTGGCCGTGTCTATCAACAGGCCAGGTCGGTGGTAGGCAATGAAGGCCGTGGCCAGCGCCGCCCCCAGCAGCAACAAGCCGATCGCCTGCAGCCAACGCGGCATCAGAAACTCTCGCCGCCCCGAAGCAAGCGCCATTGCCCGACAGGCAAATCTCCCAACGGCACACCGCCGATGCGCACCCGCTTCAGACCGAGCACCCTGAGCCCGACAAGTTCGCACATGCGGCGAATCTGACGTTTGCGTCCTTCGGTCAATACAAAACGGAGCTGATCCTCGTTCATCCAGCTCACTTTTGCCGGTCGCAACACGCGACCATCCAGAGCCAGGCCGTGGTTGAGCAAGGCAAGGCCACGCTCATCGAGCTTTCCGGCAACGCGCACCAGGTATTCTTTTTCGACCGTGGAATCATCGCCAATGAGTTGCCGGGCGATACGTCCATCCTGAGTCAGCACCAACAATCCCGTCGAGTCGATATCCAGACGCCCCGCCGGGGCCAAGCCGCGCAACCATTCGCGGCGAAAACGGGGACCTGTATCCTGAGTTTGATTGTCCGGCGTCACCAGAACTACCGCGGGCTGATAACCATCTTCAGCCTGGCCAGAGACATAGCCTATGGGCTTGTGCAGCAGCACCGTTACCTGTGCCTCCTGATGGCTGCGCGCCTCGGGTGCCAGACGGATCACCGCTGCCGGTGACGCTTTGCTACCCAGTTCGGTGACCCGGGTGCCATCAACGAACACCATGCCACGAGCAATGAAGTCGTCCGCTTCACGACGCGAGCACAGGCCGCGTTCGGCCATCAGTTTGGAAATCCGCACCGGCTCGCCCGGCCCAACGCTTGCGCCCGGCGCAGCAGACTGTTTGCGAACCACCCGCACGGCACGGGGTCTCTGCGTATCATTCATGGACATTATTCTACGGCCGCACCATGCTCAGCTACCGTCACGCCTACCACGCCGGCAACCACGCCGATGTCCTGAAACATCTCGTGCTGGCTCACTGCCTCGAGCACATGAATGGCAAGGACAAGCCCTATCTGGTCGCCGACACCCACGCCGGTGCCGGCATCTATGCGCTGGAAAGTCATAGCGCGCAACGCACCGGCGAATATCACTCGGGCATAGGCCGCATCTGGGGCCGCAAAGACCTGCCGCCGGCACTCGCCCCGCTGATAGAGTTGCTGCAAGGCCTCAACCCTGATAGCAAGTTGCGCGTCTATCCGGGTTCGCCCTGGCTGGAGCGTGCCCTGACGCGCCATGGCGACAAACTGCGCCTATGCGAACTGCACACCACCGATTTCGCCCTGCTCCGGCGAGAGTTTGGTGACGAACCCAAGCATATACAACTCGATAACACGGATGGGTTCGAGATGCTCAAGGCCGCCCTGCCCCCGCCCTCGCGGCGAGGCGTCGTGCTGATCGACCCTTCGTATGAGATAAAGAGCGACTACACCAAAGTGGCTGTCGCCATCAAAGATGCCATCGCGCGCTTTGCCACGGGCACTTATCTCGTCTGGCACCCGCTGCTGCCCTTGCTGGAGGCCAATGCGCTGCCCACGAAACTGAGAAAGCTGGGCGCGAAAAGCTGGTTGCACGCCACGCTACAGGTGCGCGCCGCCTCCACCAAAGGTCATGGCATGCACGGCAGCGGCATGTTTGTGGTGAATCCGCCCTGGAAACTTGAGCAGGCGATGCGTGAAGCACTGCCCTACCTTGCCGAACACCTTGCCCAGGATACGGGTGCCAACTGGAACCTCGAGCAGATGGAAGTCGCCAAGGAAAAGGAATGACGCGGCTCGTATGATTTTTCAGTGCCGCAGTTCCGCCCGGTCGCGAAACAAGGCCAAAGCCTCAGGATTGGCCAGCGCCTCCTGATTCTTGACTGGCAAGTTATGCACCACATTGCGCACAGCCAGTTCCACAATCTTGCCGCTCTTGGTGCGCGGAATATCGACGACCTGCACGATTTTTGCGGGCACATGGCGCGGCGTCGTGTTGTCGCGAATCGTCGCCTTGATACGCTGCTGCAGAGCGTCGGTCAATTGCAATCCCTCGCGCAGTTTGACAAATAGCACCACGCGCACGTCACCGCTGGCCTCGCCAGCTTTTGCCGGTGGCCAATCCTGGCCAATGACGATGGACTCCAGTACCTCGGGAAGTTTTTCCACCTGTCGATAGATTTCGGCTGTGCCAATGCGTACCCCGCCAGGATTCAACGTGGCGTCTGAGCGCCCGTAGATGACAAAACCGCCGTTGGGAGTGATTTCGGCGAAATCCCCATGGCACCAGACATTGTCAAATCGTTCGAAATAGGCGGCACGATATTTGGCTCCGTCCGTGTCGTTCCAGAAACCAATCGGCATGGCGGGGAAACTGCGCATGCATACCAACTCGCCCTTTTCGCCACACAGGGTATTGCCATTGTCGTCAACCACCTCGACGGCCATGCCCAAGCCGGCGCATTGAATCTCGCCGCGAATCACCGGCGCGTTGGGGTTGCCCAGAACAAAGCAGGAAATGATGTCGGTTCCCCCTGAAATCGACGCCAGTTGCATGTTGGCCTTGATCTTCTCATACACAAAGTCAAACGACTCGGCCACCAAGGGGCTCCCGGTCGAAAACATTGCCCGCAGCGACGATAGGTCGTACTGATCCTTGGGCACCCATCCGGTCTTGGCGAGGGCATCGATAAACTTGGCCGAGGTACCAAAGTGCGTCATCCGCTCGGCGACGGCAAAGTCAAACAACAGACGCCCGTCCGCCACAAAGGGAGAGCCATCGTAGAGCAGCAAGGTCGCCCCGGACGCGATGCCCGAGACCAGCCAATTCCACATCATCCAGCCGCAGGTCGTGAAATAGAAAAGTCGGTCTCCGTCACGCACATCGGCATGCAGTCGATGCTCCTTCAGATGCTGCAAGAGGGTGCCGCCAGCACTATGAACAATGCACTTGGGTACGCCCGTCGTCCCCGAGGAATACATGATGTAGAGCGGGTGCGCAAACGGCAGACGCACAAACTCAATGTCGTCGACCCAGCGATATTCCTGCACGAAGTCCGCCAACATGACCGCCTTGGGCAATGCCGAAAGATCATGCTCGCGATGCACGTAGGGGACCACGACCAACTGGCGCAGCGATGGCAGCCCAGCCACAATCTCGGGCAGCTTGCCCAGCGTATCAATGGTCTTGCCGGCATAAAAATACCCGTCAGCGGCGACCAGCACTATTGGCTCCGTCTGGCCAAAGCGGTCAAGGACCCCCTGCACACCAAAATCGGGTGAAGCCGACGTAAAGATGGCCCCCAGACTCGTGGCCGCGAGCATCGCCACCAGCGTATCCGGGCAATTGGGCATGTAGGCGGCCACCCTGTCGCCGGTCGCCACGCCGGCGTTACGAAAAGCGGCTGCCATGTGCGCCACCCGCCGGTACAGGTCACCATGACTAATGCGCTCCTTTACCCGGTCTTCGCCCCAGAACACGATGGCATCTTCGCCGTCACGCCGGCGCAGCAGATTCTCGGCGAAATTCAGTCGTGCGTCGGGAAACCAGTTGGCCCCGGGCATTTTTTGGCCATCGACCAACACCTTGTGCCCGCGCTCACCCACCACGGCGCAAAAATCCCAGATCGCGGTCCAAAAGTCCTCAGACTGATCGACAGACCACCGGTGCAAGGCGGTGTAGTCTGTCGCCAAGTCGGCGCTGGCAATACGGCGATCAACGAGAAAACGGGTAAATGCACTCAGCCCCGTAGCTTCAATCTGTTCGCGTCCAGGTGCCCACAACGTCTGGGATTTGCTTTCTGGGATCATGAAAATGTCCTGACGGTGCCTGATCATTTACCCGTGATTATAATCAGCCGCAATTACCACACTTGACTAGAGGGGATGGCCGTGGAACGTGAATCAATGGAGTTTGATGTACTGATCGTCGGGGGCGGCCCGGCCGGGCTCTCGGCAGCCATTCGGCTCAAGCAGATCAACGCCGACATCAACGTCTGCCTGATCGAAAAAGGCTCCGAGATCGGTGCCCACATCCTGTCGGGTGCGGTCATGGACCCGCGCGCCATTACTGAACTGATTCCGGACTGGAAAGAGAAAGGCGCCCCGCTCAGCACCGAAGTCACTCGCGATCGCGTGACGCTGCTGACCGAATACGGCTTTGTCGACATTCCCAACTTAGTGACCCCCGGCTGCATGCTCAACGAGGGCAACTACATCATCAGCCTCGGACAGGTCTGCCGTTGGTTGGGTGAGCAGGCCGAGTCGTTGGGGGTCGAGATTTACCCTGGCTTTGCCGGAGCTGAAGTGCTCTATGACGAAAAGGGAGCCGTGCGCGGCGTAGCTACTGGCGACATGGGTCTGGGCCGAGACGGCAAACCCGGCCCCCATCATCAGCCGGGCATGGAGCTCGTAGCCAAGTACACTCTGTTTGCCGAAGGTTGCCGCGGCCATCTGGGCAAGATGCTGGAGGCCAAGTTCAACCTGCGCGCCGAATGTGACCCGCAGACGTACGGCATCGGTGTCAAGGAACTCTGGGAAGTGCAGCCGGACCAGTTTGAAAAAGGTCTGGTCTTCCACAGCACGGGCTGGCCGCTCAAGTCCGACACCTATGGCGGTGCCTTCATGTATCACTATGGTGAAAATCTGGTGTCGATCGGCCTCGTGGTCGGCTTGGGCTACAACAACCCCTACCTGTCACCGTTTGAAGAGATGCAGCGCCTGAAGCTGCACCCGCAGATCGCGCCGATCTTCAAGGGCGCCAAGCGTCTGGCCTATGGAGCGCGTGCGCTCGCGGCGGGCGGCCTGCAGTCAATGCCCAAGCTCACCTTCCCCGGTGGCGCACTGATCGGCGATGACGCCGGATTTCTGGTCGGCTCGCGCATCAAGGGCAGCCACTCGGCCATCAAGAGCGGCATGCTGGTGGCCGAAGCGACGGCCGCAGCGCTGGCCGCCGAGCGCAGCGCTGACGAACTGACAGCGTATCCCGAACTGTTCCGCAATTCGTGGCTGTACGACGAGCTTTACACCGCCCGCAACTTCAAGCCCTACATGGCCAAGGGCCTGTGGCTGGGCTCACTCATGTTCGGCATTGACCAAACTATCCTGCGTGGACGTGCCCCTTGGACGCTGCCCAACCATGCCGATCACAGCAAGCTGAAGCCGGCCGCAGAGTGCGCGCAGATCACCTATCCGAAACCCGACGGCGTGCTCACCTTTGATCGCTTGTCATCGGTGTTCCTCTCCAATACCAATCACGAGGAAGAGCAACCCTGTCACCTGCAGCTGAAAGACACGAGTGTGCCGATTGCCACCAATCTGGCCCTCTACGACGCCCCCGAGCAGCGCTACTGCCCGGCCGGAGTCTACGAGATCGTGCGTGACGAGCAGGGCAACAACCCACGCCTGCAAATCAATGCGCAGAATTGCGTGCACTGCAAAACCTGCGACATCAAAGACCCGACCCAGAACATCAACTGGGTCGTGCCGCAGGGTGGTGAGGGGCCGATTTACCAGCAGATGTAGCCAGGATATTCCGCAAGTCGGCGCTGGTGATACGGCGATTGGGCGCTGCGGATCGGGATAGGGGCGGTCAGGATACCTGACCGAGCCCCTCCCACACCACCCGGCATGCGGGTCCGCACCGGGCGGTTCGAGAAGTTGAGGTCATGAGAGTCGGGGTAGGCCAAGTTTGTCGAAATAGGCAATGGTCAGCACCCGCTTGATGTCGCCATTGCTGTTCCGCCACCAACAGCGTGAGTTTTGTGCCACTCGCTTCGCCACATGCTCGGCCGCGCCCAGATGGATCAGTTCCCGGTAGATCGTGCTTCCACGCTTCCATTGCTTGAGTTGAATGGCCCTGAGCCGGTGCCGTAACCATTCGTCCAGCGTGCGCCAGACTCGCGGTGTTTGCGCCAACCCAAAGTAGGCTTTCCATCCCAACAGGTAGGGTTTGAGCTTATCGATGACCTCGGCCATGCTGCGCCCGCCCGAGCGTCGAGTCAGTTGCCTCACCCGTTGCTTGAACGTCGCCATCGGCTTGTCAGCCACCCTCCGCTTGACGCCTTCTTGGCTAAACCAGAAGCTGTAGCCCAGAAACTTCCTTCCCTTGACGCTGGCCACCGCGCTCTTGGTCTCATTGACCTTGAGCCGTAGCTTGCCGTAGCACTTGCGCAGCAACGTCATCACTCGCTCGCCGGCCTTTCGACTGCGCACATATACATTGCAGTCGTCCGCGTAGCGCGCAAAGCAATGACCGTGCTTCTCCAGCACCTTATCCACGTCATCCAGCATCACGTTCGCCAATAACGGACTCAATGGCCCACCTTGCGGCGTGCCTTGATACCGTTCCAGCACGACGCCATCGCTCAGGATGCCGCTGTTCAGATACGCTCTTATGAGCCGAATGATCCCGGCGTCGTCAATACGTTTCCGTAGGCGGTCAATGAGAATGTCGTGATTGACGCGATCAAAGAATTTCTCCAGATCAACATCGACCACGATCCTGCGTCCGGACTGGACGTAACCCTGCGCCGCCAGTATCGCGTCGTGGGCTCGCCGCCCCGGTCGAAAGCCGTAGCTGTGCTCGCTGAATGTCGGGTCAAGCCTCGGTTGCAGCACTTGCAGCAGTGCTTGCTGGATCAGCCGATCCGTGACCGTCGGGATGCCAAGCTCGCGCTCGCCCCCGTCCGGCTTCGGGATCGTTACCCGTCGTACCGGATTGGGCCGGTACGTTCCTCGCAGCAGTTGTTCCCTTATCGTTGGCCATGCCGTCACCAGATGGCGGGCGGTCTGGTCAATGTCCAGCCCATCCACACCAGCAGCCCCTTTGTTGGCTTTGACTCGTTTCCACGCTTGCTGCAGGTTCTCTCTCGTCAGTGCGGCCTGAAGCAGCACCGACCCTGTGCTCTCGGTGTCCCGTCGCGGGTTGCCCGTTTCGTCACTGACAGGATCGCGCCCGGCTTCACCGTGCGCTACGCCCGCCCGCTCTGCGTTTTCAGACTTCTGACGCGTTACGTTCAACATCGACATGGTCTCGAACACTTCTCCTCGTTCGGCCCTTCGCCCCATGTTGGCAGCTACTACGGCCTCTGCTGACTTCTCGCTCCACCTTTCGGCGTCGCCCTTTCAGGCGCAAGGCGAGATCTCCCCGGGTAAGAACGCACTCCTTCACTGCACAACCGCCGGATTTACGCCACTTCGCCTTGATCACGAGAGCTGCGCGGAATCATGCCCACTCGCCCTGCTCGGCAACGCCTTCTATCCAGTTCTTGTCCATCGGCTCGCAGTTTCGCTCTACGCTTCCTCCCCACACTCGGTCGCCCTCATGCAGTTGCGCTTCGCTTCGTTCGCTGTGATCAACTTACGGGAGGACTTTCACCTCCAAGAGTGCGCCCGTGCCGGGCGCACATGACAAAAAAGGGAGCCACTGGCTCCCTTTTTTATTGACGTTGTTGCGTTTCAGAACATCGCGTCATCCAGCGCCAAAGCGCTTTCCGCCCCGGCGACCACTTCCGCAGCAAAACCGGAAATCCCGGTCATGGCATGATCGGCAAAGTAACGCGCGGTGGTGATCTTGGCGGGATAGAAGGGGTCGGTATCGCCAGCCACAACTTTAGCGTGGGCGGCAATGGCCGACTTGGCCAGCAACCAACCGCCGCACAGCAAACCCATCACGCGCAGAAATGGTACGGCACCCGCCGCCACCTCGCGAGGGGTCTTGGCCAACCCCTCAGCCACGAAAGTCCCCGCTTTGCTTGCCGATGCGATACCGTCTTTGAGTGCCGCGGCCATGCGCGCGAAGTCGGCACCACTTAGTTTGCCAAGGTCGCCCACGGTCTCTTGCATCATTGCCAGCACTGCTTTCAGAGTCGCCCCGCCATCCCGGGAGGTCTTGCGCCCAATCAGGTCAAGCGCCTGAATACCGGTTGTACCTTCATAAATCGTCGTAATGCGGGCATCACGCATGTACTGCGCGGCACCGGTCTCCTCAATGAACCCCATGCCACCGTGAATCTGAACACCCAGATACGTCATCTCATTGCCGGTCTCGGTCAACCAGGCTTTGACGATCGGCGTCATGAATTCCGCGATAGCGGTATGCGTCTTGCGCGTTTGCGCATCCGGATGTTTGCGCCCGATATCGTCCATACCCGCCGACCAGAACGAAATGGCCCGCATCGCCTCGATGCGCGACCGCATTTCCATCAACATGCGTCGAATATCCGGGTGCTTGATGATAGGCACATTACCGGCCGAGCCCTCTATGGCACGCCCCTGTACGCGCTCACGTGCGAAGGTCGCGGCCTTCTGGTACGCCACTTCTGCCAGACCCAGGCCTTCGACGCCGACAAAAAAGCGTGCGGCGTTCATCATGACAAACATGTACTTCAGGCCTTCGTTTGCCTTGCCCACCAGATAGCCGATTGCGCCGCCATTGTCACCATAGGCCATAACACAGGTCGGGCTGGCATGGATGCCCAGCTTATGCTCAATCGACACGCAGTAGGCATCGTTACGCTCACCCAGACTGCCATCGGCCTTGACCATGAACTTGGGCACGACAAACAACGAAATACCCTTGACGCCCTCCGGTGCATCGGGCAGGCGCGCCAACACCAGATGGATGGTGTTGTCGGTCATATCGTGATCACCGTAGGTGATGAATATCTTCTGGCCGAAGATGCGGTAGCTACCGTCCGCCTGAGGCTCGGCGCGGCTGCGTACCGCCGCCAGATCAGACCCGGCCTGCGGCTCGGTCAGGTTCATGGTGCCCGTCCATTCACCGCTGATCATCTTCGGCAAATAGGTCTCTTTGAGCTCCGGCGAGCCGACAAGTTCCAATGCCTCGACGGCACCGACGGTCAGCATCGGGCACAAGGCAAAAGAGATATTGCTTGAGCGCCACATTTCGCACACCGCCGCGCTCACCAGTTTGGGCATGCCCTGTCCACCATGCTCCGTGCCACACGACAACCCCACCCAACCAGACTCGGCAAACTGCTTGTAGGCCTCCTTGAAGCCAGCAGGCACGGTGACCTGCTTATTGGCAAACTTGGCACCTTCGCAATCACCTGACCAGTTCAGCGGCGCCAGCACGCCGCTGGCGAACTTGCCTGCCTCCTCGATAATGGCGTCAACCACATCGCTGGTCGCTTCTTCGTAACCCGGCAATTGCGAGATGGCGTCAATATTGGCGATTTCACGCAGCAGGAACTGCATGTCCTTCAGCGGTGCGGTGTAGGTTGTCATGGCGTTACCCCCAGTAGTAGCAAAAGGAAACGGCGCCCGAACTCATGGCACGGGCGCCGTCGGTTCAAGACACGATCAAAGCGCCGAAACCAATTCCGGAACGGCTGTGAAAAGGTCTGCGACCAGCCCGTAGTCAGCCACCTGAAAGATCGGTGCGTCGGGGTCCTTGTTGATCGCGACAATCACCTTGGAGTCTTTCATGCCAGCCAGATGCTGGATCGCGCCAGAAATACCGACTGCGACATACAACTGGGGAGCGACGATCTTGCCGGTCTGCCCTACTTGATAGTCATTGGGAACAAACCCGGCATCAACGGCGGCGCGGCTGGCCCCCATGGCGGCACCCAGTTTGTCCGCGAGCGGCTCGAGCACGCTGTGGTAGTTTTCCCCCGAGCCCACGCCACGACCACCGGACACGATAATTTTCGCCGCGCCCAGCTCCGGCCGCGCCGACTTCGTGATCTCGCGCCCGACGAGTTTGCTCTGCCCCAAATCCGGACCGGCTGCAAGCGCCTCGATTGCAGCACTGCCGCCCTGCCCGGCTGGGTCAAACCCTGTGGTACGCACGGTGATGACCTTGACGGCATCCGCCGATTTCACTGTCGCCAGCGCATTGCCGGCATAGAAAGGACGCACGAAGGTGTCAGGTGCTTCCACCGAGATGATGTCAGAGATCTGTGCCACATCCAGCAACGCCGCGACGCGCGGCAGCGTGTTCTTGCCATTGGCAGTCGCCGGCGCGACGATGTGGGTGTAGCCAGCGGCGTTGGCAACGATCAGTGCTGCCAGATTTTCTGCCGTCTGGTCACCATAGTGCGCCGCGTCAGCGACCCTGACCTTGGCGACGTCAGCCACCTTGGCCGCCTGCTCGGCAGCGCCCTGGCAGCCGGTTCCGGCAACCAGAACGTGCACCTCGCCGCCCATTTTGCTGGCGGCGGCGATGGCGTTGAGTGAGGCGCCCTTGAGGCTGGCGTTATCGTGTTCAGCGAGTACAAGAATGCTCATGGGAATATCCTTAAATGACCTTGGCTTCGTTCTTCAGTTTGTCGACCAGAGCGGCGACGTCGGCGACCTTGATGCCGGCGCTGCGCTTGGGTGGCTCACTGACTTTGAGCGTGGTGATGCGCGGAGTCACATCAACCCCCAGGTCCGCCGGCTTGACCACATCAAGCGGCTTTTTCTTGGCCTTCATGATATTGGGCAGCGTGGCATAGCGTGGCTCATTCAGACGCAGGTCAGTGGTAATGATGGCCGGCAAGCTCAGGGAGAGCGTTTCAAGACCGCCGTCGATTTCACGAGTGACGGTGGCTTTGCCATCGGCAACGACAACCTTCGAAGCAAAGGTGGCCTGAGGCCAGCCGAGCAGCGCGGCAAGCATCTGGCCGGTCTGGTTGGCGTCGTCGTCAATGGCCTGTTTGCCGAGGATGATGAGCTGTGGCGCTTCTTTGTCGGCAATGGCCTTGACCAGCTTGGCTACCGCCAGCGACTGCAGCTCCACATCGGTTTCGACAAGAATGCCTCGGTCGGCACCGATCGCCATGGCGGTACGCAGCGTCTCCTGACAGGCCGTCACGCCACACGAAATCGCGACAACCTCGGTGGCGACGCCGGCTTCCTTGAGGCGAACCGCCTCTTCCACGGCGATTTCGTCAAAGGGGTTCATTGACATCTTGACGTTGGCCAGATCCACACCTGTGCCGTCGCTCTTGACGCGCACTTTGACGTTGTAATCAACCACACGTTTTACGGGGACGAGAATTTTCAAGCGACACTCCTTCTTGGTCAGCCGGTTTCGGAAGTAAAAAGTTTAAACAATTTTAGAGCAAACGATCGTTTGACTTGTGCTTTCATCGGTCAGACGGCGGAAAACGATTCGATTAAGCGCTGCAAACCTGTTCAATGATATGCCGAGCGCGGGACATCGCCTGCTGCAATACGGCCTCGATGTGGTCAAAGTTTACTGCGTGGGCCGAATTCCCCTTTCCCGCCGCCCAGTTCGCTACAACACACAAGGCCGCATAGGGAATCTCCAGTTCGCGCGCCAGCGCCGCCTCGGGCATACCGGTCATACCGACGATATCAGCGCCGTCACGCTCCAGCCGGATGATTTCTGCGGCAGTCTCGAGCCGTGGGCCCTGCGTCGTGGCATACACCGCACCGTCAATGACCGGCTCGCCCTGGGCCGCGGCAGCAGTGAGTATCGCGCTGCGCACGCCTGAGTCGTAGGGATGAGTGAAGTCAATGTGGATCACCTTTTCCTGGGTGCCATTCTGATAGGAACTTTCCCTGCCCCAGGTGTAGTCGATGATTTGATCAGGGACGACCAACACCCCGGGCGCCATTGCCCCACCAATCCCCCCCACCGAAGCGACTGAAACAATCCATGTCACGCCGACGCTGCGCAACGCGTCAATGTTGGCCCGGTAATTCACACGATGTGGCGGGATCGTATGTCCATGCCCGTGGCGTGGCAAAAAGGCGATGTCCTGATTGCGAATCCGCCCGACGCTGACTGGCCCGGAGGCCTCGCCCCAGGCCGATCGAACGACTTCGCGCCGCGCCACGTCGAGGTTGGCCAGTTCGGTCAAGCCGCTGCCGCCAATAATGCCAAGCATGAAAATCTCCTAGAAAATCAAATGTCAGCACATGGCACCCCTGTGCTCCGTGCTAAACTCGTGGGCTTTTTTGCACTGGCCAAAACCACTTAGAGACCTATGTCACGCGCCCTTAGAAACATCGCCATTATTGCTCACGTTGACCACGGCAAGACAACACTCGTCGATCAACTGCTCCGCCAATCCGGTACCTTCCGCGACAACCAGCAGGTTGACGAGCGGGTGATGGACAGCAACGACCTCGAAAAAGAGCGTGGCATCACGATTCTGGCCAAGAACACCGCCATCGACTACAACGGCACCCACATCAACATCGTGGACACGCCTGGGCACGCCGATTTCGGCGGGGAAGTCGAGCGTGTGTTAGGCATGGTCGATGGCGTGCTGCTGCTGGTCGATGCGGTCGAGGGCCCGATGCCGCAGACGCGCTTCGTGACCAAAAAAGCCCTGGCACTGGGTCTCAAGCCCATCGTGGTCGTCAACAAGATTGACCGCCCCGGCTCACGCTCTAACTGGGTGGTGGACCAAACCTTTGACCTCTTCGACAAACTTGGCGCGACCGATGAGCAACTCGATTTCCCGATCATCTACGCCTCCGCACTGAATGGCTTTGCCCAGTTGAACCTGGACGAACCACACCCGGACAACATGGTCGCCCTGTTTGAAACCGTGCTGAAGCATGTCCCGCCGCCCTCCGGCGATGCCGACGCCCCGCTGCAACTTCAACTGGCCGCACTCGACTACTCAAACTACACAGGCCGTCTGGGCGTGGGCCGCGTACTCAACGGCCGCATCAAGCCAGGTCAAATGGTCACCGTGATGAATCACGAAGAGCAGGTTGGCCAGGGCCGTATCAACCAGGTGCTTGGCTTTCAGGGGCTGGCACGCGTCCCCGTAGAGGAAGCAGAGGCCGGCGACATCGTGATTATTTCCGGCATCGACGAGATTGGCATCGGAGTCACCATTGCCGATCGCGACAACCCGATCGGCCTGCCGGTCATGGGCGTGGATGAACCCACACTGACCATGGACTTCATGGTCAACTCCTCGCCTTTGGCCGGCACCGAAGGCAAGTTCGTCACCAGCCGTCAGATTCGCGAGCGCCTGAAAAAAGAGTTGCTGGTCAATGTGGCCCTGCGCGTTGAAGAAACCGCCGACTCTGACGTTTTCCGCGTTTCCGGACGCGGCGAATTGCATCTCACCATTCTTCTGGAAAACATGCGTCGCGAAGGCTTTGAATTGGCCTGCGGCAAACCCCGGGTCGTGTACAAAGATATCAACGGTGAGAAGTGTGAGCCCTACGAAAACCTGACCATCGACCTTGAAGACAACACCCAAGGCACCATCATGGAAGAAATCGGTCGTCGCCGCGGCGAGCTGACCAACATGGAATCCGATGGCCAGGGCCGCACCCGTCTGGAATATCACATTCCGGCCCGAGGCCTGATCGGCTTCCAGTCCGACTTCATGACCATGACGCGCGGCACCGGCCTGATGAGTCACATTTTTGATGACTACGCCCCCGTCAAGCCCGACCTGCCCGGCCGTCATAACGGCGTGCTGATTTCGCAAGATGACGGCGAAGCCGTGGCCTATGCGCTGTGGAAGCTGGAAGATCGCGGCCGTATGTTTGTCAGCCCCGGAGACAAACTTTACGAAGGCATGATCATCGGCATCCACAGCCGCGACAATGACTTGGTGGTCAACCCGATCAAGGGCAAGCAACTCACCAACGTCCGTTCATCGGGCACCGATGAGGCGGTGCGACTCACGACGCCGATCAAGCTGACGCTGGAATCGGCGGTCGAGTTCATCGATGACGACGAACTGGTCGAGATCACCCCCAAGTGCATTCGCATGCGCAAGCGCTATCTCAAAGAGCATGAGCGCAAACGTGCGGTGCGCCAAGAGGCGTGAGATCGGCAGATTGGTTCGCAAGTCGGCGCTGGTAACACGGCGATAGAGCCAATAAGGGCGCTGGGAGCACGCTGATGGATGGTCTGGTCGACTTCCCGGCGTTCCTCATCGCCTCCACCTTGCTCATACTGTCGCCCGGGCCGGGCACGCTCGCCATACTGGGGGCAGCTACCGGTTCGCGTCGGGCAGGGTTTGAGGCCCTCGCCGGAACCAGCACCGGCGATGCTCTCTTGATGGCCGCCGCCGCCATCGGCGCTGCCACCCTGCTTCATGGTTATCCGGCCGCCTTTGACGCGCTGCGTTACGGCGGCGGCGCGTATTTGGTCTGGCTGGGGATTCAGGCGCTGCGCTCGAGGGAGCAAAAACTCGCGGTCAGTCCCCCGGAGCCCGGGCACGCCTTCAAGCGCAGTCTTCTGGTCACGCTGCTCAACCCCAAGGCCATCGTTTTTTTCATGGCCTTTTTTCCACAGTTCATCCGTACCGACGCTGGCCCCGAAAGTTTTGCTGTTCTTGGTGCCGTTTTTATCGCCATGAACTGCATTTATCAGGCCCTGCTGATCAATGGCGCGGCACTCGTGCTGCGCCATTTGGACGAAGCGCCACACTGGGCGCTTTGGATCAACCGAGCCTTGGGCACCGCTTTCGTGCTGTTTGGCCTACGCCTCGCCCTGGGCTAGCCATAGCCATAGGCAGAGACATAGCACCCTCAGCAAAACCCCGCGTCAGCCCTCGTGCCAGACGACGGATTTACGCGTTTTTGCCCACGTATCGAAAAACGGCGTGTAGTGATTTTCCAGCACATTGCGCTTGAGCTTCAGCGTGGGCGTGATGAAACCCGCTTCCACAGTCCATTGCTCTGGCACCACGGCCACAAAATCCAGCCGCTCGTGCGGGTCCAATTCGTTGTTAACCTTCGCCAGATGTGCTTCGAGCTCGGCGGTGAATTCCTGACGCGCAGCGGCATCCTTCATCGCTGACCACCTGCCGGGCGGCAACATGGCCAAGGCAAAGGGTTGCGGAAAAGCCAGGCCGGTCACCATGCACGCCTCGATGCGCGTAAAGGCCGACAACTTGCTCTCGATGGGTGCGGGAGCCACATACTTGCCCTTGCTGGTCTTGAATTGCTCCTTCGCTCGTCCAACGATGCGCAGTCGGCCCTGCTCGTCAAACTGCCCAAGGTCACCGGTACGCAACCAGCCGTCATCGGTCATGGTTTCTCGGGTCTTCTCCGGTTCCTTGAAATAGCCTTGCATATGTGCCGGACCGCGCGTGATGACTTCCCCCGATTCTGACAGCTTTACTTCGCAGACATCAGAAGCCACACCCACATAACCAATGCGCGACTGCCCCGGACGGTTGGAGGTGGCCCAGGCAAACTGCTCCGTCATGCCATAGCCCTCCAGTAGTTCCAGACCCAGGCGCTGATACCAGCCCATGACTTCGGGTGGCAAGGGCGCAGCCCCCGTCCCCGCATAACGCACGGAGTCGAGCCCCAACTGGGCAAGGATCTTGCGCTTGACGAAGATGTTGAAAATCGGGATCGAGAGCATCCGGTCCAGCTTCTTGGGCGGGATCTTGGAAAAAATCCCCTGCTGGAACTTGACCCACAGGCGTGGCACCGAAAAGAAAAAGGTGGGCCGTGCCCGGCGCAGATCCTCAAGGAATGTCGCCAGTGAATCGGCAAAAAACATGCGCCCACCGCAATGCAGCATGGTCGCCCAGATGCAGGAACGCTCGGCGACGTGGGCAAGAGGAAGATACGAAAGGACACGTTCTTCAGTGCCCGCTTTCACCAAGCCATTGAGCCCCTTGGCAACGTAGGCAAAGGAACCAAAACCGTGCACCGCGCCTTTGGGCATGCCGGTGGTACCCGAGGTGTAAATGATGGTGGCCATCACATCCGGCCCGAAGGTCGGGCTCTCTTTCATTGGCTCGGTGCTGCGCAAAATATCGTCCCAGACATAGGTGCCCTTTGCTTCAGCGAGCGGCGTCACAAGGATCGGCATCTGCGCAGGGATACCTGGCTGCATGGAGGGCCAGTCATCCAGCTTGCCCACAATGCACAATTTGGTTTCCGAGTGTTCGAGAATCTGGCGAACCGTGTCTGCGACCAAATTGGGATAGATCGGCACACTGACATAACCCGCCATCCAGATCGCCAGGTCAGACATCACCCACCACGCCGAGTTCTTGCTCATGATGGCGACGCGTGACCCGGGCTCCCAGCCCTGAGCCTTGAGCCAGGCCGCGATGCGACGCGCTTCGTTCAAGGTCTGAGCCCAGGTCCAGTCCCTTACCTGACCGCCGCCAATGGGCTGGGTCAGGAAAATTTTGTCGGCACGCTCTTTTTCCCAACGGTAGGCGCTCTGCAGCGGCAGGTCGCTCGGCTCAATTGTGATCACGGTCTATCCCTTTGGCTTTTTTTCATTGTCGTTGAGTCGCAATGTGGCAGGACCGATCCCACAGCAATGCAATCGCCGTCTCACCAGCGCCGACTTGCGGACTCACTCTGCCAGCATCTTGGCAAAATCGCCGCTATCAATCAACTTTTTCAGATCGCTAGCCCCACCGACAAGCATTCCTTTGACAAAAACCATGGGGAAGGTGGGCCACCCGGTCCACATTTTGAGGGCGTTGCGCCGACGCCAGAGGCTGAAGTAGCTGCCGTACTCCAAATAGCAAAACGGCACGCCGGCGGCATCAAGCAGCTTGCGCGCCTTTTTAGGCATGGGGTTCTGCGCCATGCCGACCACCACGACCTTATTTGCCGCCACGGCCTGCTCGACCTCACGAACGATATCGGCCTCATTGTTGGCGACTTTCTGCCGAATGGCCGGATGAGTGCGTTCTTCGCCAAGAATGATGCGCGTCATCGTCGGCCCCTAGCCCAAGACCTTGAGAACTGCCTCGTAATTCGGTTCCTGGGCAATTTCGGGCACCATTTCGCTATGAATGACCATGTCGTTCTCGTCGAGCACGACCACAGCACGGGCGGTCAGCTTGGCGAGCGGACCATCAACCATCTCAACACCCCAGTCACGCAAGAACTGCGGGTGACGGAAGGTGGACAAATGCGCCACATTCGCCAGACCTTCCGCCGCGCAGAAGCGCTTGGCCGCAAAGGGCAGATCCGCCGACACACAGAGCACCACAGTGTTGTTCATTTGGCCGGCCTGCTCATTGAACTTGCGGGTCGACGTGGCGCACGTGGGGGTGTCAATGCTGGGAAAAATGTTCAGCACCTTGCGTTTACCGGCATAGGACGTCAGGCTAGCCTCGGCAAGATCAGCGCCGGTGAGTTTCAACTCGGGGGCCACTTGGCCCACGGCGGGCAAATTGCCTTCGACCTTGATCGGGTTGCCGCGCAGGGTAATGGTAGTGCTCATGTGTATCTCCTGGATTCAGTGCTTGCCGTGCGGATGGGTGGTGGCCAGGCGCGGCAGCACGGCGAGCGCGTTGGCATGTGTTTGGGTAATGAGGTCATGCACTGTGGTGCCACGCAACTCGGCGAGCACTTGCGCGATACGAGGCAACTGACCCGGGGTGTTGCGCCCTCGGGCAATCCACTCGGGGGAAATATCGGGCGCGTCAGTTTCCAGAACGATCGCCTCGGCAGGCAAACTCGCAGCCAGTGCGCGAATGCGTTGACTGCCGGGATAAGTCAGCGTGCCGCCGAATCCGAGTTTGAAGCCGAGTTTGATAAATTCATCGGCCTGCTGCCGGCTGCCATTAAAGGCATGGGCAATGCCGCCGACCACACGCACCTTGCGCAACTGCGCCAAGACCTGATCGATGGCCCGGCGCACGTGCAGCAGTACGGGCAAGTCGCAGGTGCGCGCCAGTGTCAGCTGCGCCACGAACATCTCTTGCTGACGCTGATCATCACGCGGTTCGACAAAGCGATCCAGACCAATCTCACCGATGGCTACCGGGCGTTCCCGCTCGACTGCCTGGGCCAGTGCCTGCAGATCGTCGGGGCTGGCCCGATCGACATACATCGGATGAATGCCATAGGCGGCGACACAGCCGGAGTAAGTTCGGCACACCGAGGCCACCGCCCCGAAGTTGGCTCGCTCGACCGCAGGCACAATGATCATGCCGACTCCGCCGGCGCCCGCCTCTGCTACCACTGCATCGCGATCCGCGTCGAACTCAGGGGCATCGAGATGACAGTGGGTATCTATCAGCATCGACGGTCAGTCAGTTCAGTTCGTCGATCCAGGCCTGCTGTATGGCTTCCAGCTTTTTCTCGCCACAGTGCGTTTCATTTTCCTGAAATCCAGGCAGGGCCAGCACCCAACGCATCAACTCGACAAAATTGAGCTTCGTCGGATCTACGTCGGGATGCGCTTCTGACAAGGCGATGGCGACATCCAGCGAATCGGTCCACTTCATTTGCGCCCGCTCCCTTCCTTGACCATGTTGATAGTGTATTTCGGTATCTCGATCACCAGCGGCGTGGCGCCGACAATCGCCTGACAGGAAAGCCGGGAATTTGGCTCCAGTCCCCACGCCTTGTCGAGCAGATCGTCTTCGGTTTCCTCAGAGGGTTCGAGCGCATTGAAGCCCTCACGCACGACGACATGGCAGGTCGTACACGCGCACGACATCTCGCAGGCATGTTCGATTTCGATGTCTTGCTGCAACAGGTTCCAGCAAATTGATTCGCCGGCAACCGCATCGAAGACCGCCCCGTCGGGGCACAATTCCACGTGAGGCAGAACAATGATCTGGGTCATTCTCGGTTTCCTTACTTAATTTACGTGACGTCGCTCACCTTGCGGCCGGTCAGGGCGCGCTGCACGCTGGCATTCATGCGACGCGCGGCAAATTCGTTGGTGGCCTGACTGAGCGCGGTCATGGCACTGTCGATACGTTTGCGCTCATCGGCGATCAGGCTGGTTTGCAGTTGAGTAAGCGCCTGGTCGATGGCTTGCCGCTCGCCGTCGGACAACAGCGCGCTGTCGGTTTTCAGTGCCGCCTGCACGGCTTCGATCAAGCGCTGAGCCTCAACCTGGGCCTCGCGCAGTGCGCGCCGGCTGGCATCGTCGGCGGCATGACTGTAGCCATCTTTGAGCATGACCGTGATCTCTTCATCGCGCAAGCCGTACGAGGGCTTGACTTCCACGCGCGCCTCGACACCCGAGGTCTGCTCACGCGCCGTGACTGACAACAGCCCGTCGGCGTCGACCTGAAAGCTGACCCGTATCCGCGCCGCCCCAGCCACCATGGGAGGAAAACCGCGCAGTTCGAAGTGGGCGAGCGAGCGGCAGTCGGAAACCAGCTCGCGTTCACCCTGCACCACATGGATCGCCATGGCCGTCTGCCCATCCTTGAAGGTGGTGAATTCCTGCGCCTTGGCAATCGGCAGGGTGCTGTTGCGTGGAATCAGCTTCTCCACCAGCCCACCCATGGTCTCCAGACCCAGCGAAAGGGGGATCACATCGAGCAGCAGCCAGTCTTCGTCAGCCGTACGGTTGCCCGCCAGCAGATTGGCCTGAATCGCGGCCCCCAAGGCCACGACTTTGTCCGGATCGAGATTGTTGAGGGGTTCCTGATGAAACAGCTCACTCACGGCGTGCTGTACCTGCGGAATACGGGTCGAACCACCCACCATCACCACGCCCTTGACCTCGTCCACAGCGAGTTTGGCATCACGCAAGGCTTTGCGCGTGGCCGCCAAAGTCTTATCGACCAACGTGCGCGTGATCTCGGCAAACACCTCGGTACTCAGTGTGACATCGACATACTCGCCGCTGCCCAGCTTGACCGTGATCTGCGCTTCACTGTGCTGGGAAAGGTATTCCTTGGCCTCGCGTGCGCGCACCTGCAACAGGCGCGCATCGCCCGGCGAGAGGGGGTTTAGTTTGGCCTGTTGGATGATCCAGCAAAACACCCGATGATCAAAATCATCGCCACCCAGCGCAGAATCGCCTCCGGTCGCGAGCACCTCAAAAATGCCTTTGGCCAGACGCAATATCGAGACATCGAAGGTGCCGCCGCCGAGATCGAACACGGCGTAGATACCTTCGGAACCATTGTCCAGCCCATAGGCAATCGCTGCGGCAGTCGGTTCGTTGAGCAAGCGCAAGACATTGAGGCCGGACAAGCGCGCGGCATCTTTGGTGGCCTGCCGCTGCGCGTCGTCAAAATAGGCGGGTACCGTGACTACCGCACCCGTCAGCTCTCCCCCCAGCGATGCCTCGGCGCGCAGGCGCAGAGTCTTGAGAATTTCCGCTGACACCTCCACCGGGCTCTTTATGCCCTGCACGGTCTTTAGCCTGACCATGCCCTCGGCCGCATTTTCGTTAACGACGAAATCGTAGGGCAAGGTCTCGACGTGCGCGATATCGCGCCGGCCCCGGCCCATGAAGCGCTTGACCGACACAATGGTGTTCTTCGGGTCGATTGCCTGCTGCTTCTGCGCCGAGTAGCCGGTGTCAATCGTGCCATCGGCCGCATAGCGAACGACGGAAGGCAGCAGCGAGCGCCCCTTTTCATCATTGAGCACCACGCTCATGCCGCTGCGCACGGTAGCGACCAGCGAGTTGGTCGTGCCCAGATCGATACCCACTGCAAGGCGGTGCTGATGAGGAGCCGCGGATTCGCCCGGCTCGGCAATTTGGAACAGTGCCATAGTCCGTACAGTTTAGGCGGTCGCCCGATCGAGGGCCGCATCGATCTCGTCGCGCAGCTTTTCCTGAAACATCAACTGCCGAACAAGGTCGCAGGCCGCTGCATAGTCGTGGTTGGTATCAATCAGGCGCACCAGTTCGGCCTGCTCGGCACGCATTCTCACGTGCAACTGGTCCAGCAGCGTTTCCAGTTGCCGAATCGCCGTGTCACCAGCGCCGACTTGCGCGTCTTCGACGGCTTCGCGCAGTTCCATCTGCGCCATCAGAAACTCGGGCGGCATGGCAGTGTTGGTTTCGACGGCGACATCGTGACCCAGCAAGCCCAACAGGTAGCGGGCACGCGCCAAGGGGTGCTTCAGCGCCTGATACGCTTCATTCACGCGCGTAGCCCATTGCATCGCGAGGCGCTGATCCGCCGTCGTCGCGTGAGCGTGCTTGTCTGGGTGCACCCGGCCCTGCAATTCGCGAAAATGGGCATCGAGTACAGCGACGTCCTGCGCTTGTGTGCGCGGAACGTGCAGCAGGGCAAAGTAATCCGAAGCGAGCGTCAGGTCAGGTGCCAGCATCACACGTTGAAGGATTCGCCGCAGCCGCACTCATCCTTGACATTAGGGTTGTTGAACTTGAAGCCTTCGTTCAGACCTTCTTTGGTGTAGTCGAGCTCCATGCCTTCGAGATAGGGCAGGCTCTTGGGGTCGACCAGCACTTTCACGCCATGCCATTCAAAAATGACGTCGTCTTCCTGCGAGGTATCGGCGAACTCGAGCTTGTAAGCCATGCCCGAGCACCCCGAGGTCCTGACCCCGACCCGGATACCTACGCCCTTGCCCCGCTTGGCAATGAAATTGGCGACATGCTTCGCCGCCGATTCTGACAAGACAACGCCAACACTGGTCATGATCAGGCCCCCTGCTTCTTCTTGTAATCAGCCACGGCCGCCTTGATCGCATCCTCCGCCAGAATTGAGCAGTGGATCTTCACCGGCGGCAGGGCCAGCTCTTCGGCAATGGCCGTGTTCTTGATCTCGAGCGCCTGATCCAGCGTTTTGCCCTTGACCCATTCGGTCACCAGCGACGACGACGCAATGGCCGAACCACACCCGTAGGTCTTGAATTTGGCGTCTTCAATCACGCCGTTCTTGCCCACCTTGAGCTGCAGCTTCATGACGTCGCCGCAGGCCGGTGCGCCGACCATGCCAGTGGCAATGCCCTCATCGTCCTTGGCAAAGGAACCGACGTTGCGCGGGTTTTCGTAGTGATCGAGTACTTTTTCGCTATAAGCCATGATAGTTCTCCTCGTTTCCGTACTTCAGTGCGCTGCCCATTGGACAGAGTTCAAATCGATACCTTCCTGATGCATCTCCCACAGGGGCGAGAGCTCGCGTAGCTTGCCCAGCTTTTCATGCAGCAGCTTGATGGCAAAATCGATTTCCGCCTCGGTCGTAAATCGGCCCAGCGTGAAACGGATGGAGCTGTGCGCCAGTTCGTCCGAGCGCCCCAACGCGCGCAGCACATACGAGGGCTCAAGCGAGGCTGAGGTGCAGGCCGAGCCGCTGGACACAGCCAGTCCCTTGATCGCCATGATCAAGGACTCCCCTTCGACAAAATTGAAACTGACGTTGAGGTTGTGCGGCACACGCTGCTCCATGTCGCCGTTGACATAGGTTTCATCAATTTCGAGCAAGCCTTTGAGCAAGCGGTCGCGCAGGCGGCGGATGCGCTCGTTCTCGGTGGCCATCTCTTCGCGCGCCAGCCGGAACGATTCGCCCATGCCGATGATCTGGTGTGTTGCCAGCGTACCCGAGCGCAACCCGCGCTCGTGGCCACCACCGTGCATCTGTGCTTCGAGGCGAATGCGCGGCTTGCGGCGCACATACAAGGCGCCGATCCCCTTAGGGCCATAGGTTTTGTGAGCACAGAAGGACATCAGGTCCACCTTTAGCTCCGCCAGATTGATCGGAATTTTGCCCGTAGCCTGCGCCGCATCCACATGAAAAATTACACCTTTCTCGCGGCAGATTTCACCAATCTGGGCAATCGGCTGAATGACACCGATTTCGTTATTGACCGCCATTACCGAGGCAACAACGGTGTCAGGACGAAGGGCGGCGGTGAATTGCTCTACCGTGATCAGACCATTGGCGTCAGGCTGCAGGTAGGTCGCTTCAAAGCCTTGCCGTTCGAGCTCCTTCACCGTATCGAGCACCGCCTTGTGCTCGGTGGCCACGGTAATGATGTGCTTACCCTTGGTGCCGGCATAAAAATGCGCCGCACCCTTGATGGCGAGGTTGTTCGATTCGGTAGCACCCGAGGTCCAGATGATGTCCTTGGCATCGGCACCCACCAGTAAGGCCACCTGCTCGCGCGCCTCTTCAACGGCCGCCTCAGCCTCCCAGCCAAACGGGTGCGAGCGGGATGCGGGGTTACCGAAATGCTCGGTCAGCCAGGGAATCATCTTTGCCGCGACGCGTGGATCCACCGGCGTGGTCGCCGAGTAGTCGAGGTAAATGGGGTAGTTGTTTGCAGACATTCCTGTTGCTCCTGTATTTCGCTTGGGTGTTTCTGTTACGCGCTGACGGCACGCAGGGCTTTGAGATCGCCGAGTGTGGCTGCCAGCGCAGCAAGAAAATCGTGAATCTGTTGGCTGGTGTTGCTGGCACCGAGGCTGACCCGTACAGCGCCGCGCGCCAGTTCAGGTACCACCGCCATGGCCTGCAAGACCCGCGATATCTCCGGATTGGCGCTTGAGCACGCCGCACCGCTGGCCACAGCAAAGCCGGCGCGGTCGAGCTTGCCGACCAAGGTTTCGCCATCAACCCCCGCCACTGCAAAGTAGCTGGTGTTGGGCAAACGCTCGGCACCCGCGCCAAAAATGCTTGCCCCCAGTGCGCCCAGGCCAATTTCGAGTGTGGCCTGCAACGCGCTCAGGTGCCGGGAAACAAGGTCCAGACTCGCCACGGCCCGCTCAGCGGCCACACCAAAGCCGACAATTGCTGCCACATTCTCCGTACCGGAACGCAGGCCACGCTCGTGTCCGCCGCCGGCTATCAGCGGCGCCAGCTCAACACGCTTGTCGAGAACGAGCGCCCCCGCGCCTTTCGGCCCACCAATCTTGTGCGCCGACACGGTTAACGCATGCAGCCCCGCCGCATTCAGCTGCCTGAAGTTCACCGGTATTTTGCCAAACGCCTGCACGGCATCGCTGTGGCACCACACATCGGTGCCCTTGACGCCGTCGAGCAACGGTATCAGATCCTGCACAACGCCTGTTTCGTTGTTGGCCATCATGACCGAAAGGAGATTGGGCGTGTCGGTTGGCGACGACGTCCGCAAGTCGGCGCTGGCGACACGGCACTTTGCATCGACCAGCAACTCACGCAGGCGCCAGCCGGTCTTTGCCAGTTGCCGGGCCGGCTCACGCACGCAGGGATGCTCGATCGCCGAGATCGCGACCAGCCCTGGCTTGCGGCACGCCGCAGCGCCTTTCAGAAAGAGATTGTTGGCTTCCGACCCGCCACTGGTAAAGATCACCTCCGTCGGGTGCGCGCCCAAGGCACAGGCTACGCGCTGGCGGGCGTCATCGATGGCCCGCCGCGCCGCGCGGCCATACTCGTGCCGACTCGACGCATTGCCGTACTGCTCGCGCAGGTAGGGCAGCATGGCCTCGAGCGCGCCCTCATCGAGGGGCGTCGTGGCATTGTGGTCGAGATACACCGGCGCAAACATGGGGTCGTGTCAGGCGGCAAGCGTCGAGGTTGAGCTGAGCGGCCGCTGGCCACGATGATCGTGCATCGTGACCGTACGGTCGTGTTGCTGGCGGACCAGTTCTTCGAGCGAAACAGCGCTCAAATATTCCAGCATCTTGATGTTGAGATTGGTCCACAAATTGTGGGTCATGCACTCTTTTTCATCCTGACCACAGTTACCCAGGCCCCCGCACTGGGTGGCATCGAGTGTTTCGTCGACCGCATTGATAATGTCGGCCACCGAAATCGCTGCCTGCGCTTTGGCCAGGCGATAGCCACCACCGGGCCCGCGTACGCTCGACACCAAGGCATGCCGGCGCAGCTTGCCAAACAACTGCTCAAGGTAAGACAGGGAAATGTTTTGCCGCTCGCTGATGCCCGCGAGGGTCACCGGCCCCGCGTGTTCACGCATCGCCAGATCTATCATCGCGGTTACCGCAAAGCGGCCTTTCGTAGTCAATCTCATGGTCGTCTCCGCACAGTTCGTTGATCTTTGATTCCCGGGATCGACGCGTGATGCGCGTTAATCCCGAGTAATGTAGTCAACTTTAAATAACCTTAGTGTTTTAGTCAACTATCCGTGAGAGGTATTTCGGATCAAACGTGTCGGCGGTGGCGACATCGTCTTCCAGGTTGACCCCGGCACGCTCGACGCACTGCATCAGGGCCTGCAGACGCCGGTCGGTCTCAACCGCGTGATCGAGCAGGCCGTGAATCGCTCGCGCCACCGGGTCGTCATCCGCCTGCGTAACGGCGTAGGCCGAAAAACCCAGCTTCTCGGCCTGCTGCTCGCGCGCCACGTCACGCTCGGCTTCAATAATGCGAGCGGGGATGCCCACTGCGGTCGCCCCCGCCGGCACATCGCGCACTACCACCGCATTCGAGCCCACCTTGGCCCCGGGATGCAGGGTGATCGGCCCGAGCACTTTGGCCCCGGCACCAATCACCACGCCCTGCATCAGTGTCGGATGGCGCTTGCCTTTGTTCCACGAAGTGCCGCCCAGAGTGACGCCGTGGTAGAGCGTGCAGTCGTCTTCGATCACGGCGGTTTCTCCAATCACGACGCCCATGCCGTGATCAATGAACACCCGCCGGCCAATAGTGGCGCCCGGATGAATCTCTATGCCGGTGAGCCAGCGCGTCAGGTGCGATACGAAGCGTCCCAGCCAGCGCAAGCCACTGTTCCACAATGCATGCGCCAGACGATGCAGCGTCAGCGCATGGAAACCCGGGTAACAGGTGATGACCTCCCACGTCGAGCGGGCGGCCGGATCGCGCTCAAATACGCAGGAAATGTCTTCACGCAAACGCTGGAACATGATGTCTCGCCAAAAATAGCAGTGTTAATTAAATGGTTAAATTTCCGACTATTTTAGTGTGCTATTTGAACGGTTTTTCCACGGCGCTCAGCAGTCCGCGAAAAATGGCCACTTCTTCGCGCTCCAGTCGTGCCCTCGCCGCCGCGCGCCGCATGCGCACCATGAAGCGCTTGGGGTTTGCAGGATCGAGAAATTCACTCTCCACCGCCACCTGTTGCAGATGCGCCAGCAATCGCTCCACGTCCTCGTGCGTCGCTATTTCGCCCGCATCGGGTACCGCCGGAGGCGCTCCGGGGGCGGCAACAGCCAACCTCAACTCGTAGCACATCAACTGTACCGCCGAGGCCACATTCAACGAAGAAAACTCTGGATTCGCGGGAATCATGGCCCATCGGCTACAGAGCGAGAGTTCCTCGTTCGACAGACCCGCACTTTCATTGCCGAATACCAGCGCCACTTCGGCATCGGGGTCGCCAAGCGTGAGCGCCATCTCGCCGGCCGCTTCACGCGCCCACAAGGGTGCCACGGCCAACTCGCGCCGGCGCGCCGTCAGAGCCACCGCGTGCCGCGTGCCCGCCAGCGCCTCCGATAAGCTCTCCACAATCTGCGCGTTGTCCAACACATCGGTTGCGCCGGCAGCCAGTGCAATGGCCTGTTCCTCCGGCCGGTGGCGCGGGCGCACCAATACCAGCCGGGAAAATCCCATGGTTTTGAGTGCGCGGGCGGCAGAACCAATGTTGCCCGGATGACTGGTCTGACAAAGCACAATGCGCACCCGGGAAAAGGCAGTACGGGAAGTCGGCGCTGGTGAGACGGCGATAGGCGTGTTCATCCCGTAGAATTCTAGCCCTCGCGCCCGTCACCCCCCTGAACGCGCGCTCGTTCCTTGGAAAATCATGCATCCGATACTTATGTACGCCATCAAGGCTGCCCGTGCGGCCGGAAAAGTCATCAACCGTGCCAGCCTTGACGTCAGCACCCTGAAGGTGAGCGTCAAGGCCCAAAGCGATTTCGTCACCGACGTCGATCGCGCGGCTGAAACGGCCATTCTCGACGTGATTCGCGATGCCTACCCCGACCACGGCATCCTCGCCGAAGAGTCCGGCACCGCCGGCAGCAATCCCGATTCCGACTACCAGTGGATTATCGATCCGCTCGATGGCACCACCAATTTCATTCATGGCGTGCCGCAATACGCCATTTCGATCGGCTTGGCGCACAAGGGCGTGATGCAGCACGCGGTCGTCTATGACCTCAATCGCAACGAGCTATTCACCGCCAGCAAAGGCGGTGGCGCGTTTCTCAATGAAAAGCGCATTCGCGTGAGCAAGCGCGCCAAGCTGAACGAAGCCCTGCTCGGCACGGGCTTCCCCTACCGGATGTTCGATCATGTCGATACCTATCTGGCCATCTTCAAGGATCTGGCGCAAAAGACCGCCGGCATGCGCCGCCCCGGTGCCGCCGCGCTCGATCTGGCCTGGGTCGCCTGCGGACGCTTTGATGGCTTCTGGGAACTGGGTCTTTCACCCTGGGATATCGCCGGCGGCTCCCTGCTGATTACCGAGGCGGGCGGCCTGGTCGGTGACCTGACCGGCGAGCAGAACTATATGGAAACCGGCAACGTCATCGGGGGTAACCCCAAGATTTTTGCCCAGCTGATCCAGACGGTCGGGCCGCATCTGACGGCGAAGCTGCCTGCCTGAATTTTCCCAGACCGACGTGACTACCCAGGTTGCCTGCGGCGACGAGGCCGAACTCAGCCGGCACACGCCCGTCATGCAGCAGTGGTTGCGCCTGAAGGCCAACCACGCCGACAAGCTGTTGTTCTTTCGCCTGGGCGACTTCTATGAGCTGTTCTACGACGATGCTGAAACAGCGTCGCGCGTCATTGACCTGACGCTCACCTCGCGCGGGCAGTCGGCGGGCAAGCCCGTTCCGATGGCCGGCATTCCCTACCACGCGGCCGAGGGCTATCTCGCGCGCCTGGTCAAGCAAGGGATCTCGGTCGCCATCTGCGAGCAGATCGGCGATCCGGCCACCTCGAAAGGCCCGGTCGAGCGAGCCATTGCCCGCATCGTCACCCCCGGCACCGTCACCGACGCGAGCCTGCTTGATGACCGGCGCGACAGCCTGCTGCTGGCCATCACCCGTGAACGCAACCAACTCGGCCTGGCGTGGCTGAATCTGGCCAATGGCGACCTGCGCCTGCTTGAGACGACGAGCGACGCACTGGCGACGCACCTGCAGCGCCTCTCGCCCGCCGAAATACTGATCCCGGACGCGCTGCGCGACGACGAGACCAGCGGGGCCTTGGCCGGTACCGCCGTGGTGCACACCCTGCCCGACTGGCATTTCGACACCCGCGCCGCCGAGCATGCGCTGGCCGAACATTTCGGCACCGCCGACCTCGCCGGCTTTGGCATCAACGACATTAGCGGCAACGAAAACCTCGCCCTCGCCGCCGCCGGCGCGCTCTATCGCTATGCCCAAGCCACCCAGATGCAAACGCTCGGGCACATCACCGGTCTGACGGCGGAACGCGAAAGCCAGTATCTGCGCCTCGATGCGGCGACCCGGCGCAACCTTGAAATCACCGAAACCTTGCGCGGCGACCCCGCCCCCACCCTGCTCTCGCTGCTGGACACCTGCGCCACCAGCATGGGTGCCCGCTGGCTGCGCCATTGCCTGCATCACCCCTTGACTGATCGTGCAGTCGCCCGTGCCCGGCACGAAGCCGTCAATGAATTGCTGCGCGGGCATGACGCCTTGTCCCGAGCGCTCTCGGGGCTGGCCGACATCGAGCGCATTGCCAGCCGCATTGCCTTGCGTAATGCCCGCCCCCGTGACCTCTCAGCCCTGCGTGAATCGATCCGCCGCCTGCCTGAGATTGGTTCGCAAGTCGGCGCTGGCGATACGGCGATTTCGTCGCTATTGCGAACGCTGGCAGCGGCCCTCACTGCCCCACCCGCCTGCCTCTCGGTGCTGGACCAGGCCATTGCCCTCGAACCGTCGGCACTGGTGCGCGACGGCAATGTCATTGCCCCCGGCTACAGCGCGGATCTCGATGAACTGCGCGCAATTCAGGACAACTGCGGTGCCTTCCTGCTCGAACTGGAGGCGCGCGAACGCGAACGCACCGGCATTGCCAGTCTCAAGGTCGAATTCAACAAGGTGCATGGCTTTTACATCGAAGTCACGCACGTCCATAGCGAAAAGATTCCGGCCGACTACCAGCGCCGGCAGACGCTCAAAAACGCCGAGCGCTACATCACGCCCGAGCTCAAGGCCTTTGAAGACAAGGCGCTGTCGGCCAACGAGCGCGCGCTGGCGCTGGAAAAGCAGCTCTATGAGGAACTGCTCGACGCCCTCGCCCTGCACATTCCGCCGCTGCAACGACTGGCCAGAGCGATTGCCGAGCTCGATGGCCTGAACGCCTTCGCCAAGGCGGCGGTTCGCTACGGCTACAGCGCGCCCGAATTCGTCAATGAATCGGTCATCGCCATCGAAGACGGACGTCACCCGGTGGTGGAAGCGCAAGTTAGGCAAAGCAATGGCAACTTTATCGCCAACGACACGCGTCTTGCCAGCACGCGCAAGCTGTTGCTGATCACCGGCCCGAACATGGGCGGAAAATCCACCTACATGCGTCAGGTGGCCCTGATCACCCTGCTCGCCCATTGCGGCAGCTTCGTGCCGGCGACCCAATGCCGCCTGGGCCCGATCGACGCCATCTACACGCGCATCGGCGCCTCCGATGACCTCGCCTCCGGACGCTCCACCTTCATGGTCGAGATGACCGAGGCGGCCGCAATTCTCAACGGCGCGACCAAGAACTCATTGGTACTCATGGACGAGATTGGCCGCGGCACCTCGACCTTCGACGGCGTGGCGCTGGCCTTTGCCATTGCCCGCCACCTGATCGAGAAGAATCAGGCCTACAGTCTGTTTGCTACGCACTATTTCGAGCTGACACGCATGGCACAGGATTACCCGGTCTGCGCCAACGTGCATCTCGATGCCGTCGAGCACGGGCACAAGGTGGTTTTTCTGCATGCGGTGGAAGAAGGCCCGGCCTCGCAAAGCTACGGCATTCAGGTCGCCGCGCTCGCCGGCATGCCCCCCGCCGTGGTGCGCGAGGCGCGCCGACGCCTGAGCGCACTGGAAAACCGGGATGTGGGTACGAGCATGCAGCCCGATCTGTTCGCCACCGCGCCACCGCCGCCCGAACCGCCTCACCCGGCGCTCGATGCATTACGCGACCTGAATCCCGACGAACTGAGCCCGCGCGAAGCGCTGGATCAGCTTTACGCACTGGCCAAGCTGGCAAAAAATTAGGCCCGCCTTTTAGATGGGGCGTGTGCGACGATCATGATCCGGCAGTGATCGCGTGGGAGGACGGCAACTGCTCATAGTCCGCGATCACCTGTGCGCCGTAGAGCACGATGATGGCGATGACCTCCATGCTGAACATCACGACCACGGCCGTGGTCAGCGAACCATAGACGACGCTGACCTTCGAGAGCGTGGCGAAGTACCAGACCAGCAGGTGACGCATCAACTCCCAGGCCACACTGGCACTCACCGCCCCAAGCAGCGCATGCAGCGGTCGCGTCTTGCCCTGCGGAATGGCGAGATACAGGAAGCAAAGCACCAGAACTTCAAAACCGAAGCCAATGCCGTAGAACACGACCCGGATCAGGCCGTCCAGCGCCCAGTCCTGCCCGAATGCGCTCACCTGATACTCGGCCATGACCCCGATGACAACCGACAGCACGGTCACGGCGAGCATCGCCAAACCGAGCAGAAGCACCAGCGCATAGGGTCGCAGCATGGCGAGCCAACGACTGTGCGCCGGTGCCGCATGTCGATGCGAAAAAATCACCGCCATGGCTTTTTCCAGCACACCAAAAGCCATGGCACTGAAGAACAGCAGCGTACCGAAAAGCACCAGCCCGATAGAGGACCGGGCCTCCAGAAACTGTTCGACATCCACCATCACGGCTCGCGACTGGCTGGGTACCAGCCATTCCAGGTAGCGACCAAGCACGCCGATCAGTTCGCCCTGATCGACCAGATGCGAGCACAACGACCATCAGAATGACCAGCGGCACGACCGAGAGCAAGGCGTAATAGGCGATGGCCCCGGCGAGTAGCATGCCCTGATTGCTCAGGAAATGCTTCGCCGCGGCGAGGAGGAAGGCCGGCGCTTGCCGAAGGCCCACCCGCGGCCTGTGTGTCACCCCAAGTTTGCTGCCTTGAAGGAAAGCGACACTGAAGAACTTCATCCTCTAGCGTGCAACGAGCGTGATTGCATGAAAGTTAGTGCAGGTCGCCCTCGGGGGGCACCGGGGCGGGCAGCACCAGAATTCCCTCCTCCAGGAGTTCCTCGGTTTCCTCACGGCTGGCAATGCCGCGGATGGTGCGTGCAGGCGCTTCGTCGTAGTGAATACGCCGCGCTTCTTCGGGGAAACGCTCCCCGACATTTTCCGCTTGCCGGGCCATCGTGACCAAGGCCTTGAGCAGTTGTTCCGCCATGGCAGGAGCCGGGGTCTGCACGGACACCTGGGCGGACGGCGCTGAACATACCGGAGAGGCTGAAGATGCCCCGGCCTGCACCTCGCCGGCATGGCGCAACACGCGCGGCCCCGAGGGCAAGGCGCTCACGGCATCGGAGGCGCAGTGCGTGCACTGCACCAAGCGACGCCCGCATTGGTCATCAAAGGCCTGGCGCGGGTGAACCAGCCTTCAAAAGCGTGACCATTCGGGCAAGTGAGGTTGAGCACAATCATGCCCGCATTCTAGCGAGCGGTCGGCAAGTCGGCGCTGGTGGGACGGCGATTGCGCCGCGATTGCGTTGCGAACATCGTGCTGAACTTCGCGGCGAACTCGTTAAGATAAGCAGCATGACGAATTCCAATCTTCCCATCGATTACCCGGTCATTGACCTGCTGGTCATCGGTGGCGGCATCAATGGCGTCGGCATTGCGCGCGATGCCGTCGGGCGCGGCCTCTCCGTCACCCTCGTCGAGCAGGGCGATCTGGCCAGCGCGACCTCGTCATGGTCATCCAAACTGATCCACGGCGGGCTGCGCTATCTGGAACATTTCGAGTTCCGTCTGGTCGGCGAGGCCTTGGCTGAACGCGAAATTCTCATGGGCATTGCACCTCACATGGTCTGGCCGGCCCGTTTCATCATGCCCCACGTGCCGGAACTGCGCCCGCGCTGGATGATCCGCACGGGGCTGTTTCTCTACGACAACCTCGGCCGTCTGCACGGCGGCTCGCACCAGCTGCCCGGCTCGGGGTCCGTACGTCTGGACAAAGACCCCTACAGCAGCGGCCTGCGCAATACCTTTCGCCACGGTTTCATTTATTCCGACTGCCGCACCGACGATGCACGTCTGGTGGTGATCAATGCCATCGATGCAAAGGCGCGTGGTGCGCGAATTCTTACCCAAACAAGCGTGGTCAGCGCTACCCGCGACAGCCAGCACTGGCGCGTTACCTTGAGCAGCGGCGAACAACTCGTCGCGCGTGCCATCGCCAATGTCGCCGGCCCCTGGGTCAAGACGGTGCTGAACGAAAAGCTGGGGGTGCCCTCGCAGGATTCGGTGCGTCTGGTGCGCGGCAGCCATCTCGTGATGCCTCGGCTGTATGCCGGCGATCATGCGTTCATCCTGCAAAACGACGACCGTCGCGTAGTGTTCATGATCCCTTACGAGGGCAAATTTACCCTGCTCGGCACCACCGATATCCCCGAAGAAGGCGACCCCGGCACTCCTCAGGTAAGTACGGATGAAGCCGCCTACCTGTGCCGCGCCGCTGGCCGCTATCTGGGTCGCACCCCGAATCCTGAGGACGCCATCTGGAAATTTGCCGGCGTACGCCCGCTGTATGACGATGGTTCCGGTGACCCCTCATCGGTGACCCGCGACTACACACTGCGTCTGGATAACGGATCGCGCCAGTCACCCCTGGCCCCGTGCTTTCGGTCTTTGGCGGCAAACTCACCACCTTCCGCCACCTCGCCGAGACGGTCACCAACCAGCTCGCGCCCTTGCTCGACTGCAAAGCCAAACCCTGGACACACGGCCCGGCCCTGCCCGGTGGCGACCTGCCGGTAAAGGATTTCGCAACCTATTGCAATCAAACCCTCGCCCAACACTACCCATGGCTCGACGGCGAAGCCCGCAACACAATGGCACGCCGGCACGGCACCCGCATCGATGCCCTGCTCGCCGATGCCAAAAACCTGGGCGACCTGGGGGAGGATTTCGGCGGCGGGCTGTATGAGCGTGAGGCGCGTTGGTTCATGGAGCAGGAATGGGCGCCAGACGCGAATTCAGTGCTCTGGCGCCGCAGCAAGTGCGGCCTGCACATGACGGCGGCGCAGCGAGACCGGGTCATGCAGTACTGCCAAGGCTGAAGCAAGACAGCAGGCACGTTGCGGCATTGCGTCATACGGCATTGCCGCATTACGGCTTCACGCCTGGCGGCTCGAAGGCGCGACCCAAACCTGATCCGGAGCCGCCATCGTCGATTTTTCGGCGGCCACCTCAGGCGGCGCGGCATCTGGCGTGACCACTTTCGTCGCACCTGCAGTTTCCGTGCTGATGCGCGCCAGTGCCGCCGCCTTTTGAATATTTCGGAAGTCTTGCTGCCGCTGATAGCGCGCATAGACCGCCAGGGCTGACTGAAATACCCGCCGCACCCCCTCTTCTCCCATCAAGCGGCGGGCAATCTGATCGGCCAACTCATGCTCACCGAGCGCCAGCGCGCCGCGCAGGCCATCAACAAGCCGCTCCTCCTTCATCGGCGTGGTCAGCCACGCCTCGCGCATACCGAGAAACGGGCCTTTGCCTCTGGCCGGCGTTACCGCTGCGACCAGGCCAACAAAGCACAGCCGCTCGTCAAGCGCCATCGGTTGATCCGACGAAATTTTGCGCAAACTCAGCTCGGCTTCAACCTCGTCACCCGCTTCAAGGTGAGCGCGTGTGAGGGCTAGAATGTCCGAGAGATTGCTAGCGGCATCACCGACCACATCGTTGGCCAGAACATCAGCCAAAGCCTTACGGGCCGTTTCGGTATCGCCATTGGCAAGGGCCGAGGCCGCCAGACGCCGCTTGCGTGAATAATTCTTGCTGTTCTTGGCATCAACCTCAGCTAATGTCTTTTGTGCCTCAGCATGATCTCCGAGCTCGGCACAGATTTCTGCCTTGATATCGAATGCCTCGAAAAACCGGGCGATCCGGTCACCACTGTTTCAATCAACTCCTGCGCCTCTTTGAAACGCTTTTGCTGCATCAACGACTTGACGATGCCGACATTTGCCCAGGGGAAATTGTAAATTTCCAAAATATCCCTGTATGACTGCTCGGCATCGGTACCTCGCTGTTGTTCCAGGAGCAGTTCGGCATTGCAACGCATGAAATCGACCCGATAAGGACGGCATTCCTTTCGCTCCTGACTTTGGTCAAGGAAGCGCTTGGCGTCAACGTAACGCTGCTCACGCTTGGCCACAAAATACGGGCGCATCACCTGCTTCTTCACCATCAGACGATCCAGCCGCAAACTCAGCAGTTCGGGTGAAAAAGGCTTGAGTATGTAGTCGTCGGGGATGAGCTCGACGCAAGCGACCACCTGCTCGTAGGCCTGTTCGCCGGTGACCATCAGAAAGATTGCCTCTTCAGGAATCAAACGATTGCGCCGGACTTCCTCAAGCAACTGCTGCCCGGTACGCCCCGAGCCCATCATGTAGTCGCACAAAATCACATCTGGCGGCGTCGCGCGAATCTTGTTGATGGCATCGGTATAGCCTTGAGCCATCTCGACGATAAATCCACCCATGGTCTGAATAATCGAACGCAGACTCTGCCGAACCAGCGGCTGGTCGTCGATGACCATGAAGCGGTAGTTCTTGAAATCGTACAGCGCGCTCATGGTACAAACAGCGAAAAAACCCCGCCGCCGAGGCTGCTGCCATTGGCAATCGTCACGCGACCGACGCGGCCATTGCGCTGATGCAGTTTGGCAACATGCTGAGCCACGTAAAGACCGAAGCCACGCTCATGAAAGCTGCTTTCGTCAAGCGTAGCGAAGCCGTTGCCATCGTCTTCCACACGCAGCACCAGCGTGCCATCATCAAGCCGCGCCGACAGGCAGACCTGTGACCTGGCATGCTCTGCGGCGATGACCACCGCGTGATAGGCCACCTCAAGAATCAGTTCTCTATCCAACGGCCAGATGTCTCCGCCCAGAACTTCAGTATGAATCGTGATGTCCGACTGCCCGAGAATCGCACGCGCTGCCACGATAATATCGTCGATGAGATAGCTCACCGGCACAGGGCTGATCCCTGGCTTGACGTCACCGGCAAGCACGTGATGAAAGAGCAGCGCGCGACTGAGTCGGTTAGTGGCTACCTCAATGCTGTGGCGCAAGGCCTGAGTATCGACGTCATCGATGGCACCGAGCCGCAAGGCTTCGGCGTCGGCAAACTCGAGATGCCGCTGTGCGTCGGTCATCGCCGTCAACAAGATCTGAGTCAGGGTTTTCAGGACACTCTCCTCTTGGCTGGGCAGCCAGTTTGCCATGAGCGCAGGCGCACACAAAATGAGAGCACACGACTACAATCCGGCCCGCACTGCCAGAGTGGTGAAATTGGTAAACACAGCGGACTTAAAATCCGCCGCTCTAAAACAGCTTGCCGGTTCGATTCCGGTCTCTGGCACCACGGATTACGTTTAGCCACGCCGATTCAGTCCATAAATTCTCCTGTTGCTGGTAACAAATACAGGAAGTCTCCAGGAATCCTACGCACAGACTCTGATGACCACGACGCTTTTCGGCCAGCTGTTTTTACTGTTCCTGCTGCTCTCGATCAGCACTCGCTTATGGCTCACCGTGCGTCATGCCCGGCACGTCGGCGCTCATCGCGACCAGGTACCCCCAGCGTTCGCCGAGCACATATCGCTCACCGACCACCAAAAAGCAGCGGACTACACCCGCGCCAAGTGTTCGCTCGCCATTTGGGAAACACTCGCCGACGGAATTTTCCTGCTGGCCCTAACACTAGGGGGCGTGCTCAATGCCATCGCCATAACACTGCAGAGCGTCTTTGGCACCGGCTACCTCTGTGGTCTGGCGCTTTTCGCAGCGTCCGGGCTGATCAGCGCCATCATGAGCCTGCCATTTTCGTTGTACCGAACCTTCGTACTGGAGGCACGTTTCGGGTTCAATCAGATGACTTGGCGATTGTGGTTTGCCGATGGCGTCAAGGGCCTGGCGCTCGCCATCGCGCTGGGTACCCCGCTGCTGCTGTGCGCGCTATGGCTGATGGACGCAATGGGCGAACACTGGTGGCTCTACGTCTGGACTGTCTGGCTGTGTTTCAATTTGCTGATGCTGGCGATTTATCCGAGCTTCATCGCGCCGCTGTTCAATAAGTTCACTCCCCTGGAAGATGCGGCACTGAAGGAGCGCATCACAACCCTGCTGTCACGCTGCGGCTTCGCCAGCTCAGGACTGTTTGTCATGGACGGTTCCCGGCGATCAGCCCACGGCAATGCCTATTTCACTGGAATGGGCAAAGCCAAACGTATCGTCTTTTTCGACACCTTGCTCAAACATCTGCAAGGCCCGGAGATCGAGGCTGTACTGGCGCATGAGTTGGGGCATTTCCATTTTCGGCATGTCACCAAACGCATTGTCGTGATGGCCTTCGTCAGCCTCGTACTGCTGCGCGTGCTGGCCTGGCTGATGACCCAAGACTGGTTTTATCTGGGGCTGGGTCTGCAACTCGGCGCTGGCGGAACGGCGATGGCCCTGCTCCTGTTCAGTCTGGTATTGCCTGTGTTCCTGTTTCCTGTAGCACCGCTGTTTGCCGCGCTATCACGACGCGATGAGTTTCAGGCCGATGCCTTTGCGGTGACTCACGCGAGTGCCGCTGACCTGACCCGAGCCTTGGTCAAGCTCTACCGCGACAATGCCGCGACCCTGACACCCGATCCGCTGTACTCGCTGTTTCACGACTCACATCCACCTGCCAGTGTACGCATCGGGCGCATCGCCCAAACTGCCAATGGCCAGCCGCTTCCCGCTGGTCAAAGCGCATGAGCGCGCCGCAATCCGGCACCATCATCGCCGCCTTCGGGCGCCATTACGACGTGGCCATGGCGGATGGCAGCACGCGTACTGGCTACCCGCGCGGAAAGCGCAGCGCCTATGCCTGTGGCGACGAGGTAACACTTAGCGATGACGGCCAGCTGCTTGGGCATAGCGAGCGCCGCAGCCTGCTGCATCGTAGTGACGCATTTCGCGAAAAGCTGCTGGCCGCCAACGCCACCCAACTCATTGTGGTGGTTGCCACCGAGCCCTCGTTCTCGGATGAACTGATCAGCCGAGCCCTGATCGCTGCCGAGAATCAGGGGCTGCGTGCGTTGATCGTGCTCAACAAGACCGACTTGACCGACGCCTTGCCTGCCGCCTATGCCGTACTGGCTCCCTTTGCGGGACTGGGCTACCCGATTGTCGAACTATCTGCGCACACCAGCATTGCGCCGCTGCAGACTTTTCTGGTGGGTCAAGTCTCCATCCTGGTCGGCCAGTCGGGGATGGGGAAATCAACGCTGACCAACGCTCTGGTGCCAGCCGCCGCAGCCGCTACTCGCGAAATTTCGGCGGCGCTTGATACGGGTAAGCACACCACCACTTGTACGCGTCTCTATCGACTCGACGCCGCAGGCAGTGCTCTGATCGACAGCCCCGGATTGCAGGAATTCGGCTTGGCTCACCTCGGGCGCGACGAAATTGCTGCGGGTTTCATCGAGTTTCAGCCCTATATCGGGCATTGTCGCTATCGCGATTGCCGTCATCAGCACGAACCGGACTGTGCAATCAAAAGCGCGGTGGCGCAGGGCAAGATTCATCCGCGCCGCTTGCAGCACTTTGCCGCCCTGATGGATCAACTGGCAGCGCGGCCAAACTACTGACCGAGTTCAGCCATGGATCGCACCGAACGCTTTTACAAGATCGACCAGATGATTCACGAGCGGACTCTGGTCAGCTTTGCTCAGTTGCAAGAAGCACTGGAAGTTTCGCGGGCGACGCTCAAGCGCGATCTGGAATATATGCGTAACCGGCTCAATGCCCCCATCCTCTGGGATCGAGAAGCCGGCGGCTACCGGTTTGAGCAAAGCACCGGTGCCTCGGGTGCGAGCTATGAGTTGCCTGGCCTGTGGTTCAACGCCAACGAAGTGCACGCCCTGCTCACTATGCAGCACCTGCTCGAAAATCTCGCTCCGGGCGGCATTCTTACGCCACATATTCAACCGCTCATGGCCCGCCTTAACAACCTGCTTGGTGCCTCCAGGCACAGCGCTGAGGAAGTGCGGCGGCGGGTGCTGATCGTCGCCGCGACGCGGCGCACGCTGCCGCTGGCCCATTTTGAAAAAATTGGCTCGGCCCTGCTCGGCCGCCGGCGACTGCAGATCCGTTACTTCGCCCGAGGCAGCGGAGCAACCACCGAGCGCGAGATTTCTCCCCAGCGCCTGGTGCACTATCGCGAAAACTGGTACCTCGATGCCTGGTGTCATTTGCGCAACGAGGTACGCAACTTTGCCGCTGACTCCATCCTTCACCTCGACATTCTCGCCAGTCCAGCCCGCGAGGTTTCGGCGCAAATGATGAACGCTTCGCTCGGTCCCGGCTACGGCATCATCGCCAACGGCAAGGTGCAATGGGCGCGACTGCGCTTCACCCCCGAGCGGGCGCGCTGGGTCGCCCAGGAAACCTGGCACGCCGACCAGCGCGGCAAAGTGGATGCGCAAGGCAACTATGTTCTTGAGGTGCCATTTTCCGATCACAGAGAGTTGATCATGGACATCCTGCGCTACGGTGCCGACGTTGAAGTGCTGGCCCCGCCGACGCTGCGCGCACGCGTGGCTGGCGAGGCGACACGCTTGATGGAGCTGTATTCGCGCTGAATCTCAGCGACCATTAAAAACAAAAGCCACCAGCCAAGTCGCCGTCTCGCCAGCGCCGACTTGCGAAAGGGGCCTCATTGAACATCGCGCTCAACCCATCAAGCGCAACGCAACACGAAACAAAGCAGCGGGAAGCATTGCCTCAAGCCGACAACACGGTTAGGATTGCCCCCAATAACAAGGAGACTGCAACAGATGGTTGACCACGACGACGACGACATTCTTGCGTTGGTCAGTGATGACGAAACAGGCCCGAATCGGGCCGGGCACCGCTGCTGGCGGGTGCTGATCGTCGATGACGATCAGGATGTACATCAAGCCACAGAGTTCGCCATGACTAACACGCCGATTCTCGGGCGCCCCTTGTTCTTCATGCACGCGTACTCTTCAGACGACGCTATTGCGTTATTGAAGCAAGAGAAGGATGTGTCAGTGATTCTCCTTGATGTCGTCATGGAGCGTGAGGATGCCGGCCTGCGTCTCGTCAAGATCATCCGCGACGAACTTGGCATTACCGAATCGCGCATCATTCTGCGCACCGGCCAACCCGGCTATGCGCCCGAGATGGATGCGATCCGTGACTACGATATCAATGATTACAAGACCAAGTCGGAACTGTCGCGCAATCGTCTGTACACAACACTGACCGCAGCGATTCGCTCCTATGACCAGATTCATGCCATCAACGCCAGTCGTCGTGGCTTGGGCATGATCATCCGCGCCAGCGCCGAGCTCATGGCTCACCACGGCATGCGGGAATTTGCCGCCGGCATCATTACCCAACTCGCCGGCCTGCTGGGGCTCTCGCCCGAAGGCGTCGTCTGTGCTCACGACCGTGGCCACGACCCTAGCCAGGCGCGGATTGTCGCGGCCGCTGGTCGCTACACGAAGTGCATCGAGCACCCACTGTCCAGCATCGACCGTCCTGCAGTCGGGGTTGCATTACGCAAAGCGATGGAAGCCCGCCAAAGCCAATTCACTGATGAGAGCACAACACTGTTTTTCCCGGGTGAATCGGGTCATGACATGGCGGCCTACATCGAAACAGCGGTGCCGCTGGACGAGCTTGATTTCCAGTTGCTGGAGGTTTTTGCACCAATATCGCCATCAGCCTGGACAATGTGATTCTCTTCGGGCAACTCAATGACCATGCTTACAACGATCAACTGCTGGGCATTCCCAACCGGCTGTCTTTTGTTCAGAGCATTGATGCGGTCATTGGTGTCGGGCGTAAAGACGACACCATTGCCCTGATTGACATTGATCACTTTGCCCCGCTGAACGATGCGCTAGGGCACAATTATGGCGACATGCTGCTGGCAGCGGTCACTGCACGACTGAGGGAATCACTCCCCCCGGAAGCGATCATTGCACGCGTAGCGGCCGACGCCTTTGGCGTACTGGGTAACGACTCGATTGTTAGCCCGGAACGCCTGCAAGCTATTTTTCGATCGGCGTTCAGGATCGACAACAGCGATCATCAGCTGTCTGTTTCGATCGGATTGGCGCGTCTCACTGAAATCGATGGCAATGGTAGCGACGCCCTGAAGTGCACCAATATCGCGTTAAGCCGCGCCAAGGAAGGGCCGCGAGGAGAATTCTGCTATTTCGTTCGCGACATGGAACTGCACACACGTAACCGCGTGCGCCTGTTGCAGGATTTGCGCGCGGCCTTCGATCAGGATCGACTCTTCGTGGTGTATCAGCCGCAAATCGGCCTCGCGACGCGCCGAGTCATTGGCGTGGAAGCACTGCTACGCTGGCGTAACGATCAAGGTCGCTTCGTACCGCCGGATCAGTTCATCCCACTGGCCGAGAATTCCGGGATGATTATCAGCATGGGCGAGTGGGTGATGCGTACCGCCTGCCTCGGCTTGCGCAAGTTTCAGCGCGAAGGTATTGAAAACCTGCGCATGGCAGTTAACGTTTCGGTCAACCAATTCCGTCATCCCCAATTTCTGGCGAGTGTCGATGCGGTACTCAAAGAGAGCGGCATTGATCCCAAATTGCTCGAGTTGGAAATCACCGAATCAATCGCAATGCTTGAGTACGAGTTCATGCTGGGAATGATCAATCAGCTGAAGTCGCGTGGCGTAATGGTAGCGATCGACGATTTCGGTACCGGCTTCTCATCACTGAGCTACCTTGAGCGCCTGAATGTTGATCGCCTGAAAATCGATCGGTCCTTCATCTCGCAGATGACGCAAGCCAACAGCAGTCAGCGAATTGTAGAAACGATCCTCCAGTTGGGACACAGCCTGGATCTCAGCATTATTGCTGAAGGCGTGGAAACCGAGGAGCAAGCCGCCGCACTGCACGCAATCGGGTGTGAAGAGGCGCAGGGCTTTCTGTTTGCCAAGCCGCTCGAAGTCAATGATCTGCTGGCCTATATCAAATCCACCAACACCTGATCAAAAAAAAACCGGGCTTAGGCCCGGGTTTTTCACTTCCTGTGAAAGCACACTGGTTAGGTGCCAGACGTTCCGCCACTCGAGCCCCCAGAACCTCCGGGGCCTGCACCAGGGCCTGGCTGGGCCGGCTTCTTGGGCCCACCAGGTTTGCTCTTGCGATTGGCACCACCGTGGCGCTTCCAATTGCCACCACCCGGGGCCCCTCCCCCGGGACCACCCGATCCACCACCACCGCTGCTACCACCGCCGCCACTGCGCTGCCCGTGACTACGGCCTTCGTTCATACGCGGCGCCGTCGAACCAACGCGATTACCCGGCGCCAGCTGGATTTCGATCTCGATCAACTCATCCCACTGCTCGTCGTTCCGCTGACTATCCGGGATGGAGAGTAACTCGCGCATCCTGCGCTTAAGGTCGATGGACACCGGCGCGGGTTGAGCCGGAATGGCATCCTGAGGGGCATCGTTAGTATCGGTCATGCCACGATTATCAACTAAAAAGCATCTTTTCGCCTGCCAATGGCCCGAACAGTTGCACTCGTATTTGGCTTCCTGATGAGAGACAAAGAAGTCATTCACGGTCGGCCGATTATGACTGAGGCCTATTGACTCAATCCGCAAGGGTTAAGGAGCGCAGGCCAATGTCGTTAATGAAACCATGCTAACCCCCGTTGCCATCGCCACCTGGATCTCGTTTTGTGTCCCATGGGCTGAGCCCCGCTTGCTGGCCGCTTTGATTGAAGCTGGTTCCGCAGGTGACCCTTACCTCATTGCCGACGATGCTGACGGACGCAATTCGCCGGCCACACAGGCCGCAGCCATCAAAACATTGCGTAAGCGTGTTGCTCAGGAAGCTTCGCCAAACAAAGGCTCGAATGCGCTTTACCTTGGGCTCACCCAACTCCCCACACGCTCTTTGCCTGCCCTCGGTGTGTCGCCAGAAGTAGCGATCGATAAATGCGCCAACCTTGAGATTGGCTACACACTGTTTCTGAGTGCGTACGAAGAGGCCGGAAAAAATGAAAAGTCACCTTGGAAACGGCTATCGGCGGCTTATAACTATTACCGCACCGGCGTTATGGCACTCGACACCCCGTACTCGAAGCGGGCCACCGATTATCTGATGTCGGGCAAAGTCATTGCCGCCGCCGCTATGACTGATCCGCTCTATCACTCAGTAGCCGGCGAGTGGTCCGCCGGTATGGCGACACGCCATGCGATGCGGCCTGCTACCGACCCGGCGGCTGTCCTGATCGCCTCTGGACAACTGGCACAACGCACCCGTCAGCTTTACTAGGCCAGTATTTTTCAGCGTGTTGTCGCGCTTTTCTGCAGTTTGATCGCATGGTTGGCCAGGGCTACGAGCTCCGTGCGCTGGGTGCATAATGAAAGTTCCTGCCACGCACGCCCGCCATCATGCAAGCGCCCGCCATTCCTGCCGACGAAGCAGACCGTGTCGAAACCCTGCGCCAACTGCTGGTGCTCGATACGCCTGCCGAAGACCGTTTCGACAACATCACGTCCTACGCCCAATCGCAGTTTGGTGCACCTATCGTCTTGGTCAGCCTGGTCGATACCAACCGGCAATGGTTCAAGTCAAGTTGCGGCCTTGACGCCTCAGAGACCTCGCGCGAAATCAGCTTTTGCGGACACGCCATTCTGCATGACGATATTTTCGAGATCCCGAATGCCCTCAACGACGAGCGATTCGCCAACAACCCGCTGGTGACCGGCGCACCAAAGATTCGTTTTTATGCCGGGGCACCCTTGACCATGAGCAACGGCCAACGCGTGGGCACCCTGTGCCTGATCAGCCCAGCGCCCAAACGACTCGATGCTTGGGAGAAGCAGCATTTAAAAGCGCTGGCGCGTTTGGTGGCGATGGAATTGCAGGGGCAGTCGGCGGCCGAAGAACTGATCACACTAAAGCACCACGTACGCTGACTAGTCCGCCAGTCCCCACAGGGCTTTACTCCGGTCAGCAGTGGCCGCGAAGCCGAGCCTAAAGGGGCAGTACCTTTGCCAGGTCAGGGCGAGCGACGAACGCCGCAAAATCATCCGCCATGCGCTGACACTCACCGATTGCCTTTGCCCAACTGTCAACGCGCGCGTCGTGATCGAGGCGGAAGTGATAGAAGTCTTCACGGTCCGGCAGTTTGCGCCGTGGCAATCGGGCAAGCAGCGAAGGTGAGGGTGAAACTATCAGCAGGTTGTCCAGATGCGCACCGCGTGCCTTGCGCCAGTGCAAGTGCTTGTCCAGCCAGCCCGGTACGACATGATCGATGAAATGCGGGTAGAGCACAATGCCAGGGAGCGCCTGCCAGTTCCAATCGATGTGATAGTCCACCATGCCACCATCCCAATACAGGCCGGGGGGCGCTCCATCCGGGTCGCGCACCGGGTCAGCGAGCATCGGAATCGTCCCTGATGCGAGAAGGGCGGCGTGTGCATTGCGCTCGTTCAATTCACAGACGTGGGAGCCGAAAGGGTCGACTTGCATCACCGAATGCACCGGGAGCCACTGACGTTTGTCACCCGGCGTAAAAACCACCCGCTCGAAATAGCGGGCCAGTTGAGTACGCGAGACGGCATTGGTCAGCGCCGCTGCGGCAAAGCGCGGCGCACTGCCGCGCTCGCGCAAGAGGCCGCGACTTCGCGCGGTGATGACGACCAGCCGCCGTTCGGGGTGCCATTGCGGTGCATCACCCAGCGCTGCCTGAACCGTCTTGCCGCACTCGGCACTGACATAGTGGCCGCTCGGTTTGTGTGGATAGCACTGACCGAAGTAGCCCGCACGCAGGCGCTCCAACGCCGCCGGCGCATCGCACTGGGCCGCCGCTGCCATACGCCAGGAGCCGACCGACGAACCCACCAACAGGCGCGGGACGCCGGTGCGCGTCGGGCCGACCAGCCATTCGCCAAACAGATACTTGTCCAGCGGAATGAGCGCGAGCCCCTTGGGGCCGCCGGCCGCCGCAGGAAGAGCGCCTATATCGGCCGGTTGTAGCCCGCTCTGGGCGATCAGCGCCCTGGCTCGCGGCCCAGCCCTGAGGACGATAGAGTTTTCAGCAGACATGAGCGGATATTATTGGAAAGCTTCATCAATTTGCACCCCTTCCCCAACCGACCCCGGAGTCGCCATGACCACCAGCCGCACTGCCCATCGTATTTGCCCGTTTTGTGAAGCCTGCTGCGGGTTGACGCTCCGTATCGAGGACGACAAGGTGGTCGGCGTGCGCGGCCATGATGAAGACGTTTTCTCGCGCGGCTACATTTGCCCCAAGGGCGTGGCCATCAAAGATCTGCATGACGATCCTGATCGGCTGCGCAGCCCGCTGATCAAGCGCAACGGCAGTTTTGTTGAGGCTACCTGGGATGAAGCCTTTGCCGAAATCGAGCGACGCCTGCAGCCGCTGCTGTCTGCAGGCGACCGCGATGCCTTTGCGGTCACGCTGGGCAACCCGGCCGCACACAAAATCGGCATCTTGCTGTACGGCGGACGGCTGGCCAAAGCATTGGGCACCAGAAATGTCTTCTCCGCCTCGACCCTCGACCAGATGCCCAAGCAACTGTCTTCCGGGCTGATGTTTGGGCACTGGCTCTCGGTGCCTTTGCCCGACATCGAACGCACCAACCTGATGGTAGTGCTCGGTGCCAACCCCTTGGCCTCCAATGGCAGCATGTGGACGGTGCCGGATTTTCGCGGCAAAGCCAAAGCGCTGAAGGAGCGCGGTGGCAGGCTGGTGGTGATCGACCCGCGCCGAACCGAGACAGCCGCGCTGGCCGATCAGCACCATTTCATTCGCCCGGGTGCCGATGTGTTCCTGCTCCTTGGCATGGTGCAGGCGCTGTTTTCCGAGCAACGCGTACGCCTCGGAGCCATTTCTGAGCATGTGGCGGGTTTGGCCGAGCTTGAAGCCGCGGTGATCGAGTTTTCACCGGAGAGCGTCGCGGCCCGCTGCGGCATCCCTGCCGGCACTATCCGCCAACTGGCGCGTGATCTGGCCAACACGCCGCGCGCCGTTCTCTATGCCCGTATCGGCACCTGCACACAAGTGTTCGGTACGCTGTCCAGTTGGCTGGTCGATGTGGTCAATGCCCTCACCGGACACCTCGATGTCGAGGGAGGGGCCTTGTTCGCCAAATCGGCGACCTTTGCGCAAAACACCCAGGGCAAACCCGGCATTGGCCGCGGCATCGTCACCGGCCGCCACCATGCCCGTGTCAGCGGTGCGCCTGAAGTCTATGGAGAACTGCCCATCAGCGCACTGTCCGAAGAGATTGAGGCCGAAGGCAAGGGGCAGGTACGTGCGCTGTTCACCATTGCCAGCAACCCGGTACTCTCCGCGCCAAATGGGCCACGGCTCAGCGAGGCCTTGGAAACGCTGGAGTTCATGGTTAGCGTCGATATCTACTTAAACGAAACCACGCGCCACGCCGATGTCATTTTGCCCGGCCGCTCACCCTTGGAGGACGCGCATTTTGACGTGGCTTTCCCCCAGCTTTCCTACCGCAATCAGGCTCGCTATAGTCCGCCGGTGTTCGCGCCTACCCCTGGCCAACCGGCGGAATGGGAGATCTTGTTACGCCTGGCGGCCATTGCACGCGGTGAGAGCGCCAACGCCGACATCGACGCGCTGGACGATGCCACGTTTTCCGCCGACCTCGAGCGACAACTGGCCCCCTTGGGCAACGAAGCGATTGCCATCGTCAAGTCGGCGCTGGCAGGACGGCGCGGGCCAGATCGCCTGATCGATTTTTCGCTGCGCACCGGCCCCTATGGTGACCTTTTCGGTCAGCGCCCGGGCGGCCTCTCGCTCAATCAACTGGAACGCACACCCAACGGCGTGGACCTGGGCCCGCTGGCCCCGCGCATTCCCGAGATGCTGCGCACCCCGAGCGGCAAGGTCGAACTGGCCCCGCCCCTGCTGCTCGCCGACCTGCCCCGCGTTAGCGCGGCACTACGTGAGCCGGCACCCGAGCTGGTGATCATCGGGCGGCGCGAGGTGCGCTCCAACAACAGCTGGATGCACAACCTGCCGCTGCTGGCCAAGGGGCAAGGCAAGTACGAATCGCGCTGCACCCTGCTGCTCAACCCGCGGGATGCCCAGCGTCATTCGATTGCCGATGGCGACATGGTGCGCATAACGTCAGCCACCGGCGAAATCATCGCGCAGGCCGAACTGTCCGATGAAGTCATGCCCGGCGTAACCAGCTTGCCGCACGGCTGGGGCCACGATCAACCGGGTACGCGCACGAATCTGGCCAGCAAACGTCCTGGTGCCAACCTCAACGCCCTGTTCGACCCCGATGCCCGCGATCCGCTCTCGGGCAACTCGGTACTCTCGGGGGTGGCCGTCACGCTGGCACGCGCGCCCTGACGGCGCGGCCGCCTGTTCCGCAAGTCGGCGCTGGTAACACGGCGATTTTCTGGCAAGCCTGCGCCAGAGACGGCCGCAGGGCCACACACGGCCGTCATCGCCCGATAGGCCGAGAAAATTCGGCAGTGACGAGCTCATCAGCGCATTGGCTCCGTATCATGCGCACCATGCAGCTACTCATCTTCTATCGCAACGTGCGGCTCAGTCTCGGGATCTGTATTGCTTGGGTGATCTCCCTGTTGAGCATGCTGTCATGGATCCGTCGTCTCCCGACGCTGGTCATTCTGGCACGTCGTCGGTTGCGACGTGCGGTGGTCGCAGGCGCGGTGCCCGCCAAAGCCGACACTACCGATCCACAGCGACTCTGGCACCAGTCCAACGCACTGCCGGGTAATCGTGGCGAAGGTTTCCGTTTCAGCTACCTCGTACCATTGATGGTGCTCACGCCGCTTTATCTATGGCTGGAACTCTCGTTCGGCGTCAATCTGCTCGACATCATCGGCTCTGACGTTACTCCCGAAGAAACAGATGCCATTGAACACTGGGGCCGCCTGATCTCCGGGCTGGCGGTGGCACTGGTATTTTTGAAAGGTTGGTGGGCCCAGTGCGAGAAATGGGATCGGGCCTGGTCGCTGCGCATCATTGTCAGCGTCGTGATTGCGCTGGTCAGCATTGCCATCACCTGGAAAGTGCAGGATACGGTGATCGAGTTTCACGTGCAGCGTACCAACGCTGCCATTGCGGTCTCGCTGACGGCGTTGCTGGTCGCCGTCGCGTTCGGCATCTGGAGCATTCGCTTCTGGCTGCAGCGTTCGATGACACTCTGGCGCCACAGCCTGGGCGTCACCATACTGGGGCTGCTGGTGCTGATGAGCCTAGGCATCATCACCCTGAATAATCTTGGCTCGGTCGTCAACACCGTTTCACAATGGCTGGGCATGCCGGAAGCGCTGGTCAAAGATCTGGGGCGCGAACGACAGCAGGCCGCGACGCTGGCGCTCACGCGGCGAGCGATGCAACAGGAGTGGTACACCATCGCCGACGGCCCGATTGAGCCCTCAGCGGTCAACAGCGCCGAAGGCAAAGCAGCCCTCGCTTTACTGCCGATTATCGGTGCCACGCTCGATCAGGAACGCCTCGCCGCAGACCGCCCCGCCCTGCTGCAAAAACTGATGCTCAAAGACTGGATGGAGATAAATGGCGACCAGGTTCGCCGCGGCTACGACACGACCGTGGCAGATCTTCAGCGCATGCATGCGGGGCCCTATCTGGAAGCCAGCGAGGAATACGCGCAGCGTCTGCACAGCGAAGGCCAAGCCAAGGCCGATGAATTCTGGGCCAGGCGCAGCAGCCAGATACTCGATGGCCCGGCCTTTGCGCCTGGCTTGAGCTATGACGAGTTCGGCCGCACCGATGCGGCAAAGCGCTACTTGCGCAATACTCTGGGCTGCTTTGATTGTGAATTCACCCACGACATGCCGCGCGAGGAATTTCTCGCCGAGTTCTACAAATACAACCAGGCCAACAACCTGCGCATGATGCAGGAACGCTTTGAGTCCGCCGAGCACTTCGAGCGAGGGATAGATGGCGAGAATGCCGCTCGCGCCTACTGGGTGCCGATCTGGGCGTTGCTGTTCTCAATGGTCGGTGCCTTTACCCACATCTTCAAGATTGCCTTCACCGTCACCGAGTACGTGGTTCGACGTACCTTGCTGCGCGCCCAGGCAGCAGATTCGCGACTGGCGGGCGACTTGGTACGCAATGCCCAGATGTTGCTGGCAGCAGCGCTGGTGCTGCTGGCCCTGTTCATTTACTTTTTTGACAATCGCGTCACCGGCAGCCCCAACTACCAGGAACTACGCAAAGACATGTGGAAGACCAACCCGGTCATTGGTGCCATCGCCTCGCACTGGACCATCAATGCGCAGGGGCTGATTTACCCTTTCACCCAAAAAATCCGGCCCGACTGGCTGCAATTCAAGAGTGATCCGTTTACCTGGCTGGGTATTACCAAGCCACCGGAAGAAGAGGAATACTAATGGCAAGCCCAACCACAGATGCCGTCCTGCTGCGCCAACTGCTGGGCGAAAGCCTTAAAGATCTCTTTGGTACAGTGGATGACGTGATGCTCGATGCGCTGCTGGATCGTATCGATTGGATCGAAGCGGCAAGTGGCACCATTATCGTAAATGAAGGTGAGCAGACCGACGACCTGTATTGCGTCATCAGTGGCCGCTTGCGTGCGTATTCAGGCACGGGCGAGCAGCGCCGATTTCTGTCCGAAATGGGGCGCGGCGAAACTATTGGCGAGGTCGCGTTTTTTACTCGCGCCGCACGCAGCGCCACGGTGATTGCCGTGCGCGATACGCTGCTGGTGCGCATGACGCGTCGGAATCTTGAAGACATTCTTCAGTGCTTCCCGCGCATGCTGATGAATATGGCGCGCCTGATCGCCGACCGACTCACACGGTCCAACTCACGTCATCGAGTCTTGCGTCGGCCGGTCAACATCTGCATGTGGCCGATCACGGGCCTGCCTGAGGGTACCAGCCTTGACACGCTTTCCTGCCGCCTGGCGCAGGAGGTACCGGCCAATGAAACCGCCATCATCCTCACCTCCAGCAAGGCGGCAACCCTGATTGATCTGCCTGAAGCACAAGCGCAATCCGTCGAATACGGCCGCCGACTGACGCGTGCGCTCGACGAATTGGAAGCTCGCCATGCCCAGGTGATTTACCTGCCCGATGCCGATCTCGACTCCGAGTGGAGCCGTCGTTGCGCGCGGATGGCCGACCGCCTCCTGCTGCTGGCCGACGCCAGCCAATCACCTGAACTCAGTACCAGCGAGCTTCGCTATCTGACTGGAGAAAGCCGGATTACCAACGCTGAGCAGACGCTGCTGCTACTGCACGACGAAGCGGTCGCCAACCCCAGTGGGACAGCCCTATGGCTAGACCTGAGGCCGCGCGCCAGCCACCTGCACATTCGTCCCAAGCGCCGTGAAGATTTTGGCCGTCTGGCGCGTACCCTCAGCGAACGCGCCGTTGGCCTGGTTTTCGGTGATGGCGGCGCTCGATGCTTTGCTCAGCTGGGTGCGTATAAAGCCATGCAGGAAGCTGGCATTGAGGTTGACTATGTCGGCGGCTCCAGCTTTGGTGCCGTAATGGCAGCGCTGATTGCGCTCGATCGCCCCGCCGATGAACTCATTGCCCACGCCAGCGAGGCCTTCAGCGTCAGCCCGACGGGTGACATCACGCTGCTGCCCATGCTCTCGCTGATCAAGGGTGGAAACCTGCGCGATGTATTCTCGCTGCTGTTTGATGGCCTCACCGGCCCCGATGCAGATCTCGCTGATACCTGGAAGACGTTTTACTGCATTGCCGGCAACTACTCGCAGGCCCGGGAAACCGTCCTTACCCGCGGACACCTGGTGCGCAGCTTGCGTGCCTCTTCTGCCGCTCCGGGTCTGTTGCCGCCGGTACCGATGAATGGCGAACTGATGGTGGATGGTGCTACGTTCAATGGCTTCCCCGTCGATGTCATGATGAAATTGGGGGCTGGCTCGATTTACGGCGTTGCCCTCGCGCGCGACCTGAGCCCCAAGTGCACCGTCGAAGAATTGCCCGGCGGCTGGAAGCTTCTGGGTGACAAACTGACGGGCCGCCGACAGGAGTTTCACTTACCGTCACTAATGCAATTGATGCTTAACAGCGCCACGCTTTACAGCGGCTCACGCCTGGCCCAATCGCGCGACCTGTGCGACAACTTTGTCGAGGTCAGCCTGCGCGGGGTGGGGCTCCTGGACTGGCACAAGCGCGCCTATGCAATCGACGCGGGCTACAAACGCATGTGCGAGCATCTGCAAACGGCCGCACCCGGCGCTGCCTAGTCCGCTGAACTCGCCGGGTGAGCGAGGCTCTCGTCCAATTGAAAGGTCTCCACCACGGGCGAAAAAAACGGGCTAATATCGGCAAAAAACCACCGGACAGTGGAGGAGACCATGAATAGCCTATCCCGCGTACTGACCCTGACCATGGGTACAGCCGTACTGCTCGCGCTCGCCCCGCAAGCACGTGCCGATATCAAGGCTGCCGAGCAATGGGTTAGCAAAGAGTTCACACCCTCAACCCTGTCGCGCGCCAAGCAACTTGAAGAGATGCAATGGTTTCGCACTACCGCTGCCGAGTTGCGTAAAGCAGGTGTCAGCGAAATCAAGGTGGCGTCAGAGATCATTACCACCCACCGGTACGAATCCACGACCCTGAGCAAGGCATTTACCGAGATCACCGGCATCAAAGTGATTCACGATCTGATGCCCGAAGGCGATCTTGTAGAGAAACTTCAGGCCTCGATGGAAAGCGGCAGGAGCCCCTACGCAGGCTGGATTTCTGATTCCGACCTGATCGGCACCCACTACCGCATCGGTGAAGTTATTCCTCTGTCGGATTACATGGCCGGAACCGGCAAGCGTTTCACCAACCCGGGGCTGGATCTCAAAGACTTTATTGGAATTCGTTTCACCACCGCACCGGATGGCAAGGTCTACCAGCTACCCGATCAGCAATTTGCCAACCTGTACTGGTTTCGCCTCGACTGGTTCGAGCGCAAAGATCTGGCTGATCGCTTTCAGAAAAAGTACGGTTACCCACTTGGCGTTCCGCTCAACTGGTCAGCCTATGAAGACATTGCCGACTTCTTCACCAACGACGTCAAAGAGTTAGACGGGCAGCGCGTTTATGGTCACATGGACTACGGCAAGCGCGACCCGTCGCTGGGCTGGCGCTTTACCGATGCCTGGCTATCAATGGCGGGCTCGGCTGATCGCGGCATCCCCAACGGCCTGCCTGTCGATGAGTGGGGCATTCGTGTGGCGTCCGACCAGTGCACGCCAGTCGGCGCCAGTGTCGAGCGCGGGGGGGCCACCAACTCGCCTGCAGCGGTATTCGCCTTGACCAAGTTTGTCGACTGGCTAAAGCAGTTCGCACCACCCGATGCCCAGCAGATGAACTTTTCGGATGCCGGGCCGGTACCTGCCAAAGGCAATATCGCTCAGCAGATTTTCTGGTACACCGCGTTCACCGCCGACATGACCCAACCGGGGCCGACCGTGGATGCCAAGGGCAAGCCAAAGTGGCGTATGGCTCCCTCGCCTCACGGCCCGTACTGGAAAGATGGCATGCAAAACGGTTATCAGGATGTCGGCGCCTGGACCTTCCTCAAGTCCACGCCACCGAACGAAATGGCGGCCGCGTGGCTTTATGCCCAGTTTGTCAGTTCCAAGACCGTATCGCTGAAAAAGTCGATCGTCGGCCAGACCTTTATTCGTGATTCGGATATTCGCCACGACTATTTCACCAAAAATGCCGACCGCTATGGGGGTTTGATCGAGTTCTATCGCAGCCCCGCCCGTGTGGCTTGGACGCCCACCGGCAGCAATGTTCCGCACTACCCGCGAATGGCCCGCCTATGGTGGCCCAATGTCGCCGCAGCGATGGAAGGTGTCAGATCCCCTCAGCAGGCGATGGACAACCTCGCCAAAGAGATGGACGACGTCATGGCCTCACTGACCGAGAAGACGATGAGCCGATGCGCACCGAAGCTCAACCCGCTGGCTGACCCGAAAAAGTACCTGTCCAACAAGGGCGCGCCATGGGCAAAGCTGGGCAATGAAAAACCGGCGGGAGAAACCATTCCCTATGCGTCGCTGCTTAAGGCCTGGCGTGAAGGCCGGGTTCGCTAACATCACGACTGCTCGCCAACGATGAAATCGATCCTGCGCGACGGCTACCACAGCCTTCGTCTGCTCGGCTATGTCGTGGTTGCCCTCTTTCTCGGCATCGCGGCGCTGATGGGCTGGCGATCGCTCTCGAACATCGAGGAAGACCGGAAGCTCACCCTGTCCTCGGAAGTCTCGAACGGCATGGTTGCGGTGCGCGCCCTGGAAGAGCATGCCACGCAAACCTTTGAAGATGCCATCCGTACCCTTGACCGTGTCGCGTTACGGGTATCGGCAGACAAAGCCGCATCCCGTGGCGACATAAAACGCTTGCGCGCGTTGATTGGAGCGCAAGATCTGGAGGAAAGCAAACACCTCAAGGCACTGCAATTTGTCGCCCTTGATGGCACCAGCTGGATAACCTCGCCCGATTACCCGGCTCATCAGGCCGTCATCAGCGAGCGCCAGCACATCCGCTTTCTGCTCGATAACCCAGACCAACTGGATGCCATTGTCGGCCGCCCCTATGCCAGCCGTTACGACAGCCAGCTAGTGGTACCTGTAGCTCGCAAACTTTTTGGCCCCGACCACAAGCCCATCGGTATTGTCAGTGTCGATGTGCGCCTGGCCTATTTCGGGGAGCTGTACTCCCGCGTGGCCAAAGACAACAACGCCTGCGTCGCGCTCATCTCAGAAGATGGCTTTGTCATCGTGCGCTCCCCCTTTGAAGCGCGCTACATCGACCGGGAGATTGCGGACTCACCGGTGCTTGCATCGCTGACCAAAGGAGACGCCGAAGGCTATTTTTTCGATGAAGCGTTCCTCGATGACGAGTTGCCTCGGTACTACAGCTACCGAAAGACAGCCGGCCTGAAAATGATTGCACTCTACGGGCGCGATACCGAGAGTATTTATGCCTCCTGGCAAGATCGGCGCAGCACCCATCTGACCTTTGCTGCAGTCAGAGGGGTCATGCTCATTCTTCTGATTGTCACGATCTCGGTTTTCGTGCGCCGGCTACGCACGGCACGTGACGACCTGCGAGACAGTCAGGCCAAGTTTTTCGGACTCTTCGAGCACTCACCCCTACCCATGATCCTCATCCGGTATCCGGACAATGTCATCATGGAAGTCAATGCGGCATGGGCTACCCAGTTGGGATACGCCCGTAGTGCGGTGATTGGGCGAGACACGACCACGCTCAATATCTGGGTTGACCTCGAGCATCGAAAGCAACTCATCGGTCGATTGCTCAAAGATTCCTTTTTGCCTCCGCATGACGTATTTCTGCGCCATCAAGACGGGAGAACGCTGACCTTTGAACTCGCCGCATCGGAGTTTGAAACGGGACGCGAACGGCTTTTTGTTTTCACGTTGTATGAAGTAACACTGGAGCGACAAAGAGAACAGGAAATCCTGGAGCTGAATCAACAGTTGGAAAGTCGCGTAACGTCACGAACGGCGAAGCTGGCCTCGGCCAATGAGGAGCTGACCCGGGCACTCGATTCGGTCCGCGCCATGCAGGGTGAACTCATCCGGTCCGAAAAAATGGCGGCTCTCGGTTCCCTGGTGGCTGGCGTGGCTCACGAGCTCAACACGCCCATCGGCAACAGCCTTACCGTTGCCACTACCATCGAAGACCACGCCGCAAACTTTGCCCGTACCAAAGATGCCGGGCAGCTGACCAAGCGCCAACTCGATACATTCATCGCATCCATCAGTGAAGGTTCCTCGATACTGACCCGCACTCTGACTCGCGCCGCCGAGCTGGTCAGTAGCTTCAAGCAGGTCGCCGTGGATCAAACCAGTGATGTTCGCAGGCGATTCCCTCTGCGTACTACGCTAACGGAATTAGCCACCACCCTTGAGCCGGTTTGCCGTAAGACGCCGTTCCGTTTCAAGCTGGGTGACATCGACGAAGTGCAGATGGACAGCTATCCCGGAGCACTCGCCCAAGTGATCAACAACTTCCTCAATAACTCCTTGCTTCACGCCTTCGAAGGACGCGAGCATGGCACCATGACGCTCACCGGCAAGCAGCTTGACGAAAAATACGTTGAACTCATCTTTGCCGACGATGGCGTCGGAATACCCCATGAAAACCTCACCAAGGTATTTGATCCGTTTTTCACCACCAAGCTCGGCGCGGGTGGCTCGGGGCTGGGGATGCACATCGTCTATAACGTGATCACCGGCTTGCTGGGTGGCTCGATCAAACTTGCCAGCACCCCCGGGCATGGCGTAACCATTACCGTGCGGCTGCCGATCGTGGCTCCACGCACGCCCGTCGCGGAGCCCGAGAGAAACAAGCCGTCCGGAGCGGGCTCTCGCTGACCGGAGCTCGCCCGCAGGGAATATTTTCCAGACGCCATACCCTGATGAGTCGCTACCCCATACCCGCGCAACTTCAAGAGTCCTTTCAGGAACATCTTGCTGCAGAACGCATTCGCAGCACTCGCGAAATATGCGTTTTGGCCTCGGTGCTCTACCTCGTATTCGGTGTCCTTGACATCTGGGCAATACCCTCCGCCTTGACCGAAGTCTGGACGGTAAGAGTCATTGTCGTAGTTTTGATGATGGTGGTTTTCTGGGCCACCTGGCATCTGTTTTTCCTCAAATACTATGCGTCGTTCACAGCAGGACTGTTTCTTGTCTTGGGGATGGGCATAGAAAGCATGCTTTACCTTACCGGCCCGGACGATCTCGCCAAGTATTTTTACTACACCGGCATGATTCTGGTGGCTATGGCTCTTTATACCTGGTCTTTCCTCCCCATCTGGAAGAATGCCGGCATCGGACTGATGCTGGTCGCGTTGTACATTCTGATCGCCCTGCGGGTTCAAGACATGGGCAGCACACATCATTGGCCGGTACTGATGACCAACTGCTTTTTCTTTGTGAGCGCCAACATTTTGGGCATATTCGCCAATGTTCAGCGCAACCGCTATCTGCGCGAGAGTTTTCTGTTGCGCCACAATCTGATCAGCGATCTGCAGCGCACCGAAGCGGAGAAAAAGCAAAGCGACTTCTTTTCCGAGCACGACCCCCTGACTGGTCTGCCCAATCGAAAACATCTGATGGAGCATCTTGACCAGTCAATGACCCGGGCAAAGGCATCAGGCACCAAGCTCGCCTTGCTGTTCATCGACCTTGATGGCTTCAAGCCGGTCAACGACAAATTCGGCCATGCCGTGGGCGATGCCGTATTGAAGGTGGTTGGGCAACGTCTTGCGCACTGTGTGCGCGCCAGTGATCTGTTCGCGCGCATTGGGGGCGATGAGTTCGTGGTCGTACTCGCCCAGGAACCGGGTGGCGAGGACGTGGCCACCCGTATCGCTGCCGCCATCATTGGCAGTATCGAAGCCCCCATACGCGACCCCGACATTGGTCAGGCACTATCCGCCAGCATTGGCGTCGGCGTATTTCCAGATCATGCAGCGGATGCCACCGCCTTGCTCAAGGTCGCTGACGAACAAATGTACCAAGCCAAGCGCAAAGGCAAAGGCACCGTTAGCGTGGCGACCTGAATCGGGCAGCACCACGAACGCACCCGCGAGTTAGCCGCCTGGTATGCTGAAACGACGCGAGGAACCCCGTTAAAACCAGTCATTCCGCATCGCAAATGCAGTGTCGTCCGCTGCCATCAGCAAATCGAACTGCGGTGCCGTTGCCGGCAGATCCCAATCGATGGCGTAACGGGCGGCCTGTAGCTTGCCCCGATAAAAATCGGCACTGCTGGCGTCGCGGTTAGTGCCTGCCTGCGCCGCCTGCGCCTGGCGCAACCAGATCCAGGCGGCGACCACCCGACCAAACACATCCAGATAAATGGTCGCATTGGCCAGTGCCCGATCCGGGTCACTCGCCAGCAATGCCCCCAGTTTCAGCGTCACCTCGTCGAGTCGCGCCAAAGGTATGGCAAAGTTCTTGGTCAGGCATGCCAGGGCCGGATCAGCCGCGGCTTGCGCCACGCTGGCGGCGACAAGGTTGCGAAACAGCTTGTACGCCGCTCCGTTGTCCATGACGACCTTGCGTCCGAGAAGATCGATCCCGTGAATCGCCTCGGCCCCTTCATGAATGGGGTTGAGCCGCTGGTCGCGGTACAGTTGCTCCAGCGGGTATTCGCGGATGTAGCCGGAACCACCGAGGATCTGGATTGCGCTGTCGTTAGCGACACAGCCATAGCGCGCCGACCACGACTTCATCACCGGGGTCAGCAAGTCAAGCAGCCGCGCCGCCTCAGCACGACTAGCTGCATCCGGATGTGTATGCAGGTCTTCCTGAAGCGAGGCTCCATAGAGACACAAGGCCAAGGAGCCTTCGGCATAAACTTTCTGGGCGAGCAACATGCGCCGGATATCGGCATGCTCGACCAATTTGATCTGAGCTGAATGAGGATCGCGGCACGACGGCAAGCGCCCCTGTGGTCGCTCGCGTGCATACTCGAGCGACAGCATGTAGCCGCGATATGCGATTGACGCGGCGCACAGCCCGACGCCAATACGTGCCTCGTTCATCATCTGGAACATGTGTGCTAGCCCCTTGCCTGCTTCCCCCAGCAGCGTTCCGACAGCGCCCCCTTTTTCGCCGAAAGAAAGGACAGTCGAGGTGGTGTTGCGCCAACCCATTTTGTGCAGCAGGCCGGCCAGCGCCACGTCGTTACGCGCGCCCAAGGTGCCGTCCTCATTCACCAGCACCTTGGGCACCAGAAACAGCGAAATGCCCCTCACGCCGGGCGGCGCGCCTTTGATGCGGGCTAGCACCATGTGCACAATGTTCTCGGTAATACTCTGGTCACCGCCAGAGATGAACATCTTCTGGCCGAACAGCCGATAGCTGCCGTCGGGCTGTAACTCGGCGCTGGTCTTGATGTCGCCCAGCGCCGAGCCCTGCCCCGGCTCGGTCAGCGCCATGGTGCCGGCAAATCTGCCGTCGCCCATAGGCCCGAGATAGCGGGCTTTCTGTGCCGGCGTGCCGAAGCTGCGCAAGAGATTTGCCGCACCAATGGTCAGGAATGAATAGCTGCTGCTGGCCACATTCGCCGAATAGAAGTAGCTGATCGCGGCGCGCAGGATCACCTCAGGCATCTGCAAGCCACCCTCGTCAAAGTCCCAGTGCGCGTTGTGGAATCCGGCGCCGGCGATGGCGGCCCAGGCCTCATGGGTTTCGGGAATCAGCGTCACCGTCTTACCGTCGAATTGCGGCTCGTTAGCGTCGCCCTTGCTGCTATGCGGGGCGAGCTTGGCTTCGGCAATCTGACGCGCGGTGTCGATGGTGGCATCAAAGATCTCGCGCGAATGCTCGCCATAGCGCGGACGCTGCAACAGCGCTTCGCAGTCAAGATACTCGTAGAGAAGAAACTGCACATCCCGCGGGTTGAGCAAACTGGTCATATTCATCGCCCCGAAAAATAAACCGAGCATTTGCTCGGTTTTTTGCCATACTACTGGCCAGTCTCGTTAACTGTCAAGCTTCAGCTTCCTTGATGAACTTCGCCACCCTGCCACGCGGTTTTCACTTCGATGCCTTCCGGCGCATCTCCCCCGTGAACGAAGACAGCCTGTGGGACATCATCTTCGCGCGTAATGCTCACCACATTACGGTAAAGCGGCGAGCCCCGGCCCTGGCGAATCTGCAGAAGATATTCTCCGCCACCTTTTGTCTGGCCAATCAGCGGGGCTTTGGCGCGATGAATCTGCGCGATCTATGCCGGGAGTCCGGCTTATCGATGGGCGGGCTGTACGGATACCTGCAAAGCAAAGATCAGCTTTCGGCCATGATCGAAGATGTGATCCGGTATTTGTGCGAGCAGTTGCCCGGTTGGTTCGATCACGTCTCCGACACCACAGATCAGGTCGAAGCGATCTTGCGAGCGCACATCTACCTCTCGGAAATGCTGCACCCGTGGTTCTTTTTTGTGTACCTCGAAGCCCGCACAGTACCGACCGCTCAACGCAAGCAGGCCATTGCTGCAGAGCTGGCTATTGAATCGCACCTTGCCCGCTTGCTCGGTCAAGAAAGCAGGCTATCTAACGCTCAGGACCGCTTGCTGGCCGCACACGCGATGGCGCTGATCCAGGACTGGCATCTCAAGCGCTGGAAATACCGCAGGGAAAAGATCAGCATTGATGCGTTTGCCGATAGTGTCATTGCGCTGGTGCGGGCACGGCTGACTGGGGCGTAACGCCTATTGGTTCCTGCTCGGCGTGGTCACAAGCGCAAGAGCGCAGCGAGAACCTTCGTCCAGCGCCGGCGCGGACCGGTTGCCCAAACACTCGCGGGCTAACGGTAATTCAACTTACGGTGACCGACACCTCTTTCTTGCGCCGCTGCCGCTTGATGCGCTGAATGCAGTCTTCCAACGTCTGACCGATGATGGTCTGGTCGCGAATGGCCATAATTTTTGGCCAGGTCGCGCGTTCGCCATCGAGCACCCATTCGCGGTAACGTGCGTGCGACATGTCACCCACCAGATGCGCATAGTGAGTCGGGCGGAAGGGCGGATGGATGGTCACGTCGCCGTAGTACTGCTGCTCGACCACCGCTGCTGCCGAGTCGAGCACCTGCTTTGAGCAAGCCCTGCCCCAAGCCATAGGCGGAGAGATTAAGCACCTGCTTGCTGCGATGTTGCACTTCGCTCTTGACTACCTCGCCCAGAAAACTGATCCAGCCGGCCTGGCGCGTCTGGTCGGCGATGAAGGGCACCACGTGCGGATTGGTCTGGCTGACAATGTGATGATTGACGTTGTAAAGCTCGGCCAGGCGGCGCGTGGGCAAGTCGCTCTTGAGGGAACCATCAACCCACTGCACCGACGGCATGTAGGGGCGATATTCGCCGCTGCCGTCCTTGCTCATCAGCGTCACCGGCGGAAACAGTCCGGGCACGGCGCACGAGGCCATGACGGCGCTCCACAAGGTGAGGTGCGGCGTAGTCAGGTAATTGAGCAGACGCGGCTGATGGTGCGGGTCGGTCGGCGAGACGGTGATGTTCATGATGCGACGGCTACGCCGGTAGGCCTCCTCAAAGGTGTACTCGCCGATGTTTTTACGCAGAAACGCTTCAAGCTGGGCCGGGTCCATCAGGGCTTTGTTGCGCCAGATGTCGCCCAGATCGAAGCGCCGCCACACATGCAGATCGAGCGCCTCGCCGCTGAAAACGCCGGGGAGTTCGCTATCGATCCGCGAACAGACCAGTGAGCCCATGATCGAGCCGGCACTCGAGCCCGAGATCACCCGCGGCAGCAGCTTCTGCTCAAACAAGGCCTTGAGCACGCCCATGTGAAACATGCCCATATTGGCGCCACCCGAGAGCAGCAGCGCCGAGCGGCCGAAGCTGTGCCCGGTGTTCTTGAAGAAGAGCAATTTCTCGGTGCCAGCCAGTTCAGCGATATCGTGATCGCAAAGGTAGTTGAGCTGGTTGTTAACCTCGGTGATGTAGTCGTCGATCAGGCGCTTGGTGCCGAAGTGCGTGTGCTTGTAGAGTTCCACATTGGAAAGATTGCCCAGATTGCGATGCAGTCCTTCACGCAGGCTGAAAATGATCTGGCCCCAGTCTTTGGATTTACGCCACGCCTGCAGGCGCGTCAGACGCTGCTCGATCATGCCGTGCTGAAAATACGGCGACACCGGATTGACCTTCCACGCCTCGTTGCGCTCCAGTTGATCCAACTCTTGCGCCAGGGCGCGCCAGGTATCGTAGTCGTGGGCGCCTTCGATTCGGTGACGAACCGTTTTGATGCGCTCGCGCTTTTCGTGGGCGTTGAGCGGCTTGCTGCTGGCGTGTTTGGTCATGGGTAGCGCATCTTCAATGAACGAATAGCGTTATTGTTACAGATGATGCGCAAGTCGGCGCTGGTGATACGGCGGATCATGCTGACTAATGGCGGCGAATGACGGCTACACTGCCCCACCCAATTCAGGAGTCACGACAAATGACCAGCACAATCAGCGTAGAACTTACTCTCGAACAACTTGAAACCATTGCCGATGCACTGGAATTCACCGGCAAGGTCATCGAAGAAGACCTCGAAGAATGCGAGGCCGGCTCCGAAGAGTGCGAAGCCCTGTCCGCTGACCTGCACGACGTATCGGAGGCACTGGAAATCATTGCCGATGCCATGGAACAGGTGGTTGAGGCCGAGACCGATGCCGACGACTGACCTGCCCCGCACCTCTCGCTCATGACACTCGGAAAACTCAACGCCTCGATCGGCCTGCTGATCGCAGCGCTCGTCAGCACTTACATCATCTACCGCCTGGTCGAGGCATCGGCCCCTTTGCCCACGCTCGTCAAGGTGAGCAATCTGGGTAATGTGGGCATTACCATCAATGAATTGCGCATTGGCGGGCATAGTGGCGGCGCCGACGCAGCCAGCCTGCCGCCACGAACGGCGCAGGGGGCTGTGTCGCTCTGGGAATCGAAAACCGTGTCGCTCGAACCCGGCCGCTCGATCGACATGACGCTCAAGGTAACGGGAGTGAATTCCGGCGTTACCTCATGCACCCTGCCGATGCGGCCACCAGGTGTCTGCTTCATTCAGGCCAGCTACCACGGCGTTGCCGATCTGCGCTGCGAATACGTCTGTGAAGGCGACGTAACGCCCGAGTAGTACTACCCCTGCTTGCGCAGGGGAGCGTTTTCGGCAATCAGACCACGATCTCCTGCTTCTCCACCTTGGCCTTGATGAACTGCTCGCGCGAAACCCCTAACCACATGACCAGCGGTGCCGCCACAAGTACCGACGAGTAAATGCCGAAGCAGATGCCGATGGTAAGCGCCAGCGCAAAGTAGTGCAGTGCCGGGCCGCCAAAGATCAGCATCGAGGTGACCATCAACTGTGTTGAACCGTGGGTAATGATGGTGCGTGAGATGGTGCTGGTGATCGCATGGTCCAGTACTTCCGGGATGGTCAAGCCACGCTTGCGGCTATTTTTCAAGGTCTCACGCACACGGTCAAAGACCACGACAGACTCATTGACTGAGTAGCCCAGCACAGCCAAAACAGCCGCCAGCACAGGCAGCGAAAATTCCCACCGGAAGAGCGCGAAGAAGCCCAGGATAATAATCACGTCATGAAGATTGGCGATGATGGCTGCAACCGCGAAGCGCCACTCGAACCGGAAGGCCAGATAGATCATGATGCCCATAACCACCAGCAGTAGGGCCAGCGCACCATCTTCAGCAAGCTCTTTGCCCACCTGCGGCCCGACGAACTCGACACGTTTGAGCTCGGGCGCTCCCACCGTCGCCGCCCCAATCGCCGCCTCACCAGTGCCGACTTGCGGTACTTTGGTCAGCGACGCCAGCACCCGCTCACCCACACGGGTAAGGTCGGCTTCCTTGCTGACGGGCACGCGAATCAGCACATCGCGCGAGGTGCCGAAATTCTGCACCTGAGTGTCGACAAAACCTTCAGCCGCCAGTTGCTTGCGCAGGATTTCAAGATCCGGTGCTTCCTTGTAAGCAACCTCAAGCAAGGTACCGCCAGTGAATTCCACTGACAAGTTCAGGCCTTTGGTGGCGAGGAAAAATACGGCAAGCAGAAAGGTGACCAACGAAATGACGTTGAACACCAGCGCCCGGCGCATGAAGGGGATGTCTTTGCGGATGCGGAAAAATTCCATGATCGCTTACCTGTAACGTGTCATCGCTAGGTTTATTTGGTGCTGATGCCCGGCTTCCACACCGTGCCAATGCTCACTGATTCGAGTTTGCGCCGGTTGCCGTAAATCGCATTCACAAGCGCGCGCGAGACAACGACCGAACTGAAGATCGAAGTCAGGATGCCCAGGCAATGCACTACCGCAAAGCCGCGCACCGGGCCGGACCCAAATATCAGGAGCGCGATGCCGGCGATCAGTGTGGTGATGTTGGAGTCGAGAATCGTCCCCCAGGCGCGCTCATAGCCTGCCATGATCGAGGCTTGCGGTGTATTGCCGCCGCGCAGTTCTTCGCGGATGCGCTCGTTGATCAGTACGTTGGCGTCAATGGCCATACCCAAGGTGAGCGCAATAGCGGCAATGCCCGGCAGCGTCAGCGTAGCCTGCAACAGCGACAGCAAGGCAATCAGGAAAAGCACGTTGGCCGAGAGCGCAATGACCGAAACGATACCGAAGAGCATGTAGTAGCCGATCATGAAGATCGAAAGGGCGATGAAACCGTACAACGTTGAGCTAAACCCTTTGGCGATGTTGTCGGCACCAAGGCTGGGGCCGATGGTGCGCTCTTCGATGATGTCCATCGGTGCCGCCAATGAGCCCGCGCGCAACAGCAGGGCGACATCATTGGCTTCGACCGTGCTCATACTTCCCGAAATCTGAACTCGCCCGCCGCCGATCTCGGTGCGGATGACCGGCGCAGTGACCACCTCACCCTTGCCCTTTTCGATGAGCAGGATAGCCATGCGCTTGCCCACGTTCTCGCGCGTGATCTCTTTGAAGATGCGCGCGCCGGCCGAGTCGAGCGACAAATGCACCGCCGCTTCGTTGGTCTGCGAATCAAAGCCGGGTTGGGCGTCGGTCAGGCGCTCACCGGTCAGCACCACGGCTTTCTTGACCAGCAGGCCGCGGCCACCGCGCTCAACGTAGTACTCGGTGCCCAGCGGCGGCTGACCGGCTTCGGCGGCGGCCATGATGCTGGCGTTACCACTGGCCTCGTCGTCCACCAGACGCACTTCCAGCGTCGCGGTACGGCCGAGAATGTCTTTGGCCTTGGCCGTGTCTTGTACACCGGGCAGTTGCACCACGATACGGTCGACGCCCTGCTGCTGAATCACCGGCTCGGCAACACCCAGTTCATTGATGCGGTTGTGCAGCGTGGTGATGTTCTGCTTGATGGCGAATTCCTGAATGCGCTTTTGTGCCTCGGTCTTGAATACGCCGACCAGACGCAAGTCGTCGCCACTGCCACTTTCACTCCAGGTGAAGTCAGGCTGACTATCCCCCAGAAGATCACGCGCCTTGTTCAGGGTTTCGGGCTCACGCAGGCGAATGACCAAGTTCTGTCCTTCACGCGCAATGCCGCCATGCCGCAGATTTTTCTCGCGCAAGAAGCTGCGCACATCGGCACCGACCGAATCCACACGCTTGGTCAATGCGCCTTTCATGTCCACCTGCAGCAGGAAATGCACGCCGCCGCGCAAGTCCAGGCCCAAATACATGGGCTGAGCCCCCATATTGCTCAGCCAATTGGGCGAATTGCTGACCAGATTGAGCGCCACGCTGTAGACCGCGTTCGCCGGGTCCGGGTTGAGCGTCTTCTCGATAATGTCGCGCGCTTTCAATTGATCGTCGGTCGACCCCAGGCGGGCTCGAATACTCTGCTGATCAAGCGTCAGGCGCTTGGGTGTCACGCCCCCTGTGACCAGCGCCTCCTCCACCCGGCCCAGCAGGCCCTGATCTACCTTGACCGTGGCCCTGACGCTGGCAACCTGCACTGCCGGCGCTTCGCCGAAGAAATTAGGCAGGGTGTAAAGAAAGCCGAGCACCAGAGCGATGCCGACAATCAGGTTCTTCCAAAGGGGATAACGATTCATGGGCGGGAGACGAAAGTAGAAAGCCGGGATAGGTGACGTGCCGGGCACGCCACCCCTGCGGACGGGTATTACAGGTTCTTGAGCGAACCCTTGGGCAACACGGTAGCAACGGCGGATTTCTGCACCGTCAACGCCACCGGCGCTTCCTTGCCACCGTCGAAATTGGCAACATCAACATGCAGGTAGTTTTCGCCCACCTTGGAAATACGCCCCACGATACCGCCCTGGGTCACCACCTCGTCGCCCTTGGCCAGTTCGGACACCATCTTCTGGTGCTCCTTGGCCTTCTTCATCTGCGGCCGGATCATGACGAACCAGAGCACGATGAACATGATGACGATGGGCAGCATGCCCATCAGGCCACCGGTCGGGTCGGCGGCGGCACCCGCTGCTTGCGCGTAAGCATTTGATATAAACACAAAAACTCCAATGAATGATCAAGAAAGCCGGCGGATTATACGCATTCGCCCGCGCCCGCCCTCCTGTCGTCGGCAAAGCGTCGCCGGAACTCGGTAAAAGTACCGGCGGCAATGGCCTCGCGCATCTCGCGCATCAGCACCTGGTAATAGTGCAGGTTGTGGATGGTATTGAGTCGCGCGCTGAGTATTTCACCAATGCGGTGCAGATGATGCAGGTAGGAACGGGTGAAGTTCTGGCAGGTGTAGCAGTCGCAGGTAGGGTCGAGCGGACGGGTGTCAAGCTTGAAGCGGGCGTTCTTGATCTTGACGTCGCCCCAGCGTGTGAACAGCCAGCCATTGCGTGCGTTGCGCGTGGGCATCACGCAGTCGAACATGTCGATGCCGTGACTGACGCCATAGACCAGATCTTCCGGCGTGCCCACGCCCATCAGGTAACGCGCCTTGTCGGCAGGCAGTTTGGGCGCGGTCAGCGCCAGCACACGATGAAACTCGTCTTTCGGCTCGCCGACCGAAAGGCCGCCGATCGCGTAATGATCAAAGCCAATCTCGGTGAGCCCGGCAATCGACTCGTCACGCAGATCTTCGTGCATGCCGCCCTGCACGATGCCGAACAGGGCGTTAGGGCGCTGTTCTGTGACATTCAAACGGTTGAACTCATCGCGCGAGCGCTGAGCCCAGCGCAAGGACAGGCGCATCGACTCGGCGGCGGTCTTGTGGTCGGCCGGATACGGTGTGCACTCGTCGAAAATCATGACCACATCGGAATTGAGCACCTTCTGAATGCGCATCGACTCCTCGGGTGTCAGAAACAGCTTGTCGCCATTGATCGGTGAGGCAAACTTGACGCCCTCTTCGGTGATTTTGCGCAGATCGCCGAGGCTGAACACCTGAAACCCGCCCGAATCCGTGAGGATTGGGCCATCCCAGCCCATGAAGCGATGCAGGCCCCCATGCGCCCCAATGACCTCCAGCCCCGGACGCAGCCAGAGGTGAAAGGTATTGCCGAGCACAATCTGGGCCCCCATGGCCTTGAGCTCATTGGGCGCCATGGCCTTGACCGTGCCGTAGGTGCCCACCGGCATGAAAGCGGGGGTGTCGGCAACGCCGTGATTGAGAGTCAGGCGGCCTCGGCGGGCGGCGCCGTCACTGGCCAAAAGTTCGTAGCTCATTGAAGTTTGTGCAGTATCAAAAAGTTTTCTTTGGGGGATTTTGACGTAAATTCGCACCAATAGTATGATAAATCATCTTCCTAATCGGAGCCGACCATGTCCACCGTGCGAAAAACCATCCCCCTCACCGACCAGCAGGACAACTGGATAAAGGCCCAAATTCAGGCGGGGCATTACACCAACGACAGTGAATACATTCGCGACCTGATTCGCCGCGAACAGGAACGTTCGGCGCAAGTGGAGACCCTGCGTGCGGCGCTCATTGAAGGCGAAAACAGCGGTACGCCGCAACCCTTCGATATGCAGGCATTCAAGGCGCGGATGCTGACGTCGCATGGCTGAATTTCGTCTTACGCCAGCAGCCTTGCGTGATCTTGAAGAGATATGGCTCTACACGAAACAGCAGTGGGGTATCGCGCAAGCCGCCCTCTACCTCGATGCGCTGAACCGTGCTTTTGAAGCTATGGCGCAGGCACCGCTTTCTGTCCCTGCTTGCGAGAACATCCGGCCAGGGTATCGGCGGCGGCAGGTGGAGCACCATGCGGTGTACTACCGCGTTGAAGATGGCGCAGTGCCGATGGTCACTGTGGTCCGCGTGCTGCATGAGCGCATGGATGCATCCCGCCATCTTTAGGCTAACCTACTCTGACCGCTCCAGCAGCATGGCATCGCCATAACTGAAGAAACGGTACTGCTGGGAAACAGCATGGGCATACGCGGCGCGAATACGCTCGACGCCAGCAAAGTGGTGCTGCCCACCGCCACCACGCGCCCTCGGCGCGCACGGGTGCGGGCAATCGCGTCGGCGGTCGCCGCGGGGATGGTGTACAGTTCGCTGTGCATGCGATGCTCGCGGATGTCATGCACGCGCACCGGCTGAAAGGTGCCGGCACCGACATGCAGGGTGACTTCAGCGCGCTCGATGCCGCGCTCGGCCAGGCGCGAGAATAGCGCCTCGTCGAAATGCAGGCCAGCCGTGGGAGCCGCCACCGAGCCTTTTTCCCGGGCGAAGACGGTTTGATAGCGCGCTTCGTCAGCGTCGCCGGCGGCACGCTCAATGTAGGGCGGCAAGGGCAGCCGGCCATAGCGTTCCAGCAGTTCGACGACCGGGCCGGAAAAGCGCAGGCGGTAGAACTCCCCTTCCCTGCCCAGCACTTCGACCTGCAGACTGTCTTCCAGCTCCAGCACGCTACCCGGCTTGGGCGGTTTGCTTGCGCGCACCTGCGCCAGCACCTCGCAGTCGCTGGTCACACGCTCGACCAGCACCTCGATCTGGCCGCCGCTGGCCTTGCGTCCGAAAAGACGTGCGTGCAGCACGCGGGTATCGTTCACCACCAGCAGATCGCCGGGCTGCAGCAGGTCGGGCAAGTCACGAAAATGGCGATCATGCATGCCGTCGTCGGCCACCTGCAGCAGACGACTGGCTGCCCGATCGGGCAACGGAGCTTGCGCGATCAGGTCCGGCGGCAGGTGAAAGTCAAAATCATCAAGTGTCAGCAAGCGCATGGGTGTTCAGAACTCCACGCCGACGTTGATGGAATCAAAGGTCTGCCGGCCAACGCTCGCGCCACTGCCTGACGCGGAAAACTCGGGGCTGCGGCGCACGCGCGTGAGCGACACACGCAGGGCTTGCCAACGCACGCTCACGCCCGCCGTCAGGTCATACACATGGGCGCGCCGGTCGATGCTCGCGACGGTCTCGGCCGCACGGCCGTTGCTGCGCAACAGCGAGCCATCGAGAAAAATGCTGTGCGCAACCCAGCGATGATCAACACCCGCAAAGACGTACCACTCGCCGTCAGTGCGCAAGCGCTCGTTGGCGCGGCGCATGTTCTGCAACAGCGCCCCGCCCGGCTCGATGGTGTCCGGGCCGAAACCACCCATGTTCTGTCCGATGCGCACCAAGCCGCCCAGTCGGGCCAGCGTCGTTACCGTGCCCACCGTGACGCCGGCGTGAGGAATGAAATCCATGACACCGAAGTCGTACCGCTGTTTGCCCAAGTAAGCGAGCTGAAACGCCAGCTCATTGCGAATCTGGTTATCCCAGCCGCGCGGGCGCGGCGCACCGATCAGCTTGTGCCAGCCAGTCTGCACCGCCTCGCCCAGTGCCACCGGGCCCACCACGCCCACATCCAGCTCCACCGTATGCAGCCGATCGCCTCTGGTCTGCTGCGCGACGCCGCCCACATAGGCCCAGGCCGCCCAGGGCCTGTCGCCCAGTTGCGGCCCGGAGATTTTGATATTAGGCGGGGTGTAGAGATTCTGGCCGACAAACAGGCCCAGATGCGTGGCGTCGCCCGCGTCTATCAGGCGCTCAAGGGCGGCTTGCGCAGGCACCTGCAGCAGCGCGAAGGGTATCCCGCCACCGAGCTTGAGGCCATTGCTGTAGTAACGGTCGGTACCCGCCAGAAAATCGTTCTCGACGAAAAACTGCAGTTCTGCGCCTTCAACCGGTTCCGTTGGCAGTATTGCGGGCAGCGCGGCAGCAACCGCCCTCGGCACAAAGGCTACTGCAGCCATGGCAGCCACTGCGGCCAGTGTCAGCAGCGAGCCACGAGCGCTGAGGGAAATTAGCATCAAGCCTGATTGCCACAACATTACACAGCCTGTCGCTGCAAGACGGCGGCAAAGAAGCCGTCACAGCCATGCTCCTGCGGCGAAAGGCGCAGATACCCATCCTCACGGTTCGGTGCGACAACCACGCCCTTCGTTTTGAGAACTTCATCGGCCGCCAGCACCGAGAATTCGGGGTGAGCCGCCAGAAACGCCCCGACGATGCCTTCGTTCTCTTCGGCAAGAATACTGCAGGTGGCATAGACCACGCGCCCGCCCGGCTTCACCATTTTGGCTGCGGCGGCAAGGATCGCCGTCTGTTTGAGCACCAGTTCCGCCACGGCCTGTGGCGTCTGCCGCCACTTGAGATCAGGATTGCGGCGCAAGGTGCCCAACCCAGAACAGGGTGCATCGACCAGCACGCGATCCATCTTGCCGGCCAGACGGCGTACCCGCTGGTCGTTTTCGCTGTCAATGGCCACCGGATGCACATTGCTCAGGCCCGAACGCGCGAGGCGCGGCTTGAGTTTGGCCAAACGCTTTTCCGCGACATCGAAGGCATACAAGCGGCCGGTATTGCGCATCATGGCGCCGATCTGCAGCGTCTTGCCACCGGCACCGGCGCAAAAATCCGTCACCATTTCGCCGCGCCGGGCGGCCAGCAGCAACGGCAGCAGTTGCGAGCCTTCATCCTGCACTTCGATCACGCCCTTGATGAACAAGGTGTGCTTGTTCAGCGCCGGTTTGTGGCGCAGCCGGATGCCCACGGGCGAGTAAGTGCATGCCATGGCCTCGATGCCGTCGGCATTCAGTTTCGCCAGCACCGCCTCACGCTCACCCTTGATGGTGTTGACGCGCAGATCGAGCGGTGCCGAGGTATTGAGCGAGTGCACCAGATCGGTCAGTTGCTTCGGCGACATCTGGGCGCTCAGTCGCTCCGCCAGCCAGTCGGGCAGATCGAGCTTGTCGCCCAGCGTCTCGCCCTCGGCGTCGGCCTCACGTTGCAGCGCGACCTCTTTCAGCCATTCGTGCTCGTTCTTGCGTAGCAGCGGTTCGATCTGGCGCAGGGAATAGCCGATCACGCGCACCAGCGCCAGCAGCGCAATCTGCCGGGTCATGGAGATGGACGACGAGTGCAGCTTTGCTGAGCGCTCCAGCGAACGCTTGCGCCGCAACACCGCATAGGCCAGCTCGGCAATGAAGGCGCGGTCGCGCGAACCGGTCTTGTTCTCGCGAAAGTAATGCGAGAGCACATTGTCGGCCGGGTAGGCAAAACCAAGCGCCAACTCGATGACCTCGACGGCGGAATTGAGCAGGGCCGGGCGCAAGCCGCTATCCGGGATGTCGGCATCGGGATCGGCTTTGGCGGGAGGTTTACCGGTGGGTCGGCGCAGGCGGTTCATGGAAAACCTTTCAGAAGTATTCAGTCAGGGAGAACGAGCCACTGCTCGTAAACGTCGCCCTTGCGGTCGGCAAAGCGCATGCGCAGCGGCAAGGGAAATTCGGGGGCGAACCAGAGGTCAATGAGGTCGCGACCATTGCGTGCTTGAAGATGGCGAGTAACGTAGTCAGTGAGCTGGCGCGAGAGGCGTTCTTCACCAAGCACGGCAAACCGGTAGCTTTCCAGCTTGCGACCGGTCGCCAAGGGCAGCTCGATTTCGGCGGGCAAGGGGTCAAGCGTGGCCAGTAGCAGGCCGAGCTGGTAATACATGCTGAGCAAATCCTGCACCCGTGTGGCCGACTCGCCCAGCGGGATATCGCGCTGGCTGCTGCGCACGACGCCGAGTGGGCGATCGAGTTCGGCGCTATCGGTGCGCTTGGGCTGCACATGGCGGTAGCTTGCCGGATGCAAGCCGGTGTCGTCGAGCTCGCCCATCGACTCCTGGGTGATCTGAGCTGAGACAAACAGCGCGGCGATGCCTATCGTTTCGGTACGGCTGGTGGCTTTGTACCGCCCGCTGTCCTGTTCCCAGCCATACGTGGCCTCACCTATCAGCAAGCCGCCCTCCCCGCGCGTAACGGTGTAGCGCCAGGTGGCCTTGACCGGCAGGCGCGCAAGTGCGGTGGCGAGAATGACGGGGGCAGGCGTTGGCGAAGCACTGGAAGTGCCTGCGCACTGGACGCGAGTGCCTGCGCACTGGGCGCGAGTGCCGGTGCATCGGCCTGAGTCGGGGCCGCAAGGGCAGCATCCTCCGGGGTCTCCGTGCCCGCTAAAGCAACGGGTGCCGGGGCGGCAGACGATGCGGCGATGTCCGCCGGTGCCAGGAGGGGAGGCGCGGGTTCATTGCGCGGCTTGACGGGCGCGCTCGGGGCCTTGACCACGGGGGCGGGAGGCGCCTCAGGCAACTTTCGCGCCGGCGGCGGTGCCAGAACTACATCCAACTCCTCGACCTCACTCATGTTCGGCAGCGCCCAACCCTCCGAGAGCAGCATGGAGACATGAAGTACCGCCGAGGCCATCAGGGCAACGAAAATCGGCATGAATCACCTGGCTCAACGCCCCTGCGCCGGCGGTTCGAGCGACTGAACGAGGGTAATTCCCGACTTTTCAGTCACACGTACGCGCAGCGGCAGGGGCATCTCCGCCGGAAAGCTGCGCTTTCCGCTGCTCACATTGGCCAACGTGGGCAGCCAGAAATCAATACGTTCGTCATCGGTCTGCGCAGATACGTGCACGGCGGCGATCTGCTTTTTTGCCACGGTAAGCTTTTCTTCCCCTTGTGCCGTGATGCGATAGGCTTCCACTTTCGAGCCGGTGGCCACAGAAATATCCAGCGCTTCCCGGGGTACCAGCCAGGCCAGTTGGGCATAGAGACTGAGCAGATCCTGCGTGCCCGCGAGCAATGCGGCCTTTTCGTCACGGTAGCTTACGGTCTTGGCATTCCAGTCGAACTCAGCGGTATCGGTGCGCTTTTTCTTTTCGTTGCGAAAGCTCAGCGGGCGCAGCCCCTCCGCACTGACTTCACCCTGGCTCGCCATGGCCGTGCGCGTGGGCTTGAGCGCGGCGAGCATACCCACAGTCTCGAACACGCTGCGCAGCTCGTACGACTTGCCGTCGTGGCGCCACTCGTAGTCAATGTGCGCAAGCACCATCGGGTCGTCACCACGGCGCACGTAGTAGCGCACCGTACCCTGTCGGCTGACCGGCTTCTCGGTGGCGGCCGGTTTGGCCTCAGCCTCTTTGAGCTTGGCCGCACGGGAAGTCGGCGCTGGCAACACGGCGATCAGGGCGACCAACACGCTCGCAACCAGTGATTTCTCAAGCGAAATGCGGCGCATGCAGTGCCTCCGTCAATGAAACTTCCTCGGTCACCGTCACGCGCCCCGTGTCACTCAGGCCGACCTGACCACGCAGCACGGCGTTTGCCACCGCCGGGTACAGCCGATGCTCTTCTTTCAGCACCCGTGCTGACAGTGTCGTGACATCATCGCACCCCAGCACCGGCACGGCGGCTTGGGCAATGATGGGGCCACCGTCAAGCGCCGGCGTCACGTAATGCACGGTACAGCCGTGAATGCGTACGCCGGCGTCCAGTGCCTGCGCGTGCGTATGTACACCGGGGAAAGCCGGCAGCAGCGAGGGATGGATATTGAGCAGACGCCCCAGATAGCGCTCGACAAAGGGTGTGGTGAGAATGCGCATGAAACCGGCGAGCAGAATGAGGTGCGGCGCGTACTCATCGACGATGCCGGCGAGCGCCTCATCAAAGGCCTCGCGGCTGGCGAAGCCACGATGATCAAGCACACGGGTGGCAATGCCGCGCTTGGCCGCAATGGCGATACCCGCCGCATCGGGCTTGTTGCTGATCACCGCGGCACACTGGCCGGGCAAATTGGCATCGAGCAGCGCGTCCATATTGCTGCCGCGACCTGAGATGAGAATGACGTAAGATTTCATTGGCAAGAGTCAGCGCAGGGCACCCACAGGAAGAAAAATGGCCGTGGCGATGTTCTGCACGATGTGGGCAATGGTGCGCTGATGCCGCTCGGCCAGCATGATGGCAAGCAGATCGAGATGACCGATCAGTTTGCCGAATTCACGCTCGAAGCTCAGGTTGGCCGGCTGCCCGGCCGCCATCTCGTTGCTGAGCAACAGCAACTGACCACTGGCATCACGCGCATTGGCCAGCTTCCAGGCGGCGATTTCGACATTGCGAGCGCTGTTGTAGAGCTTTTGCGGCTCCAGAGTGTCGGTCAGGAAGAACTCGTCCTTATGCTCAAACGCTTCATTAAGCATGCCGCCCAGCCCGCTGATAAAGGCCGCGACACGATCGCCGGTGAAATCTTCACGCAAGCCCAGCACAATGGCGTCGGTGCCGCGCACGTTGGCCAGGTCCGGATGCTGAAAGCGGCTGCGCGGGTCGAACAGGCTGTCTAGCGCCGCTTCCATGCTCACTGCCGACGTTTTCCGCCATTCACGCGGGTTACGCTTGTAGAGCTTCTCCGCGAGCAGATGCAGGCTGGCCGAAGCCGTGCGCCGATGCACGTCGGAAAGGCGGTCGATATCGGCCTTGATGAACTGCTTCGGCTCGAAGTTCGCGGCCGCTTTTCCGGTCTGCTCCAGTTCGTACTGCACATTGCCGACGAGTGTGCCTCGCGGTGCGCAGGCGACTGCCATCAGTGCTCCCATCATGAGCGCCAGGTGGCGAAGCGAGCCCCCATCACGCACCGGCGCTCCGCTGACTCAGGCGCAGGCGCGTCCAGGCAATCACCGCCGGCAGGGCAGGGATAAAAATCAGAGCGAGCACAATGAGCATCAGATTGTTGCGCACCCAGGGAATATTGCCGAACAGGTACCCCGCTCCGGTCATCGACACCACCCAGAGCACCGCCCCGGCCGTGTCGTAGGTCAGATACCGGCGGTAATCCATCCGCGCGACACCCGCGACAAAGGGGGCAAAGGTTCGCACAAAGGGCATGAAGCGGGCGACCAGCATGGTCCAGCCGCCGTAGCGTTCGTAGAACTCATGCGTTTTATCGAACGCAGCGCGATTGAAGAAGCGCGAGCCTTCTCCCCAGACCAGGATGCGCTTCCCCGCCCAGCGCCCGATCCAGTAATTGAAGTTATCGCCCAGCACCGCCGCAGAAAACAGCACGATCATCAGCGTGGGCAGATTGAAGCCGACTTCGGCACCGGTCACTGTCAGCGCCCCGGCCATGAATAGCAGCGAATCGCCGGGCAAAAACGGGGTGACGACCAGCCCGGTTTCGCAGAATACGATAACAAACAAGATCAGGAACAGCAGCGTGCCGTACTCGGCCAGCAAGGCCGCCAAATGCACATCGAGATGCAGCGCCACATCAATGAGGGTCGTGAGTATTTCCATACGCGTCAGCGGCCGTGAGCGGCGCTTTTCCGAGGGGTTTGGGGATGGCGGCATTCTACCGGAAGCTATAATCCGCCCCCTCTCATGGGCATCATCCACCCCCTTCCCGATCTCCTGATCAGCCAGATTGCCGCCGGCGAGGTGGTTGAACGGCCGGCCTCCGTGCTCAAAGAGGTACTGGAGAACAGCCTCGATGCCGGTGCCAGCCGCATTGATGTCACGCTCGAAGAGGGTGGCGTACGCCTGATCCGCGTCGCTGACGACGGCAAGGGCATGGCGGCCGACGATCTGCCACTGGCGCTCGCGCGCCATGCCACCAGCAAGATCGCCTCGCTCGATGATCTGGAAAAAGTGGGCAGCTATGGCTTTCGTGGCGAGGCGCTGGCCTCGATTGCGTCGGTCGCGCGCCTCGTCATTACCAGCCGCACCGCTGATTCCCCTCATGCCTGGCGCATTGCCAGCGCCACACCGGAACCGGCGGCGCTCGATCGCGGCACCGTCATCGAGGTGGCTGATTTGTATTGGAGCACCCCGGCACGGCGCAAGTTTCTCAAGAGCGCCGCCACCGAGTATGCCCACTGCGACGAGGTGCTGCGGCGCATGGCGCTGGCGCGACCCGATGTACATTTCTCGCTGTCGCACAACGGCAGCATGAAACGCCGTCTTGCCAGCGCCGACTTCCCGACACGTGCCCGCGATCTGATCGGTGAAGACTTCTTTCCGCACGCCCGCGCTGTCGAGGCCAGCGCCGGCCCACTGCGCCTAAGGGGCCTGGCCGCCCTGCCCGCCTATTCGCGCTCCGGTCGTGACGAACAGTACTTTTTCGTCAATGGCCGTTTCGTGCGCGACAAGCTGCTCATGCACGCCGCACGCGAAGCCTGGGCCGACATCCTGCACGGCGCTCGCCACCCGGCCTATGTGTTGTTTCTCGAACTCGATCCGTCCGGCGTTGATGTCAACGTACACCCGGCCAAGACCGAGGTGCGTTTTCGTGATGGGCGCGGCATCCATCAATTTGTGTTTCATGCGCTGAGCCGTGCCCTGGCGGCGCCGCTGCAGGTCGGTGACGTACCTGCAGCGGTAACGACTGAGTTGCCCGCCAGCCGCTACAGCGGCTGGCAACGCTCGAGCCAAGGCTCGCTGCAGGTGAGCGAGCCAGCCATGCGCCAGTACTTCGATTTTGTCGCCGGCAGCCAGCCCGCGAGCGCGCAAAGCGCAGATATGGCCAAAATCGCCGTCCCACCAGCGCCGACTTGCGGTACATCACCCACGCTGGGCTACGCCATTGCCCAACTGCACGGCGTCTATGTGCTCGCACAAAATACGCAAGGCTTGGTGCTGGTAGATATGCACGCCGCGCACGAACGCATCCTCTACGAAAAACTGAAGACTCACTGCGACGCTGGCCAGCCGAGCACACAGCAACTGCTGGTGCCCATCGTGCTCACCGCGACCGACAAAGAACTGGCCACGACCGCCGACCACGCCGGTGCCCTGGAGCAGCTGGGCATCGCCATCAGTGTGGCCGGGCCGCGTGAGTTGGCCGTGCGCTGCGTACCCAGCCTGCTCGCCGGCGGCAATGTGGCTGAGCTGATCCGCTCGCTGCTGGCAGAGCTATCGGAGCAACCGGCGTCCAATGTCATCGCCGCCCGGCGCAATGAATTGCTCGCCACGATGGCCTGCCACGGCGCGGTGCGCGCCAACCGCAGCCTCAGCCTGCCCGAGATGAATGCCCTGTTACGCGACATGGAAGCGACCGAGCGCGCCGACCAGTGCAATCATGGTCGCCCAACCTGGATTGCACTCTCGATGAACGATCTCGATCGCTTGTTCATGCGCGGGCGATGAACAAGGCTCACTTGGGTAAAAAATTACCGCCAGCCATCGTCATCGCCGGCCCCACCGCCAGCGGCAAATCGGCGCTGGCCCTGCAACTGGCCGAACACTTCCCCTGCGAAGTTATCAGCGTCGATTCGGCGCAGGTGTTTCGCGACATGGATATCGGTACCGCCAAGCCGTCGGCCGCCGAACGTGCGGCCGTGCCACACCACCTGCTCGACCTGATCAGCCCGGAGGACGCCTACTCCGCCGCCCGCTTCCGCGCCGACGCCATCGCCGCCATGACCGACATCACAGCCCGCGGCAAGATTCCTCTGCTGGTAGGCGGCACCATGCTGTATCTCAAGGCCCTGCGCGAGGGACTCGCCGCGATGCCGAGCGCCAACCCGCTGCTGCGCACGCTACTGGAAACCGAAGCACACGAACGTGGCTGGCCGGCGCTGCACGCCGAGCTAGCCACGCTCGATGCACCCACCGCCGCACGCCTCGCGCCCAACGACTCGCAGCGCATTTCGCGGGCACTGGAAGTGGTTCGCGCCACCGGGCGGCCATTGAGCCAATGGATCGCCGAGCAACCCCGTGATGCCACCCTACCCTGCACGCTGGTCGGCATTGCGCTGCAACCGGCGGACCAAGCCGACCGCAAAGTGCTGCATGAACGCATCGCCCAGCGCTTTGACGCCATGCTTGCGGCGGGTCTGGTCGGCGAAGTTGAGCATCTGCGCACCTGCTACCACCTCCACGCCGACCTGCCGTCAGTGCGCTGTGTGGGCTACCGGCAGATTTGGGAGGTACTCGAAAAAACCAGCCCGCACGACACGCTGCGCGATAAAGTGATTTTTGCCACGCGCCAACTGGCCAAGCGTCAGATCACCTGGCTGCGCAGCATGAACTGGTTAACCCCGATCACCTTCACCGATGCCTTGGTGACCGAGAAGACGCTCTCGGTCGTCGAAAAAGCCCTCGACTGATTCGGTGGTCTCAGGCCCGCAGATTGATGTCGCCCGCGCCAAACTCGACGCCCAGCGGCTCGATGATCACGCGCTTGGGGCCGGATTCAACCACACCCGCCACATAGGCGCGCACTCCCTGCGCCGCCGCCAATTCGACCACACGCGCCGCCTCGCCAGTGCTGACGTAGAGCGCGAAGCCGGCACCCATGTTGAGGCTGCTGTAAGCCTCGGCGTCCGGCAACTTGGCATGCTGACAGATGAATTGCAGCACCGGTGGCACCGGCGGCAGGGTATGGAAACGATAGGTCAGCGACGCTGGATGGCGCATCAGCTTGAGCCAGCCATGACCGGTAATATTGGCCGCGTAGTTCACGGCGATACTGGCCTTGGCGATGGCTTCCAGGGTGCTCACGTAAAGTACCGTCGGATCAAGCAGCGCCTCGCCGAACAGGCGCCCGTCACCCATCGGAGTGGCATAGCCTTGCGGCAGCAAGCCCGCCAGCTTGCGCGCCAGCGACACTCCGTTGGAATGGATACCGCTGGACTCGAGCAGCACGATCGCATCGCCCGGGGCCAAGGCCTCGCCGAGCGTCAGCCGGCTCTTGGGCTTAACCCAGCCCACACAGGAAGCCGCCAGATCAATGGCGCCCGCACTCACCACGCCGGCCAGGGCCGGGGTTTCGCCACCGCCCCAGGCCACGCCGGATTTGTCGCAGGCCGCTTGCCAGCCCCGTACCAGATCATTGGCGCGCTCGGCATCGGCAAACCAGTCTCCGCCGCCCGCGGCCCAATAGGCATGCACCGAGAGCGGCGTGGCACCCACCGTGATCAGGTCATTGACCGCCATGGCGATGGTGTCTTGAGCAATGTTTTCGTAGTAGGTGCGTCCGGTAATCGCGCGCATCGCATCCGCTACCAATGCCTTGGTGCCCAGGCACTCGGTAATTGAGGCGAGGTAAAAATCGCCGGCATCGACGACATACGCCGACTCACCGCGCGATGCCGCCACCTCGCCAATGCCATGAATCGAGAGATTCGCCGCGGTGGCCTTGGCCGCGACCTGAGCGGCCACCTTGATCGGATCGAGTGTGCTGTAGTCGACGCCGGAGGATTTATAGTCGATGCGCGTTTCCATGGCCGTGTAGTCTTTAAAGGAGATGAAGGCTGGGTGTCGGGCGGGCCCATTGAGTTTGCAAGAGGGGCCGGCTAAAGTGCAGCGTGTCGGCTTGGCCTAGTGATACCTTGAAACGTCAGGCGCGACACCACTTTTGCGCGCATTCTAACTGAGATGATCGCCCCTACTTCCGACCGCCTTCCTCCGCTGCGCCCACTTCTGCCCTGGCTAGGGGTCGCCGCCGCAATCACGGTACTGCTGTATGTGCTCGCACCTACGCTGACACCGTTCCTGATCGGCATCATCCTCGCCTATGTGGGCAATCCACTGGTCGACAAACTTTGCCGCTGGCGCGTACCGAGAGCACTGGCCGCCGTCTTGGTGCTGACCATTTTCTGGCTGCTGATCGCTGCCCTGGTACTGATGCTGGTGCCGCTGATCCGCGAAGAAGCCACCCGCATCGCCGACCGCCTGCCCCAGGCCATCACGCAATTCAACACCTTCATCGCCCCCTGGGCCGAACGCTTTCTGGGCATGCCGCTGAAGGTCGATGCCGACTTTCTCCAGAGCCTGATCACCGAGCATCGCGACATCGTGCAGTCCGTCGTTCAGCAAGTGTTCACCTCGCTGCGCCTCGGTGGATTGGCGGTTGCGGGCGTCGTCATCAATGCCATGCTGGCGCCGGTGGTGTCGTTCTATCTGATGGTCGATTGGCACCATCTGGTGCGTCGCATTGATACCCTCATTCCACGCACGCATCATGAAAAAGTGCTCACCATTACGGGGGATGTGGATGACGTGCTCTCAGCGTATCTGCGCGGGCAACTATTGGTGATGGCCATCCTGGCGGCTTACTACACTATCGCCCTGGCTATTGCCGGCATTCCTTCGGCGCTTGCGCTGGGCGTGTTGACCGGAACCCTGATCTTTATTCCCTACATCGGTTTTGCCACCTCGTTTGCCCTGGCCATGGTCGTGGCCTTGCTACAGTTCGGCGGCTGGCCACCCATCTTCTGGGTATTAGGCATTTACACCGTCGGTCAGGTGCTGGAGAGCTTCATCCTGACGCCCTATCTGGTGGGGGAGAAAGTCGGGCTACCACCCCTTGCGGTAATTTTCGCGCTGATGGCCTTCGGGCAAGTTTTTGGCTTTTTCGGGGTGCTGCTTGCCCTGCCGGCTTCGGCCGCCATGCTCATCGGCCTGCGTGAATTGCATCGCGGCTACCTGGATAGCCGCCTTTACCGCGGGTCGTAAGCCCCCGCCGTTTTCTATGTCGCAACTGCTGCTTGACCTGAAGCCGGACGTGCCGCCGACTTTCGCCAATTTTGTCACCGGTCGCAATGGCGAGGCATGTCGGGCCCTGCAGGCGCTGTCAGTCAGTGACGGCTTCCAGTCCATCTATCTGTGGGGGCCGACTGGCTCTGGCAAAACACATCTGCTCAATGCCTGCGTTTCGCTGCAATGCAACCGCCGTGCCATTCACCAGTTATCTGCCGGCAAGCTTGCGCCCCCTGAAAGCATTGCGCCGCGCAGCATGGTTCTCATTGATCAAGTTGAATCGTTGGGCGAAGCCGATCAGACCACACTGTTTCGTTTGTTCAACACCGCTCGGCATAGCGCGCTGGCCATCGTCGTCACCGCCAACGTGCCTCCGTTGAATCTCAGTCTGCGCGAGGATCTGCGCACCCGACTTGGGCAGGTGCTCGTGTTTCATCTGCAGTCGCTAAGCGATGACGAAAAACGTACCGCCCTGCTCCAGCATAGTCAGCAGCGTGGGATGCGCCTCGACGAAAGTGTGCTCAACTACCTCATGCATCATGGCCGACGCGACCTGCCTGCACTGATGAACGTCCTCGACCAACTCGACCAGGTATCGCTGGAACAAAAGCGCCACCCCACCCTGCCGCTCCTGCGCGAATTGCTGCAATCCCCTTTGAATCTGACTCCGCCATGAACCTCGCCCTCTTTGACCTCGACAACACCCTGCTCGCTGGTGACTCCGACTTTGAGTGGGCTCAATTCCTGATCAGCAAGGGCGTCGTTGATCCGGAGGTGCATGAAGCCCGCAATCTCGAGTTTTACGAGCACTACAAAGCGGGTACGCTGGATATTTTTGCCTTCCTCGCGTTTCAGTTGGCCCCCCTGACTCGCCACGCGCGCCCGCAACTCGACGCCTGGCATAGGGAATTCATGGCAGAGCGCATCCGCCCGATGATCGGCCCCGCCGCACGCGAGCTGGTACGCAGGCACCGCGACGCCGGCGATCTCATGGCCATCGTCACCGCCACCAACAGTTTTGTCACCGGCCCGATAGCCACTGAGTTTGGCATCCCACACCTGATCGCAACGATACCCGCCCACAACGGCGGCCATTTCCTGGGCACGCCGCGCGGCCTGCCGTCGTTTCGCGAAGGCAAGATCCAGCGCGTTGATGACTGGCTGGAAACACTGGGGCTCTGGTGGGGCAGCTTCGGCAGCAGCCATTTCTACAGCGATTCGCTCAATGACCTGCCGCTGCTGGAAAAGGTAAGCCACCCAGTGGCCGTCGACCCTGACGACACCCTGCGCGCCACCGCGCAGCAACGTGGTTGGCCCGTGACGAGCCTGCGTAACCTCTAACCTTGCTTCCCAAACGAAACCGCATGCCCCAGTCATTTGACGCCTCAACCGCCGACGAGACCGCGCGTCGCCACCTGCATGACATTCTGACACTGGCGATCGAAATCAAGCCAGGCCAAGCGGCAGTGGTAGTGGCCGATTCGCAAAGCGAGTTGGCCAAAATTCTGAGCAGCGCATACCGTCACTGCCTGCCCCAGGCCAAACACATTGACTTTGATGCGGTGGCACCCGATTGCATTCTGGCGGAGTTCGAACCCCTGGTAGCTGGCGATCTGGTGGTGCTGGTGCAATCGACAAGTTTTCGGCTCGGAGCGTATCGGATACGGGTTGAACTGTTCAAACGCGGACTGAAAGTCATCGAGCACCCTCACTTGGCCCGCATGACGTCTGCCCAGGTGTCCTACTACCTCGATGCCCTCGCCTATGACCCGGCGTACTTTCGCACGCTGGGTCACGCCCTCAAACAACGTATTGACCAGGCAAAGAGTGGCGTGATTCATAGCCACGGCGAGCGCCTATTGTTTGCATCACCGTTTGAACCTGCCAAGCTGAACGTGGGCGACTACAGCGAAATGAATAACGTCGGCGGCCAATTCCCCATCGGCGAAGTATTTACCGAGGCAAGCGATCTTGAATGTGTCAATGGACGGGTGCGCATATTTGCTTTTGGCGACACGTCATTCGCCGTCAATCAACCCGAGATTCCTCTGACGCTGGTTGTGGAGCGAGGCCGCGTAACAGAAGCGATCGACTCCACGCCGGAATTCAACCGTGTACTCGCAAACATTCGCAACGATGAAGGTGAAATCTGGCTGCGCGAGCTGGGTTTCGGTTTGAACCGAGCGCTCACCTCCACGCGCAGAGTCAACGACATCGGCACGTATGAGCGCATGTGCGGCATTCACCTCTCGTTGGGGGCAAAGCACGGAGCCTATAGCAAACCCCAGATCCGTCGCACAGACGCCCGTCATCATGTCGATGTCTTCGCCCTCACCGAGGCGGTACAACTCGACAACGATATCGTTTTTCGCGACAACGCCTGGCAAGTTTGAGACGAAAAATTCGTCGGGCGGTTTGCTAACGAGCGCCGCGCTACGGTCTGAATCTGATGACATGGGTCACAGTAGCAGTAGCTTGGTAAGACAACACTTCTCCGCTACAATCCTTCCCCGAATCATGTGTAGCACCGGAGAAGTGGCCGAGCGGTCGAAGGCACTCCCCTGCTAAGGGAGCATTCTGTCAAAAACGGAATCCAGGGTTCGAATCCCTGCTTCTCCGCCAAGAATACTGGCGAAACTTGCTGTAAGCAATAACGGATACCCCGCGACACACCAGTGTTGGCGGGGTTTTTCGTTTCTACCTCCTGACTGCGTTACACCCTGTATCGCCGGTTTCTGGTTCTTACAGGCCAACATTCTCGAAACCTCCTGACTGCCGGGTTTTAGTGCAGATTCTCAATCGCCCTGTTGATGGGGATTTGCGGGCATTTGGTCACGATTTTGTATTGACATACCTTCTGGTATTCGACGCTTCGACGCCGTCTTTAGCGAACTTCCTTTTCAGTATGTAGGCTCACCCCATGAGCCGCACCACACCCAGAATAGCCATAATTCGGTTGGCGTGAGCAATGCTTTGGCCCCTCTTGACGCTTTTTTCTTTTGGGAAAGGCCATGTCAAAAAGTCTAGTGAAGAGGCGATCCTGACCCCCAAGGGGGGGGGGCGTAATCTCAAGGTGGCCGAAAAGACCATTTACCGGTTGGTCGGAACCAAGAAAATCCCTGCGTTCAAGGTCGGCGGTGCATGGAGATTCTCACGGGCTGATATCGACCAATGGATCAAGCAACAGACGATAACGACGGACAAGAACGATTGAGCCCTAGATCTCGACACAAAGATCAGAAAGAACCGGATGACAAAAAATCACCTCGAGACGCTCCTGGAACTGCGAACACTCGTAGGTTTCCTGGGCGAACGTGCCCAGTATGCTTGGTGGCCCACTTCGTTCTTCGGTGACTACAGTTTGCGGTCACTTGAGTTCGTGACGCCGAAAACCTCGCTGTTGGCGCAGTACCACGGCGTCGTTGAGGCCGCACGCAAGCTTCACGACGAACACCTAAATGTCGGCAGTTACCATCTGTTCCGGCTTCCGGAAGAAGTCGAGCAAGACCTTCACGCGATGATGCAAAGCGGTGTCGGTACGGAACTCGCCAAGCAGGTACCACAGGATAAGGATGCGGCTCTTGCGGCGCTGAAGGCATTGGCTGGCGCAATCCATTCCGCTGCGGTTGGTCCCACAGCAGTTGGCAATATTGATCAGTTGAGTGCCGGTGAAACTCTGAAGTCAATCGCGGGCACCTACGTATCGGCTTTCTCTCAGAACGCCCAAACATACCCGTATTTGGTGAGTTAGCTGTGGCAGCAGAGAATCCGTACACGACACAGTTGCAAGCAGGCCTTGGGCTCGTCAATGAGACCAAGACTTTGCTCGACTTGTGGTCCCATGGGATGTCAGCGGTCCAGTTACACCAGGTTGCTCTCGAATCAGGCCGATTCCCTACTGTTACGGCACGCCGACTACGCAACATCGTCGTCGAATGTTTTGCTCCACGCTATCTCGTTTCAGGCGGAGCGCCTGCTGAACACCTCAAGCGACTGTCAGTGAAGATGACGACGGCTGACCTGACTCAGATCATGCTAGTACATACGAGTCGGGCCAACCCAATTCTCGGTGATTTCATCCGCCACGTTTATTGGGCTCGTTACGCAGGCGGATACTCGCAAATCAGCAATGACGATGCCCGAGCCTTTGTTGAACGAGGGATCGACGACGGCAAAACGGTCAAGCGCTGGTCGGAAACCACGGTGCGGCGCGTCTCTGCGTATTTGACTGGTTGCTGCGCAGACTACGGCATGCTCGAACGAGGTCAGAAGACCGTTCGTCAAATCATCCCTTTCCGGGTTTCTCCGTCGGTGGCGGCATACCTTGCATACGAACTTCACTTTGCTGGCGTTGGCGACAACGCCCTGCTGACACACGAAGACTGGCAATTATTCGGGCTGGCGCGCGAAGACGTGCTGGAAGAGATCAAGCGGCTTTCGTTGAAAGGGCTGCTCATCGTCCAGGCGGCCGGTGACGTCATTCGGATTAGCTGGAAACAACAAGACATGGAGGCGCTCTGCGATGTCCTCACTCAAAGCTGACTTTGACGAACTGCGCGAGCGGGTTCGTCACGGGCGCGAACTCGGTCATGCGAGTTTCGAGCCGATCTACTACCTGGTGTTCCCGCCTGAGCAGATCCTCGAGGTCAAGCGGCAGACGCCCGCCTGGGTTGCCAAGCTGCACCAGGAAGGATGGGATGTACACCTTCTCCATCGCCGAGCACATTTGGTCGCTGCTCAAGGAAGACCCGCTCTGGTCCCTTTGCGTGATGGAGGACAAATCCGCACCGATGGACTGGGCCAGAACAAACAAAGCATTGGCCGACATCTTGGCAGCCGACAATGCCCTTTTGAAGCGGCTTGAGAACGAACTCGCACCGCTGGAAGGAAAGCAAAACGCATTGCTGTTGGTCACCGATCTTGAAGCACTGCATCCGTTCTTGCGCATCGGTGCCATCGAAAGTCAGCTTCAAGGCAAGTTTCATGTGCCGACTGTTTTCCTCTACCCCGGTGTGCGCACCGGCAAAACACGCTTGAAGTTTCTCGGCTTCTATCCTGAGGACGGCAACTATCGCTCCGTCCATGTCGGCGGCTGAACACAATTTAAGAATCCAGGGATAACACAATGACCATCCGATCTCTCTTCGACCCAAGCAAAGACATCTACCGGACCATTGAGAAGGTCATCACCTATGGGGCGTCGCAGGAAGGCCGCCTGAAGGCTGAGATCTCGGAATACGTGGTCACTGAGAGCATTGAGGAACAGTTCCGCAAGCTCCTCGACCGCATGCAGCTTGCGATGGAGACTGGCGGCGAAAACGAGGTCGGTGTCTGGGTATCGGGCTTCTACGGATCCGGCAAGAGTTCGTTTACCAAGTACCTGGGGCTAGCCTTCGACGACCAACGCACTATCGATGGCACACCGTTCATCAAGTATCTGCAGGATCGCCTGCACAAGCCTCAGACCAAAGCGCTCTTGGGTGCCGTTGCGCAGAGACTCCCGGCAGCCGTAGTCATGCTCGACCTGGCAAGTGAAATGCTCGCCAGCGCAACGATGGAGGACGTTTCGACCGTCCTGTACTTCAAGGTGCTTCAATGGGCCGGGTACTCCAGAAACCTGAAGGTCGCTGCCTTCGAGCGGATGATCGAAAAGGATGGGCGTACCGCTGAACTACATGATCGGGTCGCTGCAGCGTTGCCAGGGGCAACCTGGGTACGCGTTCAGAACAATCCATTGGCCGTTGACGGCCTGATTCCAAAAATCGCCCACGAGATGTATCCAGCGCTTTTCCCGGAAGCCAAGTCCTTCTCCTCCAGCACGGATGGCTTCTTCCAGTTCGAGGACCAGCGCGTCCAGGAGATGATCGACATCGTCCGAGAGAAGAGTGGCAAGCAAAACATTATCTTCATCGTCTACGAAGCCGGCCAGTACGTTGCCTCGCGTGACAACTTAATCCTCAATCTCGACGGGCTTGCCAAGAACCTCAAGCGCCTGGGCGATGGCAAGGCCTGGATTATTTCCACGGCCCAGCAGACCCTCACCGAGGACGACCCGCGCGCCGCACTCAATTCCGACAAGCTATACAAGCTGAAAGACCGATTCCCGATCCAGATCGATCTGGAATCGAGCGACATCAAAGAAATCTGCTATCGGCGCCTGCTCGGCAAATCGCCAGCAGGTGAGACGGAGCTCGGCAAACTCTTCGACTCCCAGGGCCAGGCGCTGAGACACAACACCAAGCTGCAAGACGCCAAGTATTACGACGCGGACTTCAGCAAAGAGAGCTTCACCAATCTTTATCCCTTCCTGCCGGCCCACTTCGACATCCTGCTGCATCTGCTCGGCGCGCTGGCCAAGTCCACTGGCGGCATTGGCCTCCGCTCTGCAATCAAGGTTATCCAGGACGTGCTCAAGGGCGAAGGCGGCTCCAAGGCAATGGCCGACCAACCCGTGGGGTGGCTTGCCACCACCGTCACGCTGTACGACGAGTTGGAAAAAGACATTCGCCGCGCCTTCACGTCGATTCATCAGGCCGTTGGCAAGGTGCAGATTCGCTTCCCTGACTCACCGCTCCATCAAGACATCGCGAAGTCAGTCGCGGTGCTGCAGATCCTCGGCAACCTCCCCGTGACGCTGCAAAACGTCACTAGCTTGATGCACCCGTCTGTCACCGCGTCCTCTCAGCTTGAGACGATCCGCAAAGCTGTCGACGAGATGTTGAACGATGTACTCGTGCCGCTTGGCGAGAAGGATGGCAACCTGGTCTTCTTGAGTGAGAAACTTCGCGATATTGAGCAAGAACGTGGCTCGATCGCCTTGCGCACCGTTGACGTGAAACGCATCTTCAACGATGCCCTGCGCGAATCATTCGATCCGCTGCCACGCGTCAGTCTCCACGGCACGATGGCTGTTGCCGCTGGCCTCAAGGTTCAAACGGGTAGCACTATCACCAGCCTAGCTGGCGATCAGAGCACCATCCAAACCATTGTCGAACTAGTGTCTGCCACCGATTACGACACTGCCCGTAACCGTATGCTCGACGACTCCCGGAGTCGCGCCGGCCGCAATGTTATTGGCTTGCTGACTAGGACAAACCCCGAACTCGATGACCTTGCAAACGAAATCTACCGTTGCCAGCGCATTGCCGAACTTCACCGCAACGAGCCAGATCAAGAGGTCAAGGATTACTGCACCGGCCAAATTGACCGCGCGGCCAAGCTTGCCACTCAACTCCAAAGTAAGATCAAGCAAACCCTGCAGGCAGGATCCTTTGTGTTCCGGGGCCAAACGACAGCCGTAACCTCGCTTGATGCCGATTTGCGCGAGGCGGCCAAAAAGCTGCTCGCCGACGTCGCTGACCAAGTGTTTGATCGCTATGTCGAAGCCCCGGTACGCGCAGCAACCGATACCGCAGAGAAATTCTTGAAGGTCGCCAATCCGGCCGCCATCGGCAGCGCTCTCGATCCTCTTAGCTTGGTGCAGACAGTCGCCGGTCGCGCCTCGTTTAAAACCGATCACAAGGCGATGATCAGCATTCGTGACTACATCGACAAGCGCGGCACCGTCGACGGCAAACGCCTACTCGATGATTTCAGTGGTGACCCGTTCGGTTGGTCGCCGGACACCACGCGCTACATCATCGCAGCCATGCTGATGGCGGGCGAAATCAAACTCAAGGTTTCTGGTCGCGAAGTCACCGCCGCCGGCCAACAGGCCATTGATTCTCTCAAGACCAACAACTCCTTTAAGCAGACCGGCGTCGCCCTGCGCGATGAACGTCCGTCAATCGAGACGCTCGGCCGTGCCGCCGAACGACTGACCGAGTTGGTAGGCGACATGGTCATCCCGCTGGAGCAGGAGATCAGCAAGGCGGCCGCGAAGCATTTCCCGCGCTTCCAGCATGACTACGGATCGTTGGCGGAAAAGCTTAGCGGTCTTGGGCTGGCGGGCAGTGATCGCGTTCGTACGTTGAACCAGGACATTGCCGATGTCCTGTTCACCGATGCATCGGACGCGCCGCAACGCTTGGGCGCGGAAACCTCGTCTATTTACGACAACCTCAAGTGGGCGCTCGAAGTAAAGCGCGTACTCGACAACGGCCTCGACGCCACGTTGCGCGAACTACAAGCTCACCGTCGCGACATCGAAGCCCTGCCAGACACCGGCATACCGGGCAATCTTCGCCACGAAGTCGCCGAAGATCTGACTCAACTCTCAGAACGCCTGGGCAAAGAAGATTTCTACAAACACACCGCCGACTTTAATTCTCAACTCACACACCTCAAGGCCCGCGTCCGCGATGCCGTCACCACGATGTCCGAGCAGCAAAAGCTGCGGCTCAAGGAAGGCGTTGAGGACTTGCAGCGTATTCCAGAATGGGAAGAGCTGACCCAAGAGGAACGTGGAAATACAGTGAGCCAATTGGATGGTTTGGCGCTGGCTGCAACGCAAGATCTGGCTGGGCTCAAGAAACTTCTGGCGCGTGACTACGACATCAACAGCACGATCGATGAACTCAAGCGATCAATCCAGCGCCAGGGGCAAGAACGTCTGCGTCAGCGTATTGAAGAAGAACGCGCCAAGAAAGGTGAAAAGGGGCCTGCCAAGCTCTCCAAGTCGGTCGCCGTGCCCGCCAAACTCACCTCTGCCGCTGACCTTGATGCCCTGATCCAGCAGCTTCACGAGATCAAGGCCCAGGTCGGCCTCTATGCCGAAATTGAGGTGACCTTCTCCCTCGGCGGAGATAAGTAGCGATGGCTTTCGATCAGTCCACCCGCAGCCGCCTGCAGCGCTTCGTCAACGATGCGCGCAAGGTGCAGGAAGAAGAATTCACCCGGCAACTTCAGAACGACTACGGCCTGGACCCAAGCTCGGGCACGATCACGCCGTTGCAAAATCTGCGCCACCTCAACGACGCACAGCGTGAAACCGCCCGGATTCTGCGCGACACCCTGGCCCACTACTGCGCCAGCCAGGAAGCCGACGCCCAAACGGGCCTGGAGCGCATCGTGCGCGAGCAGGCTTTCACAGTGCTCAACCGCTTGGCCGCACTGCGCATGGCCGAAGCACGTGGGCTGCTGATCGAGTCGGTTGGCAACGGCTATCAAGCCAAGGGTTTTCAACTCTATGCCCGACTGGCCGGCACGGGTCTCGGGGAAACCGGCGATGCCTACCGCGTCTACCTGTTTAGTGTCTTTGACGAACTCGCCCAAGACCTGCCGGGTCTTTTCGATCGCTACTCACCTCAGGGCCGACTGTTTCCTCGTGAAGCCTCACTGCTGCAATTGCTGGCGCTGATCAACGACGCCGAGATCGAGCCGCTGTGGGCAGAGGATGAAACCATTGGCTGGATCTACCAATACTTCAACTCCAAGGAAGAGCGCAAAGCGATGCGCGATGCGTCGCAGGCACCACGCAACAGTCGCGAATTGGCCGTGCGCAACCAGTTCTTCACGCCGCGCTATGTCGTGGAGTTTCTGGTCGACAACACCTTGGGGCGGCTGTGGTTCAACGCCACCGGTGGAAAGTCGGCGCTGGCGGGACGGTGCCAATACCTGTTGGTCAAGCCAGACGAACAGCCCGTTGCCGCAAGCCGCCTGCGTGACCCGCGCACACTGAAGCTGCTGGACCCGGCTTGCGGTTCGATGCATTTCGGCCTCTATGCCTTCGACCTGTTCTTGGAGATTTATCGTGAGGCCTGGGATTGGGAGCAGGAACACGGCCCCGGATCGCTGGATATCTCGACCCAGCCATCCGCTCACTTCAAACCACTGAATCAAACCTACGCCGACCAGGCCAGCTTTCTGCGCGATGTGCCTCGCCTCATCATCGAACACAATATCTACGGCGTGGACATTGACCCGCGCGCCGCGCAGATCGCGTCACTGGCCTTGTGGCTACGTGCTCAACGCGCCTGGCATGCGGAGGATGTCAAAGCAAAGGACCGTCCGCTGATCGGCCGTGGCCATGTGGTGGCAGCCATTGCCCCACCCGCCGACCGCGAGTTGCGGCAGCAGTTTGTGGGAGATCTTGACCACTTGGATGCAGAGTTGTTCGAAAAAACACTGCAACTGCTCAAGGGGCTGCCAGAGCTTGGCGTGCTGCTGCAGGTCGAGCAGGAACTGCCGAGTTTGATTCGTCAGGTTTTTGGTGAGCATGGCAGCCTATTCAAAGAGGCCGACATGGAGCAGTGGCAGAAGGCAGAAACCCGCGTGCGCAAGGCACTCACTGAATTTGCACAGGCGGCGAAATCAACGTATCAGGGCCGCCTGTTTGCGCAGGACGCGCTGCAAGGGTTGCGGCTGATAGATCTATGTGGCGAGGTGTTTGATGTGGTGGTGATGAACCCGCCTTTTGGTGCACTGGCATTGAGCACCAAGGGATCAGCTTGCCAAAGCGTACCCGCGTAGCAAGAACGATTTGCTGGCCATCATGGTGGAACGCGGGTTGGAGTTACTGCGTTGTAGGACGGATTGGTGCGATTACCTCACGGACGTGCTTCTTTCTCGATTTCAAAGTGGCGTGAGCATGTCCTGCCAGGTCTTACCACGCCTGAGGCGTTTGCTGACCTCGGTGTGGGCGTTATGGATGATGCAGCCGTTGAGGCCGCAGCCTATGTTTTGGAGAAAGTGGCATGACGATCTTTCTGCGCTTGATGAAAGAACAGGACAAAGAAGGAGCATTGCTATCTTCTATTGGCTCAAGTCGTTCCGGCTTTTCTGATGAGCGTGTTTTTGAAACTGATCCTGATGATTTCAAGATCATTCCAGGAGCTCCTTTTGCGTATTGGGTTAATGATTCAATTCGGTCAGCCTTTCTGCGGTTTCCCAAATTTGAGTCGCACGGTCGAACCGCAAAACAGGGCCTAGCATCAGCTGATGATGGCCGCTTTTTGCGAGTTTGGTGGGAGGTTATGTCTGCATCGCCAGGTTGGCATTCTTTTCGCAAAAAGGCGGCACTCAATCGGAGCATTATGCTGATGTTCACTTGATGGTTAATTGGGCCCGTGATGGCGCAGAAATTAAGAACAATCTGAATGAGAAGGGTGCCGTTCGTTCCAATGTCTGGATGCTACGTGACACTGCAGCCAATTTTTTCTTGCGGCCGGGATTGACTTGGCCAAGACGTACTAATGGACTCAGCTTTCGTGCGATACCAAAGGGCTGCATTTTTGCTGACAAAGGTCCGGTTGGTTTTGTGGAAAATGACTCTGCAGTCGATCTTTTGGCTCTCTCGGCAATAGTTAACTCAAAGCCATTTGAGTATTTGGTGTCACTGCAGTTAGCAAGAACTGAGCTTGCTCAATCTTTTGAAGTTGGTTTGATCCAAACAAACCCCTATCCAACTTCAGCCTGGATCAGCAATCTACTTTCACCGCATTGGCTCGCCGGGCCTGGTCACTCAAGCGGACGCTGGACACTATCGCTGAAACCTCTCATGCGTTTCTCTTACCAGCTACATTGCGCGTGCGGATGGGCAACTACGACCCATCTGGCATCGAGGCGGAGCTGGAGAAAATTCAGGCCGAGATCGACACCATCGCCTTCGACCTCTATGGCTTTTCTGAAGCCGATCGTCAGATCGCATTGGGGCAAAGTGGTGATGAGTCCTCCACCGAGGACGATCCGGCAGAAGATGATGTGGAGGACGTCGAGCCCGACGCGCCTCCTGTTGATGCGTCGCTTTCATGGGCAGTAGGCATCGCCTTTGGTCGCTTCGACTTGCGGCTTGCAACCGGCGAGCGCCAAGCGCCGCCAGAGCCAGACCCCTTCGACCCGCTACCCGCAAAAAGCCCCGGAATGCTGCCTGACGGCACTGCCCCCTTCACATCCACGCTGGAGTCCTGGCTGACGACCAAGGCCACCCACACGATCTGGCACACCGCGTGGAGGAAGTGCTCGGACGGATTGATATGCCCGTACCTGACGACGTGCGCCGCTGGCTGCAACGAGACTTCTTTGCTTTCCATCTTCAGCGCTACTCTAAGAGCCGCCGCAAAGCCCCGATCTACTGGCCGCTGGCTACCACCTCAGGCAGCTACACGCTGTGGCTCTACTACCCCAGCCTCAACAGCCAGACGCTTTACACCGCCATCAATGACTTCGTCGAACCCAAGCTCAAAGAAGTCGGCGCTGGCGGGACGGCGTTGCGCAATAAAGGCTCGGCCCGTACCCGCGACGAGGAAAAGCAGTTCGAGACCATCCAGGCATTCGATCTAGATCTGATCGAACTGCGTGACACACTGTTGAATATCGCCCAAGGCTACCAACCGAACCACGATGACGGCGTGCAAATCACCGCCGCGCCACTGTGGCCGCTGTTCCGCCACAAGCCGTGGCAGAAAGTGCTCAAAGAAACCTGGGCCAAGCTCGAAAAAGGTGACTACGACTGGGCGCACTTGGCCATGAGCTACTGGCCAGCCCGCGTGCGCGAGAAGTGCAAAACCGACAAATCACTCGCCATCGCCCACGACCTGGAAGCGCTGTATATCGAGCCAGAGGCTAAACCGAAAAAGACGCGAGGCAAGAAAACTTCAGGAGATAGCTTATGAACCATCCACGCAAAATAGCCAAGCCGGGCATTCCCCGGATCGAGTCCTTGCGAGTAGAGAATTACCGCGCCTTGCGTAAGGTCGAGCTGGATAACCTCACGCCCATGACGGTGTTGTTGGGCCCCAATGGCAGCGGCAAATCCACCATTTTTGATGTATTCAATTTCCTTTCCGAATGCTTTCAATTTGGCCTCCGTCATGCATGGGATCGACGTGGCCGTGGCAAAGAGCTGAAGTCCAGAGGATCGTCTGGGCCGATTGTTTTTGAGCTGAAGTATCGGGAGCAACCCAAAACGCCAATCATCACCTATCACTTGGCGATTGATGAAGGCGCAAAAGGCCCGGAAGTAGTTGAAGAGTGGTTGCAGTGGCGGCGTGGGCAAAAGGGGCAGCCTTTTCGATTCCTTGAGTTCAAACGTGGCGTCGGCAAGGCGGCAAGTGGAGATGCCCCGGATTCTGACGATGTTCGGGTTGAAACCAATCTGCGCTCGCCAGACCTGATAGCAGTGAATACGCTTGGGCAGTTCACCGAGCATCCGCGTGTGGCTGCTCTGCGAGAGTTCATTACCGACTGGTACGTCTCTTATCTATCGATCGACTCAACTCGCAACCAACCGGAAGCTGGTCCCCAGGAGCGGTTGAGCAAGGGGGCGAAACCTACCCAATGTCATTCAATATTTGAAGGAGCGACATCCGGAGCGCCTGGAGCAGATCTTTCGGTGCTGCGTCAGCGTATCCCCCGCTGGAGCGTGTAGAGGCCGAGCCGATGCCGGATGGCCGCCTTCTGCTGCAAATCAAGGATGCGCCATTCGATCAGCCGGTACTTTCCAAGTTTGCTTCTGACGGCACGATGAAAATGCTGGCTTATTTAACCGTGCTCTACGACCCGGAACCGCCGCGCTTCATTGGCATTGAGGAACCGGAAAACTTCCTGCACCCGCGCTTATTGCCAGAGTTGTTGAAGAGTGCCGCGCTGCGTCAGAAAATTCTCAGTTGCTGATTACCAGCCATTCGCCATTTCTGCTCAATGCCATGCGAGCTGAAGAAGTGCGCGTACTCTATCGCGATGACCAGGGCTTCACGCAGGCGGTTCGCGCTTGCGATATCCAGGGTATCCCCGAGTTCATCCAGGCGGGCGCTTCATTAGGGCACCTGTGGATGGAGGGACACTTCGGATTTGGCGACCCTCTGATCAATCAGGGTGCTCCACGCGCACCGTCTATGTCACCAACGCGGAGGCGTGGCTAATGCTGGAAAAGCTGATTGTGTTCGTCGAAGAACCTTCGATGGAGGTGGCATTGGAGCAGTTGCTGCCGAAGCTGATGAATGACGTTGATTACGAGATCAGGCGATTTCAGTGCAGGGATGACTTACTCAAAAATTTGCCAGACCGTTTGCGCGCCTACAGCAGTTGGTTGCCGCCGACTTGGGCCATCCTGGTCTTGGTGGATCGTGATGATGACGATTGCCACGGGCTGAAACAGACCTTGGAAAATGTGGCTGCGGCGGCAGGACTGGTCAGCAAGACCAACGCTGGCAATGGCAATCCCTTCCAGGTGGCGAACCGTATCGCCATCGAAGAGTTGGAGGCTTGGTTTTTTGGCGACTGGCCAGCGGTACAGGCGGCCTATCCCCGCGTACCTGCAACGATTCCGCAGAAGGCCGGATTTCGCCACCCGGACGCCATCCTGGGTGGCACTTGGGAGGCGCTGGAACGCGTGCTGAAAAGGTCCGGTTATTTCAAATCAGGGCTACGCAAATGGAATGTGCGCGAACTGTGGCGCAGCACATGGATCCGGCGAGAAATTCGTCGAAGAGCTTTCAGGCTTTCAGTGGTGCAGTGTCAGCCGCTTTCGCGTGGGTGTGAGTGATGAGCATTGCTGAATTCATTCGAGAGAGCGTACTGCGCCCGCGTCTCAAGCAGTGGGGATGCCTGGTGGTCTACGACGCCGATAAGCGCTACCGCGAGCAGTGCTTTGATCTTGGGGCTGAGAAGGTGCGCGTGGTCGATACGACTGATAGCAGTATCGAAAGTCGCGAGCTAGCTTTGCAGGCCCTGCGCGAGGTCGGGAAACCCAAAGCGCCGACCGAATCGGTGCTGATCTATGTGCCGGGCAAGCGGCCGCAGACCGACGAACAAAAGCAGATCGATCCTTTTGCGCTGTATGCCGAGTGTGGCGCGGTGTTTCCTCAAGACGATGGTGACGAATACTTAAGCCTGTGCTTGCGCGCCAAGCCCGATCACGCCACGGATATTCGCCGGGTATTTTCAGAGACACCGGCTGGCCCTGCATTTGCGGTAATCGACGCGATTGGTGGTGGCGTCAGTTGGCCGCAATTGCGCGCCACCTTGGATGCCGTATCGGGCCGCGAGATCTTGGCAGCCCTGCTGGCACCTAATACGCACCAGACCGAGGCATTGAAGTTGCAAGAAGGATGGGTACAAGAGGCCCGCGACTTCCTTCGAGCAACATTGGCCATGACGGTCAAGACACGAGGCAAGACGTGGACGAGCCTGGCCGACGAGCTTTGGCGCTACGTGCTCTTCAGCGAATTTGTCTTCGACTTGCCAGTAGCGTTGCCGGAAACTCTCAAGGGTGTGCCGCATGCGCCAATGGAAGCCAGGCCGATCGTCGAGGATGTTTGCGAACGCTTGCGCAGCGACCCCAAGACGCGTTCCAACTACATCGAGCGCGCCGAAAGTGTTGAGACAGAACTCAATTTGGCGCAGCTGTGTGGTGACATTGACGACCTGGGCGTGCGTGACACATTTCCATTCGAAGAGCGGACATTTCTGCGCACGGCCATTAAGGGCATTTCTGCCGGAGATACCGACCTGGTTCGTTCCATTCTGTCGCGCCGCAAGACTTCCGTGTGGCTCGGCCTGGGCGAAAGCCAGGCGCAGTGGGAGTTGGTTCGTGCCGGCCTCAGTCTGGTGGAGTCCTGCGAGGACTTCGAGCGTCAACTACCCGAACATTCGCGCTCGCAGGCCGATCTCCTGGACTTTTATCTGGGCAGTCTGCGCGAAGCGGATCGACTACAGCGCGAGTTTGAGCAGGCGGTCGGCGATTTTCTCGATCCTCATGGCCTGATGAACGAAGTCATCCAGCAGGCCCGCGACCGCTATCGTCGTTTGGCGGAGAAGGTGCAAGGCGTATTTGTGAAATACGTCGAGACCGCAGGATGGCCACCAACGGGATGCATGGCCAACGCCGATGCGTTCGATCGCTTGGTGGCAGACCGGTTGAAAGAGAGTGGCCGCAAGGTGGCTTATTTGATGGTGGATGCCCTGCGCTATGAGTTGGGCGTGGCACTGGAAAAGTTGTTATCCGAAGATGGGCCGGTTGAGCTTCAAGCTGCCTATGCTCAGCTTCCCACCATCACTCTGGTGGGAATGGCGAGTCTCCTCCCCGGTGCGCGGGGCAACTTGAGCTTGGCGCTTGAAAACGGCGCGATTATGCCGAAGCTGGCCGGCGCTTCGGTCGGCAATGTTGCCCAGCGTATGGAGGTGATGCGCAAACGTCTCGGCGACCGCTTTGAAGAGATGCCATTGAATGACTTCGTGCGCGGCAAACCCAAGATTCCGGAAACGGTGGATCTGCTTGTGTTGCGCTCTACCGAGATCGACAGCCAATTGGAAAGCAATCCAGAGACGACGCTGGGCTTGATTCCAGGCACGCTCAAAATGATTCGGGTGGCGCTGCATAAGTTGCGTGGCATGGGCTTCAAGGAGGCAGTGATCGTGACTGACCACGGTTTCTTCCTTAATGCCCAGGCCGAAGCCGGCGATGTCTGCGTCAAGCCCCAGGGCAATTGGCCGGTCACCGCACACGACCGAATGATGTTGGGCAATGGCACGACAGATGGCCACAGCCTGGTGGTTGGTGCTGACAAGATTGGGATTCGCGGCGACTTCGCGCAGGTGGCGATACCTCGCAGCATGGCTCCGTACCGCGCTGGGCATTTGTATTTTCACGGCGGCGCATCGCTTGCCGAGGCAGTGGTGCCGATCTTGGTGGCGCGTCTCGACGCCGCTGGGCAGCCCGATGTGCGGAAGGTGCTGGTCGAGATCAGTTACAAGAATGGCGCGAAAAGAATTACTACGCGGTTGCCGGTCGTCGAAGTGATACTGGTTTCCGACGATATTTTCTCGCAAGGCACGAGTGTGGAAATCTTACTGGAAGCCCAGGACAGCAAGGGCAATGTGGTGGGTGAACCGCGCCCGGGTGGTGACGTAAACCCGGCGACCCGAACGCTGACGCTGATGCCAGGCCAGCGCAAGCAAATTGCGCTACGCATGGATGATGATTTCCGAGGCAAGTTTTCGATTAAGGCACTCAATCCGACCACGCTCGCAGCGTACAGCGCTCTGGCGATTGAAACGGACTACACGGAATAGACAATATGGACGAACTTGACCAAAAGCTAAACTCGACTTTCGACGGCAAAGTTCTGCGCAAGGACTTGCTGCACCGAATCAAGAAAGGCACCAACGTCCCAACGTTCGTGCTGGAGTTTCTGCTGGCCGTATTGCGCCAGCAATGATCAAGCCGAAATGGATGCGGGCATGGAGGCGGTGCTCTCCTCACTGCAAGAGAACTACGTTCGTCCTGACGAGGCCAATGCCGCGCAATCCAAGGTGGCGACGAAGGGCAAACACAGATTCATCGACAAGGTCCATGTTCGCTACGTCGAGAAGGAGAAGCGCCACTGGGCATCATTGGAGAACTTCAACTCGCAGCGCATTGCGATCAATGAAAAGTTCTACCGCGACAACGACCGCCTGCTGGAGGGTGGAATTTGGGCGGAGGTCACGCTCGCGCACAACGACATCGAAGACGACGACTACGCGTTCTACATCGAAGACCTGCGACCGATTCAGCTTTCGCGCTTCGATTTTGATCGCTATACAGAAGGCCGCGCGGCATTCACGCGGGATGAGTGGATTGCGGCCATTCTTCGGTCCGTGGGTTTGGAGCCTAGCAAGCTGTCGCCACGCGTGAAGATGCACTTCATTGCGCGGTTGGCGGCCTTGGTCGAGCCGAATTACAACTACATCGAGTTAGGCCCGCGCGGGACCGGGAAGTCGTATTTCTTCAGCGAGTTTTCACCCTACGCCACACTGATTTCTGGCGGTCAGGCGACCAAGTCCACCCTGTTCTACAACAATGCGCGCCGCAAGGTGGGTCTGGTGGGATATTGGGATACCGTCGCCTTCGATGAGGTAGGTGGAATCAAGGTCAAGGATCCGGACACCATCCAGATCATGAAGGACTTCATGGCCAACGGCCGCTTTTCGCGTGGGGCCGAGGTCATTGCCGATGCGAGTCTGAGTTTTGTCGGAAATTTCGATGAATCAGTGCAGCAGGTCAGAACTCGCCTCAGCATGATTTGTTTCTGCCGTTGCCAGCGGAATTCGACTACGCCATCCAGGACCGATTCGCTGCCTACATTCCGGGCTGGGAGATGCCCAAGAATAGCAGCGAGTTCCTGACCAGCCGCTATGGTTTTATCACCGATTACCTGGCCGAGGCCTTCCACTATCAGTTTAAGCACACCAACCGGTACGAGGAGGTCAGCAAGCGCATTCGCCTTGGTAAATCCATCGAGGGGCGCGACGAAAAAGGCGTCAAGAAAACGGTCTGCGCCTTCCTGAAGATTCTGCATCCGAGTGGAACGCCCACGGACGAGGAGTTCGAAGAATACGTTGCCTATGCGATCGAAAGCCGACGCCGGGTGAAAGAGCAGATGAATAAGCGCAAGCCGGATGACGAGTTCGCGCACATCAATTTGTCCTATTTCAAGGCGAATGGTGACGAGGTCATTGTCTATTGCCCTGAGTCAAAAGATGCACTAGCCACGCAGGAACCTGCTCGGCGGCGGCTAAATGAGCTCCAGGCTCCGCCAACTGATGTGGTTGCGGTACCTACGGCCACGCAAGCTCCAGTCGCGGTAGCGATTGCGCCGTCACCCGTACCTGCGGCGATATCCCCAAGCGCCCCGGTTATGGAAGCTATCTTTGCTGAGCTCAAGGAGCAGCACTTCACCATCCTCTATGGCGATACCGGGCACAGCTACGAGTCGATCCTCGGCCCATATCTACGCGGCGCGAAGGCGGTTGTCATCGAAGACCCGTACATCAGGCTTCAGCATCAAATCCAGAACTTCGTCCGCTTCTGTGAAACCCTTTTGAAGACGCCTCGGTGAAGAAGATCAGCTTGATTGTCGGGCTACGACGACAACACGCAACTCGCCGATATCGCGGAGAAGCTGGAAGAGTTAAAGCAGAGCCTGCTTGAACTCGACGTCGAGTTGGATGTGAAGCTCAATCCCAACATGCACGACCGCGAAATCCGGATCGATAACGGCTGGGTGATCAAAATCGGTAGAGGTC